>NZ_FXWG01000001.1:807500-1077163 GCF_900177715.1 Altererythrobacter xiamenensis | reverse complement strand
GTCCGATCAAACGATCCTGAAAAACCATTTGTTCCGACATCGCGATTGCACGAAGAGCTATCGCCAGAGGGGCCCGGTAACCCCCGTCAAATATGGAGGACGGGCTGGTTTGCAAGTGCAATTGTGTCGAGCAGTGTCACTCGCGAGCGCGCGATCGAACTGCGCTGCGATGGGGCAAGGCGAATAATCCATCGGCCAGCTTCAAGCGGATTGGCCCGACTTAGGAAACGGGCGCGGCTCAATGTCACAAGGCTTCCCTCCGACGCGTTTACGGGCCAGACTGGAGGCCTTCGACACGACAGGAGCGAGCAGGTGAGCAACGAAGCGACCAATTCTCCCGAGGACCTTCATGCCGAGGACTGGTCCGGCGAAATGGGCGAGAGATGGCTTGCCAGTCTCGACCGGTTCGAAAGCATGATCGCGCCGATCGGCGCTGCCTTGCTGGAGAGAGCAGCTTATCAGCCGGGCGAAACAGTGCTCGATGTCGGCCCCGGCGGGGGCGCAACCACGCGTGCAATTGCTCGAGCCGTCGCGCCGGCTGGCAAGGCGATTGGCCTCGATGTTGCGCCCATGCTCGTCGAAGAAGCGGAGAGACGTTCGGCGGCCGAGGGGATAGGCAATGCACGCTTTGTCTGCGCAGATGCCGCGACCGCGCGTCTGGACGATGCCCCGTTCGACCGGCTTTTTTCTCGCTTCGGGTCGATGTTCTTCGACGATCCGATCCCCGCTTTTGCCAATCTGCACGCCATGTTGAGCCCCGGTGCCCGGATCGACCTCGCGGTCTGGGGGCCTCCGCGTGACAATCTCTGGATGATGGAACTGATGGGAGTGGTGCGCCAGCATGTCGAAGTGCCGCCCGCAGTTCCTCGCGCGCCCGGACCCTTCGCCTTCGAAGACGTCGACTATCTGAGCGAGGTGCTGACGGGCGGAGGTTTCGGCGAGATCGAGATTGCCGCCTACGAAGGCGAGCAGGCGATTGGCGGTCCGAAGACCTCGCCTGAAGAGGCGGTTCGCTTCGTCCTGTCGTCACTTGGTGTCGGGCGCATCCTCGATGAACAGGATGACGCAATACGCCAGCGCGCGAGCGAGGATCTCAAGGCTCTCTTCGAACGATACCTCGTCGCTGGCGAAGGCGTGATGATGGGCTGCAAGGCCTGGCTGGTTTCGGCGAGAGCCTGATCAACGCGCCCCCGGCGTGACCATCAGAGGCGCGGCAGGGTCACGCCCTTCTGACCCATATATTTGCCCGCGCGGTCCTTGTAGCTCGTCTCGCAGCGCTCGTTCCCCTTGAGGAAGAGGAACTGGCACGCGCCCTCATTGGCGTAGATCTTGGCGGGAAGCGGCGTGGTGTTCGAAAACTCCAGCGTCACATGGCCCTCCCAGCCCGGCTCCAGCGGGGTGACGTTCACGATGATGCCGCAGCGGGCATAGGTCGACTTGCCGAGGCAGATCACCAGAACGTCTTCCGGCACGCGGAAATACTCGACCGTGCGGGCCAGCGCGAAGCTGTTGGGCGGGATCACGCAGACATCGGTTTCGCGGTCGACGAAGCTGTTCGAGGCAAAGTCCTTGGGGTCGACCACCGCGCTGTCGACATTGGTGAAGATCTTGAACTCGGGCGCGACGCGCGCGTCATAGCCGTATGAGCTCAGCCCGTAGCTGATCACGCCTTCGCGCCGCTGCGCCTCGACGAACGGCTCGATCATGCCATGCGTCTGCGCCTGTTCGCGGATCCATTTGTCGGAAAGAATCGCCATGCGGGATTGATTCCGCATGGGCGCTGGCAGGGCAAGCGGACGTGGAAATTTAGATGTGGGAGGTTTGGTGGCTTGGTCGGTTAGCGGCCCGGCCACCCGCACCCTCCGCCCTTCCACCCGGATGGTATCCCGTCAGGCTCCGGGTGGAAGGGCGGAGGGTGCGGGAGGTCAGGATTTCACTCAATCTACGCCGGCTTTGATCCCGTACCGCCCAAGCTCCTCGACTGCGCGTTGCCCCCCTTCGGAGTAGCGGCGCCATTGGGCGATCGAGCTTGAATAGAGCGGCTGGCGCACCTGAACCGAACTCGCCGTGGCGACGGGATCGCGGTTCTGGTGGAAGTCCATGCAGGCTTCTTCCCAATCGAGGTCGCAGAACGCGAGCAATTCTTCGGTCTTGCCGCGCTGGTCTTCGATGATGTCCTCATACGCGATCGCCATGAACCGGCCCTCTGGCAGAGCGGCTTGGTAAGCCTTCGCCATGCGCTCGAACTGCGCGACGAAATGGGCCGTGTCACCGAAGTCGTAATTGTAGCTGTAATAGCTGAAGCCGGTCGCGAAGAGCTGGCGGTAATTTGCGAAGAGCATATCGAAGGGAGAGCGCCTGAGGCAGATCACGCGCGCGCCAGGCAATGCCCGCAGGATTGCAGGCACGTAGAAGGAATTGAACGGCATCTTGTCGATGAAGCGGGGGCTGTCTTTTGCCAGCATGCCGGCGCGGCGCAGATATTCCTGGCCGACCGGGTCCAGGTCGGGAGCCTTGGCCGCCGCTTCGAGGATCTGCGGCTCCAGCACATGCGGCCCCGGCGTGCCGAGCGTCCGTTTGAGCAGGATGGCGAAATCGGACAGCTCGCCGACGGAAGTGACCTGAGAGTGCGAGGACAGGATGCGCTCGACCAGCGTGGTTCCACTGCGGGGCATGCCGACGATGAAGATCGGGCGCTCATCACCCTCCGGCGTTTCGGCGATGGACTGCGTGGAGGACGAAGCAATGGCCGCATCGACCAGCGCCCCGGTCGTCTTACGGTCGTGATCGACTTCGCCGCGTTTCGCTCCTTTCGCCCGGTCGAGCCAGGTGAGCGATGCGTCCCATTCCTCGGCGCTCTCGGCCAGCCGCGCGAGCGCATGGCCGAACAGGAGCCGCTGGTCCGGATCGCTGCTTGCCGCAAGCTGTCTCTCGAGTGTCTCCTGCCAACCCTTGTCCGGTTCCTTCGCCAACTGGACCAGCGCCAGCCAGCCGCTGGCATGTCCCGGGTCGAGCCGAACCAACTCGCGGAATTGCAGTTCCGCTTCGGCAAGCTCTCCTTCGAACTGAAGTGCCACCGCGAGATTGTAGCGATAGTCGGGGTTCTTCGGCACGTGTTCGACCGCGAGGCGCATCGGGGGGACCGCTTCGGCGTGCCATCCCGTGCGTGACAGGATCACGCCAAGCTGGTTGGCGATATGCGGGTCTTCGGTCCCGAGCGCGCTGGCCTGGCGCGCATGGCTTCGCGCGGCATCCTGGTCCTGTTGCAACAACGCTGTTCGCGCCTGCAGCACGGAAAGCCAGCAATGCTCCACCCCGCCCTTGACCAGGATGTCACATAATTTGGCCGCTCCGGGCGCATTGCCGTGCTCGACGGCGATGGCTGCCATGACCAGCACGGCCTCGATTTCCTGCGGGTTTGAGCGAAGGACTTGCTGCGCTGCGGCATGGGCCTGTTCGAACCTCCCGGCGAATAGTTCCCTTTTGGCAACACTGATCGAGGATAGTTTTCCGGAAATTTCGTATCTCCGCCTGTCGGGTTTGACAATCTTGCGCGTCCGTCGCACCAAATGCGCTTGCTGCTTTGCAGCATCGGGACTGGTGCCTCTCAACGAAATAACATGAGGAACCTTTTATCATGAACATACAATATACCAACGGGGTCGCGCGCACTGCTCTTCTGGGCAGCACGATCTTGGCATCGGCTTATGCGGTGCCCGCAATGGCGCAGGAAGCTGCTCCGCAACCGGTCAACAACGAAATCATCGTCACGGCGACCCGCCGTGCCGAAAGCGTCCAGGACATTCCGCTCAACATCGCGGCGGTCGGCCAGGAACAGATCGAAGAGCAAGGCCTTACCGAGCTTTCCGATCTCCTGCCCTTCGTGCCCGGCATCAATATCGTCGATCGCGGCGGCCGCCAGGGCAACCCCGTCATCGTGCGCGGCCTCAACGTCGATGCGATCGGATCGGGCGACGGCAATAATGACGGCGGCGGCACGGTCGCCACCTACCTTGGCGAGATCCCGGTCTTCGTCGACCTCAAGCTGAACGATCTCGAACGCGTCGAAGTGCTGCTCGGGCCGCAGGGCACGCTTTACGGTGCAGGCACGCTGGGCGGCGCGATCCGTTACATCCCGACCAAGCCGAAATTCGGCGAAACGACCGTGATCGTGCGCGCCGAGGCCTCGAAATACTCCAAGGCGTCGAGCCTCAGCCATGAAACCGGCTTTACCGTGAACTTCGGCCTGACCGACACGCTCGCCATCCGCGGTTCGCTCGACTGGACCGACGATTCCGGCTTCATCGACTACGTCAACGTCGTCGACCAGATCGGTGTGACCAATCCGGACACGGCCGATGGGCTCAACCGGATCAAGGATGCCGATGGCGAAGAAACGCTCTCGGGCCGGATCGCGGCGCGCTGGCAGCCGACCGACAGCCTCGATGCGACGCTGACCTATTACTATCAGGAATCGGACATCGAAGGGCGGCGCGTGTCGCATTATCGCGATATCGTACCGGGCCTGCTCGAAGGCGAAGCGAGCGTCGGCCGTTATGAAAACGCCTTCCGCGTTCGCGAACCGAACGAGATCAAGAACGATCTCCTCGCTCTGGAAGTGGTCGCCGATCTCGGTTTCGCCGAACTGACTTCGGCCACCGGCTGGAGCAATTACAGCGACGATGGTCAGCGCGACCAGACGACGCTGCTGATCACGCTCGAATACAGCTACGAGCTGTTCCCGAGCTTCACTTCCTTCACCCGCGAAGTGGGTGAGGAAGAGCGGATCAACCAGGAACTGCGCCTGGTCTCGACCCATGGTGGACCGTTCAGCTGGATCATCGGCGGCTATTACAACCGGTACGATGCGGCTGCCTCGTCATCCGAGTTTGTCCCGAACTACGTGCCTTATGTGAACCAGCCGGCGCTTGACTTCGGCCTGACCGACCGGCCCGATGCGCTCGAATATTTCTCGACCGACCGCATCCGGCTGACGGAAACGGCGCTATTCGGCGAGCTGAGTTACACTCTGTTCGACGCGCTGACGCTGACGGCCGGTGGGCGCTATTACGATTACAGCCTGAAGGCGGCCTCCTCGGTCGATTTCCCGCTATTCGAACCGCTGAGCTACACCCCGCAAACGCTGGACGAGATCAGCCAGAATCCGTTCGATCCCGAGCTGGCGCAGAAGGACGACGGCTTCCTGTTCAAGTTCAACGCGAGCTGGGAAGTCAATCCGGACCTGCTGGTCTATGCAACGGTCAGCGAAGGCTATCGCATCGGCGGCGTCAACGGCGTGGGTGAGTGCGGTGCTTACGATCCGAATGCGACGCAGGGTGCCTGCGCGCTCGCACCGGGACAGCAGTTCGGCCCTGGGCCGGACGACTTCTCGATCCGCGACGAACGTCAGTTCACGCCCGACAAGACACGTAACTACGAGCTGGGCTTCAAATCTACGCTCGCGAACGGGGCACTGACGCTGAATGGTGCGGTCTATTACATCGACTGGATCGACCCGCAGCTGGGCTCTTCCACAGTCAACGCCAATATCCCGATCACGGTCAATGGCGGCGGTGCGGAATCGAAGGGTGTCGAGCTGTCTGCCAACTGGCGGCCGACCGAGCGCCTGCAGTTGCGCGGCAACTTCAGCTATATCGATTCACAGCTGACCACGCTGACGCCCGACCTCATCCGGACGATCACACCGCCCGGCTTCGGTTCGGACTTCGAGGATGGCGAGGATGGCGACCGGCTGCCCGGTTCGCCGAAGACGCAGTTCTCGCTCTTCGGCTCCTACGAGTATCCGCTCAGCAATGGCGACGGGCTGGTCTTCAACGCGAGCTATTCCTACCAGAGCAGCGTCCTCACCCGCGCAGGCGGCAGGGGCTCAAGCCTCACGCTTGATGGCTATGGCGTTGCCAATACATCGGTCAGCTACGAAGCGGACCGCTGGTCGGCGACCCTGTTCGTCGACAATGTGTTCGACAAGTTCGCGGAAACAGGCGCCATCGGCACCGCGCTCAACAACCAGATCGTGACGGATTTCGAAGGCGGCAACGTCTATCCGCGCGCTTTCTCGACCCACATCCTGCCGCCGCGCCAGATCGGCGTCCGGTTCAAGATCAGGTTCGGAGACTGAGCAAACGCACCGGATAAGTCCGGCTGATTTTCGGGCGGCATGCTGTGGCGAAAGCCGGGCGTGCCGCCCTTTTGATATTCTGGCAATCCTCGGCACCCGCGCCCTCTACCCTTCCGCCCGGATGGTATCCCGGCAGGCTCCGGGTGGAAGGGTGGAGGGTGCGGGTGGTTCAGCCCTACTTGATAGCCCGCGCGCCCAGCTGCGGGTTAAGCCCCGTGATGTGGTTGAGCCACTTCTTCGGGCGACGCAGCATGTCGTCGGGATATTCGACCTTGAGGCCGACGATCTGCGCCATGCGTCCGACGAAATGGATGCAGTTACGGGTGTCGAGATCGTAATACTTGCCCGGCTGGTTCCGCCACTTCTTCACCTCGGCCACGATCTGGCGGTATTGCTTGTCGCTGATCGGGATGGTGAAGTGGACGTTGGTCTTCTCCAGATATTTCGGCTTCTCGATCGAGATATCGTGATAGACCGGCCCGTTGAGGATCGCCGGGCTCACGTTCTTGGCAGTGAAGCCGTAGTTCTCGTTCACCGCCTCGCCGGTTTCCTCGAGCGTGCCCTGCATCACGATGAAGGTGTGCGGATATCGCCCGAACAGGACCGATCCGTTGAAGCTGTGAAAGCTCAGCTCGACCTGGGCGAAGGCCTGCGGGGCCCAGCCGAGTGACAGAATGGCGAGAAAAATCGAGAGGATGCGACGCATCTGGCGCATGTATCGCGGCATGCGCCTACTCTGCAAGGCCCTGAGGCATGGGGCGTGCAATCAGCGCGGTGCGAGAAGCCTTCCGGCGACGGCATCGAGCTTGGCGAGGAGCGCGGGATCATGATGATCGGGCGCTGTGATGATCGCGTCTTCCAGGGCGAAATCGATCGGTGACGACTCGCGTTCGGCGGGCAGCGCGTTGATGAAACGAACCACCGCCTCGCGGGCGAGCTGGCTGTTCTTCTGCATCTGGGCGACGACCTTGCCGACATCGACCGCTTCACCGTCCTTCCAGCAGTCATAGTCGGTGACCATGCCGATCAGCGCGTAGGGGAGCTCTGCCTCGCGGGCGAGCTTCGCTTCGGGCATGGCGGTCATGCCGATCACGTCCGCACCCCATTCGCGGTACATGCGGCTTTCCGCGCGGGTGGAGAATTGCGGGCCTTCCATCGCGAGATAGGTCGCGCCGGTCGCGACCTTGCCCTTGGCACCGGCGATAGCGGTCGCCGCCATTTCCGACAGGCGCGGGCAGACCGGATCGGCCATCGAGACATGGGTGACGAAACCGGTGCCGAAGAAGCTGTTGTCGCGGCTTGTGGTGCGGTCGATGAATTGTTCGACGACGGCAAACCGGCCCGGTTCGATCTGCTCGCGCAGAGACCCGACTGCGGAGATCGCGAGAATATCGGTGCAGCCAGCGCGCTTCAACGCGTCGATATTGGCACGCGCGTTGAGGTCGCCTGGCGAAATCGGGTGCCCGCGACCGTGGCGCGGCAGGAAGCGGACGTTTACGTCGCCAATCCGTCCGCACAGAATCTCGTCCGAGGGCTTCCCCCAGGGCGAGTCGACCGGGATCCACTGGGCTTCTTCCAGCCCCTCTATGGCGTAGAGGCCGGATCCACCGATAATGCCAATTGTCCAAGGGCTTACCATGCCCGGATCCCCTGCTTTTGCGACCAGAATGTGCACCGCTTTAAACCGATCTGACGCGAAGAGGCAAAATATTGGTTAGCGCTGAGATAAAGCGTGTGCCCTATTGGTCGAGCGAAATCCGTTCGGGCATGGTCTTGCGGACGAACCTTTCTGCCTTCTCGAAAGGCCCGGCGATCGAATCGCGCGCGGTCATGCGCTCGTAATGCGCGGCAAGATTGCTCCAGTTGTCGAGCTTCATGTCTGCCACCAGCGCGATCTGCATCATGCATGTCGTGACCGAAATGTCCGCGATCGAAAGCGCGTCGCCGACGAGGTATTCACGGTCCTCCAGCTGGCCGTCGAGATAGTCGAAGATCGGGCTGACCTTCTCGCTCCATGTCGCGCGGGCAGTGTCCACATCGGCGTCCTTGCCCTGAAGCAGCGAGAAGAAGATGGGGCGAAACATGCCGCCGCCGCCGTTCATCGCGAGCAGGCTGTCCGAATATTCCTCGTACCACAGCGCACGGCCATGATCGTAAGGATCGGCGGGATAGAGCGCAGGTTCGGGGTGCTTCTTCTCGATATAGCCGCAGATGGCGGAAGAATCGGCGATGGTCCCATCCGGGCCTTCTTCGGCGATCGACCGGTCGCGCATCACCGGGATGCGCCGCGCCGGGCTGATTTCGACGAACCATTCGGGCGGATTGAAGATATCGACGGCCTCGATTTCATATTCGACGCCCTTTTCGATGCACAGGCCTGCAACCTTGCGCACGAAGGGCGACACGGGGCTGCCGTAGATCACCAGATTCGCCATCTCGTCTCTCTCCAAAATCTCTTGTTCCAATGCCGCGGCGTTCTTACCTATTAAGTTGCATAGCGCAATCGATAGGCGCGTATCGCGCGCCGGGGGAGTAAGATAGACGCAAATGACAATTGCCTTCCGGGTATGAGAAGGCCACGCTTTCCTTCAAGTCATTCCATCGATTCGAGAGAGGACCCTCATGGCTACCAAGTACAAGAACCTGATCAATGGCGAGATGGTCGAGACCAGCGAATGGCTCGACGTCGTGAACCCGGCGAACGAGGAAGTGATCGGGCAGGTCCCGGCTTGCGGCAAGGCGGAGCTGGACAAGGCTGTCGCTGCTGCGCGGGAAGCGTTCAAGAGCTGGAAGAAGACGAGCTTCGAGGAACGCCAGGCTGCCTGCATGGCGATCTCCGGCGCGATCAAGGAAAACGCCGAGGAGCTTTATCGCCTCCTGACAAGCGAGCAGGGCAAGCCGCACGAGCAGGCCAAGGGCGAGATCTTCGGTGCGGCCGGCATGTCGGCAGCGCAGGCGACGCTCAAGCTCGAAGACGTCATCAATGAAGATACCGACCAGCGCCTGTCGCGCACCCGCCGCGTTCCGGTGGGCGTCGTCGGCGGTATCGTGCCGTGGAACTTCCCGGTCATGATGGCGGTGCAGAAGATCATCCCTGCGCTGATGAGCGGCTGCACGATCGTGCTCAAGCCGTCGCCCTTCACCCCGCTGACCACGCTCCGCATCGCCGAGCTGATCGCGGACAAGGTGCCGGCCGGTACGGTGAACATCATCACCGGCGAAGACAGCCTCGGCCCGCTGATCACCAGCCACCCGGACATCGACAAGATCACTTTCACCGGCTCTACCGCTACCGGCAAGAAGATCATGGAAGGTGCCAGCGCCGACCTCAAGCGCATCACGCTCGAGCTGGGCGGCAACGACGCTTCGATCGTGCTGCCCGATGCGGACCCCAAGAAGGTTGCCGAACAGCTGTTCTGGTCGAGCTTCTCCAACGCGGGCCAGATCTGCGTCGCGGCAAAGCGCATCTATATCCACGAGGATATCTATGACGAGTTGTCAGAAGCGCTGGTCGAATATGCCAAGAACGTGAAGGTCGGCGACGGCTCTCACCAGGGCACCGGCGTCGGTCCGATCCAGAACAAGAAGCAGTTCGATCGTGTCTGCGAGCTGATCGAGGATGCCAAGGAAAACGGCTACAAGTTCCTCGTCGGCGGCGAAGTCGATCCTTCGGGCACCGGTTATTACGTGCCGATCACCATCATGGACAATCCGCCCGAAGACGCGCGCATCGTGGCCGAGGAACAGTTCGGCCCGGTCATGCCGCTGATGAAGTTCTCGAGCGAGGACGAAGTCATCCAGCGCGCCAACAATTCGGACTATGGCCTCGCCGGCGCGGTGTGGACCGGCAATCCGGAAAAGGGTGTCGAGATCGCAGAGCAGCTCGAAACGGGCACGGTGTGGATCAATGAATATCTCCACCTCTCGCCGTTCACCCCGTTTGGTGGTCACAAGCAGTCGGGCTTCGGTGCCGAATACGGCCTCGATGGTCTGAAGGAGTTCACCTACCCGCAGGTCATCACGGTCAAGAAGGACAACGTACCGGCCTGATGCTCGAATGAGTTGAACCGATATGGCGGCCGTCTGGGGAGACCCGGGCGGCCGCTTTTATGTGAACAATGACAGCACAATTTGGGGAGAGACAATTGGGCGAAGGTGAACTGCTGGCGGGCCTTGCGCGCGCGCTTGAACGCGTGGGGATGGGCAAGCCCGAGGGGCTGCGGCGCTTGACCGGCGGCGCCACGATGGAAAGCTGGCGCTTCTCGTCAGGTGGCGAGGACTATGTGCTGCGCCGCGCTCCCAGCCTCGAGTTTATCGAGGATCGGCCCTACGGTCACGCTACGGAGGCTGCGATAATCGAGGCTGTGCGGGCTGCAGGCGTTACTGCGCCCGAAGTCGTTACCGTGCTGGAGGAAAGCGACGGCATCGGCAGCGGTTTCGTGATGCGCGCGCTACCCGGGACGCCAAATCCGAAAGAAATCCTCGCGATGGAAGGGGCGGAGACGATCCTGCGCGAGGCGGCGCGCGATCTCGCCCGGATCCACTCGGTCAATCGCGCCGACGTGCCCGCCGACGTACCGGTCATGAATTACCGCGAGGCCATTGCGGGCCTGCGCGAACAGTTCGAAGAAGCAGGCGGCGACCGCCCGATCATCGCATTGGGCCTCAAGTGGATGGAGGACAATTGCCCCGATCCGGTCGAGCCGGTGCTGATCCACGGCGATTACCGGATGGGCAATATCCTCGCTGAAGACGGCCATCTTACCGGCGTGCTCGATTGGGAACTGGCGCATTTCGGCGACCCGCACGAAGACCTTGCCTTCGGTTGCATGGCGGTGTGGCGTTTTGCGCGATACGACCGGCCTGCGCTGGGTCTCGGTGCCCTTGTGGACTATTTCAGTGCCTATGAGGCGGAGAGCGGACGCACGGTCGACCGCGAGCGCTTTCGCTACTGGCTGATCCATCGCACCGTGTGGTGGGCGATGGGCTGCCTTGGCTGCGCGAAGAGCTGGCGCGAAGGGAGCGACCGCAGCCTCGAACGCGCGGTAATCTCGCGGCGCACCAGCGAACAGGAACTCGACCTGCTCATGCTGCTCGAGGAAAGCGCACCGGAAGCCGAGCGTGCGCGAGCAGTCGATGTTTCGCGACCATTCCCGCCGCACGGCGAAGCGAGCGCCGGTGAACTGGCGACGGCGATTTCCGAATGGCTCGCAACGATCAAGGACCAGATGCAGGGGCATGACCGGTTTCAACTGGCAGTGGCAAGAAATGCTCTGGGTATGATCGCGCGCGACCATGCGTTCATGCCGCGCGATACCGACCTGGAGCTGGCTGACCGGCTGATCCGCGGCGAACTGTCGCTCCAGACGGAGGGGCTATTGGCCGAATTGAGATCGCGCGCGCTTGAAAAGCTCGAAGTCGACATACCCCGATATCCTGCGCTCGAAGTGGCGCAGAACAAATGGACCGGAGAGGACTGACCCATGGATTTCACCATCCCGCAAGAGCTTGAGGACTACTACGCCGAGCTCGAAAAATTCATCGAGGACACGATCGTTCCGCTCGAGCAGCAGGACGACAACATCCGCTTCTTCGACCATCGCCGCGAGAATGCGCGAACCGATTGGGAGCGCGAAGGCCTGCCCAATCACGAGTGGGAGGAACTGCTCGGCAAGGCGCGCAAGGCGGCTGACGAGGCCGGTCACTGGCGCTTCTCCGCGCCCAAGAAATACGGCGGCAAGGACGGCTCCAACCTCTGGATGGCGGTGATCCGCGACCGGTTCGCCCAGCGCGGGCTGGGTCTGCACAATGACCTTCAGAACGAACACTCGATCGTCGGCAATTTTCCCTTCGTCGCCATGTTCGAGACTTTCGGTACCGAAGAGCAGAAGGACGAGTTCATCTTCGGCGGTTTCGAAGGGACGCGCCGCGTGGCCTTCGGCCTGACCGAGGCCAACCACGGCTCCGACGCGACCCATATGGAAACGCGGGCGGTGCGCGAGACGCGTGACGGTGTCGATGGCTGGCTGATCAATGGCGAGAAGATGTGGATCACCGGCATGCATGTCGCGACCCATTGCGCGATGTTCTGCCGCACTTCCGGCGAAGATGGCGATGCGCGCGGGATCACCTGCCTGCTCGTCCCCAATCCGACCGAGGGTTTGGAGATCGAGGAATGGATGTGGACCTTCAACATGCCGACCGACCATCCGCGCCTCTCAGTCAACAACGTCTGGGTGCCCGAAAGCGCGATGCTCGGCCAGGAGGGGCTCGGTCTCGCGCTGGCGCAGAGCTTCGTCCACCAGAACCGCATCCGCCAGGCGGCAAGCTCGCTCGGCGCGGCGCAATTCTGCATCGAGGAAAGCGTCAAATATGCGCGTGAGCGCAAGCCCTTTGGCGAAGAGCTGGCGAAGAATCAGGCGATCCAGTTCCCGCTGGTCGAGCTCGCGACGCAATGCGAGATGCTCCGCCTGCTGATCTACAAGACGGCGTGGGAGATGGACAACATGCCGCATGAGCAGATCGAGAAGACGATCTCCGACAAGGTTTCCATGTGCAATTACTGGGCGAACCGGCTGGTGTGCCAGGCGGCCGACCGGGCGATGCAGGTGCACGGCGGGATCGGTTACTCACGGCACAAGCCGTTCGAGCATATCTATCGCCACCACCGCCGCTACCGCATCACCGAAGGGGCAGAGGAAATCCAGATGCGCAAGGTCGCTGCCTATCTGTTCGGCTACCTCGGTCCGAAGCGCGGCAAATACGGTTAGGCCCGCGCTTCGGGCAATTCGATCCCGTCCTGCGCCACCGCACCGCGGCGCGAGAGCAGGTACAGCACGAAGCCGACGCCGATGAAGGCGAGCGTCGGCGGCACGCTGTCCCATGGCACTTGCGAGAAGAGCCAGAGGACCAGTCCGATCGCGACCGGAAAGATGACGAGCCAACGCGCGTCCATCGTATCGCGCAGGCCCGCGTCATTGCGCCACCACATCACGACCAGCGCGGCGATGCTGGAGGTGAAGAGGATCTGCTCGACGCTCACCATCAGCACTGCCAGCGCGGTGAAGCTGCCTGACAGCGCCAGTACGGAGACGACCGCTCCATAGCCCGCGATGGCCGCGACCGGCGTCTGGAACCGGGGCGAAACATAAGCGAACACATGCGGCATCAGCCCGCGCCGGGCCATGCCATAGGCGATCCGCGGAAGGGCCACGAACACGTTCAGCTGGAAGGTTGCGGTCGAGAAGATCGCGGCCACGCTGATCATGAGACTGCCCATCGGGCCGAGCACCGCTTCACCTGCGGCGGCAAGCGGCGTGTCGACATTGGTCGGGTCGGGCGCAATCGCGATATAGGCCCACATGATGAGCGCGTAGAATATCGCGATACCGGCAAGGTTGATGAAGATGGCACGCATCAGCGTCTTGCGCGGCTCCTTGGTCTCGCCGGCAGCGGCAACCGCGACGTCGGCCCCGGAAAAGGCGAAGGCGAGCAGCAGCGCAATCGACTCGACCTCTGAAAAAACCGGGAGCTTCACGTCTGTCGGCACGCCATTCTGCGCGAAGCCGAGAACCACGAGCAGCAGCAGCGGTGCCAGCTTGAGAACCGTGCCGAGTTCGATTGCTCTTACCGAGCGTTTGGTGCCGCTGATGCTGATGGCGGTGAAGAAAGCGATCAGCGTGGCGATGGTCGCGAGCCGGACAAAGGGATCGGCAAAGAAAGGGAATATCGCGGCGAGATAGGACACCAGCACGTGAAAATTGGCCGACGCCCCGATCATATTCGTCAACAGCGACAACCAGCCCACCTGGAAGCCGACGACCGGTCCGAAAGCATGCTGCGCATAAAGCTGGGGGCCGCCCGATTGCCGGAAGATGGTCGACAGCTTGGCGACCACCGCCATCACACAGCCATAGAAGCAGGCGAATATGAGCAGCGCGAAGGGCGAGAATGTGCCCGCCGCCGCAAACAGCAGTGCCGGCAGCGCGAATATGCCCGAACCGACAACGGCATTGAGATTGATGACGATAGCGCCCGCAAGCCCGATCGCGCGCGGCGGCTTCTTGTCGTATCCGATCGTTCAGTCCCCCGACTGGAACGCGCCCCGGGGCGAGGCTAGGCCGCCCCCGACAAATGTAAAGGGCAATCGCTTTTCGGTGTTGCCGCGGGCAGGGCGGCTAGTCGAAGATCGGCTCCACCACCGCGACCTGACTGCGCCGCGCCACGAAATAGAGCCCGGTGCCGATCACCAGCAATCCGGCGAGCAGGGCGAAGGCACTTTGTGGCGCCTGAATGATCGTGAAGACCGCGAAGCCCGCGCAGATCAGCATGATCGGCCACCAGTACCAGGCCAGGTGACCGTTATGGTTCTCGCTCGACCGGCGCATCAGCACGGCAAAGCTGGCGACAATCATCACTGTCACCGTTTGTCCGCCGAGGGAGGTTACCGTCGCGAGGAAAGTGAATGCACCGCTAAACAGCATGAGCGCGACAACCGCTGAGAAAAGCAGGATCGCACGGTCTGGCGTGGCAAGGCGCGGCGATACATGCGCGAAGGTCTGCGGCAGCAGCCCACGGTCAGCCATGGCGAATACGACACGCGGCCCGGCGATGAAGAAACTCAGCGAATTGGTCGCAATCGAGAAAATCGCGGCGAGGCTGAGTAGGAGCGCGCCATTCTCGCCCATCACCGCGCCTGCTGCGGAGGCCAGAGGCGTGACGTCGCCCTCGCCCTGTGGCGCTCCGGCCGCGATATAGGCCCATTGCACCGCCATGTAGAAGATGATGATCAGGCCGAGCGAGCCGAGCATCGTCAGGGGCAGGTCGCGCCGCGGGTTCCTGAGCTCACCGGCCGAATAGCTCGAGCTGTTTGCACCCGAAAAGGCGAAATAGACCAGCAAGGCAACGCTTTCGAATGTGCTGAAGCGCGGCAATTGGAAATCGGTCGCGATCCCGCCCTTCGCATAGGCGAAAAGGCACAGCAGCAGGATCGGCGAGGCCTTCAGCACTGTGCCTATGGCCAGCGAACCGACGCTGTTTCTCATGCCCGAAATGATGATTCCGGTGATCGCGATCAGCAGGAACATCAGGGCCAGTCCCCGTGCGAACGGTTCGGCAAATACCGGAAAGATGACCGCCAGGTAGGACACGAGGACGTATAGCGTCGCGGCGCGACCCGCCGCCATGGCCAGCACCATGACCCAACCGACCTGGAAGCCTACGAACGGCCCGAAAGCCGCCTGCGACCACAATTGCGGCCCGCCCGAGGATCGGAACATGTTGGAAAGGCGCGCCGATATGAAAATGCTGCAACTGAAGAGCAGGCCGAAAATCAGGAACAGCCAGGGCGCGAAGTCGCCGGTCTCCTGGTAGAGCAGGGCGGGCAAGGCGAATATGCCTGCGCCGATCATGCCATTGATGCTCATGAGGGTCGCGCCGAATGCTCCGACGACGCGTGGTGGCTTGGTATTCTCGGCCATGCGCAAGTTCCCCCGCTTGCCTGCGATAGCCACCCATGAGCCAGACTGACGTGATCGAGAGTTTTGTCAAATCCGATTGGGGAAATGGCACCCTTCCATAATCGGGCGGCGCAGCTATGACTCCCGTCAACTCAGGGAGATATTACATGCGCCGTTCCGCAATCCGCCATTTTGCCGCCAGCCTGCTGACAGGTGCGGCGCTCTTCGCCTCGCCGCTCGCAGCACAGGATGCAGGCGACGCAGCAGAAGAGGAATGGGACGTCAACGCGCCCAAGGACGCCACCATCACGCAGCTGCCGATCAATGTCAGCGAAGGCACGTGGATGGATGTCGACGTCTCGCCCGACGGCAGCCGCATCGCCTTCACGCTGCTCGGCGATATCTACACCATGCCGATTTCGGGCGGCACGCCGACGCGCATTGCCGAGGGACTGGCGTGGGAAGTGCACCCGCGCTTCTCGCCCGACGGATCGCGCATTGCCTTCACATCCGATCGCGGCGGTGGCGACAATATCTGGGTGATGAATGCGGACGGTTCGGACAAGCGCCAGCTGACCAAGGAGGACTTCCGCCTCCTCAACCAGCCAAGCTGGTCGCCTGATGGTCGCTTCATCGCGGCAAAGAAGCATTTCACCACCGGGCGCTCGCTCGGCACGGGCGAGATCTGGATGTACCACGTGTCGGGCGGCGGCGGCGTGCAGGTGGTCGAGCGCGCCAATGAAGCGCTGCAGAAGGAATTGGGAGAACCGATCTTCTCGCCGGATGGCAGCGCAATCTACTACACGCGCAACACCACGCCGGGGAACACATTCATCTACGCGCAGGATTCGAACGCGGGGATCTTCGCGATCGAGAAGCACGATCTCGAAACCGGCGAAGTGACCACCGCGGTCGACGGATATGGCGGCGCGGTGCGCCCGACCCCTTCGCCCGACGGCAAGAGCATCGCCTTCGTGCGGCGCGAGAAGGATCAGTCGCAGCTGTGGATCAAGGACATCGCTTCGGGTCAGGAGCGCAAGGTCTATGACAAGCTCGACCTCGACGTCCAGGAAACCTGGGCGGTCACCGGGGTCTATCCGAACATGGACTGGACGCCCGACAGCCGCAGCATCGTGTTCTGGGCGGGCGGCAAGCTGAACCGCATCAATGCCGATGGCAGCGGCTTTGCCGAAATCCCCTTTACCGTCAGCGACACGCGCGGGGTGGCTGACGTGCCGCAAGTCACGATCGAAGTCGCGCCCGAGAGCTTCACGACCAACATGCCGCGCTTTGCGACCTTCTCGCCCGATGGCAGCCGCGTCGTGTTCGAAAGCATGGGCAAGCTTTACACCAAATCGGCGCGCGGCCGCGATGCGCCGCGCCCGCTGATCGGGAACGGCGAAGGAGATGCGCTCGAGCTTTGGCCCGCTTTCAGCCGCGACGGCAGGCGGCTAGCCTATGTGCGCTGGACCGATGCTGGTCTCGGCGAGATAGTCGTCGCCGATGCCAACGGTTCGGGCGGCAGGGTCGTGACCAGCCAGCCGGGCCACTACGCGGTGCCGCAATTCTCGCCGGACGGGCGAACCATCGTATTCGAAAAGCGCAGCGGCGGCGGCCTGACCTCGCCCGACTATTCCGAAAACGCCGGTATCTACACGATGCCCGTCGTCGGCGGCGAAGCGCAACTGGTGACGCGCAACGGCTCCGACCCGCATTTCGGGGCAGCGAGCGACCGCATATTCTTCAGCCGCTTCGGCGGAGACAAGCTGGCGCTGCTCTCGGCCGATCTCGACGGCAATGATGAACGCACGCACGCGCAGGGCGATCTCGCCGCAGCATTCTCGGTCGCGCCCGATGGGCAGACTGTCGCGTTCAGCCAGAATTACGAAGTCTTTGCCATGCCGCTGTTGCCGGGTGGCAAGCCGGTGGATGTGAGCGAGACCGGCGGTCCGCTGCCGGTGACCAAGGTCAGCCAGGGCGGTGCCGACTACATCGGCTGGTCGCGCGGCGGGGAACAGATCCACTGGTCGATCGGCCCGTGGCTCAAGACGGCGCAGGTCAACCAGCTGTTCCGCGATACGCCCAAGGGTGAGGGTGAAGACGCGAAATTCACTCCGCCCGAGATGGGCATCTCGCTCACGCGCACCGTCAACGCGGACAAGGCGACGGGCACGGTAGTGATCACCGGCGCGCGGGTGCTGACCATGCGCGACGGTCTCGACAAGGATGATCCCGGCGCGATCGACAATGCCGTGATCGTGATCGAGGGCGACCGGATCGCGGCGGTCGGCCCGGCGAGCGAAGTTGCCGTGCCATCGGGCGCGACAGTGATCGATGCCACCGGCAAGACGATCATGCCCGGCCTGATCGATGCGCACGCGCACGGCCCCTATGGCACGGGCGATCTTATCCCGCAGCAGAACTGGACGCTGCTTCAGGATCTCGCGATGGGCGTGACGACGATCCACAACCCGTCTTCCGACGCGACGCAGGTTTTTGCTGCGGCCGAGCGCCAGCAGGCGGGCGAAATCCTCGCCCCGCGCATCTTCTCGACCGGCGAAGTGATCTACGGCGCAAAGGCGCCGGGCTTCTTCGCGCGCATCGACAGCTATGAAGATGCGCTCGCCCATGTTCGCCGGATCAAGGCGCAGGGCGGGGTATCGGTAAAGAACTACAACCAGCCCCGGCGCGAACAGCGCCAGCAGGTCGCGCGCGCCGCGGTCGAAGAAGGGCTGCTGGTCGTGGCCGAGGGTGGCTCGCTCTTCGGCATGGACATGAATCTCGTCGCCGATGGCAATTCGACGGTCGAACACAATGTCCCGGTCGACATCTTCTATGAAGACGTGCTGCAGTTCTTCGGTCCTTCGGGCACGAACTACACCCCCACCATCGTCGTCACCTATGGCGGCCTGGCTGGCGATCCCTACTGGCGGCAGGCGACCGACGTCTTCGACAATCCGCTGCTGGTGCATACGCCGCCCAAGCAGCTGCTGGCCGATAACGCGCGCCGGACCAAGGCACCCGAGTGGGCCTTCGTCGACGACAATAATGCGCGCGAGGCGAAGAAGCTCGCTGAACGCGGCGTCGCGGTTTCCATCGGCGCGCATGGCCAGCAGGCGGGGATCGGCGCGCATTGGGAGCTGTGGAGCTTCGCGCGCGGCGGCATGAGCCCGGCGATGGCGCTGCGGGCAGGCACGATCGAGCCAGCCAAATCGCTCAAGATGGCGGCCGACATCGGCAGTATCGAAGTGGGCAAGCTGGCCGACCTCGTGGTGCTCAACGCAGATCCCTCCGCTGACATTCGCAATTCGGACAAGATCGATCGCGTTATGCTCGGCGGCAGGCTCTATGACGCAACGACCATGAACGAGGTCGAGACGGGTGACGCTCAGCGTATGAAATATTGGTGGGAAGAATAAGGGGAGGCGAGGGCCTCCCCACCCTATTTCGCCGACAGCAGGCGCCAGCCCCAGGCGGGAAGCTCAATGCGCTCGCCTTCGGCAATAGTGACAGCACGGCCGAACGGAAATTCGCCATAGGTTCCGGCAGGCAGCGCGCTTGTGAGCGTGGCACTGACAGGCCTGTCACTCAGGTTGAACAGGCCGAGGACTTTGTTGCCCTCTTCCTGCCGCACCCATGAGAAGAGCTGTTCGGGCGCGTCGTTTTCGACCTTCTGCATGCGCGCGCCCCACTGGCCGTTCTCCAGCGCGGGGTTGGCCTTGCGGAAGGTGATCAGCTGTTCGAGCAGGGTGCCGTAGACGCAGCCCCGCGACTGGCTCCAGTCGATCGGGTCCTTCTCGAAAAACTCGAGCCGCTTGGCATTGCACGCCTCCATCCCGTTATGGATCAGCGGCAGGCCTTCTCCGGCAAAGGCCAGCGCGGTCATCGCATAGAGCGCATCGCCATAGTTCTCTTGGAGAGTGCCCTCCCACGCATTGGAATCGTGGTTTTCGATATAGGTCATGCGCATTGCCTGGCGCGGCCACAGGCTCTCGTTCTCGGCGTAATAGCCGTAGAGGCTCATCGCATTTCCATCGCCCTTTGCGATGTCTTTCGACGTGTGGTGCCAGTCCCAGGCATAGGTCGCATCGAAAGCCGCATGGTGCCACGCGGTCTGCTGGACCTCGCCGAGCATGAAGACCGGCTTGATCGCTTCCATGCGTTTGCGCGCATTTTCCCAGAAATCGACCGGGACATAGCCTGCGACGTCGGCGCGATAGCCATCGACGCCAAACTCGCGCACCCAATACTCCATCGCGAGACCGATGTGCTCGCGCACGCCCGGCTGCGACCAGTCTAGGTCGATGATGTCCGACCAGTCCCACCACGGTGTGGGGCGGAAGTCGCCCTTCCAGTCCTTCTCGTACCAGTCGGGGTGTTCGCTCGCGAGCGCGTTGTCCCAAGCGGTGTGATTGGCAACGAGGTCGAGAATGACTTTGAAGCCCTGCTCGTGTGCGGCGTCGACGAATGCGCGGAAATCCTCCTCCGTCCCGAACTCGGGATTGACCGCATAATAGTCCTTCACCGAATAGGGGCTGCCGAGCGTGCCCTTGCGGTTTTTCTCGCCGATCGGGTGGATCGGCATAAGCCAGAGGATGTCGACGCCCAGTTTCTTGAGGCGCGGCAATTCGCGCTGCGCGGCGGCAAAGGTGCCTTCCTCGGTAAACTGGCGGGTGTTGATCTGGTAAAGCACGGCATCCCGCGACCAATCAGGGTTTTCGAGGGTCACGACATCGCGCGGCGTCCAGTCTCCGCCGTTCGACGCAGACGCGGTGCAGGCAGCAAGTGCGATCGGCGCTAGGGCCAGGGCAAGCTTACGCATTGGCGGGCTCTCCTGCGGTTTCCTCACCGGGCACTTCTACCCGCAGCATGGCGAGCGCGGCGATCACCAGCGTTGCCGCTGCGAAAGCCATGGTCCAGATCGGTTCGTCCGGAAAGAACGCCTTCATGATCGAGCCCATCACGGTTGCCACCAGCAATTGCGGCACGACGATGAAGATGTTGAACAGGCCCATGTAGATACCGAGCTTCGCTTGCGGCAGGCTGCTGGCAAGGATCGCGTAGGGCATGGCGAGAATGCTTGCCCAGGCGATGCCGATGCCGATTTCGGCGATCAGCAAGGTTTGCGGGTCGCGGATGACGAAGAAGCTGGCGAAGCCTGCGGCACCTGCGAGCAGGCCGACAATGTGCGTCTTCGCCTTGCCGAGCTTCTTCGCCAGCATCGGCAGCAGCGTCAGTGCCGCGATGGCCGCGACGCCGTTGTAGGTGGCGAACAGCCAGCCGACCCAGTTTGCCCCCTCGTTATAGGCGGCGCTGGCAGTGTCGGTGCTGCCATAGACATATTGCGTGACGACCGGCGTGGTGTTGATCCACATGATGAAGAGCGCCGACCAGCTGAAGAACTGGACCACCGCAAGCCGCTTCATGACGTCGGGCATGCCGGAGAAATCGCCGACGATGCTGGTAAGCATGCCGGTGGTGTTGCCTTGCTTCGCCATCGAGATGGCAACGGCGCTGAGCGCACCGTATAGAACCAGCAGCGCGCCGAGCAGGTAAACCTCCTTCTCGAGGTCGAAGCCGAGCACGGCGAGGATCACGGCAACGCCCGCCGCGATCCAGATCGCGCAGGAGGAATAGGGCTTCGTGGCGAGCGCGCGGACCGGCTGCGCCATGCCTTCGCCTTCCTCGGCCTCGCCGAAAGTCTGCATTTCCTCAGGCGAATACTCCCTGGTCGTAACAACGGTCCACAGCACCGCGAGGAACAGCGCCGCGCCGCCGAGCCAGAAACTGAAGCGCACCGTGTCGGGGATACCGCCGTCCGCCGCGACATTGGCGACGCCCATCTGCGTCATCAGCCAGGGCACGATCGAGCCGACCACCGCGCCCGCACCGATGAAGGCGGTCTGCACGGCATAGCCTGCGGTATGCTGGTCCTTCCTCAGCATGTCGCCGACAAAGGCGCGGAAGGGCTCCATCGAGATATTGAGACTCGCATCGAGCACCCACAGCAGCACGGCCGCCATGATCAGCACTTCGGAAAGCGGCATGAGGAAAAGCGAAAGTGCGGCCAGCACCGCACCCAGCAGGAAGTAGGGGCGCCGACGACCGAGCCTGCCGAGCCAGGTCTTGTCCGAAAGATGGCCGATCACGGGCTGGACCAGCAGTCCGGTGAGAGGGGCAGCTACCCACAAGGCGGGAAGATCGTCGATCGCACTGCCGAGTGACTGGAACACGCGGCTCATGTTCGCATTCTGCAGCGCGAAGCCGATCTGGATGCCGAAAAAGCCGAAGCTGATGTTCCACAATCCGGCAAAGCCCTGGCGTGGCTTTTCCATCTCTCAAGTCCCCTTACCCGGTATAGGCCGGTCTCACGCCGGTTTGGTCAGGAACAGGGGGTCGCACGAAATGAAGTTTGCAACAAGATGCGAATTGCGCCGCATACGAATGCGGGTGCGTTTATGCGTGAATTTTGCCCCTGAAAGAGCAAATATGGAGAACTAGATGGATGATCTATTGCCAGATCGGTGATGTCGGAATCGACAGCTCGCGGACAAATTGCAAATCTTTGCGCTAATATCGCCCGCCTAGAAGCGATATCCGACTCGCAGGCCGACGCGAATTGCGTCGTTGTCATAGCGTTCGTCGTTCGAAGTGCGCAGGCGGTATTCCGCGCTGGCGGTTGCATATGGGCCTCTTGAACCACGGCCCCACGCGACTTCCAGCGCCGGTGCGACATAGCTGTCTTCGCGCAGGTCGCCGTCCGGATCGCCCTGGGCGATGCGGGAATCATACTTCCACTCGCGATATTCGACCGAAGGGCGGACGCGCAGGCGCTTGGCCACCGGCAGGCTGTACTTGATCCGCGCAACGCGCCGATCGAAGCTGCGACGGGAGGAATCCTCGCTTTTCATGTCCTCATGGCGCACATCCAGCCGGACCCAGTGATAGGAGCCGAGGCGGCGGTTATATTGTGCCGAAATCCGATAGCCATCACCCTTGGCAGGCGTGCTGAGATCATACTCGCGCTCGCGATATTCGGCCTGAAAGCGCACGCGATCATTGCCCTTCTGCCACTGCACACGGGCTCCGGCGCTGGTCTGGTCCGCGCTGAACGTTTCCAGCAGGGCGATATTCTCGACCCGGCGGGCGTAGACGCGCAGTTCCACCTCGTCTGAAACATCATGTGTGACCTCGATGCGGCCGCCCACGCTTTCGCGCGTTTCACGATTGTCGTCGGTGTAATCGAACACGCCGGCATCGACCGCGATACGAACCGCCGTCTTGTCGGACGCCTTCCAGGTAGCGCCGACATCGGCCCGCGCGCCAAAGCCGGAGCTGTCGATTTCCTCGCCCTCGTCGAAATCGAGATCCGACTGGACCGCGCGCAGTTCTATGCGAGCATCGAATTCGACCGGGTCGTCCTTGGCCGCAAGAGGCTGAGAAGGTGCCAGTAGGCCCAGAATGAAGAAGAGCGGGAGCAGCATGCCGGTCTTGCCGAATGGCTGCAGGACATCACGGATACTCATGTTCCTAAATCCTCTCGCGCAGGCTTTTGCCGGCGTCTTCAAGCGCGCTGCGCACGTCGTCATTTGCGAAGAAGGCGGCCATCAGGGCGTTTTCGTGAGTGCGGGCATCATCGCCCAGCCCGGGATTGCCGAAAGTGGTTGCGGTCCCCGCGATCTGATGAAGCAGGTTCCTGATTTCCATGACGATTTCCTCGTCAAAGCGCTCTTGTTCGAGCGCCGCATCGATCCGGTCGAGCGTCTGCAGGTTCCGCTCTTCGAACTGCTGCTGCAGCGCTTCGAGCGAAGCCTTCGAAACGCGCTGCTTGGGAGATCTCGTGCTATGGCCCCAGGCTTTCAGCGCGGCCCTAAGATCATCGAGCGCAACCGGCTTTTCGAGGAAGGCCTGCATACCGGCAGCGCGATAGCTCCGCACTTCGTCCAGACTTGTGGCCGCTGTAACCGCAACGATAGGAAGTTCTGTTTCGTTATAACCAGATTGGCGAAGACGCTTGGCTGTTTCGACCCCGTCCAGGATCGGCATCATGACGTCGAGCAGGAGCAGCGAGTACGGATTGCCAGCATCTCTGGCCGCTTCGATCATCGCAATCGTTTCGAGACCATTGGCCGCAACATCCATGTCGATCTTGAGATGGCTCGCCATGGCCCGCATCATCTCGGCGTTGATCGGCGTGTCTTCGGCCAGCAACACGCGCAGCGGGGAGGCCCCGCTGTCACCGGTCTTGCCGGTCCAGTCCTTGGATGACGGTTCGAACACAGGCGGGCTTTTGCGCGAACATGGTTAAGATCGAGTTTAGGGCAATTACCTAATCGACTTGCTGCCCATGGGCGCTCTCCTCGACGCCCTGTTAATACTAACGCAAAATTAAGGATAATTCCCTAGCTCCGCATCAAGGCAGGAGCTCTCCTGTCTGCCGGAGGGCAAGACGTCGCCACCGGCTTGGTGACCGGCAGCGCCAAATGCTGCCCGTCAAGGGGAAGTGCGGGGAACCAGATGACAGAGCGCGCAATCCGTAGCGACGGGACAGTACCGCACTGTGCCCAATCGCAAGATCGTGCTTCTCGCTCCGCGACCCGAAGGGCAACTGCCACTTGCACGGCGTAATCGAACCTCCAGGTCCCGTCCCGGGCTTCCGTCACGTGCTTGCGCGCGCGCACCCGCGTGGTTGGCTGCGCGGTTTGGGCCGGATGCTCCGCCGCGAGGCTGTCAACGCGTGGCTTGGCCCGCTTGTGATCGTCGCTGCGCTTGGAGCGATCCAGCAATTCGGGGTGCTCGCATTGCTCGACGGGCGGTTCTTCGATGCCGTAAGCACAGCAGCACCTGGCCGGCCCTCATCCGTCGTCATCGTGCGGAGGGATGCGGCGTTCGAAGCGCAGAGCGCCGCCCGCTTCACCGAGCTTGAACGAACACTGCAGCGGCTCGGCAGCGCACGGGTCGGCTATCTAGGAGCCGTGCCTGCAGCGTCCAATGGTGTCGTGCTTGGTCTTCCGGCACGTTCGCTTCCCGCGAGCGACAACTGGGAACTCGTCCCGCACAGCGCTGTGCCCGTAAAGGCTGCGCCTGCCGCTCGCGTCCTCGCGCTTCCGGAATATGGCATCAACCGCAGCCAGACGGGCTGGCTCGAAGGCGTCGACGGCCCGATCGCGAGTTTTGAAGCTGCAATGGCCGGGCGCACGCCCGCCGATGCCAGATATCTCGTGCGTATGCCTGCCCGGCAAAGCATTCCCCAGATCACCGCGAGCCAGTTGATCGACGGTCAGCTTGAGCAGGGCGAACTCGATGGCATGCTGGCGCTCGTCGCCGACCAGCCTTCACTGCGGGCGAGCCTTGCAACCCCGCTGACGCCAAACCGACGTGCCACCAGCGAGGCCGCGTTTCGCGCTCATGCCATCAACGCGCTGCACGAAGGGCGCGAAGTCTACCTGGCGCGGGCTTGGGAAAACTGGGTTCTGCTCGCGATCGTCGGCGCTGTTCTGGCGCTCGCCTACCGCCGGACCGATGCCAAGCAGATTGCGCTGATCTATCCTTTTGCGCTTTCCGTCCTGATCCTGGGCGGCGCATGGATGGCGCTGCAGTTCGCGCACAAGCTGCTCCCGGTCACCGCGCTTCTTGCCGCGCCTTGGCTAGTCACTTTCCAGCGCGTTCTTGCCCGAGAAGCATGGCAGGATCGCAGGCTGGAAGAGTCCGCCTCGCGCGCCGTGCAGCTATCGTTCCGCCGCTCGGCGCTTCGCGAAGGGGCGCGTCTTCCGCAGTTTCTCGGTTCCGCCGCGCGTTACGCAGGGGTCGAGCGTAGCCTGCTGTTCGAGCGACATGGCGATGGCAGCCTGCACGAGGTTTCCACGCTCAACGCGTCGCTCGGCGACATTGCGCTTGCCGACAAGGCATTCGCCCAATTGCTCGGCAGCCTGCGTGGAACGCATAGCGCGCAAGATGCCAATGAGGTCGTGCCGTCATGGCAAGGCAAGACGCGGATCGAATGGCTGGGCGCAGGCGAGCACGACCTGTTCTGGCTGCACTCGCATCCGGAAACCGTCGGCCCCGGCAAGTCGGCGCACCTGGTGCGCGCAATCGTCGCCAGCTTCCGCGAACTCTTCCGTTGGCGCTCGCAGCTCAATGCGCGCTCCAGGCAGGAGGAGCGTTATCTCCCGGTCGACGAAAAGGTCGCCAGTGCAATCGCCCTCGTTGCCAATGAATCCGAACAGGTGCGCCACGGCTTCGACACGATCGATACGGCTGTGGTCATTTTCCACCTGATCGGCTCGCCGCTCCACGCCAATACGAAGATGCGTGAGCTTTACCGCGAAGCCGGAATGGTGGTTTCCGACACTTCGCTGCGCGACGCGCTGCTCAAGCTGAGCCAACTTGGCCCGCGCCGGATCGACGCGATGATTGCCGACCTCATGCACAATGGGGGCGAGATGCGCATGCCCATGCGCGAGCTCGGGCCGGGCAAGCGCGTGTTGCGGCTCGCCTCTCCGGCCAGCCATGCGCGCGGCGGCGACCGTGTGCTGGTGCTCGAGGCGATCGACGTCTCCGACCTCCATCGTGCCGCCGACCTGCGCCAGGCCGTGGCAATGTTCATCGACCTCCAGCTGCGCAACGATTTCGAAGCGATCCTGCTGGGCGCTGGCCTCGCAGGAGACAAGCGCATGACCGCCGAGCGGATCCAGCCGGTGGTTCAACGGATCGGCGAGACCGCAAGGCGCGCGACGGACCGGCTCGACGAAGTGGCCGAACTGGTGCGCGCTGAAAACAGCCAGATCGTTGATGCGAGCTACCCCGTCGATGCGCGCAAGGTGGTCAGCGAAGCAATCGAGAAGGTGGCGGGCTTTGCCGGGGAGCTCGGTGTTTCGATCGAAGGCGATCTGCCGGAAATGAGCGGCTTTACCGTCGCCGAACCGCACGCTCTCGAAGAAATGCTCGTCGCAATGCTGCGCGTCGTGATCGCCGATACGCCGCAAGCGGGCGCGGCGAAACTCAAACTCGAGGAGCTTGAGGGCCGCACGCATATCCGCGTCTCCGGCGGCTTCGGGATCGGCTTCGGCCGGCTGATGTGGCTCCTCTCCAATTACGAAGACGAGGCGGTCGGCGAATACCGTGTGATCGGCGAGGGCATGGCCAAGGCCGTCCAGTGGGATGCCAGCGTCTCCTATTGGGGACGAGAGGCGGACGGCTTCGGTTTCAACATCGATTTGAGGCGAATTGGATAATGACAGCGCGTATTCTGATCATCGACGATGACGTGATCCTCGCCGGATTGCTGCAGCTCACGCTCGAGCTCGAAGGCTTCGAGGTCGATACTGCGGCAGACGGCGACGAGGGGTTGGCGCTGGTCCGGCAGAAGCCGTTCGACCTGATCCTGCTCGATCTCGTCATGCCGCGGATGGACGGTATCAAGTTCCTGCGCCTCCTGAACGAAGGCGACGCCAAACGCCCGCCGGTCATGATCGTCTCCTCTGCCACCGGGACCGAGCTGACCGAGCAGCACCGCGCGATGGGTGTGGTCGATATCGCTCGCAAGCCGGTCGAGCCTGCCATGCTGGTAGAACGCGCCAGGGCCGCGCTTGCCACGGGAGCCGCGGTCTAAGGCCATGGAACTCCTCCCGATCACCATTTTCCCCGAAGGCGGGCTGGTCAGCTCGATCATCACGACCGTGTGGGTCGGGGTGTTCGTGCTGTGCTTCTTCAACCTGCGCTTCGGCTGGGTGCTGTCGGGCCTCGTGGTACCGGGCTATCTTGTCCCGCTGGTGATCGTGAAGCCTGCCGCGGCGGTGGTGATCGTGATCGAAGCGGTGCTCGCCTATGCACTGGTCTGGCTGTTCTCCGAGAAGCTGAGCCGGGGCCGCTTCCCCAGCCTGTTCGGGCGCGACCGTTTCATGGGCCTTATCCTCGCCAGCATTATCGTGCGTCTCACGATGGACGGTCTGGTGCTGCCCGAGTTCGCCGGCTGGATGGAGGAGAACTTCGACCGGCGGATCGACTGGGAGGATAATCTCCAGAGCTTCGGCCTCGTCATCATATCGCTGCTCGCCAACCAGTTCTGGAAACCGGGGCTGGCGCGCGGGCTCGTTGCAGCTGTGGTGACGATCGGGCTGACCTGGCTGATCGTGCGCTACGGGCTGATGGAGCTGACCAATTTCCGCATCAGCGGCGTGTCCTATCTCTACGAAGGCATCGCCAGCTCGATCCTCGCGAGCCCCAAGGCCTATATCATTCTCACCCTCACAGCGATGCTGGCGAGCCATGTGAACGTCAAATACGGCTGGGACTTCTCCGGCATTCTGATCCCCGCGCTGATCGCCTTGCAATGGTATCAGCCCAGCAAGATCCTCACCTCCTTCGCAGAGGCGATCGCGATCTACTGCATCGCGCGTCTGATTCTGAAACTTCCCATGATGGCCAATGTCACGATGGAGGGCGGGCGCAAGCTGCTGCTGTTCTTCAACATCAGCTTTGCCTGGAAGATGGCAGTGGGCTGGCTGATCGTGTGGCAGGGCCTCGACGTCAAGACGACCGATTTTTACGGCTTCGGCTACCTGCTCTCGACGCTGATCGCGATCAAGGCGCATGACAAGAACATCTTCCCGCGTCTCGCCCGCTCGACCTTGCAGGTCAGCCTGATGGGCGCCGTATTCGGCAACATTGTCGGCTTCACGCTGTCGGCCGCGGCGACGCGCACGCCCTGGGCAGCGGGTCCGGATGCCAGCGCCACGAGCAATTCAGTCGATCCGCGCTTCGGCTCGCTCGTCGTCGAAGCGATCGGCGATGCTCATGCGCGCAAGGTCCGTCAGGAAGCGCAGCCGCTCACGCCGCGATCGGCAGAAGCGCTGGGCGATCTGGTCGAACTGTTCGAAGCCGGTGCCCCGGTGGGCGCACCCGGCTTTGACATGGAAGCGGACGGCTGGCGCGTCGTCCAGCTGAACGGCGGGCGCATCGCCATTGCCCGTGCCGACGGCGCGGGTCACGAATTGCTGGTTTACGATCCGGCTTCGACGCGAAACCTCGCTATCGTGCTGCCGGATCCGACCGCGTCGGTCGGGCTCGGTACGGCCGCGATCTCGCTCCAGCAGAACCAGAACGCAAGCTGGCTGGTTATCGGTGCTCCAGCACCTGCCTCCGCAATCCGTTCGACCGGAGTTGTCGAAGCCTTTGCCAATGCCAGCAACCATCCT
The DNA here is from genome assembly GCF_900177715.1 of Altererythrobacter xiamenensis. Taxonomy (GTDB): domain Bacteria; phylum Pseudomonadota; class Alphaproteobacteria; order Sphingomonadales; family Sphingomonadaceae; genus Erythrobacter; species Erythrobacter xiamenensis. The sequence continues at coordinate 1,048,370 of NZ_FXWG01000001.1, read as the reverse complement.
CAGATCGTCATCGGCGCATCTGCCGAAGATGCTCCTTCGCAGGTACAGTTCGAAAGTGCCGCAGCCGTCGCAGCCGATATTGCAGGCTTGAGGAAGGCGATCCCGGGCCTCGATGTCGGGATCAGGGTGGCCGCCAGAACCGGCGATGGTGATCGCGGACTGCTCGCGCTCAACCCGCGCTCTTTGCTCCACATTGCGTCACGCTCGGCTCCGCTTGCGCCCCTTTCGCTCGCGCGTGCCTGTCGCCTGCCGAAGGGCGGGGAGCAGGCCGCCGGCTGGTCCGAGGTCGAGCAACTCGCTTTCATGCGCTACGAAGTTGCCGCGCCTCTGGTTGCCGTTGCGCGCGATGATGACACCCCCTTCCTGGCCCGCGCTGCCGCGCGCCAGGCCGGTTTCGAGCTCCTGGGTTGCCGACTTGCAGGCAGGCCGCATTGGGCACTCTATTCCCCGGACCGTGCGGAAGGCTTCGTCTTCCTCGCCAAGGGAGAAGAACCGAAGCGGGCAGTGCTCGGCTATCGCAGTGAAGACAGCCTGCTGCCGCTCCGCGTCGGTGCTGCGATCCATCGCAATTGGGAGGGCGATGCCCTGTTCGTCGCCAATCGCAGCGACAGCCTGCTGCGCTCGCCGCACAGCACGGTCGATGTCGTGTGGCAGGAATGGGTCCGTCAGCAGGAGGGGATCGATAATCCGCTGACGTTCCAGTTGCGCGCGCGGCCAAAGGAGGCAGCCGGACTGCGTCGCAGCATCGATCTCGTGCTGGTCCCTGATCGACTGGGCGAACCGCCGGAAGGGTTCGGCGATCTGGTGTCCTCGATGCGTTCGGCGGGTCTGCGCCCCGTGGTCGCAGACGGCAGCCGCGAGTACGCTGGTCTCGAAGCGCGCCCGGCGATGGCGATGCGCTATTTCAACGGGACCAGCGGGCGCCGCTATGCATTTGGCTGGCTGACCATGAGCGAGGGAGGGGCGAAATGAGCCTGTCCTTCCTCGGCCGCTTTACGCTTTTCCTGGTGCTCGCGCTGATGTCGGCCTGGGCGGGCCGCGAATATGCCCTGCCGCTCGCCAACTATCTTGCCGAGGCGCAAGACTCGACCGCGCGCGATACCAAGATTTCAGGGCGTTCTCTCGCCTACCGCGTGCCGTCGGACAGGGCCATCACATTCGCTTTCTCGCAGCCCGTCGATCTCGCCAAGATTCTGGTTCACCCCGCCGTAGGCGAGGCAGACCGGGCGAAGGCCGAAGGCTTCGTTTACGGACTGCGCATCCGCTGGCTCGATGCGGCGGGCGCGGAGCTTGCCGCTTACGACCAGTTCCTTCAGGCCGATGCCCCCGATGCTGTCTTCGTATCCGGCAAGAACTGGCGTTTCTTCCGCACCCGACCCGAACTGATCGCCGAGCAGGATCAGATCATCACCGAAAGTCCTGCACCTGCTGCGCGGCTCGAGATCGAGATAATCGATGCCGATCCCGCCATCGTCGGGGTCGATTTGCGGCTCTACGAAAGGCAGCCTTTCATGGGGGCGAACGCGACCGCTGCGTTCGAGCGGCTGAGCGAACAGGACAAGGCGTGGCTCGCTGAAGCCAATGCGTTCCCTGCGGACATGCTTTCGCGCAGCGAGAAGTTCTACCTCGGACTCAATGCCTGGAAACCTGTCGGTCCACTCGGCATTGCCGGGCGCGATTATGAGGGCCTGGTGCTTTACGAAGCCAAGCTGACCGCTTCGGAGAAAGCGGCGGGGGGCGTGCAATGACCGCGCGCAAGCCGATCGTCATGGGCGGCATCGCCGCGCTTCTGGGTGCCGGAACGCTTGCCGCGCTGTTCCCGCCGCTGCGCGATGCCGGGCCGATTGCGCGCGAGGATGCTGCGGGCTTCGATCAGGCGCGGGCGCTGTTCGCATCGTATCTCGCTACGGGTGAAGCCGAAGCCCATCTACTGCGCAGCGCCGGGTTCGAAGCGGCTGATGTTCCCGAAGCGCCGGGCGCTACGCTTCTGGTCGAGCCCGAGGGCGACTGCGCCGGGCGCGGGACCTACTGGCTTCGTGAGGCCGGTGCGCCGATCGCGCTCACCGCACCGCACCGGGGTTCCGACCGGCATACAGGTGCGCTGGCGGCGGCGCTTTTCATGGAAACGGGCGCGCGCGGTGCAGGGTGGAACTCCGCGCCACGCCGGGCCAGCGAGACTTGCGCCAATGCACTTGATCTGGCGCGCGAGGAGAAGCACCCGTTCACGGCCTTCGCCTCCGCTTTTGCCGCCGAGCATCCGCACGGCCTTGTCGTTCAGTTGCACGGCTTTGACGGCGATCGGCGCGAGAGCCTCCCCGCGAGTGAAGCCGCAATGATCCTGAGCGACGGCACAAGTGCACCGTCCGACAGATTGCTCGACCTCGCCGATTGCCTCAGCCTCGCTTTCGCCCCCCGCGAAGTGCTGGTCTATCCGCATCAGACCGGCGAACTGGGCGCGCTCACCAATGCGCAGGGCCGATTGCTGCGCGCCGAGGGTTTCGGCGGTTTTGTTCATCTCGAAATTTCCGCCGACATGCGAGAGGCGCTGGTTGCCGACGATGCGCTGCGCGACAAGCTTGGCGAATGCCTGGTGGGGGCGAGCGCATGAGCTTCCTCGGAAAGATCATCGCGGCCCCCGTTGCCGATCCCACGCTGCGTCCGCTGGCCGAGCGGCTCGACGACGGGATCGCCGCGCGGCTCGTTCCCGTCCATGCCGACATGCGCGATGAGATCGTCGCCTATGCCGAGTATCGCGCGGCGCCTGCTACTGCGCGTCGCCACGCCGAAGTGGTCGCCAATTATTGCAGCCGTCAGGCCCGGACCATCGAGGATTTCGGAGCCGCCGAACAGCTCTTCCAGACTCGTCTTGCCAGCGCGGTCGACGAGGCGGAGGAGCGCGCAGCCGTGCTCGATTTCGCACGCGATCTCGGCGCAACGCGCAAACAGGCGCAAAGCGACGCAAAGGCCTTCGATGCATTCTTCGATGCCGATGCGGTGCTCGAACGATTCCACAAGCGGATCGGCGAGCGGGAGCGCGCACTGGCCTACGCGCTGGAACGTCTCGGCGCTGTGACGGCAGATGCGCTGTCCGGCGATGCCGGGATCATGCAATCGGGTTTCTTCGTCGAATTGTTCGAAGGCTTGCTCACCGATATGCGCAGCTGGCGCGGTGACGCCCGCATTCGCTACGCGGCGCATCGCTGCCTCGGCGCAATCGCCCAGCGGATAGACCACTGGCCCGAGGGGGTGTGGTTCGACAGCGTCCTGAGCGCGACGCGGCGGGTGTGTCTTGATGACAATGAAGATGTCTGGGTGCAGTGCGCCGCGCTCGACACGTTGCTGGCGCTTTCGCCGCGTTCGGTGCCGACGGTGATAGAGCGCCGCGCGACTGCCTCGCTGGCCGCCAAGACGCCGCAACAACGCGACAATGAATTGTTCCTGCGCCGCCACATCGTGCGCATGTTCTGCGCGCAATATCGCGCCATTCCGCAGCTGAAACCGCTGCTATCCGCGCTCGCCAATGATCCTGAAGGTGCGGTGCGCCAGGCCTTTGCCGAGGGCTTGCACCTGCTTCCTCACGAACAGGCCAAGGGATTGATGACGCGGCTGCGGACCGACAAGGACCCGCAGGTTCGCGCGGCGATTTTTGCCGACGCGCCGCGCATGCTCTCGCGTGTCGAGCCGACGACCTATGCGATGCATATCGCGCGCGGTCTGAAATTCGACGAGGACGAGTTCGTCCTGAGGATCGCGCTCGATGCGGCCTGCGCAACGGCCGCGCATTGCCGCCGCGAAAGCGACCCGGCGCTGGCAGAGATATGCGCCAGCCTCACCGAGGCGGTGGCGGTGTTCCGCCGCCGCGCGCTATCTTTCAAGCTGCTGCGCTGGGCTGACGAAGCGCGCGAGCGCATCTGGATCGTATCCGACGACGAGGCCGTGGCAATCGCGGGCGTCATTGGCGAGGGGATTGCAGGCCAGCTTGAGGCGGAAGTCCGCAAGATCAAGCCGCTGCGCGATTGGGTAAAGGCCGACCGTGAGAAAGTCGGCCGGGTCATGGCGGTCCTTGCCCAGAACGATTTCGGGCTCTCGCTGGACCCCAAGGGCTCACCGAGAATCCAGCGGGGCGAGTGGATCAGGCGGCGCGGCTGGCGCATCCTGTTCGAAGGGCGCAATTCGGCGACCGACAAGCGGCAGGCGCACCTCCACACCACCGGGCGGCACTACTTCGGCACCATGCTCGCGCCGAGTGCACGCATGGCCGAGCTCGCGCCGACCAAAGTGCCGGGCGAGCCCCTGTTCGAAAGCAAGGAAGGCGGCTGGCGCAATTACCTGCCGCTGATCGACCAGGTTCTGACCGCGCTGGACAAGGGGCAGACGCTCGAACTCTACACCAGTGCCGGAATTACCGAGATCGTGCCGCCGGCGGGTCTGTTCACCCGTATGCGCGCATTCTGGAAAGTGACGCGCGGCTTCGCAGCGCTGGCCGGTCTGCGCAATCGCGAACCGGACGAATATCTCGACCGGCTGCGGGCGCTCGGCCTTACGATCACTTTCCGCGGCTACGGCGACCAGGCGGAGCCCAATCCCGAAGTGATCAAGCTGTTCAGCGCGGGCGGCGTGCTGGTCGCGCTGCCGGTGCTGTGGGACAAGGCCGTCGCCTATGCCTCGACCGTTTACGAAAACAGCCTGCTCGAACTGGGCATCTTCGTGACGCTGGCAAGCCTCTGGTTCTTCGGTCGCCACGCGATCCTCGGCTGGCGCGCGCGGCGGTTGCGCAATTCGCTGAGCCTCGTCCTGGGCGGCTGGGGCACGCGCGGCAAGTCGGGCACCGAGCGGCTGAAGGCCGGGCTTATCAACGCGCTGGGCCCCTCGATCGTCTCCAAGACGACCGGTTGCGAAGCGATGTTCATCATCGGCAATCCGTTCGGCGGGCTGACCGAGATGTTCCTCTTCCGCCCCTACGACAAGGCGACGATCTGGGAGCAGTTCAACCTGCTCAAGACCAGCTACGGGCTGAAAACGCGCGTCTTCCTGTGGGAGTGCATGGGTCTCAACCCGTCCTACGTTCGCGTGCTCCAGCAGGATTGGATGCGCGACGATATCGGCACGATCACCAATACCTATCCCGATCACGAGGACGTGCAGGGTCCTGCCGGGCGCAACATCCCCGAAGTCATGTGCGAGTTCATCCCGCATGGCTCGACGCTCCTCACCACAGAAGAGGAAATGCGTCCGATCCTCGACGAAGGCGCTGCGAAGGGCGGCACCTCGATGCGGGCGGTAACCTGGAAAGAGGCGGGGCTCATTCACAAGAGCCTGCTCGAGCGGTTCCCTTACGAGGAGCACCCCTACAATATCGCGCTGGTCACCGCGATGGGTGACGAGCTGGGGCTCGAGCCCGATTACTGTATCCGCGAGATGTCCGACCGCGTGGTCGCCGACCTCGGCGTGCTCAAGACCTATCCGCGCTCGGAGATCGACGGGCGCACGCTCGAGTTCGTCATGGGCATGTCGGCCAACGAACGCTTCGGCGCGATGGGCAACTGGACCCGCATGGGTTTTGCCGAGCACGATTTGTCGCGAGATCCCGAGATCTTCGTCACCACCGTGGTCAACAACCGCGCCGACCGCGTGCCGCGCAGCCGCGTTTTCGCGCGCATGCTGGTCAACGACGTTGCTGCCGACCGGCACTTCCTGATCGGATCGAACATCGAAGGCCTGATGGGCTTCATTGACGAGGAATGGGAAGCCTATGCGAGCGGCCTGACGCTTTTCGATGACGATATCGAGCCACTTGCCAAACTCGAACAACTGGCCAAGCAGCAGCGGATCGCGGTCAATGAGAGCGAACTGGATGGTCTGCTCGCAGCCATGCTCAAACCGCAGTCGGGAACGATCGACGTGCAGAAAGCGGTGGAGGCAGCGCGCGAAGGCAGGCTGTTGTCCGAACTTCAGAGCGCGGGCGCGAGAGGCGTCGATGCGATCGCCGCACATTACGAGGCGATGGCCGGATTCCACCGCGACTATACAGCGCTCAAGGATGCGGTGGCCAAGGGCGGATCCAACGATGCGCTCGACAAGCAGACGCGAGAACTTCTTGAGCGCGCCTTCAAGGCGAAGCTCGTCCCGGTGCGCGATTTCTACATCAAGGGCGAGATGATCGTGCGACTGGTGGCGGAGAACACCCCGCCAGGCCTCGTCAACCGCATCATGGGCATGCAGAACATCAAGGGCACCGGGCTCGACTGGGTCTATCGCTGGCAGGCGTGGGAGACGGTGTGGAAGGCGTGCCAGCAGCTGCGTGCCGACGATCCGGTAGAGGTCGAGCGCGGTTACCGCATGCTCGCCAGCTTCCAGGAATATGGCGTGCTTTCCGATGCCGAGGTGCGCGACGCCGTGGCCAGCCTGCGCGAGCGGATCGACCAGGTGCCCTCGATCGCACCTGCCCAGCTCGATGCGATCGAGGCGCGTCTTGCCGAACAGATGAAGAAGTTCGATGCGGCGGAGCATGAGGCCGATGCCGGTGCGGACGACGATTCCGCCAACTGGTTCGCCGAGGCGGGCGACCGGCTGATCAACTTTACCGAAGCCTTTGCCGATGCGGGCGATGCGGTGCGCCGTCGCAAGGCATCGGACCGAATCTACAAGGCGCTGATCGCGGAACAGATCTCGCTTCAGCGCGCCGCAAGCGAATTGAAGGAACTGACCGCGCGCCAGAAGGGCGGCTGGCTTTCGAAATCGATCAAGGAACGCGCGCGCAGCATCGCCGAATGGCGCAAGGCCGCCTGAGGGAACGCCTAGACCACGTCGAGGACCAACCCCATTTCCTTGGCCTCCTCGGCATCGATATACCAGTTTGACGGGGCGCGCTTCTGGATTTCCTCCAGGTCAACCTCGGAGCCATCGGCGATCGCGGCAAAGCCTTCGTTCTCTATCTCGATGGATTGCTTCACTTCGTTGAGCTTCGCCTCGAGTGTAGCGATGCAGGAGGATAGCGGTCCGTTCAACGTAATCGTCTGGGCCAGCTGGCGCTCGTGGATCATCAGCCGCGTACCCTTGGTCAGAAAGCGGTTCTTCCGCTCGAAGAAACTCATGAAGGTAGCGCCCGCCGAATAGACGGCTTGCTTGCCGAGGAAGATCGCGTTCGTTTCGTTGAACTTCTTGAGCAACCGGATGTCGTCTCCCATGGCGCGCGCGATCTCGGGATTGCCGCCAAGCGTGCATAGCGAGATGACGATGTTTTCCTTGTCGGTCGACGCTTCTAACTCGTCCCGGAATTTCTTGTAGAGCGCTTCATCGATGGTGCCGAAAAGCCTGATGTGCGGCTCGGCGAGCAATGGATAATCGTTCTTGCTGGACATTCAGATGCCTTTGCCACTGTGTGGATGACTGCGCGCCAAGGCCGATTGCAGCCAAGGCAGCCTTCAGTCGAGATAGGGCGCAAGCTGGGAGAAAAGATCAGACAGCGCCCGGGATCTGGGGTTTGAACGCAATCTGGCGAGGGCCGGTTCCACTTCCAGCCTGAATTCGGAGACGCCGGAGCTGGTCGAAAGCCTTTCCCCGCCGAGGCGAAACAGGAACCTGACGGCGGCATCGTTCTCTGCGAGTGTTTGCGCCTGCAGGACTTCGATCCCGTGGGCATGGCAATCCACCAGAAGAACCGCCGTGAGGAGCGTACCCACTCCGGCTTCCTGGTATCTATCAAGCACAGCGACCGACATGTCGACCTCTCCCGATTTATCACTCCGGATAGCATGGACAGCGCCCATCGCTGGACGGTCGGCGTCATTCATGTCGATCGCGCCCCATGCCAGGTGATGCTCGCCATCGACGTCCAGCAATCGATCGATCACCTGATCGGGCGGGGTCGGAGCAACCGACATGAAGCGCAAGTATCTCGATCGGGGAGAGAGAGCGGCAATGCCCTCTCGCAACCTGCCTTCATCGTCCTTGCCGATGCTGCGAATGCAGATTGTGTGAGTCTCATCCACCTCGAGATGGACGACGGCTGATCGAATGCCTGACTTCTGTGCAGTCATACGGATTGCATATCAGCATTCTTGCCGATTTCTAAGTCTGACGAGACGGGGCCCGGGCCTCATTTTCGCCCACCCGCCAAGCCGCAGTCGGCAGCCCGGCATCGTGCCAATCTCGCGAGCTTCGCTGCTGCTTCTTCTACCGCGAGAAACTGGCGTGCATCGCCGAAATACGACCGAATAACTGTGGGATCGACTTATCCAAACTAGTCATAGCTACCCGTTTATTGGCGATAAATTGCGCAAGAACAGGGCGGCGAGACTAAAATATTGCCTGGTTCCAACATTTGTTGGGGTGTGGCCGCGCAAAATGATTCATAACCTGCTTTGGCGATAGGTCGTCTCTGATCGCCCCCTCCCTCCGCTCTCCCGCCTTCTGACCCACACCCCCCCCGGCGGGAGAGCGGTCTAGGGGGCCTCGAATATGCAGAGCCAACATTTGTTGTCGCGCGGGCGACGTCGGCGGGCATTCTGGACGAACTGGAGGGATCGATGAACGAATACAAACTGCGATTCATGCAACGCGGCGGCGTGAACGGTGCGTCGGAATTGGTTCCAATCGACGCATCCTCGGCACAGGAAGCGCTTTCGATCGCCCAGCAGCGGATCGGAAAAGGCACCGCGGAATTGCTTCACGGAGAGCGGCGGCTCGCCCGGATCAGGAATGCCGGGACGCCCGAAGCGCCCATCTGGCAGATCGACTGAAGCCCGTTTAAAGCGCGCCTCTTCTACCTATTCCCGGAAACCCTCGGACGTTTCTCGCCACGCGTGAGCAACCAGGCAGAACTGTCCAGCACAGCACTTGCCCCGGCAGGCTTGGCGATGATCAGATCGTCGGAGAACTCGTCGGGCAATTGTATGTTCGAGCCATATCCCGTGACGAACACAATCGGCACGCCTGCCGCATTCAGCTTCTTGGCGAACGGGAGAATATCGCCGTTCTCCAACGCAAAATCGAGAACGCCCAGGTCGATATCGGAAATGTCGATTTCCAGGGCTGGCTCGATTCGGGTGAAGGGGCCGATCACATTGGCCCCTGCAGATTCGAGCATGTGCGCATGCTGTTCCGCAATCAGCCATTCGTCGTCGACGATCACCACATTCTTGTCAGTGAGAACGTCATGAGGCACGCGCCGAGCCTTGATGGTGGTCGCGCGGTCAATTTCTTCGACTTGCGATACATTCTTCTCCGACATCCGGAATGACAGCCGCAGCCCCGACTTTTCCCAATTCGTCTTGATTTCCGAACCGAGCTCACTTCCGGCAATCCGGTCGATCACCGTGGTGCCAAACCCGGTATGCGTCGGCTCGGAAACCGGCGGGCCACCTTCTTCGACCCATTCCAGTTCCACCGATCCGTCCAACTCGCTCGAACGGGTCCATTTGACGCTGAGGCGGCCTTCGGGAACCGACAGCGCGCCATATTTGATCGCGTTCGTCGTGAGCTCATGGAATAGCATCGAGAGCGCCTGAGCAGAGCTTGGCGAGACCGACACTTCCGGGCCGCTCAGTTCGACCTGTTCGTCGAGGCCGTGGGTTCTCAATTCTTCCTGTAGCAACGCCCGCAGGTTCGTGCCCAGCCAGCGACTTTGGGCCAGCAGGCTATGTGTGCGTGCAATGGCGCTGAGGCGATCGGTAAATGAAGAGGTGAAAGCATCGACGCTGTTGGTCTTCTTGGAGGTGATTTGACAGATCGAGAGGATGACTGCGAGCAGGTTCTTCACCCGATGGTCCAGCTCGCGCATCATGAATTGCGCCTGTTCTTCGGTTCGTTTGCTCTCGGTAATATCGGCGTTGATGCCGATAATCGTGCCGTTGCTCATCCGCTCACCCTTGCCGGCGAGCCAGATTTCCTCGCCATCCGGACGAATGAAGCGAAATTCGGCTTCGAAGAATGCGCCGTGATCGACAGTTTGCTGAAACAGATGTTTGATCCGTTCCTGGTCCTCAGGATGAATCCGCTCCATGAAAGCGTCCATCTTGGGGCTTGAGGTCTTGCTGCCGAGACCCGTGATGGTTCTCAACTTCTGGTCCCAGGTCGCGGCACCTGTCTCGGGTTCGATCGTCCACAGGCCCATGTCGGCAACCCGAAGCGCCAGAGACAAGGTCACGCTTTCCTTCGCCAGCATCCGCTCTCGCTGATTCTGCGAAATCGCCATCGAAATGAGGTTGGCGACTGCCTGCAACATGTCGAGGTCGCGTTTGCCGAAGTGGTTCGGCTCCCGGTCGTGCAGGCCGAGGGCACCCCAGGGCTTCCCGCCCACTGAAATGACTATGCTGATTCCCGACTGGACCTTGTGGTCGACCAGCAACTGAGGCGCTTCGAACCTGCGCTCATCCTTGAAGTCTTCGACGAGGATCGGGCGGCTTTCGCGAAGCGTATAGCCCCCCTGGCTCTTGCGGTCCGTCTCGACACGGGCCGATCCGACCAGCCCGTTGTTCCAGCCAGTCCCTGCGACCAATTTCAAACAGTCTTCGTCCGTATCGAGCTGGAGAATCTTGGCATAATCGCAACTCATAGCCTCTCGCAATGCGCCGCAGGCTTCGCTGAGGAAGTCGTCGATGGTAAGATCGGAGAGGGCCTTTTCACCGAGCTGCGCGAGAATCCGCGCCTGCTTCTCGCGGGCGGCCAACTGCGCAATGACCGTCGCCTTCTCGGTTATGTCCATGAAGGTCGCGACGACGCCGCCAATGCGTTCGTCCGAGGTCCGATAAGGCTGGATCCGCCGCGAGTAGACCGCGCCTGAACTGGATTCGACCTCCCGCTCCCTTGGCTGCAAATCGGCGAGGACGGCTTTTGCATCTTCGGTCAGGTGCGGATCGTCGACCTTTGCCGCGAGTTCGCTCAGCGGTCTTCCGACGTCGCCATCGCGTAGCTCGATCAGACCGCTCATGGTCGAGGTAAAGCTCGAGATATTGAGGTCCTGGTCCAGGAAGAGCACCGGCAGACGCGTGGACGTGATGAGGTTCCTGAGATCGTCGGTCGTCTTCTCGACTTCGCTGATCTTGTCTTCGAGCTGATGGTTTACCGTGACGAGCTCTTCGTTGAGCGACTGTAGCTCTTCACGGCTGGTTTCGAGCTCCTCGTTGGTCGACTGAAGCTCTTCGTTCGAGACCATCGCCTCTTCGTGGCTGGCCTTGAGCTCTTCATTCGAAGTCTCGAGTTCCTCGATTGTGGTCTGAAGGTCCTCGCGCACGATCTCGAGCTCATGCTCGAGGTGCTTGACGTAATCCTGATCGTTATCGCCGCCTTCCATCGCCGGTTTGGCAGGTTCGCCCTCGATCTCGACGAAGGTGACGATGAATGCCGGATCGCTATCTTCAGATCGGTCGGGCAGCAGCTCGCAATCGATCCGGATATTCACTTCGCTGTCCGACAGGTGGACCGTGGTATGTCGGTCTTCGACTTTCGCGCCTGACGATGCCTTGCGCACGGCGTTGCGAACTCTCGCCTTGAGGGAACTGGGCAAGAGGCTGTAGATATTGTTGGTGGGTTCGCCTTCCGGGGTTTCGATGAAGCGCCGGACGGCTCCGGAGTAATGCAGGATATTACCCGGCATATCGACCACCACCCCGGCCGGAGCGTATCGATCCAGCAGCGACCGCCTGACGAGATCGCTCAGGTCGCGACCACTCTCGCGCCGCCCCTCAGTGAGAAAGCTGGTCACTTCGGACCGGCTCTTGCTGCTGCTGCCGTTGCGACTGAACTGTGCGCTGGAGCGGCCGGGTTTCCGCCGGTAGATGTGCGATCTGGCAGAGATCGGTTTGAACAGCGTGACCTTGGAGGGCACGGATTCAGAGGTGCCCAGTGCGAGGAAGCCGTTTTCCTTGAGGGCGAAATGGAATGTTTCGATCAGCTGCCCTTGGTGCTCGGCATCAAGGTAGATGAGCAGATTGCGGCAGGAAATCAGGTCGAGGCGCGAGAAGGGCGGATCGCTCAAGAGGTTCTGCTGGGCAAAGACGACGCGTTCCCTGAGGCGCTTCTTGACGCGATAGCCGGAATTCTCGCCCTCGAAGAACCGGCTGAGCCGCTCTTCGGAGACATCGCCTGCGATACTGGCAGGGTAGCGCCCCTCTCGGCCCTTCGAAATCGCATCTTCATCGAGGTCGGTTGCAAAGATCTGCCAGTCGCACGGAGGTTTGATCTGCGCACAGGCTTCATCGAACAGGATGGCGTAGGAATAGGCCTCCTCGCCACTGGAACAGGCGGGAACCCAGACCCGGATCGGCTTGCCCTGCGCATTCTCGGCGAGCGGTTTGATAACCTCCTCGGCCAGTTCCTCCCAGAACTCGCGATCGCGGAAGAATGACGTCACGTTGATCAGCATGTCCTCGACGAGCTGGTTCATCTCTTGAGGGTCAGAGCGCAGGTGCTCGACATAATCCCCAAGCGTATCGAAGCGAAGAAGGTTCATGCGCCTGCGAACCCGACGGCTGATCGTGCCGGGCTTATACGCATGAAAATCATAACCGAGACGCGCCTTGAGCAGCGCCAGAGCTGCATGCAAATCCGCCCGCTGGAAATCCTTGCCGACATCTTCGGAACTTTGTTTGGCGAAGCGGATGATGCCATCGCAGATTTCCGAAATGGTCCCCACTTCATCGGCATGGTTCCCATCGATCGCGGCTCGAGGCATACCGTCGTAGAGCGCGGTCTCCGGCGATTGTGCGAAGGTCACACCGCCAGCACCCTTGATGGCTCGCAAGCCCAATGTTCCGTCGGTTCCGGTGCCGGAAAGGACGACGCCTGCCGACTGCGGGCCGGCAGCATCGGCGAGCGAACGCATGAAATAGTCGATCGGCATCCGCGATCCGTGCGGTACGGGCGGTTCCTCGCTGAACAGCCCGTGGTCGACGATCTTCAGATATCGGCCGGGCGGCAGGATATAGATATGACCTCGCTCAACCGGCATATCCTTGTCGGCTTCCACACATGGCAGTTTCGCATTTCGCGAGAGGATATTGACGAGCTGGCTTTCATGATCGGGGGCGAGGTGCTGCAGGATTACAAAGGTAGCCTTGGTGTCGGCAGGAATGCATTCCACCAACGCCTTGAGCGCTTCGATTCCGCCGGCAGATGCACCGACGGCCACAACCGGGTGGTTGAAGGCGGACATTAGGAAGACCTCGATTCGGCGATGGCAAACGGCACTACAGCACAATGCCGGAGGAAAGTAGGGCGTCGCGATGGTATATTAATCATGACCGTCTCCGCCATACCCGCTGGTGAAGCGGCGGTAGTCCAACTGTGCTTCGAGCTTTTCCGCGTTCGGAAGGCAGAAATACCCGGCGCGCCGTGTCAGCTCTCCTGCCTCCTGCATCTTGGCCAGCGTTCGGTTCACATGAACTTCCGTCATGCCTGCCAGATCGGCGATCTCTTCCTGTGTGAAGCCGAGCGGGAGCCAATCGTCCTCATTGCCGCTCAGCCTGTATTCTTCCCGCAGATCGAGCAGGAAGATCGACAGGCGGTGCGGGGCGGGCAGGGAAATCAGCGCGCGGATGCGTTGGGAATTGCGCAGGGTTCGCGCCAGTTCGAGCCGGCGGAGCGCTGCGGCAAACGAAACATTCGACTTGAGGATCTCTCCGAACCTTGCCGGATCAACGAGGGCGAGCGAGCTGTTCGGTTTGAGCATGAGATTGCATTGGTAGTCCGGCGAGCGCAGCCTTGGCCAATTGCAAATTGCCCCGGGCCCAAAAATATCGTCGATGTGGCGCTTGCCGCCCGGCAGGAATGTGAAGCTGTATGCCAGACCCTCTTCCAGGACATACATTGATTGGCGGCCGTCGGTATCAGCCCAGATCGGCTGCACCGTCTCGATAGATTTGCGTCCGATGACGGCAGGCGTCAGATCCGGGAAAGCGATATTTTCGCCAAGGGTTGCCAGACGCCGCGCGAATTGGGGCAGTCCGGGCGTTGCGGTGAGACCGCGATTGCCCGGAGTATTCGCCGTACTGTTCGGGCCAGCATTGGCGGCCATTCGATACCTGCTCCTCAATCACACCCTGCACCAGGAATGCAAAGCGTGACGCCCATGCCCCGGAAATTCCGCCAGACTTTTCCGAAGTTTGCCGGCGTAAGGATCGGCTGGACTGCTCGACTGGCTCATTACGATGCCGTGGGCCGGTTCAAAAAATCGGACGGACTTTCCCCAAAACTCCCCCCAACCTTAATGACTTACGGTGATTCGGCAACGGTTGCTTTCGATAACAAATGGGCCGGAGGGGGCTGGCCTTGCGGCTGGGCTTGCGGCTGGGCTTGGCGGCTCTCGAAATTGCCAAATCCTCGCGCGGCTTCGCAACACGCCCTTGGCCAGCGGGCCTGCCACTATTCCCGGCGGGTCGAAGAAGAGGATTATTGAAGGAGTAAGGCGCGCGCCCGGCACGGCGGCGACGCCTCGTTCGCTTAAGGTCTTCGACCTCGATCTCGGGTAAAAACCAAGAGTGACTGGTGCGCGACGCAGTTTGTAGCGAACGCGTCTCTTGCCTGATTTCCCTGTTTTGCAGGGAATCTACAGGGAATTCGAAAGTTTTCAGCCCTTCCTCGGCGCGCTACAGCGCTTCAAACCCGCAGAAAACTGCCATTCCTCGGGTTTAATTCCCTACGCGGGAAGCAGGGAACTTCTCCGGCTGAAGCAGGGAAGGCTTTGCGAGAGATCAGGGAAACGCTTTGTCCCAGGCAGGGAATGGGGACGTACCCTATTCGTCGTCGTCGAGCTCAGCCTGGAGCAGGGTCAGCGCAAAGCCGTTGCGCTGTCCAAGTGCCTGTTCGGTAAGGGCCAGGACGCGCTCGCAATCTCGTTCCGACAGCCATGTGTCGGCTTCGACTTCCTCCTTCTCCGAGAAGGCCCTTGGCTCCATTGGTTCGGCTGCAATCGCTTCGGGAGGAAGGGTCTTGCGTCGCGATACGGTCAGAAACGGAAAGTCCTCATGGCGGTAGAAGCGTTCGACCCGCCCGTGGCGCGAGACGATCACTGCAATTGGTTCTCTGTGGGCGTCGACAAAGGCGCGGGCGATCGCTTCCTTGCTGACTGCAAAGTCGCGCGCCATGGCAACGAGGTTTTCGAGCGATACGCCTGATCGGCCAACATACTCCCGAATGCGTTTAGGCGGCATGGGCAGCTGGGCAGCAAAGGAGTTGGCTTCACCCTCGATGCGCCGCCGTTTATCCATGCTTCGCGGATCGAGCATATGCAGATCGCCGAGCGCGCATTGCCTATGCTGATCAGCGCGGGGGTAGTGCGCCTCAATCAGAAAATGCCCAAGTTCGTGCGTGGGCTATCGAAAAGCGCCGCCGTAGCTTGGGACTGCTCAGTTACTTTGCCGACAAGTACCGCCGAGCTCGCAGCGATAGGATGAAAGAGCGATATCTTGAGGAATGGCACTGGGAGCAGCGCATATTCGACATCATCAATGATGCCATGCCCGAGCGCTACAAGATGAAACTCGTCGATCGCTCATACCGGGATGGTGCATCACGCGCCGGCGAGACGCTGCGGGAGTTCGCCGAGGATCGAAAGCGGCCGCCTGAGAGGCGCAAGTGAGGTGATTACGTGGGCGACTAGCCGGACGAAGCACGAATGTCTGCATTGCTCCCCAAAGTCGGACGTTCGAGGTCGGTGCCCAATTACCTGAAAGCCGAACGACCGATTTCAGGAAACGATCGCCATGGTTCTATCGTCTGAGATTGGGTGTGAGGGCGAAGGTCTGAGTGCTTGTGGCAGACCGCCGAATACCCTGATCCACCTTGTGCCGATCACTGACAGCTTGCCAATTTTGCATGCCATCTCGGAACGATGGAACAGGCGAGATGGAAACTCGGCGCTGATGAAAGCTTTGTCCTCGGCCCCGCAATCAGGTTATGTGGACAATCGGGTGCTGCAGAGGAACACCGTCACATGCGAACCTGGTTTTGCCATGCGATAGCCATTCTCGGCGCACTGGCTGCTTTGCCGGTGTCTGCGAACGATGACGTTCGAGAGCGCTCGATCGCCGCTGTCGATGCGATTGAACAGCGTGATGCGGAGAAGGTAGCCGCGATCATCGCACCCGACTTTGTCGCTATCAATACGCGCGGAGACTTACGCGATGGCGAAGAACTCGTCACGAGCCTGCGCAACTGGCCCTTCGAACGACGTCCGGCTCCCCTGCGTATCTGGACACAGGTTCGGATACGGGAGAGCGAGACCGGAGCGACGTTCGTGGCGCGCTCGCAGGTAGTTGCGGAAGGAGAGGACGCGCAGGCGATCCACTCGACGCTCTACACCCTTCGCTGGACGCGCGATGCAGACGGCTGGCAACTCTCTGGTTATCAGAGCGTGAGAATGCCGGCCCTGCCAGACATTGTCACCGTGCGAAGCGGCGAATTGAACCTCAAGGCAATGGTCTACCGCCCGCAGGGCAAAGGGCCCTTCCCGGTCGTCGTTTATGCTCACGGCAACGAACCCGACCCGACCTCCCTGTTCGAGAGCGTGGGACCTGCCATCGCCGCTCGCGGTTATTACGTTATCGGTGTGCACCGCCGCGGGAGCGGACTTTCGGCAGACCAGGCACCCAACCTGCTCGCTCAGCTTACAGAGATCCAGAAGAACGAGGGCGATGCAGCGCGCGCGCAGTTCGCCATTGCTCAGCTGGAAGGCCCGCAGCTCGATGACCTTGCCGCGGCGATCGCGATGGCGGCCTCGCACCCCGAGATCGAACGGAAGCGGATCTTCGTAATCGGCAATTCCTTTGGCGGAGTTCTGGCCCTGCTTGCAGCCGAGCGCGGTCTTGGCCTCAAGGGAGCGGCCGATTTCGCGGGTTCGGCGATGAACTGGGAGGGGTCGGCGCTATTTCGGGAGCGAATGCGAGAGGCCGCGAGAAATGCGCGCATTCCCATCTTCCTCGGTCAGGCAGCGAATGATTTCAGCACCCAGCCGACCATTGAATTGGCCAAAGAGCTGGCCGCCTCGGGCAAGCCTTACAGAGCGAGAGTTTTTCCGACTTATGGCATCGGTCCGGTCGACGGACACGGCTTTGGCATCCACGGGGTGGATTTGTGGTTCGACGAAGTCATGGGATTTCTCGATCCGCCCCCCGCGAACCATGACCCGCTCAGCGGTCAGAGGCTGCGTCTGAAATCGATCAAGTCCGTATCGATCCCTCGTCTTTAGGTTCGTTAGCGGCACCTCTGGTCTACACACTCACATCCTGATGAGCGGACCGTCTGAAATCGGCCCAGCTATCGCCGCTGAGCTATATCCAATCCGACAGCCGAAATCAGGGTCCACGCACGATCTCTTCGGTTACTGCATGGCGTTCGAGGTGCAATCATCCTGATGCACTGGGAGCGGAAACCTCAACCGGTTCCGCTGAGCAAGCGTTCGCTTATGGCTTTGGGCCTTCTGGCGATATCCGCCAGGGTGAAATTGTCGAGGTGCGTCAGAAACGCCTCGAGTGCACCTCCAAGAGCAGGCTTCAGCCCGCACACTCCGTCAATTGTGCACGCAGCCTCTCCTCCCATGCAGGCGACAAAGCCTTCGAAGCGTTCGAACTCGCGCACGACCGCGCCAACATTGATCTCGTCCGGTTCAAGCGCGAGCTGCATCCCCCCGCCCCGGCCCCGCATGGTGCGGACCAGGCCCGTTGCATTCAGCTGCTGTGCGACCTTGGCCAGGTGATTGCGCGAAATGCCGTAATGCTCGGCCATCCACTCGACCGAAAGGACCTCGTCGTTTGCGGCCAGTGCCATGAGCATGCGCAAGGCATAATCGGTCTTGAGGCTCAATTGCATTAAATATGCATATAGAATATTGATTTTATCGGCAAGGCCGTTAAATCGGCATTTCAGATACTGATATACGAGTCGTGCCGACCATGAGCCAGACACTTCAAACCCCAGACGCGCACCGCCATGCCTTGCGGGTTCGCGTGGCAAAGCGGGCTCAGGCCGAGGCTATCGGGATTGATGAAGACTTCGTCTCGGACATGGTCGAGCGCTTCTACGCCTCGATCCGCGAGGACGAACTGCTCGGCCCCATCTTTGCCGAACGGATCGACGAATGGCCGCCACACCTTTCCCGGATGAAGCAGTTCTGGCGCTCGATACTGCACAACAGCGGTGATTTTTCCGGCAACCCAATGGTGAAACACATTGCCATTCCGGGCCTGACCGAACGGCATTTCAGTCGATGGCTGGAGCTCTTCTACGCCAATCTACACCAGATGAATCTCGACGCGCGCGCCGTTCAACTTGTGGGGGATCGCGCGCGAATGATCGCAGATAGCCTGCTTACCGGCATCTCCGTTCAACGCGACGGCATTGGCGGAGCCATTGAAAGGAAGGATCTGCCCCATGTCTGAATACAAGAATGACCGCCGCCAGTTCGAGGTTGCAGACCGCCTCGAAGATATTCTTCCCGATATCAAGGTCGCAACGCAAGAGCAGACCACCGCGCAACCGGAGGCCCGCGGTTTTGAACTCCTCGCCCGGATCTGGCTGACGATGATTGCTTGCTACGGCGTCTTCCTGACCAGCATGATCGCCACGTTGGGATCGAGCGGAAAGGCATTGCTCTCCATCGTCGTTTCAATTGTCTACGTCGCGGTCTTCTTTTCGGTCGGCCGGATCATTGTCGCGCAGAATCCCGACCAGACGTCATCCCCACTCGATCGCGACGGTCGGTTGATGACGCATTTCGGCCCTATGGATCGCAAGGCCGTCTATGGACAGATTGTCGTAGTCCCCGCGGCAGTGGCATTCTTCGGCCTCGCGGTGTCGGTGATTATTGCGTTGCAAGGCGCAGGTTCATGATCGCGCACCCAATCGACAAGCATAGGTTCACAGCGCCAGTTTCGATGAAGACCTATCGCAAGCTAGGCCCGTTCGACGCCGCGAGCTTGCCTGCTTCGGGAGCATCGAACCAAGCAAGGCACCTGGGCGCGCCTCACCGTCCATTCGGGCGAGATTGGCTTTGCCTGGGATGATCCTGAGAGCGAGCAGTACACGATCATCCTCGGCCCCGGCGACAGCATCGATGTACCGCCGCGTGTCCCTCATCATCTCGTGACTCAACAAGGGGACTTTAGCATCGAAATCGAATTCCTTGCCGAGGCAAAATAAGGCCGGCTTTTTGCCCTAACAACGTCGATGAGTAGAGGCTGATATGATGTCCGACGATGCCAGATCGGGCCGTCGCCGTCCTCAATCGCGTAGCAGGATGAACGACGGTTTGCAGTTTGTAGCTACCAAAAGCAGACTTACTGCAAACGGCCCCCAATCGGCCATTCGGATTTTGTCTGCCGAAACGTCGGAAACTGGGCCGTAAGCAGACCGTCCGCTTTTAGATCGCCTTCGCTCGAAAGTGACACTCCACGGTAGGCCTTATTTGCGGGCGATTGGGTTCATCAAGAAGTTCGCTGCGAGCACAAATCAATTGGCTCTTATGGGTGAAATATTGGCCTTGCATCAAATCAGCATCGGCTGAAGTTTAAGGGACTTCCAAGAACAGCGGGTTGCTTTCCTTGGAGTAAAGCGCTTCGACGGCTTCGGCACGCTTCGCAAGGACTGCGCCCTGGTTGATGTAGCCCTTGTCGGTGATTTCGCCCGCATCAAGCGACGGCGGCTCGGTCAGCAGCATCATGCTGCCGACCTTGCGTGAAGTGCCGCCTGCTGACGCATTGAACGAAGCCAGCTTCGAAGCGATATCCTCCGCCAGATTTGCAAGGCCAGTAGGCCCGTTCTCCGCCACGTATTTCTGCGCTGCGACGGGGCTCGGCCAAACGAGCAAGCCAATATGTTCCCGGTCTTGGCCGGCGACGACGCAATCGTGGATGAGCGGGCTGCAAGCAGCAACGATTTGCGGTCTGAGCGTGCCGACCGAAACCCAGGTCCCTGTCGATAGCTTGAAATCCTCGGTGACGCGACCATCGAATACGAGGCCGCGATCAGGATCGTCTTCATCAAGGAATCCCGCCGCATCGCCCAGACAGTAAAAGCCCTCTTCGTCGAAAGCCTCCGCGTTCTTTTCGGGGTCATCCTTGTATCCGGGAGTGACCGAAGACCCTTTCACCCGCACTTCCATTTTCGCGCCATTGGGCACCAGTTTGAGGGTAATACCGGGCATCGGCAGGCCAATCAGGCCAACCCGGTCGACTACCCAGTGGACCATCGTAATGCCCTGGGTTTCGGTTGCACCGTACATCGTGGTGATCGGAATGCGCTTCCCGGTTTCGGCGATCGCGAGTGCCTGTAGCCGGTCGTATAGGTCATCGGAAAGCGTTGCTCCCCCGTAACCGAGCGAGATTACCCGCTTGAAGAAGGAAGCGCGAAGCCGCTCGTCCTTTTCCATCGCATCGGCGAGCATGGAAAAAGCCACCGGAGCCGAACCGAATACCGTGGGAGAGACTTCGTAGAGGTTCTTGATCGTGGTCTCGAACATGCCGGGTATCGGCTTGCCCTCGTCGAGATACATCGTGCCGCCTGCCCACAGGAGGCCGTTGAAGAAGATGTTGCCGGCACTGATATGGCTCCACGGCATCCATTCGAGTCCGACAGCGGGTTCGCGCTTGTCCCGGCTCTCTTCCGCGAGACCTTCCTGGCCCGCGATGACGGTCGTCATCATTCCGTGCGTCTGAGGCACGCATTTCGGCATGCCGGTCGACCCCGAAGTGAAGAGATATTTTCCCACGGTGTCAGGACCGATTGCCACAACGCGCTCATCGACTTTGTCAGTGGGTTCAGGGCGGCAGAGCTCGCTGAAATCAACCGCACCCCCGGGTTCGCCATCACAGGTGATGACAATCAGATCGGGGGCCGCGTCTCGCAGTCGGGCAAGGGCTGCCGAATGCATGCTGCCTTCTTTTGCGAAAACCGCCTTGGCGCCGATCTTGCGGAAGCAATGCAGCAGTTTCTCGTGGTCCTGCGACATCAGCGAATAGGCCGCGCTGACAGGAGCAATCGGGACACCGGCGGTGTAACAGCCGAGCATCAACAAGCCATGCTCGAGCGAATTGCCCGAGATGACCATAACCGGGTCGTCTGCACCGAAATCGTGATCGATCAGCCACTGTGCGATGGAATCGGCTGCGGCCCTGGCTTCCGCCCAGGTAACGCCGGTCCAGGGCCCATGACCAGGTTCGCGCTGCAGAAGGAACGACCGATCGGGATGCGCCTCGCTGCGTTCGCGGAAAATGGCCGCAAGATTTGGCGGAACATCGGCAGGATCGTGGCGCGACCGAATCAGGATGGAGCCGTCTTCGCGGCGCTCGACATCGGTTGCAGGACCCTTTTGGGGGAGCGGGCTGAATGGGGGTTTGGTATCAGTCATAAAGTCGTTCCCGGCACCGCGGGTAAGGATTTCGGTGCCGGGAACTATCCCTTGTCAGAAGCGGAAGCGAACGGTGGCGCCGAAGCTTGAACTGCGCCCCGGGAAACGCACAGCGGTGTTGGCGTTGGTCGCAGCCGAAGACCAGTAATAGGTATCGGTCACGTTGCGGCCCCAGATGGACGCCTCCCAGACCCCGTCCAGATCGTAGAGCGCGAGGCTGGCGTTGAGGATGCCGTAGCTGTCGATCGCAAGCGGATCGAAATCCTCGATCGTGCTCCCCGTCGAAGACTGGTAGCGGCCGTTGGCAATCGCCCTCAGGCCAAGCCCGGCGGTAATCGGAGTGTCATAGGTAATCGTTGCGGCGCCGGAAAACTCCGGGCTGTAGGGGAACGCGTAGCCGTCGTAATCGAGCGGCTGACCTGCGGCATTGATCCCTTGGTAGCCAACGATCTCGGTCTGCAGCCATGTGCCCGCCACCGACAGTGTCAGCTCGTCGGTTGCATACCAGGTGAAATCGCCGTCGATGCCGTAAGCCTTCGACTTGGGAATATTGTCGAGCCGAAGCAGCGTCGTGTAGATCGGATCGGCGAAGTACACGGCAAGCTGCTTGTCTTTGTAATCGTAATAGAAACCGGCAAGGTTGAGGTTGAACGCATTGTTCGCCAGCGCGAGCTTGGTGCCGATTTCATAGGCGGTCAGCTGTTCCTGACGTGCCGGCCGGTTCTGCGTGGCGATGTTGGCCGCGTTGACCGGGGTCGAGCCTGATTTGAAGCCGCGCGAGACAGAAGCGTACACCAGCGTATCGTCATTCGGCTCCCACGTAAGGGCACCGCGCCAGGCGACGTTGTCTTCCTCGAGTCTCGATGTGACAGGGCCGAATGACAGTGTGTCGACATCGAAAGTGTTGCACTGGTTCTCCGAAATCGGCGGTACGATCGCGCCATATGTGGCGAAGAAGAAGAAGCGGTTGAACAGGTTTACGTTCGGCAGCATCGAGCCGTTGAAGTCGCGCGAACAGCCCTCGTAATCCTGCGTGTCCTCGGTGTAGCGAACGCCGGTCGTCAGGGTCAGCGCAGGCGTAAGCTCCCAGTCTGCGCTGGCGAAGACGCTGAAGGTTTCGACGTCGAATTCCGCCTCGTCACGATAGGTGCGGAACGAGGTCAGAACGTCGTTCACCGAATAGGGCGCATACCCCTGTGCGGCGAAGAACTGGTAGATGCTCGCGCCGCCGAGAGCAGCCTGGGGCGCCAAGATCAGTCCACGGATCGCACCGACATTGGCGTTCTCTCCCAGCAGCGTCTGGTTGGTGTCGATCACCTTGTCATTTGCGTAGTAGCCGCCGACAACCCATTCAGCAGGGCCGGTTGTGCCCTGCAAGCGGATCTCTTGCGAAAGCGATTCGACCTCGCCTTCGGCCCGCTGGCTTAGGATCTCATAAGGGCTGCCGCTCCAGTCGTAGCTCGCATCGCGCTTCACGCGGTTGAAACCGGTGAGCGAAATGAAGCTGATGTCCGGCGTCAGGTCGAACTGCAGCATGCCCCGCAGACCGTAGAAATTGCTGTCTTCGGCATTGGGCTGATCGATACCGGTGCCGCGGCCGATGTTCTGCGCACGCGCAGCGAGCGGCTGCCAGTCGGCCGTGTCGCTCGACCAGTTATCGGCGTTGGCAGCGACGAAAGCCGGAAGACCGGGCGCGTTGAAAAGGCTGAACACAGTGCCGTTGGCCGGATCGGTATTCGGGGTGAAGCCGACGGCCTGCGCGGCAAGCGTGTCGGACTTATTGATCCAGAAGTTGCCCGCAAGCTCGATCCGCATGTCGGGGATAGGCTCTGCCGCGAGGGTCAGACGGCCGCCATAGCGTTCGACCTCGCCCTGTTTTTCGTCGCGGCTGACGCTCTTCTGCCAGCCTTCCCAACTGCGTTCGGTGCGCCACGCTGCGCGCAAGGCGACGGCATCGCCCACCGGAAGGTTGATATGGCCTTCGGTGTTCAGCGTTTCTTCCGTGCCCGCCTCGACCGCGAGGCTACCGTTGAAATCTCCGAATTCTGGCTTGGCCGAAATGAAATTGACAAGACCGCCTGTGGTGTTGCGACCATAGAGCGTGCCCTGCGGCCCCTTGAGAACTTCGACGCGGTTGAGATCGAAGACCGGCCCGCTGTTCATGAACGGATAGGCAAGCGCGACTTCGTCCTGATAGGTGCCGACGGTCGAGGTCGCGGACAGGTTGATCGTGTTGAAGCCGATCCCGCGCAGGGTGTAAATCGGGATGCCCTGGTAGCCGCGCGAGATATTGAGGCTGGGAACGACGGCCTGAAGATCTTCGGTCGAATTGACCTGGAGATTGTCCAATTGTTCGCCTGAGAAGGCCTGGATGGCGACACCGACGTCGGTGATCGCTTCTTCACGGCGATTGGCGGTAACGATAATCGTGTTTCTGTCGGCGGCGGTCTCCGCCACCGCATCTTCGTCACCCGCAGACTGTGCCAGCGCAAACGTGGGGACACCCAAAGCTACCGATGCCGCGCTGCAAGCGAGAACGCCTTTCGTGATCCTCTTCATCAACTCTCTCCCTTCGACCCTTCTGGGCTTTTATCAGGAATGATAGATTATCAAGTCTGATAATTCTGGCAAGGGCAATTGCTTTGAAGCGCTGAAATGACCATGAGAGCGGAGATGAACCGGGTTCGTACAAATACCGCCACGAAGCAGCTGCCCAAGGGGGCTATCCGCGACACGCTGCTCGAATCTGCGAGTTCTCTGATGCGCGAGCAGGACACGGTCGATATCGGTATTCTCGACATCGCCGCGCGTGCCGAGGTCAATCATGGCATGATCCGCTATTACTTCGGCAGCAAGGAAGGGATGCTGCTTGCCCTGCTCGATCGGGACGTGGGCGTACGAATCAGGCAGCTTGCCGCGCTGTTCCGGTTGAAGATGACCCCGACCGAACGGATGCGGATCCACCTCGAGGGCATTCTCGATACCTACTACCAGATTCCCTATCTCAACCGGCTGATCCAGCTGATGGTCCGCGATGCCTCGCCCGAGCGCGTCCATCATATCGCCGACGAGCTGCTCAAGCCGATCGCCAACGCGCAACATCGCATCATCCAGGAAGGCATCGCCGCCGGGGAGTTCCGCAAGGTCGATCCCAAACTGTTCTACTTCAACACGATCGGTTCGGCTGACGGCCTCTACGCCAACCGCTTCACCCTCTCTGCGGTGTTTGGTGGCATCGCCGAAGCGGACGACGCGCTGCATGAGCGCTACAAGCGCCAGACCGTGGAAACGCTGATGGCAGGGCTTCTCATTTAATTATCAGACTTGATAATTACACGGCAGACGGCATAGATGCGCGCATGGACCTGAAACTTGACGAGCAACAAGAGCTGCTGAAGCAGTCGCTCGACCGCTATCTCGAAAAAACGCTCCCCTTCGATGTTCGCCGCGAGCACACATCGGGGGACGACAGCGTGACCTTCTGGAAGATACTCGAATCGGAACTGGGCATCGCTGCTGCCGGGATCGAAGAACGCTCCGGTGGCTTTGGTGGCGGTAGCGAGAGCGAGATGATCATCTCCGCCGCGCTAGGACGCGCCCTTGCGGTCACGCCCTATATCGCGTGCCACGTGCTGTCGGCGACTGTGCTCGACGAGCTCGGGCAAACCGAATTGGCGCAGCGCATTGCAGGCGGCGAGCTGTTTGTCACAACAGCCATCGAAGAACCGCAGACGCGCGGCGATGTCGCGCTCACCCGGATGCGCGCCGAGCGGGCCGGAGCCAGCTGGCGCCTGACCGGCACCAAGCTGGTCGTCGATTTTGCCGCGCAGGCGGAATTGATACTGCTTCCAGCCAAGGTCGATGGCGGCGAGTTCGCGCTTTTCGCGGTCGATCCGGCGACATTGGGCGCCTCGCTCAAACCCTACTCGCTGATCGACGATACTCCTTCTGCGGATGTCGTGTGTGACGGGCTGGAACTGCCCGAGGACGCCTGCATAGCTACCGGCGAGAAGGTCCTGTCCGCGCTCGAGAAGGCAGTCGCGCGCGCACTCGCGGCGGTTTGCGCGGAAGCCTCCGGCATCGCCTCGGTCATGGTTGCCGATACCGTCGAATACTCCAAGGAACGCGAGCAGTTCGGCGTTCCGATCTCCTCATTCCAGGCATTGCAGCACCGCATGGTCGATATGTGGTCGAAGGCGCAGGAAATCGAAGCGGCCTCGTTGCTTGCCTCGCTCAAGGTGGACGATCCCACCGCGATATCTGCGGCCAAGGCTACCGTGGGCGATGCGCTGCGGCTGATCGGGCAGGAAGCCGTGCAGTTGCACGGCGCGATGGGCCTGACCGAAGAACTGCGTGTCGGCCATTATTTCAAGCGCGCGACCGTGATCGAGAACCGTCTGGGAACGGCCGCGGATCACGTGGAGCGTTACCGCATGCTCCGACAGGTCGGCTAGAGGCCCAGGACCGCCTTGGCGAGAATGTTGCGCTGGACCTCGTTCGAGCCGGCGTAGATAGAACCAGCCCGTTCGTTGAGGTAGCGCAGCGGGGCAATTGCCTGCCAGTTTTCGCCCGAGACGTAACCATCCTCCGGCGCCTCGTAGCCAGGGATATCCGCACCGGGACGGGTGGGATGCGGTTGGAACACAGTTCCACTCGCTCCGGCCGCCTCGAGTGCCAGCTCGGTAAGATGCTGTGCGAGTTCGGTGCCCATGATCTTCATCAACGAGGACATGGGGCCGACGCTTTCGCCGCGCCCGGCCGAAGACAGCAGCTTGAGCTCCAGCACTTCGAGAACATCGATGCGGATCATGGCGCGCGCCAGGCGCTGGGCGAAGTCGCCGTGCTCCAGGAGTGTCTTGTCGCCCATGGTCTGTGAGCGCGCATGGGCTTCGATATCCCATGCCCTGATCTTGAGACCCGCCGAATAGGCCGACCCTCCGCGCTCGAACTCGAGGAGGTATTTCGCCACGCTCCAGCCGTGATCGACCTCGCCGATCACATTCGACTTGGCCACACGAACGTCGTCGAAGAAAACTTGGTTCTGCACCGTCTCGCCCGACAGCATGGTGAGCGGGCGCACCGTTACGCCGTCCTGATCCATCGGGACGAGGATGAAGGTGATACCCTGCTGCTTGCGCCCCTCATTGCTCGTGCGAACCAGGCAGAAGATCCAGTTCGCTTCCTGCGCGTGGGTCGTCCAGATCTTGGAGCCATTGAGGATGAAGTCATCGCCTTCGGAAACAGCGCTCATCTGCAGCGCGGCAAGGTCGGAGCCGGCGTTCGGTTCAGAATAGCCCTGGCAGAAGAAGACCTCGCCGGAGAGAATCCCCGGAAGGAAGTAGTCCTTCTGCTCGGGAGTGCCGAAAGCCGCGATGACATGGGCGACCATGTGGATGCCCATGGGCGAGAGCGATGGCGCGCCAGCCTTGGCCTTCTCGTTCGCGAACAGGTAATGCTGCGCTACACTCCAGTCCTTGCCGCCATGTTCGACCGGCCAGTGCGGCGCTGCGAGGCCGGCTGCATGAAGCTTTTCCTGCCATTCCATCGACGCTTCGTGATCGGGATAGACGCTCGTCGCGTTATGCCCTGCATCGCGAATGTCGTCGGTCAGTTCGCGCTCGAGAATCTGTGAGATTTCGGAGGCGAAGGCCTTGTCTTGCGGGGACCAGTCGAGGTTCATCTTTTATCCATTTGCCGATATTTATCAGTTCTGATAACAATATTCCCCCGCAGGTCAATCTTGCGACTGGATAGCTTGGGAACGGGAAGTCATGAACGAACACTCTTCGATCACCAGAACGGATGGCAAGGCTTATCAGAGGAGCACGACGCCGACGAAGTTCGATTTCACGAAACCGGCCGGAGAGCCTGCCTTCAGCGACCCCGGTTCGGTTCATTGGCGGATCTTCAAGAACAGCATCGCCATGGCCATCGGCGGAGTGGCCGCCGTCCTGCTTGAGTTTGCCGATGCCCGCATCCGGTCTGGCGTGTGGGACCACTCGGTCTATCCGGTCGACCCGATCGGCCGTTCGCAGCGCACCGGGATGGCGGCGATGCTCGGTGTCTACGGACCGCAAAGCATGGCGCGCAAGGTGATCGCAGGCGTCGGACGGATGCATGCGAAGGTGTCCGGCGAAACTCCGAAGGGAGAGGCCTATACCGCGCTCGATCCCGAATTGCTCGACTGGGTATCGGCGACCGCGCAATATGGTTTCCTGACGGCCTATGACCGCTTCGTTTACAAGCTGAGCGACGAGGAAAAGCACGAATACTGGACCGGCGGGGACGAGGTGGCGAAGCTCTACGGCGTCACCGAGATACCCCATTCCGAAGCGGAGTTCCTCGCGATGATGGAACGGCTGGTCCCGCGCTTCGAGCCGCACCAGATCAACAGCGATTTCCTGGAGATCGTATCCTCGGGCAAGGCCCGTCCGGAAATCCCGAAGTTCATTCACAAGGCGCTGGCCCGTGCCGCCGTCGACATTCTGCCGCCGGTCGTGCGGCAGAAACTGGAGCTTGGTCCGGAATGGAACCTCTCCTACCCGGAGCGCCTGCTTGTGAAGTTCGTCGGGCGCGCGGCCGACAAGAAGGTCGAAAGCGGGCATCCTGCCTATCAGGCGGCACTGCGCCTCGGCCTGCCGGGTGACACGGCCTGGCGGCGCTAATTTCCTAAAGTCAGGAGAACTGGCTCCGTTTGTAATGGCGCGTGGCGCTCCCTAGCGGTGCGTCATATTGCGAGTTCACGAGAGGGCCGGTTTTCATCATCAACGAAAGACAGAACCTTATTTGAATGCGGGAGAAATGACTTGAAGACACGGTTTACCGAGATGTTCGGCGTCGAGCATCCGATCGCCCAGGGCGGCATGATGTGGGTCGGCAAGGCGGAGCTGGTTTCCGCCGTGGCAAACGCCGGGGCGCTGGGCTTCCTCACCGCCCTCACTCAGCCCACTCCCGAAGAACTGACCAAGGAAATCGCGCGCTGCCGCGACATGACGGACAAGCCGTTCGGCGTGAACCTCACCATTCTGCCAAGCATCAACCCGCCGCCCTATGCCGAGTATCGCGCTGCGATCATCGAGAGCGGGATCAAGATCGTCGAGACGGCAGGCTACAAGCCGCAGGAGCATGTCGACCACTTCAAAGAGCACGATGTCAAGGTCATCCACAAGTGCACGGCTGTCCGTCACGCGGTCTCGGCCCAGAAGATGGGCGTCGATGCGATCTCGATCGACGGGTTCGAATGCGCCGGCCATCCGGGTGAGGACGACATTCCCGGGCTGATCCTTATCCCCGCTGCCGCCGACAAGATTTCGATTCCGATGCTGGCATCAGGTGGCTTCGGCGATGGCCGGGGTCTCGCAGCAGCGCTCGCGCTGGGCGCCGACGGCATCAACATGGGCACCCGCTTTTGCGCGACGAAAGAGGCACCGATCCACGAGAACTTCAAGCAGGCCATGGTCGAAGCGGACGAGCGCCAGACGAAGCTCATCTTCCGCACCTATCGCAACACGGCACGTGTCGCGACCAATGCCATCTCGGAAGAAGTCGTGAAACTGGAGCGTGAAGGCAAACCCTTCGAAGAGGTAGCGCATCTGGTGAAAGGGCAGCGCGGTCTGGAAGGCTATGAAAGCGGCGACACCGATCGCGGCGTATGGAGCGCCGGCATGATCCAGGGCCTCATCCACGATGTTCCTAGCGTGGGTGAACTGGTGGACCGGATCATCGACGAAGCCGATGCGATCATCACCCAGCGTCTGGCCGAGATGGCTTCATAGGCGGGCTCGCGCGAATGCTCATACTCTATGACCACCCGCTCTCGCCCTATGCGCAGAAGGTGAAGATCGCTCTCGATGAAAAGGGCGTGGGGTACGAAACACGCGTGCCCGACGGGATAGGAATAGGCGGCGCTCAGGGCGATTTTGTCGAAGCCAGCCCGCGCCTCGAAGTTCCCGCCCTCATCGATGGCGATACCCGCTTGTTCGAATCCACCATCATCCTCGAATACATCGAGGAAAAGTGGCCGGAACCCGCCCTGCTTCCGCGCGGTCCCGCCCAGCGTGCCAGGCATCGCACGATCGAGGACGTGCTCGACACGCAGTTCGAAGCGATCGTGTGGGGTCTGGGCGAACTCAAGTGGTTCAAGCGGGCCGATGGAGAACTCGCCGAGGCGATGCAATCTGCCGCCAAGGACCAGATCGACGGCTATTATCGCTGGCTCGAGAAGCAGTTGGGAGAGGACCGCTGGTTCGGGGGTGACGAGTTCGGATGGGCCGATATGTGCACCGCGCCCTACGTGAATGGCGCAGCGGGATTCGGATATACGCCAGCAGAGGGTTCGCGCCTCGCCGCCTGGCTCGACAGGGCCAACGCAAGGCCTTCGGTAAACTCAGCCAGCACCGCCGCTCAGGAAGTACTCAGCGGCATGGAGCAAGTAGCAGGGGCCGTCGAAGCCGGCATATTCAAGCGCGAGTACCGCGATCACAGGCTCGAATGGATGGTGAAATCCGGTGGGTTGGACATCGTCGTGCAGGGGCTGGCAAGAGACAACATCCGGTTCACGCCGCTCCCCGGCTGAAAATTCTTCGATTTGGAGGGACTGGCCATGTCAGGCAGTCACGACATCATCCTGCATCACTACGATGCATCGCCGTTCTCGAACAAGGTGCGCCTCCTGCTGGGTCTCAAGGGCCTCCGCTGGAAATCGGTTGTCACACCCAACATGATGCCGAAGCCGGTTCTGATCCCGCTGACCGGGGGCTACCGCCGCGCACCGGTGATGCAGATCGGGGCCGACATCTACTGCGACAGCCAGGCCATCATGGCCGAGATCGAGCGCCGCCACCCTGAGCCGAAGACCGATCTGGGCGCGAGTTGGCCGGTGAATATCTGGGCCGATCGCATCTGGTTCCAGCATTCGGTCGCGATCATTTTCGGCTCGCTCGGAGACCAGGTGGACCCGGCATTTATCAAGGATCGTGAAAAGCTGTCAGGGCGACCTTTCGACGTGAAGGCAATGGCCGCAGCCGCCGAACCGGCCAAGGAACAATGGCGTGCGCAGGCAGGATGGATCGAATCCGCACTCGCTTCCGCCGGAATCGATTATCTGGGTGGCGCGAAACCCGGCATCGGCGATCTCGCCGCGCACATGAACATCTGGTTCCTCGCATCCGTCTTCCCCGACATGGCCGACGAATTACTGCAGGGCTTTGAACGCCTCCACCAATGGCGCGAGGCCATAGAGACTATCGGCCAAGGCGACCGGGCCGAGATCAGCGGTGCCGATGCGATACAGGTGGCTGCTGGAGCGGAACCGGCCGACGTTTCACTCGGTCACGACGAAGCCGGTGGGGCCCACGATCTCATCGGAAAGCAGGTGATCGTTTCAGCCGATGACTACGGTCGCGATCCCATCGCAGGAGAGCTCCTCGCCGCTACCAGCCAACGCATCGTGATCAGGCGAACCGATCCCGCCACCGGAACGGTCAATATCACCTTCCCTCAGGTCGGCTTCATCGTGAGAGAGGCAACATGAGTGTGTCTGCGCCAAGGTACAAATGGCGACCCGGGTCGCAACGGCGGGCTGAAAAGCCATGAGTATTCTGGAAGACATTCGCTTTTGTCATTACGAGGTGAAACCCGGCATCACCTTGCGTTGCGCCGAAATGGGTACGGGACCGGTGGTCCTCTTGATCCACGGCTTTCCCGAAAGCTGGTACAGCTGGCGCCACCAGATTCCCGCTCTCGCAAATGCTGGCTGGCGAGTGGTCGCTCCCGATGTCAGGGGCTATGGGGGATCTTCCGCTCCCGCTGAAATCGAAGCCTATTGCCTGGAAGAACTCGCGGGCGATTTCGCCAATCTGGCCGAAATGCTCTCGCCGGACGAACCGGTCGTCATTGTCGGGCACGACTGGGGCGCACCCATCGCCTGGACTTCAGCCCTGGTGCATCCGGACAGATTTCGCGCGGTCGCAGGCCTTTCCGTTCCGCACTCCGCACCCGGGTCCGAACCGACCGATATGATCCATGACAAGGTGTTCACTCAGCGCGGCAGATACTTCTACATCAATGATTTTCAGCGCATAGGAGAGGCGGAAGCCGAGCTTGAAGCCGATCGGGCCGCAACGATCCGCCGGTTCTACTACGCCTTGTCCGGAGACGCGCCGGAAGGGACCTGGCCGACCGACAAGAAGCCTGGGGATGGCCTGCTGAAAGGCTTGCCAGAGCCGCCAATGCCGCTGCCATGGCTCACTTACGAAGATGTGGAGTATCTTGCGGGCGAGTTCGCCAAATCGGGCTTTCGCGGTCCCCTGAACCGCTATCGCAACCGGCGGCGGGACTATGACATGCTGACGCAGCGCGGATCCCATGTCATCGCCCAGCCAAGCATGTTTATCAGCGGAACACGCGATCTGGCGACGCGTCTCGCGGGCAAGGAACCTCTGTCTGCGATGACGAAGCTATTGCCGGATAATCGCGGCCTGCACATTCTTGATGGGTGCGGTCACTGGACACAGCAGGAGCGGCCCAAAGACTGCAATCGGCTTCTCATCGATTTCCTTACCACGCTTGCTTGAGGTGTCGGGTTAGCGATCAATCCCTTCGTGGCCTTGTGTCTATACGGCTGAGAAGATTGCATTAGTTGCTGTCCTGCACAGTAGGTATGGTAAGTCCGTCGTTCATTGCTCTGCTTTCCGCAACGGTCCTTGGCTTGGCGCTCTCAAACCAAATGCACCTGATCGACGGATGAGGAGGTCAGGGTAAGGCGCCCCCTTACTCTGACCTAGAAAGCCACACTCCGTCCCGCAATTTCAATTCATCACCAGAGCTTATTCGACTCGTGGTTACGATATACGTCCGCTTTCTGGACCTAAAATCTCGGATCGCAATGTCTCAGGTGAGGGCGCAAAGCGGTCATTAGCATTCATCCAAAAAACCATTCGACTTCCCCTCTGAACCGAGCATTGGTGCTGTCATTGAAGCGAGGCCAAAGAGGCTGCTGCCCCGACGCTGATCGCGAAACGGGGCTTTGGGTGGTGGGAGCCGCGCAGGGCGGCTCCGATCCAGGAGAACCACGCATGCCAAGGCCTCAATCAGACAAGTTTGGACAAACCAAGATTTCGCAAGTCGCCAAGCTGATGCAGCGCAAGAGCGGCGCAACCCTCGAGCAGATGATGCAGGCAACTGGCTGGCAGAAGCATTCGGTCAGGGCCGCACTGACCGGCCTGAAGAAGAGGGGGCACGTAGTTGAGCGGAGCGTTGCCGATGGCGTCAGCATCTATCGGCTTGTCAATGAGACCAACACATGACGCGGCTCGAAGTGAGGCTCGACGCGATTAGAGAGATGCCGTTGGCTGAGCTGCGATCGGAGTGGCAGGCCCAGGTCAAATCTTCAGCGCCTAACATCTCAGTGAAGCTTCTTCGGCTCGGCCTGGCTTGGAAGATACAGGAGAAGGCGCTCGGTGGCTTGAGCAGGGATGCAAAGCGCGAGCTGAGTGAGGATCCCCGATTGGCTGTTACTACGGGCTCCTCGCGCCAGCTCACTTCTGGCACGCGTCTGGTACGCGACTGGCACGGTCAGGGACACAGCGTCACCGTTCTCGAGGAAGGCTTTGTATATGATGGCCAGCACTGGTCATCGCTCACCGCGATCGCTCGGCACATCACCGGTGCGAAATGGTCTGGGCCACGCTTCTTCGGGCTGACTGGCGCGTCGTGATGAAGACGGTCCGGTGTGCAATCTATACTCGTAAATCGACCGAGGATGGCCTGGAGCAGGAGTTTAACAGCCTCGATGCGCAGCGTGAGGCCTGTGAAGCGTTCATTTGTAGCCAGAAGCACGAGGGATGGGAGCTGATCGAGAGAAGCTATGACGATGGCGGCTTCTCGGGCGGCAACATGGACAGGCCCGGGCTCAAGGAGCTGCTCGCCGAGGTCGATGCCGGACAGGTCGACGTTATCGTTGTCTACAAGGTTGATCGCCTGACTCGCAGCCTCGCGGACTTTGCCAAGATCGTCGAACGGCTCGATGCGAAGGAAGCGAGCTTCGTCTCGGTCACACAAGCCTTTAACACGACGACCAGCATGGGCCGCCTGACGCTCAATGTCCTGCTTTCCTTCGCCCAGTTCGACCGCGAAGTGACCAGCGAGCGGATCAGGGACAAGATAGCTGCGTCGAAGAAAAAGGGCTTGTGGATGGGAGGGCCGGTCCCGCTTGGCTACCAGGCGATCGAGCGCAAGCTTGTGCCAGTGGAAGAAGAGGCGCAGCGCGTGCGACATATCATGCAGCGCTATCTCGCACTGCCCTCTGCTCCCGCGCTGCTGGATGAGCTTGCGGCTGAAGGCATTGTCACAAAGGTCCAGAAGCGGGTCAGCGGGCCGCACCGCGGTGGCATTCCCTTTCAGCGGGGCAGCCTGTTCCACCTTCTCAAGAACCCCGTGTACCGAGGCAAGATCGTTCACAAGGGCAAGGCGTATGAAGGTGAGCACCGAGCGATTGTCGATGAAGCGCTGTGGGATGCTGTCCAGGCCAAGCTGAGAGCCAATGCACCTCCCAGACGGGCCGGCGTAAACAAACAAAACGATGCGTTGCTGGTTGGCCGGCTGACCGATCCTCAGGGCAGGCCGATGGTGCCGACCTTCGCTTGCAAGGGGACGAGGCGCTACCGCTACTACGAGACACGCCGCGATCTCGCCGCGCCGGATCAGCCCAAGGCAACGCGCTATCCCATGCGCCAGCTTGATCGTCATGTGGTCGATGCGCTCAAAACGTTGCTTTCAGACGAGCATGCCATCAGGCGCCTGTTCAGGATCGACGATGCAGCGACGCTCGAGAGGGCGCTCAAGGATGCGGGGGCTCTGGCGAACAACCTTCAGAATGAGGCGGTCTGGCGCGAGCCAATCGGCAAGATACTGGCGAGCATCCAAGTCGAAGAACGGCGACTTGTCCTGTCGATCCGGCCGGAAGGACTGGGCCTGGATGGAGCGGGCGGGGCCACCGAGTACGCCGTCGCGCGCCTGCGAAAGAAACCATTCCGCGAGCCGAAGCTTCGGCTCGATGCACCAGCTGACCATCCTGGCAAGCCGGATGCCTCACTCGTGAAGCTTCTGCGTCAGGCGCGAGATGTCCAATCTCTAGTTCTGGGCCAGCCAGATAAGTCACTGCTGCAGCTTGCTCAGCAGGAAGGACGTTGCCGCAAACAGTTGACCAAACTGCTACGGATATCGTGGCTGAGCCCCGAGATTGTGGAAGCGATTTGTGATGGGCGGCAGCCCAAGAGACTGACGCGCAACCGCCTCATGAACGCCGATTTGCCTCTCGACTGGCAAGAGCAGGCGTTCTTTCTGGGATTCTCCGCAAGTTCCTAAGCGCAGTATTACGGTACAATGGCCCGCCCGGTGAGGCGGGCTTTTTGCGAGTGGAGACTTCAGGCCAAAAGCGCCCTGGTTTGGCGCTACCTGGTGGGGTCTCCCGACCTCATGCCAACATGACCAGCGCCGAAATCCCGCAGAACTGCGGGCTTTCGGCTCGAATTATTGGAGAAATCTCCGATTGGAGTTCGCTACCCGGATGAATGGTGCGTGACGCAGTCACGACCGAACCAGTCTCAAGCCAATTTTCCCTGCTTTCAGGGAAATTTTCAGGGATTATCTCGAAACTTGCCGGCATCTCGCCGCTGAGAACCGCGGAATACTGCGGAGCATTCGCGCTCGGCCATCCTTCGAGCAGGGAATTTTGTCGCGCCTAAAAGGGAATTTTCATCCCGAGAACAGCGAAAGTTAGAGTGGCGAATTTGCCGCGAAAAGCAGCGTTGCTTCTCTGAAACCTAGGTCTCGAAGCCGCGCAAATTGAGCGAAATGTATCAATCTATTGACACAAGCACAAGATTCTAAACGTTTTTTCTGTGGATTGTTACCTCCGACCTCATTGATCAACCGGCGCTTTCCGCGGCAGCAAGCCTTGGCTTGGGTTGCGCTGCGACCGCCTGGCCTCCGGTTCACCTGCCCGAGTGAAGAACGAAGAACCAGGAGGTTTAACCATGGGAAACTTATCAGCACTGAAAATCACGTTGATGCCGCTCGGGGAGCTTACGCCCGATCCACGCAACGCCCGTACGCATACTGACAAGCAGATCGAACTGATCGCGAAGTCGCTCGATGAGTTCGGCTTCATCAATCCGATCATCATCGATGAAGCCGGCAACATCCTTGTCGGACATGCACGACATGCCGCAGCGAAGCGTCGCGGGATGAAGGAAGTTCCTACCATCCAGGTGTCGCACATGAGCGGAGCTCAAAAGCGTGCCTACATCATTGCAGACAACAGGCTCGCTGAGCTGGCCGGATGGGATTTCGACATCCTCGGCGAGGAACTCGGTCTTCTTCTCGATGAGGACATCAATCTCGATCTCGAGGCGATTGGGTTCGATGCATCGGAGATCGACCACATCGTTCTTCGAAGTCAGGAGGAGACAGAGGAAAGTCAGCCAGAGGAACCGCCGGTTGAGCTTCCAGGTAATGAGCCAGCGGTTTCAGAAGTTGGCGACCTCTGGCAGATTGGCCCGCATCGCCTGCTATGTGCAAATGCTCTCGAGCCTGAAAGCTACACGCGCCTCCTGGCAAGCGAGACAGCGCAGATGGTCTTCACCGACCCGCCCTATAACGTGCCTATCGCCGGCCATGTTTCGGGCCTCGGCAAGGCGAAGCACCGCGAGTTCGCCATGGCCTCTGGCGAAATGTCCCGGACAGAGTTCACTGCTTTCCTGCGGACAGTCATGACACTCATGGCCCGGTCCAGTGCGAATGGCTCGATACACTTCATCTGTATGGACTGGCGCCACGCGGGCGAGATGGAAGAGGCTGGCTGCGCGGTCTATTCCGAGCTCAAGAACATCTGCGTGTGGGCCAAGGCCAATGCAGGCTTGGGGACATTCTATCGCTCGCAGCACGAGTTCGTGTTTGTCTGGAAGGTCGGGACGGCCAAACACATCAACAACTTCGGCCTGGGCGAGAAAGGAAGATACCGGACCAACCTATGGACCTATGCCGGGGCGAACACGTTCCGCAAAGGACGCGATGAAGACCTGGCCGATCATCCCACGGTCAAGCCCGTCAAGATGGTCGAGGACGCGATCCTCGATTGCTCGAAGCCAAAGGGCATCATTCTCGATCCTTTCGCCGGCGTAGGAACGACACTGGTCGCAGCCCACCGGGCAAAGCGGCGAGGCTACGGCATCGAGCTCGACCCGGGCTACGTGGACTGTGCTCTCAGGCGCCTGGGGAAGGAAATGAATGCCGAGCCGCGCCTGTCTGCGACGGGCGAGAGCTTTGAGGAGGTCGCTGCCCGTCGTCTTCAAGGCAAGGAGGCAGCGTAATGGCCGAGGAGAAGGATTACGAGGTAGGTTTCAAGAAGCCCCCCAAGCATACGCAGTTCAAGAAGGGACAATCGGGTAACCCAAGCGGCAGGCCAAAGAAGGTGCGCAACGAAGAGGAGATCATGCTCCGAGAGCTCAACGCCCTCGTGCCTATCACCGAGGGCGGGAAGAAGAAGAGCATGACCAAGATGGAGATCGTGCTCAAGAGGCAGGTCAACCTCGCGATGCAGGGCGATCCCAAGGCCGTTCGATTTGTCAGCGAACTCTACCGCGCAGCCAAAAAGAACCGTGAAGCGGCGGAGGGGGAGGAGGTGATGACCGTGACCCTCGTTTTCGAGGAAGAGGAAGAGCGTGCGAAGGAGATCGCTGAAAGCAACCGGCGGTGGCGTGAACGATTGGAAGGCCCCGAGGAGGAATTCTGAAGGGCTGGCGGTCTTCTTTCGAGTGGCTTTCGGCTCGAAAGGAAGCAATGGTAAAGCCATGAGAACAAGTCAGTCCCACCCGCTCGAGATTGCAGAAGCGAAAGTCGGTCCGGGCCTCGGAAGTGTGGGGATCACCTTTTGCCCCGGCAAGAAGCAGTCCGGTGCCCTGACCGGTGCCTGGGACCGCGACCTCGGACTGGACCTCGACGCGATCCAGGCTTTCGGTGCTGCTGCGCTCGTCACCCTGATCGAGGATCACGAGATCAGCGATCTCGGAGTGCATGGCATTGGCGAGCAGGCAGTGCTGCGACACATGGACTGGCTGCATTTACCCATTGCAGACGTCTCGGTCCCCGGCCCTGACTTCGAGCAGGCCTGGCAGGTCCATGGCCCGGGCTTGAGGGCGCGGATCAGGGACGGCTTTAACGTGGTGGTCCATTGCAAGGGCGGTCTCGGTCGTGCCGGTACGATCGCAGCAAGACTACTCGTCGAATTGGGAACCGACCCTGCAGATGCAATCAATGAGGTCCGCGCGGTCAGAGAAGGCGCGATCGAGACACCCGCGCAGGAGCGCTATGTGCTCGGCCATACCCCGGTCGAAGAGTCAGCGCCTTCCGCCAGCCACGAGGCCATCAAAGACCGGGCGATCGGCGCACTCCTCGGTCTAGCGGTGGGCGATGCAGTAGGCACAACGCTCGAGTTCAAATCGCGCGATAGCTATCCTTTGCTTATCGACATGGTGGGAGGCGGTCCTTTCGGGCTCCAAGCAGGCCAATGGACCGATGACACCTCGATGGCGCTGGCGCTGGCGGACAGCCTGCTCGCTACCGACGAGTTCGATCCGGCAGATCTGATGGAGCGCTTTGTCGCCTGGCGTGATCAGGGCAAATACTCGTGCACCGGTTCCTGCTTCGACATCGGCGGGACGGTAGCCTCTGCCCTATCGCGCTGGAAACGGAGCGGAGATCCGATCGCCGGTTCAACCGATCCCCAGTCCGCCGGCAACGGCTCACTCATGCGCCTTTCTCCTGTCGCCATCCGCCACTGGCAGGACCGGGAAACGATGCGCAAGGTTGCAGCGATCCAGAGCCAGACAACCCATGGCGCGCCTGAAGCGGTGAGTGCGTGCGTTGCCTACGCAGACCTTATTGCCGATGCGATTGCAGGCCAGCCAAGGCACGAGGTGCTTGCACCTCGAAGGTCCAACCATGCCGGCAAGATCGAGACCATCATGCGCGGGTCCTGGCGCGGTGCTTCGCGTGAAGACATCGGGTCGAGTGGTTACGTTGCGCACTCATTGAAGGCCGCCCTTTGGTCGATCGGGCGAACAAGCGATTTCCGCTCCGCCATTCTGACCGCAGCCAATCTTGGCGGTGACGCCGACACCACTGCCGCCATTGCCGGGCAGCTTGCCGGCACGCTCTACGGTGCCAGCGGCATTCCAGCCGAATGGCTCGAGAAGGTGGCCTGGCGGGAGGAAATAGAGAGCAAGGCCTTGGGACTCCTGCGAGGATGACGCATCTTGCCTGACTATCGCTCACCCGCAATCCCAATAGCTAGCCGTCTGCTTGCAGCGGTTCAGACCAAATCCCATCGGATCGCGGATGTCCTTAGATGCACTCTCGAACGTCTGCCTTGCGCCCACATCAAAGACATTGCGATCCGAGATTCTAGGTCCTGAAAGCGGACGTTGTCCAAGGCCATTCTGGCCAAGGAGAATGGCTTACTCAGCCGGGTGCGCGCGGGCCCATTTCAAGCGACCCTTATGCGTTCGCCGCCATGGCCAATTCCCAGAACGTCGAACACTTGGTCGCCCGCCACCGGTTTGCTGAACAGGAAACCCTGGATGTAATTGCAGCCTTCGCGGCGCAACACGTCGAGTTGCTCGTGTACCTCGACACCTTCTGCCAGCGTGTCCATGCCCAAGGCATCGGCCAGCGTCGTTATGGCGCGGATAACCGCGTGCGCGTTGCCGCCGTTGGCGAGATCTTCGACAAAGCTGCGGTC
Source organism: Altererythrobacter xiamenensis (assembly GCF_900177715.1). Lineage (GTDB taxonomy): Bacteria > Pseudomonadota > Alphaproteobacteria > Sphingomonadales > Sphingomonadaceae > Erythrobacter > Erythrobacter xiamenensis. The sequence goes on along the minus strand of NZ_FXWG01000001.1, from coordinate 1,009,230 downwards.
GATCTTGACCTTGTCGAACGGGAAAGAGCGCAAATAGCTCAGCGAGGAATAGCCCGTTCCGAAGTCGTCCAGCGCGATCCTGACGCCAAGATTGCGCAGGCTGTAAAGCGTTGAAAGCGTTCGTTCGACATCGGCGATGAAGATGCTTTCGGTAATCTCCAGTTCGAGGCGCTTGGGCTCTAATCCGCTGCCCGACAGTGCCTGGAGAATGGTGTTGGCAAGCCCGGGAGAGCCGAACTGCTTGGGCGAGATGTTGACGGCGACCGAGATATCTTCGGGCCATAAAGCTGCCTGTCGGCAGGCCTCGCGAACCACCCAATCGCCGATCGGAACGATCAGACCGGTTTCTTCCGCCAGAGGGATGAACTCGGCCGGACTGACGCGTCCGCGCTCCGGATGGTTCCAGCGGATCAGCGCTTCGAAGCCGGTCATCTTTTCTTCGGCAAGGCTGTAGAGCGGCTGGAAATTGAGCTCGAAATGACCATCGCGCAAGGCGGTACGCAGGTCGAGCTCGGTTTGGCGGCGCAGGCGTGCCTGCGCATCGAGCTCGGGTTCGAAGAACTGGTAGGTCGATTTGCCCTCGCTCTTAGCGCGATACAAGGCGAGGTCGGCATTCTTCATCAATGTCACACCTTCCGAGCCGTCTCCCGGGGCGATCGCTATGCCGAGACTCGCGCTGCATTCCGCCTGCTGCCCGTCGATCATCACGGTCCGTTCAAAACAAGCCTGCACCCGCTCGGCAACGGCGGCGGGACTTTCCTTTGCATTGTCGAGGGTGATCTTGATGGCAAACTCGTCGCCTCCGAGCCGGGCAACGAGCGCATCCGGCAACTGATTGCGCAGATTGTTTGCTACTTCGCGCAGCAGCGCGTCACCGCTGGGGTGGCCGAGCGTGTCGTTGACGACCTTGAAGTCATCGAGATCGGCATAGATCACCATCATCTGCTCGCCCTCCGCGAGCCGGCTTGCCTTAAGATTGAGCTGTTCGATAAAAAGCTTGCGATTGGGCAGTCCGGTGAGGCCATCGTGCAGCCCGACATGGATGATCTCGCGCTCGCGTTCCTCGATCGCATTGGCCATGGCGTTGAAGCTGGAAGCAAGCCGCCCGATCTCGTCATGCGTATCCACTTTCAGCGTGACTTCCTTGCCTTCGCCCAGCAGGCGAGTCGCCTCGTCGAGTTTCTGAAGTGGGCCAGTGACGGTTCTGGCGACACGCCAACTGAGGCCTATTACTGCGGCGATGCCGCAGAATGCGAGCACGGCAAGCAGGTAGTTGAGGCTGGAGTATTGCGCGAGCGTGGCAGTCAGCGAGTGTCGCAGGATCAGGCGCGGCTCGAGCCCGTCTTCAAGGGTGGGCAGCTCCGAGACCTGATAAAGAAAGCGCTCGGTGGTCTCGTGCTCGAACACCTTCCCCTCAGCGGTTGTCGTCAACCCCTGCGGCAGGTTACCCTTCAGTGCGACTTCGGCATCTATGTCGATCGCCGCCAGATGTGTAAGTCTCTCCATCTCCGTTGCATCGAGCGGTTGAGCAAGGACCAACCAGCCGATCAGATCCGGGGCCTCGATAGGGGCAGCCGCTGCCAAGGCCAGTTCATCTCCCAGCCGGATAATCCCGTGCTGTGTACCTTCGTCGAGAGCGTACCAGAGCGCCTCGGGAGATTTGACCGCAGCACCGCCCTCGGCGAGTAGCGATCCGTCAAGTTCGAGGACAAAGGCCGCATCGGTGCGCGAGCGCATCTGCAGGCTCTCGAGCGCACTGTCGATCGTCGGCGCATCGCGGGTCGCAGCTGCCTCTCGAAATCCGAAGTCTCGCGCCAGCACATCGGCAGCTCCGCGCATCTGGCGCGCCCGCAGTTCGATGATCTCGTCGAAAACGCGCGCGTTCGATGCCATGTCGCGCGCCGCGCTGTTCTCGCCGAAACGCGACAATCCATTTCCAGCGATGATCACCACAACCGCGAGGACAAGCGCGAAGAGCCCGGCGTAGAGCACCGCGATACGCAGCTTCAGTGAGCCAAACCGCAGCGCGTCGAAAGAGAGCGGGCCTTCGGTCACCGGAGGCGAACCTTGACCTTGCGCGATTGCGCGCCGGCCCGCAGCGTCAGCTTTTGCTTCATCTCGTTGGCAGGTGCGCGAAGGCGCGGGTGCCAGATGGTGAGTTTGCCCGCGCCGCTGGGTATTGAGCCAAGGTCGACATAGCCATTGTGATCGGTTTTCGCCGCAAAGGGCGTGTCGGTCACACGGATATAGCCGCGCATCTGATCATGGATATTGCAGCCCAGCTTGACGCTCCCGGTAATCGGGAAACCCTGGCTGCGGGACTGGTCGCGTCCATACAGATCGATCTCGAACCGGGCCGGCTTTGAGAAACTGTAGATCGAGTGACGGACCCGGTCGAGGTTCGGGAAGGCGACGGTGCTACCCTTGGCGACGATCAGCGTTCCTGGAATGAAGTGCTCGTTCTTCTGCGCCATCGCCATGCGCCAGGGAAAACGGATCGGACCGGAACCATTCGACGAGGCGTGAAACTCGACCACGGCGTCGCGCACCGGGAGTCCATTCTCATCGGTCACCTGAACGCGCAAGCTCGACGCCGGACCCGCATGAGCGGCGGCCGCGAGAAGAATTCCTGTCGGGATCAAAACCAGTAGCAGCCAGCGCAAAGTCATGAAGGCTGACTAGGCGGCAAGGCTTAAGATTTCCTCGGTTCAATCTTAATGGGGATTTTACCATGTCCACCTAAAGCGCCTTTCATGCATAAGTCACTAATATGCGCGGCCTTCTCCTTGGGGCTGCATGCCAATTATGAAGCGAAGGCCGAAGCTTTCGAGGTCTTCGAGGGCGACAAGCTCGTGCTGACAAACGGCGTCTCGACCATAGAAGGCACTAGCGGCGGCGGGATCGCGACCTGGGCGACTATCGCCGGCATGGAAACCGATCGCGGGATCGGCGTATCCGGCCATGCAACCATAGTCGAACTGCCCGATTACGGCTGGCAGAGCCACGGCGTGTCGATCGGCATCGCGAACCGCGTCGAGTTTTCCTATGCCCGCCAGAACTTGGACACCCGCGATGTTGGCGCGGCGCTGGGTCTCGGTCAGGGTTATACCCTCAACCAGGACATTTACGGCGCCAAGCTGCGGCTGTTCGGCGACCTCGTCTATGGTGCCGCCATGGTGCCGCAGGTGAGTGTCGGGGTGGAGCACAAGCGCAATCTCGATGGTCCGGTGGCGTTAGCCGTCGGCGCTGCGGACGACCGGAGCACCGACATCACGTTGAGCGCGACCAAGCTGTTCCTGGAACACAGTGTTCTGGTCAGCGCGACCGCGCGCTATACCGAGGCGAACCAGAACGGACTGCTGGGTTTCGGCAGTGCCGCCGGAGCAGGCTATTCGCTCCAGTTCGAAGGTTCGCTGGCTTATCAGCTCTCACGACGCGCAGTGCTGGGGGCCGAGTTTCGCAGCAAGCCTGACAACCTCGGGCTGGGCGAGGATGACTGGTTCGACCTGTTCGCCGCCTATGCGGTGACCGACAATGTCACCGTGACGGCAGCCTATGCCGATCTCGGTTCGATCGCTACATTCGAAGACCAGCGCGGCGCGTTCCTGTCTGCGCAGCTGGCATTCTGAGAGGTTACTTCATGTTTGCCAGCGCACTAGTCATCGCACTCCTGCAGCAAACTCCGGCCGAAGGGGTCGATTGGGACAAGGAGTACGGCGTCGAGGAACGGGTCCGCGATCCCGAGACCGGCGAATATCCGGTCGATCCCTATGTGGAAGACAATGCCAATGCCGGCGCAGAACCTTTCTCTGGCGATCGCCTTGCCGCTGCCTTCGGCGGCCGCGAGGGTATCGCGCGGATGGCAGAGCGGACCGTAGAAATCAGCGAATCCGATCCGCGCATTTCCGGGATCTTCGTCGCGCATGACACGGTTCGCCTCAAGCGGACGCTCTCAGAGCAGTTCTGCTACCTGCTCAATGCGGGGTGCGACTACAGCGGTCGAGACATGAAGTCAGCGCATGACGGCATGGGCCTGACAACGGCTGACCTCAACGCGTTGGTCGAAAACCTGCAGCAAGCCATGCGTGAGGCCGATGTGCCCTTCCGCGCACAGAACAAGCTACTATCCAAACTCGCCCCCATGTCACGAGATGTCGTCGAGCGCTGAAGAGCGCAAGACTTCGCTCAGTGTGGTTTTGAGTTCTTAAATCCATAAGCGGATAGTCCGCAAACGGCCCAATAGCGGACCTTCCGTCGCTATTTTCGCCGGATTCCGCTTTCGGGAACAGCTCGCCAAAGTAGGAGCGTCACCAACGGGTGGAAAGCGGACAAGCGAGCATTCGTCCCATCTTGCTCCATTAAATGTCTGATAAGTGTGTCCTCTTGCGTTCGACGCCGACCCCACATTCATGGGGCCGACGCCAGTTCTCAATTCAAACTGCATGAGCGAGGTGCAACTCCTGCGATACGCAACCAACATGCCGGAAGTCGGTGCCGCAACAACCGCCTACAACTCTGAGATTGGGCAGTAGCTGGGCGAGATCGAGGTGAAGATGGCCGAATTCCACTGGGTCACCCTGGTCGAGTTCCTCGGACTCGTCGAGTTCTTCGTGGCTGAGGCGGGAGGCATTGGCTCTTAGTCCACCGATCCGGCTTATCCAAGCCTCGCCTTTTGCGATGGCATCACGGAAATGGTCCGGGTGCGCGCAATTGATCATGTAATAGGCCGGCGCACCATCCGTGGCTGAATCTACCGCTTCGATCGCTTCACCCAGCAGATCGCCTGTTGGAAGGCGTCCATCCGTTTCAGCGGTAAACGAGATCACGACAGGCAGGCCGACTTTGGTTGCACCGCGAGCGATGCCCACTGCTTCACCGATGTTGGTTATGGTGATCGCCGAAATCATGTCGGTACCCGCATTTGCAAAGGTCTCGATCTGCGGCCAGTGCAAAGCTTCGGCGGCCTCGGCCTTCAGCAATTCTCCCGGCCGATAGCCATCGTCGGCGGGTCCAATCACTCCATTAATAAGGATTGGCTCCACCCGGCTACTCCAACGCGAGCGAATCTGCTTTGCAAACTCCACTGACTTGGCAGACATAGCGAGCAGTTCCTGCGCGCTGACGCCCAGTTTCTCCGCCCAGATGGTGCAGCCGCGCCAAGTGTTCGTGTCGAGAACGAAACCAGTATCGGCCTGTTCTGCGATGGCGAGGAAATGGTCGAAGTAAGTGTTGAGAGCCTGCCTGGCTGCGGGATCATCGACCAGTGTCACTGCTGCAAACTCCGGTGCGTCGAAACCTTGCTGGAAGAATAGCCAGGTTTCAAGACCGCCATCAGTAAGGAACGCTCTCCTCGTTGCCATCAATTTATTAAAGGCTGACATTTTCATATTCCTCATTAGGGATTGGGATGAGGAAGTGATGGTGGAATAAAAGCTTTTGCTCTAGCCGACCTGTGGTACAAATTATCTTTTGGTAAAATCGTACTAATAATCAGAGTCTTGGCGATGCGTCTGACAGCCCTCGCAGTATAGCTTTGGCAAAAACCATACTGCGAGTACAGTACCTTCGGTGCGGTTTTTGCAGGAGGCAATAGTGGCCCGCGGCTTCGAGACTCGCCAAAAGATCATGGACGTGGCTCAGGAGGCGATCCTCAACAAGGGGTTCGACGCCACTTCGATAGACGAGATTGTGGCCAACGCCGAGATAACCAAGAGCGGCTTCTTCTACCATTTCAAAGACAAAAATGCGCTGGCCCATGCGTTGATCGAGCGTCACATCGTAGTCGAAGACGACCTCTTCGATGAGCTTATGGATCGAGCCAGGGAGCTCACCGACGATCCTCTGCAGATATTGCTGATTGGCCTGAAGCTACTTGCAGAGTTGATCGAAGACATGCCCGGCGGACACCCGGGATGCATCGTTGCAACTGCGGCCTATCAAGACCGGTTGTTCGACCAGAACGTCCGAGAAGCCAATAAGCGCGCAGTCATGGGATGGAGAAACCGCTTCAAACAAATGTTCGATGAAATTGAGGACGTTTACCCGCCCAATGATGCGGTCGATCGCGATGCGCTAGCGGATATGGTCAGCGCCGTGCTGGAAGGAGGCATCGTCATGGCACGGGCACTGAGTGAACCGTCGCTCACGTCGCAGCAGGTCCATCTGCTGAGGTCGTACATCAAGCTGCTGTACCGGCCGAATTCGCAATGAGTTCTACCCGTTGTCCTTGCACCTGAAAATGTTTGCAAAGTCGGGCGTTGCCTGGCCGGCAGCTCTCGCCTCTAATTTTGCTAAAGCTCCCAGACCGGTTTGAGGACCACCGCGCGGCAGAAATCGGTGCTCCCAATGGGGTGGGAAAGCGGATTAGAGATTTATTGATGCCTGGCTTCCTACGTCATCCACGACTGTGGTATCAAAAGCCATCGGTTCTCGGAGCTTTTTTCATGCAGCCGCAACATCTTCAACGGCTAATCTCGCTTCCATATTTCATTCTTGGGGGTTGGTGTCTCGTTGCACCTGGAATGGTTGAGAGATTGACGATCACACCGGCATATCAGCATCTTAGTGAAACTAGCGCACTGCTAATTGGATGCTTTGGCGCTCAAGCTGTCTTGGGTGGTCTGTTCATTTGGTTCAGCCAATGGCAGCGCCGGACCTTCTTAGTCTACGCGATAGCGCTCTTGCCCTTCTTCTGGTTCAATTATTGGTTCGTCTTCGAAGTGCCTATCTTCAATCGATGGCTGGCGCTAGATTTTGGCGCAAATGCTGCAATGCTGGCGCTCAGTCTATGGGGCTGGAGGCTGTCGGCTGACGCCACTCAATAAGGTCGGCAATCGGGCAATCGAGAACCGCCACCGAATGTCCGGAATTGGGTGGAAAGCAGTCATTAAACGCGCGATTGCAACAAAGTTCGCTCCACTCCCACCTTTTCGATATTTGTACGGATCGAGCAAACGCATTGGAATTTGGTAGAACGTTCCTTCCAACGCGTTCCGGCCTTTCCGACGACTTATTTCGAAGATTCCGCCTCTGCTTCCAATTTTGTCGAGCTAACAGCAAGCTTGCTCAAGATTTTATGAAAAACCTATGGTTGCCCTGAAACGTTCCTGACGAGCTCTTTGCTGCGAGGCGCTTCACCCTTTAACCGAGTAGTGATTGACCGCTTCGTGAACCTAAATAGGTGCAAGCTCCGCTCCGAAGAATGATTGGGTGCGAATACTTTTGTTACGTGCTCTCGTTTTAGCGGGCTTGAAGATCCAGCGATACGCAGCAAAGCCACGTAGCGCCTCAACTTGATCGAAGTCACTTCGCACGTCGCGAAAACTCGACCGAATTCGCTCAACGTATTTGGCAACTGTCCGATCGATGATGTCGTTGCCCAAAATTTCGACGAGGATTGACCGTGTCAGCGCGCGCCCCTGCGCTTTGACTAATGCATCAACTATGAGGTGTTGGGTTCGGGGCAGCTCGATTGGGCGCCCTTCAAATATGATGAAGCCGGACTGGTCAACTTCAACGTTGCCAAAGGCAAAGTGATTGAATTGCGTAAGTCTACAACCACAGTTTGGGCAAATATGAATGCTCATACGGCCTCCGTAGCAACCGAGGAAAAGGTACTGTTATTTGTAGAGTAGCTTCGATGATGACGATGTATCATCCCAATCGTTCAGAAGCTCCCACCAGTTATTCAACTCCCTGCCCCCGTATTTTACATTATTGTTCTTTCCCGGAATGTTTTGCCCCCACCAGATGTAAAAATTGGATTCTACTTTTTGCGGCGGGTTCCCGCCGGGCCAGTTATAACCTAAAGAATCCATATAATTCGCGCTAACAAGTGTCGTCGCGCCAGTTCCATCCGGATGCCAGTCTTCGCAGTTTGACTGAACTTGAGAGCCATTCAGATAACCGTAGTTCTCATTGGTGTACGGCGGAGAATGGGTCCAGCCGCAAGAACCAGGGGTCATGGACCCACTTGGGAAGGAAGGCCAGCCTACGAAGCTTCCCCAGAATAAGTCATGCAAGCCATTGGCCCGCAAATCGAGATAATCCAGCATGGCTTCGATTTGATGTCCGTGGTTGTGAACCGCTTCTGCCTGGGTCCTGTGATAGTTATTTCCGTAGACAATATATGTGTTCGCATAGATGGGGAGATCATCCTGAGCCCTATCGCTATTCGAGATGTCACCGGTTGTGGGGCTGGCCATATTTGACTCCCACAATTTGACATCATCTCCCGCAAAGTAGGTCATGAGCCAAAACTCTTTTACGCCTTCGTTTTCTACAAGGCGTTGCGCGCTGATACCTCCCAAAGCCGCTTTATAGTCAAATATTTTTTGACTGGGATCTCGAGGATAGTCCTTTTGCGGATATGGCTTATAGTAGATAATATGATCCACCACCTCGTAGCCTAAGTACGGTTGTGTGTTATCCTTGTGCCCACGGAAGCGGGACATCTCTGTAAGCATGAATGCAGATCGTACTGAGAGGGTCGTTGAATAATCTATGATACTTTGCACTTTTTTATCAGACCAATCCGCTGGTATAACATTGTAGTCGGCCACCGATGTATCGAGATTCACCCCGTCTTCGGTTGGAATATAGGTCACAACTACGACGGGGACCCTACGGTCACTTTGACCAGCTCTTTTCGCTGTTTCTGGGATTGGTGCATGGCGCGGCAGGACAAGGATATCCAAAGTTGCACTCGCTGTCCCGTTGGCGCCAAAATCCCCCGTTAACGTCAGCTTATGTGCGCCATCATTTAAGCGAAAGTTGATTGCCGTATCTGGCGTAAGATTGTCCGCGATTTGGCCCTGGAGGTCAGAAGATAACGAAAGCGACGTTGCCGTTATTGGGTCTCCGCCGGCCGTTGCCGGTCCGATCTTTAGCTTTATTTCGGTATCGTCGACGTAGAACGAAGGACCCACGTTCGTCAGGGAGATCGTCGCGGGCGCTGGCGTTGGTGTTGCTGTTCCTGTTGGGCCACTACTGCTCGACGAATCTCCGCCGCCACATCCGTAAACCGCGCCGAGGATCGGCAGGCAGACCAATAGCCTCCAATAAGCTTTCGTGCTCCGCATATCTATTCCACCCCCTGTTTGCAGACTTTTAGTGACACGAGCGATCCGTGTCCTTTTTCAGTCGTAAACGAAGGACATCGTCGCCTCGCGTCTCGCGAATCGATCTGTTGGGAAAGTTGCGTAATTCGACAAGGAGGGCATCATCAGAACTAATGACGTTGCACCAAATCCTTTACGGATGGATTTGCTCGAAGCGGACATACACCGTTAGGTTGGGCATCCTATCCGGCTAAAGTATAGTGGCAGGCCTTGGCTCCATCGGTAACCGAAGGTCCAATGCCTGACGTTGTTCTAGTGATGCGATTTATATATCTCTCATTAAGGTGGTGATGTTCTCATCATTTGCCCTGATAATGAGCATTCAATTCGCGTGTGCTATTTCGTCTTAATACCTTTGAGCCGAATGATGGAGACCGCTGTGCTCTAAATTCAAGACTAGGAGCGAGCGTATGGAAATAGTCAGCCAGATTTACGAGTCACTCGATGATGACGAAGCTATTTCGTCCATGCCTGGCCGTCTTGCCGGCGCACTCGGGGGGCGCTCCTGCACAATTCAAACTTTCTCGCCACAATTTGAACTCGAAGAAATGTGGCACAACCATTTCAGCGCTGACATGGACGATTATTACCGACTCCACTCTATGCATCGGCATGATGCGTGGACCAGAACGAATCTTACACGGATAGGGCTCAACCGGTCCGCAAAGCATTCGGATTTCATGGAAGTTTCTGATTTCAGAGATTCGTTTTTCTTCAATGAGTTTATTCGCCGCTTCGGAGATGATTCCGGTCAGTGCATGGGCTTCATTTCAAAGCAGAGCGATGACGGTTTGGTCGTTGTAGGCATTCAAAAAGCGCATACGGAGGATGACTTTTCCGACGATGAACTCGGACTGCTTGAAATATTACGCCCTCATATAGCGCGTATGGCTGCCCTCCGCCGCAACCTTCGCAAGCAGAAGGAACTGGCATCGGGCGCAATCCTCGGGCTAAACGAGATCGAAGATGCCTATCTCGTTCTAGCTGCCGACCGCAGGATTTCCTTTGCCAATGCTGAGGCAGAGGCCTTGCTCAACCATCACAGTCTGCTGCAAGCCTTCCAAGGGAGACTTTTTCTCCATCGTCCGCAAGACGATCAAAAGCTTTCTGCTGCTTTAAACGACGCCAATCATAATCACCGGTCCGGCAGGCTCTCTTTTCTAGCCAAAGATAACAGTGGGACCATATGGCGCTTCACTCTGGCACCAAAAGCATTCGAAGGTGAAACGAAGGTTTTGGTCTGGATTGACCGGTGCAAAGCAAGCGCATCAGCTTCTATAGCCATGCAGCAGATCTATGGCCTGACCGAAGCTGAGCTTCCCATTCTTATGGCGGTCAGCCAGGGATATTCCGCGGCAGAAATATCGGACCAGCATCAGATCTCGATTGCGACCGTGCGCACACATATCCAGCACATCTATCAGAAAACCGGTGTCAAGAAGGCCAGCCAATTAGCTCAGCTGGTCGCAAGCCTACCTCGCATCCGTCAGCCTCAAGGCTAATCATACCTTCGTGAAGCGCTAAAGTCCGCAATCGGGTCGTTAGCAGCCGGACTGATTTTGGAAGATTGAGTGACAGAGCTGCCAGTCGGCTTTCAGGACGCTGCCTGCGTCCAATCAAAGGCTACTATTGGGTGGGAAGCGGACATCCCATGTCTATCGAATTGCCAAAGGATTGATTATTGCTTGAACGGAGCCTTCGAGGCGCGGAGTTCCCAGAACGAAAAAGAACTCGTTTGCATTGTCGGCGACAAGTTCCGCGGTGTTCATGTTCTCTAGAATGTGGATGCCTTTTTCAGCGAGGAGATAACCGTGCACAGGGAACGCCGCGCCATCGGCGGTTGGTGCATCAGACTCCAATCCAGGCGTGTCCGACCCGACAGCCACGACCCCGAGATTGGCAAGATAACGGGCTCCATCCAGATTGATCCCAGGTTGACGTGTCCCGAAGGTTTCTGCCTCGTCAATTCTCGATAGCCAGCCGGTGTGAAGTAGAACGACGTCGCCGGGGCGTATCTCGACATTCTGTGCAGCTGCCGCCGCGCGAATATCGTCAGCACCATAGCTCGTTAATGGCTCAAGCACTGCGCTCTCGAAATGCATGGCCATGTCGATAACGACGCCCCGCGTCGCAATAGGGGGAATATTGTGGGCGCCGTGCATTTTTAGGCCGTCCGCGGCGAAGACCTGGTCCCCCGTGAATCCACCATAATACACGCTATCGAGGCCGATGTGCCCGAACCCGTCTATCTGGGAGCCAATCCCGATATGGGTGATGACCCGATCGTCGTGACCAGTCAGCTTGTTTGAGCCAAACTCGCCGAGGTCGAACACCTGCATTTCGAACTTGCGGTTGCCCCAGGCGGGTGTCTGGGGACCGGTAACTATCCCGAGCTGATAAACCTTGCCTTGAGTTATCAAGTCAGCTCCGCGACGAACCTGCTCGGGAGTGATGGTCCCGACCATCCCGAGAACCGGGTCCGGTTCGACAGCGACACTCGTATGCTCCTCGGCTTCAACCTTACTGCATCCAGTCAAAACGAACGCGGTGGCGACGACTGTCATGAGGCATGTTTTTCGCTTGGACATAAATCCCCCCAAAGTGGTTCTCACGGGAAGTTATCCGCACACATTGCAGCTGTCTAATATCCGATGTTCGGCCGCGCTATTGGCCACATCTGTGGTCAGTCGACCAGACGCTTTCGGGCTAGGCACCGTTCACTCTTCTTCTTTCAGCGCCTCGAGGTAGGCGAGCAAATTGGCGATGTCGCCTTCCTCGAATACGAAAGCTGGCATTTCCATTGAATGTCCTACCTGGACTCCCCGTTCGAACGACGCTTCGACCGCCCATGCTGGCAAACGGTTGGCGGCCCTTCGAAGGCTCGGAGCCTTCGGATGGGGCGACACCCCGTCATCAAGCGCGTGACAGCTTGCGCAGTTCGCTTGCGCGAAGACCCTGCCCTCTGCGGCACTTTCGGAGAGCGCGTTCGCATCCCGATCAGTTGCGCACGCTGCAGCGAGTAGAGGAAATGTAAGGATAAATGGACGCTTGAGCACCATACGGCCTCCCTTTCACCTGACCATTATATCGCAGCGGGGCGGGCCGACGCAAATGAGCAAGAACCCAGAGGGCAATGGTCTTGGCGACCTCAATCGGGTCGAAAGCTGAAAGTCTGGTTCTCTTCCTCAAGCGTTCGAACCGGACAGTCCGCTAACGACCCGGTTGCGGACATTGGAGTGTCGTGGAAGAATGACTGCTATGCGCTCTGATGGTCACAGTTTTGTATCCCGAAAAAGGCAGCAAGCGATAATCGCTGGCGCGGTTCTTTCCGTCACGGTTTCGCTTAGCATGGTGATCGTGACGCTGGTGAAGCCCTCGCTTCCGATTTGGCCCATCATCGGGGTGAACTGGCTGCTATTTATGGCGGTGACATGTCTCGTCGGCTCGCATGTCAGCCTCTCTGGACAAAGGCGGGAAATGAGCCGCGCAAATCAAAACATTTGGCGCGTAGTAATTCTCGCATTCTCGGGCTCGGGTTTCATCGCGATTGCCAACGGCGCAACCATAGTTTGATCCGTCGCCATCGCTGGCCAAATGTCCGCTTTCCACCCAATAGCGGACGCCAGCCCAGATCGAGCCGGCGCCCTGCAGCAGTCAAATCTCGGTCTTCTCCGCTAATGTCAGGGCGTCTTCAATATCGACTCCTAGATAGCGAACGGTGTTTTCGATCTTGGAATGCCCCAGCAAGATCTGGATGGCCCTAATGTTGCCTGTGGCTTTGTAGATGATCGAGGCTTTGGTGCGACGAAGTGAATGGGTCCCAAACTCCTCAGTTCGAAGTCCGATACCCTCGACCCACTCGTCGACTAGGCGAGCATATTGGCGCGTACTCAGGTGCCTTGTATGATCAATGCGGCTTGGAAAGACATAGTCTTCAACGCAGCCGCCCCGACGTTCGAGCCAAGCCAGCAGGCTTGCCCTGGCATCTGAGGCAATCTCGAACTGGACTGGACGGCCGGTTTTCCGTTGGGTGATCGTGGCTCGTGTCCTGATCTCCGCTCCACTGACCAAATCTTCGATCTTGAGCTCGACAAGGTCACAGCCTCTCAACTTGCTGTCGATCGCCAGATCGAACAGCGCTCGATCTCGAATGCGCTTCTCGCGATCAAGGAAGAACCGGATCGCCCAGATCTGCTTCTGATTGAATGGCCGCTTTGGACCAATCTTGGCACCAAAGTTCCAGGGCACGCGGCTTTGAGCCGCCGGATCAAATTGCGAGTAAGTCATCGTCATTCTCCTTGGCCAGAATGGCCGGAGAGAATGTCCGCCTTCGGGAACTAAGAACTTGGATGCTTGCGTCTTGGATGGGCAAAACTGGCCCTTGGAGTCCGCACAAAAAACCATTCGACTTCTGATCTGAACCGAGCATTGGTGCTGTCATTGAAACGCGCCCGAGAGGACGCTGCCCCTACGCTGAACGCGGATTGGGGTTCCGGGTGGTGAGAGCAGCGAGTTGCTGCTTCGCAAGGAGAACCACCCATGACGAAAACTGAAACAAAGAAGCGGACCGCAAAGAATACCAAGAGCTCGATCGTGAAACGCCTGCTGGAACGCAAGGATGGCGCCACTGTCGAAGCGATGTGCGAGGCTACAGGATGGCAGAGCCACAGCTGTCGCGCCTTCCTCACTGGACTGCGCAAGAAAGGACGCGAGGTCGTCCGTTACAGGAACGATAAGGGTGAGAGCACCTACAAGATGACCCCGCTCGAAGCTGCAAAGGCAAAAGCGTGATGGTCGGCGCCAGGCAAGAGCGGCTGGCGAGACTGCCTGAGCTGTCGCAGGCCGAGCTAAAGGAGGAGTGGGCGCGCCTGTTCGGCTCGCCTGCGCCCAATATCTCGTCAAACTTCCTCCGGCTTGGCTTGGGCTACAGGTTGCAGGAACAACGGAAGGGCGGGCTCAGCCGTGAGGCCACATCGCTACTGAGACAGCATGCCAAGCTGAGCGTGACAGCCAAAGACGCCGCGCCCTTGCCGCGCAAACTCCTTTCAGGGACAAGGCTCGTCCGCGACTGGCATGGTGTTGGTCATACGGTGACAGTGCTTGAAAAGGGCTTCGAATACGATGGCCGGACCTGGCGATCGCTAACAGCGGTCGCCAAGGCGATCACCGGCTCGCATTGGAACGGGCCTCGCTTCTTTGGCCTGACGTGAAGACGCTTCGCTGCGCCGTTTACACCCGCAAGTCAACCGAGGATGGATTGGAGCAGGAGTTTAATAGCCTCCACGCCCAGAGGGAAGCTTGTGAGGCTTATATCCTGAGCCAGCGGCACGAAGGCTGGGTGCTTAATGAGCGACACTACGGTGACGGCGGCTTCTCTGGCGGCAACATGGAGCGCCCGGGCCTGAAGGGATTGATGGATGATGTGGAGGCCGGCCTTGTCGATGTGATCGTCGTCTACAAGGTCGACCGGCTAACACGAAGCCTCGCGGACTTTGCCAAGATCGTCGAACGGCTCGATGCGAAGGAAGCCAGCTTCGTTAGCGTGACGCAGGCGTTCAACACTACCAACAGCATGGGGCGGCTAACCCTGAATGTGCTGCTGTCTTTTGCCCAGTTCGAGCGTGAGGTCACCGGCGAGCGGATCAGGGACAAAATTGCGGCTTCCAAGAAGAAGGGCCTGTGGATGGGAGGACCGGTTCCGCTGGGCTACCAGGTCATCGACAGGAAGCTGATCCCAGCACCTGAGGAGGCCAAACGGGTCCGCACCATCATGCGGCGCTATATCGCCTCCACTTCAGCAAACGAGCTGATTGAGGAGCTCAAGGCTGAAGGCATCCTAACGAAGATCCAGCGCAGGACCAGCGGCCCTCACAGGGGTGGTATCCCGTTCAAACGAGGCAGTCTGTTCCATCTGCTGAAGAACCCGGTCTATCGCGGCAAGATCGTGCATAAGGGCAAGGTATATGATGGCCAGCACGAGGCCATCGTCGACGAGGACCTCTGGGAAGCCGTCCAGGCGCGGCTCAAGCAGAAAGCTCCTCCGCGCAGGCGAGTGACCAATGATCCGCAGCAGGCCATGTTGCGTGGGCTGCTGACCGATAGCGAGGGGCGATTAATGGTCCCGACCTACGTCACCAAGGGCAGCAGGCGCTATGCGTATTACGAGACCCGCAAGGACCTCGTGAAGGCTGGAGATGCACCAGCGACGCGCTGGTCGCGGGGCTCTCTGGACAAGCACATCGTCACCAGCCTGTCGGATCTGCTTGGCGATCAACATGCGCTCAGGCGGCTATCGAACATAGAGGATGCAGGTCAGTTGTCCGCCATGTTCAAGAAAGCGAATCTTAGAAAAACAGAGCTGGGTAATCCGGCCACCCGCGAAGCGGCGATACGTTCGATTGGGCAGGCCGTACAGATCAAGGAAGGCCGGATCGAAATAATGATCCATCCAGGTGCTCTTGGCCTCGCGAACGAGGACCCAATACGCTGGTCAATGTCACTTCCGTCTCGCAAGCCATTCCGCGAAGCCAAGCTGAGGATCGATAAAGAGAGCGGGCAACCCAAGCCAGATCAGCGGCTTGTTCAGTTGCTGATTGACGCAGCGAATGCCCAAACGCTTATCCTTTGTTCCCCAGAACTCAGCCTCAACCAAATCGGCAAGCGCGAAGGACGATGTAGAACGCAGCTGGCAAAGCTCCTGCGGTTATCTTGGCTTAGCCCAGGGATCGTCGAGGCCATCCTGAGCGGTACACAACCATCAAACCTGAAGCGCGCCCAGCTCCTGAACTGCGAACTCCCGGTGGATTGGATCGAGCAAGAGCGCCTTCTGGGTTTTGCTCGCTAAAACCAATCGCCCAATCAAAAAGACAGTGAAGCCACAAAATCCGTAACAGAGAATGTTGCGGGTTTTGACGGTTCTCGCACCGCTGCTGCGGCGGTCTCTGGCTGCAGGCTGAGGATGCTATGGCTGCGAAGCCCGCAGAACTGCGCCACTCCGGGCGCAGTCTCTGTCCGAAGGCGATGACCTAGTCCTCTCGGGGACTGTATGGTGCGGTCGAGAAGACTCGAACTTCCACGGCCTTTCGGCCACAACGACCTCAACGTTGCGCGTCTACCAGTTCCGCCACGACCGCACAGTCATCAAAAAAACGGGCGAGTGAATCGCCCGCTTCGCGAACAGGTGCGGCCCCCTAGCAAGGGGCTTGGTGGTCCGCAAGCACTTAAAGAAAAGCTGTGCGAGGTTCTGACGGATCGGACCGTCAAGCGGTCAGTCGTGGCCCCAGCCGATCTCGGCGAATTTGGCCGAGCGCGGGACATCGGTAACCGCTTCCTTGATCGTCAGAGTTTCACCCGGTGCCAGGGTCGGCTGCGAGGGGGCGATCTCCCAATCATAGACAATGGTATCGCGCTCATCGCGCATCACGATCAGGATCGGCGGGACTGCGACCGTTTCGCGTCCGACATTGGTGACGGTGCCGCTGGCGCCGAAATATTCGGTGCCATTGGGAAGCGTGCGCCGGTCCTGCTGGTCGGGCGGGAAATCGAGCTCGAGGCTTGGCTCGTTCGCGGCAAAGGTCGGCTGACTTATCGGAACCCAGCTGGGCAACCCCCAATAGCTGACCGCAGCGATCAGCGCGGCAGCGAAAATGAAGAAGCCGACGGCGGCTGCAGTCCAGATCTTGAGCGGGTTGTGGCGCGGGCGGAAGGGCGGCTCGTAATCGAAGCGCGAACCCTCGTCATCATCGTCGGCGGCCCATGCTGGCTTCGCATCGCTGCCAAGGCCCGCGCCGCTGTCACCGGTGTCAGCCGCATATCCCACCGGCTCTGGCTCGCGTGCCGGAGGCTGAGCGGGCGGCGGCGGGCTCGCGGGTTCTTCGGTTTTCTGCGCGCGCCGGACGCTCGATGCAACGGCGGCCGCCATTTTTTGCGGGGTCTGCCAGTAATTGACCGAGGGCTTCGCGTTGTCTTCGGACGTGGGAGGCACCGGAGTTGGTGTCGGTGCAGGAGCACGCTCCGCAGCAACTGGTTCGCTCGGTGTCTCTTCGGGCGCGCCCTCTTCCGACGTGTCCTCAGGCGGCGATTCCGCAGGAGTCGGGGGTGGTGGCGCCGTGGTCGGGGGAGGCGGGCTCGGCGGAGCCTCGGCCGCAGGCGTTTCCGCCTTCGCCGCAGGCGTCTCGATCTCGGGTCCGTCCTGATACCAGCTGTGCTTGCACTTGGCGCAACGAACGGTGCGACCCTCGATACCGATCGCGGCATCCGGCACGACATAGCGCGTCTTGCAAGCAGGGCAGGCAATAATCATCGGTGGTTAAGTCTTAGGTCCGTGCGCGAATCGCAACAAGCCTTTGGGGGTAGCGCAGGGGGAATTGTGCGCTTTTTTCCACATCGTAGCCCGGATATAGCCTGCATGACCCATGATAGTGTTTGCAGCGTGCCCCCCTTGGGATAGAGCCGCGCCATGAACGAGCGGCGCGCCGAAATAGTGACTTTCGACAATGTGGGCCTTCGTTACGGCACCGATCCAGAGGTGCTGCGCAACGTTTCTTTCACGCTCTATCCGGGCAATTTCTACTTCCTCACAGGCGCCAGCGGCGCGGGCAAGACCAGCCTGCTGAAGCTGCTTTATCTCGCCCAGCGCCCATCGCGCGGGGCGGTAAGGATGTTCGGGCAGGACGTGATCACCATGCCGCGTTCGCGCCTGCCCGACTTTCGCCGCCGGATGGGCGTGGTGTTCCAGGATTTCCGACTGGTCGAACACCTCTCCGCCTTCGACAATGTCGCGCTGCCGCTGCGCGTCGCCGGGGTGAGCGAGAATGACCTCAGGAAGCCGGTCGACGATATGCTCGCCTGGGTCGGGCTGGCAGAGCGGTCGCACGCCATACCCGAAAAGCTGTCGGGCGGAGAGAAGCAGCGCGTCGCGATTGCGCGTGCGGTCATCGCGCGGCCCAAGCTGCTGGTGGCCGACGAGCCGACGGGCAACGTCGATCCGGAAATGGCTTTGAAGCTGCTCCGCCTGTTCGAAGCCATGAACCGGCTTGGCACGACCGTGGTGGTCGCGACGCACGATATCAACTTGCTGAAGAAGGCGCCGCAATCGCTCATCATGCGACTGGCTCAGGGCAAGCTGCTCGACCCGACTGGCGCCCTGCGTTTCCCGCCGCGGCACGAGGGTACTCAGCCCGGCGCAGAAACCGACATGCCAGGGGCCGACATATGGTGACGAACCCCCCGCAGATTAAGCGAAAGCTGCTCGGTGGTGGCTCGCCATTCGCGCGCAGCGGTGCAGGCCAGCAACTCGTCCAGCGTCGCGTGGCAGGGCCTGTTTCCTGGGTGATCGCCATCATGATCGCGCTGATCGTGGTCGCCGCCGCCGGAGGGCTGGGCCTTGCGAACCTCGCCGAGCGTGCGCGCAGCGATCTCTCGGGCGCGATCACGGTGCAGGTGGTCGAGGCGAATGCCCGCACCCGCGCGGCGCAGGTCGAGGAGTTGAGCGCAATCCTCGTCGATGATCCGGCAGTGGCAAGTCTGCGCGCCGTGCCGCAAGAGGAACTTGGCGAATTGCTCGAGCCCTGGCTTGGCGATGTCGGTGCGGGCGATGCGGTGCCGATCCCGGCCCTGATCGACGTACAATTGCGCCGTGATGCGGATGAGGCGGAGGTCGCGCGCCTGCAGGCCTTGCTCGAAGACGCAGTGCCGACAGCGCGCGTCGATGCGCAATCGGACTGGTTGCGCCCGGTCTATTCCGCGCTGTCCGCGCTGCAGTATCTCGCGCTCGCGCTGATCGTGCTGCTGGCGCTAACAGCCGGCGCAGCGGTCTGGCTCGCTTCGCGCAGCGCCTTTTCGGCCCATCGCGAAACGGTAGAGATCGTCCACCTGCTGGGCGGCACCGACCGCCAGATCGCGCGCATCTTCCAGCGCTCCGTAGCAGTGGACGCGGCGCTCGGCGGGCTCGCTGGCCTTGCGCTCGGGGCCGGCGCGGTGTGGCTGATCGGGCGACAATTCGCAGCGCTCGATTCAGGCATGGTCGCAGGCGGCGGACTTTCCCCCATGGATTGGGGTCTGATCGCCGCTATCCCCCTTGTCGGGCTGGTGCTCGCCATTGTAACGGCGCGCTTCACTGTCCTTTCCGCGCTGAAACGAATGTTGTGATGCGTCGCTTTTTCGCTGCTCTTTTCATGGTCTGGGCGCTCGGCTTCCTCTGGTTTGCCGCGGCGCTCCCTCAGCCTGCCGGAGACGAGCAGACCGATGCGGTAATCGTGCCGACCGGCGGGCCGGGGCGGATATCGCAGGGGCTCGAGGTGCTGAGCGAGGGGCAGGCGCGGACCATGCTGGTGACCGGCGTCGATCCGGAAGTCACTCCGGAAGAGTTCGCCGCCGAGTTCGAAGTGAGTGAGCGGCAGATGAAGTGCTGCGTAACGCTCGGCTTTTCCGCCGTCGATACGCGTTCCAACGCGACCGAGACCGCCGAATGGGTCGAAGATCAGGAGATAAAGTCGCTTCGCCTTGTGACGACCGATTGGCATATGCGCCGCGCGGCCGGAGAGCTCGAACGCATGCTCCCTGATGACATCCGGATTGTGCGCGATGCCGTGCCGTCCAACCCCAGCCTCGGCGCGCTCTTCCTCGAATATCACAAGCTGCTCGCCAGCACGGTGCGCGGCCTGACCGGGCTGTAGGGCCGATATGTCGGTACTCCGCAGCCTTCTCTATTACCCGCTGTTCTACGGGGTCAGCTTCTTCCTGGTGGCAGGGGCGGCGATCGCCAGCCTGATCGGGCAGGGCGCGCTGCGGCGCCTCGTGCGCATGTGGACCGATTGGCACCGCTGGTGCGTCAATCACATCCTCGGCATCGAGGTCCGCATCGAAGGCGAGGTCCCGGAGGGTGCCGTCCTGCTGGCGATCAAGCACGAGAGCTTCTTCGAAGCGATCGACATGCCGACCCTGTTCGAGTTCCCTTCGGTTTTTGCCAAGCGCGAGCTGTTCAACATCCCGCTGTGGGGTCATTCGGCGGTGGTCTACGGGCTGATCCCGGTGTCGCGCGATGGCGGAGCAAAGGCGCTGCGCCAGATGATCGGCACTGCGCGCACGATGGTCGAGGCAAACCGCCCGCTGGTTATTTTCCCGGAGGGGACGCGCGTGCCGCATGGCGAACGCCGCCCGCTGCAATCGGGCTTCGCCGGTCTCTACAAGCTGCTCGGCATGTCGGTGGTGCCGGTCGCGGTGAATAGTGGACCCCTCTATCACCGCACTTGGAAGCGCAGCGGAACGGTGACTTATCGTTTCGGGGAGCCGATCCCGGCGGGGCTGCCGCGCGACGAGGTCGAGGCACGTGTGCTCGATGCGATGAATGCGCTGAACGATTGATTGGCCGGAATTGGGTGAAAAGCGGAATCTCGGGAATCGGGATTACCCAATATTTCAGCCTGCGATCGGTAAGAAAGCCAGCGCATATACGAAGAGAACTGTTGCCAGGGTTGTAGCGATCAAGACGCTCCACAGCAGCCATTCCGGCATGGGATCATAACTCGGATAATTGTGCCGGACCCCTAGGGTGTCCTCTTGGTCTGACGTCGGCGGGGTCGCCGGTGAGGCGAGGAGCACCGCACTCAATGCTGCCTGGGAGATGGGGTTATCGAACATTGCTCCGAACTGATCGCCATTCCGGCGCATGATCTTGGCGTCCCCCAATCCGGCTTCGGGTATCCCGATCTGGAATGTCTCACCCACCTCAAGCTGTGCTGCCGTTTGCATGAGCAAGCCTGTACGAGATAGATTGAGGATGACGATGCGAGCATCGCTTCGAGCTCCACCTGTATCGAACCCAAAGGTGATTACCCGCCGTTCAGCGCTGCGCCGGTCGGCAGAAGCTACAGGGGACGATATTTGAGCGACCTTAGGAAGCATGAATTATATCCATGCGTCATTTGAGCGCTATTAAGTTAAGGCGTAATAAAGCCCTCGCTCTTTTAGTCTCTCGGTCGGCTCAATTGGTCGATTTTCAAACTATCGAAATCTGGACGCCAGCAGAATCGTCCGGCGGCTTGGAACGCACGGCCTGAAAACGGCTACCGGCGGTTGTCGGGTCGTAAGCGGACCTTGACCGAAACGCAGCTCTAATGCTCGCGGCCGAAGTCGGGCGCAGCGTCGTCCTGTCCCTCTTCGATGATGCCGCGGCGGATTGCGCGGGTCCGGCTGAAGAGTTCGTGCAACGTCTCGCCATCGCCTGACCGGATCGCGCGCTGGAGGGCGGTCAGGTCCTCGGTGAAGCGCCCCAGCATTTCGAGCACTGCGCTCTTGTTATGCAGGAAGACGTCGCGCCACATGGTCGGGTCGGAAGCGGCGATGCGCGTGAAATCGCGGAAACCACCGGCCGAATATTTGATAACCTCGCTGCGGGTCACGTCCTCGAGATCGGACGCGGTGCCGACGATGGTGTAGGCGATGAGGTGCGGGATATGGCTCGTCACGGCGAGCACGAGGTCGTGGTGTTCTGCATCCATGATCTCGATCCGCGCGCCGAGCCGCTCCCAGAAGGCGGAAAGCGCGTCGACCGCTGTTTGGTCGGCACCGGCAGGGGGCGTCAGGATGCACCAGCGGTTTTCGAACAGGCTGGGAAAGCCCGCTTCCGGACCGCTCTGCTCGGTACCTGCGACGGGGTGAGC
The DNA here is from genome assembly GCF_900177715.1 of Altererythrobacter xiamenensis. GTDB lineage: Bacteria > Pseudomonadota > Alphaproteobacteria > Sphingomonadales > Sphingomonadaceae > Erythrobacter > Erythrobacter xiamenensis. Next base: position 987,449 of record NZ_FXWG01000001.1, on the reverse strand, counting down.
CGGGATGACCGTGCGACCGGGAAGAACCGCCGCCAGGTCGTCGATCACGCTCTGCTTGGAGGATCCGACGTCGCTCACGATTGCGCCATCCGGCAAAGCATCCGCAAAGGCGCTGGCCGCCCCGGCCATTGCGCCGACGGGAACGCACAGGATCACGAGGTCGGCATTCGCCACGGCGGCTTCCGCGCTGTCGCACACCTCCTGCACCAGCCCGCGCGCCGCCGCTTTCTTGCGGACATCGGCGTCGGCATCATAGCCCTTGGTGGCGATATCGGGAGCATGCTCGGCAATCGCGAGCCCGATCGATCCGCCCAGCAGGCCCAGCCCGATGATCGCGACGCTCTGGATGCTCATGCGCTTTCCCCGCAGAGCTCGCGCAGGCAGGCAATGACCCGCTCCATGTCGGCGTCGCTGCCGATGGTGATACGCAGACCTTGCGGCAGGCCCTGCCCCGGCAGATGCCGCACGGCGTAACCAGCCTCGGCAATGGCAGCGAGAGCGGTTTCGGCCTGCAATTCGCCTTCGAACAGGACGAGGCTGAAATTGGCCTTGCTCGGCACGGCGCGCAGACCATGATTGCCGAGCGCCGCGATCGCCTCTTCGAACCGTGCAAGACCGCGCGCATTGTGTTCGCGCGAGCGCTCCACGAAGTCCTGATCGCCAAGCGCGGCCACCGCAGCCGCCTGTCCGCTCAGCGTGACGTTGAAGGGTCCGCGAATGCGGTTGAGCACATCGACCAGATGCGGCGCGCCGGTCGCCCAGCCGATCCGCTCTCCGGCAAGGCCGTAGATCTTGGAAAAGGTGCGCGTGACGAGCACATTGTCATGCGCCGCGGCGAGCTCCAGCCCGCTATCGTCCTCTTCGGGCGTGAGGTATTCCGCATAGGCCTGGTCGAGCACGAAAAGAACGTCACCCGGCAGGCCTGCATGGAGCCGCTCGATCTCGCTGCGCGGAAGATAGGTGCCCGTAGGATTGTTCGGATTGGCGAGGAAGACGACGCGGGTCTTTTCGGTCACCGCAGCCAGCAGCGCATCGACGTCCATCGCGAAATCAGTGTCCGCCGCTTCGACCGGCGTCGCGCCGCAGCGCCGCGCCGCGATGTCGTACACCGCAAAGCTGTAGCGCCCGAACAACACTTCATCGCCCGGCCCCGCGAAACCTTGCGCTGCAAGGTTGAGCAATTCGTCCGAGCCTGTGCCGCACACGATCCGCACCGGATCGACGCCGTGCACTTCGCCGATCTTCTCGCGCAGCGCGCGCGCATCGGGGTCGGGATAATTGGCTGGTGCCTTGGCCCCGCTCAAAGCAGCAAGCGCCGCATCACTCGTGCCGAGCGGGTTCTCGTTGGCCGACAGCTTGACCAGCGGACGCCCGTCCGCACCCGACGATTTGCCGGGCACATAGGCGTGGATGCCCATGATCCAGGGCTTGGCTTCAGGACGCGTTGACATAGCGCGCGGCGCAATAGCCCGAAGTGTGCGCGATTGACAGTGTGATTGATAGGGCAAGTGACAGTGAGATTGACAGGGCGATTGCGCTCGCCCAATCCACGCCGCCCATGGCCACTGCTGCCGCCTCGAAGAGCTATGCGCTCCCCCGCGACCTGCCGCTCGACAGCGGGCAGGCCCTTTCGGGCGTGGAGATCGCGTACGAGACCTATGGCAAGCTGAATGCTGACAGGTCCAACGCGGTGCTGATCTGCCATGCGCTGACGGGCGACCAATATGTCGCCTCGACCCATCCGATGACCGGCAAGCCCGGCTGGTGGGAACGGATGGTCGGCCCGGGCAAGCCGATCGATACCGATCGCTTCCACGTGATCTGCGCCAATGTCATCGGCAGCTGCATGGGCTCTACCGGTCCTGCCTCCAAGGCGAGCGACGGGTCGCCCTATGCGATGCGCTTCCCGGTCATCACGATCCGCGACATGACCCGCGGGCTGGTCGCGCTGCTTGACGGGTTGGGGATCGAGAAATTGCACACCGTCGTCGGCGGATCGATGGGCGGAATGCAGGCGCTGAGCCTCGCGGCCAACTTCCCCGAACGCGCCGAACGGGTCCTCGCGATTGCAACCACGGCGCGCCATTCGGCGCAGAATATCGCCTTCCACGAAGTGGGGCGGCAGGCGATCATGGCCGATCCCAACTGGAACGAAGGCAATTATTATGACGGCGAAGTGCCCGCTGCCGGGCTCGCCGTGGCGCGCATGGCTGCGCATATCACCTACCTCAGCGAGGAAGGGCTGACCGAGAAGTTCGGGCGCCGCCTGCAGGATCGCGACTCCAAGAGCTTCGGCTTCGATGCCGATTTCCAGGTGGAAAGCTATCTGCGCTATCAGGGCTCGGGCTTCACCCAGCGTTTCGATGCGAACAGCTATCTCTACATCACCCGCGCGATGGACTATTTCGACCTCGCGGAGGAGCATGGCGGACGGCTCGCCAATGCCTTTGCCGGTACGAGCGCTCGTTTTTGCGTGGTCAGCTTCGACACCGACTGGCTCTATCCGACTTCGGAAAGCCGCCACGTGGTCCATGCGCTGAACGCGTCGGGAGCCAAGGTCAGCTTCGTCGAGCTATCGGCGCCTTTCGGCCACGACAGTTTCCTGCTCGACGTGCCCGCGCTCGACCGCGTGGTGAAGGGGTTCCTCGAATGAGCCCCGAGCAGAAAAGCGCGCTACGGCCCGACCTCGCCGTCATAGCCGAGCATGTCGCACCGGGCAGCCGCGTGCTGGACATTGGCTGCGGGGATGGCAGCCTGATGGCGGAACTCACCTCGCGCAGCGATGTCGATGCGCGCGGCATGGAGATCGACGGCGAACTGGTCGAACGCTGCGTCGCGCGCGGGCTATCGGTGGTGCAGGGCGATGCCGACCGCGATCTTGCGGACTATCCCGACAAGGCGTTCGACTACGCGATCCTCTCGCAGACGTTGCAAACCGCCGCGCGTCCCGACCGCATGCTGGACGAACTGCTACGCGTCGGTAGCAAGGCCTTCGTCAGTTTTCCGAATTTCGCCCATTGGCGGATGCGCCGCGACCTGCTGGTGCGCGGACGCATGCCGGTGACGCGCCACCTGCCCGTCAGCTGGTACGAGACACAGAACATCCACCATCTCACCGTGAAGGACTTCCACGCTCTATTGCGCGAAATGAACGTCACGGTGGAGGCTAGCTGGTTCTTCGCCGGCAATCGGCAGGTCGGCGCCTCGGGCGCCAATTGGCGCGCCGAGTTCGCCGTATTCCTGCTCAGCCGCTGAGGGCTGCCGATCGGGTCACCCCATGCGGTGTAGCGCGCACAGCTTGTTGCCGTCGGGATCGCGCAGATAGGCGAGATAGAGGCCCGAACCCGGGCGCTCCCCCGGCGGGTCTTCGATCGCCGTACCACCGGCCTCTACGCCTGCGGCATGCCACGCGTCTGCCTGTTCCGGCGTCATGGCGAAGCCGATGGTGCAGCCGTTGCCATGCGTTGCGGGCTTGCCGTCGATCGGCGGCGTGACGAGGAACGCGCTGCCGTTATGGAGATACATCAGACGACCCTTGTCATCCTTGATCCCTTCCTGGCCGCCCATTGCCTTGAAAGTTGCATCGTAGAACTTCTTCGATCGCTCGATGTCGTTCGATCCGACCATCATGTGACTGTACATGCTTGCGTCTCCTCTTCCTAATTCTCAGCGAGCGGTAGCATGGGGTTCATCCGCGCTGCTATAGGCAATCGGCATGAGCACTTTTCTTTTTGCAGCGGCGCTGGTTGCCCTTCAATCCGTTCCCGCACAGTCCACCCCGCAGGCTGAAGCGCAGCCCTATGTCCCGCCCGTCGCGCTATCGGCGGAGAGCAACGCCGCCTTGCGGTGCTCGGCTGCCTTCGCGCTCGTCTCCTACGGGCAGGCCAACAATAACGAGGCGGCGCGGCAATGGCCCGACCTCGACGAGCGGGGCCGCGAGTTCTTCGTTCGCACGATGGCGCAGATCATGGACGAGACCGGCATGGGCCGCGAAGACGCCGCGCGTATGGCGCAGGCGGAGGCACAGCGGCTGCTGGAGTCGGGCGAGATCGATCAGGTCATGCCGGCCTGCCTCGCCATGCTCGACCTGTCGGGGCTTTGATCGACACCTTTTCGTTCAGCTTTCGCTAAGTGAAGATGAACTAAACCCTCGTGTAAGCCGGAATGATGGTCAGAACTCATGGCCCGGACATTTCGCGCGCAGATCGAGCACGGGGGTAGCTGACGATCGTGTGCGCCGCCCGCTGGCTTCGGCCGGCGGGCAACTCTTTTTGCCAATTAGTTATGTGGACGGAGCGTGCTGCTTGAGGCATTAGCAATGCCAAGTATGTGGCGCCTCTACCAATTCCCTCTTTGTCCGTTCAGTCGCAAGATCCGCTTGCTCATGGGCGAGAAGCAGATCGCGTACGATATGGTGCGCGAGGACCCCTGGGCTGCGTCGGACATGTTCTACAACCTCAATCCGGCAGGCCGCACGCCGGTGCTGGTCGATGCGGAGCGGGAGATCGTGCTGTCGGACAGCCGGGCAATCTCCGAATATTTCGAAGAGACGGTCGACAAGGCGCCGATGATCAACGGCACTGTCGCCAACCGGGCCGAGATCCGCAGGCTTGTCGCCCTGTTCGACGAGAACTTCTACGCCGACGTCACCGCGCCTCTTCTCTCCGAACGAATGAAGAAGCGCATCGTGCTGCGCCAGCCGCCCGATTCGCGCGCGCTGCGCGAAGCGATGAAGATGGCGCACGGGCATCTCGACTACATGGACTATCTGATCGATAACCGCCCCTGGCTGGCGGGTTCGCAGATGAGCCTTGCCGATCTCGCCGCGGCGGCGCAGATCTCGGTCGCGGATTACCTCGGAGGGATCGACTGGAAGGGGCACGAACAAACGCGCGGCTGGTATTCGGTGTTCAAGAGCCGCCCGAGCTTCCGCCCGCTGCTGACCGAGCGGATGGAGGTGATCCAGCCGCCTGCGCACTATGCGCAGATAGATATATAGTTTCGCGCGGCGCTCGAGATTGAATTCCGACGCGATCACACCAATTCCTGGATTGAGCCAAACGGTCGCGCAGCGACCGCAAGCGCGACTGCGCGCCCGCAGCGCCGCGACCTTCGCACTGATGTAGCGAAGCGACAGGGCAACAGGTCGCAAGGCGCGAGGATAGCCAAGGGGCCGGATGGCCCCGCCGGCGCTTGAGGAGAAAACAGATGACCGATAACCCCAAGAACCTGACCGAAGCCGAATGGCGCGAGCGCCTGACGCCCGAGCAATACCACGTGCTGCGCGAGGCGGGGACCGAGCGCGCCTTCACCGGCCAGTATGACAAGCATTACGAGGAAGGCACCTACACCTGTGCCGGTTGCGGAACCGTGCTGTTCGAAAGCGATGCGAAGTACAACAGCGGCTGCGGCTGGCCGGCCTTCACCAAGCCGGCCGAGAACGACAAGATCGAGGAAAAGCGCGACATGTCTTTCGGCATGGTTCGCACCGAAGTGCTGTGCGCCGAATGCGGCGGGCATCTCGGGCATGTTTTCCCAGACGGCCCACCCGAAGAGGGCGGCATGCGCTACTGCATCAACTCGCTCAGCCTCGATTTCGACGAGAAGAACGACGGCGAAAAGGACGGGGAATAGGCGGGAATACCCCGTTCACGACGCGTTACAACTCGCCTATGCAGTTTGAGCCCATGCAGGGTGGCAAGCGAGTGACTGACGAGCGGTGAATTCCAAACGCGGAGCAAAGATGCGCATGAAGCGTGGCGGCAGGCGAGCCGCGTCGCAGCAGCTTGCGCAGGAAACGCGCTCGTCGGGCAAATCCCGTCGGCGCAAGTCAGGCGGCGGTTCGGGCGGCTCCGGCGAGGGTTCGCGCGTCGGTCGCTGGTTCAAGCGTTTGGCGATCTGGGGCGGCGGCGCCGCAGTCCTCGTCGCGCTGATGATCGCCGTGGCGGTCGGTTTTGCCGCGCGGTCCATCCCCAGCTACTATCAGCTCAAGACGACGCAGAATGCGCAGACCATTCTCGTGCGCGCGCGCGACGGCAGCGAGATCGTCGAACTCGGGCCGAGTTTCGGCGAATGGCTGTCCTACAGCGAAATCCCGACTTCGATGAAGCAGGCGATGGTGGCGGTGGAAGACCGTCGCTTCTTCTCGCACTACGGGATCGATCCGATCCGGACCACCGGCGCCATCATCGAAGGGTTTACCGGCAGGCGCGAGCGCGTAGGCGGTACATCGACCATCACTCAGCAGTTGGCGCGCAACGTCTTCCTCAACAACAACCGCACCATCGACCGCAAGTTGCGGGAGGCCGTGCTGGCGATGGCGCTCGAATGGAAATTCTCGAAGGAACAGATCCTCGAGCTCTATCTCAACAAGGTCTATTTCGGCGGCGGTGCCTACGGCATCGACAGCGCCAGCCGCAACTTTTTCAGCCATCCGGGGACGACGCTCTCGACGGCGGAAGCGGCGATCATTGCCGGTCTCGTGAAGGCGCCCTCGCGCTATTCACCGACGGCCGATGTCGATGCGGCGGTCGATCGTGCGCGGGTGGTCCTCATGCTGATGGAACAGCAGGGCTTCATCACTCCGCAGCAGGCTTCCGTGGATGTCGATGCGGTGAAGCTCAAGAAGAGCACCGGGCAGAACTCGGTGCGCTATTTCACCGACTGGGTGCTGCCGCAGCTCGACCTGCTACTGCCCGAAACCTTCGAGCCGATCGAGGTATGGACCACGATCGACGTCGGCATGCAGCGCGCTGCGACCGCCTCGATCAAATCGAACACGCCGGACGGGGCGCAGGGCGCGCTGGTCAGTCTCGATCGCGACGGCGCGATTCTCGCCATGGTCGGCGGGACCGATTACGTCGAGACGAATTACAACCGTGCGACGAACTCGATGCGCCAGCCGGGCTCGGCCTGGAAACTGTTCGTGTTTCTCGCCGCATTGGAAGCCGGCTACACGCCGGATGATCGCGTGGTCGATACGCCGGTGACGATCAACGGGTGGAGCCCGCGCAACTCCTCGGGCCGCAATGTCGGCGAGATCGATCTGCGCACCTCCTTCGCCTATTCGATCAACACGGTCGCAGCCCAGCTCGGCAACGAAGTCGGCTTCGGCACTGTCGCTTCGATGGCGCGGCGTTTCGGCATTACCACGCCGATTTCGACCTACCCTTCGATGGTGCTCGGCTCTTCCGAAGTGCGCCTGATCGACATGACCCGGGCCTTTGCCGCGGTGTCGGCGCGCGGCACCTCGGTGGAGCCTTATGGCGTGACCAAGGTCACAACCGCAGGCGGGGAAGTGCTTTATGAGCACGAGGCGACGCGCGCCTCGAAACTGGTGCCGGACTATGTCGCAGCTGGCATCACCGACCTGTTGCAGACGGCGGTCAACACCGGCACCGGCAAGGCGGCGCAGATCGGCCGCCCGGTAGCGGGCAAGACCGGCACGACCAGTTCCAACAAGGATGGCTATTTCGTCGGCTTTTCCTCAGGCATCACGACCGGGGTGTGGATGGGACGCGACGACAATCAGCGCGTTGCGGGCCTGCAGGGTGGCCGCGCGCCGGCGCAGGCTTTCGCGGCCTTCATGCGCTACGCCGTCAAGGATCGCCCGGTCGAGGAATTCGACACCGATCTCAAGCTGCCCGAATGGCAACTCGAACCTGATGACGAATACTTCTTCGGCGATCCGGACGACTATTATTTCATCGACGAGCAGGGCAATCTGATCGAGCCGGGCCGGGGCCAGCAAGTCGATGAAAACGGTCTGCCGTTCCCGGTCGAAGGCGAGCAGGTGCCGGGGGACGATCGGCAACCTCGCTCCGATGGCGGCGGCGAGGACTCTCAGGCGGCCAGCGACGATTTTCTGGAGCGGGCCACGGGGCAGCAGCTTCCGCCCGATCCGCAGAGGCCTCCGATGCCGCGCACGATCCGTCCCTCGGACAGGCCGAACGAGCGGAACCGCGAACAACCACCACCGCCCAATTAAACGCCGTCCTCCCGGACCGGAGTGGCAAACGAAAAAGGCGCCGCGGATCTCTCCGCAGCGCCTTTTCTTTTCGGCAGTTGGCCTCGCCTAGCGCAGACGGATCGGGAAGTAGGCCGTCTGGCCTCCGCGCCGCTGGATGCGCAGCAGCACAGCATCCCGGCCGCCAGCTTCTGCTTCGGCGATAATCGCCTCGAGGTCGGCGATTTGCGCCACCGCGCGATAATTAGCGGTGAGGATGATATCGCCGCGGCGCAGGCCCTTGCGGGCGGCATCGGCATTCGGATCGACCGCGCCGATGACGAGACCGGTCAGGTCCTCATCCGCGCCCAGCTGGCGCGCGATCTGCGGGGTCATGGTCATGACCTGCAGGCCGAGCTTTTCCTCGATCAGACCGTCCGAGGTCTCGGGCCCGGTTTCGGGCTCGGCATCAGGGTCGAACATCTGCTGCTGACGCAGCTCTTCCTCGCTCGGACGCTTGCCGACGGTGGCCTGCACCGTGCGGCGTTCGCCGTCGCGGACCAGCTCGATCGGAATGCGCGTGCCGGGGGTGATGTTGGCGACGAGGAAGGACAGGGTCTGCTCTTCGGTCACCGCCTGGCCATCGATGCTGATCACGACATCGCCCGGACGGATCCCTGCGCGGTCGGCCGCGCCATCGGGCTGCACGGTCTGGACGAACTCGCCGCGGTTACGCGGCAGGCCGAGCGAATCCGCGAGATCGTCATTGATCGGCTGGATGCTCACGCCCAGGAAGCCGCGTTCGATTTCCTCGCCCGCGCGCAGCTGCTCGACAATCGGCGCGGCGACGTCTGCAGGGATGGCAAAGCCGATCCCGACGCTGCCGCCGGTGGGCGAGATGATCGCGTTGTTGATGCCGATCACATTGCCCTGCATGTCGAACAGCGGGCCGCCCGAATTGCCGCGGTTGATGCTGGCATCGGTCTGGATGTAGCGGTCATAGGCACCGCCGCCTGCGTTACGCAGCACGGCGGAAACGATCCCGCTGGTAACCGTTCCGCCAAGGCCGAAGGGATTGCCGATCGCGATCACCCAGTCGCCCGCGCGCACATCGCCCGACCGTCCGAACTCCACGAAGGGGAAAGTGCGGTTGGCCTGGATTTTCAGGACGGCGAGGTCGGATGCCGCGTCGGTACCGACGAGCTCGGCTTCGTACTCCGTCCCGTCAGGCATGGTGACGGTGATCTCTTCCAGCGTCGCGCGATTGTTCGGCGATACGACGTGGTTGTTGGTAACGACATAGCCGTCCGACGAAATGATGAAGCCCGAGCCGAGCGACTGCGCCTCGCGCGTCTGCGGCTGGCCGTTCTGTCCGCGATTGCCGAACAGCTCGGCAAATGGCGTTCCGGCAAAGGGATTGGTCTGCACCTGTACCCGCTGGCGGGTGGAGATGTTGACCACGGCCGGCTGCAATTGTTCGGTCAGGTCGGCAAAACTGGCAGGCGCGCCGGCTCGCGGCACGACCTGGCTCATCTGGCGTTCGTCATTCTGCGCCACCTGCGCTCCGGCGGGAAAGCCGGTGACGAGGGTGGCCGTTGCGCCGCCAAGGAGCAGCGCGGTTGAAAGTCCATAAACGTAGCGCACTGGCTTCACGTCCTCTCGTTCCTTTTCATGTCACGAGCGCTCGAGGCGCCCATTTGTTTCCGTTCTTCGGCCCGCATTCTGCCACAGAAAGCGGTGAACGCCCGTTGAACGGTCACTGCACCTGTGGGGCAGTATCAACCGTTCGTCGGACAGATGCCGTCCGCTCCGACCGGCCTGTCACTGGCCGCGGAACTGGCGGAAATATTCGCTGTCCTGATCGAGGATCATCGAGCTGTCGCCTTCACCCTGTTCGAAGGTCCGGCGATAACTCTCCATCGCGCGGTAGAAGTCATAGAACTCGGGATCCTTGCCATAGGCATCGGCATAGGTATTCGCCGCATCGGCTTCCGCTTCGGCGCGGATGATCTGCGCGTTCTTGCGGCCCTGTGCGCGGATGGTCTCCGCCTCTTCCTGACGGTCGGACTGCATGCGGGTAAACGCCGCCTGCAGCGGCGTGCCTTCGGGAAGGTCTGCAGCCTTGATCCGGACGTCGAGAATCTGCGCGCCATACTGCCGCGCCTGCCGGTCGAGCTGGGCAGTGATGTTGCTCATTGCATTGCCCCGCTCGGCGGTCAGCAGCGAAGCGAAGGTTCGGCGACCCAGCTCCTGCCTGAGGACCGAGGTCAGGATCGGTTCGAGCTGCATGCGAACATTGTCCTCATCGCCCGCACTCTCGACCGTCAGCGTCGGGTCGATGATGCGGAAGCGGGCATAGGCGTTCACGCGCAGGCGCTGCTGGTCGCTGGTGAGGACCTGCTGGTTGTCCATGTCGAGGTCGAGCACGCGGCGATCGATCATCTGCACCCGCTCGTAGAACGGAATGCGCGCAACGATTCCCGCATTGGTCTGGCCGTAAGGCACGTCGGGCCGGAAGATGTTCACCACGCGGTCGGGGTTACCTGCACGGATCACCACCGCCTGGTGCGTCTCGGGCACGATGACGAGGCTCATGATCGCGGCAATGACGAGGCCGATCAGAGCGACGAGGACGGGTTTGTAGTTCTGCCAGATGGTATCCATGGCTTACTGCTCTCCCGCCTGCTGCGCCCTCTGCTGGGCTTCGCGCGCACGGCGCTGGACCTCCGGCAAGGGCAGGTAAGGGGTTACCCCTTCGGCTCCGATGATGGTCTTGTCGGTTTTCGAAAGCACGCTTTCCATTGTCTCGTAATAAAGGCGACGCCGCGTCACTTCGGGCGCGAGGCGATATTCGCCGTAGATCTGGTTGAAGGCTGCCGCGTCACCTTCTGCCCGGGCGAGCAGCTGCTGCGCATAACGGCGCGCCTGGTTGATGTCGCGCTCGGCATCCTGCTGGGCGGCGAGCACGTCATTGAAGGCTTCGATGACCTGCTGCGGCGGGTCGGTCTTGTTGATCTCGATACCCTGCACCGCAATGCCCGAACGGTATCCGTCGAGAATATCCTGCATGCGCTGGCGCACGTTCTGTTCGATGTCCGCACGGCCTTCACCCGACAGCACCGTGTCGAGCGTCTTTTCGGCGACCGAGGCGCGCATGGCGGTCTCTGCCGCTTCCTGCACCGTTTCGGACGGATCGGCGAGCTGGAACTGGTACTGCTTCAGATCCTTGATGTTCCAGCGGATGAGATAGCTCAGGTCGACGAGGTTCTGGTCGCCCGTCAGGATCAGTTTTTCAGGGATAGTGACCGAGCGGATACCGCTGACGTTTTCCTTCTCCACCACCTGGATCGGCCAGGGGAGAGTGAACTTGAGGCCCGAATCGAGCGTCGTCGAATATTTGCCGCCGAACCATGTGACGACGGCCTCTTCGCGCGGCGCGATCTGGTGCGCGCTCGACACGAGAACCCATAGCGCCACGGCCGCGCCGATCAGCAGCGGGCCCCAGCTCTTGCCGCCGGGCCGCTCCGGCAGGCGGAAGTTCGGGCCGCCGGGGCCACCGCCCTTGCGGCGCGGACCTTCGGGGCCGCGGTTCTTGAAGATATCCTCGATGCTCGCGGACTTGCGCTTGCCGTCGCTGCCACCTCCACCGGGGAGCCACGGATTACGCGGGCCGCCGCCGTCGGAGCCGCCGCTTTCGCCGGAGGGGGCATCGCTGCTGCCGCCCGAGCCGGAGCCCGATCCGCCGCCATTGCCCCAGGGGCTTTTCTTGCCGGCCATCGCCAGCCCGAGTGATTTTCTGAACCCATCCAAGATCTGCATAACTCTCTTATAGGTAGCGTTCTGGGGAAAAACAGGGGTTGCGCGCGCGAATTTGATGCTAGTGCCCGCAGCAATGAGTGAACTATCCTTGATCGACCGTCTTCCTGAATCCCTCTCGGCGCGAGTCAAGTCTGCCCGCATGGTGAACGACCGCGCGGTTGTCGTCGTCGATGCGAGCGGCCTCGGCGCTGGCGAGCGCAGCGATGTGGAGCGCGCCATCACCGATATCCTCGGTGAAGAAGAGGGCGTGAGCGAGGTCCGCGTGGCGATGATGGCCGACAAGGTGCATCGCCGGATCATTGCGGTCGGGTCGGGCAAGGGCGGGGTCGGAAAATCGACGCTTACCACCAATCTCGCGGTCGCATTGCAGCGCATGGGGATGAAGGTCGGCGTGGTCGATGCCGATGTTTATGGCCCCTCGCAGCCCAAGCTGCTGGCGACCGAAGGGCAGAAACCGCGCGCCGAGAATGACAAGCTGATCCCGATCGAGAGCAAATACGGCGTGCCGGTGCTGTCGATGGGGCACCTCGTCAAACCGGCGCAGGCGCTCGCCTGGCGCGGTCCGATGGCGGGTAATGCGCTGTCGCAACTGGTCGATGCCGATTGGGGCGATACCGAGCTTCTGCTGATCGACCTGCCGCCGGGCACTGGCGATGTGCAGCTTTCGATGCTGCAGAAGCACAAGCCCGATGGCGCGGTGCTGGTGTCGACCCCGCAGGATCTCGCGCTGATCGACGCTGCGCGCGCCGGACAGCTGTTCGAGCAGGGCAAGGTGCCGATCATCGGCCTCGTCGAGAACATGGCAGGTTATCAGTGCCCCCATTGCGGCGAGACCAGCGATCCGTTCGGCAGCGGCGGTTTCGAGAAAGTCGCCGACAGTATCGATCTGCCGTTCCTGGGGCGCATTCCGCTCACGCTCGACATTCGCAAGGCCGGTGACAGCGGCGAACCGGTGGCCGCCTCCGATAGCGAGCAGGGCGATGCCTTCCGCGCAATTGCCGCGAAAATTGCCGATTGGCTGGCGCAGGAGCCTGCCTGACGATGGCGATCACCCGCCGCGGCCTGCTGACCGGCGCTGCATTGGGAGGCGGCGCAGTTATCGCATGGACGCTTTTCCCGCGCAGCTACCCCAACCCGCTCGAGCCGGGTCGCGATGAATATGCCTTCGATGCCTGGCTCAAGATCGGGAGCGACGGCGTGGTCACCGTTGCCGTGCCGCAGCTTGAGATGGGGCAAGGGATAACCACGCTCCTCCCGCAGATCGTGGCGGGCGAACTGGGCGCGGACTGGCGGCAGGTCGCGGTCGAACCCGCTCCCGTCAGTGGCACTTATGCCAATGTCCCGCTGGCGGCGCGCTGGGCTCCTCTCTGGATGCCCTTTGGCGCAGGTCTGGCCGACGAGCCCGATGATTTGCTGGCAAAGCGCTTCGCGCACCGCGCACGTTTTTCCGCCACGGCGGACGGCACCTCGCTTGCCGCCTATGAAGACGGTTGCCGTCACGCGGGGGCCTCCGCACGTGCCATGCTGGCGCAGGCAGCAGCGGCGCAATGGGATGTCGGCTGGGAGGAATGCGAGGCGGAGCGCGGCTTCATCATCCACGGCGACAAGCGCCTGAGCTTTGCCGAGCTTGCAGCGCAGGCCGCCGACTACGAGCCGCCCGATCCGCCGCCCCTGCGCCCCGAGGCTCCTGCAGAACAATCGCTGCCGGGCGAGGCGGAGGGCAACAGCGCCTTTCCCCGGCTCGACCTGCCGTCCAAGGTCGACGGACGGTTTCAGTTTGCCGGTGACGTGCGCCTTCCGGGCATGGTCCACGCCGCGATCCGGCATGGTCCGGTCGACAAGGCGGAGCTGACCGAATTCAATCACCTCAACGCGCGCGGCATTCGCGGGCTTGAAGGCGTTGTCCGCGGCAAGCGCTGGCTGGCGGTTGCGGCGAGCGACTGGTGGTCGGCCGAAAAGGCGCTCGATGCGATGAAACCGCGCTTCAAGGTCGATTATCTCGTCGATAGCGACGACTATGAGGAACGGCTCGATACCGCCCTGCGCGAGGGTGAGGCGCATCTGATCGCAGAACGCGGGAGCGGCTATTCGAGCGGCGGCAACGCCGACCTCGCCTTGCGCTACGACTTCGAACCGGGCGTTCATGCGACGCTCGAAACCGCCAGCGCGACCGCGCGGTTCGACGGATCGCGGCTGGAGATCTGGGCCGCGGCGCAGGCACCCGAGAGCGCGCGGCAGGCGGCAGCGAGCGCGCTCGATATCGGGGTCGAAGATGTCGTGCTCTATCCCATGCCCGCTGGCGGCAGTTTCGACCGCCGGCTCGAACATGACCACATCATCGAGGTTGCAATGATCGCCCGCGAGCTGGGCAAGCCAGTGCAGCTGACCTGGTCGCGTTGGCAGGAAATGTTGCGCACCCGTCCGCGCCAGCCCGCCGCGATTCTCGTGACGGCAGGAATCAGGGCCGAGGCACAGGGGCAGATCACCGGGCTCAAGACGCGCATCGCCACGCCGCCCGCCAATCGCGAGTTCGGCCAACGCCTGTTCGACAACAAGGTCAGCTGGGCCGCGGTGCGGGACACCAGCGGGGAGCCGGATGCGATGGCCTGCGAAGGGGCGATGCCGCTCTACGGCATTCTCGATGCAAGCGTCGAGCATGTGCCGGTCGAGATCGGCCTGCCGTGCGGGCGCATGCGCGGCAATGCGCATACCTACACCGCCTTCGCGATGGAGAGCTTCATCGACGAGGTCGCCCGGCGCAACAATCGCGAGCCGCTGACCTTCCGAATATCGATGCTCGGCGGCGATCCGCGCATGGCCGTTTGTCTCCAGCGAGCGGCGCGGCTGGCCGGCTGGGACGGCGGGATCGAGCAGAGCGGTCAGGGGATCGCCTGCCACCGTATCGGCGAGGGCGAGGATGCCGGGCGCATCGCCTGCGTCGCCAGGGCGCGGGCGGGCGAGGGCGGCGTGCGCGTCACCAATCTCACCGCGGTCGTCGACATCGGGCGGATCGTCAATCTCGATATCGCGCGCCAGCAGATCGAGGGCGGGCTTGTGTTCGGCCTCGCGAGCGCGATGGGGGCGAGCACGCGCTACCGCTCGGGCCTCCCGACGGTCCAGCGTCTCGGCAATCTCAACCTGCCCGCGCTGGAGGACTGCCCGGCAATCGAGGTCGACTTCGTCAATTCTTCCGCGCCGCCCGCCGATCCGGGCGAACTGGGCGCGGTGGTGGCAGCTCCCGCTATCGCCAATGCGCTCTATTCGGCGACAGGCTTGCGATTGCGCCGTCTGCCTCTACTTTCCGGCGGCATATGATGTATTTGTCTGATGTCACGAGGACCGCCGCGATGATGTGCGGCAGGCGCTTTCAAGAGGTTCCAGGCGCGGTTCCCTCCAGGGTGACCGCGTGACCTGGAAAGAACAGGCCCTCCCTGCAGACCACGTGCCCGTGAAGAGCGGCCGCGTCGGCGTGCTGATCGTCAATCTCGGCACGCCCGAAGCGGCCGAGCCGAAGGCGGTGAAGCGCTACCTCGGCGAGTTCCTGTCGGACAAGCGGGTGATCGAAATCCCGCAGATTATCTGGCAACCGATCCTGCGCGGGATCATCCTCAACACCCGGCCCAGGAAGAGCGCCGAGGCCTATTCCAAGGTCTGGACCGAGGGCGGCTCTCCACTCGCCGTCATCACCCGCGAACAGGCCGAGGGGCTGCAGGATCGCTTCGGCGAAGAGGCGCACGTTCGGTACGCGATGCGCTACGGCAATCCCTCGATCCCGGACCAGATCGCCGCGCTTCAGGAAGCGGGATGTGATCGTATCCTCCTCGCCCCGCTATATCCGCAATATTGCGCCGCCACGACCGCGACCGTGGTCGACAAGGCGGCAGACGCGCTCAAGTCCATGCGCTGGCAGGCGAGCCTGAGGACGCTGCCACCCTATCATGACGATTCGGCCTATATCGATGCGCTCGCCGTCGACCTGACACGCCAGCTCGATGCGCTCGCTTTCGATCCCGAAGTCCTGCTGCTGAGCTTTCACGGCATGCCGCAGCGTACGCTAGAACTCGGCGATCCCTACCATTGCCAATGCATGAAATCCGCGCGGCTCCTCGGCGAGAAACTGCAGCGCGACGGCATGCGTATCGTGACGACCTTCCAGTCGCGTTTCGGCCCGGCCAAATGGCTCGAGCCGGCGACAGACGACACGCTGATCAAGGAAGCGGAAAGCGGCACGAAACGGGTCGTGGTCGCGGCGCCGGGCTTTGCCGCCGATTGCGTCGAAACGCTCGAAGAGCTGGCGATTGCGGGTCGCGAGCAATTCACCGAAGCAGGCGGGGAAGACTACGCCGTGCTCAGCTGCCTCAACACATCCGACGCAGGCATGGACATGCTGGAGGCGATCATAAGGCGCGAATTGAGCGGGTGGATATAGGCGGCTGGATTTAGCGGGGCATATTACTTACACTGTGGTAAGTAACGCGCGCTAGAGAACCCAAATGGCTACCATCGCACCCGATTCCCCCGCCGCCCACAGTTCGGCCCCGAAGCATTGGACCGAGGGTCACCCCGATCCCGGCGATCTCGCCCACATCCCGGGCGAAGGCGGCTGGCCGATAGTCGGCAACACCTTCAAGATGCTCGCCGATCCGCATGGCTTCACCCGCCACATGGTCGAAACCTATGGCCGGGTTTACAAGACGCGCGCCTTCGGCGGCTGGAACGTCGCGCTGATCGGGGCCGAGGCCAACGAGATGCTCCTGATGAACCGCGACAAGATCTTCTCGAGCGAGCAGGGCTGGGGCCCGATCCTCGACCAGCTCTTTCCGCGCGGACTGATGCTGATGGATTTCGACCATCACCGGATTGACCGGCGTGCGCTATCGATCGCGTTCAAGCCCGATCCGATGCGTCACTATTCGGGCAGCCTCAATCGCGGCATATCCGAAACGGTAAAGGACTGGGGCGGCAAGCCGATGCAGTTCTATCCCGCGATCAAGGCGCTGACGCTCGATCTGGCTGCCGACAGCTTCATCGGCATTCCCTGGGGCCCGGAAGCGGACCAGATCAACAAGGCTTTCGTCGACGCGGTGCAGGCTTCGGTCGCGCCGGTGCGCCGTCCGCTTCCCTTCACCCAGATGAAAAAGGGCGTCGACGGGCGTGCTTTCCTGATCGATTTCTTCACGCGCGAAACGCATCGCCGCCGCGCCGAGGGCGGCGGGCAGGACATGTTCAGCCAGTTCGCCACGGCGACCCGCGAGGATGGCTCGCTGCTGCCGGTCGACGAAGTGGCCGATCACATGAACTTCCTGATGATGGCCGCGCATGACACTATCACGTCATCCGCGACATCGCTGATTTATCTCCTCGCCAAGAATCCCGAATGGCAGGAGAAGCTGCGCCAGGAAGTCATCGCGGTGACCGGCGGTCCCGATGCTTCGGGCAAGCCGCGGCCCCTGTCATATGACGATCTGGGCAAGCTCGAACTGACCGAAATGGCGTTCAAGGAAGCGCTGCGATTCATCCCGCCCGTCCCCTCCATGCCGCGCCGTGCGCTCAAGGCGTTCGAATATGGCGGCTATCGCATCCCGGCGGGTACGCCGGTCGGCATCAATATCAACTGGACGCACCATTCGGACGAGTATTGGGACAATCCCGAGACCTTCGACCCGATGCGCTTCACCAACGAGAAGGTGCGCGAGCGCCACAAATATGCTTGGGTGCCGTTCGGCGGCGGCGCGCATATGTGCCTCGGCCTGCACTTCGCTTACATGCAGGTGAAGATCCTGATGGCGCAGCTGCTGCAGCGTTACGAGATCGTGATCGAGGACGGGTACGACCCGGATTGGCAGGCGTGGCCGATCCCCAAGCCCAAGGACGGGCTCAAAGTGACCTTCCGTCCTATTTGAAATGAGGAATCCGGTTGCGTAGCAACCGCAAGGGCGACCGCCCGCCCGCAGCGATGCGACCGTCAGGTAGCGTGAGCGAGAAATCGCGCGCGCGGATGCGCGTCGCGCCAGCGTCAAAAGTCAATCGCGACGCCGTTCTTCTCCCAATCGCCATAGCGGGTCGGGCTGAGTTCCTCGTCATCCTCGACCGGTTTAGGTTCGGGCGGGGGATCGTTGGTCCAGTGCGCGGGCTTTTCGAAGCGCTTGGCCTCTTGTGATTTCTTTTGGGTCATGCCTGATCAACACTAAAGCTGGCGGAGGGTTTCGCTTCGATATAGGGGGCATGGCCAATGGCTGAAACCCCCGGACTTCCTGCAAGGCGCGGCGCGCTCAAATTGCTCGATGCCGTGCTGCGGCGCGGCGAAACGCTCGACCAGGCGGAAAAAGCCGCGCTCGGCGGGATCAAGGGGCCTGCAGACCGGGCGCTGGCACGCGCGATTGCGGGCGAGACCCTGCGCTGGCTGACCGACTTCGACGCGCTGATCGACAGCGCCACAAAGAAGCGCCTGCCGGAAGATGCCAAGCCGCGCGGCGTCCTGCGCCTGATGCTTGCGCAATGGCTGCGGCTCGGCACGCCCCCGCATGCCGTGATCGCGACCGCACTGCCGCTGCTCAGCGGAGGCCCTCGGCGGCTGGCACATGGTGTGTTCTCGACATTGACCAAGCGCGAAGTGACGCTGCCCGAAGCGCCGACGCTGCCCGATGCCGTGCGCATGCGCTGGGGAGGCATGGCGGAAGACATTGCTGCGGGCCTGACCGATCCGCCCGAAGTCGACCTGTGCCTCAAGGACGCCTCGGAAACCGCCTCCCGCGCCGTCGCGATGGGGGCGGGGAGTATAGTCCCGGGCCATCTGCGGATGCCGCGCGGTACGCCGATCGAGCGTATGCCGAGCTTCGAGGAAGGCGCGTGGTGGGTGCAGGACTTCGCTGCGCAGCTTCCCGCCCGCCTCTTGGGTGACGGAGGCGGCAAGCGTGTCCTCGATCTCTGCGCCGCGCCGGGCGGCAAGACGATGCAGCTGGCGAGCCAGGGCTGGCAGGTCACTGCGCTCGACATCAGCGAGCGGCGGATCAAGCTGATGCGCGACAATCTCGCGCGGACGGGGCTGGAGGCGGAGATCGTCAACGCCGATGCGCTTGCTTACAGGCCCGCCAAGGCGTTCGACGCGCTGCTGCTCGATGCGCCGTGCACAGCGACGGGCACCTGCCGTCGCCATCCCGATGTGCTGCACCGCATCGGCCCGCGCCAGATCGAGGAGATGGTCGAGGTTCAGCGCGCGCTGATCGCCCGCGCGATCGACTGGCTGCCCGAGGGGGCGACCTTCAACTACGCGGTCTGCTCGCTCGAGCGCGAGGAGGGCGAGGAACAGGCCGCCTGGATCGATGAGAGCTTCGACCTCGAGCCTCTGCCGATCACTGCCGATGAACTGCCCGACGGGATCGCACCGACTGAACAGGGCTGGTTGCGGACACATCCCGGCAGGCTGCCAGCGGCTGGCGGCCTCGACGGGTTCTTCATCGCGCGCTGGAAGAAATAGCGCGCGCAATATCTGTCTGCGCCGATGTAACCGATCGGCGGCTTCCAACGAATGGCCCGACAACGCGATGGGTTTGCCACCGTTCCTTGGAAAGCTGACATGAAACGATTTATTCTTCTTGGCTTCACCCATGCAGTGGCGCTTGCCATCGGTTTTGGCGCGGGCGTTTTCTTCCTTCCTATTCTCACGGCAGAGGATGCGCCCGATGCAGCCGTTCTCGAACAAGCCGCGAAAACCGCGCAATATTCCGCGACATTGACGCGTGACTTGCGCGGCAGCGACAGCCTGCACTGGGGCGAGGGAACGATCAGCGTGTCCGGGGTCTCCATTTCCCATCAAGGCGAATTGGCACCGGGCCCGGACTACAAGGTCTATCTCGCGCGAGAGTTCGTCGAGGATGAAGCCGGGTTCCAGGCATTGAAGGCTGACGCCGCCCTGATCGGGGATGTCAAAAGCTTCGACGGTTTCCTGCTGGACGTGCCGGAGGGGTTGAACGTGGACGAATACACGACCGTCGTCGTGTGGTGCGAAACCTTTGGCGAGTTCATCACCGCAGGCCGCTATCGGTGATCGTTTCGCTCGCTGAAGCTCATGCTGAGGCGCGCGCAGGACCGGTCGAGCTGGCTGATCGCAAGGGCAACAGAGCAATCTTCGCGCCCGGTCACCTCGATATCGATCGGACAGCCGAGTTCGACATAGCGGTGCATGTCCATCTCGCCATGCGTGACGAGGATCGGCGCGCCGCCTGCAACCTGGCTTGCAATCTGCCGCGCAATCTCGGCGAGGTGCGGCGCGTTCACGTGATCGCCCGAACCGCTGAAATAGGGATGGCCGGGCATCAGGCCGTTTTCCTTGCTGACGAGCGCCCGTGCGCGCTCGCCCTCCAGCTGTGAAACGAGCGGCAGTTCGCGCTCGCCCAGTCCGAGCAATTCGCGCGGCGCAAAGTCGAAATCCGCGAGGAGCGTCCGCGAGACCGCTTCCTTCTTCGAACCCTCGCGCCATTTCTCGAAATTGCGCGTGCGGAACACCACGCCCTTGCCGCGCATGGTGACGATCAGGCGGTCGGCGGCATCGTAGAGCCGGGTGATGAAGGCGAGATCGTCCCCGACCTGTGTCCGCTCATAAACGCCGCGCACCGCATCGCCCGCGTCGCGTTCGCCCAGGTTCCAGTCGGTCCAGGTCAGCGCACTCCACTTGCTTTCGTCGAGCGAACCCATGGCAGCACCCGCCCCGACGCTCGACCAGAAGTTCTGCGTCTGGATGACCACCGGATGCTGCGGGGCAAGCTCCAGCCAGGGCCATGCAGCGACGTCGGTCGAGCAGGCGAAGATGACCGCACCGCTCTCTGCCACCTCATGGGCCGAAGTATAGCCGGGGCCGGGCGGTGCGGGCATGGCGGGTCAGCCCTCTGCCTTGACCTTGTTCTGGAAGCTCTTGCGGAGCTTCATCAGCTTGGGCGGAATGGTCGCGAGGCAATAGGGGTTACGCTGCCCTTCGCCTTCCCAGTACTCCTGGTGGTAATCCTCGGCCGGATACCAGGTGGCCGGGCCTTCGACCTTGGTCACCGCGCCGCCACCGTTGTCTTCGTTCCAGCGTGCAATCGCGGCCTCCGCCTCGGCGCGCTGCGCATCATCGAGCGGGAAGATGGCGCTGCGATATTGCGTGCCGACATCATTGCCCTGACGATTGAGCTGCGTCGGGTCGTGCGTGCCGAGAAAGACGTCGTAGATTTCTGGCAGCGAGATAGTATCCGGATCGAAAGTGACGCGGATCGCTTCGGCATGGCCGGTCGTGCCCGAGCAGACCTGCTTGTAGGTCGGGTTCTCGACCGTGCCGCCAATATAGCCCGATTCCACTTCGCTCACGCCCACCACGTCGCGGAACACCGCTTCGGTGCACCAGAAGCAGCCGCCCGCGATGATCGCCTGTTGCTTGTCGCTCATAGATAACTCCGTATAGTTCCATTGGAACATAGGAGCGGCACCGCGGATTACCATGTCGGGTCGCAATTCACGTGAATGTCGTGGGAATGGGAGTGATTGATGCGTAAACTGATCGGAACGGCAGCCTTGGCACTGGCGGCGAGTGCGATGGTAGCAACGCCTGTCCTGGCGCAGGAACAGAAGAAGTCGAACACCAGGCAGGTCCTCGGCAGGCTGCTCGACACGGTTCTGGGTCCTGAAGAGAAAGAGGAAGCTGCGGCTGAGGCCGCCGCTACTGAGGGGCAGCAACTCGGTTCGCTCCAGCAGGTGCTTGCCGATGATCGCCGCGACGAAGACCGTGCGCGCGATAAATATCGCCACCCTGCCGAAACCCTCGCTTTCTTCCAGGTCGAACCGGGCATGACCGTTGCCGAATATGGCCCGGGCGGTGGCTGGTACACCCGCGTGCTGGCACCCTACATCGCCCCTGAAGGCCGCTACGTTGCCCTCACGGGCGATACCGAGATGCGGACGTTCAGAGATGCGGATCAGGAAGCCGAAGCCCGCGCGTGGCCGAGCACTTTTCCTGCCGCTGCAGCAGAGACGACCGGCGTAGCTGCCGACAGGATTTCCGCCTTCGAGACCGACGAAGTCCCCGAAGCGCTGGCCGGTTCGATCGATCGCGTGCTGATCTTCCGTTCGATGCACGGGCTGTGGAACGCCAACATGGCCGATTCGGAACTCAAGAACATTCATTCCATGCTGGCAGATGACGGGATGGTTGGCGTGGTGCAGCATCGCGCCCCTGCCAATGCGAGCTATGCCGACGTCAATCCGGCGCGTGGCTACATGCGCCAGAGCGATGTCATCAAGCTGTTCGAACTGCACGGTTTCGAACTCGTCGGTAGTTCCGAAATCAACGCCAATCCCAAGGATCCCGCCAACTGGGAAGGCGGCGTCTGGACGCTTCCGCCGGTGCTCCGCTACGGCGAGGCAAACCGCGATGCCTATCTCGCGATCGGCGAAAGCGACCGCATGACGCTGCTGTTCAAGAAGGCTGACTGACGCCCCTCGGGCTGTTCAAGCAGCTCAGTCAGGATTAAAGGGCGGCGGCATGAGAGAAATCACCGTTGCCGCCCTTCAACTCGCGCTTGGCCGCACTGAGGCATCCGAGAATATCGACGCCGTATCCGAGCTCGTCGAGCAGGCTGCCGCGCGCGGTGCGGAAATCATCCTGCCGCCCGAACTCTTTTCCGGCCCCTATTTCTGCAAGACCGAGGAAGAGGCGCTGTTTGCGCTGGCGCGTCCGACGCTCGAAAGCCCCTCGGTCATCGCCATGCGCAAGCTGGCAGCGAAGCTGAAGGTCGCAATCCCGACCAGCTTCTTCGAGCGTGATGGACACCATTATTACAACACGCTCGCCATGATCGATGCCTCGGGCGAGATCATGGGCACCTATCGCAAGAGCCATATCCCCGACGGGCCGGGCTATGAGGAAAAATACTATTTCCGCCCGGGGAATGACGGGTTCAAGGTCTGGGACGTGCCAACGAGCGCGGGCAAGACCCGCATCGGCGTCGGCGTGTGCTGGGACCAGTGGTATCCCGAATGTGCAAGGGTCATGGCGCTGAAGGGCGCGGAACTGCTGTTCTACCCCACCGCGATCGGCTCGGAACCCTATG
Organism: Altererythrobacter xiamenensis; assembly: GCF_900177715.1. Taxonomy (GTDB): domain Bacteria; phylum Pseudomonadota; class Alphaproteobacteria; order Sphingomonadales; family Sphingomonadaceae; genus Erythrobacter; species Erythrobacter xiamenensis. Next base: position 964,604 of record NZ_FXWG01000001.1, on the reverse strand, counting down.
ACGCGGACCTCGACACGAGCCGGATGTGGCAGCGCGCGATGGTGGGCCACAGCGTCTCCAACTGCATGCCCGTGATCGCTTCCAACCGGATCGGGAAGGAAGTCGAAACCGGCAGCGAGCAGGCCTTTTACGGACACTCCTTCATCACCAACGAATGGGGCGACATGATCGCCGAGTTCGGCAAGGAGGAAGAAGGCGTGCTGGTCGCGACGCTCGACCTCGACCAGGCCGCGACGCACCGCGCCGGCATGGGTTTCTTCCGCGACCGCCGCCCGCAGCTTTACGGGCGGATCTGCGAGGATGTCTGATCGCGTGCCGGAGACTTAGTCCCCGGCCAGTTCCTTCAGCATGATGTACCAGTGGTCGAGGCCGTTGAAGAAGCCGTCGACATACATCCGCTCGTTGAGCCCGTGCGCATACATGTCCTGCGGCCGACTGCCCGCGCCTGAAATCGCCACCGTGTCATAGCCGAGCGTGCGGTAATGCATGCCGTCGGTCCCGCCCGATTCCATATAGGGCAGGATCGGGATCGGTTTGCCGAAGCGGGTTTCGAGAGATTTCTCGAGCGCGGCCCGGACATCGTCGCGTAGCGCGCTTTCGGGGCTCTCGGTGACATCGGTTATCAGCTTGAAGCTGACGTCGTCATTGCCCACCACCTCGCGCAAGGTTGCCTCGGTTGCGGCCGCTCCGACACCCGGGAAGATCCGGCAATTGACCGTCGCGGTCGCGCTTTGCGGCAGCGCGTTTTCGGCATGGCCCGCGCGCAGCATGGTCGCGATGCAGGTGGTGCCGAGCGTGCCGACCGTTTCCGGATTCGCGCGCAGCGTGGCGATGGCGTCCGCATCGGTCGGGTCTGCGGCAAAGGCACGCATCGCTGCGCCGAGCTCGCCTGGAACCGATTGGCCGAGCGCGCCGAAATAGCTGCGCGTCAGCGGCGTCGCCTGAACGGGGAAGCGATGGTCGCGGATATTGGTGAGCGCGTCGGCCAGCTCGTAAATTGCATTGTCGGCTCTCGGACGAGAGGAGTGCCCGCCGGGATTGGTGATCGTCAGCTCCCAGGTGGCGAAGGTTTTTTCTGCGGCCTGCACGCGCTGTGCCAGCGGCTGGTAGTCGTCTGACAGGCCAACACCGCCCGCATCGGAATTGAGCACGAAGGCAGGATCGACGTTCTCCGCCACCCATTCCGCCTGCGCGCGGGTCGAGATCATGCCGGTTTCCTCGTCGCCCGAAAACACGAGATAGAGATCGCGGTTCGGCGTCCAGCCTTCGCGTTTCAGCCGCAGGAAGGTCTGGGTGAGGTTCATGATGCCGTATTTGTTGTCCATCGTGCCGCGCCCGAAGAAGTAGTCTTCCTCGAAGGTCAGCTTGAACGGATTGCGCTCCCAATCCTCGGGCAGCGCATCGACCACGTCCATATGGCCGAGCAGCACGATCGGCTTCTCGCCAGACGATCCGTCGCCCCGGTAACGCACGATGAGGCCCTGGGTCGGCTCGCCTTCGCTGTCATAGTCGGTGACCATGATATCCTCATCGGCGAAGCCCTCTGCCTTCAGCCGTGCGCGGAGATAATTGACCATTGCCGGGACCTGCTGGTGCCCGCGTGCGGTGCGAAAGCCGACGATGTCGCCGTAGATATCGAGCGCGATTTCCTGATCGGTGGTCAGGTTCATGATGTGCCCCTCATGCGCGGCCAGCGGCGCAGAGACCGCCAGTGGCGATACGGCAAGCGACGAGACAGCAAGTGACAGCAATAGCGGCTTGAGACGCTTCATCGGGATTCCCTCCTCCAGACCCTCAAGGTGCCTGCGTAATCAGCAAACGCGCGCTTGTCGAACAGATGTGTTTGCGCAGGCGAGCCGGCGGGATAAGGGGGCGGCATGGGTAGAGAGCCTGCACAATCCTATCTGATCGCGTTGGGGTCCAATCGGCGGCACCACCTCTATGGCGCGCCGAGGCAGATCCTGCGCACGGCGATGGAAGAGCTTGCCGTGCTCGGCACGGTCGTCGCACGCTCCCCGGTTATCGCGACACCGCCGATGGGGCCGGCCCAAAGGCACTTCGCCAACGCAGCGGCATTGATCGTCAGCGAGTATGATCCGGACGCGCTTCTGTCTGGCCTGCAGCAGATCGAGCGCGAGTTCGGGCGCAGGCGCTGGCGGCGCTGGGGCGACCGTGTGCTCGATCTCGATATCGCGCTGTGGAGCGGGGGTGCCTGGCGTTCCGACACGCTCACCATCCCTCATCCGGGGTTGCGCGAGCGCAGCTTCGTCCTCGGCCCGGCAAGGGCGATAGCGCCGCAGTGGCGCGACCCCGAGACCGGCCTTTCCGTCTCGCAGCTATTTGCGCGCTTGACCAAGTCGCGCCCCACCCCTAGGTGACGCGCCCTGTGCCCCGCCCAATGGGGGCGGCACATCAGGTGGGCCCTTAGCTCAGTCGGTAGAGCAACTGACTTTTAATCAGTAGGTCGCAGGTTCGACCCCTGCAGGGCTCACCACCTTTTTCAATCAGTTCGAACCCGGTGTTGGATCGGCCAAGCTGGAACAATGTCGTTGTCATAGCAGCCAAGGCGAGCAGATTCACCGGATCGCCCTTCGGCGCCATGCATTGTCCAACTGATGCCTCCTCCTGAGTAACATCAGACAAACGAAAGCGCTGAACCATGTGGAAGATGGCAAAGGCCTACTCTGTCGCCAAGCGAGAAATTGCCGATTTCCTCGGTGCTTCGGAGGACCTTCTGCATCTCCATGCAGGCCTCCTCATCTTCTTTGCTGCTGCGTTGGTGTTCCGCAGACGCATGCGTTCGCGCGTCCCGATTGCGCTCGTCTACGCCTTTGCAATCGCCAACGAGCTTGTGGACGCCATGTCGCCAGGTAGCAGCGCAAACAGGTGGGAGTCTGCGGTAGACATCGTCAATACGGTGTTCTGGCCCACCTTGCTGTTCCTGCTCGCTCGTCGGCGAGCCAAGCCCGGAGATGCCGACAGGACAGCATGAACGGCTCGGTCCCAGCCGCAGCCTCAATAGCGATCGGAAACGAGAACTCCGACTAGCTGCGGCTGTCGAGCCACTGCGCGAATTTCACGCCGCCGGTGATGAGGAACGGTACCAGCACGATGCTGAGCACCACCTTGGCGATGATCTGTCCGACCAGCAGGTTGGCGATCGGGAAGAGGCCATAGAAGGCGAGCGTGATGAAGATCACGGAATCGATCGCCTGGCTCAGCGCGCTTGCGATCGCGCCGCGGACCATCAGGCCGAAAGTCCCGCCATCGCTGCTGCCGCGCAGCTTCGAAAATATCCAGATGTTGAGCAGCAGAGAGACGAGATAGGCCGCAGGTCCGGCCGCCCAGACCCGCCAGACGGTCGCGTGGACGCGTTCGAACGCGGCGAGGTCGTCGGCGCGCCCCTCCAGCATCTCGGTCGAAGCGGGCAGGTTGAGCACGAGCTGCATCAGCAGCGATGCGATCAGCAGAGGAACGAAGCCCCACCACACGATGCGGTTGGCGATCTGCTGGCCGTAAAGCTGCGAGACCGTGCTCGAAATGACCACCAACAGCAGGAACGCGAAGATTCCGGCTTCGACTGCGAGATCGGTCGGCGGCAGTTGCACCTGCTTGAACGCGAGCACGCCTGCCAGGACAGTCATCCCGCCATAGAGGAGCATGTAGACGAAAAGGCCACGCGGCATGGCAGCGGCGGCGAGGGCCTTCTCGTTCGAAGGAGCGGTCTCGGTAGCAATCATGGAAAGTGCCTATTGCCAAGCTTGTGAAAAGAAAAGCCGTGCGTGCATCGCTCCTGTGCATTGGGACGGTGGGCATCGGACGCCGCGATATTTGACTGGCGCGCAACAAAGCGCGACAGGGGCAGAACAATCTGTCGATTCCCGGCATCGAAGGGGTCTCATGCCGTCTTTCCTTATCAACATCGCGGGTATCTTCGCGATCCTCCTCATCGCTTTCCTGCTTTCCAACGGGAAGAAGCGGATCAAGCTGCGCGTGGTCGGTGCCGCTTTCGCATTGCAGGCGCTGATGGCGCTGCTCGTATTGCGCACGCCCTGGGGGGTGAGCGCGATCCAGTTCCTGTCGAACGGGGTCATCGCGCTGCTCGACTATTCGAAGGCGGGTATCACCGCGATCTTCGGACCGATGGAGAGCAATCCCTTCGCCAACACCTTCGTGATAGCCGCGCTGCCGGTGATCATCTTCTTCGCCGCGCTGGTCTCGATTCTCTACCACTGGGGCATCATGCAGCGGCTGGTGCGCTGGGTCGGCGGTGCGATCGGCTGGATCACCGGCGTGAGCAAGGTCGAGGCGCTGGGAAGTGCCGCCAATATCTTTGTCGGCCAGTCGGAAAGCCCCCTGGTGGTGCGCCCCTATCTCGCCGCGCTGCCGCCCTCGCGCCTCTTCACCCTGATGTGCGTGGGCATGGCGGGTGTCGCGGGAACGATCCTCGCCGCCTATGCCAGCTTTATCGGATCGGAGGCCGTGCCGTTCCTGCTCGCCGCCGCCTTCATGTCCGCGCCGGGTGGTATCCTGATGGCGAAGATCATCTATCCCGACGAGATCGACGGGGACGACGACGCGGACCTGGCCTTGCCGCAATCGCGCATCAGTTCGGAAGGCCCGGCAGCGATTACCGAGGGCGAAAGGCCGCATGAGGTAGAAGTTGCCGAGACTTTCGAGGAAGGCCATCGCCCCGCCAATGTCATCGAAGCCGCCGCACAGGGCACTCAGACCGGCGTCAGGCTGGCGGTCGCGGTTGGCGCGATGGTCATGGTCTTCGTCGCGCTGGTCGCGCTCGCCAACGGCATCGTCGGCGGGATCGGTGGCTGGTTCGGCTATCCCGACCTCAGTTTCCAGCAGATGCTCGGCTGGCTCTTCGCGCCGGTCATGTTCCTGATCGGCATTCCGTGGAGCGAGGCGGGCACGGCTGGCGGTCTGTTCGGCACCAAGATCGTGCTCAACGAGTTCGTCGCCTTCATCGAACTGGGACAGCTGGAGACGCTGACGGGACGCAGCCGTGCGATCGTGACATTTGCCCTGTGCGGTTTCGCCAACTTCTCATCGATCGCGATCCAGATGGCGGTCACCGGCGGGCTCGCCCCCAACCAGCGGCCTGTCATCGCGAAGCTGGGCCTGCGCGCCTTGGCCGCTGGCAGCCTTGCCAATCTGATGAGCGCGGCGCTGGCCGGCCTCTTCCTCCCTTACTAAAACGCTCGCGGCGTATTAAAGGCGCAAGCCATTATGACCGAATCCAACGATATCGCGGTTGTGTCACTCGACCAGCCGCTCGAGAACATTGCCGACGAGCTGGGCCGCAGCTTTTCCGAATACGGTTTTGCCGTCGTGCGCGACCACGGGATCCCGCAGGAACTGATCGACCGCGCCGAAGCGAAATCGAAAGCGTTCTTCGACCTGCCGACCGAGACGAAGCTCAAGTACAAGATCGAAGGCGGCGGCGGCGCGCGCGGCTACACACCGTTCGGCACGGAGAAAGCCAAGGACGCCGAGATCTTCGATCTCAAGGAGTTCTGGCACGTCGGGCGCGACCTGCCCGAGGGTCACCCTCTTTCGGAGTTCATGGCCCCGAACATCTGGCCCGAGGAAGTCGACAGCTTCAAGGACACCTTCAGCACGCTCTATTCGGCATTCGAAACCGCTGGTCTCCGCGTGCTTGAGGCGATTGCACTGCACTTGGGGCTGGAAAGAGATTACTTCGCCAAGACGGTCGAGGACGGCAATTCGGTCATGCGTCTGCTGCGCTATCCGCCGCTCGGCGACGATGCCCCCGACGGTGCAATTCGCGCTGCCGCGCATGGCGACATCAACACGATCACGCTCCTGCTTGGAGCCGAAGAGGCCGGGCTTGAACTGCTGACGAAGCAGGGCGACTGGAAAGCCGTCGAAGTGCCCGAGGGCGCGCTCGTCATCAATGTCGGCGACATGCTCGACCGGCTGACCAATTCGAAGCTGCGCTCGACCACGCACCGGGTCGTGAATCCGCATGGCGCGGCGAAAGACCGGTCGCGCTATTCGATGCCGTTTTTCCTGCATTTCCGACCCGATTACACGATCGAGACGCTGGAAAGCTGTATCGAACCCGGCCGCGAATCCGAAGCGCCCGAGCCGATCTCGAGCCATGATTTTCTCCTCCAGCGGCTGCGCGAGATCAATCTCGCCTGACTATGGCGGGGCGGCCTGAGGATAAATTACGAAAAAGCCAATTTATGTTGCACTGCGGCAACACGGCGCTCAACCCCTAGGTTTTCCTAGCGTAATTCGGGGTATCCGAGGTCCTGCAGAGGCCCCTTGTCACAAATCCGACATAAAGTTTCACGCGCTCGTCACAAAACTGCCTTCTGAGCGCAGCGCCGCTTCCCTAAGGGGAAATCAGGGAATCGTATTAGTCACCCATTCGTGATCAGGGACACTTGGAACATGAAAATCAAATATCTTCTGGCAGCGAGCGTGGTCAGCCTTGCTGCCGCCGCCACCGTTGCGACACCTGCTGCAGCGCAGCAAATCACTTCGGGCGTCGAAGGCCGCGTCGTCGACGAAACCGGCACCCCACTGTCTGGTGCGACCGTTACGGTTACCGATACGCGTACCGGTCAGACCCGCACGCTTCGCGCAGATGCCGACGGTAGCTTCCGCGTCGGCTCGCTTGTTCCGGGCGGTCCCTACACCGTCACCGCGACTGCCCCTGGTTATGAAGGCCAGACGGTCGAAGGTCAGTTCATCACCGTTTCGGGCAACACCAATTTCACCTTCGAGCTCGCTTCGGCCGCAGCAGGCGCCGGTGAGAATGTCATCATCGTCAGCGGCGCGCGTGCCAATGTTACGCAGCTGGCCGTCGGCCCGGGTCTGGCATTCGGCGAAGAAACGCTGGAAGCATTCCCCTCGCTTTCGCGCGACGTGCGCGACATCATCCGCCTCGACCCGCGTGTCAGCCTTGAGCGTGACAATGAAGTCGACCGCATCTCCTGCCTCGGCGGTAACGATCGTTCGAACACCTTCACCGTCGACGGTATCGTCCAGGCCGACGTTTTCGGTCTGAACGGCACCCCCTTCGCAGCGCGTAACTCGCTGCCTCTTCCTTACGACGTGATCCGCGAAACCTCGGTCGAGTTCGCACCATTCGACGTCGAGTACTCTGACTTCACCGGCTGTCTCGTCAATGTCGTGACCAAGTCGGGCCAGAACCAGTTCCACGGTTCGGCATTCTACACCTTCTTCAATGACTCAATGCTCGCCGACAGCATCATCGATGGCGACGGGGACGTTCAGCCCCTTTCATCGGGTAGCGAGAAGCGCTGGGGTGCAACGCTGGGCGGCCCGATCATTCCCGATCGCATTTTCTTCTACGCAGGATACGAAGAAACCGACCTTGGCGATGCCAATGACGAAGGCCCCTTCGATGCCGGATTCGCCAATGGCGTAGAAGGCATTTCGCAGGCGCAGTTCGACCGGTTCGCGCAGATCGCGCAGAATGTCTACGGCCAGGATGTCGGCGGCTATCCGCGCACGCTCGCAGAATCGAGCGTCCGCTACTTCGGTCGCCTCGACGCCTACATTTCGGATGACCATCGCCTTGAAGCGACCTACCAGCGCCTTGAGGAAACCAACGTCGAGCCGGACTTCGGCGGTGACAACCTCACCGGCCTGAACTCGTTCGAAGATGAAGGTACGAAGTCGGACTACTATTCGGTCCGCCTCTACTCCGACTGGTCGGACAAGATCACGACCGAACTCCGTCTGAGCCGCTCGGAAGTGGGCGACATTCAGGGCCCGGTCGGTGGCGGCGAAGCGCAGTCGGACAACCCGATCGTCCGCCTGGCAGTTGGCACATCACAGCCCGGCGATGACGGTATCCTCGGTACTGCCGATGACGAGTTCGGCGTTCTGAGCACGGGCCCGGGCATCTTCCGCTCGGCCAACCAGTTGGACACGCAGATCGATCAGGCGAAGTTCCAGGTCAACATCGATGGCGGTGATCACCAGTTCAAGATCGGTGCTGAAGTCAATGCACTCGAAGTCTATAACCTGTTTGCCGTAAACGCGACCGGGACGCTCTACTTCTCGAACCTCGACGATTTCGAGAACGGCATTCTCAGCCAGGGCACGGAATTCTTCCCTGATGCGGAAGAGATTTTCAACGGCGATGCCTATGGTGCAGACATCAACGCCACGCCGACCGGTGACATCAACGAAGCGGCAGCTCGCTTCAAGCGCACCATCTGGTCGTTCTACGCCCAGGACGAATGGCAGGCGACGAACCAACTCTCGCTGACAGCTGGTATGCGCGTTCAGCTCTATTCGGGCGACGCACCGCGTACCAACCCGCTTTTTGCTGAGCGTTTCGGCTTCACCAACGCCAATTCCTTCGGCAAGCTCGACCCGGTCCTTCTTCCGCGCTTCGCTGCGACCTACGAGTTCGACAACGAGGGCTTCCTCTCGAACTCGCGTCTCACCGGCGGTGTCGGCATCTTCTCGGGCGGTGATCCGGTCGTCTACTTCTCGAACGCCTTCTCGAACAACGGCTTCTCGACTGCTCTGGGCACCTCGCTCGATTGCGGTGGGGCATTCCCGACTTCGGCTCTCGACGGCAGCGGCAACTTCGCCGGCTTCCCCGCCTGCGTCACCGCAGGTGGCAGCGCCGACGCAGCTGTGGGCAGGGGCGACACCCAGTCGACCGACCCCGAGTTCGACGTTCCGACGGTTGTCCGTGCAAACCTCGGTTTCTCGAGCACCATCGGCACCGAAGGCGGCTTCTTCAGCGACTGGAAATTGAACCTCGACTACATCTACTCGCGGTTCAACGACACTCTGAACTTCGTCGACCTGGTCCAGGCGCCGAACCTCAATGAAGGACTCGACGGTTTCACCGTCGATGGTCGTCCGATCTACGCTGCGCTCGACCCGCTTAAGGCTGGTTGCAACGCAACGCTGGCCTATCCGGGCGGAACGCCTCCCGTCTGGGAGAACCTGTCCCCGGTCTGCTTCGGCACCGGCATCGACGACTTCATCCAGCTGACCAACGGTCCGAGCTACGACAGCCACAGCGCGTCGATCCTGCTTTCGAAGCGTTTTGGCGGCATGTTCACCGATGGTGGCAGCACGAACCTTCGTTTCGGCTATGCGTTCACGGACTCGAACAACAATCGCAACGTCGGTTCGTCGACCGCAACCTCGTCCTATGACGTGACCGCAGCCTTCGATCGTCAGAACCCGGCTGTTTCGACCTCCAACTACGAAACCCGCCACAATATCACCGCTTCGGTGTATTTCCGCGAGGAATTCTTCGGTGACTACGCAACGGGTCTCGGCATCTTCTTCCGTGCACGATCGGGCCGTCCCTACAGCCTGACCTTCGACGGTGGTGGCGTGTTCAACGACAGCTCGTCGGGTAGCGATAATGCGCTGCTCTATGTCCCCACGGGCGTGAACGATCCGAACCTTTCGGCAGCATCCGATCCGGCTGCGGTTCAGGACCTGATCGACTATGTGGCCGCTTCAGGCTGCGAATACACGCCGGGAGCTTCGATCAAGCGCAACACTTGCCGGAACCCGTGGCATTACGACATGGATCTGCGCATCAGCCAGGAACTGCCGTTCATCGGGAAGCTGACCGGTATCGCGGATGACCGCATCGAGCTGTTCGCCGATTTCGACAACTTCCTCAACTTCCTGGACAGCGGCTGGAACCGCCTGAAGTTCCGCAACGAGTTCCTGGACGTAGTGGACGTAGATGTCGACAATGACGGAACCTACATTATCGATGGTTTCAATCCCGACGATCAACAATTCGTCTCGATCTCGAGCTCGGCCTGGAAGCTCCAGGTTGGCGTTCGTTACGAGTTCTGATCCCGCAAGGGTTTTGAACCTGAAAAAACAGGAGCGGCGGGGCCTTCGGGCTCCGCCGTTCTTGTTTGCGCCAGGGCCGCGGGGTCAGGCGGCTTCGAGGAACTCGCGGGCCAGCTCGAAGCGGACATCTTCGTCCACTTCGCTGCTCAGCGCGCGGGCAAAGGCCGAGGCGCGCGAACCCAGCTCGTCCTCGCCAAAAATGCCGGCCGATCCGGCGAGCTTCTGAACGAGCTTTCCCAGCTCGGACCCTTCGATGCCCGTCAGCCTGCCGGCGCGCATGGCCTCGGCGACCGCTTTGATCGCTTCTGCCCGTCGCTGGCGCCAGACCTGATGCAGAGCAGCGTCATGCAGCGGCATCTCGTTCTCGGCATCCAGGTTCGCCTCCACCTGTTCAGCCACCGCCGCAGCGCGCCGACCAGTTCGTCGAATACCAGTGGCTTCGCCAGATGACCCTGTATTCCGGCATCGCGCGCGGCGGCGACGTCTTCGGGAAAGACATTCGCAGTAAGCGCGATGATAGGGAGTTCGGTAGGCGTGAACCCTTCGCCACGAATGATTCTGGTCGCGGTATAGCCATCGCAACCCGGCATCTGGATATCCATCAGCACGAGGTCGAACGGCTCACCCCGTGCGTGCGCAGCGAGGACGGCTTCTACGGTTTCATAGCCGTCGCAAGTAGCGCTGACATGCTGGTGGCAGCGCTCCAGCATCTCGGTTGCAAGCAAGCGGTTCACCGGGTGATCTTCCGCCAGCAGGATTCGCGATTTGCGAGGGAGCTGAACGCGTGATTCGACCGGCCTTCTACGGCGAGGTTGCGGCACCGGGGCGCATTCCACCAGAGGCAGCGCAAGGCTGAAACGCGAGCCTACGCCCGGGGTGGATTCAACCTCGAGCGTGCCGCCGAGCAATTCGGCCAGTTGCCGGCTGATCGAGAGACCGAGTCCGGTTCCCCCGAACCGCCCTGCCGTGTCGTTTTCACCCTGATCGAATGGGTTGAAGATACGCTCAAGACGGTCGGCACCGATTCCTATTCCGGTATCTTCGACGGTCAGCACAAACTGCTCCGGATGGACGTCCATGCTGACGCTGATCGTGCCGTCTGGCGTGAACTTCACGGCATTGCCGATCAGGTTGAGCAGGATCTGTCGCAGTCGCAAACCATCGGTGAGGACGCTGGGCGTAGCTTCGCCTGTCTCGCAGACGAGTGTGACGCCTTTCTTCTCCGCCGCCGGCCGGTGAAGGTCGGAGCATTCCTCGAGAATTGTCGCCGGATCGGTCGGTTCGGGGTTCACCGCGATCTGGCCCGCCTCGATCCGCGAGAGGTCGAGAATGTCGTTGAGAAGAAGCATCATCGAACGGCCAGACTGGACGATCAGCTCGGCGTGACGTTCCTGTTTTTCGTCCAGTTCGCCCTGAAGCAGCAATTCGGCAAAGCCCAGCACGCCATTCATGGGCGTGCGGATCTCGCGGCTCATGTTCGCCAGGAACTCCGACTTGGCATAGGCGGCATTTTCCGCGTGCTGGCGCGCTCGCACCAGCTGCAGTTCGAGCTCGACCCGTTCGGTCACATCGCGCGCAGAGACGATGATGCCCTTGATCTCGCCCGTTTCGGGATTGCGGGCAGCCGCGCAATCGGCCTCGATATAGACCGGCTTGCCATCTTGGCTGTCGTTGTAGCGCCGATAGGTGATGCGGTCCTTGTCGGTCTCTCCTGAAAGCAGCCGGCTCTCCGCCTCGAGAATCTTGGCCCTGGCATCGGTATGCATCCGGGCGCTGGCGCGCGAACCGACGAAGATTTCAGGCGCTTCGTCGAGCACGTCGGCGACCGACGGGGAGGCATAGGTGCACACGCCCTTGCAATCATAGAACAGGACCGCGTCCGAGATGTTTTCTGTCAGCAGGTCGAGTTCACGCGTGCGAGAGGCGAGTTCCTCGATCAGCCGCGCGCGGGTGCTCAGGGCCGCAGAAACAGGCAGTCCGATTATAAAGATTGTCGCCACGAAACACTGCAGAACGATGAGTTTTGACGTCTCCGTTCCGCTGATGAGCGCCAGGGGTCCAAGGTCGAGCGAGGTAAAGAAACTCGCGATGATCGCCGTGGTGAAGACAGACAATGCGGTGCAAAGCGCACCCAGGCGAAAGGCCTGGAAAACCACGACCAGGGGCGCAAAGAACAGCAATGGATATTGCGTCTGCGTGAAGATCATCACCGTTGCGACTATCCCGAAAGCGCTGAGGGTAAGCCATTCGACCAATTCGCGCTGGCTCGGCTGTCTGCGCTGCGCCCATGCCTCGCCGATGACCAGCCCGGCGGGTGCCACGATCGCCATGCCGAGCCCATCGGTAACAGACCATTTCGCCCAGGCCGCCAGCCATCCTGCTGACGTGCCCTCCAGAATGAACGCCGCGGGCAGCGCAGCGATCATCGGTGCGATGACGGCCGCCAGAATGACGAAACGCGCCAGATCGCCCAGATCCTGCATGTCCGGGATCTGTTTGCAGAACCGCCAGGCCAGCAGCAGCGCGAGGATGATTTCGATCGAATTGCAGCTCGCCAAACCTGCCGCTCTCGCCAGATTGTCGCCTGCGAAAAGATTGGCGCCGATATTCCCCAGCCAGCACATGGCCAGCAGCAATATTTCCTTCCCGAGGCGAGCGCGTAGCAGGTAGGCGACTGCAATCGCATTCGGTATCCAGACCGCTGCGATCCGCCCATCGCCGCGGGTCAGCGAAATCGCTTCATAGGCTATCAGGCCGAACAAGATGCCACCCAGCATGCAGAATGCCACGTCTCGTACGTGTTGCTGCCAAGCGTTCTTTACCTGTGACGGACTGATATCTAGAGGTTTCATCGCATTGCCCTTCGCAGCAGGTTATAGAGAGATCGGGCCTGTCGCGGGCGCTGAGCGCGAGAAAGAAAGGAAAGCAATGCCGGCGCAGAGCTATTCGGATCGCAGACAAAAACCCCGGTTGGGCATGATCGTGGCGATCGTGCTGTTGCACGTTGCGGCGCTTTATGGGCTCGCACGCGCCTTTGCGCCGGACATGACCGCGACCGTTGAGCAGACGGTGGTGTCTGCATTTACTGTCAACGTCACCGCACCCGAGGAAGAGACGCCGGTCACCGAACCGGAGCCCGACGAGGGGGCTCAAGGTGACCCGGGCCGCGATGCGACGCCCAAGCCCGTGACGGCCCCGACGCCTCGTGTGCCGGTAGAGAAGCAGACGCCCGTGCCGCGAGCGTCTTCGACCGGCGCGGCGACAACCTCAGGAGCGAGGGATGAAGGCGAGGGCACCGGTGCGGAAGGTCAGGGCCTCGGTACCGGCAGCGGCCGGTCGGGCGGCGGGCGTGGCGGCGTGGCTGCGACCAAGCCGGTACTGGTTCGCTCGATCACCGATGCCAGCGCTTTTCCGGTCCCGCCTGGAGGCCGTGAGGCACGCATCGGTGAATCGGTGATCGTCAAGCTGACTGTGTCGGCACAAGGCCGCGTCACGGCCTGTTCGATCTATCGCCCCAGCCCCTTTCCGGAAACCGATGCAATGGTGTGCCAATTGGCGCGCGAGCAGGTCACTTTCGAACCGGCGCGCGATGCCGACGGGAATCCCGTGGCAGCGCCTTTCTATTATCGTCAGCGCTTCTTCAACTGACATGCGGCTTGCGGCGTAGTAGCATGCCTTCAGGAGCGGCGGGGTATTGACGATGGGGCGCATTCAGCCGGTAATTTTGTGTGGTGGCTCGGGGACGCGGCTCTGGCCGAAGAGCCGACCAACCCGGCCCAAGCCGTTCATTCCCCTGATCGGGGAGCGGACGCTTTTCCGCGAGGCTGTCGAGCGTTGCGGAGATGGCGCCATTTTCGCGCCGCCCTTGATCGTTGCAGGTCCGAACCACGTGCCACTGATCGAAGAGCAAATGGCAAGCGGGGAAGATCATGCAATCATCGTCGAGCCCTGCGCGCGCAATACGGCAGCCGCGATCGCGCTTGCTGCGGCGCGGCTCGAGCCGGATGCGGTGATGCTGGTGTGTCCGAGCGACCATCATATCGCCGACGAAACGGCATTCGCCAAGGCTGCTGAAGAGGCAGCGGTGCTGGCGGCGCAAGGCTGGCTGGTCAGTTTCGGCATCGCGCCCGACCGCCCCGAAACGGGCTATGGATACATCCGGCGGGGCGAGCCTCTCGATACCGGTTTCAAGGTCGATGCCTTCGTAGAAAAACCCGATCTTGGACGGGCGCAGGGGTTTCTTGCCGATGGCGGCTATGCCTGGAACGGCGGCATCTTCGCTTTTCGTGCGGGCAGTCTGCTTGACGAGCTTGCGGCGCACCGACCGGCAGTGGCTGCAGCGATCCAGGCAAGCGTGGAGCAGGGCGAGGAGAGCGGCTCGCTATTCCATCCCGATGCAAAAGCATTCGGAAAGATCGAAGGCGAGTCGATCGACTATGCGGTCATGGAAAACACCGCGCGGGCCGCGATGGTGCCGGTCGACATGGGCTGGTCCGACATCGGGAACTGGGCAGCGCTGCAGGATGCATTGCCGCAGGACGGTGAAGGCAATCATTCCTCGGGGCAGGCGGACCTTGACGGATGCCGCAATGTCCTGACGATGAGCGACGGCCCGCGCATTTCGGCCGTAGGGGTCGAGGATATCTGCATCATCGTCGATGGCGACGAGGTCCTGGTGACGACCCGCGACGGTGCGCAGGTCGTGGGCAAGCTACCGGGCGCGAGCGCAAAAACCTGAACGCCCGCTAGTTCGCCGCTTGATCGGCCCTGCCGGAACCGGGCTGAGTAAGGCGGGCCAGCATCCCCGAAATCTCGTTCTTCCCATAGGGCTTGGTCAACATGCCGAGCGCGTCCTGGTGCTGGCCGTCGACGGTTGTCTCGCCATAGCCTGTCGCCAGAATATAGGGAATGCCGCGCTGCTTCAGCACCTCGATCACCGGTTCGCTGGTTTCGTCGCCGAGGTTGAAATCGACAATCGCCAGATCGGGTTCGATCTCGTTCAGCGCGGAGAGCGAGCCCGAGACACTGCCGGTGGTTTCGACGTGTTTCACGCCGAGGTGCCGCAGGCTTTCTTCGGTATCCATCGCGATGATCATGTTGTCCTCAACGAGCAGAACGGTTTCGGGTGGTTTTTCCATAGCAGAATCCATTGATCCGGATGTTTTCGCACCGATCTTTGTGTCGCCACTGCCGTGTTTCGGACTGGTTGACAGTTCGCTGACATAGCGGCCCGGCACGACAAAATCAGCCTCGAGGCCGCCCGGTTCGAAACGAACTTCGGTCTTGCCCTTGAGTTCGAACGGGATCGAGCGCTCGATGATTGTCGAGCCGAAACCGCGTCGCTCGGGCTTTTCGACGGAAGGGCCACCCCGCTCGCGCCAGGAGATGTGAAGGTCGCCTTCGTCATCGCGATGCAGGCCGATCTCCAGATCGCCCCGAGCATCGGTGAGACTGCCGTATTTCGCGGAGTTGGTGACCATTTCATGCATGACGAGGGCCAGCACGGTATAGGCTTCGGGAGCGATCAGAACGTCGTCGCCGATCAGTTTCAGTCGATCCCGCTTTTCCTGCAGATAGGCTTCCACCTCGGCCTCGATCAGGGCGGAGAAGGGTGCAGGCGACCAGTTCTGCTCGGTGATGTGGTCATGCGCGCTCGCCAGCGCAGCGATCCGTCCGCCGATGATCTCGCTATAGTCACCGATGGTTTGCGCATCGCGCTTCGATTGCGAGACCAGGCTGCGAATGAGGTTCAGGATATTGCGCACGCGGTGGTTCAGCTCGGCGATCAGCAATTCCTGCTGCTCCTGCGCGCGGCTGCGGACATTGAGCGCTTCGTCGGTCAGGCGCAGGATCACCTCGATCAGGCTGACGCGCAGGCTTTCGGCGGTCTCGATCTCTTCTTCGGACCACTGCTGGCTGCGGCCCGATAGCTCTTCGCTCCAGGCCTCGAAGCTCTTGCGTGGTGTCAGGCGTGCCCCGTCCGGGCTCTTCAGCATGGCTTCTTCGGGATTACCTGCCCAGGTCACCTTTTGCGGCAATTCCTTGCGCCACAGCACCAGATAATCGCTTTGCTTGCGCGACAAGGGGATGATCAGCGCCCCGGCCGCGCGGTCGCTGAATGCCTCGGCAGACTTGAGCTGACCCGCGATGCAATCGGTCGCGATCACCTTTCCTGCAGGAGCGTCCGAGAGGGCGGGAAGCAGGGCGCGAAACTCGTTTTCGAGTGGGGCCGATCCGCGCGCGCTGTAGACATCATCAGCCAGAAGCGACGCCCCATCGTGCGGAATGACTTCGGCGAGCACTTCGTCGATCAGCGGAAGGCTTTTGGCGAGCCTGGTGTCGCCCGCCAGCTGGACCATCAGCTGGTCCCGCAGGTTGCGGCCCCGCGTTCGTAATTGCTCGTTGGAGTCGATGCTGTTGCGATCGATCATCAGCGAGAAAACCTGCGAGAACATTTCCGCCACCGTTCGCAGGGAATAGGGCACGTGGCGCGGGGAGTCGTGGTGACAGGCGAACAGGCCCCACAGCTTCCCCTTGACCACCACCGCGATCGACAGCGAAGCGGCGACTCCCATGTTCCGCAGATATTCGACATGGATTTCCGACTGCGCCCGCAGCACGCTCATGCTGAGGTCGAGCGGTTCGCCGTCGGGCGAGACCGGGGGTTCGATCGCAACCGGGGCATCGGATGTATCCGAAATGATCCTGAAGCGGTTGCGGCGGAACAGTTCGCGCGCCTGCTGGGGGATGTCGGTGCGCGGATAACGCAGGCCAAGATACGGCTCGAGGCCTTCCTTGCGTGCCTCGGCAATGACCTCGCCGCTTTCGTCGGGGTGAAAGCGATAGGCCATGACGCGGTCGAAGCCGGTCAGTTCCTTGATGAGTTGTGCTGCTCTTTCACAGAGCGCGTCGATCCCCTGCACGCCTTCGAGCTGGGTGATGAGGGGCGCGACCATGGCGACGTGATTGGCGTATTCCGCATCATCATGAGGCTCGAACTCCATGATCGCGACCGGTCCCGACCGGTGAACCGCGACGTCGAATTGCGTGCCATCGGGCTCGAAGCGGAAACCGAAGACCCGTTCGACAGGGGTGCTTTCATTGGTCCGCGCCAGTGCACCCTTCAACCTGTCGATGGCTGCATCCGAAAAATGCTCGGCCAGCGGTTGGCCCGGCTCGGGATTGCGATCGAGACCCAGCACCTCGCTCGAATTTGCCGAGCGATTGGTGACGGACCAGTCGCTATCGACGGCGACCAGAGCGCCGAATGGCTGGATGTGCCCGATCTGGTGGATCGGTTCACGATCGCAGTCGGTGAGGTCCCAATTGCCGTAACTCCAGTTCATGCCGCAGCCTCTGCGGGTGCGAATGCTGCAGCCGCCTTGCGAAAATGGTCGAAAACGGAAGCGGCGGCCCGCGCTGCAGCCGCAGCTTCGAGGTCCGTCGCAGGCTGCTCGAGATCGGGGCGCAGCGCCTTCCAGAAAGCGATCATTCCAGGGTCGGCGAGAAACGCGGTGGTCATCTTACTATCCGCATGAAGCTCGATGTCGCGCAGGATGGCGCGGTTGCCGAGCGAAGACCCGGCCATGGCCCAGGCAAATCCGATCGGGTTCGCTCCCTCGCCTATGGCGAAGGATTCAACCCTGCCCGATGGCGGCACGCCAAGCGCAACAAGATCGCGCTCGATTAGGTGGGATTGCCGGGGCGGACAAATTGCAGATGGACAGAACCTTTCGGCCCAGATTTCGAGGGCAAGGCGGGCAGCGCGTTGCACCTGCAGAAAATGGGCATAGGACGCGCGGTCGCTCCATCCCATCTTTCGCATTTGTGCGTCGAGCGCATCGTGCGCCTGAAATGTTTTTTCGCGAAGCAGCTTTCTGAGACTGCACGCGTGTGGAATCCGCGAACTTATGGAAACCCTCCTTGCTTGGGCAAAACATGGATCTGCTCACGGCGTTTCTGCTGCGATCAGACACGTGTCTTGCGACAAGAGCTCCGGATTTCCGTCTCGCGTTCAACACGCGCTTTTCGACAATTTTCCAGTGCCTTGCGGATCAACCGCCGAGACTTGGGTAAGTTCCCTACTTCTTTTCGAGCATCTTGGTGCCCTTGGACCGGATCGCGCTCTCGATCATCGGCTTGACGAAGGAAAGCATCGCGGGAAGCTCGATACTGAAGATCACCTGGTTATCTTCGACCTCGACCTCGCCATTGATGTTCTGGCCCATCGCGCCGACGCTCAGCTCCATCACGTCCTCGCCGCGCCAGCGCGTTTCGACTTCGGCCATGCCGCCCGGAACATGGTCTGCGATTTCGTGACTGCGTTCGCGGAGGCGGCGACGCACTTCCTCGCGGCCGAGGTCATGGGGAAGGGCTACTCTCACTTGCTGTTGTCCTCCAGGGCTTCGGCACCGCCGAAACGATAATCGAGATAACGGGTCTTAACGGCGAGATCATCGAGCGCGCCTTCCGCCAACCGGCGGGTTACGCGGTCGACTTCGCCGCTCAGCTTGCCGAGGCTTTCGGTAAGCCGCTCGTCAGCCGTCTTTCCGGCATGATTCTCGCCGCGGAGATGCGCGGGTATCTTGCGGTAATTCTCGATCGTCTCGGGGATGTACTCGCCCACCAGTTCCCGCACTTCGCTGACCGCCGGATTGTTCTGGTCGATGGTTTCAAGCTGGAGGCCGAGCGCGTCGAGCTGGACGCCGAGCTGGTCGACCACTTGCACCGCTGGCGGGGGCAGCGCCGGGCGCTGCGCCTCCAGCCAAAGCTCGGTCCGGCCGACCATTGCCCTCGCATCGCCCTTCTTCAGGTCGGCGCGCTGGGGCACCTTGATCTTGGTGCCCTTTGCAATCACGCCGATGGCGATGATCGCCGCAAGCGCGGTCAGCATGATGCCGGTAAAGCCGATGCCGTCGATGATGAGGCCCACGGCGATTGCGGCCATCCAGATCGCGGCGAAGGCGATCAGGATGCGCTTGATCACCTTCTTCCAGTGTTTCGCCTTGAGCTCGGCCGAACCCTTGCCGATCGATTTGGCAGGACGATGCGTGCCGCCTTCGCGCTGCACCTGCAACGAGCGGCCCGCGGCGCTCATGATCTGTTCGGACTCGCGGGTGCTATCGACCATGCTCAGTTATCCAGCGCCAGCAGGCTCGGCTCGAGCGCCTTCTTCTGCGCCTGGGCCTGGCCTTCGGCACGGGCGATATAGCCCTTCGACTTCTCGACTTCGTCGGTCAGAACATTGACCGTCTGCTTCATGCTGGCGAGCGCCTTGACCTTGAAGTCGTCGACCTCGTCCATCGTGTCATAGATGTTCTGGAAGGCGCGCTGCAGCGTCTCCAGCGGAATGGTGCTGGACGCTGCTTGCTCGTGGATCTGGCCGGTCTGTTCGCGCAGCATGGTGCTGGTCGAATCTATGATGTCGCTGGTGGTCTGGTTGAGCGAGGTGATCTGCTGCAGCACCAGTTTCTGGTTGGTCATGGCCTGCGCCACGGTCACCGCAGTGCGCAGCGCGCCGACGGTCGTGGTGCTGGCGCGGTCGACGCCCTTCACCAGCTCGACATTGTTCTTTTTCACGAGGTCGAGCGAAAGATAGCCCTGCACCGAGACCGCCATCTGCGTCAGCAGGTCCTGCGTGCGCTGGCGGACATAGAACAGCGCGCTTTCGCGGATCGCCTTCGCCTTGGCCGGGTCGGAGGAATCGAGCTCTGCCGCCTTCTGCTCGAGCTTTTCGTCGAGCGTCTTGGCGATGTGGATCATCTGTTCGAGTTCGCCCATCGCTTCCCACAGCTTCTGGCGCTCGACATCGATCGCGGCGTTATCCTCATGCAGCTCGCGCTTGCCCGAAGCGAGCCGGTCGAGGATCGCCTGAATATGGCCCTGTGCGCTGGTGTAGCTGTCGAAGTAACGCTGCAGCTTGTTGCCGAAAGGGATGATGCCGAACAGCTTGCGTCCGCGCAGCTTGCCCTTGCGGCCAGGATCGAGGTCTTCGACCGTGCGGCGCAACTCGGCAAGATCGGCGCCCACGCTGCTGTCGGAATCCATCGCCCGCACGGGACGGTCGAGGAAGCGGTTGGACATGGCGGCTGCGGCCCGGATCTGTTCCTGACCCATGCGGGTGATCTGGTCGACCTTCTCGCCGAAGGCCGGCGAATTGGCATCTTCCGACACCAGTTCCGCGACGAAATTGTCGACCTTCACGTCGAGCTTAGACTTTTTCTCTGCATCAACGGGTACGAGACCGGCAGCTTTCTCCGGCGCGACGCTCGGCACCGGATCGGGCGGGGTGAGATCGAAATCGGTGGCGGTCTTGGTCGGTGCCGCAGTGGTGGTCGACAGATCGGTTTCCGGCGTGCTCATGCTTGAAATCTAGCTCCCTTGGGCAGCGTGTAGCCGCCATTTCCTACTGTATTAGTGGTCTAAGACACAGCTTTCAAGAAAATGTGCAGGATTCCGCCGCTCACGTCCACGCTTTCGTTTGTTGGAGATTCCGCCTAAATCCGCAGGCCACGCGATATTTTGGGGGCCAAAGCGCTTGTCCGACGCTGTTAAGAATACCGAGATTTCCTCGTCACCTGCTCAGGCAACCGCCCCGGAAGCGAATGATTCCACCTATCGCGAGGTGCTCCACAGCGCTCGCGCGTGGTGGTTCGAGGACGTAATCGGCAGCGTCGATCAGCAGGCGGTAATCGGCAAGCGACGCGAGGAGTGCGCGCTGTCCGAACGCTATCTGTTCATGACGGCGATGTCGGGCGGCATCGCGATCCTCGGTCTGCTGCTGTCCTCGCCTGCAGTGGTGATCGGCGCCATGCTTCTCTCGCCGCTGATGGGTCCGATCATGGGGCTGGGATTTGCCCTGGCGATCGGAGATTTCCCGTGGATGAAGCAATCGGCCCGCAGCCTTGCGTGGGGCTCCGTCATGGCGATCGCGCTGTGTGCGCTGGTGGTATTCTTCTCGCCGATCCAGGAGATCACGCCAGAAATTGCCTCGCGCACGAGGCCCAACCTGTTCGACCTTATGGTGGCGCTGTTTTCTGCGCTTGCCGGTGCCTACGCGATGATCCGCGGGCGCGAAGGCACGATCGTCGGTGTGGCCATCGCCACCGCCCTCATGCCGCCACTGGCAGTGGTCGGTTTCGGCGCCGCGACCGCCAACTGGACGGTCTTTTCAGGCGCGCTGCTGCTTTACGTCACCAACCTCCTGACCATCGCTATCACCGCATGGGGCATGGCGCGGCTCTATGGCTTCCGCACGACCTTGAGCGAGCGCAACACGGTGCTGCAGAACGTTGCGATCACCACCGTCGTCGTGGCGCTCGCCATCCCGCTGTTCATCTCGCTCCAGAATATTGCCTGGGAAACCAACGCCCAGCGGATCGTCCGCAACGAGTTGCAGGATGCATTCCCCGCCAACGCACGAATCGACCAATTCAGCATCGACTTTTCGAGCGAACCGATGATCGTCGACGCGACGGTGCTCACGCCCCGGCTCAACGCCCAGGCGGATGCGCAGGTAAGGGCGGCTCTCAATCGCAGGCTCGGCGAGGATATCGACGTGATCCTTACCCAGTTCCAGGTCGGGACCAGCGCCAGCGCCGCGGAACAGGCGCAGCTGTCGGCTGCGCGCGCGCGTGAAGAGGAAGCCGCCAGCCGCCGCGCCGAGGACCTCGCCAAGCGGCTTGCGCTCGTCGCAGGCGTTGCCGAAAGCGACGTGACGATCGATCGCCAACGGCGCAGAGCAATGGTTCGCTCCGAAACGCTCGATGGTGCGTCGCTATCGGCCTATCGCGCGCTCGAAGCACGGATATCCGCGACCGAGCCGGAATGGACGGTCGAGCTCTTGCCACCGGCGAAGGCACTTCCTGCGATTGCGTTCGAAATGCGCGATGCAAGCGAGCAAGCCTCTGGTGCGGACGAACCAGAACAAGAGATGGCGCTCACCGAGCGCGGCGAACAATCGCTCGCCACCGTACGATGGGCGGCACAGCGCATCGGGCTACCCGTTGTTCTGTCCGGCCGGCGCGAGTTGGTGGCGATCGTGCGTGCAGACCTCGAGGACGCCGGCGTCGCGGTTCGAGAAGGCTCACTATCAGGCCAGGGCATGACGGTCAGTCCGGCCTGGGCCCAGCCGGAAAACGAATAAGGGAATACAGATGGCAACCGAAATCACCGTTCTGGCTCTGGGCTGCATTCTGGCGCTCGTTCACATCTTCGTGGCCGTGCATTTCAAGACGCAGCAATATGGCCTCAAATGGAACATGGGCGCTCGCGATGGCGACAAGGCCGAGCTCAACGAAGTCGCCGGGCGGCTCGAGCGCGCGAGCGACAATTTCCGCGAGACTTTCCCGATTGCCATCGTCGCCCTGCTGGGTGTGGTGGTTGCAGGCAAGGCGAGCGAGACGACCGCGCTGCTGGCCTGGCTCTGGCTCGGCGCGCGTGTAATCTATCTGCCGCTATACTGGACGGGCATTCCCTACGTCCGGACGATCGTCTGGTTCGCTTCGCTCATCGGTCTCGTCGGGCTGCTCTACATCCTGCTGACCTGAGGGCCGCAGGCGGTTCGTGCGCCCGATGCGTCAGGCCGCCTGCAACACCTGGATCGGTTCGATCTCGCCCGACAGGTAGAGCTTCTTCGCCTTGGCGCGGCTAAGCTTGCCAGAGCTTGTGCGCGGCAGCGTGCGCGGCGGCACCAGTTCGACGACGCAGCTCATGCCGGTGACCGAGCGCACCTTGTCGGCGATCTGATCGCGCAGGCGGACCCGCTCTTCGGGGTCGGAGACGCGGCAGTGCACCAGAACGGCGGGCGCTTCCTCGCCATTCTCGGTCTCGAGCGCGAAGGCGGCGATATCGCCGTGGTTGAAGCCCGGAAGCTGCTCCACCGCCCATTCGATATCCTGCGGCCAGTGGTTCTTGCCGTTGATGATGATCATGTCCTTGGCCCGGCCGACGATGAACAGATAGCCGTCGCCCAGGTAACCCATGTCGCCGGTGTCGAGCCAGCCATCGACGAGGCAATCCTCGGTCGCTTCCTCGTTGCGGAAATAGGAGTGCATGACCGAGGGGCCGCGGCACCAGACCTTGCCGATCTGGTGGTCGCCCTTGATCTCGCCACCTTCGCCGCGGATCTCGACCTCCATGTCAGGCAGCGGCTTGCCGCAATTGACGATGGCGCGATAGCGGGCGGGACGCGAGAGGTCGCGCGGCGTGCCCGAAAGGCGCTCTTCCTCGACCAGTTCGACGCGAATGCCTTCGCCCGGCGGCATCACCGTGACGGCCAGCACTGCTTCGGCGAGGCCATAGCTCGGCGTGAAGGCCTCGGCCTTGAAACCCGCCTCGGCAAAGGCGTTGACGAAATGCTGCATGACATCGGGGCGGATCATGTCCGCGCCATTGCCCGCGACCCGCCAGCGCGACAGGTCGAAACGCTCCGACACCTGGCTCTGGCTCGAGATGCGGCGGGCGCAGATGTCATAGCCGAAGGTGGGCGAGTAGGAGAGCGTCGTGCCGGAATTGCGGCTGATGAGGTCGAGCCATGCCAGCGGGCGCCGCGCGAAATGATCGGGCTTCAGATAGTCGCAGCTCACCTGGTTGGCGATCAGCGAGAGGAAGCAACCGACGAGGCCCATGTCGTGATACCAAGGGAGCCACGAGACGACGCGGTCGTTTTCGCCCACGTTCATTGACGTTGCATGGCCATAGAGATTGTGCAGCAGCGCGCGGTGGGTCACCGCAACACCGGTCGGGAAACGGGTCGAGCCGCTGGAGTACTGCAAATAGCAGATGTCTTCCGGATCGGCCTTGGGAAGCTCGCATTCGGGCGCATCGAGCTCGGCGAAATCCTCGTAGGACTGGGCCTTGCAACCCTGCCGCTCTGCCGCGGCGCTCGCCATTTCGGTAATTTCCGCGGGGAACAGCAGCAATGCAGGATCGGAGCTTTGCAGCTGGATCGCCAGTTGGTCGATATAGCTTTCCTTGCCGCCGAAGGATGTCGGCAGCGGCAGCGGCACCGGCCATGCACCCACATAGACGCAGGCGCAGAACATGGCGGCAAAATCGGCTCCCGTCTCGGCGATCAGCGCGACGCGGTCTTCCTTGCCGATTCCGGCGCCGACAAGGCGGCGCGCCATCATCAAGGCATCTTCGCGCATCTCGGAAAAAGGATAGGCGCGCACCAGCGTTCCGCGCGGATCGTGGAAATTGAGCCCTTTCTGGCTCTGCGCAGCGTAATCGATTGCCTCGTTGAATGTCGCGAAGTCGGATCGTCTCCGCGGCAAGGGGCAATCGTTCGGCGTCGGCGTCAAAGCGGCGTCGGTCATAATTTGTCAGCGATACCCGTGGTTTGCGGCGCTGTTATACGCACCTTTTGTGTCCCCAATGCGGAAAACTCCCCTCCCCGCAATCCTCTGATGTTTTCCATTCGATAAGGAGTGTGGCACGAATAAGGCGAAATGGTTGCAAAAGAAACCGGGAAATCGCGGCGCAAACGTCCGCCAAGGCCGCTGGATCGGGCGAGTTTGAACGATCTGGCGCTATCCTACGTCGCGAGATTTGCGACGAGCGGTGCCAAATTAGAGTCGTATTTGGTGCGAAAAATCCGCGAACGCGGGGTGGCCGAAGGCGAGGAACTCGATCCTGCCGCTGTCGTGGAGCGGCTGATCGAACTCAAATATGTCGATGACGAGGCCTATGCCATGAGCAAGGCTGGCGGCCTGCTGCGCAAGGGCTATGGCGCGCGCCGGGTCGAGCAGGCACTTCGCGCAGACGGAATCGACGAAGGATTGCGCGGCGATCTGACCCCGAGCGAGGTCGAAACGCGGCGTGCGGTCATCCTGCTCGCCCGCAAGCGGCGCTTCGGCCCCTTCGGCGATGCGCTGCCGGATGGTCTTGAAGGCCACAAGAAACGCGAAAAGCAGATTGCGGCGATAGTGCGGGCAGGGCATGGGTTCGATGCGGCGCGCACCGTCGTCGAAGCGAATAGCGAAGAGGAACTCGATGAATGGCTGATCGACGCGCAGGAAGCGGAACGCTGATCCGCACCGCTGCGGTGGCAGGGCTCGCGGCCCTGATGCTGGCCTGCTCTCCGCAGAGCACCGCCGAACCAGCCAGCAGCGCGACCGATCCCGTGCAGGCGACCGGCGAGGCGGTCCATCCCGTCTCCGGCCTCGAGGTCATCGACCTGCAGGTCATCTCCGGCGACGAGACCCATGATTTCCGCGTCGAACTGGCGCAATCTTCGGCAGAGCAGGCGCGCGGGTTGATGTTTCGCACCGAGATGGGCCCCGACGAAGGCATGCTGTTCCCCTCCAAGGCGCCCGACCGGCGCAGTTTCTGGATGAAGAACACGCCCATGTCGCTCGACATCATCTTCATCGGCACCGACGGGCGGATCACCAATATCGCCGCCAATACCGAACCCTATTCGCTCACGCCGAGCGTCTCGACCGGCTTTGCCATTGCCGTGCTAGAACTGGTCGGTGGCCGTGCGGCAGAGCTCGGTATCGAGCCGGGCGACCAGGTCGTCTGGACAATCGAAGAGTGATGCGGTTGGCGCTTGGCGTTCGGAAGCGAATCCGCTAATCGCGCTCTCCATGAACTTCCTGACCAAGATCTTCACCTGGTGGAACGGCGCGACCATCGGCACGCTGCTCTACAGCTGGCGCAAGGGCGAGCATGTCGGCACCGACGCGCAGGGCAATAAATATTACCGCTCGAAAGATCGCGGTGATGGCGCGCGCGAACGCCGCTGGGTGATCTACGCCGGTTCCAACGATGCGAGCCGCGTGCCCGCCGAATGGCACGGCTGGTTGCACGGGGCGGGCGAGGATGTGCCGGAAAGCCACCTTCCGCCGCCGCGCATCTGGGAAGTGGACTACACCCCCAACGCCACCGGCACTGCGCAGGCTTACCGCCCGCAAGGCGCGCTCGAACGCGGGGGGAAGCGCGCCCGCGCCGTGGGCGATTACGAGGCCTGGAGCCCGGAAGGCTGATTATGCGCCGCGCGCTACTCGCGCCCGCGCTGGCCGCCAGCGTCGCGCTGCTGGCCGGCTGCTCGGACGATCCGCCTGCGCCGGAACCGGTCGCGACCGAGGTTCCCGAAGAACTGCAGAGCGACGGTCCGCCCGCGCCCGATGCGGCCGGCGATGCTGCGATCGGCACACCGATGGGTGAGCGCGTCGCGACGATCGGCCTTCTCAACAAGCGCAACAATCTGACGCAGGACTTCGAAATGCGCCCCGGCGAATCGCGCCGCTCGGGGGACGTCGTCATCCGCCTTCAAGCCTGCGAGCGCACCGCGCCCTGGGAAATGCCGCAGGAAACCGGTGCCTTCGTCCAGGTGCTGGTGCAGGATCGCGGCGAAGAGGATTTCCGGCGGATTTTCTCGGGCTGGCTGTTCAAGAACTCGCCCAGCCTCAACGTGGTCGAACACCCGATCTACGATGTCTGGGTGAAAGACTGCGCGATGAGTTTCCCCGGCGAGGAATGATCGCCTGCTGGCCTGCTGCTGTCGGCGGGCGATGCTTCATCCAGAACCGCTCGGTAGGCTTCGGGTAGCGACATCGCAGGCGGCCCTGACGCGGCCTTCAGGCGCTCGATATAGTCCGCCTGCGGGATTTCCACGGCGCCGAGCGAGCCGAGGTGATCGGTCATGAACTGGCAGTCCAGCAATGCGAAACCCGCCCGCCGCATGAGCGCAACCAGCCAGACCAGCGCGACCTTGCTGGCATCGCTTGCCGTGCTGAACATGCTCTCCCCGCAGAACACCCGGTCGAAGCTGACGCCATAGAGCCCGCCGACGAGCGCGCCGTCCTGCCAGCATTCGATCGAATGGGCATGGCCGATGGCGTGAAGCGCACGGTAGCTGGCGATAATGCGTTCGCTGATCCAGCTTTCGGGATGGTCCGGGCGCGGCGCGGCGCAGGCGGTCATCACGCGTTCGAACGCCGTATCGCACGTCACGCGAAACCGGTCCTGCCGCACAGCCTTGGCGAGACTGCGCGAAGGTTTGAAGGATTCGAGCGGAATGATCGCCCTCTCCCGCGGTTCGACCCAGAAGATTTCGGGATCATCGCGGCTGTCCGCCATCGGGAAAATCCCGCTGCGATAGGCGAGCAGGAGCATTTCGACCGGAATCGGCGGAGGGTAAGGCGAATGCATTGCGAGAGTTTATAGGCGGGTCAGTGCAATTCGCCAGCAGAGTTGCTGCTCGCGAGCGAGTATTGCGAATGTTCTGTTGCGTCGCGGCGCGCTTCGCTCTAGAGGGCAGCGCGCATCTGCAGGGGTGTAGCTCAGCTGGTAGAGCATCGGTCTCCAAAACCGAGGGCCACGGGTTCGAATCCTGTCACCCCTGCCATTTTCTTCAAATGTCCGGATTTTCGCTGTTCCGCGCTGTTTCGGCGCGGACAGGCGCTTGAACGATTTCTGTCGGTTCGTCCTAAGTGGGGAACCGTATGGCGCGATCGATCATTTGTATCCACGGACGGAGGGAAAATGGCACGAGGAGATTGTCCCATGTCGACATCCTTCCGCAGCAGTCGGCCCGACGCCTGGACCAACCCGCGGCCCCATGTTGATGCAAGCATGCGTCGCATGACCTACGGACGGGTCCAGCCGATGGAAGATGAGCCTGGCTTCATGGCGAAGCTCTTCGGCCTGCGCTGACACAGGCTGCACGAACGATACAATGAAAACGAAGGGCCGGTCCGCATATGCGAGCCGGCCCTTTTTGTCGCGCTACCGCTTCGCTGCTTGAGCGGATTGTTTACGCGCTACCGCTGCGCTGCTTTAGCGCGCGAATCGCACACCCCGATGGGTGCGCGAAACCAGCCCCTCAGTATTCCTCCGGCTCTTCCGGCGTGTCAGCGTGGAAATCCTTGCCTGCGGTCCTGTCGCCGCGGGCCAGGGCGAAGACCACGCCTGACAGCATAACCAGCGCGACGATGTTGGGCAGCAGCATGGCGGCGTTAGAGATATCGCCCATGCGCCAGACCAGTTCGCTCGGTTGTGCCGCGCCTATGAAAATCGCGACGCACCACAACACGCGCCAGGCCACGTGCAGCTTCTTCTCGCCCGCACGGTTCGAACCCTTGAACCGGTCGTAGATGAAGGTGATCGCCCGCTCGCCGTAATAGCTCCAGGTGAGGAGCGTGGTGAACACGAACAGGATCAGCGCAGTCGATGCGACCAGCGTTCCGATCGGAATGCTGCCGATTTCCAACGGGAAGGCGGCGGCAAAGGCGCCGCTCGTCATCTCGAAGCCGACCCGGTCGGACTGCCATGCGTGCAGCACCGCCTCGTCGCCAGCCATGAAGTCGCCGCGGACGGTCAGGATCACCAGCGCGGTCATGGTGCAGATCACGATGGTATCGATGAAGGTGCCGAGCATCGCCATGCGGCCCTGTTGCTCGGGATCGTTCGTCTGGGCGACGGCGTGCGCGATCGGGGTCGAACCCTGGCCCGCCTCGTTCGAGAACAGGCCGCGCGCCACGCCGGCACGGATCGCCATGATGATGGCCGCGCCGGTGAAGCCGCCAACCGCGCTCTGCGGGTTGAAGGCGCCGTGGAAGATCAGGCCGAAGGTCTCGCCCAGATCCTCGAAATTGATGATCAGAGCGATCACGGCCATCACGATGTAGGCTGCAGCCATGAACGGCACGACGCTTTCGGCCACCTTGCCGATCGACTTGATGCCGCCGATGATGACGACGAACACGAGGATGGCGACGATCAGACCGGCCATCCATTCCTCCATACCGAACAGCTCGCCAAAGCTGTCAGCGACGGCATTCGACTGAATGGCGTTGCCGGTAATCAGCGCGGAGGCGAGCGTCCCGAGGCAGAACAGGATCGCCAGCCAGGTCCATTTCGGGCCGAGGCCCATCATGATGTAGCTCATCGGGCCGCCGCGATAGACCCCGTCGGAGGTCTGTTCGCGATAACGAATGGCCAGCGACCCCTCAGCAAAGGCCAGCGCCATGCCGAACAGGGCGGTGATCCACATCCAGAAGATTGCACCCGGACCGCCCAGCGCGATGGCCGTGGCAACACCGGCGAGATTGCCGGTGCCGACCTGGCCCGAAAGCGCGGTCGAGAGGGCAGCAAAGGGGGAGATTTCACCCGATCCGGAGCCCTTGCGGCCAGCGAACAGTCCCTTGATCGCACTGCCGAGCTTGACGATCGGATAGAAGCGCAGCCCGACCATGAACCAGACGCCTGCGCCGAGCAAGATCAGCGCCAGTGGCGGGAACGGGATGACTTCGGCCCCCTCCCACGTGCCGCCCCACAACAGGTCCGATACATTGGTAACGGGGGCGACCAGACGATCACCCAAACTCATTTCGCTAGCGGCCATTGGCGGCTTCCCCTCATGCGTCCCGAATGAAAGCGCGCACGCTAGGGCTATGCGGTTGCACCTGCAACGGGATTTTCTTCGGCGTAGTTAGAACCCGGCCACCCGCGGCTAGGTCGGCGAAAACAAAACCCCAACCTTCTTGCTTTTAGGCTGCGCCCGGCCTACATGCCGCAACGTCTTCCGACATTGGAATCAGCCTTCGCCCCTCCCGGACTTGTCCGGGGCGGCGCGGAGACCTACCTGAAAGCCAGTGCCGCGAGGCGAATGGATTTAATCGAGGATTGAAGGCTCACACACATGGCCGAAGATACGAAGCGCAAGACATCGCCCGGCGAGTTCGTGCGGCAGGTCCGCAGCGAAACCAGCAAGGTCGTATGGCCGACCCGCGACGAGACGATCCGCACCGCGATCTTCGTCTTCATCATGATGGTGATCCTCTCGCTGTTCTTCCTCGGCGTCGACACCGTCTTCAACGCTATCGTGCGTTTCCTTCTCACGCTCGCTTGAGTTTCGCGGGGCGCGCAAGACCCCGTGCTTCAAACCACTTCCAGGGATTAAGGACTTTCAATGGCTCGCTGGTACATCATCCACGCCTACTCGGGCTTCGAGAACAAGGTGCGTGACCAGATCATCGCCGAGGCCGAGCGGCTCTGCCTTTCGGAAGCGGTGGAAGAGGTCGAGGTTCCGACCGAGACCGTGACCGAGATCAAGCGCGGCAAGAAGGTCCAGACCGAACGCAAGTTCATGCCCGGCTACGTCCTTGCCAAGCTCAAGATGACCGACGACGTCTATCACCTCGTCAAGAATACGCCGAAGGTGACCGGCTTCCTCGGTTCGGGCAACAAGCCCCAGCCGATCAGCGAAAAGGAAGCGGCGCGTTACTTCGGCGGTGTCGAGGAGGCCAAGGCGGCCCCGAAGAAGGACATCCACGTCGATTACGAGATCGGCGATCAGGTCAAGGTGCTCGACGGTCCCTTCGCCAGCTTCAACGGCGTGGTCGAAGAGCTCGATTTCGACAAGGCCAAGGTCAAGGTCTCGGTTTCGATCTTCGGCCGCGCAACGCCGGTCGAACTCGACTTCGAACAGGTCGAACTGGTCAAGTAACCTTTTTCTGCGTTTGTGGAGAGGAAGGGCGCCCGCAGAGGCGCCCTTTTTCGTGGGCGAAAGGCCGCATCAATAGGTGCAGGCGGCCGGTCTGGTTGCCTTGATCCGCGTCGAGGAGTTGATCGTCCGGATAGAGATTTTTTGCGAGCGGCATTTTCTCAGCTGGAAGCGCACCTTGCGATCGTTGAAGTCGAGCGAGATCCGGCGGAACTTCTCCATCAGATCCGTGCCGAGGAGGAGCGAGGGCTCTTTGTCCAGACCGAATATCTCGAACGGCGGCACATCGGCAAAGGCGACGGGAACGTTCAGGAAGGTGACCGGACCCAGTTCGAGGCGGGGGATGACGGCGAAATCGACCTCCTGCTTCGTGCCGGTCACGCCGAAGATTTCGACCGTTTCGATCGTCTCGCTCTGACCGATGCCGAGTTTCTCGCGCAGGGCGGAATTGCCGATTGTCACTTCGGTCCCTGTATCGATCACGGCGTCCAGCGGGTGGCCCATCGCGAGCACTTCGGTCAGAATCAGTTGCCCGCGCTCGCGTCTCGCGGTGACAATAATGATATTGGGGCCGGAGCGCGGGAAGCGATACTCGTCGTCCACCGTGACGATGCGTTTGTCGAAATCCATCATCAGCCGCTGGGCGACGAGCGCGTCCAGCCCGATCATGCCGTCGGCCCCGATATCGCGCTCGTCCAGAACGGGTAGCTCGAGGTCTGTCGTCGTCGTCGGGCCCAGCCGGATCGAATCTACGCTGACCTGTTCGACAGGGCGGCTTTCGGTCATGGCATTCAGCACCACGGGGCCTGCATCGGGCAGGCCCAGCCTAGCCGCCAGGCTCTCACCGATCACAGAGGTATCGGCGCCGCTGTCGACGATGAACTTGTAGGGGCCCTGCTCGTTGATGAGCACGTTTACCGTCATCCGGCTGCTCTTCTTGCGCGCTTCGATTTCCTCTCCGCCGATGTCGAGATTCTCGTCATATTCGGCAGGCGCAATCGGGCTTCGGCTTTCGGTGGAGCGCGCGACTGGAGGCTCTTCCTGCGCGTCACCTTTAACTTGGGCTGCTGCACTGCCCGCGTGCAGCAACACCCCGGCTAGGAAGAGAGCGGGAATGGATCTCGGTGTCGATCTGCGCCAAAGCTGCATTGCTTCGCGACTATATGACAAGACGGCCCGCGATGCAGGTTGCGATCTATCAAGTGCGCCATTGGCTCCATGAACGCTCAACTGGCCGGCGAAAGGGCCCCCGCCTCATGACGAGGCAGGGGCCAGTGTCCCATTCGGCCGGGTCGCAGGCCGAAGGGAGGTTGCCTCCGGTTTCCTCTAGAACTCGATGGTCTTCGGCCCCCTGTTGGCCTTGGAACGTGTCGCGACGAAGATATCGGTTGGCCCATCCACGCCCGGACGGCCCGAACCGAACACCAGCATGGTGCCATCCCATGATAGCGCGGCACGGGATTCGCCCGCCGGACTGTTGACCTGCGCGATCGGCGTGGGCGCGGTCCAGGGCGAATTGGTCGAAGGCCGGGTCGAGCTCCAGATATCGCCCCCGCCAAGCCCGCCCGGGCGGTCGGTGTCGAACACGATCTCGCGCCCGTCCTTGCTGACATTGGGCCGCGCATCGGAATATTCGGTGTTGAGCGAAGGCACCGCACTCGGCGCGCCGTAATTGACGCTCTCGTAGATATCCTGCCCCCCGCTGCGGGTGCTGGAGAAATAGAGCACTTCGTTGCCGTCATCGTCCTCGAAGACAGACGGGCTCCATTCCTGCGCGTCGCTGTTGATGCCGTCGGGCAGCCGTTCGGGTGTGCCGAAGCCGGTCGGCAGGCGCTTGATCACATAGATATCGCCATTGGGCTCTTCACGGCGGCTGACGAAGAACAGCCGGTTGCCGCGCGCAGGCGTGGGGCAGTAATCGTTTGCTTCGCTGTTGACGGGCGCACCGGGGTTGTAGGGCTCGTCCCAGCCAGAACCGTTCCACGGCGCGATCCAGATATCGAGCCCGCCCAGGCCTCCAGGCCTCGTGGAGGCGATGTAGAGGTCATTGGTGTAGGGATCGAGGATCGGGCACCCGTCGCCCGCCGGGCTGTTGGGCGCACCGTTACCGGAGAAGTCCTCGGCATTGATCGCCGTGCTCCACTCGCTGAAATTGGCAGGCAGGGCCGTGGTCGCCCAGCCTATTCCCATCGCGCCGGTTGCGAGGCCCAATATGCCAAAGCCGGAAATCTTCATCTGCCTTCTCCCTGAATACAAAGGGCAAGCATATGAATAGTTGAGGCATTTTCTTGGTCTATCGCGCACGGGAGCGGGCAACGGTTGCACAATAGGACAAGCATT
This sequence comes from Altererythrobacter xiamenensis, assembly GCF_900177715.1. Classification (GTDB taxonomy): domain Bacteria; phylum Pseudomonadota; class Alphaproteobacteria; order Sphingomonadales; family Sphingomonadaceae; genus Erythrobacter; species Erythrobacter xiamenensis. The sequence goes on along the minus strand of NZ_FXWG01000001.1, from coordinate 931,951 downwards.
GACGCTTCTGCGTGTGCCACCCGCATGATATGTTGCGCATATGCAGATTGGTTCGATCCCGCCGCCGATCCATTTTTCATTGGCTGATTTTGTCGATGAAGAACGTCATGCGGCGCTTCTCGGGCAATATGACAAGTGTTCGCTCAATGCGGAGGCTGAGCCGCTGGTTCAACTTCCGCGCGCTTCGGGAAGTATTTATCGGTTGCCCGGTGTCGTGGTGTCGAAGAGCATCAGCACGCCGACGCGCACTCGCTTGCTGGCCGATCCGAGCAAGGCGGATGACGACCTGGCATTTGCGCTGATGGAGTGTCGGGGGCGCGTCGAAATCGATCATTGTGGCAGCGAATACGAGCTCGGCTACGGACAGGCCGCCTTGCATCGTTGCGACGAGAAGCTTGTGACGACGAACTACGGCATCGTCCGGAGCCTGTGCATCAAGATCCCGCGCGCATCTCTTCTGCCTTTGCTCGGTAATCGCGAAGAGGTGATCAATCACCCGATCGATCCGGCCAATCCTGCCTTGTGGATGCTCCGCAGCTACATCCCGACAGCAATCCATCCGACCACGCTTTCGAACGCTGCTACGGCGAGGCTCGCGGCCGACCACCTGAGGGATCTTGTCGTCCTCGCGCTAGGTCACCGCAGTGACGGTGCCGAAGCGGCACGCGAGGGTGGACTCAAGGCGGCACGCCTTGCCGCGATCAAGGCATGGATCGAATCGAACCTCGCCGAACCCGAGCTCACGCTCGACCACGCGGAGGTGCTCTTCGGCATTAGCCGGCGCACGATCCAGAACCTGTTCGAAGAAGCTGGCACCAGCTTTACGGTCTATGTCCGAGACCGCAGGTTGCAACGGGCACGCGAATGGCTCGCAGCGCCTGAAAGAGGGCACATGTCGATCAGCGAAATCGCCTATGATGTCGGTTTCGGCGACCTGTCCTATTTCAATAGGTCGTTCCGCAAGCGCTTCGGAATGACGCCCGGGGATGTGAGAAGGGGCAGTTCGCTTCTGCATTGACGGGTCGGCTGCGCCGCCTTCTCATTTTCCTACTCTTCGGAATTGCGGCAGGGCGGCGCTGTCATGGCAAATTCGATCCCTTTTCGCGCGTGCAGGTCTGTTGGAAAAGTGTCAAGCTGGTCCAACAGCCGCAAGATATTGAAAAACAGTATGAAACCGGCGATTGCGCCGCTTTACAGCGTGTCAATTGTGTCAAGTTTGTTGGAGACTGGGCGCGCCCTTTTCTGGCCCTTACCATCAGGACCATCTTTGGGTTGCTTTTCCGCGCCGCCACGCCTATCTGCGCGCGGTCTCATTCAATCGATGGGCAAACCGTGCGGGAGGTTCGCAAGCGCGAGCCGCTGGACCGCTTAACATGAAGGCGCTGGCAGGCGGGATCTCCGCAGCAGTGCCCGACAGTGTGAAAGGAGTGGCCTCATGGCCAAGAAGATCGAAGGCTATATCAAGTTGATGGTGCCCGCCGGCACTGCCAACCCCTCGCCCCCGCTGGGCCCGGCACTGGGTCAGCGCGGCGTCAACATCATGGAATTCTGCAAGGCGTTTAATGCTGCGACCGACAGCATGGAAAAGAACGCGCCGGTCCCGACGGTCATCACCGTCTATGCCGACCGCTCGTTCAGCTTCATCACCAAGCAGCCGACCGCGACCTACATGATCAAGAAGGCCGCCAAGCTGAAGTCTGGCTCGGGCGAACCGGGCAAGGTTTCCGCAGGCACGATCAAGGTGAGCCAGGTCAAGGAAATCGCGGAAGCGAAGATGGCCGACCTCAATGCGAACGATGTCGACCAGGCAATGAAGATCATCGAAGGCTCGTGCCGTTCGATGGGCCTCGACGTGGTGGAGGGTTGATCTGATGGCTAAGCAGACCAAGAAGCAGAAGACCGTTGCAGAGCTCGACAACGAGAAGCTCTACACCGTCGATGAAGCGATCAAGGTGCTCCGTGAGCACAAGGCGAAGTTCGACGAAACCGTTGAAATCGCGATCAACCTCGGCGTCGATCCGCGCCACGCCGACCAGATGGTCCGCGGCATGGTTTCGCTGCCTTCGGGCACGGGCAAGGATGTCAAGGTTGCCGTCTTCGCCAAGGGTGACAATGCCGACAAGGCTCTGGCCGCCGGTGCCGACAAGGTTGGCGCCGAAGACCTGATGGAAGACATGCAGAACGGCAATCTCGATTATGACCGCGTGATCGCCACGCCGGACATGATGGGTGTCGTCGGCCGTCTCGGCAAGGTGCTGGGTCCCAAGGGCCTGATGCCGAACCCGAAGCTCGGCACTGTCACTCCGAACGTGGAACAGGCCGTGAAGGACGCCAAGGGCGGCCAGGTCGAATTCCGCGTCGAGAAGATGGGCATCATCCACTCCGGCATCGGCAAGCTGTCGTTCAAGGACGAAGACCTGAAGGCGAACTTCAAGGCTCTGACCGACGCGATCGTCAAGGCGAAGCCTTCGGGTGCCAAGGGCAAATACGTCAAGAAGGTCTCGCTGACCTCGACGATGGGCCCGGGCCTCAAGGTCGATCTCGCCGAGGTGGAAGGCGCGTAATTATCAGGGGCGAGGATGCATCCGTATCCTCCCTTCCTCGCTCATGCGACCTGAAGGTCGCATCGCTGCGGGCGCCCGTCGGGCTTGCGAAGCCAAAGGCTTCGATTGGCACCGGGCAAATTTGATTTTCCTACAGCAATGTGGGTGACGTAAGGGCCGGGGGAAACCTCGGCCCTTTCTCATTTCCCGGAACGATCAGGCGCGCAGCAGGCCGCGCACGCGTGAAAGTGCGCCGCTCTTTTCGGCCAGTGTTCTCGCTCCCGATACCGCCGCGTCGAAGGCCTCGCGCGCGCCGAGCAGGGTGCGGTTGGCGATCGTCTTGCGCAGCAGAACGAAACTGGCGCATTCCACGCTATCCGTTCCGAACATGGCCTTGTGACCTCCGTCGCCCTCGGTGAAGTCGAAATAGCGGAAGCGGTTCTCTGCAAAGAGGCGTTCGAGCGCCTCCATCTGCAGTACCGTGCCGGGCGATAGTCGCGCCCATTCGGGATCGTAGCCGAGATAGGCATATACCAGCGTCTGCCCTTCGACAGGCAGGGTCAGATAGGCGATTGGCTTTTCGCCAGCGCAAAGCAAGTAGCAGCGCATCTCGCCGCGCTCCGCCTTTGCCAGCATGGATTGGCGCGCTTCGGGCGTTTCCGGAAGCCCCGCGTCGAGCAAGCGTGCCTGGTAAGTCTTGGCCGATAGCGGGATAGCCGCGTCGAGAAAGGCTTCAAGTTCAGCCGGTGTGCGGTGCTCGGTCACTTCGTATCCGCCGCCGCATTCCTTGGCGAGCTTGCGCTGCTTGCGCTTAAGCGTCGAACGCGTCTTGCCTGAAAAGCGCGCGAGGTAGTCCTCATAGCTTCCCGCCATATCGATATAGTGCCGCGGATAATCCTGCCGCCCGCCAGCGAGGTGATCCGGAAAGCTGCCCAGCAATGCGTCGATATGTTCTCGCGGTACGGACAGCACACGCAGGCCATCGGCAGCCGTTTCGCTATCCCCCATTGCAGGCAGCGATCCCGCGAGAATGTCCTCAAGCGAGAACTTCACCGTCGCAAGGTTGCGCGGCACGGCGAGCAGCCGCCGCGACCCGATGGTGAAGTCGATCGAGGTGCGGTCTTCGCTCACGTCGATGCCTCTCAAAGCGCGCCGTAGAGCGTGTTCGAGACAATCTGCTCGGCGACGCGGAGACTCGTCCGGATGGGACTTGCCGGAAGAGGTTCGACGTTGGAGGAATCGGACGGAAGCTGCGGCGGCGCATCGCGGTAATTGCCCGTTGTCACATTGCGCATGGTGGAGAGGCTTGAGCACAGCTTCTCGAAGCGGTTCCGCACGATCTTGTTCACTGCCAGCTTGCGCCGGTTGATGAGTTCGAAGCTGTGCGAGACGAGCGTGAAAGTAGAACGGTCGATATCGCGGGCATGGCGGATTGCCGCATTCATCTCCTTCAAGGACAGCGCTGTAATCTGCGCATGTCGCTGACCACCGCCCAGTGCGCCGATGCTGCCGACCGGAACCTCGATCACGCCATGATAGAGCACCGGCTCATGGTCGTCGGCGCCCAGAGAGATCTCGCAATACCCATCCTGGATGCCGGGGCAGTGGCTGGTGTCATAGCGAATGCCGAGCTCGGCGAGCGCTCGGAGCGTGTCGTCATTTGCGCCGTAATTGCCCGCGCGGAAGGCGACAGGCGGGGGTGCGCCGGCGGCGATGAGAGTTTCACGCGCATAGTCGAGCAGCCGGCATTGCTCATCGAAGGTGAAATCCTTGATGTTGTGACCGGTCTTCGCCCCAAGCGGATTGGCGTTACCGGCAAGTTCGAGCCATTCTGTATGGCAGTGCAGCTGGATGTCCTGGCCTGCATCGAGGATTGGCGCGACGATGTCCTCGATCGATGCCACGCCCCAGACCAGCGCCGGCATGGGATCGACGAAGAAAACGGCTCTCTGATCGTATTGTTCGAGCAGTTCGAGCTTGTGGGTGATCCCCGCCGGGCCGTCCGGCGTAAGGCAGGCGATCGAGCGCGCGTAATTCTCCGCGCGGTCGGCCGGCCCTGTGCCGGTCACCAGGCCCGAGGAATACTCGGTATCGATGGTTATGAATACGCTGGTCATCCCGCGCGCGACACTAGCGGGGAATGGTTAAGGCAGCGTTTTGGAAGGGGCGCGGGGGGGTCAGATCCCGCCCGGAGTAAAGTCGTAGCCTGCGGTCGACAGTCCGTCGCAAAGCGTATCGATGCAGCTCTGCAGATCATCCTTGCTCGTGGAGCGGATGACGAAATTGGCACCGACGCGCCCTTCGCGGAAGAAGGGGTAGCTGCCGATCTGGCAGTTTTCGTGGGCTTGTTCTGCCTCGCGCAGGATGTTGGCGACCTCGCTTTCGGCAACCCAGCAGCCGATCGTTTCGGTAATCAGCGGGGCGCCGCCTTCGAGCTCGCCTGTCAGCGCGTCGAGCATGCCTGCCGTGATATGCGGCACACCTGCCATCAGCACCACATTGCCGAGCCTGATACCGGGCGCCCCGGACATGCGGTTGGGGATGAGATCGGCGCCTTCGGGCACGCGGGCCATGCGCAGTCGGCCTTCGTTGAGGCCGCCCTTGTCGGCATAGTATTTCTCGAGAATTCCGCGCGCGGTGGGGTGGATGACGACCTCGACACCCAATGCCTCGGCCACGGCGTCGACGGTAATATCGTCATGCGTCGGACCGATGCCGCCGGTGGTGAAGAGATAATCGTTGTCGGCGCGCAGGGCATTGACCGCTTCGACGATCTTTTCCTGTACGTCGGGAACCACACGCACTTCGGCAAGGCGAATGCCCTGCACCTGAAGCCAGCTCGCGACCTGCGCGATATTCTTGTCATGGGTTCGGCCGGACAGGATCTCGTCACCGATGATGACGAGCCCTGCGGTCCAGATCTTCTCGCTAGCGCTCATGGGATGCAGCGTTAGGCGATACCGCGTGAGAGGTGAACCCTATTCGGCAGCCTCGAGCTGTTCGTCCGGCGCCATTGCATTGGCTCCGGCGCGGGTGAAGGTCAGCAGGCCGTCATCGACATCGCCTTCGCGCAGCTGCTTCTTGTCGAAGATGTAATCCTGGTTGAGCCTCCACGGATAAGTCGTCGCGCTCTTGGGCATGATCGACTTGCCGCGCTGGATATAGCCGGAGGAGAAATCGAACAGGTCGTCATCGACGATCTTCGCGCGCTCCGCATCTGTCAGAACCGGAGTGGCGAGATCGGTCCCGGTTTCGCGCATGTGATTGAGCACGCGGCAGATGAAATTGGAATTGATGTCCGCGCGCAGCGTCCAGCTGGCGTTGAGATAACCGAACACTACCGCAAGGTTGGGCAGGTTCGAGAACATGCAGCCCTTGTAATAATAGCGCTCGTTGAACTGGACAGGTTCGCCCGCAACGCTGACGTCGATCTTGCCGGCTATGGCCAGAGAAAGTCCGGTCGCGGTGATGATGATGTCGGCTTCGAGAAGCTCGCCGGATTTGAGCCGCACACCCTTCGCCTCGAACTTGTCGATGTGGCCGGTGACGACACTCGCCTTGCCCGATTTCATCGATTCGAACAGGTCGTCGTCCGGCACGAGGCACAGGCGCTGCTCCCACGGGTTGTAGGGCGGGGTGAAGTCGGTGAGATCGAAATTCTCACCCATCGACTTGCGGATACGCTTGTGCAGCCCTTCCTTCACCTTCTCAGGCTTGTTGCGAGCCATCTTGAAGCTGAAATCCTGCATCTTGATGTTCTTGAAGCGGGTGATCGCATAGGCGACTTTTTCCGGCAGGATCTTGCGCAGGAAATTGGCGATCTTGTCCTTGGCTGGGCGCGAGAACATCCATGTCGGCGTGCGCTGGAGCATGGTTACATGCGCGGCTTTGTCCGCCATCGAAGGCACGATGGTGACAGCGGTCGCGCCTGAACCGACCACCACGACCTTCTTGCCGGTATAGTCATAGTTTTCCGGCCAGAACTGAGGATGGATTACGTCACCCTCGAACTCCGAGAAGTCGAAGCCGGCGTCATAGGGATCGTCGTAATCGTAATAGCCCGAGCCGAGATAGAGGAAATTCGCCGTGACGAGATGGCGCTGCCCGTCATCGGTCTCGGTCGTGACATGCCAGCGTGCCTCGTCGGGGCGGAAGTCGGCCGAGATGACCTTCTGACCGAAGCGGATGTGCTCGCGGATACCGCGTTCGTCGGCAATGCGGTTGAGATAATCGAGGATCGCAGGACCGTCGGCGATCGACTTCTCATGCTTCCACGGCTCGAAGTCGAAACCGAGGGTGTGCATGTCGCTGTCCGAGCGGATGCCGGGATAGCGGAACAGGTCCCATGTGCCGCCAATCTGCTCGCGCCGCTCCACGATTGTGTAGCTGTGGTGCGGAGCCTTCATCTCCATATGTGCGGCCATTCCGATGCCGGAAATACCGGCACCTACGATGAGCACGTCGAAGTCTGGTGGTGTTGCGAGCATGGTTGCCTCTCTCCTGATGACGCGGATGTAAGCACACGCGCGGCTTGATTGCGAGTCCCGATAGCATTTTGCAACTGACTGAAAGGGGAGGATGGGCTAGGGCGCGCAACCATGCGCTTTCATATACTAACTTCCGCTACCTTTTTTGCGGTTTCATTTCCGTCACTTGTTGCCGCTCAAACGCCGGTTGAAAACAACGAGGACGAGACGATCGAAATCGTCGTGACGGGTCAGGGACTGGAGGCGCCGCTCTCGACGCTTGCCTATGCGGCAAGCGAGATCACGCGCGAGGAGATCGTTTCCACGACCTCGGGCCGGATCGAGGATGTGCTATCCACCACCGCTGGCTTCCAGCAATTCCGCCGTTCCGACAGCCGCTCATCCAACCCGAGCGCGCAAGGAGTGACGTTGCGTGCGCTGGGTGGAAACGCAACCAGTCGGGCGCTTGTGCTGCTCGACGGCGTGCCGATGGCCGATCCGTTTTTCGGCTATATCCCGCTGAGCGCCATTTCGCCCGAACAACTGGACTATATCCGCGTGACCCGGGGCGGTGGCTCTGGACCTTTCGGTGCGGGAGCGCTCGCGGGGACGATCGAACTCGAAAGCGCGTCGGCTGCCACGCTCGGTCCGGTCCAGGCGAGCCTTCTCGTCAACGACCGCGAAGAAACCGAGGCCAGCGCCTCCCTGTCGAGCAAGCTCGGTGCCGGGTTCGGCGTTGTCAGTGCGCGCTGGGACCGCGGACAGGGTTTCTACACCACGCCTACGGACCAGCGCGTCCCGGCAAGCGCCCGGGCAGCTTTCGACAGCGGGTCGGTCGGGCTGCGAGGCGTCGCGCCGGTTTCCGGCGATATCGAATTACAGGCGCGCGCGCTGGTATTCCGCGACGATCGGACCTTGCGTTTCGACGGTGCGGATTCTTCGAGCGAGGGTCAGGATGCGAGCCTGCGTATCGTCGGGCGTGGCGAGTGGCAGTTCGATGCGCTCGCTTACGTGCAGGCGCGCAATTTCTCCAATGTCGTGATCAGCTCGACCCGCTTCGTGCGAGTGCTCGATCAACGCAATAATCCGTCGACGGGGCTTGGCGGCAAGCTCGAAATCCGTCCGCCGGTGGGTGATGCGCATACCTTGCGCCTCGGAATAGACTATCGAAGGTCGAACGGCGAATTACAGGAAGAGGCATACAGCGCCTTCAGTGGCAACCTCACGGAACGGCGCCGGGCCGGTGGCACCAACTCCGATCTCGGACTGTTTGTCGAGGATGACTGGTGGTTCGGCCCGCTGACGCTGACCGGAGGCTTGCGAGCCGACCGGACGGTGATCTCGGACGGCTTCTACCGCGCGGTTGACGACAGCGGGGCGCTGCTCAGCGAAACGCGTGCTCCCGACCGCAGCGACTGGTCGCTCAGCTGGCGAGCCGGTGCTGCCGTGGATGCGGCGCGCGGCTTGCGGGTGCGGGCAGCCGCATATACCGGCCTTCGCCTGCCCACGCTCAACGAACTCTACCGTCCGTTTGTCGTCTTCCCGGTCGTGACCGAAGCGAATGCTGCGCTCGAGAACGAGCGGCTGGAAGGCTTCGAAGTCGGTTTCGATTATACGCCTTCGCGTAATGTCGAACTTTCGCTCACCGCATTCGACAACAGGGTCAAGAATGCCATCGCCAATGTCACGCTTGCGCCCAATCTGCGTCAGCGACAGAACCTGCCGGCGATCGATGCGCAGGGGGTCGAGGGCAACCTCGGGATCACCAGGGGGCAGTTCCGCTTTGACGGGTCGATCAGCTACACCGATGCGACGATCGATGGCGAAGGGCCATCTGCCACACTCGACGGCAACCGGCCCCCTCAGACGCCGCGCTTCGCGGCCTCGGCTCGGCTTGGCTGGACCTCGCAGGGCGGCTCCGAGCTCGCAGCGACACTGCGCCATGTCTCATCGCAGTTCGAGGACGACCAGCAGACCGATGTCTTGCCTGCGGCCACGACCATCGGCGCATTTGCCAGTATTCCTCTCGCGGGTTCGCTCAAGCTGGTGCTGCGCGGAGAGAACCTGACCGACGAGCGGATCGTCACGCGCAACTCCGGAGGTTCGATCGATCTGGGCGTTCCCAGGACCGTCTGGGCAGGGTTCCGCTACGGCTTTTAGCCTTGTTAACTCCTCCTGTGATAATTTTGCACCGCTGAACCGGCAGTGTTTTCTACGCACTTGTTCAAAGAATCCACAAACTGGTAAGAGAGCGTTACAAAATAACATCAGGTTGGAGAGGAACCTTATGAATCGTAAGTTTGCGTCCTATGCGGCTGGTTTGCTTGTCAGCACCAGTCTCGCGACCCCCGTTTTTGCTCAGGAAGAAGCCGAGGCACAGTCTCCCGCGGTCGATGACAATGTCATCATCGTGACCGCGACGCGCCGTGCCGAAAACGTGCAGGACATCCCCATCGCGGTGACTGCCGTCAGCCCGGCGCAGCTAGAGCGGCAGGGCGTGGTCAACGTGCAAGAGATTACTCAGGTCTCCCCCAGTTTCTCGACTTCGAATGCCCAGCTCGCATCCGGCTCGGTCGTGCTGCGTATTCGCGGTGTCGGCACGACGTCGAACAACATCGGTTTCGAAAGCGCGGTCGGCATCTTCATCGATGGTGCGTATCAGTCCCGTCCGGGCGTCGCACTGTCGGAGTTCGTCGACGTTGAGCGGGTCGAGGTTCTTCGTGGTCCGCAAGGCACGCTGTTCGGCCGCAACACATCTGCCGGCGCGCTCAACATCACCAACAGGCGACCCGATCTCAGCGAATGTCGGCGGTTTTGCCAACGCAACTTATGGCAACCGCGATCTCATCAGCGTTCAGGGCGCGGTCAACGCTCCGGTCATTCAGGATACGCTGGCTGTTCGCCTGACAGGTGCCTATCGCGAGCGTGACGGTTACTACACGCTGCTCAACGCCGACGGACAGGAAGTCGGCGAATCGAATGCAGCCGATCAGTACCTGCTGCGCGGTCAGGTCGGTTGGGAGACCGAAGGCGGTATCCGCGGCAGGATCATCGCCGATTATGCAAAAAGTGACGCTCCGTTCGGTGCCGCGCTCGAGGTGCTGCAGTCACCTGTCGAAACGGCAGGTCTTTTCGCTGCAGTAGGCCTTGGCGCACGTGGCGGCATGTCGGGTCCCGAAGTCGCAGTCAATCCGTTCGACACGATCAGAGCGCAGGCAGCTGCCGACAGCCGCATAGCGACGGTCAACTTCGAACCGGTCACCGACGTGAAGAACTGGGGTATTACCGGAGAGATCGAGATCCCTGTCGGGGCGAATGCCGACCTGATCTACGTCGGCTCCTATCGTGAGTTCGATTCTTTCGAGGCTTACGATTCCGATTTCTCGGGTCTCGATGTTTTCAATGTGACGGGCAACCAGACCGACATCAAGACGATGACCCACGAACTTCGCCTGCAGGGTGAAGCCTGGGGTGGCCGCCTGAGCTGGCTGGTCGGCGGTTATTATTCGGACGAGGACATCAACCAGGCTGCGTCGTTCGCGCTGGGTGAAGATTATGGCGAGCTTATCGGTGCCCTGTTTGCGGGTGCGACCGGGGGTGCGACCATTACCCCCGGAAGTCCTCTCTTCCTTGGAGCCAACCCTCTGACGGTTTTCTCTGGAGGCATTGATCCGGCCGGAACCACCAACACGAACCTTTATTCGCAGAGCAGCAAGAGCTGGTCGATCTTCACGCACAATACGTTGGAGATCACGGATAGTCTGGATTTCACCGTCGGCTTGCGCTGGTCGGACGAAAGCAAGGACGGCTCGTTTGCCCAGGGCAACAACACCAATACCCTGTGCCCGGCAATCCTCGGTTCGATTGGTGCCGGCAATGTTCCAGCGCCTTTCATCAACACTGTATTCGGGACCGGCTGTTTTGCCTTTACTGCACCGGCCGACCTGCCGGCGGCAGCGGTCTTCCCGCTCCCGCGGACTTTCTCGGACGAGTTCAAGGATGACGAGCTGATCTACACGGTCAAGCTCGGCTACGAGTTTGCCGCTCCGATCAACGTCTACGCCAGCTTTACGCACGGCTACAAATCGGGCGGTTTCAACCTCGATTCGACCGCTGCGGCGGGTGGCGCGGATCCGCGCTTCCTTTCGGAGGAGGTGGATGCCTACGAAATCGGCATGAAGGCGCGACTGCTGGACAACGCCGTTGTGCTGAACCTGGCGGCATTCCGCGAGGAGTTCACCAACTTCCAGGTTCTGGAGTTCACCGGAGCGCAGTTCCAGACCTTCAACGTGCCCAAGGCGAACACCCAGGGTCTCGAACTTGAGTCGACCATTCGGCCGAACGACAACTTCACCTTCAATTTGGGCGTCACTTACACCGATGCCGAATATCCAGAAGATTGCGCGGGCACGCAGACAGCGCCGAACGTGCTGGCACTTTGCGGCATTTCGCTGACCAATGCGCCCGAGTTCGTCGGTATCCTCGGCGGGCTTTACGAGCGTGAGGTCCGTAACAATTTCCGCTTCTTCATGAACAGCCAGATCCGGATGGAAAGCGATCGGCGCACGTCGACACAAGCTTTCGATCCTGCGAACCTGGCGGCACGGATCCCTGTCCCGTTCGATCAGCAGGACGGCAATGTGAAGATCAACGCGCGGATCGGCTTCGGCGATATCGACGAGGCTTGGACGATCGAAGCGTGGGGTACCAACCTCACCAACGAGATCACGCGCGGCGTTACCTTCAACACTGTGCTTCGTTCCGGCTCGCGTTCGGCCTTCATCCAGGAGCCGCGGAGCTACGGTCTGACGGTCAGAACCAAGTTCTGATCTGAAGGCCCTTCGCCCAAGCAAAAGGGGCGGTGGACTTCGGTCCGCCGCCCCCTTTTTCTGCGGTGGCCTTGCCTCCCGCGCCCTCCACCTTTCCGCCCGGATTGTGTCCCGGCAGGCTCCGGGTGGAAAGGTGGAGGGCGCGGGTCGGCCTGGCTCGTCAAATCGCCGACATTACATCGACCGCGCGATAAGCATTTTCATCACTTCGTTCGAGCCGCCGAAAATCCGGGTAATACGCGCATCGCGGTACATCTTTGCGATGGGATATTCGTTGATATAGCCGGCGCCGCCGTGCAGCTGCAGGCACTTGTCGACCACCTCGCTCTGGAGCTCGGTGACCCAGTACTTCGCCATTGCCGCAGTCGCTACGTCGAGCTCGCCCTTGAGCAGCTTCGCGATGCAGTCGTTGACGAAAACCCGCGCTGCCGTGCCGCGCGCCTTGAGGTCGGCAAGCACGAATTGCGTGTTCTGGAAGTCCCAGATCGTCTGGCCGAAGGCCTTGCGGTTCTTGACGTATTCGATGGTCGTCTCGAGCGCCTTCTCGATGCCCGTCGCCGCGCCCATGGCGATGACGAGACGTTCCTGCGCGAGTTCACCCATCAGCTGGTAGAAACCCTTGCCTTCGACGCCACCGAGGATGTTCTCTGCCGGAACGAAGACATTGTCGAAGAACAGCTCCGACGTATCGGCTGCATCCATGCCGATCTTGTCGAGCTTCTTGCCGCGCTGGAAGCCTTCGGCGCCTTCGGTCTCGAGCAGCATGAGCGAAATGCCCTTGGCGCGCTCATTGGGATCGGTCTTGGCGACGACCACGATGAAGTCGGCGGTCTGACCGTTTGAGATATAGGTCTTGGCACCGTTGATCCGATAGCCATTGCCATCCTTGAGCGCCGTTGTGGTGATGCTCTGCAGGTCCGAACCGACGCCGGGCTCGGTCATTGCGATTGCACTGACCAGTTCACCGCTCACCAGCTTGGGCAGGTACTTCTGCTTTTGCTCCTCGGTGCCATGACGGACGAGATAGGGCAGGATGATCGTGTTGTGCAGGCTCGCAGCGAAGCCATCGACTTCGTGTTTCGCCTGCTGGTCGAGGACCACCATGTCGTGGCGGAAATCGCCACCGTGACCGCCGTATTCCACGGGAACGGAGACACCGAGCAGGCCGGCCTGACCGGCTTCGCGCCAGAAATCGCGCTCTACCTGGCCGTTCTCGCGCCATTGCTGCACGCGCTTTTCAGGGGCGTGTTGCTTGAAGAACTTGCCGACTGCATCGGCGAAAATCGCGATTTCCTCGTCTTCCATGAACTCGGGTTGAGGTACGTCGATAACCGGCATCTTACTTACCTTTCCAATTGGGTGCGCGTTTCTCGGCAAAGGCAGCGGCGCCCTCGCGCGCGTCTTCGCTCATGAAAACCTGTGGGGTGAGCTTGGCCTGGTTGTCCCAGCGCTCGTCGCGGTCCCAGCCGCGCGATTCTTCGATGATCTGCTTCGATATTCTTACGGCGAGCGGGCCATTTGCGTTGATTGCCTGCGCCAGTTCCAGGGCACCGTCGAGTGCGGCGCCATCGGTGACGCGGTTGATCAGGCCGATCTCATGGGCACGTGCTGCATCTATGAAGTCGCCGGTCAGCGCCATTTCCATCGCCACCTTGTGCGGGACGAGATCGGGCAGCATCATCAAACCGCCGGCTGCGGCAGCTAGTCCGCGTTTCACCTCGGGAATGCCGAACTTCGCGCCGCTACTGGCGACGACGAGGTCGCACGCGATCATCAGCTCGAGCCCGCCCGCCAGCGCATAGCCTTCGACGGCAGCGATCAGAGGCTTGGCAGGCTTCTGCTGGACCAGGCCGCCGAAGCCGCGCCCTTCGACAACAGGGCTTTCGCCGCGCAGGAATCCCTTCAGGTCCATGCCAGAACAGAAGGTTCCGCCCGCGCCTGTAAGAATGGCAACGCGAAGGTGATCCTCGCTGTCGAGCCGGTCGAGCGCTGCGGCGATACCTTCTGCAGCGGCCTTGTTCATCGCATTCTTTGCTTCGGGCCGATTGATCGTGATGATCAATATGCCGTCGCGCTCTTCGGTAAGAAGCTCTTCGCTCATCCGGGCTCTCTCCATATTGGCAGGTGTTGCGTCTCTTTCCCGGACTTATATAACTAGGTGGAACAACATGTCCACGGACTCAGACGTGGCCCCATCAAAAGGAATAGAATCGATGGCCGAAGCCTACATTATCGACGCGGTCCGCACGCCTCGCGGTATTGGCAAGCAGGGCAAGGGCGCGCTCGCCGCCGAACATCCGCAGCATCTTGCGGCAACGGTGCTCAAGGCGATTGCCGAGCGCAATCACCTGGACACGTCGACTGTCGACGATGTGATCTGGTCGGTTTCCACGCAGGACGGCATGCAGGCTGGCGACATGGGCCGCATGGCCGCCCTCGACGCGGGCTACGACATCACCTCCAGCGGCACGACGCTCGATCGCTTCTGCGGCGGCGGCATCACGAGCGTAAACCTCGCGGCGGCGCAGATCATGAGCGGGATGGAAGACTGCATCGTCGCAGGCGGGACCGAGATGATGAGCTTGACGGCCGCGATGTCGAAAGAGAAGATGCAAGCGGGTCTCAAGCCGCCCATGATGGGCAGCTATAACGAGCGGCTGCAGAAGGTGCATCCGCAGAGCCATCAGGGCGTTTGCGGTGATGCCATTGCCAGCATGGAAGGCTTTACGCGCGAGGAACTCGACGAGGTCGGATATCGCAGCCAGCAGCGCGCAGCCGAGGCGATCGAGGAAGGACGCTTTGCGAAGTCGGTCATTCCGGTGACCGATGACGAAGGCAATGTGATCCTCGACCATGACGAGTATCCGCGCCCTCAGACGACGAGGGAAGGGCTCGCTGAACTCGAACCCGCCTTCACCAAGATCGCCGATGTTCCGCTCGACGCCAAGGGCACGACGTTCCGCAGTCTCGTGAACCAGAAATATCCCGATCTCGAGATCCAGCACTTCCACCATGCGGGCAATAGCTCCGGCGTGGTCGATGGGGCAGCAGCCGTGCTCGTGACGAGCAAGGAGTATGCGCAGAAGAACGGCCTCAAGCCGCGTGCACGCATCGTGGCGACAGCGAACATGGGCGATGATCCGACGCTGATGCTCAACGCGCCGGTTCCGGCCGCGAAGAAGGTGTTGGAGAAAGCCGGGTTGACGATCGACGACATCGACCTGTTCGAAATCAACGAAGCGTTCGCGGTCGTTGCGGCCAAGTTCGTGCGCGACCTCGGCCTCGACTGGGACAAGGTCAACGTCAATGGCGGTTCTATCGCGCTGGGTCACCCGATCGGTGCGACCGGCTCGATCCTGATTGGCACGATTATCGACGAATTGGAGCGGCGCGACCTCAAGCGCGGGCTGGTGACGATGTGCGCGGCAGGCGGCATGGCGCCGGCCATCATCGTCGAGCGTGTCGACGATTTCGTAGACTGACGCAGCTGTGAGTATTGCCGACAACACGCCCGTCATCATCGGGGTTGGTCAATATTCGGAGCGGGTGGGAGAGCCCGGTTACGAAGCGCTTTCCTCGATGGACATGGCGGGCAGGGCACTCGCCGCGGCCATCGAGGACGCGGATGCCTCGGGCGATGTGGCGGGCGCAATCGACACGCTCGCGGCGATCCGGCAGTTCGAGATCTCGCGTCCCGACCGCGATCCACCTTTCGGCGGGGCCGACAATCCGCCGCGCGCCATAGCCAAGCGGGTTGGTGCCGATCCGAAGCGGGCGATTCTCGAAAAGACGGGCGGCAACTACAACCAGAAGCTGGTCGGCGAGTTCGCGGCCGATATCGCCAATGGTGCAAGCGAAGTCGCGGCAATCGTCGGTTCGGAGGCGATTTCCACCGTGCTGGCGCTGTCGGCCAAGGGCGAAAAGCCCGATTGGTCGGAGAACGTGGGCGGCGAGATGATCAATCGCGGCTACGGCCTCGAAGGGATGATCGAACCTTCGCTCATCCTCCACGGGGCGACGGGTGCGATCCCGCTCTACGCTTTTTGCGAGAATGCCCGGCGCAAGAAGCTGGGAATGTCGCTGGAGGAATATCGCCTCAAGATCGGGGAATTGTTCGAACCCTTTACCCGTGTAGCGGCTGCCAATCCTCATGCCGCCGCCCCCGTAGAGCGGAGTGCCGAGGAGCTGGCGACGGTGACCGATCGCAACCGCATCGTCGCCGAGCCCTATACTCGGATGACCGTCGCGCGCGACCAGGTGAACCAGGCTGCGGCGATCCTCATCGCCAGTGCGGAAAAGGCGCGCGAGCTGGGTATACCGGAAGATCGCTGGGTTCATATCCATGCAGTCACGAACAAGGTCGAGCGCGAGCTGATGGCGCGGCCCGATCTCGCTGCCTATCCAGCCGCCGAAGCATCGCTGACGGAGGCGCTGGAGCGCGCCGGTAAGACGGCTGGCGACATCACCTATTTCGATTTCTATTCCTGCTTCGCAATTCCCGTGTTCAACGCGATCGAAACGCTCGGGCTCGCGCCCGACGATCCGCGCGGACTGACGCTTACCGGCGGACTGCCGTTCTTCGGCGGAGCGGGGAACAATTACTCGGCGCATGCTAT
Organism: Altererythrobacter xiamenensis; assembly: GCF_900177715.1. Classification (GTDB taxonomy): domain Bacteria; phylum Pseudomonadota; class Alphaproteobacteria; order Sphingomonadales; family Sphingomonadaceae; genus Erythrobacter; species Erythrobacter xiamenensis. The sequence goes on along the minus strand of NZ_FXWG01000001.1, from coordinate 915,497 downwards.
CGCCGAAGCCGTTCAGCGAGTGCGCGACGATCGCGGCAGCTACGCTCTCGTCGGCGCGAATGGCGGCATGCAGAGCAAGTATGCCACCGGCATCTACTCGACCGAACCTGCCGACTGGTCGGACAATGATCGCTTTATCGATCTCGGTGAAGAGGAGGGCGGCGAACCGCGCAGCTTTACTCCCCACGAAAGCGTCACTGTCGAGACCTATACGATCAATCGCGGAAAGAAGGGTGACACGGCGATCTATATCGGCCGCAACGCGGATGGGGAGCGTGTCTGCGGCGATGCGGATCTGACGCACGATCACACCGCCGCCGTGTTCGAAGGTGGCGATCCGTTCGGCGCGAAGCTTTCGGTCAAGCAGGACGAGCGCGGCCGCAATATCGGAAGGCTTGCCAGCTAGTTCGTCGGAAACGGATCCTTGCTCGGCCGCTTTGACAGGAGCGGACTTTTCTTGTAGATAGTTTCAAACGAAACTAAATCGATTCTGCGAGTGAGGACCCCAAATGCCCGACCTGTTTGAAAATCCCGCCGGCCTCGACGGCTTCGAATTCGTCGAGTTCTGCGCCCCCGAAAAAGGCGTGCTCGAACCCGTGTTCGAGACGATGGGTTTCACCCATATCGCGACGCACCGTTCGAAGGATGTCCACCTGTGGCGCCAGGGCGGTATCAATCTCATCGCGAACTACGAACCGCGCTCGGCAGCCTGGTATTTTGCGCGCGAACACGGCCCATCCGCTTGCGGCATGGCTTTCCGCGTCCGCAACGCGGCCGAAGCCTGGGAACACCTGATGGATCAGGGCGCAGAGCCGGTCGCGGTCGAAACCGGTCCGATGGAGCTAGCTATCCCGGCGATCCGCGGCATCGGCGGCGCGATCCTCTATCTCGTCGATCGCTATGAGGACGAGAACGGCGAAGGTCTTTCGATCTACGACATCGACTTCGAGTATCTGCCGGGCGTCGACAAGCATCCCGAAGGTGCCGGTTTCAAGCTGATCGATCACCTGACGCACAACGTCTACGGCGGCCGGATGAAGTTCTGGGCCGACTATTACGAGAAGCTCTTCAACTTCCAGGAAATCCGCTTCTTCGACATCAAGGGCGAATACACTGGCCTAACGTCAAAGGCGCTGACAGCGCCCGACGGCAAGATCCGCATCCCGCTCAATGAAGAGGGCGATGGCGGCAAGGGTCAGATCGAGGAGTTCCTGCGCGAGTTCAACGGCGAAGGCATCCAGCACATTGCGCTCATCTGTGACGATCTGCTTGCGGCCTGGGACAGGCTCAAGAAGCTGGGCGTGCCGTTCATGACCGCTCCGCCCGGGACCTATTACGAAATGCTCGAGGAGCGCCTGCCGAACCACGGCGAGGATACCGAGCAACTCAAGATGCGCGGCATTCTGCTCGACGGCACAACCGAAGGTGGCCAGCCGCGCCTGCTGCTACAGATCTTTGCCGAGGCGCAGGTTGGTCCGGTGTTCTTCGAGTTCATCCAGCGCAAGGGCGACGAAGGCTTTGGCGAGGGCAATTTCAAGGCCCTGTTCGAAAGCATGGAACGCGACCAGATCCGCCGCGGCGTGCTCGAAGTCGAAGGAGAACCGGCAGAATGAGTGCAATCAAGCCATCTGGAATCCATCACGCCGCCTATCGCTGCAAGGATGCGAAGGAAACGGTCGAATGGTACGGCCGTGTCCTGGGCATGGAATACACCACCGCCTTCGCCGAGGATCACGTTCCCTCGACCGGTGAATACGATCCCTACATGCATGTCTTCCTCGATGCTGGGAACGGCAACATCCTCGCCTTCTTCGAACTGCCCAACCAGCCCGATATGGGGCGCGATGAAAACACGCCGCAATGGGTGCAGCATCTCGCCTTCCGGGTTGGTTCGGAAGAGGAACTGCTCGCAGCCAAGAAGCATATCGAGGCCGAAGGCATCGACGTGTTGGGCCCGACGCACCATGGCATCTTCAAATCGATCTACTTCTTCGATCCCAATGGTCACCGGGTCGAGCTGGCTGCGGATATCGGAACTTCGGACCAGTATGATGAACTGAAGCGCGTTGCGCCGCTCATGCTCGACGAATGGAGCGAGACCAAGAAGGCTCCGCGCCATGCCGACTGGCTGCACGAAATCGCCCGGAAGGAAAACGGCGTCGATTGAGTTTCTCACGCGATTATCCCGAATAGCCGATCCAGACAGCAGGGGCGTCGCCGTAATAGTAGCGCCCCTGCGTTGCTGTTACGGGGGATATTCGCCACTATAGGCGCCTCCTCATTTCCTGTGGGGCCATGGAGATTAGTGTGACAGCCGCGATCTTGCCGCGACATTTCGTCGAGAAGCCGTGGGGACAGGCTGGTCTCCCCGCACATTTCGGCGGGCGAGAGGAAAAAGTCGGCGAAATCTGGTTCGACCGCCCGGAAGAGCCGCTTCCGCTTCTTTGCAAATGGCTCTTCACCTCCGAAAAACTCTCGGTCCAGGTGCACCCGAGCGACGAGCAGGCGCAGGCGCGCGGGCTCGCCTCCGGTAAAGAGGAATGCTGGATCGTCACCGCGACCGAGGGCGATGCGCGGCTGGGCATCGGTCTGACGCAGCAACTGTCGGACGAAGAACTTCGAGAGGCTTCGCTTTCGGGTGCGATCGAGGACATGCTCGACTGGAAGACGGTCGCTCCGGGTGACTGGTATTATATTCCGGCAGGCACGATCCATGCGATCGGGGCCGGCGTCCAGCTGGTCGAGATCCAGCAGAATGCCGACATCACCTATCGTCTCTACGATTATGGCCGCCCGCGCGAATTGCATCTCGATGACGGAGTAGCTGTTTCCAGACCTGCGCCCTATTCAGGCAACTGCGGCACTTCTCCGACCTCGCCGGGCCTGCACCGACTGGTAGCTTCACCCTATTTCACCATCGATCGGGTCATTGGTGAGGTGGACCTGAGCAGGCAGCCTGAGGGGGACTGCTATTGCATCCCCGTAGCGGGTGAGTTCGAAATCTCCGGGCAGATATTCGAACCCGGCGAGGTGGCACTTTGCCCTGTCTCGGAAATACAGCCGAAATCCGGAAGCTGCGACCTGCTGATCGCTCAAGCCGTTTGACCTGCGCACAGAAAAAGGGCCGGAGCTTGCGCCCCGGCCCTTCTCCGCTTCCTAACCCCCCAGTTAGAAGCGCGTGCGAATGCCGAGGCGGAAGTTGCGCCCGATGGCATTGCCGATGAAGGGGTTGTAGCCGAGCGGCAGGTAAGCGTCGGCCGGCTCTTCATCGAAGATGTTGAGCGCTGCAGCCGTCAACTGGACGTCCGCAAACTCGACCGGGAGCGTGTAGTTCAGTACCAGATCGTGCTGGATGTAACTGCCGCTGTTCCGTCCGAAGTTGCTTCCTGCCGGAACGCCCGCAATGGCGAAGCACGGATCGCCCGTGCAACGTTCATCGGTCACACCGTCGATGTAATTCACCGAGTAGCGCGCATTGAGGCCGCCTGTGTTGACGTTGACATAACCATTCCCGCGCCATTCGGGCAGTGTGCCCGGATCGCGGAAGTAGTTGCCGAAGCCGACTGCGTCATAAGAAGCGGCCACGAGTACGTCGTTCACGAAGAAGTCGTCCGTCTTGTACTCGAGGTTCCACGTCGCATTACCGCCGATCGAGATCACGCCGAAGCCGGCATCGATGTCGTAGTTGGCGGCGAAGTCGATCCCGCGAACCTTTACATCGGGACCGTTGACCCACTGCGTGCTGACACGTGCGATGTCGATGCCCGTGGTCGTTCCCTGGACGCAAGTATTGCCGGAGAAAGTAATGAGCCCCACCAGTGCGCTCGAACAATCGACCGGTAGCGTACCGCTGGTCTGACCGTTCGATACGAAACTCGCGATCGCATCTGCCGGCGTGATGACGATCTGGTCCTGGAAATCATAGGTCCAGAAGTCAGCACTGAATGTGAACGGGCCGGTGTCGACAATGAAACCGAGGTTGTAGGTAAACGCGGTTTCAGGATCGAGGTTCGGGTTACCGTTGATGTCGACCGACTTGTAGTTGCCGCCTGCTGCCGTAAGGCCCTGCAGGGCGGTGACGAAGTTGTCATCGACGTTGCTGGCAAGAGGACCGCGGAAGGTGGTGCCGACCGAACCGCGCAGCGTCAGCCAGTCGGTCGCTTCGAAGCGAACCGCAGCCTTCGGATTGAGGGTCGAACCGATCGGGTCGCCATAATCCTCGAACCGCAGAGCCGCCGAGACTTCGAGATTGTCGAGGATCGGCAGCTGCAGCTCGGTGAAGAGCGCATAGACGCTCTGGTCGAGAGCAGTCGGACGCGTGCCACCCAGGAAGATGAACGGTCCGACGCCTTCGGTCGGCGTGCCGACGCAGCTCTGATCTCCCTCGATGAAGCAAGGGTTGATGTTGAGGTTCGATTCATCCCGCAGCGGGCGGCTGATGAAGTTGTTCTTACGGTACTGGGCACCGACTGCGAAGTTGACTTCACCGCCCGGCAGTTCGAAGCCGGTTCCGCCCGACAGGACCCCGTCGAGAATGAACTGCTCTTCCCGCTGGAACGTGCCGTTGGGAATCTGCAACCATGCAACCAGATCCGGGCTGTTTTCGAAGCCCGGCTGATAATAGGGGTTTGTGATGCCCAGAGCCGGGTTTTCCGGCCCGGCAAGCACGAACGGGTTGAACCATTGGCAGCCATTGGCACCAGGCGTCGTACCGGTGCAATCCGCGCCGCCAAAGCCGTTGAGCGCGGCCTGCAGGCGCGAACCGACGATGCCCGGAGCATAGGCGTCACGTGCCGAACGCCAGTAGGTTCCGTCGATATTGAACGTGAGCTTTTCGCTCACGTCGAATTCGAGGCCAGTGTTGACGCGCCAGGCGTTGTTCTTGGCAAGGCCTGTGCCCGAACCGCGCTCAGGATCGAGCGGATTGCCGATGAAACCGAACGGACGGTAGTAGACGTTGGTAACCCGGAAAATAGCTCCGTTTGCGCCCCCTGATTGCGGGAGCCCCTGCTGGTCGAGGAATGCCGCCACCGCAGGGTTCGCTGGTGACGTGGTAAAGGCACTCACGAAGCCCGAACCATTGGGACCCTGAGTCGGTGGGAATGCAGGCGAATAGTTCAGGCTTTCGAGATCGGTCTTGGCCCACAGGGCGCCGGCATGCCAGCGGACGCTGTCGGAAAGATCCGCTTCGGCCTGGGCGTAGACCTGGTAGCGGTCCTCGTCCTCGGTAATGTTATCGAACGGAATGTAGGTGAAGCGGCAGACCGGCGGCGTGTTGAACCCGCCCAATTCGTTGCAGCCCTGATCCTGTGACAGCACGGTATTTACACCGCCCGCACCGATATAGGTCACGGCGAACAGGCCAGGGGTCGCCAGCGCCGAATAGCCCGATGCGTTCACGTCGTAGGATTGGCTGGTGTAGTCACGCGCGGTCGTGGCAAGCTCCGAACGGTGCTGCCAGCCAGCGCCGACCATAAGATTCACGCTGCCGAAGTTCTTACCGATCAGCGCGCTGATGTTGTAATTGCCATCCGACCCGTCGATGAAGGTCCAGTCGCCGGCGATTTCCACGCCGTCGAAGTTCTTACGGGTGATGAAGTTGGCAACACCGCCGATGGCGTCGGAGCCGTAGGTCGCGGCTGCACCGTCCTTCAGGATCTCGACCCGTTCGAGGGCAAACAGCGGAATCAGGTTGGTATCGCTGAAGCCATCGCCCGGAGCCTGAATCGTGCGGCTGCCGTTGAGCAGGACGAGGGTGCGTGTTGCCCCGAGACCGCGCAGGTTGATCGAGCCGTTGCCCTGGAAACCCTGTGCCGCTGTAGAGAACTGGTTGGTATCGCCGAGAACCGAACCAACCGAAGGCAGTTCCTTGATCAGTTCAAGCGGCGAGGTGATGCCCTTGTTCTGCAGTTCCTCCGTCGAAACGACGTCGACCGGCAGGGCGGCATCTTCGGGCGTGCCGCGAATGAGCGAGCCGGTGACGATGATCTCGCGGTCGTCGGCTGCGCTCTCGTCTCCAGCATCCTGAGCGAATGCTGGCGCAGAAAGCGCACAGCCAGCGACCAGTGCCGAAATGGCGCACGTGTGGCGTAAGCTGAATTTTCTCATGATCCTCTCCTCTCCCTGAGGGCGCGTTCTTAAGGACGGCATACCCTGCAATCGAAAATACTGAATGAATCGTGCCCCGTGTCAAGGTTTCATGTAAGGAAATTAGGGAAATCCTCCTTGAGGTGCGCGTTTGCGCCACAGTTGGGAGAAGGAATAAACTGCCGCGAGGGATACACGAGTGGCGTTGCGAGGACCCGCCGCCACTCCTCGGTCGAAATTTCGAGACAGTTTTGCCGAGCGCCGGCGCGATCTGCGAAGTCACTCGAAATCGGTCATACCTGATATTCGAATAATGCCATGCTCCGCTTGACGACCGCCAGTCCGCTGCTTCGCGCTTGCGCTGGTTCGAAATCGTGAAAACCCATGACGAAGCAGCACGCGCGGCTGGCAGTATGCGCTGCGAGCTGGCCCGTTTCGGCACCCGCTCCGGAACGGGTCGCAATCATCCCTGCCGCCCGGGTTCTGGACCGGACTGCCGAGTGAGCCTTCAATCAGGCGGAACCTGCTTCCGCCGCCGCTTTCTCCGCCGCCATTCGCCGCAGCGCGACACTCGCGCGCCAGTAGCAGAAGATGGCGACCGGGGTGAACGAGGCGATTACCAGCAACGCCTGGCGGAGGGATTGGTCGCCGTAGCTCTCCGCGAAGATGTCCGACAACACGCCGACCATTGTCGGGCCTATGCCAAGTCCGATCAGGTTGATGATCAGCAGCGTTACTGCCGCCCACACGGCGCGCATCTTCAGAGGCGCGAGCGTCTGGATCATGGCGAAGGTCGGGCCGAGGTAACAGGACTGGAATAGCACGGCGATGAAATAGATGCCGACCGCCAGCCAGGCGCTTTCAACCACGTAGAAAAGGATGAGGAAGGGCAGGGCGATTGTCTTGAGCGCTGCAACCATCAGCGGCTGGGCCTGCATCCCGTATCGCTCGGAAAGGCGGTTGGCGAGCCAGCCGCTTCCGAGTCCGCTTGCGACGCCGGCGATGGCGAGGAGCGGTGCGACGATATTGCCGACCTGCAGCGTATTGAGACCAAACGAGCGGATCAGATAGGCCGGTGTCCAGCCTGTCAGCGCATAGCCGATCATCGAGGTCAGTGTGACGCCCGCCACCAGCCACACCGCCGCGCGATTGGCGAAGATCGTGCGGAAGCCTTCCCAGACCGAAGGCGTTTCGTCGCTTTCGACCGCGCCCGGTTCGGCCCGGCGCATGGGTTCGGTGGCGAAGATCTTGACGATGATTGCCAGTGCAACGCCCGGCAGGCCGATCGCTATGAAAGCGGTGCGCCAGTCGAAGAAGTAGGTAAGATTGCCGCCGAATATCTGTCCGGCAGCAGCGCCCAGCGTGACGCCGAGTGAATAGATCGAGAGCGCCAGAGCCCGCTTTTCTGCGGGATAGAGATCGGCGATGATCGAATGGCTCGGCGGGCTCGATCCTGCTTCGCCGATACCCACGCCAATTCGCGCTGCCAGCAATTGGATGAAGTTGTTCGCCAGACCGCAGGCCGCCGTCATCGCGCTCCACAACGCAAGCGCGATTGAGATGATGTTCACCCGGTTCATCCGGTCGGCGAGCGCCGCCACCGGGATACCGAGCGTCGCGTAGAAGATCGCGAAGGCGAAGCCGGACAGCAAGCCGAGCTGTGTGTCGGTCAGCAGCAGGTCTGCCTTGATGTCCTCCAGCAGGATGGCGAGGATTTGCCGGTCCATGTAGCTGAAGAAATAGGTCGCGGTGAGCAGGAACAATGTCACCTGCCTTGCGCGCGGTGACACTTCGTTATGCGGCGCAACCGTAGTGGCGGCGGGAGCCGCAGCCTGTGAACTCATTACTCTCTCCCCGGATGCCGGCACTGCCTGCTGACAGTATGCCGGTCATCCCTCAAACTTGTCTTGGCGCTGTTTCGCTTCAGTTGAAGCGTTCGCCAGCTTCTGCCTTCTTTCGAAGATAGTCGCTCACTGCGAGGCCGTGTTTCTCAAGGCCCGACACCACGGTATCGAGCCCGATCGTGTCCGCCCAGAACATCGGGCCGCCGGTATAGAGCGGCCAGCCGTAGCCGTTGATCCAGACCACATCGATGTCGCTGGCGCGCTGCGCCATGCCTTCATCGAGGATCTTCGCGCCCTCGTTGACCATCGGATAGAGCAAGCGCTCGCGGATCTCTTCCTTCGAGATGTCGCGCTGTTCATTGCCCTCCTTCGCGGCAAAATCGGCAATGATCTGCTTTACTTCGTCCGAAGGTGTGCGCTGCCGCGCCTCGTCATAATCGTAAAAGCCCTTGCCGGCCTTCTGACCGAAGCGACCAACTGCGCATAGCGCCTCGCGAATGGTCGTGACCTTGCTCGGATCGCGGTGCCAGCCGATGTCGATCCCGGCGAGATCGCCCATCTGGAACGGCCCCATCGGGAAGCCGAACTCGAGCAGCACGTCATCGACGTCCCAGTAATTCGCACCTTCCATGATGAGCTTGTTGGCCTGTTCCTGGCGCTTCGACAGCATGCGGTTGCCGATGAAGCCGGGGCATACGCCTGAGACCGCCGCCACCTTCCCGATTTTCTTCGACAGCTTCATCACCGTTGCGAGCACGTCGTCGCGGCTTTTCTCGCCGCGCACTACCTCGAGCAGTTTCATCACATTGGCGGGCGAGAAGAAGTGCATGCCGAGGACATAGCCCGGACGCTTGGTCGCCTGCGCGATTTCGTCGATGTTGAGATAGCTTGTGTTGGAGGCGAGGATTGCCCCTTCCTTCACCACGTCGTCGAGCTTGCCGAAGACGTCCTTCTTCACGTCCATGCTCTCGTAGACGGCCTCGATAACGAGGTCGCAATTGGCGAGATCGTCATAGGAGAGCGTCGGCGTGAGCAATCCCATCGCCTGATCGACCTGCTCCATCGTCATCCGGCCCTTCTTGGCCGTGTTCTCGTAATTCTTTCGCATGACCCCGATCCCGCGGTCGAGCGCTTCCTGCTTCATTTCCAGGATAGTGACCGGGATTCCGGCCGACAGGAAGTTCATGGTGATGCCGCCGCCCATGGTGCCGGCCCCGATGACACCGACCTTCTTGATCGGAATCAGCGGAGTATCGGCGGGAACGTCGTCGATCTTGTTGGCGGCACGTTCGGCGAAGAAATAGTGCCGCATGGCAGCGCTTTGCGTGCCGCTCATCAGCTTGGTGAAGAGCTCGCGCTCCTTCTTCACGCCTTCGGCATAGGGCAGTTCTCCTGCCGCCTTGACCGCTTCGATCGCGGCGTTGGGTGCATCGAATCCGCGCATCTTCCGGCCGTTCTTTGCACGGAACTGGTCGAAGATATCGGGATTGGCGACGCCGTCCTGATTGGCATTGCCTTCGCTGCTGCGCGGGACCGGCTGTCCGATCTTGGACCTGGCGAAAGCGATCGCGTCCGCTTCGAGGCTGTCCTCGCCGACGATTTCGTCGAGCAGTCCGATCTCCTTTGCCTTCTTTGCCGGGATCGGATTGCCGATCGCGACCAGGGGCAGGGCGGCTTCGGCGCCTACCAGCCTCGGCAGGCGCTGGGTTCCGGCGGCACCCGGAATGAGGCCCAGCTTCACTTCGGGCAGGCCCAGCTTGGCCGAGGGCACGGCGACGCGGTAGTGGCATGCGAGCGCGACCTCGCAGCCACCGCCCAGCGCGGTTCCGTGGATCGCGGCGACCACCGGCTTGTCGCTCGCTTCCATCTTGTCGAGCGCTTCGGGCAGGCTCGGGCCCTGCGGCGGCTTGCCGAACTCGGTGATGTCGGCGCCGGCAAAGAAGGTGCGTCCGTCGCAGCGGATTACGACCGCCTCGACACCGTCATCGGACAGTGCCTCTTCGATACCAGCCGCGAGACCGGCGCGGACTGCCTGGCCCAAGGCGTTGACCGGAGGATTGTCCGAGATGATGACCAGAACATTGTCATGGCGTTCGGTGCGGATGGGGGATGTCATGGCGTGCTCCTTCAAGCGTAACTGTCGGTGAGTGCGGAATAGATCAGCGTCTTGAGCTGTCTGCGGATCGGATAGGTCGAAGAGGGATAGACCTGCGTCATGAAGACCATGGTGATCTGCTCGACCGGATCGACGAAGAAGGCGGTCGAATAGGCGCCGCCCCAGTAATATTCACCGAGGCTCGAAGGCATCAGCGTCTTCGCCGGATCGATCACCATGGCAAAGCCGAGGCCGAAGCCGGTCCCGGCGTTATTGGCTTCCGAAAACAGGCTGCTCGACATTTCAGTGAGGTCGGCGTTGTTGGGAAGGTGGTTGGTGCGCATCAACCGGACCGTCTTGGGGCTGAGAATGCGCACGCCGTCCAGTTCGCCGCCATTCAGCAGCATCGCGGTGAAGCGGTGATAATCGGCGATCGTGCCGGTGAGGCCGCCGCCCCCGCTGTCGAATGTCCCGGGCTTGTTGAGCTTGCTGGTCGCACCCTTGTCGATCATGCGCGGAGACTGGCCCGGGCGGTAGGCATAGGCATCGACGAGGCGCTCGGCTTCGCCATCTGCAACGCCGAAGGCGGTATCGGTCATGCCAAGCGGCGCGAAAATGTTCTTCCGGAAATATTCGCCCAGTCGCATGCCCGAGATGCGCTCGACCGCGATGCCGAGCACGTCGGTCGAGACCGAGTAGTTCCACCCCGTGCCAGGTGCAAACTCGAGCGGCAGTTTCGAAAGCTTCTCGATGAACTGTTGCGAATCGAGGTGATCGCGCGCGAAGTCGAAATTGCTGTCGCGATAGGCGGAATCGATATTGTTGCGGTTCTGAAGGCCATAGGTGAGGCCCGACATATGGGTCAGCAGGTCGACGAAGCGGATCGGGTGAGCCGGCTTGCCCGGCGCAAATGGTATCGCGCCGCCACCGCCTGCATAAACCTTGAGGTCGGCGAACTCGGGGATCACCTTGGAAATCGGCTCTTCCAGTGCAACCTTGCACTGTTCGACCAGTTGCATGAAGGCGACCGAGGTCACCGGTTTGGTCATGCTGGCGATGCGGAAAATGGCGTCGTCACGCAGTTCGCGGCCGTCCTCTCCCATCGATCCGAGCCGCGAATAGTGAACCGGTACGCCGCCACGTGCGACAATCAACTGGGTATTGGGTAGCCTGCCGCTTGCGATGTAGCTTTCCTGGAGAAAGGCTGGAATTCGCGCCAGCCGGTCCTCGTCAAAGCCGGAATCCCTCGGGCTTCCCAAATCGAACATGAGCTCTCCTCCCACGGCCTTTCGAGGCCATACCTTGTTTTCTGAGAGTAGTTGATAGCTGATTTTCAGCCAATGCAAACCCTCATACCTCCATTTCGAATGACTCGCTTGCCGCTTGCCAGTTCGCAGGCGACTGCATAGTCTTCGAACAGAGAATCAATAGAAGTGATTGGGACGAGGGATAGCGCGCATGGGCGAGGCGGCAAATGTATTGAGCGCCGGACAGGATCTGGCGTCGGTGATTGGCTGGGAGAGACCCGCAGGGTGGCCCGCGATCAGTCGTGAAGCTTGCAAGGATCGGCTGACGGCACCGGGCGAACGTTTCGAAATGGAGACGATCGACATCCGCGGCGTGCCGACCCGTGTGTGGAAGAATGCTCCGCCCAATCTGCGAGCCATCGCCATGCTCGGTCGGATGCACGGGACGCGCGAGTTCACCATCTATGAGGATGAACGGGTTACCTTCGGCGCCTGGTTCAAGGCCGTGGCGGCGCTCGCGCACGAGTTCCAGGCTCGCGGCATCAAGAAAGGCGACCGGATTGCTCTCGCGATGCGCAACCTGCCCGAATGGCCGGTCGTTTTCTTCGCTTCGGTGACCATCGGTGCGATCTGTGTGCCGCTCAATGCCTGGTGGACGGGGCCGGAACTCGCTTATGGCCTCGCCAATTCCGGCACTCGGCTGCTCGTGTGCGACGATGAGCGTTGGGAGCGAATAGCACCGCATCGAGAGGATTGTCTGGAGCTCGAAACAGTTCTGGTTTCGCGGGCTGATGAATCGCAGGAAGGTGCCGAAAGGCTGGAGGATGTCATCGGCACACCGCCGCAATATGCCGATCTCCCCCAGCGCGAGTTGCCCGAAATCGACATCGCGCCGGATGACGATGCGACGATCTTCTACACCAGCGGTACCACCGGCAATCCCAAAGGCGCTCTCGGCACACATCGCAATCTGTGCACCAACATCCTCTCGAGCGCCTACAACGCGGCCTGCGCCGTGCTGCGGCGCGGGGAAGCTCTGCCGGAGCCACAACCAAAGACAGTGCTCAACGTGATTCCGCTATTCCACGTCACAGCCTGTTCGGCAGGGCTGATGGGACATATCGCGGCGGGCAATACGATGGTTTTCATGCACAAATGGGACCCGGTGAAGGCCTTCCAGATCATCGAGCGCGAGAAGGTCAATGCGACAGGCGGCGTCCCCACCATCGCATGGCAATTGCTCGAACATCCCGAGCGGGTGAACTACGACCTTTCCAGCCTCGAGGCTGTGGCTTATGGCGGCGCTCCTGCCGCACCGGACCTTGTTCGCAAGATCCGCGATGTCTTCGGCGCGCTCCCCGGCAATGGCTGGGGCATGACCGAGACGATGGCGACGGTCACCGGCCACTCCTCCGAAGATTACCTCAATCGTCCCGAAAGCTGCGGGCCGCCGGTGGCGGTCGCCGACCTCAAGATCATGAGCGAGGATGGCGAACGTGAAATGCCCGTGGGCGAAGTCGGCGAGCTGTGGGCGCGCGGGCCGATGGTGGTGAAGGGGTACTGGAACAATCCCGACGCGACCGCCGCGACATTTACCGAGGGCTGGGTGAAAACGGGCGACCTGGCGCGGCTCGACGAGGAAGGCTTCTGCTATATCGTCGACCGCGCGAAGGACATGGTGATCCGCGGCGGCGAGAATATCTATTCATCCGAGGTGGAGAATGTTCTCTACGATCACCCCGCAGTGACGGACGCGGCGCTGATCGGGTTGCCGCACAAGCAATTGGGCGAAGTGCCGGCGGCTGTGGTGCATTGCGCGCCCGGACATCAGGCAAGCGAGGATGAACTCAAGTCCTGGGTGGCTGGACGCCTTGCCAAGTTCAAGGTGCCGGAACGCGTGGTGTTTTCGAAGGAAACGCTGCCGCGCAACGCCAACGGCAAGATACTCAAGAAGGACCTCGCTATCCTTTTTGACGAGAAATAGGCGGGGGCGCCGATTGGTAACAGCCGGGAGGCCGGTATAAAGTTCGAGAGAGGTTGGGGGCCTATGGCGAGCAAGAGTGTCGAGACGAAGCGGTTTGGCGAGAAGCGCCAGGCGATCATCAACGCTGCATCGACCTTGATCAACGAGGTGGGGGTTCAGGCCACCACGCTCTCTGAAGTCGCTAGCGCGATTGGTCTCAATGCCACCAGCATCACATATTATTTCAAGCGCAAGGAACAGCTGGTCGTTGCGGTTTACGAAGACACGCTGACCCGGATGGAAAGCATTGCGCGCGAAGCGCTTGCCCAACCGGATACTGCTGCCCGCCTGCGTCATTTCCTGAAGCTTCATATCGCGCTGCGTACCCGCATTCGCAGCGGCGAAAGCGGCCTGCTCACTGCGCTTTCGGAAATCCGTTCGCTAGACCAGGAGGCGCAGCAGCCGCTGCTCCTGCATTATCGGCAGATTATCGAGACGGTGCAGGCCTTCTTCGGTGGAAGCGAGGACCGGGACGTACGCGCACTCAACCTCGCTCGCGCGCATATCCTACTCGAGGCAATCATGTGGTGGCCGATCTGGTCGCGCCGTTACTCGGTACTCGACTTCTCGCGGGTCGAAGATCGTCTTTTCGATATTCTCGCTCATGGACTGTCGGCCGATTGCGGACACTGGACGCCGGAGCGCCTGGAGGGTGACTGGCGCACCAGCGAGCCCGATGCGACCAGCCAGAACGACGCGTTTCTGCGTGCTGCGACGGTCATGATCAACCAGCGCGGCTATCGCGGTGCGTCGGTCAACCGGATCGCCAAGGCGCTAAATGTCACCAAGGGCAGCTTCTATCACCACCATGAGGCCAAGGATGAACTGGTCCTCGCCTGCTTCCAGAGGAGTTATGACCGGTTATCCGCCGTGCAACTTGCAGCGCTCGACGTGGATGCCGACTATTGGACGCGCCTGTCGAGTGCCCTGCATGAGCTTGTCGATCTCCAATTCAACGATCCGATGCCGCTTTTGCGGACCACTGCGCTTCAGGCGCTCGAATCCACACAGAAAGCCGATGTCGTCACGCGTTCGAACCGTCTGGCGCGGCGTTTCGCGGGAATCCTCATAGACGGCATCGCCGATGGCTCCTTGCGTGCGGTCGATCCGCTCATCGCCAGCCAGGTCATCATGTCGACCATCAACAGCGCCTACGAAGCGCGTCGCTGGACCGAACGGTTCGACGATCGGGAAGAAGCGATCCGGACCTATCTGTCAGTCCTGTCGCGCGGCATGCTCAGCGATCCGTCAGGGGGCTGAGCCGCTCGACCCGATCTGGCGCGGCTCACGAACGCGCCATATCATCAGGACCAGAGACGCGAAAAGCGCGCCGAAAGCGGCAACCAGCAGCGGCGCATAGCCGAGCGCGGCAATGGCAAGCCCCGCGACCACAGGGCCGACAGAGGATACGCCGCCTTCGACCGTGGTTGTGAGCGCCAGGCGCATGGGAATATCCTCATGCTCGCCAAACTCGAGCACGAGCGTGACCGCGGCCATCATCCAGCCCGAAAAGCCGAAGCCGAGCGCGGCAAACGCGGCATAGAGTAACCAGCCTTCTCCGAAGACGAGCAGCCCCATTCCCGCAAGGCTGCAGACCAGCGCGCCGAGATAGACGCTGCGAAAGCCGAAGCGATCACCGAGCGAGCCCCATGCGAGGTTGGAAAGCGTGTCGGCTGCGAGAAAGGCGAGGCTGAGACTGCCGATCAGCGCCCCGTCCAGACCCTGTCGCTCGCCGACATAGAGCGTCCAGAAAGGGAGGCCGACGCGGGCGATCGCGGCAAAACCGTGCGCCCAGAGAAAGGCGCGGAAATCGCGATGCGTCAGCAGTTCGCCGAACTGGCGAAACCTATCCCGCAAGGGGAGGGCGGGGCGCAGCGATGGCGCGTCGGGCTCACGCAATCCGAATTGCAGCACCACCAGCCCGACAGATGTCAGGGCGAAGGCGAGCAGGAATGTCGTCGCATAGCCATTGCCGAGCCATTGCTGCTCGATGAAATAATGCCCGGCTACCCAGGCAAGTCCGGCGGCAATGAGCCCGCCGACCATGTTGCGGATACCCTGCAATCGCCCGCGTCGTGCGATCGGAATGACCTTCGCCATCAGCATCTGGAAGGCGACGCGCTGCGCTCCGGAGAAGAAGCCGAGCAGGAGGAACGACCCCAGGGTAACCGCCAGCAGGGCAGTGCCTTCGAGCGTCCATGCCGCGATGGCGAGGATGAGGATCATCACGCGCATCATCGAGCCGACCGTGATGGCGTATGGCAGGATACGCTTGCGGCTTTCGACCTGAGCGCCCGAAAGGATCGGCGAGATCGTGCCGCCCAGCTGCAGCAGTGCGGTGCCGAGGCCGACGGCCGCAGCGCTTCCGGTCAGAAGGTAGAGGTAGGCAGGGATGATCGTGGGGGCGTAGATCAGGCGAAAGCCCGTCATCCCAAAGACGCCATGCGTCAGATTGACGGAATAGTTACGCCTGAGATTGGCCTCCATGAAGGCCCGGTGACGCTCCCAGACGTTGCCATCCGGGAGCGTCTCCATATCCTCACCCGAAGGGGCGAGGGCGTCGCTCAATAGCCACCGAGCGTGGCGAAGCGGTCCTTGAGATATCCGGACGAGCCGAAGCTGGCTTCGAGCACGCGGGCGCGCTTCAGGTAGAAGCCGACGTCGTACTCGTCGGTCATGCCGATCCCGCCGTGCAACTGGATGCCTTCGTTCGCCATCTTGTGCAGCACGCGGTTGGCCTCGGACTTGGCGATCGCGGCAGCACGGTCGATGCCGAAGCCGCTGTCGAGCGCCTGCAGGCCGCCTTCGACCGCCGAGCGCATCTGCGCAAGGTCGGCGAAGAGATCGGCCATGCGGTGCTGCAGCGCCTGGAAGGTGGCGAGCACCTGGTTGAACTGCACGCGCTGCTTCAGATAGTCGAGCGTGTCGTCGAACACCTGCTGCGCCATGCCGAGCATTTCGGCCGAGGTCAGGATGCGCGCGCGGTCGAGCACGTCGGCGAGCAGGGTGTCGCCGCCGGCTTCGAGCTTGTCTGCGGCCGCACCGTCGAACGTCACGTCCGCATGGCTGCGCTGGTCGGTCAGCTTGCGCGTGGCAAGCGAGACGCCATCGCCCTTCTCGACCAGATAAAGCCCGTCTTTCGCTGCAACCACGAAGAGATCGGCGCCGTGCGCTTCGGGCACGAAGGCCTTGGTGCCGGTGATCTTGCCGCCCGAGACCGAAGCCTCGATCGCCGACGGATCGTGCTTTGCGCCTTCATCGATGGCGAGGGTGGCGATCATTTCGCCGCTGGCGAGCTTGGGCAGATACTTCGCCTTCTGCTCGTCGCTGCCGCCGAGGATGATCGCGGAGGCCGCCACCGTGTTCATCGCCAGCGGACTGGCGGTGAGCGTCTTTCCGAGTTCCTCGATGACGAGACCGGCCGAAAGCCAGCCGAAGTCCGAACCGCCATGCTCTTCGGGAATGATGACCCCCGCCCAGCCCATTTCGGCCATGGTCGCATAGGCATCGCGATTGAAGGCTTCAGGCTCGCCGCTTGCGCGGACCTTGCGAAACTCGGTCACCGGGCTTTCGTTGGTCGCCCAGTCGCGCGCCATGTCGCGCAGCATTTCCTGTTCTTCGTTGAGAACTGCCATTGTTCGAGCTCCCCTCTCTTACTGGTGATCCAGCATGCCGAGGACACGCTTGGAAATGATGTTGTTCTGGATTTCGGTCGAGCCGCCGTAGATCGTCGTCGCCTTGCCGAAGAGCCAGCCGCGCACGGCTTCCAGCTCGCTGTCGGTGAAGCTGTCGCCTTCCCAGCCGAGCCCTTGCAGGCCGCGGATCTCGATCAGCAGTTCGGAGCGTTCCTGGCTCAGCTTTGTGCCGAGTTTCTTCAGTACCGAGCTGATTTCGGACACGCCGCCCTGTGCCTTCGATTCCTCGGCCGCGCGGCGCGCAGTGAGGAGGAAGCTCGACCAGCGGATTTCGAAGTCCGCGATCTTGTCACGAAGCACCTTGTCCGCGAGCTCGCCATCGGCATCGGTCTCGCCATATTTCTTGGCGATCGCGCCGAGGCTCTGCCCCATCATCCGGGCCAGGCTGCCGCCGCCCGAGATATTGGTCCGTTCGTGCTGAAGCAGGCGCTTGCCGATGGTCCAGCCCTGGCCTTCCTCGCCGACGAGGTTTTCCTTGGGCACCTTCACATCGGTGAAGAAAGTCTCGCAGAACGGGCTGGTGCCCGAAATCATGGTGATCGGACGAACTTCGACGCCTTCTGCATCCATGTCGATCAGCATGAAACTGATGCCCTTGTGCTTGTCGCTCTTGTCGGTGCGCACGATGGCGAAGCACTTGTCCGCCCACTGACCGCCGCTGGTCCAGGTCTTCTGGCCGTTGACGAGATAGTGGTCGCCCTTGTCCTCGGCAAAGGTCTGCAGGTTCGCAAGGTCCGAACCGGCATTGGGTTCGGAATAGCCCTGGCACCAGCGGATCTCTCCGCGGCAGATCGGCGGGATATGCTCCTGCTTCTGCGCCTCGCTGCCGTATTCGAGCAGCGTCGGACCGAACATCATCACGCCCATGCCGCCGATCGGGTTATAGGCACCCGCCTTGGCGAATTCCTGATCGATGATCTTGGCCTCGGCCTTGGACAGCCCGCCGCCGCCATATTCCTTGGGCCAGGTCGGCGTGCCCCAGCCGCGGCTGCCGACGGCCTCGCGCCAAGCCTTCTGGGCGGGTGTCTCTTCGGTTGGCCCGTCGACGCCGGCAAGCGCATTGCCCTTGTTCTTGAGTTCTTCCGGGAAATTGTCGCGCAGGAAGGCCTGAACCTCCTCGCGGAAGGTGTCTGCCTCGCTCTGGGCGGGGGTATCCACTTGAGTCGCCATCGCTGTAACTCTCCTTTCGGGGGTCTTTTAATCTCTCGGCCGGATTCTGCCAAAGCCGTTACGGCAACGCGCCATCGGGGGGGTGTATCACCGCGCAGGCCCGCCCAGCGGCGTGTCGCGCTGCTGCTGTTCACGCGCTTCGGCCTCACGCGCTCGCAGTATCTCGATATTGCGCTCATGCCGCTCACGCGTGATCGGGTAGAACGTCAGTATCAGCGCTCCGATCGTCCAGAGGCCGATCGAGGTAGGTATGTAATGGATGAGCAGGCTGTCCACTACACTTTCCGGGATGGTCGCGGGATCCGCCTTCTCCGGGAATTGCGATATGGCAAGAACCTGGCCTGCGACGAACAGGCCCAATGCGTTGGAGCATTGCTGCATGAAGCTTGATGCTGAAAAGAACGTCCCGGCAGTGTGCTTGCCGGTCGCCACCGCGCTGTCCTCGACCACGTCCGCCAGCATCGAGGAGGTGTTGATCAGGGATATCGCGACCATCGCCCCATAGACTGCGCCAATGACGAAGAGCACCGGGACGAGCAGGCTGTCGCCGGGCACGAAGAACATGTCGAGATAGCTGAGCAGCAGCGGGGTAAGCCCGATGGAGACGCCGAGTACGGCAAAGATCATCGAGCTCTTGCGCTTGCCCAGCCAGTTGGAAAAGATCGGCGCAAGCGGGGCTGCGAGCGTCGCGGCAACGAAGCTGTCCAGCGTAAGCAGCGCGAGCTGCGCCGTATTGAGCTTAAACAGGTAGGTGCCGAAATAGAGTGTCGTCGCGCTGTAGAGGCCGATCGCGGTATATTTGAAAACGCCGAAGCCGAAGATCGCGAGAAAGCCACGATTGCGGAAGGCGCTCAGCATCTCTGAAAGGTGTTCGCGAAAAGCCATCTTCTGGTCGTCGGGGTGACCATCTGCCTGGCGCATGAAGGGGATGCGATTATGCGTGCCCGCCGCGCAAACGAGGATGGCGATGAAGATCAGGGCGGCACCCAGCAAGGCGAAATTGCTGTAGCTGGCCGGATTGAGCTGCCCCCGCGGATATTCCGAAGTCTCGATAAAGATGAAGGCAAGCGAGAAGGACGCAAAGCCGTATGCTCCGGCATAGCCGAACCAGTAGCGCAGGCTGAACAGGCGGGTGCGCTGGGCGTAGTTACCGGACAACTCCGGCGCCATTGCCGAAGCGTTGATCTCGAAGGCGCTGATCGAAGCACGGGTCGCTGCCGCGAAAGCGAAAATCCACAGGCCCAGCTGGATATGGGTCAGCCCGTCGGGCGGAAACCAGGTTAGGAAGAAGAAGATCGTAGTCGGGATTGCCGCTGCGTACATGAAGGGGTGCCGCCTGCCCCAGCGCGAGCGGGTGACATCGGCCCAGCGGCCGAGAAACGGATCGACGATAGCATCGACCAGCAAGGTCATCGCCAGCGCGGTGCCGACGATTGCCGCAGGCACGCCGACCACCTGGTTGAAGTAGAGCATCAGATAGCTGGAAAAGGCCGCGCTCTTGACCCCATTGGCCATTGCACCGGCGCCATAACTCAGCTGTGTACCGAGGCCGAGCTTCTGGGCTGAATTGTCGAGTGCCTCGAAGGCTACTCCTGCGGCGGAACTCATTCGGCTGCCTCAGCGAGTTCGTTGGCGGCAAGCAGCGGTTCGAGATACCGCCCTTTCTGCTCAAGGCTTTCGCGGTGCGCAATAATCCCCGCATTGTCCGGACCTTCCCGCTGGCAGCCGAACTCACCCCGCATCCCCACGGGCTCGATCATTAGGCGGACGAACTCTCTTATTCTGCCGCGTTTCTTCTGAAACTCGAAATCAGTCTCGAGATCCCATGCCATGCCGCTCTCTCCCATGACGCGAGTCGGCAAGCGCCTCCCGCGTTCGTTGGAATCGAGCATACCTGCATTTCAAAACGGGGCAAGACGGCGCGTTGCGCCGCGAAAGATGGATCGCCGGGGTTCTGCATACCGGTGCAGCAATTTCAGAAAGTTCGGTGATAGACCGGCGGCGCGGTCAGAACCAGGCGCGCAATCCGACGAGGAACTTGAAGCCGTCGGGGTCTTCGCCTTTGGCCCGGGCGATATCCGCCGTCTCGCCCAGCTTCGCTTCGTATTCGATGCCCACATAGGGCGCGAACTCGCGGGCGATTTCGTAGCGCAGTCGCAGCCCCGGCTCGATCTTGGTCAGGCCTGCGCCGACATCGCGCTCGGGGATGTCTTGCGCAGCAGCTTCGAGTTCGAAACGCGGCTGCAGGATCAGCCTATGGGTGATCTTCTGATCGTACTCCGCTTCGACCCGCGCGGTGAGGTCCCCGCGATCGGACAGGAACAGCGCGCCGTCGACATGGAACATGTAGGGCGCGAGGCCCTGCACACCGAGGACGAGGTGACTGCGGGTCTCGGGCTCGACATCGATCCGTGCGCCGGCCTGCAGGTCGAAGAACGGGCCGATCGCCCGGCTGAAAAGAGCCTGCACTTCGGCATCTTCGAGTGCGCCGTCGATCTCGCCTTCGCCTTCGGTCTTGAGAACGAAACGGTTGAGATCGCCGCCGTACCAGGATTGGGCATCCCACAAATATCCGTCTTCGCCGCCGTCGACCGGGATGCGGGCCTCCAGACGTTCGACCATAACCATGCCGGTTTTCATGCCACCGTTTTCATCGGCGAGCTGTTCGCGGGCCGGTGCCATCACCGCTTCGCCCCAGATGGCATCGGCGGCATGGCGCGGGCCTTCGAGAGCGCGGGGAGGGACTGCGCTTTCCGGCGCTGCTCCGGGCGCGGATTTGTCCATCGCATCCATCGAATGGCCGGAGTGATCCATGCCGGAGTGATCCATCTGCGAATGGTCCATCCCGGCGTGGGGATCGGCATCGGCCTGCGGTTGTGCATGGCCCATGGCAGAATGGTCCATCTGGGAGTGGTCCATTTGGGAATGGTCCATCGTCTCCGGCTCGGCCGGTTGTTCTGCCGGGGGGCACTGCTCCGGGGGGAGGTGCCCCATGGCGCAGTGATCCATCGCCTCACCCGTGGTGTTCGCCTCGGCCTCTGCATGAGACCCGTGGTGAGCATGGTCTTGGGCAGCGAGCGGCATTGCGAACAGGGCCGCGCTGGCCAGCAAAAGAGCCCGCATCACGCCTCTCCCTCGACCGGAAACGGCCTGACCGTGACGACCTGCATCATGCCCGCATGCATGTGATAGAGCAGGTGGCAGTGGAAGGCCCAGTCGCCCGGCTCGTTTGCGGTGAGATCGAACGTCGCCGTGCCGCCCGGCTGCACGATCACCGTGTGCTTCAATGGCTGGTGCATGTGGTCTGCGCCGTTCACCAGTTCGAAGAAATGTCCGTGCAAATGGATCGGATGCGCCATCATTGTGTCGTTGACCAGCTTGACCCGCACGCGTTCGTCATAGCCGAAGCGGATCGGATCATCGGTGACGGCAGTGAACTTCTTGCCGTCGAAGCTCCACATATACCGTTCCATATTGCCGGTGAGGTGGATTTCCATCTCGCGATCGACTTCGCGGTGCGGGTTCATCCGCTTGGCCTTGAGATCGGTGTAACGCAGCACGCGGTGGTTCACCTTGTCGAGGCCGAGGCCGGGGAAATCCATCCGGTCCATCGGCATCGGCGCGATCATGTCGACGCCAGGGCCGACCTTGACGTCAGCCGGCACTGAGCTTTTGTCGCGCATGGAATGGTCCATGCCGCCGGAGGATGCTCCGTGAGTGGAATGGTCCATCATTCCCCCCATACCCATGTCTGTCATGGTCAGCGTCACCGGCTCGCGCAGGGGAGGGGGCGTGGCGCGATGGCCCTTGTGCGATGTGAGGCTGGCGACTCCCATCCCGCTGCGGTCCATCGCCTCGGCAACGATCGCATGACTGCCATCGCTCGGCTGGACGATGACGTCATAGGTTTCGGCAACGCCGATCTGGAACTCGTCGACCGGTACATCTTCCACGTCCTGACCGTCGGCCTGGATCACGGTCATCGGTACGCCGGGAATGCGGACATTGAAGAATGTCATGGCGCTGCCGTTGATGACCCGCAGGCGCACTCGCTCGCCCGGCTTAAACTCCAGTTGGAGATTGTCGGCAGGCCCATGGCCGTTGATGAGATAGGTATAGGTGGATCCTGTGACGTCCGAGATATCGCGCGGGTTCATCCGCATTTCGCCCCACATCCGGCGCATTTCTCCGGACATTTCGCCCTCAGTTGCCGTCATCATCTGGCGGTTGAAATAGTGCTCGCCGACCTTCAGCTTGCGCATGATTTCATGCGGGTGGATCGGCGTGAACTCGCTGAGCAGCACGACGTAATCGCGGTCGTAGCGCGGATCGGGTTCGGCGCTCTCGACGATGATCGGACCGTAGTGCCCCGCCTGCTCCTGCAGGCCGGAGTGCGAGTGCCACCAGTAGGTTCCGGTTTGCCGGATCGGAAACTTGTAGGTGAATGTCTCTCCCGGCCTGATGCCCGGAAAGCTTACACCCGGAACGCCGTCGAACTGGAACGGCACCAGCAGGCCATGCCAGTGGATCGAACTGTCTTCGTCCAGATTGTTCGTCACATGCAGGCGAACGTCCTGCCCTTCGCGCAGCCGGACCAGCGGGCCGGGCACCGTTCCGTTTACTGCCACGGCGTGGCCCGAGCGGCCGCCGGTCATGAAGTGGTGGTTGCCAATGGACAGGCGGATGTCCTCGCCCGAAACCTCGCCAAAGCCATTCTTGGCATGCGGCAGCGACATCCCCTTGGCCCAGGCGGGCAGGGGAAGTGCGGCCGCAGCACCTAAGCCTACGGTGCTGGTGATGAGTTGGCGTCTGTTAAGCGAGATTTTCATATGGGTAGATACGCTAGGTTGCCGTAGTCGGATGCAGCCTATATATACCCCCCTAGGGTATTTCAACAGGACCAATTGTCATGAGCGACAGCACAGCTGCGAAGATCAAACGGCTCAACCGCATCGCCGGACAGGTTCGCGGCGTTGCGCAGATGATCGAGGACGATCGTTATTGCATCGACATTTTGCATCAGATCGCCGCGATCAGGTCGGCGCTCGCCAAGGTCGAGAGCCAGGTGCTGAAGGATCACGCCGCCTGCTGTGTCGCTGAAGCAATCGCCAGCGGTGACGAGGCCGAGCAGAAGCAAAAGTTTTCCGAACTCGTGGATCTGCTCGAAGGCACCCGCAAGTAGCGCTTCCCGGCCCGGCGTCAGGGGTTGCTGCGTCCGGTCTCGGCCGGGCTAGAGCAGAATTTCTCCCACGATCAAACCGACCGACACCACGGTCCCGGCAATCGGCACGAACAGGGGCACCGTATATGATGCCCGATCGCTGCCGTCGCGCATCTTGATACGCATCAGAGACAGGTTCGCCGTGGCGAACACGGCGAGGATGATGAAGCTCGTCCAGCTTGCCAGCCTCTCTGTCGGAAAGAACAGGGCAAGGGCGGTGACAGCGGCACCGGATAGCAGCGTGGCGATTATCGGTGTGCCGGTCTTTTCATTGACTTTCGCGAGCCAATCGGGCGCCGCATCGCGCCTCTTGCCGAGGTCGTGCATCACACGCGGCGCCATCACGATCTGCGCCATGGCGCCGTTTACGATCATGGCGAGGCTCACCGCGCCCAGAATGTAACCGCTCGAACCCTTGGCGCGCACCAGGTCGACCAGCGGCGCTGTGCTTTGCGACAACGCTTCGGGAGACAGGACGCTGACAACCGTCGCGGATACGACGAGGTAGAGCAGCAGGGACGCGAGCAAGGTGAACCAGATCGCACGCGGCATGGCGTTTTCCTGATCCTTGGCCTCTTCCGATAAGGTCACCATATCTTCGAACCCGATATAGGCGTAGAATGCGAGGAACGCAGCGGGTATCACGGCCGCTGTGAAGCTCAGCCCGTCTTCCGTCCAGGCGCTTTCGAATAGCGCGGGGTACTCCCCAAGATCGGTCCAGCCCTGGAATATCACCCAAAGCAATCCGCCGACGCCGGCGATTGTCGTCAGAGCCATGAACCACGAGGACTGCCTGATGCCGGTCACGGCAAATGTCGTCAGGATGGCCGTCAGCAAGGGGACTGCCCACCACTTCGAAATGCTGACGAACACGTTCGCGTATCCGACGAAACCGGTCACGATGGTCGCTGCCGAGACTATTCCCGTAGCGACGATACCCCAGCCCGCCAGCCCCGTCAGCGTTCGCGAGCCAAAGCCTGCCGACACGAACGAGGCGCTGCCACCGCTTTCCGGCACGCGCGTGCTCAATTCGGCGTAGGACAGAGCGGTGAATGCTGCCGCGATCGCTGCCAGCAGGAAAGCGATCGGCGCGAGGGCACCTGCTATGCCGATGATCTCCCCGATCACGACGTAGATACCCGCGCCGACAACGGTTCCGAGGCCGTAGAGCATCAGGACCCATGGTCCGATGTCGCGGCTCAGATTGGATACGGCTCGATCGGTCGATGACGTAGGCTTTGCGGAGTCCATACTTACTCAAGTAGCGAATGGCGGGAAAGTTCACGAGGCTCGTTTGGAACTGTCACGCTCTCTCTGCCGTTTGCTGCTTAGGTTTCGCGGGGAGGAACAGTCTGCCAGATTTCGCTCAATTGCCGACCACCTATCTCTTGGCGAGCTTTGCTGGCTGCGCGCTGCTGATTGCATTTCTTGGCACGAAGATGTCCGCCTATGCCGATATTATCGCCGACAGAACACGGTTCGGCGAGGCGCTGATCGGCTCGATCCTGCTGGGGGCGGGCACAAGCATTGCAGGTATCGTGACCTCCACCAGCACTGCGGCCGTCGGCGCCGCCGATCTTGCTATCTCGAATGCGCTGGGCGGAATTGCCGCACAGACAATGTTCCTGGCAATTGCGGACGTCGCCTATCGCAAGGTGAACCTGGAACACGCGGCGGCCAGTGCGGTGAACCTCGGCCAGGCCACTGTTCTGATGATCCTCATCGCTTTGCCGATCATGGCATGGTCCGCGCCCAGCTTTACGGTCTGGGCCATCAATCCGCTTACGCCGGTGCTCGTCGGTGCCTACCTCGTCGGTTTGTATAATGCGCACAAGATACACATGGAGCCGATGTGGTTCGCTCGCGACACCGACGCGACTCTTAGCGAAGAGGATCATGACACCTCGGACCAGAGAACACTTTGGCGCATCGGAACGCTGTTCGCTGTTTCGACCCTGATTGTGGGCCTCTCGGGCTGGATCGTGGGGGCGACCGGTGTGGAATTGTCGGAGAGGTTGGGCATATCGCAGGGTGTCGTCGGAGCGCTGGGCACCGCCATCGTCACCTCCCTGCCGGAGCTTGTCACGACGATCGCCGCGGTCAAGCGGGGGGCATTGCAATTGGCCGTCGGCGGGATCATCGGCGGAAACATGTTCGATGCGTTGTTCATCGCATCGAGCGACATCGCTTATCGGGATGGCTCGATTTACCACGCGATTTCGCAACGTACGGTGTTCTGGATGGCGCTGGTTCTCGTCATGACAGCGGTTTTGCTGATCGGACTGCTCCGGCGCGAGAGGCAGGGGCCCGCCGGCATCGGTTGGGAAAGCGTTCTCCTGATCGGTTTGTGGGCCGGAGGCGCGATCCTGCAGATATCGCTGGGATAGGGGATGGCCTGCGAATTGCTGTTTCCAGCCGACCATGCTGCGGGGAGCCGCAAAACGCTTCGATGCACCGATCTCATATTCAATGATGAAACGTGGCGATGCTCCCTATCACCGGGTTGGCTGCCGAACGCCGTTTACCTGCTGATTTGACAGGTTACTCTTGGTCGCAGCCACGCCATCAAGTTCCGGCCATTAACGGCGGGAGGTGCATGAATGTCGGGCAAGAGTTTAGAAGGGCGCGTCGCGTTCATAACCGGCGGGCTTCGCGGGATCGGCAGGGCGTGTGCCGAACGTCTGGCAGCAGAAGGTGCAGCTGTCGTGATCGCCGATCTCGATAGCGAAGACGAAGCGAACAAGATTATCAGAGATCACGGCCTGCGCGCCGACTATATTCGTGCAGATGTGACCAGCGAGACGGATTGGCAGCGCGCCCATCAATTCGTCGCAGAGCGTCACGGCCAACTCCACATCCTCGTCAACAATGCCGGTACCGATCTTACCGGCGCCGTCGAGGATATTCGCATGGAAGACTGGCGGCGGATCATGGCGATCAATGTCGACGGCGTGTTCCTGGGGACGAAGACCTTCACCCCAATGCTGGCAAAGAGCGGAACCGTCGTCGAAGGCGGCTCGAGCATCATCAACGTGAGCTCGATCATGGGCCTCGTCGGCATGAGCGAAGTCTCCGCCTACAACACGAGCAAGGGCGCCGTACGCATGTTTACGAAGGGCATCGCGATGGAATTCGCGGCCAAGACAATGCCTATCCGCGCCAACTCGCTGCACCCGGGTTTCGTGGAAACGCCGCTTCTCCATGCCGGCTTCCAGCGCTGGGTCGACAGTGGTGCCGCAGAAAAGGTGCAGGACCTGATCGACGGCATGAACGAAGCGACGCCGATGGGACGGCTCGCCCAGCCGAGCGAGATAGCCGGCCCCGTGGCGTTTCTGGCGGGGCCTGACAGCAGCTACATGACCGGCACGGAGCTGGTCATCGATGGGGGTTGGACAGCACAATGACGATAGGACTCGAGGATGTAGTCGCGGTTGTGACGGGTGCCAATGGGGGGATCGGACGGGAAATCGTCAAGGCGATGACAGCCGCTGGCGCCAGCGTCATCGCGACCGACCTTGGCTCCAATGCTGAGTGTACGGGCCACGCCCATTATCTCTCTCACGATGTTACCAAGTCTGAGGACTGGGTGGCTGTCGGGAAACTGGTCGAGCGCGAATATGGCCGCCTCGATGCCCTGATCAACAATGCGGGCATTTCCATCGTGACCAAGTTCGAGGAAACGCCCCTCGAACAGTTCCACAAGGTCAACGCAGTCAATGTCGACAGTGTGGTGATCGGCACACAGGCTCTCATGCCGATGCTTTTGCAAGGCGGAAAAGCTCGAGAGAGCGGCGCTTCGATCGTGAACTTCTCGAGCGTCGGAGGGCTTCGCGGCGCGCCCTTCAACGCCGCCTATTGCACCAGCAAGGCAGCGGTCGCGATGCTCAGCAAATGCATGGGCGCAGAATTCGCCACGCTGGGCCACAATATCCGCGTCAACAGCCTCCATCCCGGCGGCATAGACACGGGTATGCTGGAGGGCATCTTCCAGCGTTATGTCGATCTGGGCGTGATGCCCGATGTCGACACGGCTATTGCCGGCACCTCCGCGCGCCATCCGATCGGGCGCATGGGCAGGCCCGGCGAGATCGGCGGAGGCGTTGTGTTCCTGTGCTCGGATGCAGCCAGCTTCATGACCTGCGACGAGTTGGTGATCGACGGCGGATTTGCATCGGTATAGAAAATCGGGTCCGGATATCGCCGGGCGCGCCCTTCGCCGCTCGGGGGCGCTGCCCGAATATCTATCAACGGTCGCCGTGGATCTCGTCGAGCGATCCAGGCAGCGGCATCATCGGAGTGATCGTGTAGTGGCGACACTTCCAGCCGTCAGCGGTCTCGATACACTCCATGCGGTAACGGACCTGCACGGCGACAGTATTGCCGTCCTTTGAGTGTCCCATGCCAATGACATAGGCTTGCATGATTCCAACCTCGCCATCCCAGCTTTCAGGGCGGAAGTTGCTGATGAAGTGGAAGTGGTGGCTCATCGTTTCGAATACGCCTTCGAAGAACGCCTTGAGCTCGCCGCGGTCCTTCATCAGCGGCAGGCCGATTGCCGTCATGTCGGTCACAGCGTCTTCAGTGAAGATGGAGAGGAACCGGTCCATGTCTTCGAGCGCATCGACATTGTAGCAATAGTCGATCATCAGCCGTTCTATCGCGGTGCGGACGTCTTCAGGCATTTGAGGCACAAGCGGTCTCCCTATTCGCCGATGGGCGGTTGCGGCGGGGTAGGGCCGCCCAGGACCATGTCGTTGAGCAGTTCATGGAAACGCTGGACGCGCTTTTCCTGATAGCTGAGGATGCAGCCCTTGAAGCCGCGCGAGTTGAGACCCTGTTGCTGGGTGCTGCCGATCGAAAGGTCCTGATCGGCAATGAAACCGAGGCTCACGCCATCGCCATAGACCGAGTGGCGCTGCACCGCGTCATGTTCGAGCGGGATCATGCCTATCGGGCTTTCGACTTCTTCCATGCCCTCGACCGGCGGATAGAGGCACCAGTGCTGGAATACGCATTTGCCGGGATCCGTCGGATGCGGCTCCGTGCGCAGGATCTGGCACTGCTCGGGCGACATGGTGAGCGTGAGATTGGGGAACATCGTGCAGTGGAAATAGTCCACCAGCTGCTGGTCGCTCATCGCGTGGTAGTTGGTGTAGCCACGCCCGGGCCCAAGTTCGCGCTTCGCCTTGATGATCGCCTCGCGAATATCGTTCGGACGTCCTTCGTATTCGTCCGGATCAACGCCCCAGGCGCGGGCGATGTCATCGAGCGGCGTGGGTACGGCTTCGAACTGCTGGCGCGTGGTTGCCTGATGGCCCTTCATCCACATCGCATTGTGACCGGTGTCGTACATCTCGAAGACCGTGTCATCGAGTCCGTCATTGATGAAGGTCGACAGTTCGGGATGGATCGTGGGGAGATGATAGCTTTCGTTGAAATTGTCGCGAATGATCTTCCAGTTGAAGTCCGCATCGCACGAAAGATTCATCGCCCGCACCCAATTTTCGAGGCCGTAGCCCTCGAGCTTTTCCGGATAAGGCGCGAGCCATTCGAGTAGGGGCGGTACGTCATCGTCCATGCACCAGAAGACAAACGGCCCCCAGGTCTCGCAGCGCAGTTCGGTCAGCTTGACCTTGCCGCAGGGGTTGCCGCCGGGAAAGTCCTCCGGATCCTGCACGTTGATGAGTGTACCCGAAGTGTCGAACTGCCACCCGTGGTAGGAACAGGTGATACGATCGGTTGAAGCGATGTCGCCCAGCACCAGCCGGTTTCCGCGGTGGGGACAGACATTGTAGAATGCCCTGATCGAACCGTCGGCCTGGCGCACCATAATGATGGATTCGTTCGCGAAATTGTGGCGAACGATATCACCCTCTTCCTCGAACTCGGCGGTCACGGCACCCAGGTGCCAGATCTTGGGCCAGAGGTTCTCGAACTCCTTCGCCATCCATTCGCGCGAGATATAGCGATCGGCCGTGATGCGATCGCCACGAACCGGTTGGTCGGCCCCTTGCGCATAGCGCGATGATCCGTGCTGGATGTTCATGGTCCTGGACTCTCCTGTCTATATCTTTTCGGGCGGATCATACGGTCAATACATGGCCTAACCATTGGCGATCGTGAGAGTGTTTCGCTGACAAGGCGCTTATCTTTCAGACCGCGAAGTTTGCGCCCGCGCTCAAGGTTTGCGTTCGTGCCAGGCTCACAATTCCCTCCTAAAACCGGCATATCTGCCTGTTTTCTATCTCCTGACCGCCTCTGCTCCTACTGAGTTTTTCGCTAGGGCCTGCGTGACAACTCGGGGCCAGGCGATATACGAAGATGCCATGCCGCCAGCCGAATCCGCCCGAAAGACCGCTGCCATTCCCGAAGCCAAACCCCAGCGGTGGCAGCAACGCAAGGCGGCGATGACGCGCGAAGTCATTCTCGATGCCGCGACCGACTGTCTGGTGGAAGATGGGTACGCGGCATTGACGACGGTCGAAGTCATCAATCGGGCGGGCGTTTCGCGAGGAGCGATGCATCACCATTTCGCGAACCGCTCCGAGCTCCTGGCCGCATTGATCGACCACGTGCTGCACAAGCGGCTGGAGCGCTTTCTTTCGGAATACCTTTCGACGATCGAGGATAGCGATCCTGCAAGGGCGATCGAAGTGGCGACCGATGTTCATTGGCACAGCGTCCAGACGCCCGAATATGCAGCCTATCTCGAACTGCTGATGGCGGCTCGCACCGACGCTGAGTTGCAGGCGATTCTTGTGCCTGCAACCAATGCATTCGAGCGTGAATGGATGAGCGAGATGGAGAAGGCCTTGCCTCAGTGGATGGGCGCGCCAAAGGAAATGTTGCTGGCGAACGACCTTGCCGCTTCGCTGCATCTCGGTCTGCTCATCAACAGGCCCTATTTCGCCGACAAGGAGCGGCGGCGGGCGGTAAGGGACAAGCTGGTCGACCTCGTCAAGGAAGTTTACCGAACGGCCAAGCCCTAAAACCGGCACACCTGCCTGTATTTTCGCCTTAGTGATAGTTGTTGTCCCTCGTCGCAGGTCCACAATGGCCTGCGATTGCACGAGGGAGAGAGCTCATGACCAATCAGGAACAGGTCCCACCGCCGATCGACGGTCGTGACCCTGCCAATCTGCGCGGCGACCCGATCGATGGTGATCGCTATTACTCGCGCGAGTTCGCGCAGCGCGAATGGGACATGCTCTGGACCAAGATCTGGCATGTCGCAGGCCGCCTCGCCGACATTCCCGAAGCGGGCGATTTCCTCGTCCACAACTTCATGAAAGAGTCGGTCATCGCGGTGCGGCAGGAAGATGGCTCGGTACGTGCCTTCTACAATGCCTGTGGCCATCGCGGGATGCGGCTTGTTTCTGATTCCAGTTCGCTCGATTCCTTCACCTGCCCCTATCACGGTTGGCGCTGGGGCAAGGACGGTGTGCTCGAACATGCGCAGGACGCCGAAGATTTTCCGCAAGGCAATCCGTGTGGCAAGCTCAGTCTGAAGGAAGTGCGCTGCGACACCTGGGGTGGCTTTGTCTGGTACACGATGGACGATGATGGACCGGACCTGCTCGACTATCTCGAGCCAATGCCTGCGCTCTATCGCAACTACCCCATGGATACCGCTGTGCGGGTCGCATGGTATCGCATCGAATTGAACGCCAACTGGAAATTCGTCACAGACAATTTCTCCGAAAGCTATCACACCCGGACCGCACACCCGCAGGTGCCGCCGTGGATCGACCAGGATGTAGATACGGCGCGTCATGAGATGTGGCCCAAGGGGCACGGGCGGACCGTCCAGCCAATGCGACCCTCGCTCACCGACCGGCCTGCCAGCGGCCTCAACGAGGTCTTCGCAGCAATCCTGAAAAGCTGGGACATCGACCCGGAAGGATACGACAGCTACGAAGACTTCGTGATGGAGGGGTGGAAAGACCTCAAGGCGGCCAAGCGCAAGCTCTGGAAAGAACGCGGCTACCTGCATTACGAACATCTCGATGACGAGGAAATCACCGACAGTCCGCATACGGTGATCTTCCCGAACGTGACGATCAGCTTCCTGCCGGACAACCTTGTCTTCTTCCGCAGCGAACCGCACGCCGAAGATCCGGAGAAATGCTATTTCGACCTTTGGTGCATGGCCTTCCCCGTCGAAGGGCAGGAAGAGGTCGAGTCCATTATGGCGGGCCCCAAACCCCTGCGCGAAGTGGACGAATGCGAACACCGCGTGTTCGACGAAGGGCGCGGCATTCCCGAACTCGCCGGACAGATCGTCTATCAGGACATGGAACTGGCCGAAGGCATGCAGGCCGGGATGCACTCTCGCGGCTATGGCGATGCCTATCTGTCCGCGCAGGAAACACGCGTGCGCTTCTTCCATGAAGTGCTCAACGACTGGCTCGAAGGAAGGAGGCCCTGATGGCATTTACAGGACCGATTGAAGACAGGCTCGCGATCCGCGAGTTGATGAACACCCATGCGCATGGCGTGATGAGCGTGGATTCCGACATCTGGGGTTCGATCTGGGCCGAGGATGCGTCCTGGTATCTGCCCGAATATCCCGACCTCGGCACATTCGTCGGCAAGGAAACCATCGTCTCTAACTGGATCGAATCGATGAAGGTCTATGGCCTCGAGAACATGACCAAGCCGATGGTCTATTTCATGGAGCCTGGCGCGATCGAGGTCGACGGGGACAAGGCGACCTCGACTGCCTACACTCACGAGGTCTACCAGCATCCCGAAACCGGCAAGATCGTGCGCGGCGCTGGCCGGTATGACGACAAGCTCGAAAAGCGTGACGGTCAGTGGCTGTTCGTGGAGCGCGCCTATCGCATCATCCACGAGCAGGTGAGCGACGCCTAGAGGTCGGAACGTTCCTCGCGCTCGAGCCGGAATGCGCGAATACGGCTGCGGTCGAACAGCTTCGCTTCATCGGTTGCTATCCGTTCGGCTGTCTCGGGATCGGCGATGTCCGCGAAGAAAGCTTCGACCTCCGCCTCGCCCGGAAAGTCGATTTCCATGACCACATCGTAGTCATGTCCTTCATCGACCCCGTCGATAGGCGCGATGTAGCGGCGAACATAACGGGTGGCGTAAGGACCGAGCACTTTCTCGCCAATCAGCTTGTGATTGCTTTCGTAATAGGCGCGAAAATCCTCGCGGCTCATCCCCTCGCGCCGCTTGAGCAAGGTGATGACGGTGATCGTCATGAGGCAGGCTTAGGCGCCGATTGATCCTCTGCGAGATACCAGTCGAGCCACTTGTGGAAGTGCTGGTTACCGACCTCGTTCTTGCCGAAGATGACGTCCTCGTGCGCGCCGCTTTCGAGGCCCTTCTGGATCTTCTCGCCGATGATGTAATCTTCTTCGTACGTCACATCGCGGAAGAAGTTCAGCGCCGCCTCGGTGGCTTCGCGATCGGCATCGTCCTTGTAGGGTTCGCGCCTCAGATAGTTCAGCACCGTGCGGTTCTTGTCGGGCGTCGGTCCGGGGAAGAGTTGCGCGATCTGCGTGACTTCGGGAGCGATGAAGCAGGAAACATTGGGGAAGAAGATCCGCGCGAAGTCGAAGCCGTTGTTTTCTTGGTGGCCCCATTCTTCGCGGGGCAGACCCTTCAGATTGTCGCCGATCGCATGGTGCGGAAACCCGATGCGCATATGCGGGCCGAAGAAAGCGTAATGCATGCGGTTCGACGGCGTTCGCGGGAATACCGTTTCTGGATGGAGCGCGCTGAAGTGATACCCTTCGAGATAGCCGTCGAAAGCAATCTTCCAGTTGGCACCGTAGATCGTCCGGCTGCCCAGAAAGGTCCACTTGTCGAACTCGAGATCGTCATACTCCCCGAGGAAACCCTGGTAGAAGTCGTCGAGGTCCATGCTCGCATCGGGATCGAGGCAGACGAAGATCATGCCGCTGCGTTCTTCGCACGGAAGCGCGCGCAGGCCGCGCTGGTGCTTGTCGACTTCGCCGAACAAGTGCTTCTCCGAGACGGCAAGCAGCTTGCCGTCGAGCCCGAATGTCCACGCGTGGTACGGGCAGGTGAAACGGGGGCAATTGCCGTGGCCTTCCTCCGCTACCGGTGCGCCGCGGTGGGAACAGACATTCAGGAAGGCATGAACCTCGCCCTGCTTGTCGCGGGTGATGAGGATCGGCATCCCGACCGCTTCCATCGCCTTGTAGTCGCCGGGCTCGGGCATCTCGGCAGTGAAGGCGAGCATCAGCGGCACCTTCTTGAAAACGAGGTCGATCTCGCGCTGCCAGCGATCGGGGTCGACATAGCTCGCATGCGGCACCGTCAGAGTGCTGTCGCATTGCTGCGTATGCTTGTTCTCGACGTAGTCGAGCATGGCCTCGGCAGCATCGCCGATACGTTCGAAGCGTTCGACTTTGGTCATGATCCTCGTCCTTGCTAATCCTGGCCCAGGGCCACGATGACCTTGCCTGTGTTCTTGCCGGTCATCAGGCGCGTGAAGGCGTTCAATACGTTTTCGATCCCTTGCGTTTCATCGAACTCTCCGACCAGATTGCCCTGGTCGTACATTTCGCGCAGCGGCGGATAATAATCGCGACCCTCGGCCATGAAGTCCGGCAGGAAGATGCCCTTCACCGTCAGGCGCTTCATCAGGATCTGGTCGAAATGCGCCGGGCCGGGGTTCCCGCTCTCGCTGGTGTAGCCTGTAATCAGGCCGCAAATGCCGATGCGGCCATATAGCGCCATGTTGGGAAGCGCCGCATCGAGCAGATCGCCGCCAACGTTCTCGAAATAGACGTCGATCCCGCCTTCGATCTTTTCAAGCTCTGCTGCGACGTCCTGCGTCTTATAGTTGATCGCGCTATTGATCCCGAGGTCTTCTGTCAGCCAGGCGCATTTCTCGTCGGAGCCCGCAATCCCGATGACCGTGCAGCCCATGTTTCGGGCGATCTGGCACACCACGCTGCCGGTCGCACCGGCGGCTGCCGAGACCAGCACCGTCTCCCCTTCCTTGAGCTCGAGCACATGCGTCAGGCCGCACAGCGCGGTCCAGCCATTGAGGCCGAGTACGCCGAAATGATCGCGAACGTCGGCCACGTCCTCATCGAGCTTCGCCAAGCCCGCCAGTGCCGGATCGACGGTCGAGTGAGTCGCCCAGTGGCCGAAGCCGCGGACGAGATCTCCCTCGGCAAAATCGGGATGTGCCGATTGCACCACACGGCCGATGAATTGTCCCTGCATCGGAGTCCCCAGCGGAATCGGAGGCGAATAGCCATCCTCTCGAGCTGTCATCCAGACGCGCACGCCCGGATCCATCGAGAGATACTGCGCTTCGACAAGAACATGCCCGTCCGCAGGAGCCTCCACCGGCTCTTCGACCAGAGAAAGCGCGGCGTCATAGTCATGTCCTTCGGGCCGTGCATCCAGCCGCCAATATTGTCGCGAAATCATGACCTCTCCTTGTTTCAGGCAAATCTGCCTGTTTTGGCTCCGAGAGCCACCTAATACATCAGCTAGGCGCAAGCTGGCATGCGATTGCGTAAATCACCAACCCACAAATAAGGGGAGGTTTTCACCATGCGCGTAGCACGCTCGTTGTTATTAGGTTCGTCGATTCTCGGGAGCGCAATGCTCTTCGTCGCACCGGCTCACGCTCAGATTGAAGAGCAGGAAACCGGCATCGAAGCCGGTGGCCTTACCGAGATCGTGGTCACGGCCCGCAAACGCGAAGAAAGCGTTCAGGACGTGCCGGTTGCGGTTACTGCGTTCTCTGAAGAGCTGATTGAGCAGCGCGATATCACAAGCGTCGAAAAGATCGCGGCGATTGCCCCCAACTTCAATGTCGGGCGTGCCTCCAACGGCTCGGGTGCCCAGCTGACCCTGCGCGGCATCGGCTCGTCATCGACCTCCATCGGTATCGAGCAGTCGGTCGCGGTCGTCGTCGACGGCGCCTATTACGGTCAGGGCCGGATCATCAACGAAGGCTTCTTCGACCTCCAGCGCGTCGAGGTTCTGAAAGGTCCGCAAGCGCTCTTCTTCGGCAAGAACGCGACCGCGGGCGTGATTTCCTTCACCACCAAGGACCCCGGACCCGATCCCGAGTTCATCGCCAAGGCCGGATACGAATTCAACGCCGAACAATGGCGCCTCGAAGGTATCGCCTCGATGCCGCTCGGCGACAGTGCAGGCATCCGTCTTGCGGCGCGCTATTCGAAGATGGAAGGCGGCCTCTACGACAATATTCAGGTCGACCGCAGCTATACGACCATCGACATCATCGACGTCATCGGCGGCGGCGCTGGCAATGCCATCGTTCATACCGCAACGCCGGTCACCAGCGATCAGCCGGGTGAGGAAGAGTTCCTCGGCCGCGCGACCTTCAAGGTCGAGCCATCGGACAGGCTGACTGCAACGGTGAAGGCATCGTACAACTACAACCGGACGCAGAACAGCTCGTGGAACTATGCCGTCTATGCCTGCGGGCTGCCGAGCGGCGACAGCCAGTTGACCGGATTGCCTTGCGAGGCCGACTTCATCACGCGGCAGAACAATCTGCCGACCGACATCGCGGCAAACTTCCCCTTCGCTCCGGCGGACGGCAAGCCCTACAACCGCTACGAATCCTTCGCCGCTACCGGCAATCTTATTTACGAGGCGGACAGCTTCCAGATCACCTCGGTCACCAACTACCAGTGGAACAACAACCAGTGGCTGTGCGTCTGCGATTTCCAGACGGGCGACAACACGGGCACCTGGGCGACGGAAGACGCGAGCTGGACGGCGTTCTCGCAGGAGCTGCGCCTCCTCACGCAGTTCGACGGGCCGTTCAATGTCATGATCGGCGCACTGTATCAGGACACGAAGCGCGACTTCGACCAGTTCGTCATGTTTGCCGGATTGCGCGACGATACGGCCGCCCCTGAAAACCAGTATCTCGCCACGACGAAGACGAGCTTCACCAATGGCGAGACCTTTGCCGTATTCGGTCAGGCGACCTTCGACATCACGCCCGAGCTCGAGCTGGCTGGCGGTGTCCGCTATACCGACGAATCCAAGGACAGCTTCTTCACCCAGCCTTACAACAACCTGGGTGTGCAGGGCATTTTCCGAGACCAGAACGACCCTGACGGCCTCGGTGAAATCACCGCAAGCCAGAACTTCGACAACTGGTCGCCGGAGGTGACGCTTACCTACCAGCCCAATCCCGACCTGCTGATCTACGGCGCGTACAAGACAGCATACAAGTCGGGCGGCTTCTCGAACGGCGGGATCAACTCGAAGTTCTCACCCGACCCGCTGGCCGACCTGACCTTCGAGCCGGAAGAGGCCGAAGGATTTGAAATCGGTATCAAGTCGACGCTGGCTAACAATCAGCTTCGCCTGAACCTGACGGTGTTCGATTACGATTACACCGATCTCCAGGTCGACTTCTTCAACTCGCCCATCTTCGCGTTCCAGACCCTGACGGCGGATGCGCGCACGCGCGGCGTGGAGGTCGATTTCGAGTTCGCCCCCAATGGCGTGCCGGGCCTCAATTTGCGCGGTTCGATCAACTATACCGACGCGGAATACACCGACTTTGCAGGCGCGCCCTGCTATGCGGGCCAGACGATCGCCGAGGGTTGCACCCTGGTCGGCGGGATCAGCGCCCGGCAGGACCTGACGGGAGCACCGCTGTCGGTTGCGCCCGAATGGACCGGGACCCTTGGCGCCGCCTACGACACCTTCGTCGGCGATGACTTCCGGCTCAGCTTCAGCGTCGATAGCCGTTACTCGGACAGCTATCTGCCGTCGGGCTTTGGCAATCCTCTCTCGCGGCAGGATAGCTTTGTGACCATCGACGCAGGCATCCGTTTCGGCGCAGAGGACCGCAATTGGGAAATCGGCGTCATCGGCAAGAATCTGACCAACGAGTTCTACGTGACAGGTGTGGTCGATGGCCCCTCGACCGGCGTCGGCACTGGAACAGCTGTCGGCACCAAAGCCGATCAGCTTGGCTTCGGCAGCCTTCCGCGGACGGTGATGGTGGAGCTCATCAAACGCTTTTAATTCCCGAGCGCTCTCTCGGTTTGGACGGGGCGGGATTTTTCCCGCCCCTTTTTTTGAGCGCGGCCCGTTCAGAGCCTGCGCGTATCTAAGGATTCCCGACCGGCTTTTCGCCCGGACCCGGGGGCGCGTCCGGCAGTTCGACCGTTAGCGCTCCGCCGTCGATGCGAAGGGGGAATTGGCGCAGAGCGGGGTAACCGGCGCCTATGCATGCACCTGTCTCAACCTTGAAGCGGGCGCCGTGCAGTGGGCACATGATCGTCCCCCGGCGAACACGGCCCGTCGAAAGGCGTGATGCCTGATGCGTGCAGCAATCATTGTAGGCGAAGTAATCGTCACCGTGCTGGACGATCAGCAGTTCCCAACCGCCTGCAGATGCCGCCAGCTTGCCATCTTCCGGAAACTCCGAAATGTCACAGATCCTGTGCCAGTTGCCGGTCAATTGTATCCCCACGGTGCGATAGTCAGTCTGACTTTCTATCCGGCACCAGCGAGTGTTTTACCAGCTACGAATATTGAGAGCCTGAGATGTCCGGAAGGGAAGGCTAGGCAGTGTCGGCAAGCAGAGGCTCAAGCAGTTCGTCAAGTCGGCCGCACTCGTCCAGCATGGACAGCTCATCAGCACCGCCGATGCCTTTACCATCGAAGAAAATCTGCGGGACCGCTCGCCTTCCGTCGGATCTTTTGATCATAGCGTCGAACAGAGCGGGATTTTCGGTGAGGCTGTGCTCGGCATAGCTGGCGCCATGCTGCTGCAAGATGGACTTTGCCAGAGCGCAGTAGGGGCAATAGTCCTTGGTGTAGATTTCAATTTTCGGCATTTTCTTCTCCATTGAGTAGTTCGGACCGTCCGAGGTGGGCGGTTCCGTGACAGGACCTGCTACGCGAAGTGCTCGGCAGCCGGTTATTCATGCTTCAGGTCGATCAGCTGGCGGGCAAAGGTCTCGAAGAACTCGAGCTCCTTTCTGGTCAGTCCGGATGCCAGGGCTTGTTTCTCTGCCTCGGCTCTAGCCGACCGATCGCCGCTCTTCAGGGCGCAGCCGAAGGCGAGGACTGCGGAGGTCCGCACATCGAAGCTGCGCTCGACAAGAGCTGCGTCTATCTCGGCCCCTGAAAGCCCCGCCTCACGGGCGGTATTCTCGGCATGCGATAGCGTCTCCTCGCAGCCGCAATCGCGCAACAGGGCCAGTCGGAGCTGGCTGAGAATGCGTTCATTCGATGGCTCAGCCATGGCAGGGCGAAGCGCGTTTGGGGTCGCTTATGGCGGGCAAGTATCGCTTGGCGAAGGCAACGGCGGCAACTGCGGCAATGTTCAGCAGTGCGCCGGTCAAGGACCCGCTGACGAATGATGCATTTATCAGCAATTGAAGTCTGAAGGCTGGCAGACCCAGACCGGGTTCGGCGAGTTTCGTGTAAGTCCATTTCATGGCTGGTTCCAGCGCCGCATGGGTGGGTGCCACCGCCTAAAGTGGCGGCGGCACCGGACTGCGGGTCAAAAGTTGTAGCTGATGCCGACGAGGGCCTGGTGCTGGTCGTACTGACCGCCGTTGTTGCCAAGGTCGGTATACCGGTATTCGAGACGGGCGCTGATCCTGTCGGTCAAGGCGCGTTCGACACCGCCGCCGACGAGCCAGCCGTCCAGATTGTCGGATGCGCGGGTGGTGCCGTCATCGGAAACCAGCGTCGTGCGAACCCGCGAATTGGCATAACCGCCACGAACATATACTAGCGTCTTGTCATTCACGAGGTAGCCCGCACGGGCGGAAAGATCGAAGCTGTAGCGCGGATCTATTGTGACCGAGCCGCCCGCAGACTGAGCGCGCAGTTCGTCATCGAAGGCGCCGCTGAAACCAGCCTCGGCTCCAATTACCAGGCGATCATTGACCTTGTAGTTGTAGCCGGCATAGCCGCCGAGCACCAAGGCTTCGCGCGACACCTCTGCGTCAATGGGCTGGGCCTCGATCGTGCGGTCTGCAACCTCTGCCCTGTTATAGCCGGCCAGCACACCGACGTAGGGGCCGTCGAACGTCTCGGCCTGAGCGGGCACTGCGATGAACCCGGCGAAGCTTGCAAGGGCTGTAAGTAGTACTTTCGTTTTCATTTCTATCTCCGTGTCTTGCCCCTGAAGCGGGGTCGGACGGAGAGATAGGCTCAACCGGATTTCGTGATAATTGGGACTATGTGAAACATATTATTCCGGTAAATGGAACAGCGATCTTTCAATTTATGAAGCGATTGGCTCGCAGTTTTTCCCCCGCGAAGTCGACGAAAGCCCGGACTTTTGCAGAGGCGTTCCTGCCTTCGGGATGGACGATATGCACGGGCAAAGGCTCTTCTTCGTACTCCTCAAGCACTGTCTGAAGCTTCCCTGCGACCAGATCAGGTCCGACCTGATAGGAAAGAACTCTGGTCAGGCCCCAGCCGGATCGCGCAGCTTCGATCGCGGCAGGATTGGAATTGCAGAATAGGCTCGGAGATACCCGGACGGTTTCCTTTTCGCCTCGGCCAAACCTCCAATCGAGGGATGTCCATGCGCTCGTCGCGGCTATGATCCGATGCGTTGTCAAATCGGCAGGCATTGCCGGAATACCCGCGCGTTCGAAATAGTCGGGGGCGCCGCAGACCACACGCCTTACTGATCCGACCCTGATCGCGCTGTAACTGGAATCCGGAAGGTGGCCGATCCGGATGGCGACATCCAATCCTTCGTCCACCAGATTGGTCACCCGGTCCAGAAATACCAGACGGCCCGTCACTTCGGGATAGGTGTCCAGGAACTCCGTGACGATCGGCAGGATGTATATCTGCCCGAACATGACAGATGCCGTAATCGTCAGGCTGCCGGTCGGTTTTGCGAACGAGCCTGATGCGGCAGCTTCGGCTTCCTCGATTGCTGTAAGAATCTGTCTGCAGTCATCGACATAACGCCCGCCGATCTCGGTCAGCTTGACTGACCGTGTCGTGCGCGTGAGCAAGCGTGCACCGACCAGGTCCTCCAGACCTGCCACGGCACGGCTTACTGCTGGGGGGCTCATATTAAGCTGACGAGCGGTCTCGGCAAAACTCCCGTTATCGGCAATGCGAACGAGCACGCGCATGGCATGTATCCGGTCCAGAATCTTTCTCCGCCAGAAGTGGGGTGGCGAAGGGTACCGCCAAATCAGATGCAGACAAGCGCTATTATTCCGCTTGGCGAAACACTGAATTAAGAACAATCTCGGTTCTTTCGAGAAACGGATTGCCCCAGATGAAGGCAGCCGGATGCGCCGGCCGCAATTCAACCAGGAGCGATCCCCATGAAACTCTATCACTTCCCGCTTTCCGGCCATGCCCACCGCGCGCGGCTATTCCTTTCGCTGATCGATGCCCGGGTCGACGTCGTCGACCTCGACCTCGCTGGAGGCGAGCACAAGCAGCCCGAATATCTGAAGCTGAACCGTTTCGGTCAGGTGCCGGTTCTGGTCGACGGCGAAACGGTCGTCGCCGACTCCAATGCGATTCTGGTCTACGCGGCAAAGAAGTTCGGCCGCACGGACTGGCTGCCGGAGTCCCCCGCCGAAGCGGCCGCCGTCCAGCGCTGGCTGTCAGTCGCCGCAGGTCAGATTGCATTCGGACCGGCGGCAGCGCGCCTGATAACGGCCTTCGGCGCGGGTTTCGATGCCGACGAAGTCATTGGCCGCGCGCACGCAGTCCTGGCCGTTATTGATGCAGAACTGGAAGGCCGCGACTGGATCGCCAGCGTCAGCCAGGCAAGCATCGCCGACATTGCGCTCTATAGCTACATCGCGCGCGCGCCCGAAGGGAACGTCGATCTCTCCGGCTATCCCGAAGTCAGAGCCTGGCTCGCCCGTATCGAGGCCTTGTCCGGTTTCGTGCCTTTCCAACAGACCCCGGTCGGGCTCGCAGCTGCGGCCTGACAACCCCGGCGGGGCGGCTGCGTTGTCTCCTCCCGCGGTGCGACCGCCTCGTCTTCCTTTGTCCCGGATCCTGGTCATGAAAAAATCCATCGAAGCACCAAGGCACAGCCTGTTCCACGAGGGCGAGATCGCCCTCCAACGGTCGGTTGGCATGGCTGAGCGGATCGAGCAGATCGGCGCGAAAGTCGTTCGGGATTTCATGCCCGAACAGCATCGCGACTTCTATGCGCGATTGCCCTTCATCCTCGTGGCAACCGTCGACGATGCCGGAGACGTCTGGCCCACGATACTGACGGGACAGCCGGGCTTCATTCAATCTCCTTCCGCCACGTCCCTCACCGTTGGCGCCAGGCCGGACCCCGCCGATCCTGCCGCAGCCGGAGCGATAGCCGGTGCATCGATCGGCATGCTCGGGATCGAGCTCCATACCCGCCGTCGCAACCGGATGAACGGGACCATAGCGGGAGCATCGGGCAACTCGCTGGAAATCGAGGTGGGCCATGCCTTCGGCAATTGTCCGCAATATATTCAGTTGCGCGACTTCGCATTTGTCGATGACGGGGATCGGCCTGCGCATGAGCCGGTGGAAGAGGTCAACGACCTGACCGAGGATGCCCGTGCGATCATCGCGGCTGCCGATACCTTCTTCGTCGGTTCCTATGCAGATCGCGCAGGCCAAAGAGAGGTCGATGTATCGCACCGAGGCGGCAAACCCGGCTTCGTCAGGGTCGACGACGACGGACTTCTGACGATCCCCGATTTCTCGGGCAATTTTCACTTCAACACGCTTGGCAATTTCCTGATCAATCCGCGCGCCGGCTTGATCTTCATCGACTTCGAGACAGGCGACATCCTGCAACTAGCAGGCACGGCCCAGGTCATTACCGACTCGCCGGACATTATCGCTTTCGAGGGCGCGGAACGGATCTGGACATTCCGACCGAGCAAGATCGTCTTGCGTCGGAGAGCCTCGAACTTGCGATGGACAATGCGCGAGAACGCGTTCTCGGCTAAATCGATCCGGACGGGGTCGTGGGATGATGTTGCCTCTCGATCCGTCAATGCCCGCAACCCAACGCAGGAAAACGCTTTGCGTCCCAAAAACGCTGCTTCCGCGCTGGGAAGCGCCTTCCCGGAGATAAGCCCATGAATTTCGGTCTCATACCAATGCCTGCCTTTGAAGAACTCGCCTTGGGCTACGTCCCTTCGCCTGCCAGCAGCGACCGCCGCACTACAGGTGAGCCGGTTTCCTTTCGCGTGGTTGCAGGACTCTATCTGCTGTTCCTGCTGCTCGTTTCTCCTTTCCCGGCGGACGCGCCAACCAACCACCCGCAATCGGACACATCAGAGACCGCAATGCTCGCAGAAGCTGCCTTCGCGGAGTCTGCGCAATCGTCCCTTCCCCCTTCGAGATAAGGAACTGAGTGAATGTCACGACCCCCATTGCCCCCATTCGACGAAGCATCTGCCCGCGAAAAAGTCAGGCTGGCCGAAGATGGCTGGAACAGCCGCGATCCGGCCAAGGTAGCACTCGCATATACAGAGGACACCAGATGGCGAAACCGCGCCGAGTTTCCCGAAGGCCGCGACGAGGCGCGCCAATTTCTCGAGCGGAAATGGGCAAAGGAACTTGATTACCGCCTGATCAAGGAACTCTGGGCCTTCGGCGGCAACCGTATCGCCGTCCGCTATGCCTATGAATATCATGACGACAGCGGAAACTGGTTTCGCGCCTACGGCAACGAGAATTGGGAGTTCGCCGATGACGGCCTGATGCAGCGCCGCCATGCCAGCATCAATGAGCACCCTATCGCAGAAGCGGATCGTCTATTCCGCTGGCCCCTCGGTCGGCGCCCCGACGATCACCCCGGTCTGAGCGAGCTTGGCCTCTAGGGCTCAAGCTGCCTCCGCCACCCTCTTCACCCAGGCGACGGAACAAATGCCATGCACCTTTGCTTTGACTGCCTTCTCCGCGAAGATCCCAAGTGGGGACACCGCTATCGAATGGTCTGGCTCCTGATTGCAATCTGGGGCAGCGGGGCATTCGCGCTCCCATTCGGCTCCATAGCCATCGCCGCCCAGGCGCTATTCTTTCTCGTGGCCTTTGGCTGGTCCGTCTGGCCACTTCTTGCAGCAAGGCGACCTGTCCGGACGAGCCAGCGATCTGCGGAGCATCACGATCAGCACGGTTCTAGCTGTGAATAGCGGCCATTCCGGGCGCTTTGCCGCGATAGGATCGGGGCGTCTTGCCGGACCACCGCTTGAAAGCACGTGTGAAGGAGCTTTGCTCCGAAAATCCAGTGAGAAAGGCGACTTCGACGAGCGAATGACGCCCTTCGCTCACAAGTTTCAAGGCGACCTCCCGACGCGCCTCGTCCACCAGCGACTGGTAGCTGTGGCCGAGATCGGCCAGTCGGCGCTGAAGAGTCCGGCTTCCCATGCCAAGGTGGCACGCTACCTCGTCAAGCTTCGGCACACCATCGCTGAGCGTGCTGGCGACCTGGATCACGACCTCGCGATCAATCCGATCCGGCTCGGTCGCACGCAGGATCTCCTCGAGATGCTCGCGCAGGAACTTCCAGATGTGTTGGTCGCCGACGCGGTTGGGCCGGTCGACATCCTGCGGATG
The DNA here is from genome assembly GCF_900177715.1 of Altererythrobacter xiamenensis. Lineage (GTDB taxonomy): Bacteria > Pseudomonadota > Alphaproteobacteria > Sphingomonadales > Sphingomonadaceae > Erythrobacter > Erythrobacter xiamenensis. Next base: position 871,541 of record NZ_FXWG01000001.1, on the reverse strand, counting down.
CATGATGATCGCATCGACATCAGCGCCGTGCATCACCGGACATCTGAAATGGTCTTCGAGCGGCTTCAGATCACCAACCGGCTGGTGGGTGAACTGAACACGCTTTGGGTTGAACTCGTCACCATTGGCATCGCGCCAGAGAGAGACAAAGGTTCCCAGCGCAGCTTCGTTCGAAAGCCTGACCCCGTCGTTTCCGGTGGCCGCGGTATGATTGATCCACCAGTATTCCGACCCACGGTCGGCCAGGGAAAACGTCGAATAGGGATTGTAAAGCCTCGCGTAGCGGTCAAGCCGCTCGAAGGACCGTCGGAGTGTTGGTGCCGATTTGATCGTAAGCCCGAGCGGGCCGAAATCCTCGCAGCGCATCGACGCCGATGTCCGCATGTGAAAGCTGATGGCCGGTCGCTCCTCCCCGGCCAATGTCTCGAAAAGCAGGTGATGCATCTCGACAGCTACACGGCTGGCAGGATCGGCGAGCATCTCGCGGGTCAACCCGATGCGAGCCAAGGCGCGCTCGGCCGTCGCAGGCCGCGCTTGAGCGATCGCTTTGCGAGCGAAAAGCGTCGAAACTTCTACCAAAGCACGTCCCGCCTACCTTCCCTGCGGCGACCCAGCCCCGTCTATAGCCGGTTTCGCGAAATTTGGCAGGCCGGGTCAAGAATTTGTCGGGCTCGATCAAGAACGGATCCCCGGATCGACGTAATCCGGTCAGCGTCAACTCCACGGCAACTCCGGCGAGCCCCGCAATTCGATCCTCTGCTCCGGACTTCCGAACCAAGCCGAGTTGGCAGGTTGAAACACTTGCTGAGGAAGAAGCTATGAACTGTCCCCCAGGTACTTCGCGAAAGCTGGCATTTGCCTTGCTCGCCTCGATCGGAACTATCGGCATGCCGACTGCGAGCGTGTCGGCACAGGAAGAATCCCGCGCTGCGACGGCGACACAGCCGCCGGTCAACGACGGCTTGCCGATGCCAGGGTTCGAGATCGATCCGGCTACCACCGCCATCGTCATCACCGACCCTCAGAACGACTTTCTGTCACCCGATGGCGTGACCTGGGGCGTGGTGGGTGAAAGCATCACCAATAACCGAACCGTCGAAAACCTCGGCGCACTGTTCGAGGTTGCCGATCAGACTGGCATGCCCGTCTTCGTTTCCCCTCATTATTATTTCGAACACGATCATCGCTGGCAGTTCGAAGGCACGCTTGAAACACTGATGCACTCGATCGGGATGTTCGACCGCCCGCATGCCCTCACGCTTGAAGGCTTCGAAGGTTCAGGCGCGGACTGGCTCGAACGATACAAGCCTTTCATCAATAATGGCCGCACGATCGTGACCAGCCCGCACAAGGTGTACGGGCCGGACAGTAATGATCTCGCCCTTCAGCTGCGCAAGGCTGGCATCTCCAAGGTCATCCTTGGCGGGATGTCTTCGAACCTCTGCACGGAATCGCACATGCGATCGCTCATCGAAGCGGGCTTTGAAGTCATGGTCGTCACCGATGCGACAGCTGGCGCGATCACCGAACATTACAACGGCTACGACGCATCGCTGGTGAACTTCCGCATGATCGCCAGCGCTGTCGATAACACCGCCAACACGGTGAAAGCCATCAGGGCCGCCTATCGCAGTCAATAGCCCAGCATCCTGATCTTCGGCTGGAGTCCCTGACCCCTCTCCCCCTGCTCCAGCCGACCGGACGGTGACCGAGAATGCCGACGAGCCCCCAATCCGGCTTCATCGGTCACCGTCCCCCTCAACCATCATCCCAAGGAGACTCATTATGCGTATCAATCCAACTAACCTGGCTCTCGCCATCGCACTTTCGGCAGGCCTTGCCGCGATCCCTGCTCACGCTGCGGACGAATACAATGTGACCACCGGCTACACGCTGGATGGAGCTGGCCTTGGCGTTCACGGTGTCGATACAGTTGTCCTGAGCACGATGAACGCGGTCGCGCCTGGCGAGGCAACCCATGCCGTCGTCCATGATGGAGTGGCTTACTATTTCGCTTCCGAAATGACGGCCGAACGCTTCAAGTCCGACCCGGAACGCTACCTTCCGCAGTATGGCGGCTTCTGCGCTTACGCAGTTGCGCTCGGCAAGAAGCTCGATGGAGATCCGCGCTTTGCCGACATCGTCGATGGCAAGCTCTACCTCTTCGTGAACGCCGCCGTTTTCCAGCGCTACCTCGCAGACAAGGAAAACACGCTGCGCACGGCCGAGGAGAAATGGCCAACGATCAAGCACAGCAAGGTCGAAGACCTCTGACACTCGCCGGACGGCTGGCTCCCTCGCTGGGTCAGCCGTCCGTCGAAGGCCCCCAATTCCTACGCATCCCCAACAAACCTAAGATCAGAAAGTCCCCCCATGACCTCCTTCATCACCCACAACATCGAAACGGCCCCCGAAGATGCACAACCGCTCCTGAGCGCTGCCAAGGGCGCCTATGGTTTCATTCCCAATCTGCTTGGCACCATGGCCGAAGCACCGACTATTCTAGAGGGCTACATGACCCTGGCAGGCATCTTCGACAAAACCGATCTGTCCGAAACCGAGCGTCAGATCATTCTGATGACCAACAACAGGCTCAATGGCTGTCAGTACTGCATGGCGGCTCATACCTCGATCTCTCAAGGCGCGGGTGTCCCCGCAGATGTGATCGAATCACTGCGCGCAAACCGGCCGATCGCAGACGCGAAGCTCGAAGCGCTTCGCACTTTCGCAGCCGTGATCAATGAAACGCGTGGCTGGCCGGAACCTTCCGATGTCGAGAACTTCCTGGGCGCCGGATACACGCACCAGCATATCCTCGAAGTAATTCTCGGCACGGCGCTCAAGGTGATGTCGAATTACACGAACCATGTCGCCGAAACCGAACTGGACGCGGCATTCGCGCCCAACGCCTGGTCTCCGGACCTTGTCGCGGCTGCCTGACAGCTGATCCGCACCTCCCGGCTCCACTCACTTCACGTGACCTGGAAGGACGGCGAGGGTCTTCGCTCGCCGTCCCGTCAGCCTCAGAAAAAACAACAGGATCTCGTTCCGTGACACAGCAAAATGTCCTCACCCACGGTTTCGCTCCCAACTCTGGCGGAGCTGCATATGATTTCGATGTAGCGATCATCGGAGCTGGCACAGCTGGCATGGCGGCTTATCGCGAGGCTTCGCAATATACCGACCGTGTTGCGCTGATTGATGGCGGGCCTCTCGGCACCACCTGCGCGAGAGTCGGGTGCATGCCATCCAAGCTGCTTATCGCCGCTGCCGAAGCCGCTCATACTGGCGGCAGAACGCCTCTTTTCGGGGTTCGCTATGGCGCTCCCGAAATCGATGGAAAGGCTGTGATGGCCCGTGTTCGAAGCGAGCGTGACCGTTTCGTCGGCTTCGTCGAGGCGGCGGTTTTCGGCTTTGGCGACGGAAAACTGATCAGCGAATATGCCCGGTTCGAAGATGATCACACGCTCCGGCTAGGCAGCGGGCGCAAGATCACCGCACGAAGCATCGTCATCGCTACTGGTTCGAGTCCCGCGATCCCCCAGGCGTTCTTCGCCGCGGGCGACCGGTTGATCGTCAATGACGACGTGTTCGAATGGACCGATTTGCCCGGATCGGTCGCTGTCTTCGGTGCGGGAGTGATTGGCCTGGAACTGGGCCAGGCACTGCACAGGCTGGGCGTTCGCGTCCGGCTGTTCGGAAGGGACAATCTCGTCGGGCCGCTCACCGATCCGTTTGTGCGTGATTACGCTGCCGATACCTTCTCTGGCGAGTTTGCGGCAATCTGGCATGCAGATAGCCGGATTTCGCGCGATGGCGATGCGGTCGTCGTCCGCTGGGGCGACGAACCGAATCAGGAAGAACGCTTCGACTATCTCATCGCTGCTACGGGCCGGAGGCCCAATATCGACAAGATCGGGCTGGAAAACACCTCCCTGTCGCTGAGCGAAACAGGCGCACCCATTTACGATCCGCTATCCGGGCGCGTTGGAGACAGCCATATTTTTATTGCCGGCGATGCGGCTTTCGACCTGCCTCTTCTCCACGAAGCTGCAGACGAGGGGCGGCTGGCCGGAGAGAACGCGGCGCGCTTTCCGCATTCCTATCGAAGGTCCCGCCGTGCCCCCATCGGTATCGTCTTCTCCGACCCGCAGATAGCGATAGTCGGCGCAACCTATGCTTCCTTGATGAAGCGATCGGGCTGCGACTTCGCGATTGGCGAAGTATCGTTCGAAGACCAGGGGCGCGCACGGGTCATGGGCCTCAACAAGGGCCTGCTCAGGGTGTACGCCGAACACGGCACGGGGCGTTTCCTCGGCGCCGAAATGATCGGCCCCTCGGCCGAACACCTCGCTCACTTGCTTGCATGGGCCATCCAGTCGGGGATGACGGTCGAGCAGATCTTGCAGATGCCGTTCTACCACCCGGTGCTCGAAGAAGGCGTGCGGACGGCTTTCAGAACCGCCAATCATGCATTGGGCTTCGGCCCCAATCCCCCCATGCGCTGCATCGACTGCGGACCGGGCGCATGACCTCCGAAGTTTCGTCCGTTTTCCCAGGGGACCTGTAAAATGCCCAAACTGCTACGCATCGATGCCAGCGCCAGAACCTCGCGTTCCCTTACCCGTGCTCTGGCCGATCACTTCATCGAGAGCTGGCAAGCAAGGCGCCCGCAAGACGAGATCATATTGCGAGACGTCGGCAGCAATCCCCCACCGATCATCACCGAAGACTGGATCGCGGCAGCGTTCGCGAAAGAGCGATCCGCCGAGCAGGAAGAGCTTCTTGCGCTGTCAGACGAACTGATCGCCGAAGTGGCTGATGCCGATATAATCGTCATGGCAACGCCGATGTATAATTATGGCATGCCTGCTGCGCTCAAGGCTTGGTTCGACCAGGTTGTGAGAGTCGACAAGACTTTCACCTTCGATCTCGCACGCGGTGATGCACCGCTCGAACCGGTGTTTGCAGGCAAGACCTTGAACCTGCTCACATCGTGGGGCGAGTTCGGCTTCGCCACTGGAGGTCTCAATGAGGGGCGCGACAACCTGACGCCGCATGTCCGCACGGCATCCCGCTATCTTGGCGTAGACGCGTTTCACCATGTCGGGATCGAGTACCAGGAGTTTGGCGATGCCCGTTTCGAAGCTTCGTCCGAGGCCGCATTTTCCGCGATCGAGCCATTGGTCGACACGCTGATTGGCGCGCCTGAATTGCAGACCAATCAGACCAGGTCGGCGGCATGAGTGCGTGCTTTGGCTGGGAATTTCCCCTCCTGCCGAGACAGCTGCGGTCTGACTGATGTTGGCGCCACCTTTGTATCATCAGGTGTCCGCTCATGGGTGCAAAGCTGATGGCGCGATAGTGGTCTTCGGGAAGCAGAATGTGGCCGGTTTCAAGTCCGCACTTCCAGCCTGCGCCGTGCTTCCTGGGCTATGATCTCGGCCACTTCGGCATAGAGTTCGGAATAGGCAGCCGTCGTACGCCATGAGATACCGACGCTGCGATATTCCCGCCAATTCCTGGGTTCGGCAATCTGTACGACGTTCAACCCGCCGGCGTCGGACCGGATGTAGAGCTCCGGCAACATCGCCAGTCCCACGCCGCTTCCTGCCATCTGACGCAGCGCATCGAGACTCGTGCCTTCGTAATCCGCGAGGATCGTTGCCCCGAGTCTCGCGCAGACATTTTCCAACTGCCGATGATAGTGATGTCGGTGGTCCAGAGTGAGAAAAGTTCGGTCAGCGAAATGTTTCTCCGAAAGCCGTTCCTGAGAAAGTAGCGGGTCGTCCGGCGGAGCGACGATCCGCAAGGGCTCTCGGAAAAGCGGTTCGACGTGCAATCCGCGCCCCTTAATCGGCATGGGCGATAGGACCATGTCGAGCTCGCCCGCTGCGAGTTCAGCTTGCTGTTGCGCCGGTATCCCTTCGCGGATGTAAAGGCGCAAATCCGGATATCGCCTGTGCAATTCCCGGATGACCGAGGGCATCAGGTAAGGGCCGATTGTCGGCGTCACTCCGAAACGAATGGATCCGACAGGGCGGGCAGCCACGCGGTCGGCGGCTTCGCGAAAATCCCTTGCAGCCCCAAGCACTCTGCGCGCGGGAACAAGCAGTTCACGCCCGCCGGGCGTCAGTTCCATACCCTTGGGCACCCGCTCGAACAGCTTGATTCCCAAGCGCGCCTCAAGGGCACGCATTTGTTGACTGAGAGCCGGTTGAGAAAGCCCCAGCGCCGCCCCTGCCTCTCCCATATTGCCGGTCTCGGCGAGCTTGGCGAAGATTTCGAACTGCTTGAGTGTAGGCATGTGGCCTATTAGATTTACTTATCACTTTTGCGCAATAGTTCGAATTGGATAATCGCCTTTCGTTGACACATATGCCCTCCGACCCAGCTGTAGGAGACCAATCTGCCCGCCCGGCAGTGCGTCGACATGCAGCGGATGCAAAATCCAAGGAGAGCTTGTATGAAGACGACTGCAATCCTCGCGGCCCTGGCTTTCGGCGCGTCCGCAACCGCCCTGGCTCAACAAAAGGACTGGAACTTCGGTGATGGCGAAACGCCCGAACTCTGGAGCGCAATAAGCACCGATTATGCTGCCTGCGACACGGGCAAGATGCAGTCGCCCATCGATCTGACTGGTCCCGATGCCATCGGTACGGTGGCGCTGGCGACCAATTTTGGGCAGGCCGCCGGAAAACTCTCTCTCGGCAAAGAGAAGGTTCAGATCGACTTTGCCCCCGGACAGGGCAAGGGAATGACGAGCGGCAACAAGGCGTTCGACCTCCTCCAGGTCCACTTCCACACCCCTGCCGAGCATGCCGTGAACGGAAAGCGCCACCCACTCGTCGCGCATTTCGTCCATGCGACGAGCGCTGGCGAACTTGGCGTGCTCGGCGTTTTCTTCGTCGAGGGTGCAGCTAATCCCGCGATTGCATCGCTGCTGAGCGCTCACCAGCAGGGCGACGGAACGGCGCTTTCCGTGAACATCGACGACATGGTTCCCGAGAGGGTCGAGGTCTATCGCTACATGGGCTCGCTTACCACCCCGCCATGTAGCGAAGGCGTCAACTGGCACGTCGCCAACACCCCGGTCGAGGCAAGCGCAGAGCAGATCGCTGCGCTACGCGGTGCCCTGGGACCGAGCGCTCGCTCCATTCAGCATCGCAACGGACGCCTCCTCGTCGCTCCGCAATAATCCTTTGGACCGGCAGCGGTAGCGAACCGGGGGCAAATTCATGGATCAACTCTCGGCTACGCTGCTGTCTGCGCCGGTTCTCTTCTTTATTCTTGGGGCGCTGGCGGCTGCAGCTCGTTCCGATCTTGCAGTCCCTGAGACCATCGCCAAAGGCATGTCGCTCTACCTGATGGCGGCTATCGGGCTGAAGGGCGGTGTCGAGGTGGCCAAGGCCGGCTTCGGTACCGAATTGCTGGTCGCCTTGGCGGCGGGGCTGGTATTGAGCGCCGCCATACCGTTTCTGGTCGCACCGGCTCTGGCTCGGTTCGGCGGCCTGGACCGTACGAACACCGGAGCGGTCGCGGCGCACTATGGCTCGGTCAGCGTCGTCACCTTCGTGACCGCCAGCGAGGTCTACGGAAACACAGGTTTCGCCATCGCCGGTTTCATGGTCGCCGTACTCGCGATGATGGAAACACCGGCGATACTTTCGGGATTGTTTCTTGCCCGGCAAAAGGGCGGGCGGCTGTTCGCGCCAGAATTGCTTCGCGAAGTTCTGTTCAATGGATCGGTCGTATTGCTGCTCGGCAGCTTCGCAATCGGCGCCCTTCTGGGAGAGCGGGGCTTCGAACCCATCTCGCCGCTGTTTCGTGCCGGTTTCACCGGTGTGCTGTGTCTGTTTCTCCTCGACATGGGTCTGATCGCGATGCGGCGCATCCTCAAGACCCGTGCCTTGACCTGGCGGCTGGCGCTGCTCGCGCTGGTTTTCCCGGTGATCAACGGAGCAATTGGCGTGCTCGTCGGCACCGCGATCGGTCTTGATGCGGCTTCCGCGGCGGCCCTGGGCATCCTTGGTGCCAGCGCATCCTACATAGCAGTCCCCGCTGCGATGCGGCTTTCCCTGCCTCAGGCCGACGCGGGCCTCTACCTTGCCATGTCCCTGGGCGTTACGTTCCCCTTCAACATCGTCCTCGGCATACCGCTATTCCGCTGGATCGCCGAAAGCTTGGGAGGAATGCTGTGATCGAGACGACGTCGCGCGACAGGATCGAAGTGCTGGTGGATGCACCGTTGGCGCCGACACTTGCACAGCTCTCCGAGAAAGTCGGCCTGACAGGTCATACGCTCATCCGCACCGAGAGCGGGCGCGGCCGGCATGGTGAGTGGAGCGAAGATCTGATCAGTGGCGCCACGGCCAAATACATCTTTCTTGCCATCGCCAATCGCGAAAAAGCCGATCGCTTTCTCGAAGCTCTGGTACCCTTGCTCGATAGCCACGGCCTGGTCGTTCTGCGCTCAACCGTGGAAGTGATCCGGCCGGAAAGGTTCTGAGGAATTCTTGCTTGGCAAGGAGCGGGCACTCTATCGCCCCCCTGTTGCTGCGTCGCAACAGCAGCAGCCTTAATGTGGCGAGGAAAGCACAAATCATTGTCCGAGAGCGCAACTCGGTTCAGGATTGGGCATTGCCAAATTATCCGGAGACTTGAACCTCCTGTCTAACAGGGGGTCATTTCTTTCGGTTTTTCAGAAGTATAAAGGTGTTGAAATGATTTTTGAGAACCACTTGCGTCGTAGCAAGAGTGCGCTCCTTACGAGTGCCGGTATCGCTGCGGTTGCTCTGGCCGTTCCGGGCAGCGCGTTGGCACAGGACTCGGCTGAGGCCGACGTGCTTGCTGAGGAAGATACTGTAGCCGGCGACGTGATTTTCGTCACCGGTACGCGCATTCAGCGCCCCGAAGTTGCGACCGCAACGCCGGTTGTTGCAGTCACCGCTGAAAACATCGAGCAGTCCGGTCTCACCAATGTGACCGAGTTGCTGACGCAGACCCCGGCACTGTTCAACTCGGAAGACAACTTCGACGCGGCCGGTTCGCAGGCCCGTACGGGTGCGGCCGGCGTCAACCTGCTTAACCTTCGCAACCTCGGTGCCAACCGTACTCTGGTTCTCGTCGATGGACGCCGTCACATCGCCGGTGTCTCGGGTGAAGCTGCGGTCGACATCAACACCATCCCGGTCGGCCTGATCGAGCGCGTTGACGTACTCACAGGCGGTGTCTCTTCGGTTTACGGTGCGGACGGCGTCTCGGGCGTGGTCAACTTCATCATGCGCCGCGATTTCGAAGGCATCGACGTTCGCGCTCAGCACGGTTTCTCCGAGTTCGGCGATGCGCCGAGCACTTTCATCTCGGCAACCGTCGGCAAGAACTTCGCGGACGATCGTGCAAACATCGCGCTGTCCTACGAGTTCCGCCGCGACGGACGCGTCGCTTTCGGTGACCGCCCGAATGGCGAGTACGAAGCGCTTACGCTGGTTCGCAACCCGAACGACGTTCCTGACGATCCCAACCTGCCCGACAACATCTTCCTCGATCGCATCGGCTGGTCGGAAAGCTCGCCGGGCGGCGGTATCGTCACCGATGGCTCCTTCCTGCCGACCTTCAATGGTGATGGCACGCCTTATGATCTCGGCACCTTCTTGCCGGACTCGGGCTTCCTGGCACAGGGCGGCGACAACACGCCGGTCAACAGCTACCAGGGTGACCTTCAGGCTCGCACGAAGCACCATTCGGCCAATGCGTTCCTGAGCTATGAGCTGACGCCTTCGGTGCGCTTCTTTGCTGAGGGCAAATACGTCCGGTCGGAAAACTTCACGGTCGCTCAACCGTCTTTCGACTTCTTCACCTTCATCGGCGAAGAAAATCCCTTCATTCCGCAGAACATCGTCGATGCCGGCGGCACCGCCACCTTCGGCGGCATTCTCTTCAATCGCGACAACTTCGACTTCGGAACGCGCGACGAGTTCTTCGAGCGTGACCTCTATCGCGGGGTGGTTGGCTTCGATGGCGACATCGGCGAGAACGCTCGCTTTGAAGTGAGCTATGTCTACGGTCAGAACGATACCAAGTATATCTCGACCAGCCAGCGTATCGAAGACCGCTATTTCGCAGCGCTCGATGCGGTCGATCAGGGCCTGTTCCTGAACGGCGTTGCAAACGGTGTGGTCGATTGCCGCGTCAATCTCGATGGTGGAGCCATCGTCGACGCGTTCAATTTCAACTATGGCGAAGCGCCGCAGACGTTCGCGCCGGGCGAATGCGTCCCGCTCAACATCTTCGGTGAAGGTGCGCCCAGCCAGGCTGCGCTCGACTTCATCCTGACGGATACGCAGAACGAATACACGCTCAAGCAGCATGTCGTGAACGGCTTCGTTTCGGGCGACTTCGGTTCGTTGTTCGAGCTTCCGGGCGGTGCTGTCGGCTTCGCAGTCGGCGCCGAGTATCGCAAGGAACAGAGCGACTTCCGCCCCGACGCGATCTCGACGCAGGTCACGACCTTCGATCCGAACGCCGGCGTGCTGGCCGATCTGGCCCTTCTCGGACCGGAACAGGGCGAATTCGACGTCTGGGAAGTCTTTGGCGAACTCAGCATTCCGATCCTTTCGGATCGTCCGTTCTTCGAAACTCTCGAACTGACGGTTGCTGGCCGTTACTCCGACTATTCGACGGTCGGCAGCACCGAAGCATGGTCGGTCGGCGGTCAGTGGGCACCGATCCGCGACGTCCGTTTCCGTGGCAGCTATTCGGAATCGGTCCGTGCGCCGAACATCACCGAACTGTTCGCTCCGCGTACCGGCACCTTCCTGTTCCTCGACGATCCTTGCGATCCGACCAACGTGAACCAGGGTTCCCCGGAACGTGCAGCGAATTGCCGTGCTCTTATCGAAGGGCTGGGGGCCGACTATGACACCTTCAACTTCGCAGATGATATCGCTTCGTCGGCAAGCATCGAAGGCATCGTTTCGGGTAACCCCGATCTGCTCGAGGAAGAAGCCAAGACCTGGACCGCAGGTGTCGTGCTCCAGCCCAGCTTCATCCCCGGCCTCTCGCTGACCTTCGACTGGTTCGATATCAGCCTGACCGATGCGGTGCGCACGCCGCTGCTGCAGGAAACGGCAGAGTTCTGCGTCGATTCCCCGACGCTCGACAACCCGTTCTGCGATGCGATCACGCGCTCGGCGACCACCGGCTTTGTCACCAGCTATGTCGTCGGTCCGCAGAACGTTGCCTTCATCGACACCGCAGGCGCTGACATTACCGTGAACTACGGCTTCGAGCCGGGTGATGGCAGCTGGGGCCGGTTTGATCTGCGCGGTACCCTTGGTTACCTCGACAAGTTCGAGTTCCTTCCGGCCAATGGCGGCACGGTGGATATCGAGCGCAAGGAAGTCGGTTTCCCCGAGTGGACCGGCAATGCCGACATCACCTGGAGCAAGGGCGCATTCCTGGTCAATTACGGTGTCCAGTACATCGGCGATCAGCTGCGCTTCGAGAATGACGAGATCGCGGCCGATCCGGACATCGTCGATCCGGAATTCCTCGTGATCGACGATCGTCTGATCCATGATTTCCGCATCGAGGTGACTCCGGAAGAAGACCTTTTCTCGGTCTATTTCGGCGTGAACAATTTCACGAACGAGCTTCCGGCACAGGGTCTGGACAACACCCCGACCGGTTGGCTGGGTCGTTACTTCTACGCAGGTATCCGCATCACGACGGACAAGCTCGGCTTCTAAGCCAGGCTGAAACGCGAAAAAGGAAAGGGCGGCTCTTCGGGGCCGCCCTTTTTTGTTCTATGGGCCATGCGACCACAAAACAAACCGGTTAGCGAAGAAGGACGGCTTAATTGAAAGGGGATTCGAATTCCGATGATCGTGGGGATCGCCTTCGAAAGATCGTAATCGTGGGAGGCGGATCGGCCGGTTGGATGGCAGCCGCCGCCCTGTCCAGCGTCACTTCGACTCCCATCGTGCTTGTCGAATCTGACGAGATCGGCACCGTGGGCGTAGGCGAAGCGACCATTCCCCAGATCCGGACGTTCAACCGCGCCTTGGCCATCGATGAGCGTGAGTTCGTCCGCGCGACGAATGCTACATTCAAACTGGGTATCCGCTTTCTCGGCTGGAATGGGGAGGGCAGCGACTACATTCACGCTTTCGGGCAGGTCGGACAGCCCACTGCTGTCATGCCGTTCCATCAGCTCTGGTTGCGCGGGCGAGCACTGGGCTTTGCGGGCGCCTTCGGCGAATATGCGCTCAATGACGTTGCCGCGCGCGCTGGCAAGATGGCGATGCCGGGTCGCGGCATGCCTGCGCAAGGTGCGAACATGCCCTGGGCTTATCACTTCGATGCCTCGCTCTACGCGCAATTTCTGCGCAAACGGGCAGAGGCCAAGGGGGTCAAACGCATCGAGGGCAAGATCGTCGGTGTCACATGCGACCACGAGGAGCCTGCAATTGAAAGTGTCACGCTCGCCAGCGGCCAGGTCATCGAGGGCGATTTCTTCCTCGATTGCACCGGCTTTCGCGGTCTGTTGATTTCACAACTTGAAGGTTCGGATTTCTGCGACTGGAGTCACTGGCTTCCTTGCGACAGTGCGCAGGCCGCGCCTTGCCGGTCAGATGGCGAGATTTCACCCTTCACTTCGTCGACCGCGCATTCGGCGGGTTGGCAGTGGCGTATTCCTTTGCAGCATCGCGTCGGCAATGGGGTGGTCTACTGCAGCGCTCACATGAGCGACGACGAGGCGCGCGCTCACCTGCTGGCGAATATCGATTCCGCACCCGATGCCGAGCCGCGACAAATCCGCTTCACCACCGGGACGCGCCGCAATCACTGGATCGGCAATTGCATGGCGGTGGGGTTGTCTGCAGGCTTTCTCGAGCCGCTTGAATCGACGAGCATCCACCTGATCCAGTATTCCATCGCCCGTTTGATGGCGATGTTGCCGCGCCGAGGCACCGACCCGGCTATAGCCGCCTCCTTCAATCACGAAGTGTCTCGCCAGTGGCTCCGGGTGAGGGACTTTCTTATCCTGCACTATTGGGCGAACGGCCGCGTTGGGGAGCCATTCTGGGATGCGTGCCGCACCATGGAGTTGCCAGAAACCCTTGTGCCCAAGATCGAACAATTCAAGGCGACCGGACATTTCATTCGTGAGGAAGAAGAACTCTTCACCGAAGTAGGCTGGTCACAGGTTTTCCTGGGGCATGGGATCATCCCTGAAAGCTGGCACCCGCTCGCAGACGAAATGCCGGAAGCCGAACTGCGCCAGTTTCTCGATCGAATGGGTGCTGGATACCGGGAAATGGTATCAAGGATGCCAACGCAAGCCGAGTTCATCGGGGCTCTCTTGCGTTAAAGCGCATTCCCGGCCTTGTCGAAGCCGGGAAGCGTTCGAGACTCAACCTTCCCAGATCACCTTTGATTGCTAGTATGGGCAGGTGCGGCAGTCATCGTCCATCTACGCGCGCAAGGCAATTGCGCAGGCTCCCGATCATCTGGACCGGACTGAACTGTTTGCCATGTGCAAGCTCGACGGGGACGAGCCTGCCGACCTCTCCACGATGGTGGCAGAGGAAGACTACATCGCGCTCTTGGCTCGCATAGCCGACGCCGAAGACGGGCTTCCGAGAGCCCACATAAGGCTGGGCGCTTCGTTGCGATGCGAAGACCTGGGCGCAGTCGGCCTGGCCTGGAAGAGCTCCCCGACCCTGATGGACGGTTGGGATCGTGCCCAGCGTTATGTCGGCGTCGTCTCCGGTGTACGAGCACTCGAGTTGACGCGCGGCGACCAGACCACCGAGATCCGTTTCCTGCGCCTGACAGACGAAGCTCCCCTGGGTGCCCGGCTTTCCAACGAGGCGACTTTTGCGTCTTTTACGGCAATTTGTCGCGAAGCCTCGGGAAGACCCTTCAGTCCCGTCAGAGCGATGTGCGGACATGAGTTCATTGGCGACAAGACTTTCCTGGAGGAATACCTCGACTGCACGGTGGAAGATCGTGCCGGAGTGAATGCGATTGTCGTTTCGAACGACGAAATGGCGCTCCCCAACGCGGTGGGTGATGACGCCATCTCTCGTTTCTTCGATGAACGTGTGGAGCAAATGCTGGCTGAGATGCCTTGCGACCTTCCGCTATCGCAGCAGGTCAAGTCGGAAATCGGGAAGAAACTCAGCGGCGGGGTCCCCAAGCTGTCAGACATCGCGAAGAGTCTCGGTTTGAGTGCGCGAACGCTTCAGCGCAAGTTGAGCGAAGAAGATGCGGTCTTCCAGGAACTGGTCGATCAGGCGCGACGCGAACTTTCCCAACGGCTGTTGCGCACAACGCAGTATCCCCTGGTTGAAATCGCGTTCCTCACGGGATTTGCCGAGCAGAGCGGGTTCACGCGTGCGTTCAAACGGTGGGCTGGCGAGACCCCGCGTTCCTATCGCTTGAGTGCGGCGTCGGATCAGTGACGTCATCTGCACAAAGGTTGTCGTCCTAGGGCAAGAGACCGGACCGCGCTCTTCCTAATCATTGCTTGCCTTCAACAACCGGGAGCAAGCGGATGAGCAACGAAAAGCAAATCACCCTCGTAATTGGCGGAACGGGAAAGACCGGCAAGCGCGTTGCCGAACGGATGATCGCCAAGGGTCGCAAAATCCGGATTGGCTCCAGATCATCGGTCCCCGGGTTCGATTGGGATAAGGAGTCCGGGTGGGATGCCGCTCTTGAGGGCGTGACCAGCGTCTACATCACCTATTCCCCCGACCTTGCCATGCCCGGCGCGACGGATGCGATCGGTGCACTGGTCGGGCGAGCCAAACTGCAAGGCGTCGAACGCCTGGTCCTGTTGTCGGGCCGTGGCGAGACCGAAGCGCAGGCCTGTGAACGGATAGTGCAGGGCAGCGGTCTAGAGTGGACAGTAGTTCGCGCGAGCTGGTTCAACCAGAACTTTTCCGAAGGCGCCTTCATCGACATGGTCCTCGGCGGAGCGATAACCCTGCCGGCTGGCGATATGCCCGAGCCGTTCGTCGATGCCGATGACATTGCGGAAGTCGTTGTGGCTGCGCTCACCGAAGACGGTCACAATGGCGAAGCCTACGAAGTGACCGGCCCCCGGCTCATGACCATGGCCGATGTCGCGGCAGAGCTGTCCGAGGCGACAGGCCGCCAGATCGACTTCATCGACGTGCCGCATGATGCCTTCGTCGATGGCCTCGCGAAGTCCGGCGCTCCCCATGATGTGGTGTGGATGCTCGACTATCTCTTCTCGACAGTTCTCGATGGTCGCAATGCGCACCTGACGGACGGGATCGAACGTGCGCTGGGCCGCCCGCCGAGAGATTTCGCCGACTACGCACGTAGCGTTGCCGCGACCGATGCGTGGAGTGTTGCAGCATGACCTACGATTGGCCGCTTTACTTCTGCCTGTTCCTCGCCCTCTGGAGCGCGATTGTGGGAGGTGTGTTTTCCGCTTTTTCCGAGTTCATCATGTCCGCTTTGCTCAAGGCCGAACCGGCGAGCGGGATCGAGGTGATGCAGCATATCAATCGCGATGTGATCAGGACCCAGTTCGTCGCCGGGATCCTCTCGATAGCGCTGTTTTCGGTGCTGTTTGCAGCCTACGGCCTGGCGGTCTTCGAAGGTGCCGCGCTGGTGGTGCTGATCCTCGCGGCTCTGGTCTACGTGCTTTCGGTTTTCGCGATGACGATCTTCGGAAACGTTCCGATGAACAACCGTCTCGAAGCTCTCGATCACACCAGTGCGCAAGCCCGAGCATACTGGATCGAGTATGGCCGGAAATGGACCCGGCTCAATCATGTCCGCTCAATCGGTAGCGTCCTGACCGCCGGGTTGTACATCGTCGCGGCCATCACGCTGATCACCAGCGGGCAGGTCCAGCCATGAATTACGCCAAGGTTCTATTCGCTGCGCTCATCGCAATTTGCGGTTGGGGGGCGTTGGTCTATGCCGCTCTCGACCAGGGCTGGGGAAACTCCGCCATTGCCGAGGAAGGCGACCCGGATGGCTTTTCTCAGGCGTCGCGCGAAATCGCCGAGCGCGAGAATGCGGGGAATATCAGCTTCATCCTCATGGCGAGTGGCAAGCCCGCCGGCGAGTTCCACCTGTCGAAGGGCGAGCCTGTTGATGGCCAGTCGGTCTTCCAGGTGGCCTCGCTCGGCAAATGGCTGACCGCATGGGGCATCATGGCCCTGGTGGAAGACGGATCCATCGATCTCGACGCGCCCGTGTCGACCTATCTCACCCGCTGGCAGCTGCCACCGTCGCAATTCGATGCGTCGCAGGTCACAGCGAGGCGCCTGCTGAGCCATACCGCAGGCCTCACCGACGGTCTGGGCTACAATGGTTTTGCCGAGGCTGCCGAAAGGCAAACTCTCGAAGCGTCGCTGACCAAGGCGGCGGATGCATCGCCTGACAAGATCGGCGGCACCGTACTCGGCAGAGAGCCGGGTTCGGCATGGGAATATTCTGGAGGTGGGTACACCCTCCTGCAACTGGTGATCGAAGAGGTGTCCGATCGATCCTTTGCCGCCTTCATGGACGAACGCGTCTTCACCCCGCTCGGCATGGAACGAACGACGTTCGATCATGCGGAGGCGATGGAACTGGGGCTGGCAGAGAACTTCACGCCGGAGGGCGGAACCGAACCCTTTCGGTGGTATACCGCGCTCGCCGCGACATCGCTTTTCACGACCAGCGACGATCTTGCCGCTTTCATGGCGGCTCAGGCGCCGAATGGCTCCAGCACCGTGCTTTCGGCAAACACGATCGCTGCAATGCGCGCGCCGCACGCGTCGAGCATGGGAGCCGACATCTGGGGCCTCGGAGCGATGCTCTACGCCCCCGACAATTCCGGTGGCTTCATCATCGGTCACGATGGCAGCAATGAACCGGCCATCAACACGGCAGCGCGGCTCGATCCGGCCACCGGAGACGGCATCGTGGTGCTTTCGACCGGCAATCCGTTGCTCGCAACACGGATCGCGGGCGAGTGGGTGTTCTGGAAAACCGGAAATGTCGACAGCCTGACTTTCGCTTCGCGATTGCCGACTGCGCTGGCAGTCTTCGCGGCGGGAAGCCTCGCGATCCTCCTCATGAGCAGCCTCCTGATCTGGAGGCGTCGCCGCAAATCCACCACGACCAGTGAAACAAGATCATGAAATCCAGAGGAGATTGGCAAATGTCAGCGCAAGAATCCCCGACGCAGGATGACCTTGGAGCCGTCCCCGGGAAGCCCACTTCTGTCGGGAAAGGCTTCAACGCGCTGAGTTTCAAGCACGCCATGTTCGCCGGGGCGATGGACCCGCTCGTCATGATCGATCACTACGTCATGACCGAGCCGACATTCGGCGCGCACGGCCATGCAGGCATCTCTGCGGTGACCGTGCTGTTCGAAGACAGCGTAGGGAGATTCAACAACCGCGATTCTCTTGGCAATGACATCGATCTGGAGCCCGGCGATCTCTACTGGCTGAAGGCAGGACGCGGGGCGGTTCACGATGAAAAGCCTGTTCCCGGCTCTCGCGCGCATGGACTTCAGATATTCGTGAACCTGCCCGCCAGAATGAGACAGGACGCGCCGCAATCGCTCCATGTGAGAGCAGAGAATATGCCCGTCATCGAGTGCGCGGGCGTTCGCGTCAGAGTGGTTCTGGGAGAGAGCAACGATCTTTCAGCAGTCCGCCCACCAGCGCTGCCGATGACTATTCTGGACGCCAGTTTCCAATCTGGCGGGCAATTTGACCACGAAATGGCCCCAGGCCACGCCGCTGTGCTTGTCTGCATCCGAGGAGCGATCGAGGTGGATTATGGCGAAGGTCACCGAAAGGTTACGGCAGGAGAAGCCTTGGCGATCGAGGCGTGCCGTAACCCGCGCGATCTGTCCCTATGCACCGATATCGCAAGCGAGGCTGTTCTCATAACGAGCGAGCCGATCCGCGAAGACTTCGTTCAGCGTGGGCCATTCGTGATGCGCACTGATGCAGAACTTGATCAGGTCGAGGCGGACTATCGGGCAGGCCTGCTCGGCACTCTACCAGAGGATCATCGATCAAATCAGGCACTTCATGGGTGATGCCTTTCGCATCTCTGCCAGTCTCGCCAACCTGGAATGCCAAGATTGGAGATCAAGGTCATGCCACACATATCTGATAGCGCGGATGCGCCGGTCGAGGGGGCGCGAGGTCCGGGCCGCCTCACTGCCCTGCGGGATCTGTTTCTCGTCGTTGCTACCCTTGTTCTGGTGAAGCAATCGCTGCTTCCGATCACGCAGCTCTATGCGGGGCCTGCCTCGACCTTCAGCGCCATGATCGTCGCCACCGTGCTGTTGCGGCGGAGGGGGATGGGCTGGCGCGATATGGGGCTGCGCTGGCCGGAGAGCTGGCCGAAGACGCTGGGTCTGACCCTGCTCACGATGGCATTTTTCGTGGTTTTGACTCAGTTGATGGTGCCCCTGGCAGATTACTTTTTCGAAGATGTCGGCACGAGCGACCGCTTCTCCCATGTCGAGGGCAATCTGGTCGCATATGTGGTAATCATGCTCCTGGTCTGGACTCACGGTTCGTTCTTCGAAGAACTGCTGTTTCGGGCCTTCATCATCAACCATACGAGCGGAGCCCTTGGCGGTGGCTTAAGAGCGGACATCGCGGCCCTGCTTCTATCGTCTGCGTTCTTCGGATATCGGCACGCCTATTATCAAGGCTGGCATGGCGCCCTCGTGACTGGCGCGGGCGGTTTTGCCTTCGGTGTGTTCTACCTGTGGTTCGGGAGGCGGAACATCCTGCCCCTCATTCTTGCGCACGGCGTATTCAACACGCTGGGTCAGACGTTTCGCTTCCTCGGCATAGAAGAATAGGCGAGTTCAAGCGAACGGCAGAGTTTGAGTTTTTATCGAGGGGGTAATCTCATGACCAGACCTGTGGGATGAGCATGCCTTTGTGGAACAGCATGGCGATTGGCCGCCTCGTTGCACCAGGTTTTTTCAAGTAGGGTCCGTTCTGGCTGTCAGATCGAGATGTATCGTTCACCGAAGCTCGCCCGAAGCCGAGACACAGCGTGGAACCCAATGTGGGATGCGGGAAAAGGTGATGCAGAAAGCTGGCTTTTCCGGGTCTTCCGAGGGAAAATGGCGGAGACGGAGGGATTCGAACCCTCGATACCGCTATAAACGGTATGGTCCCTTAGCAGGGGACTGGTTTCAGCCACTCACCCACGTCTCCGCGCGCATGCCAGGCTGTCTACGGCGTGCGAGTGGCGCGCTATAATAGTGCCGGCTTGGCGCGGCAAGGGCATTCGGAAAAAACCCGGAATTGCTCGCTCTATGGCATGTCGGACTCGTTTCACCGCGTTTTCGATTCGGTTCACCGCCGCGCAATTGTCGCGGGCGCAGCAAAGGATTCTTCTTGCCCAGACGGGGTCTGCCGAAGGCCGAAAGGACGAAAGAATGACGAAACAACCGGGTTTTCTCCAATCGCTCGCCTTGGCGGCCGCCAGCGCTGTAGCGATGATTGCCGCGCCGCTTGCCGCGCAGCAGGTCGAGAGCATCGATCCCGATACGGCTTTCGAGAGCGGCGCAATTGATGGCGATCTTGCCCCCGCGGCGCAGCCCGCACCGACGGCGGAGAGCAATGACGAGTACGTCACCTATTCGCCCGCCCCGTCCGAGAGCGCAGGCGTTGCCGGCTGGGAGGAGAGCGAGGTTGCTCCTCCCGCTGCCGATAGTCAGGCCACTGCGGAGGCGGCTGCTCCTGCAACAAAGGCCAGCGCAACGACTTATGGCGAGGACGATCTGATCGGTGCGGCCGAGGGCGTCTTCGGCAAAGGCGCAGAGGGCCTCGCGCGACTGATCGAAAAGACGCTTGCCGACCAGGGCGAGCCCAATGCCTATATCGTCGGGCGTGAGGCGGGCGGCGCTTTCGTCGTCGGTGCGCGCTACGGTTCGGGCACGCTGCATCACAAGGTCGAAGGTGAACGCAAGGTCTACTGGACCGGCCCGTCAGTCGGTTTCGATGTCGGCGCAAACGCGGCCAACACCTTCGTTCTCGTCTACAACCTTTACGACAGCGAAGAGCTCTACGAGCGCTATCCCGCTGGCGAAGGACAGGCCTATGTCGTGGGCGGAATGCACGCGAGCTATCTGCGCAAGGGCGACGTCGTTCTCATTCCCATCCGCGTGGGGGCCGGGCTGCGGCTTGGCGTCAACGCGGGCTACATGAAGTTTTCCAAGAAGCAGCGCTGGCTGCCCTTCTAGGTCGTAACGGCGGGCAAAGACCCGCGCCACAATCTGTCGTGATGCGCGGATACGAATGTCCGCGCAAAACGCCTTGCGCTTTGTTTGCAGCGGCGGCATTGCGCGGCGCACTATGCTCGAGAATCTCACCAGCCAACCGCCCGATGCGCTGCTCGCGCTGATCAAGATGCACGCTGCCGATCCGCGGCAGGACAAAATCGACCTCGGCGTCGGTGTCTATCGCACGGGGCAGGGCGACACGCCCGTCTTTGCAGCGATCAAGCAGGCCGAGCAACGGCTTGTCGACCAGCAGGACAGCAAGTCCTACCTCGGACCCGAAGGGGACATGGGCTTCGTCGAAGCGCTGATGCCCTATATCTTCGGCGATGATCCGACCCGCGGCGGGCGCATTCAGGGAATGCAGACGCCGGGCGGCACCGGTGCGGTGCGGTTGGCCGTCGCACTGGCGCAGAAGGCTGGCGTCGAGCGCTTGCACATGGGCACGCCGAGCTGGCCCAACCATGCGCAGATCCTTGGCGACATCGCGCTCGAGCTGGCGCCGTTCAACCATGCGACGGAGGACGGCCGCGCCGATATCGATGCGGTGCTCGCCGCGATCGACGGGGCGCACGAGACAGACGCGATCCTGCTCCACGGCTGCTGTCATAATCCCACGGGCGTCGACTACACCGACGAGGAATGGGACCGGATTGCCGAGGCGCTTGCGAGCAAGGGTCTCTTCCCGATCGTCGATACCGCCTATCAGGGGCTCGGTCATGGCCTCGAAGAAGACGCCCATGGCGTGCGCCGCGTGCTCGATGCCGTGCCGGAGGCCTTCGTCGCCTATAGCTGCGACAAGAACTTCGGCGTCTATCGCGACCGCGTCGGTGCCTTCTACGCGAAGGCGAAGAACGCGGACGAACTGGAGACGGTTTTCTCAAACGCCAATGCGCTGGCCCGCGCGGCGTGGTCGATGCCGCCCGATCACGGCGGTGCGGCGGTGCGCGTCATCCTGCGCGATGCCGATCTGACCAAGCTGTGGCTCGACGAGCTCGACACCATGCGGGAGCGGATGCGGACCGTGCGTGAGCGACTGGCGGAGGCGGGTGTCGCCGGCAGCGTCGATCTGGTGCCGCTAGGTCGGCAGAACGGGCTGTTCTCCGTGCTTCCGGTCACCCCGGAGCAGGTCAAGCAACTGCGCGAGGATCACGGCATCTACATGGCGGGATCGGGCCGCATCAACGTGGCCGGGCTCACCATGACAAACATCGACAAGTTCATCGCAGCAATCGCGGATGTAACGGGCTGAGCAGCGCGCTGTCTCGCGCGCGCAAACCCTACCATCTGGAACACACGGAGCACTGTCCTGGGCCAAAGAGGGCTGAAGCGTCTGGTGGACGGTTCGAAGTGTCGATCTTGTCTGAGCGCTGCGCAGGAGGCAGTTCGTCTAGCATGACCCGTTCGATCAAGCCTTTCGTCATTTTCCTGCTAGCGACACTTGCAGCCTGCGCTTCGACCTCCACCCCTTCCGATACAACCCAGCCATGGCGCGTCGCCGGGCAGCTTCAGCCCATCCTGACCGCCGAAGGCGCCACCGATCCGGCGATCCGCGGTGTGTGGCAAAGCCGAGGCTATGGCCGGCTGCTGCGCGTCGACGAAGCGGGGGTGACCCAATTCGAAATCGGCACGACCTGTTACCGTCCGCCAAGTTCGGGCGAGGCACTGAGCGCGATGGATTCGGTTTCCTACCGCTACTTTCGGGCGTTGCCCGGCGGCGATAGCGCGATCTTCCAGTTGCTGCGCGGCGATACCAATGTGGTGTTCGACAGGTTGGAGGCACTCCCCGATCAATGCACCGAAACCCCGGCAACCACGCCGCAAGCGGTGGCTGAAGCCTTCCTCGATGCTTTCGAGCGTCATTACGCCTTCTTCGACCGTCGCCCGCCCGACCATGCGACCCGCGCCGCGCAGGTGCGCGCGGCAATCAGGCCCGAGATGGGCGAGGCCGAATTGTGGGATGCTCTGGCAGGCTACATGGAATCTCTGTCGGACAGTCATACCAAGCTAATCGGCAATGTCGGAGGTGAACGTCGCCGGGTGCAGGATGGACAGGGCACGACCTTGCCCCGAATGCGTGCGGCCGAGGGTGGCGAATCTGCATGGCTGGTGGGCCTGATCAACGCTACCATGCAGAAGCTGGGTAGTACAGCGCACCACACCGGTAATGACCGGATAGTCTGGGGACTGATCGACGGACGCATCGGCTATCTTCAGATATTTCAGATGGGCGGTTTCACGGATCGGGAGGATTTCGGCAGCGATGCCTGGGCCGCGGCGGAAATGAACGAGTTCGACCGTATTATGGACCAAGCGTTCGCCACCTTTGCCGATGCCGGGGTGGAGAGCGTGATCCTCGACCTGTCGAACAACCGCGGCGGCTGGGACAGGATCGCCAAGTCGATCCCCGCGCGTTTCACCGACGAAACCTATGTCGGTTTCACGACCGTCGCCCGCGGATCGGGTCTCTCGCCGTTCCCGCACCTGATCGAACTCGCGTCCGGCCCGCGCTTTACCGGTCCTGTCTACCTGTTGACCAGCGATGTGACGGTGAGCGGCGGAGAACTCGCTACACTTGCGCTTCGGCAAAATCCCCGGGTGGTCCATGCCGGCGGCGTGACCCGCGGTTCTTTCTCGACCCCGCTGACCAAACGGCTTCCCAATGGCTGGCTGCTCGAACTTTCCAACGAGGTCTTTGCTGCGCCTGACGGCAGCATTTACGAAGAAAGCGGGATAGCCCCTCAAGTGCCGCTCGCCGTTTATCCCGCTAGCGCTCCGGTGGAAGGACACTGGCGCGCGGTCGAAGCGCTGGTCGCCATAACCGGCTCTGACTGATCGGCGATTGCCCCGCTTTCCAGGCTGAGGCCAATGCCCGCAATCGGGTCGTTGGCCGACCGGCGTTGACGCCGCTCAGGCCTCAGCGAGGCTGCGCGCCGGGACAGGCAGCCGATTGCCGACGCGATCGGCGCGCTTCTTGCCCGCCTCGATTTCCTTCAGCAGGTCGCGGACATAGGCATCGAAATCGAGCTGTATCGTGTGCCTGCGGCTCTCGTAGAACTGGCCGGTGTGATATTTCTCGTCGGCGACGATGGTCTCATGCATTTCGCTTTCGTCCGGCGGAGCGTATCCTCCGGCGAGATAGGCGGCGACCAGCTTCGATTGCTGTTCGGCGAAATTGACCAATGTGGGCAGCGGCTGGCCGAGACCGAGATAGAACAGGTCGGGCACGTCCGGCTTCATGATCCGCTTGTAAAGCGGGGGCGGGCAATTGTCGGCATCGGCCTTGAACGCGGGCTCGTCGAAGAACGGGAAGGAGATGTCATAGCCGGTCGCCCAGACGATCGCATCGATCTGTTCGCGGCTGCCGTCGGCAAAAATAACGCCGTCGCCATCCAGACGCTCGATCGCCCCCTTCATCTCGATGTCGCCCGATCCTGCACGGAGCAGGAACTCGCCCGAGACCGTCGCGTGGCTTTCAAACGGGCCGATCTCGGGGTCGGGCAGGCCGTAATCGCTCATCCTGCCGACGAGCTTCTTGATGAAGCGTTCGCCCAGCTTCTGGCGCATCTTGCGCGGCATCCAGGCCGGCGCGGGATTCTTGTCGAGCGGCGCGCCATTATAGTACTTCGGCAGCACCCACACGCCGCGGCGCGCGGAAACGAACAGCTTCGAGGCAATCGGGCGCTGCGACAGCTCGCTGGCGATATCCATCGCCGAATTGCCCATGCCGACAACCAGGACGCGCTTGCCGACGCAATCGATCGGTTCGAACGGGGTGCGGTAATGGTGGCTGTGGATTTGCTCGCCGGTGAAACTGCCGGGGTAATCGGGAATGCGCGCATCCCAGTGATGCCCGTTAGCGACGCACAGCGCGTCGTATTGCCGAGTCTCGCCGGTCGAAAGGGTGATATCCCAGCCACCACCTTCCCGGCGCTCGGCCTTGGTTACACGCGTATTGAAGGTGATGTGCCGGCGCAGGTCGAAGTGATCGACGTAATCGTGAAAATACTGCAGCAGCTGGCTGTGATGCGGATAGTCGGGCCAGTCTTCAGGCACCGGGAAATCCTCGAAGGCGAGCCGCCACTTCGAGGTGTCGATATGCAGCGATTGGTAGCAGGACGAGAGGCCGTTGGGATTGCCGTAGTACCAGTTGCCACCGATGTCGTCCGAGCCTTCGTAGACATCGAAGGGAATACCGTAGTCCTTCAGCCGCTTGGCGGTGGTGAACCCGGAACAGCCTGCACCGATGATGCAGACGCGGGGTAGGGCTTCCGTCGAACTTTCTGTGGCCATCGGCAAACTATGTTGCGGTCTGCAACCCATGTCCAGCTTGCACCGGGCCCACTATCAGAATGAAGGAACCTGTGCGCCTCGCGTTATCCCGCAAGTGCCTGCATGCGCTTGAGATAGCGCGCCAGCACATCGATCTCGAGATTGACGCTGTCGCCTTCGTCGAGCGTGCCGAGCGTCGTCACCTCGCCGGTATGCGGGATTATGTTGAGGGCGAAACGCACGTCGCCATCGGCTTCGTCGGCAACTTCGTTGACCGTCAGCGACACGCCGTCGACCGTGATCGAGCCTTTCTCGGCGACATAGGGCGCAACAGACTTGTCCGCGAGGATTTCGAGGCGGTGCGATCCGCCTACGTCGCGTTTCGACGCGATCCGCCCGACCGCATCGACATGGCCGGTGACGATATGCCCGCCAAGCTCATCGCCGAGCTTCAATGCAGGCTCCAAGTTGAGCTTGCGGCCCTCGGTCCATTGGTCCTGTGCGGTGCGGCTGACCGTTTCGCCCGAAATGTCGACCGCGAACCATGCGTCGCCCTTTTGACCTCCGCGATCGACCACGGTCAGGCAAACGCCCGAGCACGCAATCGAGGCTCCGATCGCAATACCCTCGGGATCCCAGGGGCAGGATATGACCGCGCGCATGTCGCCGCGATCCTCGATCGATTGGATGGTGCCGATGGCGGTGACGATACCGGTAAACATGGTGCCTCCTGTCAGGTGACGCGGCTGTAGGCGGCGAAATGGTCGCTGCCAAGCTGGCGCTGTTCGACCAGCCGCCAGCGGCCGTGGGCATCGCTCAGATCTTCAAGCCCGATATCGCCGATCGCGCGCTTGCCTTCGCCGATGACGATGGGCGCGCGGTATATTTCGAGCCGGTCGACGAGATCGGCAGCGAGAAAACTGGACGATGTTCCAGCGCCGCCTTCGATGTAGAGATACTGGACATCCTCAAGCCCCGAAATGCCCTCGGGCTCGTTGATCACCTTGACCCCGTCAGGCGGGAAACCGCGCGAGAGGAGAACGCGCCGAGGGCTGCGGTCTTCAAGGCCGGGGAGACGTACGTCGAGCCGCGGTTTATCGGTGCGCCATGTGCCGCCGCCGACGAGGATCGCGTCCTGCCGTGCGCGCTGGGAATGGACATGGGCGCGGGCTTCCTCGCCGGTGATCCACTGGCTCGTGCCGTCGGCCATGGCGATGCAGCCATCGAGGGACATGGCGATCTTCAGCGTGACGAAGGGACGGTCCCGCTCTTTCGTCGAGAGATATCCCGCGAGGCTTTCGCGTGCGGCGGCATCGTCAAGCACATCGACCGCGATCCCGGCGGATTTCAACCGCTCGACACCGTCGCCGGCCGTGCGGGGGTCCGGATCCGAAACACCGATAACGACGCGTGCGGGCTTGGCCTCGGCGAGCAAATCGGCACAGGCCGGTCCGCGTTCGCTTCTGTGCGCGCAGGGTTCGAGCGTGACGTAGACGCTCGCGCCTTGTGCGCCACCTTTCTCGAGCTGGTTCAGCGCATGGGCTTCGGCATGCGGTCGCCCTCCTTCTTGCGTCCAGCCGCGGGCAATCACGCGCTCGTCTTCGACGATTATGCACCCGACAGCGGGATTGGGCCGACTCGCAGGGCGAGAGCGAGCGGCCAGCCGCGAGGCTGCCGCCATCCAGCGCGTGTCAGTCGCTTGCGACGGCACCGGTCTCGCCCGTTTCGCTCGCCGTTTGTGCCTCTGCAGCTTCTTCGGCGGCCCGTTCGGCCTCGATCTCTGCCTCCATCGCATCGACGTCGATGCCGGTGGCTCGGCCCAGGTCGCGATACATTTCGCGTTTGCGCTGCTCGATTTCTTCAAGCTGCGCGCGCCGTTCGTCCTTGCGACGCTGGTTGGCTTCGTTCGACGCGGCGATCTCCTCGTCGCTCCGGTCGGGCGCATAGCTGGTGATATAGGTCACTTCGGGCGGGGAAGGGGGGACCAGGATCGATTCCTCCGTCGCCCACCATAGGATCAGCGAAAGCGGCAGGAAGGATACGGCAAGGATTACCCAGCGATAGGGCTGGGGCTGGCGCAGATAGGTCCAGAAATCCATCGCCCCGGGGACGGGATTGAAACGAGAACGCGAAAACATGGGGCTGGATATAGGTGGCAGGAGCGGTGCGCGCTAGGGCCAGTCTCGGCCGGGGTCGCCAAGGCGGGGCTCAGCCGAAGCTGGCATAGAGCGAGCGACCGTGTTCCTTCAGCCATAGATCGGCCTGCGCGATGTCGTCTTCGAACAGGTCGCCCAGCATGGCATGGAAGGCGGGGCTGTGGTCGAAATGGACAAGATGCGTGACCTCGTGCGCTACGACCGAACGGCGCACATGGTCGGGCGCCTGTATGAGCCGCCAGTTGAGGCGAATGGTCTTGCGGTCCGAACAACTGCCCCAACGCCTCTGCGCGCGCGACAACGCAAGCGGTACGGGATCAAGCTGCGCCCGCCCGCAATAATGGGCGATCTCTTCTTCGAATAGCGTGCGGGCCTCAACCTCCAGCCAGCGTTGCAGACGCCGTTCGAGCGAGCTGTGCGGCCCACCCAGCGCAATGGTTTTTTCCTGCAAGACGGGACGACGCGGCGCATCCTCCGACCAGTCGATCACCAAGTCGCGCCCGCGGTAAAATATCGTGCCGCCCGGACGCGGCGAGCGGCGCTGCGGTATCTTGGCCACCTGCGCTTCCAGCCATTCACGCCGCGCGTGCGCGAATGCGATCGCTTCGGCACTGCGCGCCCATTGCGGCAGGGTCAGCCGAACTTCACTCCCGTCGGGTGCGAGCCGCAAGGTCAGCCGCCGCGCGCGCTTGTGCCGTCGCAATGCAATGGGAACCCTTCGTCCGCCCAGCTCGATCTGGGGTTCGAGCATGTCGCGGCGCAGCCAGTCGATCATTCGTCCCAATCCACGACATGATGTTCGAGCGGGCCAGCATCGTTCTCGCTCACCACGCGCCCCGCCACCGAGACTCCGGCACGCTTCACGTCCTCGCGGTCGCCGGTCAGGAGATAGTGCCATTCGGGCAGGGGCCGGTCGTCTGCGCGGCGGCGATAGGCGCAGGTCTCCGGTAGCCAGTTGACCTCGCCGACGATGCGCAGGGTCAGCCGGAGGCAATCGGGGACGAAGGCCTTGCGGTTGCGATAATCCGTGCACTGAGCCGTTTTCGTGTCGAGCAGCTTGCAGGCGACATTCGTGTCTTCGATTTCGCCGGTATCCGCATCTTCGATCTTGTGCAGGCAGCAGCGCCCGCAGCCATCGCACAACGCTTCCCATTCGGCGCGGTTGAGCTGGCCTAGCGGCAGCTCCCAGAAGCGCTCTCTCAACTCACCCATTTCGCCAGTTCTGCCGCGACCGCGTCGCCGCCCTGATCGGTGGGAAGGGTCGCGAGCGGCTCGCCGTCCGGCCCGAAGAGATAGACGATCGCGGAGTGGTCCATCAGGTACCCGCCGCCCGGCGTATCTTCGCCGCGGGAGTAGAACACCCGGAAATTGTCCGCCGCCGCCTTGACCTGTTCGGGCGTGCCGGTGAGGCCGATGAGATCGTCGGAAAATGCCGAGGCAAACTCGCCGACGATTTCCGGCGTATCTCTTTCGGGATCCACCGAAATGAAGATCGGCTGGATCTTCGCCGCCGCTTCGGGCTGCGTTTCGGCAAGCTTCTTATAGCCCTGAATCATGCGCTGCACGTCCGTCGGGCAGATATCGGGGCAATAGGTGAAGCCGAAATAGACCATCCGGTACTGTCCGTCGAAATCGGCCCAGCGCACGGTCTCGCCGTCCTTGTTCACCAGTTCGAACGGCCCGCCTATATCCGCGCCTGCCAGTGGCGGCTCTCCTGCAGCTTCGGGCGCGCCCGGCTGACAGGCGGCAAGCGCCAGCGCGGCGGCAAGAGTCGCCGGAAGGGCACAGAATTGACGGAAGCGAATGTGGGGCATGGCGATACGGTTCATGCTCTGCTAACTGGGTGCTCGTGAAAGCTGGACAAGCTTCTTGTGACAGGATTTTTTGAAGGATGACAGCATGACCCGCGGTGTTATGCGCACAATTGCCATGGGCCTTGCCCTGATCGTGACGAGCCTGGCTGCACCGGTATCGGCGCAGATGTTTCGCGACGGGTACGAGTTTCTGAAGGCGGTGAAGGACCGCGATGGCGAAGTTGCGACCGAGTTCCTCAATGAGCCGGGCTCGACCATCGTCAATACACGCGACATCACGAGCGGTGAAACCGCACTGCACCTCGTCACGGCGCGGCGTGATCTCGTCTGGGTGCGCTTTCTGCTCCAGCGCGGGGCGAACCCCAATATCCGCGACAAGGAAGGCGTCGCACCGATCCAGCTCGCGGTCCGGCTTGGCTTCGTCGATGGGGTAGAGGCGCTGCTCAAAAATGGCGCCGATATCGATGTGAACGATTCGGCGGGCGAAACGCCCCTGATCGCCGCCGTGCACCGCCGCGACGTGCCGATGGTGCGGCTGCTGCTTGCCAATGGTGCCAGCCCCGGCAGGACGGACAATTCGGGCCGGACAGCGCGCGACTATGCCGAATTGTTGAAGGGCAACCGGTCGATCCTCGACGAGTTCATCAAGGCCGAGGAGGAGCGCGAGGCAAAGGGTGAAGACAAGAATTACGGGCCGAAGATCTGATCGTGACCGTGGCAGACACCCCTCCCGATATGGCTGACATGACGCTCGACGAGCTGCGGCTCGCGCTCGCACCCGACGTCGCCGCTTCGGCTATTTTCGACGGTTGGAGCGATGAGGCGCTGGTCAACGCCGCAGAAATGGCGGACGTCGATATCGATGTAGCGCGGCTGGCCTATCCCGGCGGCGCGATGGACATGATCACGGCCTGGATCGACACGATCGATGCGCAGATGGCGGAGGCGCTGCCGGCTGAGAAATTGGCCGAAATGAAGATCCGCGAGCGCATCCGTGCACTCGTCGCTTTCCGGCTCGAGGCGGTAACGGGGCTCGAAGAAGCCTTGCGCCGCGCACTTGCCGTGATGGCCATGCCGCAGAATGCAGCCCATGCTCTCAGGACCGGTTGGCGGAGCGCCGATATCATGTGGCGTCTCGCTGGCGACACGGCGACCGATTACAATCACTATACGAAACGCGCGATCCTCGCCTCGATCTATGGCGCAACGCTATCTGTGTTCGTCGGCGACGAGAGCGAGGGCAAGGCAGACACCTACGCCTTTCTCGACCGGCGAATCGATGGCGTGATGAAGTTCGAGAAAGCCAAGGCGCAACTCCTGGGCTCGGGCGACCGCGACCATTTCAGCGTCTCGCGCTTCCTCGGCCGCTTGCGCTACCCCGCACGCTGATGTTTTCGCATGCGCATCCGCAGTTTCGAAGCTACTCGCTATTGATAATCGGTTGCAATTAGCCTTGGGCTCTGGCAGCGCGCAGATCATGACGCTCGACCATCTCAAGCGCGGCGAAAGCGCAACGATCACTGCGATAGACTGGAGCCTGATTGCGCCGGAGGAAGGCCAGCGCCTGCGCGCGCTCGGCATCGACGAAGGTGCCGAGGTGGCGATCGCCCATCGCGGCGTATTCGGGGGCGGCGATCCGCTTGCGATCAAGGTCGGGCGGATGACGATCGCGCTGCGGCGCTCCCACGCCGTGGCGATGGAGATCGCGCAATGAACCCGATGCGCACCATTGCGCTGGTCGGCAATCCCAATGCCGGAAAGAGCGCGCTGTTCAATGCGCTGACCGGCGCTCGGCAGAAGATCGCGAATTACCCGGGCGTCACTGTGGAGCGCAAGGCGGGACGGATCTCGTTGCCAAGCGGCGAAGCAGCCGAATTGCTGGACTTGCCCGGCAGCTATGGCCTCGCCGAAACGACCAGCCCGGACGAGGAAGTCGCGCGGCAGGTCATCATGGGCGAGTTCGAGGGTCAGGCAGAGCCGGACGTGATCGTCATCGTGCTCGATGGCGCCAATCTCGAACAGCACCTCGTCTTCGCTCAGGAAGTCATTTCGCTGGGCAAGCCCACAGTCGTTGCGCTGAACATGGTCGATCTCGCCGAGCGGGACGGTCTTGTTCTCGACCCCGAGGCGCTCGGCCATGCGCTGGGCGTACCGGTTGTCTCGACCGTTGCTGTGCGCCGCAAGGGGCTGGACACGCTGCTTGAGGTTATTGCGCAGGCCGGAAAGGAGATCGCGGAGCATCGCGAGGAGCGCCGGGCTGGCCATCTGACCTTGCCGGAACGCCGGTTGGCGGCAAAGAATATCGCCAATGCCGCGATCCTCTCCGAAAGCGGCGTGCACCGCCTGCATACCGGGCTGGACAAGATTCTGCTCCACCCCTGGCTCGGCCCTGTGATCCTGTTCGGCCTGCTGTTCGTGGTTTTCCAGGCCGTCTTCGCCTGGGCCGACCCTTTCATCGGCATGATCGAAGGCGCGACTGAGGCGGTGGCCGGCTGGTTGACCGCCAACATGGGCGAAAGCTTTATCCGCGATTTCCTGACCGAAGGGGTGATCGCAGGCGTCGGATCTGTGGTGGTGTTCCTGCCGCAGATCGTGATCCTGTTTGCCTTCATCCTCGTGATGGAGGCGACCGGCTACATGGCGCGGGCTGCCTTCCTGATGGACCGGATGATGGCGGGCGTCGGCCTGTCGGGCCGAAGTTTCATCCCGCTGCTCTCAAGCTTTGCCTGCGCCATTCCGGGCATCATGGCGACGCGCAGTATTGCCGACCCCAAGGACCGGCTGACGACCATCCTGATCGCTCCGATGATGACATGTTCGGCGCGCCTGCCGGTCTATGCGGTAATCATCGCCGCGGTGATTCCGGCGACCAGTGTCGGTCCGGGTATCGGTTTGCAGGGCCTCGTGCTCTTTGCGCTCTATGTCGCCGGCATCCTCGGCGCGATGGCGGCCGCGCTGGTGCTGCGCCGCTCCGTTACCAAGGGCACGGCATCGGGCTTCATTATGGAGCTGCCACGATACCAGTTGCCGCGCCTTCGCGACGTGCTGATCGGCCTGTGGCAGCGCGCCTGGGTCTTCCTCCGCCGCGCGGGCACCATCATCTTCGCCGCGACCGTGATCCTGTGGTTGCTGCTCACCTTCCCCAAGGCGCAGCCGGGCGAAAGCCAGCTCGATGCGAGCTTCGCCGGACAGATTTCCGAAGTCATGCAGCCCGCCTTCGCCCCGATCGGCTTCAATCAGGAAATGACGCTGGCGCTGGTCCCGGCAATGGCCGCGCGAGAAGTCGCGGTGGCTTCGCTCGCGACGACCTATGCGGTCGATGCAGAGGACGAAGAGGAGACCGAAGCTGCGCTGCGCGACCAGATCGCGGCGCGCTGGAGCCTGCCCACGGCGCTCGCCTTCCTCGCCTGGTTCGTCTTCGCTCCGCAGTGCCTTTCGACCATCGCGGTCGCACGGCGTGAAACAAACGGGTGGAAATGGCCCGCCTTCATGTTGGCCTATCTCTTCGCGCTCGCCTATGTATTTGCCGGAATCACCTATTGGGGTGCGCTGGCCTTCGGGCTGTAGGCGCGCTGGAGCGAAACGAAGGAATACTGAATGGCCGGGTCACTTAACAAAGTCATGCTCATCGGAAATCTGGGAGCAGACCCGGAGATCCGCAGCTTCCAGAACGGCGGCAAGGTCGCAAACCTGCGTGTCGCGACGACCGAGACCTGGAAAGACCGCAACACCGGCGAGCGTCAGGAGCGCACCGAGTGGCACTCCGTCGCGATCTTTTCCGAAGGGCTCGTCAACGTGGTCGAGCGCTACCTGAAGAAGGGCAGCAAGGTCTACATCGAGGGCAAGCTGCAGACGCGTAAATGGCAGGACCAGTCGGGCAATGACCGCTATTCGACCGAGGTCGTCCTGCGCGGTTTCGACGGCACGCTGACCATGCTCGACGGCGCTGGCGGCGGCGGTGGTGGAGGCGGCCAGGGCGGTGGCGGCTGGAACCAGGGCGGCGGCGGCTCTGGTGGCGGAGGCGGCGGCAACTGGCGTGACGGCGGTTCCGGGGGCGGTTCTGGCGGTGGCCAGGGTGGCGGCTCGAACTACGACG
Organism: Altererythrobacter xiamenensis; assembly: GCF_900177715.1. Taxonomy (GTDB): domain Bacteria; phylum Pseudomonadota; class Alphaproteobacteria; order Sphingomonadales; family Sphingomonadaceae; genus Erythrobacter; species Erythrobacter xiamenensis. The sequence goes on along the minus strand of NZ_FXWG01000001.1, from coordinate 838,898 downwards.
ATCTCGACGACGATATTCCGTTCTGATCGGACGTTTGAACGCTCAACGCACCGCGCGGCGATAGAGGTGAAAGGTGGCGTGACCCAGCACGGGTAGCGCCACCAGCAGGCCCAGCAGCGCCGGGATCATCGCGGCAAATACCAACAACGCGACGAGTACTGCCCAGCAGAGCATCACTGCTCGGTTGGCCCCGACAACGCGTATGCTCGTGATGATCGCGGTGATGAAGTCGACTTCGCGGTCGATCAGCATGGGCAGGCTCACGACCATGATAGCGAAGAGAAGCAGCGCGATGAGTCCGCCGATTGCGCTGCCGACCGCGAGCATTGCGAGGCCGACGGGTGAGAGCAGCACCTGGAGCGGGTCCGCGCCAACCCCCGACTGGCCGAGGAAGACGCCGAACACCGTGTGCGCCAGGATTACCCAGAAGGCGAAAATGACGAAGGCGATGACGCCCATCACCGGCAACTGACCGTCACCAGCAGTCACCGCGCCAAGCACGGGGCGCCATGAAATCGCCTCTCCCGCCAGGCGTCTGCGGCTTGCTTCGTAGAGCCCGGCTGCGGCGAAGGGGGCGATCAGCGGAAACCCTGCCATCGCCGGGATAACCCAGAAATACTCGCCGCGATTGAAGAGAAGGTGGGTCATGACGAGCCCCGCGATCACGAATACCGCTCCAAAAAAGAGCCCGTATTGCGGGCAGGCCTTGAAATCGCGCCAGCCCGCCGCCAGCGCGGCAAACAGGTCACTCGCCCTCAGGTCGTCAGCGACGTGGACTGGCTGCGCATCGTTCTGCGAAGCTGCTTCCATGACATTCCCTCCCACTCCAGATGAGCCCGGAGAGGATGCCTTCCGCATTGATTTGCATCAATCGCGTGAGAGCGGCGCGAAGGTCAGTCCTTCTTGAGTGCAGCCAATGCAGCGGCGAGCGGGCCTTCCTGCTGACCTTCCTGCACGATGCCCACTTCCTTTCGCGCCGTGTCGGCCTCGGGCCCGATCGCATAGGGATCGATCGCGAGGCCCAGCGATTGTGCGACCGCTTCGCCGAGGTCGAACGTGTCGCCCGAATACTCGATCTCGTCGCAGTCCTCGGGGCTGAGCTCGATCTCGATCTCTTCGTCCTCGCTCAGCGCAGGATCGATCGCGCCTTCTTCGACAAACCGCAGCAAAAGCGGCTCGTCGATCTCTACCGCGAATTCCTCGTGGCTGACGGCGCAATTCTGCTGGATCGCCGCCTCGAGCGTGCCGGTCGCGAGTACCGCTTTGCCGTCTTCCTCGAGCGTCAATTCGGCGCGCAGCGAATCGACGCGCGGCAGGCCGAAACGTCTGGCCAGCGCGTCGCGCTCGCCCTCGTTCGCCTCGATCACTACCGGATCCGCAGGAAGCGAGCGGGCCTTTATAGTGCGGGAGAGTTCGGGCGCGCTCATGCGGGGATTTCGCCTGCGATCAGCGCTTCGTCATCCAGCCCGGCCAATCGGTCTTTCAGTGCTAGCATGCCCTGAGCAACGCAATCTGCAGAGCCGTCTTCGGTCAGGCTGACGTTGCGGTTCACCGCCTCGGCAAGGCGCGGCCCGTCTGCTAGGGTCAGAGCGCTGCGATAGGCGCCAAGCCTGCCGCCAAGCACGCCCATCAGCTTGCCCACGCGTTTGCCGACGACGACGTCATTCACGCCGAACTCGCGCAATTGCCCGTCCATGTCCTCGACGAAGAACTCGGCCAGCAGCGCGCTTTCGCGGCGCAGCTCCGCATCCTCCAGCCGCACGGTCACGACCGAGAGCACGGCGGTGATCATGTCGAAGCGGCCATCGACCGTGTCCGCCACGCCGCATTCCGCATACCAGCGGGGATCGCGGGCCAGCTCGACCACCTTGTGCCACAAGGGGCGAAGCCGCTCGCGCGGGTCGGGCTCTGTTCCAAGTAGTCGTGAGAGGAATGACATGGGTTGTGCTTGCCTTGTCTCGTGTCTTGTGACCGCCGTGTGTCGGCGGGGGCGTTCAGCCGCAATTCAAATCGTAATGCCCAGTGGCAAGGAGAAGCGGCGTTGCATGCCGCGGGCCATCGCCCTAAGGCTCTGGCACAAGATATAGGCAGGCTTGCCGCGCGGACAATGCGCATGGGCCATCTAGGGAATACGAAAGACGCGATGAAACACGCTGCAGCATTGAAAATCGGTCTGATGATTGCAGTCGGGGCGGGGCTGGCCGGTTGCACCTCCATCCGCGAATCGCGCGGTTACGTGATCGACCAGACGCTGATGCAGACGGTGCAGCCGGGCATCGACAATCGTCGCTCGGTCGAAGGCACACTCGGCCGCCCGAGCTTCACCAGCCAGTATGGCGACCAGACCTGGTATTACGTTTCATCGGTGACCGGCCGCCGACCCTTCGTCCGACCGACCACCCGCGACCATTCGGTGCTGGCGGTGAAGTTCGATAATGCCGGCAATGTGACCGAGGTCGAGCGCTCGGGCATGGAGAATGTCGTGATCTTGCGTCCCGATGGCGACGAAACGCCGACGCTAGGCCGGGAGCGCAGCTTCCTCGAAGACCTGTTCGGCAATATCGGCCAGGTTGGCGCACCGGGAGCGGGCGGCGCGGGTCCGGGCGGCTAGATCGCCTTTCGGGGGTAGGGCACCCCCTTTGCGCGCTTGACCCTTTTGGCGCGCTCCCCATATCCCGCCGCATGAACGATAAAGCGGCGAGCCACGGCCTGACCCAGTGGCACGGCACCACCATCGTCGGCGTCAAGCGGGGCGACAAGATCGTCGTCGCGGGCGACGGCCAGGTCTCGATGGGCAACACCGTCATGAAGCCCAATGCCCGCAAGGTGCGCCGCATCGGCGAGGGCGGCAAGGTCGTCGCCGGTTTTGCCGGCGCGACGGCAGACGCCTTCACCCTGTTCGAACGGCTGGAAAAGAAGCTCGAGCAGTATTCGGGCCAGCTTCTGCGTGCAGCCGTCGAACTCGCCAAGGACTGGCGCACCGACAAGTACCTCCGCAACCTCGAAGCGCTGATGATCGTTGCCGACAAGGACAGCCTGCTGGTGCTGACAGGCAATGGCGACGTGCTCGAACCGGAAGGCGGCATCGCCGCGATCGGATCGGGCGGTAACTATGCGCTGGCCGCTGCGCGCGCGCTCGCAGAATACGAGGAAGATGCGGAGGTCATCGCGACCAAGGCGATGCAGGTCGCCGCCGAAATCTGCGTCTTCACCAATGGAAATGTGACGCTCGAGACCGTCTGAGCGAACCTCCAACACTTACGGATACGATGACAGAAGCACTCACTCCCAAGGCGATTGTCGCCGCTCTCGATGAACACATCATCGGCCAGAAGGAAGCCAAGCGCGCCGTCGCCGTCGCGCTGCGCAACCGCTGGCGCCGTCAGCGCCTCTCGCCCGAACTGCGCGACGAGGTCACGCCCAAGAACATCCTGATGATCGGCCCGACGGGCTGCGGCAAGACCGAGATCAGCCGGCGTCTGGCGAAGCTGGCGGAAGCACCGTTCATCAAGGTCGAGGCGACCAAGTTCACCGAGGTCGGCTATGTCGGCCGCGACGTCGAACAGATCGCCCGCGATCTCGTCGAAGAAGCGATCCGGCTCGAAAAAGATCGCCGCCGCGAGGCCGTGCGCGAAGCTGCCAGCGAAGCGGCGATGGAACGCCTGCTCAACGCTCTCGTCGGCGAAAATGCGTCCGAAGCGACCCGCGAAGCCTTCCGTGAGCGGATCGTGCAGAACGCCATGAACGATACCGAGGTCGAGATCGATGTCGAGGAAGCACCGCAAATGCCTTTCGACCTCGGCCAGGCTGGCGGCAATGTCGGCATGATCGATCTCAGCGACATGTTCGGCAAGGCGATGGGCAAGAAGCCGACCAAGCGCCGGAAATTGAAGGTGCCCGAAGCCTGGGACAAGCTGGTCGATGAAGAAGCCGAAAAGCGCATGGACCAGGACGACGTCGCGCGTGTCGCGCTGCAGAACGCAGAGACCAACGGCATCGTCTTCCTTGACGAGATCGACAAGATCGCGGTGTCCGACGTCCGCGGCGGCTCTGTCAGCCGCGAAGGCGTGCAGCGCGACCTGCTGCCGCTGATCGAAGGGACGACCGTTTCCACCAAATACGGCCCGATGAAGACCGACCATGTGCTCTTCATCGCGTCTGGCGCATTCCACGTTGCCAAGCCTTCCGACATGCTGCCCGAACTGCAGGGCCGCCTGCCGATCCGAGTCGAGTTGCGTGCGCTGACCGAAGAAGATTTCGTTCGGATCCTCTCCGAAACCCGCGCCAATCTCGTCGCCCAGTACAAGGCGCTGCTCGGTACCGAGAAGGTCGAGCTCGACATGCAGGATGACGGGATTGCCGAGGTCGCGAAGATCGCCGCGCAGGTCAACGAGAGCGTCGAGAATATCGGCGCCCGCCGCCTGCAGACGGTGATGGAAAAGCTGCTCGAGGAAATCAGCTTCGAAGCCGAGGAGCACGAGGGCGATACCGTGACGGTCGATGCCGGTTACGTGCGCGAGCGGCTCTCGGACCTCGCCAGCGACAGCGACCTGTCCAAATATATCCTCTGATGACGGAAGCGGTATCGGACCGAGACGCGATGCTGGCGCAGATGGCGCCGGTGCTCGATTCCGTCCGATACTGCTTCATGCTGATCGCGCCGGAGATTGCTCCGCAGGCGCTGGGCGCAGCCATCGGCACTTTCCGCGAGGACGAGGGCGTGACAGCCATCGTGCCCGAAAGCGTGGCGCGCGAATTGGGCGAGGAAGGCCCGGCGATGGCGCGCATCACGCTGACCGTGCATTCCTCGCTCGAAGGTGTCGGGCTGACCGCCGCTGTTGCGGGCGCGCTCGCTGAGGCGGGCATCGCCTGCAACATGGTCGCGGCATTCCACCACGATCACGCGTTTGTCCCGGCAGAACGCGGTGAGGACGCCCTCGCAATTCTGCGCGAGCTGTCCGCAGCCTCTCGCTAAGGCGAATTGTTCGACCAGTTTGTCCAAAGCAGACATAAGCAAATGGCAGCTATCGACCCGATTGCGGACCTTAGTATCTGGAAAGATGATCAGCCTTCGGGCTGCCGGATGCGAGGTAAACTTGCGACTAGCTGAGCCAATTGGCTGGCCTTCTGGACCCCGGTCTTCTGGTAGATGTGCTGGATATGCGTCCGCACGGTCGCGATCGAAATCTGATGCTGGTCCGATATCTCTGCCGCGGAGTATCCTTGGCTGACCGCCATAAGAATGGGAAGCTCAGCTTCGGTCAGACCATAGATCTGCTGCATGGCTATGGGTGCGGATGCGCTTGCTTTGCACCTGTCAATCCAGACCAGGACCTTCGTTTCACCTTCAAATTTCTTTGGTGCCAGAGTGAAGCGCCATGTTGTCCCAGTGCTGTCTTGGCCCAGATAAGAGAGCCTGCCGGACCGGTGATTATGATTGGCGTCGTTTAAAGCAGCAGCAAGCTTTTGATCGTCTTGAGGACGATGGAGAAAAAGCCTCCCTTGGGAGGATCGCAGCAGACTGGGATGGTTGAGCAAGGCCTCCGCCTCGGCATTGGCAAAGGAAATCCTGCGGTCGGCAGCTAGAACGAGATAGGCATCTTCGATTTCGTTTATCCCAAGGATCGCGCCCGATGCCTGTTCTTTGTGTCTATTAAGGTTGCGCCGGAGCACCGCCATGCGTGTGATATGAGGGCGCAATAGTTCGAGCAATCCGAGTTCGTCGTCGGAAAAGTCATCCTCGATATATGCTTTCTGAATGCCTAGAACGACCAAGCCATCATCGCTCCGCTTGGAAATGAAGCCCATGCACTGACCGGAATCATCTCCGAACTGGCGAATAAACTCGTTGAAGAAAAACGAATTTCTGAACTCAGAAATTTCTACGAAGTCCGAATGCTTTGCGGATCGGTTGAGTCCGATCCGAGTAAGATTGGTCTTAGTCCACGCGTCATGCCGATGCAGTGAATGGAGGCGATAGTAGTCATCCATCGCAGCGCTGAAATGGTTTAACCACATTTCTTCGAGTTCAAATTGTGGTGAGAATGTTTGAATTGTGCAAGAGCGTCCCCTGAGGGCGCCCGCAAGATGGTCTGGTAGAACCTCTTGGGCCTCGTCATCGTCGAGTGCTTCGTAGATCTGGCCAATAATCTCCATGGTCCTGCTCCTCGCCTTCAGATTACGCTCGAATGTCGCGATCAAAAGGGGTTAAGACTTATTAGCCATCGAGGGCTGGCGTGAGTTCATCAGAACTGATGACGACATGGCTAACTGGCAAGGCAATTATCCTACCCATTGAAGAGGTAGGAGAATAATCGCCATGAACTACCAACCCACAGCCATCTCTGGTGAGATTCGGGCGAATAGCTTCATTTCGAACGACCAGCGCACCGCTAACATCGCCAGCCTCTCCGACGGCGGTTTCGTGGTTATTTGGGTTTCCAACGGGCAAGATGGTGACGGGCCTGGAGTTTACGGACAGCGTTTCGACTCTGCTGGAAATGCAGTCGGTGACGAATTCCAGGTCAACACCTACACCTTGTTGGATCAGGATAATCCTTCCGTGGTCGGCCTCTCCGATGGTGGGTTTGTGGTGGCGTGGGAATCAAACCTTCAGGATGGAAGTGGCGGGGGCATTTATGGCCAAAGCTTCAATTTTGACGGAACTCCCACCGGCGATGAGTTTCAGATAAATACAGCGACTTTCGCAAGCCAAGCAAATCCTCAGCTGGAAAGCAGCAGTGACGGGGGCTTTGTGGTGATATGGCACTCCTCTGACGGCAGCGGGGATGGTATCTTTGGCCAGCGCTTCGACGCGGCTGGAAATGCCGTCGGAGTCGAGTTCCAAATTAACACCAATACGGTCAACAGTCAGTTCTTTGGAAGTGTCGCGGGTCTAAACGATGGCGGCTTCATCGTGACATGGAGCTCAAGAGACCAAGATGGCAGCGGTCTGGGAATTTTTGGTCAGCGTTTCAATATTGATGGGACCGCCGTCGGGACCGAGTTTCAGGTAAATACGGTTACAGCTAACGACCAGTTTATTTCTTCTGTCGCCGGCCTTGGCGATGGTGGCTTCGTAGTGACTTGGGAATCTCTGTTTCAAGATGGTAGTAGCTGGGGGATCTTTGGCCAGCGCTTCAATGCTGACGGGACCCCTTCCGGAGAGGAATTCCAAGTAAACACATTTACTTCGGGCGTTCAGAGAACTCCATTTGTCACGGGCTTGAGCGATGGCGGATTTCTGGTGACGTGGAACTCCTTCGGACAAGATGGCGATAGCTGGGGAGTTTTTGGCCAGCGTTTTGATGCTGCTGGTGTCCCAATCGGAGACGAGTTCCTCGTCAATGAAACAACGTCCGGATATCAATCATTCGGATCAAACTTTACTGGCATTGAGGCGGTTGCCGAACTCCAAGACGGAAATCTCGTTTTTTCTTGGTCTGGTAGTGGAAGTGGGGAGGGACTCGAAGTGTTTCTCCGCATTTTTACTGTTCCAGATGTAGAACCAGTCAACGAGGTTCCGAATGCGGTCAATGATGAAGTTGCGACAGACGAAGATGTCGCGGTTGTGATCGACGTTCTGGCGAACGACAGCGATGTCGATGGTGACAGCCTTGTCATAAGTGCGGTGACGCAAGGGGCAAAAGGCACCGTTGTCGACAATGGTGATGGATCGGTGACCTACACGCCGAACCCCGACTTCAACGGCAGCGACAGTTTCAGCTACACGGTCGATGATGGTCAGGGCGGTACAAATACCGCGACGGTCAATGTGACCGTGAACCCGGTCAATGATGCGCCAGTGATCTATCGCGATTTCTCTGTCTCGGAGGAATTCCGGGATGGCGCCCTAAACGGTCTGCCCTGGACTTATCAGTATGATGTGCAGGAAGCCGATGGATACCTGCAGCTTTTTCAATCTTCGACCGACCTTAGAAGCAGGGCAACCTACAATTTTGAAGAACCGCTTAGGGATGCAGAGATCTCTTGGGATGCGAATTACCAGCCGTCAGAAACCTTCCCATTCAGCGAATATTTCTACGGGCCAACACGATTCATGATCGAAACCGCAGATGGAGACGTATTGCAAGTGCGCTTCAGTATGCAACGGACTTCTTATGGGCCAGATCATGACAACTCGCTTGGAAATTATGACAAACCACAGCTTACCGTGTTCAACAAGGATGGGTCGGTTGAGAGCTTCTACGCACTCGACTTAAGCACCTCTGACTATCTCAATCTCTGGACCAACTTTGCGTTCGATCTCGATTCATCATCGGGCCTAATAACGATCGACATTGAGGGCGACGGGACAATAGACATCTCGGCCGAGAACCCATCATTCATAGGTGCCGGGCTGAGTTCGGTGATGTTCGAAACCTACGGCTGGTGGACAGGCCACTCTACCTTCATTGATAACTTTTCAGCAGCAGGAAAGTTGCCCGTTAGTGAGATCGAGATTTCTGTCGATGAAGATTCCAACAGCGGCGCTGTTCCAATCCTTGCTATCGATGCCGACAGCGATGTTTTGAGTTATAGCCTTGTTGGAGGTGGAGGCCCGTCGTTGGGATCTGTTGCCTTTCAGGGTAACAGTTTCACTTACGAGCCAAACCTCGATTCAAACGGCCCTGACGCCTTCACTATTTTTGTGGACGATGGCAACGGCGGAACTGCAGAACTTCTCGTTAGAGTGACCGTAAACCCGGTCAACGATGCGCCTATTGGCGCGGATGACGCCTATTCAACCGACGAGGACCTTGCGCTCACTGTCGAAGCGGTGGGCGTGCTGGCGAATGACAGCGATGTTGATGGGGATGCGCTCAGCGCGGTGCTGGTCGATGATGTGACTAACGGTACGCTCGCGCTGAACGCGGACGGGAGCTTCAGCTACCAACCCAATGCTGATTTCAACGGCACGGACAGCTTTACCTACCGCGCCAATGACGGGACGGTTGACGGCAACCTTGTAACCGTCAACCTAACGGTGAACCCGGTTAATGATGCTCCTTCGGTATCATTTGCATCGGAAGTTTGGGACCAATCTGGAAGCGGACAATCGGCGGGAGGCCTCATACTAGGACAGTTTGCCCAAGGCGGAAATTTTACCCTCAATTCTGGCACAAATCTGTCCGAGATATCGCTTTTGCTCCGGGAGGGGTTCGGCTCACAGGATGGAGTGTTTGAAGGCTTTTCCGGCTCGCTAAGTTGGGCCATTTATGCCGACGATGGTACGGGTAAGCCTGGGTCTAGACTATTTACCGGCGAGGACGTCAGCCCTCGCATAATAGATACCGGTGAAGGACAGAACCTTGAAATCTTTGACATAACGATTGCGCTTGGCGACGTCCAATTGGCTATTGGTGACTATTGGATCATTTTGCACGAAGGCCCTTGGGGCTCTCCCTTCGATGGCTCAGAGATCAGTTGGGTGCGTTTTGCTGATACTCCGGAAGGGGCGTTGCGCGCTTATACTTCGAACGAAACAGATCCGGACGGGACCTTTGGCACGGATGAAATCGCTCCAGCCTTCGTGCTTAGGAGCTCGATTCCAGCCGCGACTGAGCAAGTCCCCTACGATCTGAAGGGTGAAATTTCAGTTGGCGATGCCGATGCAGGCGACGCTATTCTGTCGGTTACGCTTACTGTCGATTTTGGCATTCTCAATGCAGTCGCCGGAACAAGTGGAGTATCTATCGATGGGTCGGGCACATCTATACTGACTATCTCAGGCACGACTGTCCAACTTAATGCATTTCTCAATTTTGATCCTGACAGCACTTTGACGTTCTTCACCAATACCGATGCACCGCCGAGTTCCGCCGAACTGGAGGTAATAGTCAACGATAACGGTGCGACAGGCTCTGGTGGCGAGCTGACGACCAGTAAAACCATCACAATCGAAATTAACCAGATCAACGACGATCCTCTAGCGTCAAGCGACAGCACGTCTACCTATGAGGACAATGCGGTGATTGTTGACGTTTTGGCCAACGATAGCGACGTCGACGGCGACAGCGTAAGCGTGACGGGCGTAACCCAAGGGGCCAACGGCACGGTTGTGCCTAATTTTGATGGAACCCTCACCTATACGCCGAACCCCAACTTTAATGGGTCGGATAGCTTCACTTATACAATCAGTGACGGCCAAGGCGGTGAGGATACCGCGACTGTCAATGTCACTGTCAACCCGGTCAATGATGCGCCGATTGCTTCCGGTGGTGATGCTGATCCAACGCCAGTGCCTCTCACTGGCGATATTCAGGTCAATACCGTGTTCGCATTCGGACAAGAGCCCGCGCAGATCGCTATGTTCGGGGACGGAACATTTATCGTCGTCTGGGGGGATGGTCTTGGACATCCAAATCCCGACGTTCACGCTCAATTCTTTGCTGCTGATGGCACTCCGGTAGGCGGAGAAATGACAATAAACCCCGTCACGGCTGGCATTCAACTGGTGCCAGAAGTTGCTGCACTTTCATCTGGAGGTTTTGTCGCTGTTTGGGAGTCGTGGTTCGAAGGCGGTGACGTTGAGTGGGGAGTTCGCGCCCAGATTTACGATGAAGCTGGAGCGCCTGTCGGCGATCCCATCCATGCAAACCAATACACCGCGAACAGTCAGCGGTTTCCGGATGTAACTGAACTGAACAACGGCAACATTGTCATTACGTGGGGCTCGTTCGGTCAAGATGGAAATGGCTCGGCAGTCATCGCCCGGGTCTACAATGCTTCTGGCCAGCCGCTAAGCGGTGAGATCCAGGTCAATCAAACCACCTTAGGCGACCAATTCGAACCGGACGTGGTGGCACTTGCAAATGGCGGTTTTTCGATAGTCTGGCACAGCAATCCAGGTGACAATACGGGTCAGATTTTTGGCAGGAGCTTTGATTCGGATGGGACTGCACAAGGTGATGAATTCCTGATCAATTCCAACGATAGCGGCGAGCACTTCAGGGCGGCGGCTACCCAGTTGGACGATGGGAACCTTGTCGTTGTTTGGGAAGGACAGGGGCAAGTACAGTCACGCATTATTGATCCCGCGGGAGTGCCCATCACGGAGGTAATACAGGTCAACACGTGGCCGATTTCCCCCCAATGGTTGACCACCGTAGCCCCGCTTGACGATGGGGGATACGTAGTTGGATGGTCGGCCCTCTTCTCGGACTTCGAAGGATATGGACTGCTGATGCAGCGATTTTCTGCCGATGGCACGAAGATCGGCGACGAGGTGGCCATCAACGAGATTGCTACCGGCAATCAGTTCGCACCAGACCTGGTCCAGGGACAGGATGGCAATCTAGTTGCGGTATTCCAAGCCGATGCAGACTTGGACGGGGACGCGTCTGGAGTGTTCATGCGCACATTCGATCTTCCCGACCCCAATGGCGGAACACTTGCCGACCAATTTTCCAATGAAGACACACCCTTCAGCTACACTATCCCGGAGAACGCTTTCTCCGATCCTGATGGCGATCTACTGAGTTACACAGCGACACTTGCCAATGGCGACCCGCTGCCGACGTGGCTTTTGTTCGACGCTGATACACAGACGTTTTCGGGCACACCGCCACAGGACTTCAATGGCTCTTTCGAAGTTCTCGTCACGGCCAGCGATGGCGAACTTGGCGCCAGCGATACATTCCAGCTGAATATCGAGCCGGTTAACGATGCTCCTGTGGCGCAGGACGACACCGCCACCGTAAACGAGGACCAAAGCGTCTCCGGGAATCTCATCACCGGGCCAGGCGCGGATACAGACGTGGAGAACGATCCACTGACTGTCGTCATCGCCGGTGGCGAAGTTCCGGGAACACTCGTGCAGGGTACTTATGGATCACTTATCGTACAGGCCGACGGGTCTTACACTTACAGTGCTGACGCGGACATCACTGACACTCTTGCCCCAGGAACCATTGTTACGGATACATTCACCTATGAAGTTTCGGATGGAGAACTAAGCGACACAGCGTCTCTCTCCATCGAAATTACGGCGCTCGATGACGGTCAGGTAATTCGCGCAAGTCGTGGTGGGGGAGATTTAGGAGGGACCGACGGTGATGATCTCATCTCTGGCGGGCGCGGCAATGAAACCATCCGAGGCGGCGAGGGATTCGACCAGATCTCGGGCGACCGTGGAGACGACACCCTCGAAGGCGGGCCTGGCATTGATCTGTTAGATGGAGGGCGTGGTGCTGACATCCTTCTGGGCGGTCCCGGCGACGATGTCCTTGTCGGCGGGCGTGGCGATGACATTCAAACGGGCGGGCCAGGAGCTGACATTCACGCCTTCGGAGACGGAGACAAATCAAGCGGCAACGATACGATTACTGATTTCACTATCGGCGAAGATTTCCTCTATTTCAACGACGGGGTTTCTATCGTCTCTCTGGCGGAAGACGGTGCAGATACAATATTGCTTCTCTCAAACGAGGGGACAATCCGGCTTGAGGGCGTGACCGGGATTTCCGATCTCGGTGTGCTTGAAGCGGACTCCCTGCCCAGCTGGTTTGGCAGCTCAGGCATATCCAAAACAGCTTTTCAAACCCAAGAGACCGAAACCACCCTGGTTTCTATCGCGGATTACGAGTTGGTCAGTCTTAGCGGGGCGGCTCTGCTCACGGATGTAAACAAGATCGACTCTCAACAGCGAGCCATCAGCTTTTCTATCGATGCAGCAATAGCGCCTCTCTTGATGACCGCATTCGTGAAGACGAACGATTTCTCTTCTGAGCGAATTCCAGTTGAGGAAGTGGCCGAGCCGTTCGGCCAAGATGCATTGGCCTGCAGCTTCGCCCTTCCTACCCTTGGCGTGGAACTTACTCCTGAGGCACCCGAGATATATTTCCGAGCTGAAAGTCCGAAAGATTGGGCGCCCAGCAATCTAGCGAGCAGGGAAGGGCACTTTCAGACCGATGCAGAGGCATTTCTCCCGAATCTACGAGCCGCCATACCCGCTGAACTTGATACCTTGAGAGACGCGGCTCCCCTTAACGCAAACAACGCTCCAGCCACCGAGTCACCAGAACTGCTGATGCAATCTTTGCTTCTAATGGCGGACGCTCACGGTCAGAACTCATTGGATGAGCCGGCTGCGGAAGAAGTAGCGGCAGTTTTGGCTGATCTGGCGGCGACAAGCACTATCGAGAAGATATTGGAATTCTATGTCTCGACCGAGGAGAATGGTGATCCGACTCCGGTAAGCGAGCAGGCAGCATTGGCAATTCTGGAAACCCAATGGCACACGGATGTGCAATTTGGGACGATCGGACCTGAATTAATGGAAATGGTCCAAGAGCCTGAAACCCATCAAGCCGGGTAGCAATTAAAGTCCCAAGAACGATGCTGGCTGAATAGCTTGAAGGCTTCTGCTAAGCGGCCCACTGTCTCGCGCAAGCTTGGTATCGGCGTATGAACAATTTTGACGAGAGCTCCCATAGAGTGTCTCAGGGATGATTTCTCGCTGGCGCTGCGATTAGAGCTAGTGGTTTCGCCCCCCAAACAAATTTAGTGCCCCCGCTTTCTCTAGGCTCAGAGCCGAGAGCAGCAGGGGCTATTTGTTTCCCTCGCTCAAGCGCTTTCCCGGCCGATCGGTGACGGCCTTGCGGAGGCAAGGCTTGCATCGTGAGCACTGTCCTGGCTGGCACGGTTGAGTGACGCTTCGAACCTTAGACATCTCACCCTAGGATGGACGCGTTCGGCTTTGTTAACGAAAATCTATATTCTCAATCCAACGCCAGCCAGTACTTGTAGGCGATCAATCTCAACTTCGTTTTCCTCAGTGACACTCACGGTATCGAAACGATCACGGCTGTACATGGAGTAGTCAGCCTCTGCCTTAATATAAAGCCGCTGAGTTATATCTAGTTCGATTCCGCCGCCGACTTGAATCCCATCAAATCCGAACTCTTCGTCAAACACACCGGAGTCGTCGTTCACCACGCGCAGCGTTCCGTTTGAATAGCCTGCCTTTGCAAAGACGAGGGCACCTCCAACATCGGCACCGATCCGCGCTCCGACCGATAAGCCATGCTTGAAAGTTATGAAATCGTTCTCAGGATCATTTTCGTCGGTCCCCTTGTCGAAGTTCGAAAGATCAAAGGACGCATACGGGCCGAGAAAAATCTTATCGGCAATTTGGAAGTCGTAACCAACTTCTGCCCCGTAAGATAGACCGCTTCCGCTAATGGTAGTCTCACTATCGTCCACTGAGAGGTCATCAAGACCTATTCGGAGTTCTGCGCGCCCCTCGGCCAGTGCCGGACTAGCGATAGTTACGCTGATGATGATAGCTCCAATACAATATTTCATATTTGCCTCCCGTCGTTTTCAATCGTGACTTCAACTAGGTAAGCGATGGCTGGCCTCAGGATTGCCTCAACTGCCTTGTTTTTTCTTCTGAACGCGCGTTTCGAGCTTAGATCATCACTTCCATACTGCGCATTTAATACGGTGCATCTTGCAGCGCATCATCAGTTCTGATGATCATTGACGATGCAAATTGTGTCATTTGCCTGTGATCCGCGAGCAGTGCAGCAAGGGCGGTGCTAAATACGGCTGCATGTAACAGCAGGGCAGTGTATGTTTGGGGCAAGTTCATGTGTGCCCCTCTCCACTTTGAAGTAAGCTTGCCGAACCAAGCTCAGCTAACTTGCCATTCCTGTTATCATCTGTTCTGATGATGCTGGACGAACTAGCTTAGGCTAATTTCCTAACCCTTGACAGGTCGCCAATAATAGTACGGGCTCGCGGTTGATATTGGGCGGGGAAGCGCAATGGATATCATTGGCAGGATCTACGAGGCGCTAGACGACGAGGAAGTGTTCGAAATGCTTCCCTATATTGTTTCTGAAACAGTTGGATCGCGTTCGTGCACCTTTCAGATTTTTTCGAAAAACTTCGATCTCGAACTAATGAGGCACCACTACTTCCAAAAAGAGATGGACCAGTTTTACCGTGAAAATGGTCTGCACGTTCACGATTTGTGGGCCAAGACCATGCTGCAAGCGGGTGTTGGAAGAGCAAACTTGCACTCAGAATTCATAGAGACTGCGGATTTCTGTAAGTCGTTTTTCTATAACGAGTTCATACGCCGGTTCGGAGATGACTCAGCCCATTGTTTGGGCTTCGGTTCTGAGACACCTGACGGCGGATTGGTGGTTATGGGCCTGCATCGCGCCAGATCCGATCAGGATTTTACAGAAGAACAGCGGTCAAAGCTGGAGTCACTTCGCCCCCATATTACCCGTGTAGCGGTTCTTCGTAAAAAACTTGCTGAGGCAACGACCGCTTCTGTTGGAGCCCTTGCGGCAGTTGATTGCCTGGAAGACGCATATTTGGTGCTCTCGCCTGATCGACGCATTTCGTTTGCCAACATGGCTGCTGAGGCTCTGCTGCAACAGCATGATCTACTGCAGACCTCCGAAGGTAAGCTCTACCTTCACCGAATTCAGGATGACCAGAGGTTCGCTCGCGCACTAAGCGATACCAATTATAACAGGCTAGCAGGCAAGATGTCGTTTCTTGCGAGGGACAAGTCCGGCTTAGCTTGGCGCTTCACTCTCGCGCCCAAAACTTTCGAGGGCAAGACTCTGGTTCTGGTTTGGATCGATCGTTGCAAACCGGCGGCGTCCGCGCCTCAAGCTATGCAACAAATTTACGGGCTGACTCAGGCTGAGTTGCCAATCCTTATGGCAGTGAGCCAAGGCCTTTCTGCAGGCGAAATTTCCGAGCAACATGGGATATCAATAGCGACAGTACGTTCCCATATACAGCACATCTACCAAAAGACTGGGGTCAATAAAGCAAGCCAGTTGGCACAACTCGTAGCAAGCTTGCCAAGGGTGAAGTAGCGGAAAATTACCAGTGTCCGCGTTCCACCCACAAACAGCCATCGATCGCTCCTGATGGCCAGCCTGAAAGCCGACAGTCGGCTATCCTCACATATCGGCCAAGAGCGGCTGGTCGGCTAACGACCCGTATCTGGACATTCTCTGGTAGCTCACTTTGAAAGGGTCGAATTAACCATCCGTTTCCTATCTTATGTTAGTTTTCGCACTTGGATAGGAGAATCCAATGGAACTTCGGCAAGGCGACAGGTTTGCGTCTAGGTTTGTGACCGCTGCTCGAATACCCGCTTCCAATGCGGAGGTTGCGATATTGGACATTTCGACCACGGGTTGCAAAATCCGAACATCGAGCGAGCTCGCACAGATCGGTGCGACAATCCTCATCCGCCTACCAGATGGAGAGGAAGCAGCCGGTCAAATCGCTTGGAAAAACAAAGAACGATGCGGCGTGAAATTTAGTAAACCGATCCCAGAGCAATTGATTGATCGCATAGCTCTGTAAGTGGCTTGGATAACCGACATTCGTTGAACTTGCTTTGATAGTTCCGCTCCGCTCTCGGGAGCACAGGGCTGCTTGTCTCTCGACGCCTGTCGCTCTCGAAGCTTAGCTCAGCCTAAGAACCCCAACTTAGCTTATTGCTTTAGGAACAGCGTGAATTGCCTGATCAGCTACTGATCAGAGGGGGATTCCCCAAAAGCGGGATCGGTGCAGTCTCTGGAGCGCGAGCGGCCTGCTAGGGGACAGGCAGTCGCCCCCTAGTGTGCCAAGTCCAACTGGACAAACTTTGGAGGGCGCATTGGCCCTTGCGTTTTTGCGACCGGGTAGGTGTTTCCCTGTCCCAAGGCGGCCAATGGCATTCCAGCTTCCGCCAAGAGGTAGGGCGACACACGGTGTCGTGCCATAAGACCGCTGTATCCATCGCTTATAAGTGAGGTCTCGAACCGCAGACCCTGACTTCGATCCGTCGTGTGAATGACCTTGCTTACAACGAGTTGCCCTGCGCCAAGGTCCAGCACAACGTCCGTGCCGATGGGAACACCTCTCAAACCTTCGATGCGCGCGCCAGTTTTCGACAAGTTGCGTAGCATCACCTCATAGTAGTGGTCCTCATGAATGAGCCCCGCCTTGCGGTAGAGCGTCATTCTATCGGCTCGATAGCGAGGGGGGCCATCAGCCTTGAGTATCCAATCGCCGTCTGCAAACTTTGTCAGGATCTGGTCCTGAGTGAGGGGTGGGGAGTAGATATACCCTTGGATCAGATCAGCTCCCCGTTCCCTGACGAGAGCTAGCTCGTCCATAGCCTCCACACCCTCTGCCACGGTCTGCATGCCGAGTGCTTTTGCAAGAGCAACGACTGCACTGATGATCGCGGGATTGGTATCTCCACTCTCGGTGCATCCTTGAACGAAACTCTGGTCAATCTTGATCTTCTTGAAGGGTGCTCGCTTAAGGTAGCCGAGGGACGAGTATCCGGTCCCGAAATCGTCCATCGCGAGACGAACACCTAACCGATCTAGTCTATCAAAGGTCTGGTCGACGGCCTCGACACCGCCGACAAACACACTCTCGGTAACCTCGAGCTCCAGCCGAGAAGCCGCAAGGCTACTGCTCCGAAGCGCAGATGAGACCAGCTTGGGCATATCGGCTTGCATAAACTGCCTCGCCGAGACGTTTACAGCAACGTGAATGTGGTCTGGCCATTGTGCCGCGTCCCTACATGCTTGTCTCAATGCCCATTCGCCGAGGATCAGTATCAACTCGCTCTTCTCGGCAATAGGAATGAAGACCCCAGGCGAGATCGTGCCCTCATGCGGGTGCTCCCAGCGCATAAGCGCTTCGAAGCACTTCACGCGGTTATCTGTCGGATCGACGAGTGGTTGGTAGGCGAGGCTCAACTCGCCTTTATCAATCGCATCTCTTAGATCTTCCTCGAGCCGCACACCGAGATTCGCTGCATTTCGGAGTTCAGCAGTATAGAAGCGTGACACGCCGCGACCGTCTTCTTTTGCGCGGTATAGCGCCATGTCCGCGGAGCTGATCAATTCAGCTGCCGTAATTCCATCAAATGGGGCGATAGCTATGCCAACCGAGGTTCCGATAATGGCTCGCCTACCGTTGATCGAGTAAGGCTGAGAAAGCATTTGGATGACGCGATCGGCCAATTCGCTGAGTTCGCCGCGGTCATCGAGATCCGGCAGCAAAATTTGAAACTCATCGCCGCCCAATCTTCCAACTTCGCCCCGGTTCTTGATCAAAACCCTGAGACGATCTCCAACCTGTTGGAGCAATTCATCTCCCGCCGGATGCCCCATCGTATCATTGACTTGCTTGAACCGATCCAGATCGAGCATCATAAGGGCGCAGCAGCGTCCTCTCGACGACTCCAAAATACCAGAGAGCTTCTCGTTCAAACGGCGGCGGTTGGAGAGGCCGGTGAGCTCGTCGAACTGGGACTGCTTTGTAACTTCGCGTTGATGGTGAAACTCGCCCGTTGTGTCCGCCGCGTTGCCTCGATAGCCCTTGAAGTGGCCTTCATCGTCAAAGAGCGGTGCGCCACAAATGCGCCAATATCGCGCACGGCACTCCGGTTGGTCTGGCCGAGAATTAATCTTAACAGTGAGATTGGCCAGACTAGATCGCGATTGAATGCGAAAAGCCAAACTGCGGCTGCCAGACTGCGCACCGTGGCAGCCTGCCTCCTGGAAGAACTCGAGCATCGGACGACCGATGATTTGGCAACCTTCCTCCTCGAAGGCGCTTTTCGCGTTCTCAGAAAGATAGATTAGTTTACCTTGGCTATCAGTCGCCCAAAAGCACCCGACGCCCACCTGCTCAATTTCCCGCAGAACCGAGAAATCAGAGATTGTCGGCGTTACACCTTGAGTAGTCTCGTTTTTGAGGATGCTGGAGAATGTCTTATGGAAGTTCTCAAAAGACATGTCCGCCCCTCAACCCTGACAATCGCTCCCCTTTCTAACTGAGGTTAGTTGAAGAGTGGTTACCGGATTTTAGCTACGGCACCGAGCCTAGAATCGGACTAGCAGCTTTCCCACTCAACAAGTCTCGCTAGGTCCGCTTTCCACCCATCAGGAGCCGCTTGCACCGGGTCAGTGATGTGCCAGCAGCGGACCGGCTCCTAACGACCCGATTACGGACTCTAGCTGTATCACGCTTTCGGGAGGGCGTTCTTGTCAATCCTCAGGCTCTCAAGCCATTGATTCGGACGCCCCGCGTAGGAATCCCGGAGCCGTTCTTCTACGTGCTCCGCGTCCCATATAGCGGCGCACTCAAGTCCATCGCATTCAATCAATGATGCGGGTCGTTCCCATCCGGTATTCGCGAACGCTGAGTGGTGGACCGATAGTGCTCCGGTGATTGCATCCTGCTTGTAGAAGTATGGCTCCGCTGCGTTTTCAGCAGCCAGCGGCGCGTTACCGAGCACATGCCAACGGCCTTTCTTGATAGCGTCGTTATGAACCCAGATACGGAACCACACTGGTAGGTCGATTGCCTGCTCCGGCGGCAGCGCTTCGGTGAAGAAACCGCCGAAGAAGACCACAAGTGGCTCGTCGGCTACTTGAGCATAGGACTGTATCCCGTCACCTAAATCGATCTTCAGGATGTCACCGATGCGTCGTCTGATTCGCTTACTTGGCATGACCTTGGCTAACTCGAACCAGCGTGTAATCGCAATGTCCGCTTTCTACCATCTCACGACGGTTTCACCGAGCTAACGCTGTGCCAAGAGCAGACTTTCGGCTAACGAGCCGATTACGGACTTTGAATGTGAACTTTCGGGGCCACCCGGCTGGCTGAGATCGATCCTATGTTTGGCGGTGTCAAAAGCCTCCGGAATCGATGCGAAGTTACCTTCGCGCACTTCATAAAGCTCCATTCGTCGGACCAAACTCGCCTTTAATCGACAGGTTATGTGCGGGCTCAACACTCCGACTATGTCGAGCACATGATACGAAACCTTCTCACCATCCTAGTCGGACTGGGCGCAGTTCCCTTGCACGCTGAAGTCCTCGAAGTTCGAGGCGACCGCGTTTTCGTTACCGTCGTTGTCGAAGGAAAAGAGGTGGAAGCCCTTTTAGACAGCGGTGCCGAAGTGACCATCTTCGATACTAATACGGGCGACGCTCTCGGCCTAACGGGCGGAACTGAAGTAGAGGCGCGAGGAACAGGCGCCAAAACAGTACGAGCTTCACTCGTGGAGAACATCACTTTGAACGCTCTAGGTCGTAATGTTAATATACCGGTGGCCGCGGTAATGGATCTCTCGGACGTCGGCTCGCGCCTATTGAATGCTCCCTTGCCAATGGTCCTTGGCAGGGAAATCTTCGACGCTGGCCGTATTGCGGTCGATATCGAAGGAGGCCGTATCGATTGGGTGGAACGAGACACGCAACCTCTGGGAAAAGCGCTCGATCTCTCGCCTTCACATGGCATTGAGACCATCCCTGTAGAATTTGGCCCCCTTGGACAGTTGCGGGCGGACTTTGACCTAGGCAACGGCTCAGGCTTGCTGATCTCATCGAAATTGGCGACTGACCTCGACCTTTCGCCAGTAGGCTTCGAACCCGCAGGGGGCATCGGCGGTTCGTTGCTGCGCGCCGTTGTTATCGTTCCAGAAGTCACCTTGGCCGGCCGCACCTTTTACGACGTGCGTGCTCACGTTTCTTCGGACCTCCAGGTACCTGCCAATGTCGGCGTAAGTCTGCTGCGCCACTTTATGATCGTGACAGACTTTCCCGAAAAGCGCGTCTGGCTGATTGATCGCCGCCGCCAAACAACGACGACGGACGTGTCTGCGTCCCCGCACGGAGGGCGCATCGAGACCTCTCCGGGGCCGGTCAGCCAATGGTATCGCGTGGCCGGTAAGCCTTCGGACACACCCATCGTGCTGCTTCACGGTGGGCCTGGCCAAGGCAGCCAGACCTTTCAAGCGTCGATCGGCCCAGAGCTGGAGAAGTTTACCACCGTCGTCTATTTCGACCAGCGCGGCTCGGGACGCTCAGACCGGCCGAGCAATCCGGACCTCTACTCCATTCCAATCTTGGTTTCTGATCTGGACGAACTCTTGGACACGATTGGTGCAGACCAAGCCATTCTCCTCGGGCACAGCTTCGGGAGTGTTCTTGCCCTTGAATACGCCGCCAAGCAGCCTGACCGGGTTGCAGGGCTAGTCCTGACGGGAGCGATACCCGACATGCCAGAAGCGCTCCAAGCGCTTTGCAAGCGGCTCGAGAGCGAAGATCCCGATGCGTATCGGCGAAGCATCTCAATGGTCGATGGCACACAGAAATGTGAGCCCTTCGCAGCTTATGACGATAAGCAAAGGAAAGACTGGATCGAGCAAGCGATGTTCCCGAACCCCACAGTCGCTAGGCAGGTCGAGGAGTGGGACAATATCGACGGTCTCGGGAACACCGGCGAACTCGGCAATGCGCTTTGGAGCAAGGGATTGATGAGCTACCGTTTCGAGGCAGCCGAGCGTCTCTCGATGCCGGTGCTCTTCATCGATGGCGCGCTCGACCACCAGACCGCGATCGAGCCGCAGCAAGAGCTGGTGTCAAAAATTGTTGCCGGCGATCTGCTTTCCTATGAACGGTCAGGGCATTTCCCATTTCTCGATGAGCCGTTCCGGTTCGCTAATGATGTGCAGGCTTTTCTGGACCGAGTGGAAGCATCACCGAAATAGTTTTCCGGTGATAATGTCTACCGCCGTTATTAGCAGCCGATACTAACGTACAGGTTCGGCCCTACATTTGACAGACTGCTTTGCTCGAGTTTCCAGTAGCACGGTCTCAACGAACATAACTTTGACCGATCCATTTGGTCGAGCAACGTGAGAATCGCCCTTTTCTAACAACATAATGTCACCGGCAGCCATAAACTCGACACGCTCATCTGTACTGCCAAACTCTCGAACAAGCATCTGGAGTTCACCATCGAGCACCATGAAAAGCTCTTGGCCCTCATTCTCGTGCCACTCGAATGAACTCTCGATACGACGGAACTTGATGGTGGCGTTCTCAAAATTAGGAAACTGAAAGCCGTGCGAGTCGGCCGCTCTCTCAAGCTGATTGCCGTGAAACATCTTCATGGAGGTAGCCTTAATCTCCGACTAATGACTAGGCGAGCGAAACCGTCATAATTTGCCGCCCAAATGATGCCGCTCTGCCTGTCCGCTTTCCACCCAGTGGCGGAAGTTCCGCTTACGAGTGCGGCGCCAGTCCGATCTCGACGCCCGTCTTGTCGGTCATCGCGAACTTGTCGAACAGGTCGGTGCTGGTCCGGTCACTTCAGTCGACGGGCAATTCTTCGACGTTACCCATCGGGTCGATTGCAAAGATCGTCCCGTAATCGTCTTCGGTTAATCGAGGAGCCGGATAGCCGCCAAAGCGTTCGACCAGATCGGGAACGGTGTTGCTGTGGCCTACGACGAGCACCGAGCCATCGATAGCAGAAACCGAGGCGACCAGGGCTTCGGGGTTGCGAGCGTCGTACTCTGTAATCGCAACGCCAATCCTGTTGGATAGAGGCGCGGCGGTTTCCCTGGCTCGCCGGGTTGGCGTCGCGAAAGTCGCCAGGATCCCTTCGTCCTCCAACATATCTGCCAGGCGTTCCGCTGCAGCAGCGCCCTCTTTGTTGAGCGGCGGATCGTCACCTTGCGCTTTGTGCAAATGCCTTATGACGAAGATTGTTTTCTCGTTTGTGGTCGGGGCGCTCGTTCCGGAATGATCGAGCGTAGATGGAACTGCGCATGCTCCCAGCATGGCTGCTGCAATCAGCACCAATCCTCGCCATGTCTTCATCGAACCCTCCCTCAATCTGCGCGAGCACGCTTCGCCCCGAAGCTTGAGCAACAAATCCGAGACTGGCAAGTCCGCTCAAGGGTGCGGGGCCAGTCCGATCTCGACGCCCGTCTTGTCGGTCAGCGCGAACTTGTCGAACAGGTCGGTGCTGGCCCGGTTGAGCCCGCGCACCTGAACGCTGCGTCCGTTGCGGCGCATCCGCTCGACCACCTTGTCGAGCGCACCGATGGCCGAAATGTCCCAGAAATGCGCCTTGCGCACGTCGATTATCACGTGGTCCGCCGGATCGGGCTGGGTGCTCTCCGGGCCGAGCGCCGCTTCGAAGCGGTCGACGCTGGCGAAAAAGATTTGCCCCTTGGCGCGGTAGATCGCGGTATTGCCTTCGCGTTCGCGCACCACCTCGAACATGGTCATCACCTTGTGGGTGAAGAACACGCCCGACAGGATCACGCCTGCGAGCACGCCCAGCGCGAGGTTATGCGTGGTGACGACGACCAGGACGGTCGAGAGCATGACGACGCTCGACTGCCACGGATGCTTGCCGAGATTGGGGATCGAGTTCCAGCTGAAAGTCCCGATCGAAACCATGATCATGATCGCGACCAGCGCGGGCATGGGGACCTGGCCGACCAGCGGGCCGAGCACGGCGAGCAGCACCAGCAGCGTCACGCCGGCGGCGAGCGAGGACAGTCTGCCGCGGCCGCCGCTCGTCACGTTGATGACCGACTGGCCGATCATCGCACAGCCGCCCATTCCGCCGAACAATGCGGCGACGATATTGGCGCCGCCTTGCCCGGCGCACTCGCGGCGTTTGTTCGATCCGGTGTGCGTCATGTCGTCGACGATCTGCGCCGTCAGCAAACTTTCGAGCAGGCCGACAGCCGCCATGGTCAAGGAGTAGGGCGCGATGATCTGCAGCGTCTCCCAGGTGAGCGGTACATCGGGCAGCGCGAAATAGGGCAGGCCTTCGGGCAGAGCGCCCATGTCGGCGACGCGATTGACCGGCAGGTCGAGATAGATGGTGAGCGCGCTCAGCACGATGATCGCGATCAGCGGGCTTGGCACGGCGGTCGTGAGCTTGGGAATGAGGTAGATCATCGCAAGGCCGGCCGCGACCATGGCGTAGGTCATCCAGCCGATATTGGGCTGGGTGAAGTCGAGCTGCGGCAGCTGCGCCGTGAAGATCAGGATTGCGAGCGCGTTGACGAAGCCGGTGATGACCGAACGGCTGACGAACTGCATCAGCAGGTCGAGCCGCAACACCGCTGCAATCGCCTGGAAGATACCCATCAATATCGTCGCGGCGAAAAGATACTCCACCCCGTAATCGCGCACCAGTGGTACCACAACGACGGCCACCGCCGCAGTTGCGGCACTGATCATGCCGGGCCGCCCGCCTGTGAAGGCGATCACGATCGCGATCGCGACCGAGGCATAGAGCCCGACGCGCGGATCGACGCCTGCGATGATCGAGAAACCGATCGCTTCGGGGATGAGGGCGAGCGCGACAACGATGCCGGCGAGCACGTCGGCGCGAATATTGGAAAACCAGCCGTTGGCCGGTTGGGCGGCTTGGGTCATGACAAGGCCTTGCGGGATTGTATTGCGGATGATGCGCGGCGCGAGGCTCACGACTATGCGCTGCGTCCTTTGGCCTATTGTGCAGTGCAGCGCAACCGGCAGATCCCGTGAACGGTCAAGGTATTTGGTCGATTTCTATCGCGCTTTTACCGGATTTGCGGGCTTTCGACTTGCCGGGACGCCGGTGAACCGCTCTATTCCCATTGAAATTGCTCGCAATTCAAGGGGACGACATTCAATGATCCGCAATCTGATGACCGGCTGCGCTGCCGCCGCGCTACTCGTTTCAACGCCAGCGCTGGCCGACAATCACGAGGCGAGCGGTCCCGCGCTCACCGCCCCGGAAATCCAGTTCGAGCGCTGGACGCTCGACAATGGCTTGCAGATCATCGCGATCCCCGACAGCAGCACCGGGACCGTGACGACATCGATGTGGTACGAGGTCGGCTCGAAGCTCGATCCCGAAGGGCGCAGCGGATTCGCGCATCTCTTCGAGCACATCCTCAGCCGCAAGACGCGCAACATGCCCTACAACATGATCTACGGGCTCACCGCCGACGTCGGCGGCACGCGCAATGCCTCGAACAGCCCGGACCGGACCAATTATTACGAGACGGTTCCGGCGGAATATCTCGAAGCGATGCTGTGGACCCACCGCGAGCGCATGGCCTTTCCGGTGATCGACCAGGAGGTGTTCGACAAGGAACGCGACGTCGTGAAGGAAGAACTGCGCCAACGTGTGCTCGCGCCGCCCTACGGCCGCTTCCAGCGCTTCGTCCTGCCGGAATCGGCCTATGACATCTCGCCCTATCGCCGGCCCGGTATCGGCAGCATCGAGGACCTCGATTCCGCCACGCTGGACGATGCGCGCGCCTTCTACCAGGCCTATTACGGGCCCGACACGGCGACCCTGATCGTCGCTGGCAATTTCGAGATGGATGCGCTGCGTTCGCTCGTCGACGATTATTTCGCAGATATTCCGCGCCGCGCCGATCCGGTCGATGTGTCGATCGATTTCGAGGCGCCAGAGCGGACGGAACCGCGTGTCGTGAATGCGACTGCGCCCAATGTGCCGCTGCCGCTGGTCGGCACCGTCTGGAAACTCCCCTCGATCGACCATCCCGACGCGCCCGCTCTCGAAGTGATGGATGCGATCATGGCGCGCGGCGACAACAGCCGCATGCATGAAGCGCTGGTCCGTACCGGCAAGGCAGTGCAGGCGGTACATTTCGCCGACCTGTCCGAAGAGGGGGGCATGCTCGCGCAGTTCGCAGTCACCAATCCGACTGCCGATGCCGAGGAAGTCGCCGCGATCCTGATCGCAGAGCGCCAGCGCATGCGCGATGAACCCGTGACCGAGGCCGAACTCGCCGAAGCGAAGAGCGAGCTCATCGCCAGTTCGCTGCGCCGACGCGAGACCGCGCGTGGTCGCGCCTTCGAACTGGGTGAGGCGTTGGTCCAGACCGGAGACCCGGCGGCTGCCGATCGCCGGCTCGCTGCGATTGCCGCCGTGACGGTAGGAGACGTCCAGCGCGTTGCACGCACCTATTACAACGAGAATGCGCGCACCGACATAACCTATACAGCCGGCGAAGATGATCCTTCGAAATATGCCAATCCGGTGCCGATGCCGACATTCCGCTCACTGCCCGATGCGACCGGTGAGCCGTTGTCGGTGGCACCGGATGGTCAGCGCGAGCCCGTACCCGGTCCGGGCGAACGACCGGAAGTCGCCAGTGCCCAGATCGTGGAGGCAACGCTCGACAACGGTATCGAGATCGTTGCTGCACAGACCGGCGATGTTCCTATCGCGACCATGACGGTACTGGTGCCGGGCGGTTCGATCAGCGACCCTCGCGAGAAAGCGGGCCTCGCCCAGATGGCCGCGCAGATTGCCGAGCAGGGTGCTGGCGGCATGAGTGCCGCCGAAATTGCGCGCAAGCTTGAAAGTCTCGGCGCGAGCTTCAACGCGACGGCGGGTTCCAAGGGATCCTTCTTCAGCCTGACCGCGCCGACCGCGAATATCGCCGAGGCAGGCGAGGTGCTGGCAGCCATCATGACCGCCGCAGAATACCCGCAAGCCGAGTTCGAGCGCGAGCGCAAACGCGCGGTCGACGCACTGGCCATCACGCTCAAGGACCCGGGCGGTCTGGCAGGGCTTGTCGCGCGACCGGTCCTCTACGGAGATTCGCCCTACGGAACGATCCCCGGCGGTACGCCCGAAAGCCTCGCCTCGCTGACCCGCGAAGACCTGATCGCACACCGCGAAACATGGTGGCGGCCCGAACGTACACAAGTGATCGTCAGCGGCGGGATCGCACCTGAGGATGCGATCGCGTTGACCGAAAATCTGCTTGGCGATTGGCAGGTGGAAACGCCTGCCCCTGCCGATATTGCTGATCCGACCGGGACGGGCGAGCCCGTTC
The DNA here is from genome assembly GCF_900177715.1 of Altererythrobacter xiamenensis. GTDB lineage: Bacteria > Pseudomonadota > Alphaproteobacteria > Sphingomonadales > Sphingomonadaceae > Erythrobacter > Erythrobacter xiamenensis. The sequence goes on along the minus strand of NZ_FXWG01000001.1, from coordinate 812,224 downwards.
GCACCGTCGTCATCAACCTGCCCGATGCTGGGCAAGCGGCGGTCTATGCCGGAATGCGCGCGCCTTCGCGTACCGATGAAGACTATCATCCGCTTGAGATTGCGAACGCGATTCTCGGCGGCGGCTCGTCGGGCCGCCTTTTCGAGGAAGTGCGGACCAAGCGGTCGATCAGCTATGGCGCGGGAAGCGGCCTCGGCACCGACATCCTCATCGCATCGGCGCAGACGCAGAACTCGACAGCCGACGAAGTGGTCCAAGTCTTCCTCGACGAGTTCGACCGTCTCGGAGATGAGCCCATCTCCGACGATCTGCTCAGCAAGCGTCGCCTCTATCTGAGCGGTGGCTACTCGCGCGCCCTCGAAACCTCGTCCGGCTTTAACAGCATCGTTGCGAACCTGCTGCTCGACGGGCTCGAGCCCGCCGACGCGGCCCGCTACGCCGACAATCTCGCTGCGGTGACGCCAGCGCAGGCGGACGCTGTGGCGGCCGAATATGTCGGATCGGAAAAAGCCACGATCATCGTCGTGGGCAATGCGTCGGAGTTTCTCGATGATCTCAAGGCGATCCGTCCCGATGTCGAGGTGATCGAGGCGGGCGAGATCGACTTCTCGCGCACCGATCTCATGCAGCAGGGGGGCTAGCTATTCGGCCGCCTGGGCGCGGGGGTCTTCCTCGTCATCGCGCTCGGCGGCCTGGCGCGCCCACATTTCGGCATAAAGCCCGCCGCGCTCCAGCAGCTCTGTGTGCCTGCCTTCCTCGGCAAGGCGACCGTGGTCGAGGACGAGGATCTTGTCAGCGTCGGCGATTGTCGAGAGCCGGTGCGCGATCGCGATAGTGGTGCGGCGTTGGGAGACGCGTTTCAGCGTCGAGAGAATGTCCTGCTCGGTTCGGGAATCGAGCGCGCTTGTCGCCTCGTCGAGCAGCAGGATCGGCGGATCCTTGATCAGCGTGCGAGCGATCGCGACGCGCTGTTTCTCGCCTCCGGACAGTTTCAGACCGCGCTCGCCAACCATGGTATCGAAGCCTTGTGGCAGACTCTCGATGAAGGGCAGGATTGCGGCATCCTCGGCAGCGCGGCGCAATTCGGTCTCGGTAACTTCGTCACCAGCGCTGCCAGCACCATAGGCAATGTTGTAGCCGACGCTCTCGTTGAAGAGGACGCTGTCCTGCGGGACGATGCCGATCGCGGCCCGAAGGCTTTCCTGCGTAACGCCTGCAATGTCCTGCCCGTCTATCAGGATTCGCCCGCCCTGCGGATCGTAAAACCGGAACAGCAGCCGTGCGATCGTGCTCTTGCCGGCACCCGATGGTCCGACGATGGCCACGCTTGACCCGGCGGGCACGTCGAAGCTCAGTCCATGGAGGATGGTGCGCCCATCGTCATACTGGAACACCACGTTCTCGAAGGTGATGCGCGCCTCGCTCACGGCGAGGGCGGGTGCGCCGGGAGCGTCGGTGACTTCGACCGAAGTATCCATCAGCTTGAACATCTCGCCCATGTCGACCAGCCCTTGGCGGACGGAACGATAGACGAAGCCCAGCATGTCGAGCGGGCGGAAAAGCTGCAGCAGGTAGGTGTTGACCAGCACCAGATCGCCGGTGGTGAATTGCCCGCGGCTCCAGCCCCAGACGGTGTAGGCCATCGCGCCCGCCATCAGACCGTTGGTGATCAAGGCCTGCGCGATGTTTAGCAGGCCGAGCGAGTTCGAGGTCTTGATCGCCGCTTCGGTGTAGTGGTGCGCGGCCTCCCCGTAGCGCGCCTCTTCGCGCCGTTCGGCCCCGAAGTATTTCACAGTCTCGTAATTGAGCAGCGAGTCGACAGCGCGGTGGAGCGCCTGCCCGTCGAGCTCGTTCATCTCGCGCCTGAGCTTGGTTCGCCATTCGGTGATCCACCGCGTGACAAGGATATAAAGAACCACCGTCACGGCGGTCGCCGCGACGAGCTCCCAACCGAAGTTGATATAGAAAATGACGCCCACGGCGGTCAGTTCGATCACCGTCGGGGCGATGTTGAACATGAGGAAATAAAGCATCGTGTCGATGCTCTTGGTCCCGCGCTCGATCGTTTTTGCGACCTCGCCGGTGCGGCGTTCGAGATGGAAACGCAGGCTGAGGCGGTGGAGCCGGTGAAAGACATCGCGCGCCAGATGGAGAGTGGCGGTCTGGCCGACCCGTTCGAAAGCGATGTTGCGCAGGTTGTCGAAGGCGGTCCCGGTAAAGCGGCCGAGACCGTAGGCGAGCACCAGCGCGATTGCCACGCCCGCAACCTCGGCAGGAGGCTGCGACATCGCATCGACCGCATATTTGTAGGCAAACGGCAGAGCGAGCGTGATCGCCTTGGCGGCAAGCACGAGCAGGATCGACGTGACGATCCGTTGTTTGAGCCCAGCGTCGCCGCGCGGCCAGAGATACGGCAGGAAGCGCCTGATCAGGTGCCAGCCATCGGCCTCTAGCGGGCGGTTATCTCCTGTATCGGGCGGCATTGCGTGCCCATGTGGGCGTGATCAGCCATGGAGGCAAGCTCTCCGCAATGAGGCTTCGCCCGGATTGAAGCCTAGTACCGGCCGCGAGAACGATTCTGCTTGGGCAGATCGAACAGGACCCTTCGCCGTGAAAAGTCGATCGCGATGCGGTCGAACAACCGCAGTTGCCGCATGCCCAGCATCAGGACAGGCTCGTCGGTCAGGCCCAGCGCCTCGAAAGCGGGCGTATCGGCATAGGTGATCGGGATATTGCTCAGTTCCATGTTCTGGATTGTGACGGAGCGGGCGAAAGTGAAATTTCCGATCATGGACACACCGTTGACGTCGGTCGTGAGGATCTCGTGCTCGCGCCGCTGGCGCACGCGATCGCGCAGCGCCATGTTTCCGATGCTGCCCTGAGCACCTGTGTCAATAATCAGGGTGGCCTTCACTCCTTCGACCACGGCGTTCGAAATCAGCAGCTGACCGAGCTTCTCCCGGGCGAGCACCACGATTTCGTATCCGCGGCGGCTCACCTTCTCATGCGTGTCGGCGATGGCAATCGACTCCTCACGGAAGTCGATCAGCACGCGCAAGTCCTGAAGCGTGTCGAGCCCGATAATCCCGTCCGCGCCGACATGATCCTTCATCAGGACCGGCGCTTCGATATCGTAGATCGTGCGGAACCCGAGGCCGAGGCTCTCGACCTCGACCAGGTTTACCTGTTTCCGGCTGGCGGTCCCGACCACCGTGGCCGTACCCGCCGGAGCCAGAGAGAGCTGCGCGTGGACGGCATCGGTGATCGCCGTACCCTGCGAACCCGTGTCGATCATGAAGTGAAACGGACCCGCCCCGTCGATAGTGACGGGAACGGTGTAGCGATTGTGCTGGTCTTCACGGATCGCCAGCACTTCGGTCTGTGCATCGGTGAGGTTGGGCGCGATCGCCTGCTCATCGGCTGTGTCGGAGAGCGGCCCGGCCAGCATGGCAAGCAGCGCGGGCGAGAGCCACAAGGTGTGCATCGTCAGGTTTTCCTCTTCGCGTGGCGGCGACCGAGCCCGCACGCCGCCCTTCTGTCCCCGGGCCAATTTACCACTCTCGCGGCGAAAGCCCAAACGCGGGAGTTTACCTCAATTTGCAGCCGGGTCCGACGAATTGGCTATGGCGCACCAATGCAATCGCGTATCGGGCGCGCATGAACGTGGTGGGCAACGGCATGGACCGCAAAACTTCAGCTTCATCTTCGGCGGTCCGCACGGTCGCTGTCATCGTGCTTGCCCATAACGAGGAGCGCAGGATCGCGGCCTGCCTTGGCTCGCTTCCGTTGGAGGACGAGGCCATCGCGGTCCATGTCGTCGTCAACGGCTCAAGCGATCGCACGGCGGAAATCGCGCGCGGTTTCGCCGGTATCACCGTGCATGACTGGCCCGAGGGCGGGAAGTCGCGCAGCTGGAACCGCATCGTGCTCGATACGCCGGGGGTGGACGCAGACGCCTACGTGTTCGTCGATGGCGATGCCGAGGTCCTTCCCGGCTCGATCGATGCGCTCGTTGGGGCGCTGGCGGAGACGGGTGCGAACGCGGCATCCGGTCTTCCGGCCAATGGTCGCCGGGCCGGGGCCTACCGCGAAGGCATCATGCGCGAACACGGGCTGTTCGGCGATCTCTATGCGCTGAGCGGGAATTTCGTCTCGCGCGTGCGCGCGCGCGGGATTCGTCTTCCCAAAGATCTGATCGGCGATGACGGGCTGATCTGTGCGCTGGCCAAGACCGATCTCGAAGATGAAAGCCACTGGGATGACAGGCGCGTCGAACCCTGCGCCGGGGCAGGATTTCTTTGCGAGCCGATCACTGCCAGCATCTCATCGCTAGCGCTGCAGGCGCGGCGGATGCGCAATTACAGCGTACGTCATTTCCAGAACCGCATCGTCAGCCGCATCATGCGTAGCGAGGGTCCGCAGGCGCTGCCCGAATATCTCGCCACGCTTTATGCAGAGCACCTGCCGACGTTCAGACCGCGGCTGGATCCGCGGTATTACTGGTTCGATCGGCAGGCTCTGACGTCGATGCGGGCGGATGCTCGCCGCGCTGGCGCAGCATAGCCCAGGTCTCTGCCAGGATGTTGGGCCACAGCAGGAAGAGCGCGAGCGCATAGGTCGCAGCGCCGACCGATCCGTGCATGACCAGCTCCAGGAACGGCGAGCTGACCGGCACGAGCCAGTCCAGCGCCATCACCGCTACGACCATCAGGCCGTTGGCGAAC
>NZ_FXWG01000001.1:0-802500 GCF_900177715.1 Altererythrobacter xiamenensis | reverse complement strand
AACCTAACCAAACTCCGAATACCATCGAGTTTAGTCTGGCAGACAGACGGCGGGTGCTAAGGTCCGTCGTCAAAAGGGAAACAGCCCTAACCTACAGCTAAGGTCCCCAAGTCATATCTAAGTGGGAAAGCATGTGGGAATCCCAAAACAACCAGGAGGTTGGCTTAGAAGCAGCCATCCTTTAAAGAAAGCGTAACAGCTCACTGGTCTAAATAAGGGTTCCTGCGGCGAAGATGTAACGGGGCTAAAGATATGCACCGAAGCTTAGGGTTGCAGTTTACTGCAGCGGTAGCGGAGCGTTCCGTAAGTGGATGAAGCCGAAGGGTAACCGACGGTGGACATATCGGAAGTGCGAATGCTGACATGAGTAGCGATAAAGAGGGTGAGATGCCCTCTCGCCGAAAGACCAAGGGTTCCTGCGCAACGCTAATCGGCGCAGGGTGAGTCGGCCCCTAAGACGAGCCCGAAGGGGGTAGTCGATGGGAACACGGTTAATATTCCGTGACCTGGAGATGTGTGACGGATCGTGGAAGTAGTTCAACCTTATTGGATTGGTTGGGCTGCCAAGCGGTTCCTGGAAATAGCCTCTCCGTATAGACCGTACCCGAAACCGACACAGGTGGTCAGGTAGAGTATACCAAGGCGCTTGAGAGAAGTATCCTGAAGGAACTCGGCAAATTGCCTCCGTACCTTCGGAAGAAGGAGGCCCCGTTAGAAGGCAACTTTTAGCGGGGGGCACAGGCCAGGGGGTAGCGACTGTTTATCAAAAACACAGGACTCTGCTAAGTCGGCTTCAAGACGACGTATAGGGTCTGACGCCTGCCCGGTGCTGGAAGGTTAAGAGGAGGAGTGCAAGCTCCGAATTGAAGCCCCAGTAAACGGCGGCCGTAACTATAACGGTCCTAAGGTAGCGAAATTCCTTGTCGGGTAAGTTCCGACCTGCACGAATGGCGTAACGACTTCCCCACTGTCTCCAGGATATGCTCAGCGAAATTGAATTCTCCGTGAAGATGCGGAGTACCCGCGGTTAGACGGAAAGACCCCGTGCACCTTTACTGCAGCTTCAGAGTGGCATTAGGAAAGAGTTGTGTAGCATAGGTGGGAGGCTTTGAAACTTGGGCGCCAGTCCGAGTGGAGCCATAGGTGAAATACCACCCTGCTGTTTTCTGATGTCTAACCAACTACCGTTATCCGGTAGTGGGACCCTCTGTGGCGGGTAGTTTGACTGGGGCGGTCGCCTCCTAAAGAGTAACGGAGGCGCGCGATGGTAGGCTCAGGCCGGTTGGAAACCGGCTGCGAGAGTGCAATGGCATAAGCCTGCCTGACTGCGAGACTGACGAGTCGAGCAGAGACGAAAGTCGGTCATAGTGATCCGGTGGTCCCTCGTGGAAGGGCCATCGCTCAACGGATAAAAGGTACGCCGGGGATAACAGGCTGATGATTCCCAAGAGCTCATATCGACGGAATCGTTTGGCACCTCGATGTCGGCTCATCACATCCTGGGGCTGGAGCAGGTCCCAAGGGTTTGGCTGTTCGCCAATTAAAGTGGTACGTGAGCTGGGTTCAGAACGTCGCGAGACAGTTTGGTCCCTATCTGCCGTGGGCGTCGATACTTGAAAGGAGTTGCCCCTAGTACGAGAGGACCGGGGTGAACATGCCTCTGGTGTACCAGTCATGCCGCCAGGCGTGCCGCTGGGTAGCTATGCATGGACGGGATAACCGCTGAAAGCATCTAAGCGGGAAGCCTCCCTTAAGATAAGGTATCTTCGAACCGTCATAGACCATGACGTTGATAGGCTGGGTGTGGAAGCGCAGTAATGCGTGGAGCTAACCAGTCCTAATAGTTCTGATCGCGCTTGATGAATCCCACCATCAACGACAGTCCTGCCCTGCAGGCTGGCGTTGAGGAGGAACCTCAAGCCAGATACGCCCAATACCCTTGATAAAGGGCATCGATTTAAAGCCGCATCCGCCTGCTTCATTGCTTGGTGACCTTAGCGCCTGTGACCCACCCGATCCCATCTCGAACTCGGCCGTGAAACCAGGCAGCGCCGATGGTACTAGTGCCTAAGCACTGGGAGAGTAGGTCGTCGCCAGGCATTGCAGCCGGCGGGTGCGCGGAAAAAACCCATTCACTAGTCAAAGGGCTGAACCTCAGGGTCGGCCCTTTTGGCTTTGTGGCCAGGATGCTGTGCCGATCGGATCCGTATGATCCGCAAGGCCGACCGGCCGTCCACAGCGATGCGACCTTGAGGTCGCATGAGCGAGGATAGCCAAGCCGACGGAGTCGGCGCTGGCGTTTGAAGCCAGACATAGGTGCCGCGGGGTGGAGCAGTCCGGTAGCTCGTCAGGCTCATAACCTGAAGGTCGTTGGTTCAAATCCAACCCCCGCAACCACCATCTCCCTGAAAACATGTAATTTATCAGCCTCGCTGCCCCCAGCGGGGCTTTTTTCGTTGGCACATGGAAGCAAATAAGAAGCAGGTTGCTGCGTAGTGCGGCTCAACCAGGCGGACTGCCGACGCGTTCCACCACTATGTGGGCTCCCTTGCGGAACGTATTTGAGATCAAGGCTTGTTTGTGTTTGCGAGTGATAGCAATTTGCAAGGCTGTGATCTTGTTGATCTGCGCACAGGCGATCTGGTTATTGATCCTGAAATCAGGACGCGCGCAACAGTCACGCAGCGCTAGACTAGGTGCTCTGTTCAATTCGAGATTCCAGCCGATGCCCGAGCAAAGCTTGGTAGAGAAGTTGGGCGCGAACCTAAGACAAGGGAATTTTGCGGATTTCAGTACTGCCACTAGGCTGCCGGTCTGCGATGACAGAATTCATGTGGTAGAGATCTATATGCTGTGGAACTGAGCGAAAATTTGGCCCGGAAATTTGCGGACATCGCGCTTGGCCATGTCGCACGTGAATATCCCCACAAGCTCGACCATGTGATGGCTGGCGAAAGTGACATTCGTCACCCCCGTGATCTGCATCCGGCATTCTTCGGCAGCTTCGATTGGCATAGCTGCGTTCACGGCTGGTGGACGCTGCTCACGCTGCGACGGCTATATCCCTTAATGCCGCAAGCACTGGCCACAGAAGCTTTGGCGGATACCACCTTCACCCAATCCAAGATCGCGACCGAACTTGCGTATTTCGAGCGTTCCGGCGCGCGGGCATTCGAACGCCCCTATGGTTGGGCATGGCTGCTCTATCTTCATCACGAGGCAGAACGGCATGGCGATAGAGAATGGGGCGCGCAACTCGAGCCACTGGCGCAAGCTCTCGCGCAAAAACTGTGCGCCTACCTTCATATATTGGATTATCCTATTACCAGCGGAACGCATGGCAATACTGCCTTCGCGCTAACGCTTGCTCGCGAATGGGCCGAACCACGCAACTCCGAACTACTCTCAACGATCGACCGCTGGTCACTAAAGGCGTTTGGCGAAAAGAAGGATTACGCCGGCTGGGAGCCTGGCGGCGATGAGTTTCTCTCGCCTGTTTTGACAGGGGCTCTTCTGATGAGCCGCATCATGCCGAACGGACGTTTTGCAGCATGGCTCAAGACCCTCGTAATCGACAACGGCTGGTTGGCACGGGAATGTAGACCGGTGATTGTCAGCGATCGAAGTGACGGGAAGATTGCCCATCTCGATGGCCTCAATCTGAGCAGGGCCTGGTGTCTGTTTGCCATGCGGAACAGGCTAGGCGCTGACAGCGACTGGAATCTGCTGGATCTGCGTGCCGATGAGCATCTAGCACGCGGGATCGAGCACATCGCGGGCGACTATGCTGGCGAGCATTGGTTGGCGAGCTTCGCGCTTCTTGCTGTGATCGCGCGCGATGAGGGGCGAGCTTAGGCTGTTTCTCGGTGGAACGAGAAATGTGAAATGCGTCGCTTGGTCATAGTAGAGCCTCTCTTGGTCAGGCCGCGCAGGCGTTGAAGAACTGCTGAATCTCGCGATCGCTGCTACGGGACGGGATCGTCACTTTCTCCTCCCCATAGAACACGTCGAGCGGTTGGCCGGTCCGGTATTGCTGCATAACCGGCGTACTGACAGCGGTTTCTACCTCGACCGTCGTTCCCAATTGGGTTTCGCGCGTCTCGATCGGAAGCTGTTGTTCCGCTTCCCCCGCTCTCAGGTCAATTGTCGCGGGACGCTTTGCGACAATTCTCCCGGGCCGGGTAAAATAGACTAGCACGCTCTTCCCACCAGCGCCGAGCGGGCAGCGCAAGTTGAGCGCAATATTGTCTGTCTGCGGAACGCCAAAACTGAGCGTCGCTCCTCGCTCGCCTTGCGAGAAATAATACGCCATGTCCTTGTCGAAGTCAGTTTCACCGCCAGAATTGCGGTTCGCTGGACCTTGATCGGGTGTCGATGTGGAAACCCGGGCATCGCCATCAGCTATGGTGCTTTCCGCGCTCTGTTCAGTTTCGGTCAGCGTGTCGGGAGAGCTCTCGCCGCATGCGACCAGCATGGTGAGCGCCGCGGCAGGGGGGAGCATGGCACGTTTCATATCGCTCTTTTCGGTAAGCTTGCTTGTGAAGGTCAGCGCCCCGAACGATTAGATTGCCGGGGCGCCGATCGTTGGATCACCAGTAGGGGGCGACGACCCAATACGAGTAGACCTTCGACTGATAGTCGCGATCAAATTGCTGATCGCGCTCGTTTTCGTTGTGTGTCGGGGCGTTCTTCAACTGCTCTTCGGTTACATCGAGCTTGTAACCACCCAGCTCGGTGTCGTATTCGAACTTCTCCCAAGGGAGGCTGTGCAGTTTGCCGCCCATACCGAGGAAGGCGCCAACCGAAACTTCGACATCGCGGGCCTCACCCGAGAGTTTGTCGATCATGATCCGGCGCACGGTCCCGATCTTGTTCTTTTCCCTGCCGTAGACAGACGTGCCTTCGACCCGATCGCTGCCGATTAGGGAATGGTCTCTGATTTTCTCGTCAAGCATACTCCTTCTCCATTGGTTTGATTATGGTTCGAGGAGCTATCGCATTGAAACATGGTGATAACTCCTCATACCTGTAACGAGCGAACCCGAAGATCGTGCCGAAAAAGCCGATGCAATGTCGTCGGGACGCCCAAAATATGTGACGGGTCGCACCCGGACCATAGGCACAAGTCCATTTTCAGACGAACCCGAGAAAATCGGCAACGGCCAGCGCAAGCAGGAGCAGCCCTGCGGCTTTCCGCGCCGAGCCTTCATGATTTCCACTGGCGCGCGCGCCGATCTCCAGCCCTATTTGCGTGAAGAGGATCGAGAACACGGCGATCGTCGTAGCCAGTGTCAGCGGATCGAGCCGACCCAGGCCGATGCTGAAGCCGACAAAGAGGTTATCGATGCTCAAACCACCGGCCAGAGCTATAAGGCCTTTCCAACTGGTGATGGCTTCCACACCGGAATTGTCGCCCAGCGATCTTTCGTTTGCCTTGTACAAAGCCCAACATCCCAAACTCGCCAGGAGGATCGGGCCAATCCACTCTGCCGCATCCGCTATCAGGTTAGAGGCCTCTCTACCCAGCCACAGGCCGGTCAGCGGCACAAGGAACTCGAAGACCCCGAAGGCAACCAGGATACGCCAACGGCGGCTTCTTGCCCCGACAGCCCCCAGAGCCAGCGCGGCAGCGAAATTGTTTGACGCTATAACGACGCCCAGGATGACGAGATCGACCGCCATCAGCTGCAAGCGACGAGGCGCAAAGGCTCAATATCCTCCGGGCGGATCGCTGGCAGGGAAACTCTCGTCGAGATCCTCGTCTGTCTCGGTCCATTCCCTCTGAGGTTCGTCCCGCATGGCCTGCGGCCCGGCATCGCGCACATCCATGTAGCTTTCATGCGGTTGATCCGGAGCGTAGGCAGCATTGCTGTTCCTGGGCTGCGCGAAGCGACGGTACGCGAGAAACGCTGCTCCTCCGATCAAACCCAAACCAATCAGTCTGATCATCTCGGCTCTCCTGTTCGATTGTTTTCAAGGATGTGCCAGACGCCCGTGCGGTCCCTTTGAATCTCGCCCAGGAACTTGCGCCCTCGGTAATGTTCGCGAAAGAGCTTTACCGGGGATGACGTTTGCTTCTGTTCGACAAGGCGGAAGGCTTGCGCAGGATTCTCGCCTTCGAGCGTCACCGTCTCGGTGGTGTGACCATCGAGATTCTGAAATTCGAGGATGAAAGTCGACATGCGGCCTCTAATCTGGGCCAAGGTCTTTGAGTAGCTTGATCGAGAGGGGTGACCCGGAGCTTGGCCCATATCTTGTCACCCGAAGACGGCACAATACCATTTGCCAGGGCATTTGGCCAATGTGTCGCACAAGAACTGGCGCGTGACGCTGTTGCGGTTTTGCCGAGCACCACGAAAGAAAGATGAGCAGCGCGGCATCGCCTCCTTTCGAGAAGTCCGTCCCTCAAACCTTGGGTTCAGTCTCTCGCTCGGATCGCTCGGCATGCTCAAAAATCATCAGGATCAAGCCAATGAATACGAGGCCGAAACCAATCAGGTGAGACCAGCGAAAGGCTTCTCCCAGGAGGATATAGGACAAGCCTAGTGCGGAGATAGGCATTATGGCCATGGCACCTGCTGTAAGTGCGCCGGGCGCACGCCGTGCGCCGCTGTACCAGAGGACGGGCGCAAGTCCGCCGGTAACGGCTCCCCAGAAGAAGACAGCAAGCCATCCCTTGTGATTCACGCCGATGATTTCGAACGGCGCCGGATCGAAGGCCAAGGCGAGAATGATGAACAGGATGCCTGCCATGACCGAAGCCGCAAGGGTGGCCTCTAGCGAACTCACGCCTTCGGAAAGCTTTCTGGACAACAAGGTGTAGGCCGCCTCGAAGCATATCGCCACGGCAACCAGAGCAGCGCCGATCAGTGGAGCTTCGGATTGGCCGTCGCCATCGGCTCTCATCAGGTTGATGAAGACAATCCCGATTACCGAGAGCGCCAGTGCCCCTCCCTTCCGCCAGTTCATTGCGGCACCGAAGAACAGCACAGCTGCGCCCGCAGTTACTGCTGGCGTGGCGCTCATGATCGTCGACCCGATCACACCGGTCGTAAGGCGCATGCCGAACAGCATGGCGGCGGTGAAACCCACCATGCCGAAGAAAGAGACCGCCGCGATCACAAACCAGTCCGAGCTTTTCGCGTTCGCCAGCCTCGCGGTAGAAAACCAGGCGAACGGCAACAGCACCAGACTGGCGATGGCCATTCTCAGGAAGGAAGCCGTGAAGACCGAGAAGTGCGAGCCGACAATCTTGCTCAGCGGGGTCGAACTTCCGAACAGCGCCATGCCTGTGAGAAGCTGGAGGATCACTATCGGCGACGAGGACGTCCGCCCCGATTCCGTTTCGCTTCTTCTCCGGGCCACGATCAAACCCCGAAAGGGAAGGTTTCGGCGGGCCATCCCTTCGGCTCGTGCTCTGCCAGAGGTTCGAGCGCGCTTGTTTCATCGAACCAGCAATAGGCGTCGTACTGGCGAGGCAGGACGCTCTCGCTATAGTGGCTCCACCGTTCCGTTTCCGGACGATAGATCACCCCGATAAAGCGCTGAAGCAAGGGATCGCTCAGGCGATGCGAGGCCGAGGAGCCGCTCGGCAAATCAAGCAGAAAACGCGGAATGCCCGTATCATGGCATAGCCACTCATAACTGTCGCGGCGCGATGGATTGATCGCCTTGATCTCTCGCTCACCGCCCCAATCCGTCGCGGCGGTGACGGTGCCGCTATGCGTGCCGAAACCGATCAGGGCGATCTGGTCGCCCCATCTTTCGCGGACGAGCTGGCCGAGGTTGTGTTCTTTCCGAACCGCGCCCATTTCGGTGGCCCGGGCATCGCCGATGTGGCTGTTGTGGGCCCAGACGATCGCCTTCGCATCCTCGCCGCCCTTGTCGACCAGGTGTACGAGCGTTTCGGCCATATGGCTGTCCCTCAGGTTCCAGCTGGCCGCTCCGCCGTAATACATTATCCGGTAATAACGCTCTGCTGAGGAGATAAGCCGCGCATTCATTGCAGCGCCGAAACTCTCTCCATCTTGCTCGAGCGCGCGCTGCAGGAGTTCTTGGCATTGAGCAACGACCGCGTCTTCACATTCGGCATATCCCTGGCGAAGCGCCGCCTGCCCGTACGTTGCCGGGTCCGACTGCCAGGGCGTGAGGCATCCGTATCGTTTCCTGGCTATTTCCGCAGCATCCGGATCATGCTCGTCCAGATATCCGAGAACGGCCTCAATCGACCCGTGCATATTGTATATGTCCAGACCATAGAAACCGATCTGCTCCCCGGAACCGCGTGACTGGTTCAGTTTCCGCAAGTCGTCCAGGAGACCCGGCATTACGGTATTGCGCCACATCCAGGTCGGAAATCGCGTGAAGGGAAAGGGTTCTTCGCTGCGCGGCTGCTGGCCCTTGATATATCGGTCGTAGGCCGCGGCATCCGGCCAATCGCCTTCAACGGCAATGATGGTAAACCCGTGCCTTTCAACCAGATGGCGCGTGATTGCGGCTCTCGCGGCATAGAACTCATGCGTGCCGTGACTGCATTCTCCGAGCATGACCACACGCTTGTCAGCGTAGTGATCGAACGCCTCGGCGAAGTGGGGATCGGAAATGCCCGGAAGCGGCCTGGCCTCGTCGGCAATTACCTGGACCGGTGTGCGATCTACGCTTGTCGAATGATTGGAGCCAGCGTGCGATCCATCCTCTGGAACCATTCCATCGAGGAGGGGAACGAACCGAACGGGGGCGATGTCTTGAGTGACCCACTCCTGCTCTCCGGTTCTTTCGACCAGCCGCAACTGCTGCAGGCTCTCATCGCCTACCGGGATCACGAGCCTTCCGCCTATCTTGAGCTGGCGCTTCAGGGGCTCGGGAACGGTCGCGGTGCGTGCGGCGACCAGAATGGCGTCGAAAGGGGCACGGTCTTCGCAACCTTTCGTGCCATCGCCGGCGATAATCGAACAATTTTCGTAGCCCAGCTCTTCAATGCGTCTAGAGGCCTGTGTCGCCAATGTTTCGTGGCGCTCGATTGCAGTGACTTCACGGGCAATTCTAGAGATGACCGCCGCGGCATATCCGGACCCCGCACCAACTTCGAGTACCGTGTCGCCTGGCGCAATCCCCGCTGCATCAATCATGCGGGCGACGATGAAAGGCTGGCTGATGGTTTGGCCTTCCCCGATCGGCAGGGGTGCGTCTTCGTAAGCGAACTCCTGCATATCTTCCGGCAGAAACGCTTCTCTCGGAACTTCCCTGAAGGCGTTCAGGATGTCAGGGTTCGAAATTCGGCGTCCGGCAATCTGTCGCCGCACCATTTCTTCACGATTGTCGCGGTACCGATGGGACATTCCGAATAGGCTCAGCTGTCATCGACGTGTTCTGGCAGGTCTTCGCGTTTGGTTTCCGCAAAATCCTCCAACTCGTCTTCCGACATGGACTCGTACATCTCCTTGGACGCGCCCTGCAGATCGGACTTATTCATCTCTCCGCGCTTTGCGGCCAGGGCAGCGCCGGCCGCCTGTTGCTGTGCTTTCGATTTGGCAGGCATCGCAATCTCTCCTCAAAAAAGATTTCAAGTGGGGCGGCTGCCGCAAAGCCAGCTTGCAAGGTGATAGCCCTGCAACTGACGAACGACCTGCTGTCCAATGTCTGGGAGATTGTCGGCCAGCGAGGCGTGCTGGAGCAGGCTACGCCCGTCTCATCTCAAAAACGGTATTGAGGGCCAAGTGTTCCGATGAGCACGCAAGGCTCAGGCTGATCCTCGCGTCCGCCTCGCGCCCTTTCAGCCCTTTTTGCAATCGCGTCTGTAGACCTGAACTCAAGATATGTTCCCTTTGCCCCTTTAAGGCGGGGGCGGCACTTTCGGCGTCAGACGCCTTCTCCACAGCCGATCTCCTGGCTCCAGAATCTCCGTATTCTCGGCGTCAGTTCGGGCGTTAACCCTTTCACGCCCCGCCAACTAACCCAGAATAGAAATTGTAAAATCTCCAGCCACCGGTGCATGTTCTTGCCCATCACAAGACTCGGGGCGTTTGAAATCCAAGGATAATCCTTGGTCTTGCAGGAAGACCGACCGGAAAGGCGGCGCAAGGCGGAAACAACTCGAGGAGTGGATTGGGTGCCTAATACGTTTCTGCCCGCGGCAGCGATATTGACGCTTGCCGCAGCATCGCCTGCATTTGCGCAGGATCTGGTGCACGAACCGATCAGTCCGACCTTTGGCGGCAATCCTTTCAATTCCAACCATATTCTCGGCACTGCAAATGCGCAGAACGATTATCGTGATCCCGAAGCACGAACGAGCGATAGCCAAGCCGACATTTTCGCCCGGCAACTTCAATCCCGACTGCTCTCCGCACTGTCCTCGCAGATCGTCGATGCGATTTTCGGCGAGAACCCTCAGGAAAGCGGAGTCATCAGTTTCGGCGGACAGACGATCGAGTTTTTCCGCTCGCTCGATTCCGTGACCTTGATCATCCGGGACGACACCACCGGCGAAGAAACCCGCATTGTCGTTCCGCTTTTCCTGGAAGTGAATTGATGCGCAGATCGGCACTCAAGCTTCTCGCGCCGTTTGCCGCCCTGTCGCTGACCGGGTGCATGACAGTCGGCCAAAGCGGGCGCGATCTCCTCCCGGAGCAGACAAGCCTCGCCTATTTCCCCAAGAAGACCCAGACGCAGAACCTGCTCAACCAGCTGCCTCCACCACAGCGGCAGGTCGCAATCGCTGTCTATGGCTTCACCGATCAAACCGGGCAGTTCAAGCCGACCAATGGTGGACAGACCCTTTCCCGCGCTGTCACGCAAGGCGCCAGCGCGATGCTGGTGAAGGCGCTGCAGGAAACCGGGAACCGCGATTGGTTCACCGTGGTCGAGCGCGAGCGGCTCGATAACCTGCTTAAGGAGCGGCAGATCATCGGCGAGATGCGCAAGCGCTATCTTGGCGAGGAGCAGATCGATCCCAATGCCTTGCCCGCACTGCTGTTTGCGGGCGTCCTGCTCGAAGGCGGCATCGTCGGTTATGACACCAATACGGTGACGGGCGGGGCAGGGGCCGCGTTCCTCGGTATAGGTGCGCGCACCGAATACCGGCAGGATACGGTGACGGTTTATCTGCGCGCGGTATCGGTCCGTACGGGTGAAGTTCTGACGAATGTCACGGCATCGAAAACCATCGCGAGTCAGGCGCTGGGGGCAAGCGCCTATCGCTTTGTCGCTTTCAAGGAATTGCTCGAGG
This sequence comes from Altererythrobacter xiamenensis, assembly GCF_900177715.1. GTDB lineage: Bacteria > Pseudomonadota > Alphaproteobacteria > Sphingomonadales > Sphingomonadaceae > Erythrobacter > Erythrobacter xiamenensis. Next base: position 791,273 of record NZ_FXWG01000001.1, on the reverse strand, counting down.
CGGAATGGGGCATTACCGCCAATGAACCTGATCAAGTTGCGCTGCAGCAGGCCATCGAGAAAGCCGTCTATGGCCTCGTACTCGAAGGGGTAGAGCTCGACCTCTGGCGTTTCGAGAACATGGCCGCAGCGCAGCCAATTCTTTCCACTTACCGAGCCGAGCGCGACGGCATTTATGAAGCGCGCGACGTTCAGGCCGCCGTTCGCAAGGCCGGCTCGCTTTCGGAATTGACCATCGTTGAAGAGGAGGACGACAACCAGCGCGAAGGTTCGTGAGAACCTGAAACGAACAGATCAACGGGGCTAACTGCTCCTACGACGAAACGGCTGCGATAGCGGTTCCACAGGATCGCAAGCTGGAAAAACAGCACGCAAAGGAGCGGCAACTCCGATGCGTGCAGAGGTAAGGCTAGTGTTACCTGTAGTGCCCGGCGTCTTGGCGCGCCGTGGCAATCGATAGGTATCACCTAATTGAGAAGGTGATGCAACATGAATAACCACGCCGGTATTGATGCGCCCGCGCCCCGATACATCGCCGCGTCGGACCATCGCGCAGAGCGGAATTCATCCCTGCGCGAAACCCCACTCTCGCTCTTGCAGCGCCTGGCATCACCCCGTTCGGGGCAGGAACCCGGGACTTTCGCCACATCATCAGGTCACTCGGCAAGCCGCCGTGTCGACTCGATCGCTGGGCATTCCGAGATCACGGATGTGATTTCACCCGAGCGCCGCTCACCTCCGTTCAAAATCATAAGCCGGCTTAATTCTTGGCCGTGACGAGGAATCTACCGACCCAGAATGAATAATAAAGAGGACCCTTCGAAGTCGTGAGAACCTCTACTTAGGAGAAATGCAATGAAGAGCGTAATTATTACCGGAGCTTCTGTATTGGCCATCGCGCTGGCGACACCAGCCATGGCGCAGGACAACACCTCCAACGTGACCCAGACGGGTACCAACGCGACGGCTACGGTGAACCAGACGGGTGCGGATGCCACTTCCGACATCCTGCAGGAAGCGGATGCCAATACGGCCGTGGTCAATCAGATGGGAACCCTGGGCGGCGATTCGGATATCGTGCAGACCGGTTCGAACAACTCGGCCCTCGTAAACCAGGACGATGATGGCGACGACACCTTCTTCTCTGATCCAAACGTGCCGCCTAGCTCGATCTCGAACATTAGCCAGGGCGGCGATTTCAACGCCGCCAATGTGAACCAGACTACCCAGACGGCTCTGAATCCGAACGTTTCGAATATCGATCAAGGCGGCAGCTTCAACATCGCCAATGTGACGCAATTCGACGACGAGCAATCCTCGCTCATCAACCAGTCGAGCGACAACAACACCGCCAATGTGTTGCAGGGCGTATCGCAGGTCGGCACCGATGAGACCTACAATAATGACTCGCAGGTGTACCAAGGCGGTACCGGCTCTCACACGGCCAATGTCACGCAGCTCTCGCGGAACGGCAGCAGCTTCGTCGACCAAAGCGGCGAAGCGAATACTGCCAATGTGCTGCAGGACATCGAAGGCAATAGTTCGTCGACGATCTTCCAGAGTGGCGCTAGCGGCCTTGCCAATGTCACCCAGACGGGTGGCAGTGAAGACTCCACGATCGACCAGTCGGCTTTCAACAATGTCGCTCGCGTAACTCAGTCGGGCGGCGGCAACACCTCGAGCATCGGACAAAGCGCGGACTTCAATGAAGCGTTGGTGGAGCAAACCGGTGCTGGCAACACCTCGTCTATTCTCCAAAGCTCCGACGCCGGACCCGGCTCGATTTTTGGAGGAGGGTTGCTCATAGATCCGAACAACACCGGAGCTGCAGGCGTTTTCCAATCCGGCGACAACAACTCTTCAGGAGTTAGTCTGGATGGCCAAAGCAATTTCGCATGGATCAATCAGAGTGGTGACTCAAACTCGAGCGAAGTCTTCGCAACCGGGGTGGCCACACTCGCCTACGTCAATCAGATTGGCGATAACAACCAATCGAACGTCAACCAATCCGGCACTTTCGACAATTTCACGTTCGGCGTGTCGGTGACGCAGATTGGCGACGACAATATCTCGAACCTGAACCAGTCTGGAAATAACGCGCTCGCCGATGTGCTCCAGGAAGGGAACAACGGTCTGTCGAACATCAACCAGGGCGGCAATTTCAATACTGCTGACCTCTATCAGCTCGGCGATGACAACGTGTCGGCTATTGAGCAGACCGGCGACAGCAACACCGCCGACGTCGACCAGCTAGGCAACGACAATATGTCGACGATCCTGCAGCCCGGCTCGTTCAACACGGCAACGGTTCTGCAGACTTCTGACGGCAACACGTCCAACGTGAACCAGGGCGGCAGCAACAACACCGCCACGGTCACTCAGGGCCTGTGAGTTAGGTTTCGGCCGCTGCGGAGAAATCCGCGGCGGCCGGCCTCGTTTCAGCAAACTCCAGTGCGAGAATACTCATGCGATCAATTCTAATCACAGGCGCGTCTGCCGTCGCGCTTGCCATGGCCGCGCCCGCTTACGCCCAGAACGTATCGGACGTCGACCAGAACGGTGTCGGCAATGCTGCCAATGTCGAACAGAGCGGCAGCAACACCTCCGACATCGATCAGGATGGTGACGGCAACAGGGCCGGCGTCGATCAGCTCGGAAGCGGGAATGGCTCGATTATCGACCAGGATTCCTTCGGCGCTTCTGCCAATGTAGTGCAAGGAGGCTTCGATAATAGCTCCCGGATCACGCAATCCGATGCGAACGCTTTGCCGCCCGGGACCTTCGACCCGACAGCGGCGGTTCTGCAAAGTGGTGCCAGGAACACTTCCGACATCAGCCAGTCGCTCGGCGGTGATGCGACGCTCGTCAGTGCCACCGTCACTCAGTTCTTCGACGACAACACGTCCAGAATTACCCAGAACGCGAGCGGAGCAGGCGCCGCGACAGGCAATCTGAACGCGGCCGTGTCGCAGCTGGATGGTGCCACCTCCGACATCGCGCAAACCATTGCTGCAGACGGCGCAAACACCGCCAACGCCCAGGTGTTCCAGAGTGGCGCGAGCACCTCCAATGTCACACAGAACCTGATCAAGGACGATGCGAACAGCTTCTCCGCTACCGTTTTCCAGAGCGGCGACATGCATCTCTCCAACATTCTCCAGGAATCGGCCGGTGGCGGGGTGCCCAACGATCTGCTGGCTGTCGTCGACCAGTCCGGCTTCGACAATGAATCGAACATCACGCAGAGGGGTAGCCGCGGGCGCGCCTTCGTGACCCAATCGGCATCGGGCAATGAATCGAATGTGTTCCAGGGTCCGCACACGCAGGAAGTCGACGTGCTCCAGTCGGGTAACGACAACTACTCCGACGTGCTGCAGCGCGGTTTTGGCGAAGACGCTGTGATCATCCAGTCGGGCGATCGCAACCAGTCCTATGTCACCCAGATCGCGATGACCAACCGGTCCGACGCCTTCATCACGCAGACCGGGGACGACAATATCTCCACGGTGTTGCAGAACGGCGGGAGCCTGAATGTGGCAACGGTCAATCAGGACGGGATGAGCAGCACGTCCAGCATCCTGCAAACCGCATCGTCCTGGGAAGACACAGCAACGGTCAACCAGGGTGCCGGAGCGGACCAGAACAGTGCATCGATCGTCCAGCGCGGCGTCGGCAATGGCGGCGACCGCAGCCAGAACTCGGCGACAATCAACCAGGATGGCGGCCTGTTCAATGTCTCGAGCATCGAGCAACTGGGCCAGCATAACAGTGCGACCAGCAACCAGAACGGCTCCGACCTTTTCTCCCGTATCTTGCAAGACGGGACCGGCAACAACGCACTGGTGACCCAGACCGGGAGCGGTCAGGTCTCCAATGTCGACCAGATCGGCAGCGGCAACACCGCTACCGTGAACCAGGGCCTTTAGCCCGAAGGCCCTAGCTTGCCGGGCGAGTTCCCCTGTTTTCTCGCCCGGCAAGCGCTTTCATGATACAAGTGAGCGACAACCATGTTCGGCAAAACATCTTCGATTGGAACCAAGGCCAGCCTCGCTGCAGGGATGGCCCTCTTGCTCGGTCTGCAGGCCATGCCGGCCCACGCGCAAGACAGCGAGAGCGCGACGGATGAGCGGGGTGTCTTCATCGAACAGGTCGGTGTCGGCAACCGCGCCGATGTCTCGCAAGGCGGGTCGAATGGCCGGGCGCAAATCGTGCAGGATGGCGCCAGCAATGTCAGCACGCTGACACAGGGCGGTGCAGGCCCACATTCGGCAACCATCGTACAGTCCGGCGACGAGAACTCCGTCCTCGCCTCGCAGGACGGTATCGGGGAAACAGAGCTGATTCTGGCGCAAGAAGGGGCCGGGAATACGGCGGATATATCCCAGGCAGATGGCGGGTTGTTGTATTTGGCTGCCGCGATCCTGCAAAATGGCAATGGCAACAGCCTGACGCTGGTTCAGGACGGAGACGATAACCAGGCCCGCCTGACCCAGAACGGCGACAACAATGCAATGACCGCCGTCCAGCTCGACGCGGGCAATCGGCTCGAATGGACGCAGGACGGTAGCGGATTGTCCGATCTGCAGATTACGCAAACCGGCGGAGCCGCGATGCAGGTTACGCAGACCAATAGCGGAGGCGGTAACTGATCGAGAAACGGTCTCCTGGATTAGCAACCAGCGCGGGCAGCCATGTCCCGCCGATGGCGCTCGTTCTGTCGGCAGCGCTGCTCTGGTCGCTCCCTGCGGCTGCACAGGAAGGTGAGCAAAACGCCACCCGGGTCGTTCAGGCCGGTCAATCGGATGAGACGTTCCAGCAAGTCCCTGCCCAGTCCAAGGTTTACTTCCCCGACGTAATCACGCCTGAAAGCGTCGCGGCTGCGCGATTGCGGGCGGCCGAGCAGCAAATCGCAGCACGCAAGGCCGACGAAGACGCAGGCTCGAAGCTGAAGCAAGTATCTCCCGAAGGGGCCGACGATGATCCCATCGCACAATTGGGCGATGGCCTCGACCTGCCCGAACTGGCGCAATTGAGCGAGAGCGAGCGCCGCGTTCTCCTTGAGGCGATCGAGGGCACGGATATCTGCGACAATCCGCCGGATGTCGAGGCTATCCGCGCGTTGTGCCGGAACCGCCTTGAAACGCGCTCGGGCGATTTCGCGGCGCGCACCGTCAACGCCTTGTCGGCAGAAGAGCGGCTGCTCGGAGAGGGGCTGGAGGATGTCACGTCCCCTGCAATAGAGCGGGTGATCGAACGGCTCGCGCGTAACGTCGGGAAGGCAGAAACATTCGAAGATCAGGCCGTCGCTTCCGTAGCGCTTGGCGAGACGGCCTCCGCTGATGCGCTGGCGACCGGTACCGCTGGCGAGCCGGGAAGCGATCTGTCGCCCGAGACCCAGCAATTGATCAACGCACTGATCCAGCAACTCGGCGCCAATGGAGGCGGATCATGATCAAAGCGGCCGTCGCTCTCGTCCTTCTTACCTTTTCGATGGAGCAACTCATGGCACAGGAAACCCACGCACTCGGTCTCGATGTCTCTGAAGAATCGGACATGGTGGAGGTGCTTTTGCGCGCTAATTCCCCCCACGCTCAGACGGTCCAATACACCCTCGAAGTCACTGGCCGATCTTCGTCCACGCACAGGGGCAAAACCTCGCTTCGGGCGAACACGCCGGCTGTCCTGACCACCATCCGGACGGCAAGCGACGGAGACTGGTGTGCGCGGCTGGTGGTCGAGGAACAGGGCCGCGAGCCCTATGAGCTGACGCGCGGTTCCTGCTGAGCCCTAGGGCTCCAGATGCCAGATCAGCGCCTCAGCTGCTCCATCACGATTGGCCCCACTTCGCGCTGCGGTCGGGAGATCTGGTCCATCTGGACCTTGTGCGCCGCCGTGGGAAGGTAGTCCTTCGACCCGATATTGAACTCGTCATACACCGGGTCATAAGAAATCGGGATGCCCACCTGCTGCAGCTGCGCGAGCGAGAGATAGGCGTTGCCGGCAGCCGACTGGGTGAGACGTTTAAGCTCGGCGGTATCATACCGATCGCCCAGCAACTCGACGATCGAACCGATCCGAACGGTTATCGAACGCATGTCCTGCTGGAAATCGATTTCACCCGCCACGCGGCCATCGATCCGCGTGGTTAGCTGAGACGCTATTGCGACCGCCGACGGCATCGAGTTGCCCTGACCGGTCGCGAACGTCCTGCCCTTCAGGCGCGGTACGAAGTCGCTGTCATGAGGCTTGGCCTTCTGCGACGCTTCGCGAACCGGTTGCGCTGAAGTGGAGAGCGCGGCAAGCCGGCTCGGAGCTTGGCCGGGCTCGCCCGACATCTCGGGAGCGGAAGGTGGCGTGACAGCCGCTCGCGGTGGTCCTTCGATCTGATCGGAGATCGCCTCTGACCTGCGCTGCGCAGGCTGCGACTCCACGGAAGCCAGCTCGGCCAATCGGGACGGCTTCCGCCCGCGCAGATCTGTCGGCCCCATGTTCGGGGCGACTGCGGCCGGAGCGGTTGACGCATTGCGCGGCGCGTCGATGACGGCAGCCTGAGACCCAATCGCGAGCTCTGAGCTGTCCTGCCGTGCCAGAGCCATTGTCCCGTCTTGCGCATCCAGTGCGGCCGTTGCGCCCGGCGAGAAGGGAAGTTCGGCCATGATCGGAAGCACGGCTCCGGACCCCAGCATCCTCACGGCGGCGGAGGCACTATCACTGTCAATTGACGGAACGCCCGGCGCAATATCGGGAAGATTCAGGGATCGTGCAGGCTCGAGAACGCGGACCGAGGCCGGTTGGAGCCTGCCGTTCTCTGCGCTGCCGTTCGGAGTAAGATTGCCTGGCTGCGCGAGGGTCCTGTCTGTGTCGGATTGCGGGTTCGGACCAGGTAATGAAGTGACCGGGCCGACCGACGCGGGCGATACGATCAAGGCTTGGTCTCGAGACGCTTCGGAAGCGGATGATCGAGCGTCAGATTGAATCGGCACGAGCGGGGCAGTGGGTCGTGCGTAGGCAATTTCATCTGCTGGCTGGCCGTCCTGTCGTGCTCTTGAAGCAGTCGCTGTGGAGGGTTCGGATGACGCCCTCCGCAAGCTTTGCAGGTCGATAGTTACCGGACCGGTGACGGTCTTGCCGCTGCTCTGGAGGTGCTCGAGCGACAATCCCGGAACTGCAAAAACGATCGCCGCTACGACTGCACCTGGTAGCGCCCTGTTCAATACGAAGCCGGGAAACGTCAGGCTGCTCGTTCCTGAAAGCGCAGCGCGAGAGCCAAGCGTGTGCGTACTGCCGTCGGGGCCGCTTTCCGCTCCGACTACCGTGTCCGGCGCTCGAAGGGCCGGCTCGCTGACATCACTGAGATACCCGGCGATCATAGCGACAGACAATATGCAGACCGCAGGTGGGGTCGGCAAAGACAAACTGGCGAACTAGACTTTTGCCGACCCTATTCGACTATCAGCTACCCCTAAATTGCCGCGCTCAAGGCCAGGTTTTTAAAAACACGCCAAAGAAAAGGCCCGCTCCCATCTCAGGGGCGGGCCTTGTGTGTTTCGAGTCCCGGGTGCGTAGCAAATCCGCGCGATAGTTCAGCCTGCCGCCTGGCGCTTGATCAGCCCGTGCGAACCTTGACCAGGAACGAGTTGAGCTGATTGCGGAGCGTCGATGCCTGTTCCTCGAGATCCGTTGCCGAGGAGAGCACCTGGCTCGCTGCGGCGCCGGTCGAAAGCGACAGTTCGCGGACATCGTCGATGTGGCTCGACACCGCATCGGTGCTCCGCGCCGCAAGATCGATGCTGCGCGCCAGATCCTGACCTGCGACGGATTGCTGGTCGACTGCCGAGGCAATCGAGACAGAGGTGGTCTCAAGTTCCTGCACCTGGCTCGCGATGGAACGAAGCGCCTCCACGCTTGCGCCCGTGGTTTCCTGCATCGCCTGGATTTGCTCGGCGACTTTCTCTGTCGCGCGGCTGGTCTGCATGGCGAGTTCCTTCACCTCCGAAGCGACCACTGCGAAGCCGCGACCGGCTTCCCCGCCGCGCGCCGCCTCGATCGAGGCGTTGAGCGCGAGAAGATTGGTGCGCTGGGCGATCGTCTGGATCATCTCGACGATCTGGCCGATTTGTTCAGCGGATTGGGAGAGGGCGGAGATCGTCTCGTCCGCGCGGTTGGCAGCGCCAGTCGCATCGCGCGCCAGTTCTGCCGAAGATGCGGCCTGGCGGCTGATTTCACCGATCGACATGGCGAACTCGTCACTGGCAGCCGCAGCAGCGGTCGCGCCAGCGTTGGCCTCTTCCATGGACTTGGCCACTTCGGCGGTCTGACGGGTCGATTCCTCGGCCGAGATGGCCATGTTGGACGCCGTCGACTGGAGTTGCGAAGCCGCCGCGGCCACGCCGCTTACGACATCGCCGACGGAGCGTTCGAACTGATCGGCCATTTCCGCCATCATGCCGGCGCGGCGCTTCTCAAGCTCTTCGCGTTCCTTCTCGCGTTCCTGCTGGATACGCAGTTCATCGGCAGCGCGTTCCGCGCGCTCCTCGGCCCATTCTTCGAGCCGGATATTCGCCTTCTTGAACATGGCCATGGCGCGGAGCATTTCGCCTATTTCGTCCGCTCGCTCGATTCCGTCGATCTCGAAGTGACGGTCACCATTGGCCAGGCGTGTCATACCTCCGGTGATCTCCCCGATCTTTCGCGAGAAGTCCTGGCTGAGGTAACGGAAGCCAAACACGAGAATGAAGGCGGCGATCAGGCCGATCGCAAGCAGCAGTCCGACCATGTTGAAGAAATAGGCCGAATCTTCGACATCCATGCGGTCGATTTCGACGTTAACGGTGTCGCCGAAGCGCTCGGTCTCGAGCAGGAATTCTTCGCCCTGACGCGAAAGCTGGTAGGCCAGCGCGATACTCGTCTCGTTCCGGCCATTGCGCTCGAGGCTTGCACGAAGTTCCGCAAAGGTCTGTTTGTAATCGGAGAGCGATTGGCGCAGCTCCTCCACCATTGGAGTGTACTGCGGCCCGAATTCCTCGGTCAGCGCCTTCATCGAGGCAAGCTCTGCATTGGCGATCTCGAACGCCTCTGCCTCGCCCTCCAGCGCTACGCTTTCGCCCGCGAAGATGAATCGCACCGAATTGTAGCGCATGTCGGAAAAGCTGATGCTCAGTTCCTTGCTGTCACTGACAGCATCCTTGAGCGCCGCACTGGTCTCGATGCGCGTATAGAGATTGGCCAGGCCCACGACCATGATCAGGCAGAATACCACGACGAGGGCCGAGTACGTTCCGAGGATCAGGCGGACCTTGTTGGCGAGCTTCAGGCTGCCGAACCACGCGCGGGCGCGGGCTATCGGATTGCGACGAGCCTGCCCATTTTCAGCTTGCGGTGAGACGTGGGTCTCCGGCTCGAAATCTGCCACCAAGTCTTGCAACGCGCTCATGCCACGCCCTTCCTGTTCAATGGCTCATTCTCGATTTGCGGCTGCGCCGAACTTTCGAGCAATTCATCAACTTCATGCGCGGGCATGGCCTTGTAGTAGAGCCAGCCCTGGATCTGATCGCAACCGGCGGTGCGGACCATCGCCGCCTGCGCTTCGGTTTCGACACCCTCGGCGGTCACCCCCATGTCGAGTGCGCGCGCGACCGTGATGCTGGAGAGCATCATGGCGCGCGATCCATCGTCGTCCTCTGCCTGCACGACAAGCGAGCGATCGAGCTTGAGCTTCTCGAAGCGGAACTGGCGAAGGAAACCGATCGATGCGTAGCCGGTGCCGAAATCGTCGAGCGAGATGTTCACGCCGAACCCGCGGATCACATCGAGGCTGCGTTCCGCCACCACCGGGTCGAGGACGAGGCAGGTTTCGGTGATCTCGAGTTCGAGCCGTTCCGCCGGGAACCCGGATTCTTCGAGTATCTGGCCGAGTTGGATCGGAAACTCGGGGTTGCGCAACTGGGCAGCGGAAATGTTGACCGACAGTTTGATGTCGCTCCAACGCAGCGCATCACGACAGGCAGTCCGCAGGACCCAGAGACCGATCTCGTTGATAAGACCCGACTCTTCGGCGATCGGTATGAAGATGTGCGGCCCGATCGGATCGCCTTGCGATCGATTCCAGCGGATCAGGGATTCGACTGCCACGATCTTCTGCGTATCGGCATGCACGAGCGGCTGGTAATGGAGCACGAACTCTTCCTTGACGAGCGCCTTGCGCAATTCGCCATCGAGCTCACGCTGTGCTTCGCGATTGCGATCGAAGTCTTCGCTGAACCAGGTGCACCGCATCTTGCCGCCGCGCTTGGAGGCATCCATGGCGACGTCCGAGCGGCGCAGCAGTTCGGACGATTCAAGACCGTCGGAACCGGTGCTGCGCGACAGCCCGATGCTGGCGCCCACCACGACGCGGCGATCGCCCAGGGCCACTGGCCGCGACAGGCGGTCAACCACATTGCGGCTGATCCCTTCGAGGATCGTGCCGGCCAGCGGACCGATCATGCAGATGGCGAACTCGTCCCCGCCGAGGCGGTAAGGCTGGGCTTCCTCGCCGCACAGTTCGGTCAGGATTTCGGCCGCCTGCTGGATCAGCTGATCGCCGACGTGATGGCCGTAATGGTCATTGACCTGCTTGAATCGATCGAGATCGACGAGAGCAACGGCGACTTCGGCACCGTCGGTCCCATCGCGCTCTATATCGGCGTGGAGCGCGCGACGGTTGGGTAGTCCGGTCAGCGTGTCGATCATGCTGGCGGATTCGAGTTCGCGAACCTGGGCGAAGCCGAAGCGGCTGAGAAGGAAGATCGTCGCGCCGTAGATGAGAAATCCGGCGATCAGGAGCGAGCTGGGCGATACGAAGGTGAGCCGCTCGCTCTGCGAGACGATGAGAGCGATAATTCCGAAGAGCGCGGAAAGTACGACGAGGGGCAATAGCACCATCGCCGCAGCCGATATTTTGCCGGATTTCATCCAGGCTGTCATCATAATGCCCCTGCTCTGCGCAAGCTCGCGCAACCCATTTCGCGTTGTTAATTCGGATTCGCTAATGAACGGTAAACCCTATGTTTACCTTCCTGACCGGCGGCGAGAGGCACTCTTGCAGTGGGCCTAGCCGGCCCGTACGGCCTTCAATCCGGAGGATCTCGGTAAGGGTTCGTAAACACTCGCGAGACCTCTGACAGGTGTGAAAAGGTCGGTCTGGCCGACGACCGTCTCGCCCGCGCCGAGCATGACGAAGCCGTCGGGCGAAACCGCGCTGTGAAGCCTCTCGAACGCCTTTTCTCGCGTCCTGGCGTCGAAATAGAGTAGCACGTTGCGGCACAGAACGAGGTCGAACCGGCGGTGTGCCGGAGCCTCGTCTAGGATATTATGCTGCTGGAAACGCACGTTTTTTCGCGTTCCCGTACGGATTTGCCATCCCGAAATGGTCTCGTCGAAATGATCGAGCATTTGCGAGACCGACAAGCCGCGCTGGACTTCGAACTGGCTGTACCGGCCGGAGCGTGCGGCGGAGATCACCTTGTGCGAGACATCGGTGCCGAGGATGTCGATGGCCCAGTCGTCCCAGAAACTGCCTTGCTCGGCGAACTGGATCGCGATCGAATGCACTTCCTGTCCGGTCGAACAGCCCGCGCACCAGATCTGCAGGCGCTTTTCATTGCGACGCAGTTCGGCAAGTCGCGGGAAGACCTTCTCGGTCAGCTGATCGAATGTCGGCTTGTCGCGGAAGAAATAGGTTTCGTTGTTGAGCAGCGCTTCGACGACGTCACGTTCCAGCTGGCTGCCCTTGTCGGCATCGAGCAGGCAGGCGAGCTGGTCGACATTGGTGATACCGCGTTCTCTGAAGATGCCGGCAAGCGATGTGCCAATCCGCCACCTGCGACTTTCCGAAAGGTTCTGCCCGGTATGCTTGGCGAGGAGATCGGCGATCACGACATAGGAGGCCTGGCTCACTTCCATGCCGGCACCCGGGCGAGCGATACGATCATTTCGGCAATTTTTTCGGGCGGCTCGATTGCGCTGGCCAGGCCAGCCTTCGCAACACTGCCCGGCATTCCCCAGACGGCCGATGTCTCGGCATCCTGAACCAGAATGGAGCCGCCGGCCTCGGCAAGGCGCCCCGCACCTTCGACACCGTCGCGACCCATGCCCGACAGGATGACGGCGATTGCGTGTCCCCCGAGCGTTTCGGCGATGCTGGACAGCATCGGATCGACCGAAGGCATGCAGCCGCTGCTGGCGGGATTGCTGGATAGCTCGACCACCAGCCTTTCGCCCTTGCGCACGACGGACAGGTGCCCGTCACCCGGCGCGATCAGGATTTCGCCGCGGCGCAGCTCACTGCCCTGGCTGGCGACCACGGAGCGGCGCGCCGAGGCAACCTCGAGCTGACGTGCGAAGACCGGCATGAAGCTGCCGGGAAGGTGCTGTGTCACCACGATCGGCAGATCGAAACTGGGGGGCAGGCAGCGCAGCATCGCATTGAGCGCGTGGATCCCGCCGGTAGAAGCGCCCACGGCAACCAGTTCGGGGTCCTTGGGAGACCTGGCGCGGGTTCTTGCGGAGGTGCGGGCGGTGTCCGAAGCGGCTGGTTGCGTCTCGCAGTCCTGTGTGCCGAGCGCGCGGATCTTCTCGAGAAGACTGGCGCGGTAGATGTTGTCGAAACCGCCCGGTCGCGGCTTCAGCATGGTGTCCGCAGCGCCCATCGACAAGGCCGAAAGCGTGTGTTCCGCACCATCTTGCGTCAGCGAGGAAACGACCAGAACCTGGGCGTTTTCGGCGGTCGTGAGTATTTTGGGAAGCGCTTCGAGACCGCCCATGCCGGGCATTTCGAGGTCGAGAAGGATGACGTCGACGTCCAGGTCGCGCAGTTTTACCAATGCGCGTTCGGCATTGCTGAAGGTGCCGACAATTTCCATGCCGCCTTCATCTTCGACCATGCGCGAGAAAATTGTCCGGACAGTGAGCGAATCATCCACGATCATCACGCGGATGGGAGAATTACTGTCCTTGATCCTCGAGGTCTTGCGTAGCTGGCTCGGGCGAGCGTCCATCGGTCTTGCCCTCAGGCAAAGCCGACAAGTTGCAGCTTTATCTGCAGGGTCTCGTGATCGAAGGGTTTCATCACATACTCGTCGGCACCGGCGCTGATCGCTTCGCGGATGTGCGCGACGTCGTTCTCGGTGGTGCAGAACACCACCTTTGGCTTGTCACCGCCGGGTGCCTTGCGCAGCTGGGTGATAAACTCGATCCCTGTCATGACGGGCATGTTCCAGTCGAGCAGGACCACGTCAGGCATCGAGCCCTCGCACTTCTCGAGGCCTTCCTTGCCGTTCTCGGCTTCTTCGACGGTAAATCCGAGGGTTTCGAGGATATGCCTCGACACCTTGCGGATAACCCGCGAATCATCGACTATAAGACATGACTTCGACATCTGGACCTCTGTGCGTTTGGCATCAGCCTAAGGTTAAGGCGTAAGTATTGGGTTAAGCCGCGTTGCGCTGACGGATCGGCTCTTCGATTAACTTTTCGGCATCGATCATCAGCGCAGGTCCGCTGGAGGTCTCCACCATTCCGCGGGCTACGCGGGCCCATTCGGCTCCGAAACCGCCCAGCACACCGTCAGGTTCGCCTTCCGGTTGCGTCACATCTTCGACGAGGTCGACGATCAGTGCGTAGGAGAAGCCGTTGACCGCGACCACGGGCGCCCGAATATCGGTATCGCATTTTTCGGGGTCGAAGCCGATTGCACGGCGGCAGTCGATGACAGTGAGCGCCTGGCTCCGCAGTGCGGTCAGCCCCACCACGTAGTCCGGCGCGCCGGGTACGGGCGTGGTTTCGCCCAGTTCGATGACCGATTGCACGTCATGCGCGCGCAGGACGCAGCGGCGTCCGGCAATCTGGACGGCGACGAGAAGCTCGCTCATGCGGCGACTCCCTTCTTGATCTGGCGGAGCGCGGCAAGCAGCCCTGCGCGGTCATAACGATAGATCGAGGCCTCGCGCTCCTGCTCGGCCACCTCGTCATCCGGCTGGCTTCGCAGGCGAATGACGGGCGATGCGGTGTCATCTTCGTTCGAGGCGTTACCCTCGTCGTCGAGAACGATGGCGATATCGACGGTCGTGTCTTGCGCATCGGCGACCTTGTATCCGGCGCTGTCGAGCAGCGGGGCGAGGATACGCTGCGCCCATTCGTCCTGCGGCAGGCGGCAGGTCAGCGCGGCCACGCGCCTTGGCACCTTGCCGTATCTGGCAAAGAGGCGATGCCCGTCGATCAGGCCGATGGACTGTCCATTGACGAGCGTCATGGCTTCCAGCGTTTCGTCGTCATCGACTTCGACCAGTTCCTGATCGAGGGTGATGGCATCTTCGACCTTGGTCACGGCGAGCAGGACATCGCTGCTGCCGTCGGAAAGCCGCAGCATCCGCAGTTTGGAGCCCGTTTCGGGTTCGCCTTCGAGCCCCGCCAGCGGCAGGATCTCGTCGTCCACGACCACGCGGGCGGTGCCCTTCTCGGTCGTGACCGCGTCTTGGGTCACGGTTTCGATGCGCTGGACCAGTTCGAGGCGGACCGCGCGGCGGCGACCTTCGAGGTCGGTGAACAGCATCGCGCGAACGCCGTTCTCGGCGTGTACTTCGACCACGTCCTCGATTACCCGGCTGAAGGACGAGCGGGTCTCGCCGACGAGGCCGCTGTTCAAGGCGATCTGCGGTACGTCGAGCAACAGGATCGGCTTGCCATCATCGAGCAGCGTCGAACCGGCATAGAGCTCGGACGCCATGATCGCCGGCGGGAGCGGCTTCACGACCAGGTCGGTGATGGCGAGTATGCGATCGACTTCGAGAGCGAAAAGATCGCCGCTCGCAAGCTTGAGCATGACGCATGTGCGCTGATTGGGCGCGAGCGCGTGTTCGAGGCCGATTGCATCGGCTAGCGAGAGACACGGCGTGCGCTGGTTGCGGAAATCGACCAGTTTGGTGCCGCCGACATTCGCGAACTCGATACCGTCGGTGCCGAGATGGACGATTTCCTCGACATAGGACTGCGGGATCGCGAAACGCTGGCCTTCGACTTCGACCGTGAGGCCCGAAATGATGCTCAGCGTCAGCGGGATCTGGAGGAAGAAGCGGGTCCCTTCGCCCTCGGTGCTGGCAACCTTGATCGACCCGCCGATCTTCTCGAGATTGTCGCGCACCACGTCGAGACCGACGCCCCGACCGGAAACCGCGCTGACCTTGTCAGCCGTCGAAAGACCGGGTTCGAAGACGAACTGGACGATCTCTTCGCGGCTCATCTTGTCGCGCTGGCTGGCGGTAATCAGGCCGTTGGCGACCGCCTTGTCACCGATCTTCTGGACGTTGAGCCCGCCACCGTCATCGGTGACGAAGATCGAAATCTTGTTGCCGGCCTGACGCGCCGAAATGCCGAGAATGCCGATCTCGCGCTTGCCCGCCTTGAGCCGTTCGCTCGGCGGTTCGATCCCATGATCGATCGCATTGCGGATAATGTGCGTGAGCGGGTCGCGGATCATTTCGATCATCTCGCGATCGAGCTCCACATCGCCGCCCTCCAGGTCGATCATGACCTGCTTGCCAAGTTCGTTCGAAAGATCTCGGACGAGCCGCGGGAACGCGCCGAAAAGGTGCTCGATCCGCTGCATGCGCATGCGTGTGACGGCGTCGCGGACATCGTTGAGGATCGCGTTGAGCCGTTCGAAAGGTCCGTCGATCGTCGGCTGGTTGCCGGCTTCGCGCAGGCGATGTCCGAGGTCGTTGCGCGCCAGAACCATGTCCGACACGCCGCTCATCACCCGGTCGAGAAGATCTACAGGGAGGCGGATCGTACGCGGAGTGGAACTGCCGTTCTCGGTCTTGCGGGCAGGTCCAGCTTCCTCGGAATGCGAGGCTGCCACCTCCTCGAATCCGTCGTCGGAGCCGGCATCGGCCTCGAGCGCTGCAATGAGTGAGACGTCACGCGACTCTTCGGCGATTTCCTCACCCTTTTCGATGGCGTCGACCATTTCCGAGATGCGGTCGATGACGGCGAGGACGGCCGTGACCAGCGCAGCGTCAGGCTTGCGCCGTCCGGCACGGACTTCGGCGAGCACGTCTTCTGCCGCGTGGCTGAGTTTTTCGAGGTGCGGGAAGTCGAAGAAACCGCAGTTTCCCTTCACCGTATGTACGAACCGAAAGATTGCATCGAGCCGCGCCCGGTCCGATGGATCGGTCTCCCAGGCGATGATCTCGCCTTCGCTCGCCTCGAGCATTTCGCGCGTTTCTGCGACGAATTCCGTCAGCAGGTCGTCCATGGATGCTTTGCCCCCGAAGATTTTCGAAGGTCACCTATGACGCATGATGGTTAACGAATGGTCAGCGATACTTCAGGTCCGGGGTGAGCCTCGCTTGAGCACGCGCCAGACGATCAGCGCCGCGATCGCTCCGCCAATCACATTTGCTGCAAGTTCGCCGGTGTAGATGCCTGCAGACCCGATCCTTCCGCGCAAGACCCACGCCACGGGCAGCATGATGAGGAAGACCCGCGCGAATGATTGCAGGAGGGCAAGGTTCGCCTTGTCGACAGCATTGAGCGCGCCGTTCGACACGATCAGGAGGCCGAAGCCGGCGTAACCCCAGGCCGCGATCGAGAGATAGCTGCTGAACTCTTCGATGACCTGCGGATCCTCGGTGAAGAAATCGGCGAACCAGTCACCGTTGAAGGCGAGGAGGGCGGCAATGAACAGGCCCCAGCCGATGCAGAAGGCACCCGCCAGCAGAATAGCGTGGCGCGCGCGATCATACTGCTTCGCCCCCCAGTTCTGCCCGATGATCGCGCCGATAGATCCCGACAGGCCGAGCAGCGGAACCACGGCAAAGCTCTGGACCCGGCCTGCTGCACCGAAACCTGCGACCGCTGCTTCTCCCTGGCTGGCTATCAGCGCGGTGAGGACGGACAGGCCGATCGGATTGATCGAATTGGAAAAGGCGGCGGGTCCGGCGACCTTGAGCATGGCGACGAGCGGTTCGCCAATCGAGCAATTGCGCAGCGAGGACGGTTCTATCCTCAGCGGTGCGCGGCGCATCAGGAAGAAGCCCAGAACGATACCGCAGGCCCAACCGGCGAGCGTCGCATAGGCTGCGCCGACGATGCCCAGCCCCCCGATGCCGAAGGCTCCTGTAATCAGGATCGGATCGAGCACCCAGTTCGCTGCGGCATAGGTGATCGAGACGAGCGACGTGCGCTTCGCCTCGCCCTGTCCGCGCAGCACGCCATTGATCCCCATGATCGTCATCTGGAGCGGGAAGCCCAGCGCGAAGGGCTGCATGTAGGTCCGGATGAAGGGGAGCAGGTGGTCTGGTGCCTGCAGCAGGGAAAACAGTGGATCGAGCGCGAAGAAAAGCGCGAGCCCCACGATGATGCCGCTCGCAATAGCGAACAGCAGGCCCAGCATCCCGCGTCGCTGCGCCTTTTCCACGTCCTCTTCGCCCAAGGCGCGCGCCACGACCGAATTGATCCCGACCATCACGCCGACGCCGACGCTGCCCATGGCAATGGTGACGGGAAAGATGAAGGAGATCGCGGCGAGCTGCTCGCTGCCGAGTTGCCCGATGAAGTAGGCATCGACCAGTCCGATCGACATGATCGCGGCTACGCCGAGGATCATCGGTAGCGTCTGCGAGACGAGATGCCCCGGGATGGACCCGCGCGTCAGTTTGGCATTCTCGCTCATCGGATCTGGCGCTTAGCTCCGCGGTGCGGGCGGGGCAAAGAAAAAGGATGCGAAATAGCGCGCTGGCGCGCTTGTGCAGGTTCATCGCCCCATGCGATAGCGAGAACTGGTCAAGGGTCAGAAGGACAACTCAACAGCATGCCGCGCATGACGGTCAACGAGAAGCCGGTCGAGTTCGACATGGACGATGATACGCCCTTGCTCTGGGCGCTCCGCGACGCGGCCAACCTCACCGGCACGAAATATGGCTGCGGCAATGGCGATTGCGGGGCGTGTATGGTCATGGTCGACGGCGCGGCGCTCCGCTCCTGCCTCATAACCCTCGCCGAATCCGAAGGGCGGTTCATCACGACCATCGAAGGGCTGTCACGCGATCGCTCGCATCCCGTTCAGCAGGCGCTGGTGGCGGAGCAGGCGATCCAGTGCGGCTTCTGCACGCCCGGCCTGGTCATGGCGGCGAGCGCTCTGTTGCAGGCAAACTCGGCGCCGAGCGAGGCCGAGATCAAGGCGGCGATCCCCAATTTGTGTCGCTGCGGGGTCTATCCGCGGCTGGTCCGCGCGATCCAGCGTGCGGCCCGCGTGTCCCGCGGGGCGGAGACGATAAGCGCAGCGCCTCCACCGGGCATCAGCGCCGAGGATGCATCGCGCACTGTGCCGGCACTCCGTCCGCTCCGGCGAGAAGCGCCGGAAACGGATGGAGCGGACTAGGCGCCGCGCATTGTCTGCGCGTTGCTAGAAAGACAGGCGCACACCGACGCGGGCGCTGAACGGCTCACCCGGCTGGATGTTGTTGTCGCCATGCGCGCTCGGGAAGTAGGCTTCGTCGAACATGTTCTCGACGTTGACCTGCAGCGACAGGCGGTCGCTGACGTCGAAATAGGCGGCGGCATCGACGCGGACGTAATCCGGGAGAGTCACTGCATTGCTGAAGCTGGTGAACTGCTCGTCCTGATAGATCACTCCGAGGCCTAGCCCGAACCTCTCGGTAAAGTCGTAGCGCGTCCAGGCCGTGATCTGGTGCTCGGGCAATTGCTGGAGGCGGGTACCGGCGGATGCGAAAGTGCTGTCCGTGCGGATCTCGCCGTCGAGGTAGGTGTAGCCAATATTGGCGCGCCATTGCGGAGTGATTTCGCCGGCCACGTTGAACTCGAAGCCTTCGGTACGGCTTTCGCCCGTGAGGACGGTGAGCCCGCTGTTGTTCGGATCGCTGGCGCGTGTGTTCGTCCGGTCGAGTCGGAAGAGTGCGGCGGTCAGGAATACGTCCGCAGTCGGTGCCCATTTCAGACCGACTTCGTAATTGGTGAACTTTTCGGGTGCAAAGTCGGCGGTCGAGGGTGACAGGATCAGGAACTGGTCGCCCGCCTGAGGCAGGAAGCTGGTGGCATAGCTCGTGTAAAGCGAGAGCTCGCTCGTCGGCTTGAGAATGAGGCCGAGGCGAGGGCTCACTTTCTCGTCCACACGGTCGCCCGGTGTGCCGGTCAGCAGGTCGACAGTCTCGAGGTCGAACCGGTCCCAGCGCAGACCCGCAATGATCTCGACGCTCTCACCCAAGGCGATCTGGTCCTGAATGTAGCCCGAAAGGACCTCCAGCGAGCTGTCGCGGTCACGTATCGGTGCGGTGAGCGAAATCGAAGGAAAGGCGAAGATGTCGGAAAGCGGCGCGGTAAAGCGGCTGGTGAATCCGCCCGCGCCGTCATCGAACCGGGCATCTGCACGGCTGTTCTGGGTGTCCTGCCAACTCGCTTCGAAGCCGGCGAGAATCGTGTGGTCGATGGCCCCTGTTTCAAGCTGCCAGACGAGATTGGCCTGGGCAATCCAGTTGCTCCGATCCTGCGTGTCGCGGTAGCCGGAGAATTCGACGTCAGTGCCATCGAAACCGCGCGGCAGGATGTTGGCGTAAGCCTTGTCGTAGTCCGCGAACTGAACAGTCGCATTGGCGCTCAGCGCGTCGGAAAAATCATGTTCGAGACGCGCGCGGACGATGTGTACTTCGGCGCTCATCTCGTTGAAATCGCGGTCGCCAAACAGCGTATCGCGATAACCGCGCAAGGGGCCAGAACCATCGGCGGGGTTGCCGCGATCGACCAGTCGCTCGTCATCGTTGTAGGAATAAGACGCGATGAGACGCGTCGCATCTCCCAGTTCTACCGTGGCGGTCGGCGTGAAGCCGATGAAGCGACCGTCATAGAAGTCGCGGTTGTTATTGAACTCTTCGTAGATCGCGTTGATGCGCAGCGCTGCGGGCTCGGAGACACGCGCATTGACGTCACCTGCAACCGAGAAGGCGCCGAAGCTGTCGACCGACGCGTCAAACTCGGCAGAGAAACCGTTGAGGCGTGCCTGCTTGGAGACGCGGTTGACCACGCCGCCGCCGCCGCCACGACCGAAGATCAGCGCATTGGCACCCTTGAGCACCTCGATCCGTTCGACATTATAGAGCGAGCGATAATACTGCGCGTCATCACGCAAGCCGTCGAGGTAGAAGTCGGCTGTGGTTTCCTGCCCGCGAATGAAAATCTCGTCGCGATGGCCTTCGCCCGTCTCGAGGCTGATGCCCGGTACATATCGCAGCGCTTCGCCCAGCTGACGGATCGACTGGTCTTCGAGCTGGTCGTCGGTCACGAAGGTGATCGTTTGCGGCACGTCGATCAGCGGGGTGGGGGTCTTGGTCCCGGTCGAACCGTCTTCTTCGCCATAGCCCTGGCGTTCGCCGGTGACGATGATGGAGCGCGGCAGATAGTCGCGGTCCTCGGCGGCGTCATCTGCAGCAAGGGCTGGGAGGGGGGCAACAAGTGCAGCGGCGGAAGACAGAATGGCCGCGCGACGGAAGCTAAGGGACATAAAACACTTTCTTGCGAATGATTCTCGATAATCGACCTGCTATTGAGAATAATTCGCAATTGCAAGCATTCGATCACTGTTGGCGGAAAAATTGTTCAATGCTAGGCGCGCAGCCAACTCACTCGATCAATCCGAAATCAGGAGACATCCGTTGAAAGCGACTATCTGGCACAATCCCAAATGCGGCACTTCGCGCAAAACGCTGGCCCTGCTCGAAGAGGCCGGGGCGGATGTGACGGTCGTGGAATACCTGAAAGAACCGCCCACGGCGGACAAGCTCGAACAGCTTTACCGCGACGCCGGCATCACCCCGCAAGAGGGCCTGCGCATGCGCGGCACCGACGCGGCGGAACGCGGATTGCCCGAGGCTGACGATGCGACCGTACTCTCCGCAATGGCCGCCGAGCCGATCCTGATCGAGCGGCCGCTCGTGGAAACCGACAAGGGTGTGCGGCTTTGCCGCCCGCAGGAAAAGGTGCAGGAAATCCTCTGACCGGTGGCCGGAGGGTCAGGCGCGATCGCGGTCGTGCGTCAGCACTTCGTCACTGGTTAGCTGCTTCCAGCCAACCACCAGGACCATTGCGCAAAACGCGATGATAATGCCGAAAGCGACCGGCTCGGAGAGGTTGTAGAGCAGCACGCCGACGGCTGGTGCCACGACGAAGGCTGCGCCTGAAATCGACGCGACAATGCCGGAGGCTTCTCCCTGCTCGGCGCGTGATACCGCGAGCGAGGTGCCAGCGGTGAAGCCGGGGCGGAACAGCCCGAAGCCAAGGCTGGCGACCGAATAGCCCAGCGCAATGGCGTGCAGATCCTGCGCCAGCGCAAAGCCCACGGTGCCAAGACCCGCCAGCGTGACGCCCGAGAGCGTCGCCGCGCGCGGGCCGAGGTCGAGCCGCGGAATAACGCCCCATTGCGCAAGCAGGGTGGCGATCGCGCCGCACATCAGCACGATGCCGACAGGTCCGGCTCCCATTGCCGGATCGCCGCGCAAGCCAAGCCGGTCGAGCACGAGGAAGCCGACGATGCCGAGCACCATTGCCTGCGCATGGCCACCGAGCAGCCCGGCGATCACCCAGGGCCGCACGCGCGGCTCCCACCAGCTAAGCCGCTGTGCGGGGCCGTCGCCCTCGTTGTCGTCGTCATCGCCACTCTCGTCATGGCTGTTATTGGAGCCCGCGCTGAAAGGCGCATCGAAGGTCCGCCCCTTGGCTGAGAATTGCGGCGTGTCGTTGGGGAGCCGTAGCCGCAAGGCCACCAGCGCTACCACTCCCACCAGCGCGAAGGCGGCGAATGGGCCGGTGAGCCCCAGTCCCGGGAAGATCAGCAGCGGGGCGAGCGCCGGGCCGAGCACGGTGCCTAGCCCGAAGCTCGACGCGATCATCGACAGAGCCTGGGTCCGCTCGGACCGCGGGGTACGGGCCGCGACATAAGCCTGCACCGCAGGCGGCGCGGCAGATCCGAAGCCGCCGTAGAGGCTGCGCGCGATGGCAAAGAGGATGAGCGTCCAAACGGCCGGAAGCAGGGCAGCGAGCCCGAGCCAGAGGATAAGTCCGCACAATCCCATCGATACGATGAAGCCGACAAGGCCCAGCGCCATCATTGCCTTGCGCCCGCGACGGTCGCTGCGCCGCGCCCAGAACGGGGCACAGACCACCCAGAGCAGCGCCGACCAGGTATAGGCGAGGCTGATCCAGACGTCGGCGACGCCCAGAGCCGTACCGATGGACGGCATGACCGACTGCATTGCGGTATTGCCCGCTGCGGTCACCAGCATGACCGAAAACAGCAGTATCATGCGCCCGCGGGAAATCGCGCGCGGAGGCGGTGCGGCGTGTGCGGCCAGTTCGGGCGGATCGGCTTCTGCCATGACCGTTTAGCCGCTAGGCCAGTGCGGCGCCGCTTGCAATCGCCTGGAGCTTCTGCGAGGTGCCGAGCCTTCTTGCGCGGGCTGGAGTGGCTCTGCGCGGCAATTGGAAGATTTAATGGATTCTGAAAGCCTGGTGGCGGGACAAAAAAGAGGAGGCCTTCGCGATCGTGTCGGCCAGTATCTCGCGCA
Organism: Altererythrobacter xiamenensis; assembly: GCF_900177715.1. Classification (GTDB taxonomy): domain Bacteria; phylum Pseudomonadota; class Alphaproteobacteria; order Sphingomonadales; family Sphingomonadaceae; genus Erythrobacter; species Erythrobacter xiamenensis. Next base: position 768,664 of record NZ_FXWG01000001.1, on the reverse strand, counting down.
ATGGTCGGTCTTCTTCCGTGGATTTGCCGAGCATCCCCGTATGGTCGGCTCGATCATTCCGTCCTCACGCTTTACGGTCAGCAAGATGCTGGAGCCCGTCGACTGGGGCAATTGCCAGCTGTTCGTCGAATATGGCCCGGGCATCGGCACCTTCTGTCAGCCGGTGCTCGACAAGATGCGCGGCGACGCGACGCTGATCGTGATCGACACCAACCCGCTCTACATCGAGTACCTGCAGGGCGCGATCCGCGACAAGCGGTTTCATGCAGTGCACGGCTCGGCAGCGGACGTCGAAAAGATCATCGCCGATCATGGCTTCGAGCATGCCGACTACGTGCTTTCGGGATTGCCGTTCTCGACGCTGCCTGCAGGTGTAGCGCCAGCGATCGCGGCTGCGACCCACAAGGTCCTGCGCCCCGGCGGAGCATTCCTGGTGTATCAGTTCACCGCCGCGTGCCGCGACTATATGGAGCCGCATTTCAAGCGGATCGACGCCGGTTTCGAATGGCTCAACATCCTGCCCTGCAAGCTGTTCTGGGGCTGGAAGGATGCCGAAAAGGTGTCGGCACCCTCCGACTGAGCTTCAGTCGAAGGTCTCGCTGATCGTCTCGGTCGAAGGGCCGGCCAGCTGGCGATGGATCGCTGCGTAGATCGCCAGGAAGAGCAGCGAGAACACCGCGCCCATCAGGCTGGAAAGAATGCCGTCGATCCACAGCGCAACCTCGCCGCTTCCGGCCATCGCACTGATGAGGCTGAAGATGATGCCCAGCACCATCGAGACGACGATCAGCGCGATGATCAGCAGCACCATGAAAGCGAAGACGTAGCGCGTGTTGCCCTTCACCAGCGACCACGACCGCTTGATCGCGGCAATCGGATTGAGCTTGTCCTCGATCGCCATGACCGGCGCGATGAGGACCATGCGAATCATCAGCAGGATCGCAAGGATGACCACCACGAAACCGAGGATCACGCCGACCGCTACTCCTGCGGTTGCGGCGGCCACTCCCACCAGCACGGCCGCAATACCGATAAGGAAGCCCAGGATCAGGGACGCCGCGAGATAGGGCAGCACGGCCTTTGCGCCAATCCCGATCGCCTCGCCCACTGTCGGGCGCTGCGAGCGGCCAAGCAGGGCGAGAATCGCCAGCGTACCGATAGTGCTCGCAAGGCCATAAACCAGCATGACCGGCCAGTTCTCTGCCATGTAGGCGGCAAATGCAGCCTGCATCGCATCGGGATTTTGCGCCGCCTGTTCGAGCTCGGTTCCCGGCGCGATCACGGCCAGCATCAGCGAGGGAAGAAACAGGAATACGGCGCCCATGATGAGCACGAGGTCCTTGTTGGCCGTCAGCATCGCAACCGCATCGGACCACGCGCGTCCCATGTCGAACTTCATGCCATTCCTCCCTATTTAGCCCGCGTCAGTGCGGCTTTCCTCTTGATAAGCGCTATTCAAGGCTCCACGCAATTGCCCATGATGCTTGATACCCAGCCTTCCGCCGATTCCGGCGCGGTCGAATGGCAGCGCGATTACGAGCGTGTGCCTTATCGTGCGGCGCTGGATGCAATGGAGCGGCGCAATGCCGCCATTGCCGTGGGGCAGGCGAGTGAGCTTTTCTGGATGCTCGAACATCCGCCGGTCTATACCGCCGGGACCAGTGCCGTTGTCGAAGAGCTGCTCGATCCGCGCTTCGAAGTGGTCAAGACCGGGCGCGGGGGGCGCTATACCTACCACGGCCCCGGTCAGCGGGTGGGCTACGTCATGCTCGACCTGACGAAGCGCGGGCGCGATGTGCGCCGCTTCGTTCATGGGCTGGAGCAGTGGGTGATCGACACCCTCGGCAGTTTCGGGGTCGAAAGCTGGGCGGTCGATGGCCGCGTCGGCATCTGGACGAAGGACGTCGACGGGCGCGAGGCCAAGATCGGCGCGATTGGCGTACGCGTGCGGCGCTGGGTGACGATGCACGGATTTGCGGTCAATCTCGACCCGGACCTCACGCATTTTACGGGGATTGTCCCCTGCGGCATCGAGGAATTCGGTGTCACCAGCCTCGCGCGGCTGGGCCTCGACATTTCGGCGCAACAGTGGGACGAGGCGCTGATCGCGCAATCGCAAGCCTTTCTCGAAAGCCTCGCCAAATATAGCGGAAACACCCGATGAAACGTAACAGCGTGCTTGTACTTCTACCGATCCTGCTGCTCGCGGCATGCGGCGACGATGCGGCGCCTACTGGCGAGGTCGACGATGGCACCGCGGCGGAAGGCGAAGTGCTGGGCGGCACGATCAGCGACGAAATGCTGCCGCTTGATCGGCTGCAGTCGCAATCGCCGCCCCTGCGCGAGGAAACAGGCAGCGCCGATGGCGCATCATCGAGCGAGAGTGCCGAAAGCGAAACCGCTCCGCCTGCCGAAGCAAGCGAAGCGGTTTCAGAGAATGCCAGCGAGGCAGAAGGTGAGAGCGAGCCCGCAGCGGCCGAAGACTAGGCCGCGTTCTCGCTTTCGCGCTCTTCCTCGAGCGTCGGATAGTCGATGTAGCCTTCCGGACCCGGCAGGTACCAGCTTTTCGGCACGTCCTTGTTCGGGTTCCAGTGCGCGCCCTGGCGAATGCGCTCGGCAAGGTCGGGGTTCGAGATATAGGGCCGCCCGAAGCTCACTGCATCGCACTTGCCGGCATCGACATCTGCCACGGCTTCTTCGGCGGTGTAGTCGCTGTTGAGGACCAGCGGGCCGGTATAGAGCGTGCGGATCAGCGGGCTCTGCTTGGGCACGTCGGTCGAGCCGAAAGTGCCTTCAGGGCCCGGCTCGCGCAATTCGACGAAGGCGATGCCGAGCTCTTCGCATACGCGCGCTGCCGCACCGAAGGTCGCTGCCGGATCGCTGTCATCGCAACCCTGCGTTTCGCCATTGGGTGACAGGCGAATGCCGACCCGGTCCGCGCCCCAGACGTCGATCAAACCTTCGAGCACTTCGCGCATGAAGCGGGTGCGGTTTTCCGGGCTGCCGCCGTACTCGTCTTCGCGCAGATTGGTGCTGTCGCGCAGGAACTGGTCGACCAGATAGCCATTCGCGCCGTGAAGCTGAACGCCGTCGAAGCCCGCAGCCTTCGCGTGGCGTGCCGCATTGGCGTAATCTTCGACTACACGTGCAATCTCGTCCTTTTCGAGCGCGCGGGCCTGTTCGTGCGGCTTGCGGCCGGTCGGCGTGTGGGCATGGTCGGGCGCGGTCGTCGCCGAAGCCGAAACGCCCGGTTTTCCGTCGAGAAAATCGGGGTGCACCAACCGGCCCATGTGCCACAGCTGCATGACGATCTTGCCGCCCTCTGCGTGGACGGCTTCGGTCGTGAGCTTCCAGCCCTCTGCATGTTTCTCGCTCCACGCACCCGGCGCGGCGGGCCAGCCCAGCCCTTCGACGCTGATCCCGGTCGCTTCGCTGATGATGAGGCCGGCGCCTGCGCGCTGGCGGTAATAGGTCGCCATCATCTCGTTGGGGATCGAACCGGGAAGCGTCGAGCGACCACGGGTGAGCGGCGCCATGAAGATGCGGTTCTTCGCCTCGATGGCGCCGAGCGTCAGCGGCTGGAAGAGCGTGTCGTGCAAGGGTCTGATCCTTTCCTCTGGTTTCTTTTCGGCTTCGCACTTGGCGCTTCGAGGGCTAGTGCGCAAGCATGGAAAATAAGGGGGGCAGACAAGCTGTTCTTGGCCAGCCGCGGCGCTGGTTGCTGCTGCTCGCCCTGCTTGCGGGCAATATGGCGCTGGCGGTCGGTCCCTTGTTCGTGCGGCTGGCCGACACCGGTCCGGTGAGCGCGGCCTTCTGGCGGCTGTTCCTCGCGCTGCCCTTCCTGCTGATCTTTGCAAGGGTTTCGGGGCAGGCGATTGGCGGGATACCGCGCCGGACGCTGGCGCTCGTAGCAACGGGAGCCGTGGCTTTCGCGCTCGACCTGTCGAGCTGGCATATCGGGATAGAGCAGACGCGGCTGGGCAATGCGACGCTGTTCGGCAATGCAGGCTCGATCGTGCTGCTGTTCTGGACCTTCATCATTACGCGCAGCCTGCCCAGGGGCTTCGAATGGCTGGCAATCGCGCTGGCTCTGGGCGGCGCGAGCATTCTGTTGGGGCGCAGCCTCGAGATTTCCGTCACGACGCTGGTGGGCGATTTGTTCTGCCTCGCCGCCGGACTGTTCTACGCGGTCTATCTGCTCACCTTGCAGGACGCGCGCAAGGGGATCGGCGCGTGGAGCCTGCTGGTGTGGGTCAGCATCTTCGCCTGCCCGGTTATCCTGGCGATCGCGCTGCTTCTGGGCGAGCAGGTCTGGCCGACCGACTGGACCCCGGTGGTGATCCTGTTCATTTCCAGCCAGCTGATCGGGCAGGGACTGATGGTGTTCTCGTTGAAGCACTTTCCGCCGCTGGTCATTGGTCTTGCGCTGCTGACGCAGCCCGCACTCGCGGCCATGATCGGCTATTCCGTGTTCGGGGAAGTGCTGCTGCCGCTCGATGTAGTCGGCATGATGATGCTGGGCGGGGCGCTGGTCTTCGCGCGGACCACTCGTCCGAAGGGTGTTCCTGCCGGGCAGACTGCAGCAAGCTAGCGATCGGCGCCTACTTCCAGAAGTTGCGCTCGAACCCGGCGTAGTGGCTCTGCATCCGGTCGAGATCCGGGCCGCGCAAATTGGTCTCTCCTTGCAACGCCAGCAGTCGCCCCTCCTCTCTCAGGAGAGCTTGCCGTCTCTCGTCGCGGATCGGATTGGCAGCGTTCGCCAGCGTATCGAGCATGACTTCAGAAGCGATCGGACTGGTCGAGACTGCACTGCGCATGGCGCCGAATCCCCGCTTCACGTAATGTTCGAAATCATCGGGCAGCGGGATGAGCGGGCAGTCCTCCGCGTCCTTGCTACAGATGTCCTTGCGCAGGTCGCGGCGGCCGATCTCTGACGTTGCCGCGCCGAGCCAATGGAGCGCGGTGATCGCCGTGAAAGGATCATTGATTCCGGGCGAGAGTGCACGCAGGCCGATCTCCACCAGTTCGTCGATCAGGAACTGCGGATCCTGCTCGGGCGTGCGCGTCGCGCCGAGCGTGAAGCATTCGCGCACCCGCTCCTCGATGTCATCCGGCTTGCAGCCGTCGATTTCCATCAGCGGCAGGTCGCGGTGGACAAAGTCGCCCGTACGAACCTTGAGCGAGAAAGTGCAACCGCACTCGCGTGCAATATTTTCCAGATCCCGAAAATCGATCATCTGGACGTAGCCGGTTTTCTGCGAAGTGATCGGCTCCCCTCCGGGCTGATCGAGTGCATCGGAAAACTCGTCTTCGAGCGGGTAGGTCTTGCGGATACTGGCGAGCAGCCGCCTTCCGATCCTCTCGAGCACCTTGTTGATGCGGATCGACGAGGGGACGTGATTGAGGAAGAAGACCAGCACCCCGACGCACGCAGCCATGAGGAAATAGGCGACCAGCAGCGAGAGTTGCGGCGCGAAGCCGGGCAGCGCATCGGCGCCCGCCTGGCCGATGGTGGCGGGGGCTTCATCCTCGGCCCGTACGGCTCGCAATACGATGAGTGCGTAGACGAAGGTGCCGATGAAGGTCCCGAGACTGACCTGATTGCCCTTGTCCTCGAGGAAATTGGTCAGGAGGCGAGGGCCGTAATTTCCGCTAGCGTAGGTCACCGCGACGAGCGTGATCGAGAACACGGTCGAAGCGACGCCGATCATGGCGCCCGCCATGACGGTCAGTATGTCGGATGCGCCGCCCGGACGCACGGGCACCAGCCACTCGATATCGTTCAGCGATTCCGCAAAGCCGTGGCGGTCGAGGTAGACCGTCCCCAGCGCGAGCAGGGCAGCAAGGATAGAGAACAGCGCCGGATAGAACCAGTAATTGGCGTTGAGGCGCGCCCAGAAGAAACGGATTTCCGCGGTCATGCAGGACTAACGCCCATGGAGGCGCGCGGTGCCCTAGACCTTGCCGAGATCGCCCTTGCCGATGGTGCCGCTCGCCATTTCGAGCATGCGGTCGAGGCTCTGCTTGGCCTTGAGACGCAGTCCTTCCTCGATCTCGATACGCGGTTCCAGATCGCGCAGCGCGGTGTAGAGCTTCTCCATCGTATTGAGCGCCATGTAGGGGCAGATGTTGCAGCTGCAGTTGCCGTCAGCGCCCGGTGCACCGATGAAGTTTTTCTCCGGCAGCGCCTTTTCCATCTGGTGGATGATGTGCGGCTCTGTCGCGACGATCAGCGTGTCGCCTTCGAAGGTTTCGGCAAATTGCAGGATGCCGCTGGTCGAGCCGACATAGTCAGCGTGGTCGATGATCGTTGGCGGGCATTCGGGGTGCGCTGCGACGGGTGCATCGGGATGCTGCTGCTTGAGCTTCATCAGCTCGGTTTCGCTGAAGGCCTCGTGCACGATGCACACGCCCGGCCACAGGAGCATCTCGCGGTTGAACTTGCGGCTGAGATATCCGCCCAGGTGACGGTCGGGACCGAAGATGATCTTCTGATCCTTCGGGATCTGCTGCAGGATCGTTTCCGCGCTGGAACTCGTCACGATTACGTCGGACAGCGCCTTCACTTCGGTCGAGCAGTTGATGTAGGTAAGCGCGATGTGATCGGGGTGCTTCTCGCGAAACGCCTTGAACTTTTCGGGCGGACAGCTGTCCTCCAGTGAACAACCCGCGTCCATGTCGGGCAGGACGACGATCTTTTCGGGGCTGAGGATCTTGGCCGTGTCGGCCATGAACTTCACGCCGCAAAAGGCGATGACGTCGGCATCGGTTTCGGCGGCCTGCTGCGACAGCTGGAGGGAATCCCCGACGAAGTCGGCGATGTCCTGGATATCGGGCGTCTGGTAATAATGCGCCAGGATCACCGCATTGCGTTCCTTACGCAGCCGGTCGATCTCGGCGAGCAGGTCTTCGCCGCGGGGGATCTTGCTCTCAACACTCATGTCTTCATTCCCGTCTTCTGGCGGTCAAATCGGTGGATTTGGCGCCTTCTATAGACCAACGGACGGAGAAGCGAGAGCGTTCCGTGGAAGTCGCGCAGCTAGAGGGTGAAGCCGGGCGGAAGGAAAGCTTCCATCGGCCTTTCGGCTCCCGGACTTCCTTCCAGCAACGCCTCCGTCATGGCGTAACCGATTGGCGAATAGGCCAGCGCCATCGAGAGCGCGAAGACCGCCACGTAAATGCCAAGGCCCCATTTGTAGGCAGGATGGACATATCCCAGCCGCCGCTTGTCGGCGATCATGCCGATAACCGGGAACAGGAAGGTCACGAATTGAGTGATCGTCCAGGCATAGGGTATCAGCAAGGGCATTGGTAAGAGGCGGCCGATGCCCGGGCCGAGCAGCACCGCCATGGAACAGAGCATCAACCGGCGATGCCAGCCGGTATAGCGTTGCCGCTTGAGCGCCCACCATGCGATCCCGCCGAAGCACCACAGGACCGCGAGGTTGCTGAAAAGAAACTCGCTCTTGTTGAAGAAGAACGGACCGCCGGTTCGCCGCGCCACCACGAACATGATGAGCGTGCCGACAAGGACCATGGCCGGAACCCAGAAATAGGCGAGCTTGCCAAGGGACCGGTGCAGTGCCCAGTTCTGCGCCGAAGCGGTGATGTGCTGGGCGAGGAACAGCCCGATCCAGCCCATGAATATGAAGGCATGGACGTGGTAGGATATCGGCACGTCGAAGCTCGACCTGCCCATCGCCAGATTGAGCGAAAAGCCCGCGACGATAATCGCGGACATGACAACGGCCATGATCGTGAAGAAGCGCGTGTCCCGGTGCGCCTGTGCGCCACGCGGCGGATCGGCAATGGTGGCCATACTCGTATTCCTCCCCAAGAGCGAGCGACCGCGTGTATTTTGTGTGTGTTGTCAGGACTATGCCCGAAGCGGGCGGCAGGTCAATCGCCTGCGAACATCACTTCGACAGTCGCGTCCTCATATCCGGCGACGGCGAGCGGTGTGGCGAGGTTCTGGCGCACAGCCTCGATCGCGGCATTCCGCGCGAGGCTCATGACTTGCGGGTTTCGCGCGAAGGCTGCCGCGCGCCGCTCGGCCTGCTGCGAATTGTTGCGGGCCAGATCGGCGGAGGCATCGCGCGTCACCCAGTTGCCTTCCGTGAACACGCGCGCTCGCGCCTCGTCGAGGTTGGGACGAGAGATTTTCAGCGGCGGCAGGACGACGCGCATGGTTTCGTTCTCTTCGTCCCAGTCGAACCGGTCACGGTCCATCTGCGAAAGGTCGAGCCGGTATTCGACCATGGCCGGAATGATTGCCGCCTGGCGCGATTTCAAAAGATCGATGTTGAGAATGCCGCGGGTGTCCTCGCTCTCGGCCACGACTTCGAAGCGGGAGGAGAAGACGGTGAGCGAGTTCTGCTTTTCGAAGGCGAGCATCGCGCTTGCTACCGGATCGCCCTGTTCCTGTTCGAAGAAAGCTTTCCAACCGAGCCATGCCGTTGCGGCCAGCAGAAGGATGACGATCAGCCACGGCACCGCCTGAACCCGTGCGAGCGATTTTTCCCGCAAAACCGCGGGTTGGCTCTCAGTTCGTGTCGAGTTCAGATCGTCTGCCATATATCGTCCGAACGGCCGACCAGCCCGCGGCGTTCCAGATCGATCAGATGCGCGGTCACGCTCATCTCCGCAGCCTTGTGAAGCTTGGGGTCGAGACCCTTGTACATCTCGGGAATGAAATCGGGGGTCGGGCGCGCCTGCTCGCCCAGCAGGCGCAGGATCTGGTTCTCGCGCTGGCGGCGGTGGCCGATCATCCCGCGCACCAATTGCTTCGGCTTGGTGATCGGTTCGCCATGGGCGGAGTAATAGATGCTGTCGTCACGCGCCTGAAGCCGCTCGAGGCTCTTCATGTAATCGCCCATGTCGCCATCGGGCGGGATTACGACGCTGGTCGACCAGCCCATCACATGGTCGCCGGTGAACAGTGCGCCGCTTTCCTCGAGCGCGAAGCAGATGTGGTTCGAGGTGTGGCCGGGCGTGTGTATCGCGGTGAGCGTCCAGCCGGTGCCGGTCATCTGTTCGCCGTCCTCCATCACCCGGTCAGGATCGTAGGTCTGGTCGAAGGCTTCGTCCGAACGGGGAAGGTCGGTCTCGATTACCAGCGGGGCGCAGCCGACCACCGGCGCGCCGGTCTTTTCGGCGAGCGGCGCGGCAGCCGGCGAATGGTCGCGGTGCGTGTGCGTACACATGATCGCTGTGATCGTGGCATCGCCAACCGCGTCGAGGATCGCAGATATATGCGCCTCTTCCGCAGGGCCGGGGTCGATCACTGCGACATCAGGGCCTGCTCCCACGATGTAGGTCTGCGTGCCGGTGTAGGTATAGGGCGAGGGGTTGGGCGCGAGAACGCGCCGGACCAGAGGTTCGCACTGTTCGGCTATGCCGGTCGGCCAAGGTTTGGGTGGGATCGCCATCATTTGCATATGGGGAGGAATTCGTTTGGCCTCAAGCGCCGGCACTCGCTTCTGCTCGTTTGGCTTTCCTCGCGCCTTTGCGAGCACGCTCGCGGCGCTGCGGGCGGGCGGTCGCCCTTGCGGTCGCTGCGCGACCGATTAGGACAGAAGCCTAGCGAGAGGAAACCGAATGTCCGAATTGATCCTGGTTCTCGATGAGGGAACGACTTCGACCCGCGCCATGCTGTTCGGTCCGGACGGGACGTTTCATGGCAGCGCCCAGCAAGAGTTGACCCAGCACTACCCCCGCTCCGGCTGGGTCGAACACGACGCGGCCGAGATCTGGGAGCGTACGCTCGCCTGTGCGCGCGAAGCGGTAGAGAAAGCAGGCGGCGCAGACCGGATTGCGGCAATCGGCATCACCAACCAGCGCGAGACCGTGGTCGCCTGGGACAAGGCGAGCGGGGAGCCGCTTGCTCGCGCGATCGTGTGGCAGGACAGGCGCACCGCGGATGCCTGCGAAAGGATGCGTGCGGGCGGGCATGAGCGAGAGGTTCAGCGCCGCACCGGCCTGCTGCTCGATCCCTATTTCTCCGGCACCAAGATGCGCTGGATGCTCGACCACGAACCTGCCGTGCGCTCCGCCGCCGAGGCGGGAAGGCTGGCTTTCGGAACCATCGAGAGCTGGCTGGTATACAAGCTGACCGGGGGCGAACACCTTTCCGATGCGAGCAATGCCAGCCGCACGCTGCTGATGGAATTGGGGCGTCCCGGTTTCGACGAGGGGCTATGCGACCTGTTCGACGTGCCCCACGGTACGCTGCCCGAAGTCGTCGACAATGCGGGCGAACTGGGCAAGGCGAGCGCAGAATGGTTCGGCCGCGCAATCCCGGTTACCGGCATGGCGGGCGATCAGCAGTCGGCGACCATCGGCCAGGCCTGTCTCGAACCCGGCCAGACCAAGGCGACCTACGGCACCGGCGCTTTCATCCTGACCAACAAGGGGCGTGAGATACCACGCTCCGAACACCGCCTGCTCGGCACGGTGCTCTACCAGTTGGGCGGCGAGCGGACCTATGCGATCGAGGGGTCTGTCTTCGTCGCAGGCAGTCTCGTCCAGTGGCTCAGGGATTCGCTCGGCATCCTCGAGGTCGCTTCGCAAACCGAGGAACTGGCGCGCTCTATCGAGGACAGCGGCGGCGTCGTGATCGTCCCCGCACTGACCGGTCTCGGCGCACCGCACTGGCGGGCCGAAGCGCGCGGCGTGGTCACGGGGTTGAGCTTCGCCAGCGGCAAGGCCGAACTGGCGCGCGCGGCGCTTGAGGCGATGGCGCACCAGACCCACGACCTTGCCGAAGCCTTTGCCGCCGACGGCGCCCGCTGGGAAACCTTGCGGATCGACGGCGGGATGAGCGCGAACGACTGGATGGCGCAGGATCTGGCGAACATGCTCGATCTTACGGTGGAGCGGCCCGGTTTCGTGGAAACGACTGCGCTCGGGGCGGCGATGCTTGCCGCTGCGGGCGTTGGCCTGCATCCCGACCTCGCCTCCGCCGCAAGCGCAATGCGGGGCGAACTCAGCCGCTTCGAACCGGATATGGACGATGATGTGCGAACGGCACGTCTGGAGGCCTGGCGCGAGGCATTGGCCGCAGCCTGACCCGAAATCTCAGCGCTAAAGGCTGTTCTGGCGGCCTTTTTGCACTTCCTGCGCCATCAGCGCCTGGCCGATCCGTTCGTGCATCTGGCGAACGCCAGGGGCCGTTTCGAAGCCATCGCGCCATGCACGGTCGAGCCGGGCGATCCGCCGGTGGAGCCGGATAGTGTCCTCGATCAGATCGCAGGTCGGCTCTTCCAGCAATTCCAGATCCTCGGGCGTCGAGGGCCGGTCATGCGGCAGCTTGCTGTGCTTGCGCAGCTGGCCTTCGCTCATTTCACCTTCGAAATAGGCGCGCTGGTTAAGCAACCAGGCGAGCACATGCATCATCCGCGTGGTTGCCTTCAGCCCTTCGCTCGAGAGCGCGAGGCGTAGCATGTCATCGGCGTCGCGCGTCATTTCCCCCATGCCTATGGCGAACACGGCGCGGACTTCATCGGCAAGGACGAGTGCCTCGCTGTAAAGCGATTCAATGATCGGGCGGGAGAGTGAACTTGGGCGTGCCATTTGTAAAATTGGCTACGTGCAATGGGGCCATCGCACCAGCTTGGAAACCATCTTTTCCCGTGTGAAAACAAGGAGTGTCCCAGACTGGAACGCTTCTGCGCCAATCCTTCGCTTCGATTTTTCAGGCGATGATGTCGGGCAGCAAAGTGTCCTCGATCAGGGATATCTGGTCCTTCAATCGCAGCTTGCGCTTCTTGAGACGAGCGATCTGCAACTGGTCGGTCGAACCGGCTTCGGTCAGCGCGGAGATTGCTGCGTCGAGGTCGCCATGTTCGGTGCGCAGCAGTTCAAGCCGCTTTCGCAGTTCGATTTCGTTCACCGCAAATGCCCCTTACCAACTGCAACTGCCTGCAGATCGTCGCGTAGAATGCCCTAGCTACGGATTCTCACCGAGTAGACCTTTGCAAGATAGGCATGTTGTGGTTTGATGACAATTCGCGGTTCGTCCGCGCAGGACGAGTCGCTCCATCGGGGGTCAAACCTCTAACAGGAGAGCCTATATGGAATCGTCCCACGTCCACGCGCTACAGTCGAAACATGCCGGTATCGAAGCCCAGCTTCGCGAAGAAATGAACCGACCCGCGCCCGACACGGCGACAATTCAGGAACTCAAACGACGCAAGCTCAGGCTGAAGGAAGAAATCCAGCAGGCCTGAATGGCAGCGCAGGCAGCCGGTCTCTCTCCCGTTTCGCGGGAGGAGCCGGCACGCCGCGATATAGCCCCAGGCGATAAAAAGCCCGAAGCGGCGCAGCTTGTCGTTTCGCATTTGCGGCTCTGTGTTATAGGCGGTTTTACATGACCGCCGCTGCAGCCGCCCGCCAGATCCTGACCCGCCTTCACGAGGTGATGGCCTCGCGCATGCATGCGCAGGGCAAGCTCGACCGCGTCGTCGAAATCATCGGCGAAAGCCTCGATAGCGAAGTGTGTTCGATCTACCTCCTGCGCGAGGGGATGCTCGAACTCTATGCGACGCGCGGCCTCAACCAGAGCGCTGTCCACGTCACCCGCATGGCGCTGGGCGAGGGTCTGACCGGCACGCTGGTCGAGAATAACGAAACGCTCAATCTCGCCGAAGCGAAGGCGCACCCGGACTTTCAGTACCGCCCCGAAACGGGCGAGGAAAAGTTCCACTCCTTTGCCGGCGTGCCGATCGTCTATCGCGAACGCGCAGTGGGCGCGCTCAACGTCCAGCACGTCGATCCGCGTCGCTACGAGGATATCGAGATCGAGGCGCTGCAGACCACCGCGATGGTGCTGAGCGAGCTGATCGCCAATGCCGGGCTGGTCGACGAGGTCGACGCGAGCGGTTCCGGCGGGGCTCTCGACGGCACGCAGACGGTCAATGGATTGACGCTGGTGAAGGGGCTGGCCGCCGGTCACGCGGTCTTCCACCAGCCGCGGATCGAGATCGACCAGGTCATGGCCGATGATATCGAAGCCGAACGCCAGCGGGTCTATCGCGCTTTCGACAAGATGCGCGAGCAGATCGACAACATGGCGAGCCAGGCCGAGTTCGGGGTCGGCGGCGAACACGAGGAGGTGCTGCAGACCTACAAGATGTTTGCCTATGACGAGGGTTGGTCGCGGCGCATCAACGAAGCGATCGATTCAGGCCTGACGGCGGAAGCCGCGATCGAGCGTGTGCAGCAGCGCACCCGCATGCGCATGCGCGAAATCGACGATCCGCTGCTCGCCGATCGCATGCACGATCTGGAAGATCTCGCCAATCGCCTGCTGCGCATCGTGTCGGGGCAGCTCGGCACGGCAGCGACGCAGGGCTTGCGGCGCGACACGATCCTGATTGCTAAGAACCTCGGCCCTGCCGAACTGCTCGAATACGACAGGCGCAAACTGAAGGGCGTGATCCTCGAAGAAGGCTCGCTTACCGCGCATGTCGTGATCGTGGCGCGCGCGATGGGCGTGCCGGTGCTCGGGCGGACCCGCGGATTGCGCGGCATGGTGCGCGAAGGTGACGAGATCCTGCTCGATGCCGATCATGGCACGGCAACGCTCAGGCCCTCGCAGCAGATTGCCGAAGCGTTCGATACGCGCTTCGCCAAGACGCGCGAAAAACAGGCTGCCTATGCCGAACTGCGCGATGTGGAACCCTTCACGCGCTGCGGCACGCGCATCCAGGTCATGATCAATGCCGGCCTGCGTGACGATATGAGCGCGCTCGCCATGACGGGCGCGGACGGGGTCGGTCTGTTCCGCACCGAGTTCCAGTTTCTCGTTTCGGCAACGCTGCCCCAGCGCGAGCGGCAGACGCGGCTTTATCGCGACGTGCTGGATGCAGCAGGCGACAAGCCGGTGATCTTCCGCACCGTCGATATCGGCGGCGACAAGGCTGTGCCCTATCTGCGCGACGAAGCAGCGAACATGGACGAGAACCCGGCGATGGGCTGGCGAGCCCTGCGCATGGCGCTCGAACGCGAAGGCTTGCTCAAGGCACAGGCGCGCGCCTTGCTCGAAGCGTCAGCCGGTCGGTCGCTCTATGTGATGTTCCCGATGATTTCGGAGCCTTGGGAGTTCGACGCGGCCAAGGCCGTGTTCGACGAGCAGCTCGACTTTCTGAAGGTCCGCAAGAAAATCCTGCCGGAAAGCATCCGCTTCGGCGCGATGCTCGAAGTGCCCTCGCTGGCCGAAGTGATCGATATTCTCGCGCCCCGCCTGGACTTCCTCTCGGTAGGCACGAATGACCTCACGCAGTTCCTGTTCGCCGCAGATCGCGCCAATCCCAAGCTGGCAGAACGCTATGACTGGCTGAGCCCCTCGATTCTTCGCTTCCTCAACCGCTTGTCCAATGCGCTGGTCGGTCAGGAAGTCGATCTGGGCATCTGCGGTGAAATGGGTGGACGCCGGCTGGAAGCGCTCGCGCTGCTCGGTCTCGGTTTCCGCCGTCTCTCGATCACGCCGGCAGCGGTCGGCCCGATCAAGGAACTGATCCGCCAGGTGGATCTCGCCGAGATCGGCGATGCGATGAATCGCTGGTTGGTGTCGCCGCCTGCGGACATGCGGACCGAGCTGCGCGAATGGGCGGCAGAGCGAGGTATAGAAGCCGACTAGCCGAGCGCTGTGAATGATTCGCCGTATTTGAGGGCCGCTTTGCCGAATCCGGCTCCCGCGTTATGCTGGTCTCCCTTGACTAACCCTTCATTGCAGGACTTTCATGCGTCAAAGACTACAAAACTGGTCGCTTGGACGTAATAATGACTGAACACGAAGCGGAAGCGGTAGAAGAGCTTCCTCTCGAGGGGGCTGGCGCGCAGCTGCGGCGTGCGCGCGAAGACAGGGGGCTTGATCTCGATCAGGTCGCTGCCGAAACACGCATTCCCACACGACATCTTGAAGTAATCGAACGCGGGGCTTTCAACGAATTGCCAGCGCGCACCTATGCGATCGGTTTCAGCCGCACCTACGCCAAGATGCTGGGCCTCGACGAGAAGGCCATCGCAGACCAGGTTCGCAGCGAATTGTCCGAACATGACGATACGCGCGCCGAGCGGGGCATGAGTTTCGAGCCGGGCGATCCGGCCAAGGTGCCTTCGAGTGGGCTTGCATGGGCGGGCGGTTTCGCAGCCATCATCCTCCTCGTCGGCTCGGCGGTATTCTACTCGACCTATTACGGTATCGGCGAGGGGCCCGGCCCGATCGAGCCCGATCCCGAACCGGCGCTGGCTACGAATGAACAGCCGAGCGCTGACCGCGAAGCCCCGGTTGCCGCGGGCAGCGATGACACGGTTGTCTTCACTGCGCTGGAAGAGGGCGTTTGGGTCAAGTTCTACGATGCCAATGGTGTCGAATTGCTGCAGAAACAGATGGCTAGCGGCGAGCGATTCGAGATCCCCTCCGATGCGGAAGGGCCGCAGATATGGACGGGCAGGCCCGATGCCTTTGCCATCACGATCGACGGAAAGTCGGTGCCCAAGCTGGCCGAGGACGATTTCGTGATGCGCGACGTCGCCATTTCGGCCGAAGCGCTTCTTGCGCGCGCCGATCAGACCGGTGACGATACGGCGGTACAGAACAACTGAGTTTCCCCCGTTTTGGCGGTCCTGCGGCTCGACTTGGATCGGTGCTTTGGGCACAGATTCGCCTGAGGTTCAGGCTCGTGACGCTATCGGCGGGCCGAAGTAAGCAGTTGAGGAGCCACTGGCCCAATGTCGAATAGCGTGACCCGGTTTTTCGCCCCCGTCCTTGCCGTGAGTGTTCTGTTGGCATCGCCGGTACCGGCTGCTGCCCAGGACGACGTTTCGGAGGCGCGCGTGCGCAAGATCGAGGCAGAGATCCGTGCTCTCCAGCGCAAGGTGTTTCCCGGCGGCGACGGCCGGTTTTTCGAGCCACAGATCAGCGCTGGCGAACAGACGAGCAGCACCAGCAATGCACCATCGACCACCGCGGTGACCGATATCCTCGCCCGGCTCGATGCTATGGAGGCACAGCTTCAGCGGCTGACGGCGGCGAACGAAGAAAACACCAACGCAATCGCCGGGCTGGAATCGCGCATAGAACTGCTGGAAGGCCGTGGAACTTCTCCGACAACCACGACTACGACGGTAACGCCCCCCGCGACCGGGCAGGGAAGCGAGGAGCCGAGCGCTTCCGAAACCAATCTGAGCGCCATGTCGGGCGGTCAGTCTGCTTCGTCCGGCACCTCGACCGGCGCAGCTGCCGGGCCATCGGCCGAGCGGCTTGCGGCGGTGCAGGCGATTGCCAAGCCGCAGACCGACGATCCTGCCGATGACGAATATTCCTACGGCTTCCGCCTGTGGGACGCAGGTTTCTATCCGGAGGCGCAGCAGCAGTTGACGCTCTTCGTGGAGCGGTATCCCGGCCACTGGCGCACCACCTATGGTCGCAATTTGCTCGGCCGGGCCTATCTCGACGACAACAAGCCGCGCGAGGCCGCACCCTGGTTCTTGCGCAACTACCAGACCGACAAGTCGGGCGCTCGCGCCGGAGACAGCCTGCTCTATCTCGCCGAGGCGATGATCGCGATGGAAGACACCAATCGCGCCTGCATCGCACTGGCCGAGTTCAGCGAGACCTATCCGGCG
This sequence comes from Altererythrobacter xiamenensis, assembly GCF_900177715.1. Classification (GTDB taxonomy): domain Bacteria; phylum Pseudomonadota; class Alphaproteobacteria; order Sphingomonadales; family Sphingomonadaceae; genus Erythrobacter; species Erythrobacter xiamenensis. Next base: position 752,035 of record NZ_FXWG01000001.1, on the reverse strand, counting down.
CTCGCAACGGGCCGCCTGCAGGATCAGTATGACCGCAACAGGGCCAAGGTTACCTGCAATTGATAACCCGCTACCACCCGGGCTGATCGCGCGCTTCCGCGCCGACCTCGCATCGCTTTGGAGCGGTGAGGGGCGGCTTGGCATCGCGGTTTCGGGCGGGCCCGACAGCCTCGCACTGCTCCTGCTGGCCCATGCAGCGATGCCCGGACAGATCGTTGCGGCGACGGTCGATCATGGCTTGAGGTCCGAAAGCGCCGAAGAAGCGGCGATGGTCGCCGATCTGTGCCGGAAACTCGGGGTTCCGCATGCGGTGCTGCCAATTGAGGTTCCCCGGGGTAACGTTCAGCACGAGGCGCGCACGGCACGCTATGCGGCTCTGGCGAGATGGATGCGCGATGAAGGTATCGCCGCGCTCGCGACCGCGCATCACGCCGACGATCAGGCTGAAACGCTGATGATGCGGCTCAATCGCGGCAGCGGATTGTCAGGCCTCGCGGGAGTTCGCGGACGCGGCACTTTGCCAAGCAGCGATCTGTCGCTAGTCCGCCCGTTACTCGGCTGGCGCAAAGACGAATTGGAAAAACTGGTCCGGGATGCAGGGATTGTCGCTGCCGAGGATCCCTCGAACGAAGATATGCGCTTTGATCGGGCACGTATGCGTGCGGCGCTTGCGGATGCCGATTGGCTGGATGTCGAGGCTGTCGCCCGGAGCGCCTCGTGGCTGGCCGATGCCGATGCTGCGCTCGATCAATGGGTGGAGCGGGTCTGGAGCGATGGAAGCCGGCCATCGAATGGCGATCTCACACTCGCGCTGCCTGCGGATTTGCCGCGCGAGGTCAGGCTGCGGCTTCTCGCCCGCGCGATGGAGCAATTCGGCGCGGCACCGCGCGGCTCGCAAGTGGCCGAAATGCTCGACGCTCTCGAACAGGGCGAAACCCGCAATCTGGCTGGTGTGATCGTGGTGCCTTCAAACGCAGGCTGGGTCCTGCGCCGCGAACCGCCGAGGCGTTAGTCGCCGCCGCGCTTCGGTTCAGGCGATGGGATCGCCCACGCCGATCATCTTGCCCCGTGTGATGACGACCTTGTCGCCGCGCTTGGCAGCTTCGAAGAGCTTTGCCGCCAGCGGATCGGGCACGGCGATGCAGCCGTGGCTGGCATAGCCATTGACGATCTCCGAACCGCCGTGGATCGCGATTCCGTCCCAGGTCAGGCGCAGTGTCCAGGGCATCGGAGCATTGTCGTATTTCTCCGATACATTGTGCCGCTCCTTGGTCAGGATCGGGAAGGTCCCCAGCGGGGTCGGGTGCTCGTCCGTACCGAGCAGCACCGCGCTCGTCCCGATTTCATAACCATCGCGGAATACAGAAAGAACGCGCGCATCGAGATCGACCGTGATGACGAGCTTGCCAGGAGGCACGCCTTCTTCATCCCAGAACCAGTCGCCGTACTTGATCGGGCCTTCGATCGGCAGGATCCGCTTGATGACGAGATCGTCGTCGCTCGATTTCTTGGTCGAAGGGCTGGGCGCTGCTTGCTGCACTACAGGTTCGGACACGGTATTCACTGCCGTGTCGATCGCGCCGGTAGCCTTTTCGGCTGCTGCGCCGGTGCCCGCGGTCACTTCCTCCGCGCCGGGTTGGAGAGCGGCGGCATCGACCGCAATGGCGTTTTCCTCGCCCTCGCTTGAATCGCCGGACGCAGGCTGCGCGCAAGCGGCGGGTACCGAAGCGATCATCGCCGCGAGGGCGATAAAAACAGAACGAGTAAGCTTGGAGATTTCCATCATAATCTCAGTATTATGCCGTAAATCGCCGTGAGTCGCCAGCGGACTAACACCCGCGTCCCTTGCCGAGACGCGAAAAACGCGAAAAGTTAACGCAGCGATCCCTGCCGGATCTAACTCAGCCGTGCGCGCCGAACTCGTTGGCGATGGCGGTCGAGAGCCGCAGGCACAGGCCATAGGCGCGCTCGAGCGGGTCGATGTAATCGCGCCGGATCGCCATGTAGCCTTCGCCTTCGCCGTCCGGGTAATCGGTCGGCGCATCGACCGCGAAATCGCTGATCTGCGGGTAATCGGTGGGGAAGGCGCGGCGCAATTGCGCGAGCGCTTCATCGATCCGCAGGGTAAACACCATCTCCAGCACGTCTTCGCGGCTGATGTCGTTCGCGCGGCTGAAAGCGGGGATCGAGACCACCTTGATGAACATGTGCTGCAGCAGGGCGAGGCGCAGTGCCTGCGCGGCGCCGATGGTGCGGCGGATGTTCTCGCGATCCTCGAGCGGATGCTCGTCAGGCAGCAGCGAGAGCAGGCGGTGCAGCTTGAGCGCATCGACCCTCAGACGCGAGGCGAGGCGGCGGAAAACGCCGGTACGGTCGTCCTTGGTCAGGTACTCGGCCAGCACTTCGCAGGCATCGGACAGATGGCTCTCGGTCCCGCGATAGGGACGGCTTGCCCAATAGGCCGAGTTGAACAGCTCGCCATAGGCGGCCACGGTCTTGATGCTGGCGAGTGCGTTGGAGCTGCGCACCAGGCGGATCATTTGCCGCCCGCGCTCGCTCTCCTCGAGCAGCCCTGCGATATCCTCGTAATTCCCGTCAGCCGCGCTGCCGACCCCGGCGATCACGTTCACCGGATAGCCGAGTTGCTGCAGGATCGAATTGTGCGGGATGGCGCGGATCTGGCGCAGGCTCATCTCGCGATCGGCGGACAGGTCGCTCTGGCGGCGCGAGACGCGGCTGCCGGTCGAATTGAGCAGCCCCAGCCCGAAGGCGGTCACCGCGCGCGAATAGGTCTTCGACAGCAGGTGCGCGCGCTGGTGCGAACGGATGGCGCGGTAGAAGTCGAGGCTGAGCTCAGTGCGCCGGTAGAAGGGATCTGTCGGCGCGTCGGCCTCGGTATCGGCGGGCCGGATCGTGGCGATGCGGGTCAATGTCGCGCGCGCCAGTTTCGGCGTTGCGAAGAACATGTAGCCATCGCCGCCCTGAAAGCTGACCTCCGGCTCCAGCGTGATCCCGGCGCGGATGAAGCGGCGCTTCGCCCAGGGGCTGAGCGGCCAGTTCAGGCGATCCTCGAAACTGTCGGGATGGGCGCCGCGGCCCATGCTTTCGCCGTGGGTGTTGAAGATCAGCGCGGAAACACCGGTCAGGCCGTTCTTCTCCATCGCCTGGCTCAGCCGGCCCTGCAGGCGCTCGATCGCGAGGCTTGCGGGCAATTGCCCGACGAAGCGGCCCGCATCCGAAAATCCGGTCTGGATCGCGACGCGTCCGCGCCTCTGCGCGTACTCACGGTAGCTGTCCTCTGCGAGCAAGGCGTCGAGGAAGCGCCCGCCATGCTCCAATGCACTCTCGGTCTCGAACAGGGGCGAGACGTCGACCTTGTCCTCGATCCCGAACAGCTTGGAGAAATAGAGCGCGGCGAGGATTGTCGAGGGCTGCTCGCATTCGGCAATCAGCATGCGGATCGGCGCGTCGGCATCCACATGGCCGAGGATTTGCGCCATCGCGAGGAACTGTCGGATCGCGGTCGAACTCTCGATGGCAAGCGCGGCGAAATTGGAGCGGAGCGGCTTCACCCTGGCGAGGATCTCGCGAAGGGTCGCCATCGCCCCCTTGCTGGCGAGATCGAGCGTATTGTCCGGGTCGATCCGGCGACGAATGGCGTTGTGGAGCTGGCTCGAGTTCACGCGGAAGTGAATCCAGCCCATGCCGAGCCCGTCGGCGCGCATCGCCGCGGCGAGCGTCTTGAGGCGTAGCGCGCGCGCTACGTCGCAATCGCGTGCCTCTGCTTCGAGCGCGTCGATAAGCGGAGTGAGGCTCAGGAGCTTGTGCGGATCGTCTGCGGTCAGGCGATTGGCGGCTGCGCTCAGAGCTTCCGGTTCGGTCAGGTCTTCGCCGAAATCGGCTGCGCGGGCCTCGGCATAGGCGAGGGCGGGGCGCAGCGCGTCGAGCAGGGGATGTGCGGCGTCGATTGCTTCGAGCGACGCGATATAGCGCGACAGGCGCTGGACCTTTTCCGACAGGCGAAAACCGATCGAATCATACCACTTGATGTCGGTGCGGCCATCCATGTCGTAGCCGACCCAGCTGGCGAAGCGAAACGGGAGCGGATTGAGCGCATGCCACTGATCGGGCCAGTTTTCCGCCGCGTGGGACAGCAGTTCACCCACGATCCCGTCGCGCGCGTCCTGCGCATGACCGATGGCGCGCATCGCCCGGCCATGCTCGTATTCCAGCGTGATGGCGGGGCGTTCGGCACCCGTGACGCAGGCCTGCGTGCCGATTTCGGCATCGCTGCTTGCCGCATCCGCCACCGCTTCGGATTGGTCGGGCGTCAGCAGGAAGGTCGGGTGCGCCGTGAACACCGCGTGGAGCTGTGGCCGCTCCCATTCGCTGCGGAAGGCGGCGAAATCCTGCGAGGTCAGCGAATTGCGCAGCGCAGCCGTGTTCTCGTCGAGATCGACCGGCGCGACCAGTCGGCGCAGTCGCGAAGCGCGGCTCTGCATGCTGTCGCATTCGAGCTCCGACACGAGCGCTTCGACCGCATCGAGATCGATATCGCCCGCTTCCAGGGAGCGCGAAAGGTCGAGGCCGAGCTGGAAGACCGGGTTGAAAAGCGGGGTTTCCTTCGTGCGGAGGTGGTGCGTTTGCAGGCGCTCGATCAGGTCGTCGACGGTTCTCATGTCGCCAGCTCCATAGCTTCGCGCGCGAGCTTCTCGATGGCGGGCTTGTCGGGCGCACCGCGCGGAGCCACCCAGCTTCCACCGACGCAGAGCACCGGATCGAAGGCGAGCCATTCAGAAGCGTTATCAAGGCTGATTCCGCCGGTGGGGCAGAACTTGCACTGACCGAACGGGCCAGCGAGCGCCTTCAAGGCAGGGAGGCCGCCCGATGTCGCGGCGGGAAAGAACTTGAAATGCGTGAGGCCGAGGTCGAGCCCGCGCATGATGTCGCCGGCATTGGCGATGCCGGGAAGGAAGGGAATGCCCGCATCGACCGCCGCTTTGCCCAACCGCTCGGTCAGGCCCGGCGAAACGATGAACTCGCTGCCTGCATCGATTGCCTTCGAAAGCTCATCGGGATTGGTGACGGTACCCGCGCCGACGATTGCGCCCGGCACCTGTTTCATCGCCGCGATCGCTTCAAACGCAGCGGGAGTGCGCAAGGTGACCTCGAGCACGCGCAGGCCGCCTGCGACTAGTGCCTCGGCCAGAGGAACGGCGTGTTCCAACTCGTCGATCACGATCACCGGAATGACCGGCGCGGTCCGCATGATGGTTTCGATCTGGCTCAAATGTCAGCTCCCGTGTTCGGAGGCGAAGGCGGCCGCGGCGCCGAACAGGCCGGGCTGCGGATGGATGATGAGTTTGACGGGGATGGAGGCCATCAATTCCTGAAAACGCCCCTTGGCCTTGAACCTTTCGGCAAAGCCTGAACTCAGAAGTGTTTCGCGGATGCGGTAACCAAGACCGCCTGCAATCACGACGCCGCCGAAGCCGCCCTGCGCGAGCGCGATGTCGCCCGCTACGCTGCCCAATGACATGCAGAACCGGTCAACCGCGGCTGCGGCGAGGCTGTCGCTGCCGTCCTGCCCGCGCGTCCAGATAGCAATGTCGTCTTCGTCGGAGGTCGGCTTTCCCTCCATCGCAGCGAGCGTCTGATAGATGTCGGAGATGGCAGGGCCAGCGACGACGCGCTCGACCGAGACCCGCGTGTGGCGCTTGCGCAGCCGTGCAAGGATTGCGTCGTCGATCTGGTCGAGCGGGGCAAAATCGATATGGCCACCCTCGGTGGCGGATACGCGGTAGGTGCCGTCGGGCTCGCGATAGAGGTGCGCCACACCCAGTCCGGTGCCGGGGCCGAGCACGCTCAGGCGGCCGGTAGGCGCGAGCGGCTTGTCCGGACCCGTAAGGTGGATGAACTGGTCTTCGCTGGCGCGCGCCACGGCATGGGCAACCGCTTCGAAGTCGTTGACGATGGTATAGCGCTCGACGCCGAGCTTTTCCTGGACGAGCGCCGGGCGAATGATCCAGGGATTGTTGGTGAAGCGGATGACGTCGCCGCCGACCGGTCCGGCGATCGCCATGCTGACGGCGTCGGGCAGCGCGCCGCCCTTCTGTTCGCGGTAATCCTGCCATGCGGTCTGGAAGCTCGCGTGATCTTCGGTGTGGAGCGTTATCGGCTCATCGAGAGTGATCGAACCATCGTCTTCGATCGTTGCGATCACGAAGCGGGCGTGGGTGCCGCCGATATCGACGCTGACCAGCTGGTTCGCGGTATAGTTCACAGTCCTGCCGCAGCGAGCATGGCGCTGCCTCCCTGTTCTGCGCCATCCGCGCCGTGGCGGAACATGGCGAAGAGTTCACGCCCGACGCCAAGCTTCGGCTCGGGCTTGGCCGCTGGCTCGCGCGCGTCGAGATCGGCCGTTGTCGAGAGCTCTCCGGTGGCGGCGCAGACCTTGACCGTGTCGCCGTCGCGTAGCCTGGAAAGCGGCCCGCCGCCCAATGCTTCGGGCGTGACGTGGATCGCGGCCGGCACCTTGCCCGATGCGCCCGACATGCGCCCGTCGGTGACCAGTGCGACGCGGTAGCCGCGGTCCTGCAGCACTCCCAGCGGCGGGGTGAGGCTGTGGAGTTCGGGCATGCCGTTGGCGCGCGGCCCCTGATGGCGGACGACCACCACTACGTCCCGGTCGAGTTCGCCGGCCTTGAACGCGGCCATCACGTCCGCCTGTTCCTCGAACACGCGGCACGGCGCCTCGATCGTCCAGCGTTCCTTTTCGACCGCAGAACTCTTGAAGCAGCCGCGCCCGAGATTGCCCTCGACGAGCCGCATTCCGCCGTCGGGCTGGAACGGATCGGAGGCGGGGCGGAGCATTTCGATATCGCCGCTTTCGCCGGTCTCGCGCCAGACGAGCGCGTCGTCCTCGCCAAGCCCCGGCTCTTTCGCATAATCCGACAGATCGCCCTCGCTCACGGTCACGATGTCGCGGTGGCAAAGTCCCTCGTCGAGCAGCGTGCCGATGACGTAACCCATGCCGCCAGCATCGTGGAAATGGTTCACATCGCCCGAGCCATTGGGGTAGACCCGCGCGATGAGCGGTACTGCGCGCGAAAGCTCCGAAAGATCATTCCAGTCGAAGATGATTCCGGCCGCGCGCGCCATCGCCGGAATATGGATCGCGTGATTGGTCGATCCGCCGGTGGCGAGCAGCCCGACCGCGGCATTGACGATCGCCTTTTCATCGATGCAGCGCGCCATGTTCTTCTCGCGCGTGCCTGAAAGCTCGGCGATCCGGTGCACTGCCCGCTTGTCGAGCGCCTGGCGCAGCCTGGTGCCCGGCTGGACGAAGGCGCTGCCCGGAATGTGCAGCCCCATCATCTCCATCATCATCTGGTTGGAGTTGGCCGTGCCGTAGAAAGTGCAGGTGCCGGGCGAGTGATAGCTCCCCATCTCGCTGGCGAGCAGCTCGTCGCGGCCAACCTTTCCTTCGGCATAGAGCTGGCGGACGCGCTGCTTTTCCTTGTTGGCAATGCCCGAGGGCATCGGTCCCGATGGCACGAACACGCAAGGCAGGTGGCCGAAGCGAAGCGCGCCGATGACGAGGCCGGGCACGATCTTGTCGCAAATGCCGAGCGCGGCGACACCGTCATACATCTGGTGGCTCAATGCGACGGCGGTCGAGAGCGCGATCACGTCGCGGCTGAAGAGCGACAATTCCATGCCGTCTTCGCCCTGCGTCACGCCGTCACACATCGCCGGCGTTGCGCCTGCGACCTGCGCCGTTGCGCCGACCTCACGGGCGTAAATCTTCATCCGCTCGGGATAGCGGCCATAGGGCTGATGGGCGGAGAGCATGTCGTTATAGGCGCTGACGATACCGATGTTCGGGCCGCGCCCTTCCTTGAGCGCTTCCTGATCTTCGGTCGCCCCGGCATAGGCATGGGCGAGCACCGAACAGGACACCTCCGACCGCTCCGGCATGCGATCGGCTTCGCGGTCCATCATTTCGAGATAGGCTGTACGGCCCGGCTTCGAACGTTCGATCACGCGCTCGGTCACGCGGTGGATGGTATCGTTGAGTTTACTCATCGTGCCAGCTAACTCCGTCACGTTCGGCCAGCGCGATGGCCGCACTCGGCCCCCAGCTGCCGGCAGTGTAGGTCTTGGGCTTCAGTTCCTCGTCACTCCATTCGGCCCGGATCGCATCGATCCAGTGCCATTGCGCCTCGACCTCGTCGCGGCGGACGAACAGCGTCTGGTCGCCCTCGATCAGGTCGAGCAGCAGCCGCTCGTAGGCAATACGCCGCACCGCGCCTGAAAAGGCGTCTGGCATGGAGATATCGAGCGGAACCTGACGCAGGCGGATGCCCTCGCGGTCGAGCCCGGGCACCTTGGCCATCAGCGAAAGCGTGATGTTTTCTTCGGGCTGGATGCCGATCACCAGCCGGTTGGGCTGCATGCTCGCACCCTTCCCGGCGAAGATCGAGTGCGGCACGCAGCGGAATTGGACGACGATCTCGGTCACGCGCTCGGGCAGTCGCTTGCCGGTGCGCAGGTAAAACGGCACACCCTTCCAGCGCCAGTTGTCGACATGCCCCTTGATCGCGACGAAGGTCTCGGTGTCGCTGTCCTTGCCCAGCTCCTCGTCATAGCCCGGAACCGCCTGGCCGCCGATCGCCCCGGCGCGATACTGGCCGGTGACGGTTTCGCCTTTCTCCACCTTGCGCAAGGCGCGCAGCACCTTCACCTTCTCGTCGCGAACGGCGGTGGAATCGAAGCTGACGGGCGGCTCCATCGCCACCAGCGCGAGCAGCTGCAGCATGTGGTTCTGCACCATGTCGCGCAGCGCACCGGCATCGTCGTAAAAGGCGACGCGTCCTTCCAGTCCGACCGTCTCGGCCACGGTGATCTGCACGTGATCGATATGCGCCGAGTTCCAGATCGGCTCGAACATCAGATTGGCAAAGCGCAGCGCCAGCAGGTTCTGGACCGTCTCCTTGCCGAGATAGTGGTCGATCCGGAAAATCCGTTCTTCGGGGAAGGCTGCCGCCACCGCGTCATTGATCTCGCAGCTCGTTTCGAGATCGGTCCCGAGCGGCTTTTCGAGGCACATGCGGACATGCTCGCCATCGAGGCCGGCGTGCTGCAGCCCCTTGATCGTTGGGCCGAACAGGCTGGGCGCGGTCGAAAGAAAGATCGCGAGACCTTGTTTCGGTTCGCCGACCTTGGCGGCAAGCTCGGTATAACCGTCGAGTGTCGTCGCATCGAGTTGCTGATAGGACAGGCGATTGAGAAAATCGGCCATTCCGCCGCGGCGGCTCGCGGGAAGATATTTCTCAAGTGCCTCGCGCGCGAAATTGCGAAACTCGGCATCGCTCAATTCCGATCGGGCGGTGCCGATGATCTTGAGGTCGTCATGCAGCAGCTCGTCGGCATCCAGTGCGCAGAGCGAGGGAAGCAACATGCGCTGCGAGAGGTCGCCGGTGGCGCCGAACAGCAACAAGCGGTCAGCGGTGAAGTCCATTACGTGTCGAACCCTTTCCCCTCAGGCCTCGCGCCGGAAAGCAGGCCAAAGCCCGCGCAAGTGGCGCATTTCCTGCCTATCAGCGCAAGCCAGCCGCATCCATAGTCCTGCTGCGGCGCATAGCTATTCATGTGTTGTCGATGGACACTTTCACGCTGGAGCGCAGGAAATTGTTCGGACCGAAGCTGGTCAGGAAGCTGACATCTGCGGCATCGCGGCCAATTCCGATCTTCGCGGTTTCCGCAGGATTGGCCATTCCGGTTGCATCGACGAGGTGCCAGGCTCCGCCGCCGTCGGTCGTTGGATCGTCGAGGAAGACCTCTGCCACCGCATGAAAATCGGGTGGATCGACACCCGGCGCATAGCAAGCGACATAGCGCGCGGGAATGGTCGAAGCGCGCGCCATCGTCACCATGACATGTGCGTAATCGCGGCAGATTCCGCGTCGTTCGACGAAGCTGTCGAGCGCTCCGGTGCGCGCGTCCGATGTGCCGGGTTGATAGCTGAAATTGCGTTCGATCCATTCGCGGATCGCAGCGATCCGCGCACCGCCCTGGGTCTTGCCGAACTCGGCCTCCACGAAAGGCTGGAACTTGTCCGCCGGGCAATAACGGCTGTCAAAGAGGTATTCGACGGCTTCACCGGGCATATCGTGCGGATCGAGCATCCTGAGCGTTTCGATATCCGGCAGCAGTCGCTGCGGCTCGACCAAGGCGTTATAGTCGACCTCGAAGTGCCCCTCCGCGCGCAACCAGATGCGCTCGCCGATATCGTCCTGCGCGGGCACGTGGGCGCAATGCTCGGCCTCGGTCATGCAAGTTTCGGCAGAAAGGATGCGCTGCTCGGGAATGTCCGCCGCTTCGAACTGAAGCAGGACATCGGTCGGACGCTCTAGCTCGAAAGCGAAGCTGGTCTGGATGGAAATGGCCATTGCCGGATTAACGGGCGAAGTGCCGGCTTGTTTCAAGAAAAGATTCCGTGGCGTCAGGCGGCCCACCACTAGGTCGTTACGGGGCTGGAAAAGGTTTCCAGTTCGAACGCGTTCGATAAATTGTATATAGACGACACTTTTCTGAATATTGATGACGTGATAGAAAATAAGAGATATATATTAGTAATCGCGAGTCGAGGTAATAATTAATTCGCCTTGTTATAAAACAAAACTAACAAATGACTTGCGGCGGGTGTGGGGTTTCTCCCACCGTGCGGATGTCTTAGATGTCCAGAAACGCGCATGATTTTAGCCATCTATATGGAGATTATCATGGCAAAAGCATCCAATACCAATCGTAAACCGGTGATCATTACCTTCAAACCGAAGGACAAACGGTCGACTTCCAAGGACAAGCAGGAAATTCTCGCTTCTGCGATCGACGATGGCGATATCAATTTCGTCACCGCCGAAACCGTCTCGCGCCAGGCGCGACCGGTCGCCTCGGGAGAGGACCTGATGAAGGTCGGCTATGATGTGAACCGCTATGAAGCGCCGATCCTCATGGCCAATCTGACCCAGGCCGAGATCGACAAGCTCAAGAAGGACAAGAACGTCGTCCGGGTCGAGGAGGACGGAGAAATGCACGCGCTCGACGGGCCGGATGCACTCGCGCAGACGACCCCGGTCGGAATCACCCAGGTCAAGGCTCCCGCGGCCTGGCCGAGCAGCCAGGGCGAAGGGATCAAGGTCTTCATCTGCGACACCGGGATCGATTCCGATCATCCCGATCTCGTCGCCAATCTCAGGACCGGAAAAAGCTTCGTGCCGACCGAAAGTTCGACCGAGGACTTCCACGGCCACGGCACCCACTGCGCTGGCACCGTGGCTGCGGTCCACAACAATATCGGTGTCGTCGGCGTGGCACCCTATGCCTATCTCTACCCGGTCAAGGTGCTGTCGAGCACCGGCAGCGGACAATGGAGCTGGCTGATCGCCGCGCTGGACTGGATCATGTCGAAGAAGGGCGCACGCGTTGCCAGCATGAGCCTCGGCGGAGGCGGCGCTCCGCAGGCGCTCGGCGACATGTGCGAAGCGGCCTATGACGACGGCGTGCTGCTCGTGGCGGCCGCAGGCAATTCGGGGCCGGGCAACAACACGGTCGGCTTCCCGGCCAAATACCCGCATGTCATGGCGATTTCTGCCGTGGATTCTGCAGACATCATTGCCGGCTTCTCAAGCCGCGGACCAGAAGTCGAAGTCTGCGCGCCCGGCGTTTCGGTTCTCTCGACCACCCGCGGAGGCGGCTATGGCACTATGAGCGGTACCTCCATGGCATGTCCGCATGTTTCGGGCGTGGCCGCTCTTGCCTGGGGCTCTCACCGCAGCTGCACCAACAAGCAGGTGCGGTGGTTGCTGAACACCTTTGTCGACAAGGTGGGCGACCAGGATCCCGAAAAATACGGAAAGGGGCGGGTTGACGCAAATGCGTCCTCTTTCTGGATAGGCACGCCGCCCGAGCATACGCTCTAGGGTCGCACGAGGGGGCAGGTCGATGGAGAACGATGCCTTCCGCATCAGCGTGATCGCCTTGTGCGATGCCATCCAGCGGCCTGTCCCTGCGTCCCCGCGCACCCGCGAAACCGTGCCGCCGGGTTATGGCCGGCGTGAACAATGCCGTCCCTTCGTCGCGGCGGCGGGCGCGGGCCTTGCGATACCTTCCCCCTTCGAATGGGGCTATTGCCTGCAGGACCAGGTGCCGCAGGGCACACGGTCCTTTCGCTCCCCTATTCCCGGGGGCTGCGCAAGGCGGGTATTCTACGTTCGCGACGAGCCGGGGAGACACTTCCGCAAGAACCAGTTCGACATACCCGAAAGCGTTGCGCGCCATGCCGGCAGCCTCGTCATCCCCGGCCTCAGCTTCTTCGAGGGTCCGGATCAGCAGCACATGGTGAAGCTGCACCTCCCCTACATACTGCGAACGCAGAGCGGGGCCGGGCTGCTGTTCCTCCCCCCGATAAATCGGGCAAGGACAGATGGGCTTATGCTTTTATCGGGTCTTGTCGAAACCGGCTGGTACGCTGGCGCGGTCAACCTCGTATTCGAACTCCCCCAAATCGACAGCCCGGTCCATGTCGGGGCAGGCGAAACGATTGCGCAGGTCCTGCCGCTACCGATGAAAGCCGCAAAGGCAGACGCGATCTTTCCCGAACGCCATCGGCGCGAAGTGCGCAATGCGCTCGAGGAGCACGCCGAATGGCACGCGATTCATGGCGAAGATCGCTCGGCCTACAAACGGCTCGCCAGGAAACACATTGCGGAGTGATCCGCGCTATTCGTCTTCCGGAATGCGCATGGTCCCGTCCGGTTCGACCCGTTCGATACCTTCACCCTTCGAAAGAGCCTCGAGCCCCCTGGCATCGATCGTGGCGATAACGATCGGCAGGTTCTCCATCCGCGATACGATCGACACGCCATCCGCTTGCAGCGCAGCCGGGTCTGCCCCCTTTGCGAAGGTGATAATGACGCGCTCGACGTGATCGGGGGCGGATTGGTGGGTTTCGAATGCCTCGCGCAGAGGCGGAGCGATCTTGTCAGTCATGGTCGGGACTCCCTGCCGGGATTCTAGGGGTATTGGGGAGGGGCTTGCTCCAGCGGATGCATGCGCATCTTCCGCGTGATCATCTGCAGGCGAACAGGCGCCGAGGAGCGGCGCAAGACCCCAAAGGGCGAAGTTCGCTGGGTGAAGCAAGCCAGCCATGGCTGACTATACCATGTGCCCCGCTGCCAGGCGACACGCACGGCGCGGGCCGGCGACAGAATCGCACCGTCTGTCCGAGTTAAGTCGTTGAAATAAAGAAGTTAACTCGTGATTGCGCCGAACAAATCGTGCGCATCGGCATCTTCGACTTCAACTGTCACGAAATCGCCCGGAGCGAGGGTTTCCGGCACGTTGCGCAGATACACCGCGCCGTCGATCTCCGGCGCATCGGCCTGCGAACGCCCGGTGGCTCCGATGTCGCCATCCTCGTCGGGCTCGCCAACCTCGTCGATGATGACGGGGATCGATGTGCCGACCTTCTTCGCCAGCTTGGCCGCGCTGATCCGCTCGGTCACTTCCATGACGCGGGCGTAGCGCTCTTCCTTGATCTCTTCGGGTACCGGATCGGGCAGCGAATTGGCCTGCGCACCTTCGACCGGTTCGAAGCGGAACGCACCGACGCGGTCGAGCTGGGCTTCTTCCAGCCATTCGAGCAGATATTTGAAATCGTCCTCGGTCTCGCCGGGGAAGCCGACCACGAAGCTGGAGCGGATCGCGATCTCCGGGCAGATTTCGCGCCATTTCTTCAGGCGCTCGAGCACCTTGGCCTCGTTCGCCGGGCGCTTCATCCGTTTGAGTACGGACGGTGCCGCGTGCTGGAATGGGATATCGAGATAGGGCGTCAGCAGCCCTTCCGCCATCAGCGGGATAACCGCATCGACATGGGGGTAGGGATAGACATAGTGCAGCCGGGTCCAGGGCTGCTCGCCTTCGGGCGTCTTCAGCTGGCCCAGTTCGCGCGCGAGATCGGTCATGTGCGCGCGGACCGGATGGTCCTTCCACATGCGCTCTTCATGGCGGATATCGACGCCATAGGCCGAGGTGTCCTGGCTGATGACGAGCAGTTCCTTCGTGCCCGCTGCGACCAGTTTCTCCGCCTCGCGCAGCACGGCATCGACCCGCCGGCTGGCGAGCTTCCCGCGCAATTGCGGGATGATGCAGAAGGCGCAGGAGTGATTGCAGCCCTCCGAAATCTTGAGGTAGCTGTAGTGGCGCGGGGTGAGCTTGATATCGGCGTCTGACGGCTGCGGGATCAGGTCGACGAACGGCCCCTGCGAAGGCGGCGCGTGGGTGTGCACCGCCTCGACCACTTGTTCATACTGATGCGCGCCTGTGACGGCCAGCACTTGCGGATGGGCGGCGCGGATCGCGTCCGCTTCCTCGCCCATGCACCCGGTCACGATTACCCGGCCGTTTTCGGAAATCGCTTCGCCGATTGCCGCAAGGCTTTCTTCCTTGGCGGAATCGAGAAAGCCGCAGGTATTGACCAGAACCACGTCGGCACCGGCGTAATCGGGGCTCATCGCATAGCCATCGGCACGCAGACGCGTGAGAATGCGCTCGGAATCCACCAGCGCCTTGGGGCAGCCGAGGCTGACCATGCCGACCTTCTTCTGGTCGGGGAGAGTTTTCGTCGTGCTCATGATTTGCGCGGCGCTCTACACCGCGCGCGGCTCTCGCGCCAGCCCCGACGTGATCCGACCGCTAAGGGCGATCCTAGACGTCGATATGATCGTGCCCGTCGCCCTTGCTCGAGCCATTTTCTGTCGGGACGATCTCGACCACGATATCGCCGGGAAGCAGGCTTTCGCATTCGCTTTCCCAGAAACCGTAGACCTGCCCGCGGCGATAGACGCGCAAGCCCCGGCCGCCGGTCTCCAGGTCATAGATCGAGCGGCCGCATTCTTCTTCGGTGACCTGCCGCTCGACCAGCTGAACCCGCCCGGTGATCGAAGCGAGGTCGGCGAGATAGTCGGCGATATGCGCGCCGCGCGCGCTTCCGGCGAGCAGAAGGCCGGTAAAGCGCACCGGATTGATGACATTGTTGGCGCCTGCCTGCCGCGCCAGCAATTCGTTGTCGTTTGCGCGCACGACGACGCTGATCGGTACGCTCGGTGCCAGATGACGGACGGTCAGCACGATCAGGATCGAGGTATCGTCACGGCCAGCCGAAACCAGCACGTTCTTCGCCTCGCTGATGCGAACCGCCTCTAGCGTCGTGTCGCGCGTCGCATCGGCAGCGATGACATTGCAGCCGAGTTTCTCGGCTTCGAGCAGTCGTTCCTCGCTCGGATCGACCACCACGATCTCCCGCGCATCGGTGCCGCGTTCGATCAGCTCGGTCACACTCTCCGACCCCGACACACCGTAGCCGAGGACGACGATATGTCCGGAAAGGTTTTCCTGGATGCGGGCCATGCGCCACTTCTCCCAGCTACGCTTGATTATGAAATTATACGCGGTGCCGACGAAAATGAAGAACACTGCGAAACGGATCGGAGTCACGATGACGGCTTCGACCAGTCTTGCCCGATCGCTGATCGGGGCGATGTCACCAAATCCCGTGGTCGTGATCGAGATCATCGTGAAGTAGATGACGTCGAGGAAGCTGACCTCGCCATCGAGATTGTCGACCAGCCCCTCGCGATCCCACCAGTGGATCATCACCACGATGGCGATGAGGAACAGCGCGAGGCCCAGGCGAATGCCGAGGTCGCCCCAGACGGGGATCTTGACCGCGCGCCGCAAGGGCTTGAAGCGCGGCCCGCGATAATGTTGCGGCGCCTTGCCCGGCGCTATGCGATCGACTTGCCTGCTCATCTATCGCGTCTGTCGGGCAGTTTCTTCGCGGGATCAACCTCTTCGTCGTCCAGCAGGATTTCGAAATGCAGTTCGGGCCGCGTCGCCTGGCCCGAAACGCCGCCGATTCCGATGCGCTCTCCGGACTTCACGATCTCGCCCCTGGTGACGGTGGCGCGGCCGAGATGGCCATAGGCGCTGAGCCATCCCCGACCATGCTCGATCACGACGAAGCGCCCGAAACGCGGGTGGTCGTTGTCGACCCGCACGACCCTGCCATTGGCAGAGGCGCGGATCATGTCGCCCGGCTTCACCGCGATATCGATGCCGTCATGCCCGCCGCCATCGGCGCGTTTGCCGTAGCCGAGCAGGATGTCGCCATCGTGCGGCCAGGTGAAATAGGGTTCGGTCGGCTCGGAGCTCTGCACCGCCACCGGCTTGAGCACGGCAGGGATGATGAGCTTCTGCCCCGTCTTGACGACGTAAGGTTCCTTCAGCCCATTGGCGATGGCGACATTCTGTGACGGAACGCCATACCGCATCGCTATGCCGAACAGCGTGTCTCCCGCCTCGACCACATGGGTGCGCTGGCGCGGGATCTGGAGCACCTGGCCGGTCCTGACCGAATAAGGCGCCCGCAATCCATTGGCGGCGGCGATGATGCTCGCCTGCACGCCTGTACTCTCGGCGATGCCCGACAGCGTTTCGCCCGCCTTGACCTCATGCTCTGTTTTTGTTGCCGGATCGCTCGCTGCGATCAGCGCAAAGGCGAGGGCTAGCACGAACACATTTCTCATCGACCCAACCCTCTTGTCTGTAGCCTATCGTTCAGCCCCCGAACTTCTCACCCAGCGTGGCGAGCGATGCGTGGTGCGTCAATTCGAGCTGCAGCGGCGTTACAGAAATATACTTCTCCGCAATCGCTTCGAGGTCGGTGCCGTGGTCGAGCGTGTGCTCGATCGCGTCTAGTCCGAACCAGTAGTAGCGCTGGCCGCGCGGATCGCGGGCCTCGACCACCGAGGCGCGGGCATAGTCGTGAAAGCCCTGCCGCACGGCGCGTATACCCCTGACCTCCTCCGCATCGAGCGCGGGAAAGTTCACGCTTACCAGCGTGCGGGTCGCGAATTGTGTGTCGATCAGGGGGGCGATAACCTTCGCGCCCCAGTTGCGCGCGGCGTGGAAGCGGTCGCCCGAGGGCGGGCGCTCCTGCGTCATGACCTGGCTCAGCGCGATCGAGGGAATCCCGGCGAGCGCACCTTCCATGGCCGCCGAGACGGTGCCCGAATAGGTGATGTCGTCGCCGAGGTTCGCGCCTGCGTTGACGCCCGACAGGATGAGATCGGGCGGGCCGTCGAGCACCTGCTTCAATCCCATCGAAACCGCGTCCGTGGGTGTGCCGGTGACGGAGAAGCGCCGCTCCGAATGCTTGCGCAGGCGGACAGGCATGGCCAGCGTCAGCGAGTGCCCGGCGCCGGTCTGATTGTCGGAAGGGGCGCAGGTCCACACGTCGTCCGAGAACTCATGCGCGATCGCTTCGAGCACTTCGAGCCCCGGAGCGTGAATGCCGTCGTCATTGGTGACCAGAATACGCATCAGCTGGCAGGCTCCAGGACGGTCACTCCGCCCATATAGGGTTGCAGAACCTCGGGAACGGCTACGCTCCCGTCCGCCTGCTGGTAATTCTCGATCACCGCGACGAGCGTGCGTCCCACCGCGAGGCCCGAGCCGTTGAGCGTGTGAACGAAGGCCGTCTTCTTCTCGCCCTCGGGACGATAACGCGTGTTCATGCGCCGCGCCTGGAAATCGCCGGTGTTCGAGCAGGAACTGATCTCGCGATAGGCACCCTGGCCGGGCAACCACACTTCGAGATCGTAGGTCTTGCGCGCGCCGAAGCCCATGTCGCCGGTGCACAGCAGCATCTTGCGATAGGGCAGGTCGAGCGCCTGGAGGATCGCCTCGGCCGCCCCGGTCATGCGCTCGTGCTCGGCCTCGCTCTCCTCGGGGCGAGTAATGCTGACAAGCTCGCACTTCTCGAACTGGTGCTGGCGGATGAAGCCGCGCGTGTCCTTGCCCGCCGCACCTGCTTCGCTGCGGAAACACAGGGTAAGGGCAGTCAGGCGCATGGGGAGGGCGGTGTCATCGAGGATCTCGCCCATGACCGAACTGGTCAGGCTGACTTCGGACGTGGGGATCAGCCAGCGATCGTCGGTCGTGCGGAAGCTGTCCTCCGCGAACTTGGGCAGCTTGTCGGTGCCATACATCGCCTCGTCCTTGACCAGCACGGGCGGATTGCACTCGGTGTAGCCATATTCGCGCGTCTGACGGTCGAGCATGAACTGGCCGAGTGCGCGATGCAGCCGCGCCATGTCGCCGCGCAGGAAGGTGAAGCGCGAACCCGAAATCCTCGCTCCGGTTTCGAACTCCATGCCGAGCGCGGGCGCAATATCGGCGTGTTCTTTCGGCTCGAAATCGAACTCGCGCTTGGCCCCCCAGCTCGATAGTTCGACATTGCCCGCTTCGTCCTCCCCCTGCGGCACATCCTCGGCCGGAAGGTTGGGGATCACCGCCAGCGCATTTTCCAGCTTCGCGCCGAGCTCACGTTCCTCCTCCTCGAGCGCGGGCAGCGTCTGCTTCAATTCGCTTACTTCGGCTTTCAGCGCCTCGGCTTTCTCGGTGTCGCCTTGGCCCATCGCCTGACCGATCGCCTTGGAGGCCTCGTTGCGGCGACTCTGCGCTTCCTGCATGCGCGTGGTGACAGCGCGGCGTTCCTCGTCGATGGCGAGGACTTCGGCGGCGAGCGGTGCCAGTCCGCGGCGGGCGAGGGCCGCGTCGAAAGCTTCGGGGTTTTCCCTGATGGTGCGAATGTCGTGCATGGGATGCGCCTATGCCTTTTCGCCCCGGCAATTGCCAGTGGGGATCGAAAGCCGATCCGGCTCATTGTTGCATCATTCGCTCCAATCTTTAGGGAGCGGCACCTTCACGGGCGGATTCGTCCGCTACCTGAAAGGCTTGGAGGCGAATGGCATAGTGGCGAACAATGCGATCAAGCCTCCGAAACGGACTCCGTTCATCGATGTTGTCGACACCGCGATCCGCGCAGGGCGCAAGATCGGCATGGTCGATCCGGCAATTCTGACCAAGCAGCATCTGATGGAGTCGGCGGTCGAAGAAACCGGGCTCGACGACTTCGGCGATCGCTGGTTCGAGCGGCCGATGGAAGCCTTGCTGGACTCGATAAAGAGCGAGGCGCAGCTGAACGCAGCAGGCGATTTCTCGGCAGTGAAGCAGTTCCACCACGTGCTGCGCGACCGCTTGCTCACGCAAATGTGGTTCAAGAAGCATCCGGAAATCCTCGAGCGGCCGATCGCGCACCCGGTGGTGATCGTGGGGCCGATGCGGTCGGGAACGACGCGACTTCACCGGCTGCTCGCCAGCGACCGGCGCTTCTCGCACATGCGCAGTTTCGAAACGATCAGTCCGGTTCCGCGCCCCGGATATGAGGAAGTGCTTGCAGGGGAGAAGGAAGACTTCCGTCCGGTACTCGCGCGGCGGATCATGAAAGTGGCGCGACTGGCCAATCCGCGCACGCTCTCCATCCATCCGACCGGGCCTTACGAACCGGAAGAAGAGCTCGGCCTGCTGGTCGCCAGCATGTGGGGCATGAAGTTCGAGGCGCAGTGGCAGGTGCCGAGCTACGGCAAATGGTGCGAGGGGGTGGATGCGACACCTGCTTATGAACACCTCGCCAACCTCCTGCGGCTGGTTGGCTGGTCGCAGCAGGTCTCCTCGATCCGGCCGTGGATATTGAAGACGCCGCAACACATGATGGACCTGCCCGCGCTGCTGAAGGTCTTCCCCGATGCGCGGCTGATCTTCACGCATCGCGACCCGCAGGCAATCGTCGGCAGCGCCGCCTCGCTCGCCTGGAACCAGACGATCCTTTATTCCGACAATGTCGACCCGGCCCGGGTCGGGAGCGAGTGGCTGCGCAAGACGGAGACCATGATCGCCCGGATGCGCAGCGCGCGCGACGCCATCCCGCGCGACCGGATGATCGATGTGCATTACGATGACATGGATCGCGACTGGCGCAGCACGATGGAGCGAATCTATCGCTTCCTCGAGCTCGACATGGAACCGGCCGTTCCGGCGATGGAGGGCTATCTTGAGCGGGCCAAGGCGCTGAAGCGGCATCCGCATCGCTACAGCCTCGCCGAGTTCGGTCTGACAAGTGGCGAGGTGGCGGAGCGCACCTCCGATTATGTGCGGACTTATGGCATCGCGCCCGAAGAAGATGTCGGCCATCTTGCCCAGCAGAGGCGGGCCGCTCGCCAGGTACGCTGACTTGCGCCGTCAGGGGAACAAGCTGCCCTCCAAGCCGTTGATTGTGCAAAGGAGATTAGCATGATTGGCAAGATTATCGGCGCCAGCCTTGGCGCGAAAGCAGCACAGAACACGAAGAATATCGGCGGACCCATGGGTGCCGCGATCGGCGCGGCTGCGCCGTTCATTCTTCGTCGTCTGAGTATTCCCGCAATGCTGGCGATTGCCGCCGGCGGATATGCTTACAAGAAGTACAGCGACAAGAAGGATGCCAGTGGCGACACCAAGGTCGCAAAGGCGAAGACCGAGAAGCAACCGCCAGTAACTTCGACGGCGCCTGCGACGTCTACGGCTGGCGCAAACTCGACCGCGCCCGCTACGGCGTAACGAGACAATCCAATTCCGCTTAACGGCGGATTTCAGAGCCCATGCGCGCCTTGCAAGGTTGGCATGGGCTTTTGATTCGGGACCTCACAAGATCGGCGCAAAGGACCTATGCCCGGCTCTCTGCTAGAAGTTGAAATACAGATCGGCATAGAAATAGCGGGTATCCCCGATGTCGGTGACATTGGGGGCCGAGCGGAGAAACCGGCCCTTGGCCAGCAATGCGCCACCGATGTCGATCTGCATGAAATCGGGCATGAGCCAGTAGCGAATGCGGGCTTCGACCTGCTCCCCAGCGTAGCGACCACTCTGGCCGGTCGCATCCCTGATACCGGTCTTGGCAAAGCTGTCTGTCTTTTCGTCCAGCCACGCAGCCCGGGCAGAAACGAATGCATCGAAGCGCTTCGATGGCTTGATTTCGAATTTTGCCCCCAGATCGCGGATATTGTTGCGGCTGAGCGGCCCGTACAGAGACGATGAGGGCCCCCATTCGCCGCGCCTTATGCCGAACAGAGTGTCGAAACGGTTGTAGCTCGCGTGTTCCGGATCGTCACCGCTGGCGATATCGCCGACGAGCGGGATGCGAGGGTTGGCGGGATGGTCGAACGTATATCCGACTTCGGCGGCGATCGTATGGGCGGAAACATCGACCTCCGGCGCGCTTGCCGCCTTCGAGGTTCGCGTAGTCCCTGTTTGCCAAGCGGCCTCGACCTCGAAGTCGAGCTTGCCCTTCTTGCTGGCGGAGAAGAGCCTGAAACCCGGCGTCACGAGATGACGGTTATTCGTCGCGCGCTGCGCGCTGTCTTCCTCATCGAGCCGATAGGTGTAGACCTCCATGGTCACTGCAGACCCCGCAAGCTTGCTCGAGACAATGCCGCCCCAGAAGCGCAAATCATGGCTTTCGCGGTCCCATTCGACCGCGTTGTTGAGCAGGCCGGAGCGATCTGAGGGGAGGCGCTGCTGCGGCAGTGTGTAGAAGAGAGTGGCGGCCTGGCCCCTGTCCTTGCGCGACCAGTCCGCGCGTACGCCGGTGAAGCCGTTGGCGGTGTTGCGGAAGCCGGGGCTCGCCGCGAGCCGCTTGGAACCAAGCTTGAGCAGGAAACGCCCGGCGGTGAGCTCGGTGTTCGATCCGGCACCCAACGCGTCACCAAGTTCCGCAGTGAGATAGGCTTCGACCAGTTCAAGCGCGTTGACGTCGGCCGTGGAAAGCGGTGTGCGATCATTTGCCGCGTAGGCACGTGCATCCTGCAATTGGCCTCCGATGCGAACCGGGCCGGCATCGTATTCTGCCTTGATTATGGTGCGTATGCTCAGCAGGTCGGCTTCTTCGGCCCCGCCGCTTCGGAATGTGTTGTCATAGGTTTCGTAGCGGGTGCGAACGCTAGCGCTGATGGTGAAGTCGTCCGAGCCGAGCGTTTCCTGCAGGGTAGGTATGCCGCCTTCTTTCGCGGCCACCGGCATGGCGAGAGTGATCGCGGCAGTGCTCGACAACACCGCTGTGAACGCGTGCTTTTTCATGGTTCTTTCCTTGGTGAGCAGGGAACCGCCAGCGCTACATCGCGCGGGATGGATCCGGTTTGCCTAGAATTCGCTCCAGTCATCGGCAGCGAGCGCGAGGTTGCCGACCGACTGCGGCTGCGCGCTGCGAGCGGCTGGCGGAAGGGCGGGCCGGCTGGCTGGGCGCTGGGGGCGCCATTTGCTGTCACCGCCTTCGCCTTTCCCGAGCACAAAGCCGGAAACGATGGCGGCGAGGTTGTCCGCTTCGGTGGCGAGGTTGCGCGCCGCCGCGTTGCTTTCCTCGACCATTGCCGCGTTTTGCTGTGTGACAAGATCCATGCCGCTCATGGCCTTGTTCGCTTCCTGCAAACTTGCGGATTGCTCTTCTGTCTTGGCACTGATGGTTTCCACCAGCGAGGTTGCGACTTCGATCTTGTTGACGATCCGGTCGAAGGCATCGCCGGTCTTGCGCACCATGTCGGCTCCTGCGGAGACCTGGCCGGAGCTGCGCTCGATCAGGGTCTTGATGTCCTTTGCCGCATCGGCGGACCGCTGCGCCAGGGCGCGAACCTCGGTTGCGACAACTGCGAAGCCGCTTCCCGCAGCACCTGCGCGGGCCGCTTCCACACCCGCGTTGAGCGCCAGCAGGTTGGTCTGGAATGCAATGTTGTCGATGACGGAGATGATCTCTTCGATCTGAGCGGTCGACTGCTCGATCTCGCTCATCGCGGCGACCGCCGTTGTAATGACCTCGCTTCCCAGTTTCGCTTCCGTCATCGCGTCGGAAACGTCCTTGCGGGCCTGTGCCGCGCCACTGGCGGTCTCGGATACCATGGCCGTGATCTGGTCTACTGCCTCCGTCGTTCGCGCGAGACCAGAGGCATGGCTTTCGGTGCGGCTGGCGAGATCGTCGGAAGCCTGGCTGATTTCGCTCGATCCGGTACGAATCGTGTGCGCCGTCTCGGCAACGCCGATCATTGTTTGAAGCAACTGCTGCGTGGCCGTGTTGAAATCGTTGCGAAGGCCGACATAGCTCTCGCTCAGTTCGCCAAGTTCGACTGTCAGATCCCCACGGGCCATTTTCTTCAGGCATTCGCCAAGCTGCGCAGCCATATCGGCCATATCGATATCTGCCTGCCGCTTTTCGGCGCTTGTATTGCGCAGCTGCACTGCCCCGCGGGCCAGTTCGCCCACGTCATCGCCGCGATCGGCGTGGTCGATGACCACATCGTAGTTGCCATTGAGGATTTGACCGATTGCGCCCGATATGGAGCCGAGTTCGCTGGCTATGGCGTCACGGATCGATCGCGCAAGGATGAAGGAGATCAATCCCAGGAGAAGCGCGATTACGATGGTAATCCATATCACCTGCTTGGAGGAACTCACCTGAAGTGCAGCATGCTCCTCTGCCTTTGCAATTACCGGATCGCGAATGGCTTCGATGGCAGCATCGACCTTGTCTCCCGCCTCCATGATCCGGCCCGCTCCTGCGGCTCCGGTCGCCCCTTCGGACACGACGTCAGTGACAGTCGCGACATAAGTTTCAGTCAGTGACGAAACGTCGGTAAGGAGAGCGACCTCGGATTCTTCGACCCGCGACCTTGTGTCGGCAATCGCCTGACGCATGTCGGCCACGTTGCCTTCGAAGTCCTCGCGGGTCGCGTCATTGCGGAGCAGGGCATAGCGGAATACGTCCCGCTCCAGAGAGGCAAAGTCCTTCTCCAGCAGGGCGGAGGAGAGCGCCTGCTCTGACAGGAAATCGTCGCGCTCGAGCATGCTCTGACTCATGTATGAGCTGCCGATGAGCACGCTGACGAGGATCAGGCTGAGAATGATTGATGCAGTCGCCTGAATTCCAAGCCGCTGGTTTATCGACTTGCGACTCAACCACCCGCCAAAACCGGAAATGGTTCCAGAACTTTCCGTCATTTTCCGCCCTACGCCTTGAAGAGTTACCACCCGGAGGAACGGCCAGCGGCCGCCTATTGTGCAGACCAGAGGTAACCGAGCCGCTTTAAGAGGCGCCCATTCGTCGAATGCGGAAAATTGCTTAGTGCCCGAGCAGGCGGTGATGACTTGTGTAAAGCGCTGCTGCGCAGCCGCATGCACTCAACGAGTGAGCAGGATCGCTACGGCTGCTGGAAATGGTGTGGTGGGCGCGGCAAGGATTGAACTTGCGACCCCACCCGTGTGAAGGGTGTGCTCTACCACTGAGCTACGCGCCCGCCCGATGTCGCTGGAGCCTTGGTCCAGCCGGACAGGGGCGCGCCATTGCCATGAGTCCGCCGCCTTGGCAAGCGCGCACATGCTCACATCTTCGTGAAATCGTGACTGCCGAAATGAAACGGCCGGAGCGCCTGGAAAAGCACCCCGACCGCTACCTGTCCCAGGGAGAAGCCAGACAGGATTAGGTTTAACCTTCGATCAGAACTCGACAGTCGCGGTGACGAAGACCTGCCGCGGATTGCCGTAGAATGCCGTCAGGGTTCCTTCCGGCCCAAGCGTCGGGATCGGGAAACCGTTGGCACCCGGAATGATTTCACCGGTCGTCGGATCGGTCGCGACGAAGGTATAGCCGCTGGTCTTGTACTCCTTGTCGAACAGGTTCTTGCCGTAGAGCCCGATGGACCAGCGGTTGCCCGGAGCCTTGTAGACCACGCTGGCGTCGACCAGCGCATAGCCGCTCTGATCGAGATAGGGGTTGGGGATCTCGAACTGGTAGGTCTTGCTGCGATAGCTCGCGGTCGTGCCAAGGTAGAGGTCGCCGTCGCCCACCGGCAGCGTGTAGCTGAGTGTGGCCGAGCCGGTGAACTCCGGCGTGTTCTGCACTTCGCGGAACTCGGCGACATCGGTCGGGACACCGGCGATATTGGTGATGTATTCGTCATACTGCGCGTCGATCCAGCCCGCGGTCAGGGCCAGATTGAAACCTGCCCCCAGACGCGCGTTGCCTTCGAACTCGATGCCCTTGAAGGTCGCCTTGCCGGCGTTGGACACGATACCGCAGAAGGACGGCAAACCCGCGACTTCGCAGGCGACCGAACCAGGGATCTGGACGTCGGTGTAGTCGGCATAGAAGGCCGCCAGCGCGACGTTGAACATGCCGCCCGCGAGCGAACCCTTGTAGCCCACTTCGTAGCTGTCCACCTCTTCCGGAGCGAAGCTGAGGAAGCTCGCGACCTCGTCATCGGTCGGCGCGCCGGGAATGGCGGCAGGCGCGTTGGCACCGACCCCGCGCGGATCGAAACCGCCACCTTTGAAGCCCTTCGAATAGCTTGCATAGATATTATGATCGGGCGTCGGCATGAAGCTGACCGAGGCGCGCGGCGTGAACTTCTTGAACTTGCTGCTGCCAGTAAAGTCGGTGCCGGGTGCGCCGAACGGAATGCCCGCGCCGCCGAAGACCGGTGAGCCTCCGCCGAGGTAGTTCTGGCGCAGGATCGAGGCTGTCCGCTCGTCCCAGGTATAGCGACCGCCCACCGATAGCGAGAGCTGTTCTGTAAGGTCGTAAGTGAAATCGCCGAAGACCGCGTAGGTCTCGGTATCGACTTCGGCCTGGGTATAGGCGGTCAGGCCGGGAAAAGTAGTGAAGATGCGCACATCGAACAGCGTGTCGGCTGTGGCGTCGAGGTAATAGAAGCCCAGCAGACCGGCCAGCGGTCCGCCATCATCCCACAGCAGCTGCACTTCCTGGCTGAGCTGTTCGTTGAGATAGGCACCCGGCACGTCGAGATCGACTGCGGGAAGCGCGTCGAAATCGATCGGCGTATAGCTGTCATCCTTGCGCCATGCCGAGATCGAGCGGAGCGTGAGCGCGTCCGACAGGTTGATCTCAGCATTCATCATCACGCCATAGGATTCGACCTCCTGCTCGGGATCGTTGAGTGCGCCGCGCGTGTCGAAGACATTGTCGAGCACCGGGGCGCCCGAAGCGAGACCCGGGATCAGGCGGTGGCCGCCGCGCGGATTGCTGGTGTCCTTGGTATAGTCACCCTGCACGCGGATGAAGACCGGCTCGCCATAGCCGCCCATTTCGAGGCTGGCGCGACCGGCCCAGATGTCCTTGTTGTAGTTCTCGATCCCCAGCGTCAGATTGTCGCCGAAGCCGCCGCGCGAAAGCCGCGCGACCGAGCCACCCACGCGGACGAGATCGCTCACCGGAGCGCCGACCGTCACGACCCCTTCGGCCTGGTCATAGGTGCCGTAGGTTGCGCGCGCCTTGAGGTAGAAGTCCTGCGGCAAACGCTTGGTCACATATTTGACCGCGCCGCCGATCGTGTTGCGGCCATAGAGCGTGCCCTGCGGTCCGCGCAGCACTTCGATTCGCTCAACGTCGTAAATGTCGAGCACGGCGGCCTGCGGACGGTTGAGATAGACATCGTCGAGATAGATGCCGACGCCCTGCTCGAAGCCGGAGACCGGGTCCTGCTGGCCGATGCCGCGAATGAAGGCGGACAGGGTGGAGTTGGTCGCGCGCGATGCTTCGAGCGTGACGTTGGGGGCGAGGTTGCCGACATCGGTGATGTCGAGCGCGCCCTGGTTGGCGAGCTGCTCGCCCGAAATTGCGGTGACGGCGATCGGCACGTCGATCGCACGCTCTTCACGGCGACGGGCGGTGACGATGATGCCGGTTTCGGCCAGCTCGTCCACACCGGCCGTATCGGGCTCGGTCTGGGCGGCGGCAGGCGTTGCAGCGAAAGTGGCGGCAAGCGCGATCGTGCCGCAACCAGCCAGAAGGGTACGCGAAATGGATTGGGTCTTGAAACTCATGAAAACCTCTCCCTGGTAAACTTATGAGACCTCCAATATTGAAAGTTGAACCAACTTTCAAGTTTAGACTTGCCGCTGGCTTTTCTGCGCTTTAGGCAGGAAAGCGAGAGGGGAGGTCTGATGGACGACGCCGAAGCGCTACCGGACAAGACGCCGCGCACTGCGCGCGGGCGCCGCACCTTGCGCAAATTGCTGGACGCGGCGGCAGTCGAGTTCGGGGAAAAGGGGTTTCACGAGGCGTCGATCAGCTCCATCACGCGCCGCGCGGAGGTCGCCCTTGGCACCTTCTACACGTATTTCGATAGCAAGGATGCGCTGTTTCGTGCGCTCGTTGGCGATATGAGCGAGGCGGTGAAAGTCAGCGCCCGCGATGCCCTGAGCGATGACATGGGCGCACTCGAGATCGAACGCGCCGCACTGGCCGCCTTCCTTTCCTTCGCCCGCGAACACCGCGAGATCTACCGCATCATCGACGAGGCGGAGTTCGTCGATCCGGCGAGCTACCGCGATCACTATGAGACGATCGCGGCGCGCATCGCGAAAAGACTCAAGGAAGGCGCTGATGCCGGAGAGTTGAGAGAGGGGCTGGGCGAGACCGAGGCCTGGGCGATGATGGGAATGAACGTCTTCGTCGGCTTGCGCTATGCGGTGTGGAGCGATGGAGACCCGGACGAAATCGCCTCCCGGGTCAACGCGCTAATCGCGCGCGGCATTGCTGCCGAGCCGGATTGACCGGCCCGGAAGCGAAGCTCAAGGTTTGAGCAGTACCAGCAATTGCTGCAGCCATGACGGGCTCATCGAATTCGAGCCAGCACCCGGAAGACTGGGGCATGCGAGGCAATAGGCCTGTACCCCGCGCGTGCCGAGCAGCCTTTCGGTATCGCCTGCAATGCGGATCTTCAGAGCAGTCTGCTGGCCAGCGATCATCGCGAAGAGATCGTTGGAGGCCTGCTGTTGGCTGTTGTCACGCATCAAACGGCGCAGCAGCGTGTCGTACTGGTTGACCTGGGTACCGAGATAACGCGCGTGCCAGTCACCGTCTTCGAGTTCGGCCTCTTTCGCCACCCAGGCAAGCGCTTCGTTGATGCCGCCGAAATTGTCGACCAGGCCAAGCTGCTTGGCTGCGCCGCCATCCCACACACGGCCCTGCGCGATTGCGTCGACCCGCTCGGGCGAGAGGTTGCGCGCCTCGCTGACGAGCTGGATGAAATCGGCATAGGTGTTGCCGACCGAGCTCTGGAGGATCGAGTCCACCTCCGGCGTGAAGCCCGCGACCAGGTCGGGCTGGCCCGATAGCGGCGTGGTGCGATAGCCATCGGCATTCACGCCTAATTCGGCGGCAGTGCCTTCGAAGGTGGGGATAACGGCGAAGACCCCGATCGATCCGGTGATGGTTTCGGGCTGGGCGAAGATACGGTCACCGGCAGTCGAAACCCAGTAGCCACCACTCGCCGCGAGGTTGCCCATCGAGATCGCGATCGGAATCTCGTTCGCCTTGTGACGCAGGATGGCGCGGCGGATGACTTCGGACGCCATGACCGAACCGCCCGGCGAATTGACGCGCACGACGAGCCCAGCCAGATCGTCGTCGAGCGCTTCGTCGAGCAGTTCCGCGATGCGGTCACCGCCTGCGACGGCCGGACCCGCATCGCCGTCGACGATTTCGCCCGAGACCGTCACGACACCGATTGCCTTGCCCGGTTTGTCGGGCGCAGTGTCCGCGACGAAGGGTGCGTAGTCGGTTGTCGCGAAAGTGCCCGGCGCATTGTCCCAGGGATGCTCGCCTGCCACTTCTGCGACGCGCGCGCCGAACTCTTCATAGCTGCCGAGCCGGTCGACGAGGCCCGCATCGAGCGCAGCCTCGGCAAGGTCGCCGCTCGATGCTTCCACCCATTCGGCTGGCGATTGCGTGACGCGGTCGAGCTGAAGTTTCGGCCGCGCCGCCTTCACATTGGCCTGCCATTCCTGCCACAGCGCGCCGTAAAGCTGGCGATAGTTTTCGCGCGCTTCATCGGACATGGAGTTGCGTGAGAAGGGCTCGACGGCCGATTTGAAGCTGCCGACGCGGTAGATGCGGGCATTAACGCCCAGCTTTTCGAGCAGGTCGGCATAATAGAGATTGGTCCCGCCCGGACCCGCGATGATCGCGCCGCCCAGGGGATCGAGCCAGACTTCGCTGGCATGGGAAGCGAGCATCATCGCATCGTCGGCATAGCCCACTGCATAGGTAAAGACAGGCTTTCCGCTGTCGCGCACCCGGCGCACTGCCTCGGCGACTTCCTGCATGTGGACATGGCCACCGCCGACGAAGCGAGAGAGGTCCAGCACGACAGCCTCGATCCGGTCATCGGATTGCGCTGCGTCGAGTACCTGAACGAGTTCGCGCACGGGATATTCGCCGATCGGCGCTTCCTGGCTCAAAAGCGCCTCGATCGGGTCGATTTCGCTGCGCTCTTCGACAATGACGCCATCGAGTTCGAGCAGGAGCGCGCCTTCGCGCACCTGGCCGGGGCTGGGCCGCGCCGAAAGGATGGCGAAAATGGCCGCGAAGAACAGCAGCAGGAACAGCAGCGCGAGCGCGTCCTTGATCCCGACCAGAAGCCGCCAAACCTTGCCTGCGAAACTCATGCTATGAAAATCCTGTCCAAACTTGCCCTCAAGTTAGGTGGTTCATGGTAAAGTTCCAGCGAAAAGGGTGCGAGGAAAGGGTTGAGCGACTGACATGGCTCGTCTAACGGCATCGCTTTAATGACATCGACGGCAACACCTTCGCAAAGCGGCCGCTATCCGGCGGGTTCGCTGGCATTCCCGCACCGCGACCTGCTCGGCA
This sequence comes from Altererythrobacter xiamenensis, assembly GCF_900177715.1. GTDB lineage: Bacteria > Pseudomonadota > Alphaproteobacteria > Sphingomonadales > Sphingomonadaceae > Erythrobacter > Erythrobacter xiamenensis. Next base: position 722,376 of record NZ_FXWG01000001.1, on the reverse strand, counting down.
TCGCGCAGCTCGAACGGCACGAGATCCTGTACCTGCTGGAAGAGGCGGAAACCTGGGTCGAACTCAACCGCGGGGCGAACAAGCACTCCGACCTGCTCGCAGGGCTCACCATCATCAACGCGTTCTTCGAGAACTCGACGCGGACGCTCTTGAGCTTCGAAATCGCGGGCAAGCGGCTGGGCGCGGACGTGGTGAACATGCACGCCGCACAATCGAGCGTGAAAAAGGGCGAAACGCTGATCGACACTGCGATCACGCTCAATGCCATGCGCGCCGATGCGATCGTGATCCGGCATGGATCGAGCGGCGCGACCCAGCTGATCGCGAGCAAGGTCGACTGTCCAGTGCTCAACGCGGGCGACGGGCAGCACGAACATCCGACACAGGCGCTGCTCGATGCGCTCGCCTTGCGCCATGCGCTGCGGGGGCGGGGGAGCACGGCCGAGGATTTTACCGGCCTCACCGTCACGATTTGCGGGGACATCCTGCACAGCCGGGTCGCGCGGTCGAACATCCTGTGCCTGCAGGCGCTGGGGGCCAGCGTCCGCCTCTGTGCGCCGCCCGCGCTGATGCCAGCGCAGGTCGAAGCGATGGGAGCGACACCGTTCCATGATTTCGATGCCGCGCTCGACGGCAGCGACGTGGTGATGATGCTGCGCCTCCAGAGCGAGCGGATGCAGGGGCAGTTCATCCCCTCCGAGCGCGAGTATCATCACCTCTATGGCCTGACCAGGGAACGCTTGCAACGCGCCGCGCCTGAGGCATTGGTGATGCATCCCGGCCCAATGAACCGCGGGGTCGAAATCGACAGCGAAGTTGCGGACATGCTCGATCGCTCGATCATCACACGGCAGGTGGAGATGGGCGTGGCAATCCGCATGGCCTGCCTCGACATTCTGACGCGCAAGTCGCGCGGGATCGCTGGTTGGGGAGGCGCGGCATGAAGCAGCAACGGCCTCTCACGATTACCGGCGGCAAGCTCGTCACCACTGGCGGCGTCACGGACGGCGCAATCCGCCTTGTCGACGGCTGCATAGAAGCGCTGGGCGACATTGCGGCGCAGGCTGGCGACGATGTGCTCGACGCGAAGGGTCAGCTCATCGCCCCGGGCATCGTCGATCTGGGCGTCTTCGCGATCGACAAGCCCGCTTGCCATGCCGGCGGGATAACCCGCGCGGCGCTGATGCCGGATCAGTCTCCGCCGCTCGATTACCCGAGCCGGGTCAATTACATCGCCAAGATCGGCAAGCCCGATCTCTGGGTCCATCCGCTCGCCGCGGCGACCAGCGGGCTTGGGGGCACGCAGCTTGCCGAGATCGGCATGATGAAAGAGGCAGGGGCGAGAGGTGTCGCCACCGGGCGCGGGTGGATCGCCAACTCGGGCGTGATGCTGCGGCTGCTGCAATATGCCTCCATGCTCGATCTCGTCGTGGTGACCCATGCCGAGGACGGCGATCTCGTCGGCGAAGCCGTTGCGACTTCGGGCGAGATGGCGACCCGATTGGGCCTGCCAAGCGCGCCTGCCGAGGCCGAGGCGCTGGCCGTGGCGCGCGATATCGCGCTCGCCGAACTATCGGGCGCGCGAGTGCATTTCCGCCAGGTCACAACGCGCGCTGCGCTCGATCTCGTGCGTCAGGCCAAGGCGCGCGGCGTCAACGTGACTGCTGGCGTCACGCCCGCGCACTTCATGCTGTCGGACCTCGCGACGGCAGAGTTCCGCTCCTTCGCGCGGATATCGCCGCCGCTGCGCAGCGAAGCCGACCGCAAGGCGGTGATCGAAGCGATCGGCGACGGCACGATCGACGTCATTGCGAGCGGACACGATCCGCGCGGGGCCGAAGCCAAGCGCCTCCCCTTTGCCGATGCGGCGGAAGGCATGGCCGGTGCCGAAACTCTGCTCGCCATGACGATGAACCTCGTGCGTGACGGTGTGATCGAGATGGCGCGGGCCTTCACGCTTCTGGCGAGCAATCCGGCAGATTTGCTCGGAGTGGAAGCCGGGCGGCTGGAAACAGGCCTGGAGGCCGACATCGCGCTGGTCGATCCGGACAAGCCATGGGTGATTGCGCGCGCTTCGATGGTATCGGCGGCAAGCAACACGCCCTTCGACGGCCAGCCTGCGCAGGGCCGTGCGACAGCCCTGTTCAAGGGCGGGGTGAGGGTGGGCGTTTGAATTGCGCACCCCATCCGGGGTGCGATATCCTCGCTCATGCGATCTAAAGCTCGCATCGCTGCGGGCCGGCGGTAGCCCTTGCGGTCGCATCGCGACCGGGTGCTGCTCTGCAAAGAAAACCCCCGGAACCCTTGCGGGCGCCGGGGGCAGTCTCGCTGAAATAGCTGAGTTTGTTAGCGCGCGGCCATCCGTGCCGGCCCGCGAACGGCACCCGGCAGCGGGCGACCTTCGGCATAGGCGAAGCAACCGCGGCCTTGCGACTTGACGGTGCCGCACATGCTGCGGGCTTCGGTCGCGCCGAAACCGGCCGCAGACACGCGATAGAATGTCTTGCCGCGGACCTTGGCCTCTGTGATCACGAGGTTGCGGTTCGAAAGCTGCGAATAGCGCTTCTGGTAGATGTTCCAGGCACGCTCCGCATTGGCGCGGCTCGAAAAGCTGCCGAGCTGAACGAGATGCGTGCCGGCAGCCACCCCATCGGCAGAGGCCATGCGGCGCTGAGAGGTACGGGCGGCGATACGCGGACCCGAGCTCTTTGCAGGCGCAGCCTTGGCAGGCGTGTAGCTGGCCGGGAGGCTCTGCACGACTTCGTTCGAAACGATCCGCTCGCCGACGATATCGCTGGCCGGGACGACGGTTGGTTCGACAGCAGCGAACTCTTCATCGAAGCTGAGCTGCGAAGAAGCATCCTCGCCAGCAATCGCGAACTGCGGCGCTTCGGCAACCGGAGTCTCGACCGGAACTTCGGTCGCGGCTTCCGCTACCATGGCGGCATGCGAAGGATGGTTGGCGAGCGCGAGTTGCGCCGGCTGGCCGAGATCCTGTGACGGTGCGACCTGCAGAAGCGCAGCCACGCGCTGTGTGGTCTGTTCGGGGCGGGCGGTCTGGGCCCATTCACCGATACGATCGTCGACCTGGTCGGCCGGAACGTCTTCTGCCGCCATCACGCGGGCAGCGCGCCAGTTGCCCTGCAGGGCATAAGCGTAAGCGAGATTCTGGCGAACCTTGGCGGTGTTCTGTCCGCCGCGAAGGGCATTGGCGAGCACATGGACACCCTGGTCGGGCTGACCGGCCAGAGCGAGCGCCAGACCGAGGTCGGCCGGATCGAGCGAGCCCTTCCATTCATCAAGCACTTCGAGAGCTGCGGCACTGTTGCCGATCGCAGTCTGCGACAGCGCATAGCTGAGCACGGTTCGCGGATCATTGTCACCCAGTTCGATCGCGTCGCCGAAGCTGGTGGCGGCCGACTGGAAACGACCAGCTTCGAGATAGGCTGCACCAAGCATTGCGCGAAAACCGGCATTGCGCGGTTCGGCCAGAACGGCAGCTTCTGCATGGTCGACGGCCTGTTCGGCCTGACCCTTGGCCAGCGCGGTCTGCGCCTTGCCGAAGGAGGTTTCCGCACGCGGCGCGGCACTGGTGGTGCACCCGGCAAGCACGACGCTGGCAAGAGCGGTCGTGACGGCGAGGGCGATCTTCGGCCCGTTCAGTGCGTTGATATTGGCGGTGCGACTCATTGTCTTTCCCCCTCTTCAGCCTGTTCTTTCAGCGAGTGTCCCGATCACTGCCGCGTGAGTTTTGCGGCGAGCGCGTCGAGATCGTCTATTTCTTCGAGCAGCGCATCGAGCGCGTCGGTGACGAGCTGCTGCGCACTGCAATTGTTCATGGTTGCGGCCAGGCGCAGCTTCAGATGGCGTTCCGCATTGAGGCGCAGCGTGAAGGCTGCGCGCTTGCCCTGGTCGACCGCGCGGCGACGCTTGGCCGGCTTCTCTTCCGGAGCGTTGTCCTGCGTAACCCGATCGGCGAGCGCACGCTGCTGCTTGAGCACGGCAGGTGCGGTCGCAGCCTTGGCGTCAGGCGGCGTCAGATGCACGACGTCGGCGGACTTCGCCGCCGGTTCGTCCTGCCCCATGTCGTTCCAGCCGAGGTCTTCCAGATTGGCCTGCGAGGCATCGGGAATCGGCGCCAGTTGCGGGCGCATGGCCGGTTTCGCGCCACCCTTGCGTGCCAGCAGGGTAGGGCTCAGAGAGGCAAAGCTGGCTTCGGTCATGGCTAGCGGCGCTCCTTACTGAGCCACGCGGCGGCCGAAGCCGCCACCGGGGCGCGCAGTGGTAACCTGCGACTGCGTATTGGGAGCCGCGAACACGGTGCGGCGGAAGTTCTTCTCGAGACGATCCGAAATGTATTTCCACAGCGCGGTCATTTCGGCGGCGCTGCGACCTTCGGGATCGACTTCCATCACCGTACGGCCATCGATCATCGAGGCTGCAAAATCGGTGCGGTGGTGAAGGGTGATCGGAGCGACGGTGCCGTGCTGCGACAGCGCGACGGCGGCTTCCGAAGTGATCTTGGCCTTGGGCGTCGCGGCGTTGACCACGAAGACCAGCGGCTTGCCGGCGCGTTCACACAGATCGACCGTAGCGCCGACTGCACGAAGATCGTGCGGGCTGGGACGGGTCGGAACCACGATCAGTTCGGCAACCGAAATCACCGACTGAATAGCCATGGTGATTGCCGGCGGCGTATCGATCACCGCAAGCTTGAAGCCCTGCTGGCGCAGAACCTGCAAGTCGTTCGCGAGCCGTGCGACGGTGGTCTGGGCGAAAGCGGGATATTCCGCCTCACGCTCGTTCCACCAGTCCGCGAGCGAACCCTGCGGATCGATGTCGATCAGTACAACCGGGCCAGCGCCTGCGCGCTGTGCCTGGACGGCGAGATGCCCGGACAATGTAGTCTTGCCCGATCCGCCTTTTTGCGATGCCAAAGCTAGTACTCGCAACGACTGGGTCCCCCTGGTTAGCCCATAATCATCCGCTTTGCAGCGGCCATGGGAAAGGGGATCGCAGACTACCCCTAATTTTAGGTTAATACCGGAGCATCGGGTGATCTTTCGGGCAGGCAAGACTTTCCTAACGGGTGATTCACTATAACCGGCAAAACGGTTAGACTGGCTGCGCGCCAGGCAAGGGGAAAAGCATGTTCCAGTTTGCATCCAGGGGAAAATGGCTGGCAGGTTCGCTCTGCCTTGCACTCGCAGGCGCAAGCGTGGCGCAGGCCGATGTGAAGGATGGCGTCGATGCCTGGTCGCGCGGCGACTTTGCTACTGCCGTCGCCGAGTGGCAGGGGCCAGCGGCACGCGGGGATGCCGATGCACAGTTCAATCTCGCGCAGGCCTATCGCCTCGGACGCGGCGTGGAACCCGACATTGCGAAAGCCCGCGAGTTGTACGAACGCGCTGCCGCATCAGGCCATGTGAAGGCCGCGGACAACTACGGATTGTTGCTTTTCCAGCAGGGCGAGCGTCCGCGCGCCATGCCCTATATCAATGCAGCGGCCATGCGCGGCGACCCGCGCGCCCAATACGTCTTGGGACTTGCCTATTTCAACGGCGACCTTGCCGAGAAGGACTGGGTCAAGGCTTACGCGCTCATGACGCTGGCGAATGCGGCGAGCCTCCCTCAGGCTGCCGACGCGCTCAAGCAGATGGACGAATACATCCCGATTGAAGATCGCCAGAGCGCGCAGCTTGTCGCCAGCGATCTCAAGCGCCGCGCTGACGAGAACCGTGCGGCGCAGCTTGCTGCAGTCGATCTGGGTGTATCGGGCGATGCGCTGGTCGAACCTTCTTCGCGCGTCCCGAGCGCGATTGCGAGCCTGCCGGTGCCTGCCTCGACTCCGCGCGCAGCCGATACGACGGCTGCAACGGCAGGTGCCGACTATGCGCGGCCTGCGCAGGAAGCCGTGCTGGTGGCTGGGACGATCGAGCCAGCTTCGCAGCCCGAACCAGCGCCCGCTCCAGTTGCGAAACCCCCAGCATCGAGCGACGGCCCCTGGCGGGTCCAGCTCGGTGCCTTCGGGGTGAAGGGCAATGCCGAGCGATTGTGGGGCAAGCTTTCGAGCAGCGCCGTGCTCGGCAGCAAGAAGCCGTTCTACGTTCCGGCGGGCAAGCTGACCAAGCTGCAGGCAGGCGGCTTCGCGACCCAGGGCGATGCGGCGCGTGCCTGTGCAGCGCTCAAGTCTTCCGGCCAGGCCTGCATCGTCACCAAGTAAACCGTTACTCGCTCTTCCCCCGCGCGTGCGCGCTGCTAGTGTTGCGCGCTTCATGAGGGGGAATGGCTTTGGACGAGCAGCGCGAAACGCCAATCGATCTGGCGACGCCGGATAGCGAAACTTCTATCCCGGTGGCAGGCACAGATCGCATCGGCAGCCTCGATTTCATCCGCGGGCTTGCAGTGATGGGGATTCTGGTGGCGAATATCGTCGCCTTCGGTCAGCCTTTCGCCGCTTATATGTATCCCGAAGCCTTCACCACGGGCCATTCCGCGGCGGAGGACTGGATGTGGATCGGGCAATTCGTGCTGATCGACAGCAAGATGCGCGGGCTCTTTACCCTGCTTTTCGGGGCCGGGCTCTATCTCTTCATGGAGAAAGCCTGGGCGAAGGGGGCGACACGCTGGCTTCAGGTGCGAAGGCTGTTCTGGCTGATGCTGTTCGGCCTCGCGCACTATTTCCTGATCTGGCGCGGAGACATCCTGTTCTCCTACGCGATCTGCGGCTTCCTCGTGCTCGGCTTCATTACCATGAGCGCACGCGTGCAGTTCGTCATCGGGCTGCTCGGCTACGCTTCTGGCGCTCTCCTGTGGGGCGGGCTGATGGCGATGATGGTGATGGCCGCCGACACGCCGCAGGGCGACCCGGGAATGCCGCTTTCGGATGTGCGAAGCGACCTTCAGTCGCAGCAGGATCAGATGCTGCAGGACGGAGCCACACAAACAGAGCTGATCAGCGGAGGGCATTATGGCGACTATGTCGGGCACATGGTCTCCCAGCATGCGAGCGACCTCGGCTTCTTCATTTTCCTTTGGCTGTTCGAGACGCTGCCGCTGATGCTGATCGGCATGGCGCTCTATCGCTGGGGATTTTTCAGCGGAGCGTTCAGCACTCGAAAGATGCGACTATGGGGTGCGCTCGGCATGGTAGCCGGCGGGCTGATCACTTTCCTGATCGGGCTGTGGGTGAGGGACGGCGGCTTCACTTATTACGGCACGCAGGCCGCGCAGGTCGGCTTCAGCTATCTGCCGCGCCTCGCCATGATCCTCGGGCTGGCCGCACTGCTTGTCACGATCGCGCCGAGCGCGACCGGCTGGCTCGGGCAGCGCATATCGGCAGCAGGCCGTGCCGCTTTCACCAACTACCTCGGCACGTCGCTGGTCATGTTGCTGGTAATGCACGGCTGGGCGCTCGGACTGTTCGGCGAGCTGACACGCACGCAGCTTTACCTCGTCGCATTCGCGACCTGCGCATTGATGCTTGCCTGGTCGAAGCCATGGCTGGACCGGTTCCGCTATGGCCCGCTCGAATGGCTGTGGCGCTGCATGACTTATGGGCGGGTATTCGCTCTGAGGCGTGGATAGGTCAAAGACTCCGACACAATAATACTTGCTATTGAGAATTGTTCGCATAAATTGGCTTCTGCGAATCACTCGCAGGAGACCCGCGACATGTATGTCTGCATCTGCAATGCCATCAAGGAAAGCGAGCTGCGCCGCGCCGCCCGCCACACCTCGGGCGATGCAGAGGCGGCTTACGCGACCCTGGGCAAGCGCCCCAACTGCGGCCAATGCCTGGTCGAAGCCGACCAGATCCTGTTCGAGGAACGCGAGCTGGGCCGCCTGCCGCTCGCCGTTTGAACTGACTTCCCGCTACTGAAAATCGCTCGCAACTGGCGGAATTCCGCCGTTTTTGTGTGCTGGCCCCTTGCCGCATAGCCCCTCGGGAGACTATGCCAGAGCTTCAATCGTCACCACAGGAGCCGGGCCATGAAGGGCGACCAGAAGGTTATCGAATATCTCAACAAGGCGCTCACCAACGAGCTGACCGCGATCAACCAGTACTGGCTCCATTACCGCGTCCTTGCGGACTGGGGCGTTCACAAGCTCGCCGAGTACGAGCGGCATGAATCGATCGACGAGATGAAGCATGCCGATATCTTGGCCGAACGCATCCTGTTCCTGAACGGCCTTCCCAATTTCCAGGCGATCCACAAGCTCAAGGTCGGCGAGACGGTGAAGGAAATCCTCAGGGCCGATCTGGCGATGGAAGAAGAGGCTATCCCGCTGCTGCGCGATGCGATCGAACATTGCGAGAGCGTGCGCGACTACGTCAGTCGCGAAATCTTCGCGCGGATCCTCGAAAGCGAGGAAGAGCATGTCGATTTCCTCGAAACGCAATTCGACATGATCGAGCGGATGGGCCTGGAGAACTACGTCCAGCTCAACAGCAAGCCCGCGGAAGAGGGTGAAGGTTGAGATCGTTCCCAACAGCGCTGTCGCGTTTGTACAAGCTTGAACACAAGCATTTGACTCTTATGTGACATTGGCGCAGCTTCCCCCTCGGGAGAACTGCATAAAGAGGTCGTTCTGGCTCCTGTTCGCGGGTCGCGTACTCACGTTAACAAGGGGAAACGAAGGCCATGAACATGATCAAAACGATTGGAATGACGCTTGTCGCCGGTTCGGCGCTGGCCATGGCAACGCCTGCTGCAGCGCAATTGCGCGTTTGGGAAGATTACACGCCGCAGGAAGAAGTGGTCGAATTGACCTATGTGAAGGTCGATGAAGGCCAACTCGACACCTACCTGGAGGGACTCAAGGAAACCTGGGTCAAATCGAACGAGGTGGGCAAGAGCCTGGGGCAGATCAAATCATACGGCATCTACACCGTGCCCTATGGCCCGAACGAGGTGAACCTCGTTCTGAGGATCACCTATCCGAACATGACGGTGCTCAATGCCGACAAGGAGCGCTTCGACGCCTTCATGGAAGCCTGGGGTCGCGAGAACATGGAGAGCAGCAACAAGACCGTGATCGAGGTCTATAACAACATCCGCAAGATCAAGGGGACCTATCTCCTGCGCGGGCTCGTGATGAACGATTGAGCGAAAGCGAAGACTTGAGAAGGGGCGGGGCAGCGATACTCCGCCCTTTTCCGTTGAAGCTTGCCGCTCGTCAGCTTCTCGCTTCTAGCCCGTTCTTCGGCTGACCGCGGGCCGCCATCACGGTCTCCGCCGCGAAATGGACGAGGCCGGTGATCAGGAACACCATGGTGAGGATCCAGGCAATCGCTGTCACCGTGCCGATCTGGGGCGTGATGAATGCGCTCACGAACAGCAGCGCGATGACCACGCAGATGGTGAGTGCAGCTGCCGTGCTGAACATGACCGCGCGCTGGACCAGCGTGCGCCGACGACCCAGCCGGATCAGGCTGCCCCGATCGTGCGGCGAAAGATCTTCTTCCATGCGCGCCTGAAGCCGCTCGATCCGCTCTGCGACCCAGATGAGCCTGCTGACCATGACATTCATGATCGCGCCGATACCGGCAAGGAGAAATGCGGGCGCAAGACTGAGGCGCACGATTTCCTGCACGCGCACCGTCGACGATGTGCGCTCCACCAGTTCGCTGGCGATACTCCCACCATCCGCAAGCAGATCGATCACCATCATCCGCGCTCCGAACCGCCACTGTAGTTCCCGCCGCCGCCTTTGTTGGCGTTGTAGGGGTTCTTCGGGCTCTTGAGCACGACGCGCACGGGCACGGCTTCGAAACCCAGCTTGGATCGGATCCCGTTCACCAGATAGCGCTCGTAACTCTTGGGAAGCGATTCGAGCCTCGTGCCGAAAATGACGAAGCGCGGCGGCCGGGTTCCCGCCTGCGTGATGTAGCGCAGCTTGACCCGCCTGCCGCCGGGGGCTGGCGGTGGATTGGCTTCGAGTGCATCGTCGAACCAGCGGTTGAGCGCGGCGGTGGGCACGCGCTTCGACCAGCTTTCGCGGATTTCGAATGCGGCGCCGAGCATCGCATCGAGCCCCTTGCCGGTCTTGGCCGACACGGCGAACAGCGGGAGGCCGCGCACCTGCGCCAGTCCATCGTCGAGCGCGGCACGCACGCCGTTGAAGAGCTTGCTCGCGTCCTCTGCCACATCCCACTTGTTGATCGCGACCATGAGGGCGCGGCCTTCCTGCAGCACCATGTCGGCAATCTTCAGGTCCTGGTGCTCGAGGCCCTGCGTCGCGTCGAGCAGCAGCACGACGACTTCGGCGAAATCGATTGCGCGGCGGGCGTCGGCGACGGAGAGCTTTTCCAGCTTTTCGGTAACGTTGCGCTTCTTGCGCATCCCGGCGGTGTCGACGAGGTGGATATCGCGCACATCGCCGGTCCGGGGATCGGTCCATTTCCAGTCGACCGCGATCGAATCGCGCGTGATTCCGGCTTCAGGCCCGGTGAGCAGGCGATCTTCACCCAGCAAGCGGTTGATGAGGGTGGACTTGCCTGCATTCGGACGTCCGACAATCGCGAGCTTCAGGGGGCCGAGCGGCTTCTCCTCGTCCTCGCTCGCGGCGAACTCGGCGGCAGCTTCAGCCGCTTCCGACTTGGCGCCGATAATCGGCCACAGCGCACCGAACAGGTCTGCGACGCCTTCGCCGTGCTCAGCCGAGAGCGCCACCGGATCGCCGAGGCCGAGCGAATAGCTTTCAAGAACGCCGCTTTCGCCCGCCTTGCCTTCCGCCTTGTTGGCGACGAGCACGACGGGAATCTCTTCGCTACGCAGCCAGCGCGCGATTTCCTCGTCTAGCGGGGTAAGCCCCGCGCGGGCATCGATCACGAACATCGCCGCGTCGGCGCCTTCGATGCTGACCTCGGTCTGGGCGCGCATTCGCCCGGGCAGCGTTTCCGCGTCCTCGTCTTCCCAGCCGGCCGTATCGACGACGGTGAAACTCATCCCCGCAATCTCGGCATCGCCCATGCGGCGATCGCGCGTGACGCCCGGCTGGTCATCGACCAGCGCGAGCTTCTTGCCGACGAGCCGGTTGAACAGCGTCGACTTGCCCACGTTCGGGCGCCCGATGATGATCACTTCGGGCTTCTGGGGAGGGGCGGTGGGACTATCCATTGCGTTTGCCAAGTGGGCGCTCATGCCGCACTTGGCAAGCGCGCGCCGCAGATCAGTCTGCTTTGATGACCGGCGGATTATCGCCGAGGTCTTCGTACCACGCTTCGACCGGACCGTTGAGCTTGATCGTCAGGGGGTTGCCCTTGCGGTCGACGGTCTTGCCGGCCTGGACCCGCACCCAGCCTTCGGAAACGCAATATTCCTCGATATCGGTGCGCACCCTGTCCTTGAACCTGATGCCGACGCCGCGCTGCAACTTTTCGCCATCGAAATGCGGGCTGCGCGGATTGACCGAGAGGTGGTCGGGCGGGGTGTCCTGGGTGCTTTCTTCGCTCATGCGCGCGCCAATAAGGCGCTAGCCGAGACTGCGCAATATATATTGGCGCTCGGTCGGGTGCCCAGACGGGCGCTCAATCGGGTGGAGGCGGGGTTTCCGGGATCGAGCGATCGGGCTCGTTGATGTCGGGCTCCGGCGGGCTGATCTCCGGCGGCTCGGTCATCGGTGCCTCATCGGGCGGAGCAGTTGGCGGGCTTTCTGGCGGAGCGCCGGGTTCGATCGTATCGGGTTTCGGGTCTGGTTGGGTGGCCATCGTCTGGCTCCTTTCAGTATTGGCTGTTGGTGCGCGCTCAGTCGGGCGGCATCTGGTCGAGAGCAGCTTCGCCCGCGCCATCGCGCTTGTCGCGGCGCACAAGCTTGTCGGACAATTCGGTGTCGATCTGGTCCGGCGAACTGCGCTCGCCCTGTACTTCGCCTTCGGCCTCGCCGCCCTTTTCCATTTCGGCCGCAGTCTTGGGATCTACGTCAGGGTCGATCACCGGCGGCGTATCGGGCGGCGTGAGTGGTGTGTCATAGTCGGGCACTGTATTTTCCTTTCACCAACCCAACGAATGCGGGGCCCGCCTCGTTCCGTTCCGGATCACTCGGCCCCGATCACCCGGCCCGGATCATCCGGCCCGGATCATCCGGCAATGTTTCGACACGCTTGCCCTTTCGCGCGCACCCATATAGAGGCGCTACGCAACGCGCGCGGGGGCCCATGGGTTTCCCGCGCGGCTTCGTTCGGGCATGCGGGCGTGGCGGAATTGGTAGACGCGCTGGTTTTAGGTACCAGTATCGCAAGATGTGGGGGTTCGAGTCCCTTCGCCCGCACCATTCCCCCGGACGTGGCCAAGCACTTAAGATATTGAAAAGGCTTTAGTTTTCTCATGCAGATCAAGGAAACCGAGAACAAGGGTCTGAAGCGCGCTTACGCTTTGACCATCCCTGCCAGCGACATTTCGGCGAAGATTGATGCCGAAGTGAAGAAGATCGCCCCGCAGGTGAAAATGCCCGGCTTCCGCCCCGGCAAGGTGCCGGCGAATCTCATCAAGAAGATGCATGGCGAGCAGCTGCACGCGCAGACCGTCAACGACGTGATCCGCGATTCGGTCGACCAGCTGATGAAGGACAAGGAGTTGCGCCCCGCGATGCAGCCCAAGGTCGAGCTGGCCGAAGGCTACGAGGAAGGCAAGGACGCCGAACTCACCGTCGAACTCGAAATTCTGCCCAAGGTGGAAGTGCCTGCGACCGATGGTCTGAAGCTCGAAAAGCTGGTGGTGCCGGTTTCCGACGAGAAGGTCGACGAGGCGGTGGGTGACATCGCCGGCCAGAACAAGGCGTACAAGGATGCCGCCAAGAGCAAGAAGGCTGCCGAAGGCGACCAGCTGATCATCGATTTCACCGGGCGCCTTGGCGACGAGGAATTCGAAGGCGGCAAGGCCGAAGACGCAGCCCTGGTGCTGGGTTCGGGCCAGTTCATTCCCGGGTTCGAAGACCAGCTGATGGGTGTGAAGACCGGCGATGAGAAAACCATCACGGTCACCTTCCCCGACGATTACCAGGCCGAGCATCTCGCCGGTAAGGAAGCGCAGTTCGACGTCGTCGTGAAGCAGGTGAAGGTCGAGACCGAGACCAAGGTCGATGACGAGTTCGCCAAGTCGCTCGGCCTCGACAGCCTCGACAAGCTCAAGGAATTGCTGCGCGGTCAGCTGCAGCAGCAGACCGAGGGCCTGACCCGCACGCAGATGAAGCGCGCGCTGCTCGACCAGCTTGCAGCCGGTCACGATTTCGAAGTGCCCGAAGGCATGGTGAACGCCGAGTTCGAGCAGATCTGGGCACAGCTTCAGCAGGAAGCGGCACGCGAGGAAAACCCGGAAGAGGCGCTCAAGGAAATCGAATCCGAGAAGGACGATTACCGCAACATAGCCGAGCGCCGCGTGCGCCTCGGCCTGCTGCTCTCGGAAATCGGCCAGGCCAATGGCGTCGAAGTGACCCAGCAGGAAATGTCGATGCTGATCCAGCAGGCGGCGCAGCAGTATCGCCCAGAAGACCGCGAACGCTTCGTCCAGTACGTCCAGTCAGAGCCGATGGCCGCCGCCCAGCTGCGCGCCCCGCTTTATGAAGACAAGGTCGTCGATTTCCTCTTCGACCAGGCTGATGTCACCGAGCGTGAAGTGACGCAGGAAGAGCTCGAAGCGGCGATCGAGGCTGACGAGGAAGCCGAAGCGCAGGCCGCAAAGAAGCCGGCGGCAAAGAAGAAGGCGCCTGCCAAGAAGAAGGCTCCCGCCAAGAAGGCCGACGACAAGAAGGCTGATGAGAAAAAGCCTGCTGCCAAGAAGGCACCGGCCAAGAAGGCGGACGACAAGAAGGCTGACGAGAAGAAGCCTGCTGCGAAGAAAAAGGCTCCGGCGAAAAAGGCTGACGAGAAGAAGCCTGCCGCCAAGAAGCCTGCAGCGAAGAAGGCTCCTGCCAAGAAAGCAGCGACCAAGAAGTAATCAGCAGATCGGCGGGTCAGTCGCCCGCCGGTAGCTCAACCGGTTTCCACGGTTTGAAAGAGGGCTCGGACAGCACGGCTGTCCGGACCCTTTCATATGCGGCGCCCGCTTTCAGCACATCGTGATCCTTCCAGCGCCCCGAGAAGATGCTCAGTCCCACCGGGAGGCCCTCGACTGCGCCCATCGGCACAGTGATGTGCGGATAGCCCGCGATGGCCGGGAGCGAGCCCGCGCCGATCCCGCCGCCAAAATTGTCGCCATTGACGAGGTCAGTCGCCCAGGCGGGGCCCGTGGTAGGTGCGATCAGAAAGGCGACATTGTTCTCCGCCAGAAGCCTGTCGACCCCGTCTTCCTGTGTGGCCTTGCGCACCATCTCAAGAGCCTCGAGGTAGGCGGCCTCGTCGGTCGTCTCCAGCGCCTGCTCGAACAGGTCCTGTCCGAACCAGCGCATTTCCTCGTCTGCATTTGCGCGATTGAACGCGACGAGATCGGCAAGCGTGTCGGGCATCGCGGGATCGTCGAGCGTTGCGAGATAGGCGTTCATGTCGCGCTGAAGCTCGAACAATAGCACGGTGAGCGAGTTGGGCCAGAAGCCATCCGGCCAGTCGTATTCGATTTCGACCAGTTCGGCGCCTGCCGCCTCAAGGTCGGCGCGCGCTTGATTGAACAGCGCGGTGACGCCGGAACGCGAGCCGACCTGATTTACCATCACGCCGATGCGAACGCCCTTGAGCGAATACTCCGCGAGTCCCTGGGTAAAATCGCGCGCGTTCCGATCGGCCTCCACCGTCGCCGGATCGGCGGGGTCCGTGCCCGCCATCGCGCTCATCAAAAGCGCCGCATCATGAACCGACTGCGCCATCGGTCCGGCGGTGTCCTGCGTCGCGCTGATCGGCACCACATGCGTGCGGCTGACCATGCCGACCGTCGGCTTGAACCCGACAATCCCGTTGACGCTGGCGGGGCAGGTGATCGAGCCATTGGTCTCAGTGCCGATCGCGGCCCAGGCAAAGCGCGCCGCCACCGCTGCGCCGCTGCCGGAGGACGAGCCGCAGGTATTGCGATCGGTTGCATGCGGGTTTCTCGTCAGCCCGCCCACCGCGCTCCAGCCGCTGGACGAATTGTTGTCGCGGATATTGGCCCACTCGGAAAGATTAGTCTTGCCGAGGATCACTCCGCCGTTCTCGCGAATACGCGTGATCAGCGGCGCGTCGCGGCCGGTGGCATTGTCCTTGAGCGCGAGCGAGCCCGCTGTCGTCGGCCATTCGCGGGTTTCGATATTGTCCTTCATCAGCACCGTCCGGCCTGCCAGCAAGGTCGAGTCCTGCACCGCCATTGCCTGCTCGGCTGCGTCAGCGGCATGTACGATGACCGCGCCAATTTCTGGCCCCTGATCGTCAAGCGCTTCGATCCGCTCCGAATATTGCTGCGCTGCGGTGGATGCATCTTCTGCGGGGTTGGCAGAGGCGGGGACGGAGAGGGCGGCAAGCAAGCCCAGGCTAGCGAGTGATCTTTTCATGCGGTCTATCCTGACACGGCTCTCGTGTGATGCAAGCCGATTGAGGATGACTTGCCTCGCTCCGGAACCTCGGCGCAGGGCTGTGACGTGCTGTCCCCGAAATCCGTGCCAACGCTCATTTAATCCATGCTCACCTGAGGAAAGCCACCCAAGAGAAGGTTAAAGCCCTTGAAGAATGGTTCGGTGCGTCCGAAATAGGCGACCAACCCAATTTACTCTCGAGGATTCCTACATGATCGACCTGCTCGGCAACTCCGGCGAAACCTATGGCACACAGGGCCAATTCACGCGCGACCCGCTGACCGGCGCGCTGGTGCCGGTGGTCGTCGAGCAGACCAGCCGGGGCGAGCGCAGCTTCGACATCTTCTCGCGCTTGCTGCGCGAGCGCATCGTGTTCGTGACGGGGCAGGTCGAAGACAACATGGCTTCGCTGATCGTTGCCCAGTTGCTGTTCCTCGAAAGCGAAAACCCCTCGAAGCCGATCAGCATGTACATCAACTCGCCGGGCGGCGTCGTTACCGCCGGCATGGCGATCCATGATACCATGCAGTATATCAAGCCGCGCGTTTCGACGGTTTGTGTCGGACAGGCGGCATCGATGGGCAGCTTCCTGCTCGCAGCTGGCGAGCCGGGCATGCGCATCGCGCTTCCTAACGCCCGCGTCATGGTTCACCAGCCTTCGGGCGGTGCGCGCGGCATGGCTTCTGATATCGAGATCCAGGCGCGCGAGATCCTTCGCATCCGTACCCGGATGAACGATCTCTACGTCAAGTATACCGGCCAGAGCCTCACCGATATCGAGAACGCGATGGACCGCGACACCTTCCTCGAAGCGGACGAAGCCCTCAAGTTCGGCATCGTGGACAAGGTTTTCGAAACCCGTCCCGAAGGCGAATCGGATGACGATGCAGAGGGTTCGGGCGGCGCGCCGGAGTAGCAAAAGCGGGTTTTTGCGCCCCCATTTGGGACGTTAACCCCTTCTGAAGCACCAAATTTAGCGCTTCAGCTAGCCGTAAGGCGGAAAAGCTACACCTATATATTGATTCATAATGATCCCTAGATAGAGTCGGCCAATTACGCGCTGGCAGGGATCGGGACACGCAGGAATGACCAAATTGAGCGGTACTGACAGCAAGAGCACCCTATACTGCAGCTTCTGTGGGAAGTCGCAGCACGAGGTGCGCAAACTCATTGCGGGCCCGACCGTATTCATCTGCGATGAGTGCGTAGAGCTCTGCAATGACATCATTCGCGAAGAGACCAAGGCCGGTATTGGCGGCCGCAAGGAAGGCGAAGTTCCCGCGCCTTCGGAAATCTTCGCGACTCTCAACGATTACGTGATCGGCCAGGACCGCGCCAAGCGCGTGCTCTCGGTCGCAGTGCACAACCACTACAAGCGGCTCGCGCACAGCGGCAAGTCCGGCGATGTCGAACTGGCCAAGTCGAACATCCTGCTGGTCGGCCCGACCGGGTCGGGCAAGACGCTGCTCGCGCAGACGCTGGCGCGCACTTTCGACGTGCCCTTCACCATGGCCGATGCGACCACGCTGACCGAAGCGGGCTATGTCGGTGAAGACGTCGAGAACATCATTCTCAAGCTGCTGCAGGCTTCCGACTACAATGTCGAGAAGGCGCAGCACGGCATCGTCTATATCGACGAGATCGACAAGATCACTCGCAAGGCGGAGAATCCCTCCATCACCCGCGACGTTTCGGGGGAGGGCGTGCAGCAGGCACTGCTCAAGCTAATGGAAGGTACGACCGCCTCGGTTCCGCCGCAGGGCGGGCGCAAGCATCCGCAGCAGGAGTTCCTGCAGGTCGACACGACCAACATCCTGTTTATCTGTGGCGGCGCCTTTGCGGGTCTCGACAAGCTGATCGCCGACCGCCTGCAGAAGCGTTCGATCGGTTTCGGCGCGCATGTCGCCGATCCGGACAAGCGCCGCATCGGCGAACTGCTCGAAAAGAGCGAGCCGGAAGATCTGCTCAAGTTCGGCCTGATCCCCGAATTCGTCGGCCGCCTGCCGGTGATCGCAACGCTGCACGACCTCGACGTCGATGCGCTGGTGACCATCCTGCAGGAGCCGAAGAACGCGCTGGTCAAGCAGTACCACAAGCTCTTCGAGCTCGAAGACGTGGAACTGACCTTCAAGGAAGACGCGCTTCAGGCGATTGCCGAACGTGCGATCAAGCGCAAGACGGGCGCTCGCGGTCTTCGCTCGATCGTCGAAGGCCTCCTGCTCGATACGATGTTCGACCTGCCCGACATGGACGGGGTAACCGAGATCGTGATCGACAAGGATGTTGTCGAAGGGAAGAAGGAGCCGATCCGGGTCCTCGCCAATGACGACGACTCGGCCAAGGAAGAAGCGGCCTGATTAACCGGAGAGCGGCGTAGAATGGATTTCACGCCGCTTTTCGTTTCCCTGCCATTCGTAGCTATCCTGCTCGCCTCGGGTGTGTGGGCAAGCCGCCGTTTCGCGCGCTTCAAAGAGCTTCCGGGACACTTCGATTTTCGCGGACGCGTGACGCGCATGGCGCCGCGTCGCACGATGGTGTGGATGCTGCCGGTGCTGTTTTCGGCGGTGTTGGTGGTTCTCGCGCTCGTGCCGCAGGGAGTTCCGCCGGAGCACCGCAATGGCAGCCCGGTTACAGGCGCGCTGATAGGCGGGATCACGCTGGTCGCGGCGCAATTCTTCGTCCTCTGGCTCACCGATCACTGGGCCAGACGCCAGAAATAGAAACCCCGCCCGGCAGGAGGATGGAGCCAGGCGGGGTTCTTTTTTGCGCGACCCCGGAAGGGGGAAACAAGAGGGCCACG
Organism: Altererythrobacter xiamenensis; assembly: GCF_900177715.1. Classification (GTDB taxonomy): domain Bacteria; phylum Pseudomonadota; class Alphaproteobacteria; order Sphingomonadales; family Sphingomonadaceae; genus Erythrobacter; species Erythrobacter xiamenensis. The sequence goes on along the minus strand of NZ_FXWG01000001.1, from coordinate 704,099 downwards.
CGGGAGGGAATGGGCGGATCAGCCGGGGAGGAAGACCCCGTCGGTCACGTGGATGACGCCATTGGTCGTTTTGACATCGGCTTGAGCGACCTTGCTGGTCCGGCCGGCCGCATCGGTGATGATGATTGCACCGTGGCTGTCGATGCTGGCGGTCAGTTCAGCTCCGGCCAGCGTCTCAAAGCTGTAGCTACCGTCATTGCTACGAATGGCCTGGCTCAATGCGGCGGCAGGCACGCGGCCTGACACGACATGATAGGTCAGCACTGTCGTAAGCTGATCCTTCGCTTCAGGTTCGAGCAGGCCGGCAACCGTCCCGTCGGGCAGCGCCGCGAAAGCATCGTCGGTCGGGGCAAAAACCGTAAACGGGCCCGGACCGGAAAGCGTATCGACCAGGTCGGCGGCCTTTACGGCAGCGACCAGAGTGTCATGCACGCCGGTGGACATCGCCGCTTCGACTATGTTGGGTTGGGCTTTCTCGGCCTTCTTTTCCATGTGGTTATGCGCCGATGCCGGAGCGGTCGTCGCGACCGCAAAGCCGGTCGTTGCTATGACCGCGGCGAGAGCGGCGGCTTTGAACTTGTTTGAATTACGCATCGTATTCTCCTTCTCGATCAAGCCCCGTCCTGCTTGCGATAGGAGTTACGAAAGCGACCGTGATGCGGATGCAGCGCGGGCGAGATTTTTCTAGATGACGTCGAAAGCGCCTTCGGAAACGACCGGCCCGGCGGCTTCTCCCTCGGGCTTGCCGCCCAGCGGCTCGCGGGTCAGCAACAGCCGAGAACCGGAGTGGATCTTCTCGGCGACTTCGGTCGGGACCGAATGTGCGCGCACTTCACCCGGGGTCACGACGCCCAAGGAAATGAGGTCGCCTTCATCGGGCACGAGCCAGATCTCGTGGTCATGCACACCGTCCGGCGTCAGCCCGATGGCGGTCACGAGCACACTCTCCTTGTCGGGCATATAGGTGAGGTCCAGGCGTAGCGGCGTCCCCTCGATGGGGAAGTTCGCCGCCATCATCGGAGCTTGGTTTTGTGGAGCCGGTGTAAGTTCACCGGGGCCCGGCTGCGGCCCTTGCGGCAGAGCGACGAACGCTAAAGCTACGGCGGCTGCGGCAGTGGCGATGCCTGTCGCCCACTGGTAGCGCTTCACCTTTCCGCGCAGCGCGATGATCTCGGCGCTCGGCGCTTCGCCACCGGACCTGTCGATCGCGCTCTTGATGCGCTGCCACAGCTCGGGTCCGGGCTCCATGCCCGCGATCTCGTCAAGCATCGGTGCGAGGCGATCTTCCCAGCGTGCGACGGCGTCCGCAAAATCGGGTTCCCGCGCAAGCCGGCCGCGCGCGGTCAGCAGCTCCTCGCCTTCGAGCAAGCCCAGGGCATATTCCGCCGCCATCAAATCGTCCGCCGGCATATCGGGAGGCATGGTCTCGTCGTTCATTCGCCCGCCTCCAGACAATCCTTCAGTTTCTGGAGCCCGCGCCGGATCCAGCTCTTCATGGTACCGAGCGGCACATCGGTTTTCGCGGCGATCTCGGCATAGGTCCGCCCTTCGAAGAAAGCGGTGCGAATGCTGTCGCGCTGTTTTGCGTCCAGCGTTTCTATGCAGTGATGGATACGCGCGCTGCGCTCGGCATCAATCATTTGCGCATCGGCGAGCGGCGTAGCGTCGGGCACTGGCGCAGCCTCGTCGATATCGACGCTGCCTGCGCGCACCTTGCCCGTCCGCAACCGGTCGACTGCGCGATTGCGCGCGAACGTAGCGAGCCAGCTGATGGGACTGGCCCGGTCCGGGTCATAACGGTCGGCGCGTTGCCACAGATTGAGATAGACGTCCTGCAAGGCGTCTTCGGCCTCCTTTCGATCGCCCAAGATACGGTAGCAGATGCCGAAAAGTTTCAACCGCGTCGCTTCGTAGACCTGTTCGAGCGCGGCCTTGTCGCCTGTGGCGAGTCGCGCCATCGCCGATTTGAGCCGTTCGCGGGCGTCGGTTGCGCTATCAGCCATCAGCAGCACATCTCCCGGCCGGTGGTCGTTTCGACCTGGATCGTCGTGTGATGGATGGCAAAGTCGTGCTCCAGCTGATCTGACAGCGCGCGGATTGCCGCGTCGCCCGGATGGCCCGCGGGCATTACGAGATGTGCAGTCAAGGCAGTCTCCGTCGTCGACATCGGCCAGATATGGAGGTCATGCACCGCCGCAACGCCTTCGAGCTGTTCGAAATGGGCGCGTACGGCGGCTTCATCGATCCCCTCCGGCACGCCGAGCAGACCCATCTTGATGCTGTCCTTGGCGAGGCCCCAGGTGCCCCAGGCGATTACCGCGACGATCACGAGGCTGGTGAGCGGATCGATCCACACCTGCCCGGTAAGCAGGATCGCCACGCCGGCAACGACCACGCCGACCGAGACCAGCGCGTCTGCCGCCATGTGGAGGAAGGCGCCTCGCACGTTGAGGTCATCATGCCGCCCGCGCATGAACATCAGCGCTGTGCCGGTGTTGATAAGGATGCCGATTCCAGCGACGACGATCATGGTCATGCCCTCGACCGGCGCGGGATTGAGCATGCGGTGAACCGTCTCGAACAGGATCGCGCCGATCGCGATAGCCAGCAGCAGCGCATTGGCAAGCGCTGCGAGGATCGTCGAACTCTTGAAGCCATAGGTGAAGCGAGCCGAGGCGGGCTTCTTCGCAGCCACGCTGGCTGCCCAGGCGAGGATCAGTGCGAGTACGTCCGACAGGTTATGGCCCGCATCCGCCACCAGCGCCATCGACCCGGACAATATGCCGTACGTCGCCTCGACTATGACAAAGGCGGTGTTGAGCAAGACCCCTACGGCAAAGGCGGTGCCGAAATCCTTGGGTGCGTGGCTGTGTCCATGGCCGTGCGTATGACCGTGGCGATCAGAGTGCCCTTGGCCATGACCGGAATCATGCGCGTGAGAGTGCGTCGAACCCATTGTTCTCACTCGTAGACGCAGGAATCCAATCCGTCACCTGCAACCACGTTCATGCGTTGACGGATAGTGTTCCCGTGGCGTGCGAGCCAGCCACTCGGGTTGGTGACGGCGCGCTTCTTGGGCAGGGGGAGGGCGGCCGCCATGCGCGCCGCCTCTGTCGTGGTGAGCCGCGCGGCAGTGTGCTGGAAATAGCGCTGTGCGCCCGCCTCCGCCCCGTATGTCCCGATGCCGGTTTCCGCGACGTTGAGATAGACCTCCATGATGCGGCGCTTGCCCCAGATGTTCTCGATCAGGAAGGCGAACCAGGCTTCCAGCCCTTTGCGGAAATAGCCACCGCCCTGCCACAGGAAGACGTTCTTGGCGGTCTGCTGGGTGATCGTAGAGCCACCACGAATGCGCCCGCCCTGTGCGTTCTGCGCCGCGGCCTTGGCGATTGCCTCTGCATCGAAGCCGTTGTGCGAACAGAACTTGCTGTCTTCTGCCGCGATCACTGCGCGCACCATGTTGCGGTCAATGCTGCCGAGAGATTCCCAATCCTTCGTGATGCCGTTTTCGTCCATCAGCATGGTCGCCGTGACCGGGACGGGCACCCACTTGAACAGCAGTACGAGGGCGAGACTGAGGCCCACGAACCACAGGATCAGCTTGGCGACGAAGAAGGCTACGGTGCGGATCATCAGCGCGGATTAGCTGGACAGCGCGCAAAAGAAAATCCTCCCGAACGCTTGGTCCGGGAGGATCGAATCTTCACGCGAAGTCTGCGTCAGGCGATGCCCGGAAGCAGGCGCTCGCCAGCGATGCGCTGCATTGCCTTCTGCAGCTTTTCGAAGGCGCGCACCTCGATCTGGCGGATGCGTTCGCGGCTGACGTCGTAAACCTGGCTCAGCTCTTCGAGCGTCTGCGGGTCTTCGGTCAGGCGGCGTTCGGTCAGGATATGCTTCTCACGGTCGTTGAGGCTTTCCATCGCCTCGACCAGCATTTCGTGACGGACACTCGATTCCTCGGCATCGGCGACGGTCTCGTCCTGCAGCGGACGATCGTCCGTCAACCAGTCCATCCACTCGCCCGAGCCTTCTTCGCCATTGCGCATCGGCACGTTCAATGACCCGTCGCCGCCCATCATCATGCGGCGGTTCATGTTCACGACTTCCTGTTCGGGCACGCCGAGGTCGGTCGCGATCTTGGTCACGTCTTCGGGGCTGAGGTCGGTGTCCTCATAGGCTTCGAGCTGCTTCTTCATCCGGCGGAGGTTGAAGAACAGCTTCTTCTGCGCGGCGGTGGTGCCCATTTTCACGAGCGACCAGCTGCGCAGGATGAACTCCTGGATCGAGGCCTTGATCCACCACATCGCGTAGGTCGCGAGGCGGAAACCGCGATCGGGTTCGAACTTCTTGACGCCCTGCATCAGGCCCACATTCCCTTCCGAAATGAGATCGGAAACGGGCAGGCCATAGCCGCGATAGCCCATGGCGATCTTCGCCACGAGCCGGAGGTGGCTCTGGACCAGCTGCGCTGCTGCTTCGGGGTCTTCGTGTTCCTCGTAACGCTTGGCGAGCATGTATTCCTGCTCAGCCGTCAGCACGGGGAACTTCTTGATTTCGGCGAGATAGCGGTTGAGACTCTGCTCACCGCCAAGCGTCGGAACCGATACAGATTTGATATTGCTCACTTCTTCCCAAACCTTTCTAGTGTCGACCTCGCGGATCGGACCCCTGATGGGCATCCGTGGTTGCGGGCCACATGGTTACATATAAACGCAACTGCTCCCTTTTGCAGTGACTTTCATCGATTTCAACGAGTGGTTTGGTCGATCAGTTCCTGCATGTCGCCGGGCATTTCCGCCTCGAAGATACGCCATTCGCCGCTCAATGGATGCACGAAGCCGAGAGAGGCAGCGTGAAGGGCTTGTCGTTCGAAGCCCAAACTCTTCAAAACGGGCCGTAATTTCGCGGGCGTCCTTCCGTAGATTGGATCTCCTAATAGCGCATTTCCGATTGACGCGCAGTGAACGCGGACCTGATGGGTTCTACCGGTTTCGAGCTGGCATTCGATCAGAGCGCAGGAGTCGAGTGTTTTCAGGGTCTTGTAGTGCGTCACAGCATGCTTCCCCCGGGTCGAATTATCGGGCAGCACCGCCATCTTCTTGCGGTTCGCATCGCTGCGGCCGATTCGCGTCGCAATCGTGCCTTCGCGCGGGCTTGGATGGCCGCCGCAGATGGCGAGATAGCGCCGCTCGATCGAGTGATCCTTGAACTGTTTCGCGAGTCCCTCATGCGCCTTGTCGCTCTTGGCGACCACCAATAGTCCCGAAGTGTCCTTGTCGATCCTGTGAACGATGCCCGGGCGCGCGACGCCGCCGATACCCGATAGCTGCCCGCGACAATGGTGGAGCAGCGCGTTGACCAGCGTCCCGTCGGGATTGCCCGCGGCAGGGTGCACCACCATGCCCGCCGGCTTGTTGACGACAATCAGGTGCTCGTCTTCGAACACCACGTCGAGCGGGATGTCCTGCGGCTGCGCTTCAGGCTCGGTCGCTGGGTGGAGGGTAATCGCGAATTGCGCGCCTTCGGTCACTTTGGCCTTGGCAGAGGTGGCGGGCTCGCCATCGACCGCGACCATCCCCTCGGCGATAAGTGCCTGGATGCGCGCGCGTGACAGCTCGGTCGCGTCGGCTAATGCCTTGTCGAGGCGCGCCGAGCTGCCGACAACGCCATTGATGACTTCGCGCTCGCTCATGCTAGGCCCATGCGCGATGCATATCGAGGTGACAAGGGATGTGATCGAGGCGCTTCGGGCGGAGGCGCGCGCAGCCCATCCGCGTGAATGCTGCGGAATCATGCTGGGCACAGCGGAGCGTGTCGACGCTCTTGCCCCTGCGGCCAACGTCCATCCCGCGCCCGATAGGCACTTCGAGATAGACCCACAGGCGCTGATCGATGCGCATCGCGCGGCACGCAAAGGCGGGCCGGAGGTAATCGGCTATTACCATTCGCATCCGGTGGGCGAGGCCGTGCCATCCTCTACAGATCGCGCCATGGCATCGGGAGACGGGCGCATCTGGGCGATCATCGCGGGCGAAGATGTGAAGTTCTGGCGTGACATGCCAGACGGGTTCGAGGTGCTTTCCTGCCAGTTTGCAGAAGACTAGGCCGCAGCGATGCGCCGTTCCTCTCGCCCAACCCGTGCCTTTTGTGTGGCAATCCGGTGTCGCACGACTGGCGAGCTGCGTTGTTTACCATTAGGACGGTGTTCCAAGTGTTCCATCCAGTAGGAATTGACGCGATTTCATGACTTCTTCGACCGACCTTGCTGCCCTCCTTTGCTCGCGCCTGTGCCACGATATGCTGTCCCCCGTTGGTGCGCTGTCGAACGGTCTCGAGCTGATGGCGGAAGAAACCGATCCCGAAATGCGCCAGCGCTGCCTCGAGCTGCTTGAACAAAGCGCCAAGATCTCGACCGACAAGCTCAAGTTCTTCCGTCTCGCCTTCGGTGCTGCCGGCGGGTTCGGAGAGGCTGTGCCGGTGGACGAGGCCAAGGCGGTGATCGACGCGCTCGCCGCCGACGGCAAGCCGATCACGCTCAACTGGGCGATCGATGCACCGAACTTGCCCAAGCCGGCAGTGAAGGTCATGCTCAACTTCGCGCATATCGCGCTCGATGCGCTGATCCGTGGTGGGACGCTCGATATCGGGGCGGAGATGCGCGACGGCACGGCGGAAATCGTCGTGCGTGCCGCTGGCGAGCGGATCGCATTCGACGAGAATATCGGGCGAGCGCTGCAGGGCGAACTGAGCCCGGGCGAGCTTTCCAGCCGCACGGCTGCGGCTCACATGATCGCGATGCTGGCCGAGGAATCGGGCGGTGGCCTCCAATACAAACGCACAGACGATGCACTGGTCCTTGGTGCAGTACTCCCGCAGCCCGCCGGAATGATTGGTTGATCCGATGGCGGACGAGCTGGTCCATCACGAGCGGCTCTCGCCCAACTACAATGAGCGCACGCTGCCGATCAGCATGGTGGTGCTGCACTATACCGAAATGAAACCGGTCGAGACCGCGCTCGACAAGCTTTGCGATCCCGATGCGGGGGTTTCAGCCCATTACCTGATCAGCGAAGAAGGGGTGGTGACGCGCCTCGTCCCAGAGGAATATCGCGCCTGGCATGCGGGCGCATCCTATTGGCGCGGGCACAAGGACGTGAACTCGGCAAGCATCGGGATCGAGCTAGACCATCCGGGGCACGAGCTGGGCTATCGCGAGTTTGCCGAAGCGCAGTTCGAAGCGCTGGTTCCGCTGCTGGCGCGGATCGTGAAGCAATACGACATTCCCCGCGCAAACGTGGTGGCGCATTCGGACGTCGCGCCGGCGCGCAAGATCGATCCGGGCGAGCTCTTCCCGTGGGAGCGGCTGGCCGAATACGGGCTGTGCCTTGCGCGGCCCGAAAAGCTCGAACTGGGCGATCCGTTCGACAATGACGCGGCCTTTTATCTCGCGCTCGAACGCTTCGGCTACGACATCACCCAAGGGCACAAGGCGGTCGAAGCCTTCCAGCGCCGCTGGCGGCCGGAAAAGATCGACGGAGAGATCGACGGACAGGTCCGCGCGATCCTCTATCAATTGCTGCTCGACCGCGATCGCGGCGTGGCGCGCTGATACCCGGCATTCGCTTCCCATTCTCGAGTGCCGCGCCTATATCGCACCTGTCAGGGGGCCGGGCAGCCGCGTTAGAGCTTGCTCTACCGAGGAAAGTCCGGGCTCCACGAAACGAGGGTGGCGGGTAACGCCCGCCCGGCGAGTGCCCGCGGGTACGAAGCCGAGGGACAGTGCCACAGAGAGTATACCGCCGATGGAGGGAGACCTCACAGGCAAGGGTGAAAGGGTGCGGCAAGAGCGCACCGGGTGACCGGCAACGGAAACCGCATGGCAAACCCCACCCGGAGCAAGGCCAAATAGGGGCCTCGCGCCAGTTCGCTGGCAGGGGCGTTTCGTCCCGAGAGGCCCGGGTTGGCTGCTTGAGCGCAGGGAGCAATCCCTCGCCTAGATGAATGGCTGCCCCTGCGGCGCTGATGTGCGAGCATATCGGCCGCAGGACAGAACCCGGCTTACAGGCCCCCTGACACCGCTCTCCTAACTCGCCGGATCGAGCGGTTTGCCGAGCAGGCGCGACTGCCAGTACTGCGTGAAGAAGACATTGTGCGGATCGCGCTGCGCTCGCAGGTCGAGGAAATCCTGAAATCGCGGCAGGTTCGCCTTGTAGTAGGCAGCCCACTCTTCGAGATCATAGGCTGGGATATACTTCCCCCAATGCAGGCGGAACGGAATCTTCTCGGATTTCAACTTTTCCCAAAATTGCGCGAAGAACTCGTGGCGCGTGTTCGGCATATCCGGGTTGCCGCGGAACCAGTAGATGTCGAGGCGAACCGTCCCTTCGGCATATTCGTCATTTCCGTCGGTGTATCCCGGATTGATCCAGGCTTTGCTCGGCGGACCGGGATAAATTTCGATTTCGAACCATCCACTCCGGAGCGACTGATGCGAAGTGGTCTGGTTCGACGGGCGGAACCCGTCCTGCAGCAAGTTCATGACCTTCTGCGTGTACTGGATAGGTATCCAGATTTCGGTGAACTCGGTCGCCATCAGCACGTCGTCGGCGGTGTTGTCCATGCAGAGGCTGCGCCAGTAGTAGTCGAAAAACATCGGCGTCATGGCGTTGCCCTTCTGCTCGGGCTGCATGGCGGGAAGCACCTTGGGAAAGAGCTTGCGTGCCGACCCCTCGATTAGTGCGAGCACCGTTCCAACGAGCAAGGCGAGTGCGCCGACCGCCAGACCGCCGAGGATCACGAGTGCGCTTTTCAGGATACCGTTATTCTTGCGGTGGTTCATCCGGCTGAGAAGCAGGAGGTAACGCGACACTTTGCTCCGCAGCAGTGTGAAGATAGTGCCGAGATCTGTCGTGTTGCCGAGTAGAACGAACATGATCGACCCGGCCAGCTGTTCACTCCAGCCAGAGAAATTGTCCTCGAACTCGCGATAGATCGAGAGATCCTCGTCGTGGCGATCGACCTTTGCTGCGCTCCAGGTCTGGATCCGTTCGATGCCGGGCTGCGTCCACCACGAGACACGAACGTAATCCTGCTCCTTGAAATAGGCTTCGAGCGACTTCTTGTCGGCATCCCCGGGGCCGAACATGTCGAACGGCGTCATCTCACCTTCGACCGGGGTGGTTATTTCTGTCCCGCGGATATTATACATCGGGATTAGCTTGAACCGGATCTTGGTAACGATGCCGAGCAGGCCGACCGAAGTCATCATCGCCTGAAATCTATCGTCCGTTTCCTCGATCCACTCGGCATTGCCCATGCCGTCGACCACGCGGAAAGCGATCATGTCGGTGAAGGCGTGCCTGGTTGACCCGCCGGCAGAACCGGTGGCGCAAAAGCCGCTCACGGTCTGGTGCGTGATTCCGCCCAGAGTGCTGACACCCCAGCCTTCCTGGAAGGCCTGATACAGGAAGCTGGTTTCCAGCGTCGATTTGCCGAAAGGATCATTGGTGTCGTGGCCCAGATGACATCCGGCCTCTACCTCGACAACGCCGGGCTCTTTTTCACTCCAGACCAGACCGACCATATTGTCGAGCGCGATGTTGATATTGTCATCGGGCGGCGGATTGACTTCGAGTGTCTGGTTGGCCGGTATTCCGTTTTTCGGATCGGTGAAGATGCTCCAGCCGACCGAGTGGCAGGCGCCGCGTGCGCGCACCTGGAGGCCGTTTGCGGCAGCGTATTTGACCAGCTCGATGATCTGCTCTTCGCTGGTGGGGTGGTAAAAGCCGTCCTCGGCCGCAGGAAAGGGTGGCGTTGGCATCGGGTTCGCTCCTCGCTGGATCGCAGTCATTCTCTTGTCGGGGGGCGACCGTTCTATTCTGTTATGTTGGCGCCGCTCATGGCGGCTTGATCCTCTTTCTGGCCCTCGGCTCTTTTCCAGAGTTCGGTGAACATTGCGGCATTGCGCTCGCGCACGCTGTCAGCGAGGCGCGAAGTCATGATGGTGTTGAGAAACAGCTCGAGAGTTTCATCGGGATAGCAGCGCTTGAGCTCTGCAATATCGCGCAAGGCAAGATCCCAATCCCCGCGTTCGGCGTAGAGGACGGGGCGCATCATAAGGCCGGTGTGATCCGACGGGACGAGCTTGAGCATCTGTGAGGCCGCCTCGATCGCTTCATCGATCCGGCCCATGCCGTAAAGCGCCCAGCACTTGGTGATGAGGGCGAAGATCAGGGAAAGGCCGCGCGGGACCATGGCCTCGAACCGCTCGATCATGGCCATCGCTTCGTCATAGCGCTCTTCGCGGGTATAGGCTCCGGCTAGCGCCAGGATCGTCTGCATCGAATTGGGGCTGGTTTCGTAAGCGCCTTCGGCAAGCCTCAACGAATCTTCCCATTGCTGCGCGTAATATTTGACCAAAGATGCCTGCGACTGGACGATGTGGTGCTGGCCGTTCATCTGCAGCGCGCGCGTGGTGTGCTCGAGCGCTTGCTTGAGCAATTCCTCGTCGCTGCTCCCCTCGCGCTGGTAGAGAATGCCGAGGCACAGTCCGAGCGTCGAGACCGCGACCGGATAGTCGGGCGCGAGCTCCACCGCCTTTTTCGCATTTGCAATCGCGTAGTGGATGCTCTCGGTATTGGTCTGGGTCAGGCTGTACCAGGCCCGTTTGAGCGCATCCCAGGCGCTATCGGGCTTTTCCGCCTTGACCGCCCGGTCGAGCTCGATCCGCTCGAGCTGCACTCCGATATGCGCGGTGAAGTCCTCGACCATATCGTCGAGCAGTTCGAACAACTCGGTGCCCGGGCGATCAAACTTCTGCGTCCACAGGATCGCGCCATTTTGCGCATCGACCAGTTGCGCGGTGATCCGCACTTTGGCCCCTAAACGCCGAAGATTGCCCTCCATGATGTAATCGACGTCGTGATCCCTGGCGATCTGTCGGATATCGATCCGTTCGCCCTTGTACTGCGCCATCGTGCGATAGCTCAGGACGCGGAAGCCCCAGTTGCCCGATATGGCTGCCGTCAGATCTTCCACCAGTGCATCGACGAGTTCGTCATCTTCCGCGCTGGTCGAACGGTTGGAAAAAGGCAGGATGCCCACCGTGGATCGCTTGCCGAGCGTCGGCTTGTCCGCAGGCGCCGCAGGGGCGGCTTGCGCCATCGATTGAAGTTCGTGGGTCTGTTCAGAGGGCGGGCTGACAGGTGAGCCGCTTGTCGGACCGGGGGGAAGCTCGTCGGTGGAAGAGCTGGCAAGCCGTCGCACCTCTGTCAGGAAAGCCTGCCATACCGGGTCGGCGCTGTCGCCGGTCCAGTGGGTGAGATCGGCGGTCTGGGTGAGCTCGAACATGATGGGGCGTTCGCATTGTTCGATCATTGCGGGCACCAGCGTCCTGTTGCGATCTGCGATAGTGGCCTCGGCCCGGACCCAGCGCGAAAGAACCGAGCGCGGCGACCACAACACGACCACGGCGCGCGCTTCGCGCAGAGCGGTCTCGGTCACGACATCGTAGGTTTCGCCGGCCCGCAGCGTGACATCCCACCAGACGCTCAGCCCGGCGGCTTCGAACGCGTCGGCATACAGCCGGGCAGTCGCCTGGTCTTCACGATTGTAGGATAGAAATATGTCGGCCACGGATTCTCCATGATGCGACCGCCTATCGCTTTACAACAATCATCTGACAGAGTCGATGGAGACAGGGGCAAGCACTTGCTTCGTCGCCGTTTTTCACTTTCTTATTCGTGACAGCGGCGCGCATCGCGAGCGTTCGCCTGACAGAGGAAAGCGAGCGCTGCATGGAACGAGGCGGGGCCGCGTGGATTGATGGCGCATGGTCCATGTAGATATCCGCCGCTCCGCGATTCAGCGCATCGCGATCGTCCTCGCAGTCATTGTTCAGATCGGTGCGACTTTTCTTCCGCAATTGGGTTTCGGCGAACCGATCGGCGACAGGTCCGATAGCGTGCGGACGCTCATCACGCCTTCGGGCTGGGCGTTTTCGATATGGGGTCCGCTTTTCTTGGGTTCGGCAGTCTATGCCATCTGGCAGGCACTACCCGGACAACGCCACAACAGCCTGCTGAACCAGATCGGATGGTGGTCGGTCGGAGCGCTGTCTGCCCAAGGGTTCTGGGCCATCTATACCCAGTTCGCTAATCTCACGATTATCTCGGCCATTATCATTGCGTTTTCGCTGATCTGCCTGCTCGCGATCCTGCGGACGCTTGTCTATCGCGAGATCCCCTTCACCGCGTCCGAGCGCTGGATCGTCACCCTGGTCTTCAGCGCTCTCGCTGCGTGGCTGACCGCAGCGACGATCGTCAATATCTCCGCGACGCTGGCCTATTACGGTATCGGAGGGGACTTCGCCTTTCCGTATATCACCGCAGGTATCGTACTTGTCGGAGGGATCATCGCCTCGATTGCGGTTGCGCGCAGCAAGGGCAACCCGTGGTATGCCCTCGTATTTTGCTGGGCGCTGCTCGCGATCTATTTCCGTGGCGGGCAGGAAAGCCAGGCAATCGCAATCGCCTGTATCGTGTCAGGCGTGCTCACCGCGGCGGCGGCGGCGGCACCCTTGCAGCCCGCCAACCGCCACCACTGGTTCGGATAAACGCTTACAGGCGGGCTCAGCCGCGGCCGATGCTGGCGTAGGTGAAGCCCGCAGCCCGCACATCCTCGGGTTTGTAGATATTCCGCAGGTCAACCAGGACCGGCGCATTGGCGAGCTCCTTGATCCGCTGAAGGTCGAGCGCGCGGAACACATTCCATTCGGTGACGATGGCTATGGCGTCGGCGCCCTTGATCGCCGTGTAGGGATCTTCGCACATTTCCACCTCGGGCAAGAGCGGGCGCGCCTGCTCCATGCCTTCCGGATCATATGCCGCGATCTTCACTCCGGCATCGGCAAGCGTTTGCGCCACCGCGATTGCGGGCGAGTCGCGCATATCGTCGGTGTTCGGCTTGAACGTCAGGCCCAGGAGAGCGACCTTCTTGCCGCGAGCGGCATCCTGCCCGCCGAGCGCTTCGATGACCTTGCGGCCCATCGCACGCTTGCGGCTGTCGTTGACGTTGACCACCGCCTCGACGATCCGCACCGGGCTTTCGTAATCCTCTGCCGTCTTGAGCAGGGCGAGCGTGTCCTTGGGGAAGCACGAACCGCCGTAGCCCGGGCCGGCGTGGAGGAACTTGGGGCCGATGCGGTTATCCATGCCGATGCCGCGGCTGACGTCCTGAACGTCCGCGCCCACCTTCTCGCACAGATCGGCCATCTCGTTGATGAAGGTGATCTTGGTCGCAAGGAAGGCGTTGGCGGCATATTTGATCAGCTCGCTCGAACGCCGGCTGACAAAGAGGATCGGCGATTCATTGAGGAACAGCGGGCGATAGACTTCGCGCATGACTTCGCGGCCGAAATCGTCCTCTGATCCGATGACGATCCGGTCAGGGCGCTTGAAATCGCCAATTGCCGCACCTTCGCGGAGGAACTCGGGGTTGGAGACGACCGAGAACCTGTGGCTCGTGCCGCTGTCCTGAAGAATGCGCTCGACCTCGTCGCCGGTGCCGACAGGCACGGTGGACTTGGTGACGACCACAGCGTCGTTCGCGAGGTTTTCACCCACTTCGCGCGCTACTGCATGGACGAAAGAAAGGTCGGCATGTCCGTCACCGCGGCGGCTGGGGGTGCCAACTGCAATGAAGATCGCGCTCGCGCCCTTGATTCCCTCGGCGAGATCGGTCGTGAACGACAGGCGGCCCGCGTTCACATTGCTTTCGACCAGGCCTTCCAGGCCCGGCTCGTAAATCGGCATGACGCCTTCGCGCAGCTTTTCGATCTTTGCCGGATCCTTGTCGATGCACACGACATCGTGACCGAAATCGGCGAAGCAGGCGCCGGAAACGAGGCCGACGTAGCCCGATCCGACCATTGCGATTTTCATGCGTATTCTTCCTCTTGGATAAGCTTGATCCCATCAGGAGTGGCGACTGCCTTGATCTGCTGGCGCCGGGTACCGTCGAGCATGAGTGCTGTCAGCACGCCTGTTCGAAAGGCCCCGGTGTCGATCCCGATGCGATGCCCAGTGTCTGAAACTTCTTCAAAAATCGTGTGTCCGTGCACGACCACCTTTTCGAAGGGGCCGGCATCGCGCAGGAAGCGGTCGCGAATCCACAGCATATCGCGCCGACGCTGCTCGGCGAGCGGAGTGGCCGGATCGATACCCGCGTGAACGAAGACATAGTCACCGGCGATGATCATCTCTTCGAACGAAGCGAGGTAGTCGCGATCCTCCTGTGGGACGATCTCGGGCAACCGCTTGAACAACTGCTTCACCGAGAGATCGTTGAACTCCTTACGAGAGATGCCGTAGCTCAGGATAGTCTCGCGCCCGCCGTGCTTGAGAAAATGACGCAGCACTTCCTTGTCCTCGAAGGATTCGAGGAACATTTCCTCATGATTGCCGGCCAGCAGGCGAACCTTGCGCCGTGATTGCCACTCGCGAGCGAACTCGATCACACCGGCGCTGTCAGGGCCGCGATCGACGAGGTCTCCCAGGAATACCACGGTGGAATCGGCCGGATCGGCGTTCTCGTCATGATGCTCGATCGCACCGGCCAGCGCTACAAGGAGATCGAGCCGGCCGTGAATGTCTCCGATAACATAATAGCGCTCGCCATCGGGCACCGCCGGGCGTGGAGCCTTGGAGGTGCCGGAAGCAAACAGTTTACTGAGCGGATCGAATATCATGATGGTCGTGTCTGAAGTGTTGGGCGCGCTTTATGCGAGATGCCGGTGAACGGCAACCGAACCTGTGGCTTCGCCGTTCGTGGCGTGATGCATAAAATCAACAACTCCTGCGCATCGTGGAGTAATGCGCAATTTCTCTTGTGCGCTGCAGCGATTCCGTGCACGATTGTTTCGTATTCGGTAGAGATCGCCCGCTAAAAGAGAGGCGACCGCTGGATTCGCAGGTGGGACGAAGCAGAAACGCCATAATAAGGAAGTTGTCATGCTCACGTCCATCCGCGGCCTTGCGGCCGCATCTTTTGCCGCAGGTCTGGCCCTCTCCGCCACTCCGGCCTTTGCGGAAACCCAAGAATCTCTTTCTGAAGAAGCCAAATCCGACGTCGTTACCGTTATCGACAGCGAAGCAGAGCGCGCGAGCGAACCTGTAGCCGCTGACACGGCTAATTATCAGGAGGACAGCCCGGGCTTCTCGGTGTCCGCCAATGTTGCACTTACGTCGGAATATCGCTTCCGCGGCGTCGATCTTTCGGGTGGTGAAATCGCCATTCAGGGCGGCGTCGACTTCGCCACCGACTCCGGTTTCTATATCGGCACCTGGGCTTCCTCGCTCGACGAGGACACAGTCGGATACGGTTCGACTGAAGTCGATGTCTACGGCGGTTTCTCGGGCCAGATTTCCGACGCGGTGTCGTTCGATATCGGCGGTATCGCCTATATGTATCCGGACGCCGGCGCAGGCGATTTCGACTATCTCGAAGTCTATGGCTCTGTCGGTTTCGCTTTCGGTCCGGCTGAGGCGACCGTCGGTGTTGCCTATGCACCCGATCAGGATTCGCTCGGCGGAACCGATAACTTCTACATCTACACCGATGTCGGTGCGGGCCTTCCCGGCACGCCTATCACTCTGTCAGGCCACCTCGGCTACACCGATGGGTTCCTGACTTTCACCAACGATGGCAAGGCGTTCGACTGGTCGATCGGGGCAGAGGCTGCCCTTTACGGTCCGGTTAGCCTGAGCGTTGCCTATGTCGGTGCAGAAGGTGACATTCCCGCCGGTGCTTACGACTTCACCGACGATGCGGTGGTGTTCACGCTGAGCGCCAGCTTCTAACAGTTCGACAATTCGTCACGCAGGAGGCGCGGTCCGTTCGGGCCGCGCCTTTTCGTTTGTGAACTGGGCCGGGCTCGGCAGCGATCAGTCGAGCGAGAAATGCACCGTAGTGACCACACGGACCTTCTTATACGGACTGTCGCTCACGCCCCATCCGCCGCTGTCGCCATCGCGTGCTTCGATCGAGAAATAGCCTTGCGTCGCATCCTTGATCGCGCCGACCTTGGCACCGCTGTCCTGTGCGAACTGTTCGGCGGAAGCGCGCGCATCGCGGGTCGCTTCGGCGACCATCTCCGGCTTGATGTCGTTGAGCTTAGTGAAGGTGAAGGCCATGCCTGACCCTTCTTCCAGGAAAACGCCGCGATTGACGAGATCGAACTGCTGGGCGACGGCCCGGCGTGCGCGCTCGATATCATTCGTCCGCAGCGAGAGCCGCTGCCTGACGGTGTATCGCGTCGCGCCGTCACTGGTGTAGCTCGAGACATTCGCCCCGGTTGGTTGCAACGCATCCTCGGGAAAGCCGAGGCCGGCGAAGAACTCCTCAATTGCCTCGGTGTCCCGCCGGACCTTGGCCTGTGCCGCCCCCATATCGGTGGAGGTGGAGGAGTACGAGATCGTCCAGGTCGCGAGGTCGGCCGTGACGTCGCGCTCGGCAAGGCCGCGGACGGTAACCGATCGCTCCGCTTCCTTTGCCCTGAGCAACCCGTCTCCCAGCAGATACCCGCCGAGGATGAGTCCGATCGAACCAATCGTCGCAGTGCCGAACCACCTGATACTCGTTCGATCCGCCGGGAAACGGCTTTCGCTCCCATCCGTTGCTTGCACTGCTTGCTCGTTCATCGCATCCTCCTCATTCAACCGCTGATACGATGAACTGTGCAATTTCATCGATGAACTGTTTTTGAATGAGGTCGAACCCGATGGTGAAATATCTTCACAGCATGATCCGCGTGACCGATCCCGATGAGACGGTCGCTTTCTTCAATCTGATCGGATTGGAAGAGGTGAGGCGCTTCGACGTCGAAGCCGGCCGGTTCACGCTCATTTTCCTGGCTGCGCCCGGACAGGAAGGCATCGCCGAGGTCGAGTTGACCTATAACTGGCCGCCGGAAGATGGCAGTGCTCCTGAGGAATATGACGGTGGCCGCAATTTCGGTCACCTCGCCTACCGGGTCGATAACGTCTACGAGACATGCCAGCGCCTGATGGACGCGGGGCACACGATTCACCGTCCGCCGCGTGACGGGCACATGGCTTTCGTCAAATCGCCGGATGGCATTTCGGTCGAACTGCTGCAGGAAGGCAACCTGCCGCCGCAGGAACCCTGGGCGAGCATGGAAAACAGCGGCAGCTGGTAAAGCTGCCGAGCGATCAGATGGCGATCAGGCGTTGGCCGTCTGGTCGCCCTGGTCGTCGCAGTCTTCCTCCGGGTGCGTCGTGGTAAGACGCAGGACCACATAGCCGAGCACCGCAGAAATTGCCGAGCCCATCAGGATACCGATCTTGGATTCGTCGATCAGCAGCTCATTGCCCGGGAAGGCGAGACCGCCGATGAAGAGCGACATGGTGAAGCCGATCCCGCACAGGATAGCGACGCCGTAGATCTCCATCCAGCTCGCGTTGTCCGGCGGCTGGGCGAAGCCGGTCTTGATCGCAATCCACACGGCCGAGAAAATCCCGACTTGCTTGCCGACCACCAGGCCGGCGGCAATCGCGTAGGGCAGCGGATCGAGCAGCGCCTCGACGCCGAGGCCTTGCAGCGCAACGCCTGCATTGGCGAAACCGAAAACGGGAACGACGAAATAGGCGCTCCAAGGCGCCAAGCCATGTTCGAGCCGCTCGAGCATCGAATTGCCGTCTGCACGATGCATGGGAATGGTGAGCGCGGCCACCACACCGGCGATGGTCGCGTGTACCCCGGTGTTGAGCACGCAGTACCACAGCACGAGTGCCATCAGGATGTATGGCGTGAATGTGCTTACCCGCATGCGGTTGAGGCCGACCATGATCCCGAACACCACGATCGATGCGACGAGCCAGACCATCTTGATCGTCGGCGTGTAGAAGATGGCGATGACCAGCACCGCTCCGATATCGTCGACGATCGCAACGGTCAGCAGGAACAGGCGAAGCGAGGCCGGGACACGGTTGCCCAGCAAGCCGAGCACGCCCATCGCAAAGGCAATGTCGGTCGCAGCCGGGATCGCCCAGCCGCTCGCATACTCACCGCCGCCCGAAACCAGCATATAGACGAGGGCCGGCACGGCCATGCCGGCAGCGGCCGCCACGATCGGGAGGCGGCGCTTCATCGGATCGGCGAGTTGCCCAGCGATAAGCTCTCGTTTGACCTCCAGCCCCACGACGAAGAAGAAGATCGCCATGAGCCCGTCGTTGATCCACAAATGCAGATCGTCGAGCTTGGCGATGGGGGTCCAGCGAAGGTCGCCATAGAACAATTCGCGATATTCGGCCGAAAGCGGCGAATTGGCGGCAAGCATCGCTGCCGCAGCGACCAGAATGAGCAGGATCCCTGCCGAGGCGTCACCCACGAAGAGTGCACGAACCGGGGCAAAGATAGAGCGGGTGCGTTTAATCGGATTGATCATGATTGCGCCCTCCTTTTTCGTAAGTTTGCCTCTGTTGCAAGTGCCGATTGTTGACGGTAGGGACAAAAGCTCAAGGCGGTCGGGTCGCATTGGCTTTTCTGGAAAACGACGTGTGGCATCTGCTTGCGCTGTTTCAGCGCGAGCTATTACTCTTTGCGGGCGTCTTTTTCTTGATCGGCGCGCTCGATGACTTTGCGCTCGACCTGTATTGGATGTGGCTTCGCTTCACCGGCAGAGGCGGCGCTCTGCGCCTCGATACGCGCAGGTTTGCAGAGAAAAAGCTGCGCGGCCAGGCAGCGGTGTTCATCCCGGCCTGGAACGAATCAGGCGTGCTCGGCGATACGATCGCGCATGCCTTCCGGGTCTGGCGTCATTCGGACATGCGAATTTATGTCGGATGTTATCGCAACGATCCCGCCACGATCGAGGCTGTGCTTCGAGCTGCGCCTGGCGATCCGCGCCTGAGGCTCGTCATCCATGACCGGGATGGGCCGAGTACCAAGGCCGATTGCCTCAACCGCCTTTATCAGGCGTTGCGCGACGATGAGGCGCGGACCGGTGAGGCCGCGCGGATGGTCGTATTCCATGACGCCGAAGACATGGTGGATCACGCCGCGCTTGCGATCCTCGACGACGCTCTTGAAAACGCTGATTTCGTGCAGCTTCCAGTGCTGCCCCTGCCACAATCGGGAAGCCGCTTCCTCGGCGGCCATTATTGCGAGGAATTTGCGGAATCGCATGGCAAGGCGCTGGTCGTACGCGATGCCCTCGGAGCCGCGATCCCGGCAGCGGGCGTGGGATTTGCTCTGAGGCGCGAGCAACTCGACGGCTTGGCGCAAGAGGCTCCCGACCGCTTGCCTTTCGCACAGGATTCGCTGACCGAGGATTACGAACTGGGACTGTCCGTGGCTGCAAGAGGCGGACGCTGCCGGTTCCTTCGAGCGCGTCACCGCGACGGAAGCCTGGTGGCGACATCCGCCTATTTTCCTTCGCGTCTTGAAGATGTGGTCAGGCAGAAGACACGCTGGGTGCACGGCATTGCCTTCCAGGGTTGGGACCGGCTGGGCTGGGCGTCCAATCCCGCCGAGTTCTGGATGCGTCTGCGCGACCGCCGCGGACCCTTTGCAGCGCTGGTCCTGCTGTGTGGTTACGTGCTGATAGCGCTCGCTACTTTCGGTTGGACAGCTTCGATTATCGGGTTTGGCAAGCCTATGGAGCTTGATCCGCTGATGAAGTTGCTGCTTGCTGGCAACTTCTTCGCATTTGTCTGGCGCGCGCTGTTCCGCTTCGGCTTCACCGCTCGCGAGTACGGCATTGCGGAGGGCATTATGGCCGTGCTGCGGATACCGATCGCCAACATGATCGCGATCATGGCTGTTCGCCGCGCACTGATGGCTTATGTCCGCGTCCTCGCGGGTCGGGCGGTCGTCTGGGACAAGACCCCGCATCAGGCTCACCCAACCAAGTTCGATGCCGAGGAACTCTTTGCGTGAGCGGCAAGCAGAGAAGCGAGCGCGGTCGACCGCTGGCAGCCTTCGCAGTCTTTATCGGCGCCTGGCTTCTGCTGCGCCTCGCTACGTGGGAGCCATTGCTGGTGCCAATCGAGCATGCCTCCAGTTTGCCGGAGGCCTTGCTGGCTGAGGGTCGGGACCCATCGCCTTTCCCCATCCGGGAAGATCGACTTTCTGAAAGGCAGGTAGAAGCTCGCCAGGCGCCCGCGCTCACGGATCGCCCGCTGGGTAGGCCGTCTGTCTCCATCGACGCGGATTGGCAAAAGCTACCCGCTGCTCTTTCAAACGAAATGCCGCTCGAACCGGCGAGACCCTCTGTCGAACCGTCAGTCGCTGTCGGCCATCAATTGCTGTGGGCCGCAGCGATGGCGCATTTGCCGCCACCACATCGCCTGAACGGGGAAGCGGTCACGCCGACCCGATTGCCGTCGCGAGTGGCCGAGCAGTCACGCAAACGCGATCGCTGGTCGCTCGACGCCTGGGCCTTCGGGCGCGAGGGTTCGGAGAATGTCTCCTCTACTGTGGGTCGCGCACCCGTTTACGGCGCGAGCCAGGCTGCTGCCGTCCTGCGCTATAGGCTGGCTCCTTCGAACCCGCGCGATCCACGGGCTTACGTGCGGGCCTACAGGGCTCTGGTGGCGAACGGTGAAAGCGAAGTGGCCGCGGGCCTGTCCGCCCGACCACTGGCAAGGCTCCCGCTGCGTGCGCATGCGGAACTCCGGGCGACGCACTACTCGAGCGACACCGAGGTCCGCCCGGCGGCTTTCGTTACCACCGAGCTCGATCCAATCGCCCTTCCGGCAGGACTACGCGCCGAAGTCTATGGCCAAGGGGGCTATGTCGGCGGCGAAGGCGAAACCGCTTTCGCTGACGGACAGCTTCATGTCCTGCGCGGCCTCGGCGGTTTCGATCTGGGCGTTTTCGATCAGGGCAAGGTCAGCCTTGGCGGCGGCGCGTGGGCGGGGGCTCAGAAGGGCAGCAGCCGGGTCGATCTTGGGCCAAGCATGCGGCTCGATCTCAGCATCGGCGAGACGCCTGCGCGGCTTTCGGTCGATTGGCGCGAGCGGGTTGCAGGTGACGCGCAGCCCGATTCCGGTGTCGCTGTGACCTTGTCGACACGCTTTTAAGCGTCGGCGGGGAAGAGGCGCTTTTATCCCGTCACGCGCTGGGCTAGGCCCTCGTGCATGGAAGACTGGCTGCCCGTCTATTTGCCAATCGCAAACCTGTCAGTGAACGGGCTGCTGATAGTCGCGCTGGGCGGGTTGACCGGTATTCTCAGCGGGTTGTTCGGCGTTGGCGGCGGTTTCCTGACGACACCGCTGCTCATCTTCTACGGCATCCCTCCGACCGTGGCAGCCGCCTCGGCAGCAACGCAGGTCACGGGCGCTAGCGTTTCGGGCGTGTTTGCGCACAGCAGGCGTGGCGGGGTCGATTATCGCATGGGCGCCGTTATGGTCGGCGGAGGCGTTTTCGGCGCCATGATCGGGGCCTTGCTCTTCCGCTTTTTCCAGTCGATCGGACAGATCGATGTCGTGATCAACATTCTCTACGTCGTCATGCTCGGAACCATCGGCTCGCTGATGCTGCGCGAGGCGCTCGAAGCGATCAAGCCCGACATGATAAAGAAGCGAAGCGCACCCAAACGGCGGCATCACCCGCTTGTCGCAGCGCTACCGATGCGCTGGCGATTCTATCGTTCAGGGCTCTATATTTCTCCTCTCGCGCCGCTGATCCTCGGCGTGCTGGTCGGCATATTGACGATGCTGATGGGCGTGGGCGGTGGCTTCATCCTGGTGCCGGCCATGCTTTATATCCTGGGGATGAGCGGCAATGTTGTGGTTGGAACTTCGCTGTTCCAGATCCTGTTCGTGACGATGGTGACCACCATGACGCACGCGCTCACCACCAAGGCCGTCGATATCGTTCTGGCGGGGCTGCTGCTGCTGGGCTCGGTCATGGGCGCGCAGTTCGGGACGCAGATCGCGCTCAAGGCGCGGCCCGAGATCCTGCGTCTGATCCTTGCTGCGATCGTGCTCGTGGTGGCGGCGCGCATGCTGTTCGGGCTCGGCGTGCAACCGGACGAGATTTACACCGTGGCGCCGCTATGAGGTGGCTTTTACTCCTGCTCGCCCTGGTCATGTTGTCGGGGCAGCGCGAAGCCATCCTCGTGCCCGAAGTGTCGCAGGACGAAGTGCGGGTGCGCCAGGGCTTCACCGGAACCGAATTGCTTCTGTATGGCGCGATCCTGGATCCTGCAGGGCGGGCGGGCGGGCGCGAATACGATATTGTCGTCGTGCTCAAGGGACCGACCGAACCCATCCGCATGCGCGAGAAGGAGCGGATCCTCGGCGTCTGGATGAATGCCGAAAGCTCCGACTTTCGATCGGCCCCTTCCTTCTTCGCGGTGGCCTCGTCCCGACCGGTCGAGGAGATCGTCGATGAACGTACCGCAGCGATCTATGAGCTGGGAACCGAGTTCATCCAGCTTTCTCCTTCTGGTGAGATCGAACCCGAGAAGCAGAGACGCTTTGCCGCTGGTCTCGTCGACCAGCGCCAACGGCTCGGTCTTTACAAGGTTGATATGAACGGTGTGCGGATCAGTGAACAAGTGCTCTACCAGGCGCGTATTTCACTTCCATCGAACGTCGTCACCGGGAGCTACACCGCAGAGACCTTCGCCATCGCAAACGGCCGCGTCATCGCTTCGGCGATTGCAGAAGTTGAAGTGCGCAAGGTGGGTTTCGAGCGGTTTGTCGAAGTCGCCTCGCAGCGTTGGTCGTTGATCTATGGCATCATCGCGGTCTGCCTCTCAGTGGGCATGGGCATTCTAGCCGGGCGGCTGTTCGCACGGCTTTGACCTGGCTGAATTGGCGCAAATCGCGATCGAATTGCCCCCTTCGTTGACGCGATTTTAACCGTCCTGCCCCTATGCCCCGGCCTTCTCTTGGAAGGGGCTTGAGGCCAACGATGACCGATATGGGCAACCAGAATTTCGACCAGTTCAAACCTGCTACGCCGCAGGGCAATCCTGCTCCCGCACAGGCAGCACAGGCACCGGCAGCAGCGCAGCCCTCGGCTCAGCACGCACCGCAGGCACGGCCGCAACCGGCTCCGGCGCCAGCCGCGAAACCGCAGGGCGAGGCACCTTCCGACAATGCCACCCATCCGATCGGCGTCGTGCTCGAAATCGCGGGTTCCGGCTCACAGGTCGCGCTTGACCTGCAGCGCCTCAACGAATGCATGGAAGACGCCGACCCATCGATTGCGCTCGCCGGTCAGGTCGGCAGCCAGATCAAGATCCGCGTCGGCAACAGCTGGCTGCTCGCCAGTGTGCGCAACCAGCGCAAGGACCGCCGTCCCAATGGCGGTATTCTCGCCAATATCGACTTCCTCGGTGAAGGGGTCGAGGAAAAGCTCACCGGCAAGCTCCACGGTTTCCGCCGCGGTGTGACGCGCTATCCGATTCCGGGCGCAATGATCTATCCTGCGACCACCGCGGACCTCAAACAGGTCTATGCCAGCGATGGCCGCGCCAATGTCGAAATCGGCACGGTTTATCCGACCAAGGATATTCGCGCAGGCCTCTATGTCGATGCCATGCTCGGCAAGCACTTTGCCCTCCTCGGCTCGACCGGTACCGGTAAGTCGACCAGTGCTGCGCTGATCCTCCACCGCATCTGCCAGGCCGCGCCCGACGGTCACATCGTCATGGTCGACCCGCACGGCGAATATTCGGCTGCCTTTCGCCAGACCGGCATGATCCTCGACGTGTCGAACCTGCAGATGCCCTACTGGCTGATGAACTTCGAAGAACACTGCGAAGTGCTACTCACCAGCGACGGCAACGAACGCCAGGTCGATGCCGACATCCTTGCCAAGTGCCTCCTGAAATCGCGCCAGAAGAACCGCCTTGCCGAAGGGATGGGCAAGATAACGGTGGACTCGCCGATTCCCTATCTGCTCTCCGAGCTGTCGAACAACATCCAGGACGAAATGGGCAAGCTCGACAAGGCGACTTCGTCCGCGCCCTACATGCGGATCAAGAACAAGCTCGAGGAAGTGAAGGGTGACCCGCGCTACCAGTTCATGTTCTCCGGCATGCTGGTGGGCGACACCATGACCGAGTTCATCAGCCGCGTGTTCCGCATGCCGGGGCAAGGCAAGCCGATCTCGATCATCGACGTTTCGGGCGTTCCGTCGGACATCACCTCGACCGTGGTCGCAGTGCTCAGCCGCCTCGTCTTCGACTTCGCAATCTGGGGCCGCGAGGAAAAGACCCGGCCGATCCTGCTCGTCTGTGAAGAGGCGCACCGTTACGTGCCCAATTCCGCCAACGAGGACGGCTCGTCGGTCGGCCGCATCCTCAGCCGTATCGCCAAGGAAGGCCGTAAATACGGTATCTCGCTCGGCCTCATTACGCAGCGTCCGTCCGACCTGGCAGAAGGCGTGCTGTCGCAGTGCGGCACGATCATCTCGATGCGCCTCAACAACGACCGCGACCAGGCCTTCGTGAAGGCCGCCATGCCGGAAGGTGCGCGCGGTTTCCTCGACTCCATCCCCGCACTCCGCAACCGCGAGTGCATCATCTGCGGCGAGGGTGTTGCCATTCCGATCCGCGTCGCCTTCGACAATCTCGAGGAAAACAAGCGTCCGGCGTCGGAAGACCCGAGCTTCGTCGAGCTGTGGAACCAGGGTGGCGGCGAGGAAGAGACGGTCGAACGCGTCGTCCAGCGCTGGCGGAGTCAGGGTTAAGTACCACGCGTATCCCCATAGAGGTGGATATGCAGCCGGTCGCTCATGCGGAAACCTTTCTTCACGCATATTTCGCTGAGCCATTCTTCGCGGCTGCGCAGGGTCGCGCTGTCTGTGCCTTCGGGCATCAGGAACACGTGACCTGGCCTGAAGCGATAGCGGCTATGTAGCGCGAGCACCTCTTCGACGTCTTCGGGTGAGGCCACCACGAACTTGAAGAAAGCGCGCGGGTCGGTCGCATAGGCGTCGAGCCGTTCGTCGATAAGCGCCAGTTCCGCCGGATTGCCGGAGTGCGCCAGTTTGGGACTGACGTTGTACTGATCGACCCGGATATCGAGCCGCACCGGTGCGGTCGTCGTCCCGTTGGTTTCGATCTCGATCGCCATGTCGGGAAGCGCATCGACCAGCTCGGCGAGCGCCGGGCCCTGCAACAGCGGCTCCCCGCCGGTGATGACGAGGCGTTTCTGCCCCAGCGCGGCGATGCGTTCGGCCACGTCCGCGACATCCAGCGTGACCTGATTGGCTTTGCGATCGAACGTTGTTTCGTCGCGGTGAGGGCGATCGTCGCCCTCGAAATGCCAGGTGTAGGCGGTGTCGCACCATACGCAGGCGAGGTTGCAGCGCGAGAGCCGCACAAAGGCGACCGGTGTGCCTGCGCTCGGTCCTTCGCCTTGCAACGAAGCGAAGATTTCAGGCCCGCCGGCGTCGTCGGTGGCGAGAACTAGCGGCATGACAATTCCAACAAACTTGACACTCTTGACACCCCGTCAAGCGAGAAAATCCTGTCATCCTTTTGAAAAGACGAAGGAAATGCCTGTTGGGCTGGCTTGACACTTATCCAACGCAAGGCGGGGACGAAAGACTGGCTCATCCAGCCTGTCTGCCACTTTTGCGCGGCGTAGGAAACTGGGACAACCTCGGCAAATCCGGACCCGGTTCTATTTGTAAACCGTGACCTCGATGCGCATGCCGTCCGGATCGCGGAAGAATGTCGCGGTTTCGCCCCCGAAACGCTGCTTGTCGGGAACTTCGAAACCGGCTTCGGCCATGCCGGCACGCACCGCGTCGAGCGCGGCTTCATCGGGCGCGGTGAAACCAAGATGGTTGAGGCCGGGCGCGTAGCGTTCGTAATCGGACGTCTCCGCCTTGGCTTGCTTGAGATCGATCGCGAGGCCATTTTCACTCACCCAAACATGGTCGCGCGTTTTCTGAAAGCCGATCAGGCCGAGCAGCGCTGCGTACCAAGGCAGGCTCATCTCGAGCGAGCGAACCAGCACGACCATATGATCGAGCTTCATCGCTCTACCCCAGCCGCGCCAGTGCCGCAGTCAGCCGCTCGACCTCGCCCGAATGGTGGGCGTGGTCTTCGCGTGCCTTCTCGACAGCTTCGGGCTTTGCCCGCTCGACGAAGTTGGCGTTCGAGAGCCTGCCTTCGAGTGACTTGGCTTCCTTCTGCGATGCTTCGAGCGCCTTCTGGAGGCGGGCACGCTCGGCATCGATGTCGATCACGCCTTCGAGCGGTACGACGAAGACATCCGAACCAGCGGTCACCTGCATCGCGGGGCCGGCAGGCGCTTCGCCCACGGTGACCGGCGTCAGGCGGGCGAGGCGCTCGATCGCCGCGCTGCTGCGCTCGATCGTGCGCGATGCGACGTCCGAGGGATTGGCGATGAATGCCGCCAGCTTCGCACCCGGCGCGATGCCGAGCTCGTTCTTGGCGCTGCGGACATTGGTGGTGAGGTCGATCACCCAGTCTATCGCGTCGGTCGCTTCCTTTGATACCTCGGCGCGCGGATCGGGCCATTTGGCGAGGATCAGCTCGTAAGGCCTGTCACCCCCATTGTTTGTCGCTTGGGCATGCCACAGCTCTTCGGTGATGAAGGGCATGAAGGGGTGCAGCATGACGAGGATCTGGTCCAGCGCCCATCCGGCAACTGCGCGGGTTTCGACCGCTGCCGGACTGTCCGCGTCACCGGCGAAAACCGGCTTGATAAGTTCGAGATACCAGTCGCAGAAGCGCGACCAGGTGAACTGGTAGATCGTGTTGGCGGCGGCATCGAAACGCAGGTCGGCCATGGCCGTATCGAGCGCCTCGACCGTCTGCTGGACCTCGCCGATGATCCACTGGTTCGCGGCGAGCCTCGCTTCGGGCGCCTTGATCGTGTCAGAGGCACCGATGCCGTTCGACTGGCAGAAGCGGGTCGCGTTCCAGAGCTTGGTGGCGAAGTTGCGGTAACCTTCGACCCGCTTTTCATCCATCTTGATGTCGCGGCCCTGGCTTTCCATCGCCGCCATGAAGAAGCGCAGCGCGTCGGCGCCATACTGGTCGATCAGGCCGAGCGGATCGACGACGTTGCCCTTGGACTTGGACATTTTCGCGCCGTCTGCCGCACGGACGAGGCCGTGGAGATAGAGGCGCGGCCACGGCGCCTTATCGGTGTTGTAATACCCCGCCATCATCATGCGGGCATCCCAGAAGAAAAGGATGTCGAAACCCGAGATCAGCAGATCGTTGGGGTAATGCTTTTCGAGCAGCGCGGTGTCCTCGGGCCAGCCGAGCGTGGCGAAGGGCCAGAGCGCGGAGGAGAACCACGTGTCGAGCACGTCATTGTCGCGGGTGAGGGCAACGCCGTCGCCAGCCTGCGCCTGCGCTTCTTCCTCGGTCATGGCGACATAGACGCTGCCGTCTTCGGCATACCACGCCGGGATACGGTGGCCCCACCACAGCTGGCGACTGACACACCACGGCTGGATGTTCTCCATCCAGTTGAAGAAGGTCTTTTCCCATGTCTTGGGGACGATCTCGATTTCGCCGGACTTGACCGCCGCGATCGGCTGTTTCGCCAGTTCCTCGGCATTCACATACCACTGGTCGGTCAGCCACGGTTCGATCACCACGCCGCCGCGGTCGCCGAAGGGCGTTGCGATCTGGCGCGGCTCGGCGTCGTGCTCGACTTCCTCGCCCTTCTTGGTCTTGGCCACGTGCGGGATAAGGTAGCCCTGTTCCTTGAGCCGCTGGACGACCAGTTCGCGCGCGCCATCTACACCGTCGCTCTGGAAACGGTGCAGGCCGAGGTATTCATCCGGCACCAGGCCGTCGGCGGTCTGGCAGACGTTAGCCTCGCCATCGAGCATGTTGAGCATGTCGGCAGGGGCAATTCCTGCGCGCTTGCCCACTTCGAAGTCGTTGAAGTCATGCCCCGGCGTGATCTTCACCGCGCCGCTGCCCAGTTCGGGATCGGCGTGTTCGTCGGCGACGATCGGGATGCGGCGACCGGTGATCGGCAGGACGACATGCTTGCCGACGACGCTTTTGTAGCGATCGTCATCGGGATGCACCGCCACCGCCATGTCGGCCAGCATGGTCTCGGGACGGGTGGTGGCGACTTCGATATAGTCGCGGCCGTCGTCGAGAGTAACGCCGTCTGCGAGCGGATATTTGAAGTGCCAGAAGTGGCCTGGAATGGTCTGCTGCTCGACCTCGAGATCGGAAATCGCGGTCTTGAGCTTGGGGTCCCAGTTCACCAGCCGCTTGTCGCGGTAGATCAGCCCGTCATTGTAGAGATCGACGAAGACCTTGAGCACCGCCTTGGTGAAATGCTCGTCCATCGTGAACTGTTCGCGGCTCCAGTCCATCGAACAGCCGAGGCGGCGCAGCTGGCGGGTGATCTGCCCGCCGCTTTCGGCCTTCCAGGTCCAGACCTTGTCGATGAACTCCTCGCGCGAATAATTCGTGCGCTTGTCCTGGCGTTCTTCCAGCTGGCGCTCGACCACCATCTGCGTCGCGATGCCCGCATGGTCGGTGCCCACGACCCACAGCGCATCCTTGCCCTTCAGCCGCTCGTAACGGATCACGATGTCCTGCAGCGTGTTGTCGAGCGCATGGCCGATGTGGAGGCTGCCGGTTACATTGGGCGGAGGGTTCACGATCGTGAACGGCTCGGCGTCGGGGCGCTCCGGCCGGAACAGACCCTTGTCTTCCCAATGGGAATACCAGCGCGCTTCGATCTGCGCGGGGTCGAAAGTGGTGGGCAGTTCTTTGTTCATTGGGCTTTTACTGGCTCGCTAACGCTTGAATGCCGGGCGGTGGCAGGGCCCGAAAATCGGGCCAACCCCATGCCAGCGAGCGCGTTGCAGCGCAACATGGCGATTGCAAGCTTGTGATGGCGCGCATTTGCCCGCATAGCGAGGCGCTATGGATGATGGGGCCCAATTTTCCCTCGAAAGCAATGATAAAGGCACAGCGCGTCTGAGCCTTGTCGGGCCGTATCTGGTGTCGACCGTGGGCGAGATCGACCAGGATCTCGACCGGCTCGACGAGAGCTTCGACGAAATCGATCTCTCGCAGGTTTCGGAGATCGATACGGTCGGTGCATGGGTCGCCTGCAAGCTTGCATCCGAGCATGATGCCAAGATCGTCGGCGCCAGCGAACGCGCCCGCCGACTGCTCGATGCCATTCAGGGCATGGGCGAAGACGCCGAGCTGACCGCACCGCGAGAGCCTTTCTGGATCCGCGTGCCACAGGCGATGGGCGTGAAGGTCGGCAATGCCTGGCAAGGCATCCTCGGCGTTCTCGGCTTTCTCGGCAGTATCCTCGTCGCCTTTGCCAGCCTGATCAGACATCCGCGCCGGTTTCGCGTGAAAGCGCTGGTGCACCAGCTGGAACTGGTCGGTGTATCGGCGCTTCCGATCATCGGCCTGATGAGCTTTCTCATCGGCATCGTCATCGCGCAACAGGGCGCGGTGCAGCTTGCGCAATTCGGTGCCGAGACGCTGACGATCAATCTCGTCGGCCGGATCACCTTGCGCGAACTCGGTGTCTTGATGACCGCGATCATGGTCGCCGGCCGCTCGGGCAGCGCCTTTGCCGCGCAGATCGGCACGATGAAGCTGACCGAGGAAGTCGACGCGATGCGGACTATCGGGATCTCGCCGATCGAGGCGCTGGTGATCCCGCGCATCCTCGCCTGCACCTTCATGATGATCCTGCTTGGCTTCTATTCCTCGGTTATCGCGATCATCGGCGGCGCGGTCGTGGGCGACCTGATGCTCGGCATTCCATTCTGGACGTTCCTCGAACGGATCAAGGACGTCGTCCCGACCTATGACCTGTGGGTGGGCCTCGTCAAAGCGCCGGTTTTCGGCCTGATCGTCGCGCTGGCAGGCTGCTATCACGGCATGCAGGTGCAAGGTAATTCGGAAGAAGTCGGCCTGCGCACGACACTGGCGGTGGTCTCGGCCATCTTTGCCGTGATCGTGCTCGACGCCTTCTTCGCGGTGTTCTTCACCGAGATTGGCTGGGGCTGAGGGGCGATGAGCGAACACGACCATCAGGACCAGCAGCAGCCTGGCCGGCACGAGCGGTTTCGCGGCGATTATCCGATCGTCGTCAGCGGGCTGCGCACGCAGTTCGGCGAACATGTCGTGCATGACGATCTCGACCTCGAGGTCAGGCGCGGCGAAATCATCGGCGTGGTCGGCGGTTCCGGCACCGGCAAATCCGTACTGATGCGCGCGATCATCGGCCTCCAGGGGGTGGCGGCGGGAGACGTCGAAGTGTTCGGCAAGTCCATCACCGGCGCCGACCCCGACGAGCATATCGGTGTGCGTAACCGATGGGGCGTCCTGTTCCAGGGCGGCGCGTTGTTCTCGACCCTGACCGTGGGCGAGAATGTCGAAGTGCCGCTGAAGCAGTTCTATCCCGATATCGATGACGAATTGCGCCGGGAAATTGCGCGCTACAAGGTGCTGCTGTCCGGCCTGCCCGAAGATGCGGTGAGCAAATATCCGTCGGAACTGTCCGGCGGGATGAAGAAACGCGCCGGCCTTGCCCGCGCGCTGGCGCTCGATCCCGAGCTCCTGTTCCTCGACGAGCCGACCGCCGGCCTCGACCCGATCGGTGCGGCGAAATTCGATTCGCTGACCAAGGAATTGCAGGAAACGCTGGGCCTGACGGTCTTTCTCATCACCCACGACCTCGACACGCTCTACGAGATCTGCGACCGGGTTGCGGTGCTGGCCGACAAGAAGGTCATCGCGGTCGGCACAATTCCCGAGCTGCTCGAAACCGACCATCCGTGGATCGATGAATATTTCAACGGTCCGCGCGGTCGCGCCGTGCTCGCCAGCCGCGAGCGCGAGCGAGCAAAATCAACATGATGGACAAGCAGGCAGTCAGGCGGGCATAGAGAGACGGAATGGAAACACGGGCCAATCATATCTGGGTGGGGGCGGTTACCCTCGTCCTGCTCGCCTTGCTGGCGCTCTTTATCGTCTGGCTCGCGCGGCTGGGTCAGGGCGACCAGAACGAATACGACATCTTTTTCAAGCAGTCGGTTTCGGGCCTCGCCAACGGGTCCGAGGTGTCTTTTGCCGGGGTCCCTGTCGGACAGGTGAGCGATATCCAGCTTTGGGAGAAAGACCCCGAGTTCGTCCGCGTGCGGGTGAAGGTGCGCGAAGGCGTGCCGATGCTCGTCGGGACCACGGCGACCGTCCAGGCAAGCTTCACCGGCGTTTCGACCATCCTGCTCGACGGTGCGCGCAAGGATGCGCCGCCGATCACCTGCGACACCACCGCCTGCCCCGAAGGCGCGCCGGTCATCCCGCCCAAGCCCGGCGGCTTCGGCGAGATCCTCGCCAATGCACCGCTGCTGCTCGAACGCCTCGCGACTCTGACCGAGCGGCTGACCGAATTGCTGGACGAGGATAACCAGACCGCGATCGAAGGCATCCTTCAGAACACCAACGAAATGACTGCCGGCCTTGCAGATGCAGCCCCGCAGATCGAAGGCACGCTGTCCGAATTGCAGAACACGCTGCGCGAAGCGGGCGAGGCGCTCGACCAGTTCGAGAAGGTCATGGGATCGACCGACGACCTCCTCAACAAGGAAGGGCAGTCGCTCGCGGTCGAACTGCGCGCCACGCTGAAGTCGGCCAATGACGCGGCGAAATCGCTTTCGGCGACGCTCGAGGATACGCGGCCTGCCGCGCGCCAGTTGACCGACAGCACATTGCCGGCAGCCGAGGCCACGCTGCAGGACCTGCGCGCGACCAGCAAGGCGCTGCGCAACGTCACCGAGAAACTTGAAAACCAGGGAGCCGGAAGCCTGCTCAAGGGGCAGAGCCTGCCGGACTACAAGCCATGAGAGGGCTCGCCATGAATGCCGGAAACGCGATGAAGCTTGCGGTGCTGGCTCCGGCCTTCGCGCTGGCCGGATGCGTCAGTCTCGGGTCCGAACCGCCCGACCGGCTGCTTAACCTCACCGCCGAAGCAAGCGCGCCAGCGGGTGCGGTGATGAGCGGCACGCGCGAGAGCGCCCTTGCCGTGCACGAGCCGCAGGTTCCGGCGGAGATCGACGTGCTGCGCGTGCCTGTGCGCGTTACCGGGACCGAGCTCGCCTATGTCGAAGACGCGGTCTGGGTCGAGAAGCCGGCGCGGCTGTTCCGCCGTTTGCTGGCCGAAACGATCAGGGCCCGCGGCGATACGCTGGTCATCGATGGCGATGATCCCAGCCTCTTCACCGAGAACCACCTGCGCGGCACGCTGCGCACTTTCGGTTATGACGTGGGAAGCGCATCGGTCGTGGTGCGCTATGACGCGATCAAGCAGGGCCCCGGCGGTACGGTGGAAACGCGGCGCTTCGAAGCGACCGAAACCGGTTTTCCGGTAGAGGCCGAGCCGGTCGGCGATGCGCTCAACCGCGCGGCGAACGAGGTGGCGCGCCAGGTGGCGGACTGGCTCGCCGAATAGGGCGAGTCCAGTAATTCACGCTAGGCGCGCGCGGCGCGCGTCCATTCGAATGCAGCCGTGAAATCCTCGCGCTTCTTTGCGCGGTATTGCTCTGCTTCACTGTCGCGGCCCCACAGATCGGCCTGCCATTCTTCTTCGAGGCTTGCCGCGTTCCATAGCGCATCGGGATCGGCATTGTCCTCGAGCGCGGAAAGCGCAATGCAAAGCGAGGCCGACAGCGAAGCCATCGTCAGAAGGCCGGCCAGCGTGAAGGCGTCGAACGTATCGAGCGTCTGTCGGAGCGCATCCACGCTTTCTGGTGCATGCGGGCGATGGATCACGCCGCTCGTGCGGGTGAGGGTGATGCCGTGGCGCGTCTCGATGTCGCCGACCAAAGGCTCCCACACCTCCAGCTGCTTGCGATAGAGCGCGTCCTCGGGCTCGGCGCGGAAGCACAGCGTGTCGGTTTCCGCATAGGCGAGCAACTTGTCGATCGTCTCTGCGCGTTCCTTGGCCACCATGTCGATCGCGTAGTCGGTCTGGTCGCGAAAGCGGAAGCTGCGCGGATCGATATCTTCGCCCTGCCGCGCCCATTCCTCAGCCAGCATATCGGCGAGCGCGCGCGTCGGCACGATCTGGTGGCCGCGATTGACCGTGCGCAGGCCGCGCCCGTCGAGCGTCACCTGCCACCCGTCGTCGACCTGGATGACAGCGACTTCGTCGTAGAATCTTTTCACTCGGGTCTGCCCCCCGAGTTGCCCTCGTCCGGACTGCGCCAGCGCCGCGCGAGCCTCTTGGGCACGAAGAAGAATGCGGCGAGACCGCCGAAGGCGAGCGCCATTCCGGCATACTGGATCAGTCCGCCGGCCCTCTGGCTGATGACGATGCCCGCGAGCACCGCCATGATGCTGGCGATGCGCACCGCATTGAGCGCGATGAAACCGCGCCGCGCGCGTTCGTCTTCGGGCGCGGTCATAGCAGCGCCTCCAGCTCTTCCATGGTATTGGCGACACCGACCGCGCCGGTTTCGTGCAGCTCATCCGGAGAATGATAACCCCAGGCCACGCCCAGTGCGCGGACATTGGCGTCGGTCGCCATGATCATGTCGAAACTCGTATCGCCGATCATCACCGATTGCTCGGGCGTTGCGCCGGCTTCGAACAGCGCCGCTTCCAGCATCGCGGGATGCGGCTTGGACGGGTGGCGGTCGGCGGTCTGGAGAGATACGAACAGGCCCTTTATCCCGTGCTGGTCGAGGCAGGCATGCAGCCCTCTGTCGGACTTGCCGGTAGCTACGGCCAGCTTCCATCCGCCATCGTGCAGGCGATGGAGCAGCTCGGCCATACCGTCATAAAGCGGCTCGTGAACGAGGCCCTGCTGCCGCTGGGCGAAGAACGATTCTTTGTAGGCGGCGACGATGCGCGCATTCTCGTCAGGCTCGAGATCTGGTGCCAGGCTGCGGATCGCGACGGGCAGGCTGAGGCCGACGATGCGGCGCACTTCGTTCAGATCGGGGCAGGGCTTTCCCGCCCCTTCGAAAGCATCGCGCATGGCGTTGCACACGCTCGCCTGGCCGTCGACCAGCGTTCCGTCGCAATCGAACACCGCGAGCCGGGTCACTTGCCGCCCTTCTTCGGTTTCTTCGCGAGTTTGCCGCCCGATTTCTTGCCGAGCTTGCCCTTCGGCGCGCTCTTGGTCGAGGACTTCGAGATCGTGCGGGTCCGCCGCTCGCCGCGCCGCGACTTGCGGTATTGCTTGGCATGGGCCTTTGCCGCCTGCTTCTTCTCGGCCTTGGTCCGCTCGGGCGCTTCATCGCCCTTGAGCGGAGCGGCATCGCTCAGGCTGAGGTCGAAGCCGAGGTGCTCCATGGTGCCTGCAAAATGCTCGGGCAGATCTGCCGTCACGTCCAGCTTGCCGCCCGGTTTGCCGCCTTCCGCCGGCTGCGGGATCACGAGGCGCCGGGCGTGAAGGTGCATCTTGCGGCTGACGCTGCCGGTCAGGAAAGCATCCTGCCCGCCGTATTTTCCATCGCCCACGATGGGGTGGCCGATCGCGGCAAGATGCACGCGCAGCTGGTGCGTGCGGCCGGTGAGCGGTTCGAGCTCGACCCACGCCGCGCGCTTTCCGGCAGTTTCGACCACGCGGTAACGGGTGACGGCGCGCTGGCCGCCTTCCTCGTCCACATGCATCTTCTCGCCGCCGGTGCCCGGCTGCTTGGCGAGCGGCGCGTCGATCGTGCCTTCGCGGATGTCGGGTACTCCGACCACCAGCGCCCAGTAGATCTTGCGCGCGCTGCGCCCCGAGAATCGCTTCGAATAGCTAGCCGCGCTACCCGGGGTGCGCGCCACCAGCAGCACGCCCGAGGTATCCTTGTCGAGCCGGTGGACGAGGCGCGGGCGCGGATCGTCATCATCCTCGACAAAGGCATCGAGCAACCCGTCGACATGTTTGAAAGTCTTGCTGCCACCCTGGGTCGCGAGGCCCGGCGGCTTGTTGAGCACGATCGCGCTCCTGGTCTCCTTGATGACCATCGCCCGTGCTTCCTCGATCTCTTGCGGAGAGAGCTCGCGGCGCGGCTTCGTCTTCTTCCCGGACTGCTCGCCGCCCGGCGGCACGCGCAGCACCTGTCCGGCTGCAAGGCGATCGTCGGGCTTCACCCGCCCGCCATCGACGCGAATCTGACCGGTGCGCGCCCATTTCGAGACGGTGCCGAAGCCGATCTGCGGCAGGTTGCGCTTGAACCAGCGGTCGAGCCGGATGCCGTCATCGTCGTCCGAGACCGTGAACTGGCGCACTTCGTTGGATGGCTGCTTGCTCATGCGGTGGTAAGCCTCATGACGATCAGCCCGATATAGAGCGCTGTCAGCCCCGCCAGCACCGAGACGAGCGCATAGCCCAGTGCGGTCGCAGGCTGGCCGCGCTCGATCAGAACCATCAGTTCGAGGCTGAAGGCGCTGAAGGTGGTGAAGCCGCCCAGCAGGCCGACTGCGGCGAAGAGCCGCACGTTTTCACCATCCGCACCGCCGTGGCGGGCCAGCCATCCGGCAACGAGTCCCATGGCAAGACTGCCGATGACGTTGACGGCAAGCGTCGCCCAGGGAAAGGCGGTCACGACCTGCGGGCCGAGCCAATGGGTCATCCCGCGCCCCAGCTGGTAGCGCAGCACGGCACCCACAGCGCCGCCGGCGGCGACGTGGAGACTTGCGGCAATGGGGGAAATCGCGGACATGGGCGGCCTCTTAGCGATGCAAGCCCGCGCTGCCTAGCACCGTCTCATCGCGATTTGTCCGGGCCGGGGGCGTGTCCCAAGGGTTGCCAAGCCCCCCCATTCTCGCTATGTGCGCCCCTGATTGAGCCGACCGCTTGCGGATTCGGCACTTTTCTCTTTGATTTATTCGAGGCGCAACCCGCGTTTTGAGGCGGGCTCTGTTCCTTTGTAGTGAGGTGTAGGACTTTATGCAGATAATCGTTCGCGATAACAACGTCGACCAGGCTCTCCGCGCGCTCAAGAAGAAGCTGCAGCGCGAAGGCGTATATCGCGAAATGAAGCTGCGCCGGCATTACGAAAAGCCGAGCGAAAAGCGCGCCCGTGAAAAGGCTGCGGCCGTTCGCCGTGCTCGCAAGCTCGAGCGCAAGCGTATGGAGCGCGACGGCATCAAGTAAGCCGTCTATTCAGGCGGAAATCCGCTTGAACGCACCTTCACG
Organism: Altererythrobacter xiamenensis; assembly: GCF_900177715.1. Classification (GTDB taxonomy): domain Bacteria; phylum Pseudomonadota; class Alphaproteobacteria; order Sphingomonadales; family Sphingomonadaceae; genus Erythrobacter; species Erythrobacter xiamenensis. The sequence continues at coordinate 667,938 of NZ_FXWG01000001.1, read as the reverse complement.
ATAAGCCATCAGGGCGCGGATCGATTCCGCGCCCTTTTGCTTGTGGCGATACCGGATTTTCGCAGAACAGCTTTCAGGACAATTCCTCCATGGCCGAAGTCACCCGTGTTCCGCTCCAGCCCATCGAAAAGGGCTCGCTCACCAAACTCTGGATCGGCGTAATCGTCGCGATCCTGCTGGCAGGCGGGATCGCCTGGGCCGCGGTGCCCAAGGGAATCGAAGTGAATACGCTGGTGGAGGGCAGCGGCCCCACCCCCGAAATCGGTGACGTGGTTTTCGTCAAATATGTCGGCACGCTTCCCGATGGCAGCGAGTTCGACCGTTCGCAGGATGTGCCGCTGCCGATTCCGGGCATTTTCCCGGAAGGCAATCCCTTCCCGATCACCGAAGGTGCCACCATCGAAGGCTTCTTCGAGGCGCTTCAGCGTGTTCGAAAGGGCGGGAAGTACGAAATCTTCATCCCCGCCGAGAAGGCATATGGCGATGCCCCCCAGGCCGGTTCGCCGATCCCGCCGGGTTCCGATCTCACCTTCGAACTGGAAGTGGTCGATTTCATGAGCGAGGAAGATTTCCAGCGCCGTCTCGGCATGCTGCAGCAGATGATGCAGCAAAACGGCGCGGCCATGGGGCAGGGCGCCCCGCCGCAGGGCCAGTAATCGCAAAGCAAAGGTAGCAACGATGTCAATCGACAGGGCTGCCGTGGCGAAAATCGCCGCGTTGGCACGCATCAAGATGACCGAGGAAGAGCTCGACCGCATGGCGCCCGAGCTCAACAATATCCTCGAATGGGTCGAACAGCTGGGCGAGGTCGATACCTCCCAGGTCGAACCGATGACCGCCGTCATCCCCAACACGCTGCGCCTGCGCACGGACGAGGTAGATGCCGACCCCAAGACCGGCGGCAACCGCCGTGAAGACATTCTCGCCAATGCGCCGGTGGCCGAACACGGCTTCTTCGGCGTGCCGAAGGTGATCGAATAATGACCAATCTGACCGAACTCGGCGTCAAGGAAATCCGTGACGGTGTCGCGGGCGGGGACTTTACCGCCAAGGAAGTCGCCGAGGCCTTCAACGCCGCCGTTGCTGCCGCAGCCGACCTCAACGCCTTCATCGTCACCACACCCGACCACGCGATCGCCGCGGCCGAGAAGACCGACGCCGCGCGCGCCGCTGGCGAGACGCTTGGCAAGATGGCCGGTGTGCCGATCGGCATGAAGGATCTGTTCGCGACGCATGGCGTGCAGACCACTGCCGCCAGCCACATCCTCGAAGGGTTCAAGCCGCAGTACGAAAGCACCGTGTCGCAGAACCTGTGGGATGCAGGCGCGGGCATGCTGGGCAAGCTCAATCTCGACCAGTTCGCGATGGGCTCCTCCAACGAGACCTCCTATTTCGGCAACGTCAATTCGCCGTGGCGGAAGGAAGGCTCGAACGCCGCGATGAGCCCGGGCGGTTCCTCGGGCGGTTCGTCCTCGGCCGTATCGGCGCGCATCGCACCCGCCGCGACCGGCACCGACACCGGCGGATCGATCCGCCAGCCTGCCGCATTCACCGGCATTTGCGGGATCAAGCCGACCTATGGCCGCTGTTCGCGCTGGGGCGTCGTCGCCTTCGCCAGCAGCCTCGACCAGGCGGGCCCGATGGCGCGCAGTGTCGAAGATTGCGCGATCATGCTCGAGGCGATGGCCGGTTTCGACCCCAAGGATTCGACTTCGCTCCAGATGGACGTGCCCGATTGGGAAGCAGGGCTTTCCGCCGATCTCAAGGGCAAGAAGGTCGGCATTCCGCGCGAATACCGCATGGACGGCACCGACGAGGAAATCCTCAAGAGCTGGGAGCAGGGCAAGGAATGGCTGCGCGATGCTGGAGCGGAGATCGTCGATATCTCGCTGCCGCATACGAAATACGCGCTGCCCGCCTATTACATCATCGCGCCTGCCGAGGCGTCCTCCAACCTCGCGCGCTATGACGGCGTGCGTTACGGATTGCGCGATCTGCCCGAAGGCGCAGGCCTGCAGGACATGTATGCCGCTACCCGCGAAGAGGGCTTTGGCGACGAGGTGAAGCGCCGCGTGCTGATCGGTACCTATGTGCTCTCGGCGGGCTTCTACGATGCCTATTACAACCAGGCGCAGAAGGTGCGGGCACTGGTCGCGCGTGACTTCGAAAATGCCTGGGCGGAATGCGACGTGATCCTCGCTCCGACGACGCCGACCGCCTCGTTCCCGCTGGGATCGCTCTCCGAAGACCCGTTGACGATGTATCTGAACGACGTGTTCGCCGTGCCGGCCTCGCTGGCTGGCCTCCCGGCAATGAGCGTGCCTGCGATGACCAATTCGGACGGGCTGCCGCTCGGCCTGCAGCTGGTCGGAAAGCCGTTCGACGAGCAGGGCGTGCTCAATGCGGGCCTCGCGATCGAGCAGCGTGCCGGTTTCACCGCGCAGCCGGAGAAGTGGTGGTAGTGACCAGCGGCACGATCAACCATGTGGCGATCACCGTCAGCAATCTGGACGAGGCGTTGTGCTTCTTCGAGCCACTCCTCGACGCGCTTGGTTTCACCTACCGCGAGCGGGGTGAATATGCTGGTACCCGCCTTGCCATGCATCTCAACCCTAAGACGCAGATCGGCATCAACATCTGGCAGGCGAAAGGTGAATTCGCCGACCAGACTTTTGATGTCTATGCGCCGGGGCTACATCATCTCGCGCTCAATGCCGAAAGCAACCGGCAGGTCGACGCGATAGCTGATATCGTAAGGAAGAACGGCGGAACCATCCTTGATGGACCGGGCGAATTCCCGTTTGCGATCGGCGGCTATTACGCAGTCTATTTCACGGGGCCGGACGGCATGAAGTTCGAAGTCGTCCACATGCCTGAACTGAGTGGAAACAAGGAATGAGCACTTACCGCATCCAGGGCGCAACGGGCCAATGGGAGGTCTTGATCGGCCTTGCGATTCAGCAGCGCGCAGGCTTCACCGCGCAGGCGGAGAAGTGGTGGTAACGCAATGATCCGGCGGCTTTTGCGTCCGCCGCGACTCGGCCTTGGTAAGCTGGGTCTCAAGGTCACCATGCTTAAAAACCCGGGCGAGCGTGGCTATACCGGTTTCAACACGGAATGGCGCGGGCCTTCGCCCGAGAAGTTCCGCCGCTGCGGCCTCGCGACCTTCACGCATGAGGGGCGCGACATCCGCTTCCTCATCCAGGACGAGGATGACATCATCCAGCAGGAACTGATCGCGGGCCGGTTTTACGAGCCGGAAGAGCTTGCGATCATCGCGCGGCATTTCACCGGCGGCACCTTCGTCGATGTCGGCGCGAATATCGGCAATCACGCGGTCTTCGCTGGCGTGGTCTTGTGCGCGGACCGGGTCATCGCCTTCGAGCCCAATCCGCTGATCGCCGACTTCACCGCGATGAACCTACGGATCAACGACTTCTCAGGGTCCTCCGCTTTCCACCAAATGGGCCTCTCCGACGCGCAGGGCACCGGCTCCATGCGGGCGATCGCGCCGCACAACATTGGCGCAACGCGGCTCGACCCCATCAGCGACGGCAGCGGGGACATCGCGCTCGCCACCGGCGATGCCATGCTCGCGGACGAAAAGCCTACCTTCATCAAGATCGATACCGAGGGCGCGGAGGTCCGCGTGCTGCGCGGGCTCGCCGAAACGCTCGCGCGCTGCCGGCCCGCAATTTTCATCGAGGTTCAGGACGAGCAGCGGCAAGAGGTTGATGCAATCCTCGAGCCATTGGGCTATCGGGTCGTCGACGAGTTTGCCCGCTATCCGGGCCTTTCGAATTACATGTATGTTTGCGAGGGCGGCCGCGCTGCGGCTTGACCTCACGAGAACGAGAGATACGGCAGAAATCATGAGCACTTACCGCATCCAGGGCGCAACGGGCGAATGGGAGGTCGTGATCGGCCTCGAGGTCCATGCGCAGGTCACCTCGCACGCCAAGCTGTTTTCGGGCGCTTCCACCGCTTTCGGTGCGGAGCCCAATTGCAATGTCAGCCTCGTCGATGCGGCGATGCCGGGCATGCTGCCGGTCCCGAACCGCGAGTGCATCCGCCAGGCCGTGCGCACGGGCATGGCAATCGAGGCGCAGATCAACAAGTACTCGCGCTTCGACCGCAAGAACTACTTCTACGCCGACCTCCCGCAGGGCTACCAGATTTCGCAGCTCTATCACCCGATCGTGGGTGAGGGCGCGTTGACCATCGACGCCGATGAGAAGGCTGGCCTGCCCGAAGACAAGGTGATCGGGATCGAGCGCATCCATGTCGAGCAGGACGCGGGCAAGCTGATGCACGATCAGCATCCGACCATGTCCTATGTCGATCTCAACCGCTGCGGTGTCGCGCTAATGGAAATCGTCAGCCGCCCCGACATGCGCTCGCCCGCCGAGGCCGGTGCCTATGTGCGCAAGCTGCGCACCATCCTGCGCTATGTCGGCAGCTGTGACGGCAATATGGAAGAAGGCTCGATGCGCGCCGACGTCAACGTCAGTGTGCGCCGCCCGGGCGAGGAGTTCGGCACGCGCACCGAGACCAAAAACGTCAACTCCGTGCGCTTCGTCATGCAGGTGATCGAGCATGAGGCGAAACGCCAGGTCGACCTCATCGAAAGCGGCGGCACGGTCGTGCAGGAAACGCGCCTGTTCGATCCGAACGCCGGCACGACGCGCTCGATGCGGTCGAAGGAAGACGCGCACGACTATCGCTACTTCCCCGATCCCGACCTGCTGCCGTTGGAGCTGGACGACAGCTTCCTCGAAGAATGCCGCGCCTCGCTTCCCGAACTGCCCGATGCCAAGCGCACGCGCTATGTCGGGGAACTGGGCCTGTCGGAATACAATGCGCGCGAACTGACCGCCGAGGTCGAGACCTTCGCCCGCTTCGAAACGTTGCTCGCCGCCACGGCCAGCGCGATCGGCAAACCGGAGAAGGACATCGCGACGCAGGTCGCCAACTGGTCGCTCTCCGTCGCGCCGGGCGTGATGAACGCAGTCAGTGACGAAGGCGATGTCTCCAACGCCACTGCCGAGGCCCAGGCGAAGATACTCAAGATGCAGGCCGCAGGCGAGATCAGCGGCGGGCAGGCCAAGGAAATCTTCGAGATCGTGCTCAAGACGGGCCGCGATCCCGAAGAGATCGCCGATGCCGAGGGGCTGAAGCAGGTCAGCGATACTGGCGCGATCGAGGAAGCGATCGACGCGATCATCGCTGCGAACGAAGACAAGGTCGCCGAGTATCGCGGCGGCAAGGACAAGCTGTTCGGCTTCTTCGTCGGCCAGACGATGAAGGCGATGCAGGGCAAGGCCAATCCGGCAGTGGTCAACCAGATACTGAAGGACAAGCTGGGCTGATTCGCCCGCAATGACCTCCATCGTCCTCGTCCACCCCGAGATACCCGGCAACACCGGAGCGGTGGGGCGCACCTGCGTCGCGCTCGACATGGAGCTGGTGCTGATCCACCCGCTCGGCTTCGCGATCGACGACAAGCGGGTAAAACGCTCCGGCCTCGACTACTGGCCGCACATCCGGCTGGTCGAGTTCGCAAACTGGGATGCCTTCATCGCCGAGCGCAGCCCCCGCCAAGACCAGATGTTCCTGTTCGAGGAATATGCGCCGCGCACTTTCTACGAGCCTGACTATCCGGCGGACGCCTACCTCGTGTTCGGACGCGAGACCAAGGGGCTTCCGCCCGAGATAGTCGAGCCGCACCGCGACCAGATGGTGAGCCTGCCGATGCGCTCTGACAAAGTGCGCTCATTGAACCTAGCGAACACGGTCGCGGCGGCGGCCTATCAGGCGGTGCGCAAACACGTCTGACGCAAAGCAAAAGGCCGCCGGATCGCTCCGGCGGCCCTTCATCTGTTCGGTTGATCGGCTTATCAGCCCTGGCGTTCGCCGGTCAGCGGCATCGCGCCGAACGCGCCTGCATTGACATTACCCGTCAGCTGGTCGCCGGCGACCGTCGCTTCGCAATCGAGCGTCATCGGCATCGGCACCGTCATGTTCATCTTCCAGGTCAGCGTGTTGCCGTCGATCTTGCCGTCTTCGACGTCCATCGAACCCATGCCGCCAGCCATCGAGCCGGTGAAGGTGTTGCCGTCATCGCCAGGGACCACGGTGAAGGTGCCCTTCTGATCGCCCATCGGGCTCTTGACGACGGTATCGTAGGTTCCGGCTACTGACATAATACTCTCCTTGGTTGGTATGCGCCGCTTGTCGGCACTGCTTACATTATTGTCAACAGGCGCTCATTCCGAGAGTTCCCGCACTTCGATCGGCAGGTCGAGCGTTTCGAGCTGCGCATCGATTTCGCTGCGGTCTCCGACCACCACGATGGTGAGATTGTCGGGGCCGAGATAGCGCGCGGCGGCGGCATCGATCGCCGCTGTGTCGATCGCGCGGTAGGTTGCAGGCAGATTGGTATAGTAATCATCCGGCCGGCCGAGCTGGTCGTTTTCGACGATGGCGCGCAGCACCTGCGAGTTGGTTTCGAAGCGGTTGGGAAGCCCGCGAATGTTGCCGTCGGTGACGCGGGTGAACTCCGTCTCGTCGACAGAACGCGTGCCATCTGCAAACTCGCGCGCGGTATCGAGGATCAGCCGGATCGAATCCGCCGTACGGTCGGACTGGACTGCGGTGCTGATGGTGAACAGGCGCGGGCCAGCGGGCGCATCCACGCTGCTGCGGGCGCCATAACTCCAGCCCTTCTCCTCACGGATGATCATGTTGAGACGGCTGAGGAAGCCATTGCCGAGCACTTCATTGGCAAGTTCGAGCGCTTCCAGCCCCGGTGTCGGACCGTTGAGCGGCAGCACGCGTCCGGCATAGATCACCGACTGCGGCGAATTGGGCCGGTCGATCACGACGACACGAGTGGTTGCGTCGGGCAGCGCTGTGTCGAGCGATTTGACCGGTGCCGCGCCTGCGCCCGCCTGCCAATTGCCGAACGCCGCTTCCAGCTGCTGCCTGAGCGCGGGCATGGTAATATCGCCGACCGCGAAGATCTCGGCATTGTCAGGGCGGATCCAGCGCTGATGCTCGCTGCGGAGCGCCGCTGGCCCGATCGCCTCGACCACTGGCACGGTGCCGAGGCTGCCGACCGTGCCATAGGGGTGATCCTCACCGAAGATGATCGGGCGAAGAGTGCGGCCCGCGAGGCCACCGGGCGAGGAAAGCTGCTGCGCGATCTCGGCAAGACGCTGGTCCCGCACGCGCTGAACTTCCCCTTCCGCAAAGGCCGGGTTGCGGACGATATCCGCCATCAGCGCCAGCGATGGCGCGAGATTGGAGGTCAGCGTGTTCATCGTGACAGAGCTCGTGTCGAGCGAGGTTCCCGTTCCGATCGAGGCACCGAGGCGCTCCTGCTCTTCGGCGATCTCGACCGCGCTGCGGCTGGTGGTGCCTTCTTCGAGAAGGTCCATCATCAGCGACTGCGTGCCCGCGCGCTCCGACCCGTCAGCCGAATAGCCAGCGTCGAACTGCATCGAGACGACGAGCTTGGGCACGGCGGTGCGGCGGGCGAGGGTGACGGAAATGCCGTTAGAGAGCGTCGCGCGCTCCACTGTGGGAAAGGTCAGCGGGCCGACGTCTTCCGGCTCGGGCAGATCGCGCGGCGGGCCGGTACGGGTGATTTCGATCGGCTCCTTTGCATCGGGCTGTGGCGCGGGGACCGTGCCCTCATCGCCCCAGCCGCCCATGTCGGCGCCGCTTTCGACGCGCTCTCCCGGAACGATCGCAAGCTTGTAGACCGGACGCGAGAGCCAACGTTCCATCGCCGCGGAAACCTGTGCGGGCGACAACGCCGCGACCTGCGTCAGCGCTTGCTTGTAGAATGCCGGATCGTCCGAATAGAGCAGCCCTTCGGCAAGCGTCGAACCCTTGCCGCCGAAGCCGCCGACCCGCTCGAGCCCGTCGATCTGGCTTGAGACGAGACTGGTCGAAGCCCGTGCCACTTCGGCCTCTGTCGGGCCTTCGGCGACCATCTGCGCGATGACTTCATCGAGTCGCTTTTCGGCCGCTGCGCGGTCCACGCCGGGCTTGATATCCATCTGCGCGATGAGGATCGCGACGTCTTCCGACTGCCAGTTATAAGCGCTGACCGAAGTGGCCAGCTGTTCGTCGCGCACCAGCACATTATCGAGCCGCGAACTCGCCAGCCCACCGAGCACGCTCATGCCGATATCGAGCGGCACGGCATCGGGATGGTTGAGTCCGGGCCCGGTCCAGGCGCGGTAGACGCGCGTCTGCGGGACCTGGTCGATCAGCTCGCGGGTCTTGTCGGAAGCGAGAGTGACCGGATCGGCCTTGACCTCTTCCACTTCGGGGCCGCCCGGTATGTCGCCGAACCAGCGTTCGACCATCGGGCGCGCGGTTGCCGCATCGATGTCTCCCGTCAATGAGAGGACGACGTTGTTGGGCGCGTAGTTCTTGATGAACCAGTTGCGCACATCGGTGAGGCTAGCCGCATCGAGATCGGCCATCGAACCGATGGTCGAGTGGCGATAGGGGTGGCCGACCGGAAACAGGCCTTCGAGCAGTGTATAGAAGGTGAGGCCATAGGGCTGGTTGTCGCCCTGCCGCTTCTCGTTCTGGACGACGCCGCGCTGCTTATCGAGCTTCTCCTGGCTGATTGCGCCCAGCAGATAGCCCATCCGGTCGCTTTCCATCATGAGCGCGAGGTCGAGCGCGCCGGTCGGGACAGTCTCGACATAATTGGTGCGGTCGAAATTGGTCGAGCCATTGGTGGAGGTCGATCCTGCCGCCTCCAGCGGAATGTCGAAATTCTCGACGTTCTCGCTGCCGCCGAACATCAGGTGCTCGAACAGGTGGGCAAAGCCGGTGCGGCCGCGCGGTTCGTGCTTCGAACCGACGCGATAGTAAGTCGTCACCCCGACGATCGGTGCCTTGCGGTCGGTGTGGACGATGACGGTGAGGCCGTTGTCGAGCGTGAAGCTCTCATAGGGAATATCGACCTTGTCGACGAGCGCGGAGAGGCCTGTCGCATCCGCCGCCTCTTCTGTCGCTATCTCCGTTGCCGGCGCGGTGGTGACGAGCGGCGCATCGCCCATACTGGTGCAGGCCGATACGACGAGGGCGATGGCACTGGTCGCCACGAGATGAAGCTTCATGCAGATACTCCGGGGTTTGTCTCTGATCGGATGGGTAGGCTGTTCAGCGCGCGTTCGTCACCACTTTCCGGCTCTTGGCATTGGCGAGCACATCTTCGCGCCAGAAATAGACCGGTTTCAGCTTGTGCTCGACGAACAGCTTCATCTGGTCGGTGTAATGCGGGCTGTCGGGGCGGGTGGTGGCCGCACCGAATGGCTGGATCGATTGCGAGCGCACGCGCTCCCCGGGAAGCCACTCGACCCACTGGATGAAGCTGTCGCCATGGACGAGGCTCAGGCGTCCGTCCTCGTCGATGTTCCAGGTGGTGGAGGCGCGCAGCGTGTCCGAGCCGCCATCCAGCGGCAGGTCGACCTCGCCCTGGCGCAGCCGCAGCAGGTTCGACATCGGCGGATCGATCCGTCCGAAGTGCTCCCTCAGGTGGGCTGTATGCTCGGCCAGGCTTGCGCGAATGTCGGGCGTCTCGAGCTTGTTCTGGTATTCGGCCGACATGAACTCCTTGATCATCAGCAGCGCCAGCGCATCGGCCGGCCCCTTGTTGTCGGCAGTGAAATCCCAGCCCAGCAGCAGGTCGCGCGCTTCTGAAAGCGCTTCGTCATCCGAGACGTCGAGCGCTTCGAGTCCGTCCCACAGGTCTGCAACATAGCCTTCGCGGGCATAGGCGGTGTCGTACTTGATCCGCCGCAGGTTCTCGCGGTCGATCACCTCGGTCTGGCTCAGCAGCTTCCAGGCGCGGCGCGAACGGTTGGTCTGCTTGAGCTCGATCCCGAGTTCCGGCGCGAAGTCTTCGGGGTCGAGATCATCGGCAGCACCGGCAGCCGTGTAAGGCTCGTTATTCGAATTGTAGAGCCAGCCCGAGGACGGATTCACCAGCTTGGGAATCTCCGCATATTCGACCGCGCCGTTCCAGATCAGGTCGCTGCGGTTGCCCGGGAGGATTCCGCGCCAGTTGACACGTTCGCCATCAACCTCGGCCGGGCGGTCGGGGATAGCCGCGTTGTAGACATAGGCGATGTTGCCCGCCTTGTCGGCATAGATGAAGTTCGTGCTCGGCACATCCATGCGCGCCAGCTGCGTCTGCCATTCCTCCAGCGTGCTCGCCTTGTTGAGCCGGTAATAGGCGTCGAGCTGGCCCAAATTGTCGATTCCGCCGTAACGGATCGCGAAATAGCCCTGGTCGTTCTTGATCACCGGGCCGTGGACACTGCGATAGACCGTCCGCCGGATGGGCAGGGTGATCGGGCCAAGCCTGACCGGCAGGGTGACCTCCTTCACCTCGAGATCGCGCCACTCGCCATCGAGCATGTAGCGCTCGTCCGTGTCGTCCATCTCGAGCTTGTAGACATCGACCATGTCGGGGCGGTTGACGGTGTTCGTCCAGCCAAGGTCGCGGTTGTGGCCGAGGAAGGGGAAGGGCGATCCGGGGAAGTTTGCGCCGGCATAATGCCAGCCTTCTTCGCTCTCGACCACCAGCTCGTACCACGCGACCTGACCGCGCAGGGGCTGATGCGAATTGGAGACGAGGACGGTCGGGCCACCCGATTTTTCGGGCGCGACGGCAAAGGCGTTCGAGCCGGCCAGCTCCGCATCCTTGCCCAAAGGCGAATAGGCCACTTCCTCGGTTTCATCGGAGCTTTCGGCGATCACGTCACCGTTCGCATTGCGCGGGAAGCCGGGAATGTCGGGGCCGAACTCGCGGCGGAGCGGTTTGCCCTCGACCAGCGGCTGGATGACATTGTTGAGGCCGAAGAAGAACGGCTGGCGCAGCGCAAAACCGGCGGCAATGTCGGTCCCGTCGAGCGGGAACAGGCGGTCGAGCTTGATCTCTCCGGGATGCTCTTCGGCATATTGGTTGAGACCTGCGGCATAGGCTTCGAACAAAGCGCGGGTATCGGCGGGCAGGCTTGGATAGTGACGCTCGGCGGTGCCGCGGGCGTCAAGCAGGTGATAGACATAGTCGATCGCCGCGCCGTCCTGCCCCGCGATCGCGCCATAGCGTCCGCGCGCCATAGCTGCGACATCCTGCAAGGTGGAGAAATCGTCCTCCGAATGCGCGATCGCAACGCCATAGGCGACGTCGGCATCACTTTCGCCGTAGATATGCGGGACGCCGTAATCGTCGCGAATGATCTCTGCGGTATAGCTGCGCGCCGTGTCCGGGGCCTGCCCCTCGCGTGCGAAGAATGGCTCCCAGGTCGCCAGTGCGATGAACGCGCCCACCACGAGAACAAGCAGCGCAAACCCGATGCGCCCCAACCACTTTGTCATTCGAAACTCTCCTCTTGGGCGCAGGAGTTAGCTGGCGTTTCGACCGCATGCAAACGGGCTTTTTCAAATGGATGGATGCAAGCGGATTGGGCAAAACCTTCGCCTGCCTCTTTCGTTAACGGCATCCGGCTCGCTAGCCATGTGACTGTGACAGCCAGCATCACCATCGGCCATGATTCGACCGGCAAACCGGTCGAGTTCGATATCGAGGAGCTTCTCGCGACCCGTCTGCTCGTCCAGGGCAATTCGGGCAGCGGCAAGTCACACCTCTTGCGCCGCTTGCTCGAAGAGAGCGCCAAGATGGTCCAGCAGGTGGTAATCGATCCGGAGGGCGACTTTACCTCGCTTGCCGAACCGTTCGGCCATGTGGTGATCGACGGTGCCGCCTATTCGCCGCCCGAGATCGAGGGCCTCGCCCGCCGCATCCGCGAGCACCGCGCCTCTGTCGTGCTGGCGCTGGAGGGGCTTGAGGTCGAGCAACAGATCCGCTGCGCTGCCCAGTTCATCAACGCGCTGTTCGATGCCCCGCGCGAGCATTGGTATCCCGCGCTCGTCGTGGTCGACGAGGCGCAGATGTTCGCGCCGTCCGTCGCAGGCGAGATCGCCGAGGATACGCGCCGGATGACGCTCTCGGCGATGACCAACCTGATGTGCCGCGGGCGCAAGCGCGGGCTGGCCGGGATCGTCGCGACGCAGCGGCTGGCGAAACTGGCGAAGAACGTCGCAGCGGAAGCTTCGAACTTCCTGATGGGGCGCACCTTTCTCGATATCGACATGGTGCGCGCGGCCGACCTGCTCGGCATGGAGCGCCGCCAGGCCGAGCGTATCCGTGAGCTGGAGCGCGGCAATTTCCTCGCGCTCGGCCCTGCGATCACGCGTCTGCCTGTGGCGGTGAAGATCGGTCCGGTAAAGTCGGGGCTGAAGGCGCGCGCCGAAGGGTTGATGGCACTTCCCGAAACCGCGCCCGCCGACATGGAGGCGCTGCTGACCGGCGGTCTCGCCGAAGAAGTCGCGCAAGCCGCGCCGCCGCCGCCCGCTCCGCCAAGGCCGCGCGTGGAAGAGGTGGAGCAGAGCATCGCCACTGCGGAGGAACGCCAGGTGGAAGCGCCCGCCGAACCCGTCGATCATTCGGAGGTCACGGAGCGGATCGACGCGATCATCGTGGGTCTCGCGGCAGAAGAGGGCGCGGCGTTCCAGTCCGCCAGCGCGCAGTATCAGACCTTCCTTACCCGCTGCCGCCGCGAACGGATCATCGGCCCGATGCCCGACATTGGATCCTTCCGCCGCCGCTTCGCCGAAGCCGCCAACGGACTGGGCGAACTGGACGAGGAAACGCGGGCGCGGATCATCGCGCTGTCCGCGCAGGTCGAGGACGATCTGCTCGGGCCGTTCTTCGTGATCGCCAAGACCGCCCATGCGGGCGAAACGACCCTCGACGAGGAGGCATTGGCGCGCGCCTATGGCACCAGCTCGCCCGGTCGCATCCGCCGTCTGCTCGGCCATCTCGAGCGGCAGGGGTTGGTCGTCGTGCGCGAGGAGTTCGGCGGCGGACGGACGGTTATGGTCCCTGGCCTTGAGGGTATCGCAGCCGAATAAATTTCGGCCAGTTTGATCCAGACCCTCGCAAGTTTGCGAGCCACCCCTATATCCGAGTAACACACCTCGAATATTTCTCGGGGTCAGGGCTTGTGTTGCCAAAATGCAACACCATATCGAGTGGGTAATTCAATGAGGGAATTCCGATGAATCTCGAAAAATTCACCGATCGCGCCAAGGGTTTCCTGCAGAGCGCGCAAACCGTTGCCATCCGCATGAACCACCAGCGGATTACGCCGCTCCACCTGCTCAAGGCACTGCTCGAAGACGAGGAAGGCATGGCCGCGGGCCTGATCCAGCGCGCAGGCGGCACGCCGATGCTCGCGGTCGATGCGGTCGATCAGGAGCTTGCCAAGATCCCCGCCGTTTCCGGCGGCGGCGCGCAGGCGACCCCGGGTCTCGACAATGATGCCGTGCGCATACTCGATCAGGCCGAACAGATGGCGGAGAAGGCGGGCGACAGCTACGTGCCGGTCGAACGTATCCTCACCGCGCTTGCCGCATCGTCGGGCAAGGCAGGAGAGGCGCTCAAAGCTGCAAGCATCACGCCGCAATCGCTGAACGCCGCGATCAACGAACTGCGCGGCGGCCGCACGGCGGACACTGCCAGTGCCGAGAATGCCTATGACGCGATGAAGAAGTTCGCGCGCGACCTGACCGAGGCGGCGCGCGAGGGCAAGCTCGACCCTGTCATCGGCCGCGACGAGGAAATCCGTCGCACGATCCAGATCCTCGCCCGGCGGACCAAGAACAACCCGGCCCTGATCGGCGAACCCGGCACGGGTAAGACCGCGATCGCCGAAGGGCTTGCGCTGCGCATCGCCAATGGCGACGTGCCCGACAGCCTCAAGGGCCGCACCCTCATGTCACTCGACATGGGGGCGCTGATCGCTGGCGCGAAGTATCGCGGCGAGTTCGAGGAGCGGCTCAAGTCCGTGCTCGACGAGGTAAAGGGCTCGGACGGGCAGATCATCCTGTTCATTGACGAGATGCACACGCTGATCGGCGCCGGTGCGTCCGAAGGCAGCATGGATGCCTCCAACCTGCTCAAACCTGCGCTGAGCCGCGGCGAGCTGCACTGTATCGGTGCAACCACGCTCGACGAGTACCAGAAGTACGTCGAGAAAGACCCCGCATTGCAGCGGCGCTTCCAGCCGGTCTTCATCGAAGAACCGAGTGTGGAAGACACGATCAGCATCCTGCGCGGCATCAAGGAAAAATACGAGCTGCACCACGGTGTGAACATCACCGACAACGCACTCGTCGCCGCCGCGCAGCTTTCGAACCGCTACATCCAGAACCGCTTCCTGCCGGACAAGGCGATCGACCTCATGGACGAGGCCGCCAGCAGGATCCGCATGGAAGTCGAATCGAAGCCCGAGGAAATCGAGAGCCTCGATCGCCGGATCATCCAGCTCAAGATCGAGGAATCCGCGCTCAGCAAGGAATCGGACGATGCCTCGAAGGATCGCCTTCAGGCCCTGCGCAAGGAACTGGCCGAGCTCGAACAGCAGTCTTCCGAACTGACGACGCGCTGGCAGAACGAGCGTGACAAGATCCACGCCGAAAGCCGCATCAAGGAAGATCTGGACGCAGCACGGCTCGAACTGGAGCAGGCTCAACGCGAAGGCGATCTCGCCAAGGCGGGAGAGCTTTCTTACGGCAAGATTCCCGAGCTCGAAAAACAACTCGAGGCGGCTCGCGCGCAGTCCGAAAACGCGCTGCTGCGCGAGGAAGTGACCGAAGAGGATATCGCCTCTGTCGTCAGCCGCTGGACCGGTATCCCGATCGACAAGATGCTCGAAGGTGAGCGTGAGAAGCTGCTGCAGATGGAGGAGATTCTCGGAAAGCGGGTGATCGGCCAGTCACAGGCGATCGAAGCCGTGTCGAAGGCGGTGCGCCGTGCGCGTGCCGGCCTGCAGGACCCGAACCGTCCGCTCGGCAGCTTCCTCTTCCTCGGCCCGACGGGCGTCGGCAAGACCGAGCTGACCAAGGCGCTCGCCGCGTTCCTGTTCGACGACGACCAGGCGATGGTCCGCATCGACATGTCGGAGTTCATGGAGAAGCACGCGGTCGCCCGCCTGATCGGCGCGCCTCCGGGCTATGTCGGCTATGAGGAAGGCGGCGTCCTGACCGAAGCCGTGCGGCGCAGGCCCTATCAGGTCGTGCTGTTCGACGAGGTCGAGAAGGCGCATGGGGACGTATTCAACGTGCTGCTGCAGGTGCTCGACGACGGGCGCCTGACCGATGGGCAGGGGAGGGTGGTCGACTTCTCGAACACGCTGATCATCCTGACTTCGAACCTCGGCAGCCAGTATCTCAGCCAGATGACCGACGATCAGAAGGTCGAAGATGTCGAGCCGCAGGTGATGGACGTGGTGCGCGGACATTTCCGCCCCGAGTTCCTCAACCGCCTGGACGAAATCATCCTGTTCCACCGCCTTGGGCAAGAGCACATGGCCCCGATCGTCGAGATCCAGGTCGGGCGCGTGCAAAAGCTGCTCAAGGATCGAAAGATCACGCTTGACCTCAGCGATGCAGCGCTGCGCTGGCTTGGCCGGGTGGGTTACGATCCGGTCTATGGCGCACGGCCCTTGAAGCGCGCTGTCCAGCGCTACGTGCAGGATCCGCTCGCCGAGATGATTTTGGAGGGCGAGGTACCCGACGGCAGCACGGTGCAAATCGAAGAGGGCGATGGCGAGCTCAAGATGACCGTCGCCTGAGTCGTAAAGTCCGTCGGGCGTTCCCGCGGAGCGCCGGTTATCAGAGCGAGCACCCAACGAAAAAGGGCCCCGGTTTCCCGGGGCCCTTTCTTTTTGGTCTTTCGAGAGGAGCGAAGCCCCCCGAACCCGACATTTACATGTCGATCGAGAAACCAGCGTAGAAGTAACGTCCGAAGATTTCCCACGGATCGCCGCCACCGGTACCAAGCTCGCCGAACGGCGGCTTGTTGTCGGTGAAGTTGTCGACGCCGACATAGAAGTCGAAGTCTTCGGCTGCCGTGAAGGTCAGACGCAGGTTGTGGTAGATCTCGGAACCGAACTTCGGATCTTCGTACTGGTCGGCGTTGGCCGGATCGAGGATCGTAAGTTCGCCCGGGGTACAGGTACCGCCGGAGAAGCCCACGACGCCCGAGGTCGGGCAGATGCCGCGATACGAATTGGCGTTCTCATATGCGCTCTTGTACATCGCAGAGAGGTAACGAGCCGAGTAACCGACTTCGAAATTACCGAAGTCGTACGCCAGGTTGACCGAAGCCGCCCAATCCGGGTCACCCTTTTCGCTCTTGACGCGGTTCGGGTTGTTCGGAGCAGTCGGATCCTCAAAGAAGTCGAGCTTGATGAGGTGCGTTGCGATTGCACGGAACGTCAGACGATCGCCGTTGTCGAACGTACGACGGTACTGCAGATCGATATCGACACCTTCGGTTTCGCGCGAAGCGAAGTTGATGCCGCCCGAAATAACCGCCTGGTTGGGATCGAACAGACCAGTTCCCGTACGATTGACCGTCGCACAGTACTGATTGTTCAGGCCCGAGGGCGAGCTATAGCAGTTGTTGATGATCGTCTGTGCACCGAGAACCGCGATCTGATCTTCGATCTCGATGTTGTAGTAGTCAGCGGTCAGGCTGAGCCCCGGAATGAAGCTCGGCTCGATCACGACACCGATGGTCAGCGACTTGCCCTTTTCCTCGGTGAGAGTGGGGTTACCACCCGAGAGGAAAGAGGTCGACGAGGTCCGAGCCGTACAGTTGGTGTAAGGATCACCCAGAGCAACCGGGAACGACGTGCCGGCGCAAGCAGCGACAAGCGCGGCATCCGCAGTAGTCGGAACTCCGGCAGCAGCACAGTTGGCTGCACGGTTCGGGTTGTTGTTGATCGCACCGGTCTGCTGGTCACACGGGTCGGCAATGAACGCGAAGTTCTGCGAACCGGGCGAGAACAGGTCGCTTTGCGTCGGTGCACGGACCGAAGTCGCGTAGCCGGCGCGGAAGCGAATGTCCGGGATCGGAGCGTAGCTACCGTTGATGTTGTACGCGTAAACCGTACCCGTTGCCGTGTTGTAGTCAGAGACGCGGCCTGCGGCACTGACGGTCAACTCATGCGCGAACGGCAGGTCGGCAAGGATCGGAATCCGAACTTCGCCGAAAGCTTCCTTGACGGTCAGCTTGGGTGGATTGAACGGCTGGATCGCATTGAGGAAGGTACCGCCGCTTGCGACGAGTTCGTCCCATTCGCTGTAAGCGGTTTCTTCGCGATACTCAGCGCCCAGAGCGAAGCCGACGGGGCCACCCGGCAGTTCGAAGAGCTGCGAAAGGTCACCAGCGACCGTTGCCAGAGCGACGAACTGCTCTGCCTCTTCCATACGACGACCGGTCGTGTTGATGTAGGCGAGTGCTTCCTGGCTCGGTGCACCGAACCCGAACAGGTTGATCGGAACACAGGCGGGATCATCGTTCGTCGGATCCGCATCGGTATTGATGCGGCAGGCCGGGTTTCCGCTTGCATCCAGCACTGCATCTGCAGCGAGGTTGAAGCCAGCCGGGTTGCCATCAAGGTCAAACGACACGAGGTTGTTGAGCGACCGCAGATCGGTTTCGAGACGGCCGTAGTTGAGCGACAGCTCGTAGTTCCAGTCCGTGTTGAACGTACCTTCGATACCAGCGACAATGCGATAGGTGTCGCGATCCTGCAACTCGCCACGGCCGCCGAAGTCGACGTTGAAGCGGGTCAGCGGAATGGTCTGGGTGTTGGTACGTCCTGCCGAACACAGGCCGAAGCTCTGCAGCGTCGCCAGTGCGCTGTTGTTCAGGAACGCGTTGTCGCAGAACAGCGGATTGCCGCCCACGAAGGTTGGCCCACCGACGAAGAAGCTCGGCTGACCTTCCTGGATGGCTTCGACGTGAACGTATTTCGCTTCGACGAACGGGCGGAACGCTTCACTGACTTCGAAGCTGGCAAGCAGGTTCGCGGTATAGCGCTCAAGACCTGCAGCGAGCTGACCGGTGTTGCGAAGGGTCGAACCTTCCGTACCGATGTCGTTGCCCGAGAACGGAAGAACCTGGTCGGGAACATCGACGAACAGAGTCCCGTCGCTTGCGAAGCGCAGATACTGGCCGCCACCGAGGCCGCCGACCGTGCCGCCGTCGGAAATGAAGCCGTTGCGGACACCGCAGACCGGCTCAAGGTCGGTGATGCCGTCGGTGCCGAAGGGCCCTTCGTCTGCCTGGCTGTCGCTGACAACGTTGTACTGGCAGCGACCGCTGTAGGCGCCGGTCAGACCATCGCGCTCACGGAAATAGAGCGGATCGGACTTCGCGTATTCACCCGAAACGGCAATGTTGCCGCGACCGTCACCGAAGTTCTTGCCGTAGGTTGCCGACAGGAAGCGTGTCGCACGATCGCCGCGCGAGGAGATGCCGGCCTGACCGCGAACGGCAAGACCGTCGAAATCGCGACGCAGGATGAAGTTCACGACACCGGCGACAGCGTCCGAACCGTAAATTGCGGAGTTACCGCCGGTCACGACGTCGACGCGCTCGAGCAGGTCAACAGGAATGGTGTTGACGTCGACGATGTAGTCGCCCGGCAGCGCGGTTACGTGGCGCCTGCCGTTCACGAGGACCAGCGTACGGCTGGTGCCGAGGCCGCGAAGGTCGAGCAGGTTAAGGCCTGCCGTACCGATGAAGCGGGTGGAGTTACCCTGGCTGAAAGTGCTGCGCAGCGAAGGAAGGTCGTTAAGAGCATCACCGAGCGAGATATCGCCCTGTGCGGTAAGCTCTTCAGCGGTGACCGCGGTCAGCGGAACCGGCGAATCGAGGTTCGGACGCGCGATGCGCGAGCCCGACACGATGATCATCGCGGGTTCGGTTGGCGATTCGACGCCATCTTCTTCTGCGGCGACCTCGACCGTCTCATCCTCATCCTGCGCGAGTGCAGGTGTAGAGAGGGCCATGGCTGCAATTCCGGCGCTTGCAAAAAGCGCCGCGCGACCACCCAGCCTGGTGGCGTTGTGAGTTTTCGTCATTTCAGTCCCCTTTGTGGTCCGGAAACTACCGGCACCTTTCGCTCTAAAAGCAATCTCGAAGCCGCCAAGCAAGTCGCTCGCTCAGTTTTACGCCCCTTCGCAGGAATTGAACTTCAGGGCGTTACCCAAATGCAACAAATGTGTAATCTTCGACCAATCTGCAGGCGAACGGGGCTGCAGATATTTCGTCGCAAACGTTTTTCGGTCTGATCGGTTGCCTCGATTCGCTGAGCGATCGTGGTCTTGCGGAAGAGTTGGAGTTGGTGGGTGCGCGCGTCATCATCTCTTGATGGACGGCTGTTGCTCACTGCCAAGCGAACACCCGACGGACCTGCCCGGCCTTATTGGATCCGTGTTCCTTTTACACCTATCTGCCCATTAATCCGGACAAAATAGGAGCCTAGCGCCGCTTTCTTGAACTCCACATCATCGCCAACTTTCGGCGGACGCAATCGCGAAGGAACACCACTTAACTGCCACACGCTTCCTTCTTCGATGGTCAAGATGTAACCGCGGCGGATGCTCCGCACCCCGGTGATAGTGGACTGAAGAAGTTTCATCTCTTCCCCGTCCCCGCCGAGGAACCCAATCTTCGGCATGGTGAAACCGAACAGTCCGCGACGGGTTTGCTCCACTTCTTCTTTCTTGACGACCTGAACCTCACCCGCCTCGCTGGCGGCAACCATGCCGCCGACTGCGGCGTCGAAACAGGCCAGACGTGCGCCGTCGTCCGAGATTATCTGGCATCGCTGCAACTCTTCCAGATGATCGGGATCGGCGGCGCTATCCTGCGCGGTTGCGTTAGCCGGGAATGCGAATGCCAGCGAAGCGGCGGCGCAGGTCGTGAAGCGTTTCATTTCCGAGTCCTTACGAGGGATTTGCTGAGGTTCTGCTCGCATAAACAGGCAGCCCGGCCAACTGTAACAGGAATGCCACACTCGCCGAGATACGGCGTTTTGCAGCCCGCCATACGTTGCAGTCGTAACCATCGTTGGCCTAGACGCGCATCATTCGGGTCAAAGCCCGGAGTTTATGAATTCGCATGTGCGCTGTGATGGCGCTCACTTTTAAGGGGATTGGAATGTCCACTCGATTTAACAAGGCTTCGCTGCTGGCGGGGACGGTAATGGCCGGTGCCATGATCGCCACGCCTGTTTACGCGCAAGACGAAGATAACGAGCCCGCGCTGCAGGCTGAACCTGATGATGCTGAACTTGGTCAGACCATCGTCGTAACCGGTTCGCGTATCGCGCGTCGCAACGTTGAAACCGCAGCGCCGATCGCTGTCGTCACCGACGAAGAGTTCACCCTATCGGGTGCGGTCAACGTCGAAAACGTCGTCAACACGCTGCCGCAGGTCGTTCCGGGTACGACTTCGTTCTCGAACAACCCGGGTAACGGTACTGCTACGCTGAACCTTCGCGGTCTCGGCACCAACCGTAACCTTGTTCTTGTCAACGGCCGCCGCTGGATGTTCTATGATGTCAGCCAGGTGGTCGACCTCAACACCATCCCTAACTTCCTGATCGACACTGTCGACGTTGTGACGGGTGGTGCTTCGGCTGTTTACGGTTCGGACGCTATGGCCGGTGTCGTCAACTTCCGTCTTCGTCAAGTCGACGGCGTCGAACTGGGCGGCCAGTACGCAATCACCGATCGCGGTGACGGCGAAAGCTACCAGATCCACGGTGCTATCGGCACGTCTTTCGATGATGGTCGCGGTAGCGCGACCGTATTCGCCGAATACTACAACCGTTCGTCTGTTTTCCAGGGTGATCGCGCCTTCTCGAACGTGGCAGTCGGCGCAGAAACCTTCGGCGACGATCTTCAGGCGTTCGGTTCTTCGACCGTTCCCTATGGTCGTGTGAACACCCCGGGCACGGTTGCGATCGACGAAGACGGCAACACCGCTCCGCTCGCTGCTGGTCTTACGATCGACGATGCCATCTTCCCGACGGCAAGCGTTGCTCAGGCTCGCAACGGCGAAACCTACAACTATGCTCCGGTCAACTACCTGCAGCTTCCGCAGGAACGTTACCTGATGGGTGGTTATGCTGATTACGAATTCAGCGATGGCCACAGCTTCTACACCGAAGTCGCCTATGTGAATAACCGCGTGGCTCAGGAGCTTGCTGCTACCCCGGTAACCGGCACGTTCAACGTCGATCTGGCTACCATTCAGCCGTTCGTCGATGCCGCTACCTTCGCCGAGTTCCAGCAGCTCGACGCGAACGAAGCAGCTGCAAGTGCTCTGCGCGTTGCAAACGGTCTTGCGCCTCTCGCAGCCGCAGAACTGGGCGTGGTCAGCACGTTCATTCAGCGCCGCGTGATCGAAACCGGCCGTCGTAACTCGCTCGACGAACGTAACGCATTCCGCGTGCTCGGCGGCGTGACGGGGCCGATCAACGATTACATGCAGTACGATGCGCACTACTTCTATGCGCGCACCCGCAATGCCAACATCCAGGCCGGTAACGTGTCGCGTTCGGCCTTCCAGGCTGGACTCGACGGTACCGGCACCCCGATCAATGTCTTTGGTCCGGGCACGCTGACGCCAGAGATGGTGGATGCCATCACGATCCAGGCCCAGAATGGTGACATTTCGACTCTCGAAGTCGCTAATGCCACGATTTCCGGCACGTTTGGCGACTTTGCCGTTACCGAAACCTCCAGCCCCATCGGTTTTGCTATCGGTGCGGAATATCGCGGTGTCGCTGCGCAATTCATTCCTGACACTGCTTTGTCTTCGGGTGACGTGATCGGCTTCAACGCTGGTGATCCGACCGAAGGCTCCTACAATGTGAAGGACGTCTTCGCCGAATTGAACATTCCAATCGATTTCGGTGGGATGTCGCTCGAACTGGACGGTAAGGCTCGCTACTCCGACTACTCGCTCGACACGGTCGGCGGTGTCTGGGCCTATGCCGGCGGCGTCAAGTTCCAGCCTGTTCCGGACATCACCCTGCGTGGCCAGTATCAGCGCGCTGTTCGTGCACCGAACATCGCTGAACTGTTCCAGGGAAGCGCTATCGGCTTCCCCGGTGCGACCGACCCGTGTTCGACTGCAGCAGCAGGCACGAATGCGACATTGAACGCCCTTTGTGCAGCGAACGGCGTTCCGACTGGCGCAATTGGCAATCCCGACCTGCAGATCAATGCCCAGATCCCGGCATTGTTCGGTGGTAACCCGAACCTTTCGGAAGAAACTTCGGACAGTTGGACTGTTGGTGTCGTTCTTCAGCCGAGCTTCATTCCGGGGCTGACGATCACGGCTGACTACTTCGATATCACCGTGGACAATGCGATCAGCACGGTCTCGCTGCAGCGTCAGTTCGATCTCTGCTTCAATCAGGTCCAGGATCTGGGTTCGAGCTTCTGTGCACCGTTCATCGGTACTCGTGACGAAACCACTGGTTCGTTCACCACAGCGAATCCGCCGTTCCTTGGCTCG
This sequence comes from Altererythrobacter xiamenensis, assembly GCF_900177715.1. Lineage (GTDB taxonomy): Bacteria > Pseudomonadota > Alphaproteobacteria > Sphingomonadales > Sphingomonadaceae > Erythrobacter > Erythrobacter xiamenensis. Next base: position 645,452 of record NZ_FXWG01000001.1, on the reverse strand, counting down.
CAGAACATTGCGACGTTCAGCACGACCGGTGTCGACCTTGAAGTCAACTACAGCTCGAACGTACCGTTCTCGCTGCTGACGGATCAGGGTGACTCGCGTATCAACTTCAGCTTCCTGGGAACCTACACGGACTCCTTCGAAGTTCAGGAAGATCCGCTTGCAACTCCGTATGATTGCGCTGGCCGCTTCGGTCTGACTTGTGGCGAGCCGCAGGCGAAGTACAAGTGGACGAGCCGTCTGAGCTGGATCGACGGTCCGCTGACGACGTCGCTCCGCTGGCGTCACCTCAGCTCGATCAAGGATGACGAGTCGGTTCTGACCATCGAAGAATGGGAAAGCTTCAACGGTATCGGCAAGATCGACTCCTATGACCTGTTCGACCTGTCGTTCTCGTTTGCAGTGACCGAAAACTTCGAACTCGGCCTCGGCGTCAACAACCTCCTGGACAAGCTGCCGGGGACCCCGACGTTCGACGCGGATGGTCTTTATGTGACCAACCGTCCGAACTCGCTGCTCCTTGGTGACAACCAGGAACAGGCCAACACCTATCCGAGCACTTACGACGTGCTTGGTCGCCGCTACTTCGCTTCGGCTTCGTTCAAGTTCTAAGAACGCAGTCCTGCGAAACAGCAGACAAGGGGGCGGTGGACTTCGGTCCGCCGCCCTTTTGCTTTGTCAGAAGCCTATTCTGTACCGCAGAGGGACTGTCGATCGCGCGGTTTTGCGAAACCGTCCCTCAAGCCCTACCTGATCCGGCTGGCCACGGGGCAGGAGCGCCTTCTGCGAACGTAATTTCTTCGATGCGGCATAGCGTGAAGAGCGGCTTGTGCCGCCACGCTGGGGTTCGTCAGCTCAGCCGATAGGTCCGGAAGTCCGCGAAACGTGTTGCGCGGCCCTTTTCCAGAACCGGCTCGATTCCGGTGGGCTCGAAGCCCGCGGCCTCGATTGCTGCCGTGAACCGTTCCTCATCAGCCGTGGTGGCGCAGGCTGCCTCAAGCGAGGCGATCCGGCCGAGCTCGTTGCGGGCATGGAAAACCATCGTATCGATCAGTCGGGCGACATTCGCAGGATGATCGTGTCTGCTCATCGCCAGCGTCTGGCGCAAAGCTTCGGCAATTTCCCAGGCGGCCGATTGCGGCCCATGTAGTCGGGCGCCTTCTTCGGGTGCCTGCTGTATTGCTGTCGGGATCGTGAAGATACCGCGCCCGCGAAGCTGAAGACTTTTCCGCGCGATGTCCGGTAAGTTCTTCTCGTCGATCGCCCAGCGGATCTGTTCGCGACGCTTGAGATTGTGGGCCAGGATCGGTCCATCCTGCCTGTGGGTCAGGATGGCCAGTGTACCGCCCTTGCCGAGGACCCGTGCCGCTTCCTCGGCGACCTTGGCTGTATCGCCATATTCGAAGCCGAATTGGCTCACCACGGCGTGAAAGCGGTCGTCCGGGAAGGGCAGTTCCTCCATCGGCACGCCAGCGCGTGTTTTTGTACCCTTGGGAGACGGTGGCAAAACAGGGGCGAGATCCACACCGGTCAACTTGAGGTCGCGACGCTCGCCGAGCATCCAGCGCATGACCAGACCATTTCCGGTCGCCAGATCAAGCACTCGCGCGTTTCTTGGCAATTGCTTCGCGAGGTCGACCCATCGGGCTTTCTGTGCAGCGTCGATTTGTTCGTAACCCGCTGCAGGCAGGCAGCCCTGTCCGCTAGACTTGCTTTGCGCCCAGAAATCGTTCCAGGATTTAGCGTGCTCTCCGGTCATGCGCCCCTAATCCTCCGGCACGACATCGAATGCAACCGTCATCCGCCGACCTGCGGCAAATGACCTCGTGCCATGATAGAGTGTGCTTGGAAAAAGGGTGAGGTGGCCAGGTTTTGGCGGGAGGACCGCCAGCGGTTCCAGATCCAACCGCAAATCGGGCGGGGGACGGCCGATCTCAAGCCAGCCAGCATGAGGCTCGCTTTCCTCTTCGCCTGAACGCTCGACATAGAGCGCAGAGGATACAACGCCCTGTGGGTGAATGTGCGAGGTGTGGTAGTCTCCGCCGCCGCTCAGCCGCACCGACCACGATCCCTCCAGGCGCCAAATCTCGTCTCGATGCCTCAATAGCGGGTGCTCGACTTCCTTCTCCGGTAGTTCGCTTTGGTATCGTTTCAGCGTTTCGAGGATAGCCCGGTGAAGGCGTCGCAGTTCGGGCTCGGTTCGCGCGAAGAGGCGCCCACGGGTCTGTGTGCCACCACGGAGCGATTGGCTGAGCGGCAGCGGGCTGTTGTCGTGCAGCCTGTGCAGAAGCGGGATGGCTGCCTCGAGAACACCTGCGTCGGCCTCGAGCGGAAGCTGGCGAAAGAGATTATCCTGCAGATGAAGCCAGTCGCCGCGCGGATTTCCCGTCAGTCTCCATACGATCCCCGTTAGCGCCCACGCCGCGATGTTCGATCGATCGCTTTCGATAGCGTTGTTCAAAAGGACCTCTGCGCGCTCGTATTCTCCGCGCCGGATACGATGGCGCGCTTCGTGAACCCGGCGATTGACGTCGCCAAGCGACACGTTTGCAAATATTGCCTCAGCTCTATCGTCGTCGCCTGCCGCACCTGCATGAATGGCCTCGAGGAGCGCAAAAAGCGGTTCGGACGGGAACTTGCGCCGTGCCTCCGCGGCGACCTCGGTCGCTTGCGCATCGTGGTCGAGCCCGCCCAAAAGGCCTATCCAGTCGAGCCAGATAGCAGGTGCGTCGGGCACACGCTCGACCGCATTGCGGTAGTGCTCGGTGAAGTCTTCCTCTCCCGCGCCGAGCTTCAATTGCGCGAGAAACTTCAATCCATCCGCCCAGCCGGGCGCCTGTTGCACCAACTGCTCGGCGATCGATCTTGCGCCTTGCACCTCTCCTTCGACGTCGAGCGCTTGCGCTTTCCCCAGCCACAAGTCCGGCTCGGTAGGATTGACTGCCAAGGCGTGATCGAAACGTGTGCGTGCATCGGGCTCAGCGCTTTCGATGGCTACTCTGGCTCGACCATGCAGCGCCCTGGCATTCTGGCGATCTGCCGAAAGCGACAGCTCGTACCACTTGCGGGCCTGATCCAGATTGTCCCGCTCGCGTTCGCATGCAGCCCTGACATTGCAATATTTCGGCAGTTTGCGACCAGCTTCTTCAATTGGAGTGAGGGCCGAGATGGCCTCTGCAGACCGGCCTAGGCGTTGCAGCGCGATGGCGTGGTTTATCGCGTATTCGGCGCTGCCCGGCTCAAGCTGCGCAGCCTGAGCAAACAGCCGCTCCGCCGCATTGAGGTCGCCCGCCCGCATTGCCAGGTTCCCCGCCGTGTTGGCGAGGGGCGGTTGTGCCGGATGAACCTCGAGCGTGCGCGAAAGCAGTTCCCGCGCGCTGGAAAGATCACCCTTCTGGGCCATGGCGCGGGCACTGTTGATTGCGTCCGAGACGTCCTTGGGGATCACCGGTCGCGCAGCCAGCCGGTGATGGCATAGCGTCCGACAGGTGCGAACGGCGCGACGAATGACACCGAGTGCGCCTGCGGCACCGCGAACAGGTTCAGCGCGTTGAAGCGTGGCCGGAACCCCTCGACGATGTCGCCCTCCTCGTCGAGGAACTGGAGATAGCCGCCCCAGTCGGGATGCCAGTCATCGACCGCGAAGTTCATGACATAGGCGACCTTCCAGCCTTCTGCGACGTGGCTGTCGATGTGGCGGCCGAGGAATTGTTGTTTGGCAAAGAGGGTGGCCTGCCCATCCGCCTTCACCAGATCGTCGAAACCGGTGATGTCGCGCGCCAACTGCAGAAACTCGGGTGCGTTGATGTATTCCAGCAGTAATTCATGCGGACTGTCGGGGGACCAGTTTTCCTGCACCGCCTGAAGAATAGGATATTGGGCGAAGCGAAAGGCGTAGTCACCGCGGGCCGCTGCATCCTGCGTCGCCTGACCGATGGCCTGTGCGCGTTGTTGACCGTCCGGCGACCGCATATCCTGTGGGAGGATTTGCTGCGGCCCTTCGAAACCTGAACCATCGGCCTGCATGGCAAGGCCCCAGGGCGTTGCCTGCGACAAGATCATGCGGATTTCCTCTGCCGTCTCGCGGGTCAGGAAATCGCGGACCTGCACGCGCGTATGTTCGGCAAAACGCCGGGCCAGCGCGGCCCTGTCCAGGTCTGGATTAATCTCGAAAAGCTTCTTCGTCATATTCGTGCAGACTTTATGCCGCGCGGCAATCTCAGGCAAGCGGCACGCCCTGGGCGCACCACACTATAACGATCCCCGCGCCACATAGGTATATAAGTGAGTTGACCCGCTCGAAGCCCCTGCTTAGGCCACTCCCAAACCATACAGGCTAAGGAGAATCGCCATGGCAGACGCCTATATCGTCGAAGCAGTCCGTACCGCAGGGGGGCGCCGTGGCGGTCGCCTTGCCGGAGTTCACCCGGTTGATTTGCTGGCCGCATCGCTCGATGCGATCGTCGAGCGCAGCGGCATCGACCCCAATGCCATCGACGATGTGGTCACCGGCTGCGTCAGCCAGGCGGGCGAGCAGGCGATGCAGGTCGGGCGCATGGGCGTGCTCGCCTCCAAGCACCTGCCGCAGTCGACGCCGGCGGTTACGATCGATCGCCAGTGCGGTTCCTCGCAGCAGGCAATCCAGTTCGCAGCGCAGGCCGTAATGAGCGGCACGCAGGACGCGGTCATCGCCAGCGGCGTCGAAAGCATGACCCGCGTACCGATGGGCTCCAACGCCACCCTCCACATGAAAGAGGGCCTGGGTCACTACAAGTCACCGGGTCTCGAAGAGAAGTTCCCCGGCATCCAGTTCAGCCAGTTCATGGGTGCCGAGATGATCGCGGAGAAGCACGGCTTCACCAAGGCGCAGCTCGACAGCTTCGCGCTCGAAAGCCACATGCGAGCGATCAAGGCGACCGAAAGCGGCGCATTCGAGAATGAAATCGTCCCGATCGAGATCGAAACGCCCGAAGGCACCGAGATGCACACGGTGGACGAGGGTATTCGCTTCGACGCGACGCTCGAAGGCATCGCTGGCGTCAAGCTGCTCAGCCCCGAAGGCAAGATCACCGCGGCTTCCGCGAGCCAGATCTGCGACGGATCATCTGCCGTTCTGGTCGTCAACGAAGAGACGCTGAAACGCCACAACCTCACGCCGATGGCGCGCATTCGCAACCTGACCGTTACCGCAGGCGATCCGGTAATCATGCTGGAAGAACCGCTGTTCGCAACCGACAAGGCGCTCGAACGCGCCGGCATGAAAATCGGCGACATCGACCTTTACGAGGTCAACGAGGCTTTCGCGCCGGTCCCGCTGGCTTGGCTCAAGCACACTGGTGCCGATCCCGACAAGCTCAACGTTCACGGCGGCGCTATCGCGCTCGGCCACCCGCTCGGCGCATCGGGCACCAAGCTGATGGCGACGCTGGTTCATGCGCTCAAGCGTCACAACAAGAAGTTCGGTCTTCAGACGATGTGCGAAGGCGGCGGCGTCGCCAACGTCACCATCGTCGAATCCGTTTAAGCATCTGTATTCAAAGAGGAAGTGAACACAATGGAAGTATCAGCCAACACTCCCGCGGTCGTCACCGGCGGCGCATCGGGCCTCGGTGCCGCGACCGCACGCGCACTCGCAGCCAAGGGCGCCAAGGTCGCCATCTTCGACATGAACGAGGAAAAGGGCGAAGCGATGGCTGCCGAGATCGGCGGCGTCTTCTGCAAGGTCAACGTAACCAGCGACGATGATGTCGATGCAGGTTTTGCCAAGGCTCGCGAGGCTCACGGCCAGGAACGCATCCTCGTCAACTGCGCCGGCATCGGCAATGCGATCAAGACCGCCAGCCGCAGCAAGGAAGACGGCAGCATCAAGCACTTCCCCATCAGCGCGTTCGATTTCGTCATCCAGGTCAACCTGATCGGCACCTTCCGCTGCATCGCCAAGTCGGCTGCCGGCATGCTCACGCTCGACCCGCTGAGCGAAGACGGTGATCGTGGCGCTATCGTCAACACCGCTTCGGTGGCGGGCGAAGACGGCCAGATCGGCCAGGCCGCCTATTCGGCATCGAAGGCCGGTGTCATCGGCATGACGCTCCCGATCGCGCGCGACCTCATGAACGAAGGCATCCGCGTCAACACGATCCTGCCCGGTATCTTCGACACCCCGCTGCTCGCCGCTGCGCCGCAGAACGTGCGCGACGCGCTGGCTGCTTCGGTCCCGTTCCCCAAGCGCCTCGGCGTGCCGGAGGAATACGCCAAGCTCGCCATGTGCATGATCGAAACCGGCTATTTCAACGGCGAGGACGTGCGCCTCGACGGCGGGATCCGGATGGCCCCGCGCTAAGCAGATCAACCAGGGAAGGGCGGCCGGCGAGCCGCCCTTTTCATTTCCACAACCGGGAGAGATAAATTGGCCGATTACACCCAGATTCTCGTCGACAAGGCCGATGGCATTGCGACCATCACGCTCAACCGGCCGGACAAGATGAACGCCTTTACCCGCACGATGATGGACGAGATCATCGCGGCGATGGACGATATCGATGCGGATGACAGCGTGCGTGCGGTGATCTTTACCGGTTCCGGTGATCGCGCGTTCTGTGCCGGCGCGGACCTGACGCCCGAGGGCGGAGGGCATGTCTTCTCAGATCCTAACCCGGTCGACGACCTGTCCGACGAACGTGTGCGCGACGGGGGAGGACGACTGACCCTGCGGCTGTTCGATAGCACCAAGCCGTTGATCGCCGCCTGCAACGGCGTAGCCGTGGGTGTTGGCATAACCATGCAGCTGGCGATGGATATTCGGCTTGCATCCGATAATGCGCGCTACGGTTTTGTATTTGCGCGGCGCGGTATCGTGCCCGAAGCATGTTCGAGCTGGTTCTTGCCGCGGCTCGTTGGCGTGCAACAGGCGCTCGAGTGGTGCTACACAGGGCGGATCTTCGACGCTTCCGAAGCAAAGGAAGGCGGCCTCGTCCGCTCGATCCATGCCCAGGGCGAACTCATGGATGTCGCGCGCGGCATTGCCCGCGAGATCGCCGACAACACCAGTGCCGTGTCTGTCGCGATGACCCGTGCGATGATGTGGCGGCTTCCCTCGGGCGATCATCCGATGGACGCGCACCGCGTCGACAGCAAGGCAATCTATCGCTTGTCCCGCTCGGCCGATGCCAAGGAGGGGATCGCGAGTTTTCTCGAGAAACGCGCACCCGAATACCCGGACACGGTTTCGAAAGACATGCCCGATTTCTATCCCTGGTGGGACGAGCCCGAATACCGCTGACGCGGCTTTGTCGAGCCAATCCATGACCTTGGGCTGACCTGGGTCATGGCTTTGGCTTGCCAAGCGGGCGGCTCCGCTTAAGATCGCGTCCCATGAACGATAGAAGCAAGACAGGCGGGAGCGCGGGGGCGGTACCGGGTGCGGGGCAACTGGCCAACTTTTTGCCCTACCAACTTTCAATCACGTCCAATGCGGTGAGCAGCCTGATCGCACAGCGATATCGCGTGCGCTTCGGGCTCAAGATTACCGAATGGCGCGTGATGGCGGTGCTGGGCGATGCCGGAGCGCTTACCCAGCGCGCGCTTGCCCGCTCGACCCTGATGGACAAGGTCGCGGTCAACCGCGCCTGCAGGGTGCTGGAGGACAGGGGGCTCGTTCATCGCCAGCCGAATGCTCAGGACGGGCGTTCGCACCTGCTCGAGCTTACCGAAGAGGGGCGGGCGGTCCATAGCGAGATCATGCCGATGGCGCTCGATATCGAGGAAACGATTTTCGAAGTGCTCGACGAAGAAGAGCGTGGCACGTTCCGCGAACTGATGGCGCGCGTGTTCACGAAAGTGGAATCGATGGCCGAACCCTCCGGCTGACCTGCGTCAATGTTGCCCTGAAAGCAGAAGGCCGGACCGCTTGTGGGCGGCCCGGCCTTTCTTTTTGCGTCGAGCTTGTTCGGCTCGCTTGTCAGCGACCCGGCTTGGCTGCGAAGGCGTCCGAGATCGAACAGGCCGCCGGACCGAGAATGACGATGAACAGCACCGGCAGAATGAACATGATCAGCGGCACGGTCATGATCGCCGGGAGACGCGCTGCCTTTTCCTCGGCGCGCATCATGCGTTCGTTACGGAACTCTGCCGAAAGCACGCGCAGTGCGGATGCTAGCGGTGTACCGTAACGTTCCGTCTGGATCATGGTGGTGACGACGCCGCGCACCGCTTCCAGATCGACGCGATAGGCGAGATTATCGAAAGCCTTCTTGCGTTCGTTGAGGAAGGACAGCTCGATCGCGGTCAGGGCGAACTCGTCACCCAGTTCCGGATAGGCGCGCCCCAGTTCCTTGGCGACCCGGTTGAAGGCGGCATCGACGGTCAGACCGGCCTCGGCGCAGATGACCAGCAGGTCGAGCGCGTCAGGCAGGCCCTTGCGGATTTCGTCGGTACGTTTGCTGGCCTTGTTCTTCAGGAAGATTTCCGGGCCCTTGTAGCCTGCGAAAAGCAGGGCACCGAGCGCGCCGACGCGTTTCACGCCGCCCCAGTCCGGGAAATAATCGATGACGTAGATCATCAGCACGCCGATGATGCCGAACACGATTGGAAGGACGAGGCGCGCACCGATCACGAAAACGGCGAGTTCCTTGTTGCGATAGCCGGCATGGGCAAGCTTTTGCTGGACGTCGGCAATCTGGCTCTCCTGGAGAACCTTCATCCCTTCCAGCTGTTGCTTCACCTTGTCGGTCTTGTCCGTCCGGCGCACCAGACTGGCGCGCTTTTTCGCGGTCGAGGTGATGATACCTGCCTTGAGTTCCTCGCGGCGGTCGTTGAGCGATTTCACGCGCTTCGCCATCGGGTCCTTGATGGTGACCGCGGTGTAGATCGCGAACATCATCGCCATCGCAGCCAGGCCAGCCAGAAGCGAGCCGACGAGGATGACGTCGAAGCCGAGTAGCGTGGGTCCGGGAGAATTCATGTGTCTTTCCTATCCCTCGCTCAGATTTCGAAGCTGACCATCTTGGCCATGATGAAGCCGCCGATCGACATCCAGACCATGCCGCCCAGACCGGCGACGATCAGGCGATCGTCGGTGAAGAAGCCGCCGATGTAGGACGGGTTGATCCACCAGATCATGAAGAAGACGATGAACGGCAGCGCGCCGACGATATAGGCCGAGGCTTTCGATTCCGAACTCATCGCGCGGATCTTGAGCTTCATCTGTGCGCGCTTGCGCAGCACGTCGGCAAGGTTGGACAGCGTCTCGGCGAGGTTACCACCGGTTTCGCGCTGGATCGCCAGAGTGATGCAGAAGAAGTTGAACTCGGGGATCCCGAGACGGTCGGCCGTTTCCTGGAGCGATTCCTCCATGGTGCGGCCGATCTTGATGCGCTCGACGATGCCCTTGAATTCCTCGCCGACAGGGCCGGGGACTTCCTGGGCCACCACGGCGAGCGTTTCGGTAACAGGCAGACCCGAACGCAGACCACGCACGAGCAGTTCGATCCCGTCAGGGAATTTCACGTTGAAGGCGTTAGTCCGCTTCTTGATGAAGTAGCCGACCACGAAGTGCGGGAGACCTGCGCCGACGAACAGGCCGACGCCGAGCGACAGTCCGAGCGAGCCGGTGCGCAGGAACAGGATGACCGCAACGAACAGCGCGAGGCCGAGCGAGGCATAGGCATATTGCTGCAGCGTCCAGCCCTTGCCGGTCCGGTCGAGACGCATCTCGAGCGCTTCGATACGCGAACTTGAGCCCGCGACCTTGTGTGCCTTGGGCTTGCGCGCGGCGATCGCCTTCTTGAGCTGCGATTCAACCTTGGTGTCGGTGCTTTCGGAATGCCGGAAGCGAACCGCCTGGAGGCGACGCTGGCTTTCCTTGGCAGGCGACGGACCCGACATCAGGACAAAGCCGACCACCAGTACGCCGAAAATGACGCCGACGATTAGCAGGAGCTGTATGGTGCTCATTGGATTGTCCCGCCTTTCCGTTTCAACTCGTTGGATTTGATCGTGGGGGCCATCCGAAACCGCGTTTTGCTCCGGATGGCCCTTGGTTCACGACCCTTATTCGGCCGTTTCCCTGACCGGTGCGCTCTTTTCTTTTTTCGCGAGGAGCGATTTCAGATCGAAGCCGCCGAGCAGCGATTTCTTCTCGGGTTCGCTATTGGCGAGGTTTTCCTCGCTCGCGCCCATCACGCGTTCGCCGATCTGCTTGATGACCGAAGTCGCCTTGCTCGAACGGTTCGCTTCGACGAACACCTGGCCCATCTTGGCGGCATTGGCTGCAGCCTTGATGTCGTATGGAATCGAGAAATCGATCTTGTGTTCGATCGAGGCTTCGAAATCGGCCTTGCTGATCTCTGCGACACCAGCCTGCACCTTGTTGGCAACGACCATGATGTGCGCATGCGCGGCATTGGTCTTCAGCCAGCTGATGATGCGGATCGCGTCACGAGCAGAAGCAAGTGTCATTTCCGTCGTGAGGAGGATGAGATTAACATCCGCCAGCACATGCGGGAAATTGATCAGCATGTTGCGCGGCAGATCGACCACGGTCATTTCGAACGCCTGGCGGAACTCTTCCTCCAGCTGGACGAAAGCCGCGCCATCGGTCATCAGCGGCGCGTTGATCGGCGCTTCTGCAGAAAGGATCGACAGGTTGTCGTTCGCACGGATCATGGCGCGTTCGATGAACAGGCCGTCGATGCGGCTCGGATTGTCGATCGCGTCGGTCAGGCCGCGGCCCGGCTCGAGATCGAGCGCGAGGGCGCCGGTCCCGAAGTGGACGTCGAGGTCGAGCAGTGCCGTCGGTGCCTTGTGCTCTTCACTGAACAGCCACGAGAGCGAAGTTGCCAGCGTCGAGGCGCCGACACCGCCACGCGTACCGACGACCGCGGTCGAAATGTGACGCTTGGTCGCCTCACCGTCAGCGTTCTTGGGTGCGGTAAACACGGTCTGGGCCGCGTTCAGCGCATCGCGAAGCTGGCCGGCCGAAAGCGGCTTCAGCAGGTAGTCGTGAATGCCGCTCGAGAGCAGATCCCGGTAAAGGCGGACATCGTTGACCTGGCCGATCGCGATCACCACCGTGCCGGGTTCGCAAACCTCGGCAAGGGCGTTGATGTCGTTGAGCGGGTCGCCGCTTTCCGACAGATCGACTACCAGGATCGAAGGGCTGGCGCTGACGCTCAGCGACTGGATCGCATTGCGCAGACCGCCCTTGTTGCACTTTTCGGGCTGCCAGCCGAGTTCGATGACGACCGGACGCAGTACGTCGAGCGCGGCATCGTCGCAGATATAGGCGGCAAATGGATCTCGGTTACCGGGCATTCCGGATTTCCAGGGCGCGTTCATGACTTAGTTCCCTCCCGATTTCTTGAGGCCGCCGGCACCGCTGGGTGCCTGCTCGCGATAGCTGTCGATGGCTTTGGTGGAGCTCATGATCACGGTCTCGCCCGTGCCCTCCTGACCTTCGAGAAGATCCTGCGGGTTGGCGACCATCGCGGCCATGTTGCTGTTGACCGAGCATCCGTAACCCGGGCTGGTCGCATTGTTGTAGTTCATGTCCGACGAAGCCGACCAGTCGGGGCAGCCCGGAACGTGCGCTTTCGAACGGGTCAGGACGACGCGGGCGAAGCCCGGATTGACATATCCTTCTGTAACCGGAGCCACGTCGCTGACCAGCACACCATGGCGGCCTGCGAGTTCCGCTACCGCGTCACGCGTGGCTTCGCTCGACATCGGATCCTCGATCGTGACGCGGTCGCCATAGCCGAGCTCGACCGTGTCGAACCAGGCCGCGAGGCGCTGGCGTTCCGAGATATCGAGCCCGCCCTGGCCGGTCTGCACATCGAAGGTGTAGTTGGTCCGTTCGACCACCGGCTGCTTCGTGCTGTAGAGGCTGCGGTTGGTCGGCATGCCGCCACATCCACTCAGCACGAGACCGAGGGAAACGGCGAGGGCGATCGCGGGCGCCTTGGCCAGCTTGCTGTGTTTTGCAAAGGTCATCATTCTCACCTTTCCGATTAGAAGCTGAAGCCGGGCTTGGCCGCCTTGGCCTGCCGATCATTCTTGCGAGTGTTGGACTTGGCACGGCGGTCGGGCTTCGACTGGCCTGCCGGAGCGATTGCGGCCGGATCGATACCGCTCACCGCAGGAGCCGGGGCATCCTGGTCGGTTGCCGTCGGGCCCGGGCGTTCTGCACCCGAAATGCCGTCATGGTTCTGATAGCCGAGGAAGCCCTGCAGGAGAGTCTGCGACTGGTAGCCATCGGTCGGCAGCTTGATGTCCTTCGCATCGACCGGCTTCACCAGATAAGGCGTAACCACGATGACGAGTTCGGTTTCGCCGCGACGGAAGTTCTTCGAGCGGAACAGATTGCCCAGGATCGGAACGTCGCCAGCACCCGGTGCCTTGTCGATCGTGTTCTGTGCGTTGTTGCTCATCAGGCCTGCGATCATGAAGCTCTGGCCCGAGCCCAGCTCGATCGTCGTTTCTGCGCGACGGATCGTAAGGGCAGGGATCTGGAAGCCGTTGATCGTGACAGCGCCCTGGCTCGAAAGTTCGGAGACTTCCGGCAGCACGCGGATCGAGATGCGACCGTTGGCGAGCACCGTCGGCGTGTAAGCGAGGCTCACACCGAACTTGCGATACTCGACCGCGGTTGCACCGAGGCCCTGGCTGATCGGGATCGGGAATTCGCCGCCGGCAAGGAAGTTGGCGGTTTCGCCCGAAAGCGCGGTCAGGTTGGGCTGCGACAGCGTGGTCACCAGGCCATCGCGTTCTGCGAGGTCGAGTGCGCCGAGCAGGTCGAGGCCGAGGAAGCGGCCGGCAGCACCCAGCGTGGTGCCGTTGCCGGTGGTGCGAACACCCGGTCCGGCAATGGTTTCGACCTGGCCGGTCAGCGGGTTGAAGACCTGCGTGGTCGGGTTCTGGATGTTGTTGCCAACGCCCAGAGGGCCACCGACAGTGTAGTCACCCGTAACCGTCTGGCGGCCGGTGCCCACACCGAAGCGGAAGCCGCTGCCGGCGTCGATCGACTGCAGGCTGCCGCCGATATCGCGCACCAGCGAGCGGCTGACTTCGGCGAACTTCACCTGCAGGTTGACCTGCAGCGGCGTCGCCATTTTCAGGCGGCTGATGACATTGGCACCGTCACCGACGAAGGCTGCGACAAGGCGCTCTGCCTCGGCTGCATCTTCAGGGGCGGCAACCGTGCCGGTCAGCAGGATGGTGTTCGAACCCATGGTCGCAACACCGATCTTCGCTTCGGGCATGGCCAGTGCGAGCATCTGGTCGATGCTGTCGATGTTGGAGCCGACGCGGATATTGGCCGACCAGATCACGTCGCCGCGGCTGTTGCTGGCATAGATGGTGGTCTGACCACCGGCCTTGCCGAACACATAGAGCTGGCGCTGCGACTTGATCTGCACATCGGCGATCGCGTCATTGGCGATGAAAACGTCTGCCATCGAGCCAGGCACGGTGACGAGTTCGCCGCGTCCGATCGACAGGACGATGTCCTGGGCCGGGCTGCGCACGGATTGCGCCGTGGCGGTGCCCATTGGCACGCTTGCGAGCGGCGCGATGGCCAGGCTGGCAAGCAGCAGTTTTGCAGTCAGGCGGCGTTTCATTGGTTTGCCCCTCGTTTTGATCCCTGTTGCAGGAAAAGCGTGCGATCGGTTGTTCGTGATGCTCATCGCTCTTCCCCTCAGCGCACGATCGCGCTGGTGACGGCCGGAACCGTCTGACCGGCTTCGGAGACGCCCTGTGCCTGCAGGCTCAGGAAAGCGCCTGCTCCGCTGCCGACCGGAACTTCGGTGGTGCTCTTGCCGCGGGTCACACGGACCGACGGACCGCGATAGACCGGCGTGCCGCCACGCTGGGCAGGAACGCCCATGGCAGGAGCGCTCGGACGCGGTGCGCTGCCCTGGCGCGGCATCGAGCTGCGCTGGAAGCGGGACACGTCACCACCGGTCGAATAGGTCGTACCCTTGTCGATCGGACGGCTCATGGCGGTGCGGATGAGGTCTTCCTCTTCCTCGGGCGATGCGCCTTCGGGGATTACGACGTCACCCGAAGCGATTGCCTTCTCGAGCTCGACCTGGTTGTCGGCGATCGAGCGCAGCGCGAGGCTGAGCGTGCCGATGGTCTGCGCCACGGCAACCTTTTCCGCAATCTTCGGTGTGACTTCGAGCGTCACGGTGCGGAAGGTGCGAACGACGGTCTTGCCCTGTTCGTTGGTCTTCTGCGTGGTCGACTGGTCGGTCGCCAGCACGCGAAGGTTACGAAGTACGGTTTCTGCAGCCTTCAGCGACTGGCCGTCGTCGCCCTTGACGGTCTGCGTCAGCACGAGGTCGACGCGGTCACCCGGGAAGACGAAGCCGGCAACGCCGGTCTTGGCCGAAACCGGAACGGTGACGGCGCGCATGCCCGGGCCGAGAGCAGCTGCAAGGAAGCCGCGATCGCCAGGTGCGACGAGCGAGCCCTGCGTGACAGGCTCACCGGCAGTGACCGGATGGCGCACCACGGTACCCATCAGCTGGGTGATGTCCGATTCGCCATCGATGAAGTAGGCGTCCTGGACGAGCTCTTCGGGCCATTGCTGGAAGCCGATCGCATCCGCAGTGACGATGGTACCGGCAGGCAGGGCACGGTTTGCAACCAGTACCTTGGGTCCTTCCGGAACCGGAGCCGCCTCAGCCTGCGGGGCCGAAGCGCCTGCAAACATGCTACGCGCTGCCAATGCGGTGCCGATCGCGATGACCAGCGCACCCAGCAGCAAAACCAGCTTCTTCCTATCCATGGCTATTCTAGCCCCCTCGTGTCGGCCCTGTTGGTAGTCGGGCAAGTATGGTTTCAGTCCTTAAGACCGGACTGGTTAAAATCAGGTTCACTGCACTCCGGCTGCCTTGGCAGCGTCGGGCATCAATTGAGTTCCGAGCACCCAAAGACCGCCGATGGCGATGGCGACCCCGTAAGGCACGGCAAGCCGGTCGCGCTGGCGCTTCATGAAGTGCCAGGCACCCATGACGATCGTCAGCACCCCGCCGACCAGCGCCATGACGATGAGCAGCTGGAGAAACGGTACGGGCGGAACCCACAGGGCAAGGGCAGTGAGCAATTTGACGTCGCCGCCGCCCATCATCTTCATTGCGAAAAGCCCGGCCAGCACCGCGAAAGCACCCACGGCGATGGCCAGTTGCAGCGCGACGCCGGGATAGAGCGACAGCCCGCTGGCCCACCAGTAAAGCGGCGCAGCGAGTGCGATTCCGGCATTGAGCCAGTTGTCGATCTGCCTGCGGCGAATGTCGGTAAAGGCTGCGACAAGCAGCGCGATTGCCAAGCAGACGAGCAGTCCGTAGTGAAAATATTCGGTTTGCATCTGGCCCCCAAGGATCCCCTTGAAAACCGGTGCTACAGATTATCACTTACCAAAAAGTAACCAGTCTCGGAGGCGTGACATTAGTGATACCAGCGAGACCGTGACGCTAGCGATCGACCGCCGTGCAATTCCTCCGCATGCGAACGAGACGATCTGGCGTGCGAGCGACGGACATGAGCTGAGGCGGATCGACTGGCCGGGAGCTGCCGGTACGGGTGCGCGCCCGCGCGGATCGATCCTGTTTCTCCCCGGGCGGGGCGACAATTACGAGAAGTATCTCGAAAGCCTCGAGCAGTGGCATCGCGCCGGCTGGAGGGTGACTGCGGCCGACTGGCGCGGGCAGGCCGGTTCCGGTCGTCTCGGCAAGGACAAGGTTACCGGCCACATAGAGGATTTCGGCGATTGGGTCTCCGATCTGGGGCATCTCTGGCAGTCCTGGAAGGCAGATACGCCCGGTCCCCATGTGCTTGCCGGTCATTCGATGGGTGGCCATCTGGTGTTGCGCGCGCTGATGGAAAGGGCCGTCGATCCCGACGCTCTCTTTCTATCGGCACCCATGCTCGGCTTCGTCGGACGTATCCCCGCCGCAATCGGCCATGCCGCAGCGCGCCTGATGCTGCGATTTGGCGATCCGGCCCGCCCGGCATGGAAGTGGAGCGAAAAGCCGGGCGAAGTTCCGGCGGCGCGCAAGTCGCTGCTGACCCACGACGAAGACCGCTACGAGGATGAACTATGGTGGCGGGAGCACCGCCCCGAACTCGTCATGGGGCCGGGCAGCTGGGGCTGGATCGAACGCGCCTATGCTTCGATGCGGAGCCTTTTCGCGCCTGGAAAGCTGGAGGCGATCACGACGCCGATTTTGCTGATCGGCACGTCGAACGACAAGCTGGTTTCGATGGAGGCGATCGAAGAAGCTGCAAACCGCCTCCCCAATGGAGAACTGGTTTCCTTCGGCAACGAGGCCAGCCATGAGATCCTGCGCGAGGTCGATCCCGTGCGCGACCGCGCGATGGATGCGATTGCCGAGTTTCTAGACCGCGTCGTGCCGCCAGCGGAGAGCGCTGCAGCGTGAACGATATATACGACGTTGCCATTGTCGGCGCCGGGATGGCCGGGGCCAGCCTCGCGGCCGAGATCGGCGAGCGTGCAAGCGTGATCGTGCTCGAGGCGGAGGACATGCCCGGCTATCATGCGACCGGGCGTTCGGCGGCGTTCTGGGAAGAATGTTATGGCGGGCCGGAGATCGTGCCCCTGACCAGTGCTTCAGGCGACTATCTGCGCGAAAATGGTTTCCTGACCCCGCGCGGTTCGCTCTATCTCGCGCGCGAGGAAGACGAAGCGAAGATCGACGACTTCTTTGCGCGATTTGCTGGTACCGGGGCTCGGTTCTCGCGGATCGATCGGGCCGAGTTGCTGGTGAAGGTTCCGGGCCTCAAACCCGAGTGGGACCGCGCGATCTGGCAGGGGCGCTGCGCCGATATCGATGTGGCTGGCCTTCATGCGCATTATCTGGCGCGCGCGCGGGCGAGCGGCACGGAGATCCAGTGCAGGGCAAAGGTAGTCAGTATCGAACGCGAAACCGAATGGCGGCTCGACCTTGCCGATGGCCGGACGGTTCGCGCTCGCAAGCTGGTCAATGCGGCGGGTGCATGGGCAGACGGTCTGGCCACGATGGCGGGGGCGAAGCCGTGCGGAATCCAGCCCTACCGCCGGACCGTCGTGCAATTACGCTGCGATCCGGCACCAAGCGACGATTTGCCGCTCTGTCTCGATATCTCAGGCGGCTTCTATTTCAAGCCGGAGAACGGGAAGGTCTGGCTCAGCCCGCATGACGAGACGCCGAGCGAGCCGACCGATGCGGCGCCCGAAGAACTCGACGTTGCGCTGGCGATTGACCGGCTACAGAACGTGACCGACTGGAACGTGCTGGCGGTCGAACGCAAATGGGCGGGACTGAGGAGCTTTTCTCCCGATCGTCTGCCGGTGTACGGGTATGATCCCGCGGTAGAGGAATTCTTCTGGTTCTCTGGCCAGGGGGGCTACGGAATCCAGACTGCGCCTGCCGCGGCTCGGCTTGCCTCGCAATTGTTGTTCGACCTGCCGCGCGATACGATGACATGTAAAATTGACGCGGAATCCTACTTTCCCACACGGTTCAGCTAGATTTTTCGTTTCGCCTGCTTAGGGTGCGATACGGACGCAATCGAAATGGAGGATCAATTATGGCGCATCGCTTCGAAATCCGGAAGAACAAGAAGGGCGAGTTCGTTTCGTACTTCATCTACAATTCGGAAACGATCTGGTGGACTGAGGGCTACAGTTCCAAGGCGAGCGCCAAGAACGCGATCAACTCGGTGCTGAAAAACGGCCCGAACGCGGAGATCGTCGACAACTACTGATCGATTGCGATCGGACACGAATAACAGGCCGGGCCGCGATGGTCCGGCCTTTTCGTTTGCGGAAGCGGGCTGGCGTTCAGGCCCTTTCGCCGCGGGCGAAGGCCTCAGCCTCGTCGCTCGCAAGCTGGTCGACCCGCTCGTTTTCAGGGTGCCCGTTGTGGCCCTTCACCCAATGCCAGTCGATTTCATGCCGCGCGACCGCTTCGATCAGGTCGTGCCATAGATCGGCATTCTTGACCGGCTTCTTGCTGGCATTGACCCAGCCGCGCTTGCGCCAGCCGTGGACCCACTTGGTAATCCCGTCGATCACATATTTGCTGTCCGAATAGAGCTCGACCCGGCACGGTTCGATCAGGGCATCGAGCGCCCGGATCACTGCGGTCATTTCCATGCGGTTGTTGGTCGTCTCCGCCTCTCCGCCCGACAGTTCCTTCTCGTGGCGGCCCATGCGCAGGATGGCGCCCCAGCCGCCGGGACCGGGATTGCCCTTGCAGGCGCCGTCGGTGAAGATTTCGACCTGTTTCATCGCGTCAGCCTTTGCCAGCCTATCGGCTTGGCGCAAAGGCGGATGAGCCCGCTTTCCCGTAAAAGGACAACCGCCGGACGAAATCCATCGGGTCCTTGCGGGTGACGAGCGCGTCGGCGGGCGTTTCGATCCAGTCTTCGGCGCGGCTCGCGATGAAGCGCATGCATGCACCTTGCGCGAGGATCGGCAGGCACTCGCGTTCGCGCGGTTCGAGTTTGCGCAGGCTTTCATAGCCCTCGATCAGCGCCGCGCCGATGTCTTGCGAGAACTGCTCTCCGGTCCGGTCGAAACACCAGGCAGCGTGGGTGACGGCGAGGTCGTAGGCCATGGCGTCTTCGCAGGCGAAATAGAAATCGATCATGCCCGTGACCTGGTCCCCGAGCATCAGGACGTTGTCCGGGAAAAGGTCGGTGTGGCAGATGGCGCGCGGCAGGTCCTGCGGCCAGTCCTCGCTCAGACGCGCGGCGATCTCGAGAGATTTCGGCAGGGCGGGATCGATCGAAGCCAGAGCCGGGGTGCCGCATTCTGCGAGCATCCGGCGCGATCCCTCTATGTCGAGCCCATTTGCGCGAGTCTGACCGAAATCCTGCGAGGCGGCGTGCATCTGCGCGAGCGCTTCGCCCACCGCGCGGGCCTGCCCCGGAGTCGGATGATCGACCGATACGCCGGGAAGATATTCGATCAGCGCGATCGCCTTGCCGTCGAGCAGGCGATAGGCCGCGCCCTCCAGGTCGTGAATCGTGCGCGGGACGGGGCAATCGCGTTCGGAAAGATGGTCGAGCAGGCCGAGGAAGAAGGGCAGGTCTGATAGCTCGATGCGCCGCTCGTACATGGTCAGGATGAAGCGCGCGCCCCTGCCGTCCGAACTGGCGCTATCGGAGCCGGTGGTCTCGATCAGCCAGTTGGAGTTGGAAACACCCTCGGCAATCCCCTTGGCCGAGACCAGCTCGCCGACATCATACTGCGCAATCAGCGCGGTGAGCTCTTCTGCGCCGAGATGGGTGTAGACCGCCACGCCTGCCTGCCGCCTCGCTTATTCGGTCAGCTGGCGAGGCAGCTTGAAAACCATCTTCTCTTCGGCCGCGGTGATCGTCTGCTCGGTCACTTCGCGCCATTCGGCGAGCTTTTCGACGACTTCGCGAACCAGCTTTTCCGGTGCGGAGGCGCCAGCCGTCAGCCCGATTGTGCCGATACCTTCGAGCCATGCCGGATCGATGTCGTCTGCGCGCTGAATCAGCCGGGCGTTCGTGCCGAGCCGTTCGGCCACTTCGACAAGCCTCAGCGAATTGGAGGAATTGGGCGCACCGATCACCAGCACCAGGTCGCTGCCGGGCGCGATGATCTTGACCGCGGCCTGGCGGTTGGAAGTCGCGTAGCAGATGTCTTCCGCCTTGGGGCCGACGATCTGCGGATAGCGCTCTTCCAGCGCGGCAATGATCTCTGCGGTATCGTCGACCGAGAGCGTTGTCTGGGTGAGATAGGACAGGTCGTCTTCCTGCGAAAAGGAAAGAGTGGCGACGTCCTCGACCGTTTCGACCAGGGTTATGTCACCCTCGTCTACCTGCCCCATCGTGCCGATCACTTCCGGATGACCGGCGTGGCCGATGAAGATGATGTGCTGACCCTTCTCGATCTGGCGTTCGGCCTGGCGGTGGACCTTGCTCACCAGCGGGCAGGTTGCATCGACATAGATCATGTTGCGCCGCTCTGCTTCGGCAGGAACCGATTTCGGCACGCCGTGAGCGCTGAAGACAACCGGCGCGTCGTCGGGCACCTCGTCCAGTTCCTCGACGAAGATCGCACCCTGCGCCTTCAATGCGTCGACGACATATTTATTGTGGACGATCTCGTGACGCACATAAACCGGCGCGCCATATCGCTCGAGCGATCTCTCGACGATCTCGATCGCGCGGTCGACGCCGGCGCAGAAACCGCGCGGCGCGGCGATAAGCAGGGTCAGGCCCGGACGTTCGGTCGCTTCGCTGCCGTCCGGGCTGGTCTTGACGGTGTGCAAGGGTGCGTTCATGCGCCGCCCTCTAGCGCTTTGCGGCGCGCGCCGCTAGGGCGTGACGCACGCTTTTCGATGAGCGCCAAGGAATTCGAAGGATCGACACTGCATGAGCCCGCGTACCCGCATCTTTTCCGCGATCACCCTCGCCGCAGCCCTCGCAGGGTGTTCGAGAGAAGGCGAATTGGTCATCGACCAGGGCGTCGGCATTACGGCAGTCCTTTCTTCCTGCCCCGATGTGGGCATTCCCGATTACACCGGCGATGTGACGCTGTTCCGCAGCGCGGGCGCTCCGACTGCGGACAATATCGACGTTGTCGCTTCGATGACCAATCTGCGTCACACCTGTGACGAGACTGGAGAAAAGGTCTACACCGCAGCGAGTTTCGATGTGCTCGCCCGCCGCACCGACACCCGCGGTGCACGGCAGGTCACGCTGCCGTTTTTCTCGACCGTCGTGCGCGGAGGCACGGCCGTGCAGGCCAAGCGTATCGGCCAGGTCACGATCAATTTTGCCGATGGTGCCGAGCGGGCACAGGCGAGCGCGCAAACCAGCTCCTACATTACCCGTTCGGAAGCGACCCTTCCGGCGGATATCCAGGAACGGATTACGCGCAAGCGTGAGCCGGGCGATCCTGACGCGGCGCTCGATCCGCTATCCGATCCCCAGGTTCGTGCAGCCATCCAGCGCACCAGTTTCGAGCTTCTCGTCGGTTTCCAGCTGACCGAGCAGCAGCTCGCCTACAACGTCACCCGCTGAGCTGGCGCGAATTACCGCCATACAGGCGGTGAAACCTTGCGATTTTGACGGATTCGGCTAGGCGCGCGCCTATGTCCGAAACCAAGTCCGAAACACAGACGCTTTACGCTATCTATGCGGAGCGGATCGACGCTGCGCTGGCCGCTCTCGAAATGGAGGGCGTGTTGCCGCCCGACGCGCCGCGCACCAACGTAACGGTGGAGCCGCCGCGCGATGCCTCGCACGGCGATCTGGCGACCAATGCCGCGATGGTGCTGGCGAAGCAGGCCAAGACCAATCCGCGCGAGCTTGCCGGGAAGATCGTCGAGAAACTCGAAGCCGATCCGAGCATCGCCAGTGCGGAAATCGCCGGGCCGGGCTTCATCAACCTGCGGCTCGATCCTGCAGCCTGGCTGGAAGAGCTGGGGGTAATTGCCTCGGCAGGGGACGCCTATGGCCGTTCGGACATGGGGGCGGGGCGCACGGTCAATGTCGAGTATGTCTCGGCCAATCCGACCGGTCCGATGCACATGGGCCACTGCCGCGGTGCAGTCGTCGGCGATGCGCTTTCCAGCCTGCTTGAAGCGGCGGGCCACTCAGTCACCCGCGAATATTACATCAACGATGCGGGCGGTCAGGTCGACGTGCTCGCGCGCTCGGCTCACCTTCGCTACCGCGAAGCGCTGGGCGAGGACATCGGCGAAATCCCCGAGGGGCTTTATCCCGGCGACTACCTGATCCCGGTCGGCGAATATCTGGCCAAGGGACTGGGCGACAGGTTCAAGGACGAGCCTGAAGAGGAATGGCTGCCGATTTTCCGTGCCGAGGCGGTCGAGCAGATGATGGAACTGATCAAGGCCGATCTCGCCCTGCTCGGCATCCATCACGATCTCTTTTCGTCCGAAGCCGCGCTCCATGCTGCTGGCAAGCCTGACGAGGCCGAGGCGTGGCTGCGCGCGCATGACCTCGTCTATGACGGCGTGCTCGAGGCGCCGAAGGGCAAGGCGCCGCCCGAGGATTGGGAGCCGGTCGAACTGCCGCTGTTCCGCTCCACAAAGTTCGGTGACGATCAGGACCGCCCGATCAAGAAATCGAACGGCAGCTGGACCTATTTCGGTGCCGACCTCGCCTATCACATGCAGAAGGCCGCCGATGCCGACGAGCTGATCGACATCTGGGGCGCCGACCATGCCGGCACGGTCAAGCGGATCAAGGCTGCGGTGGCGGCGCTATCCGAGGGGCAGGGCAAGGGCATCCCCTTCGACGTGAAGCTGGTCCAGATGGTACAATTGATGCGCGGCGGCGAGCCGGTAAAGATGTCCAAGCGTTCGGGCACTTTCGTCACGCTCGCCGATGTCGTGAACGAAGTGGGCAAGGACGTGGTGCGCTTCACCATGCTGACCCGCAAACCCGAAGCGCAGATGGAATTCGACTTCGCCAAGGTGGTCGAAGCGTCGAAGGACAACCCCGTCTTCTACGTGCAATATGCCCATGCGCGGATAGCCTCGACGCTGAAAAAGGCGGCCGAGGAAGAGGGCATCCAGCCGTCTGCCGACCATCTCGACCTGCTCGGGGAAGAAGAGCTGGCGCTGATCAGGCGCGCGGCGCAATTCCCGCGCGAGATCGAGGCAGCGGCAAAGGCGCGCGAACCGCACCGCATCGCCTTCTATCTCTATGATCTCGCGAGCGAACTTCACGCATTCTACACTCTGGGCCGGAGCGAGACCGAAAAACGCTTCATCGTGGCACAGAACCGCGATTTGAGCGCTGCGCGTCTTTTCCTCGCGGCGCAGTTAGGGCAAGTTATCCGCAACGGCTTACGCATTCTTGGCGTGGAAGCCGTGGAAAGCATGTAGCATGGCAGGCGCGCCCATTCGGCGCGGTTGGAAGGATTGAGCGATGGCAGCAACGCAGGACGATGGCGAACTCGCGCTGAGCGAGGACGAAAGCCTGCCCTGGCTCGAATCTGACGAGCAGGAAGAGGAAGGCGGCTTCGACACGGCGCAGATCGTGGCGTTTGCGCTTGGTCTCCTGCTGATCACGGCGCTGGTCGTCGTCGGCGGCCTGTGGTGGTGGAACAACCGCGGCTCGGGCGATGCTCCCATGGCCGACGGCAGTACGATTGCCGCGCCCGAAACGCCCTACAAGACCCGCCCTGACGACCCTGGCGGCAAGGAGTTCGCAGGGACCGGCGATGTCGCGCCCGGTGTGGGCGAGGGCAAGACCCGTGAAGGGCGGCTCAAGGCAGGGGAAGCCTCGGGTTCGAAGATGACCGAGACCGCAAGGCCCTCGATCGCGACGCGCTCGACCAGTGAGGGTGCGGGCGAGTCTTCCGGCGATACGACAAATGAGAAGATCACCGAAACCGCCGGTGTTGCGGTCCAGGTCGGTGCCTACAGCAGCCGCGCCGATGCGCAGACCGGCTGGGCTACCCTGCGCGGTCAGACCGATGTCCTGAATGGCGTGGGACACAGGATCGTGAAGGGGCAGGCCGATATCGGCACCGTCTATCGCCTTCAGGCGCTGGCAGGCGATCTGGCGGGGGCGCGCTCGCTGTGCAGTCGCCTCAAGGACGACGGCGTGGCCTGCCAGGTGAAGAACTAGTCCCAAATCGGGCTAAATCAGGCGAAAACAGGGTAAAATGGCCCGAAAACGCGGCCTTTTCCCCCACTTGGGGGGGATCTCCGCTTGCCGCCAGGAGTCTTTGCTGCGATTTTTCAAACCATGACACCGGCCATTTTCGGGATTGCAGGACTGGAGCTGAGCGCGGAGGAGCGCGCTTTCTTCAGCGATGCCGATCCTGCGGGCTACATCCTGTTCGCGCGCAATTGCGACAATCGCGAGCAGCTGCGCCGCCTGACCGACGAATTGCGCGCTCTCCACGGGCGCGACCGACTGCTTGTCTCGATCGACCAGGAGGGCGGGCGGGTCGCCCGGCTGCGCCCACCGCACTGGAGCGATTTTCCGAGCGGCGAGGCCTTTGACCATCTCTATCGGATTGCTCCGGCTAGCGCGATCGAAGCGGCGCGGGTCAATGCCCATGCAATGGCGCTCGAGCTGTCGGAAATGGGCATCACCGTCGATTACCACCCGCCGCTCGATGTGCGGCGAGAGGGCGCGCATGACGTGATCGGCGACCGCGCGCTGGGCAGCGATCCGATGCAGGTCGCCGCGATCGGGCGCGCCATCCTCGACGGC
Organism: Altererythrobacter xiamenensis; assembly: GCF_900177715.1. GTDB lineage: Bacteria > Pseudomonadota > Alphaproteobacteria > Sphingomonadales > Sphingomonadaceae > Erythrobacter > Erythrobacter xiamenensis. Next base: position 621,221 of record NZ_FXWG01000001.1, on the reverse strand, counting down.
TTGGCCAAAGGCGGCGTCACCGGCTGCATCAAGCATATGCCCGGCCATGGCCGCAGCCAGTGCGACAGCCACAAGGAAATGCCGCGCGTCACGGCCAGCGAAGAAGAACTCGAGGCCGATCTCGCGCCGTTCCGCACGCTCAACCATGCGCCGATCGGCATGACCGGGCACCTGCTTTTCACGGCGTGGGACGAAGAGAATCCGGCGACGCTTTCGCCCTTCATCATCGAAACGATCATTCGTGAGCGCATCGGCTTCGATGGGCTGCTGCTGACCGATGACATCGATATGGAAGCGCTCGACGGCACCATTCCCGAACGCTCGGCGCGCGCTCATGCGGCAGGATGCGATCTCATCCTCAATTGCTGGGCGAAGATGGATGACATGAAGGGGATCGCCGATGTGCTTCCCGCAATGTCCGCCAAGACCGCCGCGCGTCTCGACGCCGCGCTTGCCGGAACCGCGATCCGCGAAGAGAGCGACGAGAAAAGCGCGCTTCTGGCCAAGCGTGACGCGCTGCTCGCGCTGACGGGTGAACCCGCATGAGCATGAGCGACGATGGCCTGATGTTCGATGCCGATGCGGTAAGCGATCCGGAAGAAAGCTGGGAAGGCCCCGCAAGCAATGCAGGCGAGGACAAGGCTCTCTACCTCGAACTCGACGGGTGGGAGGGGCCGCTCGACCTGCTGCTCGATCTCGCGCGCCGCCAGAAGGTCGACCTCAGGCAGATCTCGATCCTTGCTCTGGTCGACCAGTACCTGACCTATATCGAGCGGGCCGAGGCGCTGCGGCTCGAGCTCGCCGCCGATTATCTCGTGATGGCGGCATGGCTCGCGTACCTCAAATCCTCGCTGCTGCTGCCGAAGGAAGAGCAAGAGGACCCGAGCCCCGAAGAGCTTGCCCTGCGCCTGCAGCTTCGTCTGCAAAGGCTCGGCGCGATGCGGGAAGCGGCGGCACGCCTGATGGGGCGCGACCGGATCGGACGCGACATCTTCCTGCGCGGCGCGCCCGAGGGTCTGCGTATCGACCGCAAGACGCAATGGAAGTGCGATAGCTATGCGCTGATCCAGGCCTATGGCCAGGTCAAGGCGCGCACGGCACCGCGCATCTATCACGTGTCGGACCGTCCGGTGATGACGCTCGACAGCGCGCTCGACCGGGTGTCGGCGATGCTCGGCGTCACGCTCGAGTGGATGGAGATCCGCGACTTCCTCCCGCCTCATGCAGAGCCGCGTCTGCGCAAGTCCGCGCTTGCCTCCAGCTTCGTCGCCGCGCTCGAACTTGCCAAGATGGGCAAGGCGGAGATCGAGCAGGAAGAGACCTATGGCGACCTTCGCATCCGGAGGATCGTCCAGTGAGCTCGGACGCAGCCGAAGCACCGGACGAAACCGTGCGCGCTGTCGAAGCGACGCTTTTCGCATCCGAGGAACCGATGACGGTGGAAGCGCTCGCTGGGCATCTTGGCAGGCTTGAGAATGCGGTTGTGCGCGAGGCCCTGCGCGAGTTGCAGGAGCACTACGACAAGCGCGGAGTGAATCTGGTCGAGCGCGGCAAGCGCTGGCATTTCGAGACAGCGCCCGACTTGGCGCATATCCTGCGGCGCGAACGCGAGCAGGTGCGCCGCCTGAGCCGCGCCGCCACCGAAGTGCTCGCGATCGTTGCCTATCACGAGCCGGTCAGCCGCGCCGAAATCGAATCGATCCGCGGCGTGCAGACCGCCAAGGGAACGCTCGACGTGCTGATGGAGGCGGGCTGGATCAAGCTCGCCGGACGGCGCGAAGTGCCGGGCCGCCCGGTGATTTATGCGACGACCGCAGAGTTCCTCGATCATTTCGGCCTGTCGAGTCGCCGCGACCTGCCGGGGATCGACGAATTGCGCGCTGCCGGCCTGCTCGACCCGGTCGACGATGCGCTCGAAGAAGCCATGAACCCCGATACGCCCGACGAGACTGACGAACAAACGGTGGACGACAGCGACGACGAGACGCTTGTCGAGGACGCCGGTTTCGAGCCGGAGGATGAGGGCGAGCCCAAACCCGATAGCGGGGCGGCTTCGGCTGAATCGCTTGCCTGACTGGCGTCGGGCCGGTCGAAGCCCTATATTGGTCCCGACATTTCAACCAAGAGAGTAACCAATGGGTCTCAGCGTCTGGCAAATTGCAATCATCGCCCTCGTGGTCCTCGTCCTGTTCGGGCGTGGCCGTATCTCGGAGATGATGGGCGATTTCGGTAAGGGTATCAGCAGCTTCAAGAAGGGCATGAGCGAAGAAACCGGCGAGGCGGACAAGCCGACCGGCCAGATCGAAGCGCCCAAGCACGAGGCGAAGCCGGCCGATCAGGCCGCTGCCGACCCGCAGCCGGCTCCGCGGTCGGATACGCCCGACACCCGGGGCTAGGAGGCCCTTCCCATGTTTGACATCGGCGCCAGCGAATTGCTGGTCATCGTCATCGTGGCGATCCTGGTGATCGGCCCGAAGGACATGCCGATGGCGCTGCGCACGGCGGGTCGCTGGATCGGCAAGGTGCGCCGCGTGTCTTCCCATTTCCGCTCGGGGATCGACGCCATGATCCGCGAGGCAGAGCTCGAGGACATGGAGAAGAAGTGGAAGGCGCAGAACGAGGCGATCATGGCCAAGAGTTCTGCTTCTGGCGGAGAGAGCGTTGAAGCGGAGATGACCGGCCCTCCCGCGCTCGAGCGACCCGACAGCGCGAGTGCGGAATCGCGTTTGCGAGAGCCGGAAGCGCCGGACCCGGATCAGGACGATCCGCCACCTGCTGCATCGTCCACGCGAGCGCCGACAAGGAGCGAGGCGTCAACGTCCAATCCTGACAGCGAACCCGAATTGCCGCTCGGCTCATCGAAGTCGGGGGACTGACGCGCCATGGCTCTCAAGCTCAGCGATATCGACGAAACGCAGTCGCCGCTGCTCGATCATCTGGTCGAATTGCGCACGCGGCTGGTGCGCAGCGTCGTGGCACTCGCGATTGCATTCGGCGTCTGTTTTTACTTCGCCGATCCAATTCTCGGTTTCCTCGTCCAGCCGCTGAAGAATGCATTTCCTGCGGGCGAGGGGCAGCTGATCTTCACCAAGCTCTACGAAGTCTTTTTCGTGGAACTGAAGGTGGCGCTGTTCGCGGGTTTCCTCGTCAGCTTCCCGGTCATCGCCAACCAGCTCTGGGCCTTTGTCGCGCCCGGTCTCTATGCGCGCGAGAAGAAAGCGTTCCTGCCGTTTCTTATCGCGACACCGGTGCTGTTCACCGCTGGCGCGGCGCTTGCCTATTTCGTCGTTATGCCGACGGCCTTCAAATGGTTCCTCGGCTTCGAGGGCGAAGCAGGCGGCCTGTCAATCGAGGCCCTGCCGAGTGCGGGCGACTATCTCGGCCTGGTCATGCAGTTCATTCTGGCCTTCGGGATCAGTTTTCTCCTGCCGGTGCTTCTCCTGCTGCTCAATCGCGGAGGCATAGTCACGCGCGCTCAGCTAGCCGGGGCGCGGCGCTATGTGATTGTCGGCGTGGTCGCGCTTGCGGCGGTCGTTACGCCCCCTGATCCGGGATCGCAGGTGATTCTGGCCATCCCGCTGCTTCTTCTGTTCGAGGGCTCGCTTGTCCTGATGCGCTTTCAGGAGCGGCGCGATGACCGGGACAGCGACAATAGCGAGAGGCAGGGCGAAGGCTCCACCAATGCTTCGACCGAATAGGTTGCGCGCTCAAACGACGGGCCTCTACGCGCGCTGACGCAACGCCGGGCGGTAGCCGTCATCTGAAGAAATGCGCGGACTTGTGCGCCAGGGGATGAGAACAGCTCACTCTGCCCCGCCGCTGGTCATTGCAGATCTTCAGCACCGTGCATCTACTGCAGACAAAAAAGGGGCCCCACGCAGGGACCCCTCATTCATTCGATTGGTAACCGAATTACGGGCTGACCGGATCGTCGTCGTCGCCGTCAGCAGCGATCACGATACCGGCGATGACTGCAGCAGCAGCCAGCACAGCGATGATGATTCCGCTGCCGCCTTCGAGTTCACTCTCGCCCTCAACCGGAGCAGCAGTGCGGCTGAAAGCAGCTTCTGCGATGGCCGGAGAGGCGGCTAGGGATACGACTGCGGTTGCAGCAGCAAGCGTACGGAACTTCATTGAATCGTCTCCTCGTTTGAGATCTTAACTTTCAATTCAGCGTCAGAACTAAACGAGGCACTCGAGCTATACAAGCCCCCAAATCGTCTATTCCGGCGTGAACTTCAGTGAAAACACCAATAATTTCGTGGTTTAACCTAACCTGTGACAAAAAGGTCGCGCTACTCCGTGCCTAATCTGCCACGACCTGAGTCCTCGAATGCTGCATTGCAGAGGCAAGGTTAAGATTCTGTTACACTTCTGTCCGAATGGCCGGTCAGTTCCCAGCAGCCGAGAAAACCTTCTCTCCGCCCGCCCAGGTTTCCAGAATCTTCGTCATGCGCAATTCTTGCGGCGAGGCGAGCATCGGATCGCGGTCGACCAGAATGAAGTCCGCGCGTTCGCCTTCGACGAGCCGACCGAACCGCCCTTCGGCAAATCCGGCATAAGCAGCGCCGCTGGTGTAAGCGGCGATTGCTGCTTCGCGAGAAACGCTTTCCTGCGGGAGCCAGCCGCCAAAGGGTTCGCCATTCGCATCGGTCCTGCTGATTGCCGCAGCCAGCCCGGCGAAGGCATCTGGCGGTTCTACGGGAGCATCGGAACCAAATGCGAGCCTTGCTCCGGCCGCCGCAATACTGCGCCACGCATAGGCGCCGCCAAGACGGTCGGGTCCGAGCCGCGCTTCGGCCATCAAGCGATCGGAGGTCTGGTGAAGCGGCTGCATCGAGGCAATGATTCCGTGTTCGCCAAAACGGGCGATATCGGACGGATCGACGATCTGCGCATGCTCGATCCGCCAGCGCCGATCGCCCTTATAGCTTTCGCTCAGATCGTCGATTGCCGAGAGGACTTCCGCATTGGCGGCATCGCCGATTGCGTGGACGGCGACCTGAAAACCTTCCATCGATGCGCGGCTCATCAGGTTTCGCAACTGGGCCGGGCTGAGCAGCGGCAGGCCGAAATGGCCCGCCTCATCATGATAGGGCTGCTTGAGGATCGCACCACGAGAGCCGAGGGCGCCATCGAGGTAGAGCTTCACGCCGTTGAGCCGGAGTCGGTCTTTATAAAGCCATGGCGTCGGTCGCGGTCCGGCGATGAGGAACATCGAGTCCAGACTGTCGGCGTAGGACATGATGCGCAGCTTCAATGCTCCGAGATCGCCGGCCCGCCGGAAGGTCTGCCAGTCTTCTACCGAAGTGCCCATGTCGGCCACTGCGGTGATGCCGTTGGCAAAGAGCAGTTTCTGCGCCTCGCGCAGTGCGGAATCGCGGTCGGCGGGACGAGGTGCGGGCACAACCGCGCTGACGAGGCTTGTGGCTGCGTCGACGAAAACGCCGGCCGGTTCGCGCGACCCCGCCTTGCGGATGATGCGCCCGCCCGACGGATCCTTGCTGGCCGCCGTGACGCCAGCGGCCTGCATGGCGAGGCTATTGGCCCAGTTGGCATGGCCGTCGACGCGTTCGAGCCACACAGGCCGGTCGCTAACGACGGAATCGAGCTCTTCTGCGGTCGGGAACCGGCCAAGGCCCCACTTTTCCTGGTTCCAGCCGCGTCCCAGGATCCACGGGCGGCCCGGGTTGTCGGCGGCAAAGCGCGCAATCTTGGCGAGCGCTTCATCGAGCGAGTTCGTGTCCGACAGGTCGAGCGTCAATTGTCCGAACCCGATATCCATGACGTGGACATGGGCGTCGATCATGCCGGGGAGCATGACGCGACCCTTGCCATCGACGCTGAACTCGACATCGCGCGGACGGTCCTCGCCGCTTTCGACGATATCGGTGATGCGTCCCTCGTCGTCGAACACCAGGCCGGTGAAGCGCTCCAGCGCTCCGTCTTCGCCGACCGTCAGACCTTCGACATTGTACACCAGCGTATCGGCCACTGCGGGCGAGGCAGAGAGCCCGGCCAATGCAATCGATGCGGCGCTGGCGAGCCGGAGGGCGGGAGATTTGCTCGTGATCCTGATCATGGTTCGCCGCGTTAATGCCAAATCAGGCGACTGCAAAGTGAAAGCCTGTCAGCGGGCCGTTGCGGAAGGGGAGCCGAGCGATTAGGGCAAACCGATGAATGCGACCCCGGCCTCTGCCAGTTCAACTGACGCGCTCGACGCGCTGACCATCGACGACGTGCGCGCTGCAGCAGCGCGCATTGAAGGTTCCGTTGTACGCACGCCGATGATGCGTTCGCAGACCCTGTCGGAAATCGCCGGATGTGAAATCTGGCTCAAGTTCGAGAATCAGCAATTCACTGCCGCTTACAAGGAGCGTGGCGCCCTCAATGCGCTGCTCCATCTGACGGACGAGCAGAAAAAGCGTGGTGTCATCGCGGCCTCGGCCGGCAACCACAGTCAGGGCCTTTCCTATCACGGCACCCGCCTCGGCGTGCCGGTGACGATCGTCATGCCGCGCACCACGCCCACGGTTAAGGTCCAGCAGACCGAAAGCGTCGGCGGCAATGTCGTGCTCGAAGGCGAGACTTTCGACGAGGCCTATGCCCACGCCTGCAAGCTGGAGAAAGAACTCGGCCTCACCTTCGTGCATCCGTTCGACGATCCGATCGTCGCGGCCGGGCAGGGCACGGTCGCGCTCGAAATGCTCGAAGATCAACCCGATCTCGATTGCCTGGTGACGCCGATTGGTGGCGGCGGGCTGATTTCAGGCATGGCGACGGTTGCAAAGACGCTCAACCCCGAGATCGAGATAATCGGCGTGCAGGCCTCCCTGTATCCCTCCATGTATGCCCGGGTGAAGGGGCATGAAATGGATTGCGGCGGTGACACGCTCGCCGAAGGGATCGCCGTGAAGGCCCCCGGCGAGTTCACCAGCAAGATCATTGCCGAGCGGGTCGACGACATCCTGCTGGTGGAAGAGCGCGCCCTGGAAGAGGCCGTGTCGCTGCTGCTGCAGATCGAGAAGACCGTGGTCGAAGGGGCCGGCGCTGCCGGTCTTGCCGCAGTACTCGCCAATCCTGAACGCTTTGCGGGGAAGAAAGTCGGGCTGGTGCTGTGCGGCGGCAATATCGACACCCGCCTGCTCGCCAATGTGCTGCTGCGCGATCTCGCCCGGCAAGGCCGCCTTGCGCGGCTTCGCATCACCTTGCAGGATCGGCCCGGCGCATTGTTCAAGGTGATGAACGAGTTCAACGAGCACAACGTCAATATCATCGAGATCTACCACCAGCGCATCTTCACTTCGCTGCCGGCCAAGGGGCTGATCACCGATATCGAATGCGAGGCGCGGGACCGTGAGCAGCTCGATGCGCTGGTTAACTCTCTTCGCAAGAAAAACTACACGGTGAGCCTGGTCGAGCTCAATTGACCGCGTTCTGGCGTGCTTCTGCCGTCAAAATGTTCAAAGTAATCCTATATTTACCATGATTCATGGTTAAGGGACTTCTAACGAGGCGGCGAAACAGGCATAACATGGGCTTAACGCGAACACGCCCGATTCCCTGATTAAGGACTTAACGATACCGTGACGGCACCGCTGCGCTTCCCTCGATTTTTCGTAACGAGCCCGGCGCCCTGTCCGTATCTACCGGGCCGCAGCGAACGCAAGGTTTTCACCGAACTCAAGGGTCCGCACGCCGATCAGCTCAACGAAGCCCTCGGCCGGATTGGCTTCCGCCGCAGCCAGACCGTGGCCTATCGTCCCAGCTGCATCGATTGCCAGGCCTGCGTGTCGGTTCGGGTTGCGAGCGATGACTTCCGGCCCTCCTCGACCCAGAAGCGCAACCTCAAGCGTAACAGCGATCTGATCGCGACCGAATGCCGACCTTGGGCGACCGAGGAACAATTTGCCCTGCTTCTGAATTACCTAGGCGTGCGCCATCCCGATGGCGGGATGTCCACGATGGACGAGATGGACTATGCCGATATGGTCGAGCACACGCCCGTATCGAGCATGCTCATCGAGTATAGGGAGCCTACGGAGACGGGAGAGCCGGGCCGCCTAGTCGGTGCCTGCTTGACCGATCGCCAGGGCGACGGGTTGTCGATGATTTACAGTTTCTACGACCCGGAACATGAGGCGCGCTCGGGTCTTGGCAATTATATCATTCTCGACCACATTCGCCGGGCTGCGGCAGAGGGCTTGCCCTACGTCTATCTCGGCTATTGGGTCGAAGGATCGCCGCGCATGCAATACAAGGTGCGCTATCGTCCGCTCGAGAAGCTTACCCGCGAAGGCTGGGAACGGATGCCCGCCGAAGAACAGGACCGTCTCATCGCCGAAGCCACCCGGCCCAAGCAAAGCGGTTCGGCTGTCGGACACAAGGACGGCCAGCCGGCACAGTTCGAGACGAGCTGACGCCATTTTCCTGACATTGTCGCGCTTGCTGATGGCGGGATCGCTCGCCGCTTCACCGTTCGCCCTCGCGGCTCAGGACAGGAGTGCGCCCGAGCGGCTCGAAGATCTCATTCCCGATAGCGCGGTCGAAAACCCCGAGGAGTGGGCGACCGACATCCCCGCAGACACTTCGGGCGAAGTTTCAACCGAGCCGGCGCCCGGTGTTTCCGAGCTCGATCCCGAAACACCGATGGCCGAACTGCCCGATCTCACGGTCGATTGGCCCGACGATATCGAGCTGGCCGAGCCTGAGGTTCTCGAACCCATCGAGGATGCGCCCGAGGCATTCGTGGGGATCGAGGAACTGGAGCTTGCGCCCGAACCCGAACTGGCGGAGTTCGACGTCGGCCGACGGCTCGTGCTCGGCTTCCCGGCCGATTCGGACGGTTTCCCCGAGCAGACCGAGTTTCTCGAACGCTTCCGCGAGTTGTCGACCGTGCGCGAACTCGGCGGCGGCGAGGACACCGTCGCGCAAATCGCCGCCCGTGCACGCGAGGACGAGGAACTGCTGCAACGCCTGCTCCGGGTCTATGGCTATTATGATGCGCAGGTCATCCGCATCGTCGGCGGGCCTCGCCCGGGTGAAGAAAGTGGCGAAACCGCACCCCAGGTGCGTTTCGATATCCTGCCCGGGCGCCGCTACGAATTCGGTGCGATCGAACTGGGCGATCTCGATACAGCGCCCGACTATCCGGAGCTTCGCGAAACATTCGATATCGCAAGCGGCGATCCGCTCAACAGCGACCGGATCGTCAGCGAGCGTTTCGCCCTCGACGACAAGTTGGGCGAGACGGGCTATCCCTTCGCCGAGATCGCCGATCCGGAACTGCTGGTCGATCATGCGCGGCGCGAAGGCGACCTCACCATGCCGGTTCAGCCGGGCGGCAAATATGTCTTTGGCGAAGTGACGAGCAGCGAGCCTGACTTCCTGTCAGGCCGCCACTTTGAACGGATCGCGCGCTTCGATGCGGGCGAAACCTACCAGCGCAGTCTCGAACTCGACCTGCGCCGCGCGGTGATTGCGACGGGGCTCGTTTCCTCGGCCAGCGTCACGACTCGCGAAGTCCAGCCGCCCAGCGATGGCGAGCCGGGTGTCGTCGCCCTCGACGTCGATATCGAGAAGGCAAACGTTCGCACGATCGCCGGCGCGATCGGCTATGGCACTGAAGACGGGTTCAAGGTCGAAGCGAGCTGGGAGCATCGCAACTTCTTCCCGCCCGAAGGGGCGATCAAGGTTCGCGGCATAGCGGGCACCCGCGAACAGCTGGCCGGGATCAATTTCACGCGCAACAACTTCAAACGCCGCGACCAGGTCATCACGCTCGATGCCTATGCCAGCGATTTCGAAACCGAAGCCGTCGATGCGCGCACTGTCGCACTTCGCGGCGCGTTCGAGCGCCTTTCGAACCTGCTGTTCCAGAAGCCCTTCAGTTGGTCGGTCGGGGCGGAGGTGCTGTATACCGACGAACGCAACCGGGTTGTCGGCGGTATAGCGCGACCGCGGCAGGAGTATCTGATCGGTGCGCTGTTCGGCCGCGCGACGATCGACGCGAGCGACTCGCTGCTCGATCCGACCGAGGGCTATCGCCTCGTCGGATACCTCGCTCCCGAAGTGTCACGCAGCGCAGGATCGACGACTTTCTACCTGCGCAACCAGGTCGATGCGGCCTATTACCAGAGCGTCTCCGAGAAGATCGTCCTCGCGGGGCGCGCGCGCTTTGCCAGCATCCAGGGGGCCGAAACCTTCGAGATCGCGCCCTCGCGCAGGATCTACGCCGGCGGCGGCGGTTCGGTGCGCGGCTATGGCTATCAGGCGGTCGGCCCGCGCAATGACTTCGGCGAACCGACCGGCGGTCTGTCGAAGGTCGAGTTCTCGCTCGAAGCGCGTGTCCAGACCGGCTTCCTCGATGGAGCGGTGGAGGTCATCCCCTTCGTCGATATGGGCAGCGTCTCGCTCGAGAGCATTCCCGATTTCCGCTTCGTCAATTGGGGCGTCGGAATGGGAGTAGCCTACAAGACGGGCTTCGGGCCGATCCGTGTCGATGTGGGCGTGCCGCTCAATCGCAATCCGATGTTCGACAGCCCCGTGGCCGTTTACGTCAGTCTGGGGCAGTCCTTCTGATGGCGGACGAAGACCAGATCGAGGAGACCGGGGAAGATACCCCGCCGCGCAAGCGCAAGCGGCGCTGGGCGAAGCGCGCCGGCTGGCTGCTCGCGCTGATTATCGCGCCGATCATCCTCGCGATCGCCTTGCTCAACACCTCGATCGGCAAACGCTTCATCGCCGAACAGATCGCCGCGGTCGCACCGGCATCGGGCCTGCGCTTCGAAGTGGGCCGGATCGAAGGAGACATATTCTCCGACGCGGTGCTGCATGATGTCGTACTGCTCGATCCCAAGGGCGAGTTCCTGACGATACCGAGGGTCGAACTCGAATGGCGACCGCTCGCCTGGCTGACCCGCGGCCTCGATGTGAGTAATCTTACGGCAGAGCGCGGCAATCTCACCCGCCTGCCCGAACTGGAGCCGGGCGATCCCGACGCACCGATCCTGCCCGATTTCGATATTCGCATCGGACGGCTCGCGCTGGAAGATTTCACGATCGCGCCGGGCATCGCGGGAGACGAGGCGCAGGTCGTCAATCTCGAAGCGCGGGCCGATATTCGTTCGGGGCGTGTATTTGCCAAGGTCGATGGCGCGATAGGTGCGCAGGACCGATTGGCACTGTTGCTGGATGTGCGGCCGGACGGTGACCGTTTCGATATGTCGCTTGATTACCGCGCGCCGCTAGGCGGAGCGATGGCGCAGATGCTCGACGCCGACGCGGGTTATCGCGCGCGGATCGAGGGCGACGGGACCTGGTCCAACTGGCTCGGCCATGCACTGGTCACCCGCAATGGCGAGCGCTTCGCCGCGTTGCGCGTGACCAACCGCGCCGGCGAATACGGCATTCTCGGGAAGCTGGCGCCGGCCGCGGCTTTGGAGGGCCTGCCTGCGCGCGCAGCTGGCAATTCGGTCGCGGTCGTAGCGAACGGCACGCTGGTCGACAGCACGCTGGACGGAAACGCACGTCTGATCGGCGCTGCTCTCGACGCGCGTGGCGAAGGCACGATCGATCTCGCGGATAATGCTTTCGAGGATTTCGCGCTCGATGCCCGGCTGACCGATCCCACGCTGTTCGGCGAGGATCTCGCGCTCGAAGACACAAGGCTTCAGGCCGTTCTCGACGGTCCTTTCCGGGATCTCAGGATCGGCCATGAGCTCGAGGTGGGCGAGCTGATCTCGGGCGAGACCCGGCTGGTCGGTATAAGCCAATCGGGTACGGCGCGCTTCGACGGTGCGAGCTGGACCCTCCCGCTCGATGCGGACATCGAGCGCGTTGTCAGTGGCAATGAATGGGTCGATCCGCGGCTGGTCGACGGGACCCTCGACGGTACGCTTTCCTATAGCGGCGTACGCTTGACCTCGGACGATCTGCGGCTCGTTTTCCCGGGGCTTGGCGCAAGGCTTTCGCTGCGCGGCAACACCGCGACGGGCGCCTATGCGCTCGCCGGACCAGTGAGTGCGAGCGGGGTCGAACTCGACGGCATCGGCCGCGCCAATGCCGATGCGAAGATCGTGTTCCAGACCGCGAGCGGCGCGCCCTGGAGCCTGCGCGCAAATCTTGCCGGTCGCATCACCGAGGTCACGAACGAGACGATCGCCAATCTGGCCGGTCCGCAAATCCGGTTCCGGGGTGGCGTGGGCATCGGAGGCGCGGCTCCGCTGACTTTCCGCGAGGTCGAGCTTGAGGCGGAGAAGCTCACGCTGGCTCTCGACGGACGGATCGAGGAAGGGCGAACCACGATTGCGGGCAGTGGTCGACACACCGAATACGGTCCGTTCACCGTCGAAGCCGCAATCGCGGACGACGGACCGCAAACGGTGCTGGTCTTCGCAGATCCTCTTCCCGCGGCCGGGCTGGAGGACGTGCGGGTGGCGCTCAGCCCGACGGACAATGGCTTTGCCATCGAAACCGAAGGCGGTTCGCTGCTTGGACCATTTGCCGGAGAGCTCGGCCTGGTCTCGCCAGCCGATGGTCCGACAGTGGTCGACATCTCGAGCCTGCGCATCTCGCAGACCGATGTGACCGGCAGGGTATCGCTGGTCGAGGGCGGCGCGCAGGGCAATCTGCAGCTCGCAGGCGGCGGGCTCGATGGAACAATCGCACTCGGGCCGAGCGGCGGAGGGCAGGGTTTCGATCTCGATCTGACTGCGCGCAACGCTCGCTTCGGCGGCGATACGCCGATTTCGCTGAACCGGGCGCAGGTCGACGTCTCGGGCCGGTTCGCCGACGGGTCGAGCCGGATCGAGGGCACGATCAACGGGCAGGGCATCGGCTATGGTAATCTGTTCATCGGTCAGCTGTCGGCCCGCGCGCAGGTGGTGGACGGACGCGGGGACGTCACCGCACGCATTGCCGGCCGGCGCGGAAGCCGGTTCAATCTCGCGCTCGATGGCGACATCGCGCCGGAGCGGATCGCGGTCATCGCGCGCGGCAGCTTTGCCGGGCAGGATATCACAATGCCGCGCCGCGCCGTCCTGACGAGCCAGCCGGACGGTGGCTGGCAACTTTCGCGCACGCAATTCGGCTATGGCGACGGTCGTGCGCTCGTGTCGGGTTCGTTCGGCGGCGGTGACACCGCCCTCGATCTCAGCCTCGTGCGTATGCCGCTTTCCCTCGTCGATGTCGTGGCGGCGGATTTCGGACTGGGCGGCACCATTTCGGGCAAGGTCGATTTCCGCTCGCAGCAGGGTACGGCGCCATCCGGCACCGCGCGCGTGAAGCTCGACGGCCTCACGCGTTCCGGCCTCGTGCTCACCTCGCGCCCGCTCGACGTCTCGCTCGTTGCGCGGCTTTCGCCCAATCGCCTCGATGCGCGCGCGGTACTCGACGAAAACGGCACTCGGCTTGGGCGGGTGCAGGCGCGGATTACCGATCTTCCGGGGCAAGGTGGCCTCGTCGAGAGGCTGCAGCGCGGGTCTTTGCTGGCGCAGATGCGGTATCGCGGAGCAGCGGACGCGCTCTGGCGGCTGGCCGCAATCGATGCTTTCGACATCACCGGGCCTGTCTCCGTCGCCGCCAATGCGACCGGTAGCTTGCTCGATCCGCGGGTGCGCGGTTCGCTTTCGAGCGACGACCTGCGCGTTCAGAGCGCGATCTCCGGTACCAATGTGCGGGATGTCTCCGTCAGGGGCAGTTTCGCCGGATCGCGCCTCAGGCTTCAGCGGTTCGAAGGGCGGACTTCTGGTGACGGCCGGGTAACGGGTAGCGGGTCGATCGACCTCGCCGATATCGGCGGAGGGCGAGGCCCTCGGATCGACTTGCGGGTGGCTGCGGACAATGCGCGCCTGCTCAACGCCAACGGACTTTCGGCCACGCTCACCGGGCCTTTGCGCATCGTCTCCGACGGGATTGGCGGCACGATCGCCGGCCGCGTACGGATCGATGAGGCGAGCTGGCGGCTCGGGACGACTGCGGACGAGTATCAGCTGCCTGATATCGATACGCGCGAAATCAACCAGCCCCCGGATGTGTCGGCGCCGACCCGCCTGGGCAGCCCCTGGCGCTATCTCGTCGATGCGCGCGCTCGGAGCCGGATCAATGTCGATGGCATGGGCCTCGACAGCGAATGGGGCGCGGATATCATCCTGCGCGGGACGACCGACGATCCCCGCATCGGTGGGGAAGCCCGGGTCGTTCGGGGCGCATACAGTTTTGCCGGGACCCGCTTCGAACTGACCCGCGGCCGGATCGACTTCGACGAAAACGTGCCGATCGATCCCCAGATCGATATCCTGGCGGAAACGCAGAAGGACGGCCTTTCGGTCACGGTAAGCGTCTCGGGCAACGCCCAGCAGCCGCAGATCACGTTCCAGTCCGACCCTGCGCTGCCTGAGGAAGAGATCCTCTCGCGCCTGCTGTTCGGCGATTCGATCACGTCGCTTTCGGCGACGGATGCGCTGCAACTCGGCACTGCGCTGGCGAGCCTGCGCGGCGGTTCGGGAATGGATCCGATCAACCAGCTCAGGAGCGCTATCGGTCTCGACCGGCTGCGCATCGTCGGGGCCGATCCGGCGCTGGGACGCGGTACCGGTGTCGCCTTGGGCAAGAACATCGGCAGCCGTTTCTATGTCGAGATCGTGACCGACGGGCGCGGCTACAGCGCGACCGAGGTCGAGTTCCGGATCACCAGCTGGCTCGCACTACTGGGCACCGTCTCGACCATCGGGCGCCAAAGCGCTGTCGTGGAAGTAAGCCGCGACTACTGACCGGACCCGACGAGGCGAAATAGAGATTGAGCACCGCCAACCTGCAGGCGCGAGTAGCCCATAAACAGAAAACCCCCGGAACTCCTGACCACTAAGGCCGGAGAACCCGGGGGCTTTAGTTCAAGAAATGTCCGAAAGCTTCGGAGCGCCTACTGCGTCGAGGGAAGCTCGGCGAGTACACCATCAACCGGAAACAGGACGCCATTGCTGGCAACCATGGCGGCCGAAGCGAGGCGTGCGGTGGCTCCGCTTGCGGAGGTCATCACGATGTTTTCGCCATCCTCATCGAATGTCAGCGTTCCGCTTCCGAGCGTGCGCATCTCGACCGCCCCGCCTTTCTGCTCGATTGCGGTCCGGATCGTTTCGGGCGTCAAGGCGCCGGGAATGATATGTTCGCGCAGCATGGCGGCGAGCAGCGGTGCCTGGGTTTCGTCTTCGAGTAGCGCTTCGGATCCTTCGAGAGTTTCAAACGCCGTATCGACCGGCGCTATGACGGTGTAGCTGGACGGGCCATCGAGCATGGTCGAAAGGCCGGTCTGCGACAGGGCCTCGCTCGCCATGGACAGATTGTCATCGCCCGCCATCATCGTCGCGACCGTCCGCGCCATGTTTTCCTCTGTCGCGAGGTCACCGTCGGCTGTTTCGCTTCCCTGGCCAGAGCACGCAGCGAGGATCAGCGTCATTGGGGCGAGCACGCAGAGCGCCGCTCGGCTTGAAAGAGTAGACATTGGTTACCTCTTAAATGAGTAGATCGATCGCTGCGGTGATCAGCTGTGTGGTCGGATCGACGCGGTAAACATATCCGTCGGCATACCGATAGTTCGCTTCGGGCGTGTCGTAATAGCGATCGCGATAGGAATACGGCACGTTGTAAACGTCGTACCCGCGCGGCATCCGCTGTCCGACCGTGAATTCATCACCGGTCAAAATGCCGGCGACCGAATTGATCGCCGCTGTTTCGGGATCGACCCGATAGATGACATTATCGGCATAGCGATAATTGTTCGGCGTCCCTAGGCGGTAGTAGTCCACGTAATAATCGGGCAGCGGCGCAGCATTGTAGCTGCTTGGCCAAGTATTTCCGATAGAGAGTGCACCGGCCAGCAGCGGGATGAAGCCCGCCAGGCCGCTGTCGCCATAGCGCAGTAGATAGCCATCATTGAGGTAGTAGCGCCCGTCGCCGAGCCCGCTGTAACCGAACAGGCTGGGGCGATAGCTGCGATAGTTTTGACGTGCCTGCCCCGGCGGCAGGCAGCCATTGCGCTTCTTTGCAAGGCCCGGGGGACAACCGGCGATCAGACCGCGGCTCGAACCGAGCGCCTCACGCAAGAGGCCGCCGTAATAACTGCCGCCGCGATCGTTGCCGCGATAGGAGTTGCCAGACCGGTTCGCGACGCCGTTTCCGCCATTGCCCTGGCGAACGGCGTTGGCGGGCCCACCTGCATTGCCGTTTCCGCGCATGGTGGCGTTGCCCTGACCATTGCCGTTTGAATTGCGATTGGCGTTTCCGTTTCCACGCGCGGCTGGTGGGCCGGCATTTCCGCGATTGGATTGCGCCTGATTGCCGTTTGCGTTTCCGCGATTGGCGTTATTCGCAGCGCTGCGATCAGGTCCGCGATCGGTATTGCCACGTGCGTCGGGCGGACCGCCCCGATTGGCGTTGCCATTACCATTTCCATTGCCCTGAGCTTTGGCAGCGTTGGCCGCGTTACCCTTGTTGCCATTATCGCCGCTTTTCCCAGGCTGGGCATGAAGCGGCGTTGCCGCCATCGCGATGACGGCTGCACCTGCGAGCAGTCTCAACATCGATTTTCTCCTTTCATTGGCAACGAAAGGGTGCGCGTTTCAGTTCCAAGCCATCGCTTCAACGACCGATCCGATAGAGGCTTGCTTCGGCCTGGCGACGGCGTGTCAGACCCTTGAGCACCCGTCCGGCTGCGCGATTCCAACGTGCGAACTCAGCCTGCGCCCCGGCAAAATCGCCCGCGATGTGCTTTCGGGTCAGCGTCGCACGTCCAATCGCGCCGGTGTTGTAGTGAAAACTGACGAGCGCATCGAATTGCGACTGGTTTGTCGGCGCGCCACTCAGAGCTTCGGACACTTCGGCGCCATAGCGCTCGAGGTCGCGTTCGAGCCGCGCGTCGCATTGCGCCTGCGTCCAGACAGTGCCGGGGCCGATCCCGGCTCCGGTAGCGCCCCAACCGATCGTCCATGGATCTCCGCCAGATGCGGGATCGGGATAGGCTTCGACCAGCCCATCTGGCCGCAGCCGCGCGCAGCCTTCGAAACGCTTGATCAGCGCTATTCCTGCGGCACCGATCCTACGCGATGGAACACATGGAACAGGGTCCTGTCCGGAATCTTCTACAGCTTGATCGCCGCGGACCGGTACGGCGCCGAGCGCTTCGTCGAGCGCCTGATCCAGCATGTCCACTTCGGACTGCTTGAAGCCTCGGCCAAGCAGGCTGCGGACGGTGTCGAAAATGCCTTTACGGTGAAGGATGGCGGTCATGGGAAGGGGCCTCGTTTTTCATGGAAAGAGGCCGCCTGATTAGGCACAAAACGGGCGAGTAGGAAAATGGTGCGCCGCACGTCCCGCGCCCGAAGCTACCTGCCGACTTTGGTCATCTTGAAATAAAGCTGCAGGCCGCCGCCATTTGTACGCTGTGTCTCGAGATAGAAATCGCTATCTCCAGCACCGGGTGCGGCATAGGTGATTGACCGTTTGACGACCGAAGTAACCGAGCTGTCCTTGCGCACGAGGCAGCGATCGATGTCGGTGGCGGCAGTCTCGAAAGCGCGGGCAAGCGCGTCTTCGTTTTCCAGGGTGGCGGTGCAGCTCATCTCGACCGTGCCGGAATAAGGCCTGATGCGACAATCTTGGTTCGCGAAACCGGCAATGTCGGGCGAAACGGTGAGAAGATAGGTATAGGTCATCAAGCCGACCTTGCGCGTTTCGCCCTTGATGCTCTCGAAACCGCCGGGTTGTGCGGCGGCGATGGCTTCGATGGCGGAGCAGTCGGCGGCAAGCGCCGGCTGGCACAGGACTGCACTTACAGCGACGATGGCAGTGGCGACTGTGCGCGTCGCTCTCACAAGAGTCATCTGATCTTTCCCCCTTCAGGACTTGGCGATTCGGCGTAGCAGCAAACCACAAATAGAAAAGGGGCGCCCGGATCGCTCCGGACGCCCCTCGCATCTGGCATCGAAAAGATGCGTGATCAGGCGCTGTAATACATGTCGAACTCGACCGGGCACGGGGTCGTTTCGACACGGATGACCTGCTCCCAAAGCAGCTCGGCATAGGCTTCGATCTGGTCCTTCGAGAAGACATCGCCCTTCAGGAGGAACTCGTGATCGGCCTCGAGCGCTTCGAGCGCTTCACGCAAGGAACCGCAGACGGTCGGAACTTCGGCGAGCTCTGCCGGCGGCAGGTCGTAGAGGTTCTTGTCCATGGCTTCGCCCGGGTGGATCTTATTCGTGATCCCGTCGAGGCCCGCCATCAGCAGGGCCGAATAGGCGAGATAGGGGTTGGCCATCGCATCGGGGAAGCGGAACTCGACGCGCTTCGCCTTGTCGCCCGCGCCGTAGGGAATACGGCACGAAGCCGAACGGTTGCGCGCCGAATAGGCGAGCAGCACCGGCGCTTCGAAGCCCGGCACCAGACGCTTGTAGCTGTTGGTGGTCGGGTTGGTGAAGGCGTTCAGGGCCTTGGCGTGCTTGATGACGCCGCCGATGTAATAGAGGCAGTTTTCCGACAGACCGGCATATTCGTTACCGGCGAAGGTCGGCTTGCCGTCGTTCCAGATCGACATGTGGGTGTGCATGCCCGAACCGTTATCTTCCTTGATCGGCTTGGGCATGAAGGTCGCGGTCTTGCCATAGGCATGGGCGACCTGGTGCACGACATACTTGTAGATCTGCATGTTGTCGGCGGTTTCCACCAGGGTCGAGAAAGTCAGGCCAAGCTCGTGCTGGGCCGCAGCAACCTCGTGGTGATGCTTGTCGCAGGGCAGGCCCATTTCGATCATGGTCGAGACCATTTCTCCGCGGATATCGACGGCGCTGTCGACCGGAGCCACGGGGAAGTAACCGCCCTTGGCGCGCGGACGGTGGGCCATGTTTCCGGAATCGTATTCCTTGCCGGTGTTGGTCGGCAATTCGATGTCGTCGATGGCGTAGCCCGAACCGGCATAACCGTCTTCGAAACGCACGTCGTCGAACATGAAGAACTCGGCCTCGGGGCCGACATAGACCGTGTCACCAACGCCGGTGGACTTGAGATAGGCTTCTGCGCGCTTCGCCGTCGAACGCGGGTCGCGGCTGTAAAGGTCGCCGGTCGAAGGTTCGACGATGTCGCAGAACACGATCATCATCGGCGTGGCGCTGAACGGGTCGATGTAGACCCGGTCGAGATCGGGCTTCAGGATCATGTCGCTTTCGTTGATGACCTTCCAGCCGGCGATCGACGAACCGTCGAACATCAGCCCGTCTTCGAGCTCGTCCTCACCCATCACCGATGCCACCATCGAGAGATGCTGCCACTTGCCCTTCGGGTCGGTGAAGCGCAGGTCGACCCACTCGATCTCGTTGTCCTTGATCTGCTTGAGGACGTCTTTCGCCTTGCTCATGTAGAAACCTCTTGTCTGTTGATTGTCATTCGCCCCGGGCCTGTCGAAGGGCGGATCGTGAGGCATTCGCGGCTAGACAGGCTCACCGCGAATGAAGTCGGTCAGATTGCGTCGTCGTCTTTCTCACCGGTACGGATACGCAGCGCGTTCTCGATCGACGAGACGAAGATCTTGCCGTCGCCGATGCGACCGGTCTGCGCCGCCGAGGCAATCGCTTCGGTCACACGTTCGGCGATGGCGTCATTCACCACGACTTCGAGCTTCACCTTGGGAAGGAAGTCGACGACATATTCGGCGCCGCGGTAGAGTTCTGTATGGCCTTTCTGGCGGCCAAAACCCTTCGCTTCGGTGACGGTGATGCCGGACACTCCGATTTCGTGGAGCGCCTCCTTCACCTCATCGAGCTTGAAAGGTTTGATGATCGCTTCGATCTTTTTCATGTTTTCTCGATCCCCTGCACAATTGGCCAGTGCGGTCGGGCTGACCCCGCTCCGCCGGCCGACTGTTTACCCTACGCGTGAGATCAAGAATCGTGCCAAATTGCCTGCCGCGGATTTGCGTGGTTTTCCGGGGCTGGACGGCAGTTCGTGCCCAATGCGAATCCAACAGATGCCTAAAAATTAGGCAGACGCGCTCGGCCTAGAGGTTCAGGCCCTCGGTTTCGGGAAGGCCGCACATGATATTGAGGTTCTGGATCGCAGCGCCGCTCGCGCCCTTGCCGAGGTTGTCGAGCCGGGCGACGAGGCGCGCGTTCCAGCCGCCTTCATTGCCGAAGACGCGCAGTTCCATGTCATCGCGCGGGGGCGCGTCCGCATGGAGCAGCAGTTCGCTTTCCGTCTCGTCGTGGACAACCTTGACCACCTGCGAACCCTCATAGAATTGGCCGAGTGCGTCGCGCAGCCGGTCGGCATGCGGACCCGTCGACATCGCGCCGAGGTGCAGCGGCACTTCGACCACCATGCCGCGATAGGCGGGCACGACCGATGGTGCGAACAGGACGCCGTGGTCGAGCCCTGCGTGCGCTTGCATTTCCGGCAGGTGCTTGTGATCGAGATTCAGCCCGTAAGTGCGGAAAGCGATGTCGGGTTCGGCTGCAAACCGTTCGATCAGTGCCTTGCCGCCGCCCGAATATCCGCTCACGGCATTGCAGGTGAAGGGCCAGTCGGCTGGCAGCAGGCCGGCGCGGACCAGTGGCGCTATCAGGGCAATGAAGCCGGTCGGATAGCAGCCGGGATTGGACACGAATTGCGCCTCGGCAATATGCTCACGCCCGATCACTTCGGGGAAGCCGTAGGTCCAGCCCTCGGCCACGCGGTGCGCGGAAGATGCGTCGATGAAGCGCGTGTTCGAGCCCGCGGCGAGAGCGACCGATTCCTTCGCCGCATCGTCGGGCAGGCAAAGGATCGCGATATCGGCTGCGTGGAGGGCGTCACGGCGCGCAGTCTCGCTCTTGCGCTCGGCATCGTCCAGCACAATGAGTTCGAACGCGTCGCGACCGTCCAGTCGTTCGCGGATTTCGAGGCCGGTCGTACCGGCGGCTCCATCGATGAAAATGCGCGTCGCCATGCGCGCGGCGTATACGCGCTTCAGCCTTCGAGGCAATCGGCTTTGATATAGCCCGACGGGCCTTCAGGACCCAGGCAAACCCACAGCCATTCGCTCGCGACGTCGAGAACCTCGACCTCGGTTCCCGGCTCGAGCCGCATGACTTCTTCGCTGTCATCGCGCGAGGCGAGATACATGATCGTTTCCTGCGCACCGATCCTGCGGGCATGCGGGATCACGTAATGCGCGGCGAGATGCGTACCGGCGAGCGCGATATGGGCGAGATCTCCGCGCAAGGGTAGGGTGCCGGGTTCGGGACGCACCACGGGACCGGCCAGCCGCAGCGGACCTGACGGTACCTCATATGTCGTAGCGCCGCTCATTTCGGCTTGATCCCTTGCATCATCGCGACCCGCCCCGTGCGGATTGCGAGCGCGCTTATACGCCCCAATGCTTTCGGGCAAGTTAGCCGCGCCAAACTTATTCGCCAGCGTATCGGGCGGAAATCATGTGGAAGGCCGCGCGCAGGCCATATGATGCGCCGCCCTTAGAGCGACCGGGTTTCGCCGTCGGGCGCCAGGCGAAAGTGTCGAAATGCGCCCAGTCGATGTCGTCACCGACGAAGCGATCGAGGAACAGGCCCGCCACGCTGGCCCCTGCAAAGGCATTGCCATGGGCGTTGTTGATGTCGGCAATGTCGGACTTGAGCCATTCGCGATAGGCCTCGGGCAATGGCAGGCGCCAGACCTCGTCGTCATTGTCCTTGCCTGCCGCGATCAGCTCGTCCGCCGTCTCGTCACGCCGGGTCATCAGGGCAGGGAGGTCGGGGCCGAGCGCAACGCGCGCCGCGCCTGTCAGCGTGGCGAAGTCGATCACGAACTCGGGCTCTTCCTCGCTCGCGCGGGTCAGCGCATCGCCCAGGATCAGGCGACCTTCGGCATCAGTATTGCCGATCTCGACCGTCAGGCCCTTGCGGGTCTTGAGCACATCTCCCGGGCGGAAGGAATTGCTGGAAATGGCGTTCTCGACGGCTGGTACGAAGAGGTGCAGGCGCACCTTGAGGCCGGCATTCATGATGAGGCCCGCCAGCGCGATCGCGTGGGCTGCGCCGCCCATGTCCTTCTTCATCAGCTTCATGCCGGCGGCCGATTTCACGTCGAGCCCGCCCGAATCGAAGCAGACGCCCTTGCCGACGACCGCGATCACCGGATCGCTTTCCTTGCCCCAGGTCAGATGCATGATGCGCGGCGCGTGGTGGCGCGTGGCCGCACGGCCGACCGCATGGACCATCGGGTAGTCGGTTTCGAGCGCGTCGCCCTTGGTCACCTTGAGCTGCGCCGAGTGCGTCTTCGCAAGCTTCTCGCACTCCGCTTCGAGCGCGGCCGGGCCCATGTCCTCGGCAGGCGTATTGACGAGATCGCGCACGAGGCAATCGGCAGAAGCCTCGGCAACGGCGCGGTCGATCTTCTTGACCTCCTTGGTCAGCAGGACGCGCGGGCCGACCGGGTTTTCTTCCTCGCGGTAGCGGGTGAAGCGGTATTGCGCGGTCAGCCAGCCATAGAGCGCGGGGCCTGTGGAATGCTTGGCGAGGCGGTAGGTACCCTCGGGCAGGGTTTCCGAAAGCTTGGCGAGACACCAGCTCGAAAGCTCTTCCGGATCGGCGACACCGCCTACCGCGAACCATTTGTCGCCATCGGGCACGATACCGACCTGGTATCCGCCACCGTCGAATTTCTGCGCCTTGAGGGCGGCGCGCTGGCCGGAGGACAATCCCTTGGCCCAATCGTCGAAAGTGTCGCTGTTGACGAGGTGGATGGGGATCGCGTCCTGGTCGCGATCGGGTTGGATCAGCTCGGCAAAATCACTCATGCAGGCCTACTTAGTGCGCGATAGCCGCTTGTCACTCGCATTTTCGCGCAAGAGCGACTAAATGGGCGCCATGCACCAGTACCAAACCGTCGAAGGAACCGAGACCGTCTATCGTGACGGCACCATCAAGCTCCACGGGCCCGAAGGGTTCGAGGGGATGCGCAAGGCTGGCCGTCTGGCCGCCGACATTCTCGACGAGGTGGCGAACCTCGTGGAGCCCGGCGTCACGACCGAAAGCCTCGACACCGCGATCCGCGAAATGATGCTCGATGGCGGTGCGGTGCCCGCGACGCTTGGCTATCGCGGTTACACGCATAGCTCCTGCATCTCGATCAACCACGTGATCTGTCACGGCATCCCTTCGGACAAGGTGCTGAAGGAAGGCGACATCCTCAACATCGACGTGACTCCGCTGCTTGACGGCTGGCACGGCGACACGAGCCGGATGTTCTACGCGGGCGAGCCGCCGCTGAAGGCGAAGCGGCTGGTCGATGTGACCTACGAATGCCTCATGCTGGGGATCGAGGCGGCGTCCAAACCCGGTGCGCGGCTGGGCGATATCGGCGCCGCGATCGAGGAGCATGCCAAGCAGTTCCGCTATGGCGTGGTGCGCGAGTTTTGCGGACACGGCCTCGGCCGGTTGTTCCACGATGCGCCCGAAGTCGTCCATGCGGCGAAGGCGGGGACGGGGCCGGAATTGAAGCCCGGCATGTTCTTCACCATCGAACCGATGATCAACACCGGCAAGCCCTGGGCCAAGATCCTCGGCGACGGCTGGACGGCGGTGACCCGCGACAAGTCGCTATCGGCGCAGTTCGAACACTCGCTCGGCATCACCGAGGACGGGATCGAGATCTTCACCGAAAGCCGGAAGGGCCTGCACCAGCCGCCGTATTAGTTTCCGCAAGCGCATCCGCGCTCGCGATTTCCTCGCTCATGCGATCAAAGATCGCGTCGCTGCGGACGGGCGGTCGCCCTTGCGGCTCGCTGGTCGCTCGCCGTTGTCTCGCCGACCAGTATTTTTCCGGGCCTACGGGCCTCAACCCTCCCGCGCAGCGCGGATAGCCGCCCCAGCTGCGAAGGGCGTGATCGCTACAAGCAGCAGGCTGATTGCGGCGGCGAAGCCCACGCTCGCAGCATCTCCGCGGGCGAGCGCGCCAGCGCCGAAAATCAGGATCGGCAGCGCGAGCGGGATCAGCAGGAGGCCCGACAGAGCTGCGCCTGCACGAAGGCTCGCTGTCAACGCCGCGATCATCAGTCCGGCAGCGGCAAGACCCGGCGTACCTGCCAGCAGACCGAGCAGCAGCAGCCGCAAAGTCTCACCCTCCAGCGCAAGCAATGCAGCAGCAGGAATTGTCGCAAGTAGCAGCAGCGGGCCGAAGCTCAGCCAGTGCGCGATGAGGCGCACCGCCATCATGCTTTCCTCGGTCACGCCACGCAGTTTCAGCTGGTCGAACAGGCCGAGCTCGATATCTTCCTGCACCAGCCGGTCGAGCGGGAGGATCGCCGCGAGCAGCGCCGCAATCCACACCACGCCGCCGCCGGTGCGCGCGAGCAGGTTGGCGTCAGGCCCGACCGCGAAGGGATAGAGCATCGCCACGGCGAGGAAGAACAGCAGCGGCAGCGCCGCTCCGCTCCCCGAGAACGGGAACAGCCGCGCCAGATCGCGCCGCAGGATCGCACGCATCACAGCACGTACTCCGCCAGCGCGAAGGCTTCGAAGCGTTCGACCACCAGCGGCTGGTGCGATGCGATGACCGCAATTCCGCCCGCAGCCGAATGCTCGCTCACCAGCTCCGCGACGAGACCGCGCGACACTTCGTCGAGGCCGGACAAGGGCTCGTCGAGCAGCCAGATCGGCGCATCTTGTCCCATGAGCCGCGCGAGCGCCGCGCGCTTCCTCTGCCCAGTCGAGAGGTAGCGCACGGGTACGTCGAGCAGGTCGGTTAGGGCCAATCGCTCGGCGATAGCCGCCGCCTCGCTCGAACCGTCGATCCGCGACCAGAAACCCAGCGCCTTGCCCAGCGGCAGGTCGGGATCGAGGGCAGGGCGTTCGTCGACCAGCCCGATCGCGCCTTCGCGCTCCACCGATCCGGCATAGGGCGCGAGCAATCCGGCGAGGATGCGCAGCAGGCTCGTCTTGCCGATGCCATTGGCGCCTTCGATATGCAGGACGTCCCCCGGACCGAGCGCGAGCGACAGCCCGCGAAACAGCACGCGGTCGCCTCTGCGGCAGGCGAGATCGGATGCGGCGAGGCGCGCTTGCATGACGCGGAGCGTTAGGCGAAAGGTGGCTGGCGAACAATAACTCGAACGACAATTTGCGAAAGCGAGGCCCCCATGTCCGTCCCGAAGCTCAACGAGAAAGAGGTGGCGACCCTCCTTGCCGATCATTCAGACTGGTCATCCGCCCGAGACGGCGCGGCGATCCAGCGAAAGTTGCAGTTCGCCGATTTCAGCGAGGCCTGGGGCTTCATGGCGCGCGTGGCATTGCTCGCGGAAAAGCACGATCACCATCCCGAATGGTTCAACGTCTACAACCGCGTCGAGATCACGCTGACGACGCATGACGCCGATCCGGACAATGGCGGCGCGCTGTCGCAGCGCGATGCCGACATGGCCGAAGCAATCGACGCGCTGTTGTAGTCGAGCACGCCATCCTTCGTGCGATGTCCTAGATTTCCGCGCCGACGCCCTGGCTGCGCATTTCCTTGCGCACGCGTCCGGGTAGCCAACGCTTCAGCTTCATCAGCCGGCCCGCCATCTTGCCCACGGTGTAGTGCAGCTTGTCGCCATGCACTGCGTTCCACACCACCTCGGGCACGTCCGAGACAGGTGAAACCTCGACCCCTGCTTCGGTCAGCGTTTCCTTGACCGACATGTTCGAATCCGGATTGGTCTGTTCTATCAGCGGAGTGTCGATGAAGCCCGGGCATAGCGAGGCGACGGTGATGCCGTCGGCAGCCCATTCGGCATCCAGCGCCTCGGTCATTCCGCGCACGCCCCACTTGGTCGCGCAATAGGCCGAGAGGTTCGGCGCGCCGATGATCCCGGCGAGGCTCGCGGTGCTGATCAGCGCCGATCCGGGTGCGGTCTTCTTGAGGTGCGGATAAGCCGCCTGCGCGCCGAACAGCACGCCCTTCATATTGACCGCGACCAACTGCTCGATCTCTTCGGCGGGCTGTTCCGCCAGCGGGCCGCCATGGCCGATCCCGGCATTGTTGAAGACCACATCGATGCGCCCGCCAGCCGCAGTCGAGAAGGCTTGCAATGCCTCGTCCCAAGCCGCGCGGTCGCGCACGTCGAGTCGGTGGGCATATTTGTAGCCGCCTTCGATCAGGCCGAGCGTGTCTTCCAGCCCCTGTTGATCGACATCGGCGATGCCGACGAACCAGCCGCGCTTGGCGAAATAGAGCGCGACCTCGCGCCCGATGCCCGACGCGCCGCCGGTGATGAAGATGGACCTGCGCTCGCTCATTCTGGCTCTCCCCTGAGAAATTATTGGCCAAGCGGCTTGAGATTGGTGCGGGCCTGCTGGCGCAGGCGGCCAGGCATCCAGCGCTTGGCGAAGTTCATCTTCTTCGCAGTCTTGCCGACGAGGTAGTGCAGGTCGTCGCCATGCACCGCCTTCCATGCAGCTTCGGCGACTTCCACGACCGGCGTGATTTCCAGTCCCGCATCAGTAACGCGGTCGCGGATCAACTCGTTCGAATTGCGGCTGCCGGTGCCATCGAGCAGCGGCGTGTCGATGAAGGATGGGCAGATCGAGGCCACCTTGATCCCGTCATCGGCCCATTCCGCATCGAGACTTTCCGCGATGCCGCGCACGCCGAACTTCGTCGCGCAATAGACGCTCATGCCCGATGATCCGAGAATGCCAGCAGCACTCGCGGTGTTGATGAGGGCAGAGCCGGGCGCGGTCTTCTTGAGATAGGGATAGGCGGCCTGCGCACCATAGAGCACCCCGCGCAGATTGATGTCGAGGCAGCGGTCAATCTCGTCGACGGGCATGGTGGCGATGTCGCCGCCCGCACCGATCCCCGCGTTGTTGACTACGACGTCGATCCGCCCGCCGGCAGCGGTTTCAAACGCGGCAAGCGCCTCGTCCCATTGCGCGCGGTCTCGCACATCGAGCCGGTGGGCATATTTGAACCCGCCCGCGATCTGGCCGAGGGTTTCCTCCATGCCTTTCTCGTTCACATCGGCGATGCCGACGAACCAGCCGCGCTCGGCAAAGTACAGTGCGATGGCCTGGCCAATGCCCGAGGCACCGCCGGTGATGAAAATCGATCTGCGTTCGGCCATTTTCCCCTCCCAAAGCAAAACCGCGCGAAGGTGCTACCCCCGCGCGGCTCGCTTGTCAGCTATTTACATTCATGTCAGCGCCGAAAAAACGGCGCAGACGTGAACGGTCCGGGGCCTCAGCCCTCGATGGCGTCTTCGAGGCCTTTCACATGCTCCGCACCTTCGAGAATCTCGGCGCTGGAGGGTTCGAGCACATTGCCCAGCGGCTCTGCACGGCCGCCGAGGCATTCGGCGAGGAAGTTTTCGGCAATGCCGAAGAACGCCTTGTTGTTGTCGGGCTTGGCAAAGCCGTGGCCTTCATCGGGATAGAGGACGTAGGTCACCGGAATGCCGGCTTCCTTCATCGCATTCACGATCTGGTCGCTCTCGGCCTGCTTGACGCGCGGATCATTGGCGCCCTGCGCGATCAGCAGCGGCTTGGTGATCTGGTCCGCCTTGTAGAGCGGGCTTGCCGCCTTGAGCAGCGCCAGGCCTTCTTCCGTATTGGGATCGCCCATGCGGGTATGGAAGATCTTCACCAGCGGTGCCCAGTATGGCGGGATGGTCGACAGCAGCGTTTCGAGGTTCGACGGGCCGACGATGTCGACGCCGCAGGCGAATTTCTCGGGCGTGAATGTCAGCCCTGCCAGCGTCGCATAGCCGCCGTAGGAGCCGCCCATGATCGCGACCTGGTCTTCAGCCGTGATGCCTTCCGAGATCGCCCAGTCGGTCGCATCGATCAGGTCGTCATGCATCTTGAGGCCCCACTGCAGGTTGGCTGCATTGAGGAAATCCTTGCCGAAGCCGGTCGAGCCGCGGAAGTTGGTGCTGAGCACCGCGTAGCCGCGGTTGGCGAGCATCTGGTGGATCGAGTTGAAGCCATATTCATCACGCGCCCACGGCCCGCCGTGGACCAGGAGCACCATCGGCACTGCCTCTTCCGGACGTCCGTCGCCATCCTTGTCGCTGCCCGGCGGCAGGGTGAGGTAAGAGGGCAGGGTCAGCCCGTCCCGGCTGGTGATCTCGACCGGGTGCATCGGCTGAAGCGGAGCGCCTTCGAGTTCGGGCCGCGTGGTGTAGAACTCGGTCAGCGTTTCCGCATCGCGATCGAAGATGTAGGTCTTGCTCGGCGCCACGAGCGGGTCGTTCCACACGATCCAGGTGCGGTCGTCTTCGGTCCGGCTCGAGATGCCGAAATCGCCCTCGAGCCGTTCGTCGAGCCAGTCGAGCGCGGCCTTCAGCTCGGGATCGGTCGCGGTCCATTCATTCGTCAGGTAATTCACCGAATAGGCTTCGACGACGCCGGTCTTGGGATCGCGGATCGTTCCGCCGATATCGGCCTTGTCGTTTTCCGCGATAAGCGTGCGCTCTCCGGTTTCGGTGTTCTGCGCATAGAGCGCAGCGGTATTCCGGTCACGGCTGTCGAGCCAGTAGAGGATCGTGCCGTCCGTGGTGTAACCGGCGGGATTGGTGGTCAGCGAATCTTCCATCGCCGTGCTGGTGAAGGGTTCTTCCTCCACTTCGCCGTCGACGACATTGAAGTAGTCAGTGCCGCCTTCGGCATTCTGGCGCATCGCCATGCGCACATCCAGATTGTCGTCGGCCATGAAACCGGCATAGCCGTTGTTCTCGAGCACCAGCGTCAGCTCGCCCGTGTTGAGGTCGAGCATGTGGACGTCATGGAATTGCGGATTGCGGTTGTTGAGCCCGACGAGGATCTTGTCGCGGATGCTCTCCGAAGCTCCGACGATCTGTACGCGGGTGTTCTCGAACGGAGTCAGCGTGCGCTCTTCGCCGGTCTCGACATCGATCCCGTAGAGTAGGAAGTTCTCGTCCCCGCCCTTGTCCTGGATATAGCCGAGGCTCTTCGAATCCGGAGCCCAGAAATGCTGGCGGATCGGGCGGTCGGTGGCGTTTGTTACCGCCTTTGCCGCATCGGGATTGTCGGCCGGGGCGAGCCAGATATTGAGCACGTCGTTCTTCGGCGCGAGCCAGCTGAGCCACTTGCCATCGGGGCTGAGGCGACCCTGTGCGCGCGAAGGATTGCCGAACAGGGCGTCACGCGGGATCAGGGGGGCTGCTGCAGTGGCTTCGGTCATTTCGGCTCCGTTTGTGGCGTGATGATCCGCCTGAACTGCGCCGGGCAGTGTCAGTGCGCTCGCGGCGAGCAGGGCGGTCAGCAGGCGGGGGGTGTGTCTAGAAGTCATTGGGGTCAGTCCTCTCTCTAGCTGTATTAGAATTACAATACACCGGGAATCATCTTTGGCAAGATAGACTTACGCTGCGGTCATAGTGCAGGATTGGCATAATAATGCCAGGTGAAGATCGCCATCGCGCCGCGATGCGGGGACCAGCGTTCGCCGATTTCGCGGGTCGGTTTCTCGGTCGGGCGTTCGTCCAGTTCGAGCAGGCGTTTGACCCCCTCTTGCACGGCGAGGTCGCCTGCCGGCCAGATGTCCGGGCGCCCCTCTGCAAACAGCAGGTAAATCTCGGCAGACCAGCGCCCGATCCCCTTGATCTGGGTAAGATCGGCGATGGCTTCTTCGTCATCCTTGGGCAGGTTTTCGAAATCCACTGCGCCTGCCTCGACCAGTTCGCATAGCGAGCGCGCATAGCCTTGCTTTTGCCGCGACAATCCGCAGGCGCGAAGAGTATCGAAATCGCGTTCCAAGAGGCAGGCAGCGGTGAAATCGGAGCCGAGCTCGGCTTCCAGCTTGTTCCACATCGAGCTCGCCGCTGCGACCGAGACCTGTTGTCCGACAATGGTTCTCAAGAGGGTCTTGTAGCCGCGATCGCGAATGCGCGGTTCGGGATAGCCGACCCGCTCGATCGCTTCGGCGACGCGTGGTTCGCCCTGAGCGACGGCGTCCAGCCCCTTGCGGATCGTCTCTGCCGAAAGGCCCACTTATCACTTCCCCTAGCTTGCAAATATTCGCGGCAATGCTTAGCAGCCCGCCCAAAGAGCCGATAGTGGTTGCCTCGTGGCGGCCCCATGCACAAGGACACGCACATATGCCCAAGCTGATCGTCACCACCCGTGAAGGCGAAACCTCGGAAATCGATGTCGAGGACGGCCTGACCGTGATGGAAGCCATTCGCGACAACGGCTTCGACGAGCTGCTGGCGCTGTGCGGCGGTTGCTGTTCGTGCGCGACCTGCCACGTGCACGTCGATCCGGCCTTCGCGGACAAGTTGCCGAAGATGAGCGAGGACGAGGACGATCTTCTCGAAAGCTCTGACCACCGCAATGAAACCTCGCGCCTGTCGTGCCAGATTGCGTTCACCGACGATCTCGACGGCCTGAAGGTCACGATCGCCGACGAAGATTAAGCGAGATATGTCCGCACACTCATCCGAGTGTGCGAAATCCTCGCTCACACGACCTGAAGGCCGCATCGCTGCGGGCGGGCGTTTGCCCTTGCGGTCCGCTTGTCGCGGACCGGGCGTGCTAGCGCAGATAGCAGGCTGGAAAGCCTTACTCCATTGCGCGCGGCACAAGCTGCGCCTAATTCCCGCAAGATGAATATTACAAAGCCTTTCGGCTCGACCCTCGACCTCATCGGCAACACGCCGCTCGTCCGCCTGACCGGGCCGAGCGAGGCAGCGGGCTGCGACATCTACGGCAAGTGCGAGTTTGCCAATCCCGGATCCTCGGTGAAGGATCGCGCCGCGCTCTTCATGATCCGCGATGCGGAAAAGCGCGGCGAATTGAAACCCGGCGGCACGGTGATCGAAGGGACGGCGGGCAATACCGGGATCGGCATTGCGCTGGTCGCCAATGCGCTCGGCTACAAGACCGTGATCGTCATGCCGGACAACCAGTCGAAGGAGAAGATGGACACGTTGCGTGCCCTTGGCGCACAGCTGGTTCTCGTTCCCCCGACCAAATATGCCGACCCCGCACACTTCCAGCATGTCTCGCGCCGCATGGCGGAAGAGACCGAAGGTGCGATCTGGGCAGGCCAGTTCGACAATGTCGCCAACCGCAAGGCTCACATCGAAGGCACCGCGCCCGAACTGTGGGAGCAGCTCGAAGGGCGGGTCGACGGCTTTACCTGCGCTGCAGGTACGGGCGGCACGATTGCCGGCGTCGGCATGGGGCTGAAGGAACGCGACGAGAATATCCGCATCGCGCTGACCGATCCGCATGGCGCGGCGCTCTACAATTTTTACGCCAATGGCGAACTCAAGGCCGAAGGTTCCTCGGTGGCCGAGGGGATCGGGCAGGGGCGGATCACCGCCAATCTGGAAGGCGCGCCGATCGACACGCAGTTCCGTATCTCCGACGAAGAAGGCCTCGAATGGGTGGCGAAATTGCTGCGAGAGGAGGGGCTGTGCCTCGGCCTGTCATCGGGCATCAACGTTGCGGGTGCGATAGAGCTCGGCAAGCAATTGGTGGCCGAAGGGCGCAAGGATGTGCGCGTCGCGACGATCCTGTGCGACACCGGCTTCCGCTATCTCTCGACGCTGTACAATGCCGAATGGCTGCGTTCGAAGGACCTTCCGGTGTTCGACTGGCTCGAGCAGGCGTGATAGGATCGTCCTCGTGGATCCGATGAAACTTCTGGGCCTCGCGCGCGACGAGAAAGGGACGGGCGAAGAAGCTGCCACACCGCTCGGCGGCACCCGTGCCGAAGCGCTCCAGCGCCTGCAGGTCGGGCTCGCGGGGATCGGCGCAATGCTGCTGCTGGTCGCGCTGGCCAACGTCATTCAGAACCGTGCGCGCGTGACCGACGAGCAGGCGGTCCCCGAGGCAGCACCGACGACCGAGCCGAGCGCGGAGCAGACCGGCAATGACCCGCTCGCCGACGCGGGCATCGTTCCTGACATGCCTGCAGAGCCAACGCCGCAACCCACGCAGCAAGACCCTGCGCAAATCGCGCCGGGTCGGGACGCCCCGGCACGCCCGAACAATGGCGGCGGCGCAGTAGAAGACATCGGTGCTCCCCCAGGCAATTAAGCGCACTATCGTGCCCATAGCGTTCGCCCTGCTCGCGGGAGTGATGGCGTATACGCTGTGGCCAAGCGATGAGAGCCGACCGGTCCCTGCCTCCGAGCGCGCCGAACTCGGTCTGATGACAGGCCTCCCGATTTATTGGGCCGATGGCGCGGATCTTGCGACGCTGCTCGACGAGAATGCCGAACTTCCTTGGGTGAGGCAGGTGCTCGAACAGCGCTATGACCTGCGTCCGGTCGATAGCTTCGTGTCTGAAGAGCGGGAGGGCGCGGTCCTCGAAGGGCTAGAGCGATTGCTCATCGTGCAGCCGCGCGGGATATCGCCCGCCGGAAATGTCGCGCTCGATGACTGGGTGCAGGATGGGGGGCGATTGCTCTATGTGATCGATCCGATGCTGACCGGTGAATACGCTGCGCCGCTGGGCGATCCGCGCCACCCCTCCGTCATCGGTATCGTCCCGCCGGTCCTGCCGCGCTGGGGGGTGATCATGGAAACGCGCGAAGAGAACTCGGACAATGCCCCTCAGATCATCGACACGCCGGTCGGTCCACTACCAGTGGCCATCGCCGGTCGGTTGACGAAAAGACAAAGTGGCATTGGAAACTGCACCATCGAAGCAAGCGGACTGATCGCCCGATGCCAGGTCGGCGAAGGACAGGTTACCGTGCTTGCCGATGCCGCCCTGTTCGAAGCGCGCGATGGCGGCGAGCAAGAGGCCGACATCATCCTCGCTCTGGCGGATTACGCTTTGCGCTGAACGGCTTGCGGGTCGAGGCTCGACCCGGATCGGGGATTTCACGGGAAAATCCGAGTCGAAACCGACTCCAGCGGCGATTCACCATCGATTTCAGACGATTGAGGGGAAACCCTGAGGATATCTCCGAGATTTCTAAAGATAATCGACTTTGAATAAACTATGGTAAATCAGATATTTACTACCTTATCCCGTGAAATCCCGCAAAAATCCCTTTCATCCCCGTCGTGCCCGCGATATGACCATCATCCATCGGACATGCCGCTTCGTGATGTGCCGCCAGTGAAAAGGCGGCGCGCTACCCGCCCTTGCGCGTTGGTGGCGGCGGAGAAGGCATGCCGGAAACGGGGCTTAGGGCGGAGATTCACAGGTGTCTTTCGGAGGGTACAGCGGACAGGCTTATTCGCCCGCGGGCGATAAGAGCCGTTTCGTCCTGCCTCCGCTTTTCCGCAAAGCCGTGAAGGAAAGCTCGGAAGGGCGCGTCCTCTGTCTCGCCAAACACGAACGCTGGAACTGCCTCGTCGGCTTCGGTCTCTCGCGCAAGGCTGAACTCGAAGTACAGCTCGACCGCGAGGAAGAACGCGCACTGCGCCTTGGCAGGGATGATTTCGACCGCGACCTCCGCGCCAACCAGCTCTTCGGCTTCGTCGAAATCCCGTTCGACGAGAGTGGCCGCTTCGTCATGCCCGATCACCTGCGCTCGCTGGGCCGGGTCGAGGACGGGCTCTATTTCCAGGGTGCAGGCCGCTTCTTCACCATCTGGAACCCCGAAGAGCTCGCCGCGATGGGCAGCGAGTGGGAAAGCGCGCAGGCGGCCTGCGAAAACCTCGTTTCCGAAGCGAAGGCGAAGAAGAAATGAGCGCGCCGACCGATCTTCCGGGCGATGCCCCGCACATTCCCGTCCTCCTGGACGAAGTTGTCGCTGCGCTCGATCCGCAGCCGGGCGACGTGATTGTCGACGCCACATTCGGTGCCGGCGGATACACTCGTGCGCTGCTCGAACGCGGCGCGACCGTTCACGCCTTTGATCGCGACCCCAGCGCGATCACCGAGGGCCGCGGATGGGCAGAAGCGCGAACCACCCCTCCGCGCCTCGTGCTCCATCCGCGGCGCTTTTCGGAAATGGTCGATGCTCTCGCCGAAGCGGGCGTGGCGCAGGTCGACGGTGTGACGATGGACATCGGTGTCAGCTCGATGCAGCTCGACCAGGCGGAGCGCGGCTTTGCCTTCAGCGCCGGCGGCCCGCTCGACATGCGGATGAGCCAGGAGGGGACGAGCGCAGCCGACTTCCTCAATTCTGCCGAGGTCGATCAAATCGCCGACGTTCTGTTTGACTATGGCGAGGAGCGCCAGTCGCGCCGCGTCGCCCGCGCGATCGTTGCCGCCCGTCCGCTGCAGACGACCGGCGATCTCGCTCGCGTGGTGCGGAAGGCATTGGGGCACAAGCCGACCGACAAGAAAGATCCCGCGACCCGCACATTCCAGGCGGTGCGCATCCATGTGAATGACGAGCTGGGCGAACTGCGCGCCGGTCTCAATGCCGCGGAACACCTGCTACGCGCTGGCGGACGGCTGGCGGTCGTCAGCTTCCACAGCCTGGAGGACCGGATCGTCAAGCGCTTCCTGCGCGATGCCTCGCAGCGCGGCGGCGGCTCTCGCCACCTGCCCCAACTGGATCAGGCGCCTGTCGTTTTCGAAAAAGTTTCCAAGGCCATTCGCCCGGGCGCTGCGGAAATTGCGCGCAACCCGCGCGCGCGCTCGTCCACCTTGCGCCATGCTATCCGCACCGACGCCCCGGCACGGGAGCTCGTCGCATGATCGCCGGTAGCCGCCTCCGCCAGATCGGCTGGGCCGCCGCCCTGCTCGTTTGCCTGAGCCTGTTCCTTGTCCTGAGTTTCCGCGTTCACGCGGTGAAGAGTGAAGTGCTCCTCGCCGAGCGTGAGATTATCGCTCTCGAACGCGAAACGCTGATGCTCGAAACCGAGTTCGAGACGCGCGCCAGCCAGCGCCAGCTGTCCGACTGGAACGTCGTCGAGTTCGGCTACCAGGCGCCGCGCGCCGACCAGTATCTCGAAAACGAACGCCAGCTGGCGAGCCTTGGCGCGCCCCGCGCGCCGGGTGCCCCCGATCCGGTTCGTTTCGCACGCGCTGAAAATTCGGATCAGGGCGAGGATGAGCGCCAGATGGTATCGCCGCTCACAGGCAAGCCCGTCGAACTTGCAGTCGCCGAACAAGTCGCTGCCAATCAGGATTTCGCGCAGACCTTCGGTGAGTTCCTCGCGGAGGCATCGCCTGTTCGCCAGGCGCAGGCTCGCCCAATTCTGACCGCAGAGGTTGCTGAATGACGGCGCTGTCGGCCAGCATGGCCGTCCCGACAGGCAGGGTGCAACTGGTGACGATCCGGCGGCAGTCGCTCGTCACCGCGCGTTGGCGCGTATTATGGGTCGCTTTGGTCTTTGCCGTGGTTGCCTTCATAGCGGTGCTGCGGATCTTCCATCTCGGTCTCTCCGATCGCGCGCTTACCCGCACTTCGCTTGAAGAGGCGCTGCTTCCGCCACGTGGGGAAATCACCGACCGCAATGGTACCCCGCTGGCGCGCGCTTTCCCGGCATATGCGCTGTGGTACAATCCCGAGGCTTTGGGCGACGGCGGGACACCGCTGGTGCGCCCGCCAGCCGAAATCGCCGAAGAACTCGCCGCGATCTTTCCTTCCATCGATCCGGTCGATGTCGCCGAAAAGCTTGCTTCAGGCCGTGCAGGATATTTGCGCCGCCGGGTGCTGCCGGAAGAGGCGAACCGCGTTCAGGCTCTTGGCGAACTTGCACTCGAAATGCCGCGTGAAAGTGACCGCCATTATCCGCAAGGTTCGATGGGCGCGCATATTCTCGGCTATGTCGCAGCCGACGGTCATGGCCGTGTGGGTATGGAGCAGGTGCTCGACAAGCATCTGACCGACCCGGCAACAAGGGCCGATCCCATTCCCCTGTCGATCGATGCGCGCGTACAGGGCGCGCTCGAGGATGAACTTCGCAAGGGCATGCTGGCGGTGAACGCCATGGGTGCGGCCGGAATCGTCCTCGACGTCGACACTGGCGAGGTCATGGCGCTTGCGTCACTTCCCGAGTTCGATCCCAACAGGATCGACGAGGAAGGCGAAAAGAACATGTTCAACCGGGTGACCAACCAGGTTTACGAGCTTGGATCGACCTTCAAGCCGATAACCGTTGCTGCGGCGATCGATGCCGGGGTGGTCAGGGATTTTGGCAAACCCTGGAATGCGACACCGGTTCAGGTGGGTCGGTTCAGTATCAAGGATCTGAAGCCCAAGGGTGAAGTGCTGAATGTCCCTCAGACGTTGATCTACTCGTCGAATACCGTGACCGCGCGGGTCGCCGACGAACTGGGTGCCAAGCGGCTGCGTCAGACCCTCATCGATCTCGGCATGAACGAGCGCCCTTACATCGAACTTCCAGCTCGCGGATTCCCGATCTGGCCCGGCGATGACTGGCCGCGCCTTCGCAACATGACGGTAAGCTACGGTCACGGTATCGCGGTCACGCCGCTCCACCTTGCCAGTGCATATGCCGCGATGGTGAATGGCGGAATCTGGCGGCCTGCAACCTTGCGCAAGCTGGAACCGGGTGCTGCCCCACGTGGCCGCCGCGTGTTCAAGGCCTCGACTTCTTCGCGTATGCGCCAGCTGCTGCGCATGATCACGATCTACGGTACCGGGAAGAATGCAGATGCGCCGGGATACCGTGTCGGTGGCAAGACCGGTTCCGCCGAAAAGCCGGGCAATGGCGGCTATCGCCAGTCTTCGCTGGTTTCGACCTTCGCCGCAGCCTTTCCCATGGATCGCCCGCGCTATGTCGTGATCGCCATGCTAGACGAGCCACATGGTACCGTCGCCAGCTCCTTCCAGCGGACAGCCGGCTGGACCGCGGCTCCGATCGTCGGGAAGCTGGTTCCGCGGATTGGACCGGTTCTTGGGATCCGGCCCGACGCAACCCGCGATGTCGATATCAGCGATCTCAAGCCGTTGGTCGTCAAGGGCAAGTCATGAAGCTGGGCGCGCTGGCAGAACGGGCCGGGATTACGCTCAGCGAGGGGGGCGATGCCAGCGTGACCGGTTTCGCCATCGATCATCGCAAGGTGGCACCCGGCACGGTCTTTGGTGCCTTTCGCGGTGCAAGCTTCAATGCCGAAGACGTGATCCCCGAAGCCATTCAAGCCGGAGCGGTAGCTGTCGTGGCTCGCCCCGAGGTCGCAGTCGAAGGCGCGGTGCATATAGCGGACGAAGAGCCGCGCCGCGCCTTCGCACGCCTTGCCGCGGGCTTCTTCACTCCTATGCCGAACGTGATCGTCGCGGTCACCGGGACCAACGGCAAGACCTCCACGGTCGAAATGACGCGGCAGATCTGGCGCATGTGCGGAGAGCGTGCTGCGAGCATCGGCACGCTTGGCGTGACGACCCCCGACGAGAGCGTGTCGACGGGCCTAACGACGCCTGACATCGTCACCTTCCTTTCGAATATGAGCGGGCTGGCGCGCGAAGGCGTGACGCATGTCGCTTACGAAGCATCGAGCCACGGTCTCTCGCAATATCGCAATGAAGGCGTGCCGGTATCGGCCTGCGCCTTCACCAATTTCAGCCGCGATCACCTCGATTATCACAAGGATATGGAGGATTATTTCGCGGCCAAGATGCGCCTTTTCGACGAAGTGGTCGATGACGGCGGAACGGCGGTTATCTGGCATGGCGGGGAAGGCAGCGAGTGGACCCGCCGCGCCATCGAACACGCGCAACAACGGGCGCTGCGCGTGTTTACGGCGGGCGAGCAGGGCGAGGACATTCGCCTGCTTGCCCGCACACCGACACAGCTCGGCCAGACGCTCGAAATCGAATATGAGGGGATGCAGCGCACCATCAAGCTGCCGCTGATCGGGGCCTATCAGGCGTCCAACGCGCTGGTTGCGGCGGGGCTCGCGCTGGTCAGCGGCGCGGACGCTTCGATGGTGTTCGATGCTGTCGGCCGCCTGCAGCCGGTGCGCGGCCGGCTCGAGCGCGCAGTCATCGCCCCGCAAGGTTCGCCCGTTTATGTCGACTACGCGCATACGCCCGACGCGATCGAGGCGGCTATTGCTGCGCTCAAACCCCATGTCGATGCGGAGAAAAATGGCAGGCTTATCACCGTGTTCGGCGCGGGCGGCGATCGCGATGCTGGCAAGCGCGAGCCGATGGGGCGTGCAGCGGCCGATCAGTCCGACATCGTCATCGTCACCGATGACAACCCGCGCGGCGAAGACGCAGGCGCGATCCGGGCGCAAGTCATGAAGGGTGTGCATGCAGCCGGGAGCGAGGGCGCGCAGGAAATCGGCGGCCGACGCGCCGCGATAGCCGAAGCGATCCGGCTGGCAGGTGCGCACGACATCGTGCTGATCGCCGGCAAGGGACATGAACAAGGCCAGATAATAGGCTCGGGGGAAAATATGCGGGTATTGCCTTTCGACGATGTGACGGTTGCGCGCGAATGCGCGGCAGAGCAGGGAGCGGCCTGATGGCGACGCATCCAGCTCTCATTGCCTGGCCGACCGAGGCCCGCGACGCCCTGCCGCTTGCATTGTGGTCGGCGCGCGAGATTGCTGCGGCAACCGGCGGCACCGCCAGCCATGATTTCCAGGCCTCGGGCGTCGAAATGGATTCGCGCGATGTGCGCGGCGGTGACCTGTTTGTCGCGCTCAAGGGCGAGGCGATGGACGGGCACAAGTTCATCGACAAGGCCTTTGCCAATGGCGCAGTTGCCGCGATTGTTGATCGCCCGGTCGATTATCCGCACGTGCTGGTAGAAGATACGACCGCGGCGCTCCACGCTCTTGCCCATGCAGCACGCGACCGGACCGATGCGGTGCGGATCGGGGTAACCGGCTCGGTCGGCAAGACCGGCGTCAAGGAAGCGATCTTCAACGCGCTCGATCGTGCTAGCCGCGGGGCATGCCACCGCAGCGTGCGCAGCTACAACAACCATGTCGGCGTGCCCTTGAGCCTTGCCCGGATGCCTGCGCGCAGTCGCTACGGCGTGTTCGAAATGGGCATGAACCACAAGGGCGAGATCGACGTTCTCACGCGCCATGTGCGCCCGAACGTGGCGCTAATCACCACCATCGCACCGGCGCATATCGAGAACCTTGGCAGTATGGAGGCGATCGCCGACGCCAAGGCAGAGATTTTCGGCGGCCTGGTCGAAGGCGGCACGGCCGTGATTCCGGCCGACAGCGAATACTCCGCACAATTGATCGCACGCGCCCGCGCGCTGGGTGCCAAGGTTCTCACTTTCGGCGCGAGCAAGGACGCTGACGTGCGCCTGCTCGATGCGATCCCCAGCGCCAATGGCGGTTCGCTGGTCACCGCCGACCTCGGGGACGCACGGCTGTGCTATTCGGTTGCGGAGCCGGGCGAGCACTGGATCGCCAACTCGCTCGGCGTGATGGCGACGGTTCGTGCGGCGGGCGGCGATCTCGCCGCAGCCGGACTTGCGCTGGCAGAGATGGGCGGGCTCAAGGGACGCGGCGCTCGTCATCGTATCGCGGCAGCTGGCGGCAAGGCATTGCTGATCGACGAAAGCTATAACGCCAATCCGGCCTCCATGCGCGCAACCTTGCGCCAATTGGGGCACACGCCAGCGACTCGACGCCTCGCGGTGCTGGGCAGCATGAAAGAGCTGGGCGATTTCGCCGAGCGCTTCCACGCGCAGCTCACCGAGGCGCTGATCGAGGGAAAAATCGATCATGCGGTGCTGGTGGGCGAGGAAATGCGCGCACTCGCACGGGAACTGGGGAAAGCGAGTGGCGGCGGGATTCACAACGCCATCACCTTCGCGCATTGCAGTAATCCTGCAGAGGCGATCGCGGCGCTGGAGGATTATGGCGTAACCGCAGGGGACGCGGTTCTGGTCAAGGGATCCAACTCGGTCGGTCTCGGCAAGTTGGTGGCACATTTCGCAGGCCTCGAAGGATGAGGCCCTAGGACAGTTGAATGCTCTATCTGATCGCCGAGTGGCTGGGTTTTGAAGGCGTATTCAATCTCGTACGCTACCAGACCTTTCGCGCCGGCGCGACGCTGATCACCGCGCTCTTTCTCGGGCTGATCATCGGTCCGCGCTTCATCAATCTTCTTCGCGTGCGCCAGGGCAAGGGCCAGCCGATCCGTGCCGATGGCCCGCAGTCGCACCAGGCCAAGGTCGGCACGCCGACCATGGGCGGTCTGATGATCCTGATCGCGCTGACCGTCTCGCTCCTCTTGTGGATGGACCCGCGCAATCCCTTCGTCTGGGCTTGCCTCGCCGTCACCGCAGGCTTCGGCCTGATCGGTTTCATGGATGATTATGACAAGGTCACGAAGGCCAGTCACAAGGGCGTATCGGGCAAGACCCGCCTGCTGTTCGAGTTCATCATCGCAGGCGCTGCCGCCTATATCATCGTCGATCAGGTCAACACCGACCTTTACGTGCCATTCCTGAGCAACGTCGCGATCCCGCTTGGTCCCTTCTACTATCTCTTTGCCGCGACGCTGATTGTCGGCTTCGGCAATGCCGTGAACCTGACGGATGGACTGGACGGACTTGCAATCATGCCGGTGATCATCGCGGCGGGCACATTCGCGCTGATCGCCTATCTCGTCGGGCGCGTCGATTATTCCGAGTATCTCGGCATTCCGCATGTCCCCGGCGCTGGCGAGTTGGCGATTTTCTGCGCCGCGATCATGGGTGGCGGCCTCGCATTCCTCTGGTTCAACGCGCCGCCCGCTGCGGTTTTCATGGGTGACACCGGAAGCCTTGCCCTTGGCGGAGCGCTCGGCGCAGTCGCGGTTGCCAGCCATCACGAGATCGTGCTGCTGATCGTCGGTGGCCTGTTCGTCGCCGAAACCGCCAGCGTCATCATCCAGGTCTTCTGGTTCAAGCGCACCGGCAAGCGCATCTTCCGCATGGCGCCGATCCACCACCATTTCGAACAGCTCGGCTGGAGCGAGAGCAAGGTCGTGATCCGCTTCTGGATCATCTCCATCGTCCTCGCCATGGCCGGTCTCGCCACGCTCAAGCTGAGGTGACGGGCGTCTCGTGATCACTTCCTCCGCCTTCGCCGGAAAGAAATATGCAGTCCTCGGTCTCGCGCGCTCCGGCGCAGCGGCGGTCGAGAGCTTGCTCGCGAGCGGTGCCGAGGTGCTTGCGTGGGACCGGCAGGAAAACGCGCGCGAACCGTTCGAGGGGCGGGTGACGCTCGCCGATCCGCTCGAAGCCGATCTGACCGGTTTCGACGGCGTTGTGGTCTCGCCCGGTGTTCCGCTCAACACCCACCCGATTGCGCCGCATGCCGAGCGCTTCGGCGTTCCGGTGATCGGCGATATCGAGCTGTTTGCGCTCGCCCGCGCGGCCCTGCCGCTGCACAAGGTGGTCGGCATCACTGGCACCAACGGCAAGAGCACGACGACTGCGCTTGTGCATCACATCCTGAAAGAGGCGGGAATCCCCGCGCTGATGGGCGGCAATATCGGCCTGCCCATCCTTGGGCAGGAGCCCCTGCCGGAAGGCGGGGTCTATGTGCTCGAACTGTCGAGCTATCAGATTGACCTCACGCGTTCGCTCGCATGCGATGCAGCGGCCTTGCTCAACATCACGCCGGATCATCTCGACCGCTATGACGGCAATTTCGAGAAATATGCCTTTTCGAAAGGCCGTCTCTTCTCCATGCAATCGGTCAGCCAGTTCGCGGTATTCGGTAACGGTGATCCGACAACCCGCGCGATCTACGAGGTCGAGCGGCAACGTCGACCCTCGGGCAAGGTGGCGATCGCAGACGAAAGCGAACTTGAGGCAATGCAGGCCGACTGGCTCGGTCTGCAGGGGCCTCACAACCTTGAGAATGCAACCGTTGCGGTCGCGCTGGTGGAGGCTCTGGGCGTCGGGCGCTCGCAATGGGAAGCTGCGCTCAAGGCCTTCAGCGGCTTGCCGCACCGGATGGAGCGAGTGACCGAACACGAGGGCGTGCTTTTCATCAACGACAGCAAGGCAACCAATCCGGATAGCACCGCACCTGCACTTGCCGCCTACCCGCCCGATCCTGCGATCAATAGCGGTGCGCCGCGGATCCACTGGATCGTGGGTGGTCTGCCCAAGGAAGACGGACTCGGCCCTTGCGAGCAGCACCTTGGCAATATTGCCCATGCTTACACTATCGGTGAGGCGGGGCCGCGCTTCGCAGAATTGCTTGAGCCTCACGTGCCCGTTACCCGCGCCGAACTGCTTTGCGAAGCCGTACGCGCAGCGATGGAAAATGCGCGCGCCGGTGATGTCATCCTCCTATCGCCCGCCTGCGCCAGCTTCGATCAGTTCCGGGACTACGAGAGGCGCGGAGAGCATTTTCGCCAGGTCGTCGGCGCGTTGACCGGTGCTTCCGAAGAGATTCAGGCTGCTCTTGCGCAAGGTGGCAGCGTATGAGCAGCCAACCAATCTATGTTTCGAAGCGCAAGGCGAGCCAGCAGCGCAATCGCGACTGGCGTAAGGTCTGGCGGGAAGAGCTAAAGATCTGGTGGCGCGAGATCGACAAGGTCCTGCTGGGACTCGTCGGCATATTGATGGTGCTCGGCACGGCTGCCGTTGCAGCAGCTTCGCCTGCGAGCGCCGACCGGCTCTCCACGGCAGAGGTCACGCTCGACGAGTTCCTGTTCCTGAAACAGCATATCGTCTGGCAGGTCCTTGGCCTCGGCGCGATGTTCTTCGGCTCGCTGCTACGGATCGACGATGCGCGCAGGCTGGGTATTCTACTGGCCGGAGCCATGTTGTTCTTCCTCGTGCTTGTGCCGATTTTCGGCACAGAGAAAAACGGTTCCGTGCGCTGGATTGATATCGGTTTCTCCTTCCAGCCGAGCGAGTTTCTGAAGCCCGGCTTTGCGATCCTGCTGGCCTGGGTGCTGACCTGGCGACTGCGCGATCCCAACATGCCCGTGCTGGCCGTGGTCTCCGGGATCATGGGCCTGGTTGCTGCGCTGCTGATGCTTCAGCCCAATCTCGGCGCAACGCTGCTGTTCGGCGGGGTGTGGTTCGTGCTGATCCTGCTTTCGGGCGTTTCGGTGCAGCGGATCAGCGCACTCGTCGGCGCGGGCGTGGTCGGGCTCACCGCAGCCTATTTCCTCTATGACAACGCCCGCCACCGGATCGACGATTTTCTCGGCGGAGGAACCGCATTCGACCAGGTCGACCTCGCCGAACGGACCCTGCTGGCAGGCGGCTGGACGGGTAGCGGGCTGTGGCTCGGCATTCGCAAGATGAACCTGCCCGAAGCGCATACCGATTACATTTTCTCGGTAATCGGCGAGGAGTTCGGCTTGCTGATGTGCGCGGTCATCGTGCTCCTCTACCTCGCGATCTTGCTGCGCGTATTGTTGCGCCTGTTCGACGAGGACAATCTGTTCGTCCTGCTCGCAGGCGCCGGTCTCGCCGCCCAAGTCGGCGGGCAGGCGTTCATCAATATTCTCGTCAATCTGCAGCTATTCCCATCGAAGGGGATGACATTGCCGCTGGTAAGCTATGGCGGGTCTTCCACAATCGCCGTCTGCCTCACCATCGGACTGTTGCTGGCCATCACGCGCCGCAATCCCTACCTCCAGCGCGAAACGCCCGGCCTGATCGACATGCTGGGCAAGAAGGAGGACGAGCGATGAGCGGTGACACACCCAATGGCGCGGGGCGGCACTACGTGCTCGCCGCAGGCGGCACTGGCGGACACCTGATCCCCGCCTTCGCGCTTGCGACCGAGCTTGAGCGGCGCGGCCATCATGTCGCGCTGATCACCGACGAGCGTGGCGCGGAGATCCCGGGAAAGCCCGAATTCCTCCCTGCACATGTCATTCCGGCGGGCCGCTTCGGCAAGAACCCGCTCGGCTGGATCAAGGGCGTGAAAGCCTTGTGGGAAGGGCGCGGCATGGCACTGCGCCTCTTCGAAAGCTTTGCGCCGAGCGCCGTGGTCGGCTTCGGCGGCTATCCCGCCATGCCCGCGATGCTCGCGTCGACTTCGGCCGGCATTCCGACGATCGTGCATGAACAGAACGCCGTGCTGGGCCGGGTCAATCGACTGATGGCTGGGCGCGTGCAGGCGATCGCGACATCCTATCCCGATGTCGAACGGCTCAAGGAACAGCATCTTTCCAAGACGCATCTGGTCGGCAATCCGGTCCGCCCGGAAGTGCTTGCCCTCCGCAAGGAGGATTTTCCGCCGCTGACCGAAGACGGCATCCTGCGCGTACTCGTGACAGGCGGCAGCCAGGGCGCGCGGATTCTTTCGGAAGTAATCCCCGATGGTCTGGCCATGCTGCAGCCGGCGCTTCGCCAGCGCCTGCAGGTTACGCAGCAATGTCGGCCCGAAGATCTCGACCGCGTTCGCGACCGCTATCGCAATCACGACATTCCCGCTGAACTCGGCACCTATTTCGAGGATATGGAAACGCGCCTCGCCGATTGTCACCTTTTCATCGGGCGCGCCGGTGCCTCGACGATTGCCGAGCTGACCGCGGTCGGTCGTCCGGCGATCCTGATCCCGCTGCCCATCGCGACCGACGATCACCAGGCGGCCAACACGCGCGAGATCGTCAAGGCGGGCGGCGCGCGCATGATCCGCCAGCCGCAGTCGACGATCAAGATGCCCGAAGGCGACAGCGACGCCGCCAACGCCCTTCGCAAGCGGCAATCCGACACGTTCCAGAAACTCGCCAAGGATATTTCGCGTCAGATCATGGCGCTCGCCCAGAAGCCGCAATCGCTCGCCAATGCGGCGCATGCCTCGTGGAATTGTGGACGGCCTGATGCGGCGAAGGACCTCGCCGATCTCGTCGAAAGCTTCGGCGGGGCCGAGATGATGGATGTGATCCGCGTCGGCGGAAACAATGCGCGCGGGGCAAGCCAGGGCGAAGCCGTGGGGCAGGGCGCAACTCGGGGAATGCACAAATGAAGGGTGTCGGCACAGACATCGGCGTAATCCACTTCGTCGGCATCGGCGGTATCGGCATGTCAGGAATTGCGGAGGTGATGAACAACCTCGGCTACACGGTGCAGGGCAGCGATATTTCGGAAAGCCCGAGCGTCGAGCGGCTGCGCGCCCGCGGCATCTCGGTCCATATCGGACACGCGAAGGA
The DNA here is from genome assembly GCF_900177715.1 of Altererythrobacter xiamenensis. Classification (GTDB taxonomy): domain Bacteria; phylum Pseudomonadota; class Alphaproteobacteria; order Sphingomonadales; family Sphingomonadaceae; genus Erythrobacter; species Erythrobacter xiamenensis. The sequence continues at coordinate 576,229 of NZ_FXWG01000001.1, read as the reverse complement.
GAATGTCGAAGGCGCAGCGGTGGTCGTGACGTCGACTGCGGTAAAGCGGACCAATCCGGAAGTCGCGCATGCGCTGGAAAATCGCATTCCCGTGGTGCGCCGTGCGGAAATGCTGGCAGAACTCATGCGGCTCAAGTCGACGGTCGCGGTCGCGGGCACACATGGCAAGACGACGACGACGAGCATGATCGCCGCACTGCTCGATGCAGGCGGGGTCGATCCGACCGTGATCAATGGCGGCATCATCGAACAGTATGGTTCGAATGCGCGGCTGGGCGATTCCGACTGGATGGTCGTCGAGGCTGACGAAAGCGACGGCAGTTTCCTGCGGCTCGACGGGACCATCGCCGTCGTCACCAATATCGATCCCGAGCATCTCGACCATTACGGCGATTTCGACGGGGTGAAGCGCGCCTTCGTCGAATTCATTCACAACGTGCCATTCTACGGCGCGGCGATCATGTGCATCGACCATCCCGAAGTGCAGGCCGTCGTGGGGCAGGTGCGCGACCGGCGGGTCATCACCTATGGCTTTTCGCTCCAGGCCGACATCTGCGGCGTCAACGTGCGGCCCGATGCCGGGGGCAATGTCTTCGATGTTATCGTTCGCCAGCGCGGAGAAGAGGATCGCCGCATCGAAGGCGTGAAGCTCCCCATGCCCGGACGGCACAATGTCCAGAATGCGCTCGCCGCCATCGCGGTCTCGATCGAGATGGGCTGCGGCGATGACGTCATCCGCAGCGGGTTCGGCCAGTTCGGCGGCGTCCGGCGGCGGTTCACGAAGGTTGGCACCGTACCTGTGGAAGGCGGCGCTGCGACCATCATCGATGACTACGCCCACCACCCGGTCGAAATTCGTGCCGTGCTTGGCGCAGCACGCGAAGCGGCGGAGGCAGGCGGGCAAGGCCGCGTGATCGCAGTCGCACAGCCGCACCGCTACACCCGCCTCAAGGATCTGATGGACGAGTTCCAGTCCTGCTTCAACGAAGCCGACCAGGTCTATGTCACACCGGTCTATGCAGCTGGTGAGGACCCGATCGATGGCGTCGATGCCGATGCGCTCGTCGCCGGGCTCAAGTCGCGCGGGCATCGCTCCGCTGCGACCATTCCCGATCAGGAGGCACTCGCGAACACCCTCGCCGGGGAAATCGGGCCGGGAGACATCGTGGTGTGTCTGGGCGCTGGCGACATCACCAAATGGGCTGCCGACCTTGCCGATAACATTGCGAAAGAACGCGCCGCATGACGATGACGCAGCCCGACAATGAATGGTTCACCGATAGCGGGGCTGCGCCCGATTGTTCGGTCGACGGCGCGGTGGAAGCACCAGTGCCTGCCGGCCATGTCCGAGGCAAGCTTACGCCCAACGCACCGCTCGCAAAGCTGGTGTGGTTCAAGAGCGGCGGCGCGGCAGATTGGCTGTTCGAACCCGCCGATCTCGACGATCTGCGCGAGTTTCTCGATCGGCTGGAGGACGGCACTCCGGTCATGGCGCTGGGCCTTGGTTCGAACATGATCGTGCGCGACGGCGGTGTGCCGGGCGTCGTGATCAAGCTCGGCAAGCCTTTCAGCGAAGTCGAAATCCGTGAAGGCAATGTCGTCGCCTGTGGCGCGGGCGCGCATGGTATCCTCGTTTCTTCCACCGCGCGCGATGCCGGTATCGCAGGACTGGAATTCCTGCGCGGCATTCCCGGCACGGTCGGCGGCTTCGTGCGGATGAACGGCGGGGCCTATGGCCGCGAGGTGTCCGACATCCTGATCGATTGCGACGTGATCCTGCCGGGGGGCGAACTCGTCACCCTTCCGGTGAGCGATCTGCAATACAGCTACCGCCATTCGGCCTTGCCCGATGGCGCGGTGGTCGTTTCAGCGAGGTTCCAGGGCACGCCCGGCGATCCGCAAGAAATCGGTGCCGAGATGGACCGCATTGCGCAGGCGCGCGAGGACTCGCAGCCGCTGCGCACCAAGACCGGCGGATCGACTTTCAAGAACCCGCCGGGCCAGAAGGCGTGGCAGCTGGTCGATGAAGCCGGATGTCGCGGCCTGAGGATGGGCGGCGCGCAGGTTTCGGAGAAGCACACCAATTTCCTCATCAATACAGGGGATGCGACCAGCGCCGACATCGAGGGGCTGGGCGAGGAAGTGAAACGCCGGGTTTACAAGAAATCGGGCGTTCAACTCGAATGGGAAATTCAACGCGTGGGGCGGCCTTAGGAACATGCATATGGCAAGCCTCCCCAAGCTACACGTCGCCGTCCTGATGGGCGGCTGGGCGCATGAGCGCGAAGTCTCCCTGATGAGCGGCAAGGGCGTTGCCGACGCGCTCGAAAGCCGCGGGCATCAGGTCACGCGGATCGACATGGATCGCCAGGTCGCCGCGCGCATTGCCGAGGCGGCGCCCGATGTTGTCTTCAACGCGCTTCACGGCGTGCCGGGTGAAGACGGCACGGTGCAGGGCATGCTCGATCTGATGGGCGTGCCATATACGCATTCCGGCCTCGCGACCTCGGTCATCGCGATCGACAAGGAACTGACCAAGCAGGCACTGGTGCCCAAGGGCATTCCGATGCCGGGCGGGCGGATCGTGAAGTCGGAAGAGCTTTTCGAACGGGACCCGATCGCGCGGCCCTATGTCCTTAAACCGGTCAATGAAGGCTCCTCGGTCGGCGTCGCGATCGTCACCGACGACAGCAATTACGGCAACCCGATCGGGCGCGATGTCGCCGGCCCGTGGCAGGAGTTCCGACAGTTGCTCGCCGAACCCTTCATCAAGGGGCGCGAGATGACGACGGCGGTCATCGACACGCCCGATGGACCCCGCGCGCTTGGCGTGACCGAACTGATCGTGAAATCGGGTTTCTACGATTACGAGAACAAATACACAGACGGAAAGACCGAACACGTCTGCCCGGCGAAAATCCCTGCCGAGATCGCCGCGCTGTGCGAGGACTATGCCCTTCGCGCGCATCAGGCGCTCGGATGCAAGGGCACAAGCCGCACCGACTTTCGCTGGGACGATGAACAGGGCGAAGATGGCCTGTTCGTGCTCGAAACCAATACGCAGCCCGGCATGACGCCATTGAGCCTCGTGCCCGAGCAGGCGAAGCATGCGGGCATGGAGTATGCGGACCTGGTCGAAGCGATCGTGGCCGATGCGCTGCGCCGCTTCGCTCCGGAAAAGCTCGAGGGGGGTAGCAATGGCGACGATTAAGCGCGGATCGAAGGGGGTTCGCCGCGCTGCGAAAGCGAACAGCCGCGCCAATACCGCGCGCAAGGCGAAGGCGAAGACGAGCGGCTTTCTCGATGGCGCGATGGCGCTGCTGCCCTTCACCGAGGAGCAGCTGCAGCGGATTTTCCTAGCCATCATTTTGGGCGGCGGGGTTGCGCTCGCGTGGTTCGTCGCAACGCTCGCTGGCGTTCCCGCGATGGCGCAGGCGCAGGTCGCGAACCTTGCCTCCGATGCCGGTTTCGAGGTGAAGCACGTGCGCGTGTCGGGCGTCGAGCGAATGAACGAGATGGCGGTGTATGAGCGGGTGTTCTCGCAGCATCGCGAAGAACCCATGCCGTTGGTCGATCTCGAGGAGCTGCGCGAAGGGCTGCTCGAAATGGCCTGGGTCAAAGATGCGCGGGTCTCGCGCCAATTGCCCGCGACGCTCGCCATCGATATCGTCGAGCGGGAGCCGCATGCCGTCCTCGAAAAGCCCGACCGGCTGATGCTGATCGATGGCGAAGGTGTGGAACTGGAGCCGGTATCGGCTGAGCGCGCAAAGGACATGCTGCAGATTTCGGGGCCGGGGGCGGCGCGGCAGGTGGCTGCACTCGACAGCGTGCTCGAAGCGGCACCGGCGCTGCGTTCGCAAGTGAAGGCCGCCGAATGGGTTGGCAACCGGCGCTGGAACCTGACCTTCAAGACCGGACAGATATTGGCCTTGCCGCAAGGCGATGAGGAAGCGGCCACCGCGCTGATCAAGTTCGCGCGGGTAGACGGCCAGAACCGCTTGCTCGGCGGCAAGGTAGCGACATTCGATATGCGCGCACCGCCGCGCCTCTACATGCGCATTCCGGGTCGCGCCGAACAGGTGCTGGGCGAGGGGGAGGCACACTGATGGCAACCACCCGTTACAGCAAGGTGATCGGGGCGGTTAATACCGGCTCATTCCGCATTTCGGCGATGATCATGGGGATCAACGAAAGCGGCGAACTGCAGGTGCTGGGCAGCGGCCACCGCGCCAGCCAGGGCATAAAGCGTGGCTATGTCACCGATATGGCGGCGGCGACCTATGCCATTCGCGATGCGGTGGAGCGGGCCGAGAAAAACGCCGGAACCAGCGTTCAGAGCGTCTGGATCGGCTGCAGCGGCGCGGGCCTCAATAGCGAGGTTTCGACCGTCGATATCGAGATCGGCGGAAGGCGGATCGAGGAGGAGGATATCGATCACCTGCTCGGTGCGGCGCGGGACAGCCTCCAGCCGAACGGGCGCATGGTGCTTCATGCGCAACCTGCACATTTCACGCTCGACGGCGCGCATGGAGTTGCCAATCCCAAGGGCCTGCATGCAGAGCGCCTTGGTGTCGACGTCCACGTAATGCTCGCCGATGGAGCACCTGTCCGCAATCTCACCGAGGCGGTTCAGAATGCCCATCTGGAGGTCGAGGCGGTCGTCGCAGCGCCGCTTGCCGCAGGGCTTGCCTGTCTCTCGGAAGAAGAGCGCGATCTCGGCGTGGCGATGGTCGAGATTGGCGGAGATGTCACCAATGTCGCGGTTTATGCCGGCGGCATGCTGCTGGGGCTCGAGGCGCTCAATTTCGGGTCTTCGGACATTACCGACGCGATCGCCTCCGCCATCGGCATCCGGCGCTTTCAGGCGGAGCGGCTCAAATGCGTCGCAGGCTCGGCGATTTCCAGCCCGAGCGATCACCGCGAAATGGTGCCGATCCACGGTCCCGGGGATGATGCTGTGACCGCAGTGGCGCGCGGTGCCGATGACAACAACCGGATCGCCCGGGCCGAACTGGTTTCTATCGTGACCGGCAAGCTTTCAGGCCTGAGCACCGAAATTCATCGCGCGCTCAAGGGAATGGGCTTCTCCGGCGCGAATGGCGGGCAGGTCGTGCTCACCGGCGGCGGTGCCGAATTGGCGGGGCTGGCCGACTATATGCAAAGCGCGCTCGGTATGCCGGTGCGGGTCGGTCGCCCGCCTTCGCTGACCGGCCTGCCAGAGGCGCATTCGACTCCGGGATTTGCGACGCTGGCTGGCCTGTGCCTTTACGCGGCGGAAGATCCGGTCGACATCCGCTCGATCGGTCCCAGTTACCAGCAAAGTTTCAGCTACAGTGGCAGCAAGGCGCTGAGTCGTGTTTTCAGGGCGCTGAAGGAGTATTTTTGAACCGATCGCGCCTTTATGGGTCTGTATTGAGAGAACAGAGTATTTTAACCACTGTGGATAAGGGATTAGGCGGTATCAACGGCGCAAAGCATCTGTGCCAGAGTAACGCCGAATTAACTGGGGCCTGTTGCGCCCGGAGGACGAGTAAATGAGCATCAATATCGGACCGGCAGCGACTGAAGACATGAGGCCGAAGATCACGGTCATCGGGATCGGCGGTGCGGGCGGCAATGCGATCGCGAACATGATCGACGCCGAGATCGAAGGCGTGGATTTCATCGTGGCCAATACCGATGCGCAGGCGCTCAGCAATTCGGCGGCGGAGAAGCGTATCCAGCTCGGCCCCGATATCACCGGCGGCCTGGGTGCCGGCGCACGGCCCGAAGTGGGCAAGGCAGCGGCCGAGGAAACCGTGGCCGAGATCGAGGACGCGCTCGAAGGCGTGAACATGGTCTTCATCGCGGCTGGCATGGGCGGCGGCACCGGAACCGGCGCAGCGCCCGTCATCGCAGAGGCTGCACGGCGCAAGGGCGTACTGACGGTCGGCGTCGTGACCAAGCCGTTCCTGTTCGAAGGCACGCGCCGGATGCGCGCTGCGGAATCGGGCATCGACGAGCTGCAGAAGCACGTCGATACGCTGATCGTCATTCCCAACCAGAACCTGTTCCTGGTCGCCAAGGCGGAGACCACCTTCAAGGAAGCTTTCCAGCTCGCCGATGAAGTGCTGCAGCAGGGCGTCCGCTCGATCACCGATCTCATGGTGATGCCGGGCCTCATCAACCTGGACTTTGCCGACGTGCGTTCGGTGATGAGCGAAATGGGCAAGGCCATGATGGGCACCGGCGAAGGCGAAGGCGAGAACCGCGCGCTCGAAGCTGCGGAACGCGCGATCGCCAACCCGCTGCTTGATGGGGTCAGCATGCAGGGCGCCAAGGGTGTCATCATCTCGATCATCGGCGGCGAGGACATGCGCCTGCTCGAAGTGGACGAGGCGGCAAATCACATTCGCGAACTGGTCGACGAAGATGCCAACATCATCTGGGGTTCGGCCTTCAACCCCGATCTCGACGGGACCATTCGCGTGTCGGTCGTTGCGACCGGTATAGAAGCCAGTGCCTCAGGCGAAATGAGCCACAGCGCGCCCGTTTCGCTCGGTGGCTCGCGCGCGCCCAAGCGCCCTGTGCTGGAATTGCCATCGGAAAGCGAAGCGACCGACGAGCCGGACAGCTCCGACGAGCCGCTTGAACTCGCTGCACAGGCAGATCACGAACCGGCTTCCTACGAGTCCGCTCACGAACCCGGGTCCGCGGACGAAGCGGAAGATCAGCCGTTCGATCTCACCGGCATGCAGGCCGGTGACGACATGGGCGAAGAAGAGGACGAGGATGACGATGTCGACGGCATTGTCGATCCGCTCGCCGGTCTCCGCAACGCAGAGGACGATGACTTCGGCGACAGCGGCATGGCCGACCCTGCCGATGACAGCACCTATGCTGCCCCGGCAGAGAACGAAGGCTTTTCCGACGATGCGGGCAATGGCGATACACTCGATCTGACGTCCGACATGTCGTCAGGCGGTGGCGAGGCAACTCCCGCCCAGGACGATCTGCTTGGCGATGCAGACCGCCTTGCCGCCGAGGACCAGCCGATTCAGCCCGCTGGCGGTCGCCGTCGCGGTTTGCTCGGCGGGAGCGCGAGTGAGGATGCCACTGGCACCTCCGACAGCTCGGGCGGTGGTAGCAGTGGCGGAAGTTCGGGTGGAGCGCCAACCGGGAGCACGCTGTTCGAACGCATGGCCAACCTCTCGCGCGGGTCGAGCATGGATCGCGAAGATGATGAGGAAGAGGATGAAGAAGAGGCGAACAGCCCCTCGCTCAGCATTCCGCGCTTCCTTGGACGGCAGAACAACCAGTAACAGGCGCGCGGGTCGACAGGGCGGACGGTCCGTTCGTCCCGGATTAAGGCGGCTTCCTGTAGCAACTCGCGTCAAGATGCCCCATTTCGGATTCGTGACTCAATCCAGGCCTTCTTTCCGCGGCAATGCCTGCGCGCGTTTCGCATCCATAGCTGCGATGGCCGGCGTTCTAGCGATTGTGCCGGCCGCCGCACTGGCACAATCTGATGGTTCGGTTTCGCGGGAAGTCGTTCAGCCGACGCCGACTCCTGAAGTCCAGAGCCTGAACTCTGCGCTTTCGCGGCTCGCGCGCAATTCGCGTGACGTTAGCGCGCTCGTCGATGCTGGTACGGCATCGCTCAAGGTCGGCGACCTCGACGCGTCGATGGGCTTTTTCGGCCGCGCCCTGGAACTTTCGCCGAACAATGCCCGGGCGAAGATGGGAATGGCGGCGGTCATGGTGCGCTCCGATCGCCCGATCGACGCACTTCGCCTTTTTGCGGAGGCCGAACAGGCCGGGGCTAGCGCCGAAGAGGTCGAAGCAGAGCGGGCGCTCGCTTACGATCTGGTCGGCAATAATGAAGAAGCGCAAGCAAGCTATCGCGCGGTGCTGAGCCGGAGAGAGGATCCTGAAACCACGCAGCGGCTCGCCATCAGCCAGGCTATCGCGGGCGATCGGGAGGGCTTCGAACAGACTCTCCTGCCCTTGCTTCAGAAGCAGAACCTGGCGGCCTATCGCGCGCGGGCGTTCGGCCTCGCCATTCTCGGTGACGTGGATGAGGCGAGTTCCATTGCCAATGCCGTGATGCCGAAGGATCTGGCCAGCCGCATAGCGCCTTATCTTGCCTATATGCCGCGGCTGACCAGGTCGCAGCAGGCAGCAGCTGCAAATCTCGGTATTTTTCCCCGCGCTGCCGCCATCGGCCGGGATGATCCGCGCATTGCGCAATATGCGAGTTCGGCCGCCCCGGCCGCATCGCGAGCGGCGGATCGCCTCGCTCCGCAAGGCGCGCCGCTCAATTCCTCGGCGAGCGACACCCGCAAGACCAATGGTGGCGACAGCACCCGCTCGCGGCGAACCGCCTCCCGGCCTCAACGGGAAGGTGCAGGTCCAGGACGAGCGACCTCGAACGCAGTAACCTCCGGCTCAACCACACCGGCAGCGCCGGCGGCGACATCATCCCGGAGCGAGCTACCCGCCGTGGCGCAGGACAGTCGCCTCGCCGCCGTTGCCCGCGAACAGACCGATACGCCCTCGCAGTCTGACACGCCGCGCCCGTCGGTCTCGACCTTCGATCTTGCGCGCGTCGATAGCGCGAATCAGCAGCAGTCGACGCAGATCCAAGCGCAACCCCAGACCCAACCGGTCGTCGAGCGGCGCCAAAGCGTCGCCGATGCATTTTCGGGACTCGCCTCATCAACCGGCTCCGGTTCTTCCCGTGCGAGGGCAGGCGCGGTCGATATCACGTCGATAGAGGTGCCGCGTGAAGCGCCGCCCGAACCCAAGCAGCCGGCGAAGCCCGAACCGCCCAAGCATCCCAGTCGCTACTGGGTACAGGTGGCGACAGGGCGTGACCGTTCGGCTTTGCGATTCGACTGGCGGCGATTCGCTCGCAAGGCACCGGATCTGCTCGGCGACTTCGAGCCGCACGTGGTGACCTGGGGTCAGGCCAATCGCCTCCTTGCAGGGCCAGTGTCCTCCGACAAGGCGGCGCGCGATCTCGTTACCGCGCTCAAGGCGGAAGGGCTCGACAGCTTCACCTATACCAGCCCGGAAGGCGAAGAAATTACCGTACTTCAGTAATTTAGCCGGTTTCGATTACCATCTTTACACAGGCTTTGAACAAGCCAGATCGGTTCTCCCCAGCCGCCGCCGGTTGTCCCATTGCGCTGAAGGCTCGGGTCGATGCATCTCGTCAATCAATGCAAATCGAAAGCCCCCTTTCATGAGACTGCGCGAACAGCAGTACACCGCGGACAACGATGCCGCGCCGATCGAAATGCTGACCGCGCTGTTCGAAGCGCGTGGCTGGCCGTGCGAGATGATCTCCGACGAAGAGGTTTCGGGCGAAGTGCAGGGCAGCTGGGCCAAGTACCAGCTGCGCGCGATCTGGCGCGGAGAGGATAACGTTCTGCAGTTGCTGTGCCTGCCCGACATCCGGGTGGCGAAAGAGAAGCGCGGCGATGCGTATGAGTTGCTCTCGCTGGTCAACGAGCAGATGTGGCTCGGTCACTTCGACATCTGGTCGAATGGCGACATGTTGCTTTATCGTCATGGCGCCTTGCTGGGTGACGAAGGCTTGCTGAGTATCGCCCAGGCGCAGGCGTTGGCCGAGACCGCGATCGAGGAGTGCGACCGCTTCTATCCGGCATTCCAGTTCGTGCTGTGGGGTGACAAGGATCCGCGCGCCGCGCTCGAAAGCGCCATGGTCGACGCCGCCGGAGAGGCTTGAGCCATTCTGCGCCTTCTGTAGGAGGGCGGGCATGGATATTCTCGTTTATGGTTATGGAAAGATGGCCTCGGCAATGGTCGAGGGCTGGTTGCGCGCAGGGATGGACCCGGCGCGCATCATCGCGTTCAATCCCCGTGAAAAGGAGGTCGCCGAGGGCGTCACGCTGACGACCGAGGTGCCCGAGCGCCACTTCGATGCGGTCCTGCTGGGCTTCAAGCCGCATATGCTGGGCGACATCGCGCCGGAAATGCAGCCCTGCATCGGTCCGGAAACCGTGGTGCTTTCTATCCTGGCAGGGCTGGAACTGGACACGATCGCTTCGGCCTTTCCCGAAGCCGGCGGCTGGGTGCGCTTCATGCCCAATCTCGCGGTCGCGCTGGGCAAGTCACCCAATCTGCTGGCTGCGCGCGGGCTGTCGGACGGCCAGCGTGAAGACGTCACCCGCCTCGCCGATATGCTCGGAAGTGCCGAGTGGCTGGGCGGCGAAGAGCATTTCGACCTTGCCACGGCTCTCTCGGGATCAGGTCCGGCCTTCGTTTATCGCTTCATCGATGCGTTGTCCGCCGCGGGACAGCAGTTGGGCCTGGAGCAGGGGCTCTCGGACCGGCTGGCGCTGGGCATGGTCGAGGGCGCCGTATCGCTCGCAGCCGAAGCGCCCTATTCGCCCGGCGAATTGGCCGACCGGGTGGCCAGCCCCGGCGGGATGACGCGCGAGGGCATGAATGTGCTCGACGATGACAAGGCATTGGAAAAGCTGCTAGTTTCCATGCTGAAGGCCACGGCGGACAAGGGTTCGGAACTTGCTGCGAAGGCGCGCGGCGAGGGTTAATCGGTTGCAAGGAATGCAATCCGGTTTCTCTTGAAAATACTCGCCAAAATCCCGATATTGCCAATCAACGGCGCTGGTTTTGCGCCCGCTATTTGGAGTGGACAACACAATGGCTGATTGGAACGATACCCAGCGGACCCAGCAGGGTTTCGGCTCGGTTCCGCGCACCGGCGGAGAGCTCGCCGGGGGCGTGACATTCGACGAGGGTCTGCGCAAGCACATGCTCTCGATCTACAATTACATGACCTCGGGCGTGCTGCTTACCGGCATCGTCGCGCTGCTGACCGCGCGTTCGGGCCTCGCCGTGCAATTTGCCAGCGGCCCGCTGATGTGGCTGGTGGCGCTTTCGCCGCTTGCTGTCGTTTTCGCGATGAGCTTCGGCGCGAACAAGTTCAGCAAATCGACGCTGCAGATGATGTTCTGGGGCTTTGCGGTGCTGATGGGTCTGTCGCTTTCGACGATCTTCCTCGTCTATACCGGCGGTTCGATCGCGGCGACATTCTTCGCGACTTCGGCGGCGTTCGCCGGGCTTAGCCTGTACGGCTACACCACCAAGAAGAACCTGTCCGCGATGGGCAGCTTCCTCATCATGGGTGTAATTGGCCTGATCGTCGCCAGCTTGCTCAACATGTGGCTCCAGTCGCCTGCGCTGTATTACGCGGTCGGCTTCATCGGCGTGCTGATCTTCGCCGGTCTGACCGCATATGACACGCAGCGCCTGAAGAACGAGTACAGCTATTATCGCGGTACCGAGTTTGCCGGAAAGGCCGTCATCCTCGGTGCGCTGAGTCTGTACCTCGACTTCATCAACATGTTCCTCTTCCTGCTGCGCTTCATGGGTTCGCGCGAGTGATCGCGCACCGGTAATCGCACATAAGAGTCATTCTATCGATGCCCGGAAGGCCACGTGCTTTCCGGGCATTTTCTTTGTCGGCCAATGGTTCTAGGCCCTCGCTTAATCACGGGGCAATGCTCGCTATGGCATGCTGCCCCAATGGGTCGAGTGGAAAGGATCGCGCGATGGGCGCTGTAAACGGGTCGAAACTGAGAATTATCACGGTTGCTGCGGGTGTCGCTGCACTGGCTGCCTGCGCAACGCCGCCCCCGCCACCGCCTCCGCCGCCTCCTCCACCGCCGCCTCCGGCACAGGTCATTCCGCCGCGGCCCACGCCGCCGCTCGGCGCGACGCCGACCATGGCGATCCCGCAGATGGGCATGAACGGTGTGCGCCAGACGGTCAACGCCAATATCAGCGCGACGCAGCGGCTCTGGAATGTGCGCTCCGGTCTGAATGTGGCGGCGCTCAATTGTCAGAACGCGCGCCACGGCTCGCTGGTCGACAATTACTCGGCGTTCCTCACCACGCATTCGCGCGAGCTTTCGCGGGCGAACACGACGCTGCAACGCGAGTACCGCGAACAGCATGGCCGCAGCTATCGCGATGTGCAGGACACCTACATGACGCAAGTGTACAACTACTTCGCGTTGCCGCCCGCCCTGCCGCAGTTCTGCGATGTTGCGCTCGAAATCAGCAACGAGTTGCTCGCCGTTCCAAAGGGGGAACTGAGCGCATTCGCCGAACAGGCGCTGCCGCGCATGGAAGCGGTGTTCGAGAATTTCTTCAGCTCATACGAGCGGTATCGCACCAATCTGGCCGCGTGGGATTCGCGCTATGGATCGCAGCCTTCCTCCGGCATGTATGGCGCGGCTTCGAACACCGGCGCGATAACTAACGGATCGACGATGGAAGCGAATTACGGCTCTGGAACGTCCTCCAGCAGCCCCGCAATCACTACCCAGACGCCTCCTGCCAGCCAAGCGACGGGAGTGACTTACGGGCCGATCTCGGGTGGCGGCGAAACTGCTCCTTTGATCCAGCCCGATGTCGTTGATCCGGCGGGGATCGCTCCCGAAGCGGCGGCTTCCGACACCATGCAGGCAATCGATACGGCCCCCGCGACGACGCCATCGGGCGACCAGCCGCAGTTCGTATCGAATCCCGTGGTGCAGACGCCCGAAGGCGATGAACAGGCAGAATGAATCCGGCTTGGCAGCGGGTGCGCTTTTTCGCTAGAACGCGCATCCGCCGGACGGGGCCGTAGCTCAGTTGGGAGAGCGCGTCGTTCGCAATGACGAGGTCAGCGGTTCGATTCCGCTCGGCTCCACCACCGGCATCCTCACAATTCAGCTTACCGTTGCATTCGCAGATGCGGATGCCTAACGCCCGAAACGCGCATCGGTAACGGGAATGCGGTGCGGGTGATGCGTCACCCAATTCCGCAGCTGTCCCTGCAACTGTAAGCGGCGAGCGGCTGGTTCAGACATGCCACTGAGAGATTTCTCGGGAAGGCGAACCGGCAGCAGCGACCCGTGAGCCAGGAGACCGACCGGAGCGCGTCGCTCTTGCCGGGCTCAGGGATTGGCCAGGCGCGAATGACTTTCGTCGAGCGACATTGGTTGGGCCTTGCGGCGTGATCCGCAGGGCCTGTCGCTTTGTGACGGGAGTTTGAAATTGAAGAAAGTTTTGTTGTGCGGCGCGGCCATTGCGGCGCTTGGCTCGAGCGCGGGCGCATTGGCTCAGGAGAGCGACAAAGGCGTCTGCTACATTATCGACAGCGAGCCCGGTGAAGAGCAGCTGCTCTGCTATCCGGGCAAGCGCATCCTGGTGTCCGGTAGCCGGTCAGGTGGGCTGAGGCTGGATGATTATACCGGCGCCAGCACCGTGCTCGATAGCGAAACGCTCGAACAGCGCCAGGTCCGCGATGTGGCGGAGGTTTTGCGCGATGTTCCCGGTGTCGCGGTCAGCGGCATCGCCGGCCAGACCCAGATCCGCCTGCGAGGAAGCGAGGGGAACCATGTCCTCGTGCTGGTCGACGGGATCGAGGTTTCCGATCCCTTCGGGGGCGAGTTCGACTTCGGCACATTGCAGGCGGAACCCGGCGGCTATGTCGAGGTGCTGCGCGGTCCGCAGTCGGCGCTCTATGGCTCGGACGCGATCGGCGGCGTGGTCGCCTACCAGAGCGGCACGCACCGGGGTGTCACCGGACGGATAGAGGCAGGCACGCAAGGCACGCTAAACGGGGCTGCGCGCTATGGTGCGATGGGAACCGGCTGGGATGTTTCGCTGTCCGCGGTCGCCGTAACGACGGACGGCGAGCCCAATGCGATCGGCGGTGCGCGTGATATCGGCCGCGACAGCTACACGCTTTCGGGCAAGGGCTCGGTAGCGGTCGGCGATACGCTGACACTGCGCGGCGTGGCCCGCTACATCCGCACCGAAGGCGATTATAATGAGCAGGATTTCGATCCGGCGAGTCCGACCTTCGGCTATGTGATCGACAGCCCCGACACCACGTATGAGAACGAGGCGATCTATGCGCTCGCTGGCGTAAACCTCGCGACTTTCGACGGGCGATGGACACATGATCTGTCGGCGCAGATCGCCGATATCACTCGCGATACCTTCGGCCTGTTCGGAAGGACGTCGGGTAGCGAAGGTGACCGGCTCAAGGCATCCTATGTCTCGGCTCTGCAATTCGCTGACATGCATCACCTGACTTTCGCTGCGGATTGGGAGCGAGAGCGCTTCCGCAACACCGATCCCTTCGGCTTTGCCTTTGGCGGACGCGAAGAAATCGAGAATGTCGGGCTGGTCGGGGAATATCGCTATGACGGCGAGCGGTTCGATCTCTCCGCCGCTCTCCGCCACGATATCAACGACCGTTTCGCGAACGAGACGACGTATCGCATCGGCGCCGGCTACCGGATATTCGAGGATACGCGGCTGCGCGCCTCGATCGGATCCGGGATCAAGAACCCGGGTTTCTACGAGTTGTTCGGTTTCATCGATGGTCGATTCATCGGCAATGCGGACTTGAGACCGGAGAAATCGACCGGCTGGGAAGTGGGCGTGGATCAGGACTTCGCGAATGGCGATATTCGCCTCTCCGCCACTTGGTTCGACAGCGAGCTCGAGAACGAGATTTTCACCGACTATCCCGCGCCGACCTTCGTGGCGACGCCAGCCAATCGCGATACAGAATCGTCTCGCAAGGGACTGGAACTGAGCGCCAGTGCGCGGCTTGCCGAGACCGTTACTCTCGACGCTGCTTACACCTGGCTCGATGCCGAGGAAGATGGCGTGACCGAAGTTCGGCGCCCCTCGCACATCGCATCGGCAGCCCTCAACTGGACTGCGGCCGATGACAGCGCCAGCGCCACGCTGGTCGTGCGTCACAATGGCGCGGCAGAAGACCTCGCCTTCACCGACCCCAGTTTCATTCCTGTGCGGGTCACGCTCGAAGAGTATACGCTGGTCAATCTCGCGGCGACTTACCGGTTGAGCGAGCGTTTCGAACTGTTCGGACGCGTCGAAAACCTGCTCGATGATCGTTACCAGCAGGTCTTCAGCTTCGTCAGCCCGGGCCGATCGGCGGTGCTCGGATTGCGGGCCAGTTTCTGAACGCGCACCAAAACACTCGCAAAACAGCGGGGGAATGCATAGATGCGCGGCTATGCATTTCCTCGACCAGGCCAAGATCTATCTGAAATCGGGCGCAGGCGGCCCCGGCGCGGTGAGTTTTCGCCGTGAGAAGTACGTCGAATACGGCGGACCCGACGGCGGTGACGGCGGCAAGGGCGGCGACGTCGTGTTCGAGGCGGTGCAGGGCCTCAACACACTGATCGACTTTCGCTACGCGCAGCATTTCAAGGCGGCGCGCGGCGGCCACGGCATGGGCAAGGACCGCACCGGCGCCGGGGCCAAGGACCTGGTGATCAAGGTGCCCGTCGGGACGCAGGTGCTTTCCGAAGACAAGGAAGAAGTGCTTGCCGACTTCACCGAGGTCGGACAGCGTGTCGTGTTCCTCGAAGGCGGCATGGGTGGCCGCGGCAACGCGAGCTACAAGAGCGCAACCAACCGCGCGCCGCGCCAGCACCAGCCGGGCATGCCGGGCGAGGAGATGTGGGTGTGGCTGCGGCTCAAGCTGCTTGCCGACGTCGGCCTGCTTGGCCTGCCCAATGCGGGCAAATCGACTTTCATCAATCAGGTGTCCAATGCCAAGGCGAAGGTCGGGCATTACGCCTTCACTACGCTAATCCCCAAGCTCGGCGTCGTTCGCCACAAGGGGCGCGAGTTCGTGCTTGCCGACATCCCCGGACTGATCGAGGGCGCTGCCGAAGGAGCTGGAATCGGCGACCGGTTCCTCGGCCATATCGAGCGCTGCCGCGTGCTCATTCACCTCGTGGATATTGCCGGCGACGATCCGGCCGAGGCCTTCAGAACCGTCAATGACGAACTCGCCGCCTATGGCGAGGGACTGGCCGAGAAGCCGCAGATCGTCGCGCTCAACAAGCTCGACCTTGCTGACGAGGAACTGGCCGAGGCCTTTGCGGAGGAATTGAAGGCGGCGGGCGCTGCCGATGTATTCCCCATTTCCGGAGCTACGGGCGAAGGGCTCGAGGCGCTGCTCGACGCAGTGCTCGGCTATTTGCCCGAACGCACCGGCACCGAAACCAAGGGTCAGGCGGTTGAAAGCGCGGACGGTGAAGGCGCTGACGGCGAAGGCGAGTGGTCGCCCATTTGAGCCCGCTTCACTTCGCCAGCCTATCTCTATAAGTGCGAGGCAACATGCAGATCGAAACTCTCCTGGATTTCCGCGACATCGAGAAATGTCCGCGGCTGGTCATCAAGCTTGGTTCCGCCCTTCTCGTCGACAAGGAGGGCATGCTGCGGCGCGACTGGTTGCGCACGGTGGCGATGGAAATCGCCGGCGCGCGGCAGCGTGGACAGGAAATCATCGTCGTCTGCTCGGGCTCGGTAGCTCTGGGTGCGGCCATGCTGGACCTGCCGGCAGGCGGGCGCGAAACGCTGGCCCATGCGCAGGCTTCGGCCTCGGTCGGTCAGGTCGTGCTTGCCGCGACATGGGCGCAACTGCTCAGGGAGCATGACGTGCTCGCCGGACAGATGCTGCTTACGCTCGATGATCTGGAAGGACGCAGGCGTTACCTCAACGCGGCAGCCACGATACGCCAGCTGCTCCAGAGCGGCGTTGTGCCGATCATCAACGAAAACGATTCGATCGCGACGAGCGAAATCCGCTTTGGCGATAACGATCGGCTGGCGGCGCGCGTGGCGCAGGCCGCATCGGCGCAAGGGGTGCTGCTCCTGAGCGACGTCGACGGCCTATATGACCGCCATCCCGACGATCCCGACGCCGAGAGGGTCGAGGCGATCCGCGGCGTCACCGACGAAATCCACGATATGGCTACCGGCGGTTCGAGTTCCGGCATGGGCTCCGGCGGCATGACCTCCAAACTGCTCGCCGCCGAAATCGCCGAGCGTGCGGGCATCGCGCTGGCCATCGTCAACGGCACGCCCGACATTCCGATCGGACGTGCGCTGGCAGCGAACACCGGCACACTCTTTCTGCCAAAGCGCGACGACAGCGCCTTCAAGAGCTGGATCGGCGGCCGTTTGCGTTTCAACGGTTCGCTCACGGTGGATGATGGCTGCATAGAAGCGCTCAAGAACGGCAAGAGCCTGCTTGCCGCCGGTATCATCGAGGTTACCGGCGATTTCGAGCGCGGGGACGTGATTGCGATCAAGGACAAGGAAGGGCGCATGGTCGCCAAGGGCATGTCCGAATACGACTATGACGAGGCCGACGCGATCAAGGGCCTGCGTTCCGACCAGGTTGCCGACCGGCTCGGCCACCTGCCACGCTCGGCCGTGATACACAGAGATCAGCTGGTCATCCTGTGAGCGGAGCGCCGCCGATCGCCATTACGGGCGGGACCGGCTTTGTCGGGCAGGCCGTGCTCGAACGGGCTGCGGGCCTCCCGGTCAAGGCGATCACAAGGCGCGACCAGCCACCGCGCGACAATGTAAAATGGATTGCCGGTGATCTGCGGGACGAAGCGGCGCTTGGCGCGCTGGCCGAAGGGTCGCGCGCGCTGATCCATATTGCGGGACTGACCAATACCCCTGACCCTTCAGCTTTCCACGATGCCAATGTCGCAGGGACGCAGCGCGTTATCGACGCCGCAAAGCACGCTGGTACGAAGCGCTTTGTCTTTGTCTCCTCGCTCTCTGCGCGAAAGCCGGAACTGTCGCGCTACGGCGCGTCCAAGGCAGAGGCCGAGGAACTGGTCAAGGCTAGCGGGCTCGACTGGACCATCGTGAGGCCGCCCGGTGTCTATGGCCCGCGCGACGTCGATTATCTGGAGATGTTCAGGACCGCGCGGTTCGGCTTCGTGCCGCTGCCGCCGGGTGGGGCGAGCTCGATCATCCACGTCGACGATCTCGCACGTCTGCTGCTCGACCTGGTCGATGCGCAGCCCGCGCTCGTTCGCAAAAAGACCTTCGAACCCGACGATGCGCGCGAAGGCGGCTGGAGCCACAAGGAACTCGCCACGGAAATCGGTCGCGCGGTTGGCCGCAAGGTTTTCGCGCCGCATTTGCCGCGCTCCGTGCTCGATGTCGCGGCTACGGCGGACCGCATGTTGCGCGGCGACAAGGCGAAGCTGACGGCCGACCGGGTCGGCTATATGGCGCACCCCAACTGGGTCGCACGCTCCGATCGAAAAGTGCCCGAAGCAATCTGGACGCCGCAGATCAGCGGAGAGGAAGGCCTCGCAAAGACCGCGCGCTGGTATCGCGAGCAGGGCTGGCTGTGAATCGACGCATCCTGTTCGGCTACATGCGGGCCATCGGGATCTGGTTTGCAATTGGCATGGCGCTCGACCTCATCAGTGTCGCGATCGGCGGTCCCTGGGTGGATCCGCTCAACATCGCTATCTGGGCTTGCGTCTGGCCCGGATTGATGATGCTGGTCACCTGGGATTAGTTCAAAGGAACGGTTCTTCGCCCGGCTTGTGGATGCCGCACTCGGTCTTGTCCCAACCTGACCAGCGTCCGGCGCGGGCATCTTCGCCATCGCCGACGGGGCGCGTGCAGGGCGAACAGCCGATCGAGGGGTAGCCCTGATCGACCAGCGGATGGCGCGGCAGGTCGTGCTCGGCGAAATAGGCATCGATGTCGTCCTGCGACCAATCGATCAGCGGATTGATCTTGAGCCGGCCTTGCGCGTCGCTCGTATCGATCTCGAAACGCGGCAGGTTGGCGCGGGTCGCCGACTGGAACGCCTTGCGGCCGGTAAAGCTCGCATCGAAGCCTTCGAGCGCCTTGGCCAACGGACGTACCTTGCGGAGCTCGCAGCAGCCGTCGGGGTCGTAGGACCACCTGAGGCCGCTTTCGTCCTTGGCCTGCAGTTCATCGAGATCGGGATGCAGATTGCGGAAGTCAGTCAGGCCGAGCCGCGCGACGAGGTCATCACGATAGGCGAGCGTTTCGGGAAAGTGCTTGCCCGTTTCGAGGAACAGCACCGGCACCGAAGGGTCGACCGATGCAATGAGGTGCAACAGCACCGCGCTCTCCGCGCCGAAGCTGGAAACGCTTGCGACGTCGCCCGCCATGCCGTCCTTGATCACCCCTTCGAGCATTTCCTGCGTCGAGGAGCCGCGAAACATGCGGTTGAGGCGCACGGCATCGTGCTCGCTGAAGCGCGGGCCGGTGTCGATCCGGTCTGCCTGATGCGCGCCGGTGCTCAGATTCGAGGTGGGCTTGTTCATGAATTGGCCTGATGGCGGCGATCGGGGATCGGCTGGCGACGGTCGGCAGCATGCTGGTAGACAAGCTCCCAACGCTCGAAAGCGGCTTTCGCGTCGCTTTCGTTCAGCTTCTTGTCGGGCGCGAATGCGTCGAAACCGCAGCGGCGCATATAGGCGAGCTGGTCGATCAGCACGTCGCCCACGGCGCGCAATTCGCCATCATATCCCGCCTCGCGCAGGATGCGGGCCGAGGAATAGCCGCGTCCGTCTCCGAAGGCCGGAAAGTTCACTTCGACAAGGCGCAGCCGCTCGAGATGCGGGATCAGTTCACGCGCATCGTCGCCTGGCTCGATGCGGACGGCTGCCGCATTCGACTGCTCGAGAAACGAGTCGACCGTGACCTGTGCGTGGTCCGCCATTTCGTCATCGCGAAAGCGGAACTGCACGTCGTCGGGGCTTGTGCCGAGAACTTCGGTCATGATGCGCCTCCGGTGAAGCGCGGCGGCTTCGCCCAGTCGTCACCCATAAAGCGCCTCCTTGAAGCTATCCATTCCGATGCGGCGATAGGTATCGAGGAATCGTTCGCCTTCCTCGCGTTCGCGCAGGTAAACCTCGGTCACGGTTTCGACCGCGTCGACGATCCCAGCCTCGTCGAAACCGGGGCCGGTAATCTTGGCGAGCGAGGTATCCTGCGCTTCGCTGCCGCCGAGCAGCAGCTGGTAATTTTCGACGCCCTTCTTATCGACGCCGAGGATGCCGATGTGGCCCGCATGGTGGTGCCCGCAGGCATTGATGCAGCCCGATATCTTGAGCTTCAGCTCGCCGAGTTCGGCGGTCCGGCCCTTTTCCGCAAAACGCTCCGAAATGCGCTGCGCGACCGGGATCGAGCGAGCATTCGCAAGGCTGCAATAGTCGAGGCCGGGGCAGGCGATGATGTCCTCGATCGAGTCGAGATTGGGTGCACCCAGGCCGGCGGCTTCGAGCTGCGTCCACAGCTTGTGCAGGTCGGCGATCTTCACATGCGGAAGCACGATGTTCTGCGTGTGCATCACGCGCAATTCGTCGAAGCTGAACTCTTTTGCCAGTTCGGCCATCAGGTGCATCTGCTCGGCAGAAGCATCGCCCGGGATGCCGCCGACGGGCTTGAGGCTGATGACGGCGGAGACATAGCTGTCATGCTTGTGGCGCTGGGTGTTGCGATCGACCCACAGCGCGAAATCGGGATCCGAGCGGTCGACCGTCTTCGGCCCGTCCTCGAATGGAGGATCGGCGAAGAAAGTCTTGAGCCGCTCGATCTCGGCAAGCGGCGGTTCGACGCCGACTTCGAGCATATGCGCGAATTCTTCTTCGACCTGGCGAGTGTATTCCTCCGCGCCCAGTTCGTGGACGAGGATCTTGATCCGCGCCTTGTACTTGTTGTCGCGCCGTCCGTAGCGGTTGTAGACCCGCAGGCACGCCTCGGCATAGGTGACCAGCTGGTCAAGCGGCACGAAGTCGCGAATGCAGGGCGCGATCATCGGGGTGCGGCCCATGCCGCCGCCGACGTAGAAAGCCGCACCGATCTCGCCCGCGTCATTCTTCACGATCTGGATGCCGATGTCGTGCAGCTTCATCGCAGCACGATCAGTGTCGGAAGCGATCACCGCGATCTTGAACTTGCGCGGCAAGTAGCTGAACTCGGGATGGAAGCTCGACCACTGGCGCAGCAGTTCCGCATAGGGGCGCGGGTCGACCAGTTCGTCTGCCGCAGCGCCCGCGAAATGGTCCGAGCTGATGTTGCGGATGCAGTTGCCGCTGGTCTGGATGGCGTGCATCTCGACCTTGGCGAGATCCGCCAGCAGGTCGCCTGCTTCCTCCAGCTTGATCCAGTTGTACTGGATGTTCTGGCGCGTGGTGAAGTGGCCGTAGCCGCGGTCATACTTGTCCGCGATGTCGGCCAGCGCGTGCATCTGGTCCGAGTTCAGCGTGCCATAGGGGATCGCCACGCGCAGCATATAGGCGTGTAACTGCAGGTATAGGCCGTTCATCAGCCGTAGCGGCTTGAACTCGTCTTCGCTCAGCTCGCCTGCAAGACGGCGGCGAACCTGGTCGCGGAACTCCTCCACGCGCGTGTCGACCATCGCCTGGTCGTAGGAATCGTACTTGTACATGTCAGATCACCCAATTGCCAATTTCGGGATCGGCGGGCTTGAGGGTCAGGTCGGGGCGGACAGTGGGGCCGAGCGCGCGCACGCGGTCCTTGATGTGCGCGGGACGCACGCCGTTATCGTCGCGCACCGCTTCGATCGCGTAGGGGACATTGACGCGGCGCGAGGATTCCTCGCGTGCGGCGATTTCGTCGGCACGGTCGCCGACATCGACGGCATCATCGACATAGTGCGACCAGCCCGTGCCGTCCCACCAGACTACGGCGCCCGACTTGAGATCGTTTCCGGTGAGAATTTTCACTGCGCTGCCTCCGTGGCGATACGAGCAAGGGTTGTGTCCGTGGCAAGGTCGCCGCCACTGGGGGAACGTGCGGCGACCTCGCCGATCACGATGAGGGCGGGGGACCGCACCCTCTCGCGAGAAACGAGGTCGGGCAGCCCGGCGAGCAATCCGCGCAGCACGCGCATCTCTGGCCGGGCGGCGTTTTCGATGACAGCGACGGGCATTTCGGGGGCGAGCCCGTCTTCCATCAGCTTGTCGGCGATCTGCGGCGCGGTTTTCACGCCCATGTAGATCACGAGCGTGCGTCCCTTGCCAGCGAGGCCCGACCAGTCCTGGTCCTTGAGGCCCTTGCACTGACCGGCAACGAAGCTGACGATCGAGGATGCGTCGCGGTGGGTCAGGGCGATCTGCGCGGCCGCGGCAGCGCCATTGGCGGCGCTGATACCGGGCACGATCTCGACCCGGACGCCTGCTGCATGGGCCGCTTCGGCTTCCTCGCCGCCGCGACCGAATACCAGCGGGTCACCGCCCTTGAGGCGCACGACGTCGCGCCCGGCAAGCGCCTCGCGTACCATCAGCGCGTTAATATCGTCCTGCGGCAGCGTGTGCTTGGAGCGTTGCTTGGCGACCGAGATCAGCTGCGCATCGCTCCGCGCCATGCGAAGGATTTCGCGGGAGACCAGACCGTCATGCACGATCAGTTCGGCGCGCTCGATCAGGCGGGCCGCACGCAGGGTCAGGAGGTCCGGGTCACCCGGTCCTGCACCGACGAGATATATGATTCCGCTTTGTGCCATGCAGCGCATATCGGCGCGCATGGCCGCAGCCTCCAGCGAGAATGGTTTTGCGGGCGCGTAGCAAAGCTATGCCGCACCTGCGTAACCTGCATAAGCTTCAGTTCTTGCTGCGGTTTTCCTCGCGCGCAGCCAGCGCAGCGATCAGTCGTTCGACCTGATCGTTGTTGCGCAGATTGATGTCGCGCTGCGGGAAGGGGATCTCGATGTCGTGTTCGTGGAACTTGGTCCAGAGGTTCTTCAGCACCTGGCTGCGGACGTTGCCCACGCCTTCTTCCGGATCGTTGATCCAGCACTGGATGACGAAGTTGACCGAACTGTCACCATATTCGCTCATCCACACCGTGGGCGGAGGCGATTTGAGCACCCGCTCGCTCATCTTGGCGGCTTCGAGCATCAGCTCTTCTGCCTTTTCGAGATCAGCCGCGTAACTGACGCCGACCGGCACCTGCATGCGGACGTTGCGGCTCGAATAGGACCAGTTCTCGACCTGGTTGATCATCAGGTTTTCATTGGGGATGAGATATTCGCGCTGGTCGCGGGTCGTCACGGAAACGGCGCGAATCCCGATCTTGCGGATCTGGCCGAAACTCTCGTTGCCCGCCATATCGGTCACGGCAATAACGTCACCCGGCTTGATCGATTTGTCCATCAGCAGGATGATCCCGGCGATCAGATTACCGAAGGTCTTCTGCAGGCCGAAACCGATGGCGAGACCAAAAGCGCCGGAAAACACGGCAAGCGCCGTGAGGTCGATCCCGAGCAGGTCGATCCCGAGAAAGAATGCCGCACCCCAGATGAGGATGGTGGTGATCTTTTCCGCGAGCAAATGCTGTGTATCGTCGAGGCTCGTGAACCGCCTGAGCAGGGCCCTGCTTGCACGGCTAGCGAACCAGGCAATGGTAAGAACGAGCAGGATGATGCCGACCACCACGAGCCCGTCGAGCATCGAAATCCGCATGTCGCCGATCTCGAAGGCGATCTTGTCCAGGCCTTCGAGCACCGATCCGGCGGTTTCGCTCTTGGAGGCAACGGCTTCCTTGAGCCCTTCCGCCGCCTGAACACTTTCCTCAGGCGCTTCTGCGCCCAGGCTCCAGGCCTGGCCGGGCTCGAGCGGCTCGGGCGAAGCGGTGGGTGAGGCATCCGGATTCGGACTGGTTTCCGGAGAAGGCGATGTCGTCGCGGTCATGCGTTTCCTGTTGCGGCGAGACCCCTTTCGAGGTCGGCGATGAGGTCTTCGGGGTCTTCCAGACCGATTGATAGGCGAATGCCGTGCCCGCCGCCAGTTTCCGCCTTGTGCGGGGGCCAGGGCATTTTTTCGCGGATGCTCTTCGCGTCAAACGGGAGGGCAAGGCTCTCGAAACCGCCCCAGCTATAGCCGATGCCGAACAGCTCGAGATTATTGACCAGCTGCGCCTGCGCATCGGGATTATCGCTCGCCAGGATGAAGCTGAACAGCCCGCAGCCGCCGGAAAAGTCGCGGCTCCAAAGCGCATGGCCCGGATCCCCGGGCAGGAGCGGGCAGAGCACTTGTGCGACTTCGCTGCGTCCGGAAAGCCATTCGGCGACAGTCCGCGCATTGGCCGTGCTGCGTTCGAGCCTGAGGCCCATCGTCCGCAGGCCCCTGAGGGCGAGCGCCGCATCGTCGGGGGAGACGACGTGGCCGATCTGCTGCGCGGTGCGGCGCAGCGCGCGGTAATATCGCTCGCCCGCGCTGGCAGAGCCCATCATCAGGTCCGAATGACCGCCGACATGCTTGCTTAGGCTCATCACCGATATGTCGCAGCCATGCTTGAGCGCTGGAAAACCGAGCGCGGTCGCCCAGGTGTTGTCGAGCAGGCTGACCGCGCCCTTCTCGCGCGCGATTGCAGCCTGCGCCGGCACATCGCACACTTCCATCGTCAGGCTGCCGGGGCTTTCGAGCCAGACCGCGCGGGTCTTGTCGGTAAACATCGCGGCATAGGCATCGAGGTCGAGCGGATCGAAGAAGCGCGCGCTGACGCCCCAGCGCTTGAGCAGACCCATCGCCATGGCGCGGGACGGTTCGTAGGCATTGTCGCAGACCAGCAGCTCGTCACCCGGGCGCAGGACAGCCATCAGCGCGCCCGATATCGCCGCGACACCGCTCGGATAGAGCACGGTGCCATGCGCGCCCGGCTCGATCTCGGTCAGTGCCTCTGCCAGTGCCCATTGCGTCGGCGCGCCGCGCCGCCCGTAATAGAACTGGCCGTCACGATTGTTCTTGAGCGCCGCCTTGCGATCGGCCTCGCTCGCATAGAGATGGGTGGAGGCGCGCCAGACAGGCGGGTTGACCACCGCCCCGGTCCATTCGGGCCGCCGCCCTGCCTCGACCAGCCTTGTCGCCGGACGCAGTTTGTCCTTGTCCTTGCTCACGGTAACCTCACAGGGAGACGGTTGCCTTGGGTGTGCCGGGATCGCCCGCCCAATCGAGCCAGCTGCCATCGTAGAGCGCGGTCTGCTCCGCGCCGATCAGGTGCAGCGCAAAGAGGAGAATGCAGGCGGTGACGCCGCTGCCGCAGGTGGTGACGACGGGCCTTGCCGGATCGATCCCGGTGCTCTCGATGATCTCGCGCAATTCCGCAGGCGATTTGAAGGTGCCGTCGTCTTTATAGAGCCGCGCGAAGGGCAGATTGCACGAGCCGGGGATATGGCCGGTCGGCAGATTGTGGATCGGATCGTCGCTGCGGCCGGTGAACCGTCCGGGATCGCGCGCATCGAGCACCTGTTCGCTGCCCGCCTCGATGTTGTCGAGCATGTCCTGCTTGAAGCGGATCGCCGACGGCGCAGCCAGATCGAAAGGCGCTGCGGGTTCGATTTCCGGCTCACCACTTTCGAGCGGGCGCTCTTCCGCCTTCCACTTGGCGAGCCCGCCGTCGAGGATTGCGACGTTTTCCATTCCATGCGCGCGGCACAGATACCAGGCGCGGGCGGTTGTCTTCACTGCGGAATCGTCATAGAAAACAATGCGATGTTCCGGTGTCGCGCCAAGAGCGGCGAGCGCCTCTGCCAGCTGTTCGGGGCGCGGCAGCGCGCTCGGCACGTCGGAGGTCTGATCGACCAGCTTTGCGAGATCGAGGAAGCGCGCGCCGGGAATATGGCCCGCCAGATACTCGGCATGGCCATCGCGCTCGGCCATCGGAAGGTGCCGCGAGGCGTCGACCACGACCAGATCCTTCGCGCCCAGCGCGTCGGCAAGCCAATCTGTGCTGACCAGACTATCCATCGCTCAAAGGGTTAGCGAGCGGTTCCCCCCGCGTCGAGTGCAAAGCCGGTTGCGATCCGTCGGCTTCAGGCGGCCTTGGCCGCAAGCGGCTTGGCGCGCACACCTTCGTAGCTGCCCGGCGGGCCATTGAGGGGAAGGGGGTGGAGCCTGGTGCCGGCCCCTGCATTGCCCACGCCCACGGCATAGGTTTCAACGAAGGGATCGATGTTCTCGCCCTCTACCCGCACCCGCAGCAGGGGCACGAACATCGGGATCGAGCCTTGGCGCAACACTTCGACTTCCTGCAGCGCCAGCTGCAGCGTGCCTGTCACCGTCTGGGTCTGGTGAGGGCCGATCCGTTCGATGCTCGAACTTGCCGGAAGCTCGGTCGCCAGCGTAGCCAGCTGTGCGTCGAGCCCGCCCTGATTGCGCGCGCTTACGAGATCGGCACTGACCGTCAGCCCGCGCATTGCGCGGTCCGAACGGTTGGCGATCGCGAGGCTATATTTCACCATCACCATCATCACCGAACGCTGCGCGCTCACGACCTGGACATTGGCGACGAAGCGCGGCTTTTCCGCGGCCGCGGCGGCTGCCGCATCCGTTGTTGCTGCGACAACCGGTTTTTCGATGACGGGCGGCGCGGCTTCGCTGTGGCGACGCCACACGATAAACCCTGCGAGGAGCGCGAGCAGAGCGATGAGCGCGCCTGCAATCCAGCCCCACGGCAGTGGGGCATCGGAGCCGATGTCGCCTTCGTCGCTTGCGGCCGCATCGACATCGGTCGGGATTGCCGCGCTATCACCGGAGAGGCCTGGAACGGCCGAGGATTCGCTAGCGCTTTCGGGGCTTGGGTCGGGGCTTTCGACCGGCTCGACCGTTTGAGCGGAAGGAGCCTGCCCCTGCGGGCGGGCAACCCGCGGCTCTGCCGGGACCGGACCGCTGGTGAAGCGCGGCTGGGGTGTGGCAGTCGCAGTGGGCTGTGGCACCGGCGTCGCGGTTGGCGTGGGGCTTGGCTGCGGCGTTGGCGTGGGCTGAGCAGTCGGTCGACCGGTCGGGATGACGCGCGGTGCAACGGGCACGACTCCGCTGTCATCGACCGGACCCTGCGCGCGCGGGGCAGGGGTCGGCGTCGCATCGGGGTCGGGCAGGGTGTAATCCTGCACGGATTGCTGCTGCGCGGCGAGCGGCGCGGCAACGGCGAGGCCGGCAGTCAGTGTGAGAACGAGGTGTTTACGCATGGTCGGGGCAAAAAATCGAGCTAAAGAGTCGCGGCGCTGAATAGGTTCTGAATTGCGAAGGCGCACCACTTCTCTTGCATCGCGCCTCACTTACCGGCAACAGCGCGACATGAGTGACACACCCCCTAAGACACCAGACACTCTTCACCTGGGGCAGACGAGCAGCCTTCCCGCTTCTCCGGAGGAGGCAAAGCTCGACTATGTCCCCAATCCGCGCAGCGGCGCGCTTTATCTCGTGCGTTTTGCTGCGCCCGAGTTCACTTCGCTCTGCCCGGTTACGGGCGCGCCCGACTTCGCGCATCTCGTGATCGACTATGCCCCCGGCGAGACGATCGTCGAATCGAAGAGTCTCAAGCTGTTTCTGGGAGCTTTCCGCAATCACAATGGTTTCCACGAGGATGTTACCGTGGGAATCGGACAGCGGCTCGCAGAAGAAATGCAACCCAGATGGCTGCGCATTGGCGGCTATTGGTATCCGCGCGGGGGCATTCCTATCGATGTATTCTGGCAGACCGGCACGCCGCCCGAGGGGCTTTGGGTGCCGGAACAAGGTGTTCCAGGATACCGCGGACGCGGCTAATCTCCGCCCGCCAACTTACACACGAACTTAAGGTCAGTTCCTATGGCTGAACCGCGCTCTGCGCCATTCTCCCAATTCGCCCCCCGTGTTTCCGAACCGGATCATCTGCGACGTGCCATTACCGCGGCCTATCGCCTGCCAGAAGCGGAGGCTATCACCCCGCTGATCGAGGCGGCGCGCCTGCCGCAAGACGATCGCGAAGCCATCTCCGAAATCGCGAAATCGCTCGTCACGCGGCTGCGCAAGAAAGGGCAGCAGGGTGGTGTCGAGGAACTGGTCGAGGAATATTCGCTGTCCAGCCAGGAAGGCATCGCGCTGATGTGCCTTGCCGAGGCGCTCCTGCGGATTCCCGATCCGGCGACCCGCAATGCGCTGATCCGCGACAAGATTTCGGACGGCGACTGGTATTCGCACGTCGGTGATGACCGTTCGATCTTCGTCAACGCCGCGACATGGGGCCTTGTGGTTTCGCGCAGGCTGGTCGCGCCGGTGCCCGAAAAAAGCCTCGGCGCCTCGCTCACCGGCCTGATCCGCCGTGCGGGCGAGCCGGTGATCCGCAGCGGCGTCAACATGGCGATGGAGATGATGGGCGAGCAGTTCGTCACCGGCGAAACCATCGGTGAAGCCTTGAAGACTGCGCGCAAGCGCGAGGCGAAGGGCTTCAGCTATAGCTACGACATGCTCGGCGAAGCGGCGATGACCATGGATGATGCGAATCGCTATTACGACGCTTACGAGAAAGCGATCCACGCGATCGGCAAGGGTTCGAACGGTCGCGGCGTCTATGCCGGCCCCGGCATTTCGCTCAAGCTGTCGGCGCTTCACCCGCGCTATTTCCGCTCGCAGGCGGACAGGGTGATGAACGAGCTTTTGCCACGCGTGAAGGAACTCGCAGTGCTGGCGAAATCCTACGACATCGGTTTCAACATCGATGCCGAGGAATCCGACCGGCTGGAGCTGTCGCTCGACATTCTCGAAACGCTCGCAATGGATCCCGAGCTCGGAGACTGGAACGGGCTTGGTTTCGTCGTTCAGGCCTATGGCAAGCGTTGCCCGATGCTGCTCGACTGGATCATCGATCTTGCGAAGCGCAGCGGCCACCGGATCATGGTGCGGCTGGTCAAGGGCGCCTATTGGGATACCGAGATCAAGCGCGCGCAGGTCGAGGGCCTGCCGGGCTTCCCGGTCTTCACGCGCAAGATCCACACCGACGTGTGCTTCATCGCCAGTGCGCGCAAGCTGCTCGATGCGCGCGAACACGTTTTCCCGCAGTTTGCGACGCATAATGCGCAGACGCTGGCGACGATCTATCACCTCGCCGGCGATGACTTCGAGATCGGCGATTACGAGTTCCAGTGCCTCCACGGCATGGGCGAGGCACTCTACGAAGAAGTCGTCGGACCCAAGAAGCTGAACCGGCCGTGCCGCATCTACGCGCCGGTCGGCACGCATGACACATTGCTGGCCTATCTCGTTCGGCGCCTGCTCGAAAACGGGGCGAACTCGTCCTTCGTCAATCGTATCTGGGACGATGATATCTCGGTCGAAGAACTGGCGAGCGACCCGGTCGACGAGGCTGAAGCGATCGAGCCGCTCGGCTCGGTCCACGAGCTGATCAAGCTGCCGCGAAATCTTTATCCGGAACGCGAAAACTCGCGCGGGCTCGATCTCACCGACGAAAACCTGCTCGAACGCCTGTCGAAGACCCTGCAGGAAAGCGCCACGCGTGACTGGCGCGCCGCGCCGACCTTCGCCGAGGATGCTGGCAGCGAGACCGAAGCCGTGGTCAATCCGGCCGATCACCGTGACGAGGTGGGGCATGTCACCTGGGCGACCGAGGATGGTGCCCGCGCCGCTGCCAAGCGGGCGCAGGCCGCCTATCCGGACTGGTCGATCAGGCCGGTGGGGGAGCGCGCCGAGTGTCTGGAACGCGCCGCCGATCTGCTCGACGAACAGATGGAGCCGCTGCTCGGCCTGATCATGCGAGAAGCCGGTAAATCCGCCGCCAACGCGATTGCCGAAGTCCGCGAGGCGGTCGATTTCCTGCGCTATTATGCCAAGGAAGCGCGACAGAACATGGAAGGCGCGATCGGCGTTGGCCCGATGATTGCGATCAGTCCGTGGAACTTCCCGCTGGCGATCTTCGTCGGCGAGGTTTCTGCTGCATTGGTCGCGGGCAACACCGTGCTCGCCAAACCGGCCGAGGAAACGCCGCTGATCGCCGCGCAGGCGGTGGACATCCTGCACGAGGCTGGCGTGCCGCGCGACGTGCTGCAGCTTGTGCCCGGCGCAGGTCCGATCGGTGCAGCCCTGGTGGGTGCGCCAGAGAATTGCGGCGTGATCTTCACCGGCTCGACCGAAGTCGCCAAGCTGATCCAGCGTCAACTCGCCAAGCGCACCCAGCCCGATGGTGCACCGATCCCGTTCATCGCGGAAACCGGCGGCCAGAACGCGATGGTTGTCGATAGCTCGGCCCTGCCCGAACAGGTGGTGCGCGACGTGATCGCGAGCGCATTCGACAGCGCGGGACAGCGCTGTTCCGCCCTGCGGATCCTGTGCCTGCAGGAAGAAGTGGCCGACGAGATGCTGGAGATGCTCCGCGGCGCGCTGGCCGAGCTGCGCGTGGGCGCGACCGACCGTCTGAGCGTCGATGTCGGTCCGGTCATCACCGCCGAGGCGCGCGACAACATCCTGTCGCATATCGAGGCGATGCGCGAGAAAGGCCATCGCGTCGAGCAGGTCGACCTCGCCGGGGAGACCGAGCACGGCACTTTCGTCCCGCCGACCATGATCGAGATCGACGATATCGACCAGCTTGAGCGCGAGGTCTTCGGGCCAGTGCTGCACGTGATGCGGTACGAGCGGCGCGACCTGCCCGAAGTGATGCGCCAGATCGCTGCGACCGGATATGGTCTCACCTTCGGCGTGCACAGCCGGATCGACGAGACCGTCAACGCGGTTGTCGCGCGCGCGGAAGTCGGCAACATCTACGTCAATCGCAACGTCATCGGCGCAATCGTCGGGGTGCAGCCCTTCGGCGGCAGCGGCCTCTCGGGCACCGGTCCCAAGGCAGGCGGGCCGCTTTATCTCGGACGTCTCAACAAGGGGGCAGGCTATCACGCTCCTGAACTGTTCCAGGCGCAGGAGCTTCCCGGCCCTGTCGGAGAGCGCAATCTTTACGCGGTCCATCCGCGCGGGCGGGTGCTGCTCTTGCCGACGACCAGCGAGGGGCTGGAAGAGCAGCTCGAAGCGGTGCGCACGACCGGCAACACCGCTGTCGCACCGGAGAGCGCGCGCGAACTCGCCATCGGCCTTGCCGAGGAGGAGGTCGAATGGGTCGATGACTGGCTCGCCGAAATGCCTTTCGATCACGTCCTGATCGAGGATTCAGGAACGGACATTACCCCGATCCTGACCGCGATTGCAGAGCGCGATGGTCCGATTCCGATCGTCCAGCTGGGCAGTCCGGTCCGGCCCTATTGCACCGACTGGATGCTGGAAGAGGTCTCTACCTCGATCGATACGACTGCGGCAGGAGGGAATGCGAGCCTGATGGCAGTTGCATGATCGCCACGGTGGCGGCATGCTGCGTGAATGGAAGCGCAGTTTCTCGATCCCGATAACTGGACGACGCTGGCCATGCTGCTGGCGCCGGGCTTCCTCATCCTGGGGATACGCGCGCGGTTCAAGGAAGGGGCGGTCCCCGATCTCAAGGATCGCGCGGTGTCCTATGCCGCGGTCTCGGCCGTCTATTATGCCGCGCTGAGGCCGCTGTTCGAGGTCCCCGGAGCCGTCGCCCTGCCGGGCTGGCTCTGGGCCTTCCTCTATTACTTCGTCGTTCCCTGTGTCATCGGGTTCATCGTCGTGATCTCGGACCAAAAGGAATGGTTCTACCGCCAGGCGAACCGCTTCGGGCTGAAGCTGACCCATCACATGCCGGCAGCCTGGGACTATGCCTTCTCCAACCTCAAGCAGGGCAATTTCCTGCTCGTGCGGCTGGGTGACGGGACCGAATATGCAGGCCGCATGGGCGCAGGCTCATTCGCCTCGTCCAACGGCGGCGAACGCGATCTCTATCTCGAGGAAGTCTGGGTCGTGCGCGACGACGGGCCGTGGGAGAAGGTACAGCCGGAACGCGGTGTGCTATTATGCGGCAAGGATATCCAGGTGGTCGAGATATTCGATTGAAGAGGTGAGCATGGCGGACGACAAGCAGGACCCGAACGCAGCGAACGAGAAACAGGCGAAGCCGCGCAAGATGCGCGGTTGGTCGCCCAGCCTGCGCGGC
Organism: Altererythrobacter xiamenensis; assembly: GCF_900177715.1. GTDB lineage: Bacteria > Pseudomonadota > Alphaproteobacteria > Sphingomonadales > Sphingomonadaceae > Erythrobacter > Erythrobacter xiamenensis. The sequence continues at coordinate 544,501 of NZ_FXWG01000001.1, read as the reverse complement.
GGCTATCAGCCGACCGAGGGCGATGGCGGCGGGCCGCCCACCGGTGGCAGCGGCGCGAGCAAGAAGCCCGGCGAATAGCTCGACGGGCTAGTTCATCAGGCGGACGAAGGTGAGGTTCGGCTCATTCTCGCGTACGAAAGTGAACTGGGCGTCGCCTGAATCGGCAGAAATCTCGTCGCACTCCGTCACGCCGGCAATGGTCGTGCACCGTTGTCCTTCCGAAACGCCCCAGGTCCCGTAATCGAGTGTCATCGCGGCATAGGCGATCTTCCGGCCTTCGGCGTCTTCTTCGTCCGACAGGATCAGGAGGCGCTGCTCCTCATCGCTAACCCCGACGACATAGGCTCCAGGATAGGGCGCTGACTTCTGCTCCTCGGGCGGCGGGCTGAGAGCAAAGAGCGAGGTCTGATCGTATTTCGAGTCGAAGTAGAGACCGTCCATCGCAAGGTTGCGCTCATAGCAGCTGCCCCAGGTGGTGGGCGAAGCGAACTGGAAACAGGCAGCCCCGTCGACGATTTCCCAGGTGCCAACGAGAGGATCGCGGCCGAGATACTCGTTACCCTCGCTGTCGGCGTAGACATATTCGAGCAGTTCCTCACCTTCGTACACGACGTAGGCGCCGACGGGGTTCGTCAGCGTACCGTTGGCAGCCGCAACCTCCATTTCATCGAGATCGTCGCCATCGTGCTCGTCACTCGACTCTACCGCCCAGATGATGATGGCGAGCATCGCCAGCATGCCCATTGCGACGAGCCCGGCCGTTTTGACCCAATCCCTCTTCGCCGCCGGTTCTTCGCTGGAAGCGCCGCGCGTGACCGGCTCCGAAGGCGGCGGAGGAGGGGGAGGGGGCGGCGGAGGCGGCGCCTGAGTTTGCGGTTCGGGAATCGAAGCGCCCGTCAGAGGCGCTGCCGCTGTGGTCGCCGCAGCGGCTGCTGCGGCCTCGACCGGTGATGTGCTCGCAGGTTCATCCGTCTCGTTGAAATGAAGCCGATCCGCTGCACCCGATGTGTAGAGCGCGGGCGTGATGATCTCCAGCTTGGTGCGGATGTCGGCGTCGGTGAAGATCGCGCTTCGCCCGGCGGTTACCGCGTTCGCGACTGTCTCGCCCGCAGTCAGCTCGGCATAGAGCTTCTGCGAGAACGAAATCGCCGCATCGTCCGAAATCGGCTGCTGCATCGCGACGACGAAGGGAATGTTGAGCCGGCCCAGCAGGTTCTGCGCGACACCCGCCATCGGGCGCTCCTGCGAGGTGATCCCGCTCTCGCAGGAATTGAGTACGACCAGCCACGGCCTGTCGTTGAGCAGCATGAAGCGCAGTTCATCGGCGGTGACCGGGTCGGACACGCCCTTCTCGCCGCTTTCGAAATAGAGATGGCCCTCACCATCGCTGAAGGAGCTGTGGCCGATGTAGTGGATGATGTGAGGCCGGAAATCGCCCACCGCTTCGCGAAACTGGTTGCGCGTGGCGTTCGGCACGGTCTCGATCCGGAAATCGTCCTTCCCGGTCGCGATCAGTTCGTTGATGCGCTTCTCGATATTGCCGACCTCGAGACCGGTGTTGAGGTCTTCCTTGGGATTGGCGGAAACGACCAGGACACGGATCGGGCGGTCGATCGGCGGCGGCAGCTGCCGTTGCGCGTCCATGCGCCGCACGATGTTCGAGGTCTTGGATATCGCGAGGAAGCTGTCGGTCGACTTGAGATAAAGCGATTCCCACGGAATGCTCGAAAGTTCGGGCGCGCGCGACAGGTCGATCTGCAGTTCGAGCCCCTCGTTCTCCGCGATCTCGTTCTTGAGCACGCCGAGCACCTCGTAACCTGCCGTGCCATTACCGACGTCGAACATGCAGTTGAGCAGCCGGTCGCCCACCTCCTTGAGCGTCGGCAGGTCGCCCGCGCTGAACAGCCGCGCTTCGGGAGAGAGTTGCGCCGCATCGCTGCGGAAGCTGCGGGTTGGACCGCCTTCCTGCTGCGCCTGTTGGACCAGATCGTCCGTATCCGGCGGGATTTTCGTGGTGAAGCGGTCGGGCGTCATGCCCTCAGATCGGCGAACCTCGACGTTGTAGTGCCCGTCTCCGACTGGCGAGAACTCGATTTTCCAGCGCTTGGTGTTCGACATCGGATACCCCCAGAGGGCGGGACAGAATTGCCCGCAAGCGCGACCCGGGAGGGCGATATTGGTGCTGGCTACCCAGCGTCTCTTGATCCCCCTTCGTTGATACTGCGACGGAAGCTGCGACTTGGCAAATTTTGTCGCGCTTCGGGAAAGAGCGACGCCCGCTAGGGAGCCTCGGCCTCGGCGGCTTCCGTGCCAATTGATGTGGCGGCGGAGGAATGGAGCGCAATGAAAGCGTCCGCCAGATCGGCCCTGTTGTCGAGCAGCGACTGGCGGCTCGCGATCAGCTGGCGCTGCGCATCGAGCACGTCGAACAGTGATGCCAGCCCCTCGCGATAGAGCGCGTTCGATTGGTCGAGCGCGGTTTCGCTCTGTTCGATCGCTTCGGCGAGCGAATCCGCGCGTTTCTGGTAAGCATCGATGGCGACGAGCGCGTTCTCCGCCTCGCCCAGCGCGAGGAGGAAGGACTGGCGGTATTCCGCGAGGCTCGCGTCCAATTCGGCGCGCGCAGCCTCGACCTCGGCCCGGCGACGTCCCCCGTCGAACAGGGGAAGGTCGAGCGCTGCGCCGAGCGTCGCGACGAAGTCCGAAAACAGCCCGTCCATCGACCCGTCGCCGATCAGGATCGAGCCGGGCACGACGAGCGAGGGCCGCAAATCGGACTGTTCGATGCCGACCTGCGCCGCAGCCGCCGCGAGCCGCGCTTCGGCAGCGAGAATATCGCCGCGACGCCTCAACAGGTTGGCCGGCTCTCCGATGGGCGGCCCCGCGCCATAGTCGGGGATGGGCGATCCATTGTCCGTCGGGGGAGCGATATCGAGCGTACCCGGTGCCTCGCCGACCAGAACGGCCAGTGCGTGTTTCGCCTCGGCGCGTGCCAGTTCGATGAGGCCGAGGCGCGCCTGCGTCTGGGCAAGGTCGGCAGCGGCCCGGCGCACGTCGAGATTGGCGGACAGGCCGGCTTCGAAGCGCAGTGTGACGATCCGCAGCGTCTGCCGCTGGAGGTCGGTCGATTCTTCGAGCAGGTCGAGCTGCGCGCCGGTCCTGCGGTATTCGACATAGCGCGAAGCGATGGCGGCGGCGATCAAGCGCTGCTGGTCGGAACGGAAATATTCGGCCTCGGCATAGCGCGCGGCGGCGAGGTCGATCTCGGCGCCCAGCCTGCCTGAAATATCCGGGTTGAAGCTTCCGAAAAGTCCGGCGCTTGCGGTCGAGCGCGAGCCGCCGTCGCCGGTTTCGACGCCGACCTCCGCGCCGCCATCGACTGTCGGCAGGCGGTCGGCGCGTTCGGCGCGAAGCAGCGCTTCTGCAGCGCGCAGCCGATCGCTGGCGGCTTCGATATCGAGATTGGCTGAGAGCCCGCGCGCCACCAGCTCGTCGAGAACCGGATCTGAGAAGGCGCGCCACCACACTTCGTTCAATCCGGCCGGCGGCAGGTCGGAATTGTATGCGGCGGGCGCTTCGATGGCGGCGGGGCGGGGAACATCGACGGCACCGGTCGCACAGCCGGCGAGCACAAGCGAACAGCCCAGGATCACAGCTTTGCGGAGCATCACGCGGGCGCCATCGTCATGTCTTCGTCGACGTCGTCTATCTCTTCCTTGAGCTTCGCCAGGTCGACGCTGCGCGGCTCACCGAAGCGTGCAATGCCGAGATAGATTACCGGCGTGAGGAAGAGGGTGAAGACACCAGCGATGCCAAGGCCGCCGAAGATCACGAAGCCGATCGACTGGCGCGCCTCCGCTCCGGCACCAGAAGCGAGGATCAGCGGAACCGAGCCGAGCACGGTCGACATCAGCGTCATGCCGATCGGGCGAAGGCGAATGGCTGCGGCCTCTTCCACGGCTTCGCGCACGCTGCGACCCTGATGGCGCAGCTGGTCGGCAAACTCGACGATCAGAATGCCGTTCTTCGCCATCAGGCCGATCAGCATCACGAGCCCGATCTGCGAGTAGATGTTGAGCGAGGTTCCCGAAAGGAACAGCGCGATGATCGCAGCGGCGAGCGCGAAAGGCACGGTGAGCAGCACGACCAGCGCGCTGGTCAGGCTTTCGAACTGGGCGACGAGCACGAGGAAGACGATCACCAGCGCAAACATGTAGGTCAGCAGCACGTCGTTAGAGGTTTCCTCGAGGCTTTCCGCCTCGCCCTGCAGCAGCATGTCGATATCGTCGGCCACCGTCTCGCTTGCCAGCCGTTCGATCTCGTCGATTGCATCCTGCAGCGGGACACCTTCCGCGATATTGGCCTCGACCTCGATCGCGCGGCGCTGCTCGGTCCGGTCGAGTTCGGCCGCGATGCCCTCCTCGACGATCCGTGTGATGCTCGACATGGGCACGAGCGCCCCGCCGGAAGTCCGGACGTAGAGATTGCGCAAGTCGGAAGGATCGGTCACCGCCACGGCTTTGGAGGTGAGGAATATCGGTACAGCCTGATCGCCGACATTGAGATCCACGAGATCATCGCCGCCGACCATCGCGCGAAGGGTTTGCGCGACGTCGTCCAGTTCCACCCCAAGGTCGGACGCCCGTTGCCGGTCGATCTGTACCGACAGCTGCGGCTGCGTCGGCTGGTAGGAGATGTCGGGGTTGGAGAGGATGTCGGAGCCTGTGTCGATCGCCTCGCTCAGCGCGAGTGCCGATCGGTAGATATTGTCATATTCGCCGCCGGTCAGCGCGACCTCGATATTGCCGCCTCCGCCGCCACCGAAGCTCAGCGTACCGCGGCCCCGCGCATTGGTCCGGGAGCCGGGAATTTCCCGCAGCGGCCCGTTCAGCTCCTCGACGATCTCGGTCTGGCTGCGATCGCGTTCGCTCCAGTCCACGAGCTGTGCCGTTACCCGGACGCGATTGGGGTCGTAGCGCCCGACAATCGAGAAGGTGCTGTCGATCGTGCCATCCTCGAGATAGGGCTGCAGCGCGAGCTCGATCTCGTCGAGTTCGCGATCCATGAAATCGAGGCCAACGCCGTCGGGGCCGGTCGCGTCGATCTCGACGACGCCGCGATCTTCGTCCGGCACCAGTTCGCTATCGAGCTGCGTGTAAAGCAGTCCCGTCATTGCTGCGACGACCACCGCGCTGCCGGCCACCATCTTGCCGTGATCGAGGCACCAGCCCAGCGCCGAGCTGTAGCGGTCGCGCAGTTTGCCGCCGATTTGGGATAGCCGATCGTTTTCCTTGTGCGTGCTCCTGATGTCGAACTTCGCCGCCAGCGCGGGAACGAGGGACAGGGCGACAAATGAGGAGATCAGCACCGCGACCGAGAGGACAAAGCCGAACTCGCGGAACAACCTGCCGGTTTCGGAAGGGAGAAAGCTGATCGGCAGGAATACCGAGACGAGCACTGCGGTCGTCGCGACCACCGCGAAGAACACCTGCCGCGTGCCGACAACTGCTGCTGCGCGCCGACCAAGGCCCTTGTTCTGGAGGCGCTGGGCGTTTTCGAGCACGACGATGGCATCGTCCACGATCAGCCCTGTGGCGAGGACGAGGGCTAGCAGGGTCAGCAGGTTGATCGAGAAACCCATCAGCCAGATGCCTGCCAGCACTCCGACGAGCGCCACCGGGATGGTGGTGCTGGGGATGATCGTGGGGCGCCAACCGCGGAAGAACAGCAGCATCGTGCTGACAACCACGAGGATCGTGAAGGCCAATGTTATCAGGACTTCGCGCACCGAAATCTCGATGAAGTCGGCCTCATCGGAAACGACGCTTATCTCGATGCCGTCGTAACGCGCGTTGACCCTCTCGACCGACGCGCGGATCGAATCCGAAATCTCGATGGTGTTGGAGCTCGCCTGCCGGACCACGCCGAGGCCGACGATCGGCCTGCCATCGAGGCGGACGAAATTGGTCGCATCGGCGGGGGCGAGCGTCACTTCAGCGACATCGCCCACGCGCGTGGTCCCCTCGATGATCACTTCGCGCACCAGATCGGGATCGGTGGCACTAGCGTCGGCGCGCACGACAAGCTCCTGCGCGTCGGAGCGGAAGGAACCGACCGGCACGTCGTATGGTGCGCGCTCGAGCGCGGCAGCGACATCGCTCATGGTCAGGCCGAAGCGGTTGAGCCGTGCCGGATCGACCGAAACCCGCATCTGTAGCGCGCGCGTGCCGAACTGGTCGATGCTCGCCACACCTTCTGCATTGAGCAGTTCTGGGATCACGTCGTTCTCGACCACCCGGGTCAGCTCGGCCTCGCCATAGCGGGTGCTCGAGACGGCGAGGATCATGATCGGCTGGGCGTCGGCGTCGGCCTTGACGATGTTGACCTGTTCGACCCGGTCGGGAAGGTCGCGCGTCACGCGGCTTACCGCCTCGCGTACGTCGGATGCGGCGGTATCGAGGTCCACGCCCGGGTTGAACTCGGCCCGGATACGCGAATTGTTTTCCTCGCTCGACGAATTGATCTGCCGGACGCCGGTGACCCGGGCGACCGCATCTTCGAGGATGCTGGTTACCTCGCTGTCCATGGTTTCCGGCGCGGCACCTGGCAGCGATGCGGAGATCGAGACGATCGGGCGATCGACATTGGGAAGCTCGCGAACCTCGATCCCGGCAAAGGCCGCAAGACCCGCGATCACGATCAGGAGGTTGAGAACCCCGACCAGCAGCGGCCGCTTGACCGCGAGCATGGGTAGGTCGGACTTATCCGCCATCGGTGTCGCTGCCGCCATCGCCATCGCCGGTGTCAGCCCCTGCCTTCTCGCCAGAGCGCAGTTGCACATCGGCTTCGGGGGCCGAGACCGGGCGCACCAGTCGGATGTCCTGTCCGTCGCGGATCTTCTGCACCCCTTCGACTATCACGCGATCGCTTTCGGTCAGCTCGCCGTCGACCAGCGCTATACCGTTGCGGCGCGAGGTAATGGTGACGGGGACGCGCGAGGCTTTCCCGTCACGCACTACGAACAGGTGAGAGCCTTCTCCGCCCCAGACGATCGCCTCTTCGGGAACGGCTGCGCGGGTGGTGTCGTTGCGGGTGAATGTGACGCGAAAACTCATGCCCGGGCGGAAGCGATCATTCGCATTCGGAATGGCCGCCCGTGCAATAAAATTGCGGCTCTCGTTCGAAATTCTCGTGTCGGTCGATACGATGCGCGCATCGATCGGGTTTTCGGGGTCGGAAAATGCCGCGACCTGCACGACCTGTCCCTCCTGCAGCGAGGCGAACACTTCTTCAGGCGCCGGAAAGTCGATGAACAGGCGGCCGCGCTGATCGATCTGCGCGATCGGCGTATTATCGTTGACCCGGTCGCCGGGGTCGATTTCGGTCAGGCCGATGTGACCGGAAAACGGCGCGCGAATGGTCCTGTCGGCAAGCGCCGCCTGCGCCTGACGCAGTGCCACCTTGGCCGAGGCAAGCGCGGTTTCGCCGGCCTCGATCTGGCTCTCCGAAATTGCGCCGGTATCCTCGATTCGGCGATAGCGCCCGAGCAATTGCTCTGCTTCGAGGACCTGTACCCGCGCCGCATCGACCGCCAGCCTTTCCTGCCGCGCATCGAGTTCTAGCAGCGGCTGGCCGGACCGGACGTAATCGCCTGCAGAAAACATCACGCGCGTCACGCGGCCAGCGGTTTCGGGATAAATCTCGGCAGACGTCACCGCGCGCGCCGTTCCGATCGCCTCAACCTGCGTCTGTTCGGGAAGAAAGCGGACGTCCTCGGCGACGACCGGGACTGCTTCCTCGGTTCTTTCCTCGTTTTCGGACGAGCAGCTGGCAAGAAGTATCGCGCCCAGCAGGCCGAGCGCTCGATTGAAGGGGGTCATGCCGGAGGGCGTAGACAATCGGAATGATTATCAAAAGCAATAATCCGGTTTGAAAATTCGCTTACACTGATCGCAAAGCGTGCAGCACTTTTGCGAAGTGATTGCGTGGCTTAATCGAGGACGGCGTCAGAACTCGCTCCAATCCTGTTCTTCGGCCTTTTCCTTCAGCGCGAGATTGCCCTCGAATGCGGGGATCTGCACCGGACGCCTTGCGCTTCCGGCATTCAACCGGATCGGTGGGCGCGCGTCCCGTTTCTGCTCACTTCGGCCGGTCCGGAACTGTTGGACGAGGCGGCCCAGCTCATCAGCCTCGTTGGCCAGGCTGCGACCGGCCGCTGTCGCTTCCTCGACCATCGCCGCATTCTGCTGGGTCATGCGATCCATGCTGCTGACCGATAGGTTGACCTGTTCAAGGCTCGCCGCCTGGCTTGCAGCCATCTCGGCAATCACGGTTACCTGTTCGCTGACTTCTCCGATGCGCGATACGATGCCTGCCAGGAGTTGTCCCGTTTCTCCCACCAGTTCGACACCCTGGCCAACCTGCTGGGTGCTGGCGTTGATCAGGCTCTTGATGTTCTGCGCAGCTTCGGCGCTGCGTTGCGCCAGGGCACGCACTTCGTTGGCCACCACGGCAAAGCCCTTGCCGGCATCGCCAGCGCGAGCAGCCTCTACTCCGGCGTTGAGCGCCAGCAGGTTCGTCTGAAAAGCGATCCCGTCGATCACATCGATGATCTGGGTAATTTCCTGTGCCGACTTCTCGATAACGGCCATTGCGGAGACGGCCCGCTGCACAACCTCGCCTCCATCGCTCGCTTCGCGATGTGTGGCGATCATCGTCGATTGGACTTCGGCGGCATTGTCGGCGGAGTTTTTCACAAGGTCGGTGATCTGGCTCATCGCCGCTGCTGTTTCCTCAAGGCTTGCGGCCTGTTGTTCGTTGCGCTCTGCCAGATCGTCGGAAGCGGCGCGGATTTCGTTGGCGCCATTGATTACACTGCTCGCGGACCCGCGCACCTGCTCGATCATGTCTGCGAGGTTGCTGACGGATTCATTGAACGCTTTGCGAAGTCCTTCATATTCCGCTGGGAATGTCGTTTCCAGGCGATCGTCGAGGCGGCCCTTGGCCAGGCTGTCGAGACCCGAGGACAGGTGTTCGACCACCTTTTGCTGTTCCAACGCCGTCTTCTGGACGAGAACGGCGTTGTCGCGAAAGACGGACATCGCCTTCGTCATTCGGCCGACGCAATCCTTGTAGTCGGTGTAGGAAAACGCCGAGTCCGTATCGCCATCCGCAAGCGCTTCCATCCTGACGACCGTATTTACGTAAGGCCTACAGACCCGGTCTTTAGCGACGAATAAAATCGCCAGCAGGAAGCTGGCGGAAATGGCCGCTGACAAGGTTGCGGCAATTGGACCCAGAATGCCGGTCTGCGACAGATAGGCGACGGTGATATTGGCAATCGCGACCGATCCGAAAATGCCGATCAGGACATCGAATTTCCGACGAATAGGGGCTTCCGCTTCAAACCAGTACAGCATGGCTTTCTCGACCTCCTGGGCAATCTTCAAATGCGCGTCTGGCAGATGCCGGTAGTCTTGAAGATTGCACGAAGAACTCGGATCGGCTTGGTAACAACCCCTAGTTTTTTCGGCTTGAGCGAAGACGTGAAAATGCTGCTGGCCCGAGGGAAAGGCATCGTCACGGTAAACTGTGCGCTAACCATGCCGCATGGATCGCGGGAAGATTCTTCTGCAATTGCGAAGTTGGCGGGCGAGGCGAACGCCGAACGCACGAGTCGGGAACGGGTGGTGTGGTGCCGGCTAGAGGAGTCGAACCCCTGACCTGATGATTACAAATCAACTGCTCTACCAACTGAGCTAAGCCGGCATCCTTTAAAAACAAGCACTTAAGTGGGTTTTGGCATTCCTTTCAGTTTACAGCTTTTACGCGTTTTTTTGAAAAGTTTACGTTCCAACCCAATAAGTCACTGAAAACACACGATGAGCAATTAATTCTACATGATGTGCTCCTGGGTCGGCGCCTCTAGCGTGCTTCCTATGCTGAAGCTAGCCTTATCCGAACATCGAGGATTCTCGCGATCACCGCACGGATAAGAAGCGGTAAAATCTTCATTAATTTACACAGGCTTATCGGTTCCTAAGGTTGCTAATCTAAAGCGTATGAATAGAGCGGCCTTGCCCCAATTTCTCTGGGTTTTTGGGGTCCCAGCTAGCATGGGGAGGCCGGGCACTTTGGTCGGTGCCTGGCCTCAACCGCTTGGCTTGCTGATTGTTTTTCCGAGAGTGTTTTACCCGCTCGGTATTTCTCCAGTGCTGACTTTCTTTTTGACCACTGTGGTCGTTTGCAGCCCGTCCCCCATCGCAACGACCGATATGTCTACATTCTTGGTGAATGTGATCGGTATTTGCGGAAGAGTTAAAAGAGCCGTCTTGCCCTTCTCGTATTTGAAGCCCACCTCAATTTCGGCGGCTACCTTCCTGCCTTTTTTTACTTGGAATGTAAGTTTCTCAGGGAGATCTTCAAAGGGGACAATCTCTATATAGAACGCCAACGGAAAAGTGGCCGGGAACTCTCTGACGATGATATCACCGGTATATACGTTCACCAATGTATGCTTAGAGTGAGCGCCTTTGGCGACGTACTCGCAAACAACAACGTTGTCGGTCCGGAGCTTCCTCACCTAAGCACCCATTCCAAATTTTTCTCATCATTCGTCACAGCCCCGGAATCGCTTTCAGCTATCCAGTAAGAATGAGATTTTTCAGGCTCCAATGATGCTGGGTGGTGCAAATTTGACTTTGCTCGATCAATGAATTGGACAACATCATAATCCATCTCAGCGTCGGCGGCGTAAAGTAAGTCACTGACGGTATCGAGGGTCCAATTAGATGGCCCAGATAACCAGGTCGATACTTGAGAAGGGCTGCGCCCAATTTTTTCAGCAACCTGCTTCCGAGTCAGGCCCTTCTTGCGGGCGGCGTCTTCTAGCGCCTTTATGACTACATCATAAACGCGATTGCGATTCCTCTCGGCGAAAAGCGCGGCGTCATAGGTATAGGTCATATTCGGATATTCCTGCTCGAATTGCTTGTAATGTATGATTCGTAACGAAAAGTGGGCGCATCAGTGAAAGGCTTACCAAGCCCTGCCGCGTCCCAATGTTCCTCACAAACAAGTTTCTCATGCTCAAATTCTGGGGAGTTCATCCCTCCTAGTTTCTTGCGGTATGCTGCATGTGTCGCGACAAACACATCAGGCATTGCAAAGCGACCAAACACACGAATTGACGGCCTTGGTCGCCGACATCGAAATTCCCAATGTTCATACTTGTAATCTCTGAGCTGCTTCAAAAGCTGCTCGGAGACCGAGCCGCCCTCAATAAACTGTGAGAACGCTGCTTCAACCTTTGCCCAACACTGCCGCTCTTTGGCATCGGAACTGCTTCTCCCGCTTTCGATCGAGTTTCGTATTGGTTCACATAGAAACACAACTCTTGCCTCTGGCGCCCAGCTTGTGATCGGGCGGGCTTTCGTTATTGCCCCGCTCTGCAAAGCAGCTTTTACGGGTGCAGGAATTAACATATATTTGAACTGTCCGATGTCAATGGGATTGAGCTGGTGAGGCTAAGCACGCTTGGCAATAAACGCGAAATCAACCGCATTCACAAGTCGCTCAAGTCTCGCCCAGTTAAGTTGTCCAGTTTCGGCATCGCTTCCATTCGTCAAACGGGGTGTCCCAGATTTCGGGCTCAGGCAAAGCGTCAGCGGTAAAGGCTCGAATTCGGTTTTCCTCGATCTCTACCAATGCGACTGAGAGGCCTACACTTCGCAGCGCAGAGAGGACCCTTTTGATCTCAGGTGTCGACGGAAATTTTGGCTGTGGCCGGTTTCGTTTGGGCACGAATTTTCCCTCCGTTAAGCGGTAAAAAAGTTTACAGTGTTGAGGGGCGCCGAGGGGCGTTAGGGGCAGCTGAAGGAAAAAGTTTACAAAAAAACTTTGTAAAATCAAAGACACGCTGAAATTACAAATCAACTGCTCTACCAACTGAGCTAAGCCGGCACATATCTCGCCCTACCGATGCGCTGCTTGAGGGCGTTGTTGTTTGCCCTATCGCTACGCTGCTTGAGGGCGTTGTTGTCCGCCCTGTCGCTGCGCTGCTTGAGGGCGGGAGCGCCTTTCCTTCATAACGCGCCGAATGTCCAGCCCTCGGTTCGTGCGATTTCGGGAGTGAGCGCATCGGGCGTCCACCGCGCCGGATCGTGGGCGACCGCGCGCAGCCAGGCGGCGGTAATCAGCGCATCGGACGAGTGGTCGTCGATCGCGCCCGAGCCTCGAACGGATGGTGAGCCGAGACCTTCCAGCGCGTTGTTGAGATCCTCGATTGTGCGCAGCTTGCGGCCTTTGCCTTCGGGCCATGCCTCGAGCGCGGCGAGCGCGGTGTATATCTCGACGATGACCGAGCCTTTTTGCGGCAAGGGGTCGACCGGCCAGACCGGCACGCGCCCGGCAAGTCGGTTGAGCATTCGCATGCCCGTGAGCGAAGATTTCCCGACTTGTGCCGCACCCACGAGGTTGAAATTGCTGACCGGGCGGCATCCCATCGCGCGCTGGGCCAGTTCGGCCTTGCGGAAGCGCCCCTCGCGCGTGGCGGCGCTATCGAGGTGGAAATGCGCGCCCTCGTCATCCTTACCGTGGCGGAAATGCTCGCGTGCCTCGTCATGCGCGACGAAACTGCCGACCTCCAGATGGGGGTCGTCGGCGCAGATCCGGTCGATCAATTCCCAGAGCGCTTTCGCATTGCCGGGACTGTCTTCCCAGCCGGGAAAGAACGCGCCGCAGTCGGCGAAGGGAAGCGAGATGCCGAGGTCCATGCCGACCAGCGTATTCTCGGGCAGGTCGAGCAATATCGCGAGAACCTCCTCGCGCGCCCACGGTTTACCCCGATCAACCAGGACGGGCGGGCCGCCGTCCGCATGGGCCAGCGCCAGCGCGATCCCCTTCTGCCGTTCGCCCTTCGCGCCGGACCAGTCGATCGCGAGGAAATGCTGGAATCTAGCTGCGTTCACGCCGCAGCTTGTCCCAATATGCAATGCGCTCTTTCACCTTGCGTTCGAAGCCGCGCTCGACCGGTGTGTAATAGGTCTGCGGCTCCATCTCAGCAGGCCAGTAATTGTCGCCGGAGAAGCCCTCTTCCGCATTGTGGTCGTAGCTGTAGCCCGCGCCGTATCCGATATCCTTCATCAGCTTGGTCGGCGCGTTGAGGATATTCTGCGGCGGCATCAGGCTGCCGGTTTCCCTGGCCGATCGGAAGGCGGCTTTCTGCGCGGCATAGGCCGCGTTCGACTTGGGCGCGGTGGCGCAATAGAGACAGGCCTGAACGATCGCGAGTTCGCCCTCGGGAGAGCCCAGAAACTCGTAAGCGTCCTTCGCGGCGAGGCATTGGCTCAGCGCTTGCGGATCGGCGAGGCCGATGTCCTCGCTGGCGAAGCGTACCAGTCGGCGCAGCACGTAAAGCGGCTCTTCGCCTGCAGTCAGCATCCGCGCGAGATAGTAGAGCGAGGCCTGCGGATCGCTGCCGCGCAAGCTTTTGTGAAGCGCGCTGATGAGGTTGTAGTGCCCCTCGCGGTCCTTGTCGTAGACTGCGACGCGGCGCTGCAGGAACTTGCCAAGACCGGCAGGGTCGAGCGGCGCCTCGATCTTTGCATTGTAGAGCGTTTCGGCCTGGTTGAGCAGGAAACGCCCGTCACCATCGGCGCTGGCGATCAGCGCGGCGCGCGCATCCTCGTCGAGGGGGAGAGGCCCTTCGAGCGTTTCTGCCTTGTCGAGCAGCGCGCTCAGCGCCTGGTGGTCGAGCCGCTCCAGTATCAGCACCTGAGCGCGGCTGAGCAATGCGGCGTTGAGTTCGAAACTGGGGTTCTCGGTCGTCGCGCCGACCAGCGTCACGGTGCCACGCTCGACGAAGGGCAGGAAGCCGTCCTGCTGGGCGCGGTTGAAGCGGTGGATCTCGTCCACGAACAGCAGCGTGCGCTGGCCCGCCTCGGCCATCCTGTCAGCCTCGGCGAAGGCTTTCTTGAGGTCCGCGACGCCTGAAAACACCGCGCTGACCGAGATGAAGCGCATTCCCACGCTGTCGGCGAGCAGGCGTGCAATGCTCGTCTTGCCGGTGCCGGGCGGCCCCCACAGGATCATGCTGGAGAGCCGTCCGGCCGCGACCATTCGACCAATCGCGCCCTCAGCCCCCGTGATGTGCTCCTGCCCGATCACTTCGCCCAGTGTGCGCGGGCGCAGGCGGTCGGCCAGTGGCGCATCATCGCGCGGCGCGTCGTCACGGGCGGGCGGGGGAGGGTCGTCTTGAAACAGGTCTGCCATTTGTCGGTCGAGATAGGCTGCTCGTCGGAAATTGCCATGCACGACTTGCCAAGATGCGTCTAAGATATATCGTAGAGCTATCGAATCATACAGGAGACCCCCCATGACCTGGCACAAGCACCGCAGAAACAAGCGCTCCGACGCCTGGCCTTTCCTCGCCATGATGGCCGCCCAATCGCGCGGCGGCGGTTGGGGTTCGGGCTTCGGTTCCGGCTTCGCTGGCGGCTGGGACGATGACGAGGACGAGGACTTTCCGCGTGGCGGACGCCGCCATCGCCGTCGTCGCCGCGTCTTCGGACAGGGCGAGCTGCGCCTCGCGCTGCTGGCGCTGATCCGGGAGGAACCGCGCCACGGCTACGAACTGATCAAGGCGATCGAGGAACTCACCGGCGGCGAATATGCGCCGAGTCCGGGTGCGGTCTATCCGACGCTGCAGATGCTTGAGGACGAAGGCATGATTGCCGAGGCCGAAGCAGAAGGCTCGAAAAAGCCCTACGAAGCGACGGTCGAGGGCATTGCCGAACTCGACAGCCGTGCCGACGAACTCGACGGCCTGATGGAGCGCCTCTCGCGCATGGGCGAAAAGCGTTCGCACGTCCGCTCTCCCGACCTCTTCCGCGCGATGGGCAACCTCGCGAGCGTGCTCAAGAACCGCGCCCGCGCCGGGAAGCTCGACAAGGCGGCGATCGACGAGATCGTCGACATCATCGACGAGGTCGCCAAGCGGATAGAGCGGCTCTGAAACAACCCGCCTTGCGGTAATTCTTAACGCGATTGCGCAGCATGGCCGCAAGAGCGTATTCTTCCCTCCATTGGCCCGGGCCTCGCTCCGGGCGGGAGGG
Source organism: Altererythrobacter xiamenensis (assembly GCF_900177715.1). Lineage (GTDB taxonomy): Bacteria > Pseudomonadota > Alphaproteobacteria > Sphingomonadales > Sphingomonadaceae > Erythrobacter > Erythrobacter xiamenensis. The sequence goes on along the minus strand of NZ_FXWG01000001.1, from coordinate 529,388 downwards.
GAGAAGCATTATGGATGAGGCGATCAGTTCGGGTAAGACGCCCTGGCACCTTTGGGTTGTCGGGATCGTGTCGCTCTTGTGGAATGCGATCGGCGCTGCCGACTACACTTTCTCGAGCCTGCGCAGCCAAGCGTGGTTTGAAATGATGCAATACCCGCCGGAGGGTATTGCCTATCTCGAAGGATTTCCCGCATGGGCCCATGGCGGATGGGCGCTCGGTACGATCGGGGCTTTTCTCGGTTCGTTATTGCTGCTTTTCCGCAGCCGCTATGCGGTATGGGCATTCGCGATCTCGCTTGTCGGTATCGCGATTACGACGCTGTATGAGGCAGGGACGGAGGTGCCGCCCGAGCTTGCGGAGATCCAGCCTGCGTGGTTTCCCTTCTTGCTCTGGGGCATCGCCATCCTGCTGTTGGTATACAGTGTCAGGATGAGGGCGAAGGGCGTGCTGCGCTAGGTCGACCCGTCGGTCAGGCCTCTGCTTCTGCCACCGTGTTTTCGGCTTCCTGCAGGGCGCGGCGTTCCTCGACGAGGCGCACGTAGGTGTCGGCGACGACCTTGTTGATCGCGTCCCAGCTGTATTCGGCGGCCTTCCTGGCGCCCGCTTCACCGTGGCGGCGGCGCAGGTCGTCATTGCTGCAATAGGGCTTAATCGCCTCGGCGAAGGCCGTCGCATCGCCCGGCGGGACAAGGCGGCCGGTTTCCCAATCGTCGACCAGGCTGGAGGCACCCGTTGCCCCCGCAGCGACGACCGGCAAACCGCAGGCCATCGCTTCCAATGTGACATTGCCAAACGTCTCGGTGATCGAGGGGTTGAGGAAGATGTCGCCGCTCGCCAGCGCACGGCCGAGATCCTTGCCCGTCTGGAAGCCTGCAAAAATGCCGCCCGGCAGCGCCTGTTCGAACCATTTGCGCGCGGGGCCATCGCCGATCACCAGCACCTTGTGCGGGGCCTGCAGCTTGCGCAGCTCGATCACCGTGTCGGCAAAGACGTCGAGACCCTTTTCCATGACCAGCCGCCCGAGGAAGACCACTGCAACGTCGTCATCCTCCAGCCCCAACGAGCGGCGCCACGCCAGATCGCGCTTCTCGGGCGAGAATATCTCGCGATCGACCCCGCGTGACCAGATCGCGATGTCGTCATGCATGTCCTGCTCGATCAGCGTGTCGACCATGCTCTGCGACGGCGCGACCAATGCATCGCAGCGATTGTAGAACCGCCGCAATATCCACTCGACCGACGGTTCCATGAACTTGAGACCGTAGTAGCGCGGATAGGTCTCGAAGCGGGTGTGCACCGAGGAAAGCACGGGAATGTCGTGATCCTGTGCCCAGCGCAGCCCGGCATGGCCGGTCGGATCGGGCGAGGAGAGATGTACGATGTTGGGCGCGAAGCGTTCTAGGTCCTGCCTGTTGGCGCGGCTCAATCCCAGCGGAAGGCGATATTCGCCGCGTCCCTTCACCGGCATGCGCACATTGGGCACGCCAATGAGGTCGCCGGTCGGCTCGAAATCCGGCTTCTCGACGGTAGGCGCGTAGACGCGCACCTTGGCGCCCTGCGCCAGAAGGTATCCCACAAGGCGGTTCAGCGCCTGGTTCGCACCGTCGCGGGTGTAGTTGTAGTTCCCGCTGAACAGCGCGATGCGAAGATCTGCGACATCCATGGCTCACGCGCATAGAGAAGCTGCGGGCAGAAGGCGATATTTGTTTTGCCGCACCTCAATCCCTACGCGCGAAATCCGTTGACCGTTTACCGCTCGATATCCGGCGGTGGTTCGGGCCACAGGCCCGCAAGGCCGCCCGGCGTCTGAGGGCTCAAACAAAAAACGGAACCGAACACCTTTCCGATGCGCTCTGTCGATGAATACGCATTTGCGCATTGACTTGCCCATGCGTGACACTAATGCCGCCAGCGGGCCACGCGGTCCCAACGCCGCGCGTGCTCTCTGCAAGGAGAGAATACATGACTGATACCACTGCCGAGCCGGCTCTGAAGCCGGAACGTCCTTTCTTTTCATCCGGTCCGACGGCCAAGTTCCCCGGATGGTCCTTCGACAAGTTGCAAACCGAATCGCTCGGGCGCTCGCATCGCTCGGCGACCGGCAAGGCGCGCCTGAAATACGCCATCGACCTCTCGAAAGAGCTGCTCGGCGTGCCAGAGGATTACCTCGTCGGGATCATGCCCGCGTCCGACACCGGCGCGCTCGAATGCGCGATGTGGACCATGCTGGGCGAGCGTCCCGCAACCGTCGCCGCATGGGAAAGCTTCGGCAATGTGTGGATTCAGGACGCGGTCAAACAGCTCAAGCTGCCCGACCTGCAGGTGCTCGACGCCGACTACGGCGAAATCCCCGACCTCGCGTCCATCCCGCAGGACAATGATGTCGTCTTCACCTGGAACGGCACGACTTCGGGCGCGAAGATTCCCAACACCGATTGGCTAGAGCCGGGTCGCGCAGGGGTAACGATCAACGACGCGACCAGCGCCGTCTTCGCGATGGAGATGGACTGGGCGAAGCTCGATGCCACGACCTACAGCTGGCAGAAGGTCATGGGTTCGGAAGCCCAGCACGGCATGCTGATCCTCAGCCCCAAGGCTGTCGAACGGATCGAAAGCTATGATCCGGCGTGGCCGCTGCCCAAGCTGTTCCGCCTGAAGAAGGGCTGCAAGATCAACCGCGGCATCTTCGAGGGCGCGACGATCAACACGCCGTCCATGCTCGCGACCGAGGATTATATCGCCGCGCTCGAATGGGCGAAGTCGATCGGTGGGCGAAAGGCGATGTTCGAACGCGCCGATGCCAATGCCAAGATCGTGACCGACTGGATCGAGGCGACCCCGTGGCTGCGCAATATGGTCTCCGACCCTGCCAAGCGCACCAACACCGGTGTGTGCTTCGTCTTCCAGGGCGATTGGTACGAAAGCCTGTCCGACGAGGACAAGGCGGGCGTGCCCAAGAAGATCGTCAAGATGCTCGAAGAGCGCAACGTCGGCTACGACTTCAACGGCTATCGCGATGCCCCGCCGTCGCTGCGCATCTGGTGCGGCGGTACGGTCGAGCAGGAAGACCTCAAGCGTCTCCTGCCGTGGATCGAGTGGGCCTACGAGCAAGTCAAGAACGGCTGATCCGGCTGGCGGCTCGGCAGACGGGCCGCCGCCATTTCCCAATTCCTGAACCGGAAAAGAGCCGGGCAACGACAGGACAATTCCATCATGACCAAACCCAAAGTCCTCATCTCCGACAAGATGGACCCGAATGCCGCAAAGATCTTCGAAGAGCGCGGCTGCGACGTCGACGTCATCACCGGCGAAACGCCTGAAGAACTGAAAGCGCGCATCGGAGAATACGATGGCCTCGCCATCCGCTCCTCGACCAAGGTGACCGCCGACATCCTGTCGGCCGCGACCAACCTCAAGGTGATCGGCCGCGCCGGCATCGGCGTCGACAATGTCGATATTCCTGCTGCCTCTTCGCAGGGCGTCGTGGTGATGAACACGCCCTTCGGAAACTCGATCACGACCGCCGAACACGCCATCGCGATGATGATGGCGCTCGCTCGCCAGATCCCTGCTGCCAACGCACGCACGCAGGCGGGCGAATGGCCCAAGAGCGATTTCATGGGCGTCGAAGTAACCGGCAAGACCTTCGGCCTGATCGGTGCCGGCAATATCGGCACGATCGCGGCGAGCCGCGCGCAGGGCCTCAAGATGAAGGTCATCGCCTACGATCCCTTCCTCACCGAAGAGCGCGCCGTCGAACTGGGCGTCGAGAAGGTCGATCTGGACACGCTGCTGAGCCGTGCCGATTTCGTCAGCCTGCATACTCCGCTGACCGACCAGACGCGCAACATCCTGAACCGCGAGCGGCTCGAGAATGCAAAGCCCGGCATCCGCATCATCAACTGCGCGCGCGGCGGGCTGGTCGATGAAGCGGCGCTCAAGGACCTGCTCGAAAGCGGCCATATCGCTGGCGCGGCATTCGACGTGTTCGAAACCGAACCGGCCAAGGAAAACCCGCTGTTCGGCGCGCCTGGTTTCATCTGCACGCCGCACCTTGGCGCTTCGACCACTGAAGCGCAGGTCAATGTCGCGCTGCAGGTTGCGGAACAGATGAGCGATTATCTCGTCAACGGCGGTGTCACCAACGCGCTCAACGTGCCGTCGCTTTCGGCCGAAGAAGCGCCGAAGCTGCGCCCTTACATGAAGCTCGCCGAAAGCCTCGGCAGCCTCGTCGGGCAACTGGCGCATGGCAATCTGACCAAGATCAGCATCGAGCGCGAAGGCGCAGCGGCAGAGCTTTCGGGCAAGCCGATCGAAGCGGCTGTGCTGGCAGGGTTCATGAGCCGCTATTCGGACAGCGTGAACATGGTCAACGCGCCCTATCTGGCAAAGGAGCGCGGGCTCGACGTGCGCTCGGTCCGCCACGAGCGCGAGGGGGCGTACAATACGCTGCTGCGCGTCACCGTTGGCACCAGCACCGGCGACCGTTCGGTTGCGGGCACGCTGTTCGGCCCCGAGGCTCCGCGTCTGGTGGAAATCTTCGGCGTCGGCATCGAAGCCGACCTTGCCGGAGACATGCTCTACATCGTCAACGAGGATGCGCCCGGCTTCATCGGCCGGATCGGTACGCTGCTGGGCGAAAAAGGCATCAACATCGGCACGTTCCACCTTGGGCGCCGCGACGCGGGCGACGAGGCGGTCCTGCTGCTCAGCGTCGACCAGCCGATCGGCCAGGACGTGATCGATGCAGCCTGCAAACTTGAGGGCGTCAAGACGGTGAAGGGGCTGGAGTTCTGATCCGCAATAGGGCAAGCGCGCCAGCGCAATGACCGAACCAGACGATCTCCTGCCCGAAGGTCTCGAAGACCGCCTGCCGGACGAGGCGCGCCGCATCACCCATGCCATGCGCGCCGCGCTCGGTGTGCTGGACGCGCATGGCTACGACCGGGTCCTGCCGCCGCTGATCGAGTTCGAGAAATCGCTCGCCGGGCGGATGGCCAAGGGGCCGGACGAGGCGCAGCCGCGCCGCATGTTCCGCTTCGTCGATCCGGCCAGCCTGCGCACGCTTGCCCTGCGCAGCGACATCACGCCGCAGATCGGCCGTATTGCCGCAACCGGCATGGCCAATGCGCCGCGTCCGCTTCGCTTGGCCTATAGCGGAGACACGGCGGTGATCCGCGCCGACCAGCTCGACCCCGCGCGCGGGCGCGTGCAGCTGGGTGCCGAGCTGATCGGGGCCGATACGGTCGAGGCCGCCGCAGAAGTCGTGACACTCGCGATCGAGGCCGTGGCAGCTGCGGGTGTGACCGGCATCTCGGTCGATTTCACGCTGCCCGACCTCGTCGATACTTTGGCCGACAATGCCATGCCGCTGCCTGAAGAGGCGCGCAAAGCAGTCCGCCGCGAGCTCGATACCAAGGACGCAGGCGGGCTGAAGGATGCAGGCGGCGAGGCTTACCTGCCGCTGCTCTTTGCTACCGGCCCCTTTGCCGATGCGGTCGAGAAACTGCGGGCGATCGACGCGGGCGGTGCGCTCGCGACGCGCATTGCCGGGCTGGAACAGGTCGCGGCGCGGATTGGCGATGCTGCGCGCATCACGCTCGATCCGACCGAGCGCCACGGTTTCGAATACCAGAGCTGGTTCGGCTTCACCCTCTATGCCGAGAATGTGCGCGGCGCTGCAGGGCGCGGCGGCACCTATTGCATCGCGGGCAGCGAGGAACCGGCAACCGGTTTCTCGCTATTCCTCGATACGATTGCCAGCGCGGTCCCCGATCCCGAACGGGCGGACACGCTCTACCTGCCGACCGGCCATGACCGCGAGGCCGCTCGCCGATTGCGCGCCATCGGCTGGCGCACGGTCGCACAGATCGGCGAGGGCGAGGACCCGCAGGCGCTCGGCTGCACCCACAGGCTCGACGGCAAGGATACCGTCGCGCTCTAGGCGCTGCCGGATTTCCCGGCCTACATGTCCTGAAAGTTCGAGGGGTTCGGACCCATCCGGCCATCCTTGCTGTCGAGCGCATCGATCCGCGCCATCTGCTCGTCCGACAGTTCGAACGACAAGGCGGAGAAATTGTCCTTGATGTGATCGGGATTGGTCGAGCGTGGCAGCGTGCTGAAGCCATGCTGGATGTGCCAGCGAATGACGACGGCCGGCGCCGACTGGCCGGTTTCCTGCGCGATTGCGGCAATCGTGTCGTTGCCGAAGGCATTGCCCTGGCCGAGCGGCGACCAGCTTTGCGTGAGAATGCCCATCTCCTCGTGCACGCGGCGCATGTCGCGCTGCTGGAACGAGGGGTGGAGTTCGATCTGGTTCAGCGCGGGCGTGACGCCGGTTTCGCCAACGATGCGCTTCAGGTCTTTCTCGCGGAAATTGGATACGCCGATCGACTTCGCCTTGCCTTGGCGGCGCAGTTCGATCAGCGCTTTCCAGGTGTCGACGAACAGGCCCTTGTCGGGGCAGGGCCAGTGGATCAGCAGCATGTCGACATGCTCGCGGCCAAGGCGCGAGAGGCACTTGTCGGCAGCCTTCAGCGTGCGGTCATAGCCCTGGCTCGCGTTCCAGATCTTGGTCTGCAGGAAGATATCGGACCAGTCGCCGATCCCTTTGCCGACCTCTTCCTCGTTGCGGTAGATCGCGGCGGTATCGACCAGCCAGTAGCCGACCTTGACCGCGTGGTGCACGGCTTCCTCGGCATCCTCCGGGGCAATCTCCCAGGTTCCGAAACCGAGCTGGGGAATCTGGCGGCCATCGTTGAGGGCGAGTGTAGGTTGAGTAGTCATGAAGTCTCCTTTGCCCCATCAATGGTGCGGCGCCGCATATGTTTCCGAATTGCGTGTCGACCTTGCAAACAACAGCTTGCCTACCGAGCGTGAACCAATCGCGCGCTACTGCGTTGGATTACCAGCAAGCAGCAGGAGAGCATCATCGAGGAGCAAGCTCAAAAGAGCGATGGCTGGTTTGTCCGGCGACTGATCCTGGCGATACTCGTCATTGGTATCGCCCTGCTTCTCTGGGAAATGCGCTATATCCTCGTGCTTGTATTCGGCGCGGTCCTGCTCGGCGTCTTGTGGCACGCAGCGGCCCGCTGGCTGCATGATCGCGCCCATGTACCTCAGAGCGTCGGGCTCGCCATAACCGTCGGCGCTGTGGTCGCCTTTACAGCGGGCATGCTTTATCTGTTCGGATCGGAGATTGCCGAACAGGCCGAATCGATAGCGGCGGTACTGCCCGACGCGCTGGACCAGCTTCGCTCCACGGCCCGCGAATTCGGCGTGGGCGGATGGGTCGACCAGCAGGTCGAACGCCTGACAGGGGCGTTTGCCGAAGGAGGCAGCCTTGGCGGCATGCTCATGTCCATCGGCAATGGCCTCACCGATTTCATCGTGGTCGTGGTCGGCAGCATCTTTCTGGCAGCGCGGCCCAAACTCTATCGGACCGGATTGATCAAGCTCGTACCCGCCGCACGGCGAAACGTCGCAGCGGCCACGCTCGACGACATGGAGACAGCCCTGCGGCTGTGGTTCAAGGGCCGCCTGGTTGCAATGATCGGCGTGGGGCTGCTCGTCGGGATCGGGCTGTGGTTGATCGGCGTCCCATCCTTCCTGGCGCTTGGTCTGCTTGCCGGCCTGCTGGAGATCATTCCGTTCTTCGGACCGATACTGGCGGCGGTCCCGGGCATTCTATTGGCCTTGCTGGTCAGCCCGACGCATGCTCTGCTTGCCGCCGGTCTCTATCTGGTGATCCAGCAGACCGAGGGGAATCTGATCACGCCCATTATCCAGCAACACGCAGTCGAGCTTCCGCCCGCTATCCTGTTGTTCTCCTTGCTGATCTTTACTTATATTTTCGGCGTGGTCGGCGTGCTCATGGCTGCGCCCCTGACGGTGGTCTTCTACGTCCTCATCAAGAAGCTCTACGTGCAGGAGGCGCTGGATACACCAACGCCGATACCCGGCGAGGATCGCTAGCAGCCTTGAGAAGTTGCGTTGATTGCGCTGGATTCAGAAAGGAACGGGGGACATGCTTGACTCGCCCCCATGCCAAGCCCTAACCCGCGCGGCGCATTCGGGACGCATCTCGTCCCTTCATCCAAATCCCACGGTCGAGTCCTGTCGAAGGACCATGAGGATCCCCCGGGCAGGGGGTAAGGTGTAAGCATGGCCAACGTAACCGTAATCGGCGCCCAGTGGGGCGATGAGGGCAAGGGCAAGATCGTCGACTGGCTCGCCAGCCGCGCCGATGCCGTCGTCCGTTTCCAGGGCGGCCACAATGCCGGGCACACGCTGGTCGTCGGCGACACCACCTACAAGCTCTCGCTGCTGCCTTCGGGTATCGTCACCGGCACGCTGTCGATCATCGGCAATGGCGTTGTGCTCGACCCCTGGCATCTGAAGTCGGAAATCGAAAAGCTCGAAAGCCAGGGCGTCATTATCCACGAAGACAATTTCGCGATTGCCGACAACTGCCCGCTGATCCTGCCGATCCACCGCGACCTCGATGGCCTGCGCGAAACCGCGGCAGGGTCGGGCAAGATCGGCACCACCGGTCGCGGGATCGGCCCGGCTTACGAGGACAAGGTCGGCCGCCGCGCGATCCGCGTCTGCGATCTTGCGCATCTCGATGATCTGGAACCGCAGCTCGACCGCCTTTGCGCGCACCATGACGCGCTGCGTGCCGGTTTCGACCAGCCGCCGGTCGATCGCGAGGCGTTGCTCGCCGAACTGCGCGAAATCGCGCCCTCCGTCCTGCGTTTTGCCCAGCCGGTGTGGAAGCGCCTCAAGAAGGTGCGCAAGGCCGGCGCGCGCATCCTGTTCGAAGGCGCGCAAGGCGTGCTGCTCGACATCGATCACGGCACCTATCCCTTCGTAACCAGCTCGAACACGGTGAGCGGGACTGCGGCGAGCGGAAGCGGCCTCGGCCCCAATGCTACCGGCTTCGTTCTCGGCATCGTCAAGGCCTACACCACCCGCGTCGGCAGCGGCCCTTTCCCGACCGAGCTCGATGACGAGGTTGGCCAGCGTCTGGGCGAGCGCGGACACGAATTCGGCACCGTCACCGGGCGTCAGCGCCGGGTCGGCTGGTTCGATGCGGTGATCGTGCGCCAGAGCTGTGCGATTTCGGGCGTGACCGGCATCGCGCTGACGAAGATCGACGTGCTCGACGGCCTGGAGACGGTGAAGATCTGCACCGGCTATCGCCTGCGCGGCAAGATCATGGATTACTATCCTGCTCATGCCGCCGACCAGGCCGCGGTCGAACCGATCTACGAGGAAATGGAAGGCTGGTCGCAAAGCACTGCGGGTGCGCGCAGCTGGGCCGAGCTTCCCGCCAATGCGATCAAGTATATCCAGCGCGTTCAGGAGCTGATCGAAACGCCTGTCGCGCTGGTCTCGACCAGCCCTGAGCGCGACGATACGATCCTCGTAACTGACCCATTCATGGACTAGGCATCGCTGCGGATTGCGCCGCGACGCATCGCGCGATAGCTTCCTCGCCCATGCGTATCGAAGTGCTCTTGCCGATGCTCGTACTGTTCGGCTGCGCGGCAGACCAGCAGGGGGCCGAAACGGTGTCCGGCGATGCGGGTCTCGCCCCCGCCGAGAGCGCCTATGCCAGCGCCGACTACCAGCGGCGCGGTGCCTCGCGCGAAATCAGGCGACCGGGCGGACCGGCCTTTGCCGACTTCGTGCTGGTCGACAAATCGGATCGCATCCTCGTCGCCTATTCGGATGGCAAGGCGATCCGTGCCTATCGCGGGATACAGTTCGGTGACGCGCCCCTCGGGCACAAGCGATTCGAAGGGGACGAGCGCACGCCGGAAGGGCGCTACACCATCGACCGGCGCAATCCGCAGAGCTCCTATTACCTCAGCCTCGGTATATCCTATCCCAATCGTTCGGATCGGGCCTTCGCCGCGAGCTATGGCCGTTCGCCCGGTGGGGACATCTTCATCCACGGTCAGCCCAACGGTCTTGCCAGCGATTTGCGGATGCGTGGCGACTGGACCGATGGCTGCATCGCGCTCGCCAACCACGAGATCGAGGAGTTGTGGCGGCTTGTGCCCAACGGCACGCCCATCGTGATACGGCAATAGCCAGAGCGCTGATCTCACAACGCTTTTCTTGACATGAACCCTGTTTGTTCTACTTACGTTTCCATAGAACATGGAGGCGATTCGATGAGCGATAACGACTTATCCTATCATTCCGCCGAGGATGCGGCGGGACTTCGGGCAGGTGTCGCGATCTTTGCCGACCGCGCTGGCGTGCGCCACGAAATGGCCGAGGACATGGAAGCGGCCGGCTTTCGCGTGCTGCGCAGCGCCCCCTTGCAGGAACTGCTCGAAGGGGAAGCGAAGAGCCTCGGCGATGTCGTCCTGCTCGATTGCGTATCGGTCGACGTCAAGCTGTGTGCCGCGCTCTCGCGGCTCGACATGCGGATCGCCCGGAGCGGTGCGCAGCTGATCGTCACGACCTCGCTCGATGCTCTGGACGAGGTGTTCGCCTGTTTCGACCAGTCCGCGCCGCAGATCCTTGTCGATGCGTAACGCTCCGAACGTGTGGTCGCGGTGGGCCGGACGCTCGGAAGCATATCGGGCGGCAAGGTTCGCGAATTGTCGGAGGCCGATCGCCTGGCGCTGCTCCGCCTGTCCGAACAGGTCGATGCCATCGCGCAGAAGATCGAGGCCTTTCGAACAACCCACAGGCGATGGCCGGACAGTCCGGAGGCGGTGCAGCGGGCGCAGGAGAGCGTTCGGTGTTCTCGGGTTTCTCGCAAGACGATAGCAGCGCGAAGGAACTGCGCTTTCCCAGTCCGAGCCACGTACGGCGGATCATTACCGAGCGTCAGGCGCGCTCGAAGTTCTTCGATGCGGAGCTTTTCGCCGATCCGGCGTGGGACATGCTTCTCGACCTGACGGCGGCGCATGGCGAAGGCGTGCGGGTCTCGGTCACGTCGCTGTGCATCGCCTCTGGCGTTCCGCCGACGACCGCGCTGCGCTGGGTGCGCCAGATGACCGAAAACGGCTTGTTCGAACGGATCGACGATCCCAGTGACAAGCGCCGCGCATTCATCTCGCTCAGCGCCAAATCGCGCGATCCCATGTCGCGCTATTTCGCCCTGATCGAAGCTCCGCTGGTGGCTGCGGCCTAGGCCTTTGTCGAAGGTGGCGCGCGCATGATGACGGTAAGACCGGCTTCGGTCTCGTCATGTGTCACTCCGCCATAGGGCAGCCTCACGGCATCGGCGCGCGCGCGGGCCAGAATGGCTTCGGGAATGTCGCCGTCGAGCAGGATCGTATCCGCCTCGCCGAGAAGGCGCGCATCGCGCAAGGTGAGCATTTCGGGATCGGTCGAGGTCAACGCAATCTCGTGTCTGCCCGTGGCTTGGCGCGCTGCTGCCGCTCCCTCCATCCATGCGTCGACGCGATCCGCAGATGCGGGATCGAGCGCATCGAGCGCGCCGCCTTCGCGCAGAGCTTCGTCGAGTGCTCGGCGCCGCTCCGCACCCTGCGGAAAGCGTTCGCGCAACCTGTCGCGCGCGCCGAAAAGCGCCTTGGCAAGATCGCCCAGCGTCTCTGGCAGGATGCGCTCGAGCCGCAACCGGACGTGCTTGGCAAGCCCCGCCGACGCACCACCGGTGCCCACCGCGATCAGCACCGGATCGCGGTCGAGTATGCTCGGCGTGGTGAAGTCGCACAGCGCGGGCATGTCGACCACGTTCACCAGCATTCCGGCGCAGCGCAGATTGATCGCGGCGTTCTCGCAAGCGCGCGCATCGTCATAGGCGACGAAGGCGATCCGCACGCCCTCATCGACCGCGCGCTGCATGTCATCCTCGATGATACCGCCGGCGCGTTCGACCAGTCGGCGTTTCGGCTCAGCCGCTTCGCCTTCCCCCAGCACGAGCACTTTCTGCCCGCGGATCTGGTGGAACAGCGGAAGCGAGCCTATGCCAGCCATTCGGGCACGCGCTCGGCATCCATGATCGCGCCTGCATCGATGCGGTCTGCCACCACCGCATATTTATCGCCATCGACCAGCACTTCGGCGACGAAACCGCGCGAGTTGTAGCTCGAGGCCATGGTTGCGCCATAGGCCCCGGCGGTCCGGAACACGGCGAGGTCGCCCGATTTCAGCGCATCGCATTCACGGTCGCGCGCGAAGGTATCGCCGGTCTCGCAGATCGGGCCGACGATGTTCGCGGTCAGGCGCTCCCCGCTGGGTTCGACCGCTTCGAAATCATGCCATGCGCCGTAGAGCGCGGGCCGCGCGAGATCGTTCATGGCGGCGTCGACGATGACGAAGGGCGGGCCATTGCCGCCGCGCTTCACCCTGACCACGCGGGTCAGCAACACACCGGCATTGCCCGCGATCACGCGGCCGGGTTCGAAGGTCAGGTGCACGCCCCAATCCTTGGTCACGCGCGCGACCATCGCGCCATATTCGGCGGGCGAGGGCGGGTTTTCACCCGCCTTGTACGGCACGCCCAGACCACCGCCTAGATCGACATGGGTGATCGTGTGGCCCGCCTCGCGCAGGTCCGCGACCAGTTCACCCACCTTGCCGAAGGCGGTTTCGAGCGGTTCGAGATCGAGCAGCTGGCTGCCGATGTGCACCGCCACGCCGCGCAGATCGAGGCCCTCCAGACCGGCCAGTTCGGCGAAAACGTCGCGCGCATGGATCAGCGGGATGCCGAACTTGTTCTCGGCCTTGCCGGTCGAGATCTTCTCGTGCGTCTTCGCATCGACATCGGGATTGATGCGCAGGCAGGCAGGAGCGCTTTGTCCGCGGGCGGCGGCGAGTTCGGCCAGCTCGCGGCCTTCTTCGCGCGATTCGATGTTGAACTGGCCGATCCCTGCATCGAGTGCTTCGGACAGCTCGTGCATCGTCTTGCCGACGCCCGAAAAGACGATCGCTTCGGGCGCCATGCCAGCAGCCAGGGCGCGCCGCATCTCGCCGCCGGAGACCACGTCGGCGCCAAAGCCTGCGCGTTGCAGCACCTTGAGCACGGCAAGGTTGGGGTTGGACTTGACCGCGAATGCGATCAGCTTGTCGGGGACGTCTGCCAGCCCCTCTGCAAAGACACGCGCATGGCGTTCCAGCGTGGCGCGCGAATAGACATAGACCGGCGTCCCGACCTCCTCCGCAATGCGCGGAAGCGGCACGTCCTCGGCATGAAGCACGCCGTCACGAAGCGCGAAATGATCCATTGTGCGTCGGTATTCCTATTCGGGGGGCAGATCGAAGGGATCGTCTTCGCGCTCTTCGGAGCGGCGGCGCAATTCGACGCTGCGTTCGGGCGCGGCGAGGGTAGGCAGTTCGAGCAGTTCTTCGGCGGTGGGCTGCGCCTGGCTGCCATATTCCGCCGGTGGCAGGCTTTGCCCGGCCTGCGGTTCGAGATCGGCACGCTGCCCGCAGGCGGAAAGCGCCATAAAGGCCGTGAGGCCAAGGATCGTTTGGGTGAGCCTACGCATCAATCTTTCTCCGCGAGCCGCGCCTTGGCGCGCTTGACCTGCGCCCTTACCTGTTCGGGCGCGGTTCCGCCATAGGATGCGCGCGAGGCGACCGAGGCATCGACCGAGAGCGCATCGAACACGCGCTCGCCGATCCGGCTGTCGATCTCTGTCAGGTCATCGAGCGAGAGCTGGTCGAGCGCGACCCCGCGCTGCTCGGCCAGTTTGACGGCAGCGCCGGTGATGTGATGCGCCTCGCGGAAGGGGATGTCCGCCTCGCGCACCAGCCAGTCGGCAAGGTCGGTTGCGGTGGCATAGCCGAGCTCGGCTGCCTGCCGCATCCGGTCCGTGTTGAACGTGCTGTCGGCCACCATGCCCGTCATCGCCGCGATGGAAAGGCCGAGCAGGCTGGCAGCCTCGAACACCGGCGGCTTGTCGTCCTGCATGTCCTTCGAATAGGCGAGCGGCAGGCCCTTCATCGTGATCATCAGCGCGGTGGTGCAACCGATCACCCGTCCGGCATGACCGCGCACCAGCTCGGCGGCATCGGGGTTCTTCTTCTGCGGCATGATCGAGCTGCCGGTGCTCAACGTATCGGGCATGCGGATGAAGCCGAAGGGTTGGCTCGCCCAGATGATCATCTCCTCGGCAAGCCGCGAGAGGTGCAGCGCGCACTGGCTCGCCGCCATGAGGTAATCGAGCGCGAAATCGCGGTCGGATACGGCATCGAGGCTGTTGGCGGTCGGCCGGTCGAAGCCAAGCGCACTCGCGGTTGCATCGCGGTCGATCGGGAAGCCCGTGCCCGCTAGTGCGGCAGAGCCAAGCGGGCTTTCGTTCATTCGCACCCTCGCGTCGGAAAAACGGGACACGTCGCGCGCAATCATCTCGTAATAGGCGAGCAGGTGATGGCCGAGCGTGACCGGTTGCGCGGTCTGCAAATGGGTGAAGCCGGGCATGATGCTGTCGGCGTGCTCTTCTGCCCGCGCAACCAACGCATGCTGCAATGCGTGCAGACCGGCAATCGCCTGGTCGATCGCATCGCGCACCCACATGCGGAAATCGGTCGCGACCTGGTCGTTGCGGCTGCGCGCGGTGTGGAGCCGTCCGGCGGCGGGTCCGACCAGGGCGCCAAGCCGCGCCTCGGTCGTCATGTGAATATCCTCGAGGTCCCAGTCCTCGGGCACGCCATCGCGCTCGTATTCTTCGGCGATCCGATCCAGCCCGCCGTCGATCGTCGCCGCATCCTCTTCCGTGATGATCCCCTGCGCGGCGAGCATTGCGGCATGGGCGCGGCTGGCGGTGATATCCTGCCGCCACAGTGCCTTGTCGAAGGGAATCGAGGCATTGATTTCGCGCATGATCGCGCTAGGCCCTTCGGCGAACCTCCCGCCCCACATCTTGTTGGAGACGCCCGTGTCCTTACGGTTATCGCTCACTTTTCTTGCCTCGGCGCTGCTTCTTGCTGGCTGCGATAGGGGCGCAGACGAGCCCGCGCAACAACAGGGAGAGTTGGCGGGCGAGAAGCAGGGCTTGAGCGGCGAGATCGACCGCTCGCAGGCGGGCACGCTGATGCCGGCGATCAACGTGACCGATCCTTCTGGCAAAACGCTCAATCTGGGCGCAACGCAAGGGCAGCCGGTGCTGCTCAACCTGTGGGCGACGTGGTGCGCGCCCTGCGTGGTCGAAATGCCCATGCTGGACGAGCTTGCCGATACGCTCGGGGACGAGGTTCGGGTCGTTACCGTCAGCCAGGACATGCGCGGCGCAGAAGTGGTCGACCCGTTCTTTGCCGAGCGAGATTTTCGCAATCTGGAGCCGTGGCTCGACCCCGAGGCGCAACTGAGCGGGGCGCTGGACGATGTCGGCGCAATGCCGCTGACGGTGCTGTTCGATGCGCAGGGACGAGAGGTCTTCCGCGTGGCGGGCGGCTATCACTGGAACAGCGAAGAGGCGATCGCGGCAGTGCGCGAGGCGGTTGCGGAGTAGGGCGCGGGTTTCCTCCCGCGCTGTCGCTTGGGAGCATTGTGGCTGAAACCCTCCCCCGGAGGGTTTCGCGTCGCAAAATGCTGGTGGGCGATGACAGGCTCGAACTGCCGACCCTCTCGGTGTAAACGAGATGCTCTACCAACTGAGCTAATCGCCCCACGGCCCATGGCGTAATCGCCGCTGCGGGTGGGCGCTATCTAGCGCCGATTCGTTCAAAATCAATTGCCGATTGTAATTCGGCTCCACGCTGCCCTATCGCCGCACCCATGACATCGACCAGGATCACCGTTCTCGCCACCGGCGGCACGATAGCAGGAATCGCAGGATCAGCGATCGCAAAGGACTATCGCGCGGGCCAGATCGAGATCGGGGACTATCTCGAAAAAGTCGGCGCGCTAGGCCTCGAAGCCGAACTGAGCGGGCGCCAGATCGCCAATATCGATTCGGCGGACATCGGCCCGCAGGTCTGGAACGAGCTCCACCGCGCCATTGATGACGCGCTAAAAGACGACGGCTGCGACGGGATCATCGTCACCCACGGCACCGACACGCTGGAAGAGACTGCCTTCCTGCTCGACCTGACGCTGCCCGCAACCAAGCCGGTTGTGGTGGTCGGCGCGATGCGTCCCGCCGACGCGGTCGGCTATGACGGACTGCGCAACTTCGCCAATGCGGTGCGGGTTGCGAGCGATCCGGACGCTGCCGGGCGCGGCGTGCTGGTGGTGATGGGCGACCGGGTGTTCGGCGCGCGCGACGTGCGCAAGGTCCGCACCCGCGGCACCGATGCCTTCCGCGGGTTCCCGCGCGAATCGGTCGGGCTGGTCACGCCGTCCTCGCTCGAATGGTTCGGCGCGCCGTGGCGCAGCGGTGAGCCTGCGCAATTCGAATGGGACGACAACCTTCCTGCCGTGCCGGTGATCTATGTCTATGCGGGCATGGACCCGGTGGCCGCGACCTGCATGATCGGGCCGGAGACGCGTGGGATCGTGATCGCGGGGGTGGGCGAGGGCAACATGCCCGAAAGCGTTCGCCGCGAACTCGTCCGCCTGCGCAAGGAGGATGGCGTGCTGGTGGCCCGCGCCAGCCGGGCCGACGAGGGGCTGGTCGACCGCGAGCCGGAGGACGACGTCAATGGCTTCGTCGCCGCGCGCGCTCTCAATCCGCAAAAGGCGCGCATCCTGTCGCAATTGCTGATCGCCAGCGGAACCACCGATCTCAAGGAAATCCAGCAGGCATTCGACGGGCGGTGAGTAGCGGAAAGGCCCGCGTTGCTGCGAGTCTTCCGGAAGGTTGTCGGTCTGCTCGAATGTATGACCTCGCAAATCCGGCCAGTAATGTTTTGATGCCGACTGGCATGGGCGCTATCCGGCTGACATGATCGCATCTGCTCTCTCAGTGCGCGCATTGCTGCTCGCGATCTTCATCCTGATGGCGGGTAGCGGTTTTCTGTCTACGCTTATCGCGATCCGGCTCGAGAGTGCGGGCGTCCCTTCGCTGATCATCGGGCTCGCTGCGACAAGTTACTTCACCGGGTTGACGCTCGGTTCGCTGAGAGCCGAATTGCTGATTGCGCGCATCGGCCACATCCGCGCCTTTGCGGCATTCGTGACCGTCTTTTCCGCCAGTAGCCTGGCCTATGCGATCCTCGAGCTGCCGACCATATGGATCGTGCTGCGCTTCATCGATGGATTCGCGATGGCAGGCGTTTTCGTTTGCCTCGAAAGCTGGCTCAATCGACAAGCGACGCCGACCAATCGCAGCACGGTGCTCGCTGCCTACATGATCGCGCTTTACTGCGGTCAGGCGGGGGGGCAGTTCCTGCTGAATCTCGGTCAGGATGCCCCTGACCTTCCGTTCATGATCTCCGCCGTCCTGTTGTCGATCGCCCTGTTGCCGGTGCTGCTGACACGCATGGAGCAACCCCAGATCGAAGCGATCACGCCCTTCTCGATACGCAAGCTTTACGCAGCGTCACCACTCGGGATCATAGGAACGCTTGCCAACGGCGCGATGTTGGGCGCCTTCTATGCGATGGGCGCGGTCTATGTGCAGCGCATAGGAATGGGCCTCGCGCAAGTCGCGCTGTTTACATCCTGCGTCATTGCAGGCGGCGTGGCGCTGCAATATCCGCTGGGCAGGTTGTCCGACAGATTCGACAGACGGCGCGTCATCATCGCCTGCTTTGCAATCACTGCGGCCGTCAGCGCTGCCATCGCGGCACTCGAACTGCCAGCAATCGGCACGATCGCAATCGGCAGCGTCTTCGGCGGGTTCGCCTTCGCGCTTTACCCGCTGTGTGTCGCGCATTCGAACGACCACCTTGATGAAGACCAGCGTGTCGGCGCGAGCAGCGGCCTGGTCCTGACCTATTCGGTCGGCGCGATGGCGGGACCGATGATCGGGTCGAGCGCGATGAGCGCGTTTGGTCCTGCGGGACTTTTCGCCGTGATCGGGGCGCTTTCGGCAGGTGCTGCCCTGTTCGGCATATGGCGTACCGTGAGGCGGGCGGCCGTGCCCACCGGCGAACAGCAACTGTTCCAGAGCCTGCCGCGCACGACGCCGATGGTGGCGGTGCTCGAGGCGGAAGACATGGGCGAAGATTCTTGAGTCCAGCCATTGATGCCGGATTTTCTTGCGCCTTTTCTGAAAACGAATAATCGATGCTTCGTGCCATAATTCAATGGCCTAAGGGTCGATTCGCTTCATGAATAAAGCTCAGATTGCGGCCGTAGCTGCCGCTGTGGGAATGCTCTCGGGTTGTGCAACCTATCTCGAAGAGGGTGCGACGAAAAATGCTGCCGCGCAATGTGAAGCGATGGGCAAGCAGTTCGTGAAAACCGATTCCAAGAAGACCGAGGCGATCGTAGTGTCCAGCGCCACGGTCACCGGCGAATGCATTGGCCCGGAAGACCCTCGCTACGTATCGGACCCAGGCCCGAGCACGCCGCCATCCGATTGATCGCGACACGCATCATTTCCGCTTTGAGCGCGACACGGGATCGACGACCCGAGAGGTCCGCTATAAAGTGAAAACTGTGCCCCGGCAAAGACCGGGGCCGCACAGTTCCAGATCCCGTAGTCGCGCAAATGCCGAGGCGTTTTACCCCCAGGGTGTGACGAGGTATTTCTCGCCCGTCTTCATCTGGCGATAGTCGAGCACCGCGTCCTTCGTCAGCATCTCCTCCAGCGTCACCTTGCGCTTGTAGCTGCTGGCGAATGTCGTCGTGAGCTGGTCGAGCACGCGCTTGCGCATCCGGCCCACGGTTTCCATGCCGGCATTGGCGAGGAACGGCGTCAGCAGCCAGCCCGACAGCGTCCAGCCGAAGCCGTAGCTCGGAGTCAGGATCGTCGGGCCGAGGTCGAGGCGGCCGTAGATGAACATGCGCTTCTGCTGGTTCGAGCCATAGCGCGAATATTCGGTCATCTTCGAAACCGCGACTTGTTCCATCGCCTTGAACACGTTGTCGACGGCCTGACCGCCGCCGATCGGATCGAAGCCGTAGAAGGCATCGGTTGCGTCGATCGCCTCGCGCAATTGCTTCATGAAATCATCGTCGGACGAGTTCACGACATATTTCGCGCCCAATCCCTTGAGCATGTCGACGTGTTCCTGCTTGCGCACGATGTTGACCAGCTCGATCCCGTCTTCCTGGCATATCTTGATGAGCATCTGGCCGAGGTTGGAGGCAGCGGCGGTGTGCACCATCGCCTTGGCGCCATCCATCTTGGCATTCTCGGCAAAGCCAAGCGCGGTCATCGGATTGACGAAGCTGGACGCGCCCGCTTCGGCGCTGTGATCGCCCAGCGGCAGGCACATACCGGCATCGGCGATGGCATACTGGCTGAAGGCAGTGCCGGGAACACAGGCCACGCGTTGCCCCATCAGCGCCTTGGCAGCGTCGCTGTCGCCCGTCGCAACGACCGTGCCTGCGCCTTCGTTACCGGCGGGCAGTTTCTGGCCGTGGCGCGCCTTTGACCCGGTGTTGAAGGGTTCGGGCATGTTGGCGACGAACTTGCCCGGCGAGTAGTCCGCATTCTCGAGGTCGGCAGCGCCGGTCAGGATCGCGAGGTCCGAAGGGTTGATCGGTGCCGCCTCCATCTTGACCAGCACCTGGTTGCCGGTGGGGTCGGGGAAGGTGACGTCCTCTATCTCGACCGTCAGCGTGCCGTCGCTCGTCAGGGTGGTGAAAAGCTGTTTGCCGGTAGTGCTCATGTCGGTGTCTCCCAATGTCGGATAATTCGAATTACCCGCATGGCTACGCCTGCAATCCGCGCTTGGCTAGGGTGACGTTAGGTCAAGTCTCGTCGGGATATTGGGCTGCGACGAAGTAGAGCCCATGCGGCGGGGCGTTGAGGCCAAGCTCCTGCCGATCGCGCGCTTCGAGCGCCTCTTCCAGCCGCTGCCTGTCCCAGCGCCCCATGCCGACCAGCGCGAGGCAGCCGACCATGCTGCGGACCTGGTGGTGGAGGAAGCTGCGCGCGGCGGCGTGCACGCGCACTTCCTCGCCCTCTCGCTCGACGGTCAAGAGGTCGAGCGTCTTTACCGGGCTCTGCGACTGGCACTGGACGCTGCGGAAGGTGGTGAAGTCGTGCAGCCCGACCAGCGCCTGCGCGGCATCGTGCATCGCGGTTTCGTCGAGCGGCTGCGGCACTTGCCAGGCGCGGTTCTTGTCGAAGGTCAGCGGCGCGCGGCGGTTGATGATGCGATAGACATAGGAGCGGCCGATACAGGAAAAGCGCGCGTGCCAATCATCCGCCACCGCCTCGCAATGGGTCACCGCGATGGGCTGGGGGCGAAGGTGCGCGTTCAATGCCTCCATCAGGCGGAAAGGCGTCATCTCCTTTGCAATCTCGATATGGCTGCGCATCGCGAGCGCGTGGACGCCCGCATCGGTGCGCCCCGCGCTGAACATCGTCACGTCTTCGCCGGTGATCGCGCTGGCGGCTTCCTCTACTGCCTGCTGGACGGAGGGCGCATTCTCCTGCCGCTGGAGGCCGGAAAAGGGCGTGCCGTCGAACTCGAGCGTGAGGGCGAAACGGGTCACGTCAGCTTCGTGCCCCTGGGCACTTGCCTGCCGCGGAGGAAGTCCGCGCGGTCCATCGCCGGCTTGCCCGCACGCTGGAGGCGCAAGGGGCGGATCGCGGCTTCTCCGCAAGCGATGGTCAACTGATCGTCGAGCACTTCACCGGGAGTGCCTGCGCCGTCCGAAACTTCAGCGCGGAGCAGCTTCACGCGCTCCCCGTCTGCCTCGAACCAGGCACCGGGGAAGGGGGCAAGGCCGTGGATGTGACGCACAACTTCTTTTGCGGGTTTCGACCAGTCGATCCGCGCCTCCGCCTTGTCGATCTTGGGCGCATAGGTCGCGTCTGCGTCGTCCTGCGCCACCGGTACATGGATTTGCAGATCGCGCAGCGTGCCGACCATCAACTGCGCGCCAAGCTCGGCCAGTTCCCCGGTCAGTTCGCCGGTCGTCTTGTCCTCGATCGGGGTGCGGACGGTGGCGAGCATCGGCCCTGTGTCGAGCCCCGCCTCCATCTGCATGATGGTCACGCCGGTGGTCGGATCGCCCGCCATGATCGCGCGGTGGATCGGCGCGGCCCCGCGCCAGCGCGGCAGGATCGAGGCGTGGATGTTGAGGCAGCCGTGCTTAGGCGCGTCGAGTATGGGTTGCGGCAGGATCAGGCCATAGGCCGCGACGACAGCGACATCGGCCTCCAGCGCGGCGAACTTCTCCTGCTCCTCGGCAGATTTCAGCGATTTCGGATGGCGCACCTCGATCTCCAGACGCTCGGCGACCTTCTGGACGGGGGAGGGCTGCAGCTTCTTGCCCCGGCCCGCCGGACGCGGCGGCTGCGTATAGACGCACACGATTTCATGCGCAGCGTGATGCAGCGCTTCGAGCGCCGGTACCGCGAAATCGGGGGTTCCCATGAAGATTATGCGCATGACGGTGTTTGTGGCCTTTCTTGGTCGCGCTCTGGCCCCTATCTGTCACCCCATGGCATCGCAAGAGATCGAAGCATTGGCCGGCGCATTGGCGCGGCTACCCGGGCTTGGCCCGCGCTCGGCACGGCGTGCGGTGCTTTGGCTGGTCAAGAACCGCGAGCAGGCTCTCCCGGCGCTTCTAACCGCGCTCGGTACCGTTCAGGACACGCTGGTCGAATGCGACACCTGCGGCAATGTCGATACGAAGAACCCCTGCGGCATCTGCGCCGACCCGCGTCGCGACCGGAAATCGCTCTGCGTGGTCGAGGATGTCGCGGACCTCTGGGCGCTCGACCGCTCGCGGCTTTTTTCAGGACGCTATCATGTGCTTGGCGGCAAACTGTCGGCGCTCGACGGTATCGGGCCGGAGGATCTCAACATCGCCAGCCTGTTAGGCCGGATCGAGGAAGGCGGCATCGACGAGGTCGTGCTCGCGATGAACGCCACGCTTGAGGGGCAGACGACCGCGCATTACATTGCCGAGCGGCTGGAAGGCTTCCCGTTGCGCATCACCCAGCTGGCGCATGGCCTGCCCGTAGGCGGCGAGCTCGATTACCTCGACGAGGGGACGCTGGCGCAGGCGCTCAGGGCGAGGCGGCCTGTCGATTAGCGTGATCGCATTGCTGCGCTTGCGATTGCGCCCGGCCGACACTAAATCACCCTCATGGCTATTCGTGAAATCCTGGAAGTGCCGGATCCCCGGCTCAAGGTCGTGTCCGAACCCGTCGCAGAGGGCGAGTTCAATGACGAACTCAAGACCCTCGTCGATGACATGTTCGAAACGATGTATGACGCAAACGGTATCGGCCTCGCGGCGATCCAGGTGGGCGTTCCCAAGCGCGTGCTGGTGATCGACCTGCAGCCGGAAGACAAGGATGACGAGCCGGAACCGTGCAATCATGACGGACATGAGCATGTGCACTATCCTCTCAAGAAAGAGCCGCGCATCTTCATCAATCCGGTGATCGTCGATCCGGCAGGGGACCTGACGACCTATCAGGAAGGCTGCCTCTCGGTTCCCGAGATTTATGCGGATGTCGATCGTCCGGCGACCTGCAAGGTCCGCTACCAGGACCTCGACGGTAACAGCCATGAGGAAACGATGGAGGGGCTGATGGCCACGTGCATCCAGCACGAGATGGACCATCTCGAGGGCATTCTCTTCATCGACCATCTGAGCCGCCTCAAGAAGCAGATGGCCCTGAAAAAGCTCAAGAAGCTGCGTCAGGCGGCGTAGTTTGTTGGCCTCGAGCGCCGGCGGGGCCATCCGGCCCCTTAGGCTTCCGCGCTAACCGCGCGACGGCCGGTCGGCCTTGCGGTCACTACCGTGACCGATCTCATTCAACGTCCTCATACGAAATCAATACCTGCGGCATCGATCTCTCGCTGATCAGATGAGTGGTGTCGGTCGGCGACCAGCCGACCGCAAGGGCACGCGCCCGCCCCGCAGGTGCCCCGAGCGCAGCGAGGGAACTGCGCCGAGGACGGACCCGCGGATGCGGGTTCGCAAACTTACGCGTTCTGCATCATGCCATTGAGTGCTTTGAGGCAATCGTCGGCACATTCGCGGCACATCTGCGCGCAGCGGCGGCAGTGGTCGTTATCGTGCTTCGAACATTCCTCGACGCAGGCTTCACATGCCGCGATGCAGGCGCGCAGCTGGGCCTCGATCACTGCGACATTGCCAGCGGTACGGCGCGTCGCGACCCGGTAGGTTGCGGTGCAGACGTCCGAGCAATCCATGCACAGCCGGATGCATTCGCGCATATCCATTTCTTCCGCGCTGCAGGCATCGGCGCAGCTGTTGCAGATCGCCGCGCAATACATCGCGTGGCGCACGGCTTCGCCCAGCTGGTCGTTCCAGTCTGCCCCGACCTGCGGGTGTTCCTTGATCATTTCCTTGATAGACATCGTCAATTCTCCTTCATCTCCTCAGCGAGCGAGAATGGCGATTGTTCCGGCGGAACCGGTCCTCCCTTTCGCCGGTTGAGTCACCATGCTTACCGATCAGATCATGCTCGCAATCGCAGTCGATGTGGCGCGGCTGTTTGAATTGGCGGGAATTGCCGTAATCATCATCGGCGCAATCATCGCCGCCGTGAAATTCGGGCGAAATCTGGTTGTCGGCAGAGGCAGCGAAGCCGGGCGGGAGCGAGATCTGGTCGCGCGCTTTCGCAGCACGCTCGGGCGCTCGATCCTGACGGGGCTGGAGCTGCTGGTGGCGGCCGACATCATCCGCACCGTTGCGGTCGACCCGACGCTCGAATCCGTCCTCGTGCTCGGCCTGATCGTGATCATCCGGACATTCCTGAGCTTCAGTCTTGAAGTGGAAATCGACGGCAAGTGGCCGTGGCAAAAGGGCGCCGAAGGGAAGTCCTAGCAGGCAGGCGTAGGGGCAAGCTTCCAACGCGGGGATTAGTTGCCGAGGTGGCTTGGCGCGAGCCTGCGTTCCAGCTATGTTCCCGAAATGGATGCCACTGTTCTGACTATATTCGCGCTCGTTATCGGCCTTGCCCTGGGCGGGGTCGCCGGATGGTTTTTCGGCTCGCGACCTGTGGCCGACTGGAAGGCGCGCCATGCAGAGCGTGACGGCGAGGCGAAGGAGCTTTCCGAAAAGCTTTCTCGCATGACGCCTGAGCTTGCGACCATGTCCGAGCGTGCTGCGCGAGCGGACGGCCTTGCCGAACAGCTTGATCGTGCACGCGAAGAAAATGCGCGCTTCAAGGCGGAACGGGCGGGGTTCGAGGAGCAGAAGCGGCTGCTCGAGGAGAGTCGCGAAAAGCTTCTAAAGGAGTTCGAGAACACCGGTGCCAAGGTTCTCGGCGCGGCGCAGGAGAAATTCCTTGCCAGCGCAACCGAACGCTTCGGTCATGCCGAGAAGTCCTCCGAGGAGAAGATCAGGGCGCTGCTGCAGCCGGTTGGCGATCGACTGAAGAAATACGAGGAGCAGGTCGCTGCCCTGGAGGAAAAGCGCACCGACGCTTTCGGCAGGCTTTACCAGCAGATCACCGAAATGCAGCGCGGACAGGAAGAGGTTCGCAAGGAAGCGCAGCGGCTGGGCAATTCGCTCACCAATGCGCCCAAGGCACGCGGGCGCTGGGGCGAGCGGGCACTCCAGAATGTGCTCGAGCAATGCGGGCTTGCCGAACACACCGATTTCCATCTCGAGCAATCGATGGATACCGACCAGGGGCGCTTGCGTCCCGACGCGATCGTCAATGTGCCCGGGCAGAAGAAGCTGGTTATCGACGCCAAGGTTTCGCTCAACGCCTATCAGGCGGCGTTCGAGGCCGATGACGATGAGGAGCGCAAGCGTCACCTCGACCTGCACGCCAAGTCCATGCGGGGCCACGTTCAGACGCTTGGATCCAAAGGGTATCAGAGCCAGTTTGACGACGCGCCCGATTACGTCGTGATGTTCGTGCCGGGCGAACATTTCGTCGCTGCCGCACTCGAGCACGATCCGGAGCTGTGGGACTTCGCCTTTCATAACAAGGTGTTGCTTGCGACACCGACCAATCTCGTCGCCATCGCGCGCACTGTGGCGCAGGTCTGGAGGCAGGATACGATCGCCCGTGAAGCGGTGGAAATCGGCAAGGCTGGCGCGGAACTCTATGACCGTCTGGCCGTGGCTGCCGAGCATATGAAGCGCGTTGGTGGGGGACTCGAAACGGCGGTGAACAACTACAACAAGTTCGTCGGCAGTTTTGAGCGCAACGTGCTTTCCTCAGGTCGGCGGCTGGCCGACAAGGGCATCGAGATCGGCAAGCGCGAGATCGAGGATGTGCCACTGGTTGAGGCTACGCCGCGCTACAACAATGACGACGCTGCCGACGCCCCACAGATCGAGGACGGCAAACGCGACGCAGCCGAGTAAGGCCGACCAGGCGCTTTCCTACTCGGGGCCTTTCGGCGCATAGCCGAGGGCGATGACTTACCAGCCGAAGCCGCCCATCCACCGCCTCCCGACGCGCGATCGCGTTGGAAAGGTGTCAAGTTGCCGGATTCGACTTAAGTATCTGAATATTAAAGGGAAGGTGGCGTTTACGCGGCTTGACAACCTGTCAATTGTGTCAAGTTTGTTGGGAAAGGCTGTCGAGCACCTCATAGGCCAGCACGGCACCGGCCACCGCGGCGTTGAGGCTGTCCGCGCGCCCCTTCATCGGCATGGTGACGCGCAGGTCGCACTCTGCCTCGTAATCTTCTGGCAATCCCTGCGATTCATTGCCGACCAGTATGAAGCAGGGCGCTTGGTAGGGTGCACCGCGATAGGGCACTGCGTCCCTCAGCGATGCGGCGACCAGCTGGCCCTCTCCGCCACGCAGCCACGGCACGAACTCGTCCCATCGCGCTTGCGCAATGGCTTGCGTGAAGACCGCGCCCATGCTGGCACGCACCGCTTCAACGCTGAACGGATCGGCGCAATCGTCGATCAGGATCAGTCCGCCTGCTCCCACCGCGTCACAGGTTCGGAGCATGGTGCCGAGGTTGCCCGGATCGCGCAGCTCTTGGGCGACAAGCCAGATCGGAGCGGCGCTGCGGGCGAGCTGGGTCAGCGAAGTGTCGAACTCCGCGAACATCCCGGCCACTGCCTGCGGGTTCGACTTGCCGGTGATCTTGGTCAGGATATCGGGCGACGTTTCGATGATGGCGCCACCGGCTGCCGCGACTGCCGCTTCGAGTTCGGCCAACAAAGGGTGCGGATCGCGAGTATCGGACATCACCAGAATCTCGGGCACATGGCCGCATTCGCGCGCGTCGGTGAGAAGCCGCAGACCTTCGGCAAGAAACTTGCCCTCTCGCTTGCGGTGCTTCTTTTCCCGCAGTGATCTCAGATATTTGACGGTCGAGTTTGAAAAACCCGTAATGGTCCGCCGCTCGGATGAAGGGCTCACTCTTCGCCGAACCCGTCGCTGACCAGCGCCACCAACTCGCCCAGTACATCCTCTGCGTTGTCGCCCGCCACGATGACCTCGATCTCGTCGCCCTTGGCCGCGCCGAGCATCATCAGGCCGAGGATCGAGCCGCCTTCAGCTTCGTTGCCCCCCTTGGCGACGCGCACCTGAGTGCCATCGGGCAAAGCCGCGACTGCTCCGACAAACTTGGCACTGGCGCGCGCGTGCAGGCCGCGCTTGTTGATGATGGTGACGGCCTGGCGATGCTCGCTCATGCCTTGGCCTTCTTCGGCGCATCCTCATGCCCGAGGAACTCGCTCGCCACCGTGATATAATTGCGGCCGGCAGTCTGCGCTGCCTCGACAGCTTCAACAACGCTCATAGATTTGCGTGCGCCGGCAAGACGGATGAGCATCGGCAGGTTGATGCCCGCGATCACTTCGACCCGTCCGGCATCGAGCAGCGATATGGCAAGGTTCGAGGGCGTGCCGCCGAACAGGTCGGTCAGGATGATGACCCCATTGCCGCTGTCGACCGCGCCGATGGCGGAGGCGATTTCCTCGCGCCGCTGCTCCATGTCGTCATTGGGTCCGATGCATACGGTAGCGACCGCTTCCTGCAGGCCCACGACGTGCTCCATTGCCTCGACGAATTGCTCGGCCAAATGGCCGTGCGTCACGAGAATCATGCCGATCATGAGAGAATACTGTTTCCGGTCTTGGTGGTCATGCGACGCCGTTGTTTCTCGGTCCGGCTCATCAACGCTTCATCCCTTCGACCGCATCGGTGGCGCGCGATCCCAGATTGCGGTGGCGGACAGTGGGCGAAAATCCTGCGTGGCGCAAGGCTTGGGCCATACGTTCGGCGGTGAATACCGAGCGGTGTCTCCCGCCGGTACAACCGAAGGCGATATGGACGTAGCTCTTGCCCTGCGCCTGATAGCGCGGAAGCAACGTGTCGAGAAGGTCGCGGATCTGCGAGAAGGCTGGCGCGAAACCTGCGTCTTTCTCGATATGCTCACCGACAGCCGGATCCAGCCCGGTCTGCTCGCGAAGCTCGTCCACCCAGTGCGGATTGTCGAGGAAACGCATGTCGAAAACGAGATCGGCCAGCGGCGGCATACCCCGAGCGAAGCCGAAGCTCGACACGGTCACCGTCATGGGCTGATCCGCCTCGGCGGCGAACAGTTCGCGGATGTGCTGCTGCAGATCGTTGGTCGAGAAATCGGTTGTATCGACGACCATGTCCGCCCAGCGCCGTAGCGGCTCCATCAACTCGCGCTCGGCCCTGATGCCCTCCTGGACCGGGCTACCCTGTGCCATCGGGTGGCGGCGGCGGGTCTCGTTGTAGCGACGCTCGAGTTCACCGCTCGAACAATCGATGAAAAGGGTCGAGACGAGGAGGTCTTCCTGCCGCGAGAGGTCCTTTACGATGTCGATAATCTTGGCGGGCACGAAGCCCCGTGTGCGCGAATCGAAGCCGATCGCCAGATTGCCATGTTCACCGTCGGGCCGTGACAGCAGACGCTTGAGAAGACGAACCGGGAAATTATCGATCGTCTCCCAACCGAGGTCCTCCAGCACGTCGAGCGCGGTCGATTTTCCCGCTCCGGAAACGCCGGTGACGAGCAGGACGCGCTGCTGGCCGGATTTGCGCCCAGCCGAAGCGCTCTCTCGTTCGCTCTCTTCCATGCGCCTCTTTTCGCTGCGATGCGGCATAATGAAAACCCCCTTTGTGCGGGTTCAATCAGCAAGGCCGTGGACCCGCAGCGCCCATTCGGCGCGCAGGGCGGGCGAGGGTGCCGACGTGTCGAAGGGCAGGCAAGGCATCGCGCAGCCGATAATCTCGCGCGTGCCGAGTATTTCGGGGGGAAGTCGGCACACTTCCCCGTCAAGATCGAGAATCAGAGCAAGCGGCGCATTGACAGGCGTTAGGTCGATAATCCCAACACCCCGTATCTCGAGCTTGCCCGCGATATTCGGCGGGGGGCTGGCGATTATCCGGTCGCCCTCACGCTCAAGGGTAACGCCGTCGTCGCCGATGAGTTGCGCACCCCGGTCGATGAGGGCGAGAGCGAGCGAGGATTTTCTGCTGCCCGGTCTGCCGGTGATCAATATGGCGCGCCCTTCTACCGCCACTGCGCTGGCCTGAAGCAGGCGCGTGTCTTTGCTCATTGCGCGGCAGGCAATTCAAGGCGCAGGCAGGCGCCCGGCTTGCCGTCGCTGCGACCTGCAGCGATGAGCGAGCCGTCATGCGCCTCGGCAATTGTGCGGGCGATCGCCAGGCCCAACCCAGAATGATTGCCGAAGTCTTCGGCCTCGGGCCTTACCGAATGAAACCGCCGGAAGACCTTCTCCCGCGAATCCTCTGGGATGCCGGGCCCGCGATCGCAGACCGTGAGTACTACGCGGTCGTCCACATTGCCGATCTCCACTTCGATTGGAGCGTCGGGCGGAGAGAAAGACACGGCATTGTCGAGCAGGTTTTCGACTACACGTTCCAGCCGGGTTGCGACACCGGTAACGGGCGAGGGCCAGCCCTTGCGCTTGAGTTCGATCCGGTGGTCGCGGTTTTCGGCGCGCGCCTCGCGTGAACCGACGATCGCTTCGACGAGATCTGCAAGGTCGATTGTCTCGAGCGTCGCGCGCGACATCTCGGCATCGATCCGGCTCGCATCGGAGATTTCGGTCACCAGGCGGTCGATCCGTCGGACGTCATGGGTTGCGATATCGACCAGTTGCCGCCGCAATTCGGGATCTTCGACGCGGGGCAGGGACTCGATGGCACTGCGCAAGCTTGCGAGCGGGTTCTTGATTTCATGCGCCACGTCGGCGGCAAAGCTCTCGACCGCGTCGATGCGGTGGCGGAGCGCGCCAGTCATGTCGGAAACGGCGCGGGCCAGTAGCCCGATTTCGTCGCGTCTTTCCGGCAGACGCGGGACCTCCACTTCGCGCTCGCGACCTTGCCGGACGCGCATGGCTGCGCGCGACAGCAGGCGCAGGGGGGCGATAATGGTTCGCGCAAGGAAGAGCGAGAGCAAGATCGAGGCCGTGAGCACCAGGAGGACGCCCAGACCCAGGGTCGAGCGCGCGCTGCGCACGGATTCGGTGATGTCTACCGCATTGCGCGTGGTTAGCAGTGTCGCTCCGTTAAGACCGACGGGTGCCGCTGCCGTGATCACGGGTGTCCCGTCCCGCCAGTCATAAAGTGTGATCTGGCTCAGGCCTTCCTCTCGCGCCTTGACCAGTTCGGGCCAGGCATCGGCGGTTTGCGCTTCCGGTTCGACGTAATCGGTGACCGGCTCTGCGCTTACGATGGTATCGACCGCGCGATCGAGCCAGCGAGCGAAGCGTTGATCCCAACTGTCGTCGGTTATGTCGTCGAACTGGAAGGAAGGCTCCTCGTCGAGCGCGAAACTGTCCGCCCACAGCCGTCCCTCCGCATCGAACATGCGCATCCGCATGCGCTGCTCCTTCCCGATCTGGATGAGCAGCGCCTCTTGCCGCTCGCGGCTCGCGCCGGCGAGCGCCTCGGCCGTGATCTGTGCTTCGATCCGGGCAAGCTTGTAGCGCTCGTTGAGGAGCTGCGTACGATAGGAATCGAGGTAGAACAGCCCGCCGCCGAGCAGCAGGAGCGGCAGCAGATTGACCGCCAGGATGCGCGATGTGAGCGAAAGCTTGCCGCTCCATGTCAGCCGCTCAAGCCCGCGATCGAGGCGATTTGCCGGTAATTCGTCAGCCATCGGAGAAGCTGTAGCCAGCCCCGTACAGCGTTTCGATAGCGCCAAAGGTCGGGTCGACCTGGCGGAACTTGCGCCGCATCCGCTTGATGTGGCTGTCCACCGTGCGATCGTCGACGAAGATGTCGTCGGGGTAAGCCGCATCCATCAACTGGTTACGGCTCTTGATGACGCCGGGACGCGCCGCGAGCGCTTCGAGAATGAGAAACTCGGTAACGGTCAGCGAGACGGGATCGCCGTCCCAGGTCACGTGATGTCGGGCAGGATCCATGAACAGCCGGCCGCGCGTCAGTGAAGCATGGGCGTTCTCGCTCGCATCGGTGTCGCCGTCGAGCGGCCGCGAAGGGTCGGCGCGGCGCAGGATGGCTCGGATCCGGGCGAGCAGCAGGCGCAAGCTGAACGGCTTGGCGATATAATCGTCCGCGCCCAGTTCCAGTCCTTGCTCCTCGTCGCCCTCATCATCCTTGCTGGTGAGAAAGATGACGGGAAGAGCAGAATGCTGCCGCACTTCGCGAAGCAGTTGCAGCCCGTCCATCTTGGGCATCTTGATGTCGAAGATCGCCAGGTCAGGCGGATTGTCGAGCAGCGCCTTCAGGGCAGTCTCGCCATCCGAATAGACGCGCGTGACATAGCCCTCTGCCTGGAGGGCAATCGAAACCGTCGTAAGGATATTGCGATCATCGTCGACCAGCGCGATGACCGTATCTTCGCGCGCATTCGATGTTTCGCCGGTTTCCTCGGCCATCCTGATCCTTTCCCAGCAGACAGGTTTTTCGGTTAGCCGCTTCCGTCCAGCGAAACAACGGATGCGAAAATTGCACGCTATTGTGGACATAGCGCAAGGCGAGTCTGTTTGACGCACGGGCGAGCGGGCATTAGAGGGTCAGACGAAGCTAGTGCATTCGTATGCAGGCAGTTGCAAGCGAATCGCACAGCAAGACCATCCCGGCCCATCCGGAACCTGTCGCAGGAGAATCGCGTGTCGACCCCGCTTGCCTATCCCCTTTCGAGCCAAGGGATTGAAACCTCAGCAAAGATCTACCCCAATCTGGGAACGCCCCAGCTTGTCGAGCACGCGCTGGACCGCGGCGAAGGCAAGCTGGCGAAAGATGGTCCGCTGGTCGTCGATACCGGCCGATTCACAGGCCGCAGCGTGAAGGACAAGTTCGTGGTTCGCGATGCGACCACCGAAGACACGATCAACTGGGGCGCGATCAACCAGCCGATGAGCCCGGAACATTTCGCCAATCTCAAGGCGGATTTCCTCGAGGCGCTGAAGGATCAGGACGAGCTCTACGTCGCCGACCTGTTCGGAGGTTCGCAACCCGAATATCGCGTCAATGTGCGCGTCATTACGCAGATGGCCTGGCATTCGCTGTTTGCGCGGACACTGCTCGTTCGCCCGACCCGGGAAGAATTGGGCGATTTCGAACCCGAATACACGATCATCAACCTGCCGAGCTTCAAGGCGGATCCCGAGCGGCACGGCAGCCGCAGCGATACGGTGATCGCGGTTAACTTCACCGAGAAGCTGATCCTGATCGGCAACACCGAATACTCCGGCGAAATGAAGAAGGGTGTTTTCGGCATCCTCAACTACCTGCTGCCCGCCCAAGGCGTGATGCCAATGCACTGTTCCGCCAACGTTGGACCCGACGGCAAGACCGCCATTTTCTTCGGCCTGTCGGGCACGGGGAAGACCACGCTTTCTGCCGATGCAAGCCGCACGCTGATCGGCGACGACGAACACGGCTGGTCGGACACGGCGGTCTTCAATTTCGAAGGCGGCTGCTACGCCAAGATGATCGACCTTTCGGCGGAAGGCGAACCGGAAATCTACGCGACGACGAAGATGTTCGGCACGATCCTCGAAAATGTCGCGATGGACGAGGACACGCGCACGATCGACTTTACCGATACGAGCAAGACCGAGAACACTCGCGGCGCCTATCCTATCGATTACATCCCGAACACATCGGAAGAAAACCTCGGCCCGGTGCCAAGCAATGTGGTCATGCTCACTGCCGATGCGTTCGGCGTGCTGCCTCCGATTTCGCGGCTGACGCCCGACCAGGCGATGTACCACTTCCTGTCCGGCTATACTGCCAAGGTTGCCGGTACCGAGATCGGCGTGACCGAGCCCGAAGCAACTTTCTCGACGTGCTTCGGCGCTGCCTTCATGCCGCGTCATCCGAGCGTTTACGGAAACCTGCTGAAGGAGCGGATCGCCAATGGCAACGCGTCCTGCTGGCTCGTCAACACCGGCTGGACCGGCGGTCAGTACGGCACGGGCAGCCGCATGCCCATCAAGGCAACCCGCGCTTTGCTCAATGCCGCGCTCGACGGCTCGCTGAACGATGCCGAGTTCCGCATCGATCCGAACTTCGGTTTCGAAGTGCCGATCAGCGTGCCGGGTGTCGATGACGGTATTCTCGATCCGCGTTCGACCTGGGCGGACAAGGACGAATACGATCGCACCGCGCAAAAGCTGGTGCAGCTCTTCATCGACAATTTCGAACAGTTCGAAAGCCATGTCGATGAAGGCGTTCGCAAGGCTGCGCCGAGCAACGCGGTCGCCGCCTGACACCTTTTTACAAGGTTGGGAGAGGAAGGCCCCGTTTCGCAAGGAACGGGGCCTTTTCTATGTCATGACTCTGCGCCATGATCGGGCACCGACTCGATCCAAGGAGAGCGACATGAGTATGTTCGACCAAATTCTCGGTGCAGCCCACGATCACCCGACGGTGAAAAACCTCGCCGAAAAACTTGGGATCGACAGCGAGACCGCAGAAAAAGCCATCGCCGCGCTGACAGAGGCGCATCACCAGGATGGCGATACGGTCGGTCTCGCTGCCAAGAAGACCGGGATCGACGAGAGCGTGCTTGCCAGCGTGCGCGACCAGGTTGGTGGCGAAGGTTCGCTCGCCAAGTTCATGCAGATCCTCGATGCCGATCATGACGGTAATCCGTTTGACGACATTGCCGGTTTCGCCGGCAAGCTCTTCGGGAAGAGCTAGCCTTCCTGCCTGTCAGCTTTTCGCTTGGGGTATCACGGGCTGTTCGCCGCGATGTAACGTCCGACGTTTTTCTCCAGAACATCCATCGGCACATTGCCGCCGAGGACAACCGCATCGTTGAATGCCTTGAAGTCGTAGGCACCGCCTAGCTCGCGTTGCGCCCGCGCGCGTTGATCGACGATCCGGCTGTGGCCGAGCTTGTAGCCGGTCGCCTGGCCCGGCCAGCTGCAATAGCGATCGACCTCGCCTTCGACTTCCGCGCGCTTGCTGCCGTTGCGGGTGACGAAGAAATCGACGGCCTTGTCCCGGCTCCACCCCTTCGCATGGAGCCCGGTGTCGACCACCATCCGGCAGGCGCGAAATGCGAGCGACTGGAGATAGCCCAGTCGGCCAACCTTGTAGTCGTCATAGGCGCCGAGTTCGTCCGCCAGTTGCTCGCCGTAGAGCGCCCAGCCTTCGCTGAAGGGATTGAAGGCGAGGATCGAACGGATCAGCGGCAGGCGGTTCGAATATTCACCCTCCCAAACGTGGCCGGGAATGGTCTCGTGATAGGTCAGATCGGCGAGATCATATTTGCGATGCAGGTCGGTGGTACGCAGGTTGATCCAGAAGCGTCCCGGGATCGTGCCGTCCTTGCTGCCCGCGCCGCCATAGGCCCCGGGCGCACCGACTTCTTCCGCTGGCGGGATACGGCGGACTTCCAGATTGGGATCGACCAGCGTGTTGAAAGCGCGCGGCATCTGCGCCTTGATCCAGTCGATCCGCTCCTCGATGAAGGACATGATCTCGGCGCGGCCGGGATCGCCCTCGGCAAACTGGTAACGCGGATCGGCACCCAGCGCCTGCATTCGCTCGCCAACAGTACCGCTGGTAAAGCCGATCTCTCGCAGGATCGGATCCATCCTGGCATGAAGCGCGTCTAGCTCTTCCAGCCCTTGCTGGTGTACCTCGTCCGGCGAAAGCGTGGTCGTGGTGCTTGAGCGCAGCGCCCAGGCATACCATTCCTCGCCACGCGGGCGCGCGTACATGCCGGGTTCGCCTGTCGCCACCTTTTGCTGTGCGAAGAGTTCGGCAAGCTGCGCTTCGAAACCGGGCGCAATCTGCGTGGTGACGATTTCCTGCGCACGGCGCGCATAGCTGCCGTCGGGATCGACCGTGGTGTCGGCTTTCTCCAGCGGAGCGACGAGCGTTCCGCCTTCCATCGCGTCGAGCAAGGTCGTTCGCATCTGGCCGGTGGCCTTGGCGATCAGGAAGTCAGGCGGCACGACACCCATCGCCCGTGCGGATTTCATCCGCTCGAGCTCGCCCGCAAGGACGCCGGGGATTGCCTCGATCCGCGCAATATAAGCCTCGGCGTCGTCGGTGTCGCGCAGCGGATGGATCGAATCCATGAAGCGCGGCAGGTCGAGATAGGCACCGACATTCTGAATGACGACGTAGGGCGCAGTGCGCCAGCTGCCGACCGGAATATCGCCATAGGGCAGGGCCATGCCATCGAGGGCAAGGCTGTATCCGCTTTCGATCACGTCGAACGAGGTGCGCTGCTCGTCGGTCAGGCCCTCTTTAGGGTAGCTCCGTGCCTGTTCGAGACCCCAGCGCAGGCTTGCGGCATAGGCGGCGACGCCTTCGGGCGTCTTGTCTGTCAAGCGGCTGCGAAGATCCGCATGCTCTCCGGTGTCGACACCCAGGCTCGTCGCGCGTTCCGGCTCATGCTCGAGCAGCGCCCAAGCGATCTGGTCGAGCATTTCATCAGGCGTGAGCGTAACCGGAGCAGCAGCGCCAAGACCCGCCTGCTGTGCGCAGCCCGGAAGGAGCGCCAATGCGGAAACGCCGCCAAGCCCGGCAAGGGCCTGACGGCGCGTGAAGTTCGTGGGAATATCGTTCATGCGGGCAGGTAGTAAGCGCCCGACCAAGCGAGTCAATCGCACTCTACCGGCTGATCGCGATGGCTAATCGCGGAACTCTGCCGGAACCTTGCCGCCATTGGCCGCCAGTTCCTGCATGGTGCGCTTGTGCAGCCAGATATTGTCATCGGCGCTGCCCGAATAGTCGGTATTGCCGAGCTCCTGCGCCAGTTCCTTGCGGTTCTCGTAAGAGGAATCGACGCCGATCAGCTTCATCAGATCGACGATCGAGGTCCTCCAGTTGAGCCTGTCCGAACCGTCCATCGCATCGAGCCGCGCTTCGACGTCGACGTCGCTGATAGGCTGAGGATCGACCGGTGTCGGATCGGCAGGGGTGGGAGCGGAGGCGGGCGGTGCCTTCTTGTCGTCCTTGCCGAAAATCGCGTTCTTGATCTTGCTGAAAATACCCATGTCGATGCTCCGTGTTGGTGCGACAGGCCGTCGCTCGCTGCTTTCAACGGATCACAGGCATCCAATGTTCCAATTCCTCGGCATCTCGGATAGCGCGAGGCGAGTTTTCAAAGGAGTCTGCCATGAGTGTCGTTCTGTCGATCGTGATGCTTGCCGCGCTAGCGCTCTTGGTTGGGGCCTTCGTGCTCTGGAAAAGAACGGGCGATACGAAGAAGGCCCTTCTGATGGTCTTCCTCGCGGCAATCGCGGCGCTCAATGTCGCGATCTGGACCGTGCCCGATTCAAGCGGGGATGCTCCGATCGACAAGCTTTCCGAAAGCGAGCGCACTTAAGAGCGAACTTTAGTCGAGCAAGGCTGGGCCGCTTGCCGGTTGGGGGGGGCGGCAAGCGGCCTCGGGGTGCGTCTTGGCAATCAGGGAGCGTTTGCCAGTGCACCCGGCCAAACGGGTCACTCAGTTGGGCAGTTGCCAACGGATCGAGCTGCTGAAGGAGCCGGTCGTCTTCGCTCCGCTGCCGTCCTTGGCGGCATTGAAGCGCGCCCGTTTCGTGATGAGCGAACAGGTCGCCTCGTCGAGCGCGGAGTGACCGCTAGACTGGGTGATGCGGCAATCCGACACGCGACCATTCGCTGCGATTTCCAGTCGGAATCGCGCGGTGCCGGTCATGCCTTCGCGTATCCAGCGGCTCTTGTAGTCATTGTCGGTCACCCAGCTTGCGGCATCGTTGCGCGGCATCGCAGGCACGGGATCGAAAGCAGGTGCTGGCGGAGCAGGCGGCTCGATCGGGCCCTTCGGCAGCGGCGTGAGCCTTAGGTCATCGCTCAGTGGCGGCAGTTCGATGGTCGTCTCGAACAGGTTCGGCTTGGGCGGCATCGGGATCGGAACCGGAGGGGTGACGACCGGGTTCGCCGGTGCTTGCTGCCGGGGTTGCGGCTTGGGCGGTTCGGGAGGAGGGGGCGGCGGAGGATCCTTGAATTCCCTCGTCGGCAGAGGGCCGGTAAAGATCTGCTTCGTGACCTCTGTGCTGAGGCCCAGCACGAGGAGTGCTGCCAATCCTGCATGGACGACCACGACCCCGCCTATTCCGGCGCTGCGATCTCTCAGGCTCTTCTCGTCTGCGAATGCCATTGTCTTTGCTCCTCTTCTCCAAAAGGCCGCGGTTTCTCTGCGACTAATTGCAATGTTACAACATAACACAAATCAAGTCAAAGCAAGCACCTTTGCACCAGGCCGGACAGGCCCGAGCGCGGGTTTGCTACGAATTGGAAGAGGGCGGCGCGCAGCCGCTCCCGATCACTTGATCGGGCAGTCGGGATCCAGGCGGAAGTCGAGATAATTATCGACCGAACCCATCAGATCTTCGATTTCGTTTTCGAAGAAGTGGTTGGCGCGCGGAATTTCCTCGTGGTGGATCGTGATGTGCTTCTGCGTGCGCAGCTTGTCGACCAGCTTCTGCACGGCAGGTGGCTGAACCACCGTGTCCGATGCGCCCTGGATGAAGATGCCCGAGGCGGGGCAAGGCGCGAGGAAGCTGAAGTCGTACATGTTTGCAGGTGGCGCGACCGAGATGAAGCCGCGCACTTCGGGGCGACGCATCAGCAACTGCATGCCGATGAGCGCGCCAAAGCTGTAGCCGGCGACCCAGGTCGTCTGCGCTTCGGGATGGATCGACTGCACCCAGTCGAGCGCCGATGCGGCATCCGACAATTCGCCGATCCCGTTGTCGAAGCTGCCCTGGCTGCGACCGACGCCGCGGAAGTTGAAGCGCAGCGTGGCGAAACCGCGGTCGGAAAAAGTCTTGTACATCCGCTGCACGATGCGGTCATTCATTGTACCGCCGCCTTCCGGGTGCGGGTGGAGAATCAACGCTACTGGCGCACGCGGGCGCGGGGGCGGAGAGAAACGACCTTCGAGACGGCCTTCTGGACCGGGAAAAATGACTGACGGCATCGTGAGTAACCTGCTTGATCGGCTGCGCCCGAACTGGCGCTGCCCGTTTGCCCGCCTATATAGTGCGAGCGGGGAAATCTGCAATTGCGATAACCATACAGCCAAACAGAGCGGGGCTTCACCATTTCCGACCGGATTTATCTCGACCATGCCGCGACCAGTCCGCTGCGCCCCGAAGCGCGCGCGGCAATGGAGGAAGGCATCGCAATCTGGGCCAATCCCTCAAGCCCCCATGCCGAAGGGCGCAAGGCCCGCGCTGCGCTCGAAGATGCGCGCGATCGTATCAAGGCGAGTCTCGGCTGGGACGGCGAACTGATTTTCACCAGCGGCGCGAGCGAGGCCGCCGCGCTGGCGCTGCACAATGCGCAGGCGGGTGCTAGGCTGGTCAGCGCGGTCGAACATGATGCGGTGCTGAAAGCTGTGCCGGATGCGGAACGGTTGCCGGTCGGATCAGACGGTGCGCTCGATATGGAAGTGCTGGCAGAGGCAGTGCAGCGTGAGAAGCCGCTGGTCGCGGTGCAGCAGATCAATTCGGAAACGGGCAACCGTCAGGATCTCGAAGCGATCGGTCGACTGGTGGGCGATGCGGGTGGTTTGCTTCTAGCAGACTGCGCGCAAAGCGCAGGGAAACTCGCGTTGCCGCAATGCGACATGGCGATCATCTCCGCGCACAAGTTCGGCGGGCCGATCGGTATCGGCGCATTGCTAGTGAAGGATTATGCCATGCTCTCGCCTTCCGGCGGGCATGAGCGCGGCTACCGCCGGGGGACCGAGAACCTGCCGGGCGCGATGGGAATGGCTGCAGCTCTGCAAGGCGCAAGCGATCCCTATGTTGATCCCGATGTTGTCGAGCCGCTGGAGCAGTTTGTGGGTGAAGTGCGCGGCATCGGCGGCACTTGCCTGTCCGACAGGTTGTCCAACCCCACCCCCTACATTCGCGCCATCGCCATGCCGAATATGAGTGCCACGGCGCAGGTCATGCGCTTCGACATGGCAGGCATCGCGGTCAGCCAGGGCAGTGCGTGTTCTTCCGGAACGATGAAAACCAGCCATGTTCTCGAGGCGATGCAGGTCGAGCCGGACGTTGCGGCCAACACGATCCGCGTCAGTATCGGCTGGGACACCACCCGCGCAGAGGTGGAACGCTTCTGTGATGTGTGGTTAGAGATGGCAAAATCATGATCTATCTCGACTATCAGGCCACCACTCCGCTCGCGCCGGATGCGCGCGATGCCATGCTCCGCTGGCTTGACGGGCCCGATGGCACTGGCTTTGGCAATCCGCATTCCCCGCATCGCATGGGGCGGCAGGCGAAGGCCGCAATCGAGCTTGCCCGCGAGCGGGTCGCGGCGCTTTTCCCCGCCGGAGGACAGGTGATCTTCACCGGCAGCGCGACCGAAGCGATAAACCTCGCGATCCGCGGTTCGGGCAAGAACGGCAGCGTCTCGGTCAGCGCGATCGAACATGCCGCCGTGCTGGACACGGCACAGGCGCTGGGACAGGCGCATATTCTCAACGTTGCCAAGGACGGGCAATGCAACACCAATCAGGACGTGCCGAATGACACGCGCTTGATCGCCGTGATGCAGGCCAATAACGAGATCGGCGTGATCCAGCCAACGGTCGAATGGCACCGCAAGGCCAAGGAAAACAATGCCTTGTTCTTGTGCGATGCGGTGCAAGCCTATGGTAAGATGCTGGTGACCGGTGCCGACATGATCGCGGTATCGGCGCACAAGCTGCATGGGCCCAAGGGCGTCGGCGCGCTGTGGGTCCGCGATGGTGTTTCGCTCGAAGAACAGCAGACCGGCGGTGGGCAAGAGCATGGTTTGCGCTCGGGCACGCTCAGTCCGGCGCTGATCGCGGGCTTCGGCGCGGCGGCCGAGGTCGCGAGCGAGCGATTGGAAGAGGATGCGGCCCATGTCGAAATGCTGTGGAAGCGCGCGCGAGAGCTGTTTTCCGACTGGACGCTCAACGGCAGCGCCGAAGCGCGCTGGCACGGTAATCTCAACATTCGCCGCACGGGTCTCGATGTGAACCGCCTCATGTCCGACTGCCGCAATGTGATGTTCAGCGCCGGCTCGGCATGCGCCAGCGGGTCTGGCCGGCCCAGCCACGTGCTCAAGGCGATTGGCCTTTCGGACAAGCAGGCGAAAAACTCGATCCGGTTGGGCTTCGGGCGTTACACGACCCTCGAAGAGATCGAGCAGGCCGCTGCCGAGATCAATGCTGCAGCGCAAGACCAGGGACTGACGGAGCAATAGCCATGAGCATCACGGTTCGTTTCATCAATTCCAACGGCGATACGCACGAAGCGAGCGCCGAGCCGGGCGACAATCTGCTCCGCGTGGCGCAGGCTGCGGGCATGCCGCTGGAGGGCACTTGCGAAGGCCAGATGGCCTGTTCGACCTGCCATGTGATCGTCGATCCCGATTGGTTCGAAAAGCTGCCCGGCGCGGTCGAGGAAGAAGAGGACATGCTGGACTTTGCCGCCGGTGTGCGGCGCACCAGCCGCCTGTCCTGCCAGATCGATTTGACGGCAGAGATGGACGGGCTGACGGTCACTATCCCGGTCGAAAGCTACGACATGCGGCGCATGTAGCCGCGCTCAGTTTGTGAGCATCCCGGTAACGTAGTCCCCGATGGCGAGGCTCGCCGTGAGGCCCGGAGATTCGATCCCGAACAGGTTGACGAGGCCGGGCACGCCATGCGCTGCTTCGCCATCGATGCGGAAATCCTGAGCACCGCTGCCGGGTCCGGCCAGCTTCGGCCTGATCCCGGTGTAATCGGGCGCAAGCCTGTCCGCATCGAGGTCCGGCAGGTAGCTGCGGATTGCGGTGATGAACTCTTCGCGCCGTGCATCGTCGAAGCTGTAGTCGACCCCGTCGATCCAGCGCACGTCCGGTCCGAAACGCGCCTGCCCACCGAGGTCTAGCGTGAGATGAATGCCGAGCCCGCCTTCCTCCGGCAGCGGATAGACCAGCCGGTTGCAGGGCGAGGGGCCTGACAGGCGGTAGTAATGCCCGATCGCGTAGTGGGCTTCGGGAAGGTTGGCCGCATCCAGTCCATCAATCGCGCG
Organism: Altererythrobacter xiamenensis; assembly: GCF_900177715.1. Lineage (GTDB taxonomy): Bacteria > Pseudomonadota > Alphaproteobacteria > Sphingomonadales > Sphingomonadaceae > Erythrobacter > Erythrobacter xiamenensis. Next base: position 488,961 of record NZ_FXWG01000001.1, on the reverse strand, counting down.
AGCCACTTTCGGCGCTGCAAGTCCCGCGCTGTTGATGAGGATACGCGAGCGGACCTGCATCGGTGCCTCGCCACCGGTGGTGACGACGAAGCGACCCTGCTCGATGGCGCATCCCTCGACAGGCGTATTGAGCACGACCATTCCACTTGCATTCTCGAGATCGCCCTGGAGCGACAGCATCAGCGAATGGCTGTCCACGATGCCGGTCGACGGCGAGAGCATCCCTGCATAGCAGGCGACCTGCGGCTCCAGTTCGCGAGCCTCGTCACGGGAAATCCTCTGCAGGTCGGTGACCCCGCTTGCCTCTGCATTGGCGCGAATGGCCTCTAGCCGCGCGATTTGCTCTTCATCGGCGGCGACAATCAGCTTCCCGGTGCGGCGGTGCGCAATCCCGCGTTCTTCGACATAGCGATAGAGCAACTGTTTGCCGCGCAGGCATAGCTGCGCCTTGAGGCTGCCCGGCTCGTAATAGATCCCGGCATGGATCACTTCGGAATTGCGGCTGCTGGTCTGCGTGCCGATCGCGCTTTGCGCTTCCAGCACCAGCACTTCGCGCCCCGCCCGGGCAAGCGCGGCAGCGCAAGCGAGGCCCACGACACCGGCGCCGATCACGATGCATTCCACTTCGTCCATGCCTGCTGCTAGCCCAGCTGCCGGTCCCCGCGCCAGATACCTCACCCCTTTGCGCCATATTGCTCCCAAGGCGGTACGTCATAAGAGCCTTTCCGGGATCAGTCCTGCCTGGGCTAGAAAAGCGCGTGATGCTGGCCGCAACCACACCTCTGTCTGAAATTGCTCAGGAAATCTGGGACTCCGCCCCAGCCGAACCGCGCACGCCGATGCGCCAGTACATCTGGGCGCGAGCCTATCAGGATACGCTGGCCCGCGGCGACGTGCGCGCAATACTGGTCGGCTCGCCTGGCCAGCCGGTCGCAATTGCCCCCTTCGCCGAGCCTGCGTCCGGCCCGCGCCGTCAGGTGCTGCTGGGCGCAGAGGACCTGTGGGAATCGATCGAGGTTGCCGCACAAGACGAGCAGGCGCTGCGCGAGCTCGCCGAACGGATTGCCAATTCGGGCGAGCCGATGCGCTTCGGCCACCACCCAACCGACACGCGCTTCCTCGAACTCCTGCGCACCGCCTGTCGCGGCAAGGCGAAGGTCGTCGTGGCCGAACAGCCGATGCGGGCCATGCCGCGCATCGTACTCGACGAAAGCTGGACCGAGCCGGAGAGCCATTTCAACAGCCGCCGCCGTTCCGATTTTCGCCGGATGTCGCGCAAGGCCGAGGCGCTCGGCGAGATAAACTACGAGATCGTCGAACCGGATGCCGGAAATCTCCAGCGGCTGCTCGACGAAGCCTTCGCGGTCGAAGCGCAAAGCTGGAAGGGGCGTTCGGGCACCGCGATCAATCAGGACGAGCGGACCGAAGCTTTCTACCGCGCCTATGCCGAGCGTGCGATGGAAGCGGGTATCCTGCGGCTGTGCTTCATGCGGATCGACGGTAAGGCCGCAGCGATGCAGTTCGCTGTCGAAAGCGACGACCGCTTCTGGCTGATCAAGGTCGGCTATGACGATGCCTTCAAGCAGGTCTCGCCCGGCAATCTGCTGATGCGCGAGACAATCTCGCACGCAGCGGCCAGGGGCCTCAAAACTTACGAGTTTCTCGGCAAGGAAGCCGAATGGACCAAGCTTTGGGCCGGCGATGCTCGGCCGATCGCAACGCTCAGGACCTATCCGTATAATTTGCGCGGGCTCGCCGCCTTTCTGGCGGACGGCATTGCCGTTGTACGCAAACGGATCGCGGCGCGCCTGAATCCCGAACCGGGGGAACAGCATGCGTAAACTCATTGCGCCAATGGTCATGCCGCTCGTGAAGCATGCCACGCGTGCCTATGTCGCGGGAGACGATCTTCCCGGCGCGCTCGACTTTGCCGAGCGGGCCGCACACGCGGGTTTCTCCTGCACCATGTGTTACTGGAACGATGGCAAGGAGCAGCCCCCCGTCGTCGCCGACGAATATCTCAAGATAATGGAACAGGGCGCGGAACGCGGTCTCGACCTCGCGCTGGCGGCGAAGATTCCTGCGCTGTGGGAACGGCAGGAAGAGATCGACCGTGTCGTGGCGCGGGCACGTGAACTGGGCCAACAGGTCATTTTCGACGCGCATGATCCGCACAAGTCTGACGATATTATTGCCGCCCTCGAAAAGACCGGGCCGGAGGGGATGGGCTGGGCCATTCCGGGGCGCTGGCATCGCAGCCTGGAAGATGCCGAGATCGCCATCGACATGGGCGTACGGGTGCGCGTGGTGAAGGGGCAGTGGGTCGACCCGACCGATCCCGACATCGACCTTCGCGAGGGATATCTGCGCGTCATAGAGCGGCTCGCAGGCCGCGCGTCCTTCGTCGGCGTTGCCACGCATGACGCGCCATTGGCCGCCAAGGCAATGCAAATACTCCACGATGCCGGCACGCCGTTCGAGCAGGAGTTCGTCTTCCCGCTGCCGGTTGAACCGGCCTTGGCCGAAGGCAAACGCTTCGGCGCCAAGGCACGGCTCTACTTGCCTTATGGATCGGCCTGGCTCCCTTATTCGCTTTCGCGCGCGGCACGAAATCCGGTGATGCTCTACTGGCTGGCGCGCGACACGATCCTGGGCCGGACCTTCAAGGTGCCCGAGCGCGAGCCCGCCTGAGCGGACCCGCCTCTTACATATTCAAAATCCGATCGGCTTTCGCTGGTAGGCGCGGACGTAGTCGACCTCCATCCGCACATTGTCGGGCGTCGTCCTGTCCATCTCACCCGTATCGGCGGGGAAAGAGACGAGCATATACATCGGCTGGTTGAACTCGTCCGGCGTCTCGGTCCGCCAGATCGCTTCACGGTTGAGATAGAACACCGTCTCCGCTTGCGAGACTTCCACTCCGAAGGTGTTGAAACGATCGCTGAGCAGGCCGGGTTCGATCTGATGCTTGGTCGTGTAGCTCAGCCGTTCCTGTCCCTCCTTCGCAGGATGCTTGAGAAGACCGAGGCTGAACTTGCCTGGCTCATGTGTGAGATATTCGAACACGTCGATCTCCGCCGTGCCGCGGCTCTTGTCGACACCGATCAGCCAGAATGACGGCCAGAAACCGGGCGCTTCGGGCAGGCGCATCCGCGTTTCGAAATAGCCGTATTTCTGGGCAAAGCCGCTGTTGCATGCGTCCCAGGACGACAGCATGCCCGATTGCCAGCTTCCCCCTGCGCGCCGCCGCGCATGGATCGATAGCACGCCGCTCTCGATAGTGAAGGGGAACTCCTTGCCCGGCGCCATGAAGCGCGCCGAGCCGAAGTCGCCCGCCCAGGGCGTGTGCGCGATCCATTTGGTGAGACAGCCCCATTCGGAAACGTCCAGGCTATCGAATTCCTCGGCGAAGGACGGTTCGAACTCCGCCAGATCGAGTGTCTGGCCTTCAGTCCCTCGGGAACCGCGGGCTTCCTCGGCCGCGCCGCTGCAGCTGAACAGTGCCAGCAGCGCGAGCGAGGCGAACCATGGTCGCGCGAGACCCGTCATAGCCGCGACGCGTGGACCCACCGCGCCTCGTCATCGGTCAGGTCGGGGTGGAGGAAATCGACCAGCAGAACCACGCGGTCCTCGTTAGAATTGTTCTGCGCCTGATGATGATAGGAAGAATCGAAGATCATCGCCTCACCGCGCTTCCACTCGCGCTTGAGGCCGCCGACTTCCATGAAGCCGTTGCCCGGCACGATTAGCGGCAGGTGCATCGTCAGGAAAACATTCGACACGTCACGATGGGGGCTAATGACCCCGCCGCCCTCGAGGATGGAGAACATCGCATCGCGGAAGGCCGGATAGTGGGGGATCGTCTTTAGCAGAGCGGCGGTTTTCGGACAGAGTACGGTTCTTTCGGGCATTTCGCGGTGCCGCGTGACGAACTGGAAACTCTGCCAGAAATCCCCTTCCAGGCCAGCGTAGCTGTATGCCTTTATGCCGTCCGCATGCTGCTCCCGCAGCGCTTCGTATTCGGCGGTGATCTCGTCGACCGCGTCCTCGAACGCGGCGACCCAGGGAAAATCGCTCGCCTCGTACCATGGTTTCGATGTCAGTCCGGCGAAGGTAAAGCCTTGTGGATCGGGCCTCACCGTCGTGTCGGTCGATCCTTCCTCGCTCGCAATCGAAACGGAAACCCTCTCCAATTCGGGCATCTGTTCCAGCTTGGCCTCCATCATCGCATGGCCTTTCCGATAAGCCCTCAGCCGACGGGTTGCCGACACGATCAGAAGCAAGGAGACGATCAGGGGCACACCGATGGCGGAGGCTGCCAGCAGCGCTTCGACAAGGCGAGCGACCGTTGTGCGGCCGGCAAATGCGAAGGCGCCGGCCGTGAGGAACATCGCGCCTGCGCCGAAAGCGAGCGCTGGCAGCATGAGCCGTTCGACATGCTGTTTGACGCTCGTTCCCCAGAACAGCTCGACCCCGGTGATCCCGATCGGCCAAGCATAGCGCATGACCAGCAGGGCGATTGCCGCGAAGATTAGTGCGGTCGCGGCGGCAACTGCCATGTCCGGCCTGCCCGCGTGGTGCATTGCGATATAGGTGAGATAGCTTGCGGCAGTGATCAGCAACACGATCTGCGCGATGAGGAAGGTGAATATCCGTTTGAAGGCTGCAATCCCGTCCATCTTTCTTCCCTTTCGGGCCTTGAAATGGCCCTGTTTCTCTATGTTCGTGTCAAGCCGCCCGCTTCGCTCAGGGCGAAAGGACTTGTTGTATCCCGGCGTTTGTGCTGGACGATTTCGAAGGCTCTCTCACCACGCTCGGCTCGCTCTCCAGAAGCTCGCGGTAAAGGTCGAGCAATCCGTCGCGCCAGCTTTCGTGCGTGTGCGAAAGAGCGTGTGACTGTTCGAATGCGGCACGGCTGGCCGCCTCGATCCGCTCGTCATCATCGAGCTCCGTGACTGCACTCGCAAGCGATCCCGCGTGCCGCCCCCGGGCGAGGAAAGCGCATCCAAGCTCGGCCGCTTCACGGGCGACGAAACTGTCGTCGAATGCGACCAGTGGAACGCCGCTTTGCAGGGCCTCGAGCGCGACGAGACCAAACGGTTCGGGCAATCTGCTGGGCATGATGAGCGCGCGCGCGCTGCCAATCAGATCGGCGATCTCGGCGTGAGAGCGCCAGCCATGCCAGGTAATTTCAGGGTACTGCGCGGCAAGTCGCGCCCTGTCCGATCCATCGCCGATAATACTCAAAGGGCGGCCTGCTGCGCGCGCGGCCTCCGCCGCCAGATCGGCGCCTTTCTCTTCCTCGACCCGTCCGATGAATACGATCTCTGCATTTCGCTCTGCCTCGACCCGGTCCGGCCGGAACGGCTTCACCGGATTGCGGACCACGCGAATGCGGTCGGGATCGATTCCCGCCCGGACGAGCCATTCTGCCATGAAGGGATGGATCACTGCCACCAATGCGCGCGTGTGCCGCAGGCTGAGAAGTTGGTCCTTCACCAGCATGCGGGCCGTCCGAAACACCTTTTGCGCGCGGCTGCGTTTGTCGCAATTGGTGGCGAGGCACGCGGCGCTAAGCGGCGCTAGATTGCACACAGCCTCCTTGCGGAAGTCGAAATAGGTACCGTTGGGGCAGGCGTGGAAGAAGTCATGCGCGTGCACCACCAGCCGGTCTTCGACACGCGACAGCGCACCGAGCGCCGCGGGCGAAAGGATCTGCGCCCAGCCGTGCAGGTGATAGACCGTGCCCGGCGTATCGAAGCGGTCGATCACGCGCTCCACCAGCCTCGCCGCCGCCCGGTTGTAGAGGCCTTTGGAAACCTGCTGCGCGAAGGGTAGCTCCAGCAGCGACCTGTCGCCCAGCGTCACGAGTTCGATCCCCTCGGGAAGCTCGCTTTCCGAGCCATCGTCGCCGGTCACGTAGATGACTTCGTATCCGGCGGAAGCCAATTGCCGCGCCGAAAGCAGCGCGAGCGAAGTTGCCCCGCCGGTCGCTTTCGAACGGTCGTTGAGGATGATGATCCGCTGCGGGTTCATGTCGCACGCACCGCGATGGGACGCGCGCCGAGGAGCTTGGCGCCATAGGCGCGCCGCACATCCATGATGAACATGTCCTGCGCGACATCGAAATGATGGCAACCGGTAGTGCTGCGATCGAGTTGCGGCTCGATCCTGCGGACCTCGCATTCCGCATAGTCGTCCATCGAAAGCCGGGTCACTTCGAGCAGCTTGAGACCGTAGCCATAGAGGCCATGGCTGGTGATCTGGCCCGGTCGGATAAGCCTTCCGTCGCGGATGAACGGTCGTCCGCCGTTGCGCGCGCTGGTGGTGTCGATCACGACCGGGTTGAGCGGATGCGGCTCGATTGTCTCAAGACCCGGTCCATCGACGCGATAGACATGAAGTTCGGCGCAATGGTCATGAAAGCTGCCGGATCCGAGATTGGTGAAGAGCCAGTGCTGGCCTTCCCATTCGAACAGCACGGTATCCGCCGGAGACTCCCCTTCCAGCGCGGTCGCATGAAGTGTCCACTGCCCGGGGAAATCGACGCAGCGCCACACTTCGACGCGGTTTCGCTCATGCGTCTCGGGGATCATAAAAACGTCGCCGCGATGCTCGAAGATGTAGGGGTAGGAATTGTGCGCATCGCCGAGATCGAGCGCCTGGACATCTTCGAGGCGATCGCCCGCGATGCGGCCAACCTCGATCCGTCCCTTTGCTCCGCCGTGGCCGCAGGCTTCGAAGAAAACGTATTTCTCTCCGCCGCGCTCGAACAGGAAGGGGTCGGCGCGAAACTCGCCCTTGGGCTGCTTGAGCTCGGTCAGGCGGTCGAGCGGCGAGTTGAGGATGTCGCCCTCGCTGACGACAAGCGACCAGTTTCCCGGTTCGCCGCCCAGCTTGCGAAGGGCGCCGGTGACCATGCGGCGGACCACTGTCGCGGTTAACCTCGCACAATAGAGCGCGGTTTCAACGAGTGTCGGTTGGCGCGGAGGGGAAGGGATGTCGAAGCTTGCCGATTGCGTGTGGTCGGCCCTGGACCTGCCGCGCGCACTGCTCACCAGTTCACGCTCCACCAGTGATGGCAGCATGCCTTTCGCATATGCGGCGTTGAAGGCAGCGCTGAACTTGGTTCCGCTGGTGCAGCGGCACGCTACGTCCCGGGTTCCATCGGGCCGCCTGCGCAGGATGGCAAGCTCGGTAACGGGTTCGCCGGCGAGCACCTCGCTGAAGCCGAAAGCCTGCGGAGAGGCGCCCGAATCTGCATTGAAATGGTATTCCCACAGCTCTGCCGCGATCGGCGCCGACTTGGTAGCACAGTGCGCAAGCAGGACGTCGACGTCCCCGCTTTGTTTTATCCAGTCATTCCAATGCACCTTCGGGATTTGGTGGTAAGCGCCCATCACTCCTTCGAAAGGGGCATCGTTTGCGCGGCCGAACAGGCGCCGGTCGAGCGCCGAAACCAGCCTGAATGGAAGGGAGGGGCGGATGGCGGCATCGCTCGGGCCCGCCACCACGAACGCCGTGACCGCGACTTCCGGATTGCGCATAACCCGCTCAAATAGGGCGGTTTCCCATGATTCAAGCGCACGATCCTCCTTCACGAGGATCGCGACTTTCAACGGCAACCTGGAGGTTTCGCGTCTGCCCATCTCGGACGAAACATACGCGCCCGGCGAGCGCGGAGCATGGTATATTAAGTGGTACGATTCTTGGTCAGTGCCGCTTGACCCCTGAAACACGCTATGACGCCATCTGGGCTATCCATCGGAAGGGAGCAGGGCGTGCGAATAGCGGTGATCGTGGCGACGCTTGGCCGGCGTGAAGCGGCCGAGGAGCTGGTGGAGGATCTGTGCGCTCAGACCCGCAAGCCCGACCGCACGATCTTCTCCGTTGCACGACCGCAGGATGCGCCTTCGCCGAACGAGGAGCTCGGCAACGAAACGCTGCTGAGCAAGCACAAGGGCAGCTGCATCCAGCGCAACCTTGCGATCGACCTGGTGGCCGATGATTGCGATGTGCTGGTTTTCTTCGACGACGATTTCGTTCCGGAGAAACATTATCTCGAGCGGCTGGAAAAGGTCTTCAAGGCGCGCCGCGATCTCGTCGGGGCTACGGGGCTGGTATTGGCCGACGGGGTCCATGGCGCCGGGCTCAGCCGCGCCGAAGCCTGCGAGACGATCGAGCGCCACACGCAGCTCTTCCCCAATGGCAATCCCGATGAAGAACAGCTGTTCGGCCTCTACGGGTGCAATATGGCGGTCCGTAGCGCGGCCTTGGGCAATCGCCGTTTCGACGAGAACCTGCCGCTCTACGGCTGGATGGAAGACCTCGACCTGACCTATCAGCTGATGACCGAGGGCAAGCTCTTGCGGCTGAGCCGGCTGGTGGGTGTGCATCGCGGAATCAAGGCCGGGCGCACCTCGGGTGTGCGGCTCGGCTATTCGCAGGTCGCGAACTCGATGTATCTCATTCGCAAGGGGACCGCGCCCAAGCGTCCGATGTATGAGAACATTGCCAAATACCTGGTGGTGAACACGATCAGATCGGTCTGGCCCGAACCCTTCATAGATCGGCGTGGCCGGCTGAAGGGCAATCTCGTGGGACTGGTCGACATCATGCGCGGGCGATCACGCCCCGACCGTATCCTCGATCTTTGATGGCTCGGCGGCATTCGCGCCGCCGATAGCTCGCTCCAGACTCTCCGCACATTGCTCTATTGCATGGCGGGTTGTCGCGATCGTTCTCGCATGGGTCGCGGGATCGATCCCTTCATCGAGAGCCGTGCCGACCATCGCGGCGATTTCGGCCGCCTCGCCCTCGGTATGGTTCGCGACATAGCCCCGCCTGCCGACCGAGGTGAAGAATGCCTCCAGCTTGGGGTCCCAGGACAATCCGACATGCGGAACGCGGAAAGCGTAGGCGAGAATGCAGGCATGAAGACGGTGCGCAGCGACACCGTCGAAGCCGGCAATGGTTGCCGCCAGATCCGACGGCGTGCGTGGCCGCGCTGCACGTGCGATCCGCGGGTCACTCGCGGCGGAAAGGACGCTCTCGAGGAACAACTCGTCGTCGTGCGGGCCATTTGTGAAAAGGCTGACATCCAGACCTGTTTTAAGAAGAGCGTGCGCCAGTTTCACCCAGAACTCGCGCGCGACGCGGACCGAGAAGTCGTCATCGTCGTGCGAATGAAGGTCGAGGGTTCGGGGATTGACGATTCCCAAGCCGATCAGCGGGCGGTCGCGTTCCGACTGCTCTGCCAAAGGGTAGATCTCACCGGCCAGCAGTCCTGGATCGCAGCACAGGCTTGCCTCTGGCAACCCGGATCGCGAAAAATGCCGGTTCCAGTTGAAGCGCGAGGCTCCGTCACGCACCGCTACGTGGCACAGATCGACCTTGCGCAATCCGGACAGGAACAGGCTGCGCGCAGGTTTCGACATTTCCCGTGCCACGCCCACGCCAAAGACAGCGGCATGCGCACCGGCCCGCCGCACCTCGCCGAGAGCGGCGCGTAGCTTGAGCGGGAAATTGAGGTCGGTATCGGCAAAAAGCTGTCCGCCTCCGACGACGACGCCCGCCGTGCCTTCAAGGCGCCGACGCCAACGCGGGCGGTATTTGGTCGCGATGAGCAGCGACAGGGCGGCACTGGTGGCGATTTGCCGAAGCGGTCCCGGCAGGGCCTCCAGGATACGCAGGACAAGCCCGCGCGAGGCATCGAGGCCCGTCCCGTATTCCTCGCGTCCCGCAAGGTCGATCGATGCGACCTGCCAGTCGGGCCGGATGCGGGATAGCTCGGTTTCGAGGCATTCGGCGATGATGCCGTCGCCAAGGTTCGGGCTGTGTTTCACATTGAGGAGGCCGATGCGCAGCCTGTCCTTCCCGGACGCGGGCTCGCAACTGGCCTTCCGGTCAGTTCCATCCCGAGGTATATGGTAGTTCATCCGGCGAGGACCTGGATCTTCCCCGGGCTGGCGGGCTCACGCGGCTCAAGGAGAAAGCGCTTGAGGCGGCGCTGGATCCAGCGTTCGGGATATTGCGCCATGACCCAGGCGTTCGCGAGCAGGATCGCAAAAAGCAATGCGAAGACGATCGCGGAGCTCTCGATCCAGTTGGCGAGGATCGGCAGCAGGGCTGCGCCCAGCACGAAGTGGTTGAGGTAGAGCGGATAGGTCATGAGGCCGATCGGGCGCATGATTGGCCGCATGTCGCGCTTCACGAGCCGATCGCCATAGCGCGCGCCAAGGTAGATCAGCGCCGTCGCCAGCCCCCAGATCGCGATGGGGACGAGCGAGGCGGGTGCCTCGCCGACATTGTTGTGAATCTGCAGCGCGCAAAAGGGTGTGAGCGCCGCGATGACGGCAAGCCGGGCTGGCGTCATGCCGCGCTCGATCGCTTCGAACAGCAGCATGCCCAGCGCAAAGAAGACGCCTTGTCTCAGCAAGGAGACGTCGAAAACGAAGGAGTCGAGCGGGATTATGGTGCCTGTAACGCTGGCGATCCCAGGCGAGGCGGTGCTCGCCCAATACACGATCGTGAAAGCCGCGCTTGCCGCGCCGAGCAGCCAGGCGAACCGGCCGAGCGCCTTCTCATGGCCGCCCAGCCGCGAGGCGAGGGCGATTACCACGACCACGCAAAGGTAGAAGGCGGCTTCGACCACCAGCGTCCACACGACCCCGTCGATATACGGCCCCTTGGGCGAGAGCACGAGCGTGCGGAGGAAGGCGGGGATCAACTCGCCAAGTGGCTCGCCCCAGAGCGCGCGAGCGGTCAGCGCGAGACAGGCCGAGATCCACAGGGCCGGCAGCAGACGGATCGCGCGCTTCTTGAGGAAAGTGATCGAGGTCGATCCGCGCGCGCTGGCGGCGATCACGAAACCCGAAAGGACGAAGAATATCTGCACGCCGATCCAGCCCATCCAGGCGTAGGGCGAGAGCCAGCCCATCGGTGCTTCGGCAGGGTCAACCGGCCATGCGGGCACATCGCCGCCGAAGGCTGCGAAGTGGAACAACACCACCATCACCGCCGAAATGAAGCGGATGAGATCGAGGCCCCAGAAATACCTCACACGCAATCGCTCCGCCGCCGGGGGCTATGCTCGAATGAGGCCTGGTGCCGGGTCATATCTTGTTGTTTCGGATGAACATGACGGGCGAACTGCTCGCCTCTTCGCGGCCATTGGGCATGCGGGTCAGCACGCTGTCCATTCCGGGCGCTTCGGCGCTCGTGCGCGGCGTGGCGGCAAATGGTCCGGCATGCGGTATCCAGTATTCCGTCGCCGCAACCTCGCCCCAGTCGAAACCGAGCGATTCCATAGCCTTGGCCGAGGCATCGGCAGGTGTCGCGGCCGTTCCGTCGAATTCGACCATGCCATTGCCGATCGCGGTGCAGGTCACGCTCCGGTCCCGCGAAAAGCAGAGCGTCGCCCCCGGTTCGGCATTGAGCGCTTCGAAGCGCAATGCGTCGTGATAGGCGCGCATCTTGTCCATCTGCTCTCGGTCCTGGGGCGAGATGCCGATCTCTTCATCCGGCAATTCGACAATCGCGGTCGCGGCCAGTTCGATCGCGGCGCGCAGCATGTCGGGATTGACCTTGAAGTAGGTCGCGTCGCGCGCCTCGGCATAGTCAGCGAAGAGATAGCGCATATTGCGCTCCACCAGTTCGCAATTGGCGACCTGCGCAGCGAAATAGAGCCTGAAGGGCACCGGCAGTTCGGACCGGTTGATCTTGCGGATGCGGGTCGCGAGATCATCCTTGGTCGTGAAGTCGAGCCGCGCAAAGCCTGGCATCGCGTCATTGGTCAGGATGAAGACCGTTCCCTCTTTTGCGCTCATCGTTGAGTCCCTCCGCCGTATGATGCGCGGCTGTGCGAAACGGTCGGGGGTGCTGAAGGGAACTCTGGGTGAATGCCCGCACGCCAGTCCGTCCGATGCCGAACGAAATTGGCGGAAAAACTATCGCGCGCGAGAGTGCGTGGGCAAAGGCTATCTCGGACTAGACCGATTTTGACTGCGAAAGGGGTATTCCAGGTCGCGCAATCGGCGCGGTGAACGGACCACACGCAGCGCGGGTTTGCCGCCTTTTAATCGGGTGCTGGCGGAGGGGGGCGAGGCATGAGGCCAATGCTTCCAAGGTATTAGAACCTAGGGAAATTTCCCAATCCCTTGGCGCAGCATCAGAGAATGTGGATTACGTAATCATACAGGAAATCTGACCGGAATAGCTGTTGCTAGAGTTTCTCTATTTACCCTAGTGCAGTGATGCCAGACGGATGAAGCGAATAAGAACCGCGCAAGTCCCACTGGGTCGTTTCGAAAAGTGGGAGAGTTCCTTGGTCAAGCCAGCAACAGGACGCGCGGGGGGCATATTTACGCAGCACCCCCAGATCCTCGAAGAATTCGGCCTGTCATACGATCGTATCGACAGCATCCCGTTTCGCGACCTTTCCGAAGTTTCGGAGAACCTCATGGCCGGCTACGCCCGGCTGGTCGAACGCGGCCATCCGCGCGAAGCGGTTGGCGCAGCGATGATGGGCGGGCTCGTCAATCTTTACGAGATGTTCGAAATGCAGGCCGATCTGCCGGGCCTACTGCGCATCCTTGCCGATCGGATCGAGCACGACGCCGCCGACAGCAATTGACGGGCCGATAGCAATTAGGGGCTGAACTGCCCTTTCGGATTACCCTCCTGCGCGTTTGGTCTAAGCACAGTGCGCGTCTCCCGTTGAGGGTTCTGCACCGCTAGTAATTTGTTCCAGCAGACGATGTTCCGCACCGGGCACACCCCGTCCGGTCCCGGCACATTGCTGCGCGAGGGCACGGGGGGTGTCCTCGCACAGCGCTTCCATCGTGAAGCGCGCACTTGTTGGGACGAAACTGGAAACATACTGTGGTGCAATCCAATCCGAAGCTTACCCTTGCGATGCCCGTGTACAACGGGACGAATTACATTCGGGATGCGCTGGATTCGATCCTGGCCCAGACCTTCACTGATTTCGAACTGATCGTCTGCGACAATGCGTCGGACGATGAAACCTGCGCGGTGGTCGAGGAATATGCGGCCAAGGACGACCGCATCCGGCTGATCCGCAATCCGCGCAATCTGGGCGCTTCGGCTAATTACAACCTCGGCTACGAGCACGGACGCGGTGAGTATCTCAAGTGGTGCGCGCATGACGACACGCTGAGCCCGAACAACCTCGAAGCCTGTATCGAAGTGCTCGATGCGCGCCCCGACGTTGCGCTCGCCTTCGCTTCGACGCGCGGGATCACCGGTAGTGGCCGGATCACCCGGCCGACGGGCGAGGAAACACCTTCGCTCGAAGATAGCGATCCGGCGTTGCGCTTCCGCCAGGCAATCGAGCTGTCGGGCACCTGTTTTCCGATTTTCGGCGTGTTCCGCCGCGCAAATCTCGACCGGTCGACGCTCCACCGGCCCTATTACGGCTCGGATCGCGGCGTGATCGCGGAGCACGCGATCATGGGCAAATTCGTGCGGGTCGAGGACGCGATCTTCTACAACCGCGAACACGAACAGCGCTCGATCAATATCGACGACAAGGTGCAGCGCAGCCTGTGGCAGACCGGCAAGAAGAGCCGGGGGGCTGCTGCCGAGCACCTCAATCTGACGAAGCATCTGTTCGAGATTGCCTCGCGTCATGGCGACATCGTCTCGCCCTGGAGGCTCTACGGGCATCTCCTCGGGCGCAGCCTGAAACCGATCCAGCTCGGCCGCTACGGGCTCGAGCTGGCCAACATGATCTCTCCGGCAGCGGCAGGCGCTGCAAAGAACCTCTTCGTGCGGCCCGCACGAAGCCAGCAAGCAAGCGAGGCGGTATAACAATGGCCAGTCACGACCTTTCCAACGTCAAAGTCGGCATCCTTGCCGGCGGGCTCGGATCGCGCCTTTCCGAAGAAACCGACGTGCGGCCCAAGCCGATGGTCGAGATCGGCGAGATGCCGATCCTGTGGCACATCATGCAGATTTATTCGCATTACGGCTTCAAGGATTTCAGCGTCGCGCTCGGCTACAAGGGCGATTACATCAAGCGCTGGTTCCGCGAACATTTCAGCGTGTCGGGATCGATCTCGATCGGCACCCGCCGAGGATCGGTCACGCGCCACTCGCCCGATTGCGTGCCCGACTGGAACGTCGACCTGGTCGAAACGGGCCTCAAGGCCGGAACGGGCGGACGGATCAAGAAGCTCTCGCACTGGCTGGGCGATCAGACCGCGATGGTGACCTGGGGTGACGGTGTTTCCGACATCGACATCGGCGCGCTGCTCGCCTTCCATAAATCGCATGGCAAGCTGGCGACGCTGACCGCGGTGCGCCCGCCGGCGCGTTACGGACATCTCGAGTTCGATGGCGATGCCATCACCGAGTTCAATGAGAAGCCGCAGATCGGCGAAGGCTGGATCAATGGCGCCTTCTTCGTGCTCGAGCCCGAAGTGATGAACTACATCGATCACGAAGAGGAAATGTTCGAGCAGCGTCCGCTTTCGCGCCTCGCTGCCGATGGCGAACTGATGGCGTTCCGCCACACCGGCTTCTGGCAGTGCATGGATACGATGCGCGAAAAGCAGCTGCTCAATGAATACTGGGATTCGGGCAATGCCCCGTGGAAACTATGGAAGGACGAGGGCAGTGAAAGTTCTTTTGACTGGACATCAGGGGTACATCGGAACGGTGCTGACGCCGCGCTTGTTAGAGCGCGGTCATGATGTCGTAGGGCTCGACAGCGAGCTCTTCGAACACTGCTTCTTCCTCCCTGCGAAAGCGCAGGTGCCGTCGATCGGCGGCGATGTGCGTGACTTCGTGCGCGATCCCGATGCTGTCGAGAAACTGCGCGGGCTCGATGCGATCATCCACCTGGCAGGGCTGTCGAACGATCCGCTCGGCGATTATCGTCCGGGCCTGACACAGGAAATCAACGCGCAAGGCTCGATCGACCTCGCGCATCTGGCCAAGCAGGCCGGTGTACCGCGTTTCATCTACGCCTCGTCCTGCTCGAACTACGGCGCATCGGGCGACGATTTCATCGACGAAGGCGGCGAGCTCAATCCGGTGACGCCCTATGGCGTGTCGAAGGTGGAGGCCGAGATCGCCATTCGTGCGATCGCCGACGACAGTTTCAGCCCGACCTTCCTGCGCGCATCCACCGCTTACGGCCTGTCGCCCATGCTGCGTTTCGATCTGGTGGTGAACAACCTCACAGCATGGGCGGCGACCACCGGCGAGGTTCACCTGAAGAGCGACGGTTCGCCTTGGCGCCCGATCGTCCATGTCGAGGATATCGCGCTCGCCTATATCGCCAGCCTCGAGGCCGAGCGGACCGACGTTCACTGCGAGGTCTTCAACGTCGGCCTGACATCCGAGAACTACCAGATCCGCGAGATCGCCGAGATCGTGCGCGACGTGGTGCCCAATTCGCGGGTCGGTTTCTCCGACGATGCCAGCCCCGACGTGCGCAACTACCGCGTCGACTGCAATTACATCGCGCGCAAGCTGCACAACTTCAAACCGCAGTGGACCTGCCGCCGCGGGGTCGAGCAGCTCTACGATGCCTTCGTCTCCAGCGGGCTGAAGCTCGATGAGTTCGAAGGCCCGAAATACAAGCGCATCGCGCATATGAAACAGCGGATCGAAGCGGGATCGGTCGATCAGGACCTGCGCCCCGTCCGCCAACTGGTCAGCGTGTGAAAGGCGAAAACATGAACCAGATCACTCTCGAACAACCGGGCAAGTATTCGCGCACCGAAACGTGCTGCCGTTCTTGCGGCAGCGGCGCATTGGAAGCCTTTCTCGATCTCGGATCGACGCCGCTGGCGGACCGTCTGCTGACGGAAAAGATGCTCACCGAAGAGGAGCTGACCTTCCCCCTCGTCGTGGCATTCTGCAAGGATTGCTCGCTGGTCCAGATGCTCGAGACGGTATCGCCCGAAATCCTCTTCGCGGATGCCTATCCCTATTATTCGTCCTTCTCGCCTGCATTGATGGAGCATTCGCGCAAGAACGCGCTGGCGCGGATCAAGGACCGTGATCTTGGCTCCGACAGTCTCGTGATCGAGCTTGCAAGCAATGACGGCTATCTGCTGCGCAACTACGTCGAGAAAGGCATTCCGGTGCTTGGCATCGATCCGGCCGATGGTCCTGCCGCCGCGGCGCGCAAGGTCGGGGTAAAGACCATTTGCGGCTTCTTCACCGAGGAAATGGCCGCCGATGTCGCCGAAGCAGAGGGCCAGGCCGATGTCGTCCACGGCAACAACGTGCTCGCGCATGTCGCCGACACCAACGGTTTCGTCGCCGGGATAGGCAAAATACTGAAGCCGACCGGCGTTGCGGTGATCGAAATGCCCTATCTGCTCCCGCTGATCGAGCATATCGAGTTCGACACGATCTATCACGAACACTTGTGCTATTTCTCGCTCACCGCGCTCGACAAGCTGTTCCGTCGCCATGGCCTCTACCTCAACCGGGTGGAGGAGCTCTCGATCCACGGCGGTTCGCTGCGTATCTTCGTCGAAAGGCAAGAGAATGTCGGCGAAAGCGTCTCGACCATGCTCGCCAATGAAAGCGCGATCGGCCTCGACACGCCCGAGTTCTTCGCCGAGTTTTCCGAGCGGGTCGATGGCCTGCGTTCGAAGCTTCTCGCGCTCATCTCCGACCTCAAGGCGGAAGGCCATTCGGTTGCCGCCTATGGCGCTGCGGCCAAGGGCGCGACCATGCTCAACTATTGCGGGCTCGACACCACGCAGATCGACTTTGTGGTGGACCGCAATGCGCACAAGCAAGGCAAGTATATGCCGGGCGCACACCTGCCGATCCTCCCGCCTGAGGCGCTTGTCGAGAAGCAGCCCGATTACGTGCTGATGCTCGCCTGGAACTTCGCCGACGAGATCATCGCGCAGCAGCAGGATTATCTCGCGGCAGGCGGCCGCTTCATCGTGCCCGTTCCCGAACCGAGGATTGTCGAATGACCCTTATCGAAAAGCCCGTCGCCACCGACAATGCGCCCGAGATCGAAGACGCTGGTGAGGAGTTCGCCTGCCCGACATGCGGCGGGGGCCGGACCGAGCTATTTCACGAGGTCCACAACGTCCCGACCAATTCGTGCATCCTGTTCGAGACTCGCGGCGATGCGCTCAATTGCAGTCGCGGTGCGATCGCGCTGCGCTTCTGTCATGATTGCGGCTTCATCTACAATGCCGCTTTCCGGCAGGATTTGACTGAGTATTCAGGTCGTTACGAGGAAACCCAGGGTTTTTCTCCGACCTTCTCGCGCTTTCACACGAACCTCGCATCCGAGATGATCGAGCGTCATGGGCTCAAGGGGCGTGACGTGATGGAGATCGGCTGCGGCAAGGGCGAGTTCCTCGTCCTGCTCTCGCAGCTCGGCGAAAACCGCGGGGTCGGCGTCGATCCCAGCGCCATTCCCGAACGGCTCGAAGGGGTCGAAGGCGCGGAGCGCATCACGCTGATCCCCGAATATTTCGAACCGCGCCACTGTGACGAGCAGCCCGATTTCCTGTGCTGCAAGATGACGCTGGAACATATTACCGATACATCGGACTTCATTACGACGATCCGCGCCGGGCTCGATCCGGAAAAGCAGACCGTGGTGTTCTTCCAGGTGCCCGAGGCGGACCGCATCATCCGCCACTGCGCTTTCGAGGATATCTATCACGAACACTGCAGCTACTTCACCGAAAGCTCGCTCGAATATCTGTTCGAGCAATCGGGATTTGAAGTGACCCGCACCGCGATCGAATATGATGATCAATACCTCACGATCGAGGCTGTACCCGCGTCCGAAAAGCCGGAGAGCGATGTCTCTGCCAAGGTCGCGGAGATGGCTGAACTGGTCCGCAGCTTCCCGATGCGGCTCGAACTGCACAAGCAGCACTGGCGCGACCTGGTCGAGAAGGCCAAGGCCGAAGGCAAGACCGTGGTCCTGTGGGGCTCGGGCTCCAAGGCCGTGTCCTTCCTCACCTCGCTCGGCATTTCGGACTCCGTCGATTTCGTGACGGACATCAACCCCAATCGCCACAATCACTTCATGCCGGGCACCGGTCAGCTGATCGTCGCGCCCAAGCAATTGGCCGAGATCGAGCCCGGCCTCGTGATCGTGATGAACCGCATCTACGAAGACGAGATCAAGCAGTCGCTCGCCGACATCGGCGTCGAATGTGCGGTGGAATGCCTGTGACCGAGATGGCGATCCGGCAGTCGATGAAAACGGCGATCACGACCGCGACCGACAGCGGTTACCTTCCGGCGGCCTGCTGCCAGTTGAAAACGGTCGCCGACAATCTGCCTGCCGGTCGCGATGTCAGCCTGTTCCTCGTGTGCTGCGACGTCAGTGACGAAGACCTTGCAGCGGCGAAGAGTTTCTTTGAGCGCAAAGAGGTTCCGGCCCGGATCATCGTCCCCGATTTCGTCGAGGAGAAGGTCAGGCCGATCAATGATCGCTGGCCGCGCGCGGCGTATCTGAGGCTCTATTTCGACATGATCTTCGGCCCGGAGTACGACCGGCTGATCTATTTCGATGCCGATACGCGCGTGATGTCGTCGGTCGAGCCGTTGCTCGATTTCGACCTCAACGGCTTCCCCGCCGGCGCGGTGCATGACTTCGTCTATTACCTCACCGGCAATATCCGTCGCCGCCGCCGTGATCTCTTCCTGTCGGACGATGCGCCCTATCTGCAGTCGGGCGTCATGGTGTTCGACTGGCCAAAGCTGCTCGAAGACGGCGCGCTCGAACGCGCGCGGCAGTTCCTCGTCGACCATCCCGAAGGCTGCATGGAAGCGCCCGATCAGGACGCGCTCAATCATGCGCTCGAGGGCAAGTGGACGCCGCTCGACCCGCGCTGGAACCTGCACGAAACCTATCTCAATTTCGGCGGGAAGCTGAAGCCGTACCTTGAACACTACACCTCGACCAAGCCATGGTCGAAGCGCCGCCCCCCGCGCTGGGCCCATGCGGCCGAGTGGTATCGCGAGGAATTGAAGGACACGATCTGGGCGGGCTTCATTCCGTCGCAGAGTGCAGGGGACAAGATCGGCGCGCAGGTCGATTTCCTGCGCTTCCGCTACGCCCCCAAGATCCGCGACGCGCTGTCATCCTACGCGCCCTTCGCGCTCGACGTGATGAAGGTTCCGCGCCACCGTTCGGACGATGCCGAGCTGCCCTGGGCGCCGCGCAACAGCAAGGATGTCGAGGACATGGCGCAGGCCCTGGTGTCGGAAGCGCATGGCGAGCGGGGCTTTATCCGTCCGCCCGAAGCGGTGCTCGACGGCTATGGAGAAGGGCAGCCGATCGGGCTCGCCTGACCACCCGTTCTACCAACCCTTATGGAAATCAGTTTTCGGCGGTTCCGGGTTCGAGTTTGCTCGCCTGCGGACTGCGGCGCTTGGCAAGCGCGCGTTCGGCCGCGCCCATCAATTCCGTCACCGGTCCCGCAGGCTTGCCGCTGACCAGCCAGGCGATGAACACCGCTGCTGCATAGCAGGCGCCGCCGACCGTGACCTTGATGGCGAGTTCGAGCGCTACGGCCATTTCCGGAAGCGCCGGGCTGACCAGTGCCAGCCCCAGCGTCATCGCTGTCAGTCCGAAAATCGTGAGTGCGTGATGCTTGAGCTGATTCCACAGCGACAGCGCAAGCATGTGCCGCAGGAAGAGAAACTCGATCATCACCGTGATCAACTCGCTGACGAGGCGGCCAAGCGCAGCGCCAATCAGGCCGCCATACAGCAGGCCCGCGATGATCAGCGGTAGCTTGACGCATACGGCCACGATCTGGCGAATGAACAGCAGCTTGGTCTTGCCCAGCGCCATCGCGACCGGCTGTAAGCCCATGCTGAAGGTGCCGAGCGCGTAATAAACCGCGCAGATCTCGACGAAGGGCACCGCCGCGCGCCACTGATCGCCGAGTGCGATCGCAACGGCAGGCTCTGCCACTAGCGCGAGGCCGATACCCAGCGGCGCTATCAGCATCGCGATGGAGGATTGCGCCAGCAGGTGCGAGCGGGTGAGGCGAGCGAGGTCCTTCGACAAGTTGGCGAGGCCGGGGAAGAGCGCATGACGGATCGGCTGGATCGTCTCGCGCGTCGGGATCACCGCCAGATTGTCGGCCATGGCATAGATGCCCAGCGCCCCCTTGGGCACCACGAGGCCGATGATCAGCTGGTCGATGCGCCAGTTGAGCGTCTCGAACAGCTGGTTGAAGAACATCCAGCCCGAAAAGGCCCAGATTTCGCGCCAGTGCTCGAGCGTGAAACGCGGGCGATAGGGGACGAGGATATAGCTCAGCAGGCCTGCGCCCAATGCTCCGATCGCATTGCCGGCGATGATCGCCCAGTAGGATTCGAGCGCGATGGCGAGCCCGATCGCGACAAATACGCCGAAGCCCTTGTAGGCGAATTGGACGAGCGCGAGCGGGAAGAACCGCATCGACTTGGTCTCGAGCCAGATGTGCGGGTTCTGCAGCCCGATCATCGCGCCCGTCACACCGGATACGATGAACACAGGCACCATGTCGGGCCGCGAATAGATCATCGACAGCGGCCATGCGGCGAGGACGAAGAAAGCGACGATGATCGCGGCGCGGATCAGCGCCATGGTCCACGCCGTGTCGATGTGTGAACGCTCGACCTTGTCTTTCTGGATCAGGGCGTTGTTAAGCGAAAGCTCGGTCGCCGACTGGACGACTGTCAGCACCGCCATCGCGATGGCAACGATGCCGAAATCCTCGGGCGTCAGCAGCCTCGCGAGGATCAGGATCGCTGCGGCATTGAGGAGGTTCGACGCGACCCGCGCGCTGCCGAGCGAGAACGCTCCGCGCATGACCCCCTGGCGCAGGTTCACAGCGCCCTGCTTTCGGTCTCTTTTGCGGCCATGCCGGGAAGCGCGACGCCAGTCACGAATTTGGCCGCTGCGCGGCGCGGATAGGAACTGTAACGACCCAGCGGAAGGCGCTCTGCCGCAGACACCAGCGACTGCGTGCCCTGCCGCACGAATTTGGCAAGGCTACCGGGGCGCGCGACCGCGCCTTCGCATAGATCGACCTGGCGATCGGCGAACAGCAGCTTGAACGCGCCATCGCCGCGGCCGAAGTCGATGGTGTCGATGCCATGGTCCCGCGCCGCCTGGGCGCATTGATCGACGAGATTGATGCCGGGGCCGAGCTTGTAGGCGGCGAGGTCATAGGACGGAAACCACCAATGCCACACATCCGCCGTGCGAATGCCGAAATGCGCGGCGATCAGCTTGTCGCCGGCGTGGAGCGTCGTCATGACGCTGGCAAAGCCGGGCCCTTCGCTGTACCGCAACACGTCGAGTACCTGCCCGAGCCAGTCGTCACCGATTTGCAGATGCGATCCGACCCGCTTCAGCAGGGCATTCTTCATTTCGATGTGTTCGGCAAAGATCGTGTCCGAGGGGTCGTGGAAGGTGAAGCGGATCGGGCCGATATCTTTCTCGGTCTTGCGATAGCGGCGGCGGATCTCGCGCTTCGCCTTGGTCCACTTTGAATCCTTGCGCCCGACGAAAGCCTCGTAGCCTTGCGACAAGTCCATCTGCGGCGATGCGGAAAAGCTGTGTGCGTCCTGCGCCAGCGCGGTGAAGCTGGTCGGCAGGTGGTTGTAGTCATAGCTCGAAACCTGCGCGCCGTTCAGCAACTCGCCCGGGGTCAGCCTCGTGTGCGGAGCGGTAACGGGGCCCTGGTAATCGTTGAGCTGCCCACCGATCGGTTTCGCCGTGCCGCTACGCGTAAGGTGGAAGGGGAGGAAGCCGACCACATCTCCGGCCCGCTCGAACACCGCAATGCGCACGTCATCGCGCACATGCGCAACGGCCTGGGTGAACTCGGGCGCGTAAAACGGACTGTGATAGAGCGGATCGGCCAGGCAGAAACCACGCCACCGCTCGATCAGGTCAGGCGTCAGGTCCCCGGGATGAAGCAGCGCGCTCATTCTGCCGGCACCTCTTCACTCGGCCGCTCGGGCGGCCAGCGGAAGGGGCGGCGCGGCATAGCTTCGTTACGAGTGGGAAGCACCATCTCGCTTCGCAGGGCGATCGCCGCACCCGCCATGATCGAGAACAGCGCGGGCGGGACGGCGTGGGGCGATGCGATGGCGGCGGGAACGAGGCAGATCAGGGCCGCAGTTCCCAAGGCGCCACTGACCGATAGCAGCGGGCTCGCCGCTTCGCCCCAAGTCGACTGGCGCGAGGCGGCGAAGACCTTCTTGCAATACATCACGAAGGTGACAGCCCCGACGACCCCCATCGACCCGAGGATCGCGGTCAGCATGCTCGAGCTGCGGAAGCTGCCCGGGCCGATGCCAAGCCCGTAGGACGCGAGGAAAGTGTCCCAACCCTGCAGCGCCCAGAACAGGCGTTGCTGCCCTGAATCGGTCGCAGGCTTGGCGACCGTCATGTCGAGCACCAGCTCATACACCGCGAAAGGCAGGCGCGGGACGAGCGCCATCAGGAGCGCGATCAGGAAACCGATGGCCGCCGCCAGATAGGTCGCCCTGAGCAGCTTGCCGCGCGGCGCTGCGCCAGGGAACAGCATGGCGCGAAACACCAGGAACAGCACGTAGGCGGCGAGCGCTACATAGGCGGTGGAGGCAGTGCTGAGCACGAGCAGCAGGGCCAGCGCGCTCGCCGCAAGGCCCGTCGTGCGGGAACGGATCGAGCGATACCAGAGCTCCGCATTGGCCACGAAAAGCGCAAAGCCGAGCCCCGCATAGCTGGAGGTTTCGGGCAATACGCCCCTGATGCGGATGAAGCCCGAAATGGAAAGGTCGAGCGGCGTGTATCCGCCGTTGCGGAAGATCGAGAGAATGACTTCCGCAGCTGTCCCGCGGGTTGCCAGATCGATGACGCCCGTCGCGATGTGGAGCCAGCTGGCGATCAGCAGCGCCGCGACCAGCGCCGCGCCGCCCTGTGGCATGCGGCAGAAGATATAGCTGGAAATCGCAAGCAGAAGCGTGCCGATCAGATAGAAGGCTGCGGTAAGGTTCTGCGGTGAGGGCACGAGCGGGATTGTGTCGAACGGCCCCATGCCCAGCTCAGGGCGCATCGGGAAAACCTCTATCGATGTCCCGAACATGCGCGGCGCGAGATAGGCCGCGACCACGCCGTAGATCGCGAAGAAGACGATCCACTTGTTCTCTGCGATGGCGGCGGGAAGATAGCCGAGATAGCCGCCGCGTGGCGCGATAATCCGCAAGGTGGTGAAGAGCAGCGCGAACTGCACGGGCGGGATCGACGAGCCGCCCAGTTCGGGGAGCGCGATCGCGGCGGAACCGTCAAACAGAGCGCTGACGACCAGGAAAATCACCGCGCTGCGCACGCTCCCGACCAGCACGATCAGTGTGCCGATGGCGATCTGGATGAGGCCGATGAAAGTGAGTTCCATGCCGCGCCGCCCTCAGCTGGCCTCGACCGTTTCGAGGAACTTGCGGTCGAACTGCTCGGGCGCGAACTTGCTCGCCTGCTGCACCGCCCATTCGGGGTTATAGTCGGGCAGAAAGCGTTCCATCTGTTGGACAGCGTCGATCAGGGCCTCCGGCTCCTGCCGGTCGAAGAACAGGCCGGTACGTCCGGGCACCACGCTGTCCTTCGCCCCGCCGCGCCCGAAAGCCACCACCGGACGGCCCGATGCCATGCTTTCGACCGGCGTGATCCCGAAATCCTCTTCTGCCGTCATGATGAAGGCGCGGGCATTCGCGTAGGCTGCCCGCAGCGAGGCGAAATCGAGATGATCGATGAAGGTGATGTTCGGTTTCGCCATCGCGCGCAGCCGCTTGAGCATGCTGCCGGTGCCGACCATCGTCAGCGGAAGGCCGTTGGCGTTGAAGGCTTCGACGGCGAGGTCGGGGCGTTTGTAGGGGACCATCTGGCCGACCCAGAGGTAGCTATCGCTCACTTCGTCCGCAGGCGAGAACAGCCCGGTTTCGACAGGTGGATGGATGACATCGGATTCGCGCCGCCACACCTTGCGGATGCGCTGCTGGATGAAGCTGGAATTGGCGACGAAGCGATCGACCCGCGCGCTGGAGGAAACATCCCACTGACGCAGGCGGTGATACATCAGCGGCATGGCGCGGCGGGCGAGGGAAGGGGCTTCGGCACGATACTGGTGGTAGTGGTCCCACAGATACCGCATCGGCGAGTGGCAATAGCACAGATGCGTTGTATCGGGCCGGGTGATGACCCCCTTGGCCGGGCCGCTCTCGCTGCTGATGACTAGGTCGTAGGCGGTGAGGTCGAGCCCTTCCAATGCCATCGGCATCAGCGGCAGGTAATATTGGTAGAAGCGATTGGCGAAGGGCAGGCGGTTGACGAATCCTGCCTTGATCGGCGCGCGGTTGAGCGTCGCCGACATCTTGCTGGGGTCATAGACGTTGGTGAAGATGTCGGCATCGGGGAACAGGTGCAGCAGACGTTCGACCACCCGCTCGCCGCCGCGCATGGAGACGAACCAGTAGTGGACGATCGCTACCCGCCGGTCAGAGAAGCCACCCCGCGCCAAGGATCTAGCCCGTCCCCGCGCCCGTTTCCGGCGCGCTACGCATAATACTCTTTGTACTGGGAGTAGTAGAAATAGGGGTCGTGCGGGTTGAGGAAGGACCGGCGGGACATGTCCACACCGCTCAGCACCACCCCCAGCACATTGACCTGATCAGGCGGCAGGCGGCGCAGGGCCGCGCGAATGGCGAAGCGCGAAGTGTCACGCCACTTGGTCGCCATCACCACCACGTCCGCCCGGCTCGCGAGGATCCGCGTTGCGGCAATCGGCAGGACCGGCGGCAGGTCGAGGATGATGCGGTCGAAGTGGCCGCGCAGCTGTTCGAGCAGATCGACGAACTCCTGCCCGCGCAGCAAGTGCTCCGGCTCCTCGCGACTGGGCGAAAGCGGCAGGACGCAGAAGACATTGTCGCCGTCATACTGTTCGAGGTCGATCGGGGCTGAGCCGTCGAGCACGTCGACGAGGCCCTTCTGACCTTCCTGCATGTTGAGCAGGCGGCTGATGCCCTGGCGACGCAGGTCGCAATCGATCAGCATGGTGCGCTGGCCGCCTGCCGCAAGCACGCTTGCGAGGCAGCAGGACATCACCGTCTTGCCTTCGCCGGGCAATGCAGAGGTGATCGCGATCACCTTCGCCTGTCCTTGCGTTGCGAGATCGATCGATGCGCCGAGCGAGCGGAAGCTCTCGGCAAAGGCGGACTTGGGCGATTCCTGGATTGCGGTGGCGGGATGATCCTCTCCGCCGTCGATCGATTCCAGCAGCGGAATCGAGGCAAGACAGGGCACGCCCAGGTCACGCTCCGCCTCGTCCGGCGTCGAGATGCCGTGGAACAGCGCTTCCTTGATGTAGGCGGCAAGGATGCCGAGGCCGAGGCCGATGACCAGCGCCAGCGCGAGGTTCAGCGGAATGTTCGGCGAGTTCGGGAAAATCGGGGTTTCCGCCAGCGTCAGGATCCGGGCATTGGGCTTCTCGCTACCCTCGGCCGCGATCAGCTCCTTGAAGCGGTTGAGATAGGTCTCGTAGATGCCTTGCGACGCCTCTGCGGCGCGCTCGAGCTCGCTCAGGCCCACCATCGCGCTGTTGTTCTGCGAAAGCTTCGCGCGCGCATTGGCGAGACTGCCGTTGAGCGAGGCGAGCCGCTGGGCGGAAACTTCCTGCTTCGCGCGCAAGTTGGAGATCACGCGGCCTATTTCCGACTGGATACGGTTCTGCACTTCGGAAAGCTGGCTGTTCGCCCGGATCAGCTGCGGGTGATTGGGCCCGTATTTGGCCGAGAGGTCGGCAACGGTCGTGGCCGCAAGCGCTTCCTGCGCGCGCAGCGAAGCGATTACCGGCGAACCGAGCGCTTCACCGACATCGTCGCCGCTCGAACCCGAACGGAGCTGGGCGAGCGCGGTGTTTAGCCGTGCCTGGTCTTCGGCTGCCGCTGCACGGGCCGTCGTCACTTCCTGGTTGTAGGTCGAGATTTCCTGCTCGGTGAGAGAGGCGCCGGTCATGCTCGGCAGGTTGTTGGCGATGCGATATTGCTGGAGCGCCTGCGTGTCCGCCTGCGCCCTGTCGCGCAGTTCGCCGAGGCGTTCCTCGACTATCGCACGCGCTTCGGCATTGCGCTCCTGCTCTGCCGAAAGCTCCCAATTGACGAATTGGCGCGTGAACTCGTTGACGATCGTGGAAGCGTCTGCGGCCTTCTCCGCCTGATAGCTGATCGTCAGCGCGTAACTCTCGCCAGCCCGCCGCGCGCCGACATTCTCCTGCAGCTCGTCGATGACCTTGCGCTGCCCTGCGCCGTCGAGACCGTTGGTGAGGCCGAGCGACTGGGCGACACGCTGCGCCATTTCCTGCGAGGAGATGATCTGCATCTGCGTGTCGACGACTTCGCTGCTTAGCGCTGGCTGGGGCGTCGTGGCGGCTGTTGATTGGGTGACGATGGCCGCATCATTGGTCAACATGACCGTCGATTCCGCCAGATAGGTCTTGCCCGCGAGGATGGAGATCAACGCGCCCGCCGCGAGAGCGAGAGCGGTGATGATCGCGATCAGCTTGAACTGGCGTCGGAAGAAGCTGACGCTTTCCGACAGGTCCATCCGATCGGCACTCAGCGGGGCATAGTCGCCATAATTGGCAACCGCCGTGCCACCCGTGCCGGTAGCCACCAGATCACGTGATCCACTCATGATCGTTCTCCATGCAGGGCGAGGGGGATTACCATGCCGCCCTCACGCCGATACTCGCCGTAAATCCGTTGTAGGAGCGGCCGAATGCGCCGCCGTCCTGATCCCTGTATCCCGCCTTCGCGGTGATCCCGATGCGTTCTGCCAGCCGGTATGTGGTGGAGGCGGCGACAGTGAAGCGCTCGTCCTTGCGCGGCGAACCGCGGTAGTTTTCCTCGGTATAGGCAGCCTCCGCGCCGACCAGGATCCGGTCGCCCAGGGCGCGCTGTGCGCCGAGGCGGAAATCGCTGGTGATGATGGCGGGAGATTCCTGGCTGCGGCT
Organism: Altererythrobacter xiamenensis; assembly: GCF_900177715.1. GTDB lineage: Bacteria > Pseudomonadota > Alphaproteobacteria > Sphingomonadales > Sphingomonadaceae > Erythrobacter > Erythrobacter xiamenensis. The sequence goes on along the minus strand of NZ_FXWG01000001.1, from coordinate 461,938 downwards.
GGCGTCCACCAGCCGCGCTGCAGCCGCCGTCAACCGCCATTGCGGGCGGGGCGTCCAGCTTGCCGCGAGGCGATAGTTGAACTCGTTGGCAGACGGAGTCGCCGGATCGTCGAAATTCTGGTGAATGTAGCCGACGCCCGCTTCCACCTCGAGCAGCGAGGTCACCTCGTGGCGCACCCCGACGAGAGCGGAAAGCCCATCGGAATCGCGCGGTGTGACGGTCGGCAGTTCGTAGTCGATCTGGTTCACGCCGACTTCCGCAAAGAGGCCGGTGCGCCGGTCAAGACCGAGGTCGGCGCGCAGCTTCGCATTGGCGACCTTTACGTCACGGATCGACAGATCGGTCGGCACACCGCCGACCAACGTATCGGAATAGTCGCGCTTGAGGATCGCCGCGCCCGCGCCGAGCACGAGCCTCCCTCCGTCACGGGTGATGTCGAGCCCCGCGCGCTTCTCGTGGTAAGCGACCGGCTCGTCGGTAAAGAACACGTCGCCGAGCGTACCGCGCCGCTCGATCCCGCGCGCGAAGCCCACATAGGTGTCGACGTCGATGCCTTCGCCCAGTTCGAGCAGGGTAGTGGCGACGATATCATACTGTTCGCTGTTTTCGTCCGAGATGTCGAAATAGCGCCGGATCTCGCCGCGTGCTTCGAGGCCGACTGCGTGGCGGCCGAAGTCGGACTTGAGCGCAAATCCCGGCTGGAACGAGACGTAGGCATCCTCGGTCTCGGGCGCATCGACGTTGTAGACATTGGAGTCGTAGGTGAGGTCGATCACTGCGCGCGGATAGAAGATATAGGACGAGGAGAGGCGCACGCCTTCACCCGCATCGGCATCGAACATCTCGACCGGTGTGACGACCTCCTCGGGCTGCGCGATGGCAAGCCGCGGAGCGATCAGGCACAGCAGAATGAAGGCCGCGATCCGCAAGACGAGAGCGGGTTGGCGCGCACGCCGTTTACGCGAACGATCGGTGATCGCGCGGTGCAGGCTCCGGCGGCATTTGGGTTTCGGTTCGATCAGTAGGCGCAGGATGAAAAGGATGTCTTCCATCTCGCGCCAGACATGGAGAATGGACCGCCGCGCGCTCGACTCAGCGTTCCTGAGGAACCTCACCGCCCGCAGGGGGTTTGAGAAGAAGGTGCGACTAGGTAGTAGTGCCCTCTGGCATTTCTCCGCCAAAAGGAGTAGATCGATAGCCATTATGGATAGGGCAGTGATCGCGAAAGAGTCGTCCGCGCCGGTAAAATCGCGCGGGGCGCGCGGTCGTGCGCCACGCTCCGGCAGCTTCGCCCGCGGGCTCATGTTCGCGGCGCCGCTGGCCGTCGGGCTCTGGGCCCTCATTTTCTGGCTGATTTGAACCGCTTCATTCAGCATAGTCAGCGCGCCCCCTCCGCATTGATCACCGCCGGTATTGTTGCCAGCAATATTCTCATGTTGAGCCAGAACGAGCGCGACCGTGCGTAAACGACGTCGGCGGCAACGCGCCTGCGATAGGACGTGTCGTTGCGTCCGCTGACCTGCCAGATTCCGGTCAGGCCAGGGCGGACGCTGAAGTAGCTCGTGATATAGCGGCCGTAACGCAGCGCTTCGTCTTCGACGATGGGACGCGGGCCGACGAGACTCATTTCACCGCGGATGACGTTCAAGAGCTGCGGCAATTCGTCGATGCTCGAAAGGCGCAGGAACGCGCCGACCGGCGTGATCCTCGGATCGCTGCTCAGCTTCTGGTCGCGCGCCCATTCCTCGGCAAGTTCCGGATTGTTGGCGAGAAGATTTGCCAGCTGCTCTGCTGCATCGATCCGCATGGTGCGGAACTTGAGGCACCCGAAGGTCCGCCCGTTCATACCTACGCGGGTCTGATTGAAGATGATCGGCCCCGGGCTGGAGAGCTTGATGGCAAGTGCTGCCAGCAGCATTACCGGCGCGAGAAAGACGAGCAGCGCGGTGGCCACCACTATGTCGACAGCGCGGTAATGCCAGCTCTCTTGCTCACGCGAAGCGGTTACCAGATGCGACGCCGTCGCGATCAGTTCCCGCTCCGAGAGCGAAGAGGTCGAGCTGAAAAGGCCTGCGTCCGCAGACGTTCTCGCCTCCCCCAAAGCGCTGTCATGTCTCGTCGTATGCATCTGGTCCGGTTGCTTGATCGCTGGTCGAGAAGATCCCTGTGGAAGCCCTCTCCCCGTGCGGTTCGAACGAGGAGAGAGCCGACCATCAAACTCCATCAGATTGGCTCTGCGAACAATCGCGCATCGGGTGTAAACCCTTCCCGCCAAAGGGGGCATAAGAGGGTGCTCCACTTCCCGCCGCGCTCCCCCCAAATGGTAATGTAATCGGCTGAGGCCTTGGCATAATCTGGCACTATCTGACACGACACGCCGGGTGCGCGGATGCGCTTCTGGCAGACCAGTTGAGGAGGGTTGTGCGATGTCCAAGCGAATGCTCGCCAGAATGCCCATCGCGGCACGCGGCCTTATTGTTGCAGGAGCGATTTCGCTGGCTGCGGCCTGCGGGGGAAGCGATCTTTCAGTCATGTCCGCTTCGCAGGCAAATAGCGAGCTTGCACCGGGTTATTTCATCGACGCGGGCGACCAGCTCAAGGTCACCGTTTTCGACGAGGAGACGCTGACCGGCGATTACGACGTGGGGATTGGCGGCACGCTGGCGATGCCGCTGATCGAACCGATCGTGGTGAAGGACAAGACGCCGTCAGAGGTCGCCAAGCTGATCGAGACGCGCCTCTCCGACGGGGGCTATGTTCTCTATCCCAAGGTGTCGATCGAGATACTCGAGCATCGCAGCTTCTTCATTCTTGGCGAAGTCGCGACTCCCGGCGAATATCCGCACAATGGCGAACTTACCCTGGAACAGGCGGTCGCGAAGGCTGGCGGTTTCACGCCGCGGGCGGAGCGCAATTCGGTCGTTCTGAAGCGCCAGATCTGGCCCGAGAGCAAGCTGGTGCGACTCGGCCAGGCTCCGCTCAAAGTGGCGCCTGGCGACACCATCACGGTGCGCGAATCCTTCTTCTGATCCGCTCAAAATCGGCGAAAATTCGGCAGATCGAACGCGCAATCGATTGAATCGTCAGGCAGCCTTGTCGCGCGTCGATTTGATACAAGTCAGCGGTGCCGAAATGCTGTAAGTCCGAGAGACTAACTCAAACTGACCCGCTCTGGGGCGCTTCGATCTAATTTCAAAAAGGGCGTTGATTCTTAGTCGGGTTTACAGCATCATCCTCGTTAGCCGTTCGGAGTCGCTGCCACGGCCAATATCTAAAAGGATAACCCAACCGTGGTTTTGCTGACCTTTACGGCTTTGGGGTAACCGTAGATAATTTTTCGAGGAAACTCGCTATGTCCAGCGACCTTTGCCTTATTAGCTTGAACGATATCTCCCGGGAGGGGCTACACAGGATTCTGTCGGCCAACGGGTTCAATGTCCTGATGTCCTGCCGAGGGGTGGAGCGAGTGGCGAAGGCCGGACTCGATGCCGACTTCACCGTGCTGATCGACCTTCCGGACCGCACGGCCCAGCTCGATGCCATCAGGCAGATTGCGGCCGAGTATGAATCGGCCCGGATCGCTGTGCTGGTCGATCAGTTCGAAATGGATCGGCTCATCGAGTGCTTCGATGCAGGGGTCGATGGTTACATCGTGAAATCGATGAATTCCGATCCTCTGATCACCGCGCTGCAGCTTGTCGCGATGGGTGAGAAGGTGCTGCCTTCCCAGCTTGCCGACGTACTGGGTCGTCACAATTTCGACCAGGCGATGCCGGCTCCCGATCTCGAGCACGAGATGGAGGATGCCAAGCTCTCACTGCGTGAGCGTGATGTGCTCTGCTGCCTGATGGCAGGCTATTCGAACAAGGTGATCGCGCGCGAACTCGATGTTTGCGAAGCCACCGTGAAGGTCCATGTAAAGGCGATCCTGCGCAAGCTCGACGTGAGCAACCGCACGCAGGCAGCCATGTGGGCAAGCACGCGCGGCTTTTCCAACTATCACTCTGCATCGCAGGACCGTGTTGCCGTCGGAAACGGCTGATCAGCTATCGGGTTGAGTAGATAAGCGCAGGCTGGACAACTGCGCCTGTCCTCCCCGGCTATCACTGGTCGATGACTTCCTGTGCTGTCGGAGGCTCTTCGGCTACGTCAGCTTTCCACCATCAATTTGCGCAGAGCCGCTCCGTCATCGGGGAGGCATTGGCTTTTCTGCGGCCGCTCTATGGTTTCGCAGTCCCATAGGGCCAGGTTCATCCCTGATACCTCGTCACGCAGGAAGAGAAACGTCGGCCGGTCGCGCATGCCGGCGGCGCGTGCGCGGTTGGCTGAAGCAAGACCGCTGTTGCGATAACCGATGACGCGGCAATCGCTGCTTCCGCTGCAAGCTTTCATCGCTTCGACTGCCCAGCGGCCGCTCGGCTGGTTGGCAGCTAGCGTAACCACGATCGCGCTATCGCTTGGCTGGACCGGCGCCATCTTGCCCGGGGAGGTCGGCGGGCCGGACAGGCTGGCGAGTTGTGTCTCGGCCGTGCCGCCGGCGATCTCTCTGCCCGCCTCGATATCGCGCTCGGTCTCTGCGCTCTTGCGAACCAGGGCGTCGTAGTCCTGTTCGGCATCGAGCCTGACGCGGCTCGAGAAATTGCCGCGACTACCGGACCAGCGATAGAACACATGCGGTCCGACAGCGGTCAGGCGCTGTAGGTGGGAGCTCCACCAGGGCGAAACATAGTCCGCGTGATAATGAGTCGCGGTCCCGATCGATGTGTCGACAAAACCGTCGAGCGCTTCTTCCGCGACGGCCAAAGCCTTCTTCCATGAGGCGGCCGAGGGACGGCGGCGCTGCAGCGAGCCGTCGCAGGTAAAGGTGAACTGGCACCCCGTCCTTAGGTGCGATCCCTGGAATACCACGCCGCAAACCGAATTGGGAAAGCCGGGATGGTTCACCCGGTTGATCACCGTCTGGATAACTGCCCTCTGGCCCTCGCGATCGTTGCCGATCTCGTACCAGGCAGCGGCCGCAAGGCATTCTGCTGCGCGAGAGCGATTGGCATCGCTGCCGCTGTAGCGGAAGGGTAGGGCGTTTCGCAGCGTCGGCGCTGCACTTATCGCCTGTGCCGATACGGTGGAAAGAAGGGCGTTCGTGCGGGCGGCATCAGGCAACTCGGTGCCCGCTGCAAATGTGCTCGCCCGCGCGCTTCCGGCACCGATGTGCGTCCAGCCTTCGTGGCGGGCGAGGGGGCTCGGAAAGATGAGGGCGGCAGCGCAGCTCGATGCGATTGCCAGCGATAACGGCTTGGCGCGGCGATGCTGCAGGGCTGACCGGACCCGCTCGGTAGCGGTGCCGGTGACAGTCCTCAGCCTGCTGGCAAGATCGGATTCCATGCCTCGTTCGATGCCCTCTCGATCAATGTCGAGAAATTAGCATCGCACAGGTCCGACCCGCTATTGCGCTTTGGGGTTATCGCTGGGCTTTTAAGAAGGTCCGATCAGGCTCGCTTGCCGGAAACGACCTTGAGAACGGGGTCATCACTCCGCTCGCGGACCGGCTCCTTGGCATCCTTGAACTCGGATTCGAGAAGCCGCTTGTTCTCCTCGGACGAAAGCGCAAGGTCGACAGGTTCATCGCGCGCCTCGCCACGAACGATGTCCTCGTTGTGCAATTCCAGGGTATCGGCTCCGTTGTCGTCTTGTGACGGATGCCATTTGGTTCCAGGAACGCTGTGCTGACGCATCTCGGCGATGAAATTGTCCATTTCGATCTGATGCTTGTTGATCGTCTCCAGCGCGGCCTGGCGATCAAGCTCGGCCTTCTTGAAGCGCGTGTCGGCATCGATGAAGGCTTCTTCCGCTTTCATCAGATCGCTTTCGATTCCGGCCAGACAACGCGTGCCCCGTGCATTTCCGTCCTGGTTCATAACAACCCCCCGTTTCAAGGTTTGCGGCAATCGCCAAGCTGGCGGCTGCGGGCGCACCTGAATAGTGGGCAGGACGCCTGTTGAACCGCCAGATTGTGATGGCAGGTTACATCGGCTGACGGCCAATGGATATTACTCTAAAGGGTTGCTGCTATCGGCACGAAAAACCGGGAAAAAGAGCGGAAATCCGCCTCAATTCGTCTTCGTGACCATGGCGATAATGGTGCCGTCCTGGGTCTGGCGAAAACCGATAAGCTGGTATCCGGTGGCACCTTTGGTGCGTTCGAATTCGACTTCCCAACTGGTCATTTCTTCAAGCGTCGGCTTCACACCTACCTTGAGCTCCTCGATCACCGTTTCGGGACGGCTTTGGGGAATCTCGGGGGTGGACCGCAACAATGCGGCGCTGACCGTAGCTTGCGAGACAGGTTCTATGAACTCGCAACCGTAGGACGAATCCTTCTGCCACACGATGCGCGCCTCGATGGTGCCGACGAAGGGAAGGTCCACGAACAGGCTGTCACCCGGTTTGAGCTCGGCCGAGGTTTCGATCATCAGCCCGTTCTCGGACAGGTCATGGATCAGCGCCTTGGTCGAATCCTCATAGGATGAGACCTGCGTCGACAGGCTCAGAGTCCGCCGTTCGGCCCGGCGGCTGTCCTGATGTATTTCAGCAAGGAGAGGGCGTGCAAATCCACCCATTCGGCCATCCAACCCCACCTGCGGAACGGAACTTACGATCATAGTCACATAAGAATTATGCGCCTTGCAAATTCCTAAAGGGAGCCTGCCGCTTATCAAGCACGCGTTGTCAGTATATCGACCGAAAATTGACGCTCATTGGGGTTATACCGGCCTAACCCGAACTGGGCGAACGCGATCATGAAGCCGACAAGGCGTATTATCGAGAGTTCTCGATAGCAGATTCGCACGAGCGACGGACAGCAAAAACCCCGCCGCGCCAGTGACGCAGCGGGGTCCTCGCTGTGGACCGGGGATGGACCGGCCCAGAAGCTGTCGGATCAGGCGTTCTCCGAGACCTTCACCTTGTCGAGTGCGCCGATGAGCGCCTTCGAAAATGCGGGGATGTCGTCCGGATTACGCGAGGTGATGAGGTTGCCATCCTGTGCGACTTCTTCATCGACCACGGCGGCACCGGCATTCTTGAGGTCGGTGCGGATTGACGGCCAACCGGTCACGGTTTTGCCTTCGATGATCTTGGCTTCGGCGAGCAACCACGGTGCGTGGCAGATGGCTGCGATCGGCTTGCCCGCCTTGTCGAACTCGCGAACGAGATCGATGACACGGTCGTTCATGCGCAGGATGTCCGGGTTCATCTGACCGCCCGGCAGCATCAGCGCGTCATAGTCGTTACTCGATACCTCATCGACCGTGATGTCTACTTGGACGCTTTCACCCCAGTCCTTCTGGTCCCAACCCTTGATCTCACCATCTTCGAGACTTGCAACGGTCGTCGATACGCCGGCGTCTTCGAGATTGGCCTTGGGCTTCATGAGTTCCGATTGTTCGAACCCGTCGGTGGCGATAATAAGCACGCGTGTCATAGTATAACTCCTTGATTTGCTGTTACTCCTTCAATGAGTGGGGACAGGCAAATGTTCCTTGCTGACAGGCGAGCCGTGGCTCTGATAAGCCGACTTGTATGTCCACCACCGATCTCGATGATTCCGGCCCAGATCCCTTCGATGCGATCGTCGATGCGCCGTTCGATTCCGCGCTCGAAGAACGCTATCTCGTCTATGCCCTCTCGACGATCACGGCGCGCTCGCTGCCCGATCTGCGCGACGGGCTGAAGCCGGTCCACCGCCGCCTGCTCTGGGCCATGCGGCAGCTGAAGCTCGACCCGTCGAGCGCGTTCAAGAAGTCTGCGCGCGTGGTCGGCGACGTCATCGGTAAATACCATCCGCATGGCGACGCCAGCGTCTATGACGCGATGGTGCGCCTCGCGCAGGATTTCGCGCTCCGCTATCCGCTGGTCGAGGGGCAGGGTAATTTCGGTAATATCGACGGCGATAACGCCGCCGCCTATCGCTATACCGAGGCGCGCCTGACCAGGACCGCTCTGCGCCTGATGGAAGGGCTGGACGAAGGGACGGTCGATTTCATCCCGACCTATAATGGCGAAGAGCAGGAGCCGGAGATCTTCCCGGGGTTGTTCCCGAACCTGCTCGCCAATGGGGCGAGCGGGATCGCGGTCGGCATGGCGACCAATATCCCCTCGCATAATGTCGCCGAGATCATCGACGCGACCGAGCTGGTGATGTTCAACAAGGATGTCACGCACCAGGAACTGATGGAAGTCTTCAAGGGGCCGGACTTTGCCACCGGCGGGATCGTCCCCGAAAGCGCGGAAGCGATTTCAAAGGCCTACGAAACGGGACGCGGCTCTTTCCGCGTGCGCGGCCGCTTCCATGCGCCCGAAGCGGACAAGGCCGAGGATCGCGATGCCGGGATCGAACGGCTGGGCGGCGGACAATGGCAGCTCGTCATTTCCGAAATCCCCTACCAGGTGCCCAAGGGCAAGCTGATCGAGCAGATCGCGCAGGCGATTGCCGACAGGAAGCTGCCGATCCTCGACGATGTGCGCGACGAGAGCGACGAGCACATCCGCATCGTGCTCGTCCCGCGCAGCCGCAATGTCGATCCCGAACTGCTCAAGGAATCGCTCTACAAGCTGACCGATCTGGAAACCCGCTTCGGCCTCAACCTCAACGTGCTCGACGCTTCGCGCACGCCGATGGTGATGGGACTGAAGGAGCTGCTGCAGAACTGGGTCGCCAGCCAGATCGAGATCCTGCAGCGGCGCAGCCAGCACCGGCTCGACCAGATCGCGCGGCGGCTGGAGCTGGTCGAAGGCTATATCATCGCCTTCCTCAACCTCGACCGGGTGATCGAGATCATCCGATACGAGGATGAACCCAAGGCGGTGATGATGGAGGAGTTTTCGCTCACCGACCGCCAGGCCGAAGCGATCCTCAACATGCGCCTCCGCAGCTTGCGCAAGCTGGAGGAAATGCAGCTGCGGCAGGAGAAGGATGATCTTCTCGCCGAACAGGACGAACTGCAGAAACTGCTGGACTCCCCTGCCCGCCAGCGCACGCGCCTGAAGCGCGACCTCAAGGCGCTGCGCAAGGAGTATGGCGAGGATACGGATCTCGGCGCGCGCCGCACGCGGATCGAGGAAGCCGCCCCTGCGGTCGAGTTCAGCATGGACGCGATGATCGAGAAGGAGCCGGTGACGGTCATCCTCTCAAAGAAAGGCTGGATCCGCGCGGCCAAGGGTCACGTCCCGCTCGATCAGGAATTCAAGTACAAGGAAGGCGACGAGCTCGGCTTCATCGTCCATGCGCAGACCACCGACAAGGTGCTGATCGCGGCGGAAAACGGGCGCTTTTATACATTGGGCGCGGACAAGCTGCCCGGTGCGCGCGGCTTTGGCGAGCCGGTCCAGTCGATGATCGACCTCGAGGCGGAGACGCGGATTGCGGGCATGGTGGTAAACCGCGAAGGCGGGCGCCTCTTGCTCGCATCGTCCATCGGCAAGGGCTTCGTCGCGGAGACCAAGGACCTCGTCGCCGAGACCAAGAAGGGCAAGCAGGTCGTCAATTTGAAGGGCGATGCGAAGCTGCAGGTGATGCGCGAGATCGCTGAGGGGCATGACCACGTGGCCTGCGTGGGCGACAACCGCAAGCTGGTGGTCTTCAACCTGGAGGAAGTGCCGGTGATGGGGCGTGGCCAGGGTGTCATGCTGCAACGCTATCGCGACGGCGGACTGTCCGATGCCAAGACCTTCGTTCTGGCTGAAGGCCTGAGCTGGCAGATGGGCGGGAAGGGCGACCGCACCCGGACCGAGAACGATATCTGGCAATGGAAGGTCGCACGCGGTGCGGCTGGACGCATGCCGCCGCAGGGCTTCCCCAAGGACAACAGGTTTACAGACGAGTAGTGGGCCGCGCCGGGATTGCTGAAACCCGCGCCTCAAGCTTCATCGCAAAGAAAAACCGCGCCCACCCCAAAGGGCGAGCGCGGCTTTCTAGATGCTTCCCGCTGGAAGCAGGCAATCAGGCGTGATTACATTTCGGCTTCGGCCTCGTCACCTGCGCCTGCGCCAGCTTCCTTGGCGCGAGCCTGTGCCGGGGTGAGGATTTCTGCACCCTCGGGGACCGGCGTGGTGTTCGAAGCGATATCCGCAGCCGAATAGAGCACGATCAGCGCACCGTTTGCGTCGGCAGCAAAGCTGTCACGCGTGAGCGTGATAATGCCGGCATCGTTCTTGATGATGACCATGTCTTCGGTGTCGACAGTGTAGACGGTGCCGACCGGCTGGCCGTCCGCACTCATTACTGCAGCACCTTCGATGAGCGCAGCGTCGCGCGCTTCATTGGCGGCAGCAACCTGGGCGTCCATCATCTGGTCGATCTGGGCCTTCGTGGCATTCACCGTCCACTTGCCTTCGCGCTCGGCGAGAAGATTGGCGGGCAGCGGAGCCTTGTGCTTGCCGGTGTCGACGGTCACGACGCTGCCGTCATTGGTGGTGACGGTACCGATTGCGGCGTCGTCGTTACCGAAAACGGTGGCGCCAACGTCCTGCGCGTTCGCGGCGTAAGGAGCGGCGGCCATAGCGGTGGCCAGCAGGGCAAGCTTCGTGAACTTCATGAATTGTCTCCGTTATTTCTCAACTTCAATGGCATTGCTGCGCACAGTCCCCGAGCGCTGCTACCGGTAGATATTCGATTGTAGGCGGCTTGGTGGGAATGAACCGACGACCTAGCCAGCGTGGGGCCAGGCCACCTCGCGGTTGTGCGCAATAACCAATAGAGGCGCGTTTTTGCAACCTCGCTTGTGATAGCTGTCCCAGCCTGAAGCTACGCTGAAGGAGCCGCTCAGCGTTTGGCCAGCTCCTGTTCGAGCAATTCCGCGATCCGCTGCTCGCCCGGAAAACCTTCGGCAATCCACTGCGATTCAACCGCACGCATGATCCGCGCGACCTCGGGTCCGGCAGCCACACCGCGCTCGACGATCACGCCGCCCTTCAACGGAAATTGCGGCGGAACCCAGTCCTTGATCGCGCTGGCATCGCCGCCCTGCAGCAGGATACGGCCGGCTGCCGCATCGACTCCTTCGGTATAGGCGATGGCTTTTGCAGCCTCGCAATCTTCGGGCTTTCGCTCCGCCAGCGTAACGAGCAATCCGCGTTGGGCGCGCGACAGGCGAAGGCGAGCCGCGACGTCGCCAGCAACATCGGTAACGGGTGGAAGCAAGGCAGCGAGACGGCGGATGGGCGATGGCGCGAAGCCTTGATCACGCTCCGCGGCAATCAGTCGTTCGAGAGCGGCGATATGTTGGCGGCAGGTTTCAGGAAGGATGACCTTGAGCACGCCCTTTTCATGCATGCGCGCGATAACTTCATGCGGATCGGGCAGGGAAAGGATTGCGAGCAATTCGCTCGCGATGCGTTCACGGCTCAACCCCTTGAGCATTGGTGCGAGTTCGGCGCAGGCTTCCTCTGCTTCGCGGTCCAGTTCTGCTCCGAAGCGCGCCTGGAAGCGGAAGTAGCGCAGGATCCGCAGGTGATCCTCGCGGATCCGTTCGCGCGCATCGCCGATAAAGCGCACCCGCCGCGCCGCGAGGTCTTCAAGCCCGCCGAAATAGTCGGATATCGCGAGTGTTTCGGGATGGGCGTAGAGCGCGTTGATGGTGAAGTCGCGCCGCGCTGCGTCTTCCTTCCATTCCTGCGCGAAGGCGACTGTCGCGCGCCGTCCGTCGGTCGAGACGTCATGGCGCAGGGTCGTGATCTCGACCGGCCCGCCCGACAGTATGGCGGTCACGGTGCCGTGATCGATCCCCGTGGGGACCGTGCGGATGCCAGCCTGCTTGCACAGTTCTATCACGGCGTCGGGCAGATGCGTGGTGGCGCAATCGACATCGGCGACTTCGTGGCCGAGAAGGCTGTCGCGCACCGCGCCGCCGACCCAGCGGATCGCCTCGGCGCCCAGAGCCTGCGTGAGTTCGGCGAGCCCCTCGCGCCTCGTCCATGCGGCATCTGACAGATCAGCCTTCACCGAACAGCCCCTCGTAAGTGATGCGTTGCGACAGGTTGAAGATGATCGCTGCAGTCACGCCCCAGATGCGAAAGCCGGAATAGTGCATTTCGAGATATTTGCGAGGATGGCCGCGCCAGATAACCTCGTGTTCGGTCCAGTTCTCCGGCTTCAGCAGCAGGTCTAGCGGTGCCTCGAACCAGTCCTCGACCTCGGTCGGGTTGGGCGTGAGGTCGAGATCGGGCGGGACCACGCCGAGCACCGGGGTGATGTCGAAACCGGTGCCGGTCTGATAGCGGTCGGTCGTGCCGATCACCTGCACATGATGGCGGGCGAGTGCGATTTCCTCTTCGGCTTCGCGCAGCGCGGCGGTGACCGCATCCTCGCCTTCGTCGACCTTGCCGCCCGGAAAAGCGACCTGCCCCGGATGATCGCGCATGTCGTTGGGGCGCTGGGTAAGCAGCACGCCCGGCCGGTCCCGATCTGTCACCGCGATCAGAACGGCGGCATCGGCGGTCGGGCTGTCCTTGATGAAACGGTCATCGCTCAGCAGTCCGTTCGCAGGCGTGCGATGCCCGCGTTCGAACAGGTCGGCCAGGCGATCGAACAGAGGGCTCATTCGGGAAGAAGCGAGTAACGCTCGCCCATGCTGGTGACCCTCCAGTCGTCGCCCGCTGCAAGCGCGATATCGGCGAGCTGCTGGTAGGTACTGCGGTTCAGCTTCGCCTCGCAGCCGCGCCGCGCTGACAGGTAGATCGCAGGCGTCTCCGGGTCGCCGGCCGCGCGCAGTGGATGGTCGGGACCGGCGATCACGAGATCGTCGGTGTTGAGCCGGAAGGCGAGCGCGCCGTCGTCCTGCTTCACGTCGACGGCTATCAGCGCCGCATCCTCGACCTCGATCGATTGCCTCTCATAGGGCGTGACGAGCCAGTGCTGGCCCGCATCGTCGCGCATCAGCAGGCTGGCGAAGGCGCGCACCATCGCCTCGCGGCGGATGGGTGAGCCGTCGTGATACCACGTTCCGTCCGCCGCGATCCGCATACGGCTGTCCGAGCTTGCCTCGGGTGCCCATTGCTCGACAGGCGGCAGCTTTCGCTCCGCCACCAGCTTGGCGATTTCAGGCAAAGACAGCTCTGCGAGGTGCGGGGGCGGAGTGTAAGGCATAGGTGCGAGGATCGATGCCAGAAGGTGGTTAATTCGCCAACCCTGTCCTGACGACTATTGCCAGGGGCCGAGCATTCCTTCGTCCGGCAGCACCGCCGGATTTGCGTATCTCAATAGCAATCGCGCGGGATCGAACGGGCCCGGGCAGTGCCAGCCGCGCGTGTGCTCGGCGCTGAAACCGAAGAAGCGGCCGTAATATTCTGCATCGCCAATCATCACCAGCGGCAGGGCGGGGGCGTCGCCGCCGCTTCGCTCCACCGCGTCGAGTGCCGCAAACATCAACGCCTTGCCATAGCCGCCGCCCTGATGCTCCGGCAGCACAGCAACCGGACCGACCATGATCATCGGATGGGCGCGGCCTTCCTTGTCGGTCAGCGCGACTGGCCAGAGCTGGATCGTCCCCACCAGCATGTCCTCGTCGTCGAGCGCGGCGAAGCTCAGCGCCTCGAGCCACTGCGCCTCTCCCCGAATACGATAGGCGGTGCGGGCATGCCGGTCGGGCCCGAAAGCACGGTCGAGCAATTGCTCGATCATGTCGGGTTCGACATTCGCAAGAGGGATCAGTGTCGCCATGGCGAAGCGCGCTTAGTTTCACGCGCGCGCGCTGTCGACAAAAATAGAACCGGCCCGCAGGGCCGCAAGGGCGGAAGCGCAGTCGAAGACGCAGCTGTCCGAAGGACACCTGCAAGCCCGCCCGCAGCGATGCGACCGTCAGGTCGCGTGAGCGAGGAAATCGCACGCCCGGGCGGGTGTGCGGAAGATCACTTGGGCGTAAGCTTCAACAGGCTCGCGCCCTCGCGGTCTTCAAGGATCCACAGCGCGCCGTCGGGGCCTTCGGCAATTGCACGCAGACGATCGTCGAATTCGTACCGGGCAGCTTCGCGGGCATTTTCACCATCGATCTCGACGCGGATCAGCGCCTGGGTCTTGAGGCCAGGCATCAGCGCATCGCCCTGCCAGGCGGAGAAGAGATCGCCTCTGTAGAACAGCATGTCCCCCGGCGCGATCACCGGGCTCCAGCTCACTGCCGGCTTGGTGAAGCCATCGTCGGCGCTGTGATCGGTAATCGGGTCGCCGTTATAGTGGTCGCCGTTGGAACGTGTCGGCCAGCCATAGTTCGCACCCTTCTTGACGAGGTTGAGCTCATCGCCGCCGGCAGGGCCATGCTCGACTTCCCACAGTCGCCCTTGCTCGTCCCAGTCCATTCCCAGGATGTTGCGGTGTCCGTACGACCAGATCTCGTTGCTCGGCGTGTCGTCACCGACTTCCGGATTGCCCTCGGCTGCCGACCCATCGAGATTGAGCCGGACGATCGTGCCCAGCGTGTTCGAGGTGTCCTGGGCGGGTTCAAGCTTTTGCCGGTCGCCGCTCGCGACATAGAGATAGCGCTCGTCCGGCGAAAACAGCAGGCGGTGCGAGAAGTGGCCTCGCCCGGTGACCTTGGGGGTCTGCCGCCAGATCACTTCGAAATCGCGGATCTCGCAACTCCGCTGATCGTCGCACACCATCTGTCCCTTGCCGACGGCTGCACCGCGGGTGTCACCCTGGCCTGCCTCGGCAAAACTGAGGAAGATCGTGCGCGAGGCAAGCGTATCGGCCGCCTCGCTCTGGAGGAAGGCGATGTCTCCCAGCCCGCCCTGGCCGCCATAGTCGACCTGCGGTGCGCCCGAGATCGTGAATTCGCGATCCGCCGCGGTGTCATAGCCGATCAGCTGTCCCGGCTTGGTCGTGATCACCAGAACTTCGGTTCCAGGCACGAAGGCCGCAGCCCATGGCTCGTCATAAGTGCCGCGTTCCTCGATCACGAAGACCTCGTCCGCGTCCATGGTTCCGGACAGCGCATCGCCATTGCTGGCGCTGTCCACATTTGACTGCGCGCTGCAACTTGCGGCTGCGAGCAGGGCGGGCGAGAAGAGGGCGAAGGGCTTTGCGATCATGTTCATGCTTTCTGGAACTCCTGAAAATGAATTCGGTGCCGAGCGCCTGATTGTCGGCGTCGACGAGGCGGGTCGTGGTCCGCTCGCCGGACCTGTCGTCGCCGCAGCCGTCGTGTTGGGTAGCGCATATCCCGAAGGGCTCGACGATTCCAAGCGACTTTCCGCCAAGCGCCGCGCAGAACTCGATAGTCATATCCGCCATAGCTGCGTGTGGGGCGTGGGGGTCATCGAGGCCGAGGAAATCGACCGGGTCAATGTGCTGATCGCCACGATGCGTGCGATGACACTGGCGGTCGAGCGGCTGGTCGAGCGTTTGGGCTGCGAGCCGGAGGACGTGCTGATCGACGGCAATCTCACGCCTCATGGGCGCTGCAGGGAATGGCGCTGGAAAGCGCGCGCGATCGTCGGCGGCGACGGGTTGGAGCCTGCGATTTCCGCCGCCTCGATCGTCGCCAAGGAATGGCGCGATCGCCTGATGCTGGAAGCGGCGCAGGACCATCCGCATTACGGCTGGGAGCGGAACAAGGGCTATGGCACCCGCGAGCACATGGAGGCTTTGCGCCATCACGGGCCTTCGCCGCTCCACCGCCAGAGTTTTGCGCCCATCGCACAATTGGCGCTTCTCTAACGCGCGGACTTCACTACATAGCGCCACATGATCGAAGCGATCCTTTTCAGCATCGTCGGCCTTGTCGGCCTGGCCGTCGGCGGCGAGTTTCTCGTGCGCGGTTCGGTAAGCATCGCGCACCGTCTTGGCGTGTCCAATCTCGTGACCGGCCTCGTCATCGTCGGCTTCGCCACCTCGATGCCGGAAATGGTCGCCAGCGTCGAAGCCGCCTTGCAGGGCTCTCCAGAGCTTGCCTGGGGCAATGTGATCGGGTCGAATATCGCCAACACGCTGCTGATCCTCGGCTTTACGGCGCTGGTTGCCCCTATTGC
Source organism: Altererythrobacter xiamenensis (assembly GCF_900177715.1). Taxonomy (GTDB): domain Bacteria; phylum Pseudomonadota; class Alphaproteobacteria; order Sphingomonadales; family Sphingomonadaceae; genus Erythrobacter; species Erythrobacter xiamenensis. The sequence continues at coordinate 445,920 of NZ_FXWG01000001.1, read as the reverse complement.
ATTGACCGGGTTGGGCAGGCGGGATGCGGTGATCGCCCTGCTGGCGACCCTGTTGCTATGGGGCATTACCTATCTGCAGACCGGTTCGATCTGGATCGGCGCGGTGCTGCTTGCGCTTCTGGTCGCCTATATTCTCTGGCGCCTCAATCACCCGCGCTCGATCGACGGGGACGAGGAGGACGACAGCATGGTGTCCATGCCGAAAGCGGTCATCGCTTTTGTTGTTGGTCTCGCGCTGCTGGTGGGCGGGGGCAATCTCCTCGTCACCGGCGCGATCGACCTCGCCACGCTTGTCGGCGTGAGCGAGACGGTGATCGGTCTGACGGTGGTCGCTGTCGGAACTTCGCTGCCCGAGCTCGCTGCTTCGGTGGCAGCTGCCATTCGCGGACAGCCGGGCCTCGCAGTGGGTAACGTCGTCGGCTCCAACATCTACAACATCCTGCTGATCGGCGGCGTGACGATGATGGTCGCGCCGGTCCCCGTGCCGGCAAGCTTGCTCGACTACCAGCTGGTGCTGCTCGCAGCATCCGCGGTCGTGCTGCTTCTCCTGCTCGCCGCGGCCAAGAGCATTGGGCGCGTTATCGGCGCCGGCCTTGTGTTGATCTTCGCGGTCAACACCACGCTCGCTCTCGGGGTCTGATCCGGCTCCGCAAGCGTGCGGTTTGCGTCAGGCGAAGGCCTTCGCTTTCAGTTCCGCGATGTAGCGCTTGCCGAAAGCTTCGGCCTCGTCCGCATCGGGATGAACCCCTCGGTCATCCTCATGCGCCGCCTGTAGCTCGTCACGACTGTTGACGCGGGGAAACTTCTCGGTCGGCACATCGACGCCCAGAAACTTGCACAGTGGCTCCCACCCTTCCTTTGGGTGGAATACCAGCAGCCTTTCGGGCGCGATGGTGTCGATGATCTGCTGGTTCCGGCGTTCGTACCAGTCGGTCATGAAGGCGCGGTCGCGAATATCGCCGCCGCCAAAGTGGGCGAAGATCACACCCTGCATCATGTCGCCGGTGGGGCTGCCCACCAGGCCCGCCTGCATCTGGTCGGAGAAGATCGTCTCGCTGACGGATTCGAACCAGCTGTCAGCATCGCGCACCGTCAGGATCACCTTGGCTTGCGGGTAATAGTGGGCCAGTTCGCGCCAGTATGAGGCGGAGGGATAATCGACAGCCGATCTGAAACCGGCGAAGACCTTGTCCCAGTCCGGCTTGCCGTTCGCCACGTCGAGCCAGAGAGGAACCTGCCGCCGCGCATCGGCGAACACTTCTGCCATGTGATGACACGGGCCGAAGCCCAGATGCTCGAGTGCGAACTTCATCGTAAAGGTGGCGGTACGACCGGGTCCTGCCCCGATTACTTCCAAAGCCATTTGTGATCTCCCGGTTACGCGACCCGGGGTTCAGTCAATCCAACATTCTTCAGTTTGCGAAAAGAGTCGAGTCTTTCGTGTCACACCCCATGATGTCGAGTCTGTGAAAAGCGCAGGGACTCAACATCTTGTGCGGGGCTCTTTTTGTTCCGTCATAGCTAACGCGGCGTTAACCATATTGCAGCAGATTAACGGACTTGACGCGGAGTCCCGATGGACTCACCCTGTGGATAGGTCTGGTCTTCGCGCTGCATGAACTGGTGGCTGCTTTGCTGCGAAGGCCCAATATGAGGGGTGAATAATGGCGGTCCTGGAGACCACGAAAACGCGCGCCGCGCGTCAGAAAACGGCTGTCGAACTGACGGCTGAACTGCCTCTGGGGCAGATACTCGATGGCGATTGCGTGGAAGCGATGCGCTCGCTGCCCGACGCATCGGTCGACTGCATCTTTGCCGATCCGCCCTACAACCTTCAGCTTGGCGGCGATCTCAACCGTCCCGACGGCAGCGCGGTCGATGCAGTTACCGATCACTGGGACCAGTTCGACAGTTTCAAGGTTTATGACGATTTCACCCGCGACTGGCTGACCGAGGCGCGCCGCGTGCTGAAGCCCGACGGTTCGCTCTGGGTGATCGGCAGCTACCACAATATCTACCGCGTCGGCGCGATCCTGCAGGACCTCGGCTTCTGGATCCTCAACGACATCGTCTGGCGCAAGTCGAACCCGATGCCCAATTTCAAGGGCACGCGTTTCACCAATGCGCACGAGACGCTGCTGTGGTGTTCGCAGGGCGAGAAGGCGAAGTATCACTTCAACTATCGCGCGATGAAGACATTGAATGACGAGCTGCAGATGCGCAGCGACTGGCTTCTGCCGATCTGCGCAGGTGCGGAACGCCTGAAAGAGGGCGGGCACAAGGTTCACCCGACCCAGAAGCCCGAAGCGCTGCTTTACCGCGTGCTGCTGGCGACGACCGAGAAGGGAGACGTCGTGCTCGACCCGTTCTTCGGCACCGGCACCACCGGCGCCGTTGCCAAGCGCCTTGGCCGCGAATGGATCGGCTGCGAGCGGGAGAACATGTATCGCGATGCCGCCTACAAGCGGATCGAGAAGGAACTGCCGCTCGATGAAAGCGCGCTCCAGACCATGCAGTCGAAGAAGTCCGCGCCGCGCGTCGCCTTCGGTGCGCTGGTCGAAAACGGCTATCTCAAGCCCGGCACCAAGGTGTTCGACAAGAAGCGCCGCTGGATCGCGACTGTCCGTGCCGACGGCTCGCTCTCTTACGAAAAGCAGGTCGGCAGCATCCACGGGCTCGGCAAGGATCTGCAAGGCGCGCCCAGCTGTAATGGCTGGACCTTCTGGCACTACGAGGACGGCGGAAAGGTCAAGCCGATCGATGCTGCGAGGCAGCTTTACCTGCTCGCCACGGAAGATTAGATAGTCCCAACCTGATTCTGTTCTGCTGGCTTTTCAATGCTGTTTGGCAGAGCTTATACTCTTTGAGTGACACTGTTTTTGGGTGCTAGGACGCATTTCTTATGCCCGATTTGAAGCCATTCGAAGAACGCAGCGCCGAACACCTTCGGCTGGTGATCGAGTCTGCCCATATCGGTATCTGGGAACTTGACGTGGCCAGCGGCCATGCGTGGCGCAATCATGCCCATGACGAAATTTTCGGCTATTCCGAAGCTCCGGAAGAGTGGACCTATGAAATGTTCCTCGGCCATGTGGTCGAGAGCGACCGTCAGCGCGTCGACGAACTCCAGCAGCGGGCGATCCGGAACAACGAGCTATGGAAGTTCGAATGCGAAATTCAGACCGCCAAGGATGAAAGGCGCTGGATCAGCGCGGCAGGAAGGCCGCTGATCGGCCCGGATGGGTCGGTCGACAGGCTTATCGGCCATGTGATCGACATCACCGACACCAAAGAGCGCGAAGACAGGCTGTCGCTGCTCACCAACGAACTCAACCACCGTGTTCGCAACATGCTCGGCATCATCCAGTCGATCGTGCGGCTGTCCGCGGCCAAGGCGCGCGATATTCCGACATTCGCGAGGTCCCTCGAGGGGCGGGTGGATGCTCTTGCGCGCAGCCACCAATTGCTGATCAGCGAAGCTCCCGGATCCATGACTATCAGGGCGATTGTCGAGCAATCCCTGGCTGCCTTCCCGGGCTTGCAGGAACGGGTGAAGATCGAAGGCTGCGATGAGGCTTTGCTGAGCGGATCGACCGCTCAGGGGCTCGCGCTGGTCCTTCACGAACTGATCACCAATGCGATCAAATATGGCGCTTTCTCGAACGAGAGCGGGACCGTCACGACTGCCATTACGCGTGAGGACGAGGTTCTGCGGGTCGTCTGGCGTGAGCAGGGCGGCCCCGAAGTGCGAGAGGCGAAGCAGGACGGCTTCGGATCGAGGTTGATCTCCGGTGCGCTGGGGCGTTCTGGCGAGGTGAATCTGCGCTTCCCTGCCGATGGGGCGGTTTGCGAGATCATGCTCAAGCTCGACTGAGGCGCCTACGATCATCTCTTGCGCGACAATGAGCGCGCCGTGCCCTGTCGAAATGCCGGTTGCGAAACACCTTCCGGCTGTTAGCTTCCCAATTCCGAGGCAATTGTGAGGGGGGATGTATGGTTGGTCGGTTGGTTGGATTGAGCGTGGCGGCGCTTCTCGCGTCCACGGCAGTACCGCTGGCGGCGGAGACGCCGGACCGCGAGCAGATTGTCAGCATCGTCAAAGAGCAGCGCGACGCGACGATCGAGGACTTGCGCGAATGGATTGCCCTGCCGACGATCGCTGCCGAGAAGCTCAATACCCCGGCTGGTGCCGAATACATGAAACAGCTGGCGCTCGATGCGGGCTTTCAGCAGGCCAAGATCATTCCGACCGACGGCGTTCCGGCGGTTTTCGCGACATTGGATGCAGGCGCCGAAACGACGCTCGGCCTTTATTTCATGTATGACGTGAAGCAGTTCGATCCTTCGGAATGGGACGCGCCCCCGCTCGAAGGCAGGCTCGTCGAACGTGAAGGCGAAGGCCTGACGATCGTCGGTCGCGGCGCGGTCAACCAGAAGGGCCCCGAGATGGCCCTGCTCGCCGCGATCAAGGCGATCCAGGCGAGCGGGAAGAAGCTGCCTGTCAATCTCGTCCTCGTTGCCGAAGGGGAAGAGGAAGTCGCCTCGACACACTTCGACCAGGTCGTCGCCGTGCCCGAGGTCCGCGATGCACTGGCGAAAACGGTCGGCGTGTTCATTCCGTCTGCCGCGCAGAGCAAGGACGGCAGCGCCAATATCACTCTGGGTGCAAAGGGCGCGGTCGAGTTCCAGCTGGTCGTGGGCGGCGAGACTTCCGACAAATATCCCAAGACCGATATCCATTCATCGAACCATGCCCGTATCGAAAACCCCGCATGGCGGCTGGTCAAGGCGCTCGACACGCTGGTGGCCGATGACGGCCATACCCCAGCCATCGACGGCTGGTTCGAAAATGTCCGTCCCCTCACCGAACGTCAGAAGGAACTGATCGCCGAAGGGGCCGCGCTCAATCCCGAGGAAGAGGCGAAGGCGCTGCTGGGGGTCGGCCGCTGGATCGATGACGAGCCGTATGTGACCAGTCTCGAGCGGTTTCTCTCGCAGCCGACGGTCAATATCCAGGGCCTGATCGCCGGCTATACCGGCCCCGGTGGCAAGACCGTCTTGCCGGGCAGGGCCGAGGCCAAGCTGGAGTTCCGTCTCGTCCCGGCGATGACCAAGGACGAAGCCGTCAGCAAGCTGAAAGCCCATCTTGCCAAGCGTGGTTTCGACGATGTGCAGGTCACTGTGTCGGGGGGCTATGGCCCGAATGAGACCGACGAAGACAGCGTCCTCATCCGCGCCCAGAAAGCCTTGTTTGATGAAAAGGGCATCCCCTATTCGATCAGGCCGCGCAACGCCGGCAGCTGGCCGGGCGTGATCTTCAACGGACCGCCGCTCAATCTTCCGGCGTCGCAATTCGGTCTCAGCCGCGGTGGCGGCGCGCACGCACCCAACGAGTGGTTCCTGATCGAGAGCAGCGATCCCAAGGTGAACGGGCTCGACGAGGCAATAATGGCCTATGTCGATTATCTCTATGTCGTCGCAGAAGAGGCGGCAGAAGTCTCCGACTGAGGGAGCGCGACCGGCTCGGCGGCGCGCACTCCGTCAGGATGACGATAACCCCGGCGCGCGCCTATCCCGTTCGATCTCCGCTCGCTAAGTCCAGCGCAACGCAATTGAACGAGGCCATGCGCCATGAGCGACCGCATCTACATCCGTCCGCTGACCAGTGCATCCGGTCCGCAAGCTGTCGAAGGCGATGCGGTGCGCCTTGGCGGTGGGATGGTCTATGCGCGCGAGTTCGCGGTGATCCTGCGGCGAGACGGTGCGGTTGCAGAGCGCTGGCTGTGCACCGCCAGCGACATCGAGAGCGTGCTCGGCAAGCTGCCCGATACGGTGGCGGAGGAGGCCTCGGCGCAGTGGTCCAACCTCGGGCTCGCGCATCCACCGATGCAATTGGGGGAGCGCACGGTGCGGCTCGACCAGCCGCAGGTGATGGGCATCCTCAACGTCACGCCCGACAGCTTCTCCGACGGGGGCGCGTTTCTCGATAATCCCGAGGCTGGCCGCGCGCATGCCTCCGCCATGCTGGAAGCGGGTGCCGCGATCATCGACATAGGCGGGGAAAGCACGCGTCCCGGAGCGCCCGCCACATGGGAGGGCGACGAGAAGGATCGCGTGCTTCCTGCGGTCGAGTATTGCAGCGCGATGGGGGCGGCGATCAGTGTCGACACGCGGCGTGCGGGTGTGCTGGAGGCCGCGTTCGAGGCAGGCGCGCATATCGCCAATGACGTTTCTGCCATGAGGCATGATGCGCGCAGCTTTGAGCTAGCGGCGCGGGCGGGGTGTCCCGTGATCCTGATGCATGCCCCCGGCAAGGGCGAGGACCTTCACGCCGGTGCGGATTACGACAATGTCGTGTTCGACGTGTTCGACTGGCTGGCGGAGCGACGCGATGCGGCGGTGGCGGCGGGTATCTCGCGCGCCAATATCGTGCTCGATCCGGGCATCGGTTTCGGCAAGTCGCTGGCCGAGAACCTCGCGTTGTTAAATGCGCTGCCGCTGTTCCATGCGCTCGGCCAGCCGCTGCTCCTCGGGGCGAGCCGCAAGCGGATGATCGGGGCGTTGTCGCACGAGGCGGACGTTGAGGACCGGCTCGGCGGATCGATCGCGCTGGCGATTGCGGGGATGAATGCTGGCGTGCAGTTGCTTCGCGTCCACGATGTGGCGGAAACGGTTCAGGCGCGGAACGTGTGGCGCGGCCTGCGCGACGCGGCGCTGACCGACTTCAGCGAACTGCCGGAGGTTTAAAGCGTAAAGCCGCCGTCATCGACCAGCACCTGGCCGGTGATGTTCGCTGCCGCATCCGACAGCAGGAAGAGGATCGAACCGGCGATTTCGTCCGCCGTGGCGAAGCGTCCGCGCGGTGTCGTCGCGGCCATCGCCTTGAGCGTAGCTTCGCGCCCTTGCGCTTCGACCGAGCGCTGGAAATCGGGTCCGTCGTTCCAGATCGCGGTGTCGACCCCGCCCGGCGCGATAGCGTTGACGCGGATACCCCCGGGCGCGCCTTCGAGTGCCGCCATGCGCGCCATGTGGGCCACCGCCGCCTTGGCGACGCCATAGGGACCGGTTGCCGGAATGGGCTTCACCCCGGTCGCGGAAGAGGTGACGACGATGCCGCCGCCCTTGTCTGCCATAGCGCGCATTGCGGTGGCGAGCGTCAGGAAAGCACCGTCGAGATTGACGTCCATGACACGCCGCCAGTCGGCAAAATCAAGTTCTGAAAACAGCCCGCCCGCGCCGATCCCGGCGTTGACGATCGCGTGGTCGAGCGCGCCCAATTGCGGTTCGAGTTCGTTCCATAGGTCGGGCGAGGCAACGCTGCCGGTCACGAGTTGAACTTCGCAATCGAGATCGAGCGCACCAAGCCCGGCCTCGTCGACATCGACCAGCACCAGCTTGCTGGCGCCCCTGTCGGCCAATGCGCGTGCGCAGGCTGCACCAATGCCCGAAGCAGCGCCTGTTACCAGCGCGGTCTTCTGCGAAAAGTCCTGAAGTGTCGTCATGCCGCCAGCGCTAGAGCGCATGGCGCGGCACGACAAGATGCATCAGCGCTCGATACGCTCCATCAGCTTGCCGAGGGTTTCCGCGATCCACTGCTCGTTGACATCATCCCAATCGGCGATGATCGGATCGCCGGGTGCGATCTTGTATTCGCTGCGTTCGATCGGATTGACGATCATGGCCGCCTGGCCGTTTTCGAGCGCGGCGGTCAGGCCGACGATGCGCTTGCCGTGCACCTTGATGACGAAGCGCTTGATGTTCTGTTCGCCGCCTTCCTCGTTGATCTCGATGTCGGTGCGGTCATCGACCGCGCCCTTGATCAGTTCGACCATTTTGACGAGCTTGGGTGCCTCGTCCCGGCCCCAGCGAAAGCGTTCGAAATTGTCCGCGTCGACCTTGTGCGAAAGGCGGTCGCAGGCATCGCGAAAACCGTCTTGGAAACCCGTGTGGGACATGTCGCTCATTCGATGAACCTTTTGATCAGGCAGCGTTGTCGATGCCGAGGTCGGAAAGTTTGCGGTAAAGGGTGGAGCGTCCGATGCCGAGGCGGCGCGCGACTTCGGTCATGCGGCCACGGTAATGACCGATGGCGAGGCGGATCACATCGGCTTCGATATCTTCCAGCGGGCGCAGATTGCCGTCCTCGGTATAGAGCATGACGCCGACGCCCTCGTGGATCGGCTTGATACCGTCCTCGGGCTCACCAAGCAGTTCGCAAAGCTGCGGGAAACTTTCGGCAGTGAGCGTTTGCTTGTCGCAGAAGATTGCGGCGCGGAACAGAACGGCCTGCAACTGGCGAACATTGCCCGGCCAGTCATAGGCCGAAAGCAGCGCGAGCGCATTGTCCGAGATCGAAAGGTGCTTCATGCCCGGCTGCTCGCCGATGCGGGCGAGAAAATGACGGGTGAGGGCAGGGATGTCGCTGGCGCGCTCACGCAGTGGCGGAAGCAGGATTGCCGATTGTGCAAGCAGCGCGAACAGTTCCTGGTCGAAATGTCCGGAGTCGCTCAGCTGGCCAAGCGGGAGGTTACTCGCTGTCAGCAGCCGCACGTCGACCTTGAACCCATGTTTGGCGCCGATGGGTCGCACTACGCCCTCGCTCAGTGCCGTCAGGAGCCTTTTCTGGAGCGTTTCGTTCAACCGGTCGATTTCGTCGAGGACGAGTGTGCCGCCGTCGCAATTCTGCAGCGCACCGACCTGCCTTGCAAAAGCGCCTGGAAAGGCGTCGGGTTCATGTCCGAAGAGCACGGATTCGACCGAGTTCACCGGGATGCCACCGATATTGATGAAGCGCAGCGGAGCCTTTGCCCGGGGGCTGGCTGCATGCATCGCGCGCAGCAGCATTTCCTTGCCGGTGCCGCTTTCGCCTTCGATCAGCACGTTGCCGTGCCCGCGTGCGGTCTTGGCCGCTTGAGCCAGCGCCGTGCGAAACTTGGGTTCGGTGCCGATCATGGCGTCGAAATCGAGGTTGGCCGACATCTTCTCGCTGAGCGGCTGAAGCTCGTCCTGCGGCGCGCCCTGTTCGGTCGCCGAGCGCAGCGCCTCCATCATGCGATCGGGTGCGACCGGTTTGATGAGATAGTCGCTTGCCCCTGCGCGCATGGCTTCGACGGCGAGAACCGGCGAGGCGCTGGTGGTTAGCATGAGGATCGGCAAGGCTGGCCTGCGGCTCTTCAATTCCTCGATCAGCGAACAGGCGTCCTCTCCGGGAACCCACTGATCGAGAATGATCGCCGAAAGCTGCATACCCTCGCGCGTGCCAAGCATGGCGATAGCGGTTTCGGAATCCGGTGCGACGATCGTGCGCCAGCCCTCGCGCGCAGCAAGCGCGGAGATCAACCGGCTCTGGGCCGGCTCGTCATCGATAAGCATCAAGAGGCGCTGTTCGCTCATCCCATTCGCATCCAAACCGTCCCATCGTGGTACGGAAACGGGAAATAGCGCCGAGGGGTAAAGACCCTATTAAGTCTGTTAAAAACGCTCTCGTCTCTTGAGAAGGCTTGAACAGCGCGATAGACGGCTCATCAACGCCAACTTCAAGACGGGTAGGAAACGCCATCATGGCTTCTAATGACATGAAATCAGCCAGCAAAACCTATGAAAGCTTCATCGGGACGCTGAAATGGTCGGTGCCGCTGATCGCGCTCATCGCGCTCATCGTCGTAATCCTGATCGCCGAATAAGCGCCACAAGGTCTTGCGGATAGCCATTCTCAAGGAGCGCGCCGCTGGCGAAAGCCGCGTCGCCGCCACGCCCGAAACGGTGAAGAAATTCATCGGCCTGGGTGCAACCGTCGCCGTCGAATCTTCAGCAGGCGAAGGGGCATCCATTTCCGATGAAGCCTACGCCGAAGCGGGGGCGGAAACCGGCGAACTGGCCAAGGTGGTCAAGGATGCCGATATCGTGCTCGGTATCCAGGCGCCCGATGTGGTGGATCTTGCCGGCGCGAAGCCGGGGGCATGGGTCGCGGCGCTGTTCGATCCCTTCAATGCGAAGGACCGGGTCGAGGCCTATGCCAAGGCCGGCTTCGAAGCGCTCTCGATGGAATTCATGCCGCGGATCACCCGCGCGCAGTCGATGGACGTGCTGTCGAGCCAGTCGAACCTCGCCGGTTACAAGGCGGTGATCGCCTCGGCCGATACCTATGGCCGCGCATTCCCGATGATGATGACGGCTGCGGGCACGGTTCAGGCCGCGCGCGTTTTCGTGATGGGCGTGGGCGTTGCGGGCCTCCAGGCGATTGCCACGGCCAAGCGTCTCGGCGCGCAGGTTTCTGCGACCGACGTGCGCAGCGCCACCAAGGAGCAGATCCAGTCGCTGGGTGCGAAGCCGATTTTCGTCGAAAGCGTCGAGGGGATCGAAGGCGAAGGCAGTGGCGGCTATGCCACCGAAATGAGCGAGGAATACCAGAAGGCGCAGGCCGAGCTGGTATCGGAGCATATCGCCAAGCAGGACATCGTGATCACCACCGCGCTGATCCCGGGACGGGCCGCTCCGCGCCTTATCTCGGACGCACAGATCGCCAGCATGAAGCCGGGAAGCGTGATCTTCGATCTCGCCGTGGCGGCAGGCGGCAATGTCGAAGGCTCCAGGCCTGACGAGGTCGTCGAAAGGCACGGCGTGAAGATCATCGGCTTTGCCAACACGGCGGGTCATCTTGCCGCCGACGCTTCTGCGCTATTCTCGCGCAACCACTTCAATTTCCTCTCTGCTTTCTGGGACAAGGAAGCGGGTAAGCCCGTGCTCGACGAGGAAATCGGCGATGCCGTTCGCCTGACCCAAGACGGCAAGGTCGTGAACGAGAGGCTACTGTCATGACATGGTTCAATAGCCTTGCGACATGGAAGCAAGTCGTAATTGTTGGGCTTCTTCTGCTCGTGATCGTGCCCCTGATCTATAATCTCGGTTACAATCTCGGCTCTTTTCTTGCGCAGTCGGGGGGCTAAGTCATGGACTTCATTTCGATTCTATCGATCTTCGTGCTGGCGTGTTTCGTCGGCTATTACGTGGTCTGGTCGGTCACTCCGGCGTTGCACACGCCGCTGATGGCGGTGACCAACGCAATTTCCTCCGTGATCATCGTCGGCGCGCTGATTGCCAGTGCCGAGGCGGGTAGTCTCGTCGCTAAATGGCTCGGCCTTGCCGCGGTCGTGCTGGCGAGCGTCAATATCTTCGGCGGCTTTGCCGTCACCGAACGGATGCTGGCGATGTACAAGAAGAAGGAGAAGAAGTGATGAGCTTCAATCTCCTCGCTAGTGGCGCCGCCGGAACCGGCGTAAATCCATGGGTCGCGCTCGCCTATCTCGTGTCGGGCGTGTTCTTCATTCTCGCCTTGCGCGGGTTGTCTCATCCGAGCACGAGCCGCCGCGGCAACCGTTTCGGCATGGTCGGCATGCTCATCGCGGTCGTGACGACTCTTGTCACACACAGCATCGCCAATATCGCCGAGATCGGCGTGGCGATCTTCCTTGGCGGAATCCTTGGCTTCACGATAGCCCGCCGCATCGCCATGACGCAGATGCCCGAACTGGTCGCGGCGTTCCACTCTTTGGTCGGTCTCGCGGCCGTGCTGGTCGGCTGGGCCGCCTATCTCAATCCCGGCGCTTTCGGATTGCTTGCGGTCGGAGACACGATTTCGCCTGTCAGCAAGATCGAAATGGGCCTCGGCATCGCGATCGGCGCGATCACCTTCTCGGGTTCGGTCATCGCCTTCGCCAAGCTGTCGGGCAAGATGAGCGGATCGCCGATCCTGCTGCCGATGCGCCACGTCATCAACCTCGGCACGCTCGCCGCGATCATCGTGCTCACCGCCATGTTCGCAATGGCTCAGGGGCCGGAAGAGACATTTCCGCTGATCATCGCAGTGACCGTCCTGGCCTTTGCCATCGGCTTCCTGCTGATCATCCCGATCGGCGGGGCGGACATGCCGGTCGTGGTCTCGATGTTGAACAGCTATTCTGGCTGGGCGGCGGCGGCGATGGGCTTCACGCTTGGCAATACGGCGATGATCATCACCGGCGCACTCGTCGGCTCCTCGGGTGCGATCCTCAGCTATATCATGTGCCGCGCAATGAACCGCAGCTTCATCAGCGTGATCGCTGGCGGCTTCGGCGCGGATGACAGCGGCGGCGGCGCTGATGGCGGAGGCGAGCAGCGCCCCTACAAGACCGGCAGCGCGGAAGATGCCGCCTACATGCTCGAACAGGCCGAGAAAGTCATCATCATCCCCGGCTACGGCATGGCGGTGGCACAGGCGCAGCACGCGTTGCGCGAAATGACCGACCTGCTCGAGGAAAAGGGTGTCGAGGTAAAGTTTGCGATCCACCCGGTCGCAGGGCGTATGCCGGGTCATATGAACGTGCTGCTGGCCGAGGCTAGCGTCGACTATGACAAGGTCTTCGAGCTCGAGGATATCAATTCCGAGTTCGCCCAGACCGATGTTGCCTTCATCATCGGCGCGAATGACGTGGTGAATCCGGCGGCCAAGACCGACAAGTCCTCGCCGATCTACGGGATGCCCGTGTTCGACGTCGACAAGGCTCGGCAGGTCTTCTTCATCAAGCGCAGCATGGGCGGTGTCGGTTATGCCGGTGTCGACAATGACGTGTTCTACATGGACCAGACCGTGATGCTGCTGTCCGATGCGAAGAAGATGGTCGAGGAAATCGTGAAGGCGCTGGACTAACGCGTCAGAGCCGCTTGCAATCTCCCGTCCCTGCGCCACTATGGCGCAAACGGGAGAGAACAGAATGATCCGACTTTCGATTGCCGCGCTGGCGCTCGCCAGCACGTCTCCGCTCTTTGCAGCGACATATGAAGTGGCCGCTGGCGAAGGTGCGCAGGAACGCTTGCAGGAAGCATTGATCCTCGCCGAGCCGGGGGACGAGATCGTGCTCGGCGCCGGACGTTTCGACCTCAGCGATGGTCTCAGCCTCGATGTCGACAATGTTACCGTTCGCGGCGCCGGGATGGATGCGACCGTGCTCGACTTTACCGGTCAGCAGGGCGCGGGGGAGGGTCTGCTCATCACCAGCGACGATGTGACCGTTCGCGACTTCGCGATGGAAAATCCCAAGGGTGACGGGATCAAGTCGAAGGGTGCCGACAACATCGTCTATCACAAGGTCCGGGTCACATGGACCGGTGGACCGAAGCCGACCAATGGCGCTTACGGCATCTATCCGGTCGAAAGCACCGGAGTGCTCGTCGACGGGGCAGAGGTGTCCGGAGCCTCGGACGCAGGCATTTATGTCGGCCAGTCGCGGCTCATCACGGTGCGCAATTCGGTCGCGACCGACAATGTCGCAGGGATCGAGATCGAGAACAGCCGCGATGCCATTGTCGAACGGAATTTCGTCACGCGTAACACGGGCGGCATATTGGTTTTCGACCTGCCCAGCCTGCCGGTGATGTGCGGCGGCAATGTGATTGTGAAGAACAACCTTGTGGTGGGCAACACCACGCCCAACTTTGCCCCTCCCGGCAATATCGTGGCGGGGGTAAAGCGGGGCACCGGCATCATGGTGATGGCGAACGAGAAGGTCTGGATCAACGACAACATCGTGCGCGACAACCCCACTGCGCCCTTCATGGTGATCGCTTACACGCAGGCCTTCGACGACCCGCGCTACAACCCTTTCCCGCGCGAAGTGGTAATCGCGGAAAATCTCGTCGATGCCGGGGGCAAGGATCCCCAGTTCGAGCAGGCCGACGCGCTTCTGGCCGCTTTCGGTGGCGCTCTGCCGCCGATCATGTGGGACGGCCTGAGCCAGGATGAAGAGACGCCAGCTCTTCTGGCCACACCGATGATCGCCGGATGGACGCTTAATTTGACCGAGCAGGGGCAGTCGGTCGACGCAGCGCAGCCCGCTCCGCTCGACGCGCCGGCTTATGGCCAGCCATGGGACTTTGGCGAGATCGGTGCGCCTGCCGCACTGGAGGCACGCCTCAAGTGAACCGCGGGCTGCCTTTGCTGATTGCCGCGCTGCTGACGCTCGCGGGAGCCGTCGCGGAGGCACGACGCGCTGCGCCCGAAGTCAATGACGAGGCGATCCAGGGCGGGGGCTTTCCGCGCACGCTCGAAGAATATGGCTTCTTCGTCCACGCGGACCAGCAGATACCCACGATTGGCGTGACGCCTTACCGGCTCAACACACCTCTTTATTCGGATGGTGCGGAGAAGCTGCGCTTCATCTATCTGCCCAATGGGACGCAGGCGACATCGATGGGGCCCGACCTGCTTGATCTTCCGGTCGGTACCGCTCTCATAAAGACCTTTGCTTTTGGCGACGGTGAGGATCGGCGCCTGATCGAGACCCGCGTGCTCCTGCATCGCGCCGATGGCTGGCTCGCGCTGCCCTATCGCTGGAACGCGGAGCAGACCGAAGCGACGCTGGCTCTGGCAGGCGCGCGGCTACCGATTACCACGCCTTCGGGCGAGGAAATCAGCTACCGCATTCCGAACAAGAACCAGTGCAAGGAGTGCCACGGCCTCAATGGCGAAACGGTGCCGATCGGCCCCAAGGGGCGTAATCTTTCGGCCGAATGGCTGGTGGACATGGTCGAGCGCGGCAAGCTTGATGCGATGCATGACGGCATGGACATGCTGCCGCTGTGGGAATCGCGCGATACGATGCCCGCCGAGCAGATGGCGCGTGCCTATCTCGATGTGAACTGCGCGCATTGCCACAGACCCGGCGCGACGGCATCCAACAGCGGCCTCGACCTGCGCTGGGAGCAGCGCGATCCGATGGCGCGCGGCGTTTTCAAGCGCCCGGTGGCGGCAGGGCGCGGGGCAGGGGGGCACGAGTTCTCGGTCGTCCCGGGCGAACCCGACAATTCGATACTGCTCTATCGCATGGAGAGCACCGAGCCAGGGGTTGCCATGCCTGAACTCGGCAAGGGGACGGTGGACGAGGCCGGTGTCGACGTCGTGCGGCGCTGGATCGAAGAGATGAAACCTGCGCCATGAGGCGGCTTGTAAAGATAATCGCGATCATTGCGGGACTGCTGCTGATCGCTTTCCTCATTTTCCGGACGCCCGATACCGATCCTGCGGACATGCGGACGAAATATGGCGGTGCACCTTCGCAATTCATCGAGATCGGGGGCGGAACGACCGTTCACCTGCGTGACGAAGGGCCGCGCGATGCGCTTCCCATAATCCTCCTCCATGGGTCCAATGCAGATCTCCATACCTGGCAGCCCTGGGCCGAGGTTCTTCGCGAAGACTATCGCGTCATTCGCTTCGATCAGGTCGGGCATGGCCTGACCGGGGCTGATCCGGGAGAGGATTACTCGGTGGCCAACTATGTCGAGGATATCGACGAGGTGGCCGATGCACTCGGCCTTGAACGCTTCGTTCTCGGCGGCAATTCGATGGGTGGAGGACACACGCTCGCATATGCCCTCGAGCATCCCGACCGGCTGATCGGCATTGTTCTGGTCGATGCAGGCGGCGCGCCGGTGCGCCGCGAGGGGGGCGGTAATCTCGCATTCACGCTCGCTGCGATGCCGGGCATTGGCAATGTGATGAGTCAGCTCCTGCCGCGCTCGCTCGTCGAACGGAGCCTGTCGCAAAGCGTTTCCAACCAGGCGGTGGTCACGCCAGAGGCGGTGGACCGCTATTGGGAGATGGCGCGCTATCCCGGCAATCGCGCGGCGACCCGAGCCCGGTTCGCACGGGGGCTGAGCAGCTTCTCCGCAGAAGAGATCGCGTCGCTGGATATGCCAGCTCTTGTCATGTGGGGCGCAGAGGATGCGTTGATTCCGCTAGAAGCGGGCAAATGGCTCGATGCGCGCCTGCCCAACAGTACGCTGGTGACGTATCAGGGGATCGGCCACCTGCCTCAGGAAGAGGCACCCGCGCGCAGCATCGCGGATCTGCGCAGCTGGCTGATGAGCCTGCCATTAGCCAACCAAAGCCCTTGATTCACTGACGAAAACACAGCCTCTGGACGGTTTGGCCAACACGTGGCTAAAGAAGAGGCTGGAAGACACCTTCGGACGAAAAAGGGACCTTGGTGCGCAAACTCGGAATGATCGGCGGGATGAGCTGGGTCTCAACTCGCATGTACTACGACCTTATCAATCGCAGCGTTCAGCGTCGCTCAGGCCCCATGGCGAGCGCGTCACTGCTTATCGAAAGCCTCGATTTTCGCGACCTGCATGGTCTTCGTGAGGATGCGGATTGGGAGCGGGCGGCGAATATCCTCATCGAAAGTGCGCGGCGGCTCGAAACCGCGGGTGCCGAGGGTCTCGTGATATGTGCCAACTCGATGCACCGCGTTTACGACGAGGTGGCAGAGGCGATCCACATCCCGATCCTGCATATTGCGGAATGCGTTGGCGCAAAGATGAAGCAGGCAGGTTGCAAGAATGCCGCTCTGATCGGCACGCGCAACGTCATGACCGAGAACTTCTACAGGCAAAGGCTCGTCGCCAGCGGCGTCGATCTGCTGCCCCCCGACATGAGCAATGTCGAGGCGGTCGACAAGATCATCTATGACGAACTTATGGCCGGCAAGGTGACGCGCAGTGCGGAACGCACCTTGCGCACGATCATCACCCGCAAGCAGCAGGAAGGCGCTCAGGCAATCGTTCTCGCATGTACCGAACTCGATCTGGTGGTTGACGTGGACGCCAATGTCCTGCCGATTTTCGACAGCACGCGAATCCATTGCGATGCGGCGGCGGAGTGGCTGCTGGAGGGCGAGGGGGCGACCGGATAAAGCTGTCCCATCGGGGAACATTTAGACGAGCGGTTTCGTTTTCAGGGCAAAACTGTCGTATTTTTACAAATAGGCCTTCTCGAATGATTGCAGTTTGGTTACGTTCACAAACAGCAAGCGATCGGGGAAGATTGATCAGGCGAGAGGCAGGCTGAACCATACGGAATGAAGCAAGGGCTTCATCCCTCAAGCCTCCAGAACTCCACCTGCATATTCAATCCGAACTCCGGCTCTTCGCGTCGCAGAGGATCGATGGACATGATGGCCGTCCGGGATGAGGGTGTCCCGGGCGGCCTTTCGATTCAGGGGCTGTTGCCAGGCTGGTAGCGTGCCGCCCGGCGATCCGGGCGATGTTGCCAGATTGTTCACGTTGTCGCGCTCCGCCACCTTCCCTAAGCCTCGCGGTTAATGACGCTCGCTCCTTATGCCGCCGATCCAGCCGCCAGTCGCGGCAGGGAGTTCACAACCGAACGTTGCGGATCGCGCGGACCGCGAAGCGATTTCCAGCGCGATCGCGACCGGATCATTCACTCGATGAGCTTCAGGAGGCTGCGGTCCAAGACGCAGGTCTTCATCGCGCCCGAAGGCGACCACTATCGCACCCGCATGACGCACAGCCTCGAAGTTGCGCAAATCGGGCGGGTGATCGCACGCGAGCTGGGACTGGACGAGGATCTGACCGAGGCGCTTTGCCTCGCGCATGACCTGGGCCATCCGCCCTTCGGGCATGCGGGGGAGAACGCGCTCGAACAGGCGATGCAGCGCCATGGCGGTTTCGATCACAATGCCCAGGCCTTGCGCACGGTCATGCGGCTGGAAAGCCCCTATCCCGAGCATGACGGGCTCAACCTCACCTGGGAGCTTCTCGAAGGCCTGGCAAAGCACAACGGTCCGGTGGGCGCGCCCAATTGGGCTCTCGCAGAATTGGACGCCGACTTTCCGCTGGATCTCGGACAATGGCCCTCGCTCGAGGCGCAGGTAGCAGCGGTGGCCGACGACATCGCCTACGACAACCACGACATCGACGATGGGTTGCGGGCAGGATTCCTGACACTTGATGACCTGCTGGAGCTCGATTTCCTCGCAGACCAATGGCGGGCTGTCGAAAAACGCTTCCCCAATGCCCCGCGCGACCGCCAGTTGCGCGAACTGGTTCGCGACCAGATCGGCGTCATGGTCAATGACGTGATCGAACATACGCGCGACCAGGTGAAGGACATCGGATCGGTCGAGGAGATTCGCGACGCCGGGCGGCAGTTGGCCGGGTTTTCCCCTGCATTTGCCGTCGAGGAACGCGGTTTGAAGAAGTTCATGTACGAGAGGTTGTATTACCATCCCGAGCAGATCGGCGCGGCCGAAAGGGCAGGCGACGTCGTGGCCCGCCTGTTCGCTGCCTATGCGCAGGATTTCTCGTTGATGCCTGCAGAATGGCAGGAGCAGCTCCCCTCGCAAGAGCCGGAGCGCAGCCGCATCATTGCCGATTTCATCGCCGGTATGAGCGACAGCTTTGCGATCGAGCGCTGCGCTGCAATCTACGGCGAACGCCCCAGGGGCCTGACCAATGTCTGAGCGCACCCGCATTGTGCTGGTCGGCGCGACCGGTCTGGTCGGGCGGGCGATAATCAGGCAAGCCAGTGCCAGCGATCAGCTGTCGCTTATCGGCATTGCGCGCCGGGAAATGCCTTTGCCCGAAGGTGCGCGCATGGAAATGGTCATCGCAGAGCCGGAAAACTGGGGCGAAGTGATCGGCGCGATCGAGCCCGACGTGCTGATCAACGCGCTTGGTACGACCTGGAAACGGTCGGGGCGAGACGAGGCGGCATTTCGCGCGGTCGATCAGGATCTCGTTCTTGCGAGTGCGCGCGCTGCCGTGAAAGCCGGGGCGAGCGGTATGGTTTCGATCAGTTCCGTCGGGGCTGATGCGCGCTCGAAAAACTTCTATCTCAAGGTCAAGGGCGAGGTGGAAAAGCAGCTCCGCGAAGTCGGCTTCAAGCGCCTGCATATCCTGCGCCCGGGTCTGCTCAAGGGTCCACGCGAGCGTGACATGCGACTCGGTGAAGGGCTTGCCAGACTGGTCAGCCCGATCGTCGACCCCATGCTGCGCGGCGACATGATCAAGTATCGCTCGATCACGGGCGAAACCGTGGCGAAGGGCGCTCTCGAGCTGGCCTTGCGCAAGGCCGCCGGCAAGTTCGTCCATGATAACGGGGGTATCTGGCGCGCTGCACGCGATTGGGACAAGCGCGCTGAATAGCAAGAACGCGCGTCGATGAGAGGGAGAGTGACCGGTGGACTGGAATGCGATCTTCGGTGCGATGAACCTGCTCGCGATGCTGTCCTGGGCGGCATTGATCCTCGGCCCGCGCAAACCATTGCTGCTATCGAGCCTGCTCTATCTCGGCGTAGGCATGATGTGCTTCGTCTATGCTGCTGGTCTTATCGCGATCGTCACCGGCCTCGTCGATCCTGTCGGCGGCGAAGCGCAGGCGAGTTTCAGCACGATCGAGGGGGTGAGAGCGATTTTCGCGAGCGATGGCGGGATCACGATCGGCTGGACACATTACCTGGCCTTCGATCTCTTTGTCGGTATCTGGGTCGCGCGTGATGCCGATGCAAAGAACTTCTCCCGATTCCTTCAGGCGCCGATCCTGTTGGCGATATTCTTTGCCGGACCGCTAGGCCTGCTTCTCTGGCTGCTCATCCGCGAGGGGCGGGCGAGGGCGCAAGGACGCTGGCAATAATTGCGAATGGCTGGCAGGATTGCTGCCAAGCATAAGAGTGCGCCAACGATCGAAAAGAATATGGAGAGGCCATGACCGGCGATCACAATTTCACGACCTTCGATGAGGTGATTGATTTCTGGGCGAAGGAGCGGCCGGACGGCCCTGCCTTCGAACAGGATGGCCGGATCACAAGCTACAGCCAGCTCGACGATATCACCCGGCGGATCATCACTCTCTTGCAGCAGCGCGGTGTTGCTCAGGGGGACAGGATCAATTGGCTCGGCAAGAACCGCGATATATATTTCATGATCTATCTCGCCGCTGCGCGCTGCGGGATCGTGATGGTGCCGATCGGCTGGCGTCTGGCCCCTGCAGAGATTGCCTATATCGTGGAAGATACAGGTTCGAGCCTGATCTTCGCCGATGACGAGTTTTCCGATGTTGCCCGCGACGTTGCCGATCGCGTTGCGGCCAAGCCGGAAGTGCTGACCGTGTCGCAGGTCGAGAAGCTCCTGCCCGATCAGGCGCTGGCAGACTATCAGCCGGCAGGCGAGCACGATCCGGTACTCCAGCTCTATACCTCTGGGACGACCGGCAATCCCAAGGGCGCGGTGCTTACCAACGGCAACCTGCTTGGCCTGCGTAATCCCGCGCTCGAAGCGGAACTACCCTGGCAATATTACGATGCCGATGATTGCATGCTTGTCGCAATGCCATGCGCACATATCGGCGGGACGGGGCTCGTAAACATCTCCATTGCAAGCGGTATTCGCGCCCTGGTGCAGGCTGAATTCACGCCTGTCGGCGTTCTGGAAGCGATCGAGAACGGCGCGACGCATATGTTCATCGTGCCTGCCGCACTTCAGATGGTGGTGCAGCACCCGCAGGCCAGGGACACCGATTTCAGCAACCTCAAATACCTCATGTATGGCGCTGCCCCGATGCCGCTGGAGCTTTTGAAGGAAGCCGTCCGGACGATGCCCAATGCAGGCTTCCTTCAAGCTTATGGAATGACCGAGACGTCGGGCACGATCTCGCTCCTGCCGCCCGACGATCACGATCTGGAGGGCAACGAGCGCATGCGCTCTGCCGGGAAAGCTGTGCCGGGCGTGGAAATCCGCGTTGTCGATCCGGACGATAACGAAGTGCCGCGCGGCGAAATCGGTGAAGTCGCGATCAAATCGCCGTCGAACCTCATCGAATACTGGCACCTTCCCGATGCCACTGCAGAGGCACTGCGCGGCGGCTGGATGCACACCGGCGATGCCGCATACATGGACGATGACGGCTACATCTACATTCAGGACCGCATCAAGGACATGATCATCTCAGGCGGTGAGAACGTCTATCCGGCCGAGGTGGAAAGCGCGATCTACGGGCATCCGGCCATCGCGGAAGTGGCGGTGATCGGCGTACCGTCCGAGCGTTGGGGCGAGGAGGTAAAGGCCTGTGTTGTCGCAAAGCCGGGGATGGAAATCGAGGAGGGTGACGTCATTGCCTACGCTCGCGAACGGGTTGCCGCGTTCAAGGCGCCCAAGAGCGTCGATGTGATCCCGGAGATGCCGCGCAATCCGTCAGGAAAGATCCTCCGCCGCGAATTGCGCAAACCCTATTGGGAAGGCCGCGATCGGCAGGTTTCTTAGGGCTCATGCAACGCACGACAATGGATGATCTGGGCGGGCAGGACGCAAAGCGTTTTTCTCCCGCCGCAGAGCGCAATCGTGACGCGATTGCCGATGTTCTTGCGGCGGAACTACCGGATACTGGACTGATTCTCGAGGTTGCGAGCGGGACCGGCGAACACGCGCTTCACTTCGCGAAGCGATTTTCCGAACTGACATGGCAACCGAGCGATCCTGACGCAGGCGCTCTGCTCTCGATTGCTGCCTGGCGCGAGGAGCATGCGGGCAGCAATCTGTTGTCACCAGTCAATCTTGACGCGAGTGGCGCCGACTGGCCGATCCAGAGCGCCGATGCGATCGTCTGCATCAACATGGTGCACATCAGCCCGTGGGAGGCAAGCGAGGGGCTGTTTGCAGGGGCCGAGCGCTTGTTGCATGAGGGTGCGCCGCTGGTCCTCTATGGGCCCTACATCGAAAGGGCGGTCGAAACCGCGCCTTCCAACCTCCAGTTCGATGAAAGTCTCAAATCGCGTGATGCTCGTTGGGGTTTGCGGAAGGTTGAAGACATGGACGCTCTGGCGAAGAGCCATGGATTTGTCAGAAGCGCGCGCCATGCCATGCCCGCCAACAACATCGTGCTTGTATACCGCAAGGCGAGTTGACTGGCCGGCTTTTGCTGCTTGCTCACCAAACCCCAAGAATAAACCCGCCGAGCGGGGGGAATGCTCGGCGGGTCTTGTTTCTGATACCTCGAGTGCGACCTCGAAGGCTCGGATTGCAGGGGTAACCTGTGCTCAGGTTTCTTCGTCTACCGCGTCAGCAGCGGATTCAAGGTCATCTCCGACGCCGCGCACGGTGTTGCAGCCAGCTGCACTAAGCGCGAGAGCGACTAGGGCGGCAGTCATGATCGTCTTGCGTACCATTTGTCTGGTCCTTTCAACGCGCGCCCCGGCGGATGGATTAGGAGCGCATCGCAAGAAGGAACGACGTGGCGTCAACTTGGTTCCGCGCTAACCGGGCTCATGGTTTTGCTGGCGAGGGCGAGCCGATGTTCGCGCCAGGCGATCAGAATGCCCGCTCCGACGATCAGAGGCGCGCCGAGCCAGGTCGTGGCGGGTGGGAGCGTGTCGAATAACAGGAACCCAAGCAGCGCCGCCCAGATCAGCGATGAATAATCCATCACGATGACGCTCGCCACCTGTCCATAGCGCAGCGCCATCGTCAGCAGTATCTGCCCGACCAAACCGCTCAGTCCCAGGGCGATGAGCCACATCCATTGCTCCTGTGTTTTCTCGACGCTGACGAAAGGCAGGAACAGCGCGAGTAGCGGGGTGGTAAACAGGGCGAAATAGAACACGATCGTGACCGAATCCTCCGTCTGGGCGAGATCGCGGATCTGGATCGAGATGAGCGCGATCATGAAGGCGCTTCCAAGAGCGGTCAGAGCGCCGAGCAGAGGCAGGTGCCCGTCACCCGGCTGCGCGATGATGATCACGCCTGCAAAGCCAAGTGCAACCGCCCCCCAGCGCCACGGCCCGATCTTCTCGTGCAGCAGCAGCGCCGAGAGGATCACGGCCCACATGACGGAGGTGAAATTGATGCTGGTATGCTCGGCCAGCGGCAACATCGTCACAGCCCCGAAATTGAGGAACATCCCGAATATGCCGAGGAAGGCGCGCACGCCATGCTGGCTGAGGCGCTTGGTCTTCAGGCGATCCACACTCCCGCGCCACCACAGGAACATCGGGATCAGCATGATCGTCGGCAGTTGTCGCCAGAACAGGATTTCAGGCAGCGCCAGCCCGCTTTCCGATGCCAGCTTTACAAGAGCCAGCATGAGCGCAAGCATCACCATTGCCAGCAGCCTGATGAACAGGGCGAAGATCGGGCGCTGACGGTCTGGAGCAGACATTGCGGCCATGCTGTAGTCGCTTGGGCAGGGCTAGCAAGCGCTCTATTGCAAGACGTCGCTGCTGGCCCCATTTGCGCCGGACATGGCTCTGACCCATTTCCTCACCTTTGCCAGCGAGGCAGAACTTCTCACCCTCGTCGGGGCCGGTTTCTGGTTTGTGGCGCTGGTCGCGCTGTTTGCCGATCGACGACGCACTCGGCGTGAGCCGATCACCCGCCTCAACAAGGTGGGATGGATGCCGTGGACCGCGATTTTCATGGCCTGCATGATCATCGGTGGTGGATTGCTCGCTCTGGCACTGCCTAAGGCGCTGTTTGGCGGGGGCTGAGGCGAGGCCGCGAAACGCGAAAAGCCGCGCACGACGGCGCGGCTCTTGCATGAGTATCAGCGAATGAAAGCTTAGAGCGTCGCTTCGAGATAGGCCTGGTCGAAGCCGAACTGGCGCGCCTTTTCCAGCGTGTAGGGACGCAAGCCCTGGCTGCGGAACTCGCCCAGGATCTTGCCGTCTTCGCTCTCGTCAAGATATTCGAACTTGAAGAGCTCCTGCGTCACGATCACGTCGCCTTCCATCCCGATCACCTCGGTGATGTTGGTGGTGCGGCGCGAACCGTCACGCAGACGCTTCACCTGAACGATCAGGTCGACCGATTCTGCGATCTGGCGCGATATGGCTTCCTTCGGGATCTTGATGTCACCCATCAGGATCATGTTTTCCATACGGCCAAGGCATTCGCGCGGGCTGTTGGCGTGCAGCGTACACATCGAACCGTCGTGGCCAGTGTTCATGGCGGCGAGAAGGTCGAAACATTCCGCGCCACGAATCTCACCCAGGATGATGCGGTCAGGGCGCATACGCAGGGCGTTCTTCACAAGGTCACCGATGGTGATGGCGCCCTGGCCTTCCAGGTTCGGCGGACGCGTTTCCAGCGGCAGCCAGTGCGGCTGCTGCAGACGAAGTTCGGCGGCGTCCTCGATGGTCAGCACGCGCTCGCCCGGGTCGATCATCTTCGACAGGGCGTTGAGCATGGTGGTCTTACCCGAACCGGTACCGCCCGAGATCACGATGTTCATTCGGCATGCGCCCGCGATTTTCAGCGCGGTACACATCTTCTCGCTCATCGAACCGAATTCCTTGAGCATGTCGAGGGTGATCGGTTTTTCGGAGAACTTACGAATCGAGATCGCCGTACCCTTGAGCGACAGCGGGGGAACGATGACGTTCACACGCGAGCCGTCCTTGAGACGGGCGTAGGCAAGCGGGGTGGTCTGGTCGACGCGGCGGCCGACCTGGTTCACGATGCGCTGCGCGATCTGGAACAGGTGCTGTTCGTCGCGGAAGCGGATCGGGGCAATGACCAGCTTGCCCTTCTTTTCAATGTAGGTCTGGTCCGGGCCGTTGACCATGATGTCGGACACGTCGGGGTCGTTCAGCAGCTCTTCGAGCGGACCGAATCCGAGCAGTTCGTCGATCAGGACTTTTTCAAGCGCGAACTGTTCGCGGCGGTTGAGAGTGACCTTGAGCTCGGCCAGCACTTCCATGATGATCGGACGGAATTCTTCCGACAGCTCATCCTTGGTCAGCGTCGCGGCGGCTTCCGGGTCGACACGTTCGAGCAGGCGCGGAAGCACCTGTTCCTTGATCTTGTGCACCGATGCTTCGAATCCGCCGACATCGGCTTCGCCCGAAACGGTCGTGTTCATGCGATCTTGAAGGCGGGCCATCGGATCTGAAGCGTCTGCACCTCCGCCTGAAGGGGCAGGTGCCGGAGCTGCGGCAGCCTTGTCGGTCGGCAGCGGCGGGAATTGCTCGCCACCCTGCTGCGCGTCACCGGAAGGGTTCTTGTCGGGCTGGCCGCCCATGGGTTTCGCTACGCCAAAGGCAGGACGGCCACCGGGCTTCATCCCGCCAGGTCCATTCTTTCTACCAAACGCGCTCATTCGCAGCCCCCAGGGTCAGTTACATTGCGTGGCAATGTCGCCACATGGCGAACATGGCCTATCGGGAAATGGTGAATAATCGGGAAACCTTATTTTTTTCCTAAGGTTCGTGGTCCCGGCACGGGTGAGCTCGCCGCGCATTACGCTGCGGCTCCTACAGTGCCCGGAACGACCGTCGCCGGCGCGCTCTCACGCGGGCGCAGCACCATCCGCGCCAATGGCTTCGTGACCCACCAGATCGCCAGCGTCGCCAGGATCGAGACATAGCCGTCGACCGCATAGTGATAGGCAAGGTGAACCGAACCGATCATGATGACGACGAGAAAGGCGAAGAACGCCCATCCGAGCCAGCGATTGATCTGGCGGGCCATCAGGAAATAGAGCATCGCGAGAGCGACATGCATCGAGGGCATCGCAGAAAGCCCGCGCCCCAGGCCATAGTCGCCTTCCTGATACCATTCGAGAAGCATGCGCTGCACTTCCAGCACCAGCACGCTGTGCTGCTCGTTGGCTGCATTGAGATAGGCCATCTGCTCTGCGAAGCGATCATTGCCCATGATCGGTTCGAGGAAGACCGGGCCGACCGAGGCGAACATGACCGCTCCGACCATCCCGACAAGCGTCCAGGTCAGCAGAAATCCGAAGAAAAAGCGCAGGCGCAGCTCGCGGTCAGCAACATAGAGAGCCACACAAATCGGGCCGATGTAAATCAGCATGAACCATGCGTGGTAGAGGTAGGACAGGATCGAGGTGACGAGCGGATAGCCGACCAAAGGCTGAAGAACACGCCAGGCATCCTGACCGTGCAAAGCCACGTCCCACGCAATGAAGGTCGCATCCCAATCATATTCGTTGAACAGCGGAATCGCGCTCTTCACTGCAGTGAATGCCGGCATGAAGAGCGAAAGCGCCGCGATGACCACGAGCGCTGCGCCGAGTTGCGGCAGGAAGGCCCTTATCGCCTCGCTCTGATAAACGAAGCGGAACGGGCTGTCGGGCTTGTAGATGAACAGCAGCACGACATATTGCACCAGCAGGACGAGCGGAAAATTCGAGAAATAGAACAGAATGTTGGCGAGGCCCGAGTCGAGCGGTTGCGCCTCCGAACCGATGGCGCGCAGCGCCGTTGTGGCGAGCGCGATGATGACGAAGCTCGCCATGATGACCGCACAGTCATCCCTGCGCAACTGGAGGTAATTGCCTAGCTTGGTCTTCACCGGTGTTCTGCCCCCTTACGCCAGTGCAATCCCGCATCTATCGCGCTGGTCACCTCCCGGTTTAGGGGGATCGTGGTTAACAAACGGTCAAAGGCAGAGCGCCCGAATCTCTTGGGGAAAGCCGCTTTCCAACCTTGTCCCCTTCGCCTAGCGCAATCGCGCGCTTAGCGAGGGTAGGGGAAAGACTTCAGTGCAAACGAGTGAACGCACCGGGCTGCTCTATGCGATCTGCGGCTTTACCTTCCTCTCGATCGGCGACGCCGTGATAAAGACGATGGCGGGTGACTGGCCGGTGACCGCGGTTGCAGCACTGCGCTTCACGATCGGGGCCATCGGACTGTCCGCGATCCTTCTTTTCAAGGAAGGGCCGCGCGCCTTTGTGCCGGCGCATCCACTGGTGCAACTGGGGCGGGGGCTTTGCCTCACCCTTGCATCACTTTGCTTCTTTTCCGCGATTTACATCATGCCGCTGGCTGAAACGATGGCGATCACCTTCGTGTCGCCCGTCCTGACGGCGCTGTTGAGCGGCCCCCTACTAGGAGAAAAAGTTCGCCCGGCGGTCTGGATCGCATCGGTCGCCGCACTGACTGGCGTGGTGATTATCCTCAGGCCGAACCTGCTCGAGCTCGGCTGGCCTGCGGTATTGCCGTTGATATCGGCGCTGTTCTTCTCGCTGATGATCATTCTCAACCGCGCTTCAGCAGGAACAGGCAGCTCGCTTTCGATGCAGGTCTTCGTTGCCGGTGTCGCCGCCCCAATTCTCATCGTGGTCGCGTTTGGTGCCGATGCGAGCGGGATCGAGGGTCTGACGTTTGGATGGCCGAGCTGGGATGTCATCGCTCGCTGTGCTTTCGTGGCGGTCACGGCCTCGACTGCGCATTGGCTCGCTTACATCGGGACGACCAAAGCCGGGGCTGCGCAGGTCGCACCGGCAAGCTACGTCCAGATGCTGGTCGCGACCGCGCTTGGCTGGTGGTTTTTCGGAGACGTCCCTGATGCGCTGACCGTGCTTGGCGCCACGATCATCATCGGTGCAGGACTGTTCCTGTGGCGCGACGGCATGCGCATAGGCGTTCGCAAGACCGGTTGATTGCGCTCGAATAGGCGTTAGAGGCCAAGCCAATATTCACCTCTCCTCGGCTATGGACCAGGTCGGACCAAACCAGAAAGAAACGCTATGTGCGGAATTATCGGAATCGTCGGACAGCAGCCTGTAGCTGACAGGCTTGTCGATGGTCTCAAGCGGATGGAATATCGCGGCTATGACAGTTCGGGCCTATGCGTGGTCGATGGAGGTGAACTTCAGAGGCGCCGTGCAGAGGGTAAGCTGGGCAATCTCGTCGAGGTGCTGAAGGCGGATCCTGTCGACGGGACTATCGGAATTGCGCACACCCGCTGGGCAACGCACGGCGCGCCTACGGCGAACAATGCCCACCCGCATGCGACGGCGCAGGTCGCACTCGTTCACAACGGCATCATCGAGAACTTCAAGGAACTGCGCGAGGAACTGCGCCGGGACGGCCGCACGTTCGAAAGCGAGACAGACAGCGAGGTCGTGGCACACCTAGTCTCGCGCCTGGTCGAAAATGGTGCGAGTCCGCAAGACGCTGTTGCCGACGTACTGCCGCGACTGCGCGGGGCATTCTCGCTCGCCATCGCATTTCGAGATCATCCCGAGATGCTGATCGGTGCACGGCTCGGCTCGCCGCTGGTTGTCGGCTACGGCGAGGGGGAGATGTTCCTGGGGTCAGATGCGCTGGCACTCGCGCCGCTGACGCAGCGCATCTCCTATCTCGAGGAAGGCGACTGGGTCGTCATCACCCGCGAAGGCGCGCAGATCTTCGATGCCGAAAACAAAGAGGCGACGCGTGAAATCGTCGCATCGGGCGCTTCGGCAGCCGCAGTGGAGAAGGGCAATTACCGCCATTTCATGCAGAAGGAGATTTTCGAGCAGCCAACCGTCGTCGCGCAAACGCTCGGCTCCTACCTGCGCCAGGCGGACAATTCGGTCGCACTGCCGCAGCTCGATTTCGATATTTCCGAAATCCGCCGCCTGACGATCGTCGCCTGCGGAACCTCCTATTACGCCGGGATGGTCGCAAAATATTGGTTCGAACACTTCGCCCGTGTGCCGGTCGACATCGATGTGGCGAGCGAGTTCCGTTATCGCGAACCGGTGCTGGAGGATGGCGGGTTGGCGCTGTTCATCTCGCAGAGCGGTGAAACCGCCGACACGCTTGCCGCGCTGCGCCATTGCAAGGCCAATGGCCAAGTCATCGGGGTCGTCGTCAATGTGCCGACCAGCACGATGGCGCGCGAGGCCGACCTGCTGCTGCCTACCCACGCGGGGCCTGAAATCGGTGTCGCATCGACCAAGGCGTTCACCTGCCAGCTTGCCGTGCTCGCCGCCCTGGCCGCCCACATGGCAGTGAAGAAGGGGCTGATGAACCGCGAAGAGGAGCAGTCGGTCGTTTCGCACCTGCTCGAAACCCCGGCGTGCCTCAATGCTGCGCTCGACCATGATGACGATATCGCCAGCATGGCGCACCTCATCGCACCGGCTCGCGACGTACTCTATCTCGGCCGCGGTCAGGATTATCCGCTGGCGATGGAAGGTGCGCTGAAGCTCAAGGAAATCAGCTACATCCATGCCGAAGGTTATGCTTCGGGTGAGATGAAGCACGGCCCGATCGCGCTGATCGATGACGAGGTGCCGGTCGTGGTCATCGCGCCGTCCGGACCCCTGTTCGAAAAAACCGTCTCGAATATGGAAGAAGTCCGGGCACGCGGCGGCAAGATTGTGCTGATCTCCGATGCCGAAGGGCTCGAAGAAGCTGGCGAAGGCTGCATGGCGACCATCGAAATGCCGAAAGTGCATCCGCTGATCGCACCGCTGGTTTACGCGATACCGGTTCAACTGCTCGCCTACCACGTCGCCGTGGTGAAGGGCACCGATGTCGACCAGCCACGCAATCTCGCCAAATCGGTCACGGTAGAGTGATCCGGCGCGCGCGATAGACTTGCGCGAGACCGGGTTTCGTCCAGCTGCCGCCCCGTGTCCTTTACTGGCTACTAACCTTTTTTGTTTAGCCGCGGGCTTGTGAGCAACAAGGCCCCCAACCCAGCCGACCAGTCAGGCAGGCTTTCTACGGGCGTTGTCCTCGGCCTTGACCGGTCGAGTGACAGCGAGTGGGCACGTCTGCGCGGAATCCAGTTCGCCGCTCTTGGCAGGCACAGCGTTCATCGCATGGTAGGGCATCTCGCGTTTGCAGTGATTGCTGCTGCCTTGCTCTACCGCGGTGTCTCTCCTGTCTGGCTCGGCGCGTGGGTCCTTCTCGTCGCCGCGGTCGGCATTCAGGGCGTGAAGATCGACGCGGGGCTAGCAGAAGCGCACGAGCGGAAAATAACGAATACCGAATTCCGCCGTCATGTCCTTTTCGCCGGGCTTGTCGGCTTGGTCTGGAGCATAGCGCCGCTATTCCTCGCGCACGGTCTGCCTCTCGCAGTCCAGGCGACCTTGTGGACCATCATCGCGGCGCTGATCCTGGGTTCGATCCTGTTCTATGGCTCGGCGCCGCTTACGATCATCTCCTTTACCGGGATCGTCGGCGCTGCGTGTGCCGGATCGTTCGCATTGCAGGGGCACAATTCGCTGGCCGCGCTGTCGGCGATCTTTACCGCGATTGCCCTGTTCGGATCGATCGAAGTCGCCCGTACATCGCTGCGCGCGCAACTCGCGCTGAGCGGTGTGAACGAGAAGGATGAGGTCGTCTCGCTCCTCCTGCGCGAATTCGAAGAAGGCGAGGCCGACTGGCTGTGGCAGATCGATACGACGCGTAAGGTTCGCGCGATTTCGCCGCGTTTTGCCTATGCGCTCTCCCAGCAACAGGCGGATGCCGAGGGCAAGCCGCTGCTGCAGCTTATCGCAGGCAAGCATTGGGAAACGGGCAAGTTCCCTGCCAGCCTTCACGACCTTGCCGATCGCCTGAAGAACCGTGAAAGTTTCTCCAACCTCATCGTCGAAGTCTCGATCCGCGGCGAACCGCGCTGGTGGGAACTGTCGGGTACGCCGATGCGCGACGACAAGGGCAATTTCGCGGGCTTTCGCGGAGTTGGCTCGGATGTGACCTCGCAGCGCGAATCTTCCGAGAAGATCGCTTACCTTGCGCGCTTCGATACGCTCACCTCGCTGCCCAATCGGCTTCAGTTGACCGAAGCATTGGGCGATGCGCTCAAATACTCGGCGGAATGGCGCACCAAATGCGCCTTCCTGATGATCGACCTCGACCGGTTCAAGGCGGTCAACGATTCGCTCGGCCACCTGGTGGGCGATAAGCTGCTCGCCCAGGTTGCCGCGCGTCTCAAGAATATCGTCAACGACAACATCCTGTGCGGCCGCTTGGGTGGAGACGAGTTCGCGGTGGTCATCCGCGATGCTTCCGAAGCCAAGATCGTTGCCAACGTCGCGAAGCAGATCATCGAGAGTCTGTCGCAGCCCTATCAGGTCGACAATCATACCTGTTATGTCGGAGCGAGTGTCGGTTCGGCTGTCGGACCACGCGATGGCGAAAGCGTCGAGGAATTGATGCGCAACGCCGATCTCGCGCTCTATCGTTCGAAGGACGAGGGTGGGGGCGAGCACTTCGTTTACGAGCCTTCGCTCCACGCATTGGCTGAAGAGCGCCGCCAGCTGGAATTGTCGCTGCGCGATGCGCTCAACAATGACGAGTTCCTGCTGCACTATCAGCCCGTCGTCGACGCCAATGATCACACGATCGTCAGCTTCGAGGCACTGGTGCGCTGGCAGAGCAAGGACCACGGGTTCGTCAGTCCGGCAAAGTTCATTCCACTGGCCGAAGACACGCGCCTGATCGTCCCGATCGGCAAATGGGTGCTGCGCCAGGCCTGCATGGAAGCGCGCAAGTGGCCCGAGCACGTCAAGATCAACGTGAACGTGTCGCCCGAGCAGCTGCTCGAACCCGATTTCACCAATGAGGTGGTCGAGGCGCTGGCGGCGAGTGGACTGCGCCCCGAACGGCTCGAAATCGAAGTGACCGAGAGCATCTTCCTGCGTGATGCAAGCATCGCTCGCGCCGCGCTCGAGCAGGTCATGGCGCTGGGTTGCGGGGTTGCGCTCGACGATTTCGGAACCGGCTATTCCTCGCTTGGCTACCTGCGCAAACTGCGCTTCTCGACGATCAAGGTCGACAAGACCTTCGTCCAGGGTGCAGCCGTCCGTAATGCCGAAAGCCTCGCCATCGTGCGCGCGGTCGTTGCCATGGCGCAAAGCCTCGACATGACGACCACAGCAGAAGGAGTCGAGACGGAGGAAGAGGCGCAGCTCATCCGCCAACTCGGCTGCGACAAGATCCAGGGATTCTACTTCGGGCGGCCGATGACGGGCGAAGATGCGCTCAAGCTGTTCGTCCAATCGATGCGCCGCTCTGCCTGAGCGCGCGCCGATCCGCCGACTACATCAGGCGGAAACGAGCGCCGAAACCACGCTTTCGAACAGCCGCCTACCGTCGCTGCCGCCATGCGCTGCCTCCACGGCGCGTTCCGGGTGAGGCATCATGCCCAGGACATTCCCCGCCGCGTTCAGCACGCCCGCGATATCGCGGCGCGAACCGTTGACGGAATCGCAATACCGGAACGCCACGCGCCCATCGCCCTCGATCCGGTCGAGCGTTTCTTCGTCGGCGAAGTAGTTTCCGTCATGGTGGGCAACCGGAATGTGGATCACTTCGCCCGTCTCGTAGCCGCTGGTGAACAGCGATTGCGTGTTTTCGACTTTCAAAGCGGCGGTGCGGCAGATGAAGTTCTGGCTGGCGTTACGCATCAGTGCGCCGGGCAGGAGCCCGCTTTCCGTCAGCACCTGGAAGCCATTGCAAACGCCGAGGACGGGCACGCCGCGCTCGGCTGCGGCCACCACGGCACGCATGATCGGGCTGTTTGCCGCCATGGCGCCCGAGCGCAGGTAATCGCCGTAGGAAAAACCGCCCGGTAGCGCGATGAAATCGAGATTCGCGGGCAAGTCGGCATCGCCATGCCATACGCGGATCGCCGCTTCGCCAGAGACTTCTTCCAGGGCGACCGCCATGTCGCGATCGCAATTCGATCCCGGGAAGGTGATGACTGCCGCGCGGAAGGGCATCAGGCGTGCTCCGCCTGGCCGACCTTCTCGATCGCGTAGTCTTCGATCACCATGTTCGCGAGCAGCTTCTGGCACATGGCGTCGAGCGTCTCGTCGCTCGTCCCGTCAGCCACTTCCATCTCGATCATCCGGCCGATGCGGACATCTTCGACGCCGTCGAAGCCCAATCCCTCCAGCGAATGGTGGACGGCGCGGCCTTGCGGGTCGAGTACGCCGGGCTTGAGGCGGACGAGAATGCGGACTTTCATGGGACTATCCTGGTCGGGAGCTTGGGTCTGGGGGCGAGCCTATAGCGAGTACGGCACATTTCGCAATCGCGCGCGGCGCTATTCCGCCGCGTTCTCCGCAGGGGCTTCGCCGGATTGTGGCAGCACGAGCACCTCCACCGCTTGATCGGGGGCGAGATAGCGTTGCGCGGTCGCCAGGATGTCCTGCGCGGTCAATTCCTTCAGGATTTCCGGTGCGCGATCGAATCGGTCGAGCCGCTCCGCCTTGCTTTGCGCGTTGTCGGCAAGCGTCATCCATCCGCCCAGGGTCTTGAGCATATTGTCATAAGCTTCGACGAGCGGCTGGCGGGCGCGATCGAGGGTGTCCTGATCGATTGCCTCACTGCGCAGCTGCCCCAGCATGGTCCGGATCGCATTGCGCGTCGGCTCGACCTCCTGAACATCGACCGATGCCGTCAGGCTGAAGGTGCCGTAGCCGGGATAGGTATCCGATGTGTTCGACGAACTGCTTGGCGAATAGGTCTTGCCGAGGTCCTCCCGCAGCTGTTCCTGCAGCTGGATACGCACCACGCGGTTGAGCAGGGCGAGGCGCAGCGCCTCTGCCAGATCGCTGTCATCCGTGGTCGGCCAGGTCATGCGAACCAGCGCCTGATCGGGCTCGCCGCTATGCGTAAGCGTTCGGGTCGACCGGTCCGAGGTGAAACTGCGATCCCGGGCCTCTGTTCGCGGCAGGAACTCGGCCTCGCGCGGGGGCAGGGCACCGAGCGTTGCCGCGACTGCATCGATGGCCACCTGCTCGTCGAAATCGCCCACCAGCGCGAGTTCGATCGCACCCTTGTCCAGCCGGTCGCCGATGGTTTCGGCGAGCCGCGCATAGGTCAGCGCTTCGAAATCGGCCTCGCTCTGAAGGCTGTAGCGCGGGTCGTTGTCGGACAAGGTACCACCGATGGCGTTCCCCAAGGCCCGACTTGGCGTCGCATCGAGATTGGCGAAGAAATTGCGGATACCGCGGCGATAGCGCTCTTCCCCTTCGCGCCGATAGCCGGGATCGGTCAGCGCGGCGGCAAGCAATTGCAGCTGCAGTTCGAGATCGCGCGGCGTTGTCCCACCGCTCATCCGGAAATATTCATCCTGCGAAGATATGGCGAACCGCACGCTCCGCCCTGCAAGCACGCTTTCGAGCTCGTCCTGCGAATGCGCGCCAAGCCCGCCCGATGGCAGCGAGCTGACGAGCGCAGTCGCGAGGGGATCCTCGCGCGTTTCCATCAATTGTCCCCCATCAAGCGATAGCCGGAAGCTGATGCGGTCTTCGCGGATATCGGTCTGTTTGAGGTTGAGGCGCACGCCATTGGCGAAGCGGATCAGCCGGAAACCGAAGCGCTCGTTGCGCTCATCCGATACGACGATGCCCGGCTTGCCAAAGTCGGTATAGGCAAAACTCGTCGCCGCTATGTTCTCGGGCGGAGTCACTTCCAGCGTAACGGCTGCGTCCCATGCAGCCCGCAAGGCATCGGCGCCACCTTCCGGCATTGTGCGACCCCGAAATCGGATCAGCGGATCGGTGAGCGGGGCAGCTTCGGCGCGAATTGCAGCTAGCGCGGCATCGGCGGTGATCGAGGGCGCGAAGGCTTCAAACCGGGCGAGGGCGCTTTCAGGTGTCGAGGGAATTTGCTTGTTGTCGATCAGCGAGAGCGCGGCGCTGACCAGCACACCGTTGGTCCGCGTCGAGCTCGACCCAGCAGCATTCTCGAGCGCCGTTCGCAACCGCGCGACCTGTTCGGCCACCTCGGCTTCGCTGAAGCCATATTGCAGGGCACGGCGCAGTTCTGTCGTCGCAGCAGTCAGGCCAGCGCGCCACTTGCCATCTTCGCTATCGACGACGAGGCTGGTGGTGCGCCCATCCTCGAAAACATCCCCCGTGCCGTAACCCGCGCCGCGAAATGGCGCATTCTCACCGCGCGCCAAGCTTTTCAGCCGACGATTGACGATGGCATAGCCGACCTGGCGCAGCAGGCCCTGCTGGCGCGTGGCGACTGTGTCGGGCCGATCGCTCCACGGGGCGAAGCGTGAGACGCGCACACGCTCGCTCAATGCCGGATCGATGTAGATATCGGTTTCGCCTTTCCGCGCGAGATTCACCGGGCCGGTTTCCGGTTCGACAGGACCGGGCCCTCCGCGCCAGTCGGCAAATCGCGCCTTGATGCGCGCTTCGACCTCTTCTGCGGGGAAATCGCCGACGATCACCAGTGTCGCATTGGCCGGGACATAAGTCCGTTCGTAAAAGCTTCGGAGATCGGCGGCGTTTGCGCTTTCGAGCACTTCAAGCGTTCCGATCGGCAGGCGGTCGATATACCGCGCGCCAGGCGCCGTGAAGGCGAAGCGGTCCTCCAGTTCCTTGTAGGAGAAATTGCGCCGGTCGCGCCGCTCGGACAGGATCACGCCACGTTCCCGCTCGACCGCTTCCTGATCGATGGTCAGCTCGCTTGCCGTTTCGCGCATGATCATCAGCGCGGTATCGATCAGGTCGAGATCGTTGCGGGGAAGGTTCAGCTTATAGACCGTCTGCTTAAGCCCTGTTGACGCATTGGTATCCGCACCGAAGGCGAGCCCCTCGCGTTCGAGCAGTTTGACCATTTCGCCTTCGGGCACATTGGTCGAGCCGTTGAAGGCCATGTGCTCGAGGAAATGAGCGAGGCCGCGTTCGCTGTCAGTCTCGTCGAGCGAACCCGACCCGATGTGGAGCCGCACCAGCGCGGTCCCTTCAGGTGTTCTATTCTCGCGCAAGATATAACGCATGCCGTTCTCAAGCACGCCGAACTGGAACGCCGGATCGACCGGGATATCGCTTTCCTCGAATGCCCAGACCGGCTCGCTTGACGGGACGGCCTCCTGGGCAAGAGCGGGTGCGGCGAAGAGCAGCGGAAGTGCTGCGAGAACATGAAACTTCATAGATGCTTGCTGGCCTATCGCGGGCCACGTGACAATGACCTGAATGTGGCTATCCGCCTCTCGCCTATGGCGGAGGGAACAGACAGGCTTTATCGGGTGCTTCAATGTCCAGACCCAAGCTCGATCTCGTCTACAATCCCATGTCGGGCAGTTTCCGTGAAGAGGGTCTGCTCGTGCTGGTCCAGGCCTTCGAACGCGAAGGCTTCACCGTTAATGCCGTGCCGACCCGCGCCGATGGGGCGCAGTGGTCGGGAGATGCAGATTTGATCTGCGTCCATGGCGGGGATGGAACGTTGCGCGATACGGTGCAGGCGCTCGGCGCGGATGCAGGCCGGGTTCCGCTCTGTATTGCGCGTTCGGGCACGATCAACCTCGTCGCGCGCGAGTTGAATTACCCGGTCGAACCGGGCGCGCTAGCAAGGCAGGTCGCAGATGGGTGGGCGCGCGGGCCGGATAGCTGGATCACTTCGCCGCTTTACACGCTCGGCGACTTGCCGATCGTTTCCTGCCTCTCGATCGGGCCGGACAGCCATGCCGTGGCGCGGGTTTCAGGCGCGCTGAAGAAACGCATTGGACGCTATGCCTATGCTGTCGCCATGCTGCAGCAGATGCGCGAATGGCCACGCAATGCGATGATCATTCGCGGTGAGACAAGCGATGGCGAAATGTTCGAGGCAGAGGCCGAGGCAGCGATCGTCTCGCATGGCGCGCTCTACGCAGGGCCGTTCCAGCTCAGCCCCAAGGCGGCGCTTGCGGAGGATTCGGTCGAACTCATCACGCTGCGCCGCGCGACGCGCCTTGGCATGATGGCATTCAGCTTCGCGGCCATGCTTCGACTGCCGGTCGAGCGGTTCGGCTTTGCCGAGATCAGAAGCTGCCGCCGGATCACCTTCGATCGCTGCGTGACGCCGGTTCAGGTCGACGGCGACCACATGCCCGAATGCGCCTATGCGATTCAGCCGAGCGGTATGACGCTGCGCTACGTGGTCTGAGAGCTACTTAGCCTCCTCGCCTCCCGATTTTCAGCACGTCCGGGGGGAGACATGGAGCATTCTCGCCGGTCCAGTCGATTTCATAGGTCGCAGGAACCGGACGCAGGTTTCCCCAGGGTTCGAATGTCTGATCGGGATCATACTCTATTCGCGCCATGCTGTTATCGAACGCGGAAATCCTTCCGTTGTCTTTCTTGGCGCGTTCGGCGCTTATCTCCGGATCGAGCACTTTCGATCCGCGAACCATGCGTATGGTCTTGTCATCGCGCTTTTCCATCATCCGGTAGTACAATCGCCCGAACAGCATGGTGTCGAAGGTTCCATTGAACGCCCAGTTCTCCATCTCGGTACCTTCAGGAAGTCGAACGGTCGTCGCATGGCAACCGTAACTCGGTTCGAGATAGTAAGGCACGTCCTGAGACTGGCCGTCCGGCCGCTGGCGGCGACTGGGCGGGGAAAAGCCCCCGCCGGGTAGCGTCATGTCGTAGCGTTCGCCGCCGTTGTGGTCCCAATCTACCGGGCCGACGCCTGTAACCTTGAGAATGCTAGCCTGCGTTTTGCGATCATATCGATACTCGACATCGTCTATCTCGTCCCAATGACCGCCGCCGACATAGGCGTCGCGCAAAGACGCGGTCAATTGCTCGGCCGACAAAAGCGAGAACTGCATATACTCTACCAGCCCCTCCAGACCGCGCCTCACCGTGGTCTGGACCATACGGGCGGGTTGATCGAACCCGGCGCGCGCGTCGATTTCCATCAGGCCCATCTCGCGGGGAAGGCCAATCAGTGGAGCCGATAAGCGGGTAAGTTCGGCACCTTCGGGAGAAAGCGGCAAAGCCCACCGGTAGGGCATGAAAGGGGAAGTTCGGGCTTCGACTACATCGGGGAGGGTTCCGTCAAGCCAGTAGGTATCACCATCAATCTTGGCCCGCACGACCACGTGGTCGAACATGCCTGGACTAGGCAAGCGTGAGTCCAGGCCGTCATCGCTCCCGGCATTGTTTACAAGCACGGCTTCGGACTCAATCCCGAGCTCGTGGAGCAGTGCCATGAGAAGCACCGTCTTGCCCTTGCAATCTCCATAGCGCCTGTCCCAGGTTTCGTCTGCAGATGCAGGCGTCAGATTGCCGCCGTTCAGTCCGACATAGATATAGCGGACTTGCTGCTGCACCAATTCCAGCGCAGCCTGGGCTTGCGCAAGCTTGCTTTCGTTTCGACCCGCAATTCGTTTAGCCTCACCGCGAACCGGAGAGTTCGTATCGAGCGTGCTTGCCTTCTCGAAAAGCGGCGCAAAGATCTGCGAGATATCGCTCCAGGATTTGAAGTCGGAATATTCGAGCACGCGCATCCATGAGTACCGGGGCGGGGCATCGGCCGGCGGACTGATTGTATCAGGATCATCGAATAGCAAGCGGATTGACTTGTCGCTCCGTTCGGCAATTTCCTCGAAGTCAGCGGTCATGCGTGTTCCGGGTTCATGCCCGTCCGCCCAGGTCAGCGCGAGCTGGATCCGACCGCTGGGCGGTGATGGGCTGAGAAATAAAAGTCCGGAGTTCCGTTCCCTTAATGTGGGGTCATGGGATGGAACGGTGAACCCTACTTCGAGATCGTCGCCAACGCGCAGATCGGGAACGCGCATAACGGCCGTCAACAATCCATCGAGCATTGCCACTTCGAGCTGGTCCTCGCGGCGAAGAATCTCGAACTCAGCCTTATCGAGAACGTTGATGGTCTCACCGTCGCGGTGGATGGCGATCGTGTGGACCACCGGCGCTCCAGCGGCGGGATTCCAGGCGATTGCAACATTACCTGCCTGAAGAGCCTGCGGACGCAGGATGCGGACCATTTGCTCCTGATAGAAAAACTGGCCGTCGTCGTTCAGGTGCACGATCGTGTCCTGCCGCCGGATATGCAAGATACCCGACGCATTATCCGGCGTGTCTACGGCTTCCGACTGCACAGCCCATTGCGGAGCCGGCCCAAAAGTAATCTCGTCGTTCTGCGCGATCACTTGGCTGGCCGACGACATCAGCACCGCAGCTAAAGTAAATTTCCAACTTTTCATGAGACCCCAATTTCGGAGATCATGAGTAAAAGTCAGGGAATTGCAATGGCTTTACTTTGTACTAGCCCAATTGCCGACAATTACTTCTTCGGCGGATTGCCGCTTGGGCGAAGGCGGCCACGATGCGCTGACAGGTCGAACACTTCGCCGGGGCCATTGTCCTCGTTGAGAAGGCCGAGACGGCGCGCGACTTCCTGGTAAGCTTCGCTTTCACCGCCGAGATCGCGGCGGAAGCGGTCCTTGTCGAGCTTTTCGCCCGTCTTCATGTCCCACAGGCGGCAGCCATCGGGGCTGATTTCGTCAGCCAGAATCACGCGGCTATAGTCGCCGTCGAAAATCCGACCGAACTCGAGCTTGAAGTCGATCAGGCGGATGTCGATCGCGGCAAACATGCCGCACATGAAATCGTTGATGCGGATCGCCATGCTGGCGATGTCCTGCATCTCTTCGGGGCCAGCCCAGTTGAAGCAGGCAATATGCTCTTCCGCGATCAGCGGATCGCCCAGCGCATCATCCTTGTAGTAATATTCGATCAGCGTGTGCGGCAGCGGTTCGCCTTCCTCGATGCCGAGGCGCTTGCTGATCGAGCCTGCCGCGACATTGCGCACGACGACTTCGATCGGGATGATCTCGCACTGGCGCACCAACTGCTCGCGCATGTTGAGGCGGCGAATGAAGTGCGTCGGGATGCCGATATGGGCGAGGCGGGTGAAGACGTGTTCGCTGATGCGATTGTTGATCACGCCCTTGCCGTTGATGGTACCCTTTTTCTCGGCATTGAAGGCGGTCGCATCATCCTTGAAATACTGGATGATCGTGCCCGGCTCGGGGCCCTCGTAGAGGATCTTGGCCTTGCCTTCGTAAATCTGGCGGCGACGCGTCATGCACTTGCGTCCTTCTTACGGCGCGGGTCTGCGATGAAGGGGAGGGGGCCGGTGTGGTGCCCAGGGACGGAATCGAACCGCCGACACTGCGATTTTCAGTCGCATGCTCTACCAACTGAGCTACCTGGGCACATCACTCTTGCGGCGGCCTCATTCATCGACCGGCGAGCGGTTGGAGCGCCGCCCTATGGCGAAGCGGGAAGCCTTTTGCAAGACTCAATCGGGGGAATCTCAGTCCCTTTCCTCGCGGATGATTTCCCCGGCGATTTCTTCGGGCGAGGCAGGGCGACCGGGCACTGCATAGCCATCGCCGAACCAATGGGCGAGATCGCGGTCCTTGCACCGGCTGGAACAGAAGGGCGTAAACTCTTCCGAACGTGGTTTCTTGCAAATCGGGCAGGGGCGGCTGGTTCTATTCATGGGTCAGTATCTGGGCATGGGGCGCCTCGAGTGCAATGGCTGGATCCGTCTCGATCCGCAGCTGTTTTCCGGTCCGCCGCGCCAGTTCGTCCAGCCACTCCGGCTTGAGCTTGGCCTTGAGCGCGGGATGGACCGTCAGAAGGAGGACAGGGCCTATCCCCTCCGCCAGTTCCGCGCATCGCATGGCGTAGCGAGCGCACATCCCGGTGCGCGAGGTTGCGAAACGGTGCAGCAGCGAAGGCCCTTCGAGCCGCGCGACGATCTGAACAAAGCCGAAGCCGTTCATGGCGGTGCGTTCATGCGGCCAGTCGGCGAGGGCGGTGGCCAATGCCTCGTCCACCGCGCGCCGGTCTGCCTTGGCTGCGAGCGTGGGGAAGTCGATGCCGATATTCCCGCCGATATCAAACCAGCGTAGCGCCTGAACGATGGCCGGGATCGCGGCGAGGGCGAGTTCGCGTGGGCTACCGGTCCCGTCGATATCGAAGACTGTCATTGCAGGCGTGACACTGATGAGGAGCGTGCCGCCCGCAAATTCGATCTCTCCGGAGGAGGCGGCATGCCAGACCTCTTCCCACAGACCGCTGGGCAGCCGGCGGACATGGTCGCCGAGAGAGAGCGTGTCCTGCGCGCAGTCGTTGTTCAGATCGGCTTCGGGGACGCATCGCGCCTGGGCGCGTTTCAGTCGACCACGTTCTGCCACGGAAGCGCGAGTGATCTGCACGCTGATAGTGGCGCCCTCGGTCGCCTCCGGCGGGAGGTGATCGACAAGCACCTCGATCCCATTTTCGAGCAGTGCCACGCCACGACGCGATCCGTTAGTCTTCTCGACAAGTTTTGCAGGATGCATTTCGCCGGCGCGTAACTCGCCGGGCCAGGCAAGTTTGGCGGCGCGGACTTCCCCGCTCTCGATCAGGAGCGCGCGCGTTTCGCCAATGCCGTGTTCGATCAGCCATTGCGGCGCTATCTCACCCAAGGCCAAACCCCGCCGATTTGAGCAGCGCGCGCGTTTCAAAAAGCGGCAGGCCGACGACTGCGGAATGGCTCCCCTGGATCCAGCTGATCAGACCTTCGGCCGCGCCCTGAATGGCGTAACCACCCGCCTTGCCATGCCATTCGCCGCCAGCGATGTAGCCATCGATTTCCTCGCTGGAGAGACGCTTGAACTTGACCGTGGTTTCGCTCAGCCGCTCGCGCAGAGTACCATCGGGCGAGCGCAGGGCAATCGCTGACAGCACTGTGTGCCGCCGTCCGGACAGCAGATCGAGGCACTGGCGCGCCGTCGCTTCGTCTTCCGCCTTGGGCAGTATGCGGCGACCGACCGCGACCACCGTGTCGCCGGCGAGCACATACGCGTCTGCCGACACGGCGAGCGCTTTCTCCCGCGCCATACGCTGCGCGTAGTCGCGTGGCAGCTCGCCCTTGTTCGGCGTCTCGTCGATTTCTGCAGGCTGGACGCCATC
The DNA here is from genome assembly GCF_900177715.1 of Altererythrobacter xiamenensis. GTDB lineage: Bacteria > Pseudomonadota > Alphaproteobacteria > Sphingomonadales > Sphingomonadaceae > Erythrobacter > Erythrobacter xiamenensis. Next base: position 404,624 of record NZ_FXWG01000001.1, on the reverse strand, counting down.
GGGTTCGATCCCGAGCCGCGCGATCAGTTCGCGCCGCCGCGGGCTGGCCGATGCAAGAATGAGAGTGGGGGAACCCACCGGGGCTTACTGCGGGCCGGGACCCTGACCGGGGCCGCCGCGGCCGGGCATGAAGCGATAGGTAATGCGCGCCTTGGTCAGATCGTAGGGCGTCAGTTCGCACAGCACTTCGTCACCCACCAGGACGCGAATGCGGTTCTTGCGCATCTTGCCAGCCGTGTGGCCAAGGACTTCGTGGCCGTTTTCGAGCTCGACCCGGAACATCGCGTTCGGCAGCAATTCCACCACCTTGCCGCGCATTTCGAGGAGTTCTTCCTTGGCCATGTAAATCCTTAAACTCGTTATGTGAATGTGTCTGGGCGCGCCCTTTACCCTCGGTGAGAACAAAATGGAAGCCTCACGCGTTAGGGTGTCTCATATGATTGCATCTGGTTTGTCGCGCGTTTCGTAGCTTGCGGTGCAAATCGATACATTTCAGCGTCTTGCCGCAGGCCTCAAAGTAAGAAAAAGCACGCGCTATGAAAACACCCCCCCAGTACTGCACATCCGTGTGCCTGGCAGCGCTTGCCGCCGGCAGTCTGGCATTTCCTGCAAATGCCCAGGATGCTGTTCCACCGACAGCGCAGGACACTGTGCCTCAAATGGAAATGCCGGTCGATGGCGAAGGTAATGCCATCGTGGTGACCGGCGAGCGGCTGCGCGGGCAGCTCGACGTCGAGCAGGCACCTGTGCTCGAACTGAATGCAGAAGATATTGAGGCAATCGGCGCGACCTCCATTGCCGAACTGATCGAGGCGATCGGCCCGCAGACCAGTTCGTCGCGCGGCCGCGGGGATGGCCGCCCGGTGTTCCTCGTCAACGGCATACGGATCGGCAGCTTTCGAGAACTGCGTAGCTACCCGCCAGAAGCCATCGAGAAAGTCGAGGTGATGCCGGAGGAAGTAGCGCAGAAGTTTGGCTTCCCACCCGACCGCCGCGTGGTCAACATCATCCTCAAGGAGAATTACTCGAGCCGCGAGATCGAGCTCGAATACGAACAGCCATGGGATGGAGGCTACAGCCGTAACGAGCAGGAGTTCACGCTGCTGACCATCAACGATGGTGCGCGGTTCAACGTCAACCTCGAAGCGAGCGACAGTTCATTGCTGACCGAGGCCGAGCGCGGTGTGATCCAGGCTGACGACGCAGCTTTGCCCGCCGGAGTCGACCTCGGCCAGTTCCGCAGCCTCGTGTCGGACAGCCGCGAATACGAAGGCACCGTCAATTGGGCCAAGGCGCTTGGCGAAAATGGAACCTCGCTCAGTCTCAATGCGAGCGCGGGATACAGCGAAACGCTCTCGCTGTCGGGTGTGCAGGACCTCGTGACGCTCGACCCGCTCGAGCGCAGGACCGAGGTGCAGACCTATTCCTCGTCCGCTTCGCTCTCGCGGCCGATCGATGGCTGGCAATTCACCGCGACTGCGGACGCGGTTTTGCAGGACACGCAGACCGAGATCGAGCGCGCGGGCTCCAACCTGACCGATTTCGCCGATAGCGAGACCGTGACGCTCGACAGCAAGGCCAGCATGCGCGGGACGCTGGCCGACCTTCCGGCAGGCGAGCTTTCGGCGACCTTCAACGCCGATCTCGACTGGAAGCGGATCGCGAGCGAAGACACGCGCACCAGCGGCGACGCGCGCTTCACCCGGCGTCGGCTGGGCGGGGCGGCCAGTATCGTCGTTCCCATCGCGGAGGATGGCGCGGCCTGGGGAGGGATCGGCGACCTCAGTGCAAATTTCAGTGCGGGGATCGAGGACCTGTCCGACTTCGGCACGCTGTACGACTGGAGCGCGGGGCTCACTTGGAAGCCGACGGAAAGTCTGACGCTGAGCGCGACGCATATCGTCAACGAAGAAGCGCCCAGCCTCACTCAGCTGGGCGCACCGCGGCTCGAAACCTTCAACGTGCCAACGTTCGACTTCGTGAACGGCGAGACGGTGCTCGCAACGATCATATCGGGCGGCAATCCCGATCTGCTGGCGGAAACCCAGCGCGACTGGAAGTTTTCCGCCAATTGGGAACTGCCGTTCTGGGAGAACACGCGGTTTTCCGCTGAATATGTCCGCAACCGGTCGAGCGATGTGACGAGCAGCCTTCCGGCCGTGACCGCAGCGATTGAGGCGGCATTCCCCGACCGGATCACCCGCGATGCGAGCGGGCAGCTGGTCTCGATCGACCGCAGGCCCATCACCTATGATCGCACCCGTTCCGAGCGATTGGTGTTCAGCCTGACGACGCGCGGCAGCTTCGGTGAGGCGCGTCCGGAGAGCGAAGGAGAGGCGCAGCGCGGTCCTCGCGGCGGGGGAGGCCGGTCGGCTGAAGGCAGGCGCGGTGACACCGGCGGCCCCGGGGGCGAGGGGCGTCGCGGTCCGCCCAGTCCCGAACAGCGCGAAGCCTTCATGCAATTTCGCGAGCGCGTTTGTGCCGAGGACGGGATGGCCGTACTCGAACGGCTCGCTCAGGCGGTTGCGAACGGCGAGGATCTCTCGGCGCAATTCCCCGGTTTCGATCCGGAGCGCGCCGCGCGCATGATCGAGCGGTTCCGCAAGGACGACGGGAGCATCGATCAGGAACGTCTCGCGCAGTTCCGTGAGCGTATCTGCAGCATGGACCCGGCTGCGATGCGCGGGCAGGGCGGCCAGAACCGCCAAGCCGCGGGTCAAGGTGGCGGAAGGCGGGGCGGTGGCGGACCGGGCTTCGGGCGCCGCGGTGATGACGGGCGCGGGCGCTATTTCGTGAACCTGACCCACACGGTCGAGCTTGCCAACACCATCCTGATCGCCCCCGGCATTCCGGAACTCGATCTTCTCGACGGTGATGCCTCCGGCTCGACCGGGCAGGCACGGCACAGCGCGCGGCTCGAGGCGGGGATGTTCCGCAATGGTTGGGGCGTGCGGCTCTCGGGGAACTACACCGGCAAGGCACGGATCGACGGCAGCGATGCCTTGGGCAATGGCGACCTGTTCTTCGGCGACCTTGCGACCTTCGACCTGAGGGTGTTCGCCGATCTCGGGCAGGTGCTGGAGAGGGAGGAAGGCTTCCTCAAGAACTTCCGCGTCTCATTGCGCGCCGACAACGTCTTCGACGCGCGCCGCCGCGTGACCGATCAGAATGGCGAGGTGCCGCTTGGCTACCAGCCGTTCCTGATCGATCCTGTGGGTCGTTATATCGGAGTGGACCTGCGCAAGCTGTTCTGACGCAGCACCGCGCGGGGTCCGGAAGACCGGTCTCAGTCGAAACCTGTCGTCGGGAACATCCACTTCTGCGCCGGATGAGGATCGAAAGGCATCCACTCGTCTTCGGACTGCGCAAGCCGATCGGCGATGGCGACCATCACGGACGGGTTCACGCCGAGCCCGCAATGGCTGGCGTAGACTTCGATATTCTCGCTGGGTGCTTCCCTGCTCGGTTTCTGCACCGATCCACGCCAGTGAACGACTCCGTCGGTCTTGGTCAGGATCGAGGTGGTCGGTACTGGCGGCGCGACATCGAGTCCCTGAAAGCGGCCTTCCTGCATCGCTTCGGGTTCCTTGCCGTTGAAGAACTCGAACAGCCTTGCGGCATTGGTATGGCCGCGGTCGTCCGAGATCGGGCTGCCGAGCGAGATGACCTGTCGCACCCGCTCGGGATGCAGCTTGGCCAACTCGCGCGCGAGCACACCGCCAAGGCTCCAGCCGACGAGCGATACCGTCTTGCCGCTGTCGTCATTCAATCGAAAAAGCTGGTTTTCCAGCCGTTCGATCAGCGCATTGTCGACGCGCACATTTCGTCCGCTGTCCCAGCCATGCGCATCATAGCCCAGATCCCTCAGTAGCCGCCGCATGGGGATCGTCGAGCTGTTGGAGGCCATGAAGCCCGGCAGAACCTTTACCGCGTGGCCGTCACCTTTGGGCAAATGGCTCAGGAGCGGACGAAGCATGTAGAATGCGCCCAGTTCGAAGAAGGCCCGCCCTTCTGTAAGCGTCCAGAAACGGCTTGGCGGTCTGGAGTTTCGCTTGCTCGGCGCGGCTTGGGTGAATTGCTTGGTCATGGCGATACTGGCCATATGCTTCCCTATTTCTTGTTCGCTTTTGCGGTGGCAGGCTTCTTGGCGGCCTGTGCTTTGGATTTGGGTTTAGCCTGGGGTTTTTGCTTCGCCTGGGCCTTGGCCTTCGGTTGGGCCTTGGGACGCGGTGTTGGCTTCGCCTTGGCCTTCGGTTTGGTCGCAGGCTTCGCTTTTGCCTTTGTTCCTGAGGCCGATTTGGCGGCTGGTTTTGTCTTGGCGCCCGGCTTGGCCGCGGCAGGTGTCTTCACCTTCACTGCGGCTTTCGCTTTTGCCGTCGCTGCGGGCTTTTCCGAAGGCTTGGTGTCCACAACCCTTGCCGCAGCCAGCAGTTCCTCGAAGCTTTCGATGATGCACTCGATGTAAAACTCGGGATCGGGCAATATTTCGCGGCAGGCAGTGAAGGCGATCGTCGCTTCGCCGCAATAGCTCTGGACGACATGGCCAAGGCCCAATCCGTCGGTCAGGCACAACAGGCCCATCTGGCTTTCCAGCCGCGCACCGCTCGAATAGATCGGAACCGGCGGGCCGGGCACGTTGGTGACGACGGTCGAGAAAATCGGGCCTACCCCGCGATTGGCTAGGCCGAGGCGAGTGTAGAGTTGCGCGCCCAATGCCATGAACAGCGCGGGCGAGACCTTGCTCATCTCGGTCATGTTGCGCGCGCCCATGGCTTCCGACATCGCCTTGGAGTTGGTCGTGCGACCGTGGACATATTTCAGCCGCTCCAGCGGGTCTTCGATATGCGTGCCGAGCGGCGCGATCATTGCGGCAACCTGATTGCCCATGTCGCCTTTCTCTTCCTTTGAGCGGACAGAGATCGGCGCCATTGCAGTGAGCGTCTTCTTGGGCAGGTCGTCCTTGGAAAGCAGGTATTTTCGCATGGCCCCGCCGATGATGGCGAGGAACACGTCATTGACCTTGCAGTCGGGCGAGAGTGCGCGGATCGCCTTGATATCGGCCAGAGGGAAGCTGCGCCCTTCGACCACGCGATGCGGCGAAATGACCTTGTTGAAGCGTGTCTTCGGCGCGACCATCTCGCTCGACAGGTCGAAATCCTTCACCACCAGACCCTTGATTGCCTTGGCAAGGCCGGGGGCTGCTTTCGCCGCGACCTCGAGCTGCTTCAGGGGATTGGTAACAGCGTTGAAATAGCTCTTGCCGAGCAGCTCGACCGGATTGGGGATCTTCTCGGGCTTCCAGGTATCGGGCGTTTGCGGAGGCGGATCGTCCGGCCTCAGCGTGTGCATCGCCTCGAGCAGGTCCACCCCGCTCATCCCGTCGATCGCGGCGTGGTGCACCTTGGTAACCATGGCATAGCTGCCCTTGGCAACGCCGGGCACGTTTTCGAGCCCCTCGATCACCGTGAACTCCCACGGTGGGCGATCGAGATCGAGCGGGCGGGCGAAAATACGCGATGCCTGGATGCACAGCTGGCGCCAGTCACCGGGCTTGGGCAGGGCAACGTGGCGGACATGATATTCGAGATCGAAATCGGGATCTTCGACCCAATAGGGATGGTCGAGATCGAAAGGCACGCGAACCAGCCGCTGGCGGATCGTGCGCGACAGCTGCTTGCGGCTCTCGAAGAAGTTGAGAATGTCCTTGAAACGGACAAAGCCGCCCGGCGCCGTCTCCGGATTGTAGATCAGGATCGAGCCAATGTGCATTGGCGAGTTGCGCGTTTCCATCGCGACGAACGATGAATCCATGCCCTGTAACTGGCGCATGCGTTCCTTTCCGCGCCATCGCCTTGCATTTCTGCATGCGCTGGCATCCCCTGCGCGGCGCAGTTTGCCTGCGTCCGGACGGATGAAGCTACCAGAGGAGGGGCCGGGGTCAACTTGCCGCCCGCGTCAAACCCTTTCGCAAGGGCAGGGCGCGAAATCGGGCTACAGTGCCTCCCCTGCGGCGACGCCGCTCGCCCAGGCCCACTGGAAATTGTAACCGCCCAGCCAACCGGTCACATCGACCGCCTCGCCGATCGCGTAGATGCCGGGATTTCGCTTCGATTCCATCGTCTTGGAAGAAAGTTCGGCGGTCGATATCCCGCCCACGGTGACCTCTGCCTTGGCAAAGCCTTCGCTTCCATTGGGGGTGAATTGCCACCTGGCGAGACGCTCTTCGGCGGCGCGCAGGGCTTTGTCGGGCACATTGCCGAATTCGGTGGTGATGCCGAGTTTTTCCGCAAGAATGTCGGCCAGCCGGTCGGGAAGGGCCTCGCGCAGCGCCGATTTCAGCGTGGCACGCGGGTTCGATTGCTTGGCCTCGATCAGCCAGCCGTCGCCGCGATCGGGGAGGAAATCGATCGAAACCGGGTCGCCCGGTCGCCAGTAGGAGCTGACCTGGAGGATCGCCGGGCCGGACAGACCGCGATGGGTGAACAGAGCGGCTTCGGGGAAGCTAGCCTTGTTGGCGGTGGCCACTACCGGGGCCGACACGCCGGAGATCTCGCGGAACAGCACTTCCTCGCCGCCCAGGGTCAGCGGGACGAGGGCAGGACGAGGTTCGACCACCTTCATCCCGAACTGCCGCGCAAGGTCATAGGCAAAGCCGGTCGCGCCCATTTTCGGAATGGACGGTCCGCCGGTGGCGATGACGAGCGCCGCCGCGCCGTAGCTGCCGTTCTGCGTCTTCACTGTGAACGTATCGCCGTCATGCTGGACGGAGGCGATCCCTTCGCCGCAGCGAATGTCGACCTCGCCCGGACCCTTGGCGCATTCAGCCAGAAGCATGTCCACGATCTGCTGCGCCGAACCGTCGCAGAACAGCTGGCCCAGCGTCTTTTCGTGCCAGGCGATGCCGTAGCTTTCGACCAGTTTGAGAAAATCGCGCGAGGTGTATCGCGCCAGCGCGCTCTTGGCGAAATGCGGATTGGCGGAAAGGAAATTCGCAGGGCCTGCGCCGATATTGGTGAAGTTGCAGCGCCCGCCGCCAGAGATCAGGATCTTCTTGCCCGGCTTCTCGCTCTTTTCGAGCACCAGCACGCGTTTGCCACGCTGTCCCGCGCGGGCGGCGCACATCAGGCCTGCAGCGCCAGCACCCAGAATTATCGCATCACAGTGATTTTCCACCAGGCCCCCATCGCGGCTTTGCCATTTGGACGCAAGATTCCTATCTGACGTGCATGGCGCGCACCCCCGCAGGAACTCCCCACGATCCACGTGGCAAGGAACGCTTCAACGAAGAGCGCGCAACCTATACTGTTGCCAGTGCGCAGCCTAACCTTGAGGCGGGCGTCACCGCGATCCGGGAAACGGTGAAGACGTTGAAGCCGGTGCCGGGTGTCTACCGGATGCTCGATGCGCGCGGTGACGTGCTCTACGTGGGCAAGGCGCGCAGCCTCAAGGCGCGGGTCGCCAACTATACGCAGGTCAAACAGCTGTCCGGACGGCTCCAGCGGATGGTCAGCCAGTGCCGCAGCATGGAGATCGTCACCACGAACTCCGAGGCCGAGGCGCTGCTCCTCGAAGCGCAACTGATCAAGCGCTTTCGCCCGCCGTTCAACGTGCTGCTGCGCGACGACAAGAGCTTCCCCTTCATCCTGTTGCGCGCCGGACACGAGTTTCCGCGGATCATGAAGCATCGCGGCGCGCGCAAGGCCAAGGGTAATTACTACGGCCCTTTCGCCAGTGCGGGCAGCGTCAACACGACGATCAACGCTTTGCAAAAGCTCTTCCTGTTGCGGAGCTGCACCGACAGCTTCTTCAGCCGCCGCGACCGGCCCTGCCTGCTCTACCAGATCAAGCGGTGCAGCGCGCCATGCGTCGGGCGGATCAGCGAGGAAGATTATGCGGGCCTCGTCACCCAGGCGAAGGACTTCCTCGCCGGCAAATCCGGCGCGGTGCAGGCCGACCTCGAACGGCAGATGGCAAAGGCTGCGGAGAATCTCGACTTCGAAACCGCGGCGATCCTGCGCGACCGGCTGCGCGCGGCGACCTTCATCCAGGGCTCCCAGGCGATCAACGCGCAGGGCGTGGGCGATGCCGATGTCTTCGCGCTGGCGGCCAAGGGTGGTCATGTCGGCATCCAGGCATTCTTCATCCGTGGCGGGCAGAACTGGGGGCACCGCGCCTTCTTCCCGACCCACACGAAGGACGTTGAGGAGGCCGAGGTGCTCTCCGACGTCATCCTGCAATTCTACGAGGAAGTACCGCCGCCGCCGACCGTGCTGGTCGATCGCGAACTGCCCGAAGGCGAGCTTATCGAGCAGGCGCTGTCCGAACTTGCCGGCCGCAAGGTCGCAGTCTCGGTCCCGCAACGCGGCGACCGGCGCAAGCTGATGGAGCAGGCGACCCGCAATGCGGGCGAAGCGCTCGACCGCAGGCTGGCCGAGACGGGCACCAAGGCCAAGGTCATGCGCGAGCTGACCGAATTCCTCGAACTGGAAGATATTCCGCAGCGGATCGAGGTCTATGACAACAGCCATATCCAGGGCGCGAAGGCGGTTGGCGCGATGGTCGTCGCCGGACCAGATGGCTTCATCAAGAACCAATACCGCAAGTTCAATATCAGGGAAGCGCAGACGAACGACGACTTCGGTATGATGCGCGAAGTGATGCGGCGCCGCTTCCGCAAGCTGGCCGAGGCCGAGCGCGATGAGGATGCGACTCCTTCCGACAAGGGCACGCATCACGACAACTGGCCCGACCTTGTGCTGATCGATGGCGGCAAGGGGCAGATGTCATCCGTCCGCGATACGCTGGAGGAAATGGGGATCGAGGACGTGGCCCTGATCGCCATCGCCAAGGGGCCGCATCACGGGCGCGAAGGGCGCGAGGTGTTCCACTTCCCCGATGGCCGCGAGAAGACGCTACCGACCAATTCGCCGCTGTTGTTCTATCTCCAGAACCTGCGCGACGAGGTGCACCGCTATGTCATCGGCGCGCACCGCGCCAAGCGCAGCCGCGCAATCAGCGCCTCACCGTTGGACGAGATTCCGGGTATCGGCCCGGCCCGCAAGCGCGCGCTGCTGCTGCATTTCGGCACGGCGAGCAAGGTGAGGGCGGCCGCGCTCGAAGACCTCCAGCGCGCACCCGGCGTCAGCGATGCGGTGGCGCTCAAAATCTACGATTTCTACCACGCCGGAGGGTGATTTGCGGATCGCCTGCTAACGACCCGGTTGCGGAGATTGCGCCAAGCTGACATTTCACAGTTATGATTGCCCTGACCGCCTTATCGATAGCTCTGCTTTTCTGGACCGCTTTACACTGTGTTGGGAAAACAATAGCGGATTTCAGGGGGGCGACCCCAGCCACTGGTTTGCTCGGAGTGGTTGCAGCGCTGGGCGCCCTCATTCCAGCAGGGCTTCTTACTTTCGCGCTCCTGATGGCGTATTCCGGCGTTTGAATGCTAAAGCGGATAATCCGCTAACCACCCCAACTCCGGTCGTCCGGCCAAATTCGCAATTAGGTCATTGGCGCAGGGCGTGCTAGAAGACCTTTGCTGACGTCGAAATTTGCGACGGACTTCGAACTTTGCCGACTGCCGCTTGCCTATTCCCATTGGCCCCGGCGTAAACCAGACGACGACTTCCTTTCATCGGACGATTTGACGCACGACTTCTGCGCGATGATGCGTGGAAGCAATACATGTTCCTGAAAGGACAATGAAAATGGCCAAAACTGGCACAGTGAAATTCTTCAACCACGACAAGGGCTATGGTTTCATCCAGCCCGACGACGGCTCCAACGACAGCTTCGTTCATATCACAGCGGTCCAGTCCGCTGGAATGACCTCGATCGATAAGGATCAGCGTCTGAACTACGATGTCGAGGTTGGCCGTAATGGCAAGGAAAGCGCCGTCAACCTGTCGGCTGCTGACTGATTTTCGCTGTCGGGCGCGGCGATTGGTCGTCGTGCCCGACATCCCCCCTTCCACCAACGAAAGGGCAAAAATGGCCGATAGCTATAAAGTTTGCAGCGAACGCGCTGACGCCGCAGCCGAGGCTGCGCGCAACGCGACACTCGATAATGTCCGCCAGCGTGAGCTGCGCGCCGAAAAGACCTGGCGAGGGCTCGCCACGCAGGCAAAAGCGGTCGACGAACAACGGCAGAAAATGGCGCGCGAGAAAGCTGCGCAACAGGAAGCGCAAGAGCGAGACGAAGAGGCGGCAAGCGCCACGACCGACGCCTAGCCCACCAGGCTCAACCGCCTAACATATCGCGCTCGACCCATGTCGCATGCACGCCGCTGCTGATTTTGTGCGGCAGACGGGTACGGGCGATCGGACCCTTGGCCACATCGCTCGCATCGAGAATGGCTAGTTCCGACGTGCCCGCATTCTCGTCGATCAGGAAAGTGACGAGATAAGCGTCATCCTCTGACGTCGCACCTTTTCTGGGAATGATCGGGCTTTCGCTCGCATAGACCCCATCCGGCAATTCAAAAACCTGCTCTTCGCCGGTCTGCGTGTCCTGCCGGACATATCCGTTGAACAGAAACCAACCGGGCTTGGCCGTGGTCGACCAGACGTAGCGTGACGGCTGCATGGCGTAGGCTGGGTTGATCATTCCGAACTCCACGATCCGGTCGCTCAGGCGCTCCTCCCGGCATTCGCCGGTCGCAAGGTCGAAGCGCCAGCGATGCAGGCGGCATTCGAAGCTGTGCTCGTCGACATAGGCCATCATGTGCGCATAGCGTCCGAACTCCTCCAGCGGATCGGGCATGGGGTTCGACTGGTGATAGCCCTCCAGCACGACCTCGCTTCCCTCTTCCCAGGCATTCGTCCAATGCAGGACATAGGTCGGTTCGGCCTGGAACCAGCGGATTTCCTCCGGCTGGCCGTGGCGCGGAATCAGCGCGAAGCGGGTCGGATCGTCATGCAGCCGCGCGGCGTGGATGTCGCGCTTGAGCAAATCGGCATCCCAATAGAGCGGCATGTCATTGAGGATCGACCAGTTTTTCGTCACCGCCATGTCATGCGGCAGGCGCGGGCCGGGCAGGGGGATGGGAACGTAATGCACCAGCCTGCCCGCGCGATCGACCACGCCATAATGCATGTAGGGTGCATGGACGCCGTAGTTGAAGAACATCAGCTCGCCGGTTTCCTCGTCCACCTTGGGATGGGCGGACACGCCATCGATCGGTGCCCAGGGCGCCTTGCCCTTGTTCTCGAGCGTTTCGGGATCGAGCATCCAGGCTTCGCCGCATTGATAGAAGGTGGCGTAGGCGGTGCCGGCATGGACGATGATGTCGGTGCTGCCGGTGTCCTTAAGCCCACCATGTGCGCCGAAACCGGGCCGCGTCGACGTGCCCGGAGGGTCCATCAGCCCGCCCCATAAAGACCGGCCGACGATCTGTTCCTCGGTAAAGCAATGGGTGCGAACGAAGCGGTTGCGATAGCTCGCCTTCCCGTCCTTGATGCTGACCTGATGCACCATCGCGTCGCCGTCGAACGGGTGATGACGGCCGAGCGGCTGGTGCACGGGATTTTCCGTATTGCGCAGGTAAATCCCGTCGATATCTGCCGGAATCTCGCCTTCGATGACTTCCAGTTCGTCGACCGTCACCTCTTCATGGCACGGGGTCCAGGGCCCCGAGAGATAGGGGTGGTTGCTCGGTTCGAGCGAGATCCTGACTGGCGCTTCGCGGGTAATCTGCATGGGGGATGCTTTCCTCTCAGGCCTCGCAGGTTAGCGTAGCAATGCGGCTATGCAAGGGCGGGAAAGGCGCGACGAACGCTTATACAAATTTGATCTCGATCAATGCTGCATGCAGACAGAGGGCTAAATTCGGTAATGTAAGCTCGCAGGGAAGGCGAGTTTCCAGACACAGGAGGCTGTCGTGAAATCCATACTGTTGCACATCAATGACGATCCTGGGCTCGAAAGCCGGATACAGGTCGCACTCGATCTGGCGCGGACCTTTGACGGGCACGTGACCTGCCTGCAGGCTGTATCGTTCGATATCTTCACGCCGGGCGATTTCTACGGCTCTGCAATGGCGGCGGCGATGCCGATCATCAAGGAGAACGCCGAGGCACTGCGCAAAAAGGTCGAAGCCGATCTCGCCAACGAGGACGTCGCCTGGGAATGGATATTCCAGTACGGCATGGCCGAACACCGGCTGCTCGAAAAGGCGGCGATGAGCGACGTGATCGTGGTCGGACCCAACGACGTGGGTGAGGAAGGTGCACGGCCGTCGCGCCTCGTCGGCGATCTCGTCCTCCATTCGCGCACTCCGGTGCTCGTGGTGCCGAAAGATCATGGGAAGCTTGACAGCAGCGGCCCCGCGCTTGTGGCGTGGAATGGTTCCGCCGAAAGCTGCGTCGCCCTGCGCGCGGCGGTACCGATGCTGGCACGAGCCTCGAAGGTCTACCTCGTCACGATCGGCGAGAAGAAGGCGCAGGAGAAGTTCGACTTCCCGCCGGTCGAAGGTGCCGAATATCTCAGCCGCCACGGAATCGAGGCCGAGATAGTAGAGATACCGGAAGAGGATGGGCCGATTGCCGACACGTTGTTCGCTGCGGCCGCCGTGCGGAAATGCGAATATCTGGTGATGGGTGCCTACGGCCGCTCGCGCCTGTCGGAGATGGTGCTTGGCGGCGTAACTCGCCGCAGCCTGACCAACCCGCGTATCCCGATCCTGATGGCGCATTGAACGCCTCGGGTGTGGAGGGCCCCGGGGGGTGGGGCCCTCCACTATCGCTCAATCGCCACTGTCGAGTGTGAGGCAATGCCATCCAAGGAAACGCCATTCGTTTCCGCGCTTTACCAGTGTGTCGGCGCATTTCTCGGTATTGTTCTCACGCTCGCCCTTGTAGTTCTCTTCGGTGATTCCGGCATAGTAATAGGCAATGGCAGTATCGCCGCTGACCGTGATCGCGAGCGGATCGAGCCTGTGGTGCAGGACTTTCCCCTCGGCACCGAATTTGGAAGCGCCCCGGCTCATCTCGGCTTTTGAGGTCGGGACGGGATAGGTGCCGTTCATGCCGTAACCGTCATCGTCCAGAATCTCGTGCCAGGTGCCCGGATCGGCATGTTCGTCCCAGGCACTGACTACCCATTGCCAGACTTCTGCTTGCTCATCCGACCATTCCTGGGCGGCGAGCGGGCTTGCGGTGAGTGCGGCTGCGGCGAGAACGCCGATTGTCATTGCAGATTTCATTTTCAGTCCCCTTGTTTCAGGGGAGAGCCTCAAGGGGCGCCGTATCCGCTCCCCCTCGAAAATCAGCAATGCCTGCGCTTGCGTATCATTCCCCGTACGCAGCGATCCCGGTCGCGAGTCGTTGCCCGGCGCCGCGGTTGCTCTAGCAGAAATCAGCCTGCAGGTCGTTCGCTCGAATTGGGTAATCCATGCAAAGGGCTATTCGCCTTGCTTGACCCGCTTCCGCATCATGCCTTCCTGCGCCACGCTGGCGACGAGCTCGCCCGCGCGGTTGAAGATCTTACCGCGATTGAAACCGCGGCCAGCGCCGCTCCACGGGCTGTCCGTGGCATAAAGCAACCATTCGTCTGCGCGCGCTTCGCGGTGAAACCACAGGGCATGGTCGAGACTCGCCCCGACGAGTTCGCCGCGCATCCATGACAGGCCATGCGGCAGCGCGCTGGTGCCGAGCAGGGTGAAATCGCTGGCATAGGCGATCACGGCTCGGTGCAGGGCGGGATCGTCGGGCAGGGGAGCCGCGGTGCGGAACCAGCTGTAGGCGCGTGGCTCACTCGGCTCGCTGTTCATCCAGTGAAGTCGTCCCGCGGTGCGCATCTCGATAGGACGCGGACGGGTGATGTTGGCCCTCGCTGCATCGTTCATCCGATCGCCAGCGCGTTCCGCGATTTCTCGGCGTACTTCCATGTCGGACTTCAGCTCCTCCGGTGGAGTGACGTCGGGCATGGGCGCATCGTCATGCGAAAGGCCCTCTTCAGGCCGCTGGAAACTTGTAGTGAGGTTGAGGATGGGCACCAGTTCGCCATCTTCACCGGTCTGGCTCGCGACGACCCGGCGATTGGCAAAACTGCGCCCTTCGAAGTCGGCCTCGACACGGTAGTCGATGGCCGGGCCTTCTTTCCCGCCGCGCAGGAAATAGGCGTGAAGCGAGTGCGCCTGCTTGCCATCACCGACGGTAGCTTGCGCGGCCTGGAGCGCCTGCGCAATGACCTGCCCGCCGAAAACCCTTCCGATGCCGTCCTTCTGCGGCAGTCCGGTGAAATGGCCCTCGTTCCCGGCCTCGACCGTCAGCAGTCTGACGAGGTCGGCTACGAGCTTTTCCGATGTCGTTTTCTCATTCATGCGCGCGGCTCTGCGACCAGTATCGCTGCGCGTCAATGCTGCTGGCCCGCGATCCCCAGCTTGCGCAGCGCGCGATAGGTGTAAGCCTTGGCCAGGTTGCTGGCAGGCCAACGGCGCGGAGGCGCCGGCGAGAAACCCGCCTTGCGCAACAGGCGGTTGAAACCACGCGCATCCGCTTCGGCATAACTCCATTCGCTGCGCCAGGTGATCGACAGCGAAATCGAGCTGACAGGTCCGTTGCGCACGTAATGCGGCGCCATGACAGGAACATACACGGCTCCGCCCTGCGCGATCGTGAAATCGGTTCCTCCTGTCGCCAGATCGTCCGACCAGGTCAGTTCACGAGCACCGCCCGCATGGTAGCTTTCATGCACCGTGTCCGGTGCGAAGCGACTGTCGCCCGCCGGGAATTGGGTCATCGTTTTCGACCCCTTCACCTGCAGCAGAATGTTATGCTCCGGATCGAAGTGATAGGGCGTGACGGCATTGGGGCTCGAAATGAAGATGAACCCCTGCGGAGTAAGCATGGTGCCGGTCTGCGCCTCGATCTGCGGGCGTATCTCCTCCAGCAGGCTGACGAGCAGGGCGTTGTAGAGGTCGTCCTGCTCGATGTTCTTTATCACAGCCCAGCTGTTGGCTTCGGCTATCTTGCGGATCGTGTCGCCGATCGACAGGCCGGTTGCGCCCGGCTTGCCGTCGACGCCGATCGGCAGGTCACCGCGATTGTACTCGATCGAGCTTTCCGGAAGACGTTCGGCCAGGGCTGCCAGAGCGCCGAGATCGAGCAATTGATTGCCGGCCAGCCGATGACTGAGAATATGCGGTGTTTCGGGATAATTCGCGGCGAACACATCGCGCGCCGCAGCGTCGAAAGTGGTCGCCTCGATACGGAAAGGGGCGTTCATGCTTGGGGGTCCTTCTTCGTTTCGGCGCGCAAGAGGCGCTCGAAGATGCGGCGACGGATTCCGCCGCCGATGGCGATATTGCGACCCAGCATGGTTCTTTTTTGTCGCCAGATACGTTCGATCATCGGATGCCCTTCGGCAGCGCAGCTGTCGCACCAGGCGATGTCTCCGCGATCGAGCAGTTCGAGATTTTCCTGCTGCAACAGGAAACCGGGGGAATAGCGTCCGAAGCGCTCATCATAAGCGGTCTTGAAGCTGAAGGCTCCGGGCGGGGTTATGAAATTGACCAGCATCGCCACAGGCTTGCCGTCGATCCGCAAGGCCAGCCGTTCCAGCTTGCCGGCGCGGGCAGCCCCGTGAAGCGCGCCGCGAAACATGTATTCGGTGTCCCGGGCAGACGCGATGGCCGAACCCGCCTGACCCTTCCAGCCAGCAGCTTCCAGCGAGAGGAACTCGTCGATCCAGTCACCGAGAGCACGTTTGCCCGACTGTCGTTCGAAGGTCAGCTCGCCTTCTTCGCCCAGCCGCTTGCGCAGGCGGGCGAGCTCCTTGCGGCGCTTTTTGGTGAGCGAGTCCTCGTAATATGCGCTTGAGGACAGCTCTGAACGCAGCAGGGCGCGCTCTTCCTGCGCCACGACGCCGGCCGGGCGATCTTTCTCTGCCAGGACCGCTTCGAGAGCGCGCTCGACCTGGCTTCCCTCGGGAATGGCGGGCAGGTGAAGGAACAGCGCTCCATTGGGATGGTCGTCGAGCGAACGCAGTAATTCCCGCAGGAAAGCACGTTCGAAACCCCTGGCGATCAAGGGAGAGCCGCAGAAGGCATTGGCATGGAGCCAAGTGGAGGCATGCGGCATCAGATAGCCATAATAGGCATGGCTATGTCCGACAGGCAGCAAGCCCCGGAGTTGACCGTTGGCGTATAGCGCGGCAACCTGCACCCTGTCCGACAGGTCGAACTGGGCGAGCGACGGCAGTAGGAACCACTCCTCGAAGAACGGATTGGGCTCGCTCGCGCTGCATGCCAGCGCCCGCCAGTCCTCGCGAAAAGCCTCGCAGAACAGCTCGTCGTAACTGAGCCAGTGGAGCCCGTTACCGCGCGCACGAATGGCCTGCTCGACAGAAGTCTCGTAGAGCTCCTGAGCAGGGGACGTTTCGTAGATATCCTGCGCGGCGGTTGCCATCTGACGCGTTAACTCTTCCTGTTGTGCCGGATCTGGCACTGTGAAGAGCGCAATAGCAGCGCGGCACTGCGGAATTCTTAAGGCGTTAGCAGGCCTGAATTAACCATGGGGGCAAGGAAAACCCCGCCCGGATCGCTCCGAGCGGGGTCTTCTGAATCAACCGGCTGAAAGACGATCAAAGATCGATATTCAGTTCCTTCGCCATCTTGATTGTCGATGGGTCCAGCGGAGGCTTGCTGGCATAGTCCGGGTCCGAGGAAACATAGGCCGGATTGTGCTTTTCAAGCCAGGCCGCCGCACCGCCAAGCCATTCGATGCGCGTATAATCGTAAGGCAGGTTATGCGTGTTCTTCTCCTGCTCGAGGTAGATGAAGTCCTTGCCTTCGACCTTGCCGGAGCTCTTGAGGTTACTCACCAGAACGCGGGCCTGTTCGACCGGAACGCGGGCATCGCGAACGCCGTGAACGATCATGATCGGAGCCCAGTCGCCATCGGTGTTTGCGGCCGGGCTGACGCTGTCGAGATCGGCCGCGCCCTTGGCGAGATAGTTCGAGCCGAACTTGCCGAGATAGCCGACGTCATAGCGACGCATCAGGCCGAGATCATAGACGCCGGCACCAGCGACGGTGCACTGCCAGCGGTTGGGATCGCGCTGTGCGGCGCGGGCCGAAGCATAACCGCCATAAGACCAGCCCATCATGCAGGCGCGGTTCGCATCGACGATACCCTGGCTCGCCAGATAATCGATCGCGTCGTTGAGATCGTCCTGCATGCGCATGCCGAAGCCATCGTCACGGCCTTTCTTGATCCATTCCGTGCCATATCCCCCCGAACCACGATAGTTCGGCTGCACCACGACATAGCCCTGTTCCGCCATGCTCTGGGCCCAGGGTTCATATTCTGCGTTGTCGCGCGGACCGAAAGGTCCGCCGTGGGTGATCATGACAACCGGGAGGTTCTTCTGCCCCAAACGATGGCGCGGCATCGTGACGGCGGCTTCGATCGTTTCGCCATCGCTTGCCGGGTAGCGGATCATCTTGACCGGATGGAGTTCCGCATCCTTCAGGGCATTGTTTATCCAGCCGACCTGTTTGAAATCACCGTTTTGCGTGTTGTAATAATAGAATCCGCCGGGCTGATTGGGCTTGGCGACATACAGCACGAGCTTGGTCCGATCTTCGCTCATACTGATGATACGCCCGTTATCTTTCCCGAAAGAGGCGTCGAGGATTTGCTCCTGAATCGTCTTCATCGTCGGGTCGAAATATTTCACCCGGCTGCGATCCGTCGTGTAGTTCACCCCGATAAGTTCATTGTTATCGCGGTTGGAGATTGCGCCTCCGACATCGTAGCCTTCGACTGCGAAGAGTTCCTCTACAATATCACCCGTCGTCAGATTGACCTTGTAAACCTTGGAAAAGCCATCGTGATTGCTGGTTGCAATCGCCATATCGGGCTCGTCGAGGAATATTTGCGGCTGGAGACCTTCACCGACGAAGTTCTCGTCGACCACTTTTTGCACGGTGCGAAAGTTACCTGAATCGCCAGAGCGGTAGAGGATGCGCGACTCCCCGTTGTCGGGATCATAGGACGTTCCCATACGAACAACGCCATCGCCGTCCGCATACCAGGAATTGACGATCAGATTGGGGCGCTGAAACCGTTCGAACTTGCCGGTCGCGACATCGACCTTGACCACTTCGGGTCGCCTCTGGTCCGCACCGCTTTCATAACCAAGGTTCTGTCTTTCGAGCAGGAACTCACCAGTGTCGTGATTGACGTGCAGGATGCGGCTCGCATTGCCACCGGAGTCGCGCCAGACCAGCGGCTCCATCTTGCCCGTGTTGACATTGAATGAGACGAGACGAGCGAGGTCGCCGCGCTGTCCGAAAATATTCTCACGGCTAAGAAGCTGAAATACCACGTGATCGTTGCCGATCCAGCGGTAGAAACCAACGGTGCGGTCTCCCGCCTCCATGAATTCGCCCGACGAGGCAAAGATTCTCGGCGTCGGGTTGGGGTCATCGAGATCAAGGACAGCGTAGACCTCCTGGCCATCGTTGTTGACTGTCATCGCCAAACGATTGCCTTCGGGCGAGATACGAACCTGCTGCGTATTCGGTATTGTGCCGATCTCTGAAATCGGCACCCGCTGGTTCGTCTGTTCAGCCGCCGCTGTAGATTGCGCCGCCACCGGTGCGACGGTCAGGGTGGCAATACCAAGTGCGACAGCGCTCACGCTGCGAACCGCGAAAGATTTGAATGTCATGAAATTTGTCCTGCGTCCCAATTGAATCCCGAAAAAGTCGGGGCGCAGAAATTTCCAAGCAATTACTTCAGACGCAGAAGCCCAGTCCCGCAGCGAAGTAGATCTTCAAAGACGCCCCATGACCAATTGTTTTGCCTGTTTATCTCTGAACTGCAAGTGAAAACCCCGCCCGGATCGCTCCGGGCGGGGCCTACCAGTCCCGTTTCCGGGTGAGTGCGATCAGACCGCCGCAAGTGCCGCGAGCAGCAGCAGCGCGACGATGTTGGTGATCTTGATCATCGGGTTCACGGCAGGACCGGCGGTATCCTTGTAAGGATCGCCGACCGTGTCGCCGGTCACGGCCGCGTGGTGAGCGTCAGAGCCCTTGCCGCCGTGATTGCCGTCCTCGATGTACTTCTTCGCATTGTCCCATGCGCCGCCACCGGCGGTCATGGAAAGCGCGACGAAGATACCGCCGACGATCACGCCCAGCAGAAGGGCGCCAACCGCAGCAAACGCATTCTCCTGTCCGGCGAGGAACAGGATCGCGAAGTAGACCACGATCGGTGCAAGCAGCGGCAGCATCGAGGGAACGATCATTTCCTTGATCGCGGCCTTCGTCACCAGATCCACCGTCTTCGCATAGTTCGGCTTGCTGGTGCCTTCCATGATGCCCGGGTCGTTCTTGAACTGGTCACGAACGTCCACAACCACGTCGCCGGCAGCGCGGCCGACGGCGGTCATGCCCATCGCACCGAACAGGTACGGCAGCAGTGCGCCGAGCAGCAGGCCGACAATGACGTAAGGGTTCTCGAGGCTGAAATCGACGTCAGCATCCGGGAACAGCTTCGCAAGGTCGGTCGTGTAGGCGGCAAACAGCACCAGTGCACCGAGACCGGCCGAACCGATGGCGTAGCCCTTGGTCACGGCTTTCGTCGTGTTGCCGACCGCATCGAGCATGTCGGTCTTCTCACGCACGCTTTCGTCGAGACCGGCCATCTCGGCGATGCCGCCAGCGTTGTCGGTCACCGGACCATATGCGTCCAGAGCAACGACCATGCCGGCCAGCGCCAGCATCGCGGTGGCTGCATAGGCGATGCCCATGAGGCCGGCGAGCTGGAAGGTTGCGATGATGCCCGCCACGATCACGATCGTGGGGAGAGCGGTCGATTCAAGGCTGATGGCGAGACCCTGGATCACGTTGGTGCCGTGGCCCGTTTCCGAAGCCTTGGCGATCGACTTCACCGGACGATAGTTCGTGCCGGTGTAGTATTCGGTGATCCAGATGATGAGGCCGGTGATGGCAAGGCCGATGACCGAGCACCAGAACAGGTCCCATCCGGTAAAGCCGGTGACCTGCTCCGCAGTGCCTTCTTCAGCCAGCGGCGCGCCCGCATCGATGCCCGAAACAGCACCGCCGATTTCCGTGCCGATGCCGCCGAGAGCATAATCGATCACGAACCAGATCAGCGGAACCGCGAGCACGGCGGAGATGATGAAGCCCTTGTACATCGCGCCCATCACTTTCGTGCCGCCCTTGCCGAGCTTCACGAAATAGGTGCCGATGATGCTGGTGAGGATGCAGGCACCCCCGATCAGCAGCGGAAGCGCCATCATCGGTGCCAGCAGATCGCCGAGCAGGTCGCCGAACAGCAGTGCGGTCAGCACCATGGTGACGCCAACGGTCACGACATAGGTTTCGAAAAGGTCGGCTGCCATGCCTGCGCAGTCGCCTACGTTGTCGCCCACGTTGTCGGCGATCACGGCCGGGTTGCGAGGGTCATCTTCGGGAATGCCGGCTTCGACCTTGCCGACGAGGTCGGCGCCGACGTCGGCAGCCTTGGTGAAGATACCGCCGCCAAGACGCGCGAAGATCGAAATGAGCGAGGCGCCGAAGGCAAGGCCCACGAGGCCGTAGACTACCTGGTCGCTGTCAGCCGCGTAATTCGCGATATTGGTGAGATACCAGTAGAACACGGCAATCGAGAGCAGGGCGAGACCTGCCACCAGCATGCCGGTGATTGCGCCGGCGCGGAATGCGAGGGTGAGACCCTGCTGCAAGCCTGTCTGCGCTGCGGCCGCAGTGCGGACGTTCGAGCGCACCGAGATGTTCATCCCGATGAAGCCGGCAACGCCCGACAGGATCGCGCCGATGACGAAGCCGATCGCCGGAACCAGGCCGAGGAACAGCAAGACGATTGCGGCAACGACCACACCGACGAAGCCGATGGTGGTGTACTGACGCTTGAGATAGGCCTGAGCGCCTTCCTGGATCGCTCCTGCGATCTCCTGCATGCGCGCATTGCCTGCATCGGCGCCCAGAACCTGACGGCTGGTGAAAGCGCCGTAGACGACGGCGAGCAAGCCCAACAGAATTGAAATGAGAACAAGGTCCACGAAAAATCCCCTCTTACAAACGTGGATGATTTTTATCCGGCCTCTCGTTGTGTGGAGGCACGTGGGCGGGAGGGCTATAGCGATGCCGTGGTGCTGACAAGGCCTCATTGCCCAGAGCCCGTGCTTTGGCCCCCGTTTCATCACTTTTGCTGAGAGAGGTTGCGCCTAGTGCTGGTAGCCGAGCGATCCGACAACGGGCGCGCCGTCGAGCAGGATCGGAGCGTCCGAGCGGGCCGTGACTTCGCCGATCCGGTGCGCCCTGATGGGCAAATTGGCTCCCGAGGGCGCCGTGAAGAGCAACTGGTAGTCATCGCCCCAGCGAATGCAGTCGTCAAAGCGCGCTCTGTCGGCAACGGGTATGGCCGCGTTCTCGAGCGAAAGGGTAACCTCGCTTGCCTTTGCCAGTCGCGTCGCATCGAGCAGCAGGCCGTCGGAAATATCCATCATCGCCGTGGCGACGGCTGCAAGGGCTCGGCCCGTCTCAAGCAGAGGGATGGGACGGACGAAGGCTTCGCGGTGCGCCTCGATGCCTTCATGACCGAGCATCGCCTGGCCGAGGTCTCCGGTCACGAAAACGCCGTCGCCCACCTTCGCCCCGCTGCGCGACGGCACCGGGGTATGGGTGGCGCGGCCGATTGCGGTCAGGCCGAGCGTGCGAGGACCGTCGGCGCGGATCGTATCGCCGCCAAGCAGCGGCGCATCGTATGTATCGAGTACGGCGCGCAGGCCCTCGATGAACCGCCCGTCGCCATCGCTATCACCAAGCGAATACGCGAGCATCACACCGATGGGCTCGGCGCCTGCGGCCGCGAGGTCGGACAGGTTCACCGCGACAAGCTTCCACGCAACATCGAAGGGATCGGCGCTTTCGGGCCAATGCGTGCCTTCGGCCATGCTGTCATGCGTGATGACCAGCGTTTCGGAACCGAACTCCAGCACCGCGCAGTCGTCTTCGAGATTTCTTGCGCCCCGATGGAGCGACAGGCCGCGCAGGGCCTCGATAAAGTCGAGCTCGCCGCTCAGTGTCTCACGTCCCTGGCAATCGCATCGAGGATACCGTTGACGAACTTCGCTTCGCGATCGTCGAAGAAGGCCTTCGCCACATCGACATATTCGTTGATCACCGCGGCTGTCGGCACGTCCTTGCGCGCAACCAGTTCGTAAGCGCCACTGCGCAGGATCTGCAGCATGGTCTTGTCGAGCCGTGCGAGCGTCCAGCCGGTCGAGAGCTTGCCGATGACCAGCTCATCGATCTCCTCGCGCCGCGCATCAACGCCGGATACGATGTCGTCGAAGAAATCCACCTCGGCTTCGCCATAGTGGTCCTCGTCGATTTCCTTGCCCAGCCGGTGCTGGTGAAACTCGTCGAGCAGGCGGGCGAGCGCGGTGCCCTCCATCTGCTGCTGATAGAGCGCCTGGACGGCGGCGAGCCTTGCGGTCGAGCGGGCCTGCGAACGGGCAGGGGAGTTCATTTGAGCCTCAATTCTACGGATTTTGCGTGCGCGGGCAGTCCTTCGGCATGGGCGAGCGCGACGGCCGCCGGGCCGATCTTGTCAAGCGCGCCATCGCCCAGTTCGATGAAGCTGGTGCGCTTCATGAAGTCGAGCACCGATAGCCCGCTGGCGAAGCGCGCGCGGCGCCCGGTCGGAAGGACGTGATTGGGTCCGGCGACGTAATCGCCCACGGCTTCGGGGGTCATCCGGCCGAGGAAAACGCTGCCGGCATGGCGGATGGCCCTGAGCAGCGGTTCGGGTTCGGCAACGGCGAGTTCGATATGCTCGGCGGCGAGTGCATCGGCCAGTTCGACGGCCTGCGAAAGTTCGTCCACCACGATCATCACGCCGTGGCTTGTCCAGCTCTCATTGGCGACCTTGTGGGTCGCGAGCGTCGCCAGTTGCAAATCGACGCAATCTTCGACCTGGGCGGCAAAGGTTTCGTCGTCGGTGATCAGGATCGATTGCGCGGATGGATCGTGTTCGGCCTGGCTGAGCAGGTCGGCGGCGATCCATTCGGGATTGTTGTCCTTGTCGGCAATAACGAGGATCTCGCTTGGTCCTGCAACCATGTCGATCCCGACAACACCGAAGAGCTGGCGCTTGGCCTCAGCGACATAGGCATTGCCGGGGCCGGTGATGACGTCGACCTTGCGGATCCGCTCGGTCCCGTAAGCGAGCGCGGCTACGGCTTGCGCTCCGCCGACACGCCAGATCTCGTCGACTCCGGCAACATGGGCCGCGGCGAGCACCAGCGGGTTGCTCTCGCCCTTGGGGGTCGGGGTGACAACGACCAGGCGCTCGACACCGGCGACCTTGGCCGGAATGGCGTTCATCAGCAATGAGGATGGGTAGGCAGCCCGGCCACCCGGAACATAGAGCCCGGCCGCGTCGACCGCGCGCCAGAGCGCACCCTGGCGCACGCCTGCATCGTCGGTGAAGTCGCGGTCTGCGGGCAATTGCGCCTCGTGATATACACGGATGCGCGTCGCCGCGAGTTCCAGCGCATCGCGCAGATCGGGTTGCAGCTCATCATAAGCTGCGCGGCACTGTTCGGTAGAGATCACCCAGTCTTCGTCGGTCGAAAGCCGGTGACTGTCGAAGCGCATCGAATATTCGGCCAGCGCCTTGTCGCCACGCTGGCGCACTTCCCTGAGGATATCGCGGACCTGAATTGCGACGTCGCTGTCGCTTTCGCGGCGGTCGTCGACAATGCGACGGAACCGCTTCGCAAAATCGGGATCGTTGATGTTGAGGCTGCGCATCAGGCCGCCTCGCGTTCTTGCGCGATGCTACGGAACGCGTCGACGAGTTCGCCCACGCGCGGATCGGTCTTGAGCGCGGCGCGGTTGACGATCAGGCGCGCCGAGACATCCATGATCGGATCGCTCTCGACCAGCCCGTTTTCTTTCAGCGTGCGTCCGGTCGAGACGAGATCGACGATCTGGCTGGCTAGGCCGAGCGAGGGAGCAAGCTCCATCGCGCCGTTCAGCTTCACGCATTCGGCCTGGATGCCTCGCGCTTCGAAATGACGGCGGGTGAGGTTCGGATATTTGGTGGCGACGCGCATATGGCTCGAATGCACGTGCGGGGCATCTGCTCCCGCAACGCGCGCCACCGAAAGGCGGCAGTGACCGATGTCGAGATCGACGGGCGCATAGAGATCGGCATAGTCGAACTCCTCGATCACGTCCGATCCGACGATCCCGATCTGCGCTGCGCCATGTGCGACGAAGGTTGCCACATCGAATGCGCGCACGCGGATCAGGCGCATGTCCTCGCGTGTGGTGGCAAAGCTCAATGAACGGTTGCCCTTGTCGTGGAACGCATCTTCCGGCACCACGCCTGCGCGCGCCATGACTGGCAGCGCTTCGTCGAGAATGCGGCCCTTTGGAATGGCAAAGGTCAGTTGCTGGGTTGCTTGGTCGGTCATCGCGCCGCGGCACTTAGGCATTGGGCAGCAAAAGGGCAATCAAAAGGAGGCCATATGGTGGATGGCGCGGTAATGGACATCACTTCGATCGAGGATGCGATCGAATGGCAGGCGCGCCATGCAGAAGAGGGCGGCGCACCGGGCACGGCCAAGGTCATTCGGGCGCTGCTGGCCCTGCTCGATGGCGAGACTGCTGTTGGTCGCCGCATCGCGAACTGGCAGGGCCTTTCGCTCAAGGATGCCATGCCGCTGAGGATCGCCGGGGGCCTGCATAACCTCGTATTGCGCGGCGCGGATACGCGCCTCGCCGATGTCTATGCCGGGCGCATGACGGCCCAGCCGAGCGTGGATGCGCTGGTGTGTGAACTGGTGAGCGCGCATGATGCAGAGCTGATGCCCTGGCTCGACGGACCGCCTCAGACCAACGAAGCGGGGCGCTCCGCGTCTCTCATGGCGGGACTGCTGTGGCTGGCAGGGCGTGTGCCGCCGCGCTTCGAAATGCTCGAACTGGGCGCAAGTGCGGGCATCAACACCATGATGGATCGCTATCATTACGAGTTGGGCGGTGTGGCGGTCGGGCCGGATGCGAGCCCCATGAGTATCGCCCCCGAATGGCGCGGGGAAGCGCCGCCGGACAATCAGCTGGAGATCGTCTCGATCAGGGGCTGCGATATTTCTCCGGTCGATCTGACCGACGAGGACGCGGTCCTGCGTCTCAAGAGCTATGTCTGGCCTGAGGCGTCCTTGCGCATGCACCGGATCGATGCCGCCGCCGAATTGGCTGGCGAGCGCAAGCCCGATGTGGTCGCTGCCGATGCCGCCGATTTCGTCGAGGCTGCCCTGGCCGAGCCGCAGGAGGAGGGCACTACCCGCGTGCTATTCCACTCGATCGTGTGGCAATATATTCCCGAAGCAAGTCAGGGCCGGATCGAAAAAGCGATGGCTTCGGCTGCTGAGAATGCGACTACGGACCGCCCGCTTGCGTGGATGAAGCTGGAGACCAACCGCGAGACGTTCCGCCACGAATTGCGCCTGCGCTATTGGCCCGGCGGCGCGGAGGAAGTCATGCTCGCGCATGCCCATCCGCATGGTGCCTGGGTCGAATGGACCGGCGCGGAGTAGGCTCTCGGCCTAGGCTGTCCGCTCTAGAAACGCGTCCATTGCGGAGTTGAACTCTGTCGGCGCTTCCCAAGGGACGAAGTGCCCGCAATCCGGCACCTTCACGATTTCGAGAGGTTCGATCACTTCGTCCAGCCCGTCGAGATTCTCGGGCGGCAAAGCCATGTCGTCCAGCGCCCAGATGACAAGCGTGGGTATGGTCAGTTCCGGCAAGGACGGAGGGGTGTAGGCCGCAGGCAATTCAAAGGGTTCGCCCATCCTCGGAACCGTCATCGGACTTGCGCGATAATAATTGAGCATTCCGAAAGCCGCGTCGGTATCTTTCCAGTCCTCGAGCAATGCTTCGCGCTCTGAAGGCTCCATGGCTGACGGCTTGTCCCAATTGACTGCGTGCTGAAGCAGACCTGTCAGCCCATGCTCGCGAACCAGCGCGTCATTCGCAGGATCGCGAAAAGCGCGGATGTACTGGCTCGCCTCACGCTGCTCGCGATTGGTGTAGAGCAGGCGCTGGAAAACAAGGGGATGCGGCGCATTGGCGATCACGGCGCGGGTGACGCGGGCGTGCTGGCCGGTGACGGCAACGCCCCAGGCGATCGCTCCGCCCCAGTCGTGACCGACGATAGTGAATGTGTCGATGCCCAGCGCATCGGCGAGCAGGAAGATGTCACCGATCAGCTTGTCGGGCGTGTAGGCTTCGACCTCCTGCGGCTTCGACGAGCCGCGATAGCCGCGCTGGTCGGGCGCGATGCAGCGGTATTGGTCGGCGTAATGCGCGATCTGGTGGCGCCAGGTGCGATGGCTTTCGGGAAAGCCGTGGAGGAAGATCAGCGCGGGTGCATCACGCGGGCCCTCATCGACAACATCGAGCTCGATGCCATTGGCGAGTTTGACGCGGGTCTGCTTCATCGCGCGTCAGCCTTCCGCTTCCATCTTTTCCATGTAGCCGTTGGCGACCATGCCCGCGACCTGATCGAGCAGCTGGTCGGGCGTTCGGCGGAGTTCGCCCATCGCCTCCTCCATACCCTCGGCCACGATGATCTCGCGCTGGGCGAGCACGATGGCATCTATCATCTTCTTGGCCGCGTCATCCGGGCGAATGCCTTCGTCGATTACCTTGTCACTCCGCCCGCGCTTGCTGCCGTCGGCGGTCAGCGCATTGCGGCTGACGTCGGTCGCGATCGAGCCGGGGTAAATGACGTGAACCGAAACGCCTTTCTGGCTGAGTTCGGCGCGCAGCGCGTCGGCATAGCCGGCAAGGCCGAATTTCGCCGCGGAATAGGCGGTTCGCATCGGCACGCCGACCTTGCCTGCGATCGAGGAGATGAAGGCCAGGCCGCCCGAGCCGCGCTCTGCCATGTGGCCGATCAGGCCCTGGGCAAAGGCAATCTGCGCCGTGAGATCGATCTCGATGATATCGCGATAGACCTGCATGTCGGTCTTGAGCGCCTGGCTGCGCTGCGACACACCGGCATTGGCAACCGCGAAATCGACGCCGCCCTTCCAGTCGATCGCTTTTCGCGTCGCCTCGGCCAGCGCATCATCGTCACGAACGTCGAATGGAAGAATCAGCGTTTCGCCGCAGTCCTTGGCCACTTCGGACAGGCGCGCCTCGTCACGCCCCGACAGCACCAGATGCGCGCCGCGGCTGGCCCATTCGCGTGCAAGCGCCGCGCCGATCCCTGACGATGCGCCCGTGATCCAGACGACCTTATCCTTGAAATCCATGCAATCCTCTCCAGCCGGTGTTCTAGGGGTAGCTGACCGTTTTCGGTTCACCTTCGGGTAGCGGAATTCTTTCCTCCGAGTCACCCGGTACTTCGGGGAAGCGCTGATTGACCCAGTCCTCTCGCGCCTGGCGGATGCGGTCACGGTTTGAACTGATGAAGTTCCACCAGACGTGACGCTGGGTGGCAAATGCTTCGCCGCCCAGCAGCATGACGCGCGCACCCTTTTCCGAAGCCAGCGTCATCGCCTGACCCGGCTTCAGCACGGCCAATTGATACAGCTGCAGCGCCTCGCCATCCACGCTCGCTTCGCCATCGACCAGCATCACCGCGCGTTCTTCCGCCTCGGCATCGATCGGCAGGCTTCCCGATGGAGCGAGGTGAATCTCGGCATAAATCGTCTCGGCATGTGTCGTGGTCGCTGCGCGCTTGCCCCAAAGTTTGCCCATGATGACGATGGCCTTGGCGCATTGGTCCTCGACGATGGGCAGGTCGGAGATTGCCTCGAAGGCGGGATCGATTTCTTCCTGTCCGTCGGGCAATGCGAGCCATGTCTGCATGCCGAACAGCTTGGGGCCGCCTTCGCGCTCGCTCTCCGGGCTGCGCTCGGAATGGACGATGCCCTTGCCAGCGGTCATCAGGTTCACCTGACCCGGACGGATGGTGGAATAGCTGCCGAGACTGTCGCGATGGTCGATCGCTCCTTCGAACAGCCAGGTGACCGTGGCGAGATTGATATGCGGGTGCGGGCGCACATCCATGCCACCGCCCTGATCGAGCTGCGCGGGACCGAACTCGTCGACGAAGATGAAGGGGCCGACCATGGTGCGCGCTTTCGATGGCAAGGCGCGGCGCACTTCGAATTGCCCCAGATCATGGGTCGTCGGGGTTATCGTCTGCGTGATCATTGCACCTGATCCTCCTTCATCAACTCGGCGATGTTCTCGGGAAAGATGGCCTCAGGCCAAGCGCGCAATTCTTCCTGCGTAAACCAACGGTGTTCCTGCATGACGCGCTGTTCGAGCTCGGTATGGTTCGACGTATCGATTCTGGTTTCCCGGACATGCACACGGAAATAGCGCTCGTCGGCCTTAACCGGTTCCCCTTCGACGGTGACGAACTCCGGACAGATGCGTGCAATCTGCTCGCCGGGATCGGCATCGATGCCGGTTTCCTCGAAGAGTTCGCGGCGGGCCGCGTCGATGAAGCTTTCGTCCGGATCGCATTCGCCACCCGCCGTCACCCAGAAGGGATCGCGCCCCTCTACGTCGAAGCGGAACATCAGCAAGCGGTCATGCTGATCGATGACGATGATCCTCGCTGCGCGCCTGATGCGCTTCGCTGGCGCGCCGATACTCACGCTGGTGGTGCGCTGGCCTTGATCGCAAGGGCGTGAACGCGCTCGCCGGGAATGTCTCCAAGCGCAGCGATCACGGCTCGCTGGCGCTGCAGCCGGTTCATATCGGCGAAGGCGGCCGCCTCGATCACCACGGTGAAGTGGGATTCGCCGCTGCCATCGTCGCCCGAATGGCCCGCGTGTTTCGCGCTGTCGTTGATCACGTCGAGCCGCGAAGGGATGAACGCCTCGCGCAGCCGCGCTTCGATTTCCTGTGCCATTGTTCCGGTCATGCGGATCATTTGGGGGTTCACAGATGGCTTGTCCATGCCCATCCTAATGGCGATGGCGCAGTCGAGATTTCATGGGCGGTTCGAAGATAGTGGCCGCGAATGCGAGCATCCGACTTGCACCGAGGCGGGCGAGTTTCGCGCTCCGGGTTATCGCGGGAGCAGTTTCGACGGGCCGGGCGAATATCGCTGGTTCTGCCTCGACCATGTGCGCGAGTTCAATTCCGGATACGACTGGTTCGAGGGAATGAGCGCCGAGGAAATCCTCACCGCGCAGTCTCCCTCATCGGGCTGGCAGACCGAAAGCCCCGCCTTCCGCGCCACTGCCGGTGTCGACGGGATGCCGCGCTGGGCCGACTTCCACGATCCGCTCGATGCAATCGGCGCGCGTGCCAATGGCATCAAGAGCCGCGCGCGGCGCGAGGCCGAGATGGCGATGGACGGCAGGTTCAACCGCGACGAGGCACAGGCGCTCGAAACGATGGGGTTGGGTCTCGACACCGACCGGCGACGCTTGCGCAGGCGCTACTCGGAGTTGGTCCGGCGCTATCACCCGGACCGCAACGGCGGCGACCGCAAGTACGAAAAACGGCTCACCCGTGTGGTCGAAGCCTATCAGCTGCTGCGCAAGTCGAACGCCATCGGCTGACTTCGCGGCCTTACCAGCTTCCCTCTGCCATTTTCCGCTGACGTTCAGCCTCGCGCTTGCTCGTGCTCTGCCCCGGCGCATCTTCGGGGTAGGGCGGCAAAGGCCCGTTGGGGCGATAGGTGGTGATCACCGTCCCCTTGTCGGTCACGCGGTGATCGGTCACCTCCAGCATGGCGGCAGGCGTGCCATCACCGAAGAGGCGTTTGCCTTGGCCGAGGACCACGGGGAAAGTCATGACTGTCAGTTCATCGATCAAGCCGTCTGCAAGCAAAGCTGGATAAAGCGTGCTCGATCCCTGGATAAGCAGGTCGGGGCCATCGGTCTCTTTCAGCGTCGCGAAACCATCGATCCCGTCTAGCCGGTGACTGTTCTCCCATTCGAGCGGCCGGTCACCTCTCGTCAGGACGAACTTGTCGATCCTCGTGAACAATTCGCCCATGCCGCCATCGGCGTCGCCGACATAGCGCCAATAGGCTGCGAAAATGTCATAGGTCCGCCGACCGAGTAGCAAGCTGAAATCGCCAGAGAACAGGGGGCCGAGCGTCTCATCGAGTCCCTCGTCGCCGACCTTGAACACCCAGCCGCCTTCGCTGAAACCGCCGGTGATGTCTTCGGCCGGACCTCCCGGGGCCTGAATGACCCCGTCGAGGGAAACGAACACGGCACCCTTGATCTTGCGAGACACTGTTCATTGACCTTCGGCGGCTTCCTCGATCAACTTCTGGTCGACCGCGAGTGCGTCCTGATATTTCTCGCGTGCCGAAAGCCGATCGACATAGGACTTGAAGCCGGGGCGCTCGGGAATCGAGCCAAAGCGCAGTCCCCAGATGAATTGACTGCCGAAGTAAACGTCGGCCATCGTGAAGCGGCTGCCGGCAGCGTAATCGTTGTTCTCGAGCCAGTCGGCGCACGCGTCCAGCGTGAGATCGAGCGAGCCGAACCCGGCCATGCCGCGCCGTTCCTCCGGCACTTCCCAATCCATCGCCTTGGCAACGACCGCCTGTTCGAGCGGTCCCGCGGCGAAGAAAAGCCAGCGGAAATAGGATGCCTTCTCGTGGGCGTCGGGCAGCAAGCCGGCATCGGGATGGGTTTCGGCGAGATAATGGCAGATCGCCGCCGCCTCGGTCACGACGTGGTCGTGATCGCCATGGTGGTGGACGAGCGTCGGCACCTTGTTCATGGGGTTGATCTGC
The DNA here is from genome assembly GCF_900177715.1 of Altererythrobacter xiamenensis. Lineage (GTDB taxonomy): Bacteria > Pseudomonadota > Alphaproteobacteria > Sphingomonadales > Sphingomonadaceae > Erythrobacter > Erythrobacter xiamenensis. The sequence continues at coordinate 373,829 of NZ_FXWG01000001.1, read as the reverse complement.
TTGAAGCTGTCGGGGCGCGTCGCCCAGTCGAACACGACCTGATCGTAGTCGGCACCCGCTTCGTGCAGCGCCCAGCGCGCGATCTGCCCCCGGCTCATCGCGACGGTGTAGAATGTGAAATCGGCCATGGGTTCATCGCCCTTTCGTCAATAGCGGTTCGAACTCTCCGAAGATCAGGCGCGATGGGTCGAAGGGCGGATCGCCGGCAGGATAGCCTTCAAATCCTTCACCCCGTCCCATGGCTTCCTTGGCTTTCTCCAGCGTTTCCTTGTCGGGCCAGATCACCCATCCGGTAACGATCTTCTCGCCGTCGGGCGCGGCTACGGCCTTGCGAAGGTCGGTATTCTTGCCGTCGGGAACATATGCTTCCCACGCCTCCATCACTTCCAGAGCGCCGTGACTCATCGACCAATTCGCCATGAACTCGGCCGCTTCGAGATATGCCTGCCTGTTGGATTCCGGCACCGAAAGCGCAGCTACCGCGATATACATTGGCAATCCCTCCCATCGTCCGACGGCGGGGATATACTACATTTCGCCTGGTTGCATGCAGTCAATTTTGGCGGAACGCCCATCGCAGTGTCTTGCCGACACCCCAGGTGGCGGCGCGCGCTGGAAGTGCGGCGAGACCGGGACGCTCCAGACCCAGCATGGAACGCGCAAAGCTTGGCAGCATTGCGACCGCCTCTGCGCCGAGCATTGCCTGGACGGCGGGCGGCGCGCCCTCTGGTCGCTGGGTCAGCACGAGTTGTGCGATCTCCCGCGCTTCGGGCGATGTGCGAAGATCGCGGCGTAGCTCGCGCAGCAGCGCCTCGGCTTCGTTGCGGTTTTCAGGGACGGGATCGGCGCCAAGCGCGCGCGCGATCAGCGCGAATTGCCGGAAATATTCGTCCTGCTCATGGCCCGGCATGTCGGGCCGGACATGGCGCTTGTAGGCGGCAAGGAAACTGGTCGCTTCGACTACGTGAACCCAGGCAAGCGTGCGCGGATTGCTCGCGGAATAGGCGGTCCCGTCGGGCAGGGTGCCGCTCACCTTGGCATGGATACGGTTGACCCGCTCTATGGCCTTGTGTGCGTCGTCTCTGTGCCCGAAGGTCGTGACGGCTATGAAACGCGCGGTGCGTCGCAGGCGCCCATGCATGTCCGCACGAAAGTTCGAATGATCGAGCACGCCCTGCAGCGCATGCGGGTGGAGCATCTGCAGCAGCAGGCCGCGAATCCCGCCGACCATCATGCCCACGATATCGGCATGGACCATGCGGATCGGCGAATCGCGCTCGAACAGCGCCTCGTCGGAAGGTGGCACCGGCTGCTGTCCGCCCTCGACATCGTTGAAAACGCCCCGCACCTGATCGACGAGTTTGATGCGCAGGCTTTCGATCGGATCGGGCATAGCGCCCTATATAGTTATGCAGGCGCTATTGAAAATGTTTGGCCATGCCCGCTTGCGGCTGCCCTGACACGCGGCTAACCGTGCTTTCGACATGCAAGACTTGATGGCAACCGATTACGACGGCACAGCGAAAACGCTGTTTCCCGCTCCCGACACCACGATCGACGTGCGCGACACGTTCGGCATCGATATCGACTGGCAGGTTCCGGCCTTCAGTCTCGCCGACGAACGCGTGCCCGAACTGGACAAGGACTACGTCTTCGATCCGGAAACGACTCTCGCGATCCTTGCAGGCTTTGCCCATAACCGCCGCGTGATGGTGCAGGGATATCATGGTACGGGTAAGTCGACCCATATCGAACAGGTCGCAGCGCGACTCAAATGGCCCAGCGTTCGCGTCAACCTCGATGCGCATATCAGCCGTATCGACCTCGTCGGGCGCGATGCCATCGTCCTGAAAGACGGGTTGCAGGTTACCGAGTTCAAGGAAGGCATCCTTCCCTGGGCGCTGCAGCACCCGATCGCGCTGACATTCGACGAATATGACGCGGGCCGGCCGGACGTGATGTTCGTGATCCAGCGTGTGCTCGAAGCGCAGGGTGCGCTGACGCTGCTCGACCAGAACAAGGTCATCACGCCCGATCCGCACTTCCGTCTGTTCGCGACCTCGAACACTGTCGGCCTTGGCGACACGAGCGGGCTCTATCATGGCACGCAGGCAATCAACCAGGCGCAGATGGACCGCTGGAACATCGTGACGCAGCTCAACTACCTCGCGCCCGAGGTCGAGGTGAAGATCGTCAAGACCAAGAGCCCGGAGACGGACGAGGAGACCATCGCCAACATGGTCAAGGTGGCGGAATTGACCCGCCAGGGTTTCATGAATGGCGACATCTCGACCGTGATGAGCCCGCGTACCGTGATGACTTGGGCGCAGAATACCGAGATCTTCAACTCGATCGGTTTCGGTTTCCGCCTCAGCTTCCTCAACAAGTGCGACGAGGCAGAGCGCGTGCTGGTGAGCGAATATTACCAGCGCGTCTTCGGTGAAGACCTGCCCAGCGGCGTGGCAAAGACAGCCAGTTAGGCGGCTCGAACAGCCCACTTTCGTTCAGCATCGGTAAAAGCACTCGCCTTTACTGTGTTAATCGGATAACACAGTCTCGATGTTTGCCTGGTTGAAATCATCACGCGACCCGAATTCAAGCGGTGCCGATGAACGGCAGCGTAATTCCGCGCGGTTCTTTCCGATCGATGATGCCCCGGGCGACGGCTGGGACTTCGACGAGGAGCTTCCTCGTCGACACCGGTTCGGGCCGGCTTATGACGATTGGGACGAACGGCTCGACCGCATCGAGCGCCACGTTGGTCATGAGGAGCGCCGCCGCAAGGGCTGGTGGCGTCCGTCGTTCTGGCGCGGACGCCGCAAGCGCTGGTGGGCGGTTCGCATCGTTGCCGGACTTGTCTTCGCTTTTATCTTGCTCGTCGGTTGGCTGGCACTGACTGCGCCCCTCAACAAGTCGCTCGAGCCGATTGCCGCCCCACAGGTAACTCTGCTCGCCAGCGATGGTACTCCTATCGCACGGAGCGGGGCGATGGTGGCCGACCCTGTCGAAGTGGCCAAACTGCCCGATCACGTGGTCGGCGCATTTCTCGCGATCGAGGACAGGCGTTTCTACGATCACTGGGGCGTCGATCCGCGAGGACTTGCTCGTGCGGCGTGGTCCAATGCGACGGGCGGGCCGACGCAGGGCGGCAGCACGATCACCCAGCAGCTTGCCAAGTTCACCTTTCTCACGCCCGACCAGACGCTGACGCGCAAGGCGCGCGAAATGCTGATCGCGTTCTGGCTCGAAAGCTGGCTGACCAAGGACGAGATTCTCGAACGGTATCTTTCGAACGCCTATTTCGGTGACAACCAGTATGGCTTGCGCGCGGCCAGTCTGCATTACTTCTACCGACAGCCGGAGAAACTGCGCCCCGAACAGGCTGCGATGTTGGCCGGTTTGCTCAAAGCGCCTTCACGGCTCGCCCCGACCAAGAATTACGAATTGGCGCGCGAGCGCATGCAACTGGTGATCGGCGCCATGGTGGAGGAGGGCTATCTGACAGAAGCCCGCGCCCGGAGCCTGCCGAACCCGAGGCTCGATGTCCGCACCCGCAACACGGTGCCGACCGGTACCTATTTTGCCGATTGGGCGCTGCCGATCGCGCGGCAGGACATGGAAAGCGGCTACGCCAAACAGACCATCACGACGACGCTCGACGCGCGGCTGCAGGGAATCGCGGGGCGAGTGATCAAGCGCGCGCCGCTCGGGAATGCTCAGGTTGCGCTGGTTGCGATGCGGCCGAGCGGCGAGATCGTCGCCATGGTCGGCGGCAAGGATTATGCCACCTCGCCCTTCAACCGCGCGACGCAGGCAAAACGTCAGCCGGGTTCGACCTTCAAGCTCTTCACCTATCTCGCGGCGATCGATGCCGGGATGGAGCCAGACGATTTGCTCGACAACAGCGCGATTACCCAGGGCAGCTATCGCCCCAAGAATGCGCGGGAGAATTACTCTCAGGCCATCACGCTCGAAGACGCCTTCGCGAGATCTAGCAATGTCGCCACAGTGCGTCTCTTCAACCAGGTCGGCAGCGATAGGGTGATAGAGACCGCGCGCGATTTCGGCATCGAATCTGACCTTCCTCGCGGCGATCCGAGCCTCGCGCTTGGCACATCCACGGTCACGCTTCTGGAATTGACCAGCGCCTATGCCGGCGTCGCGGGCAATCGCTTCCCGGTCGAACCGCATGCCTTTCCCCGCGAGGAGGAAAGCTGGTGGCAGAGCATGATCAGCGGTGATCGTTCCATGTCGTCGCGCAAGCATGCTGCCATGGAGCAATTGCTGCGTTCGGCCATAAACAAGGGAACGGGCAGGGCAGCGATGCTCTCCGGTCCCAATTTCGGCAAGACCGGCACGACACAGGACAACCGCGATGCTCTTTTCGTCGGCTACGCCGGTGATCTGGTGGTCGGCGTATGGGTCGGCAATGACGACAACTCACCGCTCGACGGAGTCAGCGGCGGCGGGCTCCCGGCACGGATCTGGCGTGATTTCATGCGTGCAGCGCTCGCAGGTACCGACGCCGTCCGGCCCGATGCTCCGCCCGATCCGCGCGGACCGGTCCAGCCGATGGACGTGCCCGAGATCGATGATATTCCGCTTGATACGGGGGACCTCGACATCACTATTCGCGATGGCGAGCTGGTAGTGTCGGGCGGGGAAGGCGGAATTCCGCTCGACGTGATCCTGAACGAAGACGGCGTCAGGATCGATCCGGGCCGCCTCGAAGAGCTTATCGAGCGCGAGGCGCAGACGCGTGAGCGCGAACTCGAGCGGCTTGAGGCGCGCTAGGTACTTTCTTCCCTGTCAGCCATCAGGATATTCATCACCGCGCTTGCGATCGGCCGATCGCGGTCATCCTGCCACGCCTCTACCGTCAGGTTGGCATTACGCCGCCCAAGCCGGGTAATGCGACCGTGCGCATAGGTGCGCTTCTGCTTGCCAGCGCTCAGGAATTGCACCGTGATATTGATCGGCTTGAGCTGCGGGGAGCGTCCTTCCTCGTCGAGACGCGCTCTCAGCGCCGCATATCCGGCAGTCTCGAGCAGGCCGCTGGTTGCACCGCCGTGGAAGGCGCCGGGACGTCCTTCTATGATCGAGGAGAAGTCGATCACGACTACCGGGGCTCCATCGTCGAGACGCTCGATCTCGATGCCAAGCGAGCGTGCATAGGGGGTCAACTTGTGGGCGTGTTCGGCACTATTCGACATTGCCGCCTCCCATCTTTCGGGGGTCCATGGCGATCGTCATGAACACACCCGCCATGGTCGCAACCGGATCGTCCGCATCGCCGTCATGCGCGATCCCGCGCACGAATGCGGCAGATCGCGTGGTGCGATAGCATTCGACCCGCCCGATTACCGAGCTGCGTTCCTTGGCCGGGCGCTGGTAATCGACGCGTAAGTCCAGGGTTGCGACAGGGGCGAAGACCTGCCGCGTCACCCATATGCTCATGCCCGAAGCCATGTCGAGCATGCTGACGATCGGGCCCGATGCGAGCACGTGGCGGTCTTCCTCGCCCAGCAAGTCTGCCCGCCAGGGCAATTCCAGCTCGACCCAAGTTTCGCCATGATCGCGGTACTGCAGCCCGAGCCAGCCGGAATGTCCATGCGATAGGAAGAACTTGCTGGCAGCTGCCGGATCGAACGAAGAATCGAGTTCTTTCATGATGCTAACGCCTTGAAAACGTTTAGAAGAGTTAACTTAAACAACTGACTTTCCTCGTTCAGTTCCTGACCGCGTGGACGGCAATGGTGCCGGCACGTTTGACGGAGACCCTTAACATGAACACACCAAAGATCGACCTCGCATCGCTGCCCGGCCTCGACACAGTAACCGGTATTTTCGGAAGCACTGCGCAGGCTGGCGCGGCTTATGACGACGGCGTCGTCGCGATCATGGTCTATGTGTACGACGTCGTGCCCCCGTCTGCGATCGTTTGACGCATCGCAATGCGAATTGATGCGAAATTGGAGGCGCTGCGGGGCGATCCTGCCTCGCAGCGCCGCACGCGGGAAGCGATGAAACAAGGCTTCAGGGAATGGAGCAGCTTGGAAGCCGTCGCGGAAATCAGCACTGCGATGAAGGTCTATGCGCAATGCGGCGTGCTTGAGAGATGCGCACCGCTTGCGGGCCTGCTGAGCGATGCCGAAACAGCGCGAGAGTTTATCGATGAATGGGCGGGGCATTTCAGCCGCGCTCTCGCTACCGAGGAACTTGGCCTGATACCCTTTCGTCACAGTTATTCTCCAGGACTTTCGACGCTTCAACTGATCGCGATGGGGTAGGCTTCGCTTTCGCTGCTGACTTACGAGGAGAAAGCCTTCGTCCAGCCAGCGCCAACCGCAATCTTTGCAGATTGGTCCCAGCACGAGATCGTGATAGCTGGCGCAGCACAGGGATATATCCATGATCGCCACCCATCGGATGGATCGATCGGGAGCAGGGACTACACCTGGAGCCGAGGCCACCGGATAGAACTCACGAACGGAATGATGAGCCGCGAGATATGCCGCGTTGAAGGGCGCTTCGTCGTTCTCCAATTGGTGCGCGCTGCCGCCAACCCACAGCCGACCTGCGAATACTCGCTCGAGGACGGTGCATTGCTGCATCGTGCTTGTGCAGACATCCGGGCGAGCCAGGCCGAGATGGCGCTTGCCGTTCTGGGTCAAATAGGACGTGCCGACGGTGTCGCTGTGATGGCAGATCTGGCGGATGATGGTCCCGACCATTTGCGTTGGGAAGCCCTTCGCCATGCGCTCGCACTCGATCCGCTAGCCGGCATCGACATTCTAACCGGGATGATCCGGCACGCTGACGATCAATTGCATCACGCAGCCAGCCGTTTGCGCGACCAGTTGAAGCAAACGCACCCGCAACTCTTCGCCAAGGAAACCGAACCATGCCCCGCCTGATCGAAGCGTTCGACACGCAAAGCTGCTCGCTTGAAGAGGCCATCGAAGGCATCGCACAGAGCCAGTTCGACCCGGGATGCGAAGATAGCCTCCAGGAAGCGGCCCTGTGGCTGCGCCGCCTCAACAACAATCGCAGTTTTCTCGGCGATCTTCTGATCGAGCGACTCAAGACGCAGTTCCGCGATACCGGGATCGATAGCGGCTACGGTCCGCAGGCGATCGTGCTCAGTCCCTTGCGCGATGGCGTGTTTCTCCGCGCCAATATCTGGCCATCGGAGCGCGACCATTGCTTCAAATCGAGTGGGGCGAAGACCTTCGTCTATGATGTGACGCATGATCACAATTTCTCATTTCTCACCAGCGGCTATCTCGGGCCGGGTTACCGAAGCGACTATTTTGAATATGATTATGGCGCAGCGTCAGGTTATGCGGGCGAGCGGCCGGGACTGAAGTTCATCGAGCGCGGGACGCTTCATCAGGACAAGTTGATGCTCTACCGCGCACATCTCGACATCCATAACCAGATCCCGCCCGAAAGCCTTTCGGTCTCGCTCAACGTCATGCATGTCGATCCGGTCCAGTCGTGGTTCGACCAATATGGCTTCGATTTGAATGACGGGTCGATCACGCGCGTGCTCAGCCCCAACGCGACCGAAGTCTTCCTGCGCACGGCAGTGGCGACCGGGCAGGAAGAGGCGCTCGATCTTGCCGAGCGGTTCGGCCGCAGCCATCCCAGCGACCGCTTGCGACTGGCAAGTTATGAGGCGCGAGCCTTGCTAAAAGGTGACAGTCAAACTCGGGATGACGTCTGGCGCGAGGCCGAATTGTCCGGCTGCCGGATGTTGGGCGAGTGCGCAAAGGTGAAGCGCGCCGAACTCGCCGCGGCCTGAACTTTCAGAAGGCGCTACCGGCCATGGCGTCGATTGCGCCTTGCAGGATGACTGCAGCAGCATGGCTGTCGATGCGAACGGCGCGCTTCGCACGGCTGGTGTCCTGCGCGATCATGTCGCGCTCTGCACTCGCTGTGGAAAGCCGCTCGTCCCACAAGAGCACGGGCAGGCCAAAGGCTTCGGCGAGATTGCGCGCATAGGCACGCGAGGATTGCGCGCGCGGCCCTTCGCTGCCGTCCATGTTGCGGGGCAGGCCGATCACGATACCCTTGATGCTGCGCTCCGCGATCGTTTTGGCCAGGGCTTCGCGGTCTCGGCCCCACTTGCCGCGCGGGAGGGTCTTGCCCGCGGTGGCAAAGCGCCAACCGGCATCGCAGGTCGCAACGCCTATCGTCCTGGTCCCGAGGTCCAGCCCCAGCAGTGTTCCGCCGTCATCGAGCGCCGCGCCGAAATCGCGGGGGTTGTCGCAGATCAGGGCTGCGCTTTCCACGCTTCGACCCTTGCAGCGACATCGGCTTGCGTATTCGCCCAGAACAGCGGGATGTCGTAAACGTGGTAATTGTTGCCCGGCAGGACGTAGCTGCCCATTTCGGGCGGATCACCGATCAGCAGCAGGCCGCGCTCATCGCAGCGCGCGGGCACAGAGCCGGGCACGAGTTCGCCACTGCTCATGTCGCCATCTGGAACCAGCGTACCGAGGTTGCGATCGGCGCTTGCTTCGCCGCCGAATCGCCCTGTCAGCGGGTTGGTGCAGACAATGTCTGTCGTGCCGCGCTTCTCACCGTCGAAGCCTGTCGAATTGGCGTAGGTTTCCAGCAGGTCGGACGGATCGGCGGGTTCGGCAAATGTCGACCAACTCAGGATGCAACCGGTCTGCTGTTGTGTTGCGCAGGCCGGAAGGCCAAGCGCGGGAAGGTCACGTTCGACCGAGATCGGCCAGCCGATGATATAGGCTGCGACCAGCCGCTCACGCAGCGCCGCGTCATCCAGTTCTTCGCGGATGAGTCGCAGCATATGCAGCGCACCCTGGCTGTGACCGACCAGCACGATCGGCGTGTCCTCGTCGACCGTCTGCCGGAAGAAGGCGAAGGCCTGCGCCACGTCGGCATAGGCCGCGTCGAGCGCCTGCTGCGCTTCCGGCTTGTCGGTAAGGAAGGCACCGATCGCGGCCTGGCGGTAGCGCGGCGCCCAGATCTCCGATGCCTGGTTGAAGGGGCTGGCGAGACCGCGGATGAACAGGCGCGCCGTATTGTTCGCCTCTTCATCTTCGCGCGGCGCGTTCCATTGGGCACGGCTGTAATAGCTCGTCGGGTGGACGAAGAAGACGGCGAAATCGCCCGGAGCTTCTTCGTCCGGGGCGGGGATGGCGCGGCCTTCGTCGCGATAGGCGGGCTGCCAGCGCGCCGGATCGTCCAGCCCGATACCCGGGCGGGAGAACCACAGGTCGGGATCCTGATAGGCGTTCGCTTCGAGCGGGCTTTGTTCGACGAACTCCGTAGTCGGCACCAGCGCCAACTCGGTCAGTTCGCGCGACCAGACGCGCAGTGCGATAAGTCCCACGATCACCAGCACGATGATGACGGCGACGATATAGAGGAATTTGCGCGCCATCGCTGTTTTACTCCGCCTGTGCAGTCTCGTCCTGACCAGTCTCGGCCTTCACCGGGCGAAGCGTGGTCCAGGCTCGATCCGGCCTGAGGCTGGTGAACCAGCTGACCGGATTGATGGTCGTGGAACCGTCGAGCGAGAAGGTGATGAACTCCGCGCGTCCACCGACGTTTTCGAGCGGGATCGCGCCGTCGAGCCCGCGCTCGCCGGTCGTCGCCCGGCTGTCCGCTGAATGGTCGCGATTGTCGCCCATCACGAAGACATGACCTTCAGGAATGGTGATTTCCTCGAACTCGTCGAGCGGCTGCTCGTAGTGATCGATGATCAGATAAGTCGCGCCATTGGGCAGCGTCTCGCGATAGGTCGGCGGTTCGTAGAAGACGTCACCATTGGCATCGCGCACGCGATACTGATCGAAATCGGCAAGGCATGGCGCGAAATTGCACATCAGCAGCGGTTCGACCGGGATCCTGACCGGCGGCACGACCTCTTGCGGGACGGGCTTGCCATTGAGGATGATCTGACCGCCGCGTACGGCGATCCGGTCACCCGGCAGCGCGACCACGCGCTTGATGTAGTCCTCGTCACGCACCGGATGCACGGGAATGACGATGTCGCCATATTCGGGCGTGTCGGGCAGGACGCGCCAGTCCCCGCGTGGCAACAGATGGAAGCTCGCAGAGGCCCAAGACCAGCCATAGGGATATTTGCTCACCACCAGCCGGTCCCCGACGTAGAGCGTCGGCATCATCGAGGTGGAGGGAATGTAGAAGGGCTTGGCGACCAGGCTGTGAAACGCCAGCACAGCCAGCAGCATCAGCGCCAGCCCGCGTATTTCGGCGAGCCAGTTGACCTTCTCGCTGTCCTTCTTGTCTTTGCGTTTGTTCACTCGGGTAGTGCCGATCAGGGTGCTCATAGGGGGTGCGCTTCGATGATCACGAAAGCCTGAGCCCATGGGTGATCGTCGGTTAGGGTGAGATGAATGGCGGCCTCATGGCCGTCCGGCGTCAATTCCGCAAGCCGGATTGCAGCGCCTCCCTCGAGCGCCAGCGTTGGTGCACCCGATGGCGCATTGACCACACCGATATCTTTCATGAAGACGCCGCGCCGGAAACCGGTACCGACCGCCTTGCTGAAGGCTTCCTTGGCGGCGAATCGCTTGGCGTAGGTGCCGGCGATGGTGAAGGGGCGGCGCTGCGCCTTCGCCCGCTCGATCTCGGTAAAAACGCGCATTTCGAAGCGTTCGCCGAAGCGGTCGAGCGAGTTCTGAATTCGCTCGATGTTGCACAGGTCGCTGCCCATTCCGATGATCATGATGCTCTCACTATCAGCGCGATCAGTAGCGCGACAACGATGATGTTGAGCATCACCTGCGCCTTGAAAAGGTAGTGCGCTGTGTCGCCGCGGGCACGCTTCAACGAGCCGGCATAGCCGACCACCTGCAGGACCGGCCAGCCGATCGCGAATGCCAGCATGGCTCCATTGGTGATGGCGATGCCCAGCCAGCCGAGGCTCATCAGGAATATCGCTGCCGCAATCGCAGCCCAGACCGTCTGTTGGCGGGTGAGCGTATCTTGGCTCATCGCGCTTCGTCCATCAGCTCGCGCATCTTGCGCACCGCCGGTTCGAGCCCGGTGAATACTGCCTCGCCGATCAGATAATGTCCGATGTTGAGCTCAGCGAGTTGCGGGATGGCAGCAATCGGCTGGACGTTTTCATAGGTCAGACCATGACCGGCGTGTGGCTCGATCCCGTTCTTGGCGGCGAGCGCGGCCATGTCGGCAATCCGCTTCAATTCGCCGGCCGTCCTCTCGCTGTCCCCATCGAGATGCGCGTGCGCGTATTCGCCCGTGTGAAATTCCACCACGGGCGCGCCGAGCCGCAGTGCGGCGTCGAGCTGGCGTTCGGTCGCCTCGATAAAAAGCGATACGCGGATACCGGCATCCTTGAGCCGTGCAACGATCGGTGCGATCTGGTTGTGCAGTCCTGCGGCGTCGAGGCCGCCCTCGGTCGTGCGCTCCTCGCGCTTCTCGGGGACGATGCAGGCGGCGTGCGGCTTATGCCGCAGAGCGATCTCGAGCATTTCCTCCGTCGCGGCCATCTCCAGGTTCAATGGCAGGTCGGTCGCGGCCTGGATGCGTGCGAGGTCTTCGTCGCGAATATGACGACGGTCCTCGCGCAGGTGAGCCGTGATGCCGTCCCCGCCGACGCTCGCGACGATCTCGGCCGCGCGGACCGGATCGGGATGATCGCCCCCGCGCGCGTTGCGAATGGTCGCAACGTGATCGATGTTCACTCCAAGTCTGAGTCGATTGCTCATATCAACTCCGGCTGCCGGGCTTGGTCACCGGAATAGCGGCGAGCTCGTCGGGTACTTCGTCCTCGGCATAGCTCGGGAAGCTGATATCGATCAGCGGGAAGAAGGGCACGCCCAGATCGACTTCGCCGGCCGAGCGATCGACAAGAGCGACCTCGGCGATCACTTCGCCGCCTTCCCGGCCGACCGCCTCGATCGCCTCGCGACTGGAGAGGCCGGTGGTCACCACGTCCTCGACCATCAGGACCCTGGCGCCCGGCTCGATCGCGAATCCGCGCCGCAGGTGAAACGTACCCTCGGGCCGTTCGAGGAACATGGCGTCCTTGCCTAACGCACGGCCCATTTCATGCCCGATGATGAGTCCGCCCATGGCCGGAGAAATGACGACGTCCACCTTGTTGCGAATCTCACGCGGGATTTTCTGAGCGAGAGCGCGAGCCAGATTTCCGGCGCGTTCGGCATTCATCAACACCCTTGCGCATTGCAGATAATGCCCGCTGTGCCGTCCCGAGGAGAGTTTGAAATGCCCTTCGAGCAGCGCGTCGCAGCTACGGAATTCGGCCAGCACCTCTTCATCGGTCATCGTGTTTTTATCTCGCTCTTTCACTGATGGTTGCGCGGCGAACATGCCGGCTTGCGTATTTTTCTCCCTAGAAGCGCTTGAGGCAGGGGGCAAGCGGGCCTATAGGGCGCGGCAAACCTGTGTCACAGCAGGGTAATTGACGGCGCCTGTCCGGTACTCAGACCGAGTGCAGCGGGTGCAGAGACTCGAAAAAGCGGAAAGCGCGAGACTGATGATCCGGGGTCATATTCAAAAGCAGGCTTACTTCTTCCTTGCAGCGCTTATGGCGGCTGTGCTCGTGGCTTTGATGCCTCGTGTCGCAGTTGCGCAGGACGCGGCAGAGGCCACTGCAGCCGAAACCACCGTCGATGGTGCCGAGGCTGCCGATGCGGCGGTCACGGAAACCGCCGGCAGCTATACGCCGATGGCTCCGACAGAGGGCAAGGGCATGCCGGTGCAGGGTGGGATCACCTTCCAGGACCAGTTCTCCGCCAATGGCGATTATGCCTTGTGGATGCACAACTCCATTCTGCTTCCGGTGATCACGATCATCAGCCTCTTCGTGCTTGGCCTGCTCTTGTGGGTCGTGGCGCGGTATCGTCGTGGTGCCAATCCGACGCCGTCGAAGACGACGCACAACACGCTGATCGAAGTCGTGTGGACGCTCGTTCCGGTCCTGATCCTCGTCGGGATCGCAGTTCCGTCGATCTCGCTGCTCGCGAAGCAGTACGAAACACCACCCGAAGATGCGGTGACGGTCAAGGCGATCGGTTACCAGTGGTACTGGGGTTACGAATATCCCGACAACGGCGGGTTCGAGATCATCTCCAACATGTTGGACGAAGCTGACGCGCTTGCAAGCGGTGAGCCGCCGCAGCTTGCTGTGGACAATCGCCTTGTCCTTCCGGCCAATACGCCGATCCGCCTGCAGACCACCGCAGCCGACGTGATCCACTCTTTCGCTGTGCCTTCGCTGTGGTTCAAGCTCGACGCCGTGCCAGGCCGTCTTAACGAGAAGATGCTCGTGATCGACGAACCCGGCGTTTACTACGGCCAGTGCTCGGAGCTTTGTGGCGCGCGCCACGGCTACATGCCGATCGCGGTCGAAGCACTGCCGCGCGATCAGTGGGAAGCCTGGGTGCGTCAGCAGCCGGGCGGCACTGTCGGCGGCGATGAAGGCAGCGACCAGCCGGCATTCGAGCCGGCCGAGCTCGAAGTTCCGGACAGCGTCCTACCCGATGCGCCGACGGCGGGTCCTCCGCCGACCGAAGATACCTCGCCGACGACCTGATCGCCTGGCGAACACCGAATTGAACAGACAGAATCAGTCCGAGAGTATTTGAACGATGGCCACCACCGCAGACGGTTTCGACACGCATCATGACGATCATGCCCATGATGCCGATCACAAGCCGGGCTTCTTTGCCCGCTGGTTCATGTCGACCAACCACAAGGATATCGGCACGCTTTACCTGATCTTCGCGATCATCGCGGGGATCATTGGCGGCGCGATGTCGGGCGTCATGCGCGCCGAGCTCGCAAGTCCGGGCATCCAGGTCCTGGGCTGGTGGGTCGAGTTTTTCGGCGGCGAGCCGAGCTTCGATGCCAATCTCCACATGTGGAACGTGTTCATCACCGCCCACGGCCTTATCATGGTCTTCTTCATGGTCATGCCGGCCATGATCGGCGGCTTCGGCAACTGGTTCGTGCCGCTGATGATCGGCGCGCCGGACATGGCGTTCCCGCGCATGAACAATATTTCGTTCTGGCTGACCGTCGTGGGCTTCCTGAGCCTCTGCTTCTCGCTGTTCGTACCTGGAGGTACGGGTATTGGCGCAGGCGTCGGCTGGACGGTCTATGCGCCGCTCTCGACGACCGGCTCCACGGGTCCGGCGGTCGATTTCGCGATCTTCTCGCTGCACCTTGCAGGCGCAGGCTCGATCCTGGGTGCGACGAACTTCATCACCACCATCTTCAACATGCGTGCGCCGGGCATGACCCTGCACAAGATGCCGCTGTTCGTGTGGTCGGTGCTGGTCACCGCATTCCTGCTGCTGCTGGCGCTTCCGGTGCTTGCCGCCGCGATCACCATGCTGCTGACCGACCGTAACTTCGGCACGACCTTCTTCGATCCTGCCGGCGGCGGCGACCCGATCCTCTACCAGCACCTGTTCTGGTTCTTCGGTCACCCCGAGGTCTACATCATGATCCTGCCGGGCTTCGGCATGGTCTCGCAGATCGTCGCGACCTTCAGCCGCAAGCCGGTGTTCGGTTACCTCGGTATGGCCTATGCCATGGTCGCTATCGGCGTCGTCGGCTTCATCGTGTGGGCGCACCACATGTACACCGTCGGTCTCGACGTGAACACGAAGATGTACTTCACCGCAGCGACCATGGTCATCGCGGTCCCGACCGGCGTGAAAATCTTCAGCTGGGTGGCGACGATGTGGGGCGGCAGCCTCGAGTTCAAGTCACCGATGGTCTGGGCGATGGGTTTCATCTTCCTCTTCACCGTCGGTGGTGTGACCGGCGTCGTGCTTGCCAATGGCGGCATCGACGACAACCTGCACGACACCTATTACGTCGTTGCTCACTTCCACTACGTGCTGTCGATGGGCGCGGTCTTCTCGCTCTTCGCCGGGTTCTATTACTGGTTCCCGAAGATGAGTGGCCGGATGCACAGCGAGTTCCTCTCGCACCTGCACTTCTGGGGCTTCTTCATCGGCGTGAACGTGATCTTCTTTCCGCAGCACTTCCTCGGAATGCAGGGCATGCCGCGTCGCTATCCGGACTACACCCCGGCCTATAGCTACTGGAACGAGATCAGTTCGATGGGCTACTACATCATGGCTGCGTCCATGCTGGTGTTCTTCGCCAACCTTGCCTACGCCTTCATGGCCGGCAAGAAAGTGGGGGCAAACCCGTGGGGCGAAGGCGCGACGACGCTCGAATGGACCCTGCCGAGCCCGCCGCCCTATCACCAGTTCGAAACGCTGCCGGTGATCGAGGACCATCACGACTACCACGATCACCGTCCGGCAACTGCCTGATTGGCATTCGCCCTCCCGGTAGATTGAGGGTAAGACAAACAAAAACCGGGGGGGCGCGCCGCAAGGTGCGCCTTCCCTTTATGAAACCGACCGAAACTGCTCGAGATGACCCAGGCTAGCGTTCAGACCCTCCCGGCCGATTGGCGCGATTTTTTCGCGCTGACGAAGCCGCGCGTGATGACCCTGGTGATCTTCACCGGGATCTGCGGTCTTCTCGCTGCTCCAGGCAGCATCCACTCGATCATTGGCTTTACCGCCATCCTTTGCATTGCGCTTGGCGCTGGCGGTTCGGCAGCCCTCAACCAGTGGTGGGAAGCGGATCTCGACGCGGGGATGAAGCGGACGTCGGCGCGCCCTCTCCCTAGTGGGCGTCTTCAACGTACCGATGCGCGCGATTTCGGTATTTTCCTGTCGCTCTTCTCGGTCGGAGTAATGGGAATTGCGGTGAACTGGCTGGCGGCGATCTGCCTCGCGGCCGCGGTCGTTTATTACGCCGTGATCTACACGATCTGGCTGAAGCCGCGCACGCCGCAGAACATCGTGATAGGTGGCGGAGCGGGGGCATTCCCTCCGCTGATCGGATGGGTCGCCGTTTCGGGCGAGATTACCGCCATGCCGCTGCTGCTGTTCGCGATCATCTTCATGTGGACGCCGCCACATTTCTGGGCGCTCGCGCTGTTCGTGAAGACCGATTACGCCAAGGTTGGTATCCCGATGATGCCGGTCGTCGCAGGTGAGCGCGCCACGCGTCGACAAATCCTTGCTTATGCCGGCCTCCTCGTACCTCTCGCTGC
Source organism: Altererythrobacter xiamenensis (assembly GCF_900177715.1). Classification (GTDB taxonomy): domain Bacteria; phylum Pseudomonadota; class Alphaproteobacteria; order Sphingomonadales; family Sphingomonadaceae; genus Erythrobacter; species Erythrobacter xiamenensis. The sequence continues at coordinate 357,691 of NZ_FXWG01000001.1, read as the reverse complement.
AACGCCGTGGTTCATCGGCGGAACGGGCGCGATCTACGGTGTTGCCGCGCTCGCGCTCTCGCTTGCATTCTTTGCGCTTTCGCTACCCGTTGCCTTGCGCAATTCTGAACCGGAAGGCGATGCAATGCGTCCCGAAAAGCGGCTGTTCGCATTCAGCATCCTTTATTTGTTCGCGCTGTTCGGCGCACTGGTCGTCGACCGTGTGGCAGCGGCGCAAGGATGGATCTAATGACCCCTGAAGAAGAAACCGAAATCCGCAAGCGCCAGAAGAGCCGGAATCTCGTGCTCGGCGGCGTGCTGCTGTTCTTCGTGGTGCTTTTCTACGCTATCACCATTGTACGGATGGGAGACTGAGGCGGTGACGACGGCGACGCTCGAGCAGAAGAATCTTCGTACCGGCATCTATGCCTTGATCGGTGCACTCGCCATGCTTGGCATGGGCTATGCGGCCGTCCCGCTTTACGACCTGTTCTGCCGGGTGACCGGCTTCGGTGGCACGACCCAGCGCGCGAGCGAGAGCGATGCGGCGATTGCCGAACGCCTCGCGCAGAGTGCAGGCGGCAAGACCATTTCGGTCCGCTTCGATGCTTCGACCGCGCGCGATGTTCCCTGGACTTTCCGTCCTTCGCAGCCGACCGACACGGTGCAGATCGGGGTGCGCGACATGGCGACCTATGTTGCCAGGAACAACTCTTCGATTCCGATCACCGGTACCGCAACCTTCAACGTCGAGCCGGAGCAGGCTGGCAAATATTTCAACAAGATTCAGTGTTTCTGCTTCACCGAGCAGACGCTGCAGCCCGGCGAAGAAGTCCATATGCCGGTCCTCTATTACGTCGATCCGGCGGCGCTGGAGGACGAGAATATGCAGGGCGTCGAACAGATCACGTTGAGCTACACTTTTCACAAGGCGAAGGATCAAGGCTCCTAAGCCTCTGGACCCGCGCGCCGTGGCGCTTTAAGGGCGGGTCACCCATACGACAGGATTGATTCATGGCTGGCACCAAGAACCACGATTATCACATTCTCGAACCCGATATCTGGCCGCTGATCGGCGCCTTTTCGGCTCTGACATTCACCAGTGGCATGGTGCTGATGATGCACGACATGGCCAGCTGGCAGATCGTGCTGGGGCTCGGCATCATGGGCCTGATCGCGACTTTCTTCAGCTGGTTCGGCAATGTCGTGAAGGAAGCACAAGGCGGCGACCACACGCCGGTCGTCCAGCTCCACATGCGCTACGGCATGATCCTGTTCATCGCGTCCGAAGTGATGTTCTTCGTTGGCTGGTTCTGGGCATTCTTCGACTTCGCCCTGTTCCCCGAGCCGCTCACCTACGATCCCGAAACGGGCCTGACGACCACGCTCTTCGGCCAGGAAGGCGCGCTTGCTCGCGCTACGCTGGTGCCCGAGGGCATGGAAGTCCTCGATCCGTTCTCGCTCCCGCTGCTCAACACGCTGATCCTGCTGTGTTCGGGTACCACGGTCACCTGGGCGCACCATGCGCTGATCCATGGCGATCGCGATGGTCTCAAGAAGGGCCTGTGGGCGACCATCCTGCTCGGCGTGTTGTTCACCTCGATTCAGGCATATGAATATGCCGTCGCGCCGTTCGGCTTCGGCGGAAACACCTATAGCTCGGGCTTCTACATGGCGACCGGGTTCCACGGGTTCCACGTCCTGGTCGGCACGATCTTCCTGATCGTGTGCCTGCTGCGCGCTTACAAGGGCCACTTCACTCCGCGCCAGCACTTCGGTTTCGAAGCGGCAGCATGGTACTGGCACTTCGTCGACGTCGTGTGGCTGTTCCTCTTCATCGCCGTCTACATCTGGGGCGGTTGGGGCGCGCCGATCCATTGATGGACGCGGACGAAAGTCCTGCAAACGAACAGGGGCAGCCGGAGTTCGCTCAGGCTGCCCTTTTCGGTTTGTGCCCCAAATGCGGCTCGCGGACGCTGTTTGACGGCGTCGTGCAGTTCGCGCCGCGTTGCCGTGTATGCGGGCTGGATCTTTCGCGCTTTAATGTCGGTGACGGGCCAGCGGCATTCCTGACGCTGATGATCGGCGCACTGATCGTTGGCCTTGCGCTGTGGCTCGAAGTGGCGCTGGCGCCGCCTTTCTGGGTGCACGCGCTGATCTGGATTCCGATAACCACGGGCGCGGTGCTGCTCGGCCTTCGGGTGGCAAAGGCATGGCTGCTGATCGCCGAATATCGCAACAAGGCGGCTGAGGCGGTTTCCTCGTCAGGCGAGGAAGGTGAGCGGTGAATCTCCGCAAGCTGCCCATCATTCCGACGATCATCGTCCTTGCTGCAGCCGGTGTCATGGTCGCGCTCGGCTTCTGGCAGTTGGGCCGGGCCGACGAGAAGGAAGCGCTGATTGCGCGATATAGCGATGCTGGCGAGGTGGTGGGTCTCGTCGCATGGCCGACCAGTGCTGCCGAAGTTGAACAGCGCCTCTACCGTCGTAGCGCCGTCGATTGCCGCGAGGTTATCGGACGCAGGACCAGCGCTGCCACGGCCGCCAATGGCGCGAAGGGCCTTGCGCAGATTGCCACGTGTCGATTTGCCAATGGCGAGGAAGCGGAGGTCGCGCTCGGCTTCACAAGGCAACCGCTCGAGGGCGATTGGTCGGGCGGCGAAGTTCAAGGCACGATAGCTCCCGGACCGCGTCTAGTGGCCGATCCCCCGGTCGCCGGTCTCCAACCTCTTGCCAAGCCCGATCCGAGCGACCTGCCCAACAATCACCTTGCCTATGCCGGCCAGTGGTTCTTCTTCGCGCTGACGGCTCTGGTGATCTATTTCCTCGCGATCAGAAAGAAGCTGCGCGAGGAAGCTTGAAGGGCGCAAAGCGCTCCTTTCTTGCCCAGCGGTCCCAGCGCGGCTAACCGGCACGGCGATGGAATATATCTCGACCAGAGGGAGCGCGCTCGCGCTCGATTTCGAAGGCGTCACGCTGGCGGGTCTCGCGAGCGACGGCGGGCTTTACCTGCCGCGCGAGTGGCCGCAGTTCAGCGAAGCCGAGATCGCCGATATGGCTGGCTTGCCTTATGCAGAACTTGCCGCGCGGATCATGGCGCCGTTTGTTGGCGACAGCCTGAGTGAGGAAGAACTGCTGAGCCTATGCCAGCAGGCCTATGGCCGCTTCGCGCATGATGCGGTGACCCCGCTGGTCCAGCTCGACGAGCGGCAATGGCTGCTCGAGTTGTTCCACGGCCCCACGCTGGCGTTCAAGGACGTTGCGCTGCAGCTCCTCGGCCTGCTGTTCGAAACCTTCCTCAGCCGCCGCAAGTCGAACCTGACCATCGTCGGCGCCACGAGCGGCGATACTGGTTCTGCGGCGATTGACGCGGTCGCGGGGCGTGAAGGCGTCGACATTTTCATGCTGCACCCGAATGGCCGGGTCAGCGACGTCCAGCGCCGCCAGATGACGACCGTTCGCGCACCCAACGTCCACAATATCGCTATCGAGGGCAGCTTCGACGACGCGCAGGCGATGGTGAAGCGCATGTTCTCCGACGAGAGCCTCACCAGCCGCTTCCACATCGGTGCGGTCAACTCGATCAACTGGGCGCGGCTCATGGCGCAGGTGGTCTATTACTTCGCCAGCGCACTGCAACTGGGTGCGCCGCATCGCGAAGTCGCGTTCAGCGTGCCGACCGGCAATTTCGGTGACGTCTTTGCAGGTTACGTCGCGGCGAAAATGGGCCTGCCGATCTCGCAGCTGATCGTGGCGACCAACGTCAACGACATCCTCCACCGCGCGCTGACCGACGGAGATTACTCGGCCGGGACCGTCACGCCGACGGCTGCGCCAAGCATGGATATTCAGGTCAGCTCCAATTTCGAACGGCTCCTGTTCGATTGCGGCGGCCGCGATGGGTCGGCCATGGCCGAGCAGATGCGCGGTTTTGAAACCACCAAGGCGATGCAGCTGACGAACTCGCAGCGCGAAGGGGCAGCGCAACTCTTCACCAGCGCGCGCGCAGATGCAGACGATATGGCGCGCGCGATTCGCTGGGCGCACGATCATTCCTGCCAGGTCATAGACCCGCATACAGCCATCGGGTTGCACGCCGCGCAGCAGGCCGACATCGCAACGAGCACTCCGATTGTAACGCTGGCGACCGCGCATCCGGCGAAGTTCCGCGATGCGGTCGAGCGCGCGATCGGTCTGAGGCCGGACCTGCCCACTCGCGTCGGCGATCTGTTTGCGCGCGAAGAGGCTTACACAGAGCTGCCGGGCGAATACGACACCGTGCGCGACTTCATCGCCGAGCGTGCAACACCGGCAAACTGATGGCCGAACTGGTTCGCAATCCAATATTGATGGTCGGCGAAGGCTGGGACGCCTATCGCCTGCTCGATAGTGGGCATGGCAGGAAGCTCGAGAGTTTCGGTCCCTACAGTTTCATCCGCCCCGAACCGCAGGCCATGTGGAGCCCGCGCCTTGGCGATTGGGATGCCGATGGCGAGTTCCTTCCCGGTTCGGATGAGGATGGCGGGGGACGCTGGAACCTCTCGCCAGAAGTCCCTGAGGAGGGCTGGGAGCTTTCGTGGGACGAGGCGCGCTTCACGGCGCTACCGACACCCTTTCGCCACCTGCAGTTCTTCCCCGACATGGCGCCGGTGTGGAACTGGATGCGCGCGCAGCTCGAAGGCCGGGATGACGCGGAAACGCTCAACCTGTTCGGCTACACCGGCGTCGGCTCGCTTGCGCTCAGCCGCCACGGCCGGGTCACCCATGTCGATGCGTCGAAAAAGTCCGTGGCCCAGGCCCGCGAGAATGCCGCGCTGTCGGGGATGGAGGACCGGCCGATCCGCTGGCTGGTCGACGATGCCGCCAAGTTCGCCGCGCGCGAGGTGCGCCGGGAAAACCGCTATGACGGGATCATCCTCGATCCGCCCAAGTTCGGCCGCGGACCCAAGAACGAGACCTGGCGGCTCGAGGAAAGCCTCCCCGGGCTGCTCGCCGATTGCCGCCATCTGCTCGATAGTGAAAGCCGGTTCCTGTTCCTTACGGTCTATGCCGTGCGAATGAGCAGCCTTGCGCTGGCGGGGTTGGTTGACGATCTCTTCGCCGATCTGCCCGGTACAATCGAGCACGGCGATCTGGCCGTGCAGGAACAGGGGGAGGGTAGACGCCTTTTGCCGACCGCGATTTTCGCACGCTGGAGCAATTCAGGCTAAGCCCGCGCCATGAACGATTCGCTCATCCTGGAAGTCGCCGATTTCGAACACGATGTCCTGACCGGCATTTATTCGGAGGAGACAGGCAAGCCGCAACCGCTCCGCATCACAATCCAGGCGCGGCTGACACCCGAAGCACGTTACGAGCCTGACACGCCGCTCGAAGCGAGCAAGAACTACATGGACCTAAAATTCGCGGCCTCCGGCGCGCTTCCCGAAGGTGTGCATTTCAAGCTGATCGAAGCGGTTGCCGACCACATTTGCGAAACGCTGTTCGTGCAGGACGCCCGGGTCGAGGCGGTAACGGTCAAGATCGTCAAGCTGGCGATTGCCGAGGCGGGCGAGAAGATCGGCATTACCCTGCACCGCGAGCGGAAATAACCGGAGGTGCAGGCGGTCCTCACCATAGACCGATTGCCGGAATGCGAGATCGAAGCTGCGGCGAGCTTCCATGCGCATTGGCTTGAGGCTGCGCGAGAGGCTCTGTCGGATGAGGCCGATTCGCTCGTGCTCGCGCTTCCTTCCGCTCCCACATCGCATGATGACTGGCGCAGGGCATTGGCGCGCGACCTCGCCCGGGCGCATGCCCCTAAGCTGGTCAATATCATCAGCGCCCCCGATTCTGCCACGCGCGATGCGATGCTATCCTATTTGATGGATGCGCCGGGCGTCACGGGACAGTATCTTCCCGGTCATGAGTAGAGTGCGCGATGTCTTGATGCCCGCAAGCGAGGCCAAGCCGCTGGTCGATACTTTCCAGCGCCGTATCACATACCTGCGTCTGTCGGTCACCGATCGCTGCGACCTGCGCTGCACCTATTGCATGCCCGAACGGATGCAGTTTCTCCCGCGCAAGGAAGTGCTGAGCCTGGAAGAGCTCTACAAGCTATCGCTCGGCTTCATCGCGCGCGGCGTGACCAAGATCCGTATTACCGGCGGCGAACCTCTGGTCCGGCGCGACATTCTCGAGTTATTCCGGGCGCTGGGGCGCAAGCTAGGCCCCGCGGGACATGGCGGGCTGGAAGAGCTGACTCTCACGACCAATGGCACGCAGCTGGCCCGCTACGCTACCGATCTTCATCGCGCTGGAGTGCGGCGGGTGAATGTCTCGCTCGACACGCTCGACGAGGGCAAGTTCGCGCGACTCTCCCGCCGGGACAAGCTCAAGGATGTGCTGGTCGGCCTTGCGGCGGCGAAGGAGGCAGGCCTCAAGGTCAAGATCAACACCGTCGCGCTCAAGGGCGTGAATGAGGATGAATTGCCCGATCTCATCGCATGGGCCCATGGCGAAGGACACGATCTCACGCTGATCGAAGTCATGCCGCTGGGTGACGTGGATGAGGACCGCGTCGATCACTTCCTGCCGCTTTCGGACGTGCGGGCACGGCTCGAACAGCGCTGGACGCTCGAACCGCTGTCCGAAAGCACCGGAGGTCCGGCGCGTTATGAGCGGATTGCGGAGACCGGCGGCAAGCTCGGCATGATCACGCCGCTGACCAACAATTTCTGCGCCGGGTGCAATCGCCTGCGCGTGACTGCGACGGGCCAGCTTTATCCTTGCCTTGGCGGCGGTGAGCGGGTCGATCTGCGCGCCGCACTGCGCTCCGAGAATCCGGAAGCCAATCTCGAGCGCGCGCTGGTAGAGGCGATGACGATCAAGCCGGAGAAGCATCACTTTGACATCTCGGAACGCGGCGCCGAACCTGCCCAGCCGCGCCACATGTCCATGACGGGCGGCTGACATGGCGGTGACGGTCGTTTTCCTTGGCCCCTTGCGCGATATGGCAGGCGAGGATTCTCGCGAAGTCGCCGCTCCGCTCGATTGGGAGGGCCTGCTGGCTGCGGTGGGCGACGAAATAGCCGGGCAATTGCGCAACGAGCGCGTGAACGTCGCTTGCGCGGGCAAGGTGCTCGCGGACAAGGCGGCATTGCTGGCTCAGGACGGCGACGAGGTCGCGCTGCTTCCCCCAGTCAGCGGTGGCTAGGCTCTCGATCTCAAGACCTTCGGACGTTCGCGTCCTCACCAGGGGCTTGAGCTTCGGCGAGGGGCTTGCGGCTTTCAACGCCGCACATGAAGAGGCGGGAGGTGTCGCGAGCTTCGTCGGGAAAGTCCGCCCGGGTGGCGGAGTCGAGGGGCTGGAACTGCAGCACTACCAACCGCTGACCCTACCGGGGATGGAGGAACTGGCTGCCAGCGCGCTAGACCGGTTTACGCTCGACGGGCTGCTCATGTGGCACCGGGTCGGCTATCTCCAGCCGGGCGAGGGGATCGTGCTGGTCGCGGCTGCAGCCCGGCATCGCCGCGCTGCTATCGAAGCGGTGGATTTCGCCATGGATCATCTCAAGAGCGCCGCCTGGTTCTGGAAGCGCGAGAAGCGGCAGGGACAGTGGCACTGGATCGAGCCGCGCGGCGAAGACTATTCCGATCGCGCGCGCTGGGACAAAACGTCCAGGGTTTGATCTGCATCAAGGCAGGCGAATCGGTCTGCGAGCATGACAATCTCCGAAACAAGGAGATATCGTCATGTCGAAACGCATTACTCAGGAAGTCGTCCTCGAAAGAGCCCGCATCGTCGAGGCTCCGCGCACGCCGACCAAGGTTGATCGCAGTTTCGAGCTTCCCCGCGCGCTCTATGGGGCAACCGTGGGGGCCTACCTCGGGTTCCTCGGCGTGACGGCGCTGGCGTTTTCGACACCCGGCCTGATCATTCCGATGGTGATTTTCACCTTCTTTATCGTCGCCGGTTTCGGGCTCCCGACCATCTGGACGCGGATGCGCCCGGACAACGATAAATCGGCCAAGAGCTGGACGCGCTTCGCGAGCGAAGGGATCATGACCCACACCGGACGACTGGCCGCGAAAGATGCAACCATTCAGGTTCTGATCCTGCCGGTCCTGGTTCTGCTTTGGGGATTTGCGGTGGTGACGATAGCCGCGACGGTCTGAGAGGGGCCGACTACTCCCCGTCCTTCCCAGACAGGACCTGCAGGTGCGCGGGGTCGACCAGTTCGATCCCGCGCTTGCCTGTGCGGTTTACGATCCCGAGCTTTTCGAACTCTCCGAGCTTGCGGCTGACGGTCTCGATCGTGAGGCCAAGCATGTTGGCCATCTCGCCCCGCGTCAGCGGCAATTCGAAGTGCTGCGCCGGATGGCAGGGCGAATCGCTTGCCGCCCGCGCAAAGTCATAGAGCAACGCTGCGAGTCGCGCTTCGGCGCTGCCATGCGCGGTCAGCTCGAGCATGCTGCGCGTATTGTGGAGATCTTCCTGGCTGCGGCGCAGCAAGGCGCGGGCTAGCGCAGGGTAATCTTCCACCGCGCGTTCCATGTCGCGCCGCGCGAACGTGCACAGTTTGCTCTCGGTCAGGGCCACCACGTCGTGGTGAGCGAAGGGCGCGAACATCTCACCGGTGAACCCCGATGGATGGACGAGGGCGAGGATCTGCTCGTCACCGTCGCGATTCGTCGCGCAGACCTTGAGCGCGCCGCTTACGAGCGTGGCGCATGCGGCGTCCTCGTCACCTGCAGCGAAGAGCATCTCTCCGCGCTTGAGAGTGCGCGTGCGTCCGAGCGAGGCCAGGGTGTTGCGCTCGTCCTCGCTCAATACCGAGCAGGCGGCGCTGTCGCGAACAGGGCAACTGGCGCAGGCGAGGTTCATCGCGTCAATCTCCCGCGAAGTTCGGCCAGCACCTGATCCTCCTCCTCGATCATCGCCAGAACTTCCGCGCGCGCCTGGTCGACCGCCTCGCTATCGGCAAAGGTAATCGCTGCTTCGGCATTGAGTCTGTCGAGGTCGCCCAGCGGGATCGCCGCCTGGCTGCGAAGCGATTCGAGGTCGGCCAGCGCGACCTGCGCGCTCGCCCAGCTATTGTCGTTCACGTTGGCGCCAATTGCTGCGGCGACCTGTCTGCGGGCGGAAGGGGCCGCAGCAATGAATCGCTGATGCGCGCTTTGCGCGGCCGCGACCAGTGACGGGATGGTTTCGAGCTCGGATGCAGGCAAGGTGGGCGGAGGCTCCGCCGTGGCCGGGTCCACATCGAACGTACCCGAAACCCGCTCGATATCGCGGATGGCGAGTGACGGATAACGGTCAGCATTCGCCGCGCATCCGCCAAGACAGGCGAATGCGACCAGCGAAGCGACGAGCGAGAGGGGCTTGCAACGCATAATCTCCATGCCACATAGCAGAGAGTGTGCCGGGTGCCAGAGTCTGCAGACTGCAAAATCGCGGCATTGAGCCGTTGACTTGGCGGCAGTCTTCCCTTAACGGCACCCATCTTTCCGGTAGCCCGCCAAAAGGCGGTGCGTCGGACGCGCCCTGTTCAAGAGGATGGGGCACAGCAATAGATTGAGAGTATTACCACCATGTTCGCAGTAGTGCGCACGGGCGGCAAACAATATCGGGTTGCCGCCGGAGACAAGATCGCAGTCGAAAAGCTCGCCGGAGAAGCCGGCGACACCGTGACCCTGGGCGACGTTCTGCTCGCCGGTGAAGGTGACAGCATCGCCGATGCCTCGAAGGTCACCGTTTCGGCGGAGATCATCGCACAGGCCAAGAGCGAAAAGGTTGTCGTTTTCAAGAAGCGTCGCCGTCACAACTATCGTCGCAAGGCCGGTCACCGCCAGCAGATGACGCTGCTGCGGATCACCGACGTGGGCGAAGGCAAGGCCAAGGCTGCGCCGAAGAAGGCTGAAGCCAAGAAGGACGAGGCTCCGAAGAAGGAAGCGGCCAAGAAGGAAGCACCTGCGAAGGGCGCGACCAAGGGCGAAGCCGAAGCCAAGAAGGCTGCGCCGAAGAAGACCGCTGCGACCAAGAAGCCCGCAGAGAAGAAGGCTCCGGCCAAGAAGACCGCCAAGAAGGCGGAAGACAAGAAGTAAGGATTACGGACGATGGCACATAAGAAAGCAGGCGGTTCATCGCGCAACGGTCGCGACTCAGCTGGCCGTCGCCTCGGTGTGAAGAAGTTCGGCAGCCAGGGTGTGGTCGCCGGCAACATCATCGTGCGCCAGCGCGGCACCAAGTTCTATCCGGGCAGCAATGTCGGCATGGGCAAGGATCACACGCTCTTCGCTCTCGAAGACGGCGTGGTGCGATTCCACTCGGGCAAACTCGGCCGCAAATACGTATCCGTGGATGCGATTATGGAAGCAGCCGAATAACCGGACGGTTCGATGACGGGACTGTCCAGACGGGACGGTCCCAGCCGGAATAACCACCGGCAGACTTAGAGGGAGATGGGGCCGACCCGTCTCCCTCTTGTCGTTTCTCCCTCACAAGCTGGCGAAATCCGCTTTCGCCGCAATGCAACTGTCACGCATGATGCCTATCGCGGCATCAATCCCACTGGGGGCGTGGCGATGAGGAGAATGACGATGTTCCATCGCAGCGAAAGACTGCTGTTGAGACCCCCCTGGCCCGAGGATTGGAGCCAGGTGCTCGGCGGAATCGCCGATGAAGGCGTGGTGCGCAATCTTGCGCGCGCGCCGTGGCCCTACAGCGCCGAAGATGCGCGCCAGTTCGTCAAACTTCCTGTCGATCCGATGTACCCGCGTTTCCTCATCACGCGGGCCCGTGACGCGGCGCTCATCGGCTGTATCGGAATCGATCTGACGGAGGGCGAGGTGGAGCTCGGTTACTGGATCGCGCGGCCATACTGGGGACAGGGCTACGCCACCGAGGCCGGACGCGCCGTTCTGGATGTCGCAAGAATGCTGGGTCACGAGCGGATCGTGGCAAGCCATTTCCTCGACAATCCCGCCTCGGGCCGGGTTCTCGCAAAGCTCGGCTTCGAGGCAACTGGACGGGTCGTAAAGCGCCATAGCTGCGGGCGCGGGGAGGAAGCGCCATGCGCCGAATACGAGTTTGACCTCGTGTCGATGCCGGGCGCGGTCCCACAAGCTGCCTGACAAGAGAAAGGCCCCGCGATACGCTCACGGGGCCTTTTTTTGGAGGAATGTTGTCTGGGCCTACTCGGCCGGCATCAGCGCGTCTTCGAACTCGCCTTCGTAGAGATTGATCAGTTCCCGATCGTCGTGATCCCAAGGGTGGAAGCCGGGCTTGAAGTAGGCGAGCCAGGCCGGGAAGATGCGGCGCACCACGCCCGGGCTAACCGTAAGATACTTGAACAGACCCCAGCGCGCCTTCCAGCCGGTGATGCCGTCCTGAGCGAGCAGGTTCATCGAATCGACCCAGCGGTTCTTGAAGAAGCGACCGGTGACCGAGACCATCACGAGGCTGCGGACTTTCCAGCGCTGCCAGGCCGACCAGTCCTTGGTGGCATGGATCCATGTGTCGTAGGCGACGCCCTTGTGCTCGACTTCCTCGACGGCGTGCCAGCGCCACATGTCGCGGACTTCGGGATCCGCGTCCTTGAAATGTTCGGGATTGGCGAGAAACTCATGCGCCATCATCGCGGTGTAATGTTCGAGCGCCATGGTGACTGCGAGATTGGCGATCGCGGGACGATCCTTGGTCAGTTCAAGCATCTCGCGCACACGCTCGTCGATCGCCTTGATATCGTAACCGGCGTTCTCGGCCAGCTTGTTGAAGGCGATGTGTTCGCGCGTGTGGTTGATTTCCTGCCGCACGAAGGCGCGGATTTCGGCCTCCAGCTTGGGCGGAGCGCCTTCGCGATGTGCCTTTACAGCTTCGATGAAGAATGCTTCGCCACGCGGGAAAGTGGCGGAGAGCGCATTGTGCCAGGCGGTGCCGAAGGGCTCACCGGCCCACCAGCGGCTGGGGGTCGATTCGCGATTGAACCGTTCGTCACGAATCGTGATTTCGAGATCGGCGGGAGTGGGACCGTTCGTCGTCGCGGTATCGAGATCGATTTTTGCAGGGGCGTTCACTGGGGGACTCCATTGCGCGTTACTGACATCGTTGTAAGTAGCGCTTACTGACATTGATGTCAATAGTGATGCGCAAGCTATCTCTCGTCCCGATGCAGAAAAGCGAGGCCGAAGACTTCGCGTCCGATCTCGACCCTGTGCCCGGCGGTTTCACGCTCTCCGTCCACCATCAGGTCCATACCCTTCGCTGAACCGTCACCTCCGATCACCTCGCAACGCGCGATTTGCATTTTTCCGAGCTCGTCAAAGGGCCCTTCGCGAAAGTCGCGTGTCGCCATCGCCCAGCCTTGCCCGATCCAGTCGCGTACCGTCTCCAGGGGATATCCGCGCGCCTCGATGGCGCCCTCCTGAAGGGAGAAATGCAGACCCGGATATCCCTTCTCGGTAGGAGGGTCGACAAGCTGCACCAGCACGCCTTGCGCGGCCTCCTCCGCGATGTCGATGCCATCTTTCAGCGCGGCGCCGATCTCATGGTCCCGCATTTCTTCCCGCACGTCGGCCCAGCGCGCGCCAGGGCCAGCGAGGATCTCGGCAAGTGCGGTCAGGGATCCGCAGCGCATACAGTCGCGGGTGGTCTCGGAAAGCTCGCCGCGGGCATACATAGCGGCCAAATCGGCCGCCGAGGATGTCCCATGCATATCGGTGCAAAGCAGATTCTTGGTCCCGCCGGGGAGGGGGAGTGCAGCGCCTTCCCAGCCCTCTTTTTCCAACCTGCCAAGGTAGTTCGACATCGTGCCGTCGCCCGAAAAAACAACCAGTCGGCGGACACCAGCCTGATCCAGCTCCTTTGCACCAGGCAAGTCGACGCTACTGCAATCAAGCGTCTTTACGTCCAGTGAGGAGCCAGAACATAGCGCCGCGCGAACGTCTGCCACTGCCTTTTCAGAATAGCTTCCGCTCGCGCTGTTAACGATCAGCCAAGGGCATTCGTATTCGATCATATCCGACAAACGCTTCACGCGCCGCTACGTTTCAGGTCGCAGCCTCGGCAGAACGCTCGGCCAATGGAATGATTTCAAACGGATTGCGCTTTCGGCAACCCGTCTAAGCCTATTCCGCCGGCATCACCGCATCGGCATAGGGGCTGTCGAGCTTCCCGATCAGCGCGCGGTCATCATGCTTCCACGGGTGGAAGTTCGGAGTGAGGATGGTTGCCCATTCGAAGAACATGCGGCGCATCATGCCCGGTTTCCACCACAGGAAAGCGTAGAGCTTCCACTTGGCCTGGCGGCGGCTGTAACCGTCCTGTTCGAGCAGGCCGATGGCATCGCGAATGCGGTTGCCGAAGTATTTCTTGGTGATGAGTGCGGCGATCAGCGCGCGGGTCTTGTAGCGTTTCCACGCCGACCAGTCGCGCGTCGCGTGAAGCCACACGTCATAGACGAGGCCCTTGTGCTCGATCTCTTCGGTCGCGTGCCAGCGCCACACCTCTGCAGCGACCGGATCGGCGCCTTCCAGATATTCGGGCTTCGCCAGCAGTTGGCGGCTGATGATCGCGGCGAAATGTTCGAGCGCGATGGTGATCGCGAGGTTGAATTCCTTGGGCCGCCCCGCGGTCAGGTCGAGCATCGCCTGGATGCCCTGGTCGATGCTTTCGACATTGTAGCCGTGGTCGCTGACGAGGCGATTGAAGGCGACGTGTTCGCGCGTGTGGTTGATTTCCTGCGTGGTGAACGCCTTGATCTCGCGCGCCAGCTTGGGCGGGATATCATCGCGGAACATGCGCAGGGTATCGATGAAGAAGGCCTCGCCGCGTGGCAGGCTGGCGGATACCGAATTATACCAGGCGGTGGCAACCGGATCGCCGGAGTGCCAGTGGCGCGGTACCATGGCCTTGCGGTCGAAACGCCGGTCGCGCACGATCAGCTCGTGTTCTTCCGGCGTGGCGCTGCTATAGCCTGTCGCAGGGGCATCAAGGCCGCGGTCCGCAACCTTGTCGAGCGTCGTGTTGCGCTCTACGTCCGAAGAAGTTTGATCAGTCACGGCTTAAGAAACTATTAGGCATAAATAATAATGGCAAGTCGCAAGAGGTTAACGCCCGAAGAATCGCGCAGTTCTGCATTGCAGGCGGCCCGTGCACTGTTGATAGAAACAGGGCCGCAGTCGGTCACTTTGAAGGCGGTGGCGGCGCGAATTGGACGCACCCATGCGAACTTGTTGCACCATTTTGGGTCAGCGTCCGGATTGCAGAAAGAACTCGCACGGCACCTCGCCGAAACGGTGTGCGAATCGATCAAGGATGCGGTTCGGGCGAGCCGGGCGGGGCTCGGGAGCCCGCGCGAAGTGGTCGACCTCGCTTTCGATGCGTTCGACAAGGAAGGGGCAGGCGCGCTCGCCAGCTGGATGATCCTGACCGGCAATGAGGATGCGCTCAGCCCGATCGTCGAAACGATCCACGAACTGGTGGACGAGATCGCGCCCGAAGAGGCGGAGACGCACGCGGACCTGATGCGCGTTCACGAGGATACGCTCGCACTGGTGCTGATGGCGATGGGCGATGCGTTGATCGGATCGGCGCTGGCCCGTTCGCTCGGCCTGCCGGAAACTGCGGCGCGCGAGCGCGCTCAGCGGATGCTCGAAAACTCGATCGCGACGTTCACTCCGGCGCAGTAAGCGAGGCGCGCAGCCATTCGGGCGCGAGATCGGGATCGATGTCGCTTACGCGCAGATGATCCACGGCTAGCCCAAGATCCTCGTAGGCGATCTTGCGGCGTTTCTCCTCGGACTTGTCGAGCGGCACCACCAGCAGGCGGCGGTTGGCCTTTTGCCGCCAGTTCATCCGCGCGGTGTTCTCCTGTCCGATGTAGCAGCCCTTGCCGAAGCTGACGCCGTGGAGTTCGACCGCATTGGTCTCCAGCCAGAGGATATCGCCGAGTTCGGCGCGGCCTTCGGGCACTCCCAGCGACAGGCGGTGCGCGCGCCATTCGGCGTCGGCGGGCTCGTCGGTGTCGCTGACCGGTGCAAGCCAGCGCTGTCCAAGTGCGCCAAGGCGCGGGTCGGGCGGAGCGCCATCTCCGAGGTGCCCCTGCCAGTGCACCGCCACATCCGGGTCCACTGCGATCTCGATCTTGCGCCGCAGGCGGTAAAGCGACAGTCGCTTGACCAGCTCTTCGGCCAGGTCTGCCTCGCAATCGATCAGCAAGGTGTCCTTGCCGGAAGGCCAGACGATGAAATCGAAAAGCGCCTTGCCCTGCGCCGTCAACAGCCCGGCGTAGCACGGCAGATCCTGCGTGACGTCGTTGGTGACGAGACCCTGGAGGAACTCGATGACGCTCTCGCTTTCGTCGAGAGGCGAGAGCCGGATGACGGCGCGATCAAATAGGCGTGTTGCGGTCATGTCTGTCACAGTGGGTGTGGCGGCCGGTGTTTACAAGTTGCGATTGCAAGCCTCTCCCATGCCGCGCAATAGGGGCGCATGGCATTGGAACGTCTCGATTTCGACCAGCTCACCTTCTCCGGTGGAGGTATTCGCTGCTTCTGGCACGGCGGATTTCTGTGCGAAATGGAGAAGGAATTCAGGATCGAACCCGAGAGGGTCAGCGGCGTTTCGGGCGGCGCGCTATCGGGGGCTGCCTGGATCGGCGGGCGTGAGGAAACCTTGCGCGAAGTGATGCGCGATGCCTTCGAAGAGAACGAGCGCAATCTCGCGAGGGACAAGTCCAATTTCACGCCGCATCAGGAGATGTATCGTGCCGTGGTCGAGGAAACGCTCGATGCCGAGGCGATGGAGGCGATCGCCAACGGTCCGGCCTTTGAAGTGGCCTTGAGCTGCCCGCCACAATCCGTTCCGCCACGTATCTCCGCGGTGCTCTACGGGTTCGCCTACCAAGCTGAGCAGGCGATCCGGTCGACGCCGCACCTCGAATGGCCCCGCGCGCTCGGCCTTGAGCAATTGCGCGTCGATGCGCGCCGGGCAGCGCGCGAAGGCCACTTGGTCGACCTTATCTGCGCGGCGGCGACAATACCGCCGGTATTCGATGTGCCCGAGTGGGAAGGAGACCGCGTGCTCGACGGCGGAATGACCGACAAGGCGCCTTTACCGAGCGAGGGCGAGGGTCGCACGATGGTGCTGCTGACCCGCCGCTATCGCCACTTGCCGCAGCATCCCGACCGGGCGTATTTCCAGCCGAGTTGTGAAGTGGCGGCGGACAAGATCGACTTCACCGATGCAGACAAGATCGACAAGACCTGGGAGCAGGGCCAGGCCGACGCGCGCGGCTGGTTGGAACTGGACTAGGCCTCCCTAGCCGAGCCGTCGCTCGATCGCTTCGGCCATCATTACGCCAAGCTGCGGTCCTTGTTCGGGATAGAGATAGGGCTCGATCATCTCGGCTTCCATCAGCATAAGCGCGCCGTCATCGCCGCGCACCATGTCGATCCGTGCATAGAGCGGCGTGTCGAAGGGGACCGCGGCGAAGATTCGCTGCGCTGCGGCAAGGTCGGCGGTCGAGGGGGTGAGAGCCTCCTCCGTGCCGCCATAGATCGATTGGACGCGGTAATCTCCGTCGGCAGCGCGCTTCAGCAAGGCATGCGAAAATGCGCCATCTACGAAGAGGAAGGAATATTCCCCCTCGCGAGTGATCTGGTCGAGATAGGGCTGCAGCATCATGGGCTGCTCCATTTTCCATGCCGGATCGAGCGCCCCCGCATGGTGGATCGACTGTCCTTCAGCGCCTGCGCCTACCTGCCGTTTCGCGACTACGGCTTCGCTACCGAACGCATCGAGCGCGCGGACGATATCTTCCGCAGTGGCGCGTTCGAGCCAGATCGTCGGAATCGTCGCCGCGCCGCGCGTAGCCAGATCCTTCAAATAAGTCTTGCGCGCATTCCAGCGCACCAGAGCGGCAGGATTGCAGACCTGACGCCCGGAACCCTCCAGCGCGTCGAGCTTCCCAAGAAATTCCGCCTCGGCATCCTGGTAGTCCCACGGCGTACCGACCAGCACGAGCGGGAAATCGACAAACGCCTCGATCGGTGCGCGCCAGTCGATCTCCGTCAGAGCCATGCCGCGCTCCTCCATTGCAGGACGCAGCGCTGCCACCTGCATGTCGTGCTCATAAGCGTCTTCGCGTCTGCGATCCGAACCTGGATGCGTGCCGGGGCATGTGAGGAAACCGATTTGCATGGGGTGAGCCTCTAGAGCCGCGAATGCCGACTGGAAAGATGCCGCGCGCAGGCTTACAGGAAGCCGCGATGACACAGACGCTGACGATCCGCCGCCCCGATGATTGGCACCTCCATTTGCGCGACGAAGCCATGTTGCGCGACGTGGTCGGTTATACCGCGCGGCAGTTTGCCCGCGCCATCGTCATGCCCAACCTCTCGCCGCCCGTAACCACCGCGGATGCAGCGCGCGCCTATCGTGAGCGTATTCTGGCTGCGGTTCCTGCAGGTCTCGACTTCACGCCACTGATGACCTGCTACCTCACCGACGACACCGATCCCGAAGATCTGGCGCGCGGCGCGGCAGAAGGCGTGTTCACCGCGGTCAAACTCTACCCCGCCAACGCGACCACCAATTCGGCGCACGGCGTAAGCGATGTGGAACGGATTTATCCCGTGTTCGAGCGCATGGCCGAGGACGGCATCGTGCTGTGCGTGCACGGCGAAGTGACCGACAGCGATATCGACGTATTCGACCGCGAGGCCGAGTTCATCGAGCGGCACCTGAAGCCGATCACGCAGACTTTCCCGGGATTGAAGGTGGTGTTCGAACACATCACCACCAGCGATGCGGTGGAATTCGTCAAGGCTTCGGGCGACAAGGTTGCAGCGACGATCACGCCGCAGCACCTTCATATCAATCGCAACGCCATGCTGGTCGGCGGTATCCAGCCGCATAATTATTGCCTGCCTGTGGCCAAGCGAGAGACGCATCGGCTTGCCCTGCGCAAGGCTGCGACTTCTGGCTCTCCGAAGTTCTTCCTCGGCACCGACAGCGCGCCGCACACGCGCGGTGCGAAGGAGCAGGCCTGCGGCTGCGCGGGCATATTTAACGCGCCTTATGCGCTCGAGAGCTATCTTGCCGTGTTCGAGGAAGAGGGCGCGCTCGACCGTTTCGAAGGCTTCGCCTCGCTCCACGGTCCGGCGTTCTACGGTCTGCCGGTCAATGACGAGACGATTACGCTCGAGAAGGCGGAGGTCACGGTTCCCGAAACGCTCGACCTGTCCGCATCGCAGGACGTCATCGTGCCCTTCCACGCCGGGCAGACGCTCGGCTGGCGGATCGCGAGCTAGCCTGCAGCGGCTAGGCGCGCGCGGCGCTGCGCCAGCAAATCCCAGGCAAAGATAGCCACCGCGCACCAGATCAGGGCGAAGCAGATCGCTTGCGCGGGCTTGAGCTCTTCCCCGAACACGGTGAGCCCCAGAACGAAGACGATCGTCGGCGCGAGGAACTGCGTGAAGCCGAGCGTCGAATAGTCCATGCGGCGCGCCGCCACGGCAAACATCAGCAGCGGGATCGCGGTGACGAAGCCGCCCAGCACGATCAGCAGGCTGAGGCTCGGCGAGACGAAGAAGGACGAACCGGCAGGACTTGCGGCATACCACCAGGCCACGCCCGCCGCCGGAAGCAGCAAGATGGCGCTTTCGATCGTCAGGCCGGGGAGTGATCCCACCGCAACCTGCTTCCGCAACAGGCCGTATGTGCCGAAGGAGAAGGCGAGGGTGAGGCTGATCCACAGCGTCGTCACAGCCCCGGCCGCCAGGACGGCAATACCGCACATCGCGAGCGCGACGGCGAGCCATTGACGCCGCGACAAACGCTCTCCCAGCACCAGTGTGCCGAGCAAGACGTTGACCAGCGGGTTGATGTAATAGCCCAGGCTCGCCGCATAGACATGGCCGTTCTGGATCGCCCAGATATAGACCAGCCAGTTGGTCCCGACGAGCAATGCGCTCGCCGTAAGCACCTTGAGCGACCTCACGTCGCTCATGGCGCTGAGCAGATCGGGCATCTGCTTGCGGAACAGGACGATGACGAGGCAGATCGGCAGCGTCCAGATGATGCGCCAGCCGACGAACTCGAATGGGGGGACGGCTGCCACCAGGATCAGGTAGAGCGGCATGAAGCCCCAGATCAGGTAGGCCCCGATAGCGGCCGGTAGTCCCGATGGTTGCGATTCGTCTGGCTGTGCGCTCATCGCCTGCCCCTAGGCCGAGCGATAATCGCGGGCAAGCGCGGTGATTTTTCACGGCTCGTCGATGAAAACCACTCTTCTCGTCGCAGCTTTATTTTCCTGACTGGCATGTTGCATGCCGTTCAGGTTTCCGTGCGTATAGCTGAACACACCCAATCGGAGGCAGGTGGTGACCGTCTCCAAAACACTAAGGATAAACCCCATGACGCGCATTCTCACCAAGACCGCTCTTGTAAGCACCTTCACCGGCCTCGGCCTCGCTTTTGCGAGCCCCGCCGCCGCCGCCGATATCGCACCGCAGGTCTCGCACACGCAGACCGCGAGCACGCTCGGCGACATGAGCTTCGAGCACAAGCGCAAGCGTCACAAGCGTCACTACCGCGACGATTATCGTTACAGCGACCGCGGTCACCGCGCGCGCTATTACGACGAACCGGTCTATCGTGATACGCGCATCTGGCGCGCCAATGACGGCCGCTACTATTGCCGCAAGCGTGACGGAACCACCGGTCTGCTGATCGGTGCCGGCGTCGGCGGCCTGATCGGCCACGAAGTCGCCGGTCGCGGCGGAGATCGGACGCTGGGTGCCATTCTCGGCGCTGCGGGCGGGGCGATCCTCGGCCGTGCGATCGACCGGTCGGACTCGCGCTGCCGCTAAGCGGCACTCGGGTCGCTCAACCAAATCAACGACTTGGGCCAACCCACCATTGGTCCTTGCGTGACCACCACCAGGTCACGGAAAGCGCTCCTGTGCCTTCGGGCGAGGGGCGCTTTCTTCGTTGGGGCTGTGTTGGAGCGCGCGAAGCGTGAAGGCAAAATTAACCCTGATCGACGATGGAGGGGCGATGATCGGGGCATTTTGCCCTGAACCGATGATGAGGTCTCGAAGCGCGCGATCATGACCGGCAGTCGTACCCTAGATTGCGCCGTCCTGGCGCTGATGGTCGCTGCTTGCGACGGGGAGGTGCGCGAGCCGGTCGCGGCGACCGAGCCGGATCCGATGGTTCAGCAGGCGCTCAACGACCGGCTGATGACCGATCCCGATCTCGCTTTCACGAACGAGGCCAATGCCGCGCTGACTGTCAGCTTCGACCATTCGATCCCGCCGATCGACGCTGGGCCTGAAGCTTTGGCGTTGGTGCGGGAAGAAGCGCGCATCCGCATGCTCGAAGGGGGAGATGTGCTGGATTTGCCTGCGGGCATAAAAGCTGCCCGTCCGGCGTCGTTGGCGAAGGAAATGACAGCGAAAGAACGCGCTGCGCTACTACCAGCGGCCCGAGGCTGTGCCGGTTCGCTGGCCAATTCGGCCATCTGGGCGGCGCGGCTACCTGCCTTTGCCGAGATCGTTCCACGTGGCGCGGTGGTCGAGGGGGCAGGAACGGATAGAGCGCAATGTCGCCTGCGGGTGGTGACCTATCGAACACCGCTTCCGCCAGAAGAAGCGCTGCAATTCCACTTCACGCTGTTCGACCGTGCCGGGCTGAAGCCGCGCCACCTTGCGCTGAGCGAGACGGAGAACGCGCTTCTTGGTGACAGGCAGGGCGCTCAGGCGAGAATCCACGCGCGTGTGATCGCAGGCGGCCTCACCGAAGTCGATATCGTTACATTGGAGCGGAGCTGAGCGCTCTACAGCTCGCGCAGGGCCTGTGCGGGTTTGGCCTTCAATAGCGGCAGCGATCCCGCCACCGCGAACACCACTACCAGTGCGAGACCAAGACCGAGAACGGCGAATATCTCGCCCCAATCGGGCAGCCAGTCGAACTCGAACAGCTGGGTTATCACGACCCAGGCGAGCGTCGATCCCAGTCCCAGCGCGACCACCGCGAGCAGCAGCGCGAGAACACCATATTCGGCGAGCTGCATCAGCAGGACCTGCCTGCGGCTGGCGCCAAGCACGCGCAGGACGACCGTGTCGTAAGTGCGGGAGGCGCGCGCCGCCGCGATAGCTCCCATCAGCACCGCAAGACCGGCAAGCACCGCGACCGAGGCCGCAGCCAGAGTCGCGAGGCCCACCTGTTCGAGGATGGTGCGCGCTTCGGTCAGGACCTGCCCCACCTCGATCACCGAGGTCGACGGAAATTCGCGGACCAGATCGCGCAGCAGTGCGCCGCTTGCGGCATCCTCTGGCAATTCGATTGTCGCCGCGAGATTGTGCGGTGCGCTTTCGAGCGCATTGGACGAGAAGACATAGACATAGTTGAAGCCCATGCTCTCCCAGTCGAGCTGGCGCAGGTTTGCCACCCGCGCAGTGCGCTCGACTCCCAGCACGCCCACGGTAATGTAGTCGCCAATCTCCAGATCGACCGCTTCGGCGAACTCGGCATCGAGCGAGACAAGCGGCTCTCCGTTGTAGTCTGCCGGCCACCATTCGCCTTCGGTCAGGACGTTTCCGTCGGGCAGGGTTTCCGAATAGGTCAGCCCGCGCTCACCGCGCAGCGCCCAGCCGCCCTCGGGAATTTCCTCGAGCTCGGACACGCGCTGCATATTGCTCTCCGGCCCGTATTCGAGGACGGCGCCGCGCAGCGCGGGGACGGTGCGAATGTCGGCTTCGGGCGAAGTCTGGCGCACCAGCGCTTCGAAATCGTCCACCCGGTCTCGCGGGATGTCGAGCACGAAGTAATCGGGAGCCTGCTGCGGCACGCGGCGGTCGATATTGCCGTCGATCGCGCTCTGTACGGCGGCGAGCAGGACGAAGCTCGCAAGGCCGAAGCCGAGTGCGGTTACGAGCGAGCCGGTCGGAGCGCCGGGGCGATGCAGATTGGCGAGCGCGCCGCGCAGCAGCGGGTTCGAGGCGCGTGGAGCCCGGCGGGCAAGGGCGCGGATGCCGAAACCGATGGCAGCCAGCAGCACGAGGGCAAAGGCGGCTCCACCAAGGAAACCCGCCGAGAGCAAGGGCTGGGCGGTGGTGAAGATTGCCAGCGCACAGATCGCAATTACGCCAGCTGCGGTCCAGACCAGTGCGCGGCGGTCGCGCGATAGCGGCGTGATGCGCGAACGCATCAGCGCCATGGCCGGGAAGCTGCGTGCCCTCAGCAATGGCGTAGCAGCAAAGGCGAAGGCCACTAGCAGACCATATGCCCCGGCGAGGATTAGCGGCGCAGGCTCGATCACGAAGCCGCCCTCGACCGGAAGCAGGCCCTGCAGTGCAGAACCGAGAACCGGCGTAACGAGAATGCCAACCGCGATTCCCGCAAGGCTGCCGATCAGCGCAGCGACGCCGATCTGCAGGGCATAGATCCTGAGGATGTCGCCGCTCGTCGCGCCAAGCACTTTGAGCGTCGCGATGCTGCCGCGCCGCGCCTCCAGATAGGACGTCACCCCGCCGCCAATACCGATGCCTGCAATCACCAGCGCGGCGAGCCCGACCAGTGTGAGGAAATCGCCCATTTGCTCCACGAAACGGTCGGCGCCGGGCGAGGCACGGTCGCGGGTGCGGAAATCAAAGCCTGCTTCGGGATAGCGTTCGGTCAGCGTGTCTTCGACATCAGAGGGGTCCCGGTTCTGGTCGAAGGCAACGCGATACTTGCTCTGGTACATCGAGCCCGGCGCGAGCAGCCCTGCGCGCTGCGGCACGTTTTCGGCCACGATGATCGTGGGGCCAAGCTGGAATCCTTCGGAGAGCCGATCCGGCTCGTTATCGATCACGCCCGCTGCGACCAGCTCCACCGTGCCGATGTTGAACGTCTCGCCCACAGCCAGATCGAGCCGGTCCATCGCGCCCTGCGCGACCCAGGCATCATTGCCGCTGGGTGCGCCCGTCTCGCGCCCGTCCGCCAGCGTCAGGATCCCGTAGAGCGGCCATTTGTCGTCGACGGCCTTCAGCTCGACCGGAGCGGCGGATTCTTCGGTCGTCGCCATCGCCTGCAGCCGGGTGCCGCCCGATATGGCGCCGTATTCGGAAAGCGCCGCCTGTTCTTCTGCATTCAGATCACGCTGCCAAACCTCGATCTCGAGGTCGCCGCCGAGCAGTTCCTGCCCGCGCGAAGCCAGTTCGCGCTCGATTGCCGAACTGAGCGTGCCGATCGCGGCAAGCGCTGCGGTGCCGAGAAAGATACAGACCAGCAACAGGCGCAGCCCCTTGAAGCGCGCGTTGAGGTCGCGCCGGGCTATGCGCCAGGCTTGCCCCCAGCCGAGACCGCTTGTCGGTTCGCTCATTGTGCGGCCGTCTCGGACTTGGTGTCCGACGCGATCACGCCGTCACCCATGGTGATGACGCGCTCGCAGCGTTCGGCCAATTCGGGATCATGGGTGATGATCAGGAGGGTTGCGCCGGTTTCCTTGCGACGAGCGAAAAGCATGTCGATGATCTCGTGTCCGGTCGCCGCGTCGAGATTGCCGGTCGGCTCGTCGGCGAAGATCAGCTGCGGACGCGGCGCCGTGGCACGCGCGATGGCGACGCGCTGTTGTTCGCCGCCCGAAAGCTGCGTCGGATAATGGTCGAGCCTGTGGCCGAGGCCGACGGCGCGCAGTTCTTCCTCGGCGCGGGCGCGAACATCGGATGCGCCGGAAAGCTCCATCGGCGTCGCGACGTTTTCCGCCGCGGTCATGGTCGGCAGGAGGTGAAACGCCTGCAGCACAATGCCGACGCGGCCACGGCGCGCTTCTGCCAGCGCATCCTCGTCGAGCGCGGTGAAATCCTGTCCTGCGACGGTCAGGCTGCCCGACGTCGCGCGTTCAAGACCCGAGAGCACGGCCATGAGCGAACTCTTGCCGGAACCGGACGGGCCGAGCAGCGCAACCACCTCGCCATCGGCGACATCGAGGTCGATACCACGCAGGATATCGACCGGCGCGGCGTCGCTACCAAGGGTAAGGGTGAGATTGCGGGCTGAAATTGCGAGAGGGGGGTTGGTCACGGGAATCCGATGGCATAGGGCTATGGCTTAGGCAAGATACGCGCGTAGGAGCCCGGTAGATGCACATCAGCACTTCGTCGAAACTATTAATTCCCGCGCTGGCGCTCGTGCTCGCGGCATGTGGAGCGGATGCGCCCGCTGACGCGCCCTCCGGGGCGGCGGAAAGCGGCGGCGACATTGTCGAGGCGACAATCCCGGTTTCGGGACCAGAGCGGCACATCGTCGCTTTCGGTAACAGCCTTTTCGCAGGCTATGGCGTGGACGAGGATGCATCCTATCCCTCGCGCTTGCAGGCGGCACTGCGGGCGAGAGGCGTGAACGCGGACGTTGCCAATGCCGGCGTATCGGGCGATACGACCGCGGCTGGTCTCCAGCGCTTCGAGTTCACGCTCGATGCGCAGGAGGAAAAGCCCGACCTGGTGATCGTCGAGCTCGGAGGAAACGATTTGCTCCGCGGGCTTTCTCCGCAGGAAACGCGCAGCAATCTCGACGCTATGCTCGCCGAATTGCAGGAGCGCGACATCCCCGCCCTGCTGATGGGCATGCGCGCACCGCCCAACTACGGGCCGGAGTTTCAGCGCGAGTTCGACCAGCTCTATGGCGACCTTGCGGAGAAATATGATGCGGCGCTCGTGCCCTTCTTCCTCGAATCGATCTATCAACGGCCGGAGCTGTTCCAGTCCGACCGGATCCATCCGACCGAAGAGGGGATCGAGGAACTGGTCGGCGCGACGGTCGAAACGGTCGTGGGTGCTCTGCCCGAAGATGACGCGCCGGACGAGCCCGCCGAGTAGCTAGAGTTTTTCGAGCGATCCGCCCGAAACGCGCCACACCGCGGCTTCCTCGGTGATTTCTTCAAAGGGTGCACGCTCGGTGCCGGTCAGCCAGACCTGCGCGCGGCCCTGCCTTAGCCTATCGAACAGGGCGCTACGCCGGACCGGATCGAGATGGGCTGCCACTTCGTCGAGCAGCAGCACGCTCGGACGGCCTGCCGCGGCGAGCGCGGAATGGGCGAGGATGATCGCGATCAGCATGGCCTTCTGCTCGCCGGTTGAACAACTCGCCGCCGGCTGGCCGCTGCCTGCCATGACGACCTCCAACTCGTCCCGGTGGGGACCGGTCAGCGCGCGTCCTGCCGCGCGGTCGCGTGGCCGTTGGCGGGCGAACTCCTCGCGCAGGGCGGGGCGCTCCAACGGTCCACCGGCGCGATAGGTCAGCAGCGGACGGGCAAATGGTTCGTCGGGGAGGGCGGTCAGCTCGTCCGATAGGGTCGTGACCAGCGCCGATCGGGTGACCGCCACCTGCTCGCCATGTTCGGCCGCCTGCGCCTCGATCGCATCGAGCCATGTGGTGTCGGCGCCTTTCTCCAGCAGCTTGTTGCGTTCGCGCAGCGCCGCTTCATAGCGCGAGACATTGCGCGCGTGGCCCGGCTCGATCGCGAGGGCCAGCCGGTCGATGAAGCGGCGGCGCGCGCCGGCGCTATCCATGAACAGGCCGTCCATCGAGGGGATCAGCCAGCTCATCGCCACCCATTCGCCGAGCGAGGCCGCGCTTGCCTCGGCCCCGTTGACGCGCACTTGGCGGCGGCCCGGGCGCTCTCCTTCGACGAAGGTGCCGATGCGCGCGCTCTCATGGCCCTGTTCCCTGAGGCTGGCTCCAATGGCGAAGCCTGCTCCGGCAGGCCCGACCATCTGGTCCAACGCTGCGCGCCGCAACCCACGTCCGGGGGCGAGTAGCGAAATGGCCTCAAGCACATTGGTCTTTCCCGCGCCGTTCTCACCGAAAAGGAGGTTGAAGCCACGAGTTTCGCGAAGCTCGCTACGCGCATGATTGCGGAAGTTTTCAAGGGCGATGCGGTCGAGAGCCATTGCAAGAAGCCCTAGCAAATCACCCGAGGCACGCCACGAATTCCGCAACCAAAATCCCCGATCCCAATATGTGGGAAATTTTACCAATCTTTCGCTTTGATTAACGCCGAGTTTCTGAATGCCTGTTCAGAGAACCGCGGAATTCTCCCGTTTTTCGAGTTTGGCACACCTCCTGCAGTGTCTGGGGTGTTCGAAAGGATGGGCCTTTCGGAGCAAATGTAAAAAGGAATACCCCCATGTTCTCAAGCAATGACAACAGCAGCCGCGCCTTCGCCGCTGTCTTCTCGCTCGCAATCTCCGCCTTCTTCATGGCGACTGCAATCGTTCCGGCCAGCCCCTCGCTGTTCGCCTGAACACGAAATACCAAACACCAGAAAGGACCAATTCAATGTTCACTCTTTCCGACACCGGCAACCGTTTCGCCGCTGCCGTAGCCGCTCTCGCGATCTCGGCGGTCTTCATGGCCACCGCCATCGTCCCTGCGACGCCGACAATGGGAATCCTGGCATGAACAACGTAGAACGCAGCAATGGCGGGCCGATCCGCGAAGAAGGTTTTCACCTCGACAAGCGCGACGGCAAGATCTTCGGCGTATGCGGCGGTATCGCCAACTACTTCGGCATCGATCCCATGATGGTTCGCATAGGCTTTGTTGCCGGCACGATCATCGGCTTCGGATCGCTGATCCTGATCTACCTCGCGATCGCCCTGATCGCTGACTGAAGGCGCGGCACCTGACAGCTGTTCCCGGTTTATGGGGCAGCCGCGCCCCCCAGTCTCGCAAGGGGACCTTCAAGAGACACTATCTGACAAACCGGGAGGGGCCTTTTCGGCCCCTCTTTCGTTGCTAGTTGCGACGACCCATCTTCACATCGCCGAAATACCGCCATCGAGCTTCAGCTCCGCACCGGTCATGAAGCGGCTCTCGTCGCTGGCGAGATAAAGCACCGCATTGGCGATATCGTCGGGCTCACCGACGAACTTGAGCGGGATCTGCCGCGCCAGCTTTTCCAGCAGCACATCTTTGTCGAGCGAATGCGCGCGCGCCGTCCCGTCGAGGATCGGTGTGTCGACAAAGGTCGGATGCACCGAGTTGCAACGGATCTGCATGTTGTTCTTCGCACAATGCAGCGCAATCGACTTCGACAGCATCCACACCGCCGCCTTGGACGAGTTGTAGGCGGGCATGGTGTCGCTGGCGATCAGACCGGCAATCGAGGAGATGTTGATGATAGATCCCGGCGCATGCTCACGCATCAGCGGCAGCGCCTTCTGGCAGCCGTGGAAAATCGAATCGACATTGATCGAGAAGCAACGCTGCCAGTCGGCGAAGTCACAGGTCTCGATATTGCCCGGCACCCCGATCCCGGCATTGTTGACCAGCACGTTGAGGCCGCCCATCCGCTCCTTCGCAGCGGCAACAGCAGCTTCCCACGCGGCTGGATCGGTCACGTCATGCTGGATCGAGAAGGCGGTGCCGTTGCCAAGCGTTTCGTTGATGAGTGCGGCGGTTTCCTCGGCCCCTTCACCGTTGATGTCGGTGCACAGGACCTTGGCGCCTTCCTCTGCGAGGCGGCGACAATGCGCGCGGCCCAGTCCCTGCGCTGCGCCTGTAACCAGCGCCAGCTTGCCTTCTACGCGTCCTTTTCTCTCGCCGCCCATTTCAATCCTTCCCAATAAATCCCGCCGCCATCAGCATGGCTATGCGTACGTCGACTGCATGGCCGCTCTCGCGCCAGTCTGCAACAAAAGCGGGCAGGTCTGCCAGCTTGACCCGGTGTACCGTTATGTCTTCACTTTCCGTGCCGCCGCCCGGACCGACCTTTGTCAGTCCGTGCGCGCGTAGCAGCGAAAAGCTTTCCGAGACCATACCGGGCGAGGAATAGAACTCGCCCAGGTTCTCCATGCGCTCTGCACGGTAGCCGGTCTCTTCCTCCAGCTCGCGGATCGCGGCGGTGGTGGCGTCCTCGTCCTCGAGCCCTTCGTGGTCGCCGATCAGGCCAGCGGGGATTTCGAGGCAGATCCGGCTCAGCGGCACGCGGTATTGCTCGACCAGCAGGACGTGCCCGTCATCGATCGCGATGATGGCGGCGGCGCGGATACCCCGCGCGCGCCCGGCATATTCCCAGCGTCCGCGGCGCTTGGCGGTGATGAACTTGCCTTGCCAGACGATTTCTTCGGGCTTGTCAGCGTCGGGATCTGTCATGCGGCGAAGCGTTAGACTTCGATAAGCCTGTCGGGAAGCTCATTCTCGTCATGATCTCCGCGCGGAAAGTGCTCGGCCAGAACGGCACCTACGTCGCGCACGCCGGCGGCCATGCCCTCGGCGACGCAGCCTTTCCTGATCTCGGCAAGCATGTCGGCCATCGCCTCGCCCCAGACTTCGGCCGGAACCTTGGCCGCAATCGGCTCGTCGGCCACGATTTCTGCGCGGTGTTCGCGCATCGATAGGTAAATCAGAACGCCGGTGCGGCCATGCGTGCGCCGCTCGGCACCGACCTTGAAATGCTTCACTGCCGCATCATGGACGCGAGACAGCTTCACCGGGCCGGGGATCAGTAGGAACTTGAGCGGTTGCCACAGCTGCACCGCCCATGCCGCTACGAAAGCGATCAGGCCAAGCGCGATAGTCATCCCCGCAAGCTCGCCGGTGGTCCATTCGTGCATCCAGCCGCCGATCAGGCGATCCCACAGATCCATGAATGGCTTGGGCAGGATCGCGAACAGGCTCATTGCGGTGAACGATACCGCCACCGCCCAGACCAGCGCGACGTCGCTATACCCATCGCTGCGATCTGCCAGTACGGTGACGATCTCTCCCGAAGTCGTCTGCTCTGCCGCGCCGACGGCATCCGAGACGATCTTGTGCTCATCAGGTGTCAGATAGCGTCCCATTACCAACCCCCGGAGGCGCCGCCGCCCCCGAAACTGCCACCACCGCCGGAAAAGCCTCCGCCGCCGCCGAAGCCACCGCCGAAACCACCCGATCCACCGCCGCCCCAGTCATCGCCGCCGCTCATCGCACCGCGCGCAATGGCCGAGCCGACCTCCCACAGGATGATGTCGCCAACCATGCTGCCGGTGCCGAAGCGCCTGCGCCTTCCGCGCCCGCGCATCATCGGCAGGATGAAGAAAAAGAAGATGATGGCAATCCAGATGAGGAAGCCGAAACCGCCGCCGCCGTCGCTCTGGCGGCGCTCGCTTGCCTGCTGAGCGACCTGCCGCGCCTGGTCTTCGGGCAGGACGAGTTGCTGGACGATCGCGTCCGTTCCTGCCGCGATTCCGCCGGGGAAGTCACCCTCGCGGAAACGCGGGAGGATGGCGTTCTGGATGATGATCGAGGACAGGGCATCGGTCATGATGCCTTCGAGCCCGTAACCGACCTCGATCCGCACGTTGCGATCATTCGGCGCGACAAGCAGCAGCGCCCCGTCATTGCGCTCGGCATCCCCGATCCCCCACTCGCGGCCCAGCTGATAGCCGTAGTCGGCGATGTCATAGCCCTGGAGATCAGGAATGGTCGCGACGACCAGCTGACGTTCCGACTGCGTTTCGAGCGCCTCCAGCTTTTGCGTCAGCGCAGCTTCCTCTTCGGGCGAGAGGAGGTCGGCATTGTCGACCACACGCCCGGTCAGCTCGGGAAATTGCGGCTGCGCGGCCAGCGGAGACGCGATGAGCGCCCCCGCTGCAGCGAGGATCAGGAGGAGGCGGCGCAACATGGCGCTCAGTTCGACGTCATGTCAATTTCAGGAGCGACTTCGGCCCCCTCGGTCGCAGCCTCATAAGGCACCAGCGGTTCCGCGCCGTGGATGATGTTCGCACCGATCGTATCGGGGAAGGTGCGGATCGTGGTGTTATACTGGCGCACCGCCTCATTATAATCGCGGATGGCGACGGCAATGCGGTTTTCCGTCCCTTCGAGCTGGCTTTGCAGCGCGAGATAGTTCTGGTTGGACTGGATCTGCGGATAGGCTTCGAAGCTGGCGAGCAGGCGCCCGATGCCCTGTCCCAACTGGCCCTGTGCCGCAGCGAACTCCTGCATCTTCGCCGGATCGTCCAGATCGGCGGCATCGACGTTGATGCTGGTGGCACGGGCACGCGCCTCGGTCACTTCGGTCAGGATCGAACGCTCGTTCTCTGCCGCGCCCTGCGCCACTTCGACGAGGTTGGGAATGAGGTTGGCGCGACGCTGAAACTGCGCCTCGACATCTGCCCATTTGGCCTTGGCGTTTTCTTCGGCGCGCGGAACCGAGTTAATCCCGCAGGCTGCAAGGGCAAGTGAAGCAACCGCCGCAAACGCGAGGCGGCCGAAAGTGGAAACGTTCATCGATATCTCCCCAGGAGGCGGGCGGGGGGCGCCCGCAGGTCTGTATTACATAGTTAGCACACCCTTGTGGAGATTCAAGGATTCGCCGCGTCCGAACAGGCCTCACTTCGCTACCTGATTTTACAATTCGGGCCCCTTGGCAAACGCGACCACTTTTGCAAAACCCTTTGCAACTTCAACGGGTCGATATTGGAGGGTGGAATGCTTTCGGAATTCAAGGAGTTTATTGCAAAGGGCAATGTGATGGAGCTGGCGGTTGCGGTGATAATCGCCGGTGCCTTTGCCGTAATCGTCGCATCGATGACTTCGGATATCATCATGCCGATCGTGGGCATGATCTTCGGCGATGTCGATTTCAGCGACAAGTACCTGGTACTGAGCACCGATAGCGATGTGACGGGCATGAGCCTCGAGGCTGCGCGCGAAGCGGGCGCCAATGTCCTCGCCTGGGGTGCATTCGTCACCTCGATCATCAACTTCCTGATCCTGGCGTTCATCATCTTCCTGCTGGTCCGCTATACCAACAAGGTGAAGGCACGTTTCGAGAAGCCTGCGGAGGAGGAAGCACCTGCCGGTCCGACCGAGATCGAGCTGCTGACGGAAATTCGTGACGCGCTGAAGGGTGGGGCTCCCGGTGCGCCGCAAAACGGCCCGATGGGCTGAACGCCGGCACCTGAACTACTATAAAACACATACACTTCACATTAAGCGGGCGGGGCCTATATAGGTCCTGCCCGTTTTTGCGGGCTATGGCGATAAATTGCGCTGTGCAATAGGCACAACGGACCCGGGGGCAGTACCCGGCGGCTCCACCATAAGGCCCTGATCTCAGGGCATTCTGACGGGGCCGAACCAGGATCGACGTGTGTTGAAAGACTTCGTTTTCGCCCGGGCTGAGTAACCCGTAAAACTGTTCACAACACACAAGTGCCAATGACAATGAAGCACTCGCTCTTGCTGCGTAATCTGACGGCCTAACGGCCTGATCTTACAAAGCTAAAGCGCGGTTGGACCCACCGGGCAACAGAAGCGGATTCCGGGGCTCCGGGGGTAGCTAGCAACAGAAACCCCCACCTTCACGATAGCTCGACAGAAGTGACATCGCCGATGCGCGACGGTCCTGCCCCCGCAAACGAAAACGCGGGTAGCTAGCAACAGAAACCCCCACCTTCTTTTTCAGACGATCGAAGCCATCACGATCACCCGAGGTTCGTGAGCGTAGATGGCTGCGCGTAACCCCGCGGTAAGGTTACCGGACAAGCCGCCATTAGGAGTGAAGCGCAAGGCATTCTTACGGGGAAACCGTTATTAACACGGTCACAAACGTTAAACCCTTTCAGGCCAGCCAATCATGTCCAGAATCACGATCGCATTCCTGTTCATCACCATCGCGCTGATCATAGTCTCGGTGCTTTTGGATGTGCCATTCCTGCGCGGCGGCAGCGGCATGATCTTTGTCGCGGCGCTGGTCTATTCCTACATCGTCGCCAAGCGAGAGATTGAACTGCTTTCCTACGCCGTGAAAAACGCGGACGGGCAGGAGGGCTGACAGGGCCGAACGAAAGGGCTCAGTCGGCCCTTTCGGTTTCCTCACGCACTTTGGCGTCCTGCTCGTAACGGATCGCATCGAGGATTTTCGCTCCGCCGAGGAAAACCGCGCCCGCGGTGGCTGCAAAAAGAAGGTAGCCGCCCCATCCCGGATATTCGAGCGTGTAGTGCGCTCCGCGGGTCATCGCGCCAAGGGCCAGGGCGTAGATGATCAGATACGCTTCGAAGCGCGTCTTGATCACGAACAGCCGGCCAATCTTGCGAAGCATTCTCTTCCTTCCGTTAAGACCTTTCACAGCAAGCACCATGCCAATGGCGGTTTACTGCGGAAGGCGCTGGTTAACGCAGAGCCAATTGTAAATCAGCCCGACAAAGTGTCCAGTGCGTTAACCCAGTTCGGGCAGGTTCAGTGCCGCCAGAAGTGATGCCCGTGCCGATTTGACACTGTTCGAAAGTGCTTCGGAACCAAGGTCTTGCGGATCGATCTGCTCGGGCCAGTTCTGCGCGATGACCTGCTCGAGAGTATCGGCTTTTTCTTCGCTCAGCGTGAAGCGGGGATCGACTGTCGCCGGATCGGCGACGACGCGCAGGCGCAGGCAGGCCGGACCGCCGCCGTTGGCCATAGACTGGCGAACGTCGACCGGCACGACCTCGCGGATCGGGCCGTTGGTGGCGAGCATGCTTTCGAGCCAGCTCCAAACAGGCGCGCTTTCGCGGCATTCCTCCGGCACGACCAGCGCCATGCCGCCTTCGGGACGGGTCACGAGCTGCGCATTGAAGAGATAGGTTTTGATCGCTTCGGCAAGGCTCACCGCGCTGTCGGGCACTTCGACCACCTGCAGCGCGGGGAAGGCCTTGCGCATGGCGTCATAGGCGCCCTGCCGATCGGCAAAGGCAAGCTCGTGCGCGAACACCACATCTTCATTGGCGACGGCGACCACGTCATTGTGAAACGCGCCCGCCTCGATCGCGACCGGGTTCTGCTCGATGAAGACCGCGCGCTCGGGATCGAGCCCGTGGAGGCGTGCGACCGCGCGGCTGGCCTGTTCGTGCTGGCGAGCGGGAAATTTTCCGCCCGGCCTGCCATAAACGAAAACTTCGACGCCCTGTTCGCTGTGACCGGCGCAAAGCCGCATGTGATTGGCTGCGCCTTCGTCGCCGAACGTCGGAGGCACGGCATCGTGCACCACGAAGTGATCGCGATTGCCGAATGCCACATCGAGCATGCGCTTGGTATCGGGCCACTCCTGCGCGCGGTGCAGCATGGTGACGAGGTTGGCGGGCGTCAGGTGACACTTGCCATCGGCGGTATCGGGGGCGGGGCTGACGGTCGCGGCATTGGCTGTCCACATCGAGCTGGCCGACCATGCCGCGGCGAGCAGTGCGGGATTATCGGCAGCGCCAGGGCCAAGCCGATCGAGCAATGCATCGTTCGGCCGTGGCAACGGCAGCAGGAAACCCTGCGCGCCGAACCTTTCGAGATTACCGCGCATCTTGGCAACGCCCTGCAAGGCGGCGGCACGGGGGTAGGACGGATCACCCTTGTGACTCGCGCTCGCGATATTTCCGAGGCTCAGCCCTGCGTAATTGTGGCTCGGACCGACGATCCCGTCGAAATTGATTTCCTTGAGGCTCACCGCGTCACGCTCCACACGCTGTCGCCGACCTTCACGTCTAGAACGTCGGCCGCCTGCGAATCGATCGAGATCGTGCCATCCTCATTGACGGTCCTTGCGCCATAGCAGGCGCGGAAGGTGCTGAGACGACCGGTGGCGATGATCGCGCGCTCGCCCTCTGCGTTATCGACGCTGGAGATTTTGCGCTGGTCGGCGCTCTTCACGCTGACGATATCGTCGGTGCGGGCGATCATGGTCGGGCCGCCGTCGAAAATGTCGACATAGTTCTCGTAGTGAAAACCTTCGTTCTCGAGCATGCGCATTGCCGCGCGCCCTGTGGGATGGGGCACGCCGATCACGCTGCGCGCATCGTCGTCGAGCATCGCGACATAGACCGGATGCTTGGGCATCAGGTCGGCGATGAACTGGTTGCCGTTGATCGCATTGAAATAGTCCGCGTCCTGGAAGCTCATCCCGAAGAAGCGCCCCGCGACCCCGTCCCAGAAGGGCGAGCCGCCGCGCTCGTCGATGATACCGCGCAGTTCCGCGATCGTGCGGTCGGCAAAGCGTGCTCGGTGCATAGCGATGAAGAGATAGCGGCTGCGCGCGAGCAGCAGGCCAAGCCCGCCAGCCCGTTCGTTGGGATGGAGGAACAGCCCGCCGACTTCGCTCGATCCTTCGAGGTCGGTGACGAGGCTCAGCAGTTCGGCGCGCACGGTCCGGTCGAGCTCGTTCGAATACTGCGTCAGCGTGTTGAGGCGATAGGAATAGAACGGCCAGTGCTGGCCGACATTGGTCATCAGCTGGCAGGTGCCGCGGATTGCGCCGGTTTCCGCGTTTTCGAGCACCAGCACGAATTGTTCGTCGGCCAGTTCCTCACCTTCATTGGCGAAAGCATCGCTCGCGCGGCCGAGCTTCGCGCCGAGCGCCGCGCGATCGGGCGGCAGATTGGTGAAGCCGCCGCCGGTCAGCTTGGCCATCTCGTAAAGCGGTTCGAGGTCGTCGGCGCGGGCCGCGCGCAGGCGGAATGTCAAAGCAGGTTCTCCGAGGATAGCTTGTGAAGGACGAGGGCGGAAAGCGCCGCGCGTTCCTTCAGCGATGATACGATCATGAATTCTTGCGGGCTATGGATGGCGCCGCCGCGCACGCCCATCGTGTCGACCACGGGGATGCCGCAAGCCGCGATATTGTTGCCGTCGCACACGCCGCCGGTCGATTTCCAGCCGATCTCCTGGCCGAGCGTCGCGCCGCAATCGCGCACGAGATCGAACAGTCGCTGCGCCTTGCGGTCGACCGGCTTGGGCGGACGGGTGATGCCGCCGTGGCGATGGATCGACACTTCGTGGCCCTGCTGGACGTCACCGATCAGCCGCGCGAGGCCGGCCTCGAATGCATCGGCCGCATCAGGGCTCTTGGGCCTGATGTTGAAGCGCAGCACGGCGTGATCGGGTACGACATTGTTGGCGGAGCCGCCCTCGATCTTGGCCGGATTGACCGGACATTCCTCGTTCTGAAGCTCTTTCAGCCCCATGGTCAGCGCCGCTGCGGCGACAATCGCATTGCGACCGTCCTGCGGATTGCGCCCGGCATGGGCGGATTGTCCGGTGATGGTGAGCGAGTAATTGCCGCTTCCGCCGCGCGCATGGGCGAGCGTCCCATCGGGCAGCGCAGAAGGTTCATAGGTCAGCGCGGCATATTTGCCCCTGGCCAGCTGGTCGATCAGCGGGGCGGACGAAAGCGAGCCCGTTTCCTCGTCCGCATTGATCATCACGTCATAGCCGATGCGGCTGGCGTGCTCGCTTTGCTCGAACGCGCGCAGGGCGTGGAGGATTACCGCTATGCCGCCCTTCATGTCCGCAAGGCCGGGACCGTTCAGCGTTTCGTCGTCGAGCCACTCCTGCTCCTGAAACGGGTGATCTTTCGGGAAAACCGTGTCCATATGGCCGGTGAAAAGCAGTCGCCGCTCGGCATCGGGGCGCACGCGCAAGACCATGTGCTGGCCGAATTTCTGTTCGACTTCCTTGCCCTCCGGCGAGATGGCGGTGACCGGGGCGGGGTCGATCAGTTCGATCTCGCCCGGCAGGGTGGAGAATGCGTCGGCGAGCATGCCCGCCATTTTGCTCAGCCCTTCGAGATTGGCAGTGCCGGTGTTGACCGCGCTCCAGCTTCGCGCGTCGGCGAGCATTGCGTCCTGGTCGATCGCTTCGATCAGTTTGTCGTGTTCAGTCTGAGGTATCATGTGAAACCGCCTTAGCGGTGGCAGAGGCCAAGGCCAAGGCGCGCCTTGCATCGCTGGGGAAGGGTGGTTGCAATTGGCGAGAGGCTTGGCCATATCCGGCGCGTTCCTCCCCGGATAGAATTGACAATTCATTCGCTTGCGTGCTGGCCCGATGGGCGCGTGCGTGAGCCCAATGTGCGAGGAAAATGTGAGCGATACTGTCAACCGTTCCGGTCTTACCGTCGATGCCCGTCTGGCCGATCTTGTCGAAACGCAGGTCCTGACGCCTCTGGGACGCGACGTATCCGCGTTCTGGGACGGTTTTGCAGCCCTTCTCGCCGATTATGCCCCGCGCAATCGTGCTCTGCTGGCGAAGCGGGACGAGCTTCAGGCACAGATCGACGCATGGCACACACAGCGACGCGGCAAGCCGATCGACCAGAGCGAATATCAGGCTTTCCTGCGCGAGATCGGCTATCTGGTGCCTGAGCCTGCCGACTTCACCATCGGCACAGAGAACGTCGATTCCGAAATCGCGACGATGGCGGGGCCGCAACTCGTTGTGCCGATCCTCAATGCGCGCTTCCTGCTCAATGCCGCCAATGCGCGCTGGGGCAGCCTCTACGATGCATTCTACGGCACCGATGCGGTCGATGCACCGCCGGCGAAACCGGGCGGCTATGACAAGGACCGCGGCGATGCCGTTATAGCGCGGGCACGGACCTTCCTCGATGAAACCGTGCCCCTGGCGAGTGGCAGCTGGTCGGATCTTAGCGGCAAGGATGCCGTGAAGCTGAAGGACGAGAGCCAGTATATCGGCGAAACCGAGAAGGGCTTGCTGTTCAAAAACAATGGGCTGCACATCGAAGTTGTGTTCGATCCTGAAAGCCCGATCGGCCGTGACGACAAGGCGGGTATCGCCGATGTCATCTGCGAAGCGGCGCTGACGACTATCTGCGACTGCGAGGATTCGGTCGCGGCGGTCGATGCCGAGGACAAACATCTCGCCTACACCAACTGGCTTGGCCTGATCCGCGGCGATCTGGAAGAGAGTTTCGAGAAGGGCGGCAAGACGCTCACCCGCAAGCTGGCCGGGAACAAGACCTACACGGATGGCGAAGGGCAGTCACACAGTCTGCCCGGACGCAGCCTGCTTTTTGTACGCAATGTCGGTCACTTGATGACCAATCCTGCCATTCTGCTCGAAGATAGGTCCGAGATTCCGGAAGGGATCATGGACGCGGTCTTCACCAGCGCGATCGGCGCGCTCGATGTCGAAGGTCATGCCAAATACGGCAACTCCGGGCACGGCAGCATCTACATCGTGAAGCCCAAGATGCATGGGCCGGAAGAATGCGCCTTCACCAATGATCTGTTCGATGCCGTCGAGGACCTGCTCGGCCTGCCGCGCAACACGATCAAGGTCGGTGTGATGGACGAGGAACGCCGCACCAGCGCGAACCTCGGCGCCTGTATCGAAGCGGTGAAGGATCGCGTGGTGTTCATCAACACCGGCTTCCTCGACCGCACTGGCGACGAGATCCATACCTCGATGCAGGCGGGACCGATGGTCCGCAAGGGCGAGATGAAAAGCTCTGCCTGGCTGCAGGCCTACGAGAAGCGTAATGTCGCGATAGGCCTCAAGCATGGGCTCGCGGGTAGAGCGCAGATCGGCAAGGGGATGTGGGCCGCGCCCGACCTCATGGGCCAGATGATGATCGAGAAGATCGGGCACCTGAAAGCGGGCGCGAACACCGCCTGGGTGCCGTCACCCACTGCCGCGACGCTCCACGCGCTGCATTACCATGAATGCGATGTGTTTCACGAGCAGAAGGGACTTGGCGAGATTCCGCCGCTCGACGATCTGCTCACGATCCCGCTGGCTCAGGGCACGAACTGGTCGGAAGACGAATTGCGTGAAGAGCTCGACAACAATGCGCAGGGGCTACTCGGCTATGTTGTGCGCTGGATCGACCAGGGCGTCGGCTGCTCCAAGGTGCCGGACATCAACGATGTCGGGCTGATGGAAGACCGCGCGACGCTGCGTATCTCCTCGCAGCATATGGCCAACTGGCTGCTGCACGGCGTTGTTACTGAAGATCAGGTGATGGACAGCCTGCGCCGCATGGCGGCGAAGGTCGATGCGCAGAATGCTGGCGATCCCTTCTACGAGCCGCTTGTCGGCAATGAGGATCACCCGGCCTTCCAGGCAGCGAAGGATCTCGTGTTCAAGGGTGTCGAGCAGCCTTCGGGCTATACCGAACCGCTGCTGCATCACTGGAGGCAGGTGAAGAAGGCGGGCTGAAACCGGTCAGCCTGCGCTGATCGCCTGAAGCCTCGAAATGAAGAGCGGATTATTGATCCCGGGTTTGGGTTTGGGTTTGGGTTCGGGTTTCGGTTCGGGCTGGGGCTCGGGCCTGACCTGGATTTCGGGTTCGGACTGTAACTCCGGAAGCTTCTGCGGCTCAGGCTCTGGTGCGGGTTCGAATTGCGTTTGTGCCGGCGGCTCACTCTGAGGCTCCGGCTTTTTCGCAAGACCCTTGCCGAGCAAGCTGCCGCGCTTGCGGCCCATCTGGATATTGCCGCGATTGGCGACGGGCACGGTTTCCGTAACCTGCTCGCCAGCGATCTCGACGAGCTTGTCTTCGCTTAGCGAGCGCTCGAACTCGATCCCGCAGGCACCATCTTTCGACCAGATCACGGTGCAGTAGATTTCCTCGCCGCCCATGATCAGCCAGCCCGACACGCCTTCGCGCGGCGGCGTATCCGTTTCGAGCTTGGCGCCATTGTCCGAAATATTGGCCATGCGGCATTCGCGATTGCCGCTGATGGTTCGCAGGGTCACCGGGATGTCGATCGTGAAACGTGCCGAGCGGCGACGCTCTTGCTGGGCTGCTTGGCGGCGCGCTTCGAGAAAGCTCATCGGGACCTCGTTCCTGTTGGTTATCAGCTACCTGTGGCGCCCGATCCTGCCGATTTGATTTGGATGTAGAGTTAGCTGAAATTAACCAAGTGCCCGCGCCACCGAAACGAACTCTTCCACCGAGAGTGTTTCGGCGCGCCGCTGCGGATCTATCCCAAGCGAATCAAGCGCTTCGAGCGCGCCGGGCAGCGACTTGAGGCTCTGGCGCAGCATCTTGCGGCGCTGTCCGAAGGCGGCTTCGGTAACGCGCTCGAGGGTGCGCGCCGATACCCCATTCGGCATGGCCGTGGGCGTGACGTGGACGATGGCGCTCATCACCTTGGGCGGCGGGGTGAAGGCGCTGCGATGCACCTTCATCGCGAGCTTGGCGCGCGCGCGCCACTGCGCCAGGACGGCAAGCCGCCCATAGGCTGAACCGCCATGCGAAGCTACGATCCGCTGCGCGACTTCCTGCTGAAACATCAGCGTCAGCGAGGTCCAGAGCGGAGGCCATTCTTCTCCGCCGAGCCAACGGGTGAACAGCGCCGTGCCGACATTATAAGGCAGGTTGGATAGCACCGCGAAGGGTTCGCCGCCCATGATCTCGGCGTGATCCATTTTGAGTGCATCACCCTGGATAACCTTGAGCTGGCCGGGAAAAGCCTCACCCAGTTCTTCGAGCGCCGGAAGGCAGCGCGTGTCCATCTCGATCGCGGTGACGCGGGCACCGGCGCGCAGCAAGGCGCGAGTGAGGCCGCCGGGGCCGGGGCCGACCTCCAGCACCGCTTTGCCTGACAGATCGCCGGGGATCGCGGCGATGCGATCCAGCAATTGCTCGTCGAAAAGGAAGTTCTGGCCCAGCGCCTTCGATGCACTCAGCCCGTGGCGCGCGATCACTTCGCGAAGGGGCGGCAGGTCAGCCATTGCTGCTGTTCATGGCGCGGCGTGCGGCACATTCGCCCGCCATGCGGATCGCGGCGATCATGGCGCCCGGATCGGCGAGGCCCTTTCCCGCAATGTCGAATGCCGTGCCGTGATCGGGTGAAGTTCGCACGATCGGCAGGCCGAGCGTCACATTGACGCCCTCGTCGAACTCCAGCGCCTTCAAGGGGATCAGCGCCTGATCGTGATACATGCAGAGAGCCGCGTGATAATTGGCGCGAGCGCGCGGCGTGAACAGCGCGTCTGCGGGATGAGGACCGGTCGCGTCGGTATCCTCGCTGCGCAACTGCGCGATGGCAGGTTCGATGATCCGCTCTTCCTCGTCGCCGAACTTTCCTCCTTCACCCGCATGCGGATTAAGCCCCGCAAGCGCGAGGCGCGGACGCACGATCCCGAAATCGCTTGCCAATGCCCGCGCCACGATGCGCGCCTTGTGGACGATCAGGTCGGTGCTGAGCAGACCGGGCACTTCGGCGAGCGCACAATGAACGGTGAGCGGTACCGTGCGCAGGCTGGGCCCTGCCAGCATCATCACGGCATCGCGCGCTGGCATCGCGCAGGTATGAGCGAGATATTCGGTCTGGCCGGGATGGACGAAGCCGACCTTCGCCAGCTGTGACTTCGCAATCGGCGCGGTGACGAGCGCGCTTGCGATTCCATCGCGCGCTAGCCGCGTTCCCTCTTCGAGCGAGGCAAGCGCCAGTTGTGCACCCGCCTCGTCGCAATGTCCGGGCCGATATTCGCTGTCGCCGCCGCTCAAAACGGGGAGCCCTTGGACAAACGCGCTATGCGCTTCTCCGAGATCGCCTATCGGGACGATAGGGCAGTCGACCCCGCGCTTTTCGGCAGCGCTCGACAGAACCTTCGCGCCGCCGACAACGGCAAACGGTGCCAGCGTGTGTTTATCGCGCCGCGCCCAGGCTTCGACGATCAGTTCGGGCCCGATACCCGCTGGATCGCCGAGCGAGACCGCGAGCGGCCGGGCATGGGGCTGCGCGCTCAATTGTACTCGATATAGGCGTCGTTGCGCAGGTCGCGCAGGTAGCGCTGTGCGCGCTTGTTGACCCGCTCATCCTCGAGCTGAGCCATCAGCGTCTCGAAATCCGGACCACCTTCTGCCTGCGGATCGTCACGGCCGCACAGCATCAGGACGCGAACACCCTCCTCGATCGAACCGAAGGGCGGAGTGCTCTGCCCGACCTGCAGGTTGAGTACGAGCGGCTGGAGCTGTTCGGGCAGCGAGCGAGCGCGGATCTGGTCGTTGGTGACGACATCCGCTCCGAGCTGGGCGGCCACCGCATCGGCGTCACCGCAGCCGCGCATGCTGCGAACGCCCTGGGTGAAGCTCTCGACACGGGCGCCCGCTTCCGCTTCCGAGATGCCAGCGGGAAAGTTCAGCGAAATCTGCTTGAGGCTGAGGATCGCATCGCGCGGATCGGCCATCAGGATCTGGCGTTTGTCGATCAGGTAGAGGATCGTGAAGCCGCCCGGAATCTCCAGCGGACCTACGAGCTGTCCGGCTTGCATCTCGCGAATGGCGGTACTCATTTCCGCCGGCAGCTGGGCCAGACGCAGGAAGCCCGTGTCACCGCCGACAGCGGCGGTCGATGCTTCCGAATACTGCCGCGCATAGGCGACGAAACTGCCGCCCTGACGCAGCTGTTCGACGATCTGCTGAGCATTGCGCATCACGGTTTCGCGATTTTCAGGCGTTGCCGACAGGAAGATTTCGCCGAGTCGATATTCGTCCGTGCCGCGCGATGCCTCGAGCCGCTTGAGCAGTTCGTTGACCTCTTCCTCCGAAACATTGACGAAGGGCGCGATATTGCGGCGCAGGAGGCGCTGCCATGCAAGCTCCCCCTGAATCTGTCGCTTGAGCGAGGCTGGTGAGGAGCCGATACTGTTGAGGTACTCGTCCATCGCTTCGGTATTCTGGCCGAAGTTCTGAGCTGCCACGCGGGCGTAGGTTTCGTCCACATCCGCTTGAGTAATATTCACTTCCTGCGATTGCGCTGCCTGTATCTGCAGCGTCTCATCGATCAGGTTGCGCAATACCTGCATGCGCAGCCGCTGGAGCTCTTCGCCAGCGATCTCGTTCTGCGAAGCCGCTGTGACGAGCGCCACGCGGTGATCGACGTCGGTACCCGTGATCACGGTTCCGTTGACGATCGCGGTCGCGGTGCGAATGTTGGGATCGTCTTCGCCCAGGATAGTGATGTTCTGCGGAATGCCGAGCGGATCTTCGATCGCCGCAGACGCCTGCGCCGAAACGGTGGCCGGCATCATGGCTGCAGCCAGCACCGTGGCAGGAACGAACAGTTTCGAAAGCATCTTCAAAGTCACACGATTATTCCGTTTGCAGCGCGGTCCTTGCGCCGGGATTGCCGAGTGAACTGGCTGGATCCGGCTTAACGCAAGCTGAGTTTCGGAGCGCCGGATAGCGCGTTTAAACGCCGCTGCCAACGCCCGGTGATCAGCGGAATCCCAGATTTCTCAGAGCGAAGAACAACTGGAAGGTATCGCCGCGCTCGGCATCGCCCGCAGTCACATAGTCGCGGCGCCATGTGAGGCCGAACTCGAGGCAGTCGTCCTGATAGGCAATGCCCAGCCGCGTACGGATCGGTTCGAACCCGTCGGAACCGAAGGTCGGGTCTTCATTCCGGTCGGTAAGATTGAAGACCCCAGAGCCGAAGACGGACCAGTAATCTGCGAAAGCGACACGCACGGCGGCCCGCAATTCCTCGCGGTCCTGTAAGTCCTCCAGCGTATCGATATCTCGATTGAGCCGCAGATAGCCGATTTCCGCATAGGTCCGCTCATTGCCGAGCGTCGCATCGAACTCGTTGCGGCGAATGGCGAGATTGTCCTTGTCGAGCCGGAAGCGGTGGGTGAGCTTCACC
This sequence comes from Altererythrobacter xiamenensis, assembly GCF_900177715.1. Taxonomy (GTDB): domain Bacteria; phylum Pseudomonadota; class Alphaproteobacteria; order Sphingomonadales; family Sphingomonadaceae; genus Erythrobacter; species Erythrobacter xiamenensis. The sequence goes on along the minus strand of NZ_FXWG01000001.1, from coordinate 315,340 downwards.
TGGTCGCGGAAACGCACTTCGGTCCTGCCGACGACGTCCGAAACGCGCTCTGAAAGCCCGGTGCCATCGGGCAGGATCACCGGATCGCGGTCAAAGCGATAGGATTGTCCGACCGTGGTCTTCACGCGCCAGCCGGGTCGCAACAGCTCCCAGTCGAGGCCGTAGGTCAACCGCACGCCGTCTTCGACGCGGTCGTAACCGGGGAAGCGATTGAGCGCGAACAGGTTCGAATCTTCCAGGTCGATCGCGCGCGCATCTTCGTTGGGAATCGCGAGATTTTTGATCGGAGGAGTGGCGACCAGTTGCAGCCGCGGTTTCAACACCTGTGTGCCGCCGAAGGCTTCGCCGACGAACGGCCACTCGACGTCGATCGCTCCCAGCGCCACGCCGCGTGTTTCCCAGCCCGGATTGCCGCGATAGATCGCGGTCGAAGTGAGAGAGTTCCCATCGGAGTGATAGAGATCGCCGCGCACCAGACTGGTTAGCGTGACGACCTGTCCCATGCCCGTCAGGCGTTTCAGATCCCATTGTGCCCCGACGAAGGCGCGTTGTGTGTCCTGCCCATCCTTGCGCACCAGGCTGAGCGAATTGGCCTGCAACTGGATCTTTCCACCCAGAACCGGATCGTCGAGCCGCAGGCGGTAATCGATCGCGGGCAATGCGACCGGCACCTCGCCCTGCGGCGCGCCTAGCCGCAAGGTCTGTGTCGCCCAACCGGCCAGCGAGAAATAGCTGTTGTCGTCGATCCGCTCGAGATCGAAGGTCGAGCGCAAGCGGTCATCCCGGCTGATGTCATAGCGGCGCAGGAAAGTGCGGTCGCTCGCCAGTCGCACCGAACCGGTGAAGCTCCATTCGGGCGTGAACTGGAATCGACCGTTGGCAAAGAGGTATCCGCGCGCATCGGCTTCGCTGGTCGGAACGCCGGTAAAGTCGGAGATGCGCCGGCTGTGGGTTGCATAGCCGGTGATCTGATAGGCTCCGCGAGATGTAAGGTGGCGCCATTCCGCCGACACCATCGGATTGGCCTCGGTATAGAGATAGGTGCCGAGCGTCAGGTCCTTGTTGTCGTCGATGCGCCAGTAATATTCGCCCGACACTTCGACGCCGTTGCTTTCGGAAACCCGCAAATCGGGGACGAGGAAGCCGGAAACAGCCGCGCCGTCTGTCCTCACGGCCAGACCGGGCAGCGGCAGGATGCGCGCGCCGAACAGTTCCAGCACTGCGCCGTTGAAGCTGATCCGGTCGTTCTCCGGATCGTAAGTCACGCGGTCCGCGGTAATTCGCCAGCTCGGGTTCTTGGGGCAGCCGTCCGCCCCGACCACCGCACAGGCGCTATAGGCCGCATCGGCAAGGATGACCGTGCCGTCCTCCCCGCGTTCGCCAGAGCGGGCCGCGAGCCGCCCCCCGGCGCGCAGGGCGACCAGCAAGTCGTCCATCGCACCTGCTTCGAACTCGTCGGTCAGCTCGACACTTTCGGTATAAAGCTGGTTGCCCGCCTCATCGACGAAGCGGACGTTGCCGTTCGCCATGATGACGCCGCTGCGGCGATCCCAGGTAACCTGGTCGGCACGGACCGAGCGATCGTCGCTCCGCAAGACGACGTCGCCGCTTGCGGTGACCACGTCGTTCTCGTTGTCGTAGGAAAGCGTGCGCGCTTCGAAATCGATCTGGCGGCTCGGCTGGTCCTGAGCCGTCTCAAGCGTATCCTGCGGCTCAATTTCCGGAATTTGCTGCGCCTCGGCCTCGGGCTGGCGGGCGGTATCCTGCGCCACGGCAAACGGCGCGATGCACAGCGACCCACCCAGCACAAGCGCTGTTACAGCGGAACGGGACAAGCGGCCGGGCATTGCTTGCAGGCAGGGCTGCGAGATCGGGGACATGGCTTGCCTATCGCACCGCTCGCGCCTAATCGCAATCGCCATTCCAGCGTGTGGGCCGTCATCATCGGCAAACCGCCCGCGAGACACCCAGATAGATGAATTCCGGAGTTCCCATGCAGATCCAGTTCAGCGACGCCATTCCTTCCGACACGCGCATCACTGCGCATATCGTGAGCGAGGGAGGGCTTCCTGACGGGCTCGACGCCACGACAAGGGAAGGGGCCAGGGCGGCACGCTTCAAGGGCGGTGCAGGCCAACTGTTCGAAACCTTCGTCGCGAAGGGCGGGAACGTTATGCGCATCGCGCTGGCTGGTGCCGGCGACCCGAAGGCGAGCGACGATGTTCGCGCTGCGGGACTCGAGAAAGCGGGCGCGGCTCTGGGTGCGAAATACATGACCTCCGGCGAAAAATCGCTGGTTGTCGATTTCTCCGACAGCGGGCTCGATTCCGACGAGATGGCGGCCGTGCTGCTCGGCCTGCGGCTGCGCTGCTGGCGCCACGATGCCTATCGCACCAAGCTGAAGGACGATCAGAAGATCTCGCTTGAAACGGTTACCGTAGTCGGAAACCCCAAGGTTCTCGAAGAGACCTGGGCGGATACGTCAGCGGTCGCGGAAGGTGTCGAGTTCACTCGCGAGCTGGTCGCGGAGCCTGCCAACAAGATCTATCCGGTCAGCTTCGTCCACCGTTGTCAGGAGCGCTTCTCCGGCACCGGCGCAGAGCTCATCATTCTCGACGAACCACAGATGGAAGAGCTTGGCATGGGCGCGCTGCTCGGCGTCGGGCAGGGCAGCGAGCAACCTTCGCGCCTGCTCGCGATCCGGTGGCGCGGCGGCAAGGATGGCGATGCTCCGATCGCCTTCGTCGGCAAGGGAGTGACCTTCGACACCGGCGGTATTTCGCTGAAGCCCGGCGCGGGCATGTGGGACATGAAATGGGACATGGGCGGCGGCGGCGCCGTTGCAGGCGCCATGCTCGCGCTCGTCAAGCGCAAGGCCAAGGCCAACATCGTCGGCGTGATCGGCCTTGTCGAGAATATGCCCGATGGCAAGGCGCAGCGCCCCGGTGACGTGGTTACCACCATGTCGGGCCAGACGGTTGAAGTGCTCAACACCGATGCCGAGGGGCGACTGGTGCTGGGCGATGCGCTCACCTGGACCCAGCGCGAGTTCAAGCCCTCGCGGATCGTCGATCTTGCGACCCTGACCGGCGCGATGCTGATCGCTCTTGGTCACGAGCACGGCGGCATGTTCTCGAATGACGACATGCTTGCCGATGACCTCCTGAAAGCGGGTAAGAATGTCGGCGACAAGCTGTGGCGCATGCCGCTCGGCCCGGAATACGACAAGCTGATCGACGGGCCGATTTCGGACATGAAGAACATCGGACCGCGCGAAGCCGGTTCGATCACCGCCGCACAATTCCTCAAGCGATTTATCGAGAACGACACGCCTTGGGCGCACCTCGACATCGCCGGCATGGTCTGGTCGGACAAGCCGGGCCGGACCTGGGGCAAGGGCGCGACAGGTTACGGCGTGCGTCTGCTCGACCGCTTCGTGCGCAACACGCTCGGGGCGTAGGTTCTCTCCGTCCCCAAGCAGCGAAGCGGTAGGACGAGAATCATGTCCTCAAGCAGCGAAGCGGTAGGACGATAACAATGCCACGGATGCGCAAGAAGGCGGATCTGCCCAGCAAAACTTGTGCGCAATGCGGCTTGCCTTTCACCTGGCGCAAGAAGTGGGAGCGTGACTGGGACAGTGTGAAATACTGTTCCGAGCGTTGCCGGAGGGAAAGCAAGTCCGCTAGGCCCAAACCATGAAGATCGATTTCTGGCAACTGAGCCGCGATCCGGCGGAGAAGGTGGTGGCGCTCATCGCCCAGCGCGTGCTCGACGCCGGCGACCGCCTGCTGGTCGTCAGCGCCGATGAAGAACAGCGCGGGTCGATTTCGCGGGCATTGTGGAAGGCCGGGCCCGAGAGCTTCCTCGCCAATGGCGAAGCCGGCGCCAAAGGCGCGGCCAGCCAGCCGATCCTGCTCTCCAGTGAAACCGAAGCGGCGAATGGCGCGAGCCATGTGATCTATGCCGACGGCACTTTTCGCGATGCCGCAGGTTTCGATCGCGCATTCCTGCTGTTCGATGACAACACGGTCCAAGCGGCTCGGGATGTCTGGCGCGCGCTCGACGGGAAAGATGACCTCGAACGCGCGTTCTTTCGCCAGGACGGCGGCAAATGGGTCAAGGTCGCCTGATCGATCGCGGCCTACGCTATTCGCCGTGTGGCGCGAACAGTAACAGGGAGCCAATTATCATGCGCAGATCGATTGCAATCCTCACCGCGGCTCTTTGCCTGTCCGCCTGCAACTCCGAGACCAGCGAGACCGCCGAAGCCGAGGATCTCGATACGTCGAGCTACACGATCGACGAGAAAAGCGGCGAGACCACGGCCACCATCACCACCGAAGATGGAGTTGCCACAATGCGCTCGGGCGAAAGCGTACCGGTCGATTTGCCTGAGGGCTTCTCCCTTTTCCCGGGCGCGCAGGTGAACAACAACACCACCTTCTCGCTCGACGATTCACGCGGTGCCATGATCATGTTCCAGAGCGATGCAGAACCTCAGGCCATCGCCGATTTCTACCGCAAGCAGGCGGAGGCGGCCCGCATCGAGATCGAGGTCGAATTGTCGATCAATGGCGGCAAGACGCTCGGCGGAGAGAGTGAAAGCGGGCGAACCTTTACCCTCAACGCCAGCCGCGAAGGAGAGACGACCAGCGCACAGCTGATGGTGGGCGAGAAGCTGGGACGCTAGCCACCCGGCGCGAGGGACTTGCCCAAAGCCCCCAGCAGCGCTAGGGGCGCGCGCAATTCCCAATACTCCCTACATCCAAGGAACATCATCATGGCGGTTACCCGCACCTTTTCGATCATCAAGCCCGATGCCACGCGCCGCAACCTGACCGGCGCGGTCACCAAGATGCTGGAAGACGCCGGCCTGCGCGTCGTCGCTTCCAAGCGTATCCAGATGACCAAGGAACAGGCCGAAGGCTTCTACGCGGTTCACAAGGAACGCCCCTTCTTCGGTGAACTCGTCGAGTTCATGATCTCCGGCCCGGTCGTCGTGCAGGTCCTCGAAGGCGAAGACGCCGTGAAGCGCAACCGTGACATCATGGGCGCGACCAACCCGGCCGATGCCGACGAAGGCACGATCCGCAAGTGTTTCGCCGAATCGATCGAAGCCAACTCGGTCCACGGTTCGGACAGCGACGAAAACGCGAAGATCGAGATCGACTACTTCTTCAAGCCCGAAGAAATCGTCGGCTAAGGTTTCTTGCGACTCAGCGAGTTCAAAGGGCCCTGCCGCACGGCGCGGCGGGGCCTTTTCTTTTGCGCGCAGCACCATTCAAAGCGTTGCTTCCCAAACATTTGACCGCCTGATTCGGTCTTTCCTTCCGAATATCGTATGATGCCGTAGTCGCATGGGTCGCCATACCGCTGTCTTGTGGGAGAGACGCTATGGGACGTGCTGTCGTAATGCTGGCCGCCGTGGCCTGCTATTTCGCTTTTTTCGCCGCTTTTCTTTACCTCGTCGGATGGGTCGGCGCCTTCGAATTCATGCCCACCAGCGTGGATGACGGGCTGTCCGCTGCGCCATTAACCGCCGCACTGATCGACATCGGCCTGATCGCTCTGTTCGGGGTGCAACACTCGGTGATGGCGCGCCAGGGCTTCAAGCGCGCATGGACCCGGATCATTCCTCCGGCGCTCGAACGCAGTTTCTACCTGCTTGCGACTGTCGCCGTGCTCGCGATCATGTTTGCATACTGGCACCCGATCGAAGGCACCGTCTGGTCGGTCGCGAACGAGACGGCGCGGCTTGCCATCTGGGCGCTGTTCTTCATCGGCTGGGGCATATTGTTCATCTCGACCTGGCTGCTCAATCATTTCGAGCTGTTCGGGCTGCAGCAGGCTTGGCTGCATATGCGGGGGCAGGGAGCAGCGGCGCCGACCATGCGCACGCCGCTGTTCTACAAGGCCGTTCGTCACCCGCTCTATACAGGCTTCTTCATCGCCTTCTGGGCAACACCGGACATGACCTATAGCCACTTGCTCGCGGCGGTAAGTTTCACGATCTATATCGTGATCGGGATCGCTTACGAGGAGCGCGACCTGCTCGATGTTTTCGGTGAGGAATATGCCGAGTACCGCAAGCGGGTCGGCGCTTTCATTCCGGGTATCGGCAAGAAAGCCTAGCGCGCGGCGGCAAACCGTTCGAGCTGGGCGGCGTGAGCGCCATGCGCGCCGCCCTCGCTGCCCTGCATCTCGCGGCGCATCGCGTGGAGCGCGCTATCGGTAAGTTCGAGCCCGAGCGCGTCATAAACCGCAGACATCTCGGCTTCCCAATCTTCGCCCAGCCGATCGAAGTCGATCTCCGCGACTGCGCCCGGAAAACCAGCCAGAGACTGTTCCAGCCGTGCTTGCCGCAAAGCGATCTTGCGCCGCCACTCCTGCTCGATCCAGGGCAGGTCCACGGCATCGGACTGGATGATCATCTGGTTTGCTACGAGTGAGACCGAGCTGCGGTGTGTTTCATCGCTGCAGCGCCGCGAAACCACCAATCGCGCATCGGGAAAACGATCGAGCAGCGACGGCAGGTCCTCGGTAAACTGCGGCACTTTCAGGACGCGCGGCCGCTCGTGATGGGCGTGCTGCCCGGCGTCGGTTCGCAACAAGCGCTCGAACTCGCGATAGACAGGCGCTGCATCGCGCGCTTCGCTGAAGGCGGTGTAGGAGGGGATGTGCCATTGCGCCTCGTAGGCCGAGTGGTCGAGCGCGCTGGCGAGCCAGCCAAGCTCTTCGTCGGCCCGCGCCGCTCCGAAGGGATGGAGCATGTCGATCCATGGGTCGAGCGTGCGTGCAATGAACAGTTTGAAGCTGCCGCGCAGCGGGCGGAAATCGGGCTTTTCCGGCACCGGATGCCAGCTGTCGCAGAAGCGTGTTGCGCTATGCGCGGGATCGGCAGCGAGCAGGCGATGAATGCGGGTGGTCCCGCTGCGCATCTGGCCGAGCACGATGATCGGCGGTGCGATGGGTGTTTCCAGCAGTCCGGGTTGCTTGCGCCACAGAGCGCCAAGCGCATGGCGTTGCGCGATCGCGCGGGTGATGAGCCCATATGCGAAGGCGCGGCCAACCGCGTTGAGCTGCGCTTCGGCATCGATCGCCTTGCACAGTTTCTCGAGCCGCAGCGCGAAATCTTCGCAGTCTTCGACCGAACGGCCAAAGGTGAGATCGGCCTCGGTGAACCCCTTGCTGCCGCGCCGCATCAACTCTGCGGGATCGAGCGGGGGTGGAGGCATCCACCCCTTGTTCCAGCCATTGTCGAGGAAGCGCGCGAGCCGATCGACGATCGGTGCGCGGGCCAGCGGATGAGGACGTTCAGGAGCGCGCGACCACAGCATCGTCAGAATTCCTCGGCTGCAGTCAGCGATTTGGTGAGGCGTTTGGGCGCAACCGCCTGCCAGCTACGTCGCAGCCAGTGTTCGACTTGCTCCCAATCGGTATCGGCGCGGTTGAGCGTGATCCCGACCCAGCCGCTCGCACCGTAATAGGCGGGGCGGAAAAACACGTCCGGATCGCGAGCGATCAGATCGGCGAGTTCGTCCTGACCGCTCGTCTTGGCGAGAAGGGCTATCTGTGGTTCGCCATGATGGCGGTCGCTGAAATAGGCGAAATACTTGCCGCTCTTGCCGCCGGTGCGCCAACCGGGCGCGCCGTGGCTCTCGCGCTCTTCGGCCTCCGGCAGAGCGAGGGCGAGCTTGCGGACGCGTTTCAGCAGCCAGTCGGCGCGGAAAGGTCGCGAAACATAGGATTGCAGGACGCGCCCATAGAGCTGGTGCTCTGCGATAAGCACGCGGCCAGCCAGCGTTGCAGGCGTGTCATTGGGAATCACCGCGACTTCGGCCTGACCGAGGATCTCGCCATCGTCGAGTTCGGGCGTGACGACATGGACCGATGCGCCCGCAACCGTGTCACCCGCCTCCAGCGCGCGCTTATGCGTGTCGAGACCCTTGTACTTGGGCAGGAGGGAGGGGTGGATGTTGAGCATCCTTCCGGCCCAGCGATTGACGAAACCTTCGTCGAGGATGCGCATATAGCCCGCTAGCGCGATATAGTCGGCGCCTGCGTCTTTGGCGGCTTTCTCCATCGCGGCATCGTGCTCGGCGCGCTTCATTCCCTTATGCGATAGCGAGAAGGTCGGCACGCCTTCCGCCTCGGCAATCGCCAGTCCGCCTGCATGCGGTTCGTTGCTGGCGACCAGCACGATCTCGTAAGCGGCACCCGGCTGGCGGCTGGCATAGAGCAGCGCGGCCATATTGCTGCCGCTGCCGGATATGAAGACCGCGACGCGGGCTCTTTGCTGGTCCGGCTGCTGCGCGGCGTCAGGCAAGATGCTGCGCCTCCCAAGCCTCGGTCGCGCTCCAGGTGCCCTGCGAGCCGCTGACCGTGCAGCCACGCTCGCCCGCCTCGATTGCGCCGACCGTGAAGGCCGTTTCGCCCGCCTCACCAAGCCGTGCGAGCACGGCATCGACCTTACCCGGCTCGACTGCCAGCACCATGCCGACACCGCAGTTGAAGGTGCGGGCTATTTCGCCAGGTTCGATCGCGCCTTGCGCCTGCAGGAACGCCATCAGGCGCGGCTGATCCCAGCTATCGGCGTCGACTTTCGCATGTGCACCTTCGGGCAGAATGCGTGGAATGTTCTCGAGCAGTCCGCCGCCGGTGATATGCGCGAGAGCATCGATAAGCCCCTCGCGAATCAGCGGCATCAGGCTCGCGACGTAAATCCGCGTCGGCTCTATCAGTGCGTCGATCAGCAGGCGGTCGGCGTCGAACAACGCCGGGCGGTCGAGCTTCCAGCCCTTGTCTTCCGCCAGGCGGCGCACAAGCGAATAGCCGTTGGAATGGACGCCCGAGGACGCAAGTCCGATCAGGACGTGACCGGGCGCGACCCTCTCTCCGGTCAATTGCTCGCCGCGCTCGACCGCGCCGACGCAAAAGCCGGCGAGATCGTAGTCACCTGCCGCATACATTCCGGGCATTTCCGCGGTTTCTCCGCCAATCAGCGCGCAACCGGCCTGTTTACACCCACCGGCGATGCCCGCGATCACCCGTTCGGCGATCCCGTTCTCAAGCTTTCCGGTGGCGAAGTAGTCGAGGAAGAAAAGCGGCTCTGCTCCCTGAACGATCAGATCGTTGACGCACATTGCGACGAGATCGATTCCGACAGTGTCATGTCGGTCATAATCTATCGCGAGCTTCAGCTTGGTGCCCACGCCGTCATTCGCCGCTACCAGCAGCGGATCGTTGTAACCTGCCGCTTTGGGGTCGAAAAACCCGCCGAAACCGCCAATTTCGCTGTCTGCGCCGGGGCGCGCCGTCGCCTTGACCAACGGGCCGATAGCCTTGACCAGCGCATTTCCCGCTTCGATCGAAACGCCCGCCTGCGCATAGGTATATGGTGAATTCTTGCCACTCATGCCGGTCCTTTAGGCAATAGCGCTTGGAATCGCACGTCGCTTTCGGCAAAAGGCGCGCTGTTTTCCCCGATGCCTGTTTCACAAAACCTCCCGCGCCTGTCGCAACTGCCGCTGGAAAGACCAGCGTTCCGCCTCTTGTGGGTGGTCGCCGGGTTCGTCGCGCTGGCGCTCGGCGTTGCCGCGCTGCTGGCGCAGGTCGCGGGCGATCGAGGCATCGCGCCGGTCGTCTCGAGCAGCGATATCGACGTTGGCGGGATCGAAGTCGACGTAACCGCCGATAGCGCGGAAGAAGCGCGACAGAAGGGCTGGGAAGAGGCACAGCGCAAGGCGTGGGAGAAGCTGGGCGGCCCGGACATCTCCGACGGTCAGCTGAGCGGCCTTGTCTCCGCAGTCGTCATCGAACGCGAACGGATCGGACCCAAGCGCTATATTGCGACGCTCGGCGTGATCTTCGACCGGACGCGCGCAGGCGGCTATCTCGGGCGCGGCGACCAGGCGAGTCGCTCGGCCCCGATGCTGCTTCTGCCGGTCACCATGACCGCCGGTACTTATACCATGTATGAGGTTCGCAACCCGTGGCAGCGCGCCTGGGCAGAGTTCAATCCGGGCACCAGCCGGATCGATTATGTGCGGCCATCGGGCGCAGGCGGCGAATCGCTGCTTCTGACTTATGGCCAGACCGGACGCCGAAGCCGCATCTGGTGGCGCAATGTTCTCGATCAGTTTTCGGCCGCAGACGTGCTCGTGCCGGTGGCAAGGCTCCACTATCAATATCCGGGCGGGCCTGTGACAGGTGATTTTACCGCGCGATATGGCCCTGACAGCCGCTATCTCGCGAGCTTCACCATGGAAGCCGACAACGCGCGCGAGCTGCCTGGAATGCTCGATCAGGCCGTCCGGCGTTTCGACGACATCTACGAAGAAGCACTCGCCAACGGCAAATTGCGGCCCGACCCGACGCTTTCGCTCGGCAGCGGTGACATCGATCCGGCGCTCCAACGCCTGATTGAAATCGGACGCGCGATCCAGCGGCGCGACGCCGGTGCTGCAGAAGGTGATGACGGTGCCGAGACATCGACGAGCGAGACTCCGGATGCCGCTCCGACACAGGCGCCCGTGGTCTCGAACAATTACGTCGTCCAATTCGCAAGCCCCGATGCGGCGGCCATCGATGCGACGCTGGCGGCGGTGCGCGGCACCCCCGGCGTTCGCGGAGCGGTCACCACCAGCCTCGCGATCGGCGGCACTTCGGTGATGAGCGTCACCTTCGGCGGCACACTCGATCAGTTGGCAGACGTGCTGCGCCAGCGCGGCTTCACCGTGCAGCAGGGCTCGAACGCGCTCGCCATTTCACGCTAAGGACGGCGGCGATGTCGCAGATCGCGCTCCCTCTTGACCTCAGGGCCGGTTCCGATCCCGAACGGATCGTCATCGGCAATGCCAATTTGGCTGTGTACGAGGCGCTGTCCGATCCTTCGCGCTGGCCGTTCCACACGGCCGTGCTCACGGGGCCGCCGCGTTCGGGCAAGAGCCTGCTCGGCAAGTGGGCGCAAGGGCAGGGTGTAACCGTGATCGACGGGGCGGACAGTCGGCCCGAGGATACTCTGTTCCATCGCTGGAACGCTGCGCAGGAAAGCGGTGAACCGCTCTTGCTGATCTCTGACGCCCAGCCTTGGGAGATTGCGCTGCCGGATTTGCGATCGCGACTTGGCGGATCGCTCCAGCTGGAAATCGGTACGCCCGATGATGAAATGGTTGCGCAATTGATCGAGAGCCTGGCGCTTCAGCACGGGCTGGCGCTGGGCGAGGGGGCCACCAGCTATCTCGTCCCGCGCGTAGAGCGCAGTTTCGCGGGAATAGAAAAACTTGTCGCGACGATCGACCGTCTCAGCCTTGAACGAAAGGCTCCGCCCACCATGTCGATCTGGAGGGATGCATTGGATCAGGTCCAGGGGCCGGAGCAGGCGCGCTTGCTTTGACGCTCTTTTGGTGGGAGTAATGTGACATGTTCGCGAAGCTGACCAGCTATCTCGACTCCGTGCAGGCGCGCGACCCGGCTCCGCGTTCGCGCTGGGAAATCCTTTTGTATCCAGGCGCCTGGGCGCTGTTCTTCCACCGGATTGCGCACTGGCTGTTCGAGGCGAAGCTCTATTTCCTCGCACGGGTCATCAATCACATTTCTCGTTTTCTGACCGCGATCGACATCCATCCCGGCGCTGAAATCGGGAAGAATTTCTTCATCGACCACGGCTTCACCGTCATTGGCGAAACCGCCGAGATCGGCGACAATGTCACGATCTATCAGTGTGTCACTCTGGGCGGCACCAACCCGACCAGCGGCAAGGGCGGCAAGCGTCATCCCACGATAGAGGACAATGTCATCATCGGTTCCGGCGCGCAGATAATCGGACCCATCACCGTTGGCGAACGGGCCCGTGTGGGTGCCAATGCCGTCGTGATGGAGGATGTGCCCGAAGGCGCGACAATGGTCGGCCTCAAGGCGCGTTCCACGCTGGTTCCGGCTGAAGAGTGGGTGAAGGAGTTCATCCCCTATGGCACGCCTTCCTGCGAAGATGCCGAGGGCAATCGGATCGACTGTATCGAGAAGCTCGAAGGAGAGCTCAAGGGTCTGCGGGCCGAGATCGAAGCGCTCAAATCAGCCCGAGCGGGCCAGAACGATGTCACACCGCGCCGCAGCGGGACAGACGATTGATGTCGAGTAGAATGAACTCGGGCCAGGCAGGCTCGGTTATTGCGTTCCCGGGCCGCCGCCCAAATCAGGTCGGTTTCGTGCGCGAGGAATTGCAGCGCATCCTCGATCTCTATGGCCGCATGGTCGCGGCCGGTGAATGGCGCGATTACGCGATGAACTTCGACAAGGATTGCGCGAGTTTCGCCGCCTTCCGCCGGACAGCCGAGCGTCCCCAGACACGAATTGAAAAGAGGCCCGCTTTGCGCGGCCGCCAGGGCATGTGGACGCTGTTCGGCGAGCACGGACAGGTCTTGAAGCGTGGCCACGAGCTCGCAGGCGTTCTCGCACCGGTCGAACGGCGCCTGGTCAAGGCGATCGACTAGCGGCAACGTGCAATTGAAAAGGGCCCGCGCGTGCTGCGCGAGCCCTTCGTACTCCCGTCCTGGAGAGTATTGTGTCAGCTTGCCTGCAGCGCCATGGTCGTGGGCAGTCGGGTGTGAACGTCGCCGGGTAACCGGTCGACAACCACGCGGCGGATCGGCGACCAGAAGGCTGATAGCGTGAGCAGGGCGGAGCCGATCACGAGCGCCGTCAACGCCACGTTGAGCTCGACCGCGCCAAACCGTTCGAACAGCGAACCGAGCGCGAACAGGACGTAGGCGAGCGCCGAGACCAGCAGCGCACGGCGATCGATCGCCAGCGCGACGAGACCCATTGCGACATAGACCACCAGCACGCCGATGGCGGCGGCAACGCCGATGTTCTGACCCTCGGTTACGCCGAGCCAGTGGAACAGCGGGTGTGCGATCATCGGGGCTGCAAGCAGGTGCAGCCAGAAGGCCACATCGCTGCGGCGCGTCTGCCTTGCGATGTCGCTGATGTCCCACCGCATGGCGAGAGCGAAGATCGCAAGGCCTGCGACAAAGACCAGCGGCATGAATACCACTTCCGGATTGCCGATGGTCGCCGGGCCGATTGCCGTGACGATAAGCGCTATGGCTGTCACGGCAACGGCCGCGGCGCCTGCGGCCACGGTGATGGGCACCATGAACCGCTTCCAGTGGACGTAAGCTGCGACCGCTGTCGCCAGAGCCGAGCCTGAAATCAGCAATCCGGCAAGCGTCTGGTTCGCATCGTTGAAATTGTCGCTACCGATCCCGAGGATGACGAACCCGATCAGTGTCACGAAAACCCCGCCGACGAAGGCGAGGAGCAGCACGATGCTTGGCAGCGCCATGCGGCGTTTGCGGGTGAAATATTCGGCCATGCCCCAGGCAGCCGCTGCGACGAGCAGGCCGGAGAAGGGGGGCGGGCCGTCGATGTTGGGCGTGAACACCTGGCCGATGCCGGCCATCGCGACCAGCAGCAGCACGGCGGCGATGGTCACGAAAATATCGTTGAAGCTATTGATGAGCCGGAAATGCTCTTCGTCGGTGGCGGGAGCCTCCCGGCTCGCGCGGACCGATTGGCGCAGTGCGTCGGCAGCATCGGCACTTATCGCGCCACTGGCGACGGCAGTGCGCAGGTCGTCTTCTGTGTACATGGGCGTAACTCTCCCTGTTGATGAGGGAAAGCTACGCCCAGTGTGTTACTGTGTCAATACAGTGAGGATTTAGCCGCGAGCCGAGGACGGTCCGGTGCCGGTAACCTTCTGCATTGCCTTGAGAATGTTGGCGCTCTGCTCGCTGCCGCTCTGCGGCGCGCTGAGGTTCGAGAACTCGCTGATCTTGTCCCAGTTCGCCGCGAAACCTTCGACCGTGCGATCTTCGTCCTTCAGCCAGACAGCATCGTTCATCACGGTCCATGCGCTGTGGAAGCCGCCTGCACCCGCGCCGACGATGGCATTGGTCGGGGCGTCTTCGCTGACGAGGAAGAGTGCAGCCGGGACCACGTTTACCGGGTCGAACAGCTTGAAGGCTTCTTCCGGGAAGAGGTCTTCGGTCATGCGCGTACCGGCAACCGGCGAGATCGTGTTGACCTTGATGTTGTACTTCGCGCCTTCGAGCTGGAGCGTCTTGGTCAGGCCCGCGAGGCCGAGCTTGGCCGCGCCGTAGTTTGCCTGGCCGAAGTTACCGAACAGGCCGGTCGACGAAGCGGTCATCAGCAGGCGGCCATAGGCCTGCTCGCGCATGGTTTCCCACACCGCCTTCGACACATTGGCCGAACCGTTGAGGTGCACGTCGACGACGAACTCGAAATCTTCCATCGTCATCTTGGCGAAGGTCTTGTCGCGCAGTACGCCGGCATTGTTGATGACGATGTGGACACCGCCCCACTTCTGCTTGGCGTCGGCAACCATCTTTTCCATCTGTTCGAACTCGGTGACAGAGCCGCCGTTCGACATCGCCTCGCCGCCCATGGCCTCGATTTCCTCGACCACCTTGAGCGCCATGTCCGAATGGCCGGTGCCGTCACGCGATCCGCCGAGGTCGTTGACCACGACCTTGGCGCCGCGGCGGGCAAGCTCGAGCGCATACTCGCGGCCGAGGCCCCCGCCTGCGCCGGTTACGATGGCTACCTTATCCTTGAAATCGATGCTCATGAGATCTCTCCAAACTTTCCGTAAGCGTAAATCTGGGCGCTGCGTGGCAAATTATCTTGTGCGTTGCAACAGGCGCTTGTGCGAGTGGCGATGTCGTAGCGGCAAAAACCGTCCCTACAGTGATTCCAAGGCGGGAATCAGGCGATCGAGCGAATCGATTACCGCATCGCCGCCCAATTCATGCGGCGGCGCGTCGCAATAGCCGTAGGCGGCGACGACGACCGGCACTTCCGCGCCCTTTGCCGCCGCGACGTCGTAGGAACTATCTCCGATGAACACGAACCGGCGACCTGCTTCGTGGGCGCCGCATACCTCGCGTGCCTTCAGGACCGGATCGGGCGCGGGCTTGGCGAGGTATTTTCCGTCCGGCCCCTTGCCGAGCGAATTGCCGCCTATGACAGTGTCGAAGGGGCCGAGAAAATCGAGCTGGCCGAGGATCGAGCGCGCGAACTCCTCGAACTTGTTGGTGACGACCGCCAGCCGGACGCCTCGACTGGAAAGCTCTTCCATGACCTCGCGGGCGTGGGGGTACGGCTCGGTGTGAACCGCGTTGTTCTCAGAATAATAGCCGAGCATGGCCTTGTAGAGTTTGCGAAACTCGTCTTCGGGCATGCCGCCTTGCTGATCGACTGCCCGCGCGAGCATGATCTTGGCCCCGCCTCCGATGAGATCCTTGCTGCTGCCCACCGGTACGGGATCGAAGCCGCCCAGTTCGAGCGCATGGTTCACCGCTGCGCCAAGATCGCGATAGGTGTCGAGCAGAGTGCCATCGAGGTCGAAGCCTACGCCGGCGAAAGGAAAATCGGACATGGGGGATCAGGTGGCCGATGGTGCTTCAAACCGCAAGCGTTTGGTGGCATTGCCCCATCAAAGCTGGAGACGACATGACCGATTTTGCCGCCATCATCCTCGCCGCGGGCAAGGGTACACGAATGAAGAGCGATCTGCACAAGGTGCTCCACCCGATTGCCGGGCGCGCGATGCTCGACCATCTGATGGCTTCCGTCGATGAACTCGCCCCCGCGCACAAGGTCGTGGTCGTCGGCGCAGGACGCGAGCAGATCGAGGCGGCGGTCGAGGGCAGGGCGCAGACTTGCCTGCAGGAACCGCAGCTGGGCACCGGCCATGCTGTGCAACAAGCGCAATCGCCGCTCGGCAGCTTCGATGGCGATGTGCTGATCCTCTATGGCGATGTGCCTTTCGTCCGCGCGGCTACCATGCAGGCGATGCTCGATCGTTTGAACGCGGAAGATGCGCCTGCAGCGGTCGTGCTCGGCTTCGAGCCGGAGGATGCGCTGCAATATGGCCGGGTCATCGCGGACGGCGACGGCGCGATCAGCAAGATGGTCGAATTCAAGGACGCGAGCGAGGAAGAGCGCGCCTGCCGCCTGTGCAATTCCGGGCTGATGGCGGCCAGGGCGAAGGACCTTTGGGCGCTGCTCGACCGGGTCGGAAACGACAATGCGCAGGGTGAGTATTACCTGCCGGACATCGTCAATATCGCGATCCAGGACGGTCGGGTCTGCGCTGCCGTCACGACCGACGATCCGAACGAGGTCGCCGGCATCAACTCTCGCGCCGAACTCGCGCAGGCAGAGGCGCAATGGCAGGCCTTCCGCCGCGAAGAGGCCATGGCCGAGGGCGCGACCTTGCGCGCGCCCGAAACCGTGTTCTTCAGCTTCGACACCAAGCTGGGCCGCGACGTGACGATCGACCCGCACGTGGTGTTCGGCCCCGGCGTGACTGTCGATGACGGCGTTCATATCAAGAGCTTCAGCCATCTGGAGGGCGCGACGCTCCACAAGGGCGCGCAGGCCGGCCCCTATGCGCGCCTGCGGCCCGGTGCGGTGATGAAGGAAGGCAGCTTCGTCGGTAACTTCGTCGAGATGAAGAACGCGACGCTCGGTCCGGGAGCCAAGGCGAGCCACCTTACCTATCTGGGCGATGCGACGGTGGGTGCTGGCGCGAATATCGGCGCGGGCACGATTACCTGCAATTACGACGGCTATTTCAAATACAAGACCGAGATCGGTGAGCGCGCCTTCATCGGGTCCAACAGTTCGCTGATCGCGCCGGTAAAGATCGGCAAGGATGCGATCGTCGCCGCAGGTAGCGCGGTGAGCCGCGACGTTGGTGATGGAGATTTGCGCATGGTGCGCGGCGAGCAGATCGTCAAACCCGGCTGGGCCGACCGCTTCCATGACACGATGAAAAGGAAGAAGGCCGCAGAGAAGAAGGGTTGAGCGAAGAAACGCTCCCCTGCTGGCTGTGCGAACGTCCGCTCGGGCGAAAGGTTCAGCGGCATCATCCCGTGCCGAAGGCCAAGAAAGGCCGCGAGACCGTGCCGGTCCACCCGATCTGCCACCGCGCTATCCACGCCAACTTCACCAACGCGCAATTGATGCGGATGGGAGAAGATCGGGCAGCGCTACTAGAGAACGAAGCGCTCGCCAAATTCGTCGAATGGGTGAAAGACAAACCGCCCGACTTCCATGCGCCGACCAGGACACGGCGTTAGGAAGCGGGCGGCTTCTTTAGGGTTCAGGGGTACCTGAAATTACCTAGGCGTCTTCGAGGACCAGCGGACGCTTGCGCATCGGGACGGCCTGCTTGCGCCGTTCACGACGGTCGACCTGCTCGGCCCAGCTTTCGAACTCGCTCTTGCTGAGGAGGTAGCGCCAGCGCGCTTCGTCGAATGAGATCAGCTTGTCGCGGACGGCGCGAACGACCTCTTCCTTGCGGGCCGCAGACCAGTGGATGTCGTGATCCTTGGGCAGGCCGGCACGCTTGATCGCGTCCGATACGGTTTCATGGGGGGCATATGGCATTGTGTGTTCTCCAACAGTTTTTTGGCCCCCCGTTGGCTTCAAAGCTGGGTTCTGAGAGTTAATTTCGACTTACCGTCCATGGTTGAGATCGGGTTAAGCACCCGAACCGTTTTTCATGCGAGACGAGCCGTTTCCTCTCCTAAGTAGTTGCCATGATTAGCTTACGTATCAGCCTGCAGATCCGCTCTGCCCGTCCGAAGTCTCGCCACCGAAGATGCGATTCGGCGGCAACCGGAACAACTTGCAAAAAGGGGCGATCCGCTGCCGGACCGCCCCTTCATGTGAGAATTGCTTGTGTGTCAGTCGCCTGAACTATCGTCCATCAGACGCTGCATCAGGTAGATATACTGCAGCGCCTGCAACTGTGCGCGCTGTTCATTATCAACGCCGCCGGAATGCCCGCCGGTCGTCTCTTCGTAATAGTAATATGGCTGGCCGAGCGCCTTCAGCTTGGCCGCGCCCTTGCGCGCGTGGGCCGGGTGGGTGCGGTCATCGGCGGTGGACGCCCACAGGAACGGGGAGGGGTAATCGACCCCTTCCACGATCTTCTGATAGGGCGAATAGCCTTCGATCCAGGCGCGCTGCTCGGGAATGCGCGGATCGCCATATTCGCCGATCCAGGAAGCGCCGCGACCGATCAAGTGATAGCGCAGCATGTCGAACAGCGGGATCTGGACGATTGCCGCGTTGAACAGGTCCGGGCGCTGCGTGAAAGCCGTGCCAACCAGCAGGCCCCCTTGCGAGCCACCCTGGATACCGAGATGCTCGGGCGAAGTGAAACCACGCGCCACAAGATCGTCGGCAATGGCGATGAAGTCATCCCAGGTCCGCTGCTTGTTTTCGCGGATGGCGCTCTGATGCCAGTTGGGACCGAACTCGCCGCCCCCACGCATGTTGCCAAGGACATAGGCGCCGCCCCTCTCGAGCCACATTTTGCCGGTCGTCGCAAGGTAGGCAGGCAAGCTTGGAACCTGGAAGCCGCCGTAGCCCGTCAACAGCGTCGCGGTGGTGCCATCCATCGCCATGCCTTCCGGCTTGACGATGAAATACGGGATTTTCGTCCCGTCCTTGCTGGTGGCCTCATACTGCTCGACGTCCATGCCAGCTTTCTTGAAGCGGCTGGGCGACTGCTTGATCGCCACGGGCGTGCCACCGTCCGAATAATAGAGCGTGGTCGGATTGAGGAAGTCGGTGACCGTGAACATCAGCTCGTCGGTTTCGTTCGAGGACGTCTGGATGCCGACGGTCGCGTTGTCTGGCAGATCGACGGTGGACTGCTGCCATTCGCCATCCTCGAAGTCGAAGCGGACAACTTTGCCTACGACATTGTCGAGCATATTCACAAACAGCGAGCGTGCCGTGATGGCCCCCCCGCGCCTGGTCTGGCCTTCCTGGGGTGCCCAGACGAGCGTCTTGGCGGCACCGTTCGGATCGGCTTTCCATTCCTCCAGGTCGACCGCAATCAGCGAGTCTGCCGGGAAGGTCTGGCCTTCGACCTCCCAGTCGACATCGGTCGAATAGAGCAGATGGCCGTCGACGATACCGAAGGGCGATGCCTTGAGCGGAATGTCGAGCCGCAGCCACTCGCCGTCCTTTTCGACGTAATATTCGGTCTCGTGGAAGCTCACGCTGCGGAAGGCGGTGCGCGCATGGACGACCGCTTTGCTGTCGCGCAGCAGGCTCGCGCCAGACCAGACGTCGGTCTTTTCGCCGCGGAAGATTTCTTGTGCCTCATCGATCGACTGGCCGCGCTTCCACACGCGTGTGGTGTAGGGGTACTCGCTCTCCGTCATCAGCTCATCGCTGAAGTTACGCGTGACGAGCATGGTGTCCTCGTCGATCCACTGGATGTTACCCTGGGTCTCTTCCAGTTCGAACCCGCCTTCGACGAAACTCTTCGTCTCCATGTCGAACTCGCGCAGGATCGTCGCATCCTTGCCGCCATCGGAAAGCGCGATCATGCAGTAGCGCAAGTCTGGTGGAAGACATGTCGAGCCCTTGTAAACCCACTCGCGGCCCTCTTCGGCGGCAAGCTTGTCCACGTCGAGCACGATTTCCCAATCGGGATTGTCGGTGCGATAGCTTTCGAGCGTGGTGCGACGCACCAGACCGCGCGGATTCTCCTTGTCCTGCCAGAAATTGTAGAGGCCGTCGGGGCGGAAGGAGACATAGGGAATGCGATCCTCGCTATCGAGGATGGCCAGCGCCTCGCTCTTGAGTTGTTCGAAGCGCGGATCCTGTGTCAGCGCGGCGATGGTGCGCTCGTTTTCCGCTTCAACCCAGTCGAGGGCTTCTGGCGAGCGCGCTTCTTCGAGCCAGATATTGGGGTCTTGCTCGGGGCCGGGGACGCCGGTGTCAGTGGCTTCGCCTGCGGAAGCCTGGTGATGATCGGCAGAAGCGGTGGTGGCAGTCATGGCAAGCGCGCCTGCAAGGGCGAGTTTCGATACAAGGTTCAAATGTCCTCTCCGGAGATTGTGCGACCAAAGGCTTCACGCGAAGCCGACTATCATTCGGCTTTAAATGTGTTGGCGCGTTGCGCAAACCAAAAGGGCGGCCCAAACGGACCGCCCTTGTGAAATCTAGACTGATGTCAGGCCTCAGCCTTCGACATGCTCCGCAAGCACGGTCAGGCCGCTGTCGCCAACCTCGGCGAAACCGCCGCGGACTTCGATGCTTTCAGGCTGGGCGCCTTCGGTCTTGTAGACCTGCACTGCACCGTCGCGGATGGTCGACATGAAGGGCGCATGGCCCTCCAGCACGCCGAACTCGCCTTCGGTGCCGGGGACGACCACCATGTGGACATCTTCCGACCGGACCAGCTTCTCCGGCGTGACGAGTTCGAAGTGAAGAGCCATGTCGATTACGCGTCCTCGGCGAGCTTCTTGGCCTTTTCGACCGCCTGGTCGATGCCGCCAACCATGTAGAAGGCTGCTTCGGGAAGGTGATCGTATTCACCGTCGACGACCGCCTTGAACGACTTGATCGTGTCTTCCAGCTGGACGAAAACGCCAGGGATATTGGTGAAGACTTCGGCCACGTGGAACGGCTGCGAGAGGAAGCGCTGGATCTTGCGAGCGCGCGCAACGGTCAGCTTATCTTCTTCCGACAGTTCGTCCATGCCGAGAATGGCGATGATGTCCTGAAGGCTCTTGTACTTCTGCAGCGTTTCCTGAACCTTACGAGCGGTTTCGTAGTGCTCCTGGCCGACGACGCGCGGTTCGAGAACGCGGCTGGTCGAGTCGAGCGGGTCAACCGCCGGATAGATGCCGAGCTCCGAAATGGCGCGCGACAGCGTGGTCGTTGCGTCAAGGTGGGCGAACGAGGTGGCAGGCGCAGGGTCGGTAAGGTCATCGGCGGGAACGTAGATGGCCTGGACCGAGGTAATCGAACCCTTGGTGGTCGAGGTAATGCGTTCCTGCAGGTTACCCATGTCGGTCGACAGGGTCGGCTGATAGCCCACGGCCGAAGGAATACGGCCGAGCAGAGCCGAAACTTCGGAACCCGCCTGGGTGAAGCGGAAGATGTTGTCGACGAAGAACAGGACGTCCTGGCCTTCCTGATCGCGGAAGTATTCCGCCATGGTCAGACCCGAGAGAGCCACGCGAGCACGCGCGCCCGGAGGTTCGTTCATCTGACCGAAGACGAGAGCAACCTTGGAACCTTCCGAGGTGGCGTTGCCTTCGGCGTCCTTGGCGATAACGCCGGCGTCGAGGAACTCGTGGTAGAGGTCGTTACCTTCGCGGGTACGCTCACCAACACCGGCGAACACGGAAACACCGCCGTGGCCCTTCGCAATGTTGTTGATGAGCTCCTGAATGAGAACGGTCTTGCCGACGCCAGCGCCCCCGAACAGGCCGATTTTGCCGCCCTTTGCGTAGGGAGCGAGAAGGTCGATGACCTTGATGCCCGTGACGAGGATCGAGGCTTCGGTCGACTGGTCGATGAACTCGGGCGCTTCCGCGTGGATCGGAGCGGTCTGCTCCGCGCCGATCGGGCCGCGTTCGTCGATCGGCTCGCCGACGACGTTCATGATGCGGCCAAGCGTCTTCGGACCGACCGGAACCGAGATCTGCGCGCCGGTCGAAATCACTTCCTGACCGCGGGTAAGACCGTCGGTACCGTCCATCGCGATGGTGCGAACGGTGTTTTCACCGAGGTGCTGGGCAACCTCGAGAACGAGCGTCTGATCGCCATTCTTGGTTTCGAGCGCCGAGAGAATCGCGGGCAGTTCACCTTCGAACTGCACGTCGACGACAGCGCCAATGACCTGGCTGATAGTGCCGTTGGTGGTCTGATTGAGTACGGGTGCGGTGGCCATTTCTATGTCCTGCCTTGCTCAGAAAATTAGGCGCCAGCGGCGCAAACGGTTTCGGTGTCGGTCAGAACCCACTCGCCGTCACCGGCGGTAAGGGTTGCCGTGTTGCGGAGATACT
Source organism: Altererythrobacter xiamenensis (assembly GCF_900177715.1). Taxonomy (GTDB): domain Bacteria; phylum Pseudomonadota; class Alphaproteobacteria; order Sphingomonadales; family Sphingomonadaceae; genus Erythrobacter; species Erythrobacter xiamenensis. The sequence goes on along the minus strand of NZ_FXWG01000001.1, from coordinate 293,429 downwards.
CGTCGTCGCCGAGGCCGTATTCGCAGATCACGTCTTCGCTGCCCATGCCAGCGCGACGGCAAACGGCGGTGTTAACCGGCTTTGCTTCCGGACACGCAGCGGCATGAAGCGTCGCGAAAAGCTCCTGATCGGGCGCGGGGAGCGATTCGATCGGTTCGGGCGCAACCGTTTCGGCCGGTGCCGGTTCGGGCGCGGGCTCTTCACCGCAAGCTGCCATGAGCACGGTGAACGGAAGGAGGGAGAGGGCGATCTTCTTCATCATTCGCTTTCCAAATTCGCCGACTTTTCGGCCTGGATATTCGCGTCGAGCGCATCGGGGGCTTGCTCGACATTGGCATTGGGCTGGTCGGCCGCCTGCATTTCTTCGGGCGTTGCAACAGGAGCAAGCTGCTCCATTTCCGTCGCCTGGCTCTCGTCGACGCCATCGGTCGGCTCGTTGCAGGCCGAGAGGGTCAGCAGGCCGAGAGCGATCATCGCTGCGCGCATCACAATGCCTCCGCGCCCGCGATGATTTCGATCAGTTCGGTCGTGATCGCGGCCTGGCGGCTGCGGTTGTACTGGATCGTGAGCTTGTTGATGAGATCGCCCGCATTGCGCGTCGCGTTGTCCATCGCGGTCATCGAAGCGCCCTGTTCGGAAGCTTCACGTTCGAGGAGCGCGCCGAACAGCTGCGTCTTGACGTAGCGGGGGAGCAGTTCCTCGAGGATTTCCTCTTCGCCCGGCTCGTACTCTACCACGGCGTCACTGCTTGCGGCCTCTTCAGGTGCAGGCACCGGAATGAGCTGCACCGTGGTCGGATCCTGGACCAGCGCGCTCTGGAAGGTCGGATAGACCAGATGCGCGACGTCGAACTTGCCGTCTTCGAACATCTCGATCAGCTCGTTCGCAACCGCGTCTGCCTCTTCGAAGCCGGGCGTGCGAACGTCCGAGGTGTCGAAGTGCTTGGCAATGCTGTTGGCATAATCGCGCTTGATCGGCGCACGGCCTTTCTTGCCGACGAGATAGAACTCGACCGACTTGCCATCGGCAATCAGCTGGCGCGCCTGCTTCTTGGCCTCTTTCACGATGTTCGCGTTGAGGCCGCCGCACAGGCCCTTGTCGGTGTTGACGACGACCAGCAGGTGACGCTGATCGCTGCCGTTCCCGGCGAGCAGCTTGGGCGCGGAATCGCTCTTGCCGACTTTCGATGCGATCGAGGCCATGACCGAAGCGAGCCGGTCTGCGTACGGGCGTGCCGCTTCGGCAGCCGCCTGCGCACGGCGCAGCTTGGCGGCTGCGACCATCTGCTTGGCCTTGGTGATCTTCTGGGTCGACTTGACCGAGTTGATCCGGCCCTTGAGTTCCTTGAGGCTAGCCATGTCGGCTCCCTATTCGTGTCTCTTCGGGCTTACGCGAACTGCTTGGCAAAGGCTTCGAGGGCCTTGACCGTGCGGTCCTTGACGTCGTCTTCGAACTTGCCGGTTTCGCGGATTTCCTTGAGGACATCGCCGTGCTCGGCACGCATGAAGGCGAGCATCTGCTCTTCGTATTCGGTCACGCGGTCCACCGGAACGCTGTCGATGTAGCCGTTGGTGCCGGCAAAGATCGACACGGTCTGCTCTTCGAACGGCATCGGCGAGAACTGCGGCTGCTTGAGCAGCTCGGTCAGGCGAGCACCGCGGTTGAGCAGCTTCTGCGTCGCGGCGTCGAGGTCCGAGCCGAACTGCGCGAAGGCAGCCATTTCTCGATACTGTGCGAGGTCGAGCTTCATCGAGCCGGCGACCTTCTTCATCGCCTTGGTCTGGGCGGCACCGCCCACACGCGAAACCGAAAGACCCACGTTAATCGCCGGACGGATGCCCTGGAAGAAGAGGTCGGTTTCGAGGAAGATCTGGCCGTCGGTGATCGAGATCACGTTGGTCGGAATATAGGCCGACACGTCACCCGCCTGCGTTTCGATGATCGGCAGCGCGGTGAGCGAGCCGTGGCCGTTTGCGGCATTCATCTTCGCCGCACGCTCGAGCAGGCGGCTGTGCAGGTAGAAAACGTCACCCGGATAGGCTTCGCGGCCCGGAGGACGACGCAGCAGGAGCGACATCTGACGATAGGCGACGGCCTGCTTGGAAAGGTCGTCGTAAACGATCACGGCGTGCATGCCGTTATCGCGGAAGAACTCGCCCATGGTGCAGCCGGTGTAGGGCGCGAGATACTGCAGCGGAGCGGGTTCAGAAGCGGTCGCGGCGATAACGATGGAATATTCCATCGCGCCGTTTTCCTCGAGCTGCTTCACGATCTGCGCCACGGTCGAACGCTTCTGGCCGACGGCGACATAGATGCAGTAGAGCTTCTTGCCTTCGTCGTCGCTTTCGTTGACGGTCTTTTGGTTGATGAAGGTGTCGATCGCGACAGCAGTTTTACCCGTCTGACGGTCACCGATGATAAGTTCGCGCTGGCCGCGGCCGACGGGCACGAGAGCGTCGATGGCCTTGAGGCCCGACTGCACGGGCTCCGAAACCGATTCACGCGGGATGATGCCCGGTGCCTTCACTTCGACGCGCTTGCGTTCGGTCGATTCGATCGGGCCCTTGCCGTCGATCGGGTTGCCGAGAGCGTCGACCACGCGGCCGAGCAGGCCCTTGCCGACGGGAACGTCCACAATGGTGCCGGTCCGCTTGACGCTGTCGCCTTCCTTGATCTCGGCGTCCGAGCCGAAGATCACGACGCCGACGTTGTCGGCTTCGAGGTTGAGGGCCATGCCCTGAACGCCATTGGCGAACTCGACCATCTCGCCAGCCTGGACCTTGTCGAGGCCGTGGATGCGGGCGATGCCGTCACCCACCGAGAGAACGGAGCCAACTTCGCTGACTTCGGCTTCGGTGCCGAAATTGGCGATCTGATCCTTGATGACCTTGGAGATTTCTGCGGCGCGGATTTCCATCATTTAGCCTTTCATCGAGCCTTTGGCATACGGGCCTTCAGCCCTTCATTGCCTGCGCGAGGGTGTTCAAACGGGTGCGGATCGAGCCGTCGATGCGCTGCGATCCAATAGTTACGACGAGACCGCCCAGAAGCTCCGGGTCGACACTCGGCTTGATCTTGACGGTGCGGCCTTCGCGCGCGGTCAGCTTGTCCTTCAACGTGGCGAGCTGATCATCGCTGAGCGCGTGGGCGCTGGTCACTTCTGCCGTGACTTCACCGCGCTGTGCAGCGGCGATCGTCTGGAAAGCACGGATCATGTCGGGCAGGGCCGAGAGGCGGCGGTTCTGCGCCAGCACGGCGAGAAACTTCTGCGTCAGCTGCGACAGGCCGAGATAGCCCGCAACCCCTTCGATCGCGACACCCTGCTGGGCGCGGCTCAACTCGGGATTGGTCGTGACGCCCCGCAGCTCGGCCGATTCGGCGAGCGCGGCCTCGAGCTTCTCGAGGTCCGATTCGACAGCGGTCACGGTGCCGTCCTCGGCTGCGAGGTCGAACAAGGCGGAGGCATAACGCCCTGCAAGGCTAGCCTGAATACCGGCGGAAATATCCACGCGCGTGAGGTCCTCTTGGATCCGGAAAATAACGATGCATCGCCTTGTGTGATCGAGAGGCGATAAACCACCCCCGCAAGGCTGGCGCGCGCCTAGCACCGGCTATGCTGCGATGCAACCTTGGAAGGACGGATTCTATGGACTCGTCCAAATGAAAGCGTAGATTGTTGTCACACAGCGCAAGAAGCGCGGGGAGAGTGACCATGAAACTGACACCGATGGCTCCAAAGTGCGGGGTCGAGATTTCAGGCGTGCAACTGGCGAATTGCAGCGACGAAGAGATGGCTGCGATCAAGGAGGCGATCTACGAACACGGTGTGGCCGTATTCCGCGGTCAGGAATTCTCGCCCGAAGATCACATCCGTTTCGGCAAACGCTGGGGCGGTATCGACGTGAACAACTATTTCCCGCTGCAGGAAGAGTTCAACGAAATTGCGGTCGTGAAGAAAGAGGCCGACGAGCAGACCAATATCGGCGGCGCATGGCACACCGACCATTCCTATGACCAGATACCGGCGATGGGTTCGGTGCTGGTGGCGCGCGAGCTGCCGCCTCATGGTGGCGACACCTTGTGGGCCCATATGGGAGCTGCCTACGACGCGCTGCCGGACGACATCAAGGAGCAGATCGAAGGTCTGGAGGCCTTCCACACGGCGGACCACGTATATAAAGCCGACGGGCTCTATGCGCAGACCGACATGGGGAAGAACCTGCGCGGTCAGGACCTCAAGACCGGCGCGATCCATCCGGTCGTCATCCGGCACCCGCAGACCGGTCGCAAGCTGCTTTATGTAAACGGCGGTTTCACGATTCATTTCGTCGGGCAGACGCGAGAGGAAAGCCTGCCGCTGCTGCAAACACTTCTGGATGCTGCGCTCAAGGCCGATAACCAGTGCCGCTTGCAGTGGAAGCCGGGCACGGTCGCCATCTGGGACAACCGCACGACCTGGCACAACGCGATGAACGACTATCAGGGCCATCGGCGCGAGATGCACCGGATTACGCTGTCGGGCGAGGCTCTGGCCGCCTAGGCGCGGTTACTCGCTACCGCCGCCGCTGCTGGTGCTCGATCCGCCTACACCTGCCGGACGGGGCACGCAGTTGTAAACCAGCCTCTCGTTCGGGCTGCTCGGCAGGTTCGACAGGATTGCCGATTGCTGCTCGCCCAATGTTCGGGCGGCCTCGGTCACGCCGCAACTTGGCGGAGTGTACTGACTCCGGATCTCGCGGGCCGCTTCCATTGCAGAGTGACCAAGCAGGTAGCGGTCGGTGCGGAAAGTGCGCGTCTCCGGATCGTAGGTGTTCACCGCTACAGCGTCTTCATCGTTTGGCACCAGCACACGGGTGTATTCCCCATTGGCGAAGCCATACTGGGTGCGGCCGTTGACACAGCCATCGGCGCCCCAGTCGAACTCGACGTCGTCGGTGCGCGCGCCGGTAATGCGGCTGCGTTCAGGCACAATGGTGCACAACAGCGTGCCTTCGCTTGATTGGCCAATGTCGGGATTGTCGGGATCATCGTCACCGTCCATCGCTTGTGCGACGCGTTCGTCGATTTCGTCCAAGCCGGGGCGCGAAGACCAGATCACGATCGCGCCAATGATGCCGATCACGGCTATCGCTCCTGCGATCGTGGCTCTCTTGCGCTCCCCATCCTTCTGGAACTCGCGAAGGGCGAGGTAACTGCCGCCGACCCCAACGGCCAGCAGTATCAGTGCGAGCGCCAGCAGATTGTCGCGCTCGTTGAAAACGGCAAGCTGCGCCTCGAGCTGGGCACGATCGCGTTTCGCCTGAAGCTCTGCCTCGCGCCGCGCCATCCGCTCGCGCGCATCCTCGCGTTGCTGGTCGAGGCGGGCGCGTTCGGCCGCGTTTAGCTCGTCGATACTGGTGCAGGGCAGGGCATTGGTGCGCGGCTCTATATCGTTGGCGCGCAGGAAGGGGAGCAATTCGCGGGTCGAGACGGCGAAGTAGAACTCTGCGTCCGACCCCTCCGAATCCGCGCCGAAGCTGTTGACGCCCAGCACGCGGCCGCAGCCATCGAGCAAAGGACCGCCCGAATTCCCACGCGCGATTGGAGCGGTGTGGAGGATCGTGTCGAACTCCCTGCTCGGCCGTGCGCCAGAGAGGAAGCCGCGGCTCTTTACAGGCGGTTGGGCGCGAAAGATGTCACCGATATTGAGGCCCTGTGCGCGATCGACATTCATCGGATAGCCGACCGATGTAACTTCGCCCATGTCGCCCGCGATCGTGCCAGCTATGGTCAGCGGTGGCAGGCGCAGGCTGCCTTCGGTAATCTCGACCAGCGCCAGATCGTTGCGCGGACTGACCGCGATTGCACGGCCATAGGCGGCCTCCTCCCCTTCGGAAGGGACGATGCCGATTCGCAGGGTATCGTCTTGCAATGCCTCGCGGATGACATGCGCATTGGTGACGATCTTTTGCGGGGTGACGGCAAAGCCGCTGCCATGGCTGATCGGGAAGACTTCCTCTCCGTCGGTACCGATCAGGACGACGCGCACCACGCCGCGCGCTGCTGCATCGACGTCCGCCGGGTCAGCCTGTGCAAATGTCGGCAGGACGAGCGCGAAGAGGGCCGCAAGTGCGAGAATGATACGATCCATGGGCGCGTATTTGACCACCATATGTTTTGATCGCAAGCTTCGGGATGCAGCGAATGGAGGATTAACCTAATTCGGCGGTATGACTGAGCAGACCATTTCTCCCGATACGGCCTGGGCCGCCGTCAAGCGCCGCGACCGCAGTTTTGACGGGCGTTTCGTTACGGGCGTGCTGACCACGGGCATCTATTGCCGTCCCAGCTGTGCGGCGCGCCATCCTTCCAAGGAGAACGTCCGCTTCTTCGCCAACGGTGCCGAGGCGCGCGCTGCGGGATTGCGGGCCTGCAAGCGCTGCCTGCCAGACGATGTGGGACGTGACGAGGCGGCGGTGCTTGCCGCGATTGAGGAGATCAAGCAGGCGCACGGACGGCCGACGCTCGACGAGTTGGCGGCGATCACCGGCTATTCGCCGACGCACTTCCAGCGCGTGTTCAAACGCGCGACCGGGCTTTCGCCAGCCGCCTACGCGCGCGCGCTGAGAGAGGAGCGCGCAAGGGACGCCCTCGGCAAGGCAGGGCGCGTGACCGATGCGATCTACGATGCCGGCTACGAAGCGCCGAGCCGCTTCTACGATGATACGAAGGAGCGATTGGGCATGACGCCAAGCGACTGGAAAAATGGCGGCGAGGGCAGGGTGATCCGCTGGTCCGTCGTCGCGACGAGCCTTGGCGAGATGCTGGTCGCTGCAACCGGCAAGGGCGTGTGTTGCTTGTCCTTCGGTGAAGGTGAGCGGGAGCTTCGCGCGCGGTTTCCAAAGGCCGAACTGGTCGAAGGCGGAGGCGAATTTGCAGCGCTGCTCGAACAGGTTGTCGCAGCGGTGGAAGATCCGTCACTCGACAGTTCGCATATCCCGCTCGACGTGAAAGGCACTGTGTTCCAGCAACGCTGCTGGGAGGCGCTGCGGTCGATCCCCGCCGGAGAGACCCGCAGCTATGGCGAGCAGGCTGCAATGCTGGGCAATCCCAAGGCGAGCCGCGCAGTCGGCAGCGCGAATGGCGCGAACAACATCGCTGTACTGATCCCCTGCCACCGTGTGGTTCAGGCGGACGGATCACTGGGCGGGTATGCCTACGGTCCCGAAATCAAGGCCGAATTGCTGCGGCGGGAAAGAGGCGAGTAACCGTTTATGTGCGGCGCGCGATCGGTCCGAACGGTCCTGCCAAGCGCCTGATCACACGCAAATGAAAAGGGGCGGACCCATGGCCCGCCCCTTCCAATCTCAACGCTTCGAAAAGCCTTAGCCTTCGTCGACGGCCTTGCTGACGAGGATGTTCACCGAAACACGGCGGTTCTGGCGACGGCCCTCTTCGGTCGTGTTGTCCGCCAGCGGGTCCGATTCGGCCATGCCGGTCGGGGTGAGCATGCGCCAGGGCTTCCAGCCGCACTTCTGCTGCAGCGTGTTGACGACGCGGCCAGCGCGGCGTTCGCTCAGCACCTGGTTGTAGTCTTCATCACCCACGTTGTCGGTGTATCCGACGACGAGCAGGAGAGCATTTTCCATCGAGTCCGCTTCGGCAGCAGCGCGGCAGAGTTCATCCATCGCGCCGGGCTTGAGAGCCCATTTGCCGGTGTCGAAATAGACGTTGGTGGTGCCCTTGATGTTGTACTTGTCGATGTCACCCATGCGGCCGCGCAGAGCTTCGGTCGCCGCTGCGTTCTGGTTGATCGCAGCTTCGTTGGCGCCAAAGCGCTGCTCTGTGCCGTTGCGGATCATCGCAGCGGTCTTGAGATCCTTGCTCTTCAGATCGACCTGCGTGGCGACGAGGTTACCGGCCCACTGGACGGTCTCGACGGTCACGGGCAGACCATTGAGCAGCGAGTCCGCGGTCAGCGTATTGCGACCGAGACCGAGGAAGCCGCCGCTCGACTTGATTTCGGTGCCGGCGCTGATGGCGACGACGGCGTTGCTTCCGTCGGCGCGGGTTACCTGCATGCCATTGCCGTTGCGGGCCGAGATGAATCCTTCGATCTCGGGACCTTCGGGATAGCCGCTGAGGTCGGCCGGGACCTGACCCTGCACGGTGATGTTGGCTTCGGTCGCTTCCGGCTGCATTTCCTGCGCTGCAAGATTTGCAGTCGCCGGCATGGCCAGCCCTGCAAGCAGACAGATCGCGATCGGTTTCTTCGATACGATACTCATTACGTTACTCCTTCAAACCATTCAGCCGGGCGCGCTACCTCGCGGTATTAATGGAACCACCCCTTCCGAAGGCGTTTCCGGCTGACAGAACCCCCAAAAATTGTTCAATGCTGTGCGGCATAATTGACGTGTGCCTACGTCAGTGAAGGTGCGGTTGTTCAGGTGCTCCTGTCTAACACATGAACAATTCACGCTGCGCAAGCCCATGGGGGGGCGGTTAGAGCGCTTAATGCGGCGAACCGTTGCAAGAGGTTAGGTAACGGAGGCGGGAAATACGGGGAATCGCTTACCAGAAAGGGCAAAGAATCGCCCGATTCATCCGTTTTCGGGCGCAGTTCAGTCGAGCTTGGGCGGCATTCCCGGTTCAGCCTTGGCCATGGCGCGCTGATAGGCCTCACGCTCGCCGATGCGCTTGAGATAGGCCTGGAGGTTGGGCATCCCATCGATTCCCATCCCGCTCATCGCGCGGCTGGTCGTCAACTGGAACCCCATCATGATGTCGGCGGTGGTCAGCTGCGAACCTCCGAAATAGTCGGCCTCGCCCAGCCGCGTCTCGATGATCTGCCAGCTTTTCGCCATGCGGTCGGCGACGAAGGGAGGGATCTCGCCGCCATCGACCATGCGGCTTGCCACGAGCGCCATCATGCCATTGGTCATGAAGGTCGCATTGGCCCAGTGGTAGAAGAAGAGGTGGTCGGCGAAGTCGGCATGATCCTTTGAAGGAACGAGACCGCGATCGCCATATTGCGCGATGATCCAGTCGATGATCGCGCCGCTTTCACCCAGCACGAAGTCGCCATCGGTAATGACCGGCGCTATGCCCATCGGGTGGAGCGCCTTGTATTCGTCGGGAGCGAGGTTGTTATCCTCGCGGCGATTGTAGAGCTTGACCTCGTAATCAATGCCCATCTCTTCACAGAGCCAGACGATACGCTCGGATTGCGACAGGCGCAGATGGTGGACGGTCAGCATTGGCTCTCTCCCCGTTTATTTATTGCGAGCCCAGTCTTGGCTGGCAGGCTTGAGCGAGTCGAGTAATTTCTCTGCGCTGTCGAGGTAATCCTGGCGCTTCGCCTCGTCCATCCGGTCCCAGGTCGAATAGATGCGGCCGATGCGGTGGTTGCTTTCCAGCCTGTCGCGATGCCGATCCATGAAATGCCAGTAGAGCGGGTTGAACGGGCAGGCATCCTCGCCCGTCTTCTTCGAAACCGAATAGCGGCACTCCTTGCAGTAGTCCGACATCTTGTTGATGTAATTGCCGGAAGCTGCATAGGGCTTGGTCGCGAGCTTACCACCGTCGGCATAGAGGATCATCGCGCTGACATTGGGCAGTTCGACCCATTCATAGGCGTCTGCGTAGACCACCAGATACCAGTCCTGCACCTCGCGCGGATTGATCCCTGCCAGCAGCGCGAAATTGCCGAGCACCATGAGCCGCTGGATATGGTGGGCGTGAGCGTTTTCGCGCGTCGAGCGAATGCAATCGGCAAGGCAGCGCATGTCGGTTTCGCCCGTCCAGTAGAACTCCGGAAGACCGCGCTGCGCATTCAGCGCGTTGCGGCTTTCGAGATCGGGCATGAAATACCAGTAGAAACCGCGGACATATTCGCGCCAGCCAATGATCTGGCGGATGAAGCCTTCGACGGAATTGAGCGGAGCCTTGCCGCCCTCGTAGGCCTTCTGTGCGCGCTGACATAGCTCCAGCGGGTCGAGCAGGCCGAGGTTGATACTCGTCGACAGCATCGAGTGATAAAGGTCATCCTGCCCGTGGACCATCGCGTCCTGATAGGGTCCGAACTTCTCGATCCGCTCTGCGAAAAACGCATCGGCGGCTTTCTCGGCCTGGTCGCTGGTCACCGGCCAGCCGAAACCTTCAAGGCTGCCGAAATGGTCGCCGAATGTCTCTTCGACCAGCTCGATGCATTCCTGCGTGATTGCGTCGGGTTCGAAGGTCGGGCGCTCCGGCGGATCCATCTCATCATCCGGACTTTCCCGGTTCTGCTTGTCGTAGTTCCAGTCGCCGCCGGTCGGCTTGCCATCCTGCGTCATCAGCAGGCCGGTCTTGCGGCGCATCTGGCGATAGAAGTGCTCCATCGTCAGGTGATCGCGATCCTCCGCCCACTCGCGGAACTCCGAGAGCGGGCAGATGAAGCGATCGTCATCGAGAACTTCGATCTCGCAGGCGAACTTGTCGGGCCATTCCAGGATGGCTTGCTGGACGCGCCATTCGCCCGCATCGACCACGTGGATCGCGCGCGGATCGTGCCGCTCGATCGCGCGGGCGACCTCGCCGGTGAAGCTGCCGGAGTTATCCTCGTCGGTCAGCTTGACGTAGTCGACCGTCCAGCCGGCATCCTCCAGCTCCGCAGCGAAATGGCGCATCGCGGAAAAGATCAGCGTGATCTTCTGCTTGTGGTGTTTGACGTAGGTCGCCTCGTCCCGGACCTCCATCATCAGGATGACGGTGTCGTCCTTGGTCCGCCCGCGCAGGCTGGCAAGGTCACGGCTCAGCTGGTCGCCGAGAATGGGAACGAGGATGGGTTGGGAATCGCCGTCGGACATTACCGATCAACTCAACAGGAAGACTTCGGTGCCGACAATTGATCGATCAGTCGGCTTCGTCCGAAGTCTCTCCGATAACCGGCGCAATATCGGTGGCGAGTATCGTAGATCCATCACGCATTGCCTCAATCCTGCGGATCGCATCGCGGCCAGCGTCGCCCCCGTGCGGGTCATTCGCGAGGATACTGAGCAGTTGGATGGCCGCTTCGAATTGACCGTTATTCGCGAGATCGATGGCATAGGCAAACCGGATTTCACGTGATTCCGGAGCCCTCTCGAATGCGGTCTTCAGGGAAGGTGAGACAACCGCGTCACGATGCCCCCTGCGCGAATAGCTCTGCGCCAGGGCAAACAGCGCATAGGGGTCGCGAGGGGAGAGTTCGGCAGCCTTGCTGATATACCGGCGAGCATTCTTCCACTCTTCCTCAACATAGGGTTGGTCCATGCTTTCGAGGCGGGCGATCTCCAACTCACCCATGAGAACATTCGCATGTACGTGCTCGGCGTCTGCGGCCAACGCGTTTTTCAGGGCCGCTCTGGCAGCCGAGAAATCCGGCGATGTTTCTTCGGCATCGGCTGCACTGTCGGCAGACAGAGCGAGATCGTATTCTGCGCGGCCCAGCTGGTACCAGGCTTCGGCATCTCCGCTTGCCGTTGCGGCCGTAAGTGCATCGCGCGTTTCAGCGAGATCCGCTCCGCCAAGACGCCTGAGTTTGAGGGCGAGGGTGGCGGACTCCGCTTCGCTCAAACGTGTGACTTGGACATCGTCACGATAGGGAAGAGCCAGATTGGATTTCTTGAACGTCATGCGGCCTTTCACATAGCCTCTCAATTCCTTTTCCAATTCATCGAGGTCGCCAAACTCCGCACGCGCCGCGTCGAGTGACGTCTCGCCGCGATTGATCCGGCGCAGATATCGGTCGACCTGTTTTCCGGCCTCGGGAGATTCGAGATAAAGCATGTGGGTCAGCGCCCATGACCAGCCGTAGAATGCTGATGCGCCATCGCCCTTTATCTGACTGGGCCTCACGGTCAGCAGGAGATCGATGGGGATCCGGGGCGCATATTCGATTTCTGCAGCGCGATGGAATGCGGGTTTGCCGAAATACCATTCCCCGTTCTTCTTGAACTCGGCCGTGGCGACGAACTCTGCAAAACCTTCGACTAGCCAGGCAGGCGCAGGCACATGCAAGTTGTTGAACATGAAATGATGCGCATATTCATGGAACAGGGTTCTCTTGCCCGACAGGCGGTCCCGCGATCGGGTCTTCTGCCGGTTCGAAATGGCAAAGCTGCCATCCGTGCGAGCGAAATATATACCGGCGATATTGTTCATATCGACCAGCTTTTGCACATCGTCTGCGCTCGAGACGAGGTAGATGTTGAGCTTTGCCGGATCGGCCTCCGGCCGCACCTGAAAGGCCAGCCGCATCAGCGCGTCGAACTTCTCGGCCTCGTGAGCAAACTCCTCGAGCTGCTTCTCCTGGCCATCGCTGAAAATCGTGAAATGATGCGTATCAGCGCGATACCAGGTCTCAGCGTGACCCGGCGCGGCGATGAACATTGCAAGAAATACGAACCAATATTTCGAAAGCTTTTTCATGATCCCCCGACCCCATTCTACCGATCGATAGTATCAAGCCCGGGCTGAAACTCAACCGCCGAGGGGGATTAAATCCTTACTACACAAAGCTGTAAGGATCGATGTCGACGCCTACGCGAACGCCCGGTGCGAAGTTCTGGCCGGAAATCCAGCCGGTGATGATCCGCTGCAATTCGACCGAGCGGCGCGCGTTGACGAGAAAGCGGTAGCGATAGCGCCCGCGCAGCAGAGCTAGCGGGGCGGGGGCGGGGCCGAGGATCATGAGCTCATCCACCTTGGGCCGGCTCGCCCCCAGCCGGTTGGCAGCTTCGCGCGCCTCGGCATCGTCTTCGGAGGAAATGATGATCGCAGCCCAACGACCGAACGGTGGAGCGCCGACCATGCGCCTCGCTTCGGTTTCCGCCTCGTAGAAGGCCTCGCGGTCACCGTCCGCCAGTGCGGCAATGACCGGCGCGGTGGGATGCCGAGTCTGGAGAAAGACTTCGCCCGGTTTTGCGCCGCGCCCGGCGCGCCCTGCGACCTGCGCGATCTGCTGGTAGGTCCGCTCGGCTGCGCGCAAGTCCCCGCCTTCGAGACCGAGATCGGCATCGACTACGCCCACCAGCGTCAGTTCGGGGAAGTGGAAACCCTTGGTGACGAGCTGCGTGCCGACGATGATATCGACCGCGCCGCTTTCCGCCTCGGCGATGAACTGCGCCGCCCGCTCCGGCGAATTGAGCGTGTCGGAAGTGGCGATGGCCACGCGCGCCTCCGGAAGAATTTCCGCGACCTCGTCGGCGATGCGTTCAACGCCGGGGCCGCAGGCGACAAGGCAATCGGGCTCGCCGCATTCGGGGCAGGCATCGGGCGGCTGCGTTTCGTGGCCGCAGTGATGGCAGGCGAGGCGGCGCGAGAGGCGATGTTCGACCAGCCAGGCGCTGCAGTTGGGGCACTGGAAGCGAAAGCCGCAATTGCGGCACAGCGTCAGCGGCGCAAACCCGCGGCGGTTCAAAAACAGCAGCGACTGCTCGCCTTTCGCCAGCCGGTCTTCCAGCGCGGCCACCAGCCGCGGCGCGAGCCAGCGACCCGCGCCGGGTTTCTCTTCGGTGAGGTCGATCCGCTCGATATGCGGCAGTTCCGCCCCGCCATAGCGGCTGTGGAGGTCGAGCTTTTCGTAAACGCCGCTTTCGGCCATCTGCAGGCTTTCGAGCGCGGGGGTGGCGCTCGCCAGAACCACCGGAAAGCCCTCGAACCGGGCGCGCATCACCGAAACGTCACGCGCGTTGTAGCGCACGCCGTCGTCCTGCTTGAAGCTCACCTCATGCGCCTCGTCGACGACGATCAGGCCGAGGTTCCTGTAGGGCAGGAACAGCGCCGAACGCGCACCGACGACCACCTGCGCCGTACCATCCGCGATGGCGCGCCATGCCCGCCGCCGCTCGGTGGATTTGAGCGAGGAATGCCACAGCACCGGAGAGGCACCGAAGCGGGCCTCAAAGCGCTTGAGGAAGTTCTCGGTGAGCGCGATCTCGGGCAGGAGGACCAGCACTTGCCGTCCCATCCGCACCGCCTCGGCCATCGGTTCGAAATAGGTCTCGGTCTTGCCCGAACCGGTGACGCCATCGAGCAGGAAGGGCGCGAATGTGCGCGCCTTCACCGCCTCGTTCAGACGGTCCGCGACTTCGCGCTGTTCCGGTTCGAGCTCGGGGATGTCGTAGTCGGGATCGGCAGGCGGGAAGGGGCGGTCGATCGCAACGCTGACCGGCTCGATCACGCCCTGGTTGACCAGCCCGCGCAGCACGCCTTCCGAAACGCCCGCGATCCCCGCCAGTTCGCGGATCGTCGCCTGCTCGCCTTCGAGCGCTTCCATCGCGACTTCGCGCTGCGGGGTCATCCGTTCCGGCATGCCGCCCGACAGGCGATATTCGGTCATCGTCGCGGGGCCGTTGAGCGCGCCTCCGCTGGAAATCACCATGCGCGCCACCGCGCTCATCGGGGCGCAATAATAGTCCGCCGTCCACTCGATCAGCCGCCGCAAGGGGGCCGAAAGCGGCGGCACCGGCATGACCTCGACCAGCGCGCGCAGCTTGCTCGCCGGAACGTCGTTCGCAGGCAGGCGTTTCTCGTCCCATACAATGCCGGTGATCTGACGCGGGCCGAGCGGCGCAAGCACGACCGAGCCCGGCTCGACCGTCATGCCCTCGGGCACTTTGTAGTCGAGCGCGCCAATTGCGGCATTGAATACGAGAAGTCGGACGCGGTTCATGTGTCCGTGCATATGGGCATTGCCTGGGGCTGGCGGCAAGGAGATAGCCGATGGATATGAACGCTTTGAACGAACGAGTACCGACACGACGCGCCTTTCTGGGCGGAGCGATGGCGAGCGCGACGCTGCTGGCATTGCCGGCCTGCTCAACCTTGCCGGCCTTCAGCTTCACCGAAGCGATCCGCCGCATGTTGCTGCTGTCGAGCGAACGCGCCTTCGCACGTCTGACTGCTCCCGGCGGTTACTGGGACGACCAGGTGACGCGCATCGGTCTCGGCAATCTGCTCGGCACGCGCGGCGATATCCTGTCCGATATTCTCACCTCCGCTCTGTTCAAAAACCGGCTGGAGGATGCATTTGCCGACATCGCGATCGAAGGTTCCTATCGCGCCGCGCCGATCGTGGCTGACGCGGTGCGGGTAGTCGGCATCGAGAACGCCGTGGCTCTGGTGCGAGGCGGCCCCCGCGCGGCGACGAGCTTCCTGCGCGGCGAAATGGGCGGCCAGCTGATCGAGGCGATGGTGCCCGAACTTGGCCGCGCCATCGAGATCGCCTCCGATCCTCTGGTCGGACAATTGGTCAGTGCTGCAGTAGGGGCCGACGTCGGCTCGATCGCGCAGCGCCTGTCGGGCAATATCAACGATGCGATCTGGCAGGAAATCGGCTTCGAGGAAGAGGCGATCCGCCGCGATCCGCGCTCCACCAATGACGCAGTAATCATCGGCGTATTCGGTGCGGAGGGCGCGTTATAGCTGAAAATCGCAGCGGATGAGCACCAGCGCGAGGGTGGCCTCGCGGCGTGAGCGCGCTATAGCGGTGCGAGAATCGCAAACCTGACGCCGGAGCGCATCGCACATGAAATTCTTCGCCGACACCGCCGAACTCGACGACATCAAGGAACTGGCCGCCACCGGCCTCCTCGACGGGGTCACCACCAACCCCTCGCTGATCCACAAGTCGGGCCGCGACTTCATGGAAGTGACCAGGGAAATCTGCGCCATCGTGGATGGTCCCGTCTCTGCAGAGGTCGTCGCGCTCGACCACGAAACCATGATGAAAGAGGCCGAAGTCCTGCGGAAGATCGCGGACAATGTCTGCATCAAGGTGCCGCTGACGATCGACGGACTCAAGACCTGCAAGGCGTTGACCGAAGACGGCACGATGGTGAACGTCACGCTGTGCTTCTCGGCCAACCAGGCGTTGCTCGCAGCGAAGGCGGGCGCGACTTTCGTCAGCCCCTTCGTCGGGCGGCATGACGACAACGGCTTCGACGGGATGGAGCTAATTGCCGACATCAACCTGATCTACAGCAATTACGGCTTCGAAACCGAAATCCTCGTCGCCTCGGTCCGCCACGTCACTCACGTGCTGCAGGCGGCCAAGATTGGCGCAGACGTGATGACTGCGCCGCCCAAGGTGATCAAGCAGCTCTTCAACCACGTCCTCACAGATAAGGGGATTGAAGGCTTCCTCGCCGACTGGGAAAAGACCGGCCAGAGCATCATCTGACCGCGAAACACCCCGACTGAATGGCTGAAGAAACCCCTCTCGACAAATTCAAGCAGGCGCTGACCGGCGCCAGCCGCGCGCTTGCGCGGGAGGCCGAGGTCGAAGTCGCTTGGAGCGCTGATTCTCCCACTGCTTCGGGCAAGCATTTTCGCGTGCCCCTGCCAGCGCGCGATTTGCCGCAGGAACAGGTGAGCGAGGCGCGCGGTTTCGCCGACAGTTTCGCGCTCAAGCTGCGCCACCATAACGAGGGGCTGCATTCCAAGCACGCGCCGCCCGAACCGGTGGCGCGCGCCTGCTATGATGCGATCGAGCAGGCCCGCTATGAAGCGCTGGGTGCGAACAATTACAGCGGTATTCGCGCCAACCTCGAAAGCGCGGTCGAGATGCGCACCGCGTCCGATCCGATATCGCGTGCCGAGAGCGCCAATGACGTGCCGATCCAGACCGCGCTCTCGCTCATGGTGCGCGAGAAGCTGACGGGCGAGCCGATCCCCGAGCGCGCGCAGGCGGGCGTCGACATGGTCCGCGACTTCATCGAGGAGAAGGTCGGCGACGATTTCGAATCGCTCGCGCTTTCGCTCGATGATCAGGAGGCGTTCCAGTCGCTCAGCCTCGACATGCTCCAGCATCTCGACCTCACCCATCCGACCGATGCGCCCGATGAGGGTGACAACGATCAGGGCGAGGACGAAGAGGGGCAGGACGAGCAGGAACAGGAAGGCGACGACGAAAGCGAAGGTCAGGGCGAGCCGCAAGGCTCCGAAGCCGCTGGCGAAATGGCCGAAGGTGAGGCCGAGGGCGAAGGCGAGACCGAACAGTCCTCCGAACAGGAAATGTCGGAAGGCGAGCCCGGTGACGAGGGCGAAGAAGGCATGATGCCGGTGCGGCCCAACCGGCCGCAGGGCGAGATCCCGATGGACCTCGACTATCATGCCTATACCGAGCGTTTCGATGAGGAAATTGCCGCGCCCGAGCTGTGTGATGCCGAAGAGCTCGACCGACTGCGCGCCTATCTCGACAGCCAGCTGACCGGCCTGCAGGGCGTGGTGACGCGGCTCGCCAACCGTCTCCAGCGCCGCCTGATGGCGCAGCAGAACCGCAGCTGGGATTTCGACCAGGAAGACGGGATCGTCGATGCCTCGCGCCTGCCGCGCGTGATCGTCTCGCCCGGCACCGCGCTCGCCTACAAGACCGAGAAGGACGTCGAGTTCAAGGACACGATCGTAACCCTGCTGATCGACAACTCCGGCTCCATGCGCGGACGGCCGATCAGCATCGCCGCGATCAGCGCGGACATTCTCGCCCGCACGCTGGAGCGCAGCGGCGTGAAGACCGAGATTCTCGGCTTCACCACCCGCGCGTGGAAGGGCGGGCAGAGCCGTGAGGCTTGGCTCGCCGATGGTAAACCGGGCAATCCGGGGCGCCTCAACGATCTGCGCCATATCATCTACAAGAAGGCCGACGAGCCGTGGCGCCGCGCGCGCCGCAATCTCGGCCTGATGATGCGCGAAGGACTGCTCAAGGAAAACATCGACGGCGAAGCGCTGATGTGGGCGCACAACCGGCTGATCGGCCGGCGCGAGGATCGCCGCATCCTGATGGTGATTTCCGACGGCGCACCGGTCGATGATTCGACGCTCAGCGTGAACAGCGCGGGCTATCTCGAGGCGCATTTGCGCAAGGTGATCGAGTGGATCGAGAACGTCTCGCCGGTGCAGCTGGTGGCGATCGGCATCGGCCACGATGTGACGCGCTATTACCGCCGCGCGGTGACGATCATGGATGTCGAACAGCTTGGGGGCACGATCATCGAACAGCTCGCCGAACTGTTCGAGGATGAGAAGCGGGGCAGGCGTTGAGGGCGGTTTGGCCGATCTTGTGGGCTTGCCTCGGCATGTCGGTCCACGGTGCGGCAGTGGCTCAAGATTCGGAATGCTACGACCTTAAAGTCAGGGCTCGTGCAGTCTCGCAGGTACCTACGCCAATTCCGAATGAACCCGGTTACATTGTCATTGGTTGGCCCTGGTTTGTAGACCTCAAGGTCAAAAAAGTCATCGACGGCGAATTGCAGCAAAGGAAAATCGAGACACTAGCGGTTTTGCATTCATCATATGTGAGCAAAACTCGAACCTGGCTTTTACGCCGTAACAATCTCGGCGGATTCAATGTCTTGCGGGTTCCTGAACCTGATCGTGTGGAACGGTGCGGCTCATTGGAGCCTCCAGCGAACACCTATTTGACACCGCCTGTAGGCAGAACGTTATCCGATGAACGTCGTGCCGCCGAAGAAATGTGGAAACGCGATTATACAGACGAGGACGATTAGTTGAACGTATCCGAAGCCGTCGCGACGCGCCGCAGCGTCCGCAAGTTCACCGACCAGAAGGTCGACCGCGCGGTGCTCACCCGCATTCTCGAGAAATCACAGCGTTCGCCCAGCGGCGGCAATACCCAGCCGTGGAACGCGGTGGTGCTGACGGGCGAGCCGATGCAGACACTCTTCGCACGGATTGCCGAGGAGTTTCCCAAGGGTCGCGCCGCCCATGCGCCCGAATATCACATCTATCCGCCCGAGCTTGAGGGGGCTTACGAGGAGCGCCGCTTCGGAGTGGGTGAGGCGATGTATGCTGCGCTCGAAATCCCGCGCGAGGACAAGGCCAAGCGGCTGATGTGGTTTGCCGAGAACTTCCGCGCCTTCGGTGCGCCGGTGCTGATGCTGATCCACACGCCCAAGTATATGGGGCCGCCGCAGTGGTCGGACATCGGCATGTGGATGCAGACCATCGGCCTGCTGGCGCGCGAGGAAGGGCTCGACACCTGCTACCAGGAGGCCTGGGCGGTCTATTCGCCGCAGATCCGCGAAGTGGTCGAAATCCCGGAGGATCATACCTTCTTCTGCGGGATCGCTGTCGGCCACCGTGACCCCGACGCGCCGATCAACAGCTTCGACGTGCCGCGCGCCGACATTTCCGAATCGATCCGCTGGGAAGGCTGGGATTGATTTTGCCGACGCGCCGCCGCAAAGCGCGCGCATCATGACCGACGCCGTACCGCTCAAGCTTTTCAATTCGCTGACCCGCCAGCTCGAGACCTTCGAGCCCGTCCATCCGGGCGAGGCACGCGTCTATACCTGCGGCCCGACGGTCTATAACTATCCGCATATCGGCAACATGCGCGCCTATGTCTTTGCGGACATCCTTGGCCGGACGCTGAGCTGGAAGGGCTACGCACTCACCCACATCATCAACATCACCGATGTCGGCCACCTGACGGACGATGCCGATGCGGGCGAGGACAAGATGGAGAAAATGGCTGCGGAGAAAGCGCAGTCGATCTGGGACATCGCCAAGCATTATACCGAGGCATACTGGGCCGACGTAAAGGCGCTCAACATCCGAGAGCCGGCAAAGTGGTCGGTCGCGACGGACTACATCGACGAAATGCTGGAGTTCGCGAAGAGCATCGCGGACGAGCATTGCTACGAAATCGAGAGCGGTCTCTACTTCGATGTCTCTACCGTCGAGGATTATGGCAAGCTTGCACGGGCCGTCACCGAAGAAGGGGAAGGCCGTATCGACACGGTCGAGGGCAAGCGCAACGCCGCCGACTTCGCGATCTGGCGCAAGACGCCCCCGGGCGAATCCCGCCAGATGGAGTGGGACTCGCCTTGGGGTAAGGGCGCGCCCGGCTGGCATCTCGAATGCTCGGTCATGGGCGAGAAACTGCTCGGTTTCCCCTTCGACATCCACACCGGGGGGATCGACCACCGCGAAATCCACCATCCCAACGAGATTGCGCAGAACCAGGCGTTCTGCGGATGTGGCGGAAAATCCATGAGCTTAGACGTCGCGACCCATTCGGGCGCTAAGATCTGGATGCACAACAACTTTCTCGTCGAGCGCAGCGGCAAGATGTCCAAGAGCGCGGGCGAATTCCTGCGTCTGCAGCTGCTGATCGACAAGGGCTATCACCCGCTCGCCTACCGCATGATGTGCCTGCAGGCGCATTACCGCAGCGAGCTGGAGTTCAGCTGGGAAGGGCTGGGGGCGGCGCTCACGCGGCTCAAGCGGATGGTGATGGCGGTCGAGCGTTTGAAAGACGCTGCGGCGGGCGATCCCGCCCATCAGAAGTTCGCAGCGATCCGCGAGAAATTCGATGCTGCGATGGCGGATGATCTCAACACGCCCATCGCGCTCACGGCTTTGGAAGAGGCGCTGTCAGTCAAGAAGGTCGATGCGGGCGCGAAACGCGCGGTCGTCGAAGATATGGACTCTGTCCTCGGCCTCGGGCTTTTCGATCTGACGCGTGAAGCGCTGCGCATCCGCCCCAAGGACGCGCAGATTTCCGAGGAAGAGATCGAGGACGCGCTCGCCCGCCGCAAGGCAGCGCGGGCCGAGAAGGATTTCTCGACCAGCGACGCCATCCGTGACGAACTTATGGCGAAGGGCGTGGAGGTGATGGACGGTGATCCGCTCGGTTGGGAGTGGAAGCTCTCTTGATCTTGCCACCCGTGTAGCAACCGCTACAATAGTTGCATGTTGCAACCGATTCTCTGGCTCGTTCTCGCTGCGATCCACGCCACCCCGGCGCTCGCGTTATTCCGTCCGGCGACGCTGACAACGCTCTATCACATCGAGCCGGACAGCCCGCTTTTCCTGCTTATGCACCACCGGGCGGCGCTGTTTTTCGCGGTCTTCGTTGCCTGTGTCTGGGCGGCCATCATGCCCGAGGGGCGCCGCCTCGCCGTCCTTCTTGTCGGCATCAGCATGATAAGTTTCCTCGTGCTATACTGGAGCGCTGGAAGCCCCGCGCCGCTGAGGCGCATCGCTACGGTCGATCTCGCAGGCTTGCCGGTGCTCGCCGGGGTAGCGTGGCTGGCATTCCGGCCTTAGTAAGGTGCCATGACAACACTCGCCCTGTCCGCCCTGATCCGACCGATGGTCGAACCGCGCTTGCCCGATGGGCTCGACGTGCACTGGTTCGCCAGCCGGGAAGAGGCTCTCGAAGTCGCGCCACTCGCTGAAATCGGCTGGTTCGACTTCAACGAGAAGGAGCCGATGATCGAAACGCTCCGCGCGGCGACGAAGCTCAAATGGCTGAATTCGATCTATGCGGGGCTCGACTTCCTGCCGATGGACGTGCTGATCGAGCGCGGGATTACCGTCACCAATGGTGCGGGAATCAACGCGATCACCATCGCCGAATATGTCGTGATGGGGATGCTCAACATCGCCAAGGGCTATCGCGAGGTCGTGCGCGCGCAGGACCGCCACGAATGGCTGATGGATTCGCCTGGAAAGCGCGAGCTTGCCGGATCGAAGGCGCTGCTGCTGGGCTATGGCGCGATCGGAAAGCTGATCAAGCCGCGGCTCGAAGCGTTCGACGTCGATGTGACCGTGGTGCGGCGCAGCGGTGGGGAAGGCGTGCTGACGCCTGACGAGTGGCGCGGCAAGCTGGGCGAGTTCGACTGGGTGATCCTGGCGGTCCCGGCAACGCCCGAAACCGACGGGATGATCGGCGCGAGCGAACTTGCTGCGATGAAGTCGGATGCTGTGCTGGTGAACATCGCGCGCGGCGCGGTGATCGATCAGCCGGCTCTGGTCGAGGCGCTGGAAGCGAAGAGCATCGGCAGCGCCTTTCTCGACGTGACGACACCCGAGCCGCTGCCTGAGGATCACAGGCTGTGGTCGCTCGAAAACGCGCATATCACCATGCACCTCTCGGGCCGCGCGCAGGACAAGATGTTCAAGCGTTCGGCCGACCGCTTCCTCGAGAACCTAGATCATTATCTGAAGGGCGAGCCGGTCAGCCCGGTGTTCGATCCGAAGCTCGGGTACTAGCGGAACAGGGCAAGGGGACAGGCCGTTAAGAGGGAAAGGAGTTTCCCTCGAATGTCCAAAACCCCCAAGCTCAAAGACACCTACCCGCTCTATCTCAACAACAGGGCGGAGCAGCCCAACACCAACCTTGCGGTGACGGACAAGTTTACCGGCGAGGTCGCTTTCCGCGTCGCGCAGGCATCGCCTGAGATCATCGACGAGGCGATTGCGGGTGCAGCGCGCGCCGCAGAACCGATGGCGCGGCTGGCGGCTTATCAGCGCAAGGACGTGCTCAAGCATTGCGTGTCGCGCTTCCGCGAACGCTATGACGAGCTTGCCTATTCGCTCTGCGTCGAGGCGGGCAAACCGATCGGCGACAGCGAGGGCGAAGTCGACCGGCTGATCGACACTTTCGAGATTGCCGCCGAGGAATCGGTGCGGATGGGCGGCGAGGTCATGCCGCTCGATATCTCCGAGCGCGCAGAGGGCTATCAGGCGATCTGGAAGCGTGTCCCGGTGGGGCCGTGCAGCTTCATTTCGCCCTTCAACTTTCCGCTCAACCTCGCCGCGCACAAGATCGCGCCGGCCATCGCGGTCGGCTGCCCCTTCGTGCTCAAGCCCGCCAGCAAGACACCGCTCGGCGCGCTGATCATCGGCGAGGTGCTGGCCGAATGTGACGTGCTGCCGGAAGGCGCATTCTCCATCCTGCCGGCGAGCCGTGAGGGCGCTGACCTGTTCACGACGGACGAGCGGCTCAAGCTGCTCAGTTTCACCGGTTCGGACGAGGTCGGCTGGGCGCTCAAGGCGCGAGCGGGCAAGAAGAAGGTCACGCTCGAACTCGGCGGCAATGCGGCGGTGGTGATCGATCACGATGCCGATCTGGAAGACGCGGTAGGGCGCGTGATCAAAGGCACGTTCTACCAATCGGGCCAGAGCTGCATCAGCGTTCAGCGCATCCTGATCCACGAGGACATCTACGACACCTTCAAGGACATGCTTGTGAAACAGGCGAAGGCGCTGAAGTCGGGCGACCCGAAGGACCGCGATACGTTCATCGGCCCGATGATCGACGAAGGCGAAGCGAAGCGTCTCAAGAACTGGATCGACGAGGCGGTCGAAGGCGGCGCGGACCTGCTCTGCGGTGGTGGTCGCGACGGCCAGATGGTCGAGGCGACGCTGCTCGAGAATGTCGACAAGCGTGCGAAGATCGTCAACGAGGAAGCCTTCGGCCCCGCAGCGGTATTGATGAAGTTTTCCGACTTCGACGAGGCGCTGGCCGAGGTCAACCGCAGCGAGTTCGGCCTTCAGGCGGGCGTGTTCACGCGCGATTTCTTCAAGGTGATGAATGCCTGGGACAGGCTTGAATACGGCGGGATCTGCATCAACGAGATCCCCAGCTACCGCGTCGACAACATGCCCTATGGCGGGGTCAAGAACTCCGGTCTCGGCCGCGAGGGCATTCGCTTTGCCATGGAAGACATGACCGAGATCCGGAGTTTGATTATCAGGAGGGGGTAGGGGTCACGCGTCTTCGAGCAAGAGCAGTGTCACCGTGACGATCAGGCGGGGAGCCGGGTGCATCAGGTGATCCACTTCGCTCACAGTTGCCTCGGCCACCAGATGTCCGGGAATGGCGAACTCGTAATCGGGCAGGGCGGCGATGAAGCGCTCGCCTGCTGCCACGGCCTCTGGCCCGGCGAAGTCGAACATCAGTTCGTGCCGTGACCCTGAAAAGGTGATCGAGGCCCAGGGCTTCTCGCTATGGCTCAGCATTTGCCCCTGCGCTTCGCCAAGCATCAGCAGCGCCTCCTGCACGCGGTCACCCACGGTACGGCGAGCGCGCATGCGACGCGCCTTCGTTTCATAGGCGTCAGGATGCATGGGCGAATCCTTTCGTTTCGAAGCGCTTGGACTGGAGAGCGGCAGCGACGAGATCGGTGCGCTCGGGATGATAATTGTCCATCCATTTGCGGATACGCGCCTCCGTGCCGGGGCGCGGAATGCGGCCCATGCGCAGGTCGAGCACGAAGCGCGGGTCATGCGCGGCGAGACGGCCGAACTTTGTCGCGGGCATATCGTGCTGGCGAAGGAATTTCTCGATGGAACGGATCAGCATTGGGCTTCCCTCATGGTGGTTTCGCAGGACGAATCGAACTTTGTGTTCCTGATTCGTTCCATCCCAATTCCTACTTGTCTAGGAAAAATCCTATGCTATAGGAAATTTTAATGAGGCTTGAGGAATGAGCGATGGATGATCTGAGCGGCGAGCGCGCCAGGCTGATGGAATTGTCGCAACAGAACGGAGCGAGCCTCGCTTCGCTCTCGGCGATGATCGGGCGTAACCCCAGCTATCTTCAGCAATTTGTGCGCAAGGGAAGCCCGCGCAAGCTGGAGGAACAGGACCGAAGGAAGCTCGCCGAGTTCTTTGGTGTTCCGGAAACGGAGCTTGGCGCTTCCGAGGCCGGCATTAAGGATATTTCCTATGGTGCCGCGCCTGCTGCCACGACGTCACGGGGCCAATGGGTCGATGTGCCGCGGCTCGATGTCGGGGCCTCCGCAGGGCCGGGGGCGCTGCCCGATGCGGAGGTGCCGTTCGATGCTTTCCGCTTTTCGGCGCGCTGGCTGCGCGAGCAAGGGCTTGAGGGCGCAAAGCTTTCGGCGATCACCGTCGAGGGGGACTCGATGGAGCCATTGCTGCGCGATGGCGACGAGATCCTGGTCGACCGTGCGCCGCGTGCGTTTCGCGACGGGGTGCATGTGGTGCGCCTCGGCGACACGGTGATGGTCAAGCGCGTCGCCTCGCAAGGGGCGGGGCGCTTCGCGCTGCTCAGCCAGAACCTCGCCTACCCGCCGGTCGATGTCGCGGCGGAAGACCTCGAGATTATCGGCCGCGTGGTGTGGAAAGGCGGGCGGATTTAGCCCCAAATAGTCCCCCCACCACGACTTACGGCGGGTGTTCGCCAGCCGCGCCATTTGTAACAATGCCCGGATGGCCTTTTGGATCATCGGCGCTTTGTCTCTCCTTTTTGTCGTGACGGTAATCGTGGTGGTGTTCGTCATCGCCTGGGCACTTGCGGATTCCGAGGGGCGCGAAGAGCCGGAGAAGCGCCGTCGACGCGGCAAGCTGCGGTCATTCCTCTCGCGCTTCTGGTCCTGGGCAAACTCCGTCCCGCCGCGGCTCGAGTACCGGCGAGACAAGAAGGGCCGCTTTCGCAAAATCCGACGGGGCTGACCCTCTGTCTTGCAATCCCTGACGCCTCCGGCCACATCGCTTGTCATGACTGACACCGCCACCAAGCCAACTCCACCCATGAAGGCAGCGATCCTGCCCGTCACGCCGCTGCAGCAGAACTGCTCGCTGATCTGGTGCACGAAGACGATGCGCGGTGCGCTGACCGATCCGGGCGGCGACCTCGATAAGCTCAAGGCGGCGGTCGAGAAATCGGGGGTCACGCTCGAGAAAATCCTCATCACGCATGGGCATATGGACCACTGCGGCGAGGCGGGTGTGCTTGCCAAGGAGTTGGGCCTGCCAATCGAAGGCCCGCACGAAGACGATCGTTTCTGGATCGCGCGTCTCGATGAGGATGGCGCGAAATATGGCATGAATGCCGAAGTGTTCGAGCCCGATCGCTGGCTGAAGGACGGAGATACGGTAACCGTGGGCGAACTCACGCTCGACGTCATCCATTGCCCTGGCCACACGCCCGGCCATGTCGTGTTCTTTCACAAGCCGAGCAAGTTCGCGATCGTCGGGGACGTGCTGTTCCAGGGCTCAATTGGCCGAACGGACTTCCCGATGGGCAATCACCAGGACCTGATCGACGCGATCACCCAGAAGCTCTGGCCGCTGGGCGATGACGTGTTGTTCATTCCCGGCCACGGTCCGACCAGCACCTTCGGCCAGGAGCGCAAGACCAATGCGTTCGTGAGCGATTACGCGCTTTCCTGATTATCCCCTAAGCGCGAGGTTCGGCTCGGGACGGGTGTCCCGAGCGAAACAGATCTACATAATCCCCATACCGATCAGCGCGGCGACCACTGCGAGGCCCAGCAAGGTGAGCAGCGTCACGATCGTCCCGACCATGCGGCCCCACTGCATCCCGCCGCCTTCCATGCCGAATCCGTGGAGAATGCGGCCGATGAAGTAAGCGCCTGCGACATAGGCCAGCCACGGCGTGCCTCTGCCGGCAAGCTCGATCACTGCGATGAGGATCACCACGAAGGGTGCGCTCTCGATGAAATTCGCATGGGCGCGCATGCGGCGAATGACGCGTTCGTTCCCGCCATCGCCTACGCTCACTTTCTCCGACGTGCGGACTTGCCCCACGCGGATCATCAGCCAGATTGCGAGGATCGCGGCGGCGGCAGCCGAAGACAAGGTAACCGGCAGCAAAATGTTCATATCGAGGTCCCTCCCTGTTATGGTCCGATCTGCTATGCGGTGCCGCGATGGGTTGCAACGCATGATTTTTCCGCTATAGCGCGCGGCTTCCCGCCAGTGCCGGGTTCCAAAACGCCGCACAGTCTCTTGTGCGTCAGCGAACCTTGCCCTAGGGCGGCCCACGAAGACACGGATTTATTTGAGGAACAGGTGCCGCAATGGCTGTCCCTAAGAGAAAAGTATCGCCCCACCGCCGCGGCAATCGCCGTGCGCATGATTCGCTGAAGGTCGAGGCCTTCCACGAGTGCAACAACTGCGGTGAATTGAAGCGCCCGCACAACCTTTGCCCGCACTGCGGCTTTTATAACGGTCGTGAGGTCGTAGCGGTCGGCTTGTAAGCCGCTGCTGATTTTGCTGGAGAGACGAGCATGAGCCTGCCGCGTATCGCCATTGATGCGATGGGCGGTGATGAAGGCGTGCGTGTGATGGTCGAAGGCGCGGCCCTGGCCCGCCGTCGGCATGACCAGTTCCAGTTCCTGCTTGTCGGTGACGAGACGCAGATCAAGTCTGCGCTCGAATCGCACCCTAATATGCGGGGTGCGTCCGAAATCCTGCATTGCGAAGACGTGGTTGGCGGCGACGAGCAGCCAAGCAAGGCGCTGCGCCGCGCCAAGACCACATCGATGGGCCTCGCGGTCAACGCCGTGAAGCAGGGCAAGGCAGGTGCCGCCGTCAGTGCAGGCAATACCGGCGCGCTGATGGCGATGAGCAAGATTGCCTTGCGCACCATGCCGGGAATCGACCGGCCGGCGCTCGCCGCCGTCATGCCCACGCTCGAGGACGAAGACGTCATCATGCTCGACCTCGGTGCCAACACCGAGGCGGATGCCCGCAACCTTGTCCAATTTGCGATCATGGGCGCGGCCTATTCCCGCATCCTTCTGGGTCGGAAGCCGCGCGTACGGCTGCTCAATATCGGCACGGAAGAGAACAAGGGTTTCGACCGGCTGCGCGATGCAGCGGCCGACCTCCAGGCGGCGAAGGGTCTCGATATGCAGTTCGACGGCTACGTCGAATCGGACAAGATCAACCGCGGCGAAGTCGATGTGGTCGTGACCGACGGCTTCTCCGGCAACATCGCGTTGAAGGCGATCGAGGGGACGGCGCGCTTCGTCACCGATCTTCTGCGTAGCGCATTCACCAGTTCCTTGCGGTCGAAGATCGGCTTTCTCGTCTCTCGCCCCGCGACCGAATTGCTCAAGCACCATCTCGACCCGAACAACCACAACGGGGCGGTTTTCCTCGGCCTCAACGGCGTCGTGGTGAAGAGCCACGGCAGCGCCAACGCAGCCGGGGTCGCCAATGCGGTCGAGGTTGCGGCGCGGTTGCTCGAAGACGACATAACCAACCGCATCGCCAAGGATCTCGCCGAACTCGGCGAAGCGCGGCTGCGTGAAACCAATGGCGGCGCTGCCAGCGAAGGCACCGGCAAGTGATCCGTTCCCAGATCAAAGGCAGCGGCTCGGCGCTCCCCAAGCGTTGCGTCACCAACGAGGAGCTTGCGGCTCAGGTCGACACAAGCGACGAGTGGATTGTCGAACGCACCGGTATTCGCCAGCGCTACATCGCGGGCGAGGGCGAGACCACCGCAACGCTTGCCACCGACGCCGCACGCAAGGCTCTCGACGACGCCGGAATGGGTGCTGGCGATATCGACCTGATCGTTCTTGCCACAGCCACGCCCGACAACACCTTCCCGGCGACCGCAACAAAGGTGCAGCATGCGCTCGGTTGTCATGGCGGCATCGCGTTCGACGTCGCGGCGGTCTGCTCGGGCTTTCTCTATGCGCTCGCGACAGCCGATTCGATGTTGCGGTCTGGCATGGCGACTCGGGCGCTGGTGATCGGAGCGGAGACATTCAGCCGTATCCTCGACTGGGAAGATAGAACCACTTGCGTGCTGTTCGGCGATGGTGCGGGCGCTGTCGTTCTGGAAGCGAGCGAGTGCGGGGATAGTGATCCGGGTATCCTCGCGACGCGGCTCCATGCCGACGGTGCGCAGCATGATCTGCTCTATGTCGATGGCGGTCCTTCGACCACGCAGACCGTCGGCCATCTCAGGATGAAGGGGCGCGAAGTGTTCCGCCACGCCGTTGTCAATCTTGCCGAAGTTCTGAACGAAGTGATTGAAGATGCTGGCCTTTCGTCCGGCAATCTCGACTGGGTCGTGCCGCACCAGGCGAACAAGCGCATTCTCGATGCGACCGCCCGCAAGCTGGGAATCTCGGAAGACAAGGTGGTGGTAACGGTCGACCGGCATGCCAATACTTCGGCTGCTTCGGTGCCGCTTGCGTTCGATGTCGCGCGCAAGGACGGGCGCATCAAGCCGGGCGATCTCGTCATGTTCGAAGCGATGGGCGGCGGCTTCACATGGGGTGCCAGTCTCGTCCGCATGTGAACAATCTCAGCGAAATTCACAGGCTAAGTTGCGAAATAGTCCGGATAAGATTACAGTCGCAAGCTGAGTTAGTCGGGATCGCA
The DNA here is from genome assembly GCF_900177715.1 of Altererythrobacter xiamenensis. Lineage (GTDB taxonomy): Bacteria > Pseudomonadota > Alphaproteobacteria > Sphingomonadales > Sphingomonadaceae > Erythrobacter > Erythrobacter xiamenensis. The sequence goes on along the minus strand of NZ_FXWG01000001.1, from coordinate 264,499 downwards.
ACTCTAATGAGGGAGAGGGCGAATGATGCGTTCGGTGGGCACGCTGACCCGCGCTGATTTGGCAGAAACAATCAATCGCAAAATGGGTTTTTCTCGCGCGGAGTCGCTCGACATGGTCGAAGCGATTCTCGAGAAGATGTGCGACGCTCTGTCCAATGGCGAAAATGTGAAAATTTCCGGGTTCGGCAGCTTTATCCTGCGTGACAAGCGCGAACGGATCGGTCGCAATCCCAAGACCGGGGTCGAAGTTCCGATTACCCCGCGGCGCGTGATGACGTTCAGGGCAAGCCAGTTGCTCAAGGAACGCGTCATGAAGGGCGGCTGACATCATGTCCGGGTTCGACGATGGCAAGGACGCGGATGCGTTGCGAACCATCGGCGAAGTCAGTGAAGGTCTCGGCATCAAGCCGCATGTGCTGCGCTATTGGGAGCAGCAATTCTCGATGCTTCAGCCTTTGAAGCGCAGCGGAGGCAGGCGATATTATCGCCCTGCCGATGTCGAACTGGTCGAAACGATCGACCGGCTGGTCAATCAGGAAGGCTATACGCTCAAGGGCGCAAGCGCCGCGATCAAGTCCGGCAATGCCGGGCTCGATCGGCGAGGCAGTGGTGGCGATCGGCGCGCAACCGATCGGTCCGAGGGCGGAACGACGGAGACGTCCGAAGGCGCGCCAGTTCCTTCCGAAGTTCTGGACCAGCTGAAATCGATCCGTTCGCGGCTCGCGGCAATCCTCGAAGCGTAAACTTTCGCAGACAGGCGGTGAAGCGGCTCGGGCGGGGCAGATGGTCCGCCGCGCCGCATTAATGCGCGCAGCTACTCTGCCGCCATCAGTTCGGCTTCGCCCAGGTCGACGCTGACGAGGCGCGACACGCCCTTTTCCGCCATCGTCACGCCGAACAATCGGTGCATGCGGCTCATCGTGACGGCATTATGCGTGACGATCAGGTAGCGCGTGTTGGTCTCGCGGACCATTGAATCGAGCAGGTCGCAGAAGCGCTCCACATTGGCATCGTCGAGCGGCGCGTCGACCTCGTCGAGCACGCAGATCGGCGCCGGATTGGTCAGGAACAGCGCGAAGATCAGAGCGGTCGCGGTCAGCGCCTGTTCGCCGCCTGACAGCAGGCTCAGCGATTGCAGCCGCTTGCCCGGCGGCTGGGCGAAGATTTCGAGCCCTGCTTCCAGCGGGTCGTCACTGTCGATCAGCGCGAGATGCGCCTGACCGCCCTGAAACAGCCGCACGAAGAGCTTCTTGAAGTGTTCGTTGACCTCTTCGAATGCGGCGCGCAGCCGCTCGCGGCCTTCGCGATTGAGATTGCCGATCGATCCGCGCAACCGGTTGACCGCCTCGGCCAGTTCGGCCTGCTCGGTCGCGTTGGCGCCGTGCTCTTCCTCGATCTTGGCCAATTCCTCGGCCGCGACGAGGTTCACCGGCCCGATTCGCTCGCGGCTGGCGGTCAGGCGGTCCATCTCTTCGGCCTCGAGGGCGGCGGACTTAACCTCATCCGCGTCGAAGTCGAAGCGTTCGGCGAGGAGCGGCGGCGGGCACTGGAAACGCTCGCCCGAAATGCGCCCCATCTCGGCGCGACGAGCTTCCTCGTTCTCGGCACGGGCGGAAAGCCCGGCACGCGATTCGCGAGCGGTCGCCAGTCCCTCGTTCGCTTCGGCGAACGCGCGATCGGCGGCGTTCACGGCCTCCTGCGCCCCGGCCATCACTTCCTCTGCGGCGGCCAGTTCCTCGCCCAGCTTGGCGCGCATGACGTCGCCCTGTTCGATCTCCTTCATCAGACCTGCAGGCTTCGCCGCGACGACCGCGCGTTCCTGCTCGATCTCTTCGAGGCGATTGGCGGTGTCGGCCATGCGCGCGGCTGCTTCGCCCGAGCGAGCTTCCCAGCTTGATTTCTCGGCGCGCTGGGCGGCGGTGCGTTCGCGCGCCACGGCGAGGCCCTGGTCATGCGCGGCAAGCTCTGCAGCTGCCGCCTGTACGGCAGAGCGTGCGGCTTCGTTCTTTGCCTGTGCCGCTTCGAGTGTCGCACGCCCCGCATCGGGCGGGGGGAGGGCGGCTTGCTTCTCGCGCGCCGCGGCAAGTTCCGCTTCGGCTTGCACCAACTGGTCGGCAAGCTCGCGCTCGCTCTCACCCAGTTCCTCGAGCCGCGCGGCATGGCGTTCTCGCGCCGCTTCCGCCTGATCAAGCGCGCGCAGGCCCTGTCGTTCTTCGTCCGCAGCTCCTGCCAGTGCGCGTTCCTGCGCGACCAGCGACACCTGCAGGGCGCTCAGCTCTTCGCGCGCCTGTTCTTCCTTCCCGGAAGCGCTTTCGACCGCCTCGCGCAGGGCAGGCAGCTGCTTTTCAAGCTCTTCCAGGCGGTTTGCCGCTTCGAGCCGCGCCGCTTCGGCAGCGCCTTCGCCGCGTGCGACGAACCCGTCCCATCGGCGGAGATGGCCGCCAAGCGTGACCAGCCATTCGCCCGGTGCGAGCTCGCGCCCGTCGTCGCTTTCAGCGACATGGACCAGCGCGAGGCGTGCCTTCAGTTCTTCGGGGCATTGGGTGATGTGATCGAGCAGGCTGTCGGCGACTTTTGCCGGAGCATCGCTGCCGGTCCAATAGCGGCCTTCGTCACCCTCACCCGGCTTGCCGAGCGGCGATTTCGCGTCCCGTCCGAGAACCGCGGCGGCGGCGCGTTCGTAACCGGGCGCCACGCCCAGCTTGTCGAGTGCTGCGGGCTGTCCCTTGCGTTGTTCGGCCTGACGGGCGCGGGCATCGCGGTCGCGGACCAGCGCCTGATATTCGCGCTCGACCCCGGCCAGTTCAGCCTTCGCCGAGGACAGCGCCGCGGAAGCTTCGTCGCGCTCGGTCTGAAGCTGGGTTTTGCGTGCCTGCGCTTCGTCCAGTTTCGTGCGGAGCGTGGCGAGTTTTTCCCCAGCGCGCTCGACTGCGGCCTGTGCATCCTGCACCGCTTTTTCCGGATCGCCCGCTTCGCTCAATTCCGCACGCAGATTTTCCTGCCGTTCGCGCTCGCGCTTCAGGCGATCGAGCGCGCTCTGGGCCTGACCGATTTCCGCCTCAACCACGCGCCATTCGGCCTCGACGCCAGCCTGGTCGGCAGTCGCTTTGGCCAGGGCGAGTTCGGCCTGGCGGCTGGCTCGCTCGACGTTCTCGACACGTTCGGCGAGGGCCGGGCGGGCCGCTTCGTCTTTCTCCAGAGCAGCGGCGCTCGCCATTAGTTCGCGTTCGAGACGGGCCAGTGCTTCGGCGGCGTCGCGCGTCATCCGGTCGGCATCACCGCGATCTTCCTCGAGCCGCGTCTTCTGCCGTTCCAGGTCGGCTAGGCGCTGTTCGGCCGCTTCGAGCTGGCTGGTCAGCGCCGCCATACGGTGCCCATGCGCGCTGGCATCGTCACGCCGGTCGGTCAGTTCATCACGCGCTTCGGAAAGTGCAGCGGCGGCGGTATGCTGTGCCTTCTGCGCTTCGTCCGCAGCCTGCTTGGCATGTGCCACACGCTCGTCGGCAGCCTTGGCCTGCGCGCGGGCCTCGTTGGCAGCTGCCGCGGCATCGCGCCAGCGGGCGAAAACGAGCCGCGCCTCGGCCAGTTTGATCTCGTCTGAAAGCTTCTTGTAACGTTCGGCCTGCTTCGCCTGACGGCGCAGCGATGCCATCTGCGAGTCCAGTCCCGCCATCAGATCTTCGAGCCGTTCGAGGTTCTTCTCTGTCGAGCGCAACTTGCTCTCGGCATCTTTCCGGCGAACATGGAGACCGGCGATTCCGGCCGCCTCTTCGAGCATCTGGCGCCGCTCGGCGGGCTTGGCCGCGATGACCTGAGCGATCTTGCCCTGGCTCACCAGCGCCGGGCTATGCGCGCCGGTCGCTGCATCGGCAAAGGTCAGTGCGACGTCCTTCGCGCGCACATCGCGTCCGTTCACGCGATAGGCGCTGCCTGCGCCGCGCTCGATCCGGCGGGTGACTTCGAGCTCTTCGCCCTCGTCGTCCTTAGCCTGCAGCACCACTTCGGCGAAGTCGCGCGGTGGGCGCGTTTCGGTCCCGGCGAAGATGACATCTTCCATCCCGCCCGAGCGCATGGATTTGGGCGAGTTTTCGCCCATGACCCAGCGGATCGCTTCGAGAAGGTTGGATTTGCCGCAGCCATTGGGGCCGACGACACCGGTCAGCCCGCGTTCGACGCGCAATTCTGCAGGCTCGACAAAGCTCTTGAAACCACTGAGCTTGAGCCTGCTGATTTCCATCGCGTCTGCCTGCCCCCCCTCAGCCCGTTACCGGGCGCCGGCCTTTTGCAGGATCGGTTCGATTCCCGGCCACTGGTTCTCTTCCAGCTTCCTGCCATTGAGGAAGAATGTGGGCGTCGCATTCACGCCCAGTTCCTGAGCCTGCTGCTGCGAGCGCTGGGCGATCGCTTCGATATTGGCGCTGTCGGCCAGGCAAGTGCGCGCCTGATCCGAACTGAGCCCACGCGCTGCAAAATAGTCGATCAGGCCGGCTGCTTCGGCGATCTGGACGAAGCGCTGTTCCGGCGGGGCCTGCATGGCCGCTTCGAGTTGGGCGTTGTTCTGCTGCACCGTGGCGAAGATATCGTTCAGCGAACCCCACGCCTGATCGGAAAGCGGCTGCATGTTCTGCGGCTGTCCACAGCGCACCAGCGCGGCGATCGTGAGATCGAGCGGATCGCGCACGAGATTGCGCAATTCGATGCTGACGACGCCGGTCGAGACATAGTCCTTCTTCAGCACCGGTGCCCCTTCCTGAGAGAAGTTCGCGCAGGCCCCGCAGGTGTGCGAGGCATATTCGACCAGCTTGAGCGGTGCTTCCGGATTGCCGACGAGATAGCCGCCTTCTTCGGTCACGTTGACCACCTCGGTCCAGGATGTGCCGTCGGGCGCTGGAATTTCGGCGATGGGTTCGCCAGACAGCGCATCGCCGCCTTCCTCCGATGAATTGCAGGCGACAAGGCTCAGGGCGAGCGCGCCGACGAGCGAGGTCGAGAGAATGCGGCGGGTAAAGGTCATGGTCTGTCCGTCTTTTAATCGAGGAAGGGAAGGCTATACGAAGGATTCTGCGGGGTGAAGCACGCCGGGGAGCTATCCACAAGCGTGTCCACGGATGAATCCGTATCGGATCAGTGGTTATGCCCCTCGTGCGAGGACGCCTCGGGCGCCGGCTGGCCGTTGAGAACCGGCTCGAGCGCTTCCCAGCTGTGGACGCCGCCAAGCAGCTCGCCGTCGAGCACGAAGCTGGGCGTGCCGCGCAGGCCCAGACGGCGCGCATCGGCTGCCGAAGTTTCGACCAGCGCCTGCGCCTTCGCGTCATCGTTGAGGCATTTGTCGACATCGGTCACACCGTAACCGCGCGCGCCCATGATGTCGTAAAAGCCGAAATCACGCGCGATGGCGCGGCGTGCGGCCTTGCGGTCGGAATTGGTCCAGCGCGCGATCTGCGCCTGCGTGGCCGACTGCATGATCGGCAGCCACTTCGCCTGGCTGTACATGAAGGCATTGTGGTTCAGGGTGAAGCGCCGCGTGTCGCCGCAATGCGTCAGCATTGTGGCGGTGAGGTCGACGGGATCACGGATCAGGTGGCGGATCTGCAGGTTCATCTTGCCGGTGTGGACATAACCGATTTTGAGCGCACGATCGCCGCGCTGGGCAAAGGTCGCGCAGTGCGGGCAGGTGTAGCTGATATATTCGGTGAGGGTCGTTTCGGCCTTGGGGTTGCCGATGTTGTGACCCTGGTTTTCCGCAGCGACAGTGGTGTTCCAGTCCGCCTTGGTATTTCCGCCTGCCAGCACCAATGCGCCTGCCAGCAGCGCCGTCTTGATCAGTTTCACCTGTTAATCGTCCTTCTTCTCTTCCGTGCCCCCGAGGCTGCGCGCGAGCGATTCCAGCACGGTGCGCAGTTCCGGATCGCCGATATCGCGCAGGCTGTCACCCAGTTCCATCGGGATCGGCCTGAGCGAAGGCGGCGCTTTGGCGGGGGTATCAGCACGAATTGGCTTAACCTCGCCTTGCCGGATCTTGACCCGGGCCACGGCCTTGTAGCCGAAAAAGCGGTTCACCCGCTCCATGATTTCGGGGATCACCTGCTGGATCAGCGGGGCATGGGCGGGGATGACGACGAGCTGGAGTATCCCTTCCGCCTTTTCGCCGGGTGGAAAGCGGATCGCCTCCGGCATGCAGACACGGGCGTGATGCGGTCCGACGATCTCCGGCCAGCGTGTCACCACGTTGGACTGCACGAAGCCGAAGCGGCGAAATGCGGTGCGCCCGATCTGCGGCATGAGCTCGCCGATCGGTTTCGGGGCGCCGCCGCGCGGGCGGTGCCAGCTTTTTGCCTTGCCTGCTTTCTTGCCCGGCGGCGTCTTGGGTTTGTCCCGTTCCATTCGTGCCCGCGCAATGCCATAGGCGGGCCGTGACTGCCAGTGACATAACCACCGATACGAGCATTTCCCGGGCATTGCTCGACTGGTATGACCAGCATGCGCGCGATCTGCCGTGGCGTGCTCGGCCCGGTGCGCCAGCCCCTGACCCTTACCGCGTCTGGCTGTCGGAGGTGATGCTGCAGCAAACCACGGTTGCTGCGGTGAAACCCTATTTCGCGAAGTTCACCGAAACCTGGCCCACGGTCGAGGCGCTCGCCGCGGCAGAGGAGGCCAAGATAATGGCCGCCTGGGCAGGGTTGGGATATTACTCACGCGCCCGCAACCTCGTGAAATGCGCGCGCGAAGTTGCGGCACGTGGGGGCTTTCCGGACAAAGAGGCGGGGCTGCGCGAACTGCCGGGTCTCGGAGCCTATACCGCAGCCGCAATCGCCGCGATCGCTTTCGGTCAGCGCGCGGTGGTGGTCGATGCCAATGTCGAGAGAGTGGTGGCGCGGCTTTTCGCGATCGACGAACCGCTTCCCGCCACGCGCAAAACGATCCGGGCAGCTGCCGATACGATAACACCGGACGAGCGCGCTGGAGATTTCGCGCAGGCGATGATGGACCTCGGATCGAGTATCTGCACCGCGCGCGACCCGAAATGCCTGCTCTGCCCGCTGTCCGATGCCTGCGAAGGCAGGCGCAGCGGTGATCCGGCGCGGCTACCGGTCAAACCTCCGAAGAAGGCAAAGCCCGAGCGCAAGGGCCGGGCGTTCTGGATCGAGCGTGACGATCACGTGTGGATCGTCCGCCGGGAAGGGGAGGGCATGCTCGGCGGCATGGCGGCGCTGCCCGATGACGGCTGGTCTGCGCGCGAGGATGGCTCGGGCGATGCGCCGGTCGAGGGAGAATGGGCAAGCCTCGGCGCGGTGCGTCATGTCTTCACCCATGCCTCGCTCACCCTCGAAGTGCTGCGGCTGGAAAGCTCTCGGCAACCCGAGGGATCTGGCCAATGGTGGCCCATCAGCGACATCGAGAGTGCTGGCTTGCCGACGCTTTTTGCGAAGGCGGCGCGCTTGGCGCTCGCCCAGCGGGCTTAGAGGATACCGCCCCCCAGCATCAGCCGCACGACCGCGATCAGGCCGACTACGAGGCAGAAATTGCGCCCGTTGCGGCTGGACGAAAGCTGTCCGACGACTACCCCGATCGCGATCAGCGGCAGGGCGAGCCAGTTGGCCCAGCCGAGCAGCGGAATCTGCGCGGGAATGACGATGACGAGAGAGATGATGCCGATGAGAATCGAAAGTAGGTTGAGCATGTGTCTTATATAGGTAACACAGCTCAGCTATTCAAGATGTGCAATTGACGGTTCAGCATGCTTCGACCATCAAACCCGAAATTCGATTTGAGAGCAGGACCAACCATGGCATTTCGCGATTTTTCCGAACCCGTTCTTTCACGCCGCGCACTTTTCCGTTCAAGCGCATATGTCGCAGCGGGCGGCGCGCTCGCCACTCTGCCATTCGGCCGCGCGCTGCTGGCGCATGATGTCAGTTCGAACTGGCCCAACATTGCAGCTGCGGTCGAGGAATATGTCTCGAGCGGCAAGGTCGCCAACATGGTCGCAGCTTTCGGCTGGCAGAAACAGGATCCGCATACCGTCGCTCGCGGCGAAACAGCCTTCAACAGCGGCGTCGATGCCGGGCTCGATACGCTCTACCGCATCTATTCGATGACCAAGCCGATCACCGGCATGGCTGCCATGATGCTGGTCGATGAAGGCAAGCTCGGCCTCGACCAGCCGCTCGCCGATATCCTGCCCGCCTATTCCAACATGATGGTGCAGAAGACCTATGACGGTGCGATCACGCCCGACAATCTGGAGCCGGCCAAGCGCCCGATCACAATCCGCCAGTTGCTCACCCACACCGCCGGCCTCGGCTATGGCATCGTCCAGAACGGTCCGATCAAGACCGCCTACGAGCGTGCCGGGCTTGTTCCCGGCCAGGTCAGCCGCCTGCCGATCCCCGGTCTGGGACGCGGCAACCCTGTGGAGAGCCTGGAAGCCTTTGCCGACGGACTTGCCGAATTCCCGCTGGTTTACCAGCCTGGCACGAAGTGGAGCTACTCGGTCAGTCTCGACCTGCTCGGCCGCGTAATCGAAGTGGTCGAGAAGAAGCCTTTCGACCAGGTGCTGAAGGAGCGGCTGTTCGATCCCTGCGGAATGGACAGCACATATTTCCGCGTGCCGCGCAGCGAAATCGGGCGCTTCACCGACAATTACGGGATCATGGCCGGTGTTCCGCTGCCGCTCGATCCTGCGCGCAGCTCGATCTATCTCGACGATCCGGCGTTCCCCTTCGGCGGGGCGGGCCTCGTCAGCAGTCCGCGCGACTATGACCGTTTCCTCAAGATGCTGCTCGGCTTCGGCGTGATCGACGGCAAGCGCGTAATGGGCGAGCTGGCGGTGCGCGTCGGTACGTCCAACCTCCTGCCCAAGACTGCCTCGCTCGAGGGAACATGGATGGAAGGCCAGGGCTTCGGTGCTGGCGGCCGCGTCACCGGTACAGCGTTCGGCTGGGGTGGTGCGGCGGGAACCGCTGCTTTCGTCGACTATGGCAGCGGCCTGCGAGCGGGCCTCTTCACGCAATATATGCCGAGCGAGAGCTACTCGATACAGCGCGAGTTCCCGGATATCGTGCTCAAGGACCTGCAGGCGATGAACGGCGGTAATCGCTAAAGTGACTTCTGCATTCCCTATCGCATTCGCCGGATCGCCGATCGACCGGGCGGATAATCTTCGCGCCGATCCCGATGCACTCGCCGGACTGATGAACTGGAAGGCCCGGGTGCTGAAGCTCGACGGGCTGATCCCCTCGCTGGACGATCGGAACCGGCTCGAATGGGGTACCCTGGCGGACGTGTCCGAGGATGCCGAGCTGGTATTCCTTGGCCTCGATCGGAGCGATGGCGGCGAGCGCGCCTGTTTCGCCGCCGTGCCCGATCGCGGGGATGCCAGCCCGCGCATGGCGAACCCGCAGCTGTGGGCGCTGATGGCGACGCTGGAGCCGGGCGATCTCGCCACCTATGGCGGTGCGCGCAGTCTCGTCGACTGGCACGCAAGGCACCGCTTTTGCGCGCAGTGCGGGCAAGGCACAAAGGCGACCAAGGGTGGCTGGCAGCGCAATTGCGAAAGCTGTTCGACCCAGCATTTCCCGCGCACCGATCCGGTCACCATCATGCTTGTCGAGCATGAGGGACGGCTGATGCTTGGTCGCGGCAAGGGGTGGCCCGAAGGGGCGTTCTCGGCGCTCGCGGGCTTCGTCGAGCCGGGCGAGACGATTGAGGAAGCCGTTCAGCGCGAGGTTTTCGAGGAATCCGGCATCCGGGCGCGTGACGTGCAATATGTCGCCAGCCAGCCCTGGCCGTTCCCCAGCCAGCTGATGATCGGCTGCCACAGCTATACCGACAGCGACGAGCTCACCATCGACTATACCGAAATGGCCGAGGTCATTTTCTTCACGCGCGAAGAGGTGGTATCCTCGCTCGATGGCGATGGGCCATTCCGGGCACCGCCACGCCATGCGATTGCCAGCAATCTGATGCGCTGGTGGCTGGAGAAAACGAAATGAGTGAACCGCGCCGGATTACGATCGACATCTATTCGGATGTTATGTGCCCCTGGTGCCTGATCGGCTACGGGCAATTGTCGAAGGCGCTGGAGCAGCTCGACGGCGAGATCGAGGCGCAACTGCGCTGGCGGCCTTTCGAGCTCAATCCGAACATGCCCGAAGAAGGCGAAGAGCAAGCTGCCCACATCCAGCGCAAGTATCAGCGGAGCGCCGAAGAAACGGAAAACGTGCGCGGGCAGATGAAATCCGTGGCCGATAGCGCTGGGGTTTCGCTGGCCTATGAGGGGGAGGGCGAGGCCCCACCCGCGATGATGTGGAACACGCGCGACGCCCACAAGCTGCTTGCCTTCGCGCTCGAAGAAGCAGGGCCGAAGGTCCAGACCGACCTCAAGCTCGCGATGTTCCGCGCGCATTTCAACGAGCGCCGCAATGTGTCCGACCGTGAGGTGCTGCTCGATATCGCGGCCGACAACGGCATTCACCGCGAAGCTGCCAAGGCTGCGCTCGATGACGAAGCGCTCGAAGCGCGCGTCGTCGCAGAGGAGCAGCAGGCCTGGGATCTCAATATCTCGGGCGTTCCGGCGATGATCGTGGAGGGCAAGTTCCTGATCCCCGGCGCGCAGGCTCCCGAGGTTTATATCAACGCTCTACGCCGCGTAGCGGAGAAAACGGCGGCATGAGCGACTGGCTCCCCGCAAGTGCTGTCATCACCGGCGGCGCGAGCGGGATCGGTCTGGCAATCGCGCGCGAACTGGCGGCGCGCGGCACGAAGATTATGCTCGCCGATCTTCCGGGCGAGCGGCTTGATGAGGCAGCCAGATCGATCGACGGTGCAACGGCGCAGCCTTGCGACGTTTCGGATCTTTCACAGGCCGAGGCGCTGTCGGTTGCCGCCTTCGATGCGCTCGGCACAGTCGAACTCCTCCTGAACAATGCCGGCGTCGGCGGGCCGCGCGGCAAATTGTGGGAAATCGATCCCGACGTCGCGCGCGCGCACTTCGACACCAACTATTGGGGGGTGTGGAATGGCTGCAAAGCCTTCGCCCAGCGCATGGTAGAGCAGTCCGCGCCAAGCGCGATCTACAATACCGCGAGCGAGAACAGCTTTTTCTGCGCCGGGCCGCAAATGGGAACCTACATCGCGGCCAAGCATGCGGTACTCGGGCTGACAGAGAGCATCCGCGAGGATTTGCCCGAGCACGTTCATGCAGGCGCGATCATCCCAGGCTGGGTGTTCACCGACATCGGGCCGGAAAAATTCATGCATTACGGAATGGCCGCAAACGAATATGCAAGCATCGTCGTGCCGCAATTGCTGGCCCGCGAACGCTTCGTGGTCAGCCATTATTCGAATGTGCGGCGCATCAGGGAGCGGGTCGAGCCGCTGCTCGATAGTTATGAGCGCAACGCTCCGCGCGAAAAGGACGACGGCGCCTACGACGTCAGAGACGTGATAGGCGCCATGCGTCGCAGCTCGGATTAGTCTTCGCGGCTTTCCTGGATAGCCTGACGGGTTTTCGGGCCCTTCTTGGCGTCTTCCAGCGGATTGTCCGAACCGATGACCGGTTCGCGATTGTCCGGATCGGTTGCGCGGTTGAGTTCGCCGCGTTTGCCGACGCGCACGTTGACATTGCCGTCCGAGCTACCCTGTTGCGATGGCGTCGGGTTCTCGGTCATTCGGTCGATGAGGTCATTGTCGGGGTGGCGGCTTTGGCGTTCTGGCATGTGTATTCTCCTTCATTGAACCAATGAAGGGGAGCGCAGGGAAGTTCCGAAATCAGATCAGCCCGAGCTTCAGCAGCTTGCCCGCCAGCTTGCCGGGGAGGACATCGCCGATATCCTCGCCTTCCTTGAGGTCGCGTGGCGGTTCGCCCTTGAGATAGCGCCAGCCCTGATGCGCCCGCTTGGGCTTCGGGAACACCTTGATCAGCCGCGGTTCGAGCTCGATCCGCCAGCGCCCGTTGTCGGTCTGCGAGAAGCCGATGATCGGTGATCGTGCGACGAGATTGTGCTCGTGGATCCAGAACAGCGATCCACCGATACATTCCTCCCACCGCGTCGGGCGGTAGCGAGTGGTGAGGTGCGGGCTACGCCGGCCGGCATACCACTCCTCGATATCGGCAAAACTCTTCGCGCCGAAAGCGATCTTGGTGAGGTTGAGCGGCATGAGGGCCTAGATAGGGAGCCAGCCGCGCGGCTCAAGCGCACAAGGTGACCTCACATCGCGACTTCACATTGATACAAGGCCGCTCGCCACCGCCAGGCCGAGGAAGGCGAGGAAGCCCATCGAATCCGTGATCATCGTCACGAAGACGCTGCTGGCGACCGCCGGGTCCTGATTAAGGCGCTCGAAAATCACGGGGACAAGCACGCCCGCCATGCCTGCGATGATGATGTTGATCACCATGGCAACCGCGATCACCACGCCAAGCTGCGGAGCGAAGAGCAGACCGGTCGCTATTCCGATCAGCACCGCAATGGTTGCGCCATTGAGCAGCGCGACGCGCAGCTCGCGCCCGACGATCCGCCAGGTGTTGGCGCGGGTCAACTGGTTGGTCGCGATGGCGCGCACGGCGACCGCCATCGTCTGCGTGCCCGCGTTTCCGCCGATACTCGCAACGATCGGCATCAGCACGGCGAGCGCGACGAGCTTTTCGATCGCCGCGCCGAAAAAGGCGATGATCGCGCTGCCGACCACTGCGGTTCCGAGGTTGGCGATGAGCCAGCGCACGCGGCTGCCATAGGCTTCGCGGATCGGTTCGTTGATGTCGCCATCGCCCGCACCCGAAAGCAGCAGGACGTCCTCGCCCGCTTCTTCGGAGATGATGTGGACCACGTCGTCCACCGTCATCTGGCCGACCAGCCGACCGGTATCGTCGACCACGGCGGCCGAGATCAGGTCGTACTTCTGGAACATCAGCGCGACCTCTTCCTGATCGGTATCGACCGGGATCAGGGTCTGGTCGCGCTTCATCACGTCCGTCAGCGAGATATTGCGCGGCGTGGTGAGGATCCATGAAAGCGCGCAGGTGCCGACCGGATGGTGGCGTTCATCTACCACGAACACCTCGTAGAACTCGTGCGCTAGGTCAGCCTCGCTGCGCAGATAGTCGATCAGATTGCCGACGTTCATGTGCTCGGGCACCGCCACCACGTGGCGGTTCATCAGTCGCCCGGCGGTCTCTTCCGGATAGGCGAGCGCGCTTTCGATCGCCGCGCGGTCTTCCGCCTCCACTTCGGCCAGGATCGCTCGCTGGTCGCCTTCGTCGAGGTCTTCGATCAGCTGGACCGCATCGTCGGTTTCGAGCTGTTCGACAATCAGCGCGACCGCTTCTGGCGGCAGCGCCTCCATCATGTCTTCGCGGACGTGATCGTTGAGTTCGGCCACGACTTCGAAGGTCATCTGGTCGGTGATCGCGGCGGCGAGCGGCGCACGCTCGTCCCGGTCGAGCAGCTCCAGAAGGTCGGCAACGTCGGCGGCATGAAGCGGTTCGACGAGGTCATAGACCGCGTTGTTGTCGCCTTCCTCAAGCGCTTCGCGCACGGAGCGGATATATTCGGGTTTCAGGCGGTTTTCGTGGTCGTGGCGCTCATCATCGATCCGGTCGTCGGGGCGCGCGCCTTCTTCTTCCGGCGCGTCTGCCGTCAGCACATCGTCATCGAAGGGCACTTTGTCGACCATGTCTGCGGTCTAGGGCGGGGCGCATGAAAAGCAAGGTGCGGGGTGACTCCAGCGCACAAGTCTCTATACGGGCGCGCAAACCCAATCACGGAGATCTATTCATGGCCGATACCCTTACGCTTACCCTCGAATCCGGCGACGTCGTCATCAAGCTGCGCCCCGACCTGGCGCCCGGCCATGTCGAACGGATCACCGAGCTGGCGAAGGACGGCTTCTATGATGGCGTGGTGTTCCACCGCGTGATCCCCGGCTTCATGGCGCAGGGCGGCGACCCGACGGGTACCGGCATGGGCGGCAGCGACAAGCCCGACCTCAAGGCGGAGTTCAACAGCGAGCCGCATGTTCGCGGCACCTGCTCGATGGCCCGGACCCAGGTGCCCGACAGCGCCAACAGCCAGTTCTTCATCTGCTTCGACGATGCCCATTTCCTCGACGGGCAGTACACCGTCTGGGGCCAGGTCGAGAGCGGCATGGAACACATCGACGCACTGCCGACCGGCGAGCCGCCGGCAAATCCGGGCAAGATCGTGAAGGCGACTGTTGGCTAAGCTTCGCAAAGCGTTTGCATTGATGGCCAGCGCGGCTTCGGTCGCGCTGGCCTCTTGCGGTCAGGGGAAGCCGAAAATTCCTGAAATAGGTGAGGATCTTACCCAGTCTGCGCTTGAAGGACAGGAAGCGTTTGACGAGCGGATCAAGGACCGGTTTGCCATTGGTTCACCCGTAGATTTGATGGTCTCAGAGCTCCGTAAGCAAGGCTTTGAAGAGAGTACGTTTGAGAAAGAGAAGTTTCGAACGCTCGACTATCGGAACGACCGATTTCCCGTTCATACGCTTTGGTCGGTTCGGTGGCGTGAGGAGCAGGGCAAGATAACCGAGATTTGGGGTGTCTTCGGCCATACTGGTCCGTGACGCTTCGGATTGAAATGTTGGACTGTGAAAGCCAAACGCGCCGCTAGTCATGAAATCTATCGATCCCCCCAAGACCTTTCGCGTCAGGAGCATCGACCAGCAACTTGCGACGCAGGGTGACTCCGTGAAGGCGACGGTCTCCTGAACCAGCGTCTCGCGGCCAGAAGTTCGACTATTCTCGGCTCTTTTCTGCCGCTTGCGCGTTGCGAGCGGTATGAACGAAACAGTTGCAGTCGATCCACGGCAAGCCGCCGAGACGAGTTTCATCGACCGGATCAGGGATAGCCAGTTCCCGTGCGTGGGCGCGAAGTCCGCGCTGGCAAATGAGCGCATCCGCTTCGTGCATGCGCGCGATCTGACCAGCGCATGGAACGACCTCGAAATCCATGATGCTCTTCTGGAATGGGCTGACGGCGATTACGCGGACCAGGACTTTCGCAGCCTGGTGGTGATCTTCGAAGCGCCTCGCGATTTGAGCGAGACCGAGTTCGAACAGGCGATGTGGGAAAGGCTGCAGTCGCTGGCAGACAAGGATGCCTGGCGCGGGCAGAAGCTCGACGCTGACGTAGGCGCGGACGCGACGAAGCCTGACTTCTCGCTCAGTTTCGGTGGGGAAGCATTTTTCGTCGTCGGCCTTCACCCCAATGCTTCCCGCCCGGCGAGACGGTTCTCGCGGCCTATCCTCGTCTTTAATCTCCACGCCCAGTTCGAATGGCTGCGCGCGGAAGGACGCTATGAACGCATGCGCGAGACAATCCTCGAACGTGATCGTCAGCTCGCAGGAGACATCAATCCGATGCTCGCGCGGCATGGCGAGGAGAGCGAAGCGCGGCAGTACAGCGGGCGCGCGGTCGACGAGGATTGGAAAGCTCCGTTCAAGGATCCGCGCGCATGACCGAAATGACCCGTATCGAGCCCCGCAGCGGCACGGCTTTCGAATTGAACGAAGGGCAGGTGCTGCGCGTCTACGATCCCGAAGGCCAACAGGTATCCGACCTGCTTGCCTATGCGAAAGACGACGTGCGAGAAGTCATCAGCAACGGTCGGACCTTCGACTACGAGGAGACCTTGAGGCTGACGAAAGGCAACACGCTCTGGTCGAACCGCTCTAACCCCATGCTCGAGATCGTCGAGGATACAGCCGGGCTGCACGATTTTCTTCTCACGCCGTGTAGCAAGGCGACCTTTCGCCATTTCTACCCGGACAAGCCGGTGCATCGTGGCTGCTTCGGTAATCTTGCCGAGGCGCTCGGGCCCTATGGGATCGGCGAGGACGATATCCCCTGCGCCTTCAACCTTTTCATGAATGTGCCGGTCGATGGGGAGACAGGGAGGCTGTCGGTCGAAACTCCGCGAAGCGCACCGGGAGACCATATCGCTCTGAAGGCCAGGATGGACTGCGTTATCGGGCTGACAGCCTGCTCGGCCTATGCCTCGAACGGCGGCAGTTTCAAGCCGATCGACTACCGCATCGAGTAGCTGCCATGCGCAACATTGCGAAGAGGGCGTGGGGGCGCTAAACGCGCCGCCAATCATGAAACCGATCGATCCTCCAAAGACCTTCCGCGTCAAGAGCTTCGGCTGCCAGATGAACGTCTATGACGGCGAGCGCATGGCCGAGCTGCTCGGCGAGCGCGGCATCGTGCCTGCGCCCGAGGGCGAGGATGCAGACCTCGTCGTGCTCAACACCTGCCACATCCGCGAGAAGGCGGCAGAGAAGGTCTATTCGGACATCGGGCGGCTGACCAAGGGCAAAACCCAGAAGAAGGCGCCGATGATCGCGGTTGCGGGCTGCGTCGCGCAGGCCGAGGGTGAGGAGATCATGGCGCGCGCGCCGGCCGTCTCCATGGTGGTCGGCCCGCAGGCCTATCACCGCCTGCCCGAAATGCTCGACAAGGCGGTGAAGGGCGAGCGCAGCACCGACACCGACATGCCGGCCATCGCGAAGTTCGATAGCCTGCCGACCCGCAAGCGTCGCTCGCCGACCGCGTTCCTCACCGTTCAGGAAGGCTGCGACAAGTTCTGCACCTATTGCGTGGTGCCCTATACGCGCGGTGCGGAAATCTCGCGCCCTTACAGCGATTTGATCGCCGAGGCTCACAGGCTGGTCGAGGCTGGAGCGCGCGAGATCACGCTGCTTGGGCAGAACGTCAACGCTTGGTCAGGCGAGGATGACAAGGGCCGTGCGGTTGGCCTCGCGGGCCTGATTCACGCGCTTGCCGATATAGATGGGCTTGAACGCATCCGCTACACCACGTCGCATCCCAACGACATGGATGACGCGCTGATCGCCGCCCATGGCGAGATCGACAAGCTGATGCCGTACCTGCACCTGCCGGTGCAGAGCGGTTCCGACCGTGTGCTGAAGGCGATGAACCGCAGTCACACGGCAGAGAGCTATTTGCAGCTGCTCGAACGGTTCCGCGCTGCGCGCCCGGACATCGCGCTCTCGGGCGATTTCATCGTCGGCTTTCCGGGGGAGACCGAGGCCGAGTTCGAAGAAACGCTGAGCCTCGTCGACGAGGTGCGCTATGCTGCCGCGTTCAGCTTCAAGTATTCGCCGCGTCCGGGCACGCCAGCTGCGACGATGGACCATCAGATCGCAGCCGAGGTGATGGACGACCGGCTCCAGCGCCTGCAGGCGCGGCTTAATCGCGACCAGCTTGCGTTTAACGAGGCGAGCGTCGGGCGGACGTGCAAGGTTCTCATCGAGCGCAAGGGCAAGCACGAGGGGCAATGGCTCGGCAAATCGCCCTGGCTGCAATCGGTCTGGTTCGACGGGGACTATCAACTCGGCGATCTGGTCGAGGTCGAGCTGGCAGAAGCGGGGCCGAACTCGCTGCGCGGCCTCGTACGCGAGGCGGCCAACGCCTAGTTTGCGGTTTCTTCCTGCCGTTGCAGGCTGCGATAGGCCGACCAGGTTGCATCGCGAATCTGCGATCCCTTCGCCGTCGGGGGCAGTTTGTAGAGCGCTTCGAGATAGGCACGATCGAAGGTGGTCAGTCCTTCGGGCGGCAATGCATCCTTCACGAAAAGGGTTAGGATCGAATCGATAGCGCCTTCGTCAGCGGAGAAATCGGCTGTCGGCGCGATAAGCCGCATGGTTGCGTAGTCGGCCAGTTGCTGAAGCGTCTTGTCGGATACACGGTCCACATCGAACAGAACGATGGCGCCGACGATGTCCGTGCGTATCTGTTGCGTGGTTCGACCGGTCAGTGTCTGCTGGTTCGCCTGAACCTCGCGCGGTGGATTGCCGATCTCGATAGTCTGGAACTCGCGGCCATTTGCTCCCTTGTTGCGGGTGGTCTGCCAGGCCTGAGCGCCAGTCGATCCGGCAAAGATGCGGTCTATCTCGTAGTCGAGCAGTCCTTCGAAGAGTTGCGGCTCTTCCTTCTGGAGCGTTTTCACGGTTCCAGGGGCATCGTCGACGAAGGCGATCAGGCTATTGACCCGGCAACCTTCGCCGGCGGTCCCGATGCCGAGTTGCGAGAGATTGTCTTCGACCCGGCCTATCAAGGTGAGTGCGGCACCTGCCTTCAGTCCGAATATCCCGAGGCACACATCGTCGTACCGGCGTGAAATGGGCTTGTCGATGCGAGGTCGGCGGGTCACTTCGCGGGCCATTTCGGTCACCACGGCGCGTTCCGTGGTGCGCTGTCCCTGGACGACGATTTCGCGGCCGAAATCCTCTTCCGCATCGTCCTGCGCCTGGGCGGGCAGGGCGGCACCCAGGGCAAGTGCGAAGGCGAGAGAAAAGCGGAGAGGCCGTGTCATCATCAGTCCTTTGGGTTTCGTGAGGCATCGCATAAGCCAATGTTGGCAAAAGGAAACTCGGCAATCGACCAAGCGCCGATTCATTGCGGTTCGATGACTTTCCACCGTCTCGTAGCGATGGCTTTCTTGCTTCCGGCGCGATCCGACCTAAGTTTAGTCCAACACGACTCGAAAGGCCGCAGTGCCAAGGAGATTATGGGCCGCAGACCGACCAAGACAGCCGATCCCAAGCGGAAGCCCCAGCGAGAACCGGTGCTTTCGCCAGATCCAGTCCCCAACCGCGAGATCCGCCGGGCCAAGGCGGAGATGAGTTTCGAGGACCAGTCGCTCCTCGGCCCGCTTTTCGGACAATTCGACGCCAATCTCGTGCAGGTCGAGAACCGCCTCGGCGTGTTCATATCGGCGCGCGGCGACCAGTTGGTGATCGAAGGGCCCGAAGACAGCGTCGGGCGTGCACGCGAGGTCATCCAGACGATGTATGACCGGCTGGCGCAGGGACAGGACCTTGACGCTGGCGCGATCGAATCGCTCATCGCCATGTCGAACGAGCCGACGCTCGAGGGGATCATCAGCGGCGAGAAGGATGCGCCGCCGATCATGATCCGCACGCGGCGCAAGACCATCGTGCCGCGCAGCGCCAACCAGATCCCCTACATGCGCCAGCTTGCGCGCGACGAGCTGATCTTCGCGCTCGGTCCGGCGGGCACGGGCAAGACCTACCTCGCCGTGGCGCAAGCGGTGGCACAGCTCATTACCGGCAGTGTGCAGCGGCTGATCCTCTCGCGTCCGGCGGTCGAGGCGGGCGAGAAGCTCGGCTTCCTTCCCGGCGATATGAAGGAGAAGGTCGATCCCTACCTGCGCCCGATCTACGACGCGCTCTACGATTGCATGCCGCCCGAACAGGTCGAGCGGCGCATCGCGAGCGGAGAAATCGAGATCGCGCCGATCGCCTTCATGCGCGGACGTACGCTGGCCGATGCTTTCGTCATTCTGGACGAGGCGCAGAACACCACGCGCGAGCAGATGAAGATGTTCCTCACCCGCTTCGGGCAGAACAGCCGGATGGTGATCTGCGGAGACCCGCGCCAGGTCGACATTCCCGGCGGCGACAGCGTCAGCGGTCTCGCCGATGCGGTTGGCCGTCTCGAAGGCGTCGAGGGCATTGCGGTGACGCGCTTCACCGCCGCCGACGTCGTGCGCCACCCGATCGTGGGGCGGATCGTCGAGGCTTACGAAGGGAAGGCCGAGTAGGCGGCACGGGCCGGCTGGCGACTCGATTCCCGGCGCCTTTTCTGCAAGCAGGTCAAGCTGCTCTGCCGCTTCGTCTCTCGTCATAAACGGACCGTCACGGGCCAGCATTTTCCATCATCTGACTGTCCGGACGAAGGCACCGGCTGCCGATCTTCACGGACATACGTCGTGATCCGGAGCATTGTCCGGTCTGGGGGCACATTTGATGGAGAACCCCGTGAAGAAAAACACAATCGTTAAAGGAATTATCGCTTCGGGAGCAGGCCTTGCGTTGGCAACGACAGTGTCCGCTCAGGCCAATGGAGAGCCGCAACGCTCTTCAAAAGCACCGCCCGGATTGGAAAAGGCTCTTTCCAAGCTGGCGCCGGGTATCATGCGGGCGCTGGCTAGGACAGACGGGTCGAACAGCCGCCTGCAGGACTTGCCAGTCAGTCCGTGACCGCCGTTTCATGACTATAGAAGCCCCGTTTCGGCGGGGCTTCTTTTTGCCCGACCTCGAGCAAGCTAGCGAGAGGGTTCACCATCCTCATCCAGTCGCAGGAATCGTGCAGCGTTGTCGTGCAGGACCATCTGTTTCTGTTCGGTTGAGAGATACGTGGCTTCGTTGATCGCGTCGATGCCCAGTCCGATTGCCCCGGGCCAGTTCATCTGGTCGGAACCGAACATGATCCGATCGGCAAAACCGGCCGTCACAAGCTCCTTGAGAAACGCGTGATACTCCGCCTCGGGAATGGCGAACTGCAGCACACCGGTTTCGACCATCAGCTGCGGATGGACATAGAGCAGGGCCTTCATTTCATCTGCCAACGGATAACCGGCGTGCATCACGAACAGCCGCAGGTCCGGATAGCTGTTCAGGACTTTTTCGAGATGGGCCGGGCGCTGCACGCGGAAATCCGGATAGAGCTTGGCAGTACCGGGTGGGCCCAGGCCGACATGGAGGCCGACCGGCATGGCGGTTTCTTCGGCCATCGCCCAGAATGGATCCATGCGCGGATCATCCGCCATTATCCCGGCGTACTGGTTCGTGATCTCCGAGATGGCCATGATCTGTCCGGCTTCAAAATCCGTCTTCAGCGTTTCGGCCGTGACTTCGGTGTCGCGGGAAATGTTCAAGTGTCGGGCTGGCCAGAAGAGATCGGGTGCCGCAGCGATCCAATCGCTCACCCGCTGCTCAGGACCGCCCAGCAGTCCGCGCACTTTTCGCGAACGCATCTCTGCAATGGTTCGATCACGAAGTGTTTCGTCGGTGAGAGGGCCTTCAATAGGACTCTCGCACGGTCGGCTCAGAATGTCGGTCATCAGATACTGCGGCCAGGGAACGCTCCCGTCGTAATTGAACTCCGCCATATTAGGGCAAAGCGGCGTTCCGGGAGGTCCGTTACCGTCCGCCGGATAGGCGTGGAGATGCATGTCGATGACCGGGCCGTCATACGCAGGGGATCGCGCGATAGCCACGCAAGGCAAGGTCACAGCTGCGGCAAAGCCCAGAAGATATTCAATCAATTTCATCAGTCGCCAGCCCCCTTCGCATCCATCTCCGGAAGAACACTATATCCGTAGCGCTGACGGATGCGAGTCCTCGAAAGGGGGCAACGTTTTACCGTGGCTGCGTGGCACAAAGGAATGCTCCAGCGCCGCGTCCCCCGTTTCCGCAGACGGGGCTTTCACGGCACTGGAGCATCGGGTCCGAGCAAATTGGAGAGGGCCAATCCTATGATCGGGTCAGGTCTTGATCAGCGAAATAGTGCTGCTCAGTAACCCAGAGCGATATAGGTGGCTTCGCGTTGTCTGGACGCGAGCCTGGCCGTTTCCATTCTCTCGAGCCGCGAGGCGAGTTCCGTGTGCACCCTTTCGTTGCTGGCGAAGATGATATTGGCGAGAAATTGTGCGTCGCGGGCATTTGCCACTGGAACCTGATCAAGGTTTTTCAGACGCCGGATTGCGCGACGGGTGATGTCGCGGGCCTGCCGGTTTCCGTTTCCCTTGAGGAACTCGAGCTCTTCTGCCCGTCCATCCCCGTCGACGGTGAAAGTCACCTGTACGATGGCATTGTTCGGTTCTTCGCGGGCGTTGAGCCCTTGGGACAAGGCGCGATTGAGTTCGGCGCTCGTCTGCGATGTCCACTCTTCCATGGGAGATTGTGATCGCACCACGATGTCGTTCTGGTCGCTCGCGGCCGAAGCAGCCGTGGGTAAAGCGAGCAACATCGCAAGAGCGATCGCGTGGAGGGAGCCGGTGGAAATGTTGATATGTCGTGTCATGGCGTCATCCTTTCGATTTACGGTTGGATGATCGGCCAAAAAGACCTTCGCAGTGTTCAAGCGACCCAATAATGTAAGCGAGGAGATTCAGGTCGATCCTGATGATTAGCCTGCGGAACTAACCACCAGCGTGGCCATATGGCGCATATTTGCGGCAATTGTGTGACCGAAAACTAACGGATGATCGTGGGATTGAGACCTGAGTTTCCTACCGGGCGGAACTCGCGCTATGGCGGCGGGATGATCGATCAGTTCAACTTCCGCTTGTCCGGGACCCTGGGGCGTGGAGCTCGTCCGGACAGGTTTTCATCTCCAGGGCTGTGTTCCAGGCGTTCCATCGGTTCAGCCTCGGGTGAGGTTGGCTGAACATGCAGCTTGATATCGACATCGAAGGTTGGCCGGCGGGCGAGTGGGAAGCTCTGGCCGAACGCGCCGCAGGGGCGGCTGCGGAGGTAGAGCCTGCGCTGGCAAATGCGCGGCTCCATACCAGCGTGCTCTTCACTTCCGACGCGGAAGTACACACGCTCAACCGCGAATGGCGCGATCGCGACAAGCCGACGAATGTGCTGAGCTTCCCCATGCTGGAGCGTCGAGACCTGCTCGAACTGACGCCCGATGGCCCTCCCGAAATGCTCGGTGACATCGCGCTGGCGCATGAAACCTGCGCGCGCGAGGCGGTAGAGAAGGGCATTAGCCTCGAACATCACGCGACCCATCTGATCGTCCACGGCTTGCTTCATCTTGCCGGGCACGATCACGTCGACAGCGATGAACTTGCGGAAAAGATGGAGGCGCTCGAAATTGCGGCTCTTGCAAAACTGGGGATCGCGGACCCATATGGGGATCGCGAGATATAAGGAGCGCTTTGCAGGGCCATGCCCGACACCCCATCCTCCGCCGGAGACGCGGACAGTAGCAGCGGGCTTTTGTCCAATATCGGGCCCGCGCTTCGCAAGATCCTCAGAGTCGGAGACGGCGAGAGGTCCCTGCGCGCGCAGCTCGAAGAGGCGATCGACGAGCACGAGGACGAAAACCCCGAGGAAGAGCTCGAAACCTCTGGCAATGGCGACCTGTCGCCCGTCGAGCGGCAGATGCTGCGCAATTTGCTGCATTTCAGCGAACACGACGCTGACGATGTCGCGGTGCCGCGCGGCGAGATCATTGCGGTCGATGCGTCGATCAGCTGGGAAGAACTGGTCGAAAGTTTCAGCGAGAATGGCCATTCGCGCATGCCCGTCTATCGCGGCACGCTCGACGATGTGATCGGCATGATTCACATCAAGGACGTGTTTCCCTTCCTTGCCACCGGCAAGGAGCCACCGCGCGACTGGACCACGCTGATGCGGCAGCCGCTGTTCGTGCCGCAGGTGCGCGGCGCGCTCGACGTGCTGGCCGACATGCGCGCGCGGCGGGTGCACCTTGCCGTGGTGCTCGACGAGTTCTCCGGCACCGACGGCATCATCACGATCGAGGACCTGGTCGAGGAAATCGTCGGCGAGATCGAGGACGAGCATGACGAAACGCCCGAGCAGCTGATCGTGCCGATCGGCGAGGGGATGTGGGACTGCGATGCGCGCGCCGAACTCGATGATGTGGCCGAGCAGGTCGATCCGCGGCTCGCCGAGGTCGAGGAATCGGTCGATACGCTTGGCGGTTTGGCATTCGTGCTAGCCGAGCAAGTGCCGCCGGTCGGTACGATCGTCGCGCACCCGAGCGGCTGGCGCATCGAGGTGATCGCCGGGGATGATACCCACGTCACGCGGCTGCGCCTCCATGCCCCCGAGGATGTCGCGCTGGCGAACGAAGCCTAGCCATTTCGCAGCTCCGTTCGATTTTTTGCATCTTTTGCTCTCGACACACGTAGCTACTCCAAGCAAGGAGTTGCCATGCCGACACGTCGTCTTCCCCCTCTGCGCGCGCTCGAAGCGTTCATGCGAACCGTGCGCCTTGGATCCGCCCGCGCTGCTGCCGAGGAGATTGGTCTGAGCCCTTCGGCGCTTTCGCGGCGCATCACCAATCTCGAAGAGTTCGTCGGCAAGAAACTCTTCACCCGCGCACGCCAGTCGATGCAACTGACCGACGAAGGGCAGGCCTTCTACGAGGCGGTCAATCCGCATCTCGAAGCGCTTGCCCGTGCGGTGGAGAGCCAGTCGGACAATATCTCGCTACTCCGCCTGCGCCTTGGTGTCTTGCCGCTGTTCGGTAGCCAGCGGCTGTTTCCGCGGCTGGGCGAACTGCGCAAACGCCATCCGCTCCTCCACATCGATATCGACACCGGTCCGCATCTCGAGGACCGGGTTGGCGACACGCTCGATGCGGCGATCATCCTGTCGCGCGGTCCGGAATCCGGGCTTCACGCGGTGCGGCTCGATCACAATATGGTCCATGCAATTTGCAGCAAGGAAGTCGCGGACGAACTGGGCGAAGAGCTCGATCCGGCCAAGCTCGCAAAGCAGACTTTCCTCATTCACAACGAGTTGCCGGCGAGTTTCGAGGCATGGAAGCGGGCGCTCGATATCGAGGATCTGGAGCCGGCTGCCATCGATCACTACGATTCAGGACAGTTGATGCTCGAAGCAGCCGCGCAGGGCCTCGGCATCGCCATCATGCATGACGATCACATGCGGCGCGCCAATGATCGCCGTGTCACGGACCTCTACAAAGTCGATGTAGAAAGCCCATACAGCTACTGGTTCGTGTGCAAGCCCAATGCCCTGGAATTGCGCCCGGTGCGGCTGTTCCACGACTGGCTGGTAAGCGCGGGCCTTTAGCGCGGGCGTCCTACTCTACCGGGAAGTTCTCACCCGGCGGCGGGGCATAGCGGATCGCTTCCACCGTATGGGCGAAATCGCGTAGCGGCTTTCCCAATGCCCGCGTCAAGGCGGCCTCGATTTCCTCGCGCGCCTTGTATGCAATCGCCTTGCGGCCGCGATGATCTTCGGGGCTGAAAGGCTCAAGGTAATGAATATAGAGCGGGAAGGTGCCCTTGCGCGCCATGACGCGCATGGCGTTGTGCAGGCCGGATTCCTCGCCTACCCAGCCGATGTCCTCGGCATGATCGTTATAGTCGAGCATCACCGGCTGGACGAGCACACCGGGCGGCGGCGGTTCCAGTACCGACAGCATCGAGCTCTTGAAGGGCAGCAGCGAATGACCGTCGGTCACCGTTCCTTCGGGAAATACCGTCACCGACCAATTGTCCTCCAGCGCTTCGCGCAGGGCGTTGATCTGTTCGGCGACACCGAGCCGGTTCTCGCGCTTGACGAACACCGTCCGGTTGAGACCGCACAGCCAACCGATGACGGGCACCTCTGCCAGTTCCTGCTTCGCGACGAAAGCTGTGCCGCTCGCACCCGCCATGCCGAGGATGTCGATCCAGGATATGTGGTTTGAGATAAAGAAGACGTCGCGGCGCAGCGGTGTGCCGACGACCTTTACCCGCGCTCCGACAATGCGGGCCGTGTAGCGCAGGAAGAGCATCGGGAAGGGCGAGCCGTAGGCAAAGGCGCGGTAAAGATAGTGCAGCGGCACGAAGATTATGAGCAATGCCAGGATCCCAAGCGCCCGCAGGATGAAGCGGACCCAGCCAATGACTGTCAGCGGGACTTTTTCGCCACGCATGGCCGCCATGCGCTTGCGGCCGTACTTTTCCGCCCGGCGGCGGGCGCGGTCACTTATCTGGCCGGTCGAGGCGGACGCCATACAGTTCCATGCGGTGATCGACCAGGCGATAGCCGAGCTTCTCGGCGATCTGCCGTTGTAGGGCCTCGAGCTCGGGGTCGACGAATTCGACGACCTTGCCCGTTTCGACGTCGATCAGGTGGTCGTGGTGGGCCTCAGGTGCGGCTTCATAACGCGCGCGCCCGTCACCGAAATCGTGGCGATCGAGGATCCCGGCCTCTTCGAACAGGCGCACGGTACGATAGACTGTCGCGATCGAAATCTTGGGATCGATCTCGGATGCGCGCTGGTGGACGAGTTCGACGTCGGGGTGGTCGTCACTCTCGGAGAGCACGCGCGCGATCACGCGGCGCTGCTCGGTGATCCGCAAGCCCTTATCGGCGCACAATTGTTCGAGGTCGATTCTCTGCTGCAAGTTAGGCTCCGAAAGAAGAACGCCCCGGAACCTTAGAGGCCCGGGGCGCGCTTCTCAAGCGGCGAGGCCGCTCGAAATTGAATTGTCCGCTCAGGCAGTCTTTTTCTTGCGACCACGCTTCTGACCCGGCTTGCGACCGAGACCGATCTTCTTGGCAAGATCGCGGCGCGTTTCGGCATAGTTCGGCGCTACCAGCGGGTAGTCGGGGCCAAGGTCCCAGCGCGCCTTGTATTCTTCCGGTGTCATATCGTGCTCGGTCGAAAGGTGCCGCTTGAGCATCTTCATTTTCTTGCCGCAGTCGAGACAGACGATGTGGTCTTTCTTGACCGATGCCCGGATGGACACGGCAGGATCGGGACGCGGTTCTTCAGCAGCGCCGCCATCACCAAGCCCGGAAAGCGCATTGAAGACGCTGGTGATCAGGTTCGGGACATCATCGACGGCCACGTCATTATTGCTGACGTGAGCGGCGACGATGTCTGACGTGAGCGTGATCAACGTCTCTTTCATATCCAGTTCGATGTTTTCCATGAGTTCCTCGTTTGTTTTTAGCTCCGGTTTTCCGGATCACTATTCCATGAAGCAGCTTAATAGGCTTGGCAAGCAAGCTTCGTGTAGAATGGTAGTTAGTTTTGTATAAAACTGATCATATTGTCAGGCCGAAAGTAATCGCATCAAGACGTTCACCATCTGACTTGAGATAGTAATTCTTTCGCTTGCCGATCGGCTCGAATCCGGCAAGGCGGTAAAGGCTTTCCGCCGGGTTGTTGCTGCGCATCTCTAGGAAGATGCGTTCGGCCCCGCGGCTTCGCGCTGCCTTGGCCAGTTCCTCAATCAGGATCTTTCCCAAACCCTTGCGCCGGTGGTCGGGGCTTACGGCGATCAGAAGCAGTTCTTCCTCGCCCGGAGCATTGCGGCTCAGGACGAAGCCTGCAGCGGGCGGCCCCATCGGTCCGGTGTGCCTGCCGCCTGCATCTACGAGAATGGCATAGGTTGTCGGCATCGCCAGCGCGCCTGCGACCTGGTTGCGGTTCCATGCCTCGCCCCAGATCGGGTCGAATGCCTGTTCCATGACCATCATGATCTGGTCGATGAGGTCGGCGTGGCTCATGCAGCTGCGGGCTTTGCGTCGGGAGGGCGACCGTAGATGGGAGACAGGTCGCTGGTCCAGTTGCTTTCGTGGAGCAAGTCCAGCTTGCTCGCATCGGGCAGTATATCGATCGCGATCTTCGTACCTTCCGCAAAACGAGCGGCAAGATCTTGTGCGCGATTGCCGGCAATGCGTTCATGCCGGCAGGCTTTCTCCGCCCCGTCCGGCGTCAGCGACTGCACCGCGTCCTGCGGTTTCCCGCCGTCGAAGTTCTGGACGAACCATTCGCCGTGGCCGCCGTTCATGCACACGGTCACGGGTTGCGGCGTGGGTTGCAAGCAGCGTGCTGCGACAAGGGAAAGCGTGGGATAGCCCAGCACCTCTGCGCCCCAGGCAATACCGAGCGCGCGCGCCGTCGCGATGCCGATACGCACGCCGGTAAAGCTGCCGGGGCCGCGCGAAACCAGGATACGCTGCGCCTTTCCCTTGTCGGGAAGCGCAGCGATCATCGGAACGAGCCGTTCCGCATGACCGCGCCCCAGCACACGGTGATCATGCCCAAGTAGCCGCCCGTCCTCGAACAGGGCGACCGAACAGGCCTCCGTGGCGGTTTCTATGGCAAGCGTGCGCATGGCATCGTCGATGCCTCAGGCGCGCGCCTGCATCAAGTCAAACTATAGTATTGAACTTGTCGAAATCGGGTCGCGGGCTGCGCTCGAAAATGCTTTCCTTGTCGCCATAGCCGATCGAACAGATGAAGTTTACTCGGTGACGCGGGGCATCGGCGAAGAAGGTCTGGTTGACCTTGTCCGCGTCGAAGCCCGACATCGGACCGCAATCAAGGCCGATCGCGCGCGCCGCGATGATCAGATATGCTCCCTGGAGCGAGGAATTGCGAAAGGCGCCTTCCTTGCGCCCTTCTTCGTCACCTTCGAACCAGCTTTTGGCATCGGTGTGCGGGAACAGCCAGGGCAGTTCCTCGTGGAAATCGATGTCGTATCCGATGATCGCGGTGACCGGGGCGGCTTTCACCTTGTCGTGATTGCCTTCGGAAACGCACTCAAGCAGCTTCGCCTTCTGTTCGTCCGACTTCACCCAGACGATCCGCACCGGCTGCATGTTGGCCGAGGTCGGTGCCATCTTCAGCAGGTCGTAGATGGCGTGGAGCTGCTCGTCCGATACAGGCTTGTCGAGCCAGTCGTTGTAGCTGCGCGCGTCGCGAAAGATCTGGTCGAGCGCTGCGGCGGAAAGGTGCTGGTCGTGATATTGCGTGGTCATTGAGTCCTCTTGAACGAAATTATTCAGGCTGCGCGGACTTCAACGACCTCCGGCACATAATGTTTCAGCAAGCCTTCGATGCCGTTCTTGAGCGTAGCGGTGGAGGAAGGGCAGCCGGAGCAAGCGCCCTGCAAGGTCAGATAGACGACCCCGTCCTTGAAGCCGCGATAGGCAATGTCGCCGCCGTCGCCGGCCACGGCCGGGCGAACGCGGGTTTCGAGCAATTCGTTGATCTGCGCGACGATATCGGCGTTTTCGGGGTTTTCCTCGACCAGCAGCGCTTCGTCTTCCGCCGGTACCGAAATCCCGCTCGCATCGCCGCCTGCGAACAGCGGCGCTTCGGAAACGAAATGGTCGAGCAGGATGGAAACGACCATCGGCTTGAGTTCCGACCAGCTGACGCCGGGTGCCGCAGTCACGCTGACGAAATCGGCTCCGAAGAACACATTGACCACTTCGCCCGTGTCGAAGATGGCCTGTGCCAGCGGGCTCGCTTCGGCAGCCTCCGGCGTTGCGAATTCGCGCGTGCCGGACGGCATGACCTGCCGACCGGGCAGGAACTTGAGGCTGGCGGGATTGGGCGTTGTTTCGGTTTCGATGAACATGTTGAACGATGTAGGGATGGTGCGCCTTTGCGGCAAGGCAGCAAAGCTTTCGCCTCATTCACTATCCCTTCAGACCATCGATCCCTATATTGGCGTCCATGAAGCCATTGTTCCGCGCGATCAGCGCCCTTTCCGTCCTCGCCATTCCTGCTGCCGCGCTTTCGCCCGCGCTCGCCCAGGATGCCGTCCCGCAAGCCGAGGCACCGCCTCCCGCGTCGCTCCAGACCGGCGACGAAACGCCGTGGATCTATGAGGGGAGCGACGTACCGCAGGACAAGGACTGGCTGTTCGGCGAGATGGACAACGGGCTGCGCTATGCCGTGCGCAACAATCGCGTTCCGCCAGGACAGGTTTCGATCCGCGTCCGTATCGATGCAGGCTCGCTGCACGAGGAAGAGAGCGAGCGCGGCTATGCCCACCTCCTCGAACACCTGCTGTTCCGCGAAAGCAAATATCTCGGCCCGGCGCAGGCGATCCCGACATGGCAGCGCCTTGGCGCGACTTTCGGCAGCGACACCAATGCCGAAACCAGCCCGACTCACACCGTCTACAAGCTGGACCTGCCCGCGATCACGCCTGCCAAGCTGGAAGAAAGCTTCAAGCTGATTTCGGGCATGATCCGCGAGCCGGTGTTGAACCAGGCCAATGTCGATGCCGAAGTTCCCATCGTGCTTGCTGAAAAGCGCGAGCGGGGCGGGGCGGGCCAGCGGGTCAATGACGCGACTCGCGAAACGCTCTTTGCAGGACAGCGGCTGGCCAATCGTCTCCCGATCGGTACTGAAGCGACGCTCTCGGCCGCCACGGGAGAGGCGGTGAACGCCTTTCACGAGCGCTGGTACCGGCCGGAAAACACGGTCATCGCAATTGCCGGTGACGTCGATCCGGTCCAGCTTGCCCGTCTGATCGAGGAATATTTCGGAGATTGGGAGGGGGAAGGCCCGACCGTCCCGGCGCCTGACTTCGGCGATCCCGTCGCCCCTGCCGGAGCCGATCCGGAAAATCCCGTGGGCGAGCTCGCCGTGCTGGTCGAGCCCGACCTGCCACGCTCGGTAACCTATGCAATTCTGCGGCCCTGGCGTCCGGTACAGGACACGATCGTTTACAACGAGGGACTGCTGCTCGACGCGCTTGCCCAATCAATCATCAACCGCCGGCTGGAAGCGCGCGCGCGCAGCGGCGGCAGCTATCTTTACGCGCAGGTCCAGCAGGACGACGTGTCCCGCTCCACCGATGCGACCTTCGTCAGCTTTGCCCCGCTATCGGATGACTGGCAGGCCGCGCTGGCCGACGTCCGCGGCGTGATCGCCGATGCGCTGGTCAATCCGCCGACGCAGGAAGAAATCGACCGCGAGCGGGCCGAGTTCGACATCGCCTTCGCCAGCGAGCTCGAACAGAAGACCGTTCTCGCCGGATCGAAACTGGCCGACCAGATCGTGCAGGCGGTCGACATTCGCGAAACCGTCGCAGCGCCTGAAACGGTGCTCAACGTGTTCCGGGGGATGGAGGAGCGCTTTACCCCTCAGGAAGTGCTCGAGCACACGCAGCAGTTGTTCGAAGGTGACGTCCTGCGCGCTGTCTATGTCACGCCTGATGCGAGCGACGGCGATGAAGCCGCTCTCCGGCTGGCGTTGAATGAAGCGCCGCAGGTCGACGGCAGCGCGCGACTTGCCGCCAAGTCTGTATCTTTCGAAGACCTGCCGCCGGTGGGCGAGCCCGGCACGGTCGTGTCCGAGGGATCGCTCGGCCTTACCGGTATTCCAGAGATCGAAGAGGTCGAGTTCGACAACGGGGTCAAGGCGATCCTGTGGTCGAACGATGCCGAACCGGGTCGCGTGACCGTGAAGGTTCGGTTCGGCGCAGGCTACCGCGCGTTCGAGCCGGAAGATGCACCCTATGTCGCGCTCGGCGAAATGGCTCTGGTCGGTTCGGGGCTGGGCGAGCTTGGTCAGGAAGAGCTCGACCGGCTTGCTACGGGCCGCAAGATGGGCTTCGACTTCGCGATCGAAGATGCGGTGTTCAGCTTCACCGCGCAGACCCGCTCCGCCGATGTTGCAGACCAGGTTTACCTGTTTGCGGCCAAGCTGGGCATGCCGCGCTGGGATCCGAACCCGGTGCTGCGTGCCAAGGCGGCGGCCGAGCTTGCCTATGACACCTTTGCAACCAGCCCGAACGGTGTGCTCAACCGCGACCTCGACTTCCTCATCAAGGATCGCGACCCGCGCTTTGCTACGCCTGACCGGGAAATGATGGCGCAGGTCACGCCCGAGGGTTTCCGCGAAGTATGGGAGCCTTTGCTGAGCGAAGGTCCGGTCGAAGTCCTCGTATTCGGCGAGTTCGACCGTGAAGCGACGATCGAAGCGCTGCGGAAAACTTTCGGTGCGCTCGACGCGCGTGATCCGATCGCAAGTCAAGTCGTGGCCCGCGTCCCGTCATTCCCGGATGCAGGCGGCGGCACGACCGTTCTTGAGCATCGCGGGGATGCCAACCAGGCCGCGGCCGTGATCGCCTGGCCCAGCGGTGGCGGTGTCGAAAGCCTGCGGGAATCGCGCCAGCTCGAGATTCTCACGCAATTGTTCAACAACCGTCTGATGGAAGCCATGCGGGAGAAGGCCGGGGCCAGCTACGCTCCGCAGGTCGTCTCCGATTGGCCGAAGGATCTGTCGAGCGGTGGCACGATCCTCGCTCTCGCTCAGCTCAAGCCGGAGGATGTGCCGGTGTTCTTTGCCGAGGCCGAGCGCATCGCGCAGGATCTTTCCACCACGCCGCCCGGTACCGACGAGCTTGGCCGGGTGACCGAGCCGCTGCGCCAGCTGATCAGCCGCGCTTCCACTGGCAACAATTTCTGGCTGTATCATCTCGAAGGGGCGACTTCGGACCCGCGCCGCGTCGCGCTGATCCGCACCCTGCTGGGCGATTATTCGCAAACGACGCCTGAAATCATGCAGTTGCTCGCGCAGCGCTATCTTGGTGCACGGTCCGGGTGGAAGCTGGCCGTCATTCCCGAAGGACAGGAACTGGCGACCAAATTGCCACGCGGCGGCGCACAGGCTCCGGAGATGTCTGGCCGCTGATCGGCCAGTTCGATCGTTACGATTGAAATAATATTATCGCTTGCCCCGCGCAGGCTTTGCTTTTCTAATCGAGGGCGTGTAGGCGCGCGCGCTGCAACAAGACCGAATTGAGATTACAGTGGCACAGAATTGGACACCCGACGGCTGGAAGGCTCACGAAGCGCGGCACTTGCCGCATTATGAAGACGCTGACGAACTGGCGCAGGCGGAAGAGACGCTCGCCAGCTATCCGCCGCTGGTGTTCGCCGGAGAAGCGCGTGCGCTGAAAGCCGATCTGGCCGAAGTGGCTGCGGGGCATGCGTTCCTGCTCCAAGGCGGCGATTGCGCCGAAAGCTTCGCCGAGTTCCACCCGAACAATATTCGCGACACCTTCCGCGTGCTGCTGCAGATGGCGGTCGTCATGACCTTCGCCAGCAAGCGTCCCGTGGTGAAGGTCGGGCGCATGGCGGGCCAGTTCGCCAAGCCGCGCAGCTCGCCAACCGAAACGCAGGGCGATCTGACCTTGCCGAGCTATTTCGGCGACAACATCAACGGCATCGACTTCGATCCCGAACAGCGCCGCAACGATCCGATGCGCATGGTGCGCGCCTATTCGCAGGCGGCGGCAACGCTCAACCTGCTGCGCGCCTTCGCCGGCGGTGGTTATGCCAACCTGCGTCAGGTCCACCAGTGGACGCTCGATTTCATGGGCCGCACGCCCTGGGCCGAAAAGTTCGCCGAGACCGCCGATCGTATCGGCGAAGCACTCGACTTCATGGAAGCCTGCGGGGTCGATCCGGCAACCGTGCCGCAACTGCAGGGCACCAGCTTCTACACCAGTCACGAAGGCCTGTTGCTGCCCTACGAGCAGGCGCTCACACGGCAGGACAGCCTCACCGGCGATTGGTACGCCACCAGCGCGCATATGCTGTGGATCGGCGACCGCACCCGTTTCGACGGCTCGGCGCATGTCGAGTTCGCCCGCGGTATCGGCAATCCGCTCGGCATGAAGTGCGGACCTTCGCTGGCGCCCGACGATCTGCTGCGGATGCTCGACACGCTCAATCCGGGGCGCGAGCCCGGCCGCATGACCCTGATCAGCCGCTTCGGCCACGACAAGGTCGAGGAAGGCCTGCCGCCGCTCGTCCGTGCGGTCGAGCGCGAGGGCCATCCGGTGGTGTGGAGCTGCGATCCGATGCACGGCAATGTCGTCAAGTCGGACAGCGGATACAAGACGCGTCCGTTCGACCGCATCCTCAAGGAAGTGAAGGGCTTCTTCGCCGTTCACCGCGCCGAGGGCACTCATCCCGGCGGTATCCATATCGAAATGACCGGACAGGATGTGACCGAGTGCGTCGGTGGCGCTGTTGCGATTACCGACGATGCGCTTGGCGATCGCTATCACACCCATTGCGATCCGCGCCTCAATGCGGCCCAGTCGCTCGAACTCGCATTCCTCATCGCAGAAATGCTCAATGATGAGATCGGCGAGCGCCGCGCCGACGCTGCCTGAGAAAAAACGGCTGAGCTGAAAGGCAAAGTTCGGTTTAACGCGGGCCTCAGGGCTCATCCCAAGGGTGGGGCGGGCACGTTCCTGACTAATTGAACCTACTCGATCACGTTCCCAGGCAAAAGGACGGGGCGCGTGATCGAGGGCGTTTATACCTCAGTGCTGTTGGTGATCGCGGGCGCGCTTGCGCTCGGTTTCGCCATACTCGCCGCGCGCCTTTTCCATGCGCTGGGGCGTCACAGGCGAGTTCACAACCTGGCCAGCGCTCTTGCCCGTCGACGCGCGCGACGCCTCAGCGAGACATTGCGCTTGTTCCGCATGGCCGAACAGATCGCCGATCTGGGAGTGTGGCAATATTATCCGGACGAAGACCGCCAGGAATGGTCCGACGGAATGAAGCGCCTTTTCGGCGTCGATCCGGGCGAAATTCTGGTCGATGGCGATGTCGAGACGCTCCTTGCCGCCAATGACGTCGATTTGGTCGAACTCGTGTCCGAAGATGCGCGTACAGGAGAACCCAGCGTTCTCGATTTTTCGATTCTGCGGCTCGACGGGCAGCAACGCGAGCTGACGCTGAACGCCTTGCGCCTTCCTGCGAGGGAGGGAGGCGAGGCGCGCGTCGTGGCCGTCCTGATGGATGTCACCGACCAGCGTCGGCGCGAACGCAGCTTGCGCAAGTCGCGCGAGATTGCCCTGCTCGAAGCGCAGCGGGCGAAGGAAATGGCGGAAACCGATGCCCTGACCGGGATCGCCAACAGGCGGCGCGTGATGGTTCAGCTCGACCGACTGGTCATGCAGTCACGCCGCGAGGGGACACCGCTCAGCCTGATCGCGTTCGACGTCGATCACTTCAAGCGTGTCAATGACACCTACGGCCACCTCGCGGGTGACGAGGTCTTGCGGCGCATCGCAGCCATCACGCGCGAGCAGGTGCGCGAAGGTGACATCGTCGGCCGCATGGGCGGAGAGGAGTTCGTGTGGGTCTTGCCCGGAGCCAATCTCGAACTGGCGAGGGTTGCCGCCGACCGGCTGAGGCTTGCGATCGCAGCGGGCAGTGCATCAGGGGAGGTGCCGCCCGTGACGGTAAGCATCGGCATCGCCTCCGCCCTGAGCGGAGACACCGGACTTTCCCTGTTCGGGAGAGCCGATGAAGCGCTTTATGATGCAAAGAATGCCGGACGAAACACGGTCCGCATGGCTGCCTGACGGATTTACCGGCAGAGGGTGGGGCACAAGTCTTTATCCGGAAACAGAATTGCGCCATGACAGTTGTGGTCTCGAAGGTAACAGGAGATATCCGTGCCCGAACCACTCACCAGCTCCGCGCCCGAAACGGGCCAATCGCTGGCGCAAGAATACCGTAGAACGCGCGATTTGACCGAGAGTTTGGTCGAACCCTTGTCCGATGCCGATGCGACGATCCAGTCGATGGAGGACGCATCGCCGGCAAAGTGGCATCTCGCCCATACCACGTGGTTCTGGGAAACGTTCCTCCTGCGCGATTTTGCGCGCGACTACACGCTTTTCGATGACGACTGGCCGTTTCTCTTCAACTCCTACTACGAGGCAGAAGGCGAGCGGATCGCGCGTTTTTCGCGCGGTTTGCTATCTCGTCCGACGCTGGACGAAATCCGCGAATGGCGTGCGCATGTCGATGATGCGATGGAGCCGATCCTCGACGATCCCGCGCATGCCGAACTGGTTACGCTCGGTATCGCGCACGAACAGCAACACATCGAGCTGTTGCTCACCGATATCAAGCACGCGCTGTTCCAGAACCCGCTCGGCCCGGCGATGTGGAGCGGCGCTCCGGCCAGGGCAGAGAGCCGCGAACTGGGCTGGCACGAGCATCCCGGCGGCGTTGCGCTCATCGGGCATGATGGCGAGGGCTTTGCCTTCGACAACGAAGGGCCGCGTCACCGTGTACTGCTTGAACCCTTCGCGCTGGCAGACCGGCTCGTCACCAATGCGGAATGGCAGGAGTTCATCGACGATGGCGGCTACCGCAATGCGCGGTTGTGGCTTTCGGACGGATGGGCCTGGGTCAAGGAGCAGGGCGCGGAGGCACCGCTCTACTGGCGTAGTGCTGAGTCAGGCGCCGACCATTTCACCCATCAGGGCTGGCAGACGCGCGATCCAAACGCGCCGGTGACGCACATCTCGTATTTCGAGGCCGATGCGTACGCCAGCTGGGCTGGAAAACGGCTCCCTACCGAGTTCGAATGGGAGGCGATTGCCCGCGGGCAGCATGGCGAGGGCAACGCGCCTGCGCACGATCCGGCAGGCGGCAACCAGCTCGATGGCGCTGAACCGCCGCAGCCGGCCGGAAGCGATGGCCTGTTCGGCGATTGCTGGCAGTTCACTCGCTCTGGCTACCTGCCCTATCCGCGCTTCCAGCCTGCCGCTGGCGCTGTCGGCGAGTACAATGGCAAGTTCATGAGCGGGCAATTCGTGCTCAAGGGCGCGAGCTGCGCCACCGTGCGCGGTCATTCGCGCGCTTCCTATCGAAACTTCTTCTACCCCCACCAGCAATGGCAATTCACCGGCCTGAGGCTGGCGAAGGATTTATGATTTCATGAATACAAACAAGGGCATGGCCTTGGTCGACCGGGATGATGACGGTGTGGACCTCGCATTCCGCGCCGATGTGCTGTCCGGTCTTGCGCAGGATCAAAAAGCGATCCCGGCGCGCTGGCTTTACGATGATGCGGGCTCGCAGCTGTTCGAGGATATTACGCAGATCCCCGAATATTACCCGACGCGGGCAGAGACGGAGATTCTGACCGAGCGCGGCAGCGAGTTTGCCGACAAGATCGGCCCGGGCCGGGCGGTCGTCGAGTTCGGCTCCGGCAGCTCGGTCAAGACTCCGCTGTTGCTGTCGTCGATCGAGCCTGCGGCCTATGTCCCGCTCGATATTGCGGGTGATTTCCTGCGCGCTTCGGCTGAGCAGCTTTCGGCCAAGTTTCCTGGCCTTCCGGTCTATCCGGTCGAGGCCGATTTCATGCGCCGGGTCGAACTGCCGCAGGAAGTCGCGGAGATGCCAAAGCTGGGCTTTTTTCCCGGCTCGACCATCGGGAACATGGTCGCGCGAACATCGGTCGACCTGCTGCGCACCATGCGCGAGACTTTGGGCGAAGGGTCAAAGCTGCTGATTGGCATGGACCTCATCAAGGATGCAGACGTTTTGCGCGCCGCCTATGACGATGCGGCGGGCGTAACGGCAGAGTTCAATCTCAACCTCTTGCGGCGGATCAATCGCGAGCTCGACGGCGATATTCCGCTCGAGAAATTTGCTCACGAGGCCCGCTGGGTCGATGACTATGCGCGCATCGAGATGCACCTCGTCGCGTCCGGAGAACTCTCCTTCACCGTTTCTGGCAACACCTTCGAGATGAATGAGGGTGAATCGATCCACACCGAGAACAGCCACAAGTTCGACCGCCGGACTTCCTATACTTTGCTGCTCGCCGGAGGGTGGACGCCGGTCCAGCGCTGGCTCGATAGCGAGGATCGCTTCTCGCTTATTCTTGCCGATGCGACCGTCCCGCGCGGCGCGCCCTAAGGCTGCCAGAGAGATATGCAGACAATCGCAATTATCGGAGCGGGCATGGCCGGTCTCGCCTGCGCGAGCGAGCTTGTACGAGCCGGGTATTCGGTCACGCTGTTTGACAAGGGGCGCGGGCCGGGCGGACGCATGTCGGCCCGGCGCGCGGATGTTTCGGGTGAGACCACTCGCTTCGATCACGGTGCGCAATATTTCACCGCGCGCGATCCGGATTTCCGGGAACAGGTCGCGCTGTGGGAAAGTGATGGCGTGGTCGCTCGCTGGCCTGCTGCGGGCGACGAGGCCTGGGTCGGCACGCCGGCCATGAACGCACCGATCCGCGCGATGGCCGATGCCCTGACCGTGAATTGGGGCGCGCGGGTCGAGCGTATCCGTAGGGATGGTGACGGCTGGCTGATCGAGGGCGAGGGCGCCACCTTTGCCTGCGATGGCATCGTCTGCGCCGTGCCCGCAGAACAGGCCGCCGAATTGCTTGCAGCAGCCGCCCCCGGGCTTGCAGAACATGCCCGAACCGTGGTGTCCGAACCATGCTGGGCGGTGATGGCGAGTTTCGCCAAACCGCTTGACCTGCCTGACTGCCTGCGCAGCGAGAACCATGCCGTCGCATGGGCTGCGCGCAATTCCTCCAAGCCGGGTCGCACCGGCGAGGAAAACTGGGTGATCCACGCATCGCCGGCACGCACGCGAGAATTGCTCGACCGGCCGCGCGATGAAGTTGCCAAACTGCTGCTCGAGGACTTCTTCTCGCAAACCGGCATCGATCCGGTCTGGCCGGTCCACCTCGCTGAGCATCGCTGGCTTTATGCAAGGCCGCAGGTCGAGCGCGGCGGCGCGGCGTGTCATTGGGATGCGGAGCAAGGCATCGGTATCTGCGGGGATTATCTTCATTCGCCCCGCGTCGAGGGTGCGTATCTCTCCGGAGGCGCGCTCGCCCACGCTATCCTGGGCCAAGCCAGCGAATAATCGTCAGGCCGTTCATGGACCCGCAGGGGCACACTCCCTATATCCTCAGCATGTCGATCCAGAACATCTGGAATAATCTTGCCGCAGGGATCGGCGCGATCCCGCGTAACGACCTGCTGATTATCGCACTGGCCGCGCTGCTGGCGGGGTGGATCGGTTCGGTCATGATCCGGCGAGGAGCGCCGCTCGGTCGTTTCATTCGTACCGGCAGCACGCTTGTGCTGGTCGGGGTGCTGGTCACGGTGGTGCTGCAACTTTCCCGCTTCGATCCGCGGTTCGACATTGCCGTGCCGCAGCTCGGCCTGCCAGAGCAGGTGGTGGAGGGTGGCGAGACGCGCATCCCGCTCCAGCCTGACGGGCATTTCTGGCTCCGCGTCGAGATAAACGGCGTGCCCGCGAATTTCCTCGTCGATACCGGCGCGACTTTGACCGCGGTTTCGAGCGATGTTGCCGAGGCGGCAGGGCTTGAACCGCGCCGTGGCGGGCTTCCCGTCCAGATCGGCACCGCCAACGGTCCGGTCGCGGCGCAGATTGCGACAGCGAATGAAATCCGCTTCGGCAATGTGGCGGCGCGCGGACTGGATGTCGTGACATCTCCCAGCTTCGGCAGCACCAACGTGATCGGGATGAACCTCCTATCGCGGCTCAAGTCATGGCGGGTGGAGGACAACACGATGATCCTCGTGCCCAACAATCCTCAGGAACCGCTCGAAGTCCGCTAGTCCGAAAAGCGCACCGTCAATTGGGCTAGTGGACCGGGCAAGTCCGCTTGCTTAGCTTTTCCCGAAAAGAGGGAGAAGCCGGATGCACGAATTGTTCGACCTGAGCGGAAAAGTGGCAGTGGTTACGGGTGCCGGGCGCGGCATCGGCGAGGGTATTGCAAAGCTGCTTGCGGAAGCGGGCGCAGATGTGGTCTGCGCGGCGCGCTCTACCGACCAGATCGAACAGACCGCCGAGGCGATCAATGCAGCCAACACGGGCGGACGCGCGATAGCCCAGGCGACCGATGTCTCGCGCGAGGAGGATATGGAGGCGCTCGCCCAGCGGGCGGTCGACGAGTTCGGCCGGCTCGATATCTGGATCAACAATGCGGGCGGCTCGCTCGTCTCCGCGCCGATAACCGAGCTTGATCCGGCGGAGTGGGAAAAGACCCTTGCCGTAAATCTCACCTCGGTATTCTGGGGTGTGCGCGCCGCAGCGAAGCACATGAAGGAGGGCGGTTCGATCGTGAACACGTCGTCCATGGCGGGGCGCGATCCCTTCCCGGGTAGCGGCCATTACAGCGCGGCAAAGTCAGGTGTGAACATGCTGACCAAGACGCTCGCGCTAGAGCTCGGTCCGAAAAAAATCCGCGTGAACGCGATTCTGCCGGGTTTCGTGCCGACCGACACGGTGAAGAAGGCGCTCGACATGAAGGACGAGGATTTCGGGCCGCTGCTCGAACAGCTCAATCTGCCCGCCGGTCGCCTGGGTACGCCGCAGGATATCGCCGCTTGCGTGCTCTACCTCGTCGGCGATTCGGGCGAGTGGGTCACAGGCCAGAACCTCTGCGTGGCGGGCACTGTCTGATTTGGCGCGGCCCATCGGGGTCCAAGGGCTACCGATCCATAAATAGCAGGCTATC
The DNA here is from genome assembly GCF_900177715.1 of Altererythrobacter xiamenensis. Lineage (GTDB taxonomy): Bacteria > Pseudomonadota > Alphaproteobacteria > Sphingomonadales > Sphingomonadaceae > Erythrobacter > Erythrobacter xiamenensis. The sequence continues at coordinate 224,843 of NZ_FXWG01000001.1, read as the reverse complement.
GGCCCGAAGGGCCGCAAGCGCGACTGCGCGCCCGGACCGGCCCGTAACGAAGCGTAGCGAAGTGAAGGAATCGCCGGGAGGACGGACCGGCGGATGCCGGTTCACGAGACAATATGGCTGGGGTGGCAGGATTCGAACCTGCGCATGCCGGTACCAAAAACCGGTGCCTTACCGCTTGGCTACACCCCAGCAATGGTGGCGCTCTATAGCGGCTCGCTGCGCAATGTGAAGGGGGCTTCAGGAGGGTAATGCACGGCGCGCTGCAAGATCGCTCTCGATCCTTGCCAACAGGCGGCGGTCGATGCGGTAAAACAGCATGGCGACCGCGCCGGGGACCAGCGCTGCAGCCGGTATCAAGGCAAAGGCGAGATTGATTCCCCAAAGCGCGGCTTCGCCCTGACTCTCGCCGGGAACGAAGCCTGTCCATTGCATGGCAAAACCGGGAATGGCCGCCCCGAAGGCAACGCCGGTCTTGATTGCGAATACGGAGGCCGCGATGACCAAGCCCGTCATCTGCAGCTTGCTGCGCCAATCGACATATTCGGCAATGTCGGTGAACATCGCATAGGCGATCACCATGAGGACGCCGAAGCCCACGCCGACGAAATACTGGACGATCGTCTGCGGCCAGACGGCATCGAGCGGGAGAAAATAGAACAGCATGATTGCTGACACCTTGAGAGTGCCGGCGGCAATGATCAGATGCGACTTGTCGATACTGCGCTGGAGGAAATTGCCGAGGACGACACCGCTCACCTGACCCAGCGCGAGCGCCGTGAAGAACAGCGCAGTACGGTCCAGAAACAGGAATACGGGCGTACCGTCATCGCCGGCCACATATTTGAAAAAGAACAAGGCGCTACCCGCGCGCGAAGCGATCGCGGTCACGCCCAGGATGGCGGCTGCCGCAGTCGCGAGCCATGGGCCCGTACGGATGAGGACCGCCAGGTCTCCCTTGATCGAGCCGTTCTCTACCGCGGGCGGAATACGCTCCTTCGTCGTGGCGAAAGCGGTCAGGAAGCAGAAGACCGATAGCGCGGCGATGCAGCTCATGGTGAGGAAGATACCGCGCGCCTCGTCGCCGCCACCCAGCTCGCGGACCATCGTCGTGCCGAGAATGCCAATGAGGATGCCGGAGGTGGCCGAAAAGACCATGCGATACGCCGCGACGCTCGCGCGTTGGGTGGCGTTGGGTGAAATGACGCCGAGCAACCCGCCATAGGGCACATTGACGACCGTGTACGCCAGCATGGCGAGCGAGTATGTAACGTAGGCCCAGGCGAGCGTCGCTCCATTGCTCATCTCGGGCGCGGCAAACACCAGCGTTCCCAGCAGGCCAAACGGGATCGCTCCCCACAGGAGATAGGGCCGATACCGGCCCCAACGGGTGCGGGTACGGTCCGAAATGGCTCCCATCATGGGATCGGTGATTGCATCCACCAGCTTGGTGAGAAGCAGCATCAGCCCGATGGCAGCGGGAGCCAAGCCGCCAAGATCAACGAAGAAATACAGCAGGAAGAAGCTGAAGAAATTGAGGTAAAGCCCGGAAGCCAGGTCGGCCACGCCGTAGCCGAGCTTCTCCTTCAGCTTGATCCGTTCATTTGCCGCGCTGGCCAAGCCGTTCTCCTCTTGACCGGAGAAAACGGGAGCGAGGCAGCGGCGTCAAGAGCTTCCTCGACCGGCTACAGCTTCTTGCCCTCGAAATCCTTTGCCGAATGGCGTTCCTTGAGCTGGGTTTCCTCATCACCCCAGGTCTTGTTGACGATCCGCCCACGCTGCACGCCGGGCCGCGCGAAGATCTCCTGCGCCCAGCGCCCGACATTCTTGTACTCGTCGATCGAGAGGAATTCCTTGGCATCGTTGTAGATGTGTCCGGTGGTGAACGGGGCAAGCCACGGCCAGTTCATCATGTCGGCGATGGTGTATTCGTCACCGGCCAGGAAACGCGTTTCTGCAAGGCGCTTGTCCGCAACGTCGAAAATCCGCTTCGCCTCCATCGCATAGCGGTTGATCGGATACTCCCACTTCTCCGGCGCATAGGCATAGAAATGGCCGAAGCCGCCGCCGATGAAGGGGCCGGTGCCGATCTGCCAGGCGACCCAGCTGAGGGTTTCTGCGCGCTCGGCGGGATCGGTGGGCAGAAACTCGCCGAACTTCTCCGCGAGGTGGATCAGGATCGCACCAGATTCGAAGATGCGGAAAGGCTTGTCACCGCTGCGGTCGACCAGCGCAGGGATTTTCGAGTTGGGATTGATGTCGACAAAACCGCTGGTGAATTGCTGGCCTTCGCTGATGTTGATCAGCCAGGCGTCATATTCCGCGCCGCTATGGCCGAGCTCGAGCAGTTCCTCGAGCATGATCGTCACCTTCACCCCGTTGGGCGTGCCGAGCGAATAGAGCTGGAAGGGATGCTCCCCGACCGGCAGCTCCTTTTCTTCGCGCGCGCCGGCGGTCGGGCGGTTTATACCGGCGAAGCGGCCGCCGCTTTCCTTGTCATAGGTCCAGACCTTGGGCGGGGTATAGGTGTCTGCCATTGCTCGGTTCCCTTGTGACTGTTCTCTGCTCTGTTCGAGAGGTGGCCGATCACGGTTACGCGCGCAAGGCGGAAACCTGTTAGCCCCCCGCGCATTTAGCCTTTGCGATGACGAAGTTGATCTATGCCGATGACAGCAAGCCGGGGATTACCCGGCGCGGAGCGGGAAGGGGCTTTGCCTATTACTATCCCGACGGCCAGCTGATCGGAGATCGTGCGGAGAAGCGACGCCTCAACGCGATTGCCCTGCCGCCAGCCTATGTCGATGCGTGGTTCTGCATCAAACCCAACGGCCACCTACTCGCGACGGGCTATGACGCGCGCGGACGCAAGCAGTATCGTTACCATCCCGATTTTCGCCGGATGCAGGAGAGCGAGAAATTCGATCGCGCATTCGAGTTCGGAAAGCTGCTGCCGGTCCTGCGCGCACGCGTCGAGACAGACCTCGCCGAACGCAGAATGACTCAGCGTCAGTCGGTCGCGGCGATAATCCGCTTGCTCGATCTCGGTGCGCTGCGGATCGGGAGTGAGGGCTACACGCGCGAGAATGGAAGCTTCGGCGCGACGACCCTGCGCGCGCGCCATGCCGAGCTGGAAGGCGATACCCTGCGCCTGCGCTACAAAGGCAAGGGCGGAAAGCAGCGCGAGGTCGAACTTAGCGACCATGCGCTCGCGCGAGTGGTGCGGCGGATGCAGGACCTGCCCGGCCAGCACCTGTTCCAGTACGAGGATCAAGAGGGCGAAACGCGCGCGATCGGCTCTTCCGATGTGAACGACTACCTTCACGAAGTCATGGGCGAGGAGTTTTCTGCCAAGAACTTCCGCACCTGGCATGCCAGCGCGATGGCGCTCGATTGCCTTGTCCAGGCAGAGCAGCGGATGACGATTGGCGACCTGCTCGACTGTGTTGCTACCAAGCTTGGCAATACGCCTGCGGTCACGCGCAAAAGCTATATTCACCCAGCGGTTATCGATCTGGTCGAGCGGCAGGATGCCTGGCGAGAGCAACTGGCTCTCCCGCGCGTCACCAAGCATCAATCTCGCATCGAACGGGCTCTTCTCAAGTTTCTCGAAGACGCTCCGACGGCAGAGCAGATTCTGGCCGCCTGACGAATAAATTCGACCGAACCAAAGACTTAGCGTAAGAAACTGCCAGCGCATTCCTGATGGAATCTTGAACTACCGATCGGGGCCTCGCATTGGTGAATGTGCCCTTGGTTCACATAGGGTCGCACTTATGCAACGGCTTGCTCAATTCGACGTCAGTCGCCAGTTTCTTACCCGTCCCGGGAAAATCGCAGCGCAGATCGGGTTTGGTGTTTTCTGTGCGGCGGCAATGGTCGGTTTAAGGTCGGTGCTCGACGTATGGGCGCCGGTCTCAGGACCTTTTGCGCTGGTCTATCCCACCGTCCTTCTCGCTACGCTGTATGGTCATTGGCGGGCAGGGCTCACATCCTTCATCCTGTCATTTGCCTGGGCGTGGTATTTCGTCCTGCGGGCGCCCTATTCCTTCACCTTCGAAGACCCGACCGACCCCCTGCGCGTCGTGATAAACGGCTTCGCCGCGCTCATCCTGCTTTTCTTTGCGGAGGCATTCCGCGAAGCTGCCAGCCGGAGCATGGAGGAAATACGAGCTGCCGCCGACCGCCGTCTCACCCTGCTCAACGAGATGGAGCACCGCACGAAGAACAATTTCTCGCTCGTTGCCAGCCTGCTCGAAATCCAGAAACGCCAGATTTCTCATCCCGAACTTATCGCCCCGCTGGATGATGCGGTGAATCGGGTGCGCACCTTTGCAGACGCCTATTCCCATCTTGCGATGGAACAGGAGGAGGGGACCGAGGTGGCGATGAAGCCCTATCTCGAGCTTCTGCTCGACCGGATCGAGCGGGCGGCGCTGAGCAACTCGGTTACACTCCATCGCGAGATCGAGGACATTCACCTCCCCAGGGAGGTGGCTGTGGCGATCGGTCTCTATCTCAACGAGGCTTTAGCCAATTGCGCGAAATACGCCTTCCCGGAGGGTGGGCCGGGCACGATCGCGGTTTCTTTCAGCGTTTTCGAAGATCGATGGGTGCTTTCGATCGAAGATGATGGACTTGGTGCTGCGTCGCTGAAGGGCAATTCAACTGGCCTGGGGACGAGCCTCATGGATGCATTCGCGGGGCAGGCTCGCGCTCAACACAGCCGGGCGGTGCGGGCGCGCGGATATCGTGTGGAGCTGGCTTCGGAGGAGTAGTGTTGCCTTAGGTATCCTTTTAAGATACTTCGCGGGCCATGCACCTCGCCGGAATCAAGATCAGGCAGTGGCGCGAAGCGCATGATCCTCCGCTTTCGGCGGAAGAGTTCGGCGCGCGCTATGGCGATCCTTGGCCCAGCCGCACCGTCTATGGGTGGGAGCGGCGTGGCAAGATCGCGCGGGCCAAGGTGCAGAAAACCCTCGCAGGAATGGGCGTATGCGAGCCGGGCGACTGGCTCGAACCTGCGCCAGCTCAATCCTCATCTGAAGACGAAATATCGCCGCGAAAGGCACCACGAATGAGCGGAAAGTCTCACCCCTTCTACGATCTTCGCCAACACGGCATGGTCCGGGTCGCGACCTCGACCCCAAAGGTCCGCACGGCCGACATCGACTACAATGTCGAAGGGATCGTGGCGGAAGCGCGCCGCGCGCATGACGCGGGCGTCGATCTGGTGGTCTATCCGGAGCTGTGCGTGTCATCCTATGCGATCGACGATCTGCACCTCCAGCATGCGCTGCTCGATGCGGTGGAGAAGGGCGTGAGCTATGTCGTCACCGCCAGCGCCGAACTCGCGCCGGTCCTGCTGATCGGCGCGCCGCTGCGCCACAACGGACGGATCTACAACTGCGCGCTGGTGGTGGCTAAAGGCGCTCTGCTGGGCGTCATTCCCAAGAGCTTCCTGCCAAACTACCGCGAGTATTACGAGAAGCGCTGGTTTGCGCATGGGCGCGAAATCGTCGGCAAGACCATCATGGTTGCGGGGAGCGAGGTTCCCTTTGGCACGGACCTGATCTTTGCTGCGGAGAATCTTCCGAACTTCAAACTGTTCGTGGAGATTTGCGAGGATTACTGGGCGCCGACGCCGCCATCCACGATGGGCGCGCTCGCCGGGGCGACGGTGATCGCCAACCTCTCGGCCTCCAACATCACAATTGGCAAGTCGGACGAGCGGCACCTGCTCGCCCGCGCGCAATCATCGCGCGCCGTCTGCGCCTATGTCTATTCCGCCAGCGGTCATGGCGAGAGCACGACCGACCTCGCCTGGGACGGGCAGGGCATGACCTACGAACTGGGCGATCTGATGGCGGAAAGCGAGCGCTTCAGCCTCGACGCCGAGCTTTCCATCGTCGACGTGGATTGCGAGCGAATATTGTCCGAGCGTCAGCGCATGCAGACCTTCAACGACGCGGCGGAGGCGGCAGGTCGGCCGGAGGATTGGTTCCGCACGGTCGAGTTTGCGCTGGCCGACCACGAAAACCCACGCGGCTTGATCCGCCCCATCCGCCGGTTCCCCTTCGTGCCGGGCCGCCAGCACAAGCTGGACGAGGATTGCTACGAGGCCTTCAATATCCAGGTCGACGGGTTGATGCGGCGTCTGGAGGCGACCAAGGCGAAGTCGATGGTCATCGGCATCTCTGGTGGCCTCGATTCCACCCATGCGTTGATCGTGGCGGCCAAGTGCTGCGACCGGCTCGACCTGCCGCGCAGCATGATCCGCGGCTATACCATGCCGGGCTTCGGCACCTCCGATCACACCAAGTCGAACGCGTGGAAGCTGATAGAGGCGGTCGGTATCACCGCCGAGGAAATCGACATACGTCCGGCGGCCAACCGCATGCTGGAAGACATGGATCACCCCTTTGCCGATGGCGAGCCGGTGCATGACGTGACCTTCGAGAATGTGCAGGCGGGGCTGCGCACCGATTATCTCTTCCGCCTTGCCGGTCATCACTCCGGCTTCGTCATCGGGACGGGCGACCTGAGCGAATTGGCGCTCGGCTGGTGCACCTATGGCGTGGGCGACCAGATGAGCCATTACGCGGTGAACTCCGGCGTGCCCAAGACACTGATCCAGTATCTCATCCGCTGGGCGGTCGGCACCGAGCAGTTCGATCACGCGACCGACGAAGTGTTGCTGTCGATCCTCGATACGGAGATTTCGCCCGAACTGGTTCCCGCAGATGCGGGCGGCGCGATCCAGAGCACCGAGAGCATCATCGGTCCTTACGAGCTCAACGACTTCTTCCTTCAACACACGATCCGCTGGGGCCAGCGACCCAGCAAGATTGCATTCCTCGCCTGGCATGCGTGGAAAGATGCCGCGTCGGGCCAGTGGCCCGCTGGTTTTCCGGATGCGAAGAAGAACGAATATGATCTCGCCACCATTGCCGAATGGCTGGAGAAGTTCATCAAGCGCTTCTTCGCCTTCAGCCAGTTCAAGCGCAGCGCGATTCCCAACGGACCCAAGGTATCGGCGGGCGGTGCATTGAGTCCGCGCGGCGACTGGCGCGCACCCAGCGATGCCGTTGCGGACGCCTGGCTGAAGGACTTGAAGGAAGGCCTGCCGCCAAGCGTCTAATCAATCGGGGACGCAGGTTTGGCGATTCAGGGTGATCCCCTTGCTGCCGGTGCCCATTGCTGTAGCTTGATCGAAGAAGGGTCGCCTCATGCTGGATTATTCCGGCATCCGATGGGGGACTCTGATGGCAAGCACGATTGGGCAATCGGGCCTGGTTCTGGAACGAAGCCGGTCGCTGCGGCTGCTCACCGTTTTCATTCTTTACATCGGGCAGGGCGTCCCGATCGGACTGTTCTGGTTCGCCATTCCTGCCTGGATGGCAGCCAATGGCGCTGATGTCGTCGATATCGGCTATGTGCTCGGCCTGACCACGCTTCCGTGGACGCTCAAGTTCGTCAACGGCTTCATCATGGACCGCTATGCCTTCCTGCCGATGGGGCGGAGAAGGCCGTGGATTGCCGGGGCGCAGATCGTGATGATCGGATTGCTGATCATGGCCGCGCTGGTCCAGCCGCAGGTTGACCAGGTGTTGGTACTCGGTATCATCGGTTTCAGCGTAAACCTGGCGACGACATTCCAGGATGTTGCAGTGGACGGACTCGCTGTCGATATCATGGAGGAAGACGAACAGGCGCAGGCTGGCGGGATGATGTTCGGCGGCCAGACGATCGGTATGGCGATGGCCACCGCGCTTACCGGTATGGCGATTGCACGCATGGGGCCGATGGCTGCCTATCTGCTTGCGGCTTCCTTCGTCGGGCTGATCACGGTTTTTATCCTGTTCATTCGCGAGCGTGAAAACGAGAAGCTGCTGCCGTGGACTGCGGGCACCGGCCATCCCCGGAATGTCGAGGCCTATCTCGGAGCATGGTGGCCAATTCTGCGCAACACGCTGGGCGCGTTGTTGCGCCCGATAAGCCTGCTCTGGGCGCCCGTGCTGCTGGCACAGGGGCTCCACTACGGAATTTTTACGGGTACCACTCCGCTCATCGGTACAGGAGAGGTCGGCTGGAACGAGGAGGAGATTACGCGCCTCGTCGGTACGGCCCAGCTCGTTGCAGGAATCGTTGGGCTCACCATCGGAGGTTGGGGCGGAAAGATCCTGGGGGCCAAGAAGTCGATGATCCTCACTTTCAGTGGCTATCTGATCCTGTGCGCATGGATGTGGTTCACCGTGGAGAACTGGAGCTCGGCCAATCACTTCATGCGGTTCGTCTATGCATGGACCATTCTCGACACCTTGTTGAGAGTTGTCGGAATACCGATCTCGATGCGCTTGAGCGATCCGCGTGTCGCGGCGACGCAATTCGCGATCTACATGGCGGTGAGCAATCTCGGGACCACGATAGGGGCCTGGGTCCTGGCCGTCAGCGAAGGATGGGGCGGCATTCCGACGACGTTCCTGATCGTCTTCGCAGTCCATCTTGGCGCGATCATCACCATGCTCGTCGTCAAGTTTCCGCGGAGCAAGAAGATGTCTGCGAAGCTCGCTTCGGTGCAGGCACGACCACAATAAAAATCCCGGAGAGCCATGACTCTCCGGGACTCCAATATCACTTAGAAGGGCTCGTCAGGCGGCCATGCGCTCGACCTGTTCGTGCGCTTCGGCGATCTTCTCTTCACCGCCTTCGCCCATGATGCCGTCAGCGGCGACCAATTCGACATCGGTGATGCCGAGGAAGCCGAGGAAGAACTTCAGCCACGGAGTCAGGAAGTCGATCTCGCTGCCGACCGGCGTTCCGCCCGAGGCGATGGCGATATAGGCTTTCTTGCCGGTCATAAGACCTTGCGGCCCGGTCTCGGTATATTTGAAAGTGGTCCCTGCACGGGCAACCAGATCGGCCCATGCCTTGAGCGTGGACGGCATGGTGAAATTGTAGATCGGGGTGCCGATCACGATCGTGTCGGCCTGCTTGAGTTCGTCGATCAGCGTGTCCGCGATCTTTGCGAGTTCATGCTGGTCATCGTCGCGTTCCGCATAGGGTGCAAGGTTCGCCGCGAAGCGGTCCGCGTCCATGTACGGCAGGTCGTTCTTCGACAGGTCGCGGGTGATGACATCTGCGCCCGACTTTTCGCGCAGTCCGTCGACAAGCTTCGAACTGAGTGAGCGCGAGACGGATTCGCCGTCGCGGATGCTGGCGGTAATATGAAGGATGGTGGACATTGTTGTTCTCCTTGGAAGGGGTGGACCCGGCCCGCCTGGGGGGAGGGGGAGGGGCGGCGAGCCGGGTCCGAGGGGTTGGTTTGAATTACGCCGCGTCGACCAGCACGAGTTCGCTGTCTTCGAGCGCGGTTATGGTCACGCTGTCCTGCTGAGTGATGGCAACGCCGTCGCGGGCGTTGGCCTCGATATCTTCCACCCGCACCTTGCCGGTAGCCGGTACGAGATAGAGGTGACGGCCGGCGTCGGCGGGCGTGTAGGTCACGCTCTCGCCTGCCTTCACTGTCGCACCGAGCACGCGGGCATCGGTGCGGATCGGAAGCGCGCCTGCGGCCGCATCGTCATCATTCGCCGGATTGCTTGCGAGGGGTACGAACTGTCCGGCGCGGTCATCCTTGGGGAACTTGCGCGCGCCCCAGCCAGGCTCGCCGCCGCGTTCATCAGGAATGATCCAGATCTGGAACAGCGTCGTTTCCTCATCCTCCATGTTGAACTCGGAATGCTGCACGCCGTTGCCTGCGCTCATCACCTGGACGTCGCCCGCTTCGGTGCGGCCTTCATTGCCCATGCTGTCGCGATGCGTGATCGCACCTTTGCGGACATAGGTAATGATTTCCATGTCGCTGTGCGGATGGGTGGGAAAGCCGGACTTGGGCGCAATCGTGTCGTCGTTCCAGACGCGCAAGGCGCCCCAGTTGACCCGCGAAGGATCATGATAACCGGCGAAGGAAAAGTGGTGATGCGCATCGAGCCAGCCGTGATTGGCGGCGCCGAGGCTATTGAAGGGTCTCAGTTCGATCATCTGTCGTCTCCCGTTGGGGGCTCCTTGTGTGAACGAGAGATAGGCCTTGTGGTTCATTCCGATAAGTGGGATAAAATCACTCACAATGTTCAAAGAATCCGAACAATGAAGCTGGGCGAACCGACACTCGATCAATTGCGGATCTTCCTCGCGGTGGAGGAGGAGGGTAGCTTCGGAGGAGCCGCGCGCCGGATGGGCCGTGCGGTTTCCGCCATCAGTTACGGCATCGCGCAGATGGAAGCGCAGCTTGGCGTTACGCTGTTCGCACGCGAAGGCTCGCGCAAGCCGGAACTCACCGATGCGGGGAGGGGGCTGCTCCCCGAAGCGCGGACAATCACCGACGATATCGATGCGCTGCTGGCAAAGACGCGCAGCCTCCAGGCGGGCCTGGAGAGTGACGTCGCGCTGGCGCTCGATGTCATGGTGCCGGGCGAAGTGTCGGCGGCGGTGCTGCGCGAGTTTCGCCGGATGTTTCCCTCCGTCGGGCTGCGGCTCAATATCGAGGCGCTGGGCGCGGTCACCGCATGCCTCATTGAGAAGGAGGCGCAATTGGCGGTCTGCGGGCCGGTCGTCGGTGATCATCCCGATCTGGAGCGGCAGGCGATCGGCGCGGTGGAACTGGTGCCGGTTGCGGCGCCCGATCATCCGCTGGCCGCACCCAACGTCGCGTCGGGCGAAAGCCGCAAGCACCTCCAGATCGTGCTGTCCGACCGTTCGCCGCTGACGCAGGGCCGCGAGTTCTCCGTGCTCAGCCCGGAGACATGGCGCTTTGCCGATCTTGGCGCGAAGCACGCTCTGCTGAAAGAGGGGATCGGCTGGGGCAATATGCCGCGCCACATGGTGCGCGAGGATCTGGAACGCGGCGCGTTGGTGGAACTCGATCTCCCCGAAAAGCCGGGGGCTGACTATACGCTCAGCGCGGTGTGGCGGCGCGATGCGCGGCCCGGTCCGGCAACCAGCTGGCTGATCGATGCGCTGCGCGATCGGTTGGCGCAATGCACGGACGTCGACCCTTCTGTGAGGGCGACAGACTAGCCGGCTGGTCCGAAGACCACCGGCTCGTCGCCCGCTTTCCAGACATCATGTTTCGCCATGATGCTCTTGAAAAGCTCGCTTTCGAGATGCCCTTTCAGCCAGCGCTGGACCTGCGGCAGATCCTGTCCGTCGAAATACTCGCGGTCGTGATTGGCGAATTGCCGGATGAAGGGGAAGCTGGCGATGTCGGCCAGCGTGCGCGTCTCTCCGCATAGTTGCGGCTTGTCTGCCAAACGCTCTTCCAGAATGTGCAGGATTTCGAGCGCTGCCGCACGATGGACCGCCGGATCGCAGTCCTCATAGCGCGTGTGGTATTTGTAGCGGTCGAGATGATGCTTGAACGGTCCGTCGATGCGCGCAAGCAGCGCCTCTGTGTCGCCGGACAGCCAGTTCTCGGGGTCGCTCTGCGTCAGCGCCCAGCGCATGATGTCGATACTCTCGTCGATCACCGTCTCATCGGGAAGTACGAGCACCGGGACGGTCGCCTTCTCGGAAACCTCGCGCAATTCATCTGGCTTGTCGGAGAGTTTGACTTCACGCAGTTCGCAGGTCGTGCCGCTGATCCACAGCGCCATCCGCGCCCGCATGGCATAGGGGCAGCGGCGAAAGGAATAGAGGATCGGTAGAGCGGTCAAACCTCAATCGTCACTATCGGGCGCGGCACCGACATGCAAATCGCCGCGCCGCCGTGCGAGCTCTTCCTGACGCTGGCGCTCGGCATAGCGGGCGCGCTGTTCGTCGCTGCGCTCGTTGATGCAGCGCGGGCACGAGACGCCCTCGACATAGGCATCGGACGCCTTGTCCTGAGCACTGACCGGGCGGCGGCAGGCGCGGCACAGGTCGTATTCGCCTTGCTCGAGGCCGTGGCGCACCGTCACGCGCTCGTCGAAAACGAAGCAGTCGCCGTCCCAGGTGCTCTCTTCTTGCGGGATTTCCTCGAGATAACGCAGGATCCCGCCCTTGAGGTGATAGACTTCGTCGATCCCTTCGGAGCGCAGGAAACTGGTTGATTTCTCGCAGCGAATCCCGCCGGTGCAGAACATCGCGACCTTCTTTTTCCCTTCGAGCAGTTCCTCGCGGTGTTCGCGGAACCATTGGGGAAACTCGCGGAAGCTGGCGGTGTGCGGATCGACCGCGCCCTTGAATGTGCCGACCGCGACCTCGTAATCATTGCGGGTGTCGATCACGAGCGTGTCGGGGTCGGTGATCAGCGCGTTCCACTCATGCGGATCGACATAGCGCCCGACGCTGGCGCGCGGATCGATGTCAGGCTCGCCCATGGTCACGATCTCGCGCTTCAGCCGCACCTTCATGCGGTGGAAGGGCATTTCATCCGCAGTCGAGAACTTCACGTCGAGCGTCGCGCAGCCGGGCAGGGCGCGGATGTGTTCGAGAACCTGCTGAATCGCGTTCTCGCCACCCGCGATCGTGCCGTTGATGCCTTCTTTCGCGAGCAGCAGCGTACCCTTGATGCCCACCTCCTCGCACAGCGCGAGCAGCGGCCCGCGGATTGCGGCGGGATCGTCAAAGGGCGTGAACTGGTAGAGTGCCGCGACGGTGATCGGCGATGTTTCCGTCATCGTGGTCTTCCACATGCTTCGGGCGCGACGCGCAGATTCAATCCTGTCCTTCGAAGTCGAACCTTGTCGCCTTTTCTGCAGCTTCGCAGGATATGAAGAGCGATCCCGACAGTGCGTTCATGTCCATTGGCTAAACGCACGTTCATCAATGGCTGTGATCCATCTTCGAGCGGTCGCACTCCGAACGAGATGACCGTTGCAAATTCGATAGTCGGTTCAGTGTTTTGTGTTTGAGCGAGAAAGTAGAATCCCGCGGCAGCAGGAAGCACTATCGCCGCCATCCACAGAATCAATGCTCGGCTCCTGAGCAGTCGATCTCGAAGAGTGGGCGATAGTGGATCACCCATCAATCCAGCTTCGTCACCCAGCCGTGGGTGTCTTCGACTGTGCCGCGCTGGATGCCGACGAGCTTTGCGCGGATTGTGCTGGTCAGCTCGCCCGGGCCGCCATTGCCGATGTTGAACTTGCCGTCCTTGCCCTCGACCGTGCCGACCGGGGTGACGACCGCTGCAGTGCCGCACGCCATCGTCTCGACGAGCTTGCCCGACTGCGCATCGTCACGCCACTGGTCGAGCGAATACATTTCCTCGGAGACCTCGAGGCCCTCTTCGCGCAGCAAGGTGATGAGGCTGTCACGGGTGATCCCGGGAAGGATCGTGCCAGTCAGCGGCGGCGTGATCACGCGGCCATCGTCCATGACGAAGAACAGGTTCATGCCGCCCAGTTCTTCGATCCACTTCTTCTCGACCGCATCGAGGAAGAGCACCTGGTCGTGCCCCTTGGCAAAGGCTTCACCAGTGGGGACGAGGCTGGCCGCATAATTGCCGCCGGTCTTGGCAGCACCGGTGCCGCCGGGTGCGGCCCGGCTGTAATCCGAGACCCAGATGCTGACAGCGGGAGAGCCCGATTTGAAATAATTGCCCGCGGGGCTCAGGATCACGCAGTGCTTGTATTGTTTGGCCGGACGCACGCCGAGAAATGCCTCGGTCGCGAACATGAAGGGGCGGATGTAGAGCGAGCCGCCTTCGACCGGCGGGAACCATGCCTTGTCCGCCTCGACCACTTGCCGGACCGATTCGAGAAACATGTCCTCGGGCAATTCGGGCATCGCCATGCGCCGCGCCGAGGCATTGTACCGCCGCGCATTTTCGAGCGGACGGAACAGCGCCATCGACCCGTCTTCGAGGCGGTAAGCCTTCATCCCTTCGAAGATTTCCTGCGCGTAGTGGAGCACGCTTGCCGCCGGATCGAGGCTGATCGGCTGGCGCGGGCCGAGCGTGGCCGAATGCCACCCGCCCTTCGCCTCGTCATAATCGATCACCGCCATGTGGTCGGTGAACACCTGACCGAAACCGGGGTTGGCGATAGCTTCCTCGCGCGCGCTGTCAGCGGTCGGCGAAGGGTGAGAGATGTGCTCGAATTCCATGCCGGTGCGGGTAATATGCGACTGCGCTTTGCGCAAGCGAGAGTGTTCTTTGTCCGCAGGCCATCCGGCCTGCGAACTCCTCGGCCCTTTCGGGCCTGCGGGCGCGCAGTCGCGCTTGCGGTCGCTGGCGCGACCGAGCTCCGCGACCAAGCCGAGTGCGTAGAGTTGATCGAGCCCGACTGGGCTCGCAAGGCCGACCGGCCGCCCGCAGCGATGCGAACGCAGTGAGTATGAGCGAGGAAAGCCAAGCGCGCGGATGCGCGCGCCGGCGCTTGAGGCAAAATAATGAAAAGGGCGGCTCCCGCCCGTCGGGGAACCGCCCTTTCATGGTCAGCGGCCAGGAAGTGCCGCCCACGAAACCTCTAAAGGTAGAAGATGCTACCGATAGTGCTCCGTGCGGAAACTTGCCGACCCCTCTGCTGAACCATGAGACATCGGATCACCTCCTTTCGCGCTTGTAAGCCAAGACCCGCACCGTATCACCGGGGGCCGAGGACCGCGTTCACCGCCGACCTCAGGTGTCAATTTGAGTCGTTCTTCGCATGAAAACAAGGCTTGAAAATTAGTTTTCCCACGTCAGAATAAGCAGCTGTTGTAGGGCGCTCCTGAGCGCCCTTTTTCTTACCTGCAGTCCTCGATGACGCGGCTGATCTCCGGCCAGGCCGGCAGATAGAGCGTCGGAAGACCCTCGGTCTCGATTCCGAAATGGCCGCGCGTGATCGCCATGGCGTCGAGCAAGGGATCGTTTGCGCTCAGGCTGGCAACAATCTGGTTGCCGCGTGAGGAACTGGGATTGGCCTCGAGAATGCGCGTGGTCGTTTCGGTTACGATTCGCATCGTACGCGTGTCGGTGAAGCTTTCGGGGCGGATTAGATCGACGCGGCGCTGCGGCCTGTCGCACCAGATCGTGAAGCGCGTGTTGGCAGGCGAGGTGCCGAAATTGGCGTAGCCACCCGAACCGCTATTTACATAGGTCCAGTCGCCCGGTGTCTGCGGAGCGTTGAGGTAATTCTCGTATTCCGGCTGTTCGGTGACCGGGGCAGATGTCGGGGTCGGCGTAGGCGTCGGGCTGGGTGTTGGTGTCGTTGATGCGGGCGGAGGCGGCGGCGCTGCTGCAGGCACACAGGCAGCGATGGTAAAGGTGAGCGCCAGCGCGCCGCTGAGATGGATGTAGATCGCTTTCATATGTCAACAATGCCCGCTAAGCCCCAAGTTTCCAATGAGTAAAAAACGTCGCATCGATCAAATGCTCGTGGAGCGCGGGCTGGTGGAGAGCCGCGCACGCGCGCAGGCGCTGATAATGGCGGGACTCGTGTTTTCGGGCGAGACCAAGCTGGCGAAGCCCGGGCAGCAGCTCGCCGAGGATGCTCATCTGGAGGTGCGCGGACGCGATCATCCCTGGGTCAGTCGCGGCGGTATCAAGCTCGCCCATGCGATCGAGCATTTCGGTCTCGATCCGGCAGGCGCGGTGGCGATGGACATCGGCAGCTCGACCGGGGGCTTCACCGATGTCTTGCTGCAAGGCGGGGCGGAACACGTTTTCGCGGTCGATAGCGGAACCAACCAGCTCGCCTGGAAACTGCGCCAGGATCCGCGCGTCACCGTTCTCGAGCAGACGAGCGCGCGCATCCTCACGCCCGAACAGATCGATCGCGCGTGCAATTGGGTGGTGTGCGATGCCAGCTTCATCGGGCTTGCCAAGGTGCTCGAACGGCCGCTCGAGCTTGCTGCGCCGCAGTGCCAGCTCGTTGCGCTGATCAAGCCGCAGTTCGAGGTCGGGCGCGAAGAAGTTGGCAAGAAAGGCGTCGTGAGCGATCCCGCCCTGCACGAAAGGGTATGCGGTGAAGTGCGGCAATGGCTCGAAGAGAGCGGGTGGGAGGTCCAAGGTATCTCGCGCAGCCCGATCACCGGGCCTGAGGGCAATGTCGAATTCCTTATCTCGGCCAAGCGCGGTTGACCCCTCCTTTCGCGCTGCCGAGTGCCCGAAAGGGGGATTTGTCGCTCCCCATCACTCAGTGTATCGCCCCTAGGGATTGTCCCTTGGCCGATTCGACTATGCCAACCCAGCGGGAGACGACATGACCGTTATTGCGTCGCGCGGGCAACTTCGCGCAAGTTTCATTCGTTGGTCGCTCTTCACCGTTCCGCTTATCGTGCTGCTTGGTTTTGTCGCGGGCCGGCTCGGCAGCGCCAACACTTTCTGGTTTCAGAGCCTGGTCAAACCAGCAATATTCCCGCCGCCGGTCACATTCGGCATCGTCTGGACGATCCTCTACATCATGATCGGCTTCGCGCTGGCGTTGATCTGTAGCGCCTGGGGCGCGCGCGGGCGCGGTCTGGCAATCGGCATATTCGTCATCCACTTTCTCTTGAACCTGGCTTGGTCGCCGGTGTTCTTCGGAACGCAGAATATCTCGGGCGGCCTGATCGTGATTGCGCTGGTCGACGTCACGCTGCTGGCAGTGATCTGGGCTTTCTGGCGCGTGCGCCGCTCGGCGGGACTGCTGCTATTGCCCTATCTCGCCTGGGCGCTGTTCGCCACCGTGCTCAATTACGAGTTCATGCGGATGAACCCCGATGGCGGCCATGGCGCGAGGACCGAGGCGAGCCAGCGGTTCGAAATTTAAGTTTGTATCGAAAGAGCGGGGACCGGGCTGCAATTCGCAGCCCGCAAGGCCGACTGGCCGCCCGCAGCGATGCGACTTCAGCCCTCAACTAGCGAAGCGATAGGGCAAACGAGGTCGCGTGAGCGAGGAAAGCCAAGCGAACGGATGTGAGCGCCGGCGCTTGAGGCTAGACAAAACAGGCATCTCGCCCCATTTGGGCGAGATGCAAAGCCAGAACCCCTTGATCGCCGATTTCGTCAAGCTTGCCAACGGAGCTGCCGGCACTTTCGCCGGGATGACCCGCGAGGCTCGCGAATCCGCGCGTGAGCGCCTTAAGGAGGCACTTGGCGGGGTCGATTTCGTCACCCGCGAAGAGTTCGACACCGTCAAGATGATGGCGACCAAGGCGCGCGAAGAAAATGAAGCGCTGAAGGCGCGGATTGACGAGCTGGAAGCCAAGCTCGCAGGCAAGTAAACCCGGCGCGCCATGCAGCTGCGCGCTCCCGCCATATTGATAGCATCCCGGCCGCACGGTGAGACCGCAGCGATTGCGCGGCTGCTCACCAGCGAGCATGGTCTGGTCGCCGGATATGTCGCTGGCGGGCGAGGGCGCCAGCTGCGCCCGGTCATGATCCCGGGCAATCTGGTCGAAGTCGAATTGCGCGCGAAGTCGGACAGCCAGCTTCCCTTTGCCAAGATCGAACTGGTGCAGAGCCGCGGCCCCTGGCTGACCGAGCCGCTCCCCGCTGCCGCCATCGCCTGGACCTGCGCGCTCACCGCCAGTGCGCTGCCGGAACGAAATGCCTATCCTGCACTTTACGAAGCGCTCGCGGCGCTGCTCGATGCGGTCTGTCATGCGCCGTCCGCTCGAGGCTGGCTGCCCGCTTTGGTGGCTTACGAGACGCTGCTCCTGCGCGAACTCGGCTATGGCGGCGCGCGCCCGGACATGACTGGTGATCCGACGGTTCTGATAGCTGCCTTTGACCGTCTCGAAGCACCTCTTGCGCGCTACTTGCTTGCCGACAAGCGCGGCGATGTTATGGCGGCGCGAAATCTGCTGCGCGAACGGCTCGCGCGGATCATGAGCTAGAGGATCAGGCGGTGAAAATTGCAGTTCTGCCCGGTGACGGGATCGGCCCGGAGGTTACGCGCGAGGCCTTGCGCGTCCTCGATGCGCTGAGCCTTCCCGGCCTTACCCTGTTCGAAGGCGATGTCGGCGGCGTGGCCTATCGCCGCCACGGTCATCCCCTGCCCGACGAAACGCTCGCAATGGCGCGTCAGGCAGACGCTGTGCTGTTCGGCGCCGTGGGTGACCCGAGCTGCGATACGCTGGAGGCGCATCTTCGGCCCGAACAGGCTGTGCTCGGCCTGCGCAAAGATCTCGATCTCTTCGCCAATCTCCGTCCGGCGAAGGCATTCGAAGGGCTTGAGGACCTGAGCGCCCTCCGCCCGGAAATCGCTGGTGCGATCGACCTCGTCATCGTCCGCGAGCTCACGGGAGACGTCTATTTCGGCGAAAAGGCCCGCGGGCAAACCGAAGACGGTCGCCGTGAAGGCTGGGACCGCATGGCATATGCCGAGGACGAGGTGCGCCGCATCGCGCACACCGCCTTCCGCGCCGCCGGAACGCGCCGAGGCAAGGTGACCAGCGTGGACAAGGCCAATGTGCTCGAGACGAGCCGCTTGTGGCGCGAAGTGGTCGAGGAAGTCGCCGCAGAATACCCGGATATCTCGCTGGAACATATGTATGTCGACAATGCCGCGATGCAGCTGGTGCGCGATCCCGGCGCGTTCGACGTGGTGCTGACGGGCAATCTTTTCGGCGATATCCTATCCGACCAGGCAAGCATGTGCGTCGGTTCTATCGGGCTTCTTGCCAGCGCGTCGCTGGGTGAGCGCCAGACCGAATACGGCACTTTCGGCCTATACGAGCCGATTCACGGAAGCGCGCCCGATATTGCCGGGAAGGGCATTGCCAATCCAATGGCTACGATCCTTTCGGCAGCCATGATGTTGCGCCACAGTTTCGGGCGCGAGGATGACGCGGCAAGGATCGAGCGCGCCGTTGCAGCCGCTCTGGCCGATGGCTTGCGCGGCGGAGACCTGGGCGGCAGCGACAATTGCGAGGCGATCGGAACGGCGGTCTGCCAGCGCCTCTAGCGATGTCGGGGCGCGCGCCTCTCGAACTGGCGATAATCCTTCCAACGCTCAACGAGCGCGGGAATCTCGCGCCGCTGGTCGACCGGATCGAAGCCGCGCTGGGCGAGGGTGGCTGGGAAGTCGTTGTGGTCGACGACAATTCAACCGATGGCACGGCTGAAGAGGCACGAGCTCTTGCTCTGAAGGACCCACGCATCAGAGTTATCGAACGGATCGGGAGGCGCGGGCTGGCGAGTGCCGCGATAGAGGGCCTTTGCGCCACCGCCGCCCCCTATGCCGCGGTGATGGATGCAGACCACCAGCACGATCCTGCGCTCCTTCCCGATATGCTGACAGCTGTGCGCGAAGGTCATGCTGACGTTGCAGTGGCCTCGCGTTTCGTCGAGGGGGCGGACATGTCGGGCTGGGATGCTCCAGAGCGAGAGCGGCTATCCGGCTTCGCCAACCGGTTGGCGCGCCGACTGACCGGGGTCGAGCTGAGCGACCCCATGAGCGGATATTTCATGCTGCGAACCGAAAGCGCGAGAGCGCTCGTTCCCCGTCTTTCCGGCATAGGTTTCAAACTCTTGCTCGACCTATTTGCGACATCGCGCGAACCGCTGCGGGTGCGTGAGTTTCCGCTGAAGTTTGCCGCGCGGCGCGCAGGTGAAAGCAAGCTCGATCGGGCAATTGCCTTCGAGTTTCTGGCGGGGCTGTTCGACAAGACCCTGGGCAAGTTCATCCCGACGCGCTTTGCGCTGTTCGGTACGGTCGGTGCAGCCGGCGTCGTGGTCCACATGGCGGTATTGTGGGTCCTTTTCGCGACACTTGGCGCGAGTTTCCCGGCCAGCCAGGCGGTCGCGGTGCTCGTCGCGATGAGCTTCAACTTCTGGCTCAACAACTGGCTGACGTATCGCGATCTGCGTCTCAAAGGCGCGCGCGCTCTGCTGCGCGGCTGGGCCAGTTTCTGCCTGACCTGCGCGGTGGGGGCGATTGCCAATGTCGCGGTCGCAAGCTTGCTCGAAGAGCGCGGCCTCGTCTGGTTCCTCGCCGCAGCGGCCGGAATACTCGTCGGCGCCGTCTGGAACTACGCGCTTTCGAGCCGCTTTGTCTGGGGCCGATTCTAGAGCCGCGCGATCAGATCCAGCCCGATAGCCAGGTCCAGCGATGAAATGCCTCCGGACCTGACAATTCGCTCGCAGAGATCACCGGATAAAAGAAAGCGAAAATCGCAAGGCTGGCGCCAAGGATGCCATATGCAACGATTGGCCTGCCCGCTTGTCGCAACGCATCGAGCGCCAATGCCAGCGCCGCAAGCAGGAAAAAATGCGGCGGAAAATAGTGATAGTAGAATTGCACCGATTTCGCGGCGAATAGCCACAAGCCAAGACTTGCCAGATATCCCGCGACGACCGCAATCTTCGCCCAGTTACGCTGCGCCACCCCTGCAATCGCGCACCAGATCAGCGCTGGCAGGCCAATGAGCATGGTGAGGGGGTTCCCGAGCAGGATCACCCCGCGCTGCGCCCCATCGACATTCTCGTAAAGATACCAGACGCTCCGCAGGTTGAGCACCCAGTCGGGCCAGTTCGACTGGTAGGGATGCGGGTCCAGCACCTGCGTTTGCAGCGCCAGCATTTCGCGGTGGAAAGCGATCAGGCCCTGCGTCGCGAAGGGCGTGTCCTTCATTTCATGGGCGGGAGCAAAGGTCAGCGCGTAGGTGACGAGTGGCAATGCACCGAGCCACATCCCGGCTTCGAGCAAGGACATGCCGGGTATCGGAACGCCCCTCCGGCTTGTGAAAAGACGCCGTCGCCCGGCAGAAAGCCTTGCGAAAAAGAAGGTAAGGCCAGGTAATATGGCAAGGGGAATCGCGTTCCATTTCGATGCCATGGCGAGGCCCAGGGCAATGCCGGTCAGCGCGAGACGCCAGCGGCCGGTTTCGGGCTCCCTGATCGCGGCAGCGAATTGCCACGCGGCAAGCGCGAGAAAGCTGGCCATAAAGATGTCGAGCATGGCGATTCGCGACTGCACGAAGAGCATCAGCCCGCTTGCCAGAAGAATTCCAAATGCGAGGGCGGCAAAGCGGGACTGGCTGGCGAACCACATGCCGCGCATGCTCGCGAAAAGCGCGAGTCCACCGGCCAGAAGGGCGGGCAGTCGCCAGCCTAGCGAATTGTCTCCGAACAGCGCTATCCCGAGCGCGATCATCTGCTTGCCGAAAAGCGGATGCTCTCTGTTCATATAGAGCCCGCGTTCGAGCAGTTCACGAGCTGCGGGAAGATAGTGTATCTCGTCGAAATAGGGCTGGGCGGGCACCGCGAGATTCAGTGCCACGAGTGCCATGAATGCCAGGGTCAGCAGCAGACTCGGGACTAGCGGGTCGCGGGGGTGCGCTGGGGCCTGACTCATCGGGCATAGCGCTTAATCGTCGTCGCAACCCGCGACAAGCGGCCAGCAGCCCACTATTTACTGCTTCCGGAGAAGCAATTGTGGATGTTTTGCAACGCTTTAACATCAATCGGGCGAAGCAGTGGGGCAATTTGCCCGATCAGAGCTGCCCACGGCCCCAAATTCTGAAGCGTTTCAATAGTTTTGCTCGGTTCGCCGCGCCAACAATGCGCTTCGTCGCAAACGTGACTTCGGTTGACAAAAGCGTGAAACTTTTCCAGTAAGTGCGCAATTGAAGGACTGAAATTCTACTACTCAGGAAGGGTTCGTAATGCGTTTGAAGACTGTTTCCATGGCTGCTGCGGCAGCTGCTCTGGTTGCCGCACCGGTAGCCATCCAGGCCCAGGCCGCCGATCGTACCGCAGCTCCGGCTGAAGGCGCTTCGGAACTCGGTGGCGGTTCGGACGGCATCTATGCCATCGTCGCCGTCGCTATTCTGGCCGGCTTCATTGCGCTGACCGCAGCCAATGATGACGATCTGCCGACCAGCCCGTAATCAGGCTGGCTCGATAAGAGTTTGAAAGCGGGGCCTTCGTGCCCCGCTTTTTTATTGCGTGGCGCAGATCTCAGGCGTTTTCGACCTGTTTTTCGAGCCAGAACAGCCGTGCGCACATCGCAAGCAATCCGATGCTGGCTGTCAAGCCGACGAGCAAGGCCCAGCCCGGGACGTTCATTCCGGCTTTTCGTGCACGTGGCGCGATAAAGAACAGCGCGACAACCACGCACATGACCAAATCCCACCAGACTTGGATTCCTGTCATGTTCACGGTGTGATTGGTCCAGAACATCATCACGCCTTCGTGCCAGATCTGAGCTGCGGTGTAGGTTCCAAGGCCGGCCGAAAGCATGCCCGCCAGAGTCGCGTTTCCAGCAGTCGGCCTGGCGAAAATTATATAGACGATACCTGCTCCCCCGAAGGCGAGTATGGCGATGAACAGGAATTGTAACGGGTCCATGATCGGTCTCCGAGGGCTAATGTAGCGAGTGCTACAGGCCCTTGTAGCCGGATGTAGCGATCGCTACAAGAGGGAGTGGCAAGTTCGATGCAAAAGCCTCAACTTTCAAAGGAAGCGCTTCTTCCAATGCTAGCCGCTCATGTTCTCGAAAACGGGATGGGTGGAGCGAGCCTGCGTCCGCTTGCGAAAGCGGCAGGTACCAGTGACCGGATGCTGATCTACCACTTCGGCAACAAGGAGACGCTGGTCGCCGACCTGCTCGAATATATCGCCGGGGTGTATTCTGCCGCTCTCGATATGGCGATGGGTGAGCAGCGGCCGTCTACGCGGCGCGAATGTTTCGAGCGCATCCTCGATCTCGGCCAGCAGCCTGCGATGCAGCCATTCATGAAATTGTGGTGGGAGATCGTAGCAGGATCCGCGCGGGAAATGCCGGGTTACAAGGCGGCGGCGGAGGCGATGATGGCCAAACAACTTGCCTGGTTAGAGGGCCAGTTGCCCGAGGATGACCCCGATCCTGCGGGCGGCGCGCGATATCTCATGACGCTCCTCGAAGGAACGCTGATGCTGAGAACCGTTGGTCACGGCGAGACGGCACGTGAAGGACTGGTTGCGAGCGAGCTTTTCGCCCCCTAAGCGTCGCTTTGATGAAGAAAACAACCGGCATGGACCGCGCGATCACGCGCAAGTGGAAACCCGCGACTCGCGCGGTGCGGGGCGGTACCTGGCGCAGCGAGCATGGGGAAACGAGCGAAGCGCTCTTCCTGACCTCGGGCTATACTTATGACGATGCCCAGACCGTAGCGGACCGATTTGCCGGCGATGCAGCGGGCATGACCTATTCGCGCCTCCAGAATCCCACGGTCGCCATGCTGGAAGAGCGAATCGCGCTGATGGAAGGCGCTGAGGCGTGCCGCGCGCAGGCGAGCGGGATGGCGGCCATGACTGCGGCCTTGCTGTGCCAATTGTCCGTCGGGGATCACGTGGTGTCGGCGCGCGCAGCGTTTGGCTCGTGCCGCTGGCTGGTCGATAATCTGCTGCCGCGCTTCGGCATCGAAACGAGCGTCATCGACAGCGCCGACAACGATCAGTGGGAAGCGGCCATTCGCCCCAATACCAAGGTTTTCTTCTTCGAAACGCCGGCCAATCCCACCCTCGACGTGGTCGATCTGGAGTTTGTCTGCGGGCTGGCACGTTCGCGCGGTATCACGACGGTGGTCGACAATGCCTTCGCGACGAGCGCCTTGCAGCGTCCGATGGAATTTGGCGCCGATATCGTCGCCTACAGCGCGACCAAGCTGATGGACGGGCAGGGCAGGGTCCTGGCCGGCGCGATTTGCGGGTCTGAGGAATGGATCAACGAGGTTCTTCTGCCGTTTCAACGCAACACCGGACCGAACATCTCCCCCTTCAACGCATGGGTCGTTCTCAAAGGGCTGGAAACGCTTTCATTGCGCGCGCACAAGCAGAGCGAGAATGCGGTGGCGCTCGGCATGGCGATCGAAAGCCGGGTCCCGCGTATGCTTCATCCTGGTTTGGCGAGCCATCCGCGTCACGAACTGGCGTTGAAGCAGATGGACGCAACCGGTCCGATCTTCGCGTTCGATGTCGAAAGCCGCGAGCGCGCCTTTGCCGTACTCGATGCGCTGCAACTCATCGACATCTCGAACAACATTGGCGATGCGCGCAGCCTTATGTGTCATCCTGCCTCGACCACGCATGCGGGAATGGAGGCAGAGGCGCGTGCCGAGATGGGTGTGAGCGAGGGCCTCCTGCGCATCAATGTCGGGCTGGAAGATATCGAGGATTTGACCGAAGACCTCGACCAGGCGCTAAAGGCTGCGGGGCTTTAGCTCCGACGTTGCCTCAACTCGGCAGGTAAGCGGTCTTTTCTTCGTTGATCGTGATCGCAGGCAGCGGCACCAGCGGGATCATCGGCTCCAGCCGGTAACTGATCGCAATCTTGCCGTAGTCGGCACCGTTGGTGGTGCCGCGTTCGAAGGTCAGACTCGTGATCTTCTGCGGGTCCATTGCCGGCATTTCGTCCTTCACTTCGTTGAGAACTTCCGTCTGCGTCGCATCGGGATCGACCTTCGCATAGCGAATGCCTTCGCCCAAGGCATGGCGCAGAGTGCCAGATGCCTGAAGGTAGACGCCGAGCTGAATGGTGCCGAGCATGAGGGTGACGACGACCGGAATCGCAAAGGCGAAATCGACCGAACCCGATCCGCGACGATCGGCGAGGAGCTTGCGGAACATCATCACTGGAACCTCACCAGGCTGTCGCCGGTCACCGTGACCGTGCTGTCGAAGGCCTCGTACCCGATCAGCTTGCCGAAAGCGGACCAGTCGAAGCGTGTCGGAACATCATTGCTGATTTCGACGCTGATGTAGCGCGCCGATGCCTGACCCGAAGGGCATATCGTGTTGAAATTTGACTGCTTCGTGCCGTCGCATTCCAGAAACAGTTCTACATCGATCTTGTCCGCGGTAAGCCCCGATGCTGCGCGGGCTTCCGCTTCGTAATTCGTCGTATTGCTGTTGGTCGGACGGCGAGCGAGGGCGAAGTCCGTCGTGCGCTGCGCAGCTTGCTCGTAGTCGATCTTGGTGCTGATCATATGCGAGGCGTCGATCATGCCGAGGCACAGCAACAGGAGAAAGGGCAGGGCGAGGCCCAGTTCCATCGCGCCAAAGCCGTCGCGGTTGTTGAGGAGTCGATTGAATAGGTTCATCGGCTGGCTCTCTCTTACTCTACGACACGGATGATCTTGGCGGTCGTATCGACATCGTCGATATGGCTCGGGCAATCATTGTCGAGCGAGCTTTCGCCCGCGAAATTGACCCGGTTGGCGATCAGCAGCAGGCAGTCGGCGTGCTGGCCGGCATTGCCGTTGAAGCGGACATCGCCATTGGGCATGTAAACGATGCCTTCAAAGTTCATGTCCGAACCGCCGTTGATGATGCTCTCGGTGTCGGAGCCCATTTCATCCTGGTAGAACAGGATCCCGTGCCAGACGGGATCCTCGTCAGGCGTCGGTGCGCGCAGGTCGAGCTCGGCACCACCGTTGAACTGCAGATCGGCCACGGTCGCAGTGTTGTTTCCGGTGAGGATGAAGGTCACGCCTTCGCCAATTATCTCCGCCTGTGCGTTGGCAGAAAACGTGCCACCGTCGATGATGTAGACACCCGGTTCGAGTTCGGCGCGGCCGCGGATCGCCAGGCCGCCGCAGTAGCGACCCGGATAGAGCGTCTGGGTCGTGTTCGAGTTGACCGAGACGTTTCGATAGGTGCAGTTGGCCGGCGAAGTCGGCGTTTCGAGATTGCGATCGGCGAGCGGATCGTCGACCGGCAGGCCATAAGCCTGCAGCGTGGTATTCGGGGCGATGTTGTTCGAGCTATAGTCAATACCGCCAACCGAGCTGATCGGGGTGGCCGAAAGATAGCTCGAACCCGACAGGTCGACCGAAATGCCGCTCGGCGAGTTTGCGGCTACCCCGCAGCCCAGGATCACGTTGGCGTTACCCTGGACATCGACGCCGGTGCCGTCAGGCGCAAGAGAGATGACGCAATGTTCCCCATCGCCGACGATCGTTGCGACCGAACGCGTGCGGATGGTGGAAGCCGAACTCATGAAGATGCTGGAGAAGGGCAAGCGGCGATTTACGTTGGCAACGACTTCGATCGCGCCATTGTCGCCGATGTAGTCGCCTTCTTGCGGCGGGTTCACCACGCGTTCGACGTTCACGGCATCGGGGAAGTTGCGATCGACTTCGTTCTCTGCCGCATCGACGAAGGCTGCGCTGCGGTAGAGGTTCATCGCTGCCGCAAGGGCACCCGAGTCGGTTGCCTGCTGCAGCTGGCGCTTCGCGAGATACCACTGCGCGGTATCGACCCCTAGGCCGGCCGCGCCCACCAGCGATGCCGCACCGAGGGCGGATACGATGAGGACGTTACCGCGACGGTCACCACCGAGCTTCTTGCCCAATGCTTTCAGCGATTTCAGCATACCGACCTTGCCCCTTCGAAACTTCTTCGAGAGTGCACTTGCCAGCAAGACGACTAAGGAATTTGAAGGAAACGGGGTTCACGCGGAATTAACCATGATTACCGTTTTTCTGCGCGCCCTTGCTGCAAGGGGGCAGGCGTGCGAGGCGTTACGCTCAGCAGATGGAGAACGCGATGTCCAAGACGGTACAGTTGGTTTTCGATTTTGTGAGCCCCAACGCCTACATGATCTGGTGGCCGCTCAGGGACCTTGTTCGGCGCGAAGACGCGGGATTGGACGTTTTTCCGGTGTTCCTCGGCGGAATGCACAAGCTGACCGGCAACGAGCCACCCTTCGTTCGCGATGCGGGGATCAAGGGCAAGAACGAATACGCCATGCTGGAAATGCAGCGTTTCATCGCCAAGCACCGCCTGTCACGCTACCGGATGAACCCGAAGTTCCCGTTCAATTCCATCGTCTTGCAGCGTATGCTTTACGCGGCCGATCAAGACGGGCGCGGCGTGCAATTTGCAGAAGCCATGCTGCCCGCCGTTTGGGAGCAGGGACTCGACGTGGCCGATCCCGAGGCGCTCGGTGCGGCGGTCGAAGCCGCCGGTTTCGATGCAAAGGATCTGTTCGAACGCGCCCAGACCGATGCGGTCAAGCAGGGCCTGATCGACAACACCACGAATGCCGTCGAACGCGGCACTTTCGGCATCCCCACCGTCTACGTCGGCGAAGAGATGTTCTTCGGCAAGGAGCGGCTCGACCAGATCGAGGAAGCGCTCGCCGCAAATTGAATTGCAGCTACCTGTGTTTTCTCACGCCCCTTTCTCAGATCCGGTCCATCCGTAGCCAGTTGTTCTCGCCGATCCAGGCCTTGGACAGTGCTTCTTCCGCAGCCCTGGCCTCGCGCAGGTTGCCGAGCTTCCTTTCGGTCTGCGCCAGACCGTAGAGCGCCCAGCCGCTATTGGGTGCCTTGAACAGGGCCTCTCGAAAAGCCGCCAGTGCGCCCTCGTAATCCCCCGCCGCATAGAGCGCCGCGCCGAGCGATTGCGCCACCGGATAATACCAGTAGGGCGGCTCGTTATAGGGGACCTGCTTTTCGAGTTCCTGTGCCGCGCGATAATGCGCCGCTGCAGTCTCGTACTCGCCGTCCGCATGCGATTTGCGGCCTTCGGCGACATGGATGGCGAGTTCGACGATTGTTGGGGCAGGAAAGCCGTTGTCGACCATCACCTGCATCTGTGGATCGGACTTGAGCGTCTTCATCGCGGCGATGTCCGCGTCGAATTCCGCGCTATCGCCCATTCGCGCGTGAGCCACGGCTCGCGCATAGTGCCGCATTGCCTCGACGTAGGCGAGCTCGGTCGACTTGGTGGTGAGAGCCAGGGTCGCGGCAGGGGAAGCATATTGCGTCAGAGCAAAAGACGGCGCGGCATGGATCGCCTGAACCCAGGGCAGCTGCTTGGCGATATCCTCGTTAAGGATCCGCTTGAGCCGCTCGGTCTCGTTCGCAACGCGGTACATGTCGCCCGCCATCTGCGCCGAAGTCAGCAGGAAATGGACGTTGTGCGGGTAATATCCGAAGCGATAGAGGCCGTCGTCTCCCGCAACGCCCAGGTACTCCTCATCGGCGCGCGCAGCCTTGATATTGGCCTCGATCGAGTCGGTGTAGCGTCCGATCCGGTAGTAGATGTGGCCGGGCATGTGGACGAGATGGCCGAGCGCCGATGGTGCGCTATCAACCAAGCGATCAGCCGCAGCTTCCGCCTTGGTCGGGTCGGGGCTGTTCTCCATCAGGTGGATGTAAAGGTGGGAAGCCTGCGGATGGCGCGGATTGTCCGTCATGACGCGCTCTATCAGGGTGATCGCTTGGGCGATCTGCGGGCGGGCCTCGGACGTCTCCGGATCCCAATAGTCCCACGGCGTGGTGTTCATGGCCGATTCCGCTGCCAGCACGGCGACATCGTTGCTGGAGGGATATTTCGCCGCGATGGCCATCATCTTCTCGGAGTAATTCGCCTCCAGAGCAGCCCGATCAGCGCCAAGGTCGTCGGGGAAGCGCGCCGCCTGAGCCGCGATCAGGGCCTTTTCCATCGGGCTGGATTTATCTGAAAGGCGCTGTGCCTGCTTGACGGCGAAGATCGCCTGACGGTTCTGTTCCTCGCTCATCCCTGCATTGATGTTGAGACCGTTGGCGTAGGCTTCGCCCCACCAGCACATCGCGCATTCTGGGGCATAGGCGCGCGCCTTGCGGAATGACCGGACGGCAGCTGCATGGTTGAAGCCGTAGAGCAGGGCGACGCCCTGATCGAAATAGTTGCGCGCCTCGCCGGTGAGACCGGTAACATCGATATCCGACGGGCCTATTTCAGAATAGAGCGGGAAGCGGTCCTGCACTGCCGATTGCAAGAGCAGAGGCGATTTTGCCGCTGCAAGCGCGAGCCGTTCCTCGAGAGCCTTGCCGCGAGCGTCTATTCCTCGGCAGGCCTTGCGACCGGGCAGGGTGGGGTCAAGCGCGGCGAGTTGTGCAGCACTCGGCTCTCCCGAGCGATCTTCGGCCGTTTCCGACCCCAGTCCGATCGCGCTGAGCAGCGCGGCGAAGAAACCAATGGCCTTAAGCATGTCGTCCTCCCGATACACGTCAGAGGCGACCCGAGCATGTTATGACATTACGTCGAATTCATCATAATAGCACCGGCTTGCAATAGACGCAAAAGAGCCGGTGCAGGGCTGCAACACTCGACCGAACAGAGTTCCGTTTTGCACAGTTCAAGGGGGATTAACTCTGAACCTGCACTTGTAGCTTAGTAACGAATCGCTACCTTAAAAGTGTCATGAAAGAGCTGTTCCAGCACGCCGCCATAACCGAAGGCATCACCGTCAGAGTGGCGGTGAACTTCCTGCCCGAACAATCCCACCCCGAAGCCGGCAAGTGGTTCTGGGTATACCATGTACGGATCGAGAACGGCAGCCACGAGGCCATGCAGCTTCAGACCAGGCACTGGCGGATCACCGATGCACGGGGCATGGTCAACCATGTCGATGGCGAAGGCGTGGTGGGTGAACAGCCGCTGCTTCTCCCAGGGCAGAGCCATGATTACGTATCTGGCTGTCCACTCGCGACACCGCATGGTTCGATGGAAGGTTTCTACACCTTCTATCGTGAAGATGGCTCTCCGCTCGAAGTGCGCAT
Organism: Altererythrobacter xiamenensis; assembly: GCF_900177715.1. GTDB lineage: Bacteria > Pseudomonadota > Alphaproteobacteria > Sphingomonadales > Sphingomonadaceae > Erythrobacter > Erythrobacter xiamenensis. The sequence continues at coordinate 195,428 of NZ_FXWG01000001.1, read as the reverse complement.
CCCCTTTTTCCCGCTGGCAGCACCTGCTCCGGCGGAAGGCGAGCGTTAAGGCACGCAACCCCGCGAACCTGTCTCAAACGACTGTTCGTCGCCCGCGCCATATTGCGGGCGCGCGTCTCCCTGACTAAAGCCGTGCCGCTATGAAGCGCACACACCTCCCCTTGAACGCCCTGCGCGTTTACGATGCCGCCGCACGGCACCTGTCGTTTACGCGAGCTGCGGACGAGCTCGCGGTTACGCCCGCGGCTGTCGGCCAGCAGATTCGCGCGCTGGAGGATCACCTGGGTGTCGTGCTGTTCCGCCGCACCAGCAAGGGGCTGGAACTGACAGCGGAAGGTGAGGCCGGGCTCGATGCGCTGCGCGAAGGCTTCCTCAAGTTCGAAGAGAGCGTGCAGGCGATGCAGGCGGGTCAGGCTTCGGATCGCTATACGATCGCCGCGCCGCGCGAATTCTACGCGCAATGGCTCGCGCCGCGCCTTGCGAAGTTCCAGGCCGATGTCGATGGCATCCTCTATCAACTCGTCGCCGACGAAAACGCCGATTTCACCGAAGCCAATCTCGATGTGGCGATCCGTCTGGTCGACGGACCCGGCGATCTCGAGGGTGTGCAGCTGGCTCCGGCGCAAAAGGTTACCGTGGCCGCGCCTGGCGCGCCAGCTCGATGGATCGATTGGCCGGGCGCATCACTCGCCGATGATATCAAACCATGCATCACCACGGGCAATCCCGGGCAAGCCTTGTCCTCCGCGATGGCCGGAATGGGCTGCACGGTGTTGCCTTATCCTCTCGCAGCCGAAGCCATTGCCTCAGGCAAGCTCGAGGTACTCGAAGGGCCTGAGGAAAGCCGCCGGGCCTACTGGCTCGTCGCACCCTTGCCGCAGTGGCGCCAGAAGAAGGTCAAGGCGCTGGTCGCGCACCTGACCGGCGAATGACCTCCAAACTTGCCTCTCCGACGCTCGAAACGGAGCGTTTCACCTTGCGCAAGCTGGTGTGTGAGGATGCTGCCGCACTCCTCCCGACACTGGGCGATCCGGAACAGTGCCGCTACTTGCTGCGTGCGCATTTCGAGAGCGAGGAAGAACTGGGCGACTGGTTATGCGATCCTGAATGGGATGGGCGCAGCTGGGCCGCAATCGACAGAGCGAACGGAGAACTGGTTGCACGCGTCGTTGCTGTGCCCGCGGGCGAGCAGACTTCGGAATTGGGCTATATCACCGTCTCTCACCGGCGGGGAGAGCGCATCGCGCAGGAATGCAGCGCGCGTCTAATCGAATATCTCTTCACCGAAGAAAATCACCACCGCCTGACTGCGGACACCGATCCGCGCAATGTGGGCTCCAACCGTGTGCTCGAAAAGCTTGGCTTTCGACTTGAAGGTCACCGCATCGAGAGCATTGAAACGCATATCGGCTGGTGCGACGAGTATTACTGGGCGATGCTCGCGCGCGAATGGCGGGATGCCAAGGGCGCGAATAGCTGACGCGGCACTGCTCGCGGAAGGATTGGTCTCAGGTTGGTAGCGAAAGCGACACACGGTCGTTGACCGGGTCGTAGGCGACTTCAACCCCCGCGCCGCGCAATTCGTAGAACGGTATGAAGCCCGTGCCGGTAGCAAGCGCGCCTGTGATCCGGCGGGGCAGAGCATTGGCTTTCTCTCCGAGCGCGCGCGCGACGGAAGACGTCGCGATCAGGATCTGGGCGCCTTCCTCGATGCGAATGGTGGCAGCTCCACTGCTCTTGCCGTCCACATAAAGCGGTTTCTCGACCGTAAGACTTCCGTCGCTGCGGTTGTAAGTCTCGGCCGCAGGTTCAAGAGTGGCAAGGTCGTAGTCGACCTCGAGAAATCCGCTCGCATTGGCTTGGGGAGCGGGTTTACCCGAAGCGGACGTATCGAGATCGCCGAAGGCCTTGGCGAACTGCGCGCTATTGCCTGGCACGGACCCACTTTCCTGATCGGCCTGCTTCGCGAGAGCCTCCTTCTGTTGCTCGACCACGACCGCTAGCGAGGCATCGCTTTCCGCCAGTTCCTCAAGCTCATCCAGGGCGATGACGACCGTGCGGGGAAGCGACACACGCAAGGGATAGCTGATCGTGTTGGTCGCGCTCGCCGAGTAAACATTTTTCGGCGACCAGGGATGAAACAAGATACCGATTGTGAAAGCACACAGGAGCAGAGCGACCGTCATTCCGACGGCAATGCTCGCGCGCTCTCGTACGAATCTTTCTCGCCGACCCGTGAATGGTTCGTCATCGTTCATGGAGCAATGATGCCTTGATCTTGCCGCGCTGTCATGTGCGTTAACTCAGGCACCAGACGGTGCGGCGCCGACGAGCGGCAACCACGCGGTGATCATTCCACCGACCGCAATGGCAAGCCCATACGGAAACTTGGCAAAATCGCCTTCCGGTTTCTCGCGCCCTGACATCGCTGTGCGTTTGAGCACGATCCATCCGAGAATAAGAACGATGCCGGCTATCGAGACCCACAGGAGAAGGTCGAGCCCATCCGCAAGCGCAAACCAGGCCGCGAGTCCAGTATAGAACTTGGCATCGCCACCCCCGATACCGCCGGTGGCGAACAGTGCCATCCCGACAAGCAGCGCGATTGCCGCATGTGCAGCATGCCAGCCCAAACCGGACCATCCCCCCTGTGTCGCCGCAAAAACAAGTCCGCTCACCAGCAAAGCGAGCGAAAGCCAGTTGGGCAGCCTGCGGGCCGTCACATCGGTGTACGCACCGATGGCAAGCAGAACGGTCAGGCCGAGCGGCCAGAGCAGCGCAATTTCCAAGTCTTATTCGCCGGAAGAGACCGGACCGAGCGCGACACGCAGCGGATAGCCCGATTTGCGCGGAGTGCTCTTTATCGCAGTGCTGTTCGGTCTGACGAGGCTGATTCGCACCGGATAACTCGAAGCATCACCGGAAGCGCCGATCATGCTGATGCGCTTGCCTGAGGACTTTTCAACCTTGTCTCCGCTCTGCGCCTCGTCCTGCTCGTCAGCTTGCACGTCGGCTTCCACCATCTTGGCCTTGGCAGGATTACGGATTGCAACCACGGGCATGGACCCGCTGCCCGGCTCATCACCGCCGCGCGTTGCGAGAGTGATCTCGCGGTTCGACGTGCGGCTCATCTGGACACGCGGCGTTTCAAGCACGACTGCTCCACGGCGTTCGCTGCTCGTGGGTGTATCGAGCAGACCATCCTGTTCGGCAGCCTTTTCGGCGGCAGCCAGCGTTGCGGCCGCTTCCTTCTCGCGCATGGCGAGCGCGCGTACCGAATTGCCAAGCGGTGAATTGTAGAATCGGTCGAGATTGGCGGCATATTTCGGATTGGAGCTATCTAGCGAGAGAGCCATCTTGAAATAGCGCTCTGCCAGATCTGCCCGACCGAGGCGCGCATAGGCGACCGCCATTCCGTTGAACGCGTCGGGCGCGGTTTCTTCGTTGAGCGCGGCCATGCGGAACTGCTGGATGGCGTTGGCAGCGTAGCCGGCCTTGAGCGCCATGCGGCCGTTCTCAAGCTCTTCTGCGCCAAATACCGGCCCTGATTGCGCATCGGCGCGCTGGACCTTGTCTCCACCGAAATTGAGGGCGCTGAGGAAACTCTGGCATCCGGAAAGGGCTGTCGCAGCGAGGACGCAAGTGGCGATGCGGGTCAGGTTTCTCATATCAATATTCCCCTAGCATGGCAGGAATGACTTCACGGATCGTCATGACGATTGCGGGAAGGGCGATGACCCCGATCATTGTCGGGAGCATGAAAACGACGAGCGGAATAGAGAGCAGCACCGGCAGGCGGTGTGCTTTCTCTTCGGCCCGGAGACGGCGTGCTTCGCGCATTTCGGCGGCGTAAACGCGCAATGTCGTGGCAAGGCTGGTGCCGAGCTTGTCCGATTGGATGAGAAGCGTCGCGAAGGAGCGGATTTCATCGACGCCAGACGTCTCGCCCAGCTTGCGAAGCGCATCCTCGCGGCTGGCACCCGCGCGCATCAGGAGGGTCGTCTGGGTCAGCATGCCCGAGATACGAGGATGGGTGGTTGCCATTTCGCGACCGACCCGGTCGAGGGTCGCTTCGAGACCGAGGCCTGCCTCGACGCAAACCAGCATCAGATCGAGACAATCGGGAAAGCCGTTGATGATTTCCTGACGGCGACGATCGGCCTTGGCACGAACGAACAGTGTGGGAATGTAAAGACCAAGCAAGGCAAGGAGGGCGCAAGTGAAATACAGCTGACCTACCGAAACCGGCTCCGATTGCAGCATCGATGACAGAATGAAGAGACCAGGGAGAACGAAAATCAGTATCAGCCGGATCAGCGTGTAGACGCGCGGTGCGGAAGGCGATTGATAGCCAGCAGCGCGCAGCTGCTTTGCAACATCGCTTTCGGCGGAATCGCTCAGGCTGAGGCCGGTCCGCTCGATTTCCTTGACGATCTTGGCCCAGGCACCCTCGGTCCGCTGGCGTGTCAGTGTCTCGCTGGACGCGGATGAATTGCCTCCGCCAATCGCTGCCAGTTCGCGCGCCGTCTGAACCCGGCGCGAAAAAATGTTCATGGCGATCAGAACGCCAAGAGCGACGAGGGCGAATATCCCGAGCAGGATAAGTCCGCGAAATGCCCAGTTGGTTGAGACGAGTTCAATCATGTCAGACCTTCAGATCGACCAGTCGGCGAATGATGTAGACCCCGATCGCATACATTATGATCAGGGAAATCGCGCCGTAGAGAAATATGGGATCGTCCGCAGAGTCGATGTAGTACTGCGGCGTCACGAGAAAAATCGAGACAAAGCCGAAGATCGGTAGCGCGGTCAGCATCCAGGCTGTCATCCGGCCTTCCGAACTCAGCGCCTTCACCTTCATGAACATCTGGTGGCGATCTCGGATCACCTTGGAAATGTTGTCGAGGATTTCGGCCAGGTTGCCGCCCGTCTGGCTCTGCACCGAAAGCGAGACGACAAACATCTTCATGTCTTCGAGTTCCCAGCGTTCGGCCATATTCTCCAGCGCGCCAATAAGGTCGGCGCCATATGCGACCTCGTCGCTGATCAGGCCGAACTCCGATCCGATCGGGTCATCCATTTCGGCCGTCAGCAGATCGATGGCCGATGCGATAGGGTGGCCGGAGCGCAGCGCACGTACGAAAATGTCGAGGGCAATCGGGAACTGATGCTCCATCCGCTTGCGTCGCCGCTCGGCGATCTTGCCGAGAATAAGGAGCGGTAAACCGACCGCGATGCAAATGCTGACGAGCCCGACGACCAATATCGAACCGAAACTGATCGTTCCGCCGAACACGGTGAGCGAGAGCATGGTGATGAGGAATACCGCCACCAGCCCGATGGCCATCATCACCAGCACCTGGCCGAGCCGGAGGGGAATGTTGGCGGCAAATATCACCTTCTCAAGCTTGTGAACCCATTCGCCCAAAAAGCCGGGTAGATCAGAACTATCGCTCGGCCGGTTCTTGATGAGCTGACCGACCACGGCTTCGCGGTCCTGACCCGAGCTGATCATCTGCAGGCGCTTGTTGACGGCGCCGCGGTGTGTGTGGCTGCGCGCGTAGCTGGAGCCGAGAACCTGAACGACGAGAAAGACGCCAGCGAAAATCGCGATCAGGACAAAGACGCGGATGATTTCTGCAGTCATCGATCAACCAATCTTCAGCTCGGGGCGGAACAGTTCTGCCGGCAGCTTGATACCGTAGGCTTCCGCTTCGACGAGGAACTTCGGACGGATGCCTGTTGCCTCGAAATGACCCTTCACATTGCCGTCTTCGTCGAGACCTTCCTTCTTGAAGCGGAAGATTTCCTGCATCGTGATCGTTTCGCCTTCCATGCCCGTCAGTTCGGATACGCTGGTGACCTTGCGGCGACCGTCCGAAAGGCGGGACACCTGCACGACGACGTTGATCGCAGAAGATATCTGCGCGCGTGCGGCGCGTTGCGGCATTTCGATCCCGCTCATGCCGATCATCTGCTCGACACGGCTGAGCGAGTCGCGCGGATTGTTGGCGTGCACGGTCGTCATCGAGCCATCGTGACCGGTGTTCATCGCCTGCAACATGTCGAACGCTTCACCTGCGCGAACCTCGCCGACGATAATCCGGTCAGGCCGCATGCGCAGCGCGTTCTTGACGAGGTCGCGCTGGTTCACTTCGCCGCGCCCTTCGATGTTGGGTGGGCGCGTTTCGAGGCGAGCGACGTGTTCCTGCTGAAGCTGGAGTTCGGCCGAGTCCTCGATCGTGACGATGCGCTCTCTCTTGCCGATATAGCTCGACAAGGCATTGAGCATCGTCGTCTTACCTGAACCCGTACCTCCTGAGATGAGCACGTTGCGCCGCGACTGGACGATGGCTGCGAGAACTTCCGCCATCGCCTGCGGAACGGAATCCAGCGCAACCAGCTTATCCATGCTGATCGGTTTCTTTGCGAACTTACGGATCGAGAGGAGCGAGCCATCAAGCGCGAGCGGCGAGATGATCGCATTGACGCGGCTACCGTCCTTGAGGCGCGCATCGACATAGGGCGAGCTTTCGTCGATCCGGCGACCGACGTTGCTGACGATCTTCTGGATGATGCGCATCAGGTGCTTTTCATCCTGGAATCGCGTGGGAACACGCTCGAGCAGACCGGCGCGTTCGACGAACACCGTCTCCGCTCCGTTGACGAGAATATCGGTGATGCTCTCGTCCTTGATCAGCGGTTCGAGCGGACCCAGACCGAGCAGTTCGTCCATAACCTCGTCAACGAGGTTGGTGCGCTCTTCGCGGTTGAGCGGCTGATCGTAGGTGACGAGCAGCTCGGGAACGATCGCGGCAATTTCCGCCTTGATCTGCTCTTCGGGCAACTTGTCGAGCATGGATAGGTTGATCCGGTCGAGCAACGACTGGTGGATCGCCATGCGGATTTGCAGCAAGCCTTCCTCTCGAGCGGAAAGGTGCGGGTGGAGCGACACCACATCGGCAGGTGCGTCGGTCGAAGGCTGCGCCTCGACTTCGCTGCGCTCGGGTTCGCCCGCCGGCATATCGGAGCGTTTAATCTTCCACATTTTACTGTACCTCCATCAACCGATCCGACAAAAGATCGGCCAGGTTCACGATATCCTTCCTGAACCTGCTGCGCTTCTGCACTTCCTCAATGAGTTGCCCCTGGTCCTGGGCAGTGCGAAGCAAGGTGGTCTCCTCCGAAATCTGGGCGAGTACCGGATGCTTGAGGGCTTCCTCAGCGTCGGAAGTGCTGATGGCCTTGAACAGCTTCTTCTCGATCCGGTTGAGTACGACGTGGATGGTATCGCGTGCGATGCCCATCGACATCAGGAAATTGAGCTGCCGCTTGGCATGACGCAAGCTCGGCACGGTGAGCGTGCCGACCATGACCGTGAGGTCGGCGGCAAAGATCGACGATAGCGACCAGTTCGTCAGCGTGGCGGGAAGGTCGATGAGGACGTAGTCATAGCGACGGCGCGCATGGGTAATTACGCGTACGAGCTCATCGAAATCGATCGACTCGATCGGCACGATCTCCGCCGGAGCTGCAATAACATCAACATTGCGATGGCCTTCGCAGGCGACCGATTGAATCAACTCTTCATCCAGGCGTTCACCGGCTTCGAGTAGATCGGTCAGGGTCAGCTTCGGCGCGCAGCCGAGATAGGACGAAACATCGCCAGCCTGGAGATCGAGGTCGATCACGCAAGCGCGGCCACCGCCTTCCAGTCCCGAAGCAAGTTCGGCCGCGAGGTGAGTTGCGACCGTTGTCGCGCCAGAACCGCCTAGCGTCTTCATCACGGCGATGAGCGGTGCAAGCTCGACCTTCTCTTCTGGTGAGATGCGTGCTGCAGTATCGACTAGCGCTGTCACCAACTCGTCGATCGTGAAGGGGAGGGCGACGATGTCGCTCACTCCGCGACGCAGCATCTGACGCGAAGTTGCGATGTCGACCTTGGCAAGGCCGGCTATGATCGGGACATTCGGCAACTCGTTCTTGAGCCGGTCGACCCGCTCGATCGAGTTATGCGATGTCGGATCGACTTCGATCACGACGATCGAAGCACCCGCGATCTTCGCGAGGGGAAGGGGGTCGGCGATATCGCACTCGACCGCGGTGATATCGTCCTTGATAGCCTCGACGCCGGACAGATAGCTGCTCTGTGCAACAATGTGCACACCCTGCGGCAAGTCCATCGCCTGGCTCATCGGTGCCTCATAGATATCTTCAATTCTTCCCATAATCTTTACTCAATTGGATGTCGTTCCGTCGCCATCTTCCGCGGTCATCGAATAGGCAAAATCCGGAAGGCCCACGCTAGAGCCTAGCGGGGACAGAATTATCGAGCGGTAGCTCATGTTCGTCAGGCGTACAGTAATCAGCGGGGCTGCTTCGGGTCCGTTCGGATCACCGGCAAAGCCAAGCCCCGACCCCGAATATTCGACCCGGATGTTGTTATCCTGAATTGCTGGGTGGATCTGCCTTATGCGACCGGCCAGCCGATTGAAGGCGTCCCCGTCGCGGGTGTAGGAGCCGCGCAAGCAGTCGTTGCCTGTACAAGCACATCCCGTGCCTGCTGCGGTGCAGACGATTGTGAAGTCAGCCAAAGGAAGCCGGTCACCCTGACCGATATTTACCCCATTGATAGTCTGGTTCACATAGGTTTCCGTCGCGAGCTCTTGCGCTACCGGATCGGTCACGGCAGCCCACCGGGCGCCAATCTGCGTGGCCTTTTCCGCTGCGTTGACCTGATAGGCGTAAAAACCGATGTCGATCGTGCCGAGCATGAGCAGCAGGAACGTCGGCAGGATGAGCGCAAACTCGGCTGCCATTCCCTTCTGGTCTGAGAGTAAGTTTCGGATCAGAACGGTCATCGTCAGATCCCCATCACTATCGCTTGCTGGCTGCCGCCAAGCCTGAAGGAGTCATTGACTACTCCCAGCCCGTTAAAGAAGGAGTCATAGGTGAATGAGGTTGAAATATTCACCTGCGGTGCCGGTTCCGCGGCCTCAAAGATTCCGGTTTCGGATTCAGCTGCAGTCGGGCAGGTCACGTTGATCGTGATGTCGCCGATTTGCCAGTTCTTGACCCTTGGCGAGCCACCCGAAATCTGGCCAGTACGGGTCAGGTTGATTACATTATCCCTAAGGTCTCCGTCAATTGTCCCGCTGCCGCCGCGACAATTGATGTCGTCAAAACTATGCCGTGCCGCAAAACGTGCGCCGTCCCTCAGTCCCTTCACGACCTGGTGCCGCTGATACATGTAGTGGCCCGCCTCGAGCGCCGTGAACAGCAGCAGCAGCGACAGAGGCAATATCATTGCGAACTCTGCTGCGGCTGCCCCGCCATTTGCGTTGAAGACTTTGCGCAGCATCGTCATCTCACCAGATACGGGACATCACGGCGGATCGTGGGACCGATCGGCGCTCCGGCGCGCGATATGTCGGATTCCCCGATGATCTCCGCGTAAATCTCGTCCTTTTTCGAGAACTTCCCGCCAGAGCCACGCGCATAGGAAGGCTGCACCAGAAACACGTCGATGAAAGTCAGAACGGGGACGTCGGGTGAATTACCCTTCACATCGTGAAAATTACAATTGATCACGGCCACGGTCATGCGCCGCCGATCGAACGGATCGGTTGCAGTCGGATAACCGCCTGTGCCCTGGAAGGCGCCGCAAACCGGCTGGTTCCGGGTGGTCAAAGTGGTGCCGGTCGCGCCGACCGGTGTGTCCTCAAGCCGATCGGCAGCGTTTTCTTCTTCCCACTTATAGACGTCGTATCGGCTGATCTCCGCAACGGAGGTAGAGTTCTCCATCGTGATGGCGCCTAGCTTGGTCGTATATTCCCCTGGCAGCCAACCGTAGTGGACCCAGAAATACGCGTCTCGATCCCACTTCCCATCTCCGAGCCGCTCATCATGGCAACTTCCCGCAGTGGTTTCCTCCACCGCGTGACAAATATCGCGCGGATGACCCATGGAACCGATGTTCGGTTGCGGTGGCAGAGGGGTAACGGAAGTCGGATGATACGCGTTGGGCGGCTCCATCCAGCCATCGCCATGGATATCGCAGGAGTTGTTACCTGTGAGCGAAGAACCAGCCTGGCGCACGAGGTCCTTGCGCGAATTGAACGCAGGCGAGCATGTCCCGCCGTTGATACATCCCTGGTTCGAGTAGATGTCGAAACGAGTGTTGATCGCCTGCGGACCGCTTGCCACGTTTCCGGTCTCCGTATCGACCGTTCCAGGCTCTTCGGTATCCGCGCCATCCTGTGAGATGCATTTCTCTCCGGGGCTGTTCCACCCGAGCGCCTCGCGGATACCAACAGCGCCATTGGTGCCGATGTCCAGGTAGCCGTAGTTACCCGGAGACCATTGGCTGCCGCCGCCGGGCTTTACCAAGAGGCCCCTTCCTTCGGCGTCTTCGAAATCAAACGGTTCCGAAGTGTCGGGCGTGTCCGATTCGTAGGGGTTGCAGATCATTAACGGCGGCACGCGGCACAAGGCAGAGCCCACTCCAGCAACAGCTGCGGCGTTCAGGCTGCCCGTGATTGCGCCGACAATCGGCGTCAAAGCGTAATTCGCGTCCCGCGTATCGACCGTCACTCCAACGAAACGTGCGTTCGCAAAATTGCTCGTATCGGTGAAGCTGTTGGTTCCGGCCTCGGCATCCGCCTTGGTCGGATAGAAGACGATCTGCGTCGCATCCGTTATGCTGACGGTCGAACCCGATCCATCATTCGAAAAGAAAGTGGTGTTTGAAACCAGCCCGCCCTGAATGGCGGCAATCGCCCTTGTCATGGAATCCGCGCGCTGGTCCAACTGGGTCGCACCCGCCAGCGCGGCCTGGTCTGCGGCGTTCTGGAGCTCGGTATCCATCCCGACCATGCGGGTATAGTCGTAAGCAAACCCTGCGAAGGCAACCAAAGGAATCAATGCGAGCGCATAGGTCGCGGCAACGGCGCCACCTTTGTCCCTGACAAACTCCTTATGGGTTTTCCTGCGCATGATGTGTCATCTCACGTTACAAGTTAATTTCCGCCTGAACCGCTGCTGATCTCGGTCGTGTCGATCCGCTCAGGCTGTTTCACCTTATCGTTGCGATACCGTTCGATAGCCTGGGCAGCATGCTCTGCGCTCGTCGGTGGAATCGGGTCCGCATATTGCGGGTCCGGATTGATCACCATCGCGGCAAAGGTCGCGCGATTGGCATCGCCGAAGCCGGGGTCCTGAACGCCCACGAACTCGCGGTCTGCATGCGTGCAGGCCGAAGAGGTAACGACCAGTCCGGCCAGCACAATGGCTTTACGCTTAATAGTCATAGTCATCCCCCTCATTGGCTTCCGCAGCCACATCGCTGGAAGTTGGCACGGAGCCATTCGGCGCGACCGGATCGGTGCGATAATTGGTGCCGTTGAGCATCACGTCCGCCTGAACCGGATCCCGCACGCGGTCGGTCGGCAGGCGTACCTGGTCCGGGCGGATTGGCTGGACCAGTCGCGGCGTGACGATGATCAGCAGTTCGGTTTCGCCCTTCTGGAAGCTCGAAGAGCGGAACAGCGAGCCGATGATCGGGATCGAGCCGAGCAGCGGGACCTGATTGACCGTGGTTTGGAAGTCGCGCTGTATCAGCCCGGCAATGGCGAAGCTTTCGCCATCGCGCAGTTCGAGCACGGTGCTCGCTCTGCGCGTCTGCAGACCGGGCACCGTTAGGCCACCCACGGTGACCGACGCGGAGGGGTCGATCGAACTGACTTCAGGTTCGACCAGCAGGTTGATCGTATTGTCGCTCAATACGGTCGGTGTGAAACCGAGGCTGACGCCAAACGGCTTGAACTCGACCGTGATGGCTGCGGTCCCGCCACCAGCGCCGCCTTGCCCCGAAGATGACTGAGCAACCGGGATGGGAAACTCACCACCTGCAAGGAACGACGCTTTTTCACCGGAGAGCGAGATGAGCGTTGGTTCCGCAAGCGTTTTCGAAAGACCCTTCTGTTCTAGGGTATCAAGCGCAAAGTCGATATCGAGGCCCAGAACATCGGTGAAGGAGCGCGTTACGACGCCAAAGGCTCCGGTGACACTTTCGACTGAAAGATCACCATTGCCGAAATTGCTGTTGCCAACTCCAGGTGTGAGCGATGAGCCGGTGCCTGTAACGCCGCTCAGACGGCCGCCGCGCGAGTTGAAGAACGAACGCACGCCCAAATCCTTGCCTATTTGGCGCGAGACTTCGGCGAAGCGCACTTCGAGCATGACCTGCTGGCTACCCCCGAGCGACATCAAGTTGACGACATTGTCGCCAGCATAGGCACGGGCGAGCTGGACAGCGCGATCTGCTGCACCAGCGCTCGAAACGGTCCCGCTGAGAACGATGGACTCGTTGGAGATACGCGCGTCGATACCTTCATCGGGCATCAACGAGCCGATCTGTTCGCGCAGGCCGATCACGTCGGGACCGACCGCGACGTCCATCACCGCCATCACGCGGTTGGAGCGATCATAAAGCGTCAGACTGGTGGTGCCGAGCTGCTTGCCCAGCACATAGACCGACCGGTCGGAGATCGGGAAGATGTCCGCGATCTCGTCATTGCCGATCATCGCGCGCGCGATCGGACGATCGGCGCTGATCACCTGGCTCTTGTTCACCGGGACTTCGACCGACCCGGCATGGATCGACATGCTGCCATCCTGGGCCGCGACTGGCGCAGCGACGGTAGTCGCCGTAGCCAGTGCGATCGCGGCACCCATCAGCTTGAGATTGCCACGCATCTTACACCCCCCCCTGGCGATTGACTTCATAGGTCGTTGATTCCGTCCCGCGCACGATCGACATGCTCGGGCCGCTCGGCCGGCGTGGCGCGCTGGTCCCGCTCGAGGCGGGTGCGCTGCGCGGCGCTGCGGGAGCTGGCGCGGGCGCCGGAGCTGCAGAGCGCGTTTCACGCGCGGCGATGTAAAGACCTGAACCGGCGAGATCGCTCGGCGTCACGACCTGCGTTCCGCCGACGTCCTGGTTTTCGACATTGCGCAGCGCGAGGCTAAGTGAGCCGATCTGCCGGGCCAGCGTCAGCTTCTGCGCGCCATACATATCGGTCTGGACGGTCGCGGTCCTGCCGACCTGCGGCTCGGTCGCATTCTCGTCGGCCACCTGGTCGATGGCGAGGACGAGAACATTTTCAAGGACAACCGAAGTCATCTTATCTGTCGAATTTGCACCGTCGCCAGGAATCTGGCGCGTCAGCATGACATCGACAACGTCTCCTGCGCGTACGAAACCGCCGACGCCAGCGATAGCGCTGACGGGAATGGAGACTGCCCGGAGTTCTTCGGGCAGGATCGAACTCAGCGTGGCGCGGCCACCTTCGCCGCTAACCTTGCTGGCAAGAATGGGTTCGCCGATAGCGATCGGACGCAGGGCCACGCGGCCTCCGCGGGTCGCTTCCTCAAGCGAAACAAAGGCGCCTTGTGGCACCGAACTGGCCGGCCAGTTGGCGAGCCTCAAATTGGTTGTGGCAAGTTGCGTTCCGAACTGGAAATCCTGCGTCGCAACGACGATCTGTTCCATCCGGTTGGCTTCGGCCTCGCGGGCTTGGCGCTGCTCGACGCCGCTGAAATAGTTATTAGCTAGAAACACCGCGATCAGGCCCACGAAAATGGCCAGTCCGACGATGAGGAGGTTACGTCCCCTCATGTGCTTTCCCCCCTGAAAATGCCCGTCCTAAGCAGTACCTTACCACGAATCGAAAACCTGCGGCACCCAAAAAAGGTGCCGCAGGCCATCGAAGGTCAACTTATGCGGTGGTGCCGCAGGTTCCGGCGGTACCGGTGCCCGTCCCATTCGACTTGCAGTTGTCGATGGTGGTTTCTGCCGCCCCGATCGACTCAGAAACAGCTTCACCGAGGTTGAAGGCAGCGATAGCGATGCCAGCACCAACAACAGCAAGGATCAGAGCGTATTCAGCAGCCGAAGCACCGTTTTCGTCACGAAGGAAAGTTTTCACGAAGGTCATTGTCATTACCCCATTTTCAAGTTTTGCGCCGGCACCATGCCTTTGCAGTCCAAGTTCCTGGCTTCCGGCTTCTATTTCCGTTTAGCCATATCCCGAGAGGGGTTATTGTATGGAACCGGCGCGACCCCGTTTTTGTTTTCCGGTTGTCACACCGGTCTGTCACACTGGTTCCCCTCGGAACTGCCATGATGGTCCATAATTAACCTCCCAGGGTCAATTGTGATGGTGTCAAAGATTTTTATCTCTGAAAAACAATTGGATAGAGGTAAATTTCGGTAAGAAAGACGGTTAACGCGTTACATTTTTGCCCTACCGTCCACTCGCGAATCGCCCGATCCCTCCGAATCGCGCACAAGTTTTTGATTCGTCTGCGAATCCGATTCGTGGCGGTTAGTCGGTTATACGGACCGATCGGGTTGCAGCTCATGATGCGAGGAGATGCCAGACAATGCCGGTTTCGAACCTGGCGATCGGCTGACAGATAAATTTACATGAGGGCCAGAAGGTAAGGAAACGGGTCCTCAAAACGCGTCCGCAGAACAGTCGGTCAAAGCCTCTCCAGCGGCGGATTCAGTAAGGATTGCCGCCAATCTGCCCAATTTCGGGACGACCTCGGCTGCCTGGTCATGGTGCGCAGGCAATCCCGGATTAACTTGTCATTCAATATGGTTACCGGACTTGCAACCATGACCTTTCACTGTTTTCTATCGTCGTCATAAGCGCCCCGGCCGCGATTCGATTCGCGCTCGAGAGGGCGAAAACAAATGGGCCGCAAAACCGGGAACGATTAACTCGTCTAACCACGAGTGGCGGCTCGTACGCTCCGTAATCGCCTCGGTTCTGCACGCTGGATCGGATTTCCCGATCCACGGATAGGGGCTAGAAGATGGTTGATTTCGAAGGTGGCAAGCGCAGCGGTTTCGAGCTGGACAACGGTGTCGATGACATGGTTGAAGGAGCTTCGAACCAGTTTCAGGACAATGGCGCAAGCTATTCGCCCGGAACGATAATCCGCTCGGCGGATGCGAACGGCGTTGTCGTTCTGCCCGCGGGCGTATCGCCCGAGGATATCACCGTCCAGGGCCGCGATCTCGTCATCAGCCTGGCGGATGGTTCGACCATCGTCATCCCCGATGGTGCGATCATCGTGCCGCAGATCGTGATCGAAGATGTCGCGATCGACCCGGCCACTCTGGCCGCGCTGCTCAATGCCGAAGCCATCGATCCCGAAGCAGGGCCACAGCAGGCTCCGAGCTCGGGCGGCAACTTCGCTGCCGACGAGGGTGCGATCCAGGATGCCTTCGATCTTGGTAACCTTCTGCCCTATACCGAACTCTCCTTCCCGCAGCCTGAAGAGCGCGAAATTCTTCCCGAAGAGCCGGATGAGGATCCGGACATCGTCATCGAGACGCCCGACAATCCGGTCGGCGTCGAGAATGCGATTGCTACGGTCTTCGAAGAAGGCCTCCCCGAGCGTGGCGACGGCGAAGTCACCGAGCCGGAAGGCACCAATGCGCCCGGCGATGGCGAAACCACCAGCGGTACGATCGTCTTTGCCGCTCCCGACGGGCTTTCTGCGATCCTGATCAACGGCGTCGAAATCACCGAAGTCGGTCAGACTTTCACCTCGCCGGTTGGCACGCTCACGATCACCAGCATCGACCTCGCCTCGGGCGAGATCGGCTTCAGCTATACGCTGCAGGACAACACGCTCGGCGAAGATGCCGATGGTTTCTTCGAAGCGACCGTCATCGATAGCGATGGCGATCAGGCCTCCGCATCGCTCAGCATCATTGTCGTCGACGACAGCCCGATCGCGGCTGATGATATCGGCATCGTGCCTGCAGCCACTTTCGGCCCGATCGAGGGCAACGTGCTCGACAACGACGTGTCTGGCGCGGACGACTATCCGGCAGAAGGCGGCGTCACCGGCTTTGCCAATGACAGCGGCTCTGCCAGCCCGGGCGAGAGCCTTCAGGGCGAATATGGCGTCCTGACGCTCAATGCCGACGGCAGCTACAGCTATACCCGCGATTTCAACACGCCAGGCGGCGTGACCGACACCTTCACCTACGACATTGTTGACCAGGATGGCAGCACCTCGACGGCGACGCTCGTAATCGAGATCGAAGACGCTCCCGACACGATCGACTTCATTCCCGATTCTGGCGAAGGTACGATCGTCGATGAAGACGCGCTTCCGCCTCGCGCTGACGAGCCGGTCGGAACGGGTGAGGGCGCGGACGGCATCCCTGACAACAACAGCGATCCGGAAGAAACGACCGGAGCCACCATCACCTTCACGTCGCCCGACGGCGTCGAGAGCGTCACCATCAACGGCGTCGTCGTCAGCAATGGCGGGTTGCCGATTTCGATCGAGACGGACGAGGGCGCATTCGTCGTTACCGACTATAGCTACGATCCGGAGACGGGTCTCGGCACGATCACCTACGAGTTCACCCTCGGCGACAACACCAATGGTGACGATACTTCGGTCGATTTCGATGTCGTCGTGACCGATCTCGATGGCGACGTTGCCGAAGATACATTGACGATCGACATCGTTGATGACGAGCCCGAAGTGGCTCCCGATGCCGATACCGTCACCGAAGACACAGCCACCAGCGCAAGTGGAAACGTCATCACCGATACCGAAGCCAATGGCGACAACGGTAGCGACACAGTTGGCGCGGACGATGCGACGGTAACCGGAGTTGCCGCCGGCGACACGGGCGATGATGTAACGGGCTCGGTCGGCGTGGACGTCACCGGGACCTACGGCACCGTCACCATCGCAGCTGACGGCAGCTACACTTACACGCTCGACAACGATAACCCTGCCATCCAGGGGCTCGATGGCACGGAAAGCGTCATCGATGTTTTCACCTATACCATCACCGATGGCGACGGCGACACGCGCACCACGACTTTGACCATCACGGTCAACGGGACGGACGATCCGGTGGTCATCACCGGCCTCGACGGGGAAGGCGCCGAAGAAATCGTCAATGAAGACGATCTGTCGGACGGATCCTCGCCCGATGCCGCTGCGCTGACGCAGGATGGCAGCTTCACGATCACCAGCGTCGACGGGCTCGAGACGCTGACCGTTGGCGGCGTGACTGTCTTCGGCGCAGGCGTGACCTATCCGGTCACCGTGACCGGCCAGTATGGCGAAGCTCGCATAACCGGTGTGACCACCACGACCGATGCCCAAGGCGACGTTGTTTCGGCTACCGTCACTTACGAGTACGAGCTCAGCGACAATACGCTCGATCACACGGCAGACGGCGAGGATTCGCTCACCGACAGTTTCGAAGTGATCGCGACCGATACGGACGGCTCGACCGACATCGCTTCGCTCGACGTCGAGGTTGTTGATGACGTCGCGGCCGCCAATGCTGACTCGGATTCCGTCACCGAAGACGGCCCGCTGGTCGCCGATGGCAATGTCCTGACCGCAAATGGTGGCACAGACGCCAATGCAACCGACGGCGTTGCCGACGTGAGCGGCGCCGACGGCGCGACCGTCACCGGCGTGGCATTCGGTGCTGCGGCCGATGACGTCGTTGGCGACGTGGGAACGGGCGTTGCGGGCAATTATGGCTCGCTGACCATCGATGCCAATGGCGACTATGCCTACACGCTCGACAATGCGAATCCGCTTGTCCAGGGCCTCGACCAGACCGAAACGCTGACGGAAGTCTTCACCTACACCATCACCGATGGCGACGGTGACACCAGCACGACCACCGTCACGATCACGATCAACGGCGTGGACGATCCGGTGGTCATCAACGGCCTCGATCTCCAGGCACCCGAAGTCGTTCTCGACGAGGACGACCTGGCAGACGGTTCGGACACCACGCCCGAACCGCTGACCCAGACCGGGACTTTCACCGTGGACAGCCAGGACGGCCTCACCACGCTGACCGTGGGCGGCGCGACCGTATTCGATGCGGCAAATCCGGTGACTTTCCCGGTCACCATCGCTGACCCGACTTACGGCATCCTTACCATTACCGGCGTCGCCACGACCACCGATGCCAACGGCGACGTGGTCGCTGCCACGGTGAGCTACAGCTACACGCTCGAGGACAACTCGCTGCGCCACGATGCGTCGGGCGAAGACAGCTTCACCGACAGCTTCGAAGTGGTCGCAACCGATACCGACGGTTCGACCGACATGGCGAGCCTCGACATTCAGATCGTCGACGACATCCCGACCGCGGTGAATGACGGCGCGATCCAGGCGACCGAAAACACTGCCTTCACGATTGACGCGCTGGCCAACGACATCTTCGGCGCCGACGGCGTCGACACCGGCGATGCGACCAAGGTCTTCGTCTCCACCGACGCGACGCAGGGCACAGTTACTTACGACCCGGCGACCGGCCAGTTCACCTACACGCCCGCTCCGGGCGCAGGATCGGGCGGCAATGTCGCGGACTTCTTCGAATACACGATTGTCGATGCCGATGGAGACGAATCCACTGCACGCGTCGATATCACGCTCCAGCCTGACAGCGAGCCCACCGGTGGTGAGCGGAGTGCGACGGTAGACGACGATGGCCTCGCAGGCGGCAATCCGCTTTCGACCGATGGCGATCTCGACGCGAACACCGGCGATCTGCTGGCCGACGGCAACGAAGCGACCTTCGCAGGTGTGCTGGCGTTCGACGTTGGCAACGATACTCCGGCCTCGATCACTTTCGATCCGGCGCTCGACGGCGCGACGGCGACGCTGGGCCAGGAAACCGTCACCTATTCGAT
Organism: Altererythrobacter xiamenensis; assembly: GCF_900177715.1. Classification (GTDB taxonomy): domain Bacteria; phylum Pseudomonadota; class Alphaproteobacteria; order Sphingomonadales; family Sphingomonadaceae; genus Erythrobacter; species Erythrobacter xiamenensis. Next base: position 176,661 of record NZ_FXWG01000001.1, on the reverse strand, counting down.
CAGCGGGAACACACTGACCGCGACCGGCCCGCGCGGCGTGGTCTTCACGGTCGAAATCACCGATGCAGCGACGGGCGAATATCTTGTCACGCTGGTGGACAATGTTCTCCAGGATGCGGGCAATGCGGAGAACGACGCTTTCGTCTCGATCGATTTCGTGGTCGAGGATAGCGACGGCGACACGACGCTGACCAATCTCGGTATTTCTTTCGACGACGACGCCCCGACCGCTACCGACAACAGCAATTCGGTCGGCGAGGGTGAAACGACCGGCGGCAATGTCGTCACCGATGATGACGGCGCAGGCACCGACGTCGCTGGCGCCGACGATTTTGCGGCTGCCGGCCCGGTCGTCGATGCAGGCTTCTCGTCCAGCAATCCGGCGGGTGTAACGCTGCTCAACAAGGCAGTGGCCGCCGATGGCACCGTTACGCTGACGACATCGGTCGGTACGCTCGTCGTTGCTGCCGATGGCACCTACACTTTCACCTCGGACGCGAACACGATCAATACCGATACCGCGCTGACCTTCACCTACACGGTCGAGGATGGCGACGGCGATCAGACAACCGCCGAGCTGGTGATCGACATTGCGAATGTCGCGGGCAATGTCAGCGACAACAACGCGCTTGTTAACGAGGCTGGTCTCGACACGATCGGTAGTGACGGCACCGCGAACAGCGAGTTCTTCACAACCGGCCAGATCACCGTGACCAACGCCACCGGACCGTTCACTTACGAACTGACGGGTTCGGATGTCGGCAACTATGGCACGTTGACGCTCGACGCCAACACCGGCGCATATAGCTACGAGCTGACCGCACCGGTCGATGGCGACCTCACCGGCGACGGCGGCGACAACGATACCAATCCGGTCACGGGCGAAGAAAGCTTCGGCTACATCGTCAAGGACGGCGCGGGCAACATCATCGGCACCGGCTCGATCGACGTTACCATCGTCGATGACGTGCCGACCGCCCGCAATGACGATGCGCAGAGCGTCGTCGAAGGCGCAGCCGCGATCGACGGCAATGTCATCAATCCGGATGCGGCCGACGATGCCGACGCTTCGGGCGCCGACACGCTGGGCGCAGACGGGGCAACCATGACCTCGGTCAATATCGGCGGTATCGATTATGCGATCCCCGCAGCGCGTGAAAAGCGTTCGCTTAGGGAAACTCTCGGCGCTGCACGTGGGCGAATTGCGCTCGGTGGCGGCGTTGCCGCGTTGGTTGCGGTCGCCGTCTCCTTCATGATCGGTAACCCCGATCCGGGTCACGCCGAAACCGGCATCCAGATAAAGGCGCGCGAAGTCGCTCAACTGAAAGCGCTCGACACCGGTGAGCAGGCCGAGATCATCGATGAAGGGATCACCGCGCAGCAGCAGAACGCGCTCATCCCCGAAAGCGGGCTGCCGGTCGAGACGATGGGCGGCTTTGCCGCGATTGATGCAGGAAGCGCGAACTATTCGACCGCGCTTAAATGTCTGACGCAAGCCATCTATTACGAGGCTGCGAATGAACCGCTTCAGGGCAAGCGCGGCGTTGCGCAAGTCGTGCTCAACAGGTTGCGCCACCCTGCCTATCCCAACACCGTGTGCGGCGTCGTCTACGAGGGCGTGAACCGCCCCGTCTGCCAGTTCAGCTTTACCTGCGACGGGTCGCTGCTGCGCCGCCCGATGGCCGCACAATGGAATCAATCGCGCGCAGTGGCTGCGGCTGCACTTGCTGGTGCGGTGGAGCCTAGCGTCGGCTCGGCCACCCACTACCATGCTGATTATGTCCTGCCGCGCTGGGCTTATACGCTTTCCAAGATCGAGAAGATCGGCGCACATATCTTCTACCGTTTTCCCGGAAGCGCAGGCAGCACGCGCGCCTTCACCCGGCGATGGGCAGGGCGCGAGGGAATTCCTGCGTTCGACGAGAGCCGCCTGCGGACGCTGCTCGCCGCGCAGATCGAGCCCGAAGCACCCGTTTTTACGCCCGGCACCACCGTTGTTCCCGATGTGAAGGACCGCCATGCGCCGCAGGATGTCGGCGGACGGCTCGACACGACCAAGACATGGCGCCTCTCGATACCGGACCCGACCAGGGCGAGCGGCAGCTATGATGCGACCCGCGCCGGACAGGGCGAAGCGATCGTCGAAGAGCCTGCAAAGATCGCGCCTGTCACGACCACTGCCGTAGCCCCCAAACAGGAGGCGAAGGAAGCCTCGTGAGGATTATCGATCGCATCTCCGACTGGGATGCCAATCGCAAGCTGATCGCCATTTGTGCGGCCGCGCTCTTCATCCTGATCGGCTGGGCGAGCGTCGCCGAAACCGAAGAAGTCACGCGCGGCATGGGCAAGGTGATCCCTTCGTCCAAGGCGCAGCTGGTGCAGCCTGCCGAACCCGCCACCGTGGCAGAAATCCTCGTGCGCGGCGGACAAAGCGTCAAACAGGGGCAATTGCTGGTCCGCCTCGACGATGCGCAGGCCTCGTCCGAGCTCGGCCAGCTAAGAACCGAGAACGAGCGGCTTTCGGCCCGCGCCCGACGCCTCGCGAGCGAAGCATCCGGCCGCACAGGAGCCGGGGCGGGGGGATGTGAGCCGGGCTCGCTTTGCGCGGAGGAACGGAATCTTCAACAGGCGCGGCTCGCGGCAGCACGCAGCCGTGAGGCATCGCTTGCCTCGGCAGTCGAACAGCGCCGCCGCGACCTTGCCGAAGCGCAATCCACCGTCTCGACACTGCAGAACAGCGTCCGTCTGGCGCAGGACCAGGTCAACATGCTTACGCCGCTGGCTCAGCAGGGGATCGTGCCGCGTACCGAGCTGCTCACCGCGCAGCGCGACCTTGTCGATACGCAAGGGCGGTTATCGGCAGCACGGCAGGCCGTGGCGCGATCGCAGGCCGCGATCCGGCAGGCGCAGGCTGACCTTGCCGCTGCGCGCAACGAGTTTCGCCAGCAGGCGCTGAACGAGCGCAGCGAAATCAACACCCGGATTGCCGTGAACGAGGAAACGATCCGCGGGGCCGAGGCACGGCGCGACCGCAATGAATTGCGCTCGCCAGCCGATGGCATCGTCAACGATGTCCAGATCACCACCGTTGGCGGTTTCGTGAATGCGGGCGAGAAGATCATGCAGATCGTGCCGGTGGGCGACAAGCTGCTGGTAGAAGCGCGTATCGCACCCAAGGACATCGCTTTCATCAAGGTCGGCGACCGCGCCAATGTGAAGGTCACCGCCTATGATTTCGCGACTTATGGTGGGCTTTCAGGCCGTGTGCAACAGGTGAGCGCCGACAGCGTCTATGACGAGGCGGAGCGCGAGGCTTACTACACCGTGCTGGTCGAAACCGATCGCGCGTTCCTGGAGAAGGGTGGTCAACGCCTGCCGATCGTGCCGGGCATGATCTGCGACGTCGAGATCATCACCGGCTCCAAAACCGTGCTGAGCTATCTGATGAAGCCGGTCAGCCGCGCACTCAACGAAAGCCTGACCGAGCGTTGATTTCCGTGCGCCGTTCTGCGTGAGCGGGGATATCCAGGCGGGCGGAAAGCGAAAATGGGAAGGCCGGGCCGGCTCAATCGAGAGCCAGCGCTTGAGGCCAAGAATCAGTCAGCCAAGGCTAGACGGCGCGGCGAACGTTTTTCCGGATCCCCGTACTTCCTGCCGTGCAAGAAGCTATCGTTGCCAGCGAAACTCATCACTGGCTTGTAGCCATAATCGGCAGAAGCTGGTGCGATCCGGTCGCTCTGCATGTCGAGCATCACCCATACGTCGCTGTCGTTCTTAACCAGCAGGACGGCGTGATCGATCCTGCGCAGCGTGTCGCGGGCGAGGGTGAGCATCATGTCATCCTTCTCGACACCGGCAGCGGCGAGCATCTGCATCTTGAGGATCGCGTAGTCTTCGCAATCTCCCGCGCGCTTCGACAGCGTCGAGCGGGCGTCGGCCCAATTGTCGCCGCCCTTGTCGCTACGATAGGCGATTTCCCTGTTCACCCAGGCGTTGACCTTGCCGAGGAGCGCGTCCTGCTCGCCGGGCACTGCGCCAATCGCGGCGGTGAGATCACGTTGGGACAGGCCCTTGCGCGCCACGCGTTTCCAATCGCGGTCGAAACGGGTCTTGCCGATCTTCACCCGCTCAGTGCCGAGGAATGCGCCTGCGGTGCGGGGCTCAGCGGACAGTACCGGTGATGTATCGTCCTGCGTCGCGGTGGGGCAGTTGAAGCCGAGGGCGGTGATGGGCAGAGCGGCGGTGGCGGCGGGCAATGCCCCCGCGAGCGACGCCGTGTCGTTCTGCCCGGTCGCGGCGCCTGCCTGTTGCATCCGCATCCGCTCGAGAGCGCTCATCTGTCCCCCGAGGATGGCGCTGCTCTTGCTGATCGTGACGGTCGGCGAAACGGTACGGACTGCATTGGCTTCGCGTTGGACGGCGCCAGGCAGGCAAGCGGCCTGCGTCGTCGCGATTGCGGCGAGCGGCATGGCGCTCGGCACGGTTATGGCGAGCGGCGCGGCCGCGGCTTGCGTCGGCGCGATCGAAAGCCCGGCCATGAGACCGGCAGCAAACAGCGGCAGGGAGTGCGGCTTTCTGAACATGCTGCACCCATGCGGGCACAACCGCTACTCTCAGGTTCCAAGGAAGGGTTACTTTCCTCCTAAGGAAGTTTGACCGATCGAGGCTGCGGGTTCCCTTCCACCCGAGGCATCCGCGCTGATGCGCGCCATTCGAAGGTTAATGCGATCTTCCCCGCCCACCAGGACTACCCGCAAAATACTTAGGTATTCGGGATGGGTCTGGTTCGCGCTGAAGGCGCGTCCTGAACCGCTCCGGAAGGCTGCTGCGAATCGCAGACCAGGCTCTTGTGCACCCGGTTGGCCGCAGAATGAAAGTTTTACAATTTTCCCCGAACTGGCCTGCTGCGGCGACTGACACAGCTGTCGCAAGGCACATGATCCTGCGCAAATTACGCTATTTGGCCCATTTAGTTGGTAAACATATCCATCGCGAAAAGGGTTAATATGAGAAAACTCTAAAACGGCTGTAACCCGCAGAAACCCTAGGCTTCCGGTCCTTTACGCACTGGTAAGGTTTGCGCCCTAATTCGAGGCGCAATTCTCGGAGCCAGAACCATGAAGAAGTTTCTGACCAATCTCGGACGCGACACGCAGGGCAATGCCCTGATGCTGCTCGCCGCCGGACTTATCCCGATCACCATGATGATCGGCAGCGGGGTCGATGCGTCGATCGCCTACACCACGCGTGCGCAATTGCAGAACGCCTGCGATGCCGGTGCATTGGCTGGGCGCCTCGCCATGATCGGCGATGAATGGACTGATGACACAGAGGAAGAAGCGCGCAAGTTCTTCGACTTCAACTTCCCCTCGGGCACCAATGGCGTCGACGACGTTAGTTTCGAGATCGACCAGGATCCCGACGATTCAGCGCAGGTGATCGGCACCGCGACGGGCTCGGTCCCGACCACGCTGATGTTCATCTTCGGCTTCGATTCCATGGACCTCTCTGTCTCCTGCGATGCCAAGCGCGATCTCGGTCACAACGACGTGATGCTCGTGCTCGACATGACGAGCTCGATGCTCAACCCGCCCACGATTGGTGGTGACCCCAAGATCGACCGCCTGCGCACGGGTGTGATGGGGCTTTACCGCGCGCTGGACGATGGCAATCCATTGTCCGAAACGCGCTTCGCCTTTGTGCCGTACTCGCAGACGGTCAATGTGGCGCGCCAGCTCACCAACCAGGATATCGTCCGCCCGCAGCACTTCGTCGATGTCGAGCGGGTGTGCGACACGAACGGAAACTGCGCCACCCAGCTTGTCGGAAGCAAGGAAGTGGGTCCGCGCGATTCCTACTATAACAACGGCCAGAATGGCTCGGCCAATGCCAACGCGATTATCCAGGGTTTCCGGACCCAGGGTGACGGGTGCATCGAGGAACGCCCGAGCTACGGCGAAAGCTATAATGATGGCGAGTTCGTGATCAAGACGACCGTCACGATTGAAGACATCAACGAAAAACCCCGCAATGCCACCGATGAGGACTTGCAGTTCGGTCGCTATGAAGCGCCAACGCAGGAAGGCTATGTCTGGGATGCTTGCGTTTCGGAGTCGAAAGGCTTTGCCGAATATGACAGCGAAAGCGCTTTCGAAACCGCCGTCGGCGAAGTGACCGCGCGCGTTTCGGGCGGCACCTATTCGGACATCGGCATGCTGTGGGGCGTGCGCCTTTCCTCGCGCGATGGTTTCCTCGCCTCGAACAACCCGAACCGCAAGAACGACGTTCCGGTCAACGTGCACATCATCTTCTTCACCGACGGGATGATCTACGGTTCGAAGGATCATTATTCAGCCTACGGTGTGGAGCGGTGGCAGAACCGCCTGACAGGTGACGGAACCTTCTCGCCCAGCAACCCGAGCTGGCAGCAGGTGACGGCGAAGCTGAAGGAGCGCTTCAGCAACGTCTGCACGCTGGCGAAGTCGATGGGCATGACGATCTGGGTTGTCGCGCTCGATACGACGTACGACCCGGTCAACGAGGCTTGCGCGACCAGTTCGGCGCACTTCTTCGAAAGCGACGGTGACGATCTTGAGGATAAATTTACCGAGATCGGCCAGGGTATCGGAAACCTGAGGTTGACCCGATGATCCTGAAAAGCACTCTCCTCCACCGTTTGCACCGCGACGAGCGGGGTGTGACCGCGGTCGAATTCGGCCTGCTCGCCATCCCGCTCTTCACCCTCATGCTGGGCGGGATCGACCTCGGCTACCAGGGCTATGTCCGCGGACTGATGCAGGGTTCGCTCAACGATGCGGCGCGTATCGCGGCGGTGGAAAACCCTTCGTTCTCGACCGAGGGGGCGGACACATCCGAGCAGGTCGAGAACCTGGTCAAGAAGATCGCCGGAACGGTCGCGCTCGATGCGACGATCGAGGTCACGGAGCGCAGCTACCAGGACTTTTCCGACATCGGCAATCCGGAACCGCTGATGACCGACGTCAACGGCAACGGCGCCTATGACGAGGAAGACGGCGACTGCTGGGAGGACACCAACCGCAATGGCGAGTTCGACACCGACGCGGGCAGCGACGGTATCGGCGGCGCCAGCGACGTCGTGTTCTACACCGCCAACGTCCAGATGCCGCGCCTCCTGCCGCTGCACAAGTTCATCGACGTGCCCGCCACGATCGACATGACGCTCGAGACGACCATCCGCAACCAGCCCTATGCCGGGCAGGGCAACCCGCCCGTGCTGTGCGGAGTGCCGGCATGATCACGCGCGCCCGCTCTCTTCGCCAGCGCCTGCGCCGCACGATCCGCAAGGATGAAAGCGGCGTCGCCATGGTCGAGTTCGCGCTCGCCGCGCCGATCATCTTCGCGCTCGTCATGGGCGGGCTGGAGCTCGCCAATTTCGCGCTCGCCCACATGAAGGTGAGCAACATCGCCATGACCGTGGCCGACAACGCCGGGCGCAAGACCTCGGGCATCGACGAGGCGAACGTCTACGAGGTCTTCGCCGGAGCGGACTCGATCGGCGAGAGCATCGGCTTTCAGGAGAACGGCCGCCTGGTCCTCTCCTCGGTCGAGCACAATGGCCGCAACGGCACCAATTCGGGGCAGACGATCACCTGGCAGCGCTGCTGGGGCGACCTCGACTTCGACCCGCTCTATGCCGAGGAAGGCGACGGCGCGACCAATGGCGACCTGGCCGACGGCATCGGCGCCACCGGGCACAAGATCGGCGCGATGAAGGGCACCGCGGTGATGTTCGTCGAGGCGACCTATGACTACGTCCCGCTGATCGGCTCGGGCTGGTTCGAAGCCCCGCGCATCCGGTACGAGAGCGCGTTCAACGTGCGCGGCCGGCTCAACAACAACATCACGAACACCCAGGGCCTCGACGTTCTCGATTGCGATTGAGGGTTTTGTGTTCCGCACGCCATCCGGCGCGCGATTTCCTCGCTCACGCGACCTGAAGGTCGCATCGCTGCGGGCGCGTGGTCACGCTTGCGGCGCTGCGCGCCGATTAGTCTGAAATCTTCGTTCGAAGAATTTCAGCGTTCTCGCGGATGGTTTTCTTCGTATCGATGCCGGCGATGAAGGGTCGCCCGTCCAGCTTGTTGGCGACCATGTGTTCGAGCAGCACGATCAGCTCGCCCACCTGCTGGCTACGCTCGCGCGAAATGTAGTCGCGCGCTGCCGCCATCGCGCGTTTCTCCAGCTCGGCATAGAGCTCCGCCTCGATCTCCTCGCGGGAGGGGGCGGTCGACTGCGGGCCATAGCGCTCGGGCCTGCGATGGCGCAGGAAGAACATCACCAGCCCCTCGTTATGCCGACGCTCGGTGCCGATGAGGTTGCCCTGGGAGACGACCATGCGCTCCTCCCCCTCGATCGCGCGGGCGAGCGCGCAATCCTCCAGCCGGGCGACCCCGCGATCGACCGCCGCATCCCAGGCCGCGCGGAAGCTTTCCGCACCGGGGCGCTGGCGCAGTTTGTAGAGCGCCTCCATCGAACGGCCGATGTGCCGCGCGGCGGAGGTGACGATGCCTGTGGCGGCAAGATGGGCGATGAAGGCGCGCTGGAGATCGGGGGTGATGGAGTTCTTGCGCGGACGCACGTGAGGGACCGGCGTGAAGTCGAGGATCGGGTCGCCGGGTGAGGGTGGTTCGTATTCGAAGGCAACGGCGCTGGTCGCCTGCCTTGCGATTGCGCGTTTGTTTTTCGGGGGAGGAGACAGGGTGCAAGGTTCCTATCTGGCGAGATAACGGCGAGCGACCAGCGAGCCGCAAGGCCGACTGGCCGTCGCGCCGAATGGCGCGGAAGCCTAAGGGGCCGGATGGCCCCGCCGGCGCTTGAGGCTAATCAAACAGAATCAAGCCAAGTAGGAAAATGGATTCTCGGCAGTGCAGTCAGGCCTGAAAAGAAGCGAAGCGTAGCGACGACCTGGTTAGGCTCCTGTCGTCGCGCCTTGTTCAAGCGCCATTGCAATCTTTTGCCGCGCCTTTTCGCTCCAAACGAACAACTCGATGTTCTCTTGCAGCTTGAGTTTTTCGGACCGGCTCAATTTGCCTTCCATAAGAAACCGACGGAGCAGGTGAGAGGTTTCCTGAACCACTCCGGTCGGGCGCGAGAGCACTCGTCGAGAAGCAATGGTTCTGGCCGTTTCCAGATCACCCCCGGCAATTCCGGCTATCGTCAGGTGTAAATGCAGAAATGGGTCCGGATCAGGATTGCGTTCGATTACTCTCGCGATCTGCGCGATTGGTTCATCATCCCCCACAATTCCAGCCGAACATGATGAAGCGTCCGCCTCCATGAAGGCAAGCAGGGTGGGATAGCTGCTTGCACGACTATAGGAACGACGCAGGTAAGAGTCAGCTGCTTGACAGTTTCCCTGCGCAAGTTCGACCTTCGCAGCTAGAAACGTGGCGAATGCATTCGACGGGTCTATGGCAAGGGCTGATCGTAGGTCTGACCAAGCTTCGCCATCACGCGCAGGCAGCTCCCCATCGCTGATTTCAGCTTGATACCTCTCATAGCTCCGTCGCGCGAACCAGAACGCGGCATAATCACTATCCGGGAAGTCTTTTAGGCACCGGTCGATCGATGATCGCCTCATTCCGGGTTGCGCCCGCTGACTCTCGATTCTGAGAAAGCAAAGATAGTCGGAACTGGCCGCGTTATCGGCGTCCTGCAATTCCTCGATCGCTATGACCCCTGACGGCGAAGTTAGATATAAGAGTACGCCCTCCAATTCGCTGTAGAATTGGTACGGATTTGAGGCATCGTATTCCACGTCGCCGGAGTAGATGAGTTCGTTCTCGCGATCTTTGAGGGCCACGAAAGCAGACGCATTTTCGGGAGACTCGAGCCGAAAACTCACTTGGAATCGGTAGCGGAAGGCCTCTTCTCCTTTCACTCCATCGAAGAGCTTGGAGACGAAGGAGTTACTGAGCTGCCTTTCCACGATGCTTCTCGTGTTCTCGACCAGCTGCTGCTGATCGGATAGTCCTTCGATTGAGGGACCGTTGTCGAGTTCGAAAACTATGGCCGGCTTGTCGATGGGTTCCGGTTCCCCGGATACGAGCTGTGACCAAGCGTAAATGCCGCTGGCAAAAACTATGATCAAGATTGCTCCCAGAACGAACGCTTCGGAATAGTAACTCTGCACAGGTTCACCCTGTCGAAGCCACTCGTCCCCAACCTCATGGGGTTCATTCTCCGATAGACCGGCTTCCGGGCGAGCTAGGGTGAGGCGATACTGCCCCTTTTCGATGACTACCTTACGTTCATTGCCTGGGAGATTGCGCTTGTAATAGTTCTCGAGGTTTTTTCTAAGTCGCGAGATTTGGACCCGAGGATAGCTGTCGGAATCTAGATCGTAGTCGTCCGGACGGCCAAGAGCGTCGACCGCAATTTCATATTGCGTGGGCAATGGATCACCCGAAACCGAGCGTTCAAGCAGAAACTGAAGCAATCTGGCTTGCACCGGGGATCTGACGAAGATCACGTCGGAAAGGATGCGACTGACTTCTAGACGCAATTGCGATTCGAAGCTTGTTCCAAAGTTTTGATTTGCTGACAAAGCGACACTCTATGGTCGGTAGATTTGCCACCGATTAAAGTGCATTAATGAAATGTAAAATCGCTCCGGAAAACTTAAGCTTTTCAGTAGTCCTACCTAATGTAACGTTACATGTACGGTATCAAACTTGAGTTAAAACAGGCACTTATGGAAAATGGCGGTCCAACAACCAAGTAGGATCGAACATGTCGCACGCGGTTCAGATTTACGAGGCGTTCTGCCAGAACCTTTATTCCGACGCGGAGGCAAAAAGCGAAACAGACCGCAGGGAGGACTACCGGCCTTACCTCGCTTATCGCCCCTGCTGTGTATCGAATGGCGGCCAAGTGTATCTGGGCTTGATCAAGAACCAATCGGCGAATGGGGCGATGATCGAATTGGTCGATCAGACCAATGTCTCCAACCTCTTCGCGCTCGATCAAACGGTTGCCTATTTCTGGAACAGTGAAACCAGAGTTAGTGCCAAGGTCGTCTGGCGTGAAGGGAACCGCATTGGTCTGGCCAATGAGAGGTCGGTCGATCCGTTCGCAAACACCAAGCCGTTTCGTTCCTTGCGCCTTCCAAGCGCGACAGCGGCCAAGTTCTGGATTGGAAACAGCTGTCACGTCGCGCCGATCGAAAACATCTCTATGGGCGGGCTCTGCGTCCGCGGTTTGCCTGACCTACCTATAGGTGCGCTACTAACCGTCGTTCTCGGCAAACTCGAGATTTGCAATTCCGCCGTGCGGTGGAAAGAGGGGCGGCGCACCGGCATTCGTTTCCAGACCAAGCTCAACCAGCAGGATCTTGCGCAGCTTTGCCGTGAGCAGATTGTCTCTAGCGAGTGCGTTCAATTTGATTGAATCCAACGCGGTCAGGATGGGGCGACGGTGATCTGGTTCACCCTTGACCTCCCCCCGCATTCCCACTAAGTGCGCGCCATCCGAGGCGGAGCTACCACTTATCCTCGGTCAATAGAGCTGAACATTGCCGGTCATGTCCCGGGGGCCAGTCGCTTGTGCGGCGTGGCTCTATTCTATTGGCTCTCCATCGTGTGTTTTCCTGAAACAAGTTCAGGATGACGGGCGGATCGGGGAGTTGGGGGCAGCCGTCAAAGTAACCCGGTGGCCGAGGCTGTTCGGGTGGAGTGTTTCAGTTTCGCCAAAGCGCCGCGCTTCGATGCGCGGCGTGATTGCCTCAGCAAGGCCCTGGATCGTCTCCGGGGGGTTATGGGGCAGGGCGAACCGGAAGCGTCCCACCACGAACTGCAAGTGTTGCCAGCCCCATGTGGGCGAGCCTGGGCATGCAATCCCGCGTGTCCGGAAACAACGGTGAAGAGTAACTTATGCCGACGATCAACCAGCTGGTCCGCAAGGGCCGCACTCCGCAGAAGGCCAAGTCCAAGGTCCCTGCGATGGAGCAGAACCCGCAGAAGCGCGGTGTCTGCACGCGCGTCTATACCACGACGCCGAAGAAGCCGAACTCCGCTCTGCGCAAGGTCGCCAAGGTGCGCCTGACCAACCAGCGCGAAGTCATCTCCTACATCCCGGGCGAAGGCCACAACCTGCAGGAGCACTCCGTTGTGCTGATCCGCGGCGGCCGTGTTCGCGACCTTCCCGGTGTGCGTTACCACGTCCTTCGCGGCGTGCTCGATACGCAGGGTGTCAAGGACCGCAAGCAGAGCCGTTCGAAGTACGGCGCGAAGCGTCCGAAGTAAGGATTAAGCGCGGCCACGGTCTTCTCCCGCGCCCTTCTGTCCATGCGGATATCATTCCGGGTGGAAGGGCGGGGGAGAGGGCCGGAGCCGCAAGGGTTGGGCGGATGCCCGGCCCGCACTCCAAAGGAGTTCTAACAAATGTCACGTCGTCGTCGTCCCGAAAAGCGGGTCATCCTGCCGGATCCCAAGTTTGGTGATCAGGTCCTGTCGAAGTTCATGAACAACCTCATGCTCGACGGTAAGAAGTCCACTGCAGAACGCATCGTCTATGGCGCTCTCGATACGGTCGAGAACAAGGCCAAGGCCGATCCGGTTCAGCTGTTCCACGAAGCGCTCAACAATGTGAAGCCGCAGGTCGAAGTGCGCAGCCGCCGTGTCGGTGGTGCGACCTATCAGGTGCCGGTCGAGGTTCGTCCCGAGCGTGCCCAGGCTCTCGCGATCCGCTGGCTGATCTCGGCCGCGCGCGGTCGTGCGGAAACCACCATGTCGGCACGCCTCTCGGGCGAGCTCATGGATGCGGCCAACAACCGCGGCAATGCCGTCAAGAAGCGCGAAGACACGCACCGTATGGCTGACGCCAACCGCGCCTTCTCGCATTATCGCTGGTAACACCTATTTACGAGGGGCAGCCCCCCTCATGGAGATTGAAAATGGCACGCGATTATCCGCTCGAGCGGTACCGCAACATCGGCATCATGGCCCACATCGATGCCGGCAAGACCACGACTACCGAACGTATCCTCTACTACACCGGCAAGTCCTACAAGATCGGCGAAGTGCACGATGGCGCTGCGACGATGGACTGGATGGAGCAGGAGCAGGAGCGCGGTATCACGATTACCTCCGCTGCGACGACGACCTTCTGGTCGGCCGAAGATGGCGAAGGCCCCAAGCACCGCATCAACATCATCGACACGCCCGGCCACGTAGATTTCACGATTGAAGTCGAGCGTTCGCTGCGCGTACTCGACGGCGCGGTCGCCGTGTTCGACGGCGTTGCCGGTGTTGAACCGCAGTCCGAGACTGTCTGGCGCCAGGCCGACAAGTATAAAGTGCCGAGAATGTGCTTTATCAATAAGCTCGACCGTACCGGTGCCGACTTCTATTACTGCGTGCAGTCGATCGTCGATCGTCTCGGCGCGAACCCGCTGGTGCTTTACCTGCCGATCGGTGCGGAAAGCGACCTCCAGGGTGTTGTCGACCTCGTCAACAATCGCGGCATCGTGTGGCAGGCCGAGGACCTCGGCGCGAAGTTCGACTATGTCGACATCCCTGCCGACCTCGCCGACAAGGCTGCAGAATATCGCGAGAAGCTCATCGAGACCGTCGTCGAGCAGGACGATGATGTGATGGAAGCCTATCTCGAAGGCGAAGAGCCGGATGCGGCAACGCTCAAGCGCCTCATCCGCAAGGGCACCATGGCGCAGGCTTTCGTTCCGGTCCTGTGCGGCTCGGCGTTCAAGAACAAGGGCGTCCAGCCCCTGCTCGACGCCGTGGTCGACTACATGCCGTCGCCGCTCGACGTTCCGGCCATCAAGGGCGTGAAGCCCGACAGCGAAGAAGAAGACATGCGTCCGTCGGATGACGATGCGCCGTTCTCCGCGCTGGCCTTCAAGATCATGAACGACCCCTTCGTCGGCACGCTCACCTTCACCCGTATCTATTCGGGCAAGCTCTCCAAGGGCTCGGTCCTGAACTCGGTGAAGGACAAGAAGGAAAAGATCGGCCGCATGCTGCTGATGCACTCCAACAACCGCGAGGACATCGAAGAAGCATTCGCCGGCGACATCGTCGCGATCGCAGGTCTCAAGGAAACCACCACCGGCGACACGCTGTGTGATCCTTCGAAGCCGATCATCCTCGAACGCATGGAGTTCCCGGAACCCGTTATCGAGCTGTCGGTGGAACCGAAGACCAAGGCCGACCAGGAAAAGATGGGCGTTGCGCTCAACCGCCTGGCTGCCGAGGATCCGAGCTTCCGCGTATCGACCGACCACGAAAGCGGTCAGACGATCATCAAGGGCATGGGCGAGCTTCACCTCGACATCCTCGTCGATCGCATGAAGCGCGAGTTCAAGGTCGAAGCAAACGTCGGTGCGCCGCAGGTGGCTTACCGCGAATCGCTCGGCCGTGAAGTCGAAGTGACCTACACCCACAAGAAACAGTCGGGTGGTTCGGGTCAGTTCGGTGAAGCCAAGGTCATCGTCACCCCGGGTGAACGCGGCCAGGGCATCATCTTCGAAGACGAGGTCAAGGGCGGTAACATTCCGCGCGAATACATCCCGTCGGTCGAGAAGGGCATGCGCGAGCAGGCTGAAAGCGGCCATCTGGTCGGCTTCCCGATCATCGACTTCACCATCCGCCTTGTCGACGGCAAGTATCACGACGTCGACTCGAGCACGGTGGCGTTCGAGATCACCGGTCGCGGCGCTATGCGCGAAGTGGCCGAGAAGGCAGGCATCAAGCTGCTTGAGCCGGTCATGAAGGTGGAAGTCGTGACTCCCGAGGATTACCTTGGCGACGTCATCGGCGACCTCAACAGCCGTCGGGGCCAGATCCAGGGCACCGACAGCCGCGGCAACGCTCAGGCGGTCGAGGCATTCGTCCCGCTCGCCAACATGTTCGGATACGTCAACGAGCTGCGTTCGTTCACTCAGGGCCGTGCCCAGTACACGATGCAGTTCAGCCACTATGACGAAGTGCCGGCGAACGTCGCACAAGAAGTCAAGGAGAAGCTTGCCTAAGCGAGCGACACGGTCTAGGGGCGGCGCCTGATTCAGCGGGTGCCGTCCTCTCCCGCGGAAAACTAATTTCAACTCAGAGGTAATTTGAGAAATGGCTAAGGAAAAATTTGAGCGGAACAAGCCGCACTGCAACATCGGCACCATCGGTCACGTCGACCACGGCAAGACCACGCTGACTGCGGCTATCACCAAGGTAATGGCTGAAACCTATGGCGGTGCAGCTGTCGACTTCGCAAACATCGACAAGGCTCCGGAAGAGCGTGAGCGCGGCATCACCATCTCGACCGCGCACGTCGAATACGAAACCGACAAGCGTCACTATGCGCACGTCGACTGCCCGGGTCACGCCGACTACGTGAAGAACATGATCACCGGTGCGGCACAGATGGACGGCGCGATCCTGGTTGTGAACGCTGCTGACGGCCCGATGCCGCAGACCCGCGAGCACATCCTGCTTGCCCGTCAGGTCGGCGTTCCGGCTCTGGTCGTGTACATGAACAAGGTCGACCAGGTTGACGACGAGGAAATCCTCGAGCTCGTCGAACTGGAAGTTCGCGAACTGCTTTCGAGCTACGACTTCGACGGCGACAACATTCCGATCGTCAAGGGTTCGGCTCTCGCCGCTCTTGAAGGCCGTGACGACAACATCGGCAAGGATTCGATCATTGCCCTGATGGAAGCTGTCGACGAGCACATCCCGCAGCCCGATCGTCCGGTCGATCAGAACTTCCTGATGCCGATCGAAGACGTCTTCTCGATCTCGGGTCGTGGTACGGTTGTCACCGGCCGTGTCGAAACCGGCAAGGTCAATGTTGGCGACGAAGTCGAAATCGTTGGCATCCGCGACACGCAGAAGACCACCGTCACCGGTGTCGAAATGTTCCGCAAGCTGCTCGATTCGGGTGAAGCTGGCGACAACATCGGTGCCCTGCTTCGTGGTACCGGCCGTGACGACGTCGAGCGTGGCCAGGTTCTCGCGAAGCCGGGTTCGGTTACGCCGCACACCGAGTTCAGCGCAGAAGTCTACGTCCTCTCGAAGGACGAAGGTGGCCGTCACACGCCGTTCTTCGCCAACTACCGTCCGCAGTTCTACTTCCGTACGACTGACGTGACCGGCGAAGTGATTCTTCCGGAAGGCACCGAAATGGTGATGCCGGGCGACAACGTGTCGATCAACGTCAAGCTGATCGCTCCGATCGCCATGGACGAAGGTCTGCGTTTCGCAATCCGCGAAGGCGGCCGCACCGTTGGTTCGGGCGTCGTTGCCAAGATCACGAAGTAATCTTCTGATCGCAAAGTTTCGGGGCTCGCCATTCTTCGGGGTGGCGGGCCCCAGACTTTTTATGAGAGCGGTGTCCTTTCGGTAGCGCTCTCCTCCTGGTGGTTGACCGGCGCTTCGGCGCGGTTTGTCGTCAGGGATTTTCCAAGGGGAACATTCTTCGGAAATTCCCCGGAAAACGGGTTGCCAGATACGGACCTCGGACGTATATGCGCGCTCACAGACGGAGATTCGTCTCCGGACATAACGAATTCATGCAAAGGTCGCCCGTTCCGGGAAACCGGGTTCCAGCGGGGCTGGCCTTTCTTTTTGTGGGTTGGAAACGGCTCGCATTTGGCTCTTTCGCATCGGTGTAGGTAATGGAAGCTCAGAATATTCGCATTCGCCTCAAGGCGTTCGATCACCGCGTTCTCGACCAGGCAACTGGCGAAATCGCAGAAACCGCCCGTCGTACGGGTGCACTCATTCGCGGCCCCATTCCCATGCCGACGCGCATTGAGAAGTTCACCGTGAACCGCGGTCCGCACATCGACAAGAAGTCGCGTGAGCAGTTCGAGGTGCGCACTTTCAAGCGGTTGCTCGACATCGTGCAGCCCAACGCCCAGACCGTCGACGCGCTGATGAAGCTCGATCTCGCTGCGGGCGTGAACGTCGAAATCAAGCTGGCCTGAGCCAACTGATTTTCCGTCCTTCTGGCAGGACGTAAAACGGACCAGGGATTTTTGGGGCTCCATATGGCCCCGCTGGATCGACAAGATCCGGCAAGACATAGGGATACCGCCGGATCTGATCCGGGCTGCGTCCCCCGTCTAGCTCTCCCGCCGTGCTGGTGGGGAGGGCGCTCAGCCCGGACGGGGCGACGTATCAACTTTGAGGCTGGCAAGCACCCGGGGATGGGCCTCGTGTGCCTCTGTGTTAGGAGTTCGATACGATGCGCACTGGCGTTATCGCAAAGAAAGTCGGGATGACCCGCCTGTTCCAGGAGGATGGACGTCACGTTCCCGTGACCGTTCTCTCGCTGGAAGACTGCCAGGTCGTTTCGCACCGTACTGCAGAGCGTGATGGCTATTTCGCCGTCCAGCTCGGTGCGGGCGAGGCCAAGCAGAAGAATGTCAACAAGCCGCAGCGCGAAGCCTTCGCCAAGGCCGAAACCGGCCTGAAGAAGCGCGTTGCCGAGTTCCGCGTCGAAAGCGAAGACGGCCTGGTGCCGGTTGGCTCGACCATCAGTGCCGAGCACTTCGTTGCCGGTCAGAAGGTCGACATCACCGGTCACACCCAGGGTAAGGGCTTCGCCGGCGCGATGAAGCGTTGGGGCTTCGGAGGTCTGCGCGCGACGCACGGCGTCTCGATCAGCCACCGCTCGCACGGTTCGACGGGTAACCGTCAGGATCCGGGCCGCGTGTTCAAGGGCAAGAAGATGGCCGGCCACATGGGCGACCGTCAGCGCACCCAGCAGAACCTCGAAATCGTCCGCACCGACGCCGACCGCGGCCTCATCTTCGTCAAGGGTTCGGTCCCTGGCTCGAAGAATGGCTGGCTGCTCGTTCGCGATGCGGTGAAGCTTTCGGCTGCCGAAGACCTGCCGTTCCCGGCTGCGATCTTCGATCCTGCGGCTGCGAAGCCCGAGGCGGAAGCTCCGGCAGCTGAAGAGCAGACCCCGGTTGAGCAGGATGCTGCTCCCGAGGCAACTGACGCTCCGGCTGAAGAAACCAAAGCACCCGAAGCCGATACCGGCTCGGATGAGAGCAAGGAGTCCTGATCGTGAAGGTCAAGGTCCAGAAAATCGACGGTAAGGCGTCGGGCGATATCGAGCTGAACAACGATGTGTTCGGCGTCGAGCCGCGTGCCGACATCCTGCACCGCGTTGTCACATGGCAACTCGAAAACCGCCGTGCCACCGCTCGTCCGACGCGTGAGCGTTCGGATGTCAACCGCACCGGCAAGAAGTTCGGCCGCCAAAAGGGTTCGGGTGGCGCACGCCACGGCGACCGCGGCGCTCCGATCTTCATCGGCGGCGGCAAGGCGCACGGCGCGCGCAAGCGTGACTTCGAGCAGTCGCTCAACAAGAAGATCCGCGCGCTCGGCCTGAAGATGGCGCTTTCGAGTAAGGCGAAGGACGGTCTTGTGGTCGTCGATAGCCTCGAGCTCAAGGACGCCAAGACCAAGGCTCTCAAGGGTCACTTCGACAAGGCCGGCTGGAACGGCAAGGTCCTGGTGATCGACGGCGAGACCGTGAACGACGGCTTCAAGAAGGCCGCTGGCAACCTCAAGGGTGTCAATGTTCTCCCCGCCATGGGCGCCAACGTCTATGACATTCTCAACCACGACACGCTGGTCCTGACCAAGGACGCTGTCGAAAAGCTGGAGGCGCGCTTCAATGGCTAAGAAGCAGGAAGTCGACGCGCGTCACTACGACGTCATTCTGGCACCGCACATCACCGAGAAGTCGACCATGGCTTCCGAGCACAATGCTGTGGTGTTCAAGGTGGCTGGCGACGCGACCAAGCCGCAGATCAAGGAAGCGGTGGAAGCGATCTACGACAAGAAAGTCGTGGGCGTGAACACGCTCGTGATGAAGGGCAAGAGCAAGCGCTGGAGGGGCAAACCCTACAAGCGCACCGACGTGAAGAAGGCGATCGTCACCCTCGCTGAGGGCGAAATGATCGACATCACGAGCGGTATCTGAGGGCGAGAAAGATGGCACTCAAGAACTACAATCCGACGAGCCCCGCGCGCCGCGGTCTCATCCTGGTCGACAAGACCGGTCTCTGGAAAGGGAAGCCGGTCAAGTCGCTCACGGAAGGCAAGCGCAAGACCGGTGGCCGGAACAACAAGGGTCATGTCACCTCGCGTGGCATCGGTGGCGGTCACAAGCAGAAGTACCGCTTCATCGACTTCAAGCGCCGCAAGTGGGACGTTCCCGCGACGGTCGAGCGCATCGAGTACGATCCCAACCGCACCGCGTTCATCGCTCTCATCAAGTATGAGGACGGCGAGCAGGCCTATATCCTTTGTCCTCAGCGTCTCGCTGTCGGCGATACGGTCGTGGCTGCCGAGCGTTGCGACACGAAGCCTGGCAATGCCATGCTTCTGAGCCAGATGCCGGTCGGCACCATCTGCCACAATGTGGAGATGAAGCCGGGCAAGGGCGGCCAGATCGCGCGCAGCGCAGGCACCTATGTCCAGATCGTCGGTCGCGACCGCGGCATGGTCATCGTGCGCCTCAACTCGGGCGAACAGCGTTACCTGCGCGCCGATTGCATGGGTACGGTTGGTGCGGTGTCGAACCCTGACAACCAGAACCAGAACTTTGCCAAGGCCGGCCGCACGCGCTGGAAGGGCAAGAAGCCGCTGACCCGCGGCGTCGCCAAGAACCCGGTCGATCACCCGCACGGTGGTGGTGAAGGCCGGACCTCGGGCGGTCGTCACCCGGTCACTCCGTGGGGCAAGCCGACCAAGGGCGCTCGTACCCGCAAGAACAAGCAGACGGACAAGATGATCATCCGTTCGCGCCACGCCAAGAAGAAGAGGTAAGACACGATGGCACGTTCCGTCTGGAAAGGTCCTTTCGTCGAACTCAGCCTTCTGAAGAAGGCGGAGGACGCACAAGAGAGTGGTGGCAACAAGCCGATCAAGACCTGGTCGCGCCGCAGCACCATTCTCCCGCAGTTCGTTGGTCTGACGTTCAACGTCTACAACGGGCAGAAGTTCATCCCGGTCTCCGTTTCGGAAGAAATGGTCGGTCACAAGCTTGGTGAGTTCGCTCCGACGCGCAACTTCCCGGGCCATGCTGCCGACAAGAAGGGCAAGCGATAATGGGCAAGGCAAAGTCTCCCCGCCGCGTTGCGGATAACGAGGCGCTGGCTGTCGGCACGACCATTCGTGGCAGTGCGCAGAAGCTGAACCTCGTGGCCGAGCTGATCCGTGGCAAGAAGGCCGAAGAGGCCCTCAACATCCTCGCTTTCTCGAAGCGCGCGATGGCGAAGGATGCCAGCAAGGTGCTCGCTTCGGCGATCGCGAATGCGGAAAACAACCACAACCTGGATGTCGATGCGCTGGTCGTGGCCGAAGCTTCGGTTGGCAAGTCGATCACCATGAAGCGGTTCCACACCCGTGGCCGCGGCAAGTCGACGCGTATCCTGAAGCCGTTCAGCAAGCTGCGGATCGTGGTACGCGAAGAGGAAGAGGCATAAGATGGGTCAGAAGAGCAATCCGATCGGTCTGCGCCTGCAGATCAACCGTACCTGGGACAGCCGCTGGTACGCCGAAGGGCGTGACTATGCGAAGCTGCTCAAGGAAGACATCGAGATCCGCAAGTACATCGTCGAGAACCTGCCGCAGGCAGCGATCTCGAAGGTTGTGATCGAGCGTCCGGCCAAGCTGTGCCGCGTTTCGATCTATGCTGCGCGTCCCGGCGTCATCATCGGCAAGAAGGGTGCAGACATCGAAAAGCTGCGCACCAAGCTTGCGACCATGACCGAAAGCGAAGTGAAGCTGAATATCGTCGAGATCCGCAAGCCGGAAATCGACGCCAAGCTCGTCGCCCAGGGCGTGGCCGACCAGCTGGTTCGCCGTGTTGCATTCCGCCGCGCCATGAAGCGTGCCGTTCAATCGGCGCTGCGTCTGGGTGCGGAAGGCATCAAGATCGTCTGCGGTGGCCGTCTCGGCGGCGCTGAAATCGCCCGCGTCGAATGGTATCGCGAAGGTCGCGTTCCGCTGCACACGCTGCGTGCGAACATCGACTATGCCGAAACCGAAGCGCTGACCGCTTACGGCATCATCGGCATCAAGGTGTGGATCTTCAAGGGCGAGATTCTCGCTCACGATCCGACCGCGCACGACCGCCTCATGATGGAAGCTCAGACTTCCGGCGTGCGTCCGGCTCGCTGATTGCAGAATAGGTAAGAGAAAATGCTGCAACCGAAGAAAACCAAGTTCCGCAAGGCCTTCAAGGGCCGCATTCACGGCAACGCGAAGGGCGGTACCACGCTGAACTTTGGCGCTTATGGCCTCAAGGCTCTCGAGCCCGAGCGTCTCACCGCGCGCCAGATCGAAGCGGCTCGTCGTGCGATCACCCGCGCGATGAAGCGTCAGGGCCGTCTGTGGATCCGCGTGTTTCCCGATGTTCCCGTGTCGAAGAAGCCTGCCGAAGTCCGTCAGGGTAAGGGCAAGGGTTCGGTCGAATACTGGGCCGCTCGCGTCAAGCCGGGCCGCATCCTGTTCGAACTCGACGGTGTTCCCGGTCCGCTCGCCGCACTCGCTTTCGAGCGTGCCGCGATGAAGCTGCCGATCAAGACCAAGGTCGTGGCCCGCATGGGCGACACCTCGCACCTGGGAGGTAACTGATGGCCGACAAGAACGTCATCGAAGATCTTCGCGCCAAGTCCGACGATCAGCTCTCCGCAGAGCTGACCGAGCTCAAGCGTGAGCAGTACAACCTGCGTTTCCAGGCTGCCACGAACCAGCTCGAAGCGCCGGCGCGGATCAAGGAAGTGCGTCGCACGATCGCCAAGATCAAGACGCTTCAGAACGAACGCGCTGCTTCGGCAGCGAAGGCTTGAGGAGCTAGACAATGCCGAAACGCATCCTGATCGGGACTGTCACCTCCGACAAGACCGACAAGACCGTGACCGTACTGGTCGAACGCAAGGTGAAGCACCCGCTCTACGGGAAGATCATCCGTCGTTCGAAGAAGTACCACGCTCACGACGAAGCAAATGAGTACACGATTGGCGACGTTGTCCGCATCGAGGAAACGAAGCCGATTTCGAAGACCAAGACCTGGGCCGTGAAGGACCGGGTACAGGCTGGCGGCACGCAGGCGGTGGAAGCCGACCTGGATGTCGAAGCCGCAAGCAACTGAGTTAGACGTTAGGAACTGCCAGACTGGTTCTGGCAAGCCAATGAGAAGGAACCGGATCGATGATCCAGATGCAATCCAATCTCGACGTCGCGGACAACAGCGGCGCCAAGCGCGTCCAGTGCATCAAGGTACTGGGTGGCTCGAAGCGCCGTACTGCGTCCGTCGGCGACGTGATCGTGGTTTCCGTCAAGGAAGCCCAGCCGCGTGCAAAGGTTAAGAAGGGCGACGTTCACCGTGCGGTTATCGTCCGCACGAAGAAGGACGTCCGCCGTCCCGATGGCAGCGTTATCCGTTTCGACAGCAATGCCGCTGTCCTGGTGAACAAGAGCGAGGAGCCGATCGGCACCCGTATCTTCGGCCCGGTCGTTCGCGAACTGCGCGGCCGCGGCTTCATGAAGATCGTCTCGCTCGCTCCGGAGGTGCTCTAATGGCCGGTGCAAAGATCAAGAAGGGTGACAGCGTCGTCGTCCTGTCCGGCAAGGACAAGGGCCAGACGGGCACCGTCAAGCAGGTCATGCCGAAAGACGGCAAGATCGTGGTTGAAGGCGTCAACATCGCCGCCCGTCACCGCAAGCCGAGCCAGACCAACCCGCAGGGTGGCATCGATCGCTTCGAAGCGCCGATGCACATCAGCAAGGTTGCGCTGGCCGATCCGAAAGATGGCAAGCCCACCCGCGTCCGTTTCGAAACGAAGGACGGCAAAAAGGTGCGCGTTGCCGTGAAATCCGGGGAGACCATCGATGGCTGATTATACCCCCCGCCTGAAGCAGAAGTACGAAGACCAGATCGTCAAGGCGATGACCGAGAAGTTCGGTTACAAGAACCGCCTCGAAGTCCCGCGTCTCGAAAAGATCACGCTCAACATGGGTGTGGGCGAAGCGAGCCAGGACAAGAAGAAGGTCCAGACCGCTGCTGAAGAAATGGCGCTGATCGCCGGCCAGAAGCCGGTCATCACCAAGGCAAAGAAGTCGATCGCACAGTTCAAGCTGCGCGACGGCATGCCGATCGGTTGCAAGGTCAACCTGCGCCGTGACCGCATGTACGAGTTTCTCGACCGTCTCGTGACGATCGCAATGCCGCGCATCCGCGACTTCCGTGGGCTCAACCCCAAGTCGTTCGATGGCAATGGCAACTATGCGATGGGTCTCAAGGAACAGATCGTGTTCCCCGAGATCAGCTACGACAAGATCGAGAAGGTGCGTGGCATGGACATCATCGTCACCACTACCGCTAAAACCGACGAGGAAGCCCGGGAACTGCTCAAGCTGTTCGGTTTCCCGTTCCCGGCTGAAGAAAAAGCCGAAGAAAAGGAAGCGGCGTAAGCCGCTGCAGGAGAGCTTAAGTCCAATGGCGAAACTGAGTTCCATCAACAAGAACGAGCGTCGTAAGAAGCTCGTTAAGAAGTACGCAAACAAGTACGCTAAGCTGAAGGCGATTGCGGACGATACCTCGCTCGACGAGAGCGAACGTCTTATCGCGCGCCTGAAGATGGCCGAAATCCCGCGCAATGCAAACCCGACCCGGGTCCGCAACCGCTGCGCAACCACCGGCCGCCCGCGCGGCTACTATCGCAAGTTCGGCATCAACCGCATCGAACTGCGCGACCTTGGTAACAAGGGCCTGATCCCGGGCCTGACCAAGTCGAGCTGGTGAGGATCTAGACAATGGCAATGACCGATCCCCTGGGTGATATGCTCACCCGCATCCGCAATGGTCAGCAGGCCAAGAAGGACTCCGTCCTCTCGCCCGCTTCCAAGCTGCGTGCGAACGTCCTCGAAGTGCTCCAGCGCGAAGGCTACATCCGTGGCTATTCCGAGGATGCGTCGGGCAAGCACCCGGCGCTGCGTATCGAACTGAAGTATTTCGAGGGCGAACCTGCGATCAAGCATGTCGCTCGCGTCTCCAAGCCGGGTCGCCGGATCTACTCGGGCTCGAAAGAGCTTCCGACGGTCCGCAACGGCCTTGGCATCACCATCGTCTCGACGCCCAAGGGTGTGCTTTCGGACAACGAAGCACGCAACGAAAACGTCGGCGGCGAAGTGCTGGCGGAGGTGTTCTGATGAGCCGCATTGGCAAGAAGCCGGTGGCGATCCCGAGCGGGGTTACCGCCAATATCGAGAACGGCACGCTGACCGTTAAGGGGCCGAAGGGCACCCTTTCGATGGGCCTTTCCGACCTCATCGACTACAAGGTCGAAGGCGAGGAAATCCAGGTCAACCCGGCCAACGACACCAAGCAGGCGCGTTCCTACTGGGGCATGCAGCGCACGCTGGTTTCGAACCTCGTCGAAGGCGTCACCGAAGGCTTTTCGAAGACGCTCGAGATTTCGGGTGTTGGTTACCGTGCCAAGGCGCAGGGCAAGACCCTGAACCTGCAGCTCGGTTTCAGTCACGATGTCGACATCGCAGTGCCCGAGGGCCTCGAAGTCGCCACGCCTGACGCCACCACCGTCGTAGTTTCGGGTATCGACAAGCAGGCCGTGGGCCAGCTCGCCGCCGAAATCCGCCGCTGGCGCAAGCCTGAGCCGTACAAGGGCAAGGGCATCAAATACCAGGGCGAATATGTCTTCCGCAAGGAAGGGAAGAAGAAGTAAGATGGCAAAGCTTTCTCTCTTTGAACGCCGCCGCCGGCGTGTTCGCACCGCGATCCGCAGCCGTGCCGGTGACAAGCCGCGTCTGTCGGTTCACCGTACCGGCAAGCACATCTACGCGCAGGTCATCGACGATACGGAAGGCAAGACCCTTGCCGCCGCATCGACGCTGGGCGCGAAGAACTCCGGTGCCAATGTCGAAGCCGCCAGCCAGGTCGGCAAGGACATCGCCGCAGCCGCCAAGAAGGCTGGCGTGACCACCGTCGTGTTCGATCGCGGTGGCTTTCTGTTCCATGGCCGCGTCAAGGCGCTGGCCGATGCCGCTCGTGAAGGCGGGCTGGAGTTCTGATGATGGCAGACGACAAGAAAAACGAAGAAGCACAGGTCGAAGAGACCGCAGCCACCGAAGCTCCGGCCGAGGAAGCCAAGGCTGAGGAAACCAAGGCCGAAGCGGAAACCGAACACGCCGTGACTCACGAAGAGCCGGCTATCGCCGACACGCCGTCCGAAGCTGCCGACAACCAGTCGCCGGCACAGGGCGCCGAAGGTCAGCCGCGTGGCCGTCAGGGCCGTGGTGGGCGTGACAATCGCGGTGGCAACGATCGTGGCCGTGGCCGCGGTGGTCGTGACAACCGTCGTGGCAATCGCCGCGAGGAAGAAGACGACGGCATCATCGAGAAGCTCGTCCACATCAACCGCGTCTCGAAGACGGTGAAGGGCGGTAAGCGCTTCGGCTTCGCAGCGCTGGTCGTCGTGGGTGACGGTTCGGGCCGCGTCGGCTTCGGTCATGGCAAGGCGCGCGAAGTGCCGGAAGCCATCACCAAGGCGACCGCTGCTGCGCGCAAGAAGATGATCCGCGTCCCGCTCAAGGAAGGGCGCACGCTTCACCATGACGGCAATGGCCGTTTCGGTGCCGGCAAGGTCACCGTCCGCACAGCGCCTCCGGGTACCGGCATCATCGCCGGCGGTCCGATGCGCGCCGTGTTCGAGAGCCTGGGCGTTGCCGACGTCGTGACCAAATCGGTCGGTACGTCGAACCCCTACAACATGATCCGCGCCACTTTCGACGCGCTGACCAACCAGACTTCGCCGAAGTCGGTGGCCCAGCGTCGCGGCAAGAAGGTCGCCGACCTTCTCGGCCGTGGTGGCGCAAGCGAGGCCGAGGCTGAAGCCGACGCCGCCGCTGTAGTGGAGTAAGATCGATGGCGAAGAACAGCACCATCAAGATCAAGCAGGTCGGTTCGCCGATCCGCCGTCCCGAAAGCCAGCGCAAGATCCTCATCGGTCTTGGGCTGAACAAGATGCACAAGGTCGTCGAGCGCCAGGACACCCCCGAGGTGCGCGGCGCGATCGCCAAGATCCCGCATCTTGTCCAAGTGGTCGATTGATCGCTTAAATCTTGAATCAGGTGGCCCGGTCGCGTACCGGGCCGCTTCCTTTTAGCGCGAACCCCTTGATCGGGGCATTGAAAGCGAAAGCGAGTGCAGAATTATGAAACTTAACGAAATCCGTGACAACGAAGGCGCCCGCAAGGGCCGTATCCGCGTAGGACGCGGTATCGGCTCGGGCAAGGGCAAGACCGGTGGCCGTGGCCAGAAGGGCCAGAAGAGCCGTTCGGGCGTCGCCATCAAGGGCTTCGAAGGCGGCCAGATGCCGCTTCACATGCGCCTGCCGAAGCGCGGCTTCAACAACCCGTTCGGCAAGGATTATGCCGAAGTGAACATCGGAATGGTCCAGAAGTTCATCGATGCCAAGAAGCTCGATGGCAAGAAGGACATCACCGAAGAAGCGCTGCGCGAGGCCGGTCTGGTCCGCGGCGGCAAGGACGGAGTTCGTCTCCTCGGCAAGGGCGAGATCAAGGCCAAGGCCAAGTTCGTCGTCACCGGCGCCACCAAGGGCGCCATTGCAGCGGTCGAAAAGGCTGGCGGCAGCGTCGAAGTGACCGCGCCGAAAGCCGAAAAAGCTGCTGAAAAGGCAGACTGAAGCGAAAAAGACGGGGAGCGGGGTTCGACAATGGCGGACCCGCTCCCTATCTAGCCTGTCTGAGCCGGGAGGGACCGGCGCCGATTTAGGGCAGTAGAGATTTCATGGCATCACGCGCCGACAGCATCGCGAGCAATCTGAGCCTCGCCAATTTTTCCAAGGCCACCGAGCTGCGCCAGCGCATCTGGTTCACCATCGGGGCCCTGATCGTATTCCGCTTCCTGAGCTTCGTGCCGCTGCCGGGTATCAACCCGCTGGCGCTGCAGGAACTTGCCGAGCGCACCTCGGGCGGGATCATCGACATGTTCAACATGTTCACGGGCGGCAGCCTGGAGCGCATGAGTCTCATCGCATTGGGCGTCATGCCCTACATCACCGCCTCGATCGTGGTGCAGATGGCCGCAGCGCTTCACCCGACGCTTGCCGCGCTCAAGAAAGAGGGCGCCAGCGGTCGGCAGAAGCTCAACCAGTACACCCGCTACGGCACGGTCTTCCTGTGCACGATCCAGGGCTGGTTCCTCGCTGCGGGTCTTGAGAGCTTCGCCAACTCGGCGGGTCTCCAGGCGGTGGTCGATCCGGGCTACATGTTCCGCGTGGGCGCGGTCATCAGCCTCGTCGGTGGCACCATGTTCCTGCTGTGGCTGGGTGAGCAGATCACCGCGCGCGGTATCGGTAACGGCGTTTCGCTGATCATCATGGCCGGTATTGTCGCGCAGTTCCCGACCTTCGTCTCGAACCTGTTCGAAGGCGGCCGGACCGGCTCGATCGCACCGGGCATCATCATCGGCTTCATCGTGATGGTGGTCTTCCTGATCCTGCTGATATCGTTCTTCGAGCGAGCGCAGCGCCGTTTGCTGGTGCAGTATCCCAAGCGTGCCACGCAGCGCGGCATGATGCAGGCCGATCGTTCGCACCTGCCGCTAAAGATCAATACTGCGGGCGTCATTCCGCCGATCTTCGCCAGCTCGCTGCTGCTGCTGCCGCTGACGATCACGCAGTTCGCTGGCAATTCTATCGATACCGAGAGCGCGACCGGCGGCATCATCGTGACGCTCAACCAGTATCTTGCGCATGGTCAGCCGCTCTACATGGCGCTCTATGCGCTTGGCATCATCTTCTTCACCTTCTTCTACACCGCGGTTGTCTTCAATCCGGAAGAGAAGGCAGAAGAGCTGAAGAAGGGTGGCGGCTTCATCCCCGGTATCCGTCCGGGCAAGCGCACCGCCGACTATCTCGACTATGTGCTGACGCGCATTACCGTTGTCGGCGCGATCTATCTGACCTTCGTCTGTGTTGTGCCCGAATACATGATCGCACAGACTGGTATTCCGCTCTTCCTGGGTGGTACCAGCCTGCTGATCGTCGTGAACGTGACCGTGGATACGATCAGCCAGGTCCAGTCGCATCTGCTGGCTCACCAGTATGGCGACCTGATCAAGAAGGCGAAACTTAAAGGCCGCATGCGCTGATTGCAGCGCCTATCTTTGGGGGATAGCGACCAGTGAACATCATTCTTCTCGGGCCTCCAGGGGCTGGCAAAGGCACGCAGAGTGCACGTCTCGTCGAGCACCATGGCATGCGCCAGCTCTCGACCGGCGACATGCTGCGCGCCGCAGTGAAGGCCGGAACGCCGGTCGGTATCAAGGCCAAGGAAGTGATGGATCGCGGCGACCTCGTCTCGGATGAGATCGTTTCCGAACTGATCGATGCCGAACTGACCGCGATGGGCCCCGAAACGGGCGCAATTTTCGATGGCTATCCGCGCACCGAAGCCCAGGCCGAGATGCTCGACGGACTTCTCGCCAAGCACGGTCGCAGTCTCGACCACGTCATCGAGCTCGGCGTCGATGAAGACGCGCTGGTCGAGCGTATCACCGGTCGCTTCTCCTGCGCCGAATGCGGCACGCTTTATCACGACACGGCCAATCCGCCGAAGGTCGAAGGCGTGTGCGACGAATGCGGCTCGACCGAATTCAAGCGCCGCCCCGACGACAACGAGGAAACCGTGCGCAACCGCATGGGTGTCTATCGCAAGGAAACCGCACCGATCCTGCCGGGCTACGAAGCGCGCGGCATCGTGCGGCGTGTCGACGGTATGGCGAGCATCGATGATGTGACCGCCGCGATCGACGCGATCCTTGAAGAGGCCTGATCCAGCTGCGCGCTGAAGCGGCATAATTCGACCTTCCAAGCGCCAGTTTCTTCGCCTAGGCACCGGGCGAGGGAGTAAACTTGCGCCATGATCAGATCTTTAGCCGCCGTGTTCGCTTGCGCCGCGATTTTCGCGCAGCCCGTTTCGGCAGAAGTCGTCGCGACAGGTGACAGCAGCTTCGTGACGCGGGATACCGCGGTGGTGTCTGCCGACACCAAGGCGGTCTGGCTCGCGCTGATCTCGCCGGGTAGATGGTGGAACTCCGCGCACACTTGGTCGGGCGATGCGGCCAATCTGACGCTGACCCCACAGGCGGGCGGCTGCTTCTGCGAGACCATCCCCGAAGACCCTTCGAATGACAGAGTAACGCTTGAAGGCAGCGTCGAGCACATGCGTGTCATACAGGCCTTCCCTGAGAAGGTCTTGCGCATGCGCGGCGGCCTCGGCCCCCTGCAGAGCGAGGCGGCGACAGGCGTGCTCACGATCGTCATGTCCGAAGTGGACGAGGGCACGTTGATCGTCTGGGAATATGCGGTCGGCGGCCCGATGCGTTATGAAACGCCGGTTATCAGTCGGGCAGTCGATGGCGTGATGAGCCAGCAACTCGGTGGCCTTGCCGACCTGCTCGGGCGGGTCGATGCGCCGCGCGCGCGGCCGGCCGAGCCGGATGCTGACGGAGCCGATTCCGCGCCCGAAGCGAGCGTCGAGGACGCGATCGATGCCATGGGGCGGGGCGAATAGGTTCAGCTTGAAGGCAGGCCGACTGGAACGGCTCGGCCCGGGCACGCATTCTTACTCAGCGGGCCTTGCTCCGGGGGTAGGGCGGCAGGACGAGGAAAAATGCGATGGCGGTATCCGATCATGTCGATTTGAACCAGTTCATGGAAGGCGTCAGGAAGCGCAATCCGGGACAGACCGAGTTCATCCAGGCGGTGCAGGAAGTCGCTCAGGACATCTTCGATTTCATCGAGGACAAGGAAGAATACCACGAAGCGCAGATCCTGCGGCGGATTGCAGAGCCTGATCGCGTCATATCCTTCCGTGTATGCTGGGAAGACGACAACCACTGCGTGCGCGTGCAACGCGGGTGGCGGGTGCAGAACAACAATGCGATCGGTCCCTACAAGGGCGGCCTCCGCTTTCATGAGAGCGTGAACGAAAGCATCCTCAAGTTTCTCGCGTTCGAACAGACCTTCAAGAACTCGCTCACCGGATTACCGATGGGCGGGGCCAAGGGTGGTTCCAACTTCAACCCCAAGGGTAAGAGCGAGGCCGAGATCATGCGCTTTTGCCAGAGCTTCATGACCGAGCTCTACCGCCATATCGGGCCCGACACCGATGTGCCGGCGGGCGATATCGGCGTCGGCGGGCGCGAGATCGGTTACATGTTCGGCCAGTACAAGCGTATCACCAATCGCTGGGAAGGGGTCCTGACCGGCAAGGGGCTCGAATATGGCGGTTCGCAGATGCGACCTGAGGCGACCGGCTATGGCGCGGTCTATTTCCTGCAGAACATGCTCAAGCAGAAAGACGAGGCAATCGAGGGCAAGACCGCGGTCATCTCGGGCGCCGGCAATGTCGCGACGCATGCGGCGGAAAAGATCGCGCAGCTGGGCGGCAAGGTGCTTACCCTGTCGGACACGGACGGGTTCATTCACGATCCCGACGGGATCGATCAGGAGAAGATCGACTGGGTCAAGCATCTCAAGAACGTGCGCCGCGGAAGGATAAGCGATTATGCCGATCACTTCACCAACGCGACGTTTCATGCAGGCAAGCGCCCGTGGGACGTCACGTGCGACCTCGCGCTGCCCTGCGCCACGCAGAACGAACTCGATGAAGAGAACGCGCGTGAACTGGTCGACAATGGCGTGATGGCCGTCTCCGAAGGGGCGAATATGCCGACCACGCTGGAAGGGGTGAAAGTCTTCCACGATGCGAAGATCCTCTACGGTCCGGGAAAGGCCGCCAATGCCGGGGGTGTCGCTGTCTCGGGCCTCGAAATGAGCCAGAATGCCGAGCGGGTCAGCTGGAACCATGAGCGGCTCGGCGACATGCTGACCGACCTGATGGGAGACATTCACGATAAATGCGTGAAGTATGGCGACCAGGGTGATGGCTACATCGACTATGTCAAAGGAGCCAATATCGCCGGGTTCAAGAAGGTCGCCGATGCCATGCTCGCCTTCGGCGTGGTCTGAGCGAGAGGAGCTTCGATGGATTTAGGAATTGCCGGAAAGCACGCGGTGGTCTGCGCCTCGAGCAGAGGACTGGGCCGGGCCTGCGCTTTCAGCCTTGCAGAGGCCGGGTGCAGCGTGGTCGTCAACGGGCGTGACGAGGCTAAGCTGGAAGCAACTGCGCAAGCGCTGCGCGACGCGACCGGGGCCGAGGTTACCGCTGTCGCCGGCGATGTGACCGAGGAATCGACCCGCGAGCGGCTCGTCGCAGTCCGGCCGGTCGATATCCTCGTCAACAATGCCGCTGGCCCGCCGCTCGCCGACTTCCGCCAACTGAACGAAGCGGCACTGTTGAAGGGGCTGGACGCCAATATGGTCACGCCGATCGCCATGATCCAGCTGGTGATCGACGGCATGACCGAGCGCGGCTTTGGGCGCATCATCAACATCACGTCCTCGAGCGTGCTTGCTGCGATAGAAGGGCTCGATCTGTCATCCGGGGCGAGGGCGGGGCTGACCGGCTTTCTCTCCGGCGTGTCGCGTCAGGTCGCCGGCTCGAACGTCGCGATCAACAACCTCCTGCCGGGCAGCTTCGATACCGACCGGCAAAGTTCGATCATCGCGCTCACCGCGGAAAAGACCGGCAGGAGCGTGGAAGAAATCTGCGCCGCGCGTGATGCTGCCAATCCCACGGGACGGATCGGTTCGCCGGAAGAGTTCGGCGCGGCCTGCGCTTTTCTCGCCAGTCAGCACGCGGGCTTCATCATCGGGCAGAACATCCTGATGGATGGAGGTGCCACGCGTGCCAATTTCTAGTTTTGCACGCCAGCGCATTACGGGGTTTTTGACCGAAAAGGCGTGCTGGTGTAGCATTGCTTGAAATCGATTAGCTGCGGACCATATCGGTCCGTGCGGTCGTTTGCGCGCGCGCTCCCTGTTGACGCGGGGTAAGAATCACATTAAGCGCGCCATCATTCGACACGTTCGACGAGTCCGGCAGGCGGTAGCCAATGTTGCACGCTGACCGGGCTTTTTGCCGTTGAAGCACAATTGCCTCGCGTTTCCGCCTGGTATTTGAGCTTCGGTTGCCGGACGGATCGGAATTAACCGCGATGAGATAGGGCAGGCGGCCCGTTGCCGCTGGATCCCTGTGGAGCATGGAGAAGTAAGTGGCTCGTATTGCCGGGGTAAATATCCCCACCAACAAGCGCGTTATTATCGCGCTCACCTATATTCACGGTATCGGCCGCACCACGGCCGTCCAGATTGCTGACAAGCTGGGTATCGATCACACCCGCCGCGTGCAGGACCTCACCGACGAGGAAGTGCTGCGTATCCGCGAGACGATCGACTCCGATTATTCCGTGGAAGGCGACCTTCGCCGGAATACCGCGATGAATATCAAGCGCCTGATGGACCTTCGTTCCTATCGTGGCCTTCGTCACCGCAACCAGCTGCCCGTTCGCGGCCAGCGCACGCACACCAACGCCCGTACCCGCAAGGGCAAGGCCAAGCCGATCGCTGGCAAGAAGAAGTAAGCAGTCGGTCCGACCGACAATTGCTTTTGCCTTCTTTGCAGAACTGAAGAGGAATACGAACCATGGCACGCGAACCCGGCCGTATCAGGCGGCGTGACAAGAAGAACATCACCAGTGGTGTCGCTCACGTCAATGCCAGTTTCAACAACACTATGATCACCATCACCGACGCGCAGGGCAATGCTATCAGCTGGTCCAGCGCGGGCATGATGGGCTTCAAGGGCAGCCGTAAATCGACGCCCTATGCTGCACAGGTCGCAGCAGACGATGCCGGCAAGAAGGCCGCCGAACACGGCGTCCGGACGCTGGAAGTAGAGATCAAGGGTCCGGGCTCCGGCCGCGAAAGCGCGCTTCGTGCGCTGCAGGCGGTGGGCTTCACGATCACTTCGATCCGCGACGTTACGCCGATCCCGCACAACGGGGTGAGGCCGTCCAAGCGTCGCCGCGTCTGATCCGTACCTGCCCGGCGGATCATTCGATCCGCCGTCTTTCACGGACCGGACGCGCTGCCAAGGCGCTGCCGGTCCCGCCCGTTTATAAACCCTAGGGGAAATCCATGTCCGTCAACATCAAGAACTGGCAGGAACTCAAGAAACCCAATGCTCTCGACATCAAAGAGAGTGGCGACAAGGCCCGCAAGGCGACCTTCGTGGCCGAACCGCTCGAGCGTGGCTTTGGCCTGACGCTCGGCAACGCCCTGCGCCGCGTGCTGCTGAGCTCGCTTCAGGGTGCTGCGATCACCTCGATCAAGATCGAAAACGTGCTGCACGAGTTCTCCTCGCTCGCAGGCGTTCGCGAAGACGTGACCGACATCGTCCTGAACGTGAAGCAGATCGCGCTCAAGATGGAAGGTGAAGGCCCCAAGCGCCTGCAGCTTTCGGCCACCGGCCCGGGTGAAGTGAAGGCGGGCGACATCGCCGTTTCGGGCGACATCGAAGTGATGAACAAGGATCTCGTCCTGTGCCACCTCGATGAAGGCGCGACGCTGAACATGGAACTGACCGCAGACGTCGGCAAGGGCTATGCCCCGGCCGTCCAGAACCGTCCGGTCGACGCTCCGATCGGCCTGATCCCGGTCGACAGCCTGTATTCGCCGGTTCGCCAGGTGAGCTACAAGGTCGAGAACGCCCGCGTCGGGCAGGAGCTCGATTATGACAAGCTCTCGCTGACCATCGAAACCGACGGCACCGTCACCCCTGAAGACGCCGTGGCCTATGCCGCGCGCATCCTGCAGGACCAGCTGACGCTGTTCGTCCACTTCGAAGACGGCATCCCGCAGCCACAGTCGGCAATGATCGGCCAGGCCGCCCAGCCGCAGGAAGACGACGCCAACCAGCTCAACCGTTACCTCCTCAAGAAGGTCGACGAACTGGAACTGTCGGTGCGTTCGGCAAACTGCCTCAAGAACGACAACATCATCTACATCGGCGATCTGGTCCAGAAGACCGAAGCCGAAATGCTCCGCACGCCGAACTTCGGCCGCAAGTCCCTGAACGAAATCAAGGAAGTGCTGTCGTCGATGGGGCTGCGTCTCGGCATGGACATCCCCGGATGGCCGCCCGAGAACATCGAGGAAATGGCCAAGAAGCTCGAACAGGAACTTCTCGGCTAACACAGGTTCCGGCGGCGCACCTCAAGCGCCGCCAGTACCGGGCTACCTGATACGGGCCCCTTACAAACGAAGGAAAATACAATGCGTCACGGAATTTCGCAGCGTAAGCTGAGCCGCAAGTCGGGCCACCGCAAGGCCCTGTTCCGCAACATGGCTGCCGCGCTGATCAAGCACGAGCAGATCCAGACCACGCTGCCCAAGGCGAAGGAACTGCGTCCCTACATCGAAAAGCTGATCACGCTGGCAAAGCGTGGCGGTCTTTCGAACCGCCGCCTGGCGCAGTCGCGCCTGCTCGACGAAACGCAGCTGAAGAAGCTGTTCGACGTTCTGGCCGAGCGTTATTCGGACCGTGAGGGCGGCTACACCCGCATCATCAAGGCCGGCTACCGCGCTTCGGACGCCTCGCAGATGGCGATCATCGAACTGGTCGACCGCGACACGGACGCCAAGGGTCGGGACTCCGGTCCGGTCATGAGCGACGAGGAAGACTTCGAAGACGCGTAAGTGTTTTTCGGACCGGGCCGAGCCACCCGCGCCCTCCACCCTTCCACCCGAAGCCTACCGGGTGATAATCCGGGTGGAAGGGTGGAGGGAGCGGGTGGCTCTGGTAACCAGATAATGAATAGGGCTGGCGGAGCGATCCGCCGGCCCTTTTTGTTAGCCTTCCCTTTTGGGCGGTCTGTGGCAAGAAGGGTTCATGCAAAAGACCCTCCTGGCAATCGCTGCCGCAACTCTCGCATTCTCTTCCACCGCCTCGGCGCAAAGCCAGCAAGAGGCTCTCGACAAGCGCTACGACCGCGCTCTCGCTGCGGGCTACAAGGCGCTGTTCCTGTGTAGCGCGATTGCTCATGCCGAAGCGAACGGTACAAGCCGCACCGCAGAGAGTGTCCACGAATGGGAGCTCACGGGCATTCAGGCCCCGCTGGACGAAATCGTGCGCGACCTTGCCCACGAGGTGAAGCGGCATGACAATGGCACGGTAGAGCGCGTCAACGTCGCATGGGCTGATGGAATGGTGCCACGCTCTGCTATCCACCTCGATGATGACAGAGGGTGCGCGCTCAACCCGATTGCTGGTCCGCCCGAGTTCTATGGTAACCCGGCAAACGCGCCGTCGAGCCGGAAGCGAGCGATGGCCCCCGTCGCCGATCCGACGCCCGATCTTCTTGAGACCTTCGGTGGAGCCTTCGACGGCGGCTATGGCGAGGGTGCGCGGACCACAGCGATCTTGGTCCAGCGCGATGGCGAGATCGTGGGCGAACGTTACGTCGCCGGTTTCGACCCTGCGACTCCGCAGCGCACTTGGTCGGTGGCGAAGAGTCTGGCGGCTACAATCGTGGGTGCGGCAGTGCAGCGCGGCGAGGCAGATGTGAACGCGTCGGCGGGGCTTGGATATGCGCAAGGTGATCCGCGACGCGCGATCACCATCGACCACCTGCTACGCATGGCTTCCGGGCGATACTCTGACACTGCGGGCAATCGCACTGATCCTGTCTACTGGGGCGGTGCAGGGGTTCGAGAACGCGCCTTGCAATGGCCATTGATCGATGAGCCGGGCCGGACTTATCGCTATGCCAACAATGACACACTCGCTGCAATTCAGGCGATAACGCCGAGCTTTCAGGCGAGTCCACCCGCTGATCTGTTTGGCAAAATCGGCATGACGCACACCGTCGCGGAAATTGATTGGCGCGGTCAGTACATTCTTTCCAGCCAAGCCTGGACCACCGCTCGCGACCTGGCCAAATTCGGCCAGCTCTACCTTGACGATGGTGTGCTGCCGAGCGGCGAGCGCATCCTGCCCGAAGGCTGGGCAGATTATGTGAGCAGCCCGAACGGCCCGCAACCCGACGGACCGCTCGGATACGGCGCGGGCTTCTGGCTGTTCAACAAATCCGAGGGCATTCCGCCCGATACTTTCGCCGCCATGGGGAATCGCGGACAGTACGTCGTCATCGTGCCGAGCCGCGATATCGTTATTGTCAGGAGAGGCGAGGATCCCGTCGGATCGCGCTTCGACATCGTCGCCTTCACGCGCGACGTTTTGGCCGCTCTTGCGGACTAACTATCTGAAACCCATATGCTTCTATCGTTCAGGAAAGTGGCGTTATAAATTAACAAAAGCTGTCGCCCCAATTCAGCGTCACCTCAGTGGCCATGCTCTAGAACCCTTCTCATAGCCGAGGCAATCCCGCCGCGGTTCACATGAGGAGAGCCTCTTATGAGCAAGACAACCAAGCTATTTGCGAAGGGTGGGATCGCAACCGCTGCCGTAGGCGCCATGGCGCTGGCAGGAGCGACCCCCGCACAAGCCCGCGACCGTGACGGCATCGATGCCGGAGACGTGATCGCAGGTGCCGTTATTCTGGGCGGAATCGCCGCCGTGGCGAGTGCCGTCGGCAAGAAGGACCGTTATCGCGACAGCTACCGCTATCGTGACCGCGATTACCGCGACTACAACCGTGGCTATGGCTACGACGATCGTCGCCGGGGCAACGCTCGCTATGCCGTCCAGCAGTGCGTCAACGCCGTCGAGCGCGATGCGCGCCGTGCAGGCTACCGCTTTGCCGACGTGACAGAGATTCGCGATGTCGATCGTGAACGTCGCGGGTGGGAAGTGAAGGGCCGCCTGGTAGTTGACGGATCGCGTGGCTACGGCCGCTACAACCGTCACTACAACCGCTACGATCGCTACGACCGCAACGGTCGCTGGGATCGCGGTTACGACCGTGACGCCGGACGCTTCAGCTGCGACATCGAGCGCGGCCGCGTCGTCGACATCGATTATCGGGGTATCCGCGGACTGAGGTAAGCTCGCGTATCCCGGCAGCCAAGCCGACAATTCACCACCACTGGGCGGTTCAGGCCTTTGAAAGCCTGGGCCGCCTAGCTTATGGTCACGATGGAGCGATTGGTGGACGCTCGGTTCAAACAGGAGGGAGCCGACATGGCCCACAATTCCCGCTTCGCGGCGATTGCCGGAATGGCCGCCGCACTATCGATGGCCGCAACGCCTGTTGCCGCCGCTGAGCTGCCCACCAAGACATCGCGCACCAGCGCCGTTTTCACCCCCGGCACCTTCCATGCCGAGGAAGCTGACGCCGATGGCTATCGTCGCTGGCGCCGCCACCGTCACAACCGCGTTGACGCGGGCGATGTGCTTGCAGGCGTACTGATCATCGGCGGGATCGCCGCGATTGCCAGCGCCGCTTCGAATAACGATCGCGACCGGCGCTATCGCGACCGCGACTATCGTTATCCCGATCGCGATTACCGCAACCAGGACTACCGCTATCGCGAACGTCGCGGCGATTCTCGCTACGATGGCGGGCGGGGAATCGACAACGCGGTCGAAATGTGTGTCTCCGAGATCGAGCGCGATGTCCGCGTCGATACCGTGGACGAGGTTAATCGCACCGGTGAAGGCTGGCGTGTGACGGGCTCGCTCTACAATGGCGACCGCTTCACCTGCCGTATCGGGCAGGACGGCCGCATCGACGATGTCAATTTCGGCGGTTTCGCGGCCTCATCGACTGCACCGCGTACACCGGTCGAGGACAAGCAGTGGAGCGATGATCGCTATGCCGCTGCGTGGGCCGATGTGGGGGCCGAGGCGAGGGAGCGTGGCAATGGCACAGAACCGGCACCAAGCGCTGTTACCGATGGCCCGCAACCGGCCTATCCGGGCGGCCCGATCGATGGCGATGTGGCCGCCCCCGAAGCCGAGATCCAGAAGGACGATCGCTACACGATGGCGGCTGCCGGCAACTGATCAGGCGGTATCTGCGCCCTTTTCGCGATAGGCGGGAAGGGCGAGGTTCCAGCGGATGGCGGCGCTGCGCAGGATCAGTCCCGCCAGTGCCGCTCCGACCCAGACGGGTATGCGCGGCAATTCGATCGCCGTGCCCACGACGCATAGCCCTGCCGAAAGCGCGGCAGCGGTTACGTAGAGTTCCGGCCTCATGATGATCGACGGACGGCCTGCGACGACATCGCGGATAATGCCGCCCACCGTTCCTGTAACGATTCCCATCAGGACCGCCGGCACAGGCGGAACGCCATAGCTCAGCGCCTTGGCGCTTCCCAGCACGGCATAGGCGGTGAGGCCGATGCCATCGGCATAATCGAGCAGCTTGCCTTCCCACCAGCGTGTAGGCGTAAACCAGACAAGAAGAGCGACGACCAGGCAGACGGCTGTCACCCAGGGATCGCTGATCCAGAAGACTGGCGCTTCTATGAGCAGGTCACGAACCGTGCCGCCGCCGACACCGGTGACGAGCGCGAAGAAGGCCACCGTCACGAAGGTCTGGCGTTCCTTTGCCGCCAGCAAAGCGCCCGTCAGCGCGAACACCGCCACCCCGAGCGTGTCGAGAAAATCGAGCATCGGCGTGGGGATCAGTTCATCCATTGCTGGTTACGCGCGCCTTGCGCTTGCGGAACATGAGGATGCAGCCGAGCAGCGCGCCGATGAGGCCGAGAGCGGCGAAGATGATCAGGATCGGATGGCTGGTTTTCTCCCGCGTTTGCAGGTCCATGATGTGGAGACCCCACATGAAGTCGAAACCGCGCCACCAGCGCGTGCGCACCGCTTCGATCTGGCCGCTGTCGCGCCCGACATAGACATGGGTGCCATCCTCCAGCGCGACCTGCCATACCGGCATCGCGCGGCGGAAGTCGAACGGTACGTCATCCGCTGCGAAGCCGGTTACGCTGCGCACGGCATCGCCGCCCCTGATCTGCTCCGATGCGATCCGGCGCGCGTCATTTGCCGTCAGGGCGGGGAGGGCGGCGCCGCTCTCCATGTCGACCCGGCGCACGCTGCCGTCCATCCCGGTCAGGATTGCCACGGCGCGCCCGTCCTGCATGACTGCGCGCATCTCCTTGATGGGAAAGTCTTCGCTCGCGAGCGCAGAGCCCGGCAGGACCAGCGGCTGTTCTTCCTGCGCGATCCGCAGGTGATTGCCGCGCACTTCTTCGATCGGCTTTGCCGCCATGAAGAGGCCGGTCGCCATCCACATCAGGATTGGGAATCCGACGAGCCAGCCGAGCCAGATATGCCACTTGGCAAAGCGCTGCATGTATCTTTTGCGAGCCATTGCTTTCTTGTTCTTATCCGTTGACGATCTGGCCGATTTCGCGTGCTGCTGCGATGCAATCAAAGTCGGCCCAGCGCGGCCCCATGACCTGCATTCCGCAGGGTAGCTCCGTGCCATCGACCACGCTCGAACCGACCGGAAGGACGGTGGAGGGCAGGTTGGGGAAGGTCGCGATTCCCGCCCAGGCAAGTCCGCCGCCTGCGGGATGTGACTGACCGTTGATCTCCAGATCGCCCTTGAACACGGCTTCGTGGCGATGCTTGACCGCCAGCACGGGCGCGGGCGGCGCGAGCACGAAGTCATAGGTTTCGAACAGGGCCTCCCACGCGAGTTCATTGCGGGCCTGCGCATCGAGCAGGTCGAACCAGTCGGTCGCCGTTGCGCGCTTGCCATCGGGCGAAGGTGCCCCGCGCGCCATCGCGATGTTTAGCATCCGCAGGTAATCCTCCTGCTGCTGCGCGAGGTCGGGCAGGAGATCGGTTGCGCGGTCCACCCGCATGCCTGCTTTTTCGATTTGAGCCGCGGCGGCTTCCACCGGACCGCGCACGCTGTCATCAATCGGGCTGACGGGATGATCGGTGAGCAGCAAAAAGCGGCAATCGCGCAGCGGCTTGTTTTTCGCGGTTATCGGCAGGGTGGCGGTCAGCTTCACCAGGAGCTCGATATCGTCGGGATTGCGTGCAAGCGGCCCCGCGATCGAAAGCGCACCGTCATGCGCAGGCTCGCCCGCCATCATCGGATGATCGTGACCCTGCTTGCTGATCAGTCCCCAACTCGTCTTGTGGCCCCAGATCCCGCAGAAATGCGCCGGGACGCGGACCGAGCCGCCGATGTCGGTCCCATACTCGATAGGCACCATGCCGCTCGCCACCGCAGCTGCGGACCCGCCGGAGGAACCTCCCGGCGAGCGGTCATGCGCGTGCGGGTTATTGGTGCGGCCATATACTTCGTTGAAGCTTTGCCAATCGGCGAGGTCGATCGGCACGTTGGTCTTGCCGACAATGATCGCGCCTGCAGCCTTGAGCTGTCGCACCACCTTGGAATCGCTTTTGGCGATATTGTCCTTGAACTCGGGATGTCCCCAGCAGGTCGGCAGACCTTCGATGTCGAAGCTTTCCTTGATCGTCATCGGTACGCCGAACAGCGGCTGGTCATCGCGCGGCGTCTGCTTGTCCATCGCCCGCGCGATTGCGGCGGCACGCTCGAAATCGCCCACGGCAACGGCATTCACATGCTGGTCGAGCTCCTCGATCCGCACGATCGCCGCATCGACCGCTTCCGACGGGCTCATCTCGCCTGCACGGATCGCTGCTGCGGTCTCGATCGCGCCCGGTTTGCTGGTCAGTTTCGGATAGGCCACGCTGCTTGTCTCCCCCTTCTCGCCCTCGCCATATGCCCTGCCGGGATAGCGCAAGCAAACGCCGATTTGCCTCCGCGCGTGACTATGCTGGCGAAGGCGTTAGGCTGTGGCCCAGGGATGGGGGGACATGATGAAGCGATATCTCTTGGCATGCGCGATGCTGGTGGGCCTTGCAGGCTGCAACGCGGCATCGGAAGAAACAAACGAGCCGGTTTCCAATGTCCTCGAATTGCGGGTGGAGGGACTGAAGTTCGTCGGGCCCGATACGATCAAATCGGGCTGGACGACCATTCGCATCAACAACGAGGGCGGCATGACACACCATGCGCTCGTCTATCGCTTGCCCGACGGGATAACCGCGCAAATGCTCGACGAGCAGGTCGTTCGGCCAATTCAGGCGAGCCTGAGCGCCAATATCGAAGGGGATGCAGAAAAGGCGGCGGAAATCGCCGCGACGATGCCCGCATGGGTAGGCGACCTCGTCTGGATGGGCGGCCCGGGGATGATGTCTGACGGCGTGACCGGCGAAGCCACGATGTTTCTGGAGCCCGGCAACTACGTCGTCGAATGCTATGTCAAATCGAACGGCGTGCAGCACAATTACAACCCGGTCGAAGGCGAGCTGGGCATGGTCATGCCGCTCACCGTCTTGCCTCAGGACGGCGGCATGGCGGAGCCTGCTTCGGACGTAACGCTGACGATCACCAACAACGGCTACGAGATTTCGCAAGGTCGCTTCCGGCCGGGCCGAAACGATGTCCGGGTGAAGTTTGCCGAGCAGCAGCTTTACAACAATTTCGTCGGTCATGACGCGCACTTGTTCCGGATCGACGCGGACACCGATGTCGATGCTGCAGCGCGATGGCCCGACTTCTTCCCGATCGACGGCCAGCAGACCCCGGCACCGGCGAAATTCGTC
Organism: Altererythrobacter xiamenensis; assembly: GCF_900177715.1. Classification (GTDB taxonomy): domain Bacteria; phylum Pseudomonadota; class Alphaproteobacteria; order Sphingomonadales; family Sphingomonadaceae; genus Erythrobacter; species Erythrobacter xiamenensis. Next base: position 135,064 of record NZ_FXWG01000001.1, on the reverse strand, counting down.
GGCGGTATTCACGACATGCCGCAAGGGGCGACCGGCTATTTCGCGGTCGACCTGGAGCCGGGCGAATACGGCATCACGGCAGAAATCCCGGAGGCGAAGGCGAAGGGATTTTTCAAACGGTTCCGCGTCGCAGCCGACTGAGCCTTTATTGTTCTGAAGTGGCCGCTTCGCTTTCCGCGTGGAGCAAGGCCAGCGCGAACCCGAGGCCCAGAATGGGCGCTGCGCCATATCCGATCAGAATGGTCGGGTAGTGGGACATCAGCGCAGCCATCGAAAAGCCGAAGAACGCGCCCGCAAGGGCGAGACGTTGCGGCTTATCAGCGGGACCGGCAAACAGGATGAGCGCGAAGCTGGCGGCGAGCGAGAGAAACAGCGCGAGCGCCGCCCAGGGCGATAGAGCAAGCGCATCGATCAGCACGCGCTCGACGAAGGGCGTTGCGGGCAGCTCGCCGATCACGAACATGCGCAGGCTGGCAATGAAGCCGACGATGCCGACAAGCCCGATCTTCCAGTCCTTTGTCGCGTCATGCGCCCCGATCGCTGCGAAAGTGAGCGCGAATCCGGTTGCCGCGTCCGGCTGGAGCAGCGCCGCGAACAGGCCCGTCAGGAGGATCGGTACCGCATAATCTGGATCGCGCGACGCCAGTATAGCCAGCGCCGGACCGACCAGCATACCGGTGTGAAGCGCGAAAGGGCCGATCGCTATCCAGCGCGCGATTCCGTTCACATGCGGCCCGAGAACGAGCGGCAGGAACAGGATCGCGAGAAGAGCCAGTGTCAGTCCGCGCCGCTGTGAAAGACTGCGTGCGCTCCAGCCAAAGCCGATCCACAAGGCAGCGACCAGCAGCGCCCCTGCATTGATACCAAGATAATGCGCCGGCGCGCCAGCCGCAGCCATCCACGCAATTCCTGCCAGAACCGGCAATGCCAGTGCGGCGAGGGCAACGCGGGCCGAGTTCACGGCAAGCTTGCCGATCGAGGCGCTGTCTGCTGGCCCGCACCGATAATCACAACGCTACGGGCCAAATCGCAGAACTCGCAATCAGACGTGGATCGCCTTGCCCTGAACGGCCATGGCTGCTTCCTTGGTTGCTTCCGCGTGCGTCGGGTGCGCGTGGCAGGTGTAGGCGATGTCTTCGGACGTCGCGCCGAACTCCATCGCTACCGCCGCCTCTGCGATCATCGTACCGGCAACGCTGGCAATCGCCCAGACACCGAGCACGCGGTCGCTTTCCGCTTCCGCGATGACCTTTACGAACCCGTCCGGCTCGTGATTGGTCTTGGCACGGCTGTTCGCCATCATCGGGAACTTGCCGACCTTCACCTTGGACTTGTCGCCCATCTTCTCGATGGCCTGCTCGGTAGTGAGGCCGACTCCGGCGATTTCGGGCCAGGTATAGACGACAGACGGGATGACATCGTGATTGACGATGCCGGTCTCGCCCGCGATCCATTCGGCCACGGCGATGCCTTCGTCTTCTGCCTTGTGGGCGAGCATGGGGCCGGGCACCACGTCGCCAATGGCGCGTACGCCGTCGACAGCGGTGCGGAACTCGTGATCGACCTCGATCTGGCCGCGCGCATTGGTTTCGAGGCCGATGGCGTCGAGGCCGAGCCCGTCGGTATTGGGAATGCGCCCGATCGAGACGAGCACGCAATCCGCTTCCAGCGTTTCCTCGTCGCCACCGGAGGACGGCTCGAGCGTCAGCGTCGCCTTCTTGCCCTTGACCGTGCAGCCGGTGACCTTTGTCGAGAGGCGCAGTTCCATGCCCTGCTTCTTGAAGATCTTGGCCGCTTCCTTGCGGACATCGTCGTCCATGCCGGGCAGCAGCTTGTCGAGGAATTCGACCACGATCACTTCTGCGCCGAGGCGGCGCCATACGCTGCCAAGCTCCAGCCCGATCACGCCGCCACCGATGACGACCATTTTCTTGGGCACCTTGGGCAGTTCGAGCGCGCCGGTGGAATCGACCACGATATGCTTCGAATTATCGACCTCGATCCCCTTCAGCGGGGTGACCGAGGAACCGGTAGCAATCACGATTTCCCTAGCGGTGACGGTTTCGTCCCCGACCTTGACCGTGTGCGCGTCCTGGAAGGTGGCGTGGCCCTTCTTCCAGTCGACCTTGTTCTTCTTGAACAGGAACTCGATGCCCTTGGTCAGGCCGTCGACCGCCTCGATCCGCTGGCCGTGGAGCTTGTCTATGTTGAGCTTGGGCTTAACCTCGATCCCCATGTGCTCCATGGTGCCGTTGCTGGCGGCGTCGAAATATTCGGACGCGTGCAGCATCGCTTTCGAGGGGATGCAGCCGACGTTGAGGCAGGTGCCGCCAAGCGTATCGCGGCTTTCCGCACAAGCGGTCTTCAGGCCCAGCTGCGCCGCGCGGATTGCAGCAACATAGCCGCCGGGACCGGCACCGATGATGAGGACGTCGTAGTCGTATTCAGCCATTATCTGTTCCTCAAAGGTCGATCAGCATCCGGGTAGGATCTTCGATCGCTTCCTTGATAATCTTGAGTGCGGTCACGGCCTCGCGCCCGTCGATCAGGCGGTGGTCGTAGGAGAGCGCGAGATACATCATCGGACGGATCACGATCTCGCCATCGACGACGACCGGGCGATCTTCGATCCGGTGCAGGCCGAGGACGGCGCTCTGCGGAGGGTTGATGATCGGGGTCGACATGAGCGAACCGAAAACCCCGCCATTCGAAATGGTGAAGGTGCCGCCCGACATGTCTTCCATGGTCAGCGTGCCTTCCTTGGCGCGCGCCCCGAAGTCGGCGATGTCCTTCTCGATTTGCGCGAAGCCCTTCTTGTCGGCATCGCGGATGACCGGGACAACGAGGCCGTTGGGCGCGCTGACAGCGACCGAGATGTCGACGTAATCGTGATAAACGATCTCGTCACCCTCGATATAGGCGTTGGCGGCTGGCACGTCCTTCAGCGCGAGGCAGGCAGCCTTGGCGAAGAAGCCCATGAAGCCCAATTTGATGTCGTGCTTCTTGGCGAAGAGGTCCTTGTACTTCGAGCGCGCCTCGATCACTGCCGACATGTCGCAGTCGTTGAAAGTGGTAAGCAGCGCAGCCTCTTCCTGCGCGCCCTTGAGGCGGCGGGCGATGGTCTGGCGCATGCGCGTCATCTTCACGCGTTCGGTGTTGCGACCGCCAGCGGGGGCGGACGGCGTTGCGGCCTGCTCGGGAGCAGCCTGGGCGACAGAGTCGCCGCCGCCGGACTTCTTGGCCTTGGCCGCAGCGATCACGTCTTCCTTGGTCAGGCGCCCATCCTTGCCCGTGCCCTTGATCGTGGTCGGATCGACCCCGTGTTCGAGCACCGCGCGGCGCACGGCGGGCGACATGGTGACGGAGGATGCGTCGCCAGCAGGCGCGCTTTTTTCCTCGCTCTTGTCTTCCTGCTTGCCCTGGGATTCTTCACGGTCCTCCTTGGCGCGACCGGCTTCCTCGTCCTTCGCTGCAGGCGCAGCGCCTTCTTCGACCGTGGCGATCACCGCGCCGACTTCGACCGTGTCACCGACGGAAACGCTGTGTTCCTGCAGCACGCCAGCGACGGGGGAGGGGACATCGACCGCGACCTTGTCGGTTTCGAGGCTGGCGATCGGCTCGTCCACCGCGACGGCATCGCCGGGGTTCTTCAGCCATTCGCCCACGGTCGCTTCGGTGACGGACTCGCCGAGGGTCGGGACTTTGATTTCAGTGGCCATAATTCTGTTCCTCAGGCCTTTTTCTTAGGCGAATTGTTTGTGTGCTTGGCGTGCGTTTCGCCGCGTTCGGACAGGCCCAGCGCAACGCTGACGAGCCCTTCCTGCTGCGCCATGTGGCGCTTGGCAAAACCGGTTGCGGGAGAGGCTGCAACTTCGCGCCCGGCATAACGCGGGCGCATGCCGCCATGACCGGCATTGGCGAGCGCTTCTTCGATCTGGCTTTCGACGAAGAACCATGCGCCGTTGTTCTTGGGCTCTTCCTGGCACCAGATGACCTCCTGGAGGTTCTTCATCCGTTTGAGCCGAACGGCGAGCGGCTCGCCGGGGAAGGGGTAAAGCTGCTCGATCCGGACGATCGAGACGTCGTCGATATTTTCCTCGTCGCGCTTCTGCATCAGGTCGTAGGCGACCTTGCCGCTGCACAGCACGAGGCGGCGCACCTTCTTGTCGTCGATTTCTTTCAGGTCGGACTTGATCCGCATGAAGTGGTGATCGCCGAGAAACTCCTCGGCATCGCTCTTCGCCAGCGGGTGCCGCAGCAGCGACTTGGGCGTCATGATGACGAGCGGCTTGCGGAAGCTCCGCAGCATCTGGCGGCGAAGCACGTGGAAATAGTTCGCCGGGGTGGTGATGTTGCAGACCTGGATATTGTCGTTTGCGCACAGCTGCAGGAAGCGTTCGAGCCGGGCCGAGCTGTGCTCGGGGCCCTGGCCCTCGTAACCATGCGGCAGCAGCATCACGAGGCCGTTGGCGCGCAGCCACTTGGCCTCGCCCGACGCGATGAACTGGTCGATCATGATCTGCGCGCCATTGGCGAAGTCGCCGAACTGCGCTTCCCAAAGAACCAGCGTCTTGGGGTCGGCCATTGCGAACCCGTATTCGAAACCGAGCACGCCATATTCGGACAGCGGGCTGTCGTAGACTTCGAACTTGCCATGCGGCAGCTGGCACAGCGGGATGTATTTTTCCTCGGTGTTCTGGTCGACCCAGACTGCGTGGCGCTGGCTGAAGGTGCCGCGGCCCGAGTCCTGGCCCGACAGGCGCACGCCGAACCCTTCGGTCACGAGGCTGCCGTAGGCGAGCGCCTCTGCCGTGGCCCAGTCGAACCCTTCGCCGGTTTCGAACATCTTCGCCTTGGCATCGAGCACGCGCTGGAGCGTCTTGTGGATGACAAGGCCGTCGGGAACCGTGGTCAGTGTGCGTCCAAGGCTGTCGAAAAGCTTGCGCTCGATCGCGGAGTCGGCGCTACGGCGCGAACTTTCGGGGTCGGCCGGCTTGTTCAGGCCCGCCCAGCGACCGCCGAACCAGTCGGCTTCGTTGGCCTGATAACTCTCTGCCGCGTCGAACTCTTCCTGAAGCAGGGCGTCGAACTCGTCGCGCAGCTGCGGGGCATAGCCCTTCTCGATCGTGCCCTGCGCGATCAGCTCGTCCGAATAGATCTCCGAAACCCGCGGATGCTTGCGGATTTCCTTGTACATCAGCGGCTGGGTAAAGCTCGGCTCGTCGCCTTCGTTGTGGCCAAAGCGGCGGTAGCACCACATGTCGATCACGATGTCGCGCTTGAACTTCTGACGGTACTCGATCGCCAGCTTGCAGGCGAAGGTCACCGCTTCCGGATCGTCGCCGTTGACGTGCAGGATCGGCGCCTGGACGCCCTTCGCGACGTCCGAGGGGTAAGGCGAGCTGCGCGCGAAACGCGGGCTTGTCGTGAAGCCGATCTGGTTGTTGATGATGAAGTGCAGGCAGCCGCCGGTGTTGTAGCCATTGATGCCGGAAAAGCTCAGGCTTTCCCACACGACGCCTTGCCCGGCGAAGGCCGCGTCGCCGTGAAGCAGCACGGGCAGCACCTGTTCATGCTTATCAAGGTCTTCGCGAACGGCCTGTTGTGCGCGGACCTTGCCCAGAACCACCGGATCGACCGCTTCGAGGTGCGAGGGGTTGGGGACGAGCGACATGTGGACCGAGATCCCGTCGAACTCGCGGTCGGTGGAGGTCCCGAGGTGGTACTTCACATCGCCCGAGCCGCCGACATCTTCCGGATTGGCGCTGCCGCCCGAGAACTCGTGGAAGATGACCTTGTATGGCTTGCCCATGACGTTCGCGAGCACGTTCAACCGGCCGCGGTGCGCCATGCCGTAAACGATCTCACGCACGCCGAGCGCGCCGCCATACTTGATCACCGCTTCGAGCGCGGGAATCATGGATTCGCCGCCGTCGAGGCCGAAACGCTTGGTCCCGACGTATTTCTTGCCGAGGAACTTCTCGTATTCCTCGCCGCGGATCACGGCTGCGAGAATGGCTTTCTTGCCTTCCTCGGTGAACTGGATCGTATCTTCCGGCTTCTCGAACTTGTCCTGCAGGAAGCGCCGCTCGGTCGTGTCCGAGATGTGCATGTATTCGAGACCGACATTGCCGCAATAGGTCTCGCGCAGGATCTGGTAGAGATCGCCCACGCGCACCCATTCGAAGCCGAAGACGCCGCCGACATAGACCTCGCGATCTTCCTGCCCCGCAAAACCATGCCAGTCGAGGCTGAGATCCTCGGGTTCGTCACGATGCGACAGCCCCAGCGGGTCGAGATTCGCCGCGAGGTGCCCGCGCACACGATAAAGCCGCACCAGCAGCATGGCACGCACGGAATCGTCCGCCGCCTGCTCGATCGACTTGGTGTCGGTCGGCTTGCCCGCCTTGGCCGACGCTTCCTTGATCGCGATCTTCATCGCGGTCGGGTCGAGCGCCTGCGTCAGATCGGCATCGGCATCGACTGCCTCCGCCAGCCAGCGCGGATTGGCCCAGCTGGGGCCGGGCTGGGGGCCTTCCTGATCGGAAAGCTCGGGGAGAAAGTCGTGCTGTTCGTTACCCATGGGGGGCTCCTAGGGGAGGAGGAAGCGAGGGTGCCCCGCGAATGCGGGGAACCGATCAGGCCATTTCCTTGAGCATCGCGTCGAGCGTGGTGCCGAGTTCGGAAGGCGAGGGCGAGACACGGATGCCCGCATCTTCCATCGCCGCGATCTTGTCGTCAGCGCCGCCCTGGCCACCGGAAACGATCGCGCCGGCATGGCCCATGCGGCGGCCCGGAGGCGCGGTGCGGCCCGCGATGAAACCGACCATCGGCTTGCGGCGACCCTTGGCAGCCTCGGCCTTGATGAAGGCTGCGGCTTCTTCTTCGGCGCTGCCGCCGATTTCGCCGATCATGATGATCGACTTGGTCTCGTCATCGTCGAGGAACATGTCGAGCACGTCGATGAAATTGGTGCCGTTGACCGGATCGCCGCCGATACCGACCGCGGTGGTCTGGCCGAGGCCGACCATGGTGGTCTGGTGCACGGCTTCGTAAGTCAGCGTGCCCGAACGCGAGACGACGCCGACCGAACCCTTCTTGAAGATGGAGCCGGGCATGATGCCGATCTTGCATTCTTCCGGCGTCAGCACGCCGGGGCAGTTCGGGCCGATCAGGCGCGATTTGCTGCCTTCGAGAGCGGCCTTGGCGCGGACCATGTCGAGCACCGGAATGCCCTCGGTGATGCAGACGATGAGTTCCATTTCGGCATCGATAGCTTCGCAGATCGCATCAGCGGCGAAAGGCGGGGGTACGTAGATGCACGAGGCGGTTGCGCCGGTCGCAGCCTTGGCTTCGCGCACCGTGTCGAACTGCGGCAGACCGATATGCTCGGTGCCGCCTTTGCCCGGGGTCACGCCCGCAACCATCTGCGTGCCGTAATCGAGCGCCTGCTGCGTGTGGAAAGTGCCGGTGTTGCCGGTCATCCCCTGGGTGATGACCTTGGTGTCTTTGTTTACGAGAATGGACATTTATTTGCTCTCTTTTGGAGTAAGAACAGCTAGGCGCAGTGCTGGCGCCTCACGCGATCCGGTCGGGGCAATCTGGACTGGATGCCCTTGGGCAAAATACGAGATCGAACCCTGCTTATCGGGCTCCGGCAGCTTGCCGCCGAACGCCTGCTTGAATTCTTCGAAGACTTCGAAGCTTTCGATGCGCGCGTTGACCATACAAACGCCCTCGCCTTCGAGCGCACTCATTATGATGATCGGCTTGCGCTCTGAATGTCCGAAGATAAGGGGTGCGTTTTCGATTGGCTCACCGTCGCTCGACCGTATCGTGGCCCGAGACCAGCCCAGCGCTTCGAGCGAAGAGATGGAGATTTCACCGCTTTCGGTAGCGGCAAAGCAGTCGTTGTAGCTCTCGAAAATTTCGGGCAGCGCAGCTTCACGCATCTGTGCCGTCGCAGGCGCGGCGAGCACGGCGGATAAGGCCAGAGCGGCGGTGGCGAGCTTACGCAAGGCTGCCATCCAGCGACTTGCACGCCTCGAGTAGTTCCTCGACCGCATCGGTCGAGACCTTCAGGTTGTTCTTTTCCTCGTCGGACAGCTCGATCTCGATCACTTCCTCGGTGCCGCCTGCGCCGATCACGGTCGGAACGCCGACATAGAGCCCGTCGAGGCCGTACTTGCCCTCGACATAGCTGGCGCAGGGCAGGATGCGCTTCTGGTCGCCGAGATAGGCTTCTGCCATTGCGATGGCGCTGGTGGCCGGCGCGTAATAGGCCGAACCGTTGCCGAGCAGGCCGACGATCTCGCCGCCGCCCTTGCGGGTGCGGTCGACGATTTCATCGATGCGGCTTTCGGACACGCCCTTGATCTTGGCGTAGTCGTTCACCGGGATGCCGTTGATCGTGGTGTAGCTAGTGACGGGAACCATGGTGTCGCCGTGACCGCCGAGCACGAAGGCGTTCACGTCCTTGACCGAGCAGCCGAACTCCCACGCGAGGAAGGTCGCGAACCGTGCGCTGTCGAGCACGCCTGCCATGCCGACCACCTTGTTATGCGGCAGGCCGGAAAACTCGCGCAGTGCCCAGACCATCGCGTCGAGCGGGTTGGTGATGCAGATCACGAATGCGTCGGGGCAGTTGTTCTTGATGCCTTCGCCCACGGACTTCATCACCTTGAGGTTGATGCCGAGCAGGTCGTCGCGGCTCATGCCGGGCTTGCGCGGAACACCGGCGGTGACGATCACCACGTCGGCACCAGCGATGTCGGCATAGTCGTTCGAGCCGGTGATCTTCGCGTCGAAGCCCTCGATCGGGCCGCACTGGGAAAGGTCGAGCGCCTTGCCCTGCGGCATGCCCTCGGCAATGTCGAACAGGACGATGTCGCCCATTTCCTTTTTCGCGGCGAGGTGGGCAAGCGTGCCACCGATCATTCCGGCGCCGATGAGCGCGATCTTCTTGCGAGCCATTGTTCGGTCTGTTCCTTCCCTGGGTCCGGGACGCGAAAGCCATGACCGATAATGACGCTTTCCCCTACGTCCCGAGGGGGAGGGGCGTCCGGTCTTTCATCGGTCGCCCTAAGCCCGCGCCTGTGCGATTGCAACCGGCAAAAAGTGCCAGTTCGGAACTATCTTTGCAAATAATTCGCAATTGCAATAGCGATTGGCAAAATCCGACGATATCCGCGCAAAACGCGATTGCGGGCCTGATTTCGGGGCCCGCCCTTATGAGACGCGTCGATAGGTAATCCGTTCCCGCGCTGCTCGAGGCGAGGCGGGACAGGTTCTCGATGGGGAATCGCTCAGGCGGTCTTGCGCAGACCGTCCGGCCCCTCGCGCTCCTCGGCGAGCAGCATGGCGGCGAGATAGTCGGGCACGGCGCGGCTGAAGTGGTAGCCCTGGCCGAGCGTACAGCCCGCTTCGCGTACCGCTTGGACCTGATCGATCGTCTCGAGCCCTTCGGCAACGATCTCCATACCCAGCTGCGTCCCCATCTCCGCGACGGCGCGGATGATGGCTTCGCTCTTCTTGCCGACATTGGGACCCGAGACGAAGCTGCGGTCGACCTTGATCTTCTTGAACGGAAAATTGTTGATGTAGCCGAGCGAGGAATAGCCGGTTCCGAAGTCGTCGAGCGCGAAGCGCACCCCCTCGGCCGCAAGTTCCTCGATGAAAGCTGCGGTGGCGTGGTTGTCCTCGATGAAGAGGCTCTCGGTTACTTCCAGTTCGAGCCGGTGCGGATCGAGCTTCGCTTCGCGCAGTGCGTTGCGGATGCCGAGCGCAGCGCCGGGAGCGCGGATCTGCAGCGGCGAAAGGTTGACCGCGACGGTGACGTCCTCTGGCCATTGCGCGCATACACGCGCGGCCTGGGCGGTGATCCAGTTGCCCAGCGTGACGATCACGCCCGATTCCTCGGCCACCGGAATGAACTCGTCGGGGCGCAATTCCCCCTTCACCGGGTGGAACCAGCGCACCAGTGCCTCGAAGGTGCGGATCTTGCCGGTCTCGAGATCGACGATCGGCTGGAAGAAGATCGACAGCTCGTCGCGCTGGATGGCAAGGCGCAGTTCGTCCTCGATCTCGCGGCGACGCACGAGGTCGCGGGTCATCGACTGGTCGAAGAAGCGCGTCTGGGCGCGGCCGCCGATCTTCGCATGATAGAGCGCCTGGTCGGCATTCTGCATCAGCGTGTCGGCATCGTTCGCATCTTCGGGCAGCAGGGCGACGCCGACCGACGCGCGCACTTCCAGCCGGTCGCCATCGATGCGGATCGGGCGCATGATCTCGGCATGGACTTCGCTGGCGATCTGTTCGCTCTGCTTGCGGTCGCGGATCGGGGAAAACAGCACGAACTCGTCGCCGCCGAACCGCGCAATGGTCGCACCTTCGGGGGCAACGTCACGCAGGCGCCGCGCAACTTCGGACAACACGCGGTCGCCGATCGGATGGCCTAGCAGGTCGTTGACCTCCTTGAAGCGATCGAGGTCGATCCACATCAGCGCGATGCAGGCATCGTCTTCGAGCGCCATCATGGTTTCGACCATGGCGTGGTTGAGACCGGCGCGGTTGGCGAGGCCGGTGACGACATCGGTCCGCGCAAGAATCTGCATCTTCTCGGCGAGGCGCGCGCTGGTTTCTGCAGAAGCAATGGAATCGCGCAATACCTTGAACACGTTGAAGGTGATCGAGGCCATCGCCGGGAAAAGCAGCAGCATGGTGATGAATAGCGCGATATGCGCGAGCGTGCCCACCCACAGGGCTGCGAACATGATCGGCAGGCAGACCAGCGAAAGCTGCCCCAGCGCGATGACGGGCCGCCCGGCGTTGCGGGCGCAGATGCCCACGCCGTAGCAGGTGGCGTTGGCTACCATCAGCACCTCGACCGCTGCGCTGGCATTCATCACGATGCAAATCGCGGCAATGCTGCCCAGCGCCAGCGCGTAGCTGAACGCGCCGACTTCGTAGATCACTTCGAGCTTGCGCGTGCTGTCGCCGTCATGCTCGGGCGATAGGCCGAGCGCGGCAGTCACGCGCGCGACTGCGATCACGGTCAGCACGATGCAGCTGAGATAGAGAATCTCGTTTTGTGAAACCCAGGCGGCGATGGCGGTGGAGGCGATGCCGTTGATCGCGCCAATCGCCAGACTTCCGGGCTGTGTGTAGAGCGTGGTGACGAGCGTGCGCCGTACCTGCGCAGACAGCTTGTCCGTGCTGGTCTGTGATGCAAACCGCTTTCGCAGCGCCCGAAGTGGCTCTTTGCCGGCCATGACTTTCGCCATAACCGGAAGTCGTCACCGTCAGGTTAATATGATACTTACCAGGTTTTATTGAATGATTGTGCGGGCTTGATTTATTCTCTCACGCGCTTTTGGAACTGGTGCCTGTTTCCAGCTCGGCAGCGAGCCTGCGGTCAAGCACCCGGCAAACTCCGAGCCACCAGTCGTAGAGATCGCGGTCCCCCGCAAAAAATGCCGCTTCGGCATTCTGGCGCGCCTTGCGGGCCGCGCTCAGGCCGAACTCCCCGAAATGGCGCAGAGCCGCTTTCAACATCCGGTCATGCTCGACATTCTCACCATTGTCATTTGCGACGCATTCGATCGCCCGCTTCCGAAGTGCGCGCGCCACCGGCGAACGGTTGGGAGTACGCGCGGCGGCGAACCTGAGAGACATTGATGCGATCCTTATGCGCCCGAAAGGGGGTGTTTTCAGCGAGTGCGCAAGGTTTAGCGCAGCGCCGCTAAGGCTTCGTTCCGGGTTAGGGTTTCGCGGACGTTAACTAGCCGATTTTTGGAGATAAATGCGCAGTGTCTTACTGGCCAAGCGCGGTTGCAGCCTTACCCGGCTGGTCGAGCCACTTGCCGACATTCGCGTATTCCTCGCGGATCTGCCCTGCGCCCATATGGGCAGTGCTTGCCACCGTACCGCTCTTGGGCAGGTCGACAATTCGATCTGCGGAGGTTGTCGCTTCCGCAGTTGCAGGCACGCTCGCGGGAAGCGGGGCGTAGGCCGCAGCGCTGCCGATCGGGGCGCTACCGGTTACCGGCCCGGTCAGATTGGCGCGATAGGTGCTTTCGACCCCTGCGTAGCGCGCCTGGAACGCGGCCGGGCGACCATTGGCTCCGCGCCAGCGATAGAAGCGGTGCGCGCCGATGGTGCCGATGTGGTCGAGCGACTTGGCCCAATAAGGATTGACCCAATTGGTGTGGTAATGGGTCGCGAGGCCAACCGGCTCGTAGACTTCGCCCGAAAGCGCACGTGCGGCGATGCGCTGGGCGCGGTCCCACGCGGCCCTGCCGGGCTTGCGCGCCATCGAACCGTCGCAGGTGAAGCTGAACTGGCAACCGGTGCGCCGCGTCGAACCTTCGAAGACGACACCGCAGACGCTGTTGGGCCAGGCCGAATGCGCCACGCGGTTGAGCACGACCTGGGCGACCGCCTTCTGCCCTGCTTCGCTTTCGCTGGCGGCCTCGTAATAGATCGCCTGCGCCATGCAGCGCTGCGCGCGGGCCTTGTCCATACCGGTGGCGGTGGAAAGGAATGCGCGTGCAGCGGGGCCATGATCGAGCACCCGGCCAAGCTCGCCCGGCGCGGCGGGTTTCTCGGTCGGGTCGATCGTTGGCAGGGCCAGCGCAAGTTCCGGCGCATCCTCGAGATAATAGAATGCGGATCCCGGGAAACTCTGACCAGCGGTCTCGAACGGCATGAGCTCTGCCTGCTGCGCCATTTGCGCGGTGTCCGTCGCTGTCTCGGAAGCGGCAGACCAGTCGGCAGGCGCTGCAAAAGCGGGCACACCGATGATCGCGGCGAGCGCGAGTAAGCGCTTGTCCCCACGCGAGGGGGAAGCGGGCTTTGCGGTCAGTCCGCGGACAAGGCGAGCAAATTGCTGTTTCATTTTCGGTGCGCCGTGAGCGCGCTTAGGCGCGTATCGTTAAGATCATGTCCGGGCGAGCGGCATCTCCGGCCCGTCCCGAAAGCGAACACCACTGGTCCAAAGGTTAATGGCAGGCCTTCGGGCGCGGTCTTGCAGGGGAGGAAAAGCGCAATTATCGCGGCATTCGAAGAATATGACGAAATGGGGCAGCCTTCGACGCGCAACTGATGCGCTAGCCGCCGGGGGCCTCGCCCTCGCGCTGGTGCTTGGTGGCTGTTCTGCGCCGGAGACGGCAGCAGACAGGGATATCCAGCCAACCGCGAAGCGCATTGTCAGCCTCAACCCCTGCACCGATGCGATGCTCGTCGAAATGTCCGCGGACCAGATCCTTGCTCTGTCGCATTACAGCCACGATCCCGCCTCCAGTTCAATCCCGCAGAATGTTGCGAAGCGTTACGAAGTGACCGGCGGCACGGTGGAGGAGATCCTCGCGCTCGATCCCGATGTCGTCCTGGCGAGCACATTCATCGCGCCTGCGACCCGGTCGGCGCTGGAGGACCTCGGCATCCGGGTCGAGGCGTTCGGCAGCCCGCAATCGGTCGCAGAGAGCGAGGCGCAAATCCGCCGACTTGCGAAGATCGTAGGGCGTGAGCTGGAGGGTGAATGGCTGGTCAGAGACATTGACCGTGCTCTCGAGAACGCGACGGGCAAGCCGAAGCCCGACATCGATACCTTGCTCTGGCAGCCGGGCCAGATCGTGCCGGGCGGCGAGACGCTGGTGGCCGAGGTGATGGAGCAGAACGGATTCACGAGCTTCGCTGAAAAGCGCGGACTGAACCAGGCGGACTATGTCTCGCTCGAACGCTTGCTGGCCGATCCGCCCGAGCTGCTGCTCGTGGCGGGCGATAGTCCCGCGCAGACCCACCCGGCCTTGCAGCGGCTGGCCGATACAAGGGTCGAGAGTTTCGAACCGCGACTGCTCTATTGCGGCGGGCGCACAATCGTCGGCGTTCAGATGCGACTCGACGCCATCCGCCGCGAGATGAGGCAAGCTACATGAACCGCGCCGCGCTGATCTTCGCCGCGCTGCTGGTGCTGGCGTTCCCGCTGTCGCTGCTCGCGGGGCGGGTGTGGATCGATCCCGCGACGACACCCAATGCCGCGCTGATCCTGATGGAACTGCGCCTGCCGCGCTCGATCCTCGCGGTGATCGTCGGCGCCGGGCTCGGCGCTGCGGGCGCGGCGATGCAGGGATATCTGCGCAATCCGCTCGCCGATCCGGGTCTGTTCGGCATTGCGCCGATGGCGGCGCTTGGCGCGGTGGCAAGCCTGTGGTTCGGCTATACCGCGAGCGCATGGCTGCTCCCCGGATTTGCGCTTGCAGGCGCGGCGGCGGGGATGGCGCTGCTCGCGCTGATAGCCGGGCGCAGCGGCGGCATTGCGCTGTTCACTCTTGCCGGCCTGATGATCGCCAGCCTTGCGGGCGCGCTGACCGCGCTCGCCATCACCACTAGCGCCAATGCCTTTGCGATGAGCGAGATCGTGATGTGGCTAAACGGCGCACTCACCGACCGTAGCTGGCGCGAGGTCTGGATTGCCGCGCCGCTGGTGGCGCTGGGCATTATATTGCTGGCGTTTGCAGCGCGCCCGCTCGACGCGTTGACGTTGGGAAGCGAGGCGGCGCATTCGATGGGTGTCGATGGCGGGCGGCTGCTCTGGCTGCTCGTGGCGGGCGTCGGCCTGACGGTGGGCGCGGGCGTCGCCGTGGCCGGGATCATTGGTTTCGTCGGCCTGATCGTCCCCCATCTGGTCCGCCCGCTGACCGACCGCCTGCCGTCGAGCCTCATCCTGCCAAGCGCGCTTGCGGGCGGTCTGCTTGTGCTGATCGCGGACAGCCTCGTGCGCATCCTCCCTATGGCGACCGAATTGCGGCTCGGCATTGCGCTTTCTCTGATTGGCGCGCCGTTCTTCCTCTGGCTGCTGCTGAAGATGCGGAGGGGGCGGGTATGAGCCTTGTCGCAGAGAAGTTGACCATTCCCGGGCGGCTGGATGAGGTGTCAGCGACGCTCGAACCCGGGCGCATTACGGCGATCTGCGGGCCGAATGGCGCGGGCAAGTCGAGCCTGCTGATGGCGCTTGCGTCGCTGCTCGATCCTGTATCGGGCAAAGTCGCGCTGGATGGCGAAGCGCTCAACACGCTTCATCCGCGAGCCCGCGCTCAGCGGATCGGTTACCTCCCGCAGGAAGCCAGCGTCGCATGGGACGTGTCCGTCGCCAATCTCGTCCGGCTTGGGCGGATGCCGTGGCGCGATAGGGGCGAGCAGGCTGTCGAGGCGGCGATCGATGCATTCGCCCTGCAGGCCCTGCGGCATCGCCCCGCCTCGCAGCTTTCGGGCGGAGAGAAGGCGCGCGCTCTGCTCGCTCGCGTGCTGGCGGGCGAGCCGCAATGGATCCTCGCGGACGAACCTTTGGCGGCGCTCGACCTGTCGCACCAGCTTACCTTGCTGCGTCATCTGCGTGTGGCGGCGGAGGAGGGCAGGGGCGTCGCGCTCGTCCTTCACGATTTGGCCAAGGCGATGAACAACGCCGACCGCGTGCTGGTGTTGAAAGAGGGCCGCCTGATTGCAGACGACGCCCCGGAGAAGGCGCTGGCGAGCGACGTGATCGCCGATGTCTGGGGCGTCTCCGCGCGCTGGCTGGGGGAGCCTGGCGCGCGGGCGCTGGTCGCGGTCTGACGCTTGACGCCAAGCCGTAGCCTACTAGGCCGGACTTATGACCGATCCCCGCACAATCGAAGCCGATCCGTCCTGGCTCCCGCACCGGGTCGATGTCTCTCGGCGTACGGTAGAGTTAATGCGCATCCCACGCTCGGAACTGGGCAAGACCGGATTCCTTGCAGACCGCAAGCCAAGCTCCAAAGCGGATGTTGCCATCATCGGCTGGGACGATGTGCGCGCCATGCGCGTGGAGACGGGCAAGCTCCATTTCATCTTCCACACGGCGTTCTGCCGGTCGACATTGCTTGTTCGCGCACTTGACAGGCCGGGTGTCTGCATCGGCCTCAACGAACCGGGTATTCTCGCCAGCCTCGCTGGAAATGTCGAAGCGACGAAGCCGTTGGTCAAACCGGTTCTGCAGCTTCTTTCCCGCGCGCACGAGCCCGGCGAGGCGGTGTTCGTAAAACCGTCAAACATGGCCAACATGCTGATTCCGGGGATGCTCAATACGATGCCCGAGGCGCGTGCGATCCTGATGAGCAACGCCTTGCCGAAATTCCTTGGATCCGTCGCCAAGCGGGGATTGCTGGGGCGGCGATGGGGTCGCGAACTGTTCCTCGCTCTGCAATCCTATGCCGGGATGGATTTCGGAATGAGCTCTCGCGAGCTTTTCGCAATGAGCGACATGCAGGCCGCAGCCCTCGCGTGGTTCCTGGGGCAAAGATGGTTCCTGCTGCACATGCAGGGCCAGGTCGCCGGAATTTCCGGAGACAGGTTCCGCTCGCTCGATGGAGATCGTTTCAATGCCGAGAGGGTGAAGACTATCGCAGCCATCGCGGATTTCGCCGAACTGGAGATAGATCAAGCGGGGGCCGAGGAATTGGCCCATGCCGACGTGTTCGATGAGCATTCCAAGCTCGGCGGGGCACAGGCGGCGCATGAGGACGAGGATAATATGCTGGCCCGGGATGCGAAACTTGCCGAGGAAATCGGGCAGGTCGAACAATGGGTCGGCATGATCGCCCAACAGGCAGGACTCGCCATTCCCATGAAACAGTCCCTGTTTTAACCTCCGGCCCTGTTCTGAGCCTTCGCCAATAAAAATGGGCGCCCCATCGCAGGAGCGCCCATTCTTGATTTCCCGGCAATCCGGAGGGGCTTAGGATGCAAAGCCGTTGGAGCTTACTCGCCGCCGACAGTGCGCGGCGGAAGCGCGCCGTCCGGCTTGGAGCTGTCAGCCTGCGCCTCGCCTTCGAGCAGTCCGCGGCTCGCCAGCATCGGCTTCACGTCAGGCTCACGCCCGGCGAAGTTCTGGAACATCTGGAAATAGTCCATCGTTCCGCCCTGGCTCAGCACGGTCTTGCGATAGTGATCGCCATTGGCGCGCGTCAGCCCGCCATTGTCGAGGAACCACTGGCGTGAATCCTTGTCGAGCATTTCGGTCCACAGATAGCTGTAATAGCCGGCCGAATAGCCCGCAGGGCTCGAGAAGATGTGGTTGAAGTAACTGCTGCGATAGCGCGGCGGCACGAGGTCGATCTCGAGGCCCAGTTCCTTCAGCGACTTGCGTTCGAAGGCATCGACCTTCTCCGGCGTGTCGATCGCGGCTGCTTCGGCAGGCGTGAGCGCGTGCCACTTCATGTCGAGCAGGGCCGCTTCGACGACTTCGCCGAAATCATAGCCCTGGTTGAACTTGGCTGCGGCCTGGATCTTCTCGACCATCTCCATCGGCAGGGTTTCACCTGTCTCGTAGTGCTTGGCATAGTTCTGCAGCACTTCGGGATAGGTCGCCCACATTTCGTGCACCTGGCTCGGATATTCGACGAAGTCGCGCGCCGTGGCGGTGCCCGAAAGGCTCTCGTACTTCTGGTTGGCGAAGAAGCCGTGCAGCGCGTGGCCGAACTCGTGGAAGGTCGTCTCGACATTGTCGAAATCGACCAGCTGGACTTCACCTTCGGGCGCCTTCGGGATGTTGAGCACGTTGTAGATCACCGGCTTGGTGCCCCACAGATGGCTCTGGTCGACGAAGTTCGACATCCATGCACCGCCGCGCTTGCTGGGGCGCTGGAACGGGTCGAAGTAGAACAGGCCGAGCTCCGAACCGTCGCGGTCGAAGACCGTGTAGGTCCACACGTCCGGATGATAGGTCGGGAGATCGGTACGGCGTTCGAAATTGAGGCCGTAAAGCTTGTTCGCCATGTAGAAGACGCCGTCTTCCAGCACCTTTTCCAGCTGGAAGTAAGGCTTCACCAGGCTTTCGTCGAAGGCGAAGCGTTCGGCCTTGATCTTCTCGGCATAGACGTTCCAGTCCCACGGCTGGACCGAGAAGTTCTTGCCTTCAGCCGCGATCATCGCGTTGATTTCGGCAGCCTCGCGGCGCTGGGTCGCGGCGAGCGCCGGGACCATCTGCTCCATGAAGCCGATTGCGGTCGCCGGATTCTTAGCCATGCGGTCATACATCGCATAGCTGGCCCAACTTTCCTCGCCGAATAGCGCGGCCTTGTCGGCGCGCAGCTTGGCAATCTTCGCAAGCATCAGGCGGGTGTCGTTCTCGCCACCCTGATCGGCGCGATAGGCGGAAAGTTTGAACAGCTTTTCGCGCGTGTCGCGGTTGGTGAGAGCAGGGTTGAGCGGGTGGCGCGTCGTGTTCTGGAGCGCGATGGCATACTTGCCCTCATGACCCTTCTCGGCAGCCAGCTTGGCGGCAGCCTCGATCTCCGAGTCCGAAAGACCCGCGAGCTCTTCCGCCGTATCGACGATCAGCGCATTGTCGACGGTCGCTTCGCGCACCGTCTGGCTGAACTCGGTGGTCAGGGTCGAAAGCTCGGAATTGATCGCCTTGACCTGTTCGCGCTGGGTTTCGGTGAGCAGCGCGCCGGCATGGACCATGCTGTCGTAGGTTTCCTCGAGCAGCTTGGCGTCTTCGCGAGTCATGCTCATCGCGGCGCGGTTGTCATAAACCGCCTTCACGCGGGCGAAGAGTTCCGGGTTGAGCGTGATGCTGTCGCTATGGGCGGACAGCTTCGGGCTGATCTCGCTCTGGATTTCGTCCAGCCGATCGGTCGTGTTCGAACCGGTCAGCGCAAAGAAAACGCGGCTCACGCGGCCCAGCATGCGGCCCGACTTTTCCAGCTCGACGATGGTGTTTGCGAAAGTGGGCGGGGCAGGATTGTCGATGATCGCCTGCACTTCGGCCTTCTGGATCGCCATGCCCTGCTCGAAAGCGGGCACGTAGTCGTCCTCGGAAATCTTGGTGAAGTCGGGTGCCAGGAACGGCAGCGTGCTGTCCGATGCGAAATAGCCCGTGCCTTCGGGGATTTCGGGGCTGTAATCGGCGGTGGCTTCGGCAGCGGCGATCGGATCCATGTCGTCTCCGTAGGTGGTGGCACAGCCTGCGAGAAGCGTGGCGGCGAGTGCGGGTGCGGCGGCGCTCAGTTTAAGGCGCGAAATGGCCGGGTTGCGAACCTTCATATTATCTCCAGCAGTCATTATGATAGCGCGCGAGGATTTCGCGCAGCAAGATAGCAGTCCCCCTGCTAGCAGGCCGGACTTGAACAGCAGATTGATTGCATTTGCAACCGGACGAAAGTCAGGCGTCGATCACTGTTCGCTGTCCGTCGATTGAGCCAGCCCGGCGGATGAAGCGACCGCCGCTTCGTTCAGGGCCTGCCGGTTTATGGTCACAATGCGCGGCTGCTGACCGGGTCCCTCGGGCACCAGCCACAGCGCGCCAAGCCCGAAATAGCCGCCCGCCTGGTTCTCGACCGCCATTTGCTGCAGGTCGAGATCGCGCATCATCCGCAGCATTTCGGGGTCGAAAATCTCGTCGAACACCGTTTCGATTTCGGCCGGGTCGCGCAATTCGCGGCGCTTTCCATCAGCATCGAGATAGAGCAGCGGAATGCCGACGTTATCGAGCATGGCAGCGCGGTCGCCGCTGCGTGCCGCAACCCTGATCGCCTGGATCGCCTGGGCATATTGTGTCGGGCTGGTGCCCGTAGCGCAGGAAATTGCGCCGCCTTCGACCGTGTCGTTGGCGCGGTCGAACATCTGGTCGGGATCGGCCTGGTTTTCCCATACGAGAAGCAGGCAATTATCGACACCGGCTGTCTCCGGCACTTCCCGATCGGCAGGGGTTTCTCGTGTCTCTGCCGAACAGGCCGTTATCAGGATTGCCGCAGCTGCGGCGATGGCACGACTAGGTCTGCACGCGGGGGTTGTCATAACTTGCGTCCATGAAAATCTGCGCGCGGCGCTCACTGCGTATGGCGAGCCCCTTCGCCACCTTTCCTCCGGCATGCCGATAGTCAAGCTCGTCAGCGATCGCATCATAGTCGCCCGCGGCGATGGCTGCGTTGAGCTGCGGGCTCTCCTCCGACGAGACATTGCCTTCGCCGACATTGTAGACGAGGTCGACCAGTGCGTCGAACTCGTGCTGGTAGAGCTTGAGGTCACCCACCAGCCTCTGCACGGCAGCTTCAGCCTTGGCGAGATCGCGCTCAAGGAAGTCCAGGATCCGGGCGTAGCTTACCCTCTGACCGACATAGAGACCGTCTTCGGGAAGGACCAGATGTCCGACACCGACGGTGGGGTATCCTGCAACATCGCGATAAACGACTTCTCGCACGCCTTCCTCTTCGACCAGGGCTTGCTTGAAGGACTGGCTGACCGACAGTTTATGCGCCATCACGCGCGTCTGTGTCGGGTCGACTGTCTCGGTTATGTCCGTATCGATCACCGGCTGACCGAAAGATGCACTATCGGCCATGCCGGTATTCATCGCCATCACGCTGGCGGACAGCGCCATTGCCGCCTTGCGCTTGGTACGACGCTTCTTGATCGGAGGCTGCGGACCGCGTCGGCGCCTTTCGCTCATCCGGCGAAGTAGCGCGCGAACCCGGTCTCTCGGGCGCGAGAATGCCGGGCCGCGCGGGGCCCGTTTTGCTGGAGCATGATCCGAAGGTACGATTGCGCTTTCCCCTGGCTTGCGGCGAATGTTCGCGGCTCTACGCTGAATGCGGAGCCTGCAAAAAACGCCTCGTTATCATTCAGTTATATAACGGACGGAGGGGCCTAATCGGTCCACGCTTCAGCGTGGTTGAGCAACGGTTTAAGGGGTGGGCCGGCGATGTGCGGGGGAGGGGGCGGTGCTCGCCGATCCTGGAACAGACCGGCGAGCTCTCGCCATTTCGCAGATCACGCTAGCCTTGGTGCGACCCGAAGGGCTCAGCGGGAAGATACGAACGAAGAGGCACCAGTGGTGACGCATTCTTACAAATGGCGGGACTTCATTTTTCCTGTAGGCCGGTTTTAATCGCTCCAAGGAATTGAAAAACAGAGTAAAAACCTGAGAAAGATTTTGTTGGAATTCCTCGCAAGCATGCTGCCGGGTGTTTCGGCACCCTTTGTAATTCGCGCATAAATCCCCACATCCCGCGCTCGGGCGGGGAGCAACTGCCCGCCTGCCTTGACACATCAGAACATTTGCGGAACACGGCTTTTCATGTCCCTCACCAAAATCTCCGTCCGCGGCGCGCGCGAACACAACCTCAAGGGTGTCGATATCGATCTGCCGCGCGATGCGCTGATCGTCGTCACCGGGCTTTCCGGATCGGGCAAGTCTAGCCTCGCTTTCGATACCATCTATGCTGAGGGGCAGCGGCGCTATGTCGAAAGCCTTAGCGCCTATGCGCGCCAGTTCCTCGAAATGATGCAGAAGCCCGATGTCGAGCATATCGACGGGCTTTCGCCTGCCATTTCGATCGAGCAGAAGACCACCTCGCGCAATCCGCGTTCGACCGTCGCGACCGTCACCGAGATCTACGACTACATGCGCCTGCTGTGGGCGAGGGTGGGCGTGCCGTATTCGCCTGCGACCGGCAAGCCGATCAGTGCGCAAACCGTTTCGCAAATGGTCGACCGCGTCATGGCTCTACCGGAAGGGACGCGGCTTTACCTGCTCGCGCCGGTGGTGCGCGGCCGCAAGGGCGAATACCGCAAGGAACTGGCCGAATGGCAGAAGGCCGGCTTCACCCGTGTGCGGATCGACGGCGAGATGTACGGCATCGAGGAAGCGCCCGCGCTCGACAAGAAGTTCAAGCACGATATCGAAGTGGTGGTTGACCGGCTCGCCGTGAAAGAGGGGCTGGAAACGCGCCTTGCCGACAGTTTCGAAACCGCGCTCAAGCTGGCCGAGGGGCGGGCCTATGTCGATCTCGCCGATGGCGTGGTGCCGGGGCGTGAGGACGAGAGCGAAGCCGGCGGAGCGATGAAGGGCGCAGGGATCCCTGCCAATCGCATCGTCTTTTCCGAAAAGTTCGCCTGTCCGGTTTCCGGCTTCACGATCGAGGAGATCGAGCCGCGCCTGTTCTCCTTCAACGCGCCGCAGGGTGCCTGCGCGACCTGTGACGGGATCGGTGAAAAGCTGCTGTTCGACCCGCAACTGGTCGTTCCGAATGAGGCATTATCGCTCAAGAAGGGCGCGGTGGTGCCCTGGGCCAAGTCCAACCCGCCGTCACCCTATTACATGCAGGTGCTCTCCAGCCTTGCGAAGGCTTATGATTTCGACCTGACCACGCCGTGGAACGAGCTCGAGCCCGACCAGCGCATGATCATCCTCCACGGCACGGGCGGCATGCCGGTCGAGCTGACCTTCAAGGACGGGCGCAAGGAATATACCGTCCGCAAGCCGTTCGAAGGCGTGATCGGCAATCTCAACCGCCGCCTGCTGCAGACCGAGAGCGCGTGGATGCGTGAAGAGCTGGCGAAGTTCCAGACTGCGCAGCCGTGCGAGGCCTGCGGTGGCAAGCGTCTCAATGAAAAGGCGCTCGCGGTGCGTGTGGCGGAAACGGACATCGCCGAACCGACCAAGATGAGCGTCGCCGATGCGGTTGAATGGTTCGGCAGTCTCGAGGGCAAGCTTGGCGATACGCAGCAGCAGATCGCGCGCGCTATCCTGAAAGAGATCAACGAGCGGCTCGGCTTCCTCAACAATGTCGGGCTCGACTACCTCAATCTCGACCGGACCTCGGGCACGCTGTCGGGCGGGGAGAGCCAGCGCATCCGATTGGCCAGCCAGATCGGCAGCGGCCTGTCCGGCGTGCTCTACGTCCTCGACGAGCCTTCGATCGGCCTTCACCAGAAGGACAACGACCGGCTGCTGGAGACGCTCAAGCGCCTGCGCGATCTCGGCAATACTGTGATCGTGGTCGAGCATGACGAGGACGCGATCCGCACCGCCGACCATATCGTCGACCTCGGCCCCGGCGCGGGTGTTCACGGCGGCGAGGTTGTGGCGCAAGGCACGCTCAAGCAGATCATGAAGGCCAGGAACTCGATGACGGCGGACTACCTCACCGGTCGCCGCGAGATCGAGGTTCCGGCCAACCGCCGCAAGGGCAACGGGCACAAGCTCACCCTGCACGGGGCGAAGGCGAACAACCTCAAGGATGTGACCGCCTCCATCCCGCTCGGCACATTCACCTGCGTCACCGGCGTTTCAGGCTCGGGCAAGTCGAGCTTCACCATCGACACGCTCTACGCTTCGGCCGCGCGGCACCTCAATGGCGCGCGCGTGATCGCGGGGGCGCACGACAAGGTCACCGGCCTCGAATATTGCGACAAGGTGATCGAGATCGACCAGTCGCCGATCGGCCGCACCCCGCGCTCCAACCCGGCGACCTACACCGGCGCCTTCACTCAGATCCGCGACTGGTTCGCCGGACTGCCAGAGGCGCAGGCGCGCGGCTACAAGCCCGGCCGGTTCAGCTTCAACGTCAAGGGTGGCCGCTGCGAGGCGTGCCAGGGCGACGGGCTGATCAAGATCGAGATGCACTTCCTGCCCGACGTTTACGTCACCTGCGAGGAATGCGGCGGCAAGCGCTACAACCGCGAAACGCTGGAGGTGAAGTTCAAGGGCCACTCCATCGCCGACGTGCTCGACATGACGATCGAGGATGCGGAGGAGTTCTTCAAGGCCGTCCCCCCGATCCGTGACAAGATGCACATGCTGAACGAGGTCGGCCTCGGCTACGTCAAGGTCGGCCAGCAGGCGACCACCCTGTCAGGGGGCGAGGCGCAGCGGGTGAAGCTCGCCAAGGAGCTGTCGAAACGCAGCACCGGGCAGACGCTCTACATCCTGGACGAGCCGACCACGGGCCTCCATTTCGAGGATGTCCGCAAGCTCCTCGAAGTGCTCCATCGCCTCGTCGACCAGGGCAACAGCGTGGTGGTGATCGAACACAATCTCGACGTCATCAAGACCGCCGACCATATCCTCGACCTCGGGCCGGAAGGCGGCGTGCGCGGCGGCGAAGTGGTGGCCGAGGGTACGCCGGAAGAAGTGGCGCAGGAACCGCGCAGCTTCACCGGACAGTATCTGAAGCCCATGCTCGAACGGCAGGTGGCGAAGGAACGCGAACCCGCGGAATAACACTCCCAATACTTCCCCTTTCGGACGGCGCGCGCCCGGCGTAGGGTAGCGCCATGAGAAAAAGGGAGAATTCCATGCGCCAGTTCCAGAACCTCGCCCGGACAAGCCTCGTCGCGGCATCCGCCCTCGCGCTGTCCGCCTGCGCGAGCTACAGCGCCAACGACCCGCTCGACTTCGGCACGCGGCTCGCCGCCGACCTCGACGGGGCGAACGAAGTCCCGAAACTCGGCGATCCGGACGGCTCGGGAGATTTCCTCGCCGCGCTCAATGCGGAAGGTCGCATGTGCTACGAGATGGAGGCACGCGGGACCGATCTGATCACCGCCGCCCATATCCATGAAGGCGCAGCGGGCGTTGCCGGAGGCGTCGCCGCCCCGCTGATCACCCCGCAACTCGGCCAGCGCGCCAACGCCTGTACCGAGATCGACGCAGGCCTGGCCCAGCGCATCCTCGACAATCCGGGCGGCTTCTACGTGAACCTGCACAATGCGGACTACCCCGCCGGAGCAATCCGCGGACAGCTACGGATTGTGGAGTAGGGTTGCGGAGTTCGATAGAACCACGCTGCGAAATTAGTAGGGCGCGCTTCCTCATGACGGAAGCGCAATAGGCTGTTTAGCGCGGCCCGCCGAGAGCGATCAGCTCACGCCCAAGGACCTCCAAGCAAAACTCGAATGAGCCGTTCCCAACGGACTCCTGCGAGAGGCAATAGCCACCAATATCGAAGTCAGGATTGGTCAAATCACTTACCGGAGGAATCTCAATGCCTTGCGGATCAATCCTCGGATACTGTTCAGCAAGAGCGTCGATCTGGTTGCTCACGCTATCGTCTTGCGAATTATCACCGCAGGAGATCAGGCAGACGGTTATGAGAACAAGCAAAGCCTTGTGCGAACAATTCATTCATGATCTCCAGAAAGGAATTGCGTAGGCACGCATACCTTTTTGCCTACAAAGAGAGAAGAGGTATCGTAAACGGGCAGATTTGACTAGGTAGCCTAATATACCGCTCCCAAAGACAGGAAAACCCAAGTAAAAGAAAAATCGAAGGAAAATTCTAAATATTCAATGAAATATTTTGGGTTGTAAATATCCAAAATGTCTGTATTATTATTCATCAATATCGCGCATATCTGAGATTATTATTCGTTGCGGTATTCCGGCTTTGCTGCGCACAAAATAGCAGTCAGCTTCTACCATGTCCTTGTGCATCGCATTGACTACGGTCTGTCTCATATTCTGAAGTTCTTCTCCTGGAATAGAGAAAGAGGGGCGCCCCTCCCAATCTTCATTTTCAAACTTTCCCCATCCAGATTCCTTGTTGAATTGGACCACATCTATATCGATCGTCGTCAGGTGTCGATCAACATTCTCAGTGTCCACGGCATCAGCCATTTCTTTATCGGCACTCAGAATCTGAAATTGATTGTCGTTGACTGCGGCGGATATTGTTACCCGACTGGCACTTCGCCTAAGAGGCACATTCATTTCTCTTAGTAGTGGAGCTGCCATAGTAACCAGTTCGGCTTCTTGCTCCTCAGGGATGCTTCGAAGTATGTCGGCTTCTTGTAGCAGAGCGTCTTTGCGCTGTTGATCTGCTAAAAGCCTTTCGAACAGCTGTCGCTCTCGATCTTGAAGCTCTCGGTTCTCATCAATTTGTTGACGCAGCAAATCCAGCGTATTCTCGATTGTTTCGTCTCGCCCTGCGATAGTCATGTTGAAAGTGTCTAGGAGCCTGTCGCTATGTCCCAACGCTGTTCGAATATCATCTTCATCGCCGGATCTAAATATGCGGTCGACAACATATGAGAATAAGTAGCCAAGTGGGAGTTCGTACAACAAAGGGCCTGCCGCCGCTAATGTTGGACCAATCACTTCGAGGCCGTAGCTCCCCCTCTGTGGTGGAAGAATGACGATGTCGGGAGTATTTTTATATGTGATCTTTTTGGGAAATGTTCCGGAACGCCGAAAATTATCGAGTTTTACTAATAGTCGTGAAGCGGCATATTGGAACCTCGAGGACTCATAAAAATCCATGACATTCTGCGCAGCAAGTTTGCCATCGAAAACAAATTTTAGATGCTCAGCCAAATCTCGTCCCCTTTGGATACCAAAGGGCAGCTTATTTCTTTATTTCAGTTTAATACAAGAAGTTCGCGAGGCTTTTCCACGCGAGGCCAACTTGCGGCAATAGATGATAGGTATAATCCGATGAGCAAATTTAGCTTGTGTTCTTGCTGTCCTACAGGCCCCATTCTGAATAATTAGTCCGGTTCCCTCCCTCTCTCCCAAGGAGTGAACCGCATGCCCCACGATCCCTGCACCACCCCTTACGACAACACGAAACCCCTGCCGCGCGATGGCTCGCCGACCTTCGGTGCGCCGACGCCGGAGGACTGCGCGCGAAGCTGGCTCCGCCATGTCGAGGCGGGGAGGATCGGGAGGCAGGCTCCCATGCAGCCCGAGAACCTTCGCACCATCGTGCGCAACGAGCTGGCGATGTTCGGGAGGAGGTACTGAGTGGCGTGAGTCTTTGTTTACGCCCTCAAACGCCGGGCGCGACGCATCCGCGTCGCTTGGCTTCCGCGCCATACGGCGCGACGGCCAGTCGGCCTTGCGGGCCACTGGTCGTGGCCCGTTCTTTCGCCAGTTATCATGCGAGGCGCGGGCGAACGTGTTGGTAAAGTGTCAAGCAGGTCCAACACCCCGAAACCTACGGAATTCTGCCACAAACACTCCTTTCCGGCTGCTTGACAGGGTGTCAATTATGTCAAGTTTGTTGGAAAGGCTGCGCCCTCAGCCCTTGTCGAGGAGGAACACGAACTCGCGGACGGACTTGTCGCGCGCGGCGAGGTTCCGCGATCCGCGGAAGGTCGGGTACTCCTGGCTCGTCACGCGCAAACTGCCGAAGCGTTCGAGCATCGTGGTCATCGCCTCGGGCGCGATGAAGCCTTCCGAATTGTACGAGATGACGACGAAGCGCGCGCGGACCGCGGCGACGCAGTGGGTCAGCGCCTCGAGCGCGGTCGCAGGCTTGTTGAAGGCGCTGCGGTTCCAGTCCTTCGGGATGCCGGAGACGCGGCTCGCCTCCTGCGGCTCCTCGTACCGCGCGATGGCGTTGAGCATGAAGTAGTTCGAGCCATAGGGGTGCTGGTTGTAGGGCGGGTCGAGATAGGCGCAGTCGACCGGCTCCATCTGCTCGACCAGCGTCTCGGCGGGGAGGGCGGTGACGCGGGCCTCTGCCGGAGCCTCGAACAGGACGGGCGGCTCGATCGCGATGGGGGCGAGGATGCGGGAGAGCGCGTTCTCGGCGGCGCCGCCGAAGCGGCCGGTGCCCGCGCGGTCCTTGTAGAAGCCCTTGAACACGCCGGCGGTGTTGACGTGGCGGGAGGCTGCCGAGAGCAGCGGGCCCATGAGGAGGTCGGCGAAAGGCGCGGGGAGGGCGCGGATCGCGGGCGCGCAGGAGTCGAGGACCTGGGCGTTGCGGACGGTGTAGAAGACGCGGTCCTCGGGGGAGATGCGCTGCTCGTCTGCGGGCGCGTAGAGGCGGCGGATGAAGCCCTCGCGTGACGGTCGCTCATTGGCGAGGGCGGCGATGGCGGCGGTGTGGCGGGCGAGCTCTGCGTGGTCGATGGCAGAGGGGTTGGCGAGGAAGCAGCGGTTGATGGCCTGGGCGTAGGTTTCGAGGTCGTTGGCCCAGACGAGGGAGGCGCGCGACTTCATCAGGCGCGCGACAACGCCGGAGCCGGAAAAGAGGTCGAGCATCGACATGCGGCGATGGCCGAGTTCGGCCTGCACCTGCGCGAAGGCGCTGTCGATGAACGGGAGCAGCGCGCGCTTGTTGCCGATATAGGTGATGAGCTGGCGGGTGAGGAAGCTCTCGGGCGGGGCGATATACGGAGGCTCGGCGCGGGCCATGGTGGGGCGGCTATGGCATGTGGGCGGCCGGGCGGCAATGTGCGGGGTCTTGCGAAATTCGCCGCGCGAATACTATGATCGGCGTGGGAACAATGTGGGGGACTGGACACGATGGCTACCACAGCCACGAAGGCTGGCGCGCGCGCCTACGACGTGAAACCGCTTTTCGCGGAACCGTATTTCAAGATGAACATCGCGGATGCGATCAGTCCGGCGCAAGAGAAGTTCATCAAGGGTCAGACGATGATCCAGAACCAGACGAACCAGATCTCCGAGGAGCTCTACCTGTTTGAGCGAAAGGAACTGAAGAGCGTCAAACAGGCGATCCAGCAGGCGCTCGATACCTTCGCCAGGGAGGTCATGGGGATCACTCAGAGGCTGGAAGTGACGCAGAGCTGGTCGCTGATCAATCCGCCCGGCGTGGGAATGCATGGGCACACGCATTCAAACTCGATAATATCGGGTTCGCTCTATTACACCGAGATGCCCGACCCGCCGGGAAAGATGATTTTCGAGCGGCACAATCACTACCGGCAGATCGAACTGCTGGTCGATGAAGGTCGGAACAATATCTACAATGCGCCGCGCAACGCGATCATTCCGGCAAAGGGCGACCTGATCCTGTTTTCGAGCGGGCTGCAGCACTACGTTGAGCCGCACAATGAGCGCGAACCGCGCTACTCAATCGCGTTCAACACTTTCGTCAGGGGAAAGATCGGCAGTTTTCGTGACGTAAGCGAGTTACGGGTCTGAGCTTGACCGATTAGTCTTCCAGCAGGGCGAGTTCAACGCGCGCGTGACCTCTGCTGATCATGCCGAGTTGTTCTGCTGCTGCACGGCTAACATCGATCGTGCGACCACGCACGAAAGGCCCGCGATCGTTTACGCGGACGATCACGGAGCGTCCGTTGCGGGGGTTGGTCACTTCGACCAGGCTTCCAAAGGGAAGCGTCCTGTGTGCCGCCGTCAGCGCGTGCATGTCAAAGCGCTCGCCACTCGCGGTCGGTCGTCCGTGGAATCGGCGTCCATAGTACGAGGCAATGCCGGATCCGAGAGTACGTGCGGCCGGCGCGGTTTCAACCTCAATCGGAGGGTCGATCAACGTCACGTCAACGGCTCCGGGAACCGGTTCTGCATCCCTGTTCGGAACGGCGAAATCGGAAAATTCGCTGTGGAAGCCAGAGTCGCTGTCGCTGGATTCGGCGTGCCCGGCGGTGCCGAAGCACAGTGCCATGGCTGCGTAAGCTGTCAAAATACGACGCACATCTGAGCGGATAAGAGTTCCCGTCATGGCGATACGATATAGCGGTCGGGAGTAAAGCCAGGCAATTGTCTGGAGGCGCTTTGGCGCGGATTCGGGGCGTTCTGGCCATTCTGAACAGGTGAATCCCGCTCTGGGACAGCGATTCTCGGCGAATCCTGTTGAACAAGATCAATTAGCGGCCGCAAAGCAAATGGGGCCGGCAGTAAACTGCCGACCCCACTCTCACCGACGCGTGGGTGTCTCTTCAGGCGAACCTTCCGAAACGCACTTGGCGTCCGATGTCTAGGCTCCCAAACGGGTTGGAAGCTTTTGTCACCGGCGCTCGCGCCGGCATCCGGTGCCGTCTTCCGGCGGTTTCGACATGTCCGGACCGAAGTCCTTTCCTGTCGCACCTGCCTTCCGGCGGTACCGAGACCGATCATCCATGTTGGCCTGCTGTCTCAAACGGCTGGATCTCCGACCGAAGTCTTTGACCCGTCCTTCGACTACAGACCGAATGTCCGGTCTATCCGATGGAACAGCGATCGCGTTCTTCTCGATCAACTGGACTTGCTTCTGACCTAAGTCTTCTGCATGTCCGGCCTCAAAGACCGCGTGGACAATTTCCACCGTCTCGGTTGTTCTGAGAAACTCTCGTAAAATCAGCTCGTTAGAGCCAGATTTCCGGTTGGGTTTCTCTCCCTTCCGATGTCTTGAGACTGCGCTTTCGAAGTGAGTCGCGCAAGCTTGGCAAGGCCGAGTTATCCACTTTTCCTCAGATCATCTGTGGAGGGAGGTGGATAAGTCAACGCTTCGTCGCAAAATCTTGCGCTCGCCAGCCAAAATTGCCCCTCAGGGCTTTGGTCGGACCCGTTTGGCAAGCAATTTCAACCTCAGCGCATTGAGCGCGATGAATCCTGCAGCGTCCTTCTGGTCGTATGCGCCCGCATCGTCCTCGAAGGTCACGACGTCCTCGCTGTAGAGGTTGTAGTCCACGTCAGCGCGCCGTCCGACGACATCGGCGCTGCCCTTGTAGAGCTTCATGCGCACATCGCCGGTCACGCTGGCCTGGCTGTGATCGATCGCCGCCTGGAGCATTTCGCGCTCGGGCGAGAACCAGAAGCCGTTGTAGATCATCTCTGCATACTTCGGCATCAACTCGTCCTTGAGGTGCCCAGCACCGCGATCGAGTGTCAGCTGTTCGATGCCGCGATGGGCGCGCGCATAGATCTCGCCGCCTGGCGTTTCGTACATGCCGCGCGACTTCATCCCGACAAACCGGTTCTCGACCAGATCGAGCCGTCCGATACCGTGCTTGCGGCCGTAGTCGTTAAGCGCCGCCAGCAGCGTCGCCGGGCTCATCGCCTCACCATTGATCGCGGTCGCATCGCCGCGTTGGAAGCTGATGGTGATATATTCGGGCTCGTCCGGAGCATCCTCCGGATTGACCGTGCGCGAATAGACATAGTCCGGGGTCTCTTCCCACGGATCCTCCAGCACCTTTCCTTCGGAAGAGGTGTGCAGCAGGTTCGCATCGGTCGAGAAGGGGCTTTCGCCGCGCTTATCCTTTGGAACCTGGATCTGGTGCGTTTCCGCCCACGCAATCAGCGCGGTGCGGCTCGTCAGATCCCATTCGCGCCACGGAGCGATTACCTTGATGTCTGGATTGAGCGCATAGGCCGAAAGCTCGAAGCGGACCTGATCGTTGCCCTTGCCGGTCGCACCATGCGCGATGGCTCCCGCGCCGGTCTCCGCCGCAATCTCCACCAGACGTTTCGAGATCAGTGGCCGCGCGATCGAGGTGCCGAGCAGGTAATCACCTTCGTAACGAGCATTGGCGCGCATCATCGGGAAGACGTAATCGCGTACGAACTCCTCGCGCAGATCCTCAATGTAGATGTGCTCGTCGGGAATGCCCATCGCGCGGGCCTTCTCGCGCGCCGGCTCGATTTCCTCGCCCTGGCCGAGATCGGCGGTGAAGGTTACGACCTCCAGCCCGCGCTCGACTTCGAGCCATTTGGCGATGACCGAGGTATCGAGGCCGCCCGAATAGGCGAGTACTACACGTTTTGGATCAGACATGGATTGCGCGCTCCTGCGAATACGCTGCGCCCGCTAACAGGCGAGGGGGCGCGGAGCAATCGCGATTAGCTTGCGCTCGCGGAAGCATCTCTTTTGCAAGACCGGCATCCTCGGTTGAAAGATCGCTGCGAAACATGGCGCGAGAATGGACTGCGCGCCGCGGGTAGGAAAATACGATCCGCGCTGTCTTGCTATCCGCGTAAGCGCTCTTCCGCCTCTGCCATGTAGTCGCGCGTGATCGGCAGCGCATGGCGGCTGCGCGCGAACTGGATCTGGTAATTGCCCATGCCGCCGCTTTCGAAAGCCGCGGTCGCGCCGGAGAGGTAGAAGGTCCACATGCGGTAGAAGCGCTCGTCCATCAGGTCGATGATCGCCTCGCGATTGGCCTGAGCATTGGCGTACCATGCGCGCAAAGTCTTGGCATAATGCAGTCGTAGCGTTTCAATGTCCGTGTGGATCAGCCGCATCTTTTCAGAGGCTGCCAACGTCTCCGATAGCGCCGGAATGTAGCCGCCCGGAAAGATGTATTTCGAGGTGAAGGCGTCGGTCTTGCCCGGCCCGCCAAACCGCCCGATGGTGTGGATCAGCATCACCCCTTCGTCCGTCAGCAAGTTGGCGCAAGATCGGAAGAAGGTCTCGAACTGCGGGCGGCCGACATGTTCGAACATCCCCACGGACACGATGCGGTCGAAGCGCTCTCCACGTTTGGCGAGATCGCGATAATCGACCAGCTCGAACGACACACGTTCGGACACGCCCGCAGCTTCGGCGCGCTCCTTCGCCAGCGCGAGCTGTTCTTCGGAGAGGGTGATGCCGGTGACGCGCACATCGAAATGCTGCGCAAGGAAGATTG
The DNA here is from genome assembly GCF_900177715.1 of Altererythrobacter xiamenensis. Classification (GTDB taxonomy): domain Bacteria; phylum Pseudomonadota; class Alphaproteobacteria; order Sphingomonadales; family Sphingomonadaceae; genus Erythrobacter; species Erythrobacter xiamenensis. Next base: position 102,946 of record NZ_FXWG01000001.1, on the reverse strand, counting down.
CCATGCCGCCCCAACCGCAGCCGATATCGAGTACGCGCTGACCGTCCGACAGGTGGAGCTTCGCCGCGATATGCGCGAGCTTCGCCTCCTGCGCTTGTGCCAGCGTCTCGACACCCGGAGCCCAATAGGCGCAGCTATATTGCATGTGCTCGGGATCGAGCATCAGGCGATAGAGATCATTTCCGATGTCGTAGTGATGCGCGACATTGCGTTTCGAACTGGCCGCCTGGTTGAAACTGCTGCGCAGAAACTTAACGCCGTCCTTGACCCGGCGGAGCGGGGAAGGGGGCCTCAGCGTGCCGCCCCGTTCCCAAGGACTGTTCATCCGCAGCAGTTGGACGAGGCTCATGATATCGCCCTGTTCGACCACGATGCGGCCGTCCATGTAGGCTTCGCCGGCACCCAGCCGCGGATCGAGCAGGATATCGCGCACGACGCGTTTGTCGGTCAGGCGGATCGCGACCTCGGGATAGCCCTCGCTCGGCGTGCCGAGAGTGTGCACCTCGCCCGACGCCATCGTCACGGTGAGGTGCCCCTTCTTGATCACGGAACCAAGAAAGCGATCGATCAGCGGATTTGGCATGGTCGATCCTCCATAAAGCGGCCCAATCTAAGTCTTCCTCGGTCAAATCGAAACCTTGACCTTCGTCAATGTTCCAAGTCAGTCAATCGGTCATCCAGTGTCATATGCATGAGGTGACGTTGCAAGGGCGCGATGACCTTGAGGGGCCAGAGACCGCAAGCGCCGATGCGAATGGAAGTTCCGCGCTCGAAGCGATCGATCTTCGCAAGGCCTATGGGCGTCGTCCGGTGCTGGGCGGGATCAGTCTCAAGGTAAGACAGGGAGAGGTCGTCGGGCTGTTCGGAGCCGATGGCGCGGGCAAGACGACAACCTTCTACTGCATGCTCGGCTTGGTGAAACCCGATGCCGGCAGGGTGATGCTTAACGGCTCGGACATCACTCATCTTCCCTTCTATCGACGCGCAATCATGGGGCTGGGTTATTTGCCTGAGCAGACATCGATTTTTCGCGGTCTGACTGTCGCGCAGAACATCAGCGCCATGCTGGAGTTGGTGGAGCCCGATCCGGACGTGAGGGCGGGCCGACTGGAGGAATTGCTCAATGGCCTCGATGTAACGCATTTACGCGATGCATCAGCCAATTCGCTGTCGGGCGGTGAGCGGCGACGCTGCGAAGTCGCCCGGGCGTTGGCGCTCGATCCACTCTTCATGCTCCTCGACGAGCCGTTTGCCGGTATCGACCCGCTGACCATCGCCAGCATCAAGAGCATGATCCGTGACATGAAGAGGCGGAACATCGGCATATTGGTGACCGACCAGAATGTCCCCGAAATGCTCTCGGTCATCGACCGGGCATATGTCATCGATGCAGGGACCAATATCTACGAAGGATCGCCCGAAGCGATGATGCACGATGCTGCAGTCCTCGCGCACTACCTTGGCAATGAGGATTGAGCGGCCTGACCCGGTGAATGCTATTCCGCCGCTTCCTTAAGCCCCGGATCGAAGCGCCAGTCGGGTATTTCGCCCACTTCACGCAGCCTGGCGCTTTCCTCGTGAATATATTCGCGCGTCATCGGGATTGCCGCACGGTCCTTCACGTACTGCAACTGCCAGTTGACCATTGTCCCGTTGCGGAAGCTCTGCTCGGCCCCGGCGAGATAGAACAGCCACATGCGATAGAATTCTTCGTCATACATCGCGGTGATTTCCTCGCGGTGCATCACGGTGCGTGCATACCATTCCTCCAGCGTGTGCGAGTAATGGAAGCGCATCGCCTCGACATCCATCACCTGCCATCCATAGCGTTCGCTCTGCGTCACGAGTTCGCTCAGCGCGGGGATATAGCCGCCGGGGAAGATGTATTTGCGCGTCCAGGCGTCGGTAAAGCCGGGAGGGCCCGCGCGCCCGCAGCAATGGCTGACCATGACCCCGTCCGGCTTCAGCAGGCGGTTGGTGTGCTCGAAGAATTGCGGATAGTGGATCGTGCCGACATGTTCGAGCAGACCGACGCTGGAAATACGGTCGAAGCGCCCACCGTCCTCGGTTTCGACATCGCGATAGTCCATCAGCGCAAACTTCACCTTGTCGGCGACGCCGGCGGCCTCCGCGCGCTCCTTGCAGAAGGCGATCTGGTCCGGCGCGAGCGCCACGCCGAGCACCTCGCAATCGTACATTTTGTTGAGGTAGAGCGCGAAACCGCCCCAGCCGCAACCGATGTCGAGTACCTTCATCGGTTTGCCGCCGTTGTCCTTGGGCCGTTTCATGTAAAGCTTGGCGGCGAGATGCGCTTTCTTGTCCATCTGCGCCTGTTCGAGCGAGGTCTGCGAGGGATCTTCCTCGCGGTAATAGGCCATGGTGTACTGGCGATCCTCGTCGAGGAAGCGTTCGTAAAGCTGGCGGGTCAGATTGTAGGTGTGCTCGGCGTTCTTGCGCGCGCTGGCGCGAAGGTTGATCCCGTCGAGCTTGGCGACAAGCTTCTGCGCGCCACGGCGGAAAGGTCCCTTGGGCTTGAGTGAGGCCTCGCCTAGGCTTTTCGCGTTCATCGTCACGAACAGGATCATGTCGCGAATGTCGTGTGGTTCCTCGACCACGAGCCAGCCCCACATGAAGGCCTCGCCCGCGCCGAGCTGCGGATAGCGCGCGATATGCGCCGCGGACTTCTTGTTGGTCAGGCGAATGCGGATCGGGCCGGGCCGTCCGCCGACCCGCTCGTCATAATCGCCGCCACCGGGGCCGTAGCTGTATTCCTTGCCATCGTGATCGGTGACGATCAGCTGGCCATGTTTGATGGCTGTCTTCAGAAATTTGTCGAGTAGCCACATGGTCTTGGATGTTCCCCCTGATTGGACCCGCGCGCAGACTGCGTTTCATGCGCTGGCCTGTCAATCATGGAGGGAAGGGAAAGCTGTGGCCGAAACCCGTCGACCGATCAGACGCCGGCGTACCACTGGTAGCCCGAGCGATCCTCCCAATAGCCGCCCTTTCCGGCACCGACATCGTCGAGGCTGGCGACAGCTTCGATGGCGGTGAGGTATTTGGGATGCTTGTAGCCGAGCTGCCGCTCGATCCGCATACGCAAGGGTGCCCCGTTCTTCTCGGGTAGCGGCTCGCCGTTCAGCATGTGCGCGATGATCGTCTGCGGGTGATAGGCATCGACCATGTCGACGCTTTCGTAATAATCCTGACCGTTGAGATTGTCCGCACAGCGGAAGACGATGAAGTTCGCGCCCTCCTGTACGCCCGCTGCATCGAGCAGGGTGGAGAGCTGCGGGCCGGTCCATTCGCCGATCGCGCTCCAGCCCTCGACACAATCGTGGCGGGTGATCTGGGTGCGCTGCGGCAGGCGGCGGATGTTCTCCATGCTGAGCGAGAGTGGCGTATCGACAAGCCCGCGCACTTCCAGCGTCCAGTCGGGAAAGCCACTGTCGAGCGCTTGGCGATAAGCATCCGTATCGACCGTGAGCGAGCCATTCCCGCGAAAGGTCGGCGAAAGATCGGCGCGCGTGTATTCCTTGGCCAATGCCTGCCGATTGGCGAGTGCGCGATGCGCCTTGCGGTGCCAGTCCTCCGCTGCGGAAAGGAGGGAGGAGCCTGTCTCGCTATCGGCGATCTTCGAGCAGGCGCCTGCGAAAAGCGCCGCCATTCCGGCAAGGGCTGTCCTGCGTTTCACGCCATCGCTCATTTGCGGCCTCCTGTAATCATCCCTCGGATCTGCCGGATCGGGCCGGTGACGAGCACCAGCAGGACATGCACGACGAAGAACCCTGCGATCGCCCAGGCGGTGATGAAGTGGATCGAGCGCGCGCTCTGCCTGCCGCCGAAGATGTCGACTAGCCACGGCATGGATGGTTCGATCCCCGGGCTGATCGCCATGCCGGAGAAAACCATGACCGGCAGGAATATCCCGAGCACGACGCCATAAGTCAGCTTCTGGAGGAAATTGTATCCGCCATCATGGTCGAAGCGGAACTTGAGGTGATCGACGATATCCTGCCAGATCGCGCGCGGTGTCCACTCCTCGCGGGTTGTCCTGAGGTCACGCCAGAAATGCTTGTTCGCCAGCATCGCGACCCAGATGAACAGCAGGCCCAGGGCAAAAGGCCAGGCCATCAAGATGTGCCAGTCGCGCGCCTCGGCGAGGTTGTAATAGCCCGGGATTGTCGCCCAGCCGGGAAAGCGGATCACGCTGGTCCATGCATCGGCGGGGGAGAAGCCGTATTCGCCCCAGTAGAGATAGCGGTGCGCGTTGGAGATGTTCAGCCCGCTCATGAACAGGACGATGATGCACACGAGGTTGAGCCAGTGCCACAGGCGGGTGGAGAGGGCATGCTTCTTCATGAGGCGTCCTGCATCTCGCGGGCAAGGTAGATCACGTCGCGATCCTGGTCGAGCAGGTGTTGCCCGCTGTCGATGAAAAGCGTTTCGCCCGACCGGAGCTTTCCGCTCGCCAGAAACAGCGCCGCCTGCGCGACCTCTTCCGCACCGGTCTTGCGCCCCAAGAGGTTGAGCCGGTGGGAAATCTCGGTCTCTTCTTCGCTCTGGTCGTGGCTGGCGAGGATTGCGCCGGGTGCCAGCCCATATACCCTGTCCTCTGGACCTGCCGCGCCCATCGCCAGCATCGGAATGGTGGCGGCCAGTGCGTGCTTGCTCATGGTGTAGCTGAAGAAGTCGGGATTGGGATTCTCGATCTTCTGATCGGTTATCTGGATCACACACCGTCCCCCTTGCGCCTTTGCCTTCGCCAGAAAAGCCTGTGCCATGATCGTCGGCGTCACGGCGTTGACCTGCATTGCCTGCCGGTTCGTCGCAGGGTCGAGTGCGGTTACATCGTCAGGCGAAAATACCGAGGCGGAGTTTATCAGCACACGCCAGTTGTCGAGCCGCGAAGCCAGCTCCTCGACCATCGCTTTGGCTTTGCCGCCGTCGTTCAAATCGCACTGAATGGTCTCGGCGGAAGGGAGGGACTGTGCCAGCGCCTCGGCTTCGTCGTCCGATCCGAAATAATGGATCACGCAATGCCAACCTGCCGCGGCGAAATGCCTGACGATCTCGGCCCCGATGCGGGTGGCGCCTCCGGTGACGAGAACTGCGGGCTTTACCATGCCCTCTTGGAGCATGTTTGGCGCGAAGAAGAAATAAGAAAGGGCCGCGCTCCGATGTGGAACGCGACCCCTTCAATCTTTCGATTGCGACCCGAAAGATCAGATTAGCGGCACTTCAGGTCACCACGATCGATTTCGCGGCCCAGCAGTCCGCCGGCAGCTGCGCCGAGAATAGCGCCAAGCGTCTTGTCGCCGCGTCCGGCAAGCTCGTGGCCCGCCAGTGCGCCGACGCCGGCACCGATAACAAGACCGGTCGTCCCGTTGTCGCGGCGGCAGTAATACCGGCCGTCATCACCGCGCCACACGCGGCTCGAACGGTCGAGACGACGCGGTTCGCGATAATATCCGCGCGAATCGTAGATGGCGCGGTCCTTGGCACGCTTCCCATGTGCCGGGGCCCACGGCGGCGGATCGGCTGCAGCCGGAGCAGCGGTGCCGAGACCGGTGAGGGCCATGGCGGAGGCGGCGAATGCGATTGCGAGCTTTTTCATAGTCTTTTTCCCATTCTTCGAGTGTTCTACCCGATCAACGGTCCTTCTCGTTCAGCGATCCACAACGCTGGATGAACGCCGAAGGTAAACGCGATTTTTGCGACGAGGCGTGTTTGCGGACGCGATGAATCGCATCGGATTACCGCGAAAGGCGTTTCCTGATATCGAGCACCAGACGATCCGACACGCGCGGGACTGCCGCCAACTGTTCAAGCTCGGCGTCAGGCGCGCGATTCGCCCCGTAAACGCTTAGAAAGGCCCGCGCGACGCTCCAGCGCATATCGCCGGTTTCCACGCGTTCCAAGTGGTCGCCAGCCTGAGCCATGCCCGGCTCGAGAACGCGATAGAACCAGCCCGGCCTCGCGGCGCTGACGATGGCCTTCACCATGCCTTTCGCCTCCAGGTGTTGTTCGATGGTCGAACATGGCTGGCGCGGCTGGGTGACCTCGATCAGCGCGCTGCCCAGGCGAAAGCGGTCGCCGATATGGACATCATGCTCGGTCAGGCCGGTCGTCGCGATGTTTTCGCCCATGCTGCCAGCTCCGCCGAGGCGATTGAGCTGTCCGAAATGGTACCGCAGCCAATCGTAATGTTCCTGCGGAAAATGATGCAGCGCCATGGCGGGATAGCCATGATGCTTGCGGTCGACCTGCTCGTCGGTCTCTATCCCGCGCACGCCGATCATTACCGGTCCTTCGAGCGGCTGCTTATGGATTCCGCTCGATTTGCCGGAGGGCAGGGTGCTTGCTGCCCCTGCGCAAATGGCAGCGACTTGTAGCTTCATGCGGCTGATTTTCGGAGGAACAAGGCAATCCAGTCGCGTTGCGTGCCATCGGCACCTTTGCCGGGATATATCTCGCTTTTGACAATCTGAAAACCGGCCGCCTCATAGGCTTGCGCAATCCAGCGCTCATCGGGAAAATTGTGCAATCGCCCAAGCAGGTCGCGGCCTTCGCCGGTTCCCAGCTTGTAATTGGCGAAATGCCAGCCTCCCGGTTTGAGCGCGGCGAGGATCGCTTTCAGCACGCCAGGCAGTTCGGGGCGAGCAAGATGCAGCAGGCAGGCATGCGCCCACACGGCGTCATATTCCTCGATCGCGTCCAGCTCGTCGAACCGCATCAACCGCGCTCCCACAGCGAATCTCTCATTGGCTTTCCTGACCATCGCCGGAGTGCCATCGGTCGCGTCCAAGTCGAAACCCCGCTCGATGATCCGCGCAGCATCCCTTCCGCCACCACATCCCAGTTCGAGCAGGCGTGCACCTGGCTCGAGCTGGTCGAGGAAGCCATCAAGGTGGCGGCTGGGCGCCTGCCCGAAACTCAAAGTATAGCGCGGTGCCTCGCGCTGGTAGAAGGCGATGGTATCGTTATCGGGCATGGCCGGTCGACCATAGTCTCGAGTGCAATCGCCGCAAGCATGCCGCCTGTCTGGATTTTGCGTTTCATGCTATCAAGTATTGGCACGAAATGACGGGGGAGGGGCTTATGCTGCCGCTTAAGATACTCACGTGGAACGTCGAACATTTCTATGGCGGAGGAGGAAGCGATACTGCGACGCGGCAGAAACGGCGGAACCGGCTCAAGCGAATTGTCGAGTATCTCAAAGAAGAGGATCCCGACGTTTTCGGCATTTCGGAAGTGTCGAGCGGTTTCGTCTACCAGGCCATGGTCGAAGCCTTCCCCAACCATACCTTCAACATCACGACCGGCCAGCAATCGCAGCAAATCCTGATCGGTGTGCGCTCCGGACTTGGCGCATTCTTCACACAGAAGGACGAGTTCAAGCGCAACAATATCTATCTGCGCCCTGGCGCATTGCTCACCGTGCATGACAATGGCGTCCACATCCCCATCCTGTTCGTGCACCTGAAGAGCATGACCGCTCCCGAAGGCTTCGGCCTGCGCGATGCGATGTACGAACGGATTTTCTCGCTCAAGAATGCGCTCGACGATGCCGCGCAGGCCATGACCGGCAATGATGACGAGAGCGCCAATTTCATCGTGCTGGGCGACTATAACACGATGGGCATGAAGTATTACCGAAACATCGGAAATATCAGTCTGAACCGCGAGATCGAGGTGCTGGAAAAGCGCATGAGATCGCGCGATATGCGGATGGCGAGCAAGAGCCATCCGAACTCCTACTGGCCGGGCTCATCGTCCTCGATAGACCCGTCGCCGCTCGATCACGTATTCGTCGCCGATCACATGACGCTGAAGCAGACTGCGGGGAAGGAAGTGAAAGTGAAGGGCTGGGCAGAGCTCAACACCGACAGCGAGCGGGACGAATGGACCGAGAAATGGTCCGATCACGCACCGCTGGTCTTCACGGTAACCGGGGTATGAGCGAAACTAGCCGGCGGGCTGGCTAGGGGCCTTTGCCGCCTCTGCTGCCTCCGCTTCTTCACGATCCCGCTGCGCGCGGCTCTTCTTCTCTGCTGCCGTCTTGAGCTGGCCGCAGGCCGCATCGATGTCGCGACCGCGCGGGGTGCGAACCGGCGCGCTGATCCCGCCTTCGAACACGATATCGGAGAAGCGCTTGATCCGTTCCGGCGTCGAGCATTCGTAATTCGCGCCGGGCCAGGGGTTGAACGGGATGAGGTTCACCTTGGCCGGCAGGTTGTACTGCTTGAGCAGGCGGACAAGCTCATGCGCATGCTCGTCGGTATCGTTCTTGTCCTTGAGCATGACATATTCGAACGTGATGCGGCGGGCGTTCGATGCGCCGGGATAATCGGCGCAGGCCTGCAGCAATTCCTCGATGCCGTATTTCTTGTTGAGCGGGACGATCTCGTCGCGGATTTCCTTGGTCACCGCGTGGAGCGACACCGCCAGATTGACGCCGATTTCCTGGCCGCAGCGCTCCATCGCCGGGACGACACCGCTGGTCGAAAGCGTGATGCGGCGCTTCGACAGGGCAAGCCCGTCGCCGTCCATGACTAGCTTGAGCGCGCCTTTGACGTTGTCGAAATTGTAGAGCGGTTCGCCCATGCCCATCATCACGATGTTGGTGAGCAGGCGCCCGTCGGCGGTGTAGTGCCCCGCATCCTCCGCTTCATCGAGACCGGCCATGCTGCCCTTGGGCCATTCGCCCAGCGCATCGCGCGCGAGCATGACCTGACCGACGATTTCCCCGGGCGTCAGATTGCGCACCAGCTTCATCGTGCCGGTGTGGCAGAAGCGGCAATTGAGCGTGCAGCCGACCTGAGAGGAGACACACAGCGTTCCGCGATCGGCGTCGGGGATGAACACCATCTCGAACTCGTGGCCGTCCGCCGTGCGTAGCAGCCATTTGCGCGTGCCGTCGGAGGAATGCTGAGCCTCGACCACATCGGGGCGGCCGATCACGAAGCGTTCGGTAAGCCACGGGCGCATGGTCTTGGCGATATCGGTCATCGCTTCGAAATCGGTGACGCCGCGATGGTAGAGCCAATGAAACACCTGCTTCGAACGCAGTTTGGCCTGCTTGGCGTCGAGACCAGCCTCTTCGAACAGTTCGCGAATACGATCCTTGGAGAGGCCGATCAGGTCGATACGGCCATCGGCGCGCGGCGTGATGTCACGCGCGACGGGAACGGGATCCACCTGTCCGGGGATCGGCATGAGGTCTGTGTCGGCCATGGGAGCGGCGCATATAGTGATTCCGCCCCGATAATGGAAGCGCAGCCATGCGGGCGCGCAAAAATGCCGCGCAAACCGTCTCGTTCCCACCATTCGACGATTTCTCAAAGCGGCTCGTCGACGGCAACGGGTTCCCGTCAATCCGGCGCTCGCAGGATACAGTTCATCGCATGATTTGTATCATAAAAACAACAATTTGATGTTGTGCGAGGTTAATGAAACAAACCGCCGTTTCGCCCCGTTCTGGTGGTCCGTGGCGCGCTGAAAACGCCACTTGAAGAAAGAACGGAGTACCAAGAATGAAAAAGATCGTAGCAATGCTGGTCGCCGGGTCGACCATCGCAATCGCAACCCCCGCTATGGCGCAAAGCGCCGATGACCCCTTCACCGGCCCGCGCGTCGAGGCTCTGGTCGGCTATGACGATGTGAAGGCCGGAAGCAGCGTCGATGACGACGGAAACGAGAACAACGACCAGTCGATCGAAGGTGTCACTTACGGCATCGGCGTCGGCTATGACGTCGACCTTGGCGGCGCAGTCGTCGGTGTAGAAGGTGAATGGACCGATTCGACTGCCAAGACCGAGTTTGCAGACGGCGATTTCGAAGGCTTCGGCTTTGGCCGGGTCGATGCTGGCCGTGACCTTTACATCGGTGCGCGTGCCGGTGCGAAGGTCCAGCCCGACCTGCTGCTCTATGCCAAGGGTGGTTACACCAATGCGAAGCTGAACGTCCTCGCCAATGACGGCGTGACCGAGTTCGACGAGGACTATAACCTCGACGGGTTCCGCGTCGGCGCGGGTGCGGAATACGCGATGAGCGAGAACAGCTTCTTCAAGCTCGAATACCGCTACTCGAACTACAAGGAAGGCGAAGTCGATTTCGACGGGACGCTTCCCGATAGCGAGCGCTTCGACGTCGATCTCGACCGTCACCAGGTGATGGCAGGTTTCGGCCTGCGCTTCTAAGCCGACAGTCCGACGAACAAGAGAAAGCCGGGGGCAGATCGCTCCCGGCTTTTTCGTATGCGCAATCAGCGCCTCGCGCAGCCTACAGTGGCGGCGTCCATAGCCGTGGCGACACCGCCCAGATCATATGTGTTGGAGAAGCGCCGCCCGCGGCTGTCGACGGCGCTGACGGTGAGGCGCGAACCGGCGCGAAGGGCTGCGACGATGGCTGCATCCATCGTCTTGTCTTCGGCCCAGGCATCGCCGCCGCCGCCGGTGAGACGAAAGCGCCGCCCATTGATGTTGGCTGTCACACGCGCGTTCTTCGCCAGCTTGCGGGACAGGCGAAAGTGCACCTGGCCGCGGATCCCGCGCTCGGGCCAGGTGCCAATGCTGGCATAAGGCTCGTAATCGCGCTCCAGCGTGCTCGGGCGCGGCTTGGCGATGGCATAGCAACGCGGGACCGAGGGATCGCGGAAAGCCGCCCAATTCTCATATACGCCCAGATTGTCCTTCGCAGCGGTCGGAACGGCTGCAAGAAGCAATGACAGAGGGAAAAGCGCGGCAAGCCTAATCATAGGAGATGGCGACAACTTCCCATTCTTTCGCACCGCCGGGAAGGGTCACCGTCCGTAAATCCCCGACGGATGCGCCGCGCAGCGCGCGCGCCATGGGCGAGGACCAGCCGATCCGGCCGGAACCTGCGTCCTGCTCGTCATCGCCGACGATGGTGACGCGCTTCTCGTTGTCGTCTTCATCCGCCAGAGTGACGCTTGCGCCAAAGAATACCCGCGACCGATCCGGCTGCGCTCCTGGATCGACCACACGCAAGGCTTTCATCCGGCGGGCCAGATGCGCCAGCTCGCGGTCGATCTCCCGCATGCGCTTCTTGCCGTAGAGATAGTCGCCGTTCTCGCTGCGGTCGCCATTGCCGGCCGCCCAGCTGACGATCTCGACGATCTCGGGGCGTTCGGTGCCGAACAGATGGTCGTAACGCGCTTTGAGCGCGGCCATGCCGGCAGGTGTTATCGGATCGCCCTGAGGTTTCATCGAAGGCGCTGTAGCACGAGGCTCTAGCGAAGGAAGTAGTCGATCGAACGCGGACGGTTCGCCGGTGCCTTCTCGGGATACATGTTGTCGTAGGCGACCGCGTTTCCGAGCACGCGCATGATGTAATAGCGGGTCTCGAAATTGGATGGGATCTTCTCGATCCATGTCACATAGTCGATCTCGCCGGTGCGCGGATCGCCGTTCAGGCGCAGCCACTGGTTCACGCGGCCCGGCCCAGCATTATAGGCGCCAAGTGCGAGCGGGTAGGATCCGTTGTAGTAATCGAGCATGCGGCGGAAATAGGCATCGCCCAGACGGATGTTGTAATGCGTGTCGCCGGTAAGGTTTGCAGACATGTAATTCATGCCGAGCTTGCCAGCCTGCTCCCGCGCGGTACCCGGCATGAGCTGCATCAGCCCGCGAGCGCCCGCGTGACTGACGCGGTTACGGTCAAATTCGCTTTCCTGCCGCATGATCGCGTGGCTCATCGTCCAGTCGACGCCATAGGGCACCGAGACGGTCGGGTGCCCGAACTTCTCGAAGCCGGACAGCCCGTGCTCGGGCGCGGTCAATCCGGCGACCACGGCCATCTCTTCGAGGCCAAGCGAGCGAGTCAGATCGACCAGCAGTGCCATCTTGCCCGGCGTGTCGGCCTTGTCGGCCAGTGCGCTGAAGAATGCGCGTTCGGTGCGCCAGTCGCGGCGGTTGTTGGCAATGGCCCGCAGCGCGCCGACTGCCGGATCGGCCTGGAAAGCGGCACGTTCGGCATCGGTCGGAACGACAGGCGGCTGATCGGCGAAACTCGGGATCGCGCGACCCAGTGAATTGAGCGCAAGCTGGCCGTAATACTGGTCGGCATATTGTGCGGCTTGGTTCCAATAACGCTCGGCAGCGGCGCGGTCTCCTGCTTGCGAGGCAGCGCGACCGGCCCAGAACAGTCCCTTCGAGCGGGTCAGCGGCGTCTTGGCTGCCATGCCATAACGATAGAACAGCGGCGCCGCGGTGTTGCCGTCGCCGAGGCTCCACAGAGCCTTGGTCCCGCCGAGCCACATCAGGTCGGTATATTTGTCGCGCAGGCGGAAACTGCCGTCGCTGATATCGGTGTCCGGCGGGAATAGGTCGTCGACCTTGCCGGCGATTTGTGCAGCCTGGCGCGCGCCAGCGCCCTTTGCGACATCGAGCATGAGCGAGACCATATCGTCAGGCTCGAATGCGGGCTGATCGAATGTGGGCCTTTCGGCCAGCAGCGAGACGGCCTGGTAGGGCTGCCCCGAACGGCGAAAATATTTGGCGAGGTTGTAGACATAGCCCGCATCGCTGCGTGCGGACTGCGGCGTCGCGACCCCTGCGTTGGAAGGCATGTCACCTTGAACGAGAGCGAGACGCGCCATGTAGATGTCGCGCCGGTCGGGGGAGACATTGATGATCTGGCGGACCGCCGCCTCCTTATCGTCCTGCCATAGCAGCGCGTTCATGCGTGCCGCGTGATCGGCCTGGGTAAAGCGAGGGCCGAAGAGGCCGAGCAGATAGGCCTCAGCCGAACCACTCATGGAACCTGCTCGCCATGCTTCGCGCGCGGTGTCGAGCGCCTCGGGCCGGTTCTTGGCCGCGAGGGCGAGGGCATAGCGCGCGCGGCCCGAATTGGTCAGCGGCGGGTACTGGTCGAAGAACTGGATCAGTCGCTCTGTCGTAGGCGCTTCGTTGTCGAGCGCATTTTCCGCGCGGGTCCTGAACGTGCTTTCGCGCGGGAATCCCGGATAGGCGAGCAGGAAGCTGGCATAGGGTTCAAAACCCAGATTCTGCGCTTCGGCAAGATATTCCCAGCGATCGACTGCCCGCGCCATGCTGCCCGGCTGGTTAGCCACCATCTGGACCCGGGCCTTCTCGGATTGGGTCGTAGCCGGTTGGGTGGTGCTTTGTGCAACAACTGGAGCGGAAACCGCCGCCAGAAGGCTGCTGGTCAGGATGGCGATTCGGCGCGGTTTTCTAAGCATGCTGGACATCCTGCTAAAGTGATCCTTATCAGACGCTGAATCAATTCCCCGAATGTCTAACTGTTCCATTATTTTCATGACATTTTAGGTGGTAAGCAAGGACGCTAAATCAATGTTTTCCGGCTCAATTCCCGCTCTGGCTACTCCTTTTCGCGACGGATCGTTCGACGAAGCGGCTTTTCGCAAGCTTGTGGACTGGCAGATCGAGCATGGTTCGAGCGCGCTGGTTCCCTGCGGGACGACCGGTGAAGCCTCGACGCTCTCCAATGCCGAACACCACCGTGTGATCGAAGTCTGCATCGAGCAGGCAGCAGGCCGCGTCCCGGTAATCGCGGGTTGCGGCAGCAACGATACGAAGAACGCCCTGTTGCACATGCAATTTTCGAAGAAGGCAGGAGCGGCCGCGGGGCTTTGTGTCGCACCCTACTACAATCGTCCGAGCCAGGCCGGCTTGATCGCACATTTCAGCCATCTGGCGGAAAACAGCGACTTGCCTATCGTTCTTTACAACGTGCCGAGCCGCACGGTCACCGATCTGGAGGAAGATACGGTGATCGCTCTGGTCAAGAAATATCCCGACCGGATCGTTGCGATCAAGGATGCGAGCGGCGATCTTTCGCGTGTTGCCGATCACCGCATGGGCCTGAGCAAGGATTTCTGCCAGCTTTCGGGCAATGACGAGCTGTGGCTCCCCCATTCGGCGGCAGGCGGCCGCGGTGCGATTTCCGTCACCGCCAATGTCGCGCCTGCGCTGTGCGCCGAGTTTCAGGAGGCCATCGCAGCCAATGACCTCAAACTGGCGCGTGAATTGAACGACCGGCTCTTCCCGCTGCACTACGCGATGTTCTCAGACGCATCGCCAGCGCCGGTCAAATATGCGCTCAGCCGCGTGCACGACTGGTTCGAGCCCGATGTGCGCCTGCCGCTGTGCAATGCGAGTGAGGAATCGCGCAAGGCGGTGGACGAGGCGCTCGAACATGCGGGCCTGCTTTGATACGCGCGGCGCTCGTTCCGACCGGTGCGCTAGCGCTGGCAGCCTGCGCAACCGCGCCTGAACCTCCGTCTGACAGCCTCGACCGGATCGCGCAGGATTACCTCCTTCTCCAGCTGACCATTGGCGAGAAGGAAGACGGCTATATCGATGCTTATTATGGTCCGGAGGTGGTCAAGGCGCAGGCCGTCGCGGCGGCTCCGGCCATGTCATTGCCCCTGCTTGAAGCGCAGACGGTCGGCCTGCGGGTCCGTGCGGAGCGGTTCGCCGATGATGGCGTCGAGGGCGAGACGCTGGAAGAGCGCCGCGCCCGTTTCCTCGTCGCGCAACTGACCGCCGCGCGCACGCGGCTCAAGATGATGCGCGGCGAAGAGCTGACTTTCACCGAGGAGGCCAAGGGCCTGTTCGGAGTCGATGTGGAGCTTGCGCCGCTCGAGACCTTTGATCCCGTTCTTGCCGAGATCGAAGCACTTGTACCGGGCGAGGGTGCGCTCTGGCAGCGCATCGACAGTTTCAACAGTCGCTTCGATATTCCCGCCGATCGTCTACCGGCAGTGTTCGATGCTGCGATTGCCGAATGCAAGCGCCGCACGCTCGAGCACATGGACCTGCCCGCAGGTGAGAGCTTCACGCTCGGCTATGTCACCGACAAGCCGTGGAGCGGCTACAATTATTATCAGGGCGGTTACCGCTCGAAGATCGAGATCAACACCGACCTGCCGACCAAGCTCAGCCGCGCGGTCGATCTGGGTTGCCATGAGGGTTATCCGGGCCATCACGCCTTCAATGCGCTGCTCGAGAAGAATCTGGTGAACACGCGCGGCTGGATCGAGTTTTCGGTCTATCCGCTCTTTTCGCCGCAGTCGCTGATCGCAGAAGGATCGGCCAATCACGGGATCGACCTCGCATTTCCGGGCGATGAGCAAATGGCGTTCGAAACCGAAGTGCTGGCGCCGCTCGCCGGGCTTCCGACCGATGATCTCGAAACCTATCGCGACCTGGGGGCGGCCATGCGCGCGCTTGGACCTGCGCGCTACACGATTGCCTCGCAATATCTCGCGGGCGAGATCGACGCCGAGCGAGCGAAAGCCTTGCTGCAAAAATATCAGCTCGTCTCGCCCGAACGCGCCGCGCAATCGCTGCGCTTCATCGACACCTATCGCAGTTACATCATCAATTACGGACTTGGCCGCGACATGGTGCGCGATAGCGTCGAAGCGGCTGGTGAGGACCAGGACGCGCGCTGGGTGCGGATGATCGAAATCCTGAGCGAGCCGACGCTTCCGTCCGACTTGTAGGCTTCTCTCGAGGCTGGCAATTTCGAGCTGGCCCCTTTCGTTTTCTTCATCGAGCGCCTAGATGCGCCGCCACCATGGCACGCCCCAAACCCGAAACCTTCGACAAGCAGAAAGTAGTCGCCGAGAACCGGCGGGCACGTTTCGACTATGCGATCGATGAAAAGTTCGAGGCCGGGCTCGCGCTGCAAGGCACAGAAGTGAAAGCGCTGCGCGCCGGGGAGGCGAGCATTGCCGAAAGCTATGCCGAGGTCCGCGATGGCGAGGTCTGGCTGATCAATGCCAACATTCCGGAATACAGCCACGGGAACCGGCTCAATCACGAACCGCGCCGCCCGCGCAAGCTGCTGCTCAATTCGCGCGAGATCAACAAGCTGTTCGGCGCTGTCGAGCGAAAGGGCATGACGCTCGTTCCGCTGTCGATCTATTTCAACAAGACAGGCCGCGCGAAGGTCGAACTCGCGCTCGCCAAGGGTAAGCAGGCGCATGACAAGCGGCATTCGATCAAGGAGCGCGACTGGAAGCGCGACAAGGCCCGGCTCATGCGCGAAAAAGGGTGAAATTACCCTAGGGCGATTCACCTGTTTGACATGCGGGCCGTGCTACCCATGTCGACAATGATGACCGATCTGCCGAATATCGCCTTCTGGGCCTTGCGAAAGACGCTTCGGCGGAGCAAGGCGAGCGCGCAATCATGACCGCTTTCAGATCCAAGACCTGGCTTGCAGACACGCTGCGCAAATACATGCCCAGCCGGGAGGAAATGGCGCGGAACAAATACCTCGCGCCGATCGCGCATCGTTTTCTATCGCCCGAACTCTGGCGCTTCACCCGCCGCTCCGTACCGCGCGGGGTCGCTCTGGGCCTGTTCGCGGCCTTTATCGTGCCGCTCGGGCAGATCTTTCTTGCAGCCTTCATGGCCCTACCGGCCCGGGCGAACGTACCGCTCTCGGCAGCGGTCACCTTCGTCACGAATCCGTTCACATTTCCGTTCTGGGCAGTCGTGGCAAAGGAAGTGGGTGAACTGGTGTTAAACATCGACGCTGCGATGGGCGCTGGTACCGCCGGACAGCTCGCGGATGATCGCGGCGCATTGGCGGAGTTCTTCGAGCTGGCCGGTGTCACCGCATTCGGTTTCGTGGTCCTTGCGGTAGTCACCTCTGCGATCGGTTACCTAATCTCCAGCTTCGTCTGGCGGTTCGTGGTCGCGCGCAAACGGATGCGGCGGCTCGCAAAGCTTGAAGCGAAGCTCGACCAACGCCTCGGGACCGAAGCGAAGTGAACACGATGGTGAAGAAATCCGCCAGCCAACCCGGAATGGTGCTGGGCGGGCTAGCGGGGGCGCTGCTCCTGACGGCCGGGATCCTGTGGATCGCTAGTGGCAGCGCGTTGCTCGCGCTGGTCTTCCTTCTCGGCATCGCCGTGCTGCTGGGCGGCCTGTTCGCGTTCAACAGGATGGAGACCAGCCCGGTGGCGGAAGCGGTTGCCGCTTCGGATTGGTCGGTCACCGTCGCAGCGATTGAACGCAAGGGCGAAGGCATAGCGATCACCGACCGTGCCAATCGACTGGTCTGTGCGAACAGGGCCTATATCGAGTGGTTTGGTTCGGGCAGCGCGCCGCCCAATCTGCCGCTCGAACGAACCGCCTTCGAAGAGCTGACGCGACTGGCGCGAGAAGCCTGGCGCGACGGGTCGGCCGGAAGCGATAGCCTTGGCGGCGATGACGAAAGCGGCGAGACCTGGAACGTCGCAGCGGAGCGGGCAGGGCGGGGCGAAGACCATCTCGTCTGGCGCTTCAGCAAGCGTGAGCCCGAATTGCTCAAGGCGCTGGAGAATGTCGATGTCACCGGCGCTTTTGGCCGCACGCTGACACGATCCGGCATCGAAGCGGCGATTACTTCCCCGGATGGCGTGATCAAGTCGGTGAGCGCCGGCTTTGCCGAGCGGGCTGCCGGCGATGTCGGCGCGACGCTGGCGGGTCAGGATTTCGTTTCCTTCCTGCGCTCTGACGAACGCGAACGCATCTTCTTCGCGCGCGAAGGACGCGGCGGCACTCCGCAAACGCTGATTCACGTCCCGCTCGAAGACCCTGAGGCGAAATTCTCGCCTGGACCGGACCAGGCGCGCTCGCTGATGCTGCTGGTCGATAGTGGTGTCGGGATCGGCGGCGGTTTCGACGGCGGCTCCCAAGCTGGTGTCGCGCAATTGGAGGCACTGCTCGGCCAGCTGCCACTCGGCCTTGCCATGACCGACCGCGACGGGCGCTTCCTGTTCGGCAATGACGCCTTCCTGCGCGCAATCGACCGCGAGGGCAGGGGTCTTCCGGCGTTCCCGACCGACCTGGTGGTGCGCGAAGACAAGGCGGCGCTTTCGGACGCGGTCCGCCGTCACGGGCGCGGTCCGGCGACGAGCGGCAACATGGCCGTGCGGCTAACCACCAATCCCGATGAGCCGGTTTCGCTCGGCCTTGCGGGTGTGCGCGGTCTGGGCGAAGCGGCGGTGCTGGTCAGCCTCGCCGACAGCCATGAGGAAACGCAGCTCAAGCGGCAGGTCGCGCAGGCAACCAAGATGCAGGCGGTGGGCCAGCTCGCAGGCGGCGTCGCGCATGATTTCAACAATGTCCTGACTGCGATCATCGGCACCTGCGACCTGATGCTGCTGCGCCATACGCCGGGCGACAGCGATTATGACGACATCCAGCAGATCCGCGCGAATTCGAACCGTGCGGCCTCGCTCACCCGCCAGTTGCTCGCCTTCTCGCGCCAGCAGACCTTGCGGCCCGAAGTCCTCCAGCTGCCCGATGTGGTGAGCGAAGTGGGGCCGCTGATCATGCGTTTGCTCGGCGGCAAGATCGAATACCAGGTCAAGCATGATCGCGACTTGGGGCCGGTGCGCGCCGACCCGCAACAGCTTGAGCAGGTCATCATGAACCTCGCGGTGAACGCACGCGATGCAATCCAGTCGCATGGTGACGGGACGGGCAAGATCTCGCTCTCGACCCGGCGGCTCACGGTCAACGATGTTGCGAAGATGGGCTCTGAAATCTTGCCCGCAGCCGACTACACCGTGCTGATCGTGCAGGATACCGGCGGCGGTATCCCTGCCGAAGTGCTGCCGAAGCTGTTCGAGCCGTTCTTCACGACGAAGGAGCAGGGCAAGGGTACGGGGCTAGGTCTTTCGACCGCCTATGGTATCGTCAAGCAGTCGGGCGGCTTCATCTTTGCCGACAATATTCAAGGTGCGGGCGGCGCGACGGGCGCACGCTTCACGATCTATCTGCCGGTTCACAAGGGCGAAATGCCGGCAAAACCCGCCGAGCCGGAGCCGGTGCCGTCAAGCGACTGGTCGGGTGGTGGACGGATCCTGCTGGTCGAGGACGAGGACATGGTGCGCGCGGTTGCCGAACGTGCGCTCACGCGAGCCGGCTACGAGGTGAAGGCATATTCGGATGGCGAGGAGGGTCTCGCGGCGATCAAGCGCGGCGGCGAGTTCGATCTCATCGTCAGCGATGTCGTCATGCCGGGAATGGATGGCCCGGCCATGGCGCGCGGCATACGCGAAATTCACCCAGACCTGCCGGTGCTGTTCATGTCGGGCTATGCCGAGGAACAGCTGCGCAAGGACATCGACATTCCCAATATGCATTTCATTGCCAAGCCGTTCAGCGTGCAGGAGATCGGCGACAAGGTGGCGGACGTCATGCGAAGGGTCGGCGCTCGCTAGGTAAAAACGGCGCATTTTCGCGCATTCATCATTGATACATCGTATCATAGGAAGCTATGCAACTGACTGGAAACGGGGAAGGATTGGCATGGCTGACATCGGTATCGTTGCACGCAACTTCGGGCTTGTCGCGGGGCTTGCCCTTGCCGGACCGGTCCTCGCCCAATCAGCCGATGAAACGACCGCGCAGGGCGATCTCTCGATCACGATCTACAACAACAATCAGGCGCTGGTGCAGGACATTCGCCAGCTCGATATTACTGCCGGACGCAGCAGGATCGAGTTTCCCGACGTGTCGGCGCAGATCCGGCCCGAGACGCTGAGCTTTGCGGCCGATGGCGCAGCGATCATCGAACAGAACTTCGACTTCGATCTGCTGACGCCTTCCAAGATGATGGAGAAGGCGATCGGCCAGACCGTCACTCTTATCCGCACCAATCCCGCCACGGGTGTCGAAACACGCGAGCGCGCCAAGGTTCTATCGACCGCCGGCGGTGTCGTGATCCAGATCGGTGACCGGATCGAAGTGCTGCGCGACGATGGCCTGCCCGTCCGCGTCGTCTTCGATCGTGTGCCGCCCAATCTCCGCGCCCGACCGACACTCTCGGTCAATGTCGAGAGCAGCCGTTCGGGCACGCGGCCGGCTGCGATCCGCTATCTCACCCCGGGTCTGCGCTGGAACGCCGACTATGTCGCACTCTATGACGAAGCCAGCTCGACGGTCGACATGCAGGGCTGGGTCACGCTCACCAACAACACCGGCACGACCTTCCACAATGCCGATACGCTACTCGTCGCGGGCAGTCCCGGGCAGGGCAGGCAGAGCGGACCAAGAAACAACCGTAACCTCGTGCGCCCCGGTACCGAGACGGCGGATCGGGAGCAGCTTGGCGACTACTATCTCTATCCGATCGAGGGGCGTACCACGATCGCCAATGCGCAGACCAAGCAGGTCAGCTTTCTCGATGTGCAGGGCGTAAAGGCGGAGCGGGTCTATTCGCGAACGGTCAACTGGATGACCAATGACAATTCGCCGCAAAACGCCGTCAGCAGCATCGAGTTTTCGAGCTCACGCGCGGCCGGACTGGGAGATGCGCTTCCCGCCGGCAACGTTCGTTTCTACCAGCGCGACCGCAAGGGATCGCCGCAGTTCATCGGCGAGAACGGCATTGGTCACACGCCGATGGGCAGCACTCTCAATCTAGCCACTGGTGATGCCTTCGATGTCTTTGTCCAGGCCGAGGTCGAGGAGCGCAGCCGGATCACCGAGGACGAGTGGGAATCGACTGTTCGCTACCGTGTGATCGAGGATGACGGGCGCACCCGCACCTACACGCGCGAAGAGAAGCCGACCTATTATCGCACAACCATGCGCTACACCTTCACCAACGCCAAACCGGCACCGGTCGATGTCGAGCTCGTCCAAGCAGGCCTCAACCCCTATTGGTGGGCGCGCGATTTCCGCATCGAGAGCGAGGACGTTCCCGGCGAACAGATCAATGTCGACCGGCGCAAATATGTGGTGACCGTGCCCGCCAATAGCGAGCGTGTCGTCCGCGTCACCTACGCCACCCGGTATTGAGGGCGGCACCGTGGCGCGCGCCGCCTTCCTGATCGGCCTCGCTGTGTTGGCAGCGCCTTTAGCTGCGCGCGATGTGGTCGATGCGTCGGAGCCCGATAAGCTCGCCGTCACAGTTTATCGCGATCCCGCACGGTCCGAGGGTGACCGGATGAACACCGATTGGCCGCGTGGCTTTGCGATGATCAGCGAGACGCGGCGCGTGACTCTGCCGCCCGGCGAATCGACGATCCGCTTCACCGGCGTCGCCGAGGGAATGGTGGCTGTCTCCGCCATCGTCACGGGCCTGCCGGGCGGGACGATCGAGAAGAACCGCAATGCAGAGCTGCTTTCGCCCGCCGCTCTGGTCAACGGCATGCTCGGCAATCGCATTACGATCACGCGGACCAATCCGGCAACTGGTGTCGCTTCGAGCGAGGAAGCGATTGTCCGCACCCGCGCCGATGGCGGACTCGTGCTGCAAACGTCGCAAGGCTACGAGGCTGTGCGTTGCGCGGGCATTCCTGAAAAGCTCACTTTCCCTTCGGTTCCCGAGGGGCTTTCCGCCGAGCCTGTCTTCACGATCGACACGCGCGACGAGACTGGCGGTACCTATGATATCACGCTGAGCTATCTCGCCTGGGGCTTCGACTGGCAGGCACACTATGTCGCCACGCTCGACGAAGGGCGCGATGACGACAATAAGGTCAGCATGCGGGTGCTGTCCTGGCTCACCGTGCTCAACGACAATGGCCAGAGCTTTGCCGATGCTGAACTCATGGCGGTTGCGGGCAAGCTCAATATCGTCACCGATATGCAGCAACTTGCTGATCCGCCCGTCGCAGCGCCGTTGCGGCTCACCTGCTATCCTTTCGGCAGCACGGCGCGTGGCACGCCCTTCGCTCCGCCGCCACCTCCTCCACCCCCGCCACCGATGGCGGCTTATGCCGATGCGGAAGCGATCGTCGTCACTGGCGCGCGGGCCAAGAGCGCGATCATGGAAACGGCGGTCGCGATCCAGGCGGTCGAGGAACAGCTTGGCGACCTCAAGCTTTATCGCGTGCCCGAAAAGGTAAGCGTCAACGCGCAGGGTCTGAAGCAGGTCGCCTTCCTCAATAAACAGGATGTGCAGGGCGAGTTTCTCTATGTCGCCTATTGCGATCCGGGCGACATGTTCGACCGGATCGAAGACGAGCGCGATATGGAGACGACCGAGATCCTGCTCGCGACCAAAAATGTCGAGGGCAAGGGCTTGGGCGTCGCTTTGCCGATGGGCGGCTTCACGCTCTACGAGCCCTCTGAAACCGGTCCCCGGCTGGTCGGGGAGGAAACGATCCGCGACTATGCCGTGGGGCAGGATGTCGAAATCGGTCTGGGCGAGAGCACCCAGGTCTTTGCCGAATGCGCGCGTATCGAACGCATCGATCCCGACGACGAAGGTCGACCGTGGGTACGAATGAAGCTCCTCCTCACCAACGCCAACCCGGGGTCAGTGCGGGTGCGCGCGAATCTTGGTGGTGCAAGCGACTGGGAAGTGAAGGGCGTGCGCGGTACGCGGTTAAAAGACGGCAACCGGATTTTCGAAACCACGGTGTCCGGAAACGGTCGCAAGGAAGTTACCTTCCGCATGCGCCGGAGCGGGTAGCGCGCCAGAGGGCGCGTAAAGCCGCCATTTCCGTCACTGGAAAAAATTTCTGTTCCACTCTTGTTCTTGTGGAACAAATGGGATACATCGCATTCCAACATGGAAGCCGTGACAGGGTGCAGTCGATAACCGGCCTGTGACCCTAGGCAAGCAGAGGAGGCCATGCGATGGCGACGAATCTCAAGCTGGTAGAAAAGGAATCGTCCGTGGACCGTCAGAAGGCGCTCGACGCCGCATTGGCTCAGATTGATCGTGCATTCGGCAAGGGTTCGGCAATGAAGCTGGGCTCGAAGGAGGCGATGAATGTCGAATCGATTTCGACCGGATCGCTCGGTCTCGACATCGCACTCGGAATCGGCGGCCTGCCCAAAGGCCGCGTGATCGAAGTTTACGGCCCTGAAAGTTCAGGAAAGACCACGCTCGCGCTGCATGTCATCGCAGAAGCGCAGAAGAATGGCGGCACCGCTGCCTTTGTCGATGCCGAACACGCGCTCGACCCGGTTTATGCCAAGGCGCTGGGCGTCGACATCGACGAATTGATCGTCT
Organism: Altererythrobacter xiamenensis; assembly: GCF_900177715.1. Classification (GTDB taxonomy): domain Bacteria; phylum Pseudomonadota; class Alphaproteobacteria; order Sphingomonadales; family Sphingomonadaceae; genus Erythrobacter; species Erythrobacter xiamenensis. Next base: position 79,963 of record NZ_FXWG01000001.1, on the reverse strand, counting down.
CGCAGCCCGACACGGGCGAGCAGGCGCTCGAAATCACGGATACGCTGGTACGTTCGAATGCGATCGACGTGTTGGTCGTCGACTCGGTGGCTGCGCTTGTCCCGCGCGCCGAAATCGAAGGCGAGATGGGCGATTCCCATGTCGGCCTGCAGGCGCGCCTCATGTCCCAGAGCCTGCGCAAGCTCACCGGGTCGATCAACCGTTCGAAGTGCATGGTGATCTTCATCAACCAGCTGCGCATGAAGATCGGCGTGATGTACGGTAACCCCGAAACGACGACGGGCGGCAACGCGCTCAAGTTCTACGCATCGGTCCGCCTCGACATCCGCCGCACCGGCCAGATCAAGGATCGTGACGAAGTGGTCGGCAACTCGACCCGCGTCAAAGTGGTCAAGAACAAGGTTGCTCCGCCGTTCAAGCAGGTCGAATTCGACATCATGTATGGCGAGGGTATTTCCAAGATCGGCGAAATCCTCGACCTTGGCGTGAAGGCTGGACTGGTCGAGAAATCGGGTAGCTGGTTCTCCTATGACAGCATCCGGATCGGCCAGGGGCGCGAGAACGCCAAAACCTACCTCAAGGAAAACCCTGAAGTTTGCGACAAGTTGGAAGCCGCCATCCGCGGCCGCACCGACGAGGTCGCCGAGGAGATGATGACAGGCCCGGACGCGGAGGACTGACACATCGCCTCAAGCGGACGTGCGTTGATCGCCGTCCGGTCAAATGGATAGCCGGCGTGCGCTGCTCAATGCCCCGAACAGCCTCGCCGGCTTTTCCGTTCCTGTTCCCCTCTGGGCAGGCGCTGCGTGATGGCTGCAACACGGTTCACGCGCTTGCCATGCTTCGGCCTTATTCGGCTTGTCGCTCGCGCCCTGAACGCCTAACTGCGCTGACATGACTTCGACCAATGACATTCGCCGGTCATTCCTCGACTATTTTGCCGGCGCGGACCATGCGGAGGTGCCGAGCGCACCGCTGGTTCCCTACAACGATCCGACGCTCATGTTCGTCAATGCGGGCATGGTGCCGTTCAAGAACGTGTTCACCGGACTTGAGACGCCGCCGGCACCGCGTGCGACCAGCTCGCAGAAATGCGTGCGCGCAGGCGGCAAGCATAACGATCTCGACAATGTCGGCTACACCGCGCGGCATCACACCTTCTTCGAGATGCTCGGCAATTTCTCGTTCGGCGATTACTTCAAGGAACAGGCAATTCTTCATGCCTGGACCTTGCTGACCAAGGAATGGGGCATCGCGCCCGAGCGCCTCACCGCAACCGTCTATCATACCGATGACGAAGCGTTCGACCTCTGGCGGAAGATTTCGGGCCTCCCCGAAGAGCGCATCATCCGGATCGCAACCAGCGACAACTTCTGGTCGATGGGTGACACCGGGCCTTGCGGACCGTGCTCCGAGATCTTCTATGATCACGGTGATCACATTGCCGGTGGACCTCCCGGAAGTCCGGATGAAGATGGCGATCGCTTTGTCGAAATCTGGAACCTCGTTTTCATGCAGTTCGACCAGCAGGCAGGCGGTGAACGCCAGCCTCTGCCGCGACCCTCTATCGATACCGGCATGGGTCTCGAACGGATCGCAGCGGTCATGCAGGGCGTACACGACAATTACGATACTGACACATTCAAGGCGCTGATTGCGGCTTCGGAGAGTCTGACCGGCGTAGCGGCAGAAGGTGATAACAAGGCCAGCCACCGCGTTATCGCGGATCATCTCCGCTCGACCAGCTTCCTTATGGCCGACGGGGTCCTGCCCTCCAATGAAGGTCGTGGCTATGTGCTGCGCAGGATCATGCGGCGCGCCATGCGTCACGCGCACCTGCTTGGTGCGAGCGAACCGCTCATGCATCGTCTCGTCCCAGCGCTGGTTGCGGAAATGGGCCAGGCCTATCCCGAATTGCAGCGCGGCCAGGCGCTTGTCGAGGAAGTGCTCGAGCGTGAGGAAACGCAGTTCCGCAAGACGCTAGAGAAGGGTTTGCGCCTGCTTGACGATGCGACGGGTGACATGAGCGAAGGCGGCGAACTTGATGGCGAAACCGCATTCAAGCTCTATGACACCTTCGGCTTCCCCTATGATTTGACGGAGGACGCACTCCGTTCACGTGGGATCGGTGTTGACCGTTCGGGCTTTGATGCGGCGATGGACCGCCAGAAGGCGGCTGCGCGCGCGGCATGGAAAGGTTCGGGCGAAGCGGCATCGAGCGAAGTCTGGTTTGATATTGCCGACCGTGAAGGCGGTACCGAATTCACCGGATACACCGCGACGAGCGGCGAAGGCACGGTCGTGGCGCTCGTCAAGGACGGCGCCGAAGTCGACAAGGCTGGTGCGGGTGATGAAGTCCTGATCCTCACCAATCAGACCCCGTTCTATGGCGAGAGCGGCGGGCAAACGGGTGACAGCGGCACGATCACGACGCCTGACGGCTTTGCGGCGAAGGTTTCGGAGACGTCCAAGCCTCTGGGCCGCTTGCACGTGCATCATGCGGCGATTTCGGCGGGCAAGATCGCCGTGGGCGATACCGTCCATCTCGAAGTCGATGCGGAGCGGCGCGACCGCATCCGCGCCAATCATTCCGCGACACATCTGGTCCATGCGGCATTGCGCAATCAGCTCGGCGAACATGTCACGCAGAAGGGATCGCTGGTTGCCGAGGATCGTCTGCGGTTCGACTTCTCGCATCCCAAGCCGCTCTCGCCCGAAGAGATCGCGGCGATCGAGGCCGAAGTGAACGCGGAAATCCGCGCCAACGAACAGGTCGGCACCACGCTGATGACGCCCGATGATGCTGTCGAGGCAGGTGCTCTCGCCTTGTTCGGCGAGAAGTATGGCGATGAAGTGCGTGTGCTTTCGATGGGTCGCAAGGGCGGCGCCAAGGATGGCAGCGGACGGAATTACTCGGTCGAACTGTGCGGCGGAACCCACGTCAAGGCGACCGGTGACATCGGCATTTTCCGTATCGTGTCGGAAGGTGCGGTAAGCTCTGGCGTTCGCCGAATTGAGGCGCTGACCGGCGAGGCCGCTCGTCAGTGGTTGGTAGAGCGCGAGGAGGCGCTCAAGGCCGCGGCAGGTACGATCCGCGCCACGCCGGAGGAAGTCCCTGCGCGCATCGCCGCGCTACTTGACGAGCGTAAGCGGCTCGAAAAAGAATTGGCGGAAGCCAAGAAGGCACTCGCACTCGGCGGTGGCGGCAGCGCGGGCGATGGCCCGGCTTCGGCCGAAGAGGAAATCGGCGGCGTCACGTTCAGCGGGCAAGTGATCGAAGGCCTAAATCCCAAGGAATTGCGCCCGCTGCTCGATGAAGCGAAGTCGCGGCTCGGCTCGGGCGTTGCGGCAATTTGCGCGGTCAATGACGGCAAAGCGGCATTTGCTGCGGCTGTGACCGATGATCTGACCGATCGCTTCAGCGCAGTCGATCTCGTGCGTGCGGGCGTCGAGGCGCTGGGCGGGAAGGGTGGCGGTGGCCGCCCCGACATGGCTCAGGGCGGCGGACCGGACGGCAGCAAGGCGTCGGACGCTATCGAGGCCGTCCGCAAACAGCTGGAAGCCGTCACCGCCTAAGCCGGGATTTTACGCGCTCGGCGTTTTCTTGGTCACGCCTTCAGAACCCTGCGAAAGATCGTTGCCGCCGGTATCGCCGGGCTTGCTGCGATGCTGGTTCGTCGGGTTGCCGCCCTTCTTCGGGTCGGCCACGTTCTGCGGCTTGAACTTCTCGTCGTTGGGGATGGGTTTGGTGGGATCCGTCTTGTCGGACATACTGTTTCTCCTTTTCCCAACCAACGCATGACCATGCGGATTGGTTCAGAAGAAATCAGGCGTCCGCCGTGCTTGTCCGCAATTTTGGCTTGTGATCCAGCTTGCCGTCCCGCTCGATCTGGACGCGATATTCGTCGCGCTTTTCATGGATCGATGCGATCACCGGTCCCATCGCCACGCCGATATCCGTCAGCACGGCTTCCGATAGCTGAAGCGAGCTTTCGAGCTGCTCGGGAACGGCATGGCTAGCCCCCGCACGATAGAGTTCGGCGGCATGTTCGGAATCGCGGGCGCGCGCCACGATCAGCAGGTCGGGATAGGATTTCCTGAGCTTGGCTGTCACACGCTGCGCGAGGACCGGTTCGTCCATCGTGAGCACGATGGCGGGTGCGTCCTCGATCCCAAGACGCGATAGCGCGTCCACGCGAGACGCGTCCCCGAATGTCGCGCGATAGCCCAGCCGTTTGGCGTATTCGATCAAGTCGGCGTCCGAATCGATCGCGATATAAGGCTTTTCATGCGCCTCCAGCATGTCGGCGACCAGACGACCTACGCGGCCGACACCGATGATGATCGTGCGCGGTTCTCCGGTATCTTCCTCCGGCAGCTCCGGCACAGGCTCGACCCTTCGAGCGATTACTCGGCCGAGCCGCGCAAGCACGGGTGTGATGGTAAGGCCGATTGCGGTCACGATCTGCCAGAATTGCGCGGTGCCGGGCTGGATAAGCATGGCCGAACCAGCTGCGGACAGCACGATCAGCGTTGTCTCGCTGGGGCTAGCCATCAGCACGCCGGTTTCCGCAGCGGTCGAGCGGCGTGCGCCCATCAGGCGCAGCAGGATGCCGGTTACCAGCGCCTTGAACAGCAGCACCAGGACCACTGCCAGCATGATCGACCACAGGTTGTCCCAGATGGTCATCAGGTCGATGCTCATGCCGACCGTGATCAGGAAGATGCCGAGCGCGAGTCCCTTGAACGGCTCCATGATGCTCTCGACCTCGTTGTGATACTCGGTCTCGGCGATCAGCAATCCTGCAATCAGCGCGCCGACGATCGGGGAAAGCCCGGTGGCGGCGGTGGCGAGGCTCGCCCCGATCACGACGAGGAGCGAGGCAGCCAGGAACAGCTCCGGACTCTTGGTGCGCGCCGCCTGTGCGAAGAGGCGCGGCAGGGCGATCCGACCGAGGACGAGCAGGGCCAGAATGACCAGGCCACCTTGCCAGAGCGTGGACATCAGGCCCTCCCACCCTTCCGATTGGGCGTAGGGAGCCATGGCGCCGAGGATGAAGACGATCGGGACGATCATGATGTCTTCGAACAGAAGCATGGACAGCGCCGCGCGCCCGACAGGCGATTTCGTTCCCGCAATCGGCAGCACGATCGCGGTAGAGGAGAACGCGAGCGCGAAGCCCAGCGCAAGTGCGCCCGTCCAGTACTGCCCCATCATCGACAGCGCGACCGCAAGGCACGAACCGATGATCAGCAATTCGAGCGCGCCAAGACCAAAGACGAGCCGTCGCAATTGCCATAATCGGTTGAAGGACAGCTCAAGCCCGATGGCGAACAGCAGCAGGATGATGCCGAACTCCGCGAAGGGTTCCAGTCCCTCCGGATCCGATATCGTTATATGCGCCAGCCAGGGTCTCTCGTAGACCAGGGCGCCGAGGCCATAGGGCCCGACCGCAATCCCGATCAGGATGAACCCGATAATCGGCGTGATGCGGAAACGTGCGAAGACCGGAATGACGATCCCGGCCGCCCCCAGGATGACCAGCGCGTCGGATAGCATGGGGGAGGGGGAGAGTTCACCGGCCATGCCCTGCAATTATCGGCCGCTCGTGCGATTGTCACGCCATGATGCGAGATATTGCAGGCAGAAGTCGTTGTTATCGGCTGAAGACCGCCAGTGCGCTGAGTGCGCTTATAGGTGAAGTGCGATCAGTCAGCCGCCACCCGGCGCATGGCGACCGTGCGGTGGTGCGTCACCCGACTGTTCCTCTCCGATGCGAGGGCTGACCTGTCCCACACGCTTGTCCCACTCGATCCTGTAAAGGTCGAAGCGGCGGTCTGCGAGGTTCTGGACCGTGCCTTCGGCGCGGGCCCAGCTGAGATCGGCCAGATTGACATCGCTGATGGTGAGCGTTTCCACGTTCTCGCTCGCTTCCGCCGCGATACCGTCGCGCGCGAAGGGGAAGTCGCAAGGGGTCAATATGCAGCTTTGGGCGTACTGGATGTCCATGTTGGCGACATTGGGCAGATTGCCGACATTGCCGCTCATCACGACATAGCACTGGTTCTCGATCGCGCGGGCAGCGGCGCAATAGCGCACGCGCATGTATCCCTGGCGGCTGTCGGTGCAGAACGGGACGAAGATGATCCGCGCGCCTTCGTCGGTGAGGCGGCGAGCAAGCTCGGGGAACTCCGAATCATAACAGATCAGGACGCCGATCGGGCCGCAATCGGTCTGGATCGCATCGATGCTGTCGCCGCCCTTGATGTTCCACCAATATGCCTCGTTGGGCGTCGGGTGAATCTTCTCCTGCGTGTGGATCGATCCGTCACGCAGGCAGACATAGGCGATGTTATGAATGTCACCGTCGTCCATTCGTGTCGGATGCGATCCGCCGATGATGTTGATGTTGAAGTTGAGCGCCATCTCGCTCAGCTGCTTGCGGATGCGGGGCGTGTAGCGGCTCAGGGCCTCGATCGCTTCGGCGGGATTGAGCTCCTTCTCTTCCGCGCTCAGCAACATGAGAGTGAAGAGCTCGGGGAAGACGATGAAATCGGCTTCGTAGTCGGCTGCAACGTCGACGAAGTATTCGACCTGCCGCATGAACTCGTCGAAATCGGAGACTGCGCGAGCTTGCAACTGGCAGGTCGCGATCCTCACGCTTTCGACGTCGCGCGGAACACGGTGCTTGGGCGGTGCGTCGCTGTCGACATAGGGGTTGCGCCAGACCATGCGCACGGCGTTGGTCTTGGATGCCTTGTCCTCGGGCAGATAGCCTTCGAGGATGCCCTGCGGTTCGAAGCCGTTGGCAAGCTGGAAGCGCAGCACGGGGTCGTGAATCTTCCCCTCCAGCACCATGTCGAGATATTCTTCGGGGCTCTCGGCACGATTGGTCTTGCGCCGGGTCGCACGGGCATAGCCGGGCATGCGTCCGCCGAAGACGATGCCGGTCAGGTCGAGCCGTTCGGCAAGCGCGCGACGTTCCTCGTAAAGACGGCGCCCGATCCGCGTCCCGCGCGTCTTGGGATCGACGCACATTTCGTATCCGTAGAGCCAGTCGCCCTTGGCATTGTGGCGGCTGCCGAAGCCGTTGCCGGTCATCGTGTCCCAATTTTGGTCCGACAGAGCGAGATGCTCGCTGAGGCGCATGGTGGCGCAATAGCCGACGAGCTTGCCGTCCAGCTTGGCAACGAAGCAGCCCTCGGGATAATTGTTCAACTGCCCGCGGATTTCGCCATGCGTGTAGGCGGGCATGTCCTCGTACACGCGCCGGACGAGATCGGCGATAGCGCGAACGTCGCCTAGCTCGGCCTGGCGGACTTCCAGGCGAGCCTTGGAGCGCTTAGCGGTGCGGCGTTTTTCGGTCATGGATGTGCTGCCCCGTCCGGTATCTGAAACTGAAACGCAAAAGGCGGCCCACCGCTATGACGGGCCGCCCTTCTATTACGCGCAGGCAATGGCGTGCGTTCCGAAGCTTAGCTCCAGTTTGCCATTTCCTTCTCGAGATTGTTCACGATGGCCTCGAAGAACTGTTCGGTGGTGAGCCAGTTCTGGTTCGGGCCGATCAGCAGGGCAAGGTCCTTGGTCATCTGGCCGCTTTCGACCGTCTTGATGCAGACCTGCTCGAGCGTTTCGGCGAAGCGCACCACGTCCGGCGTGTTGTCGAAGCGGCCGCGATAGATCAGGCCGCGCGTCCAGGCGAAGATCGAGGCGATCGGGTTGGTCGATGTCGCCTTGCCCTGCTGGTGCTGGCGATAGTGGCGGGTGACGGTGCCGTGGGCAGCTTCTGCTTCCACGGTCTTGCCATCGGGCGTCATCAGCACGGAGGTCATCAGGCCGAGCGAGCCGAAGCCCTGAGCCACGACGTCGGACTGCACGTCACCGTCGTAGTTCTTGCAGGCCCAGACGAACTTGCCGTTCCACTTGAGCGCGGCGGCTACCATGTCGTCGATCAGGCGGTGTTCGTAGGTGATGTCTGCTTCGGCGAACTTGTCGGCAAACTCGGCGTCGAACACTTCCTGGAAGAGGTCCTTGAAGCGGCCATCATACTTCTTGAGGATGGTGTTCTTGGTCGACAGGTAAACCGGCCACTTGCGGTCGAGGCCATAGTTCATGCAGGCGCGCGCGAAGTCGCGAATGCTGTCGTCGAGGTTGTACATCGCCATCGCGACGCCCGAGGACTGGAACTCATAAACGTCGAGATCGATATTCTCGCCATTCTCGCCCTCGAAGACGAGGCGCAGCTTGCCGGCACCCGGGATGAGGGTGTCCTTGGCGCGATACTGGTCGCCGAATGCGTGGCGACCGACGACGATCGGGTCGGTCCAGCCCGGTACGAGGCGCGGCACGTTGTCGATCACGATCGGCTCACGGAAGACCACGCCGCCCAGGATGTTGCGGATCGTGCCATTCGGGCTGACCCACATCTTCTTGAGGTTGAACTCTTCGACGCGCGCTTCGTCCGGAGTGATCGTGGCGCACTTCACGCCGACGCCATATTCCTTGATCGCATTGGCGGCATCGATGGTGATCTGGTCTTCGGTCTCGTCGCGCTTTTCGATCGAGAGATCGTAATATTTCAGGTCCACATCGAGATAGGGCAGGATCAGCCGTTCGCGGATCCACTGCCAGATGATCTTCGTCATTTCGTCGCCATCAAGCTCGACGACCGGGTTCTTGACCTGAATTTTCTGCATGATTGCCCTTGCTATCTATGATGTCATGAAAACAGTTGCGCGCGCTGTAGCAGAGGCGGTGCGCTGTGCAAGGTCGCGAGGCACCGAAGCCCTAACGAAAAAGCCCGCCAGTGGCGGGCTTTGGTGCGATGGTGGGCGTAGGAAGAGTTGAACTTCCGACCCCTGCAATGTCAATACAGTGCTCTACCACTGAGCTATACGCCCCAGCCATCGAACAGCCGCTTTTCGCGGCGGAGGCGCCCATTAACGCGGAGCCTCGGAGCATGCAAGCGATTCGCGCAGCAATTCGCGCGAACCGGAAATTTAAAGAGACGCCTCTTGCTGCTCTTCGAAAACACGCTCCACTTCCAGCACGAGGTCGCGCAGGTGGAACGGTTTCGAAAGCACCTTTGCCTGCGGTTGTTCGCGACTTGCGCGCAGCGTCACGGCGGCAAAACCGGTGATGAACATCACCTTGGTGCGCGGGCTGACCTCGGCACAGACCTGTGCCAGCTCGATCCCGTCCATTTCCGGCATGACGATATCCGAGAGCAGCAAGTCGAAATGACTCGATTCGAGCAGGGGCACGGCTTCGGTACCCCTGTCGACCGCCACGACCTCGTAACCAGCCTTGGTAAGGGCGCGCTCGAGATAGGCGCGCATGGCTTCCTCGTCTTCGGCGAGGAGAATCCGGTGGGCGTTCGTTGAAGTCATGATGCGTCCCATAAACCCAAGCGCTTAAGAAATCTTTCCTGCGATGATGGGTGACCTGCTTTGACACAGCCTCCGTTAGTGGGCAGCACTAACTCATGCCCGCGAAAAATCTCGATAATGATGATTCGAGCCTCGTCCACGGCGGCTTTATCTCGGGCAGCGACAAGCCCGCCTTTGCAATGTCTCCCGCGCCGAATGCGCCCGTGCCCGTGCTCATCGCGGTCCCGCACGCTGGCCGCGATTATCCCGCGCACGTGCTTGATTCCCTTCGCGAACCGCGCTTTGCGCAGTTGCGGCTGGAAGATCGCTATGTCGACCGGCTCGCCCGCGAGGTGGCGAGTGCAGCCGGTGTGCCAATCATCACGGCACGCGCACCGCGCGCCATGCTCGACCTCAACAGGGCGCGTGATGACGTCGATTGGGGAATGATAGCGGGCAAAAGTCCGGGAGAAGTTCCGCATTCCCAGGCAAATCGAAGATCGCGTAGCGGGCTGGGGCTTGTCCCCCGACGGTTGCCCGGTTTCGGCGACATCTGGAAGAACCACCTCACCCAGGCGGAACTCGATGAGCGTATCGAGGGAATTCACAGGCCATACCATGCGTCTCTCGCCCAAAAGCTCGAACGTATCCGGGACGAATGGGGTGCTGCCCTGCTGGTGGATTTTCACTCCATGCCGCCACTCAAGCGACGTCCGGGCGAACATCAGGTGGCGCGTTTCGTTCTCGGGGATCGATTCGGGGCCTCGTGTGACGGTAGCTTGACAGCATATGCCTTGCGCTCGCTCCAGGCGCAGGGATGGCCCGTGGCGCATAACCGTCCCTATTCGGGCGGTTTCGTGCTGGATCATCATTCCGCGCCCAATCGCGGGATTCATGCATTGCAGTTCGAGATCTGCCGATCGACCTATCTCGACAAGAATCTCGACCAACCTGGTGATGGCCTTGCCCCGGTTGCCGCGCTCATGGCGACCCTTGTTCGCGATCTCGGGGCAGCTACCGCAAGATTGGCGCAGCGCGGGCATTACGCACAGGCCGCTGAATAGCCAGGCTCAAGAAAAAACCACCTCGCGCAATATGCACGAGGTGGCCAAGGTTCAGGGAGGGTGTGCGCCAATTGGCGCACTGTCCGGACGGGCTATGAGGGAAACCGCGTCCGAACGATCCTAAAATAGGTATCGCCCCGATGGCCTGCAAGTCCTTCGACCGGGCCACCGAGGCAATTTTACAAAAACGGCTTAGCCCTGAGCGGCTTGCGTTACTTCCTGCGGGCCTTTGCCCTGGCGGACCTGGCGCGCGAAAATGACGCGCATGAGATTGAGCGAGAACAGATGCGCATGGATCAGCATGAGCATGCCGTTCTTGTGCAGATTTTCGAGCGTATCGGTCGGCAGTTCGCGAAGCTTGTTCTCATCTACCATGCGGAAACCGCGGTAATTGAACGGGTTATTCGGATTTTCCTGTGTGGTAATGCCGATTTCGCCATCCATCAGAATGTCGAGCTTGTTGATCTCGTCGATGAAAGCCTTGGTCCGCTGACCCGATTCTTCGAATTTCTGACAGAAATCGAGGATGTTCTTGGTGGTTTCGCTCGGTTGGTCGCCATCAAACAGCGCACTGCCTTCGTCGAATTCGCCGACCACGCCCGCGGAGGGATCGAAGCACAAGGAAAGTTCGTCCGAATCTTCACGCAGCTTTGCCAGCATGAAAGGATAGCGGCGCGCGTAGGCGGGCAGATAGATGTTATCTTCGATCTTGCCGTCGTCGCTCACGAAGGTGTTCACGCCTTCATTGAGGCCCATCAGCGCGATCGGGAGCGAATTCTCGCCCGAAGTGAAAACGATCGGGAAATTGCGCTGCGTGTCGATGAACTCGTCCACGGTGATCGGAATGGCGTGCGTCGAAGCAAGGAAGCTCGCGTCGTCGAAGTTCTTGCTCTTCCAGCCCTGGTGATCGCGGCTGTTGAGCGGCATCAGATCCTTGTAGAAAAGCGGCAGTTGCGGTTGCTGCGGCGCGCTGGCCATGAATAGTCTCCAAAATGTCCTGGTGTTTTCCTGTCATTCGTCCCGATTGGGAGAGCGACGGGACCCTCTCGGGCGCTTTAGGGGCTAGTTTCTTCAGGTGCAAGCGGCACAAGCTTGCCAGGATTGAGTAATCCGCGAGGGTCGAGCGCCTGCTTTATCTGCCGCATCAACGAAAGCGAGACGGGGTCGCCGAGGCGGCCCAGTTCGTCCCGCTTGAGCTGGCCGATCCCGTGTTCGGCGCTGATCGAGCCGCCGTGCGCGCGGACCAGATCGTGCACCATGCGGCTGATCCGCTTGCCATCGCTCTCTTCCCATTCCCCGGGCACGGCGCCCTTGGGGGCCAGAATGTGGAAATGGACGTTTCCGTCACCCAGATGGCCGAATGCCACGCCACGCGTCCCGGGGAAGGCCTTCTCGACCTCCGGGATGGCCGCCTCGACGAATTCGGGCATGCGCGGGACGGGGACGGAGATATCGTGCTGCATCGCGGGCCCGATTGCGCGTTCTGCAGGGGCTATCGAATCGCGCAGCAACCAGAAATCCTCTGCCTGCTTTTCGCTGGCAGCGATTACGGCATCTGCAACGAGCCCGTTCTCGATTTCCGCGGCGAGCAATATCTCGACCTTTTCACGCAGATCCGCATCGTCATTGTCCGGTACGACCAGCTCGATAAGCGCATTCCACGGGTAAGAGCCATCCAGCGGCGCGCGTGCATCGGGCATGTGGTCGAGCACGCTTTCAAGACAATGCGCCGGCACGACCTCGAACCCTTCGAGTTCCTGCGGGAGCGCGCGCTCGAAACTGATGAGCAGCTTGCGTGCGTCGCCGATCGAACCGAGCCCGGCCCAGATCACGACGCGCCTCCCGATCGCAGGCAATAGCCGCAGCGTCGCAGCGGTTACGATACCGAGAGTGCCTTCCGACCCGATAAGCAATTGCTTGAGATCAAACCCGCGATTGTCTTTCTTGAGCGCGGTCAGCCCATCGAACACTGCACCGTCTGGCAGAACGGCTTCTATCCCGAGCACCTGCGCGCGCATCGTGCCGTGCCTGAGCACCTGAGTGCCGCCGGCATTGGTGGAGATCAGGCCGCCCACGGTCGCAGAACCCTTGCCGCCCAGGGTCAGCGGAAAACGCAGACGGTGCTCTTCCGCCGCCTCGTGAAGATTCTGCAGGATAACGCCAGCCTCGCATACCGTCTGACCGGCCTCGGGGTCGAGCGAGCGGATCGTGTTCATCCTGCGCAAGGACAGCAACACGCTGGCACCGCTCTTGTCCGGCGTTGCGCCGCCCGACATGCCGCTGTTGCCGCCCTGCGGCACGATGGGGACATCGTGTTTTGCGCAAAGTTTCACAAAGTCGGACACCTCCTGCGTCGATGCGGGCGACGCGAGGCCGATCGCCGATCCATGAAACCGACCGCGCCAGTCGGTGAGCCAAGGCTCGAGCAGGTCAGGGTCGCAAGTGAAACCGCGTTCGCCGAGCAGGGCGCGCGCTTCCTGCGCAAATTTCGATGTCTCTTCCATGGCGGCGCTATGCCAGCGAGCGCAGTGCATTTCCAGCACTTGGTACCTGGCCAACTCTTGCCAAGAAGGCCTGAACAATTAAGCCTCCATTCAAGCCTGCGTGGTATCAAGCGCAGCACAGGGGTTGAAAAATGTCGCTTGTGCCGATGCTTGCGACAAAGTGAGGGAAACCGCAGCAGCGATCGATTGCCGATGATGAATGTGTTCGCCCTTCTGGCGCCGCTGGCGCTCATGTTGCCTCTCTCCTCACCGAGCGACGCGCACGAGGCGACACCGCAGCCCGCGCATCTCGATCCCAAGTTCGCACCGATTTTAGAGGCTGGTCTGGGATTGCAGGACCGGACCGCGATGGACGCGATCCATGAAATCCCGGTGCAGAACCAGGTCCGTATCGAACAGCGCGTGATTGTTCGTATCTCGCCTCGGCGAAATGTTTCGCGCCAAAGCTTGGCTGCGGATGCCAGCCAGGTCCGGTCGCAGCGTTACGAAGAACGCAAGATGGACAAATGCATCCCGGTCGAGCGGATCGCTGGCGTGCAGACGGGGAGCGGCAACCGCCTGCTTCTGTTCCTCCGCGATCGCCGTATCGTAACCGCCAGCCTGGAGAAATCCTGCCGTGCACGCGATTTCTATTCGGGGTTCTATCTGGAGCGGAACGAAGACGGAAAATTGTGCGCCGATCGCGACAAGCTGCAGTCCCGCTCGGGTGCCAATTGCGAGATCGACCGCTTGCGACAGCTTGTGGCGGTAGCCGACTAGAGGGTTCGCCCTCGGATTTCTTGACTTTTCGGCTATTTTTGGCGAAGGGCGCGGCGGCTCGTGGGCGCTTTGCATCCAGGGCTTTGATGACCGGGGCAACGTCCCCCTCGATATCCGGACAACCGAACACTTATGACCTTTGCCGATCTCGGCCTTTCCGACGAATTGCTACAGGCGGTTTCTGACGCCGGCTATACCGAGCCTACGCCGATCCAGGCGGAGGCGATCCCGACCGTCCTGATGATGCGCGACCTGATCGGTATTGCGCAGACCGGCACGGGCAAGACGGCGAGTTTCGTCCTTCCGATGATCGACGTGATGGCATCCGGTCGCCGCCGGGCGCTGATGCCACGTTCGCTGATCCTTGAACCGACCCGCGAACTGGCTGCACAGGTCGCCGAGAACTTCGAGAAATATGGCAAGAACCACGATCTCAAGATGGCGCTGCTGATCGGCGGCGTGCAGATGGGCGACCAGCTCAAGGCGCTGGACGAAGGTGTCGATGTCCTGATCGCCACGCCAGGCCGCCTTATGGACCTGTTCGAGCGCGGCAAGATCCTCCTCAGCGGCTGTGAGCTGTTGGTGATCGACGAAGCCGACCGTATGCTCGACATGGGATTCATCCCCGATATCGAGTTCATTTGCTCGAAGCTGCCCGAAATTCGCCAGACCATGCTGTTTTCGGCGACCATGCCGCCGCCCATCGAGAAGCTGGCCAAGAAGTTCCTCAGCAATCCGAAACGGATCGAGGTCAGCCGCGCAGCATCGACCAACAAGGATATCACCGCGTTCAAGGTGCCTGTCAAAAGTCGCCAGAAGCGTGAGACGCTGCGCTGGTTGCTGAATAACGATCACGTCGAGACAGCGATCATCTTCTCCAATCGCAAGACGACCGTACGCGAGCTCAACAAGAGCCTTCAGCGTCATGGCTTTGCGAGCGGGGAAATCCACGGCGACATCGACCAGGCGAGCAGAGTCAAGGAACTCCAGCGTTTCAAGAACGGCGAGATCAATATCTTGGTGGCATCCGACGTCGCCGCGCGGGGCCTCGACATCAAGGGGGTGTCCCATGTCTTCAACTTCGACACGCCTTGGCATCCGGATGATTATGTTCACCGTATCGGCCGTACGGGCAGGGCGGGGGCAAAGGGCCGTGCCTTCACCTTCGTAGCGGAGGAGGACGCAGAGGCGATCGCCAATGTCGAAAAGCTAACGGGAAGCAAGATCCCGGTCTTCGGCAAAAGCGATGTACGCGTCGAACTGAAGGACAGTTCTTCGCAGAGTTCGGATACCTCTGCGCAGCGCGAAAGCGACGACGCTGACGAGAAGCCCAAGAAGGGCTCGCGTTCGAGCTCAAAACGCGGGGACGAGCAGACCAGCGCCAAATCGCGCGGCAAGAAAGCGACAGAAGAAAAGCCCGGTCGCGCTTCGAGAGCCAAATCCGAAGACAAGGCGGGCAAGGCGAAGGCCGCCCAATCGAAGGAATCCGGTCGCAAGCGCAGCGGGGACGACGAGCCGGTGGCTGCTGGCGAATGGAACGGACCCAAGCCTAGCTTCCTGGACGTAGGCGTAGGTTGAACAACGACCCTGCGCCTTATCCAGCGGACCCTGGATATCCCCTTGAACAAGCTGGATTTTCGCGCGGCTAGGTAGCATTCCCGAGTTGTGTCTTTATCCCACCGGGCCTTACTGGGCGGGATCGAGCCGGCGGTTTCAATGGTCGAGCAAGCATTGGTTCACCGTGGCAGCCGCCTCTTTGGGAGAGACCGTGCCCATGAACAGCTTTACCTCACTCAGGGAGGCCAAACTTCATCCCCTTCGGTCCGGGCCGTTCATGGCGAGCAGCGCGGCTCGTGAGGAATTGGTGAAGCCTTCCACCGGCGGGCAAGGTGGAGACGACCCTCGCGAAATACCTCAGCCTGATGCGCTCGATGGGTTGGCGTTAAGCCTGCGACCCTTGGCAAGGGCCTTTCTCGGCGCTTGCGCGATGCTTTCAGGGGTCATTCTCATCCTTGGCTGGGGGATGGGCATCGAAGCCATGACCAATTTCGGTCACCAGTTCGCTGCCATGGTGCCATCGACCGCGGGCCTGTTTCTGATCGCAAGCTGTTCCGTCCTGCTGTCCGACTGGCGATACATGGACAGAACTTCGATCGATCCCCGCATCGTCGCCGCCGGCCTCATTCTCGCCGTCGCCGCTGCCAATCTCGCGGTTATCTGGACTGGGCTGGCAAATGGTGTCGACGAGATTCTGATGCCTCATGTCGCAGCTTTCACCAATCTTCGGATGTCGGAGGCGACTGCTTTTGCGTTCATCTTGCTGGGTGCTGCCCTGGCAGTCTCGAAAAGTCCCCGCATCAAGGCCACGTTTTCGACGGTCGCGCTATTTCCCGCATTGCTCGCGCTCACCCTGTTTCTGTTCGAAGCCAGCTCAATCAGCAGCGCGGCGCTCTTTTCATCCATGTCGTTGCCTACGGCGCTCTGCTTCATCTGCCTGATTGCTGCCATCCTATTGCGCAACGGCAATCAAGGATGGGTGGGCGTCGTGCTCGGCAAGGGCGATGCATCGATCGCACTTCGGCGGATCTTGCCGCTGGCGCTGATCCTGCCCTTTGCATTGGCGTTCGGTACAAGTCTGGCAATTCGCAGCAACCTGTTCGATACCAGTTTTCAGTTGAGCCTGCTCGCACTTGCCAGCGCGATGGCTGTCGCCACTCTTTTGATCGCTGGGGCACATCGTTCGAGCCTCGCCGAACAAGAGCGCGCCGCATCCCGGGCTCGCGAAGCCGAGAACGCGATGGCCCTGCTGAAATCGAAGTCACGCTTCTTCGGCAATATGAGCCACGAACTGCGCACTCCGATGAGCGGCATTCTCGGACTTTCCGACCTGCTTCTGAAAGAGGACCTGCAGCCGCATCAGCAGGAGAAGGTCCGCCTCATAAATGAATCGGGCCAAACCATGCTGAAGCTGCTTAACACGATCCTCGACATGTCGCGTATCGAAGCAGGCCAGCTCCAGATCAAAACAGAGCGTTTCAAACTGCATCACTTGCTGGGAAGCTGCGTCAACCTGTTCAGCGCCAGCGCGGTGAACAAGGGATTGAAGATAACGCTCGAGATCGACAGGGCGGTGCCGCAATTCGCCTTTGGCGACGATCTTCGACTGCGCCAGATCATCTCTAACATCCTTGGTAATGCCCTGAAGTTTACCGAAACCGGCTGGATCAGCTTACGTGCCGAATATGACGGAAAGTTCCTGTCGGTGAGGGTTCGCGATACCGGCATAGGGATTCCGTCCGAGCAGGCGCAGCGCGTGCTTGATGAGTTCGTGCAGGTCGAAGGTGGGGACGATCGCAGTCCACAGGGCACCGGACTGGGGCTGCATATCTCCCGTGAACTGGTGAGATTGATGGGCGGGACGATCGCTTTGGAAAGTGAACTGGGCAAGGGGACCTGTGTGACGATCAATGTGCCGTTGAAGTCAGCACAGCCCCCCGTGGCGACCAGTTTACCGAAGCCGGTCACTCAGGCTCGGTCAGAGGGCGGGCGATGGAGCCAATACAAGGTCGGTCTTGCCGAGGATCACGCGATCAACAAGATGCTCATCCTCGAGATATGCAAGTGGATAGGGGTGGATGCTGAACTGTTCGATAATGGGCAGAAGGCGGTCGAAGGCATTCTCGCAGCCGAGCGCGGAGGCGAACCCTTTGATTTGATCCTCATGGATATCCAGATGCCCGTGCTCGATGGACTGTCTGCTTCGCGTGAACTGCGCAAACAGGGTATCAGCGCAGACAGGCTTCCCATCATCGCAATGACGGCCAATGCATACAAATCCGATATTGTGGCCTGCCTGGACGCCGGGATGCAGGGGCATCTGGCCAAGCCTTTCACGATCGAAGGGCTTGAAGCGGTACTTGGCGAATGGCTTCCGCCGCTTGGCTGCGAGCAGGACCGGGTTGCGGCTGAGTAGGCTCCTCTTAGTCAGCCGTTTTCACAAAGCTGTCGATCACGCGTTTGGTGCCGCTCTTCTCGAAATTAATCTCGAGCTTGTTGCCTTCCTGATCGATCACTGTGCCGTAGCCGAACTTGTCGTGAAAGACACGCTGTCCGATCGCGATGTCGACGCGCGGCTTTGCGGCAAAGCTCGCAGCAGAGCGCTTGTTCTCCTTCAGCCGAACCTGCTTCGTCTCGTAACCGGTCGAAAGCGCCCGCTGCCAGCCTGGGCCGCGCGCGCCTGAACGATCGGGCCGCGATTCAGAGACATGGGCGAAGGGGTCTTCGCTTTCCGACCAGTTGGCGCGCCAGAGCGAAGCCCCGCCGCTCATCGTGGTTTCCTGGTCGATATGTTCATCGGGCAATTCCTCGATGAAACGAGAGGGGATGCTGCTCGTCCATTGACCGTAAATGCGGCGGTTGGCGGCGTGGAAGATCGTGCAGCGGCGGCGCGCGCGAGTGATCGCGACATAGGCTAGGCGCCGCTCTTCCTCGAGGCTCGCCAGCCCGCCTTCGTCGATCGCGCGCTGCGAGGGGAATACGCCTTCCTCCCAACCGGGGAGGAAGACATGATCGAATTCGAGCCCCTTGGCCGCGTGCATTGTCATGATGGTTACGGTCTCTTCCTCGTTTGCCGCATCATTGTCCATGACGAGGCTGACATGTTCGAGGAAATCGCCGAGCGTTTCGTATTCTTCCATCGCGCGGGCAAGCTCGGTCAGGTTTTCGAGGCGGCCTTTTGCCTCTGCCGTTTTCTCGTTTTCGAGCATGTCGGAATAGCCCGATTCCTCCAACACGATCCGCAAGAGGTCGGCAGGTGTGACCTGCTCGGACTGCTCGCGCCAAGCCAGAAACTGGCCCATCAGCGCAGCAATGGTGGAGCGCGCGCGCGGCGGCAGCTCGTCGCTGTCGGCAAGCTGCAGCGAAGCGGCGGCTAGCGGCAGATCGGTGCGCCGCGCATGCTGATGCATCTTTTCGAGCGTCTTTGCGCCGAGGCCGCGCTTGGGCTGGTTGTAGATGCGCTCGAATGCCAGATCGTCCTGCGGCTGCGCAATCACGCGCAGATAGGCGAGCGCATCGCGGATTTCCGCGCGTTCGTAGAAGCGAAAACCGCCGATGATGCGGTAGTTTATGCCGATCTGGATGAAGCGGTCTTCGAACTCGCGCGTCTGATACTGGGCGCGCACGAGTATCGCGACGTTGTCGAGCGAGGCCCCCTCGCGTTCGAGCCGCTCGATCTCTTCCCCGACTCGCCGCGCTTCTTCTGGCGCATCCCAGACACCGATCACGCGGACTTTCTCGCCATGATCGTGCTCGGTCCACAGCGTCTTGTCATGCCGTTCGCTATTCGCAGCGATCAGTCCGGAAGCGGCCGCGAGTATATGCGGGGTGGAGCGATAGTTCTGCTCCAGCTTCACTACCTTGGCGCCCGGAAAATCCTTTTCGAACCGCAGGATATTGGCGACTTCTGCGCCGCGCCATGAATAGATCGACTGGTCGTCATCGCCGACGACACAGATGTTCTTGCTTTCCTGCGCCAGCAGTCTCAGCCAGAGGTACTGGACGGCGTTGGTGTCCTGATACTCGTCGACCAAGATATAGCGGAATTGCTTCTGATACCGCTCCAGCACTTCGCGTTCGCGGCGGAAAATGTTGAGCATGTGAAGCAGCAGATCGCCGAAATCGCAGGCGTTCAATGCTTTCAGCCGGTCCTGATAAAGCCTGTAAAACTGCTGACCGCGCCCATTGGCGTAGCTCTCGTTCTCGACCGCATCGAGATCTTCGGGATTGAGCCCGCGGTTCTTCCAGCGGTCGATCAGTCCGGCCAGCTGGCGCGCGGGCCAGCGCTTTTCGTCGAGCTCGTTCTGCTGGATAAGCTGCTTCAGCAGGCGCATCTGATCGTCGGTATCGATGATCGTGTAATTGCTCTCCAGCCCGACAAGTTCTGCATGGCGGCGCAGCATCTTGGCGCAGATCGAGTGGAAGGTGCCGAGCCACGGCATGCCCTCTACCGCCTCGCCCAGATGGCCCGCGACCCTCTCGCGCATCTCGCGGGCAGCCTTGTTGGTAAAGGTCACGCAGAGGATCTGGCTGGGCCATGCGCGTCCTGTTGCCACAAGGTGCGCCAGTCGCGATGTGAGCGCGGCTGTCTTGCCCGTTCCAGCGCCCGCCAGCATCAGCACCGGCCCCTCCGTCGTCAGAACAGCCTCACGCTGCGGCGGGTTGAGACGCGCGGCGTAGGCGGGGACCTTGGGCGGGTCCACTTCGGCGGGGAGGGGGGGATTATCGCTCATGATATTGGTGAACAGGTAGGGAACGAGGCCCCGCCCGGCAAGCGCAATTGCGCGCTTTCCACCCAATTCGGAACCATGCGGCGGGGGTGCCCGTTGAATGGGCAACACGGGAACAAATCAGGAGATGCCTCTATGAAACAGCTATTTGCAGCAGCAGCCGTCACCACCATGGCCCTTGGATTTGCCAGTCCGGCGCTTGCCGACAATCACAAGGCCGACTGGAAAGCCCAATCACCTGAGGTCGTAGAGACCAACGCACAGGGCAAGGCTACAAAGGTCAAGGTGGGCGACAAGGTCTATGACGTTTGCATGAAGAACGACCAGGACGGCTGCATCAATCCGCGCGCAGCAGGCCTCAATTGGGGCAATCGTCCGCTTACTTATTGGCCGGGTCAGCCCGCCAGCAGCATGTAATTGCTGACAGTCACGCCCTTCATCGGGGCGCGAAATGAAAAGCGGCCGGGCAGCGATGTTCGGCCGTTTTCGTGTGTGGGCTGTAAATCCTCTGGCCGCACCGCACCAACGGCTCGCGGCAGACAGTGATTGAAACAAGGCCTTGCGAAAGCCCGGCCCCTTTCACCATCCGGTCGGGAGCGGCAGGTTGTCTTTGCTTTCGGGAACTCCGGAAGACCGGGCGGAATTACTCCAGGCCTGGAAAATAAGGAGAGGGCGCATGCGCAAATCGGACCTGGCAGTCATCGCGATCGGGATTTTGACCATAGCGGCCACCGCGATGGCCTGAAGGGATGGTTAGATGGCGAGGGTAAGAAGGTGAAGCTTTGCCTTGCCCACGCGGCGGTCTTTTTGAAGTTCCAACCCTTTGACCGCTACATCTTCATCGGACCCGGTTTCGACCGCGATCCATGTCGCAGGACCAATCCAGCCCAGCCGGAGCATCCTGTCCAAAGCCACCGAGGCGGCACCCGTACCGTAGGGCGGGTCGAGCAGGATTAGGTCATGTGGCTCCTTCGCCGGGCTGAGCGACATTACCGAACCTGCGCTGACCGTTGCTCTGCTGCGGCAACCGAATGAAGCGATGTTCGCCCGGATCGCATCGAGCGCCGCCTTGTCCTGTTCGACGAACAGGCAATGCTCTGCTCCCCTGGAAAGCGCTTCCAATCCCAGAGCACCGGAACCGGCGAACAGGTCGAGGACACTCAGCCCTTCGAACGAGCCGAGGCGGCTGGTCAGCATGGAGAACAGCGTCTCGCGCGTGCGATCAGCAGTCGGACGCGTCGAATCGCCCTTGGGCGCGGTCAGCTTACGCCCGCGCCATTCGCCGGCGATGATCCTCATTGGCGATACTTTTTCAGCTGGCTGCGGAACCGCCCGATGTCATGCTTGCGGATTTCGCGTGCAGCTCCGCGCGGCAAGTCCTCCAGTTCGAAGGGCCCGTAGGCGGTGCGGATCAAACGGCTGACCTGCAGCCCGAGATGTTCGAGCACCTTGCGAACCTCGCGGTTCTTGCCCTCTGTGATCATGACCTCGATCCACTGGTTGCGGCCCGTGCGCCGCTCCATATTCGCATCGATGCTGCCGTAATTGACGCCGTCGATCGTGATTCCGTCGATCAGGTCTTCGAGATCCTCCTGCGTCACATCGCCAAAGGTTCGCGCGCGATAGACACGCGGAATGCCCGAAGCGGGCAGTTCCATTTGCCGCTTGAGTTCACCGTCATTGGTGAGCAGCAGCAGCCCCTCGGTGTTGAGATCGAGCCGCCCGATCGGCATGACCCGCGGCGTGTTCTTCGGAAGCGAATTGCGCAGCGCCGTATAGATCGTGGGGCGGCCCTTAGGATCGCTCTCGGCAGTGATCAGGCCGGTCGGCTTGTGAAATGCGAAAAGCCGTGTCGGTTCCGGCTTGGCGACAGGCTTGCCATCGACCGTTACGCCTTTCAGATCTTTCAGGATCGTCGCCGGGGTTTCGAGCACAAGTCCGTCGATCGCGACGCGACCGTCGGCGATCATGCGCTCGACCTCGCGTCGGCTGGCGACACCTGCGCGGGCGAGCAGTTTGGCGATGCGCTCGCCTTCGGGACGCGGTCCGTCGCGCTGTGGGCCGTTCGACATGACCCAAGCGAGTAGGCGCTCAATTCACCTCGCGCAACGCCTCTTCGACGATTGCGTTGAAGCGGGCGATGCCGCCTTCGAGCGTTCCGAGCGTCAGATGCGGTACCGCGCCGCTCGAAAGGCCCTGCTGGCCGAGTTCCGCCGCGCGGAAATCCTCGCTGGCAAAAACGCCGCCGTCGAGCAGTTTCCAGCTGCGCTCCCAATGGTCGCGGGCCTTGTCGGTTGCAGGCTCTTCCGGGATCAGCATGAAATCCTCGACCAGTGTCAGGTCGTGCGCCTGCGGCATCAGGACCATGACGTTTACATAGTCGGGGCTGGGCACGATGATCGTTGCCGGGAGCAATTGATAGGCGAAGGTTACCACCCTGCGCAGCGCCGCCATGTCGTTGAGGTCGACACCCTCCATTTCTTCCAGCCGCCCGACCGCGCTGCGTTGATGCGGGCCGATCTGGTCGCCTGAGGTTACGCCGTCCTTGAAAAACGGGCCGATGGTCTGCGCATGGAGCCGCGTGACATGGTAGCTTTCGAGAAAGGCATCCATGATCAGCTTCCAATTGCCCTTCACCGTGTGGAGCTTGCGGCGGAAAAGATAGGCCTGGTCCATGCCGAAGGCGGCAAAATCTTCGCCCAGCTTCCGCGGCTCGGAGAAATCAGCGCTTTCGTTGGGCGAGAACCAGATCAGCCCGCCCGCCTCCAGAGAAGGCAGTTCGATAAGCCCGTAGTCGCCCTTGTCCATGCCGGGGAAGGTCTCAGGGCGGGGCAGGGCAAGCAGCTTGCCGTCGAGCTTGTAGGTCCACGCATGATAGGGGCACACAAGCCGCTTCGCGCACTGGATATCCTCGCCTTCGACCAGTCGCGTGCCGCGGTGACGGCAGACGTTCAGGAAGACATGGGCTGTGCCCTCGGCATCGCGGGTGATCAGCATCGGGCGGCCCGTCGCATCGTGCGGCACGGCCATCCCCGGCTCGGGCAAGAGCGCCGAAACGCACAGCACTTGCGGTAGCCTGTCGAACAATGCCGCCTTTTCGCGGGCAAAGTGATCGGGATCCGTGTAGACGCGTGCCGGGACCGTCTCGATCGTGTCGGCAGTGCGCATTTCGCCGCGTGCCACCGCCTCTGCCAGCGCCAATTGGCCTGCGGTTGGGCGCAAACTTGGTGATTTCGTCTTGGCCTCGTTCATCGGACCGTTCCTATCCTCTCATTGCGCGACTAGTGTCGCAGAAATTTGAAGTTCAGGGAAGGACGCTAGGGCATGGCCGAAGCGGCGGCAGAGAAGAAGAAGAGCACTTGGCGAGCGCTGGGGCTGGCGCTCCGCAATCGCAAAACCGGCTACATGCTGCTGTTCGGGTTCGCTGCCGGTCTTCCCTACGCACTGGTGCTCGGCACGCTCTACGCATGGCTTTCCGATAGCGGAGAGATCGATCTGGAGACGATGGGCGTGTTTTCGCTCATCGGCCTCGCCTACGCCTTCAAGTTCCTGTGGTCGCCGGCGCTCGACCGGGTCGACGTTCCGCTTCTGAACCGGCTGGGGAAGCGGAAACAATGGATCGTAACCGCGCAATTGCTGATCGGTGCCGCGCTGGTTTCGCTTAGCATGATCGCGCCGACCAACGAGACGATAGGCATCTTCAGCCTGCTGGCGGGGCTCGCCGCCTTTGCAAGTGCGACGCAGGATGTGGTGATCGATGCCTGGCGCGTGGACGTCGCCGATGATGTCGCGACGATCGACATACTCTCGACGATCTACCAGATGGGATACCGGATTGCTGCGTTGGTTGGCGGCGCGCTCGCGCTGTTTATGGCCGAGCGCACCGACTGGCCGACCGTCTATCTCACTATGGGCGGCCTGATGCTGGTCGTTGGCTTTGCCGGTCTCTGGGCGCCCGATGCCGATGCGACAGCTCGTGAAACGATCGAGGATGAAGACCGCGATGATCCCTATGGCCTGCGCGGTGTCGGCCAACTTCACCCCCGGCTACGGACCTACGCGCTGACTGCGGTCGGGCTGCTGTGGGGCTGGGCTCTCGTCACCGTGGGTACCTTCATGGTGCGCTCCCTTTCGAGCAACCCGGATACACGTCCGGACTCGGTCGAGTTCATTTCGACGATGGGACCGCTGATCGTGATCGCGACGGTCGTTGTGCCATCACTGATTGCCGCGTCGCTGGTCAGGCAGGAGCGCAAGGGGACCAATCTCCTCACAGAAGCCGCTCCGGCGCAGAGCAGCACCGACAGGGCGGTTGATCATCTTTATCGCGCGCTCGTCTTGCCGCTGACCGACCTGATCGGGCGCTTGGGCTGGGCCATGATCATCGTGATCGCCCTCGTCCTTACCTACCGGATTACCGATGCGATCTGGGGAAGCTTTGCCTATCCGTTCTATCTGGGCGAGCTCCAGTATTCGAAGGATGAGGTCGCGGTCGCGTCCAAGTTCTTCGGGGTCGGCGCGCTGCTGCTCGGCCTCGCGCTTGGCGGGTATCTGCTTACCGCCATCGGGCGGATGTTGACGCTGACGCTCGGCGCGTTCTTCGCCGCTGCGACCAATCTGCTCTATGCCGATCTCGCCAGGGGCGGGGCGGTGGTGCAGGCCGTAGCCGACAACATCGGCTTCACCTGGCTGGTCTCTGCGCTTGGCGGTGATGAGCGGCTATCGAAGCTGATGATGGCTATCGCTGGCGAAAACATCGCTGTCGGCGTCGCTGGTGCTGCCTTCGTCGCCTATCTCTCCAGCATCGTGTCGAAGGGTTACAGCGCCGTGCAATATGCGCTGCTGTCATCGCTGACGCTGCTGGTCGGAACGCTTGGGCGCGGCGCGCTCGGCCAGATGATCGAGGAGCAGGGCTATTTCGATGTGTTCATCCTCACCACGCTGATCGGGATGTTTGCCGTGGTTCTGTGCATCATCGAATGGGTAAGGCAGGCCCGGCTGGGCAAGTCGGCGGGCGTGGTGGCGCCCGAAGCTGCCGCAGCCCCGGCGGAGTAGTTCTTGTGAAACTTGGTTTTCCCACCTGCCCCAAATGTGGGTCCGATATGCCAGCCCGGCTTTTGGTCTGGGGTCTCGGCAAGCCATATGACTGTCCGCGATGCAAGGCGAAGCTCGTAGTCCCGAAAGGGTCTGGCATGGGGATCGCGCTGGTCGCATTCCTCATCCATTGGCGCTTCAAGGATAACGTGAGCGGCGGTCAGGAATTGGCGCTCGTTGTCGGCCTGCTAGCGCTGGTTGCCCTGTTCAGCTGGTTGACGATGCAACCGCGACTGGTCGAGCCGAACGAAGCTAGTCCGGAATCTCTTGATTGAGCCGCAGGACTTCGCCCGCGAGGTAGAGCGACCCTGCAATCAATACCGGCAACCCGTCATTGGGCAGAGCGGCGAGGGCGCTCGGCACGTTTTCGGCAGCGCGAGCGTCTGGACCGAAACTTTCGGTTGGTAGAGCATCGTAGCTGGGCACCGGTACGACATGGATGCTTTCCAGCGCTTCGGCCAAGGGGCCAACCAGCGCTTTGGGATCCTTGCCTTCGATCATTCCGATGATGAGGTGTACCTGCTGGCCTGCAAAGTGCCGCGCGAGCATTTCGCCTGCACTCGGATTGTGGCCTCCGTCCAGCCAGATTTCGCGATTGCCGGTGAGCGGACCGGGGGCGAGGAATTGCAGGCGTGCAGGCCAGTGCGCGGTTCGCAAACCCTGCGCGATCGCATTGCGGGAGACGTTCACCCTGTCCTGATGGCGCAGCATGGCGATTGCCAGCGCCGTGTTCTCCGTCTGATGCGGGCCGGGTAGTCCGGGAAGTGGCAGGGCGAGCTCGCCATGCCGGTCTGCGTAGTGGAGGCCGGTTGTCGTGGTGCTCACGTGCCAATCGCGGCCGCGCATCGAAAGCGGACAGCCAGCGGTCATTGCCGCGCGTTCGATCTCCAGCTCGGCTGACGGCGGATAGGTTTGCGTGATGAGAGGCACGCCCGGTTTGGCGATACCTGCCTTTTCGAACGCGATGCGCGCGATCGGCTCCTCCGGCGTGCCTGCCTCGGGCGCGAGCAGGAAGCGTTCGTGATCGATCCCCAGCGCCGCGATGCCGCATGCTGCGAGCACCTCGGGACGAAGGACGTTGGTCGCATCGAGTCTCCCGCCAAGGCCAACCTCGATCACGCAAGCATCGGCCGGGACGCTGGCGAACTCCGTGAACGCAGCAGCGATCGTGACCTCGAAGAAGCTCGGCGCAAGTCCCTCGGATGCATCGAACACCTCTTCCAGGAGCTCCGCAAGCCGCGCGTCTTGGATCAGTTTTCCCGCGACGCGAATACGCTCGTTGTACCGCACCAGATGGGGGCTGGTGGTCGCGTGAACAGTCTTGCCGTCCGCCTCCAGCATGGCGCGCAGGAAGGCGCAGGTCGAACCCTTGCCGTTTGTCCCGGCGACATGAAAGACCGGCGGCAGGCGATCCTGCGGATTTCCCAAACGTTCGAACAGCGCGCGGACGGTATCGAGATTGATGCGCCCCTCGCGCAGCGTCAGTGCGCCTAGCCGGTCTAGCTGCGCCTGGACGCGCGGATCGTCCGAGCGTCCGAAATCTTTCATCGCTGGGTCAGGCGGCCTTCGCCGGCTGGAGATAGTCCAGCAGGGTAGCAAGCTGTTCCTTCAGATCCTTGCGATGCACCACCATGTCGACCATGCCGTGCTTGTGCAGGTACTCGGCGCGCTGGAAGCCCTCGGGCAATTGCTCGCGAATGGTGTCCTTGATTACGCGCTGTCCGGCGAAGCCAATCAGGGTGCCGGGCTCTGCGATATGGACATCGCCGAGCATGGCGTAACTCGCGGTCACGCCGCCCGTCGTCGGGTCAGTCAGCACGACGATATAGGGCAGGCCTGCTTCGCGAAGGCGCCGCGTCATCACCGTCGCCTTGGGCATTTGCATCAGCGAAAGGATACCTTCCTGCATACGCGCGCCGCCCGCAGCGGTGCACACGATGTAGGCGCATTTGCGGGATAGCGCGCGCTCGGCACCGGCGCAGAAAGCCGTGCCAACCGCCATGCCCATCGATCCGCCCATGAAGCCGAAGTCCTGCACCCCGACCACCGCGTCATGGCCGTCGATAGTGCCCGAACCCACGCTGAAGGCATCGGCATGCGGGTTCTTTGCGCGCGCCTGCTTCAATCGGTCGGTGTATTTCTTGGTGTCCTTGAACTTCAGCGGATCCTCGGCAACCTCGGGCTGGTCGAGCAGCTCGTAGCCTTCATCGAGCAGCAGACTGAGGCGCTCGTCGGCACCGATGCGGCCATGATGGTCGCAGCGCGGGCAGACACTCAGATTCTCGGCATATTCCTGCGCGAAGAGCATTTCCTGGCAGGAGGGGCATTTTACCCAGAGGTCTTTCTCGGTCGAGCGCTTGGGACCCCAGCCGATCGAATTGCGGACGCGTGTAAACCAGTTCATAGCTCAGTCCCTTGCCGCCGAATGGACCGCCTTGGCAAGCGCAGAGGTAAGTTCGCGAAGTTTTTCCGGAGCATTCGCGCCGTGTTCGCCGACCAGTTCGACGAGGGCCGACCCGACGACTACCCCATCAGCGACCTTTGCGATTTCAGCAGCTTGCTCGGGTGACCTCACACCGAATCCCACCGCAACGGGCAAGTCGGTTGCGGATTTGAGCCGCGAAACGGCCTCCTCGATGCTCGCCTGCGCCGCCTGCTGCTTGCCGGTGATACCGGCGACAGAAACGTAGTAGAGAAAGCCCGAAGAACCCTCGAGGACCTGCGGAAGTCGCGCTGCATCGGTGGTAGGAGTGGCGAGGCGGATGAGATCGATCCCCGCATCGCGCAATGCCGGGCCGAGCGCGTCGTCCTCTTCGGGGGGAATATCGACGCAGATCACGCCATCGACGCCGCAGCCCTTGCATTCGGCCGTGAACCATTCGGCGCCGCGCCGCACCATCGGATTGGCATAGCCCATCAGCACCAGCGGCACATCCGGATGGCGCTCGCGGAACTCGTTGGCGATCAGAAGGACGTCGGCGGTGCGCGTGCCTTTGCCAAGGCTGCGCAGGTTCGCCGCCTGGATCGCGGGGCCATCAGCCATGGGGTCGGTGAAGGGCATGCCGAGTTCGATCACATCCGCGCCACCTTCGACCAGCGCGTCGAGATTGGATGCGGTGTCGCCATCGCCTGCAGTGATGAAGCAGACGAGCGCGGGATGAGACTTCGAGAAGGCGGAGGAGAGGCGGGTCATGCCTGTTCCTTTCGCAATCCGGCACCGATGCCGCCGATGGCAGCGATGACAAGCGCCCACGGGGCGATGGCAGGAGCGGAGATATCGCGTGACAGGATAGTGAAACCGAGCGCCGACAGGATGAATCCAATCGGCAATCCAATCACAAAGAACACGAGCGCGCGCGCAGGAGAGAAGCTCACATCTCCACTCCCAGCTTTTCGGCCACGGTGAAGATGTCTTTGTCGCCGCGCCCGCACAAATTGGCGAGGATGATCGCGTCCTCGGGCATTTCCTTCGCGCGCTTGGCCACCGCTGCGATGGCGTGGCTCGGCTCGAGCGCGGGGATGATCCCCTCCGTCCGGCAGAGCAGTTGGAACGCATCCAGCGCCTCGTCATCGGTTACGGCGGTGTATTCGACGCGGCCCATGTCCTTCAGCCAGGCGTGTTCCGGGCCGATGCCGGGATAGTCGAGCCCTGCCGAAATCGAGTGGCCTTCGGTGATCTGGCCGTCTTCGTCCTGCAGCAGATAGGTCTTGTTGCCGTGAAGCACGCCGGGAACGCCGCCGAGCAGGCTCGCCGCGTGCTGGTCGCCATCCAAACCATATCCTGCAGCCTCCACCCCGAGCATCTTCACGTCCGGATCGTCGAGGAAGGGATGGAACAGGCCGAGCGCGTTCGAACCGCCGCCGATCGCCGCCACGAGCATGTCGGGCAGGCGGCCCACACGGTCGAGCATCTGCGCGCGCGCTTCCTTGCCGATCACGCTCTGAAAATCGCGGACCAGCTCAGGGTAGGGATGCGGGCCTGCCGCCGTGCCGATGATGTAGAAGGTGTCGTGGACGTTCGCGACCCAGTCACGCAGCCCTTCGTTCATTGCGTCCTTGAGCGTCGCCGCGCCGCTGGTCACTGGCACCACTTCGGCGCCGAGCAGCTTCATGCGGAACACATTGGGCTGCTGCCGCGCGACGTCGGTCGCGCCCATGTAGATTACGCAAGGCAGGCCGAAACGCGCACAGACCGTCGCGGTCGCAACACCATGCTGGCCTGCGCCGGTCTCGGCGATGATGCGCGTCTTGCCCATGCGGATCGCGAGCAGGATCTGCCCGATGCAATTGTTGATCTTGTGCGCGCCGGTGTGGTTGAGCTCGTCACGCTTGAACCAGACCTGCGCTCCGCCCAGCGCCTCGGTCAGCCGCTCTGCAAAATAAAGCGGGGAAGGACGCCCGACATAGTGCTCGAGCAGGTCGTCGAATTCCGCCTTGAACGCCGGATCGGCCTGCGCCGCGCGATATTCCTTCTCCAGATCGAGGACGAGCGGCATCAGCGTCTCTGCCACGAAACGGCCGCCGTAATCGCCAAAGTGTCCCCGGTCGTCAGGCTGGTTGCGGAAAGAGTTGGGTTGGTCGGTCATGCTCACCTCAAGCTGCTCGAGCCGCTTCGCAAAAACACCGGATCAAGTCCACATCCTTCACGCCCGGCGCACTTTCGAGGCCGGAGGACGCATCGACCAGCGGCGCACCGGTCTCGCGGATAGCCTGCGCGACATTGTCGGGCGTGAGGCCGCCAGCCAAGGCCCAGTCGACCTGGTGGTCGTGATCGGCGAGCAGCGTCCAGTCGAAGGCGACGCCATTGCCGCCGGGCAGCGCACCCTCCTGGCGCGGGGCGGGCGCATCGAACAGCAGGCGATCGACATGGCCGACATATTGCCTGGCGCGCTCCAGCGTACCGGCATCGCGCAGGCCGCGCGCTTTCCATATCTCGAGATCGAGTTTCTCGCGCAGCACGCCACACCATTCGGGCGTCTCGCTCCCGTGAAGCTGCAGCACGTCGGGCCGGATTACATCGATCGCGCGCGCAGTTGTCTGCGCATCGGCATTGACGAGCAGCAGCACCGCCTTCGCCTTGCCGCGAACCCGTCCGCGCAGCCGCGCGGCGTCTTCCAGCGAAACGTGCCGCGGGCTTGGCTCGTAATGGACGAGGCCCACATGGCTCGCGCCCGCTTCCACGGCGGCATCGATGGTCTCGGGCGTCGAGAGCCCGCAAATCTTGATCTGCACTGTCATAACTTGTCCTAGAGCGTTCCCTCGATCGCCCTTGCGGCGGCGGCGGGATCCTCGGCGCGGCTGATCGGTCGCCCGATTACCAGCACGCTCGCGCCATCGTCACGTGCCTTGCGCGGGGTGACGACGCGTTTCTGGTCGCCGATCGCGCTTCCCGCAGGGCGAAGGCCGGGCACGACGAAGAAACCGTCCTTCCATTGCTTGTGAACGGCGCCGACTTCCTCGCCCGAGCACACGATACCGTCGAGCCCCGCGTCATGAGCCAGATCGGCCAGCCGCATCACGTGATCGTGTGGCGTCCCTTCGACACCGGTACGTGTCAGGTCGCGCTCGTCGAGGCTGGTGAGCATGGTGACGCCGACGACCTTGGTCCCATTGGCGGCAGCCGCCTTGGCATCTTCCATCATCGCGCGCCCGCCGCTGGCATGGACGGTCACGATCGCGGGTTCGAGAACGTGGATCGCCTGCATCGCCCCGGCGACTGTGTTCGGGATGTCGTGGAACTTGAGGTCGAGAAAGATAGGGAGGCCGCTGGCATGCGCGATCTCGTGCACCCCGTGGTTGCCATGGGCGCAGAAGAACTCGAGCCCGAGCTTCACACCGCCGATATGCGCCTTGACCTTTTCGAGCAGCGCCTTGCCCGCATCAATCTGCGGGACATCGAGGGCGAGATAGACCGGATTGCTCACGGATTGTTGTCTTTCGTGGGTGTCAGCGTGTCATCGGCTGCAGCGGGATCGCTGATGGGAGCCGCCGTGGCGGTGGAAGCGGGCGTCGGCGTAGGTGTTGCATCCGAGGATGCGCTAGGGGTCGGGGCGTGACGCGACAGCGCGCTCGAACGGGCAGCGTTCTCGAGCGAGGTAATGCGCCGCCCGAGGTTCCATTTAACGCCGCGGTAATAGAGCCACATCGGTAGATGGCCGAGCAGGAAGCTGACGATCACCACCGCAGGCAGGCGCGTGTCCCACACAAGGTTGTTCCAGATATTGACGGTGACTCGCTCGTCCCAATTGGCCCAGGAAAACAGCAGGACACCGACGAGAATCAGCAACCAGACAATGGTGCGAACGACCTGCATTATTATTCCCCTTTAAGTCCCACTATGCCGCGCAAACCTAAGGCTTTTGGCCAAGGAGTCTAGGCATCGCGCCGAAGCTGTCGCAATCAGCCGAAGACCCGGTCGAAGATCGTATCGACCTGCTTGAAGTGGTAATCGAGATCGAACTTCTCTTCGAGCTGGCTGTCCGAAAGCGCGGCCTTCACTTCTTCATCCTGCTTGAGCAGGTCGAGCAGCGAGAGCTTGCCGTCCGATTCCCATACCTTCATCGCGTTGCGCTGGACGAGGCGGTAGGCATCTTCGCGGCTCACGCCGTTCTGGGTGAGGGCGAGCAGCACCCGCTGCGAATGGACGAGGCCGCCCATCCGGTCGAGATTGGCCTGCATGCGCTCAGGATACACCAGCAGCTTGTCGACCACGCCTGTCAGGCGCGCGAGCGCGAAGTCGAGCGTGATGCAGGCGTCGGGCCCGATGAAGCGTTCGACGGAGGAGTGCGAAATGTCGCGCTCGTGCCACAGCGCTACGTTTTCGAGCGCGGGGAGGGCATAGGCGCGGATCATGCGCGCCTGTCCGGTGAGATTCTCGGTCAGGATCGGATTGCGCTTGTGCGGCATGGCGCTGGAGCCCTTCTGCCCCGGTGAGAAATACTCCTCCGCCTCGAGGACTTCAGTGCGCTGCAGGTGGCGGATCTCTACGGCGAGGCGCTCGATCGACCCGGCGATGACCGCGAGGACCGAAAAGAACATCGCGTGACGGTCGCGCGGAATGACCTGGGTGGAGACCGGCTCGATCGACAGGCCGAGCTTGTCGGCGACATGGGCTTCTACCGAAGGGTCGATATTGGCGAAGGTGCCGACCGCGCCTGAAATGGCGCAGGTCGCGATTTCCTCGCGCGCGGCGATGAGGCGCTTCTTGCAGCGGTCGAACTCGGCATAGGCCTGCGCCAGCTTGAGACCGAAGGTAACGGGCTCTGCATGAATGCCGTGGCTGCGCCCGATGGTCGGCGTGTATTTGTGCTCTTCGGCGCGGCGCTTGATCGCGGCGAGCAGCTGGTCGAGGTCTTCGAGCAGGAGGTCGGCCGAGCGCGCGAGCTGCACCGCCAGCGTGGTGTCGAGCACATCGCTCGACGTCATGCCCTGGTGCATGAAGCGCGCTTCCTCGCCGACATTCTCAGCCACCCAGGTGAGGAAGGCGATGACGTCATGCTTGGTCACCGCCTCGATGGCGTCGATCGCCTCGACATCGATCTCGGGGTTCGTCGCCCACCAGTCCCACAGCGCCTTGGCCGCGCTTTCCGGAACGACGCCAAGCTCACCGAGCTTCTCGGTCGCATGCGCCTCGATCTCGAACCAGATGCGATACTTGCTTTCCGGCTCCCAGATCTCGGTCATGGCAGGGCGGGCGTAACGAGGGACCATTGGTCGGGACTCCGAAAGAAGGGGTTTTCGATGCCGCGCGGCTAGGCTTGCCGGCCCCCCAGATCAAGTGTCCCGAGCGGCGTTTTTCAGATCAATCCCTTTGCGCGCAGGCTGGTGTGCCCCTCGCGCCCGACGATCACGTGGTCGTGGACAGTGACGCCGAGCAGGCGCCCGGCCTCCGCAATGCGCTGCGTTACCTGGATATCGGCGCGGCTCGGTTCGGGATTGCCCGAGGGGTGGTTGTGCACGAGGATCAGCGCACTTGCGCCGAGGTCCATCGCCCTGCGGATGACTTCGCGCGGGTGGATCGAAGCCTCGTCGATCGATCCGTCGCCTACGTGGTGATCGTCGATCAACCGGTTGCGCGTGTCGAGGTAGAGCACGCGAACCCGCTCTACGGTCAGATGCGCCATGTCGATGCTGAGGTAGTCGAGCAGCGCCTGCCAGCTTCCCAGCACCGGATTTTCGAGGACCTGTCCGCGCGCCATGCGTCTTGCGGCAAGCGCCACGCTCTTGAGCGCGGCGGCGCTGGTCTCGCCGACGCCTTTGACCTGCTGCAGGGCAGCAGGATCGGCATTGAGTACGGCGGCAAGGCTGCCGAAGCGGGCGATCAGCGCCTTGGCGATGGGCTTGGTGTCGCCCTGGCGCATCCCGGCAAAGAGGAGGTATTCGAGCAACTCGTAGTCGGCCAGAGCCTCTGCCCCCCCACCCAGAAGGCGCGCACGCAAGCGCGAGCGATGGCCGGCTGCCGGATGCGGCTTCGAGCCGTTTCCTTTCGGTATTTCTTCAGCTTGCGGCAACTTTGTCTCCGCAAAGGTGTTGCACCAGTTGCAGCGATTGCATTGCCTTTGGCGGGTGACACGCGCAAGAGTGGGACAGAATGGCGCAGGTCGCAGAAAAGGTGGACGAATCCCCGGAAACACGCCGCTTCTGGCCCCGCCGGAAGCGTTGGCGTGCGCTCATCGTTTTCAGCCTTTTAATCCTCGGGGGCATCCTGCTCGGCTGGGTCACGCGCGAGCGCATCGCAAACAACATCATAGAGGAACAGCTGCGCCAGCTCGATTTGCCTGCGACCTACGAGATCGGTGCGATAGGCCCCGACCGTCAGGTGCTCAAAAATGTCGTGATCGGGGATCCGGACAATCCCGACATGACGATCGAGAGCGTCGCAGTGCTGCTGCGTTATCGCCTCGGCACCCCGACAATCGGCCGGGTCGAACTGGTGAAACCGCGCCTCTATGGAACTTTACGCGATGGCGAGCTGAGCTTTGGCGCGCTCGACCCGCTGATCTTCACCGAGAGTGACGAGCCGGCTGGACTGCCCGATCTCGACATCAAGCTGGTCGACGGGCGCGCGCTGATCGAAAGCGACTACGGTCCGATCGGGATCAAGGCGGAAGGCGAGGGTGAACTCGATAGCGGTTTCGACGGAATGCTGGCGGCGGTGGCACCCGACCTTGCGATAGGCGGCTGTCAGGCTTCGCGCACGACCGCCTTTGGAAAGCTTGTCACCAGCGGCGGCGAGCCGCGGTTTGCAGGCCCCGTGCGGTTGCGCGGCTTGCAGTGCGCCGACGGGCTGGCGCTCGAATCATTTGATGCCGAGACCGATTTCCGCCTCGATGAAACGCTGTCGGCGCCATCGGGCGAGATGCGCATCGCCGCGCAATCTTTTGCCTTCGGAGAATCGCGAATCGAGACGCTCGCGGGGCAGATGCAGATCGGTTCGCGCGATGGTCAGCTTAATTCGCGCTACACGCTCGAAGCGGGCGGCATAAGGACACCGCAGGCCTCGCTTGCCAAGCTGCAGGCTGACGGCGTTTTGCGCGTGCGCGATGGCTTCGAAAGAATCGAACTCGACACCAGCCTTGCCGGGAGCGACTTGGCGACCGGAGCGTCGATCAGCCAGAATATCGCCGCGCTGGAGCAGTCCGCCGAGGGCACGCTTGCGGCGCCACTGCTCGCCAAGCTGCGGCGCGGTCTGGATCGCGGACTGCCGGGAAGCGATTTGCGGGCGGAACTGACATTGCGGCGCACTGGCGAGGTCATCAGCGGAGCGATGCCCACCGCGTCCTTGCGAAGCGCGAACGACCAGACGCTGCTCGCGCTGTCCCAAGTCGATTTCAGCACCGCTGGGACCGGCGCGCTTCGCATCGCTGGCAATGTCGCGACAGGTGGCGAGGACTTGCCGGTCATAAGGGGACGCATGGAACGCGCACCCGGCGGCCAGCTTGGGCTGCGATTGCGGATGGAGGAATATCGCGCGGGCGAGAGTGCCATCGCGCTCCCCGGGATGGTGATCGCGCAAAGCACCACGGGCGCCATCGGATTTTCAGGCGAACTTCGGGCGGAGGGGCCGCTGCCTGGTGGATCAGTCGACGGGCTCTCCATGCCGATCAGCGGCAATTGGGCCCCGACGCGCGGGCTGTCCCTCTGGCGAGAGTGCGCCGAGGTTCGTTTCGACCGCCTCCTGCTCGCCAATCTCGAATTGGACAGGCGCGGTTTGACTGTCTGCCCGGCAGGCAGCGGTGCTATTGTCAGCACGACCTCGGGCGAGCTGCGGATTGCAGCAGGCATCCCGTCGCTCGATCTTTCAGGGCGCTTGGCCGAAACCCCGATCCGCCTGCAATCCGGCGCGGTTGGTTTCGCGTGGCCGGGGGCAGTCACGGCGAGAAATGTGGACGTCGCATTGGGGCCTGAAGGGACCGCCAGCCGCTTCACGATCAGCGAACTCGACGCGCAATTGGAGGAGGAGATCAGGGGCACATTTTCCGAAGCCGACATCTCGCTCGACGCTGTTCCGCTGGATATCGTCGGTGCGAACGGCGAGTGGGCCTATCGCGACCAAGTGCTCACTTTATCCGAGGGTGCCTTCCGCTTGCTGGACCGCGAGGCGGAGGATCGGTTCGAGCCACTCAGCGCACGCGGCGCGCAGCTGACGCTGGAGGACAATGTCATCAATGCGCAGGCCGACCTGCGCCACCCGGAGAGCGACCGCCTGGTCACGCGGGTCGATATTCGTCACGATCTTACAACCGGTACCGGCTTCGCCGATCTGGATGTGCCCGAGTTGCGTTTCGACGATGCGCTTCAGCCCGATCAGCTGACCGTGTCGCTCGATGGCGTGATCGAACTGGCAGAGGGTATCGTCACCGGGACGGGACGGATCGACTGGAATGAGCAGGAGGTCACCAGCACCGGTCGCTTCTCAACAGACAATCTCGATTTTGCAGCGGCATTCGGGCCGGTGAAGGGTGCCAGCGGCACGGTCGTGTTCGATGACCTGCTCAGCCTCACCACTGCGCCGGGTCAGACGCTCAAGGTCGCCTCGATCAATCCCGGAATCGAGGTGAACGACGGCGAGGTTTCCTTCGCTCTCGAAGACGGACAATTGCTGACAGTAACCGGCGGGCGCTGGCCCTTCATGGGCGGGGAGCTGATTCTGCGCCCGGTGAAGCTCAACTTCGGCGTCGAGGAACAGCGGCTCTATCTGTTCGAGATCGTCGGCCTGGATGCGGGCGTTTTCGTCGAGCGGCTGGAACTCGGCAATCTCGCCGCGCGCGGCACTTTCGACGGTACGATCCCGATCGTGTTCGATGCGCAGGGCGACGGCAGCATTGCCCAGGGGCTGCTGATTTCACGCCCGCCCGGCGGCAATCTCTCCTACGTCGGCGAGCTGACCTACGAAGACCTCTCGCCGATCGCGAACTATGCGTTCGGCGCGCTCAGGAGCCTCGACTTCAACCAGATGCGGGTCGAAATGGAAGGGCCGCTGACCGGCGAAATCATCACCCGGCTGCGTTTCGACGGCGTGAAACAGGGAGAGGAGGCCGATTCGAACTTCGTGACGAAGCGCCTTTCCAAGCTTCCGCTGCAATTCCGCGTCAACATCCGCGCCGACTTCTTCAAGCTGATCACCTCGATGAAGTCACTCTACGATCCCGCCTCGGTGCGCGATCCGCGCGAGCTCGGCCTGCTGTCCGATGACGGCACGCGCCTGCTGCGCCGCGAGATCACCGGCGAGGAAGCCGAAGCCGATATCGATCCGGAAGACGTGATTCCGGATGAACCCGCCATTCAGGACCAGGAAAGCGAGAATATGCCATGAAACAGGGCGAATTGACGGACCGTGCGCGGCTCGCCACAACCGGCACTATGCGGGGAGGGGCAGGCAAGATGCGCGGAACGTGGCGGATGACGGCTGCTTTGCCGGTCATGCTCGTGCTTGGAGGGTGTATCACCGTGAATGCCCCGGAAGAGCCGATCGTGATCGAGCTCAACGTCAACATCCGGCAGGAAGTGATTTACCGGCTCGCCGAAGATGCGGGCAATACGATTGAAGAGAATGCGGATATTTTCTGAAGGGTGAGATGATGAAAACGACCAAAACGACCCTCGGCCTTGCCGCGATGGCACTGGCGATTACCGGTTTCGCCATGCCTGCCCAGGCGCAGCGCGATCCGGCCTATGCCTCCGCGCGCTCATCGGGCGCGATCGGAGAGAAGATGGACGGCTATCTCGGCATTGTGGGGGCAGAAACCGCCGATCTGCGCCGCATCGTCAACGATATCAACATCAAACGCCGCGCGGTTTATTCGGAGAAGGCACAGGCTGCCAACGCCACGCTCGAGGAGTATGCGCTCACGGCAGGTTGCCAGCTTATTCTCAAGACCGTGCCGGGGGAAAAGTACCAGGCGCCCGACGGCAGTTGGCAGACACGGACCAGCGCCGCTCCGCTGCGCGATCCGCGTTGCCCGCCCGCCTGATCGCATTCCCGCTCGATTTTTTGGGTTTTTTACCCTTTCGCACCTGCAGCACCGGTTGACTTGCCAATAGCCCCCTTCTAAGGGGGCGGCGCCCTCGGCGGGCACCTCTTGCCTGTGCCGCGCATTCCCATTTCAGGAGGCTGGCATGAGCGACGAGAAGTCCGCACGAGAACCCATCGCTGAGGATGCGCGCATCGACGCGCTCGAAGAGCGGCTCAGGGCCGCACGCGAGCGTGAAGAGAAGCGTAACCGGTCGCAGGTTTCGGGTGCCGATGCGAATTATCGCAGTGGCAACCGAGTACTCGCAGACCTCCTTGGCGGGATTCTTGGCGGCGCTGTGATCGGATGGACTATCGACTATTTCGCCGACACATCGCCCTGGGGTCTGTTGATCATGCTGTTCCTCGGAATAGCCGTGGCCTTCAGGAACATTATTCGAGCGGCAAACACGCCCCCTGTCGATCCGGAATAGGGTCACATCGGGGCGCGTTTCACATAGGGCATTAGGGACAAGCGATCGTGGCAGCCGAAGAGGGCAAAGTCGATCCGATGCATCAGTTCACCATCGAGCCGTTGTTCGGCTCGGAAGGTTGGGAACTGGCCGGGTTCAATATCGCATTCACCAACAGCGCGCTGTGGATGCTGATCACCACCGTGCTGCTGTGGGCATTCGTCCTCGGCGGCATGAAGCGCGAGCTAGTGCCTGGCCGCTGGCAAATGATGGTGGAAAGCTTCACCGGTTTCATCGATGACATGCTCGAAGCGAACGTCGGCAAGGCCGGGCGCAAATATGTGCCCTACATCTTCAGCCTGTTCATGTTCATCCTCTTCGCCAACCTGCTCGGGCTGTTGCCGCTCGGCGTGGTCGGCCTCCACCCGTTCACTTTCACGAGCCACTTCACCGTCACCGGCGTGCTCGCGATCATCAGCTTCTCGATCGTTCTGGTCGTTGGCTTCTGGAAGCACGGGTTCCATTTCTTCAGCCTGTTCGTGCCGCATGGCACGCCGCTGCCGATGATCCCGATCATTTTCCCGATCGAGCTGATAAGCTTCCTCGTGCGCCCCTTCAGCCTCGCGCTGCGTCTCTTCGTTGCGATGATGGCGGGCCACGTGCTGCTCAAGGTGCTTTCGAGCTTCGTGATCGACGGTATCAATGCTGGCGCCGGCTTTGCTGCGCTGGTCAGCGCTCCCAGCTTCCTGCTGATGATCGGCATCAGCGCGCTGGAGATCCTGGTCGCAGGCATCCAGGCCTATGTTTTCGCTCTTCTGACGTCGCTCTACATCAATGACGCAGAGAACCTCCACTAAGTTTTCCATTCACTTTCAAGTTACTACCTAAAGGAGTTTTAAAATGGACGCAGAAGCAGCCAAGCTCGTAGGCGCTGGCCTTGCAGCAATCGGTGCCGGCATGGCAGCCATCGGCGTGGGTAACGTTTTCGGCTCGTTCCTCGAGAGCGCGCTTCGTAACCCGGGTGCCGCAGACGGTCAGCAGGGCCGCCTGTTCATCGGCTTCGCCGCAGCCGAACTTCTCGGCCTGCTGGCCTTCGTGGTCGCGATGATCCTGATCTTCGTTGCCTAATTACTGATTGTGCATTGCCGGCTGGCCGATAGCTGGCCGGCAGCGCATCATCCGATTAGACGATCACGTTTTAGCGGACTCGAAGTATGCCTCAGATAGCGCAACTCGCCGATACATACTCCAGCCAGGTATTCTGGTTGCTGGTGTTCTTCGGCATTACCTTCTTCCTCATCGGGCGCGGCATGGTGCCCAAGGTGATGGATACGGTTGCCATGCGCGACAAGCAGATCTCGGACGATCTCGAAGCTGCCCAGGCGGCCCGCGATCGTGCCGATGAGCAGGAAGAGGCGTGGCGCGTCCGTGAAAGCGAAAACCGTTCCGAAGCCCAGCGCGTGATTTCCGATGCCAAGGCAGAAGCCGCGGCCAAGTCGGAAAAGAAAATCGCTGCCGCGCAGAAGCGGCTGGACAAGAAACTGGCCGAGGCAGAAGCGCGCATCGCCGAAGCCCGGACCGCCGCGATGACCGAAGTCGAAAGCGTCGCCGCAGAGGCCACGCAGGACATCGTCGCGCGGCTGGCCGGTGCGACAGTCGACCCGGCGACCGCACGCGTCGCGGTGAAGGAGGCCATGGCAAATGGCTGATATGTTCTCAATCCTCGTAGCAGGCGCCGAAGCGCCCGCAGATCCGACGGCCCTCGGACTTGAACCCTATCAATGGGTTTCGATCTCGATGGCAGTGCTGATCGCGCTCTTCATCTGGAAGAAGGTGCCGCAGCTGATCACAGGCGGGCTCGACAACAAGATCGCTGCCATCAAGCAGCAGCTCGACGAGGCGAAGGAGCTTCGCGCCGAGGCCGAAAAGCTGCGCGACGAGTATGCGGCCAAGATCGCGGGCGCTGAGAAGGATGCCGAGGCGATGATGGAAGGCGCGCAGCGCGAGGCGGACGCCATTCTCGAAAAGGCTGAGGCTGACAGCAAGGCGATGGTCGAACGGCGCAAGAAGATGGCCGAAGACAAGATCGCCGCTGCTGAACGCGATGCGGTCGACGAAGTTCGCCAATCGGCGGCTGTCGCTGCTGCCGCTGCCAGCCGCAAGCTGATCGCCGAGCGTCACGACGCAGAGGCAGATCGCAAGCTGGCGGACGAGGTTATCGGCTCGATCTAATTTCCGAGTTTATGGATAGAGAATTGGGGCGATCCGTTTGGGTCGCCCTTTTTCTTTGGAGAAATGTAAATTGACCCTTGCGAGGTTGAGCAAGCACGCTA
This sequence comes from Altererythrobacter xiamenensis, assembly GCF_900177715.1. Lineage (GTDB taxonomy): Bacteria > Pseudomonadota > Alphaproteobacteria > Sphingomonadales > Sphingomonadaceae > Erythrobacter > Erythrobacter xiamenensis. Next base: position 39,629 of record NZ_FXWG01000001.1, on the reverse strand, counting down.
ATGCGAGGCATTCTCAAATCCTTGCATATCGGAATCTTTTCCCTTGAACCGCCTATTCCTCACCAAGCTTCATCTCGTGCTGGCTGCTTTCATGTTCCCGGCGATCCTGATGTTTCTCGCAACTGGCGCGCTCTATACCTGGGGCGAGAAGGGCGATTGGGAGGAGTCCAGCCATGAGGTCTCCCTCAGCGAACCCTATGCAAGCCAGAGCCAGGGCGCGCTGACCTCGATCGCAGTGCAGGTCTTGCTTGACCAGGGCGCAGCGATCCCGAGCGGAACGGAAAGTCTCTCGGGCGAAGGTGCCGAGCAATCGCTCAACTGGACCGGTGCGCGCAGCGAAGCCAGTGTGAAGCCGACCGATGATCCGCAGGTGGCCGAAGTCACGATCAAGCAGGCGAGCTTTCATCGCTGGCTGGTGCAGCTGCACAAGGCCAAGGGAAGTACGGTATTCAAGGTCTACGCGACCATCCTCGCCACGGTCTTGTTTCTGCTGGTCGCAAGCGGGCTGATCCTCGGTCTGCAGGTCAAGGCCTTGCGGCGCTTGACGCTGGTCAGCAGCGTTGCCGGCTTCGGCGCGTTCGTGATCTTCGTTCTGCTGGGTTGAACGAGCAGCGAATCGGATGGGGGCGCGTCAGGCGCCCGGCTCGAACACCAGTTTTCCCACCAGATCGCGATTGGCCATCGCGTCAAAGCCCTCGCGCCACCGCGAAAGCGGCAGGGTGCGGTCGATGGCAGGCGTGATCCGGCCAGCCTCTGCGAGCTCGGCGATGGCTTGATTGATCGCACTACCTCGCTCCGGAAAGCGCCGCGCGTATTCACCGGCGCGCAGACCCACGAGGGAGAAGCCCTTGATCAGAGGGATATTGGTCGCGATCTCGGCAATCCGTCCGCTGGTGAAGCCGACCACGACGAGTTTTCCTGCGAAGGAAACGCAGCGTGTACACTCGTCGAAAACGTCGCCGCCAACCGGATCGAAGACGATATTGCACAGCGCCCCATCGGTGATCTCGCTCACCTGCTCGCGAAAACGCCCTTCTGACAAGATCACCGCGTCAGGCTTGTAGAGCTGCGCGATGCGCTCGCGCTTGTCCTCCACGCCTGTCGCCGCGATCGCACGGGCACCAAGCGCCTTGGCCAGATCGACTGCGGCAAGGCCAACACCGCCGCTAGCCCCTGTGACCAGGACCCACTGGCCTTCTGTAAGGCCGCAGAGTTCGACGAGGCCGGTGTAGGCCGTCTGATAGGCTGCCCCCATGGCAGCGCCCTGCGCGAAGCTCATACCGGCAGGAAGGGGAGAGAGGCCGCGCTCGGGCACTCTGGCGAATTCGGCAAAGGCGCCGGTCTTGTTGCCGCCGATGACCTTGTCGCCGGGCTTGAATGCGCTGCCGGGATCGGCCTCGACGACTTCGCCAGCCAGTTCGAGGCCGCTGGTGAAGGGAGGCTCGGGTTTGAACTGATACTTGCCTTGCGTCATCAGCAGGTCGGGAAAATTGAGCGAAGCGGCGCGCACTTGCACCAGCACTTCGCCCGGCTGCCGCGTCGGCATGGGGTGATCAACCAGTTCGACACCGGTCAGGTCGTCCGACAGCGATTCCACCCGCAGAGCCTGCATGGCGCTCAGAAATTGTCCTTGGCTTCGCGAAGTGCGGCGAAAGTCTCGGCCGATGTCTCGCCGCCCCATTTGGCGCGGAGAGCCGGATCATCGGCACGCAGGAAGGGGTTCGTCTCGAGCTCGCGTGCGAGGCCCATCGGTACGGTCGGCAAATTCTGCGAGCGCTTCTCGGCGATTTCCTCTGCGTAATCACGCAAGGCCTCGTTATCCGGGTCGGCATGGAGCGCGAAAGCGGCGTTGGCCTGCGTGTATTCATGCGCGCAATAGAGCGTCGTTTCAGGTGGCAGGGCTTTCAACCGTTCGAGGCTCGCCCAGAACTGCTCGGGATTGCCTTCGAACATGCGTCCGCAGCCGAGTGCAAACACGCTGTCTCCGACGAAAGCCACACCCTCGTCGGGCATGTGATAGGCGATATGTCCGTGGGTATGCCCGCCGACGTCGATCACCTTGGCGGTCATGTCACCCAGCGAAACCGTGTCGCCGTGCTGCACTTCGGTATCGATGGCGGCGATGCGCTCGACTTCCTTGGGCGCAAAGACCTTGGCACCGGTCGCTTCGACGATATCCTTGTTCCCGCCGGCATGATCGGGGTGCCAATGCGTGTTCCAGATCTGGGTGATGGTCCAGCCCTTGGCCTCGGCCTGCCGAAGGTACTCCTTGCCATCGGGCGTATCGATCGCGGCGGTTTCACCGCTGGCAGGATCGTGGATCAGATATCCGTAATTATCGGACAGGCAGGGGAACTGGTGGATCTTGAGGGTCATGCCAGCATCCTACGCGCCCTTGCCAAAGTAGGAAAGGCCCGCCGCTCAAACCGAGCAACGGGCCTTCCTCAAATCGAGATTGTTTCGCGGCGGCTGAGCCGCCGTTTGTCTCTAGGTCACGGCATTCAAAGCGCGACTGCGCGCCGGCCGGTAGGCCGAACGGCGTGGATCGGATGATCCACGCCACTCAACCCAATCAATCGTTCTTCTTGAGCGCTTCGCCCAGGATGTCGCCGAGCGACGCGCCGCTGTCGGACGAACCGAACTGCTGCACCGCTTCCTTCTCTTCGGCGATCTGACGGGCCTTGATCGAGAAGTTCGGCTTCTTCGAGCGGTCGAAGCCAGCAACCATCGCATCGACCTTCTGGCCGGTCTGGAAGCGATCCGGACGCTGCTCGTCGCGGTCGCGGCCGAGGTCCGAACGCTTGATGAAGCCGGTCGCGCCGTCGTCGCCAACCTGCACTTCGAGGCCGCCATCGCGGACTTCGAGAACGGTGACGGTGACGGTCTGGCCCTTGCGCAGCGAGCTCGAGTCCGCGCCTTCTGCCGAAGGTGCGCCCTTTTCGAGCTGCTTCATGCCGAGGCTGATGCGCTCCTTGTCGGTGTCGACATCGAGAACGACAGCCTTGACCTGCTCGCCCTTGCGGTGGAGCGCCAGCGCGTCTTCACCCGAGATGCCCCAGGCGATGTCCGACATGTGGACCATGCCGTCCACGTCGCCGTCGAGACCGATGAACAGGCCGAACTCGGTGGCGTTCTTGACTTCGCCTTCGACTTCGCTGCCGATCGGGTGCTTCTCGGCGAACTCTTCCCACGGGTTGCGCTGGGCCTGCTTGAGGCCGAGCGAGATGCGACGCTTTTCGCTGTCGACTTCGAGCACCATCACTTCGACTTCCTGCGAAGTGCTGACGATCTTGCCCGGGTGGACGTTCTTCTTGGTCCAGCTCATTTCCGAAACGTGGACCAGGCCTTCGATGCCCGGTTCGATTTCGACGAATGCGCCGTATTCGGTGATGTTCGTCACCGTACCCGTCAGCTTCATGCCGACCGGATACTTGGCGGCGACGCCGTCCCACGGATCGCTCTCCAGCTGCTTCATGCCGAGGCTGATGCGCTGCGTGTCTTCGTTGATGCGAACGATCTGGACGGTCACGGTCTGACCGATCTCGATCACTTCGCTCGGGTGGTTGACGCGCTTGTAGCTCATGTCGGTGACATGGAGCAGGCCGTCGATACCGCCGAGATCGACGAAGGCGCCGTAATCGGTGATGTTCTTGACGACACCGTCGATCACCTGGCCTTCGGTCAGCTTGTCGATCAGCTCGCTGCGCTGTTCGGCGCGGGTTTCTTCGAGGACAGCGCGGCGCGAAACCACGATGTTACCGCGGCGACGGTCCATCTTGAGGATCTGGAACGGCTGCGGCATGTCCATCAGCGGGGTGACGTCGCGCACGGGGCGGATGTCGACCTGCGAACCGGGGAGGAAGGCCACGGCGCCGTCGAGGTCGACCGTGAAGCCGCCCTTGACGCGGCCGAAGATGCGGCCTTCGACGCGCTTGCCTTCGCCAAATTCGTTTTCGAGCTTGTCCCAGGCTGCTTCGCGGCGGGCGCGATCGCGGCTGAGCATCGCTTCACCGTCAGCGTTTTCGACGCGGTCGATGTAGACTTCGACTTCGCTGCCGACTTCGAGACCGTGCTCGTCTTCGCCGCGTGCGAATTCCTTGAGGTTGACGCGCCCTTCGCTCTTCAGGCCTACGTCGATGACTGCCATGCCGTTTTCGATGGCGGTCACGGTGCCCTTGACGACGCGGCCTTCAAAGCCGTCTTCGCCTGCACCGCCGAGTTGTTCGTTAAGTAGCGCTTCGAAATCGTCGCGCGTGGGATTGGCTGCAGTTGCCATGTGCTGGAGTTTCCTAATCGTTTTGCTACCGGCCACCGGTTTTACCGGGGTCTTTCTCCGTCCCCCGCGCAGGATTGCGTGGGTGTACGGGGCAAGAGGGCCGACGTCTCCGCGAGGCCGGATGCCGCCGCGAAGGTCCTTTCGATCTTTTGGATGTTCGGGACGGGCGCGCGCCTAGGTGAAAACGCTGCGCAATGCAAGGGAAATGCGGGTTTGCGGGGCGGCAGAACGCATTCCAACAAACTTGACACAATTGACACCCTGTCAAGCGATAGAATGGGGCTCAGAGTGGCGGAAATCCGCGGGCTGCGCCATGTTGGACGTGCTTGACACTTTTCCAACGCGATGTGCGCGGCGAGGGGGCTTGTGGCGGGCATGTCCATCCGCCCATCTAGCGCGGGCAGGCGCGTGTAGGACAGCGCGAAATTGCATCGCGGCTTACGGGTCGCAAGTCAGTTGGTTCCTGGTCACGTCAGTCAGAGCGCGACTGCGCGACGCGGCTTATGCCGCGAAAGCCAAGTGAGCGGATGCGAACGCCGGCGAATGAGGCTAAGAAGACAGTCTTTCCTTCACCGCCTCGATCGCGGCCTCGATCGCCTGCTCCTTGTCGAAACTGGTGGTGTCGAGGATCAGTGCGTCCGGCGCAGCCTTGAGCGGCGCATCCTTGCGATTGATGTCGCGCGCATCGCGGCGGACGATGTCCTGCTCGATCTCGGCCAGCGGGATCTCGATTTCGCGACCCGTCATCTCCAGCCAGCGGCGGCGCGCGCGGGCTTCTACGCTGGCGGTGACGAACAGCTTCACTTCGGCCTCGGGCGCAATCACCGTGCCGATGTCGCGCCCGTCGAGGACTGCGCCGCCGGGCTGTTCGACAAAGGCGCGCTGGCGGTCGTACAGGGCTTGCCTGACAGCGGGATGGACCGAGACCCGGCTTGCGAGCCCGCCGACTTCCTCGCTGCGAAGAAAATCATCGAGGAGCAAGGCGTCGAGAAAGTGAGTCGCGGCGAGGGCGTCCGCCGGATTGTTCGGATCGCCGTCGTTTAGCTGCACCTGTCGCCCGACAGCGCGGTATAGCAACCCGGTGTCGAGATGCGGCAGGCCGAAATGCGCGGCAAGCGCCTTGGCAATCGTGCCTTTGCCTGACGCTGTGGGGCCGTCGACGGCGATGATCATGTATTCTGCTTCCTTGCCTTGAATGCCTTGGCGAGGCCCCAGATGGCGATGGCCGCCCAGAACCCTTCGAGGACGAGGCTCGGCCAATTCGTGTGGACGACCAGACTGATCGTCAGCAGCGCCGCGCCCGTCAGATTGGTGCCGTGGAGCACGAAAGGGTTCGGCTCATTGCTGTAGGTCAAATAGGCATAGGCGCCGATGATGCAGGCGGTGCCGATGAAACCGATATAGCTGTAGAGATCGAGGTCAGTGACCATTGATCATTCGTAGCTGGCGAAGACCGACAGCCCAGAATCTCCGAAGGCGATGACCTGATAGGGCTGGGAGCGGTTGCCCATTTCCATGCCCGGCGAACCGATCGGCATGCCGGGTACCGCGATCCCGCGCACACCCTCGGGTCGCTCTTCTAACAGACGCTCGATATCGGCGGCGGGCACGTGGCCCTCGATCACAAAACCATCGACGATCATCGTATGGCAGGAGCGCAACTGAGACGGCACGCCGTGTTCATCCTTCACCGCCAGCATATCGGCGTTTTGATTGATGGCGACTTCGGCTTCCAGGTCTTCGCGCACATGATCGGCCCAGTTGTCGCAGCAGCCGCAATTGGGATCCTTGTACATCGTATAGGTCGCTGCCTGCGCGGCAGTGGAACAGGCGGCAATCGCCAGCAGAGTGGGAGCAAGAAAGTGATGAAGCGGACGGGAAGCCATGTGAATCCTTAAATCGGTCTCGTTAGGGGCCTTATCTGGCTGACCCAGCCTCTTCCAGCAAGTCCGTAAAGTTCGGAAAGCTGGTCTGGATCGGCGCGGTATCGTCGACTTCGACGCCGTCCTTGGAGGCAAGGCCCGCCACCGCCATGCTCATCGCGATACGGTGGTCGAGATGGGTGGTCACCGGCTCGTTGGCGCTGCCGCGCAATGGTGCGCCGCCGCTGCCGATTATGTCGAGCCCGTCGTCATGTTCGACCACGCGAACGCCGATGGAAGTCAGCGCCTCGGCCATGGCGGACAGGCGGTCCGATTCCTTGACCCGAAGTTCATCCAGCCCGCTGGTGCTGGTTGTTCCTTCGGCCATGGCGGCGGCGACGAAGAGCACGGGAAACTCGTCGATCATGCTGGGCGCGATGGCGGGATCGACCTCGATGCCCTTCAATGCCGAATGCTTGACGCGTAGGTCCGCCACCGGCTCGCCGCCGACTTCGCGGCGGTCCAGTTCCTCGATGCTACCGCCCATCTGGCGCAGTACCTCGATGACGCCTGCGCGGGTCGGATTGAGGCCGACATTCTCGATCACGAGGTCGCTCCCCTCGGTAATCAGCGCGGCGACGATAAAGAAGGCTGCAGAAGAGGGGTCCCCCGGCACTTCGACCTGCTGCGGTTTGAGGTCGGCCTCGCCATGAATGCGGATGACGCGTTCGCCGTCGATCTCCTCAACTTCGAGTTCTGCTCCGAAGCCGCGCAGCATCCGTTCGGTATGGTCGCGCGTCGGCACCGGCTCGATAACCGTGGTGATGCCCGGCGTGTTGAGCCCGGCGAGCAGCACGGCGCTCTTCACTTGAGCGCTGGCGACCGGAAGGCGGTATTCGATCGGGACAGCGGGGAGGGCGCCGCGCATCATCAGCGGCAGGGTGCCGCCGAGAGAGGCCTCGAAACTTGCACCCATCTTCGATAATGGTTCGATCACGCGGCGCATCGGGCGGCCCGAGAGGCTGGCGTCGCCGGTAAAGCTGGCGGTGACGCCATGGCTGGCCAGGATTCCCATCAGAAGGCGGGTCGACGTGCCGCTATTGCCCATGTCGAGCGCCTGAGCGGGTTGCAGCAATCCGCCGACGCCCACACCGTGGACGCTCCATTCCGCGATACCCCGCTCATCCGGGGCTCGCCGCAGGATCTGAGCGCCCATCGCCCGCATGGCAGCGGCGGTCGCCATCACGTCCTCGCCCTCCAGCAGGCCGGTGACGCGAGTCTCCCCGACGGCGAGCGCGCCAAACATGATCGCGCGGTGGCTGATCGATTTGTCGCCGGGGACGCGCAGGCGGCCTGTGAGCGGGCCTGATGATGTGAAACGATGGGCGGGCAAGGGTTCTTCCGAAGGCGTGAGGGGTGGCTGTAAAACGGCGTCGGCTTTTGACAGGGGCATGACCCTATGGCAAGGCGCGCCGCGCTCTTGATTCGGAGCCTCTTGCTACCCATCAAGATACTAGATTTTCGCGCGGCTCGCTTACACGGAAGCCGGGCCCGACCAAAGGAATAGGTAAAACATGGCCAAGCCAGAATGGGGCACCAAGCGTTCCTGCCCCAAATGCGGGGAACGCTTCTATGACCTCGGCAAGGAAGACCCCGTCACCTGCATCGAATGCGGTGAGGAATGGAATCCGGAACCGGTGCTCAAGACCAAGCAGCCGATCCCGTTCGAAGAAGACGAAAAGAAGAAGAAGGACGCCGAAGCGGATAGCGACCTCAGCGGCGATGACGATGATCTCGACATCGATATCGACGAGGACGATGATTCCCCGGACAATGAAGTCGACCTTGGTGGTGACGACGATCTCGGCGTCAGCAAGGGCAAGGGCGACGACGACGACGACGATACTTAAGGGGCGCGCACCCCATCCGGGGTGCGATATCCTCGCTCAGGCGACCTGAAGGTCGCATCGCTGCGGGCGGGCGGTCGCCCTTGCGAGGCCACGGCCTCGACTGACCGCCAACCGGCGCGATCTGGAGCTAAAAAACAAGTTGCAAAGGGATGGTCGCCCTTATATTGGGCGGCTCCCGCAGGCTTGAACGCCTGCATATATCGACTGGCACGGGGCCTTAGCTCAGCTGGGAGAGCGCTACAATGGCATTGTAGAGGTCAGCGGTTCGATCCCGCTAGGCTCCACCAGTCGAAACAGAAAAGTCGGATTTCCCAGAAGGGAGTTCGCACGCTGGCCGACGAGTTTTCGTCCGCCGGCGTTTTTCGCGTTTTCGGGAGTTTCCCGGAAAAAGTGGCTTCCACTTTTTCGGTTCGGGAAGCGACCAAGCAGAGTTTCAGGGCTTTCGGGCTCGCAAAGGAGTTGAACACGCATGTTTGACAATCTGTCAGATCGCCTCGGCGGCGTGTTTGATCGCCTGAAGGGGCGGGGCGCACTCAAGGAGCAGGACGTTCGCGATGCAATGCGCGAAGTCCGTATCGCCCTGCTCGAAGCCGACGTCGCACTTCCCGTAGCCCGCCGTTTCATCGATGCCGTCACCGAAAAGGCTGTTGGGCAGGACGTGTTGCGTTCGGTCACGCCGGGCCAGCAGGTCGTCAAGATCGTCAATGACGAGCTGGTCGAGATGCTCGGCGGCACCGAAGTCGCCGGGCTGAAACTCGATGCGAAGCCTCCGGTCGTCATCATGATGGTCGGCCTGCAGGGCTCGGGTAAGACCACCACGACGGCCAAGCTCGGCAAGCTGATCCGCGAAAAGCACGGCAAGAAGGCGATGATGGCCTCGCTCGACGTCAATCGCCCCGCTGCGCAGGAGCAGCTGGCGGTGCTGGGCGAGCAGGTCGATGTCGCCACGCTCCCGATCGTCGCCGGACAGCAGCCGGTCGATATCGCCCGCCGTGCGATGGAAGCGGCACGTTTGCAGGCAGCCGACGTGCTGCTGCTCGATACCGCGGGCCGCCTCCACGTCGATGAAGCGCTGATGGCCGAGTTGAAGGCCGTTGCAAGCGTTTCCGCGCCGACCGAAGTGCTGCTGGTCGTCGACAGTCTGACGGGTCAGGACGCGGTCAATGTAGCGCAGAGCTTCTCCGGCGAGGTGCCGCTAACTGGCGTCGTGCTCACCCGGATGGATGGCGATGCGCGTGGCGGTGCGGCGCTGTCGATGCGCCACGTCACCGGCAAGCCGATCAAGTTCGCAGGTACGGGCGAGAAGCTCGACGCGATCGAGGTCTTCGATCCCAAGCGCGTCGCCGGCCGTATTCTCGGCATGGGCGACGTCGTCAGCCTTGTCGAAAAGGCTGCCGAGACGATCAAGGAAGAAGACGCCGAGGCGATGGCCAAGCGCATGGCCAAGGGTCAGTTCGACCTCAATGACCTGCGCACCCAGCTGAAGCAGATGCAGAACATGGGCGGCCTCGGCATGCTGGCAGGCATGCTGCCCGGCATGAAGAAGGCAAAGGCGGCGCTCGCGGCCTCCGACATGGACGACAAGGTGCTGGTCCATATGGACGCGATCATCGGTTCGATGACGCCCAAGGAACGCGCCAATCCCGCGCTGATGAACGCCAAGCGCAAGAAGCGCGTTGCGGCGGGTGCGGGAAGAGAGGTGCAGGAAGTCAACAAGGTGCTGAAGATGCACCAGGAGATGTCCCGCGCCATGAAACAGATCAAGAAGATGGGCGGGCTCAAGGGCCTCGGCGCCCTGTTCGGAAAAGGCGGCATGGGCGCAGCCATGCCTGGCCTCGACGGTCCCGGTCCCGGCGGGCTTCCGGGCCTCGGTGGTCCGGGCGGCAAAGGGCCTTCGGTCGATCCGAACACGCTCCCGCCCGATCTTCGCGACATGCTCAACAAGAAATAATTTCAAAGATTTATACTGGAAAGGTAATCTATCATGGCAGTTGCAATTCGTCTCTCGCGCGGTGGCGCGAAGAAGCGTCCTTACTACCGCATCGTCGTATCGGACACGCGCAGCCCGCGTGACGGCAAGTATCTCGAGCAGATCGGCACCTACAACCCGATGCTGCCCAAGGATTCGGGCGAGCGCGTGAAGCTCGACGAAGACCGTGCACGTCACTGGCTGTCGGTCGGCGCGAAGCCTTCGGACCGCGTCCTGCGCTTCCTCGACGCTGCCGGCATTCTGGAACGCGCTCCGCGTAACAACCCGCAGAAGGGTGAGCCGGGCGAAGCCGCCAAGGAACGCGCTGAAGAGAAGGCTGCGAAGGCTGCTGAGGCCGAAGAAGCTGCCAAGGCTGCCGAAGAAGAAGCCAACGCACCGGCTGAAGAAGAAGCAGCAACCGAAGAAGCTCCCGCAGAGGAAGCTGCTGCTGAAGAAGGCGCCGCTGAAGAAGCTGCGGAAACCGCCGACGAAGCCGAAGAAAAGGCCGAGTAAGCCTTTCCGATGCCGGACCAACCCGTCACGCTGGCAGCCGTCACCGGTGCACATGGCGTGACGGGCGAGGTCCGTCTGAAGCTGCTGGGCGAGGGGCTCGATGCCCTGAAGGCCCATAAAAGCTTCAACGAGTCCTCGCTGACCCTCACGAAGATCCGCGACGACAGCAAGGGCGGGGCGATCGCCCGCTTTGCTGAGATCACCAATCGCGGTGATGCGGAAAAGCTGCGCGGGACCGTGCTGAGCGTCTCGCGCGAAAACCTCCCTCCGCTCGAAGAGGGCGAATATTACCACGCTGATCTCATTGGGCTCGCTGTCGTAACCGACGCAGGCGATCACGTCGGCAAGACCATCGCCGTCCATAATTTCGGCGCGACCGACATCATCGAAATCGAACGCGATCCTGCTCCGGCCAAGGGGCAGAAGACCTTCATGGTGCCCATGACTGAGCAGGCCGTGTTCGAATGGGATGCGGAGAGACTGGTGATCTCCGCCGGTTTCGCAGAGTAGTTTTTCGGAACATGTGCGCGCGCTCGTTCGCTGAATCGCACATGAGACAGAAATTCATTTCGACACTCGCAATTGGTACCGCTTTCGCTCTTTCAGCCTGTGGCGGAGGTGAAACGCCCAATCCAGACCCAACGGAATCCGAACAGGCAACGCAGACGCGGCCGGCAGATGAACCCTCGCTCGTCACCGTCGAAGGGCGGATCGAGGAGGGAACCGAATGCCCGATTCTGCGGACACCGGATGGCGAGGTTTACGCGCTCAGCCTGGGCGAAGCCGATTTCGGACCGGGTGACTATGTGCGCTTCACCGGTGAAGAGGCCGATGCCAGTTTCTGCATGGAAGGGCAGGCGACGCTCATCCCGGAGAATATCGAGCAAATCGAGCCGCCCGCTCGTGATCGCGATCCGGCCCGCAGCGGCGGCATAGCGCTGACCGAGGATTATCTGATCGGAAGCTGGGTCGCGAAAGGCGTTGACGCCAATTGCGACGACCCAGACTTCACCGTCAGCAAGAGTCCAGGGGCACTGGTGATGGAAGCCGATATCTCGCGCCATGATCGCAGCGCCGCTATCGCGCTTGGCGATTATCCGCGCCTGGTTCTCGATGAGCCGATGGACGATCTGCCAATGGAAGCGCGCGGCCCTGATGGTGTTGCCATCCTGCGCCCCGCGACAGATGCGGCCTATGATCCGGTCAGTATCGGAAGCGCGACGATCAAGGGTGACGGTGTGGTCTTCGTGAAATGCAGCGATTGAGCACCGGGGCTAGCGCCTGAGCGGTGTCTCCTCCGCAAGCCGATTGCGAATAGTTGTCGCGGCTACGCCTGCCTGGCCCATGGCGTGGCTGATCTGGTCGAGGCCGATCACGACGTCTCCGGCGGCGAAAAGCCCCGGAACGCTGGTCTCCATGTGGTCGCCTACCTCGATGCAATCCTTGTCGCTGACATCGGCGCCGCAGGATCGCGCGAGGCCGGAACGCACGACCGATCCTAGCGCCGGATACATCGAATCGTAGCGCATCCGGCCTTCGGCGGTGTCGAAGGCGATCTGCGCGTTCTCGATCGCGAAACTGCCGCATGGTCCGTCGACGCGCGCGATCTCTGCCTCTTCGAGATCGGCGGCGCATTGCTCCGATAACTCGTGCACGTCGCCCGGCGAGATCAGGGTTACATCCTTCGTGTAGGTGCGGATGAAATGCGCCTCAGCCGCGCCGTGGTCACCCGTGCCGATCACCGCGACTTTCTTGTCGGTGACCTCATAGCCGTCGCATACGGGGCAATAGCGGATCAGTCCGCGGGAGAGCGCTTCGTCATGAAGCGCGTCATCGAACCCCTCGGGCCGGTTATTCACCACGCCTGTCGCGAGCAAAACCGTGCGCGCACGGAACTCCGCGTCTTCCGTGGTGACTAGGAACTCGTCCCCTTCCTTCGTGAGGTCGGTCACCCGCTTTGGCTCGCGCAGTGCGCCATATTTCGCAGCCTGTTCGCGCATTCGTTCGAGCAGTTCCTCGCCATTGATCCCATCGGGAAAGCCGGCGTGGTTGCGGGTCTTCGGAATCCAGCTGGCGCGGCTCGTCCCGCAGTCAAACAGGCGGATATCGAGGTAGTATCGCGCGAGGTAAATCGCGGCGGTCAGCCCGGCTGGGCCCGCACCCACGATAATGCAATCATCCACGTCACTTGCCATTCGGTCCTCGCTTGAGCATGGGCGACACCATGAGTTTCGCCGCTACCATCCTAACGCTTTACCCGGAGATGTTTCCCGGACCGCTCGGCATTTCGCTCGCTGGCAAGGCGCTCGAGCGGGGCGACTGGACCTGTGAGACGGTGCAGATCCGCGACTTCGCGACCGATAAGCACCGGACGGTCGACGATACGCCTGCAGGCGGCGGCGCGGGCATGGTGCTCAAGGCGGACATTCTTGGCGCCGCGGTGGATCATGTTGTTAATGCCCAGAGCGCGGGCGGCACGGCCTCAATACCAATATTGGCCATGACGCCGCGCGGGAAACCGATCACGCAGGAGCGTATCCGGGAACTTGCCGCAGGGCCGGGCGTCACCATCCTGTGCGGCCGGTTCGAAGGCTTCGACGAACGATTGTTCGAGGCGCGCCCACAGATCGAACAGGTCAGTCTGGGCGATGTGGTTCTCTCCGGTGGAGAGACCGCGGCGATCGCCATACTCGACGCTTGCATTCGGCTGCTTCCGGGGGTAATGGGCGCGGCTTCAAGCGGGACTGAGGAATCCTTCGAGGAAGGCTTGCTCGAATATCCGCAATACACCCGACCTTTTGAATGGGAAGGGCGCACGATCCCTGAAGTGCTGCGATCGGGGGATCATGCGAAAATCGCTGCTTGGCGCAAGGCAAGGAGCGAAGACGATACTCGGTTACGCAGGCCGGACCTTTGGGAGCGTTATAGTGACGCTCGGGACCAGTCTGCCTCTGGCGCGCGGCGAAAGAAGAAGGACATGGACCAGTGAACCTGATCCAGCAGATCGAAGCGGAAGAAATGGCCGCTGCGGCAAAGGACATCCCTGAGTTTCGCGCAGGCGACACCGTACGTGTCGGCGTGAAGGTCAAGGAAGGCAACCGCGAACGTATTCAGAATTTCGAAGGCGTGTGCATCGCCCGTTCGAACCGCGGCATGGGTTCGAACTTCACCGTGCGCAAGATCAGCTTCGGTGAAGGCGTGGAACGCGTATTCCCGCTCTACGCACCGATCGTCGACAGCATCACCGTGGTTCGCCGCGGTGTCGTGCGCCGGGCGAAGCTCTACTATCTGCGTGGCCGCACCGGTAAGCGTGCGCGCATTGCAGAGCGCCGCGACAATGTGAAGGCTGACGCATAAGGCGAGGCTTTCATTACGAAACGCAAGGAAAGGGCGCTCTGGCACAGGTCAGGGCGCCCTTTTTCTATGGCGTGCAATCGAAAACCTTGTCGTTGAGATTTCCTCCTGCACCGCTAGAGCGTGTGCGAAACAGTTGGAGAAGTTGAATTGGGCTATCGTGTAGCCGTAGTGGGTGCGACCGGGAATGTCGGGCGCGAAATGATGGCAATCCTTGCCGAGCGTGAGTTTCCTTGTGACGAGGTGGCTGCGGTCGCGTCTGGCCGTTCGACAGGCACCGAGGTCGAGTTCGGCGACACCGGCAAGATGCTCAAGTGCAAGAACATCGAGCATTTCGATTTCGCTGGTTGGGACATCGCCCTGTTCGCGGCAGGCTCCGGCCCAGCCAAGGAATACGCGCCAAAGGCGGCGGCGGCAGGCTGCGTCGTGATCGACAACAGCTCGCTCTATCGGATGGAGCCTGACGTTCCGCTGATCGTGCCCGAGGTGAACCCGGATGCGATCGACGATTATACCAAGCGCAACATCATCGCGAACCCCAATTGCTCGACCGCTCAGCTGGTGGTGGCGCTGAAGCCGCTGCACGACGCGGCGACGATCAAGCGCGTGGTCGTCTCGACCTATCAGTCGGTCTCCGGCGCGGGCAAGGCGGGGATGGACGAGCTCTTCAACCAGAGCCGCGCGATCTTCGTCGGCGATCCGGTGGAACCTGAGAAGTTCACCAAGCAGATCGCGTTCAACGTGATCCCGCACATCGACACCTTTCTCGATGATGGTTCGACCAAGGAAGAGTGGAAGATGGTGGTCGAGACCAAGAAGATCCTCGACCCGAAGATCAAATTGAACGCGACCTGCGTGCGGGTGCCGGTGTTCGTCGGACACTCCGAAGCGGTCAATATCGAGTTCGAGAACGAGCTGAGCGCCGAACAGGCGATGGAAATCCTGCGCGAGGCACCCGGCTGCATGCTGGTCGACAAGCGCGAGGATGGCGGTTACGTCACGCCGGTCGAATGCGCGGGCGACGGTGCCACCTACATCAGCCGCGTGCGCGAAGACCCGACGGTCGAGAACGGCCTGACGCTGTGGTGCGTGTCGGACAATCTGCGCAAGGGTGCAGCACTCAATGCGGTGCAGATCGCCGAGCTGCTCGGGCGCAAGCACCTCAAGAAGGGATAGAAACACGATGAGATTGATCGCACTGCTGGCTCCGGTCGCTCTTGGTTCCGCACTGATGGCTTGTACGCCGCAGGACGAGACATCGGGGGATGACACGGCCGATGCTGCGGAAAGCGGTATTACCAAGCGTGTGGTCAATCTCGACGCGAGCGGCATCACCATCCCGCCGCAGGACGGCGATGCGGAAATGGTCGTGCCCTTCGGCAGTGTGCGCGCCGCGACCGAGGATACGCTTTCCTCGGCGCTCGGCAGCATCAAGGATCGCCAGGCCAATGGCGAATGTCCGGCCGGGCCGATCAGCTCGACCAATTACGACGGCATCACGCTCAATTTCCAGAAGGACAAGTTCGTCGGCTGGTTCGCCAATGGCGGCGACTATCTGCCGGATGCGACCCGCGCGGAACTGACGGGCGATAGCGGCGACATGACCGCGGTTGAGGACAGCACGCTGGGCGCGGAATACATCATCGGCAACGAAGGCGGGAACACGATCAGCCTGCTGTTCTCGGACGATACCGAGGGAGCCAAGCCGACAGCCATGTGGGCCGGGGTGAACTGCCTCTTCCGTTGAGAGCGGGCGTTCTAGCGCCGCGCCGCCGCGTTAGGGTTGGCGTTCTTCCGCATCAATAATGTCAGCGGCGCTGCCGCCAGCGTGATCCACATCATCAGGTAGAAATCGTTGACGTAGGCGACCATCGCGGCCTGCCGGTTCACCTCTGCATCGACGATCCGCAGCGCTGCGTCTCCCAGCGACTGGAAGCGGTCGATGGTCGAGAAATCGATCATCCCGCCGGTCGCCGCGGTGACATGGCTCCCCAGGTCCTGATGCCCGATCTGGATATTGCGGCCGAGCAGCACGGTCATCACCGAAATGCCGACCGATGCGCCGAGTGAGCGGAGCAGGTTGAGCAGGCTCGACCCGTCGGTGCGGAAATGCGGGGGCAGGGTGGCAAAGGCGCTGACCTGCAGCGGAATGAAAACGAGCCCCATGCCGATCCCCTGCGTCAAACCACTGATGACGATGTTGTATTCGTCCACAGCAAGCGACCAGTGCGCCATCTCCCACAGGGACAGCGCGCAGATGAGGAAACCCGCGGCGACCACCGGGCGGGCGTCTATTCCGCGCCGCATCAGCAGACCCGACAATTGCATGCTGATCAGCACGCCGACGCCGCGCGGCATCAGCACCAGCCCTGTATCGATCACGCCGTAATCGAACAGGTTCTGCAGCATGGGCGGGAGTAGCGCCATGACGGCGAACATCACCACGCCGATCACCAGCATGAAGAACAGCGCGATGGCGAAATTGCGATCCTTGAACAGCGCGGTTTCGAACATCGGCTCTTTCGCTGTGGCGAAATGCACGACGACCATCCAGGCGCAGGACGCGCTGACGAGCGCGTAGAGCCAGATCTCACCCGAATCGAACCAGTCGAGCTGGTTGCCGCGGTCGAGCAGCAGCTGGAATGTCGTCAGCGACGTGGCGAGCAGGAAAAAGCCGAGCAGATCGAACCGCCGCGACTTCTGCTCGCGATGCGGCAGATAGGCCATCAGCGCGGCGAGCGAGAGCAGGCCGATCGGCAGATTGACGTAGAACACCCAGCGCCAGCTCGCGCTCTCGGTCAGCCAGCCGCCCAGCACCGGACCCAGGATGGGGCCGATCATGATGCCCATGCCCCACAGCGCCATGACCTGCGCATGCTTGGTGGGCTTGGTAGTGTCGAGCATGAAGCTCTGGCTGAGCGGCGCAATGAACGCGCCCGCAATGCCCTGCAGCCCGCGGAAAATGACCATTTCTTCGAGGTTCTGCGCCATTCCGCAAGCCATCGACGCGGCGATGAATCCCGCCACCGAGAGGATGAACAGCCGACGCGCGCCGATCCTGTCGGCGAGCCAGCCCGTCACCGGCAGCGCCACGGCAGAGGCGATGATGTAGCTGGTGAGAACCCAGGTGACCGTGTCGACCGTCGCGCCGAGCGAGCTCTGCATATGCGGGATGGCGACATTGGCGATGGTCGTGTCGAGGATCTGGATCAGCGACGCGGCCATGATGCCGAGGATCAGCAGCGGGTAGTTATCGGTGTGGAGATGTGCGACGTCCTCCACGGGCGGGGCGTCGGGTGCACCCGCGGGTCGCGTGGTAGGAGATGCGGCCGCGCTGCTCGCCACGCTCAGTCCTTCGCGTCGTCGTTCGTGTAGACCGTCACTTCGGTAGAGAGACCGGCGATCAGGCGGCGCGGACTCTGCTCATCGACCGCGATGCGAACCGGCACGCGCTGGGTAACCTTGACCCAATTGCCCGTCGCGTTCTGCGCCGGAAGCACTGAGAACTCCGAACCCGTGCCCGCGCCGATCGAATGGACGTGGCCCGTCAGCTCGAGGTCCGGATAGGCGTCGAACTCGATCCGGGCGCGCTGGCCCGGCTGCATGTCGGCAAGGTCGGTTTCCTTGAAGTTGGCCTCGACATAGGTCGTGGTCTCGGAAACCAGTGTCAGGACGGGAAGATTGGATACGACCTGTTGCCCCGGCTGGAGCCGGTCGGCCTGAGCGACGACGCCCGCAATAGGCGCGCGGACCTCGGTGCGCCGCAGGGCCAGTTCGGCGCTGGCTTTCTGCGCCTTGGCAGCTGCGATCTGCGGGTTCTCGCCCGGAACGGCAGAGCCACGTGCGAGCCTTGCGCGAGCCTCGGTCTGGCGGGCCTGCGCCTGCTTTAGCTGCTCGCGCGCCTGCGTCATGGCGTGCTCTGCGGCGTCATAGTCAGCCTTTGTGCTGAAGCCGCGATCCCACAGCGCCTTGATCCGCTCGAACTTCGCCTGGGCGAAAGCTATGTCTTCACGCGCGGCGGAGATGTCGACACCAGTAAGGTCAGAGTCGTTCTGGAGCGCGATGACGTTGGCCTGCGCGCTGGCAATGGCGGCATCGGCCTGCGCGATCTGAAGCTGGTAAGGCTCGGGATCGATCCGGAAGAGCAGCTGGCCGGCCTCGACCTCGTCCCCTTCGGCAACCAGCACCTCGATAATCTTGCCGCCGACCTCGGCGCTGACAGAGACCTTGTCCTGCTGGATATAGGCGTTGTCGGTCGAGACCTTGCCCTGCAGCCCGAGCCAGTAAATTCCGGCTCCGGCGATGAGCAGCAGGGGAATGGACAGCATCAGGGCGAGCCGCATACAGCGCCGCTTGGGCGTCGCTGGCTCCTGCTGTTCGACCTGCACTTCCTCGGCGGTTTGCGGCTCGATGACGGGATCGGCTTCAGCCATTTACGAGCTCCACCTCACGCGCAGTGGCAAGATTGGCGCCGATCCGTTCGAGCAAGTCTGCAAGCTGGCCGCGCTCGCCATCGTCCAGCCCCAGCAGAACTTCCTCGAACATCGCTTCGATGATCTGCCGCAGTTCCTCGACCGTGGCGCGGCTCTTGTCGGTCAGATGAAGGATGCGGGCGCGGCGGTCGGCGGGATCGGCCCTCCGTTCCACCCAGCCGGCTTCTTCCATCCGGTCGATGATGCGAGTGAGAGTGATCGGTTCGACTTCGAGCCGTTCTGCGTGAAATGCCTGATTTTCGTCTGGGTGTCGCTTGAGCGACAGGAGGAGGCGCGCCTGCGCGGCGGTGAGGCCGAGGTCGCGCACGCGTTCATCGAACAAGCGGCGCAACAGGCGCGAGTTGTCAGACATGCGGTAGCCGAGATCCAGAATCATAGGCGGACATATAATAAGCTAGCTTACTATATGCAACGCGCGCTGGCGACTCATGATCAATCTGCTAGGACTGACGATCTATGACGCTCTCGGCCGATCTCTATTTCAGCTTCCGTTCGCCCTACAGCTATCTCAGCATCGGGCGGTATCGTGCGATGACCGAGGAATACGACGTCGATATCGCGCTGCGCCCGGTTTATCCGCTGGCCGTGCGCCAGCCCGATTTCTTCGAGCGTAACCATCCCAATTGGCTGCGCTACACCATGATCGACATGATCCGCGTGGCGCAGTTTCACGGCATTCCCTTTGGAGCCCCGCGGCCCGACCCGATCATTCAGGACATGGCGACGCGCAAGATCGCAGAGGATCAGCCCTACATTCGCCGGATCACCCGGCTGGGTCAGGCAGCGGCGCGCCGCGGCAAGGGTCTCGTCTTCGCGCACGAGGCGGCCAGGCTGATCTGGGGCGGAGCGGAAAACTGGCACGAGGGAAACCACCTCGCCGATGCCGCTGAGGCGGCCAGTCTCGACCTTGCCGAACTGGATGCCGAGGTTGAAGCCGAGGCAGACGCTCTCGACGAGGAGATCGCTGCCAACCAGCAGGCTCTGGAAGCTGCGGGCCATTGGGGCGTGCCGACCTTGGTGTTCGATGGCGAACCCTTCTTCGGTCAGGACCGGATCGAGATGGCCCAATGGCGCATGGAGCAGAAGGGACTGGAGAAGCGGTGAGCGCCGTGAAGACCGACCACTTTGTCAGCTTCGACGGCATGCGCCTGGCCGTGCACCGCGTTGGCTCGGGTCGACCGCTGGTTCTGCTCCACGGGCTGTTTTCAAGCGCCGAGATGAACTGGATCAAATGGGGTCATGCCGATCGGCTGGCGGCGGCGGGGTATGACGTGATCATGCTCGATTTCCGCGTGCACGGCGAAAGCGAGAGCCCGGACGATCCGGAGAAATATCCCAAGAACGTGCTGGTGCGCGATGTCGCGGCGCTGATCGAGCACCTCGGCCTCGAAAACTACGT
This sequence comes from Altererythrobacter xiamenensis, assembly GCF_900177715.1. Lineage (GTDB taxonomy): Bacteria > Pseudomonadota > Alphaproteobacteria > Sphingomonadales > Sphingomonadaceae > Erythrobacter > Erythrobacter xiamenensis. The sequence continues at coordinate 19,853 of NZ_FXWG01000001.1, read as the reverse complement.
GCTGGGCGGTTTTTCGCTCGGTGCGCGGACCTCGCTCCATGCTGTCGGCAATGGCGTGCTTGCACCGCAGCGGCTCATCATCGGCGGCATGGGCGTGGCCGGCGTTGCCGACTGGAACCGGCGCAGCGCCTTCTTCAAGCGCGTGATCGACGAGTTCGACGATATCAAACCCGGCGATCCGGCTTACTATTCGAAGCAGTTTCTGAAATCGCAGGGCGTCAACCGCACGGCCGCGCGGCTGCTGCTCGACACCATGACCGATCTCGAGAAGGAGAAGCTCGCGAATATCACCATGCCGACGCTGGTGGTGTGCGGGGACGAGGATACGGACAATGGCAATGCCGAGGAACTGGCGGCGCTGCTCCCCAATGCGACCTATGTCGAGACCCCCGGCGCGCACCTGGTCTCGGCGACCAAGCCCGAAATGGGCGAAGCCATGGTGAACTGGCTGAAAGACACAGAATGAGCCGCGCGTCCGGTTGATTCCGTTCCGCGAGACGTTCAAACTGTTTGCAACTGTAACCGGATTACATTTTGAGAGGATACGCTTCGATGAAACTCGCCAATGCCGCCCGCCTCATGGGCGCTTCTGCGATTGCTCTTTCGCTTGCCGCCTGCGCGACCGTGCAGGCAGAGCCAGCTCAGACTGCTGCAGCCGCACCTGTCGTTCAGGAAGAGGCGAACCCCTATCCGCTGACCCCGCAGGGCGCGGCCGACTGGATCGCCATGGTCGAGAAGGACATGTTCGATTTCTCGGTCGAATATGCCCGGGTCGAGTGGATCAACAACACCTACATCATTCACGATTCCAACGAACTCGCCGCGAAATACGGCGCGGAAGCCACGGCGAAGGCGGTGACCTATGCCAATGACGCTGCGAAATACGCGCAGGTAGACGGGCTCGATCCCGAGGTCGCGCGCAAGCTCGACATGCTGCGCAATGGCATCGTCATGCCCGCGCCGGTGCGCGATGGTGCGGCTACCGAGCTCGCCTCGATCGCGACGGCTCTCGGCGCTGCATACGGCAAGGGTCGCGGCACGCTGAATGGCGAGGAAATCAACGGCTCCGACATCGAGGCGGAAATGGGCAATCTCGAGCGTACGCCTGAAGAGCTCGCCGAGATGTGGGCGAGCTGGCATGATAATGTCGGCGCGCCGATGCGCGATGATTACACCCGCATGGTGTCGATCGCCAACGAGGGCGCCAAGGAGCTGGGCTTTGCCGACCTCGGCGCGATGTGGCGCTCGAACTACGACATGGATCCCGACCAGTTCGCGGCGGAGACCGAGCGGATGTGGCAGGAAGTAAAGCCGCTCTATGTCGCGCTCCACACCTATGTCCGCAGCAAGCTCAACGAGAAGTACGGTGACGAGATCCAGCCCGCCAACGGCCCGATCCGCGCCGATCTGCTGGGCAATATGTGGGCGCAGGAATGGGGCAATATCTACCCTCTCGTCGCACCCGAAGGGGCGGGCGACATCGGCTATGACCTGACGGAGCTGATCGAGGAGAAGGGCCTCAGCGAAATCGACATGGTTCGCGCAGGCGAAGATTTCTTCAGCTCGATGGGTTTTGCGCCGCTGCCCGAAACCTTCTGGGAACGCAGCCAGTTCGTGAAGCCTGCCGACCGCGAAGTCGTCTGCCACGCCAGCGCCTGGGATGTCGACAATGTCGACGATCTGCGCATCAAGATGTGCATCAAGCAGAATGCGGACGATTTCATCACCATCCACCACGAGCTGGGCCACAATTATTACCAGCGCGCCTACAACAGCCAGGATTACCTGCATCTCAACGGTGCCAACGACGGTTTCCACGAAGCCATCGGGGACATGATCGCGCTGTCGATTACGCCCGAATATCTCGTCCAGATCGACATGCTCGACGAAAGCGACGTACCCAGCGCCGACAAGGATATCGGCCTGCTGCTGCGCCAGGCGATGGACAAGGTTGCCTTCCTGCCGTTCGGCCTGCTGGTCGACCGCTATCGCTGGAGCCTGTTCGACGGATCGGTCGCGCCCGCCGACTACAACGAGCAGTGGACCAGCCTGCGCTACCAGTATCAGGGCATTGTCCCGCCGGTGCCGCGCGGCCCTGATGCCTTCGATCCTGGTGCGAAATACCACGTGCCGGGCAATGTGCCTTACACCCGCTATTTCCTCGCGCGGATCCTGCAGTTCCAGTTTTACAAGGCGGCTTGCGATCAGGCCGGTTGGGAAGGGCCGCTTCACCGCTGTTCGTTCTACGGTAACGAGGAAGTCGGCAAGAACCTCAATGCGATGCTGGAAATGGGTGCGTCGAAACCGTGGCCCGATGCGCTCGAAGCCTTCACCGGCGAACGCCAGATGAGCGGCAAGGCGATGGTCGAATATTTCGCCCCGCTGATGGAATGGCTTGAAGAGCAGAACGAGGGCAAGCCCAAGGGTTGGTAATCATGGTGATGAGCATGCAGGTGCGGTTCGTTGGCTCAATCGCAGCGCTTGCGCTTGGCGCTGCCGCCTGCGCTCCGGTCGCGGGGGAGGGTGCGGCGTCGCAACGTTCCGCCGAAGGCGACGGGGCAGGGGCGCTGTTCGTGGCGGGCAAGTTCGGCAACACGCTGGCGCGGATCGACCTCGCCAGCGGAGCCGAGACCGCCCGGGTCGATAGCTGCGCCAACCCGCATGAATTGGCGACTTCGCCCGATGACACGCATGTCGCGCTCGCCTGCTATGGCGGGACGAGCGTCGATATCTTCCGCGCCGAAGACCTCGCCAAGGTGAAGAGTATCGACCTCGGCGATAACGCCCGGCCGCACGGCATCCAGTGGCATGCCAATGGCGATCTCTACGCGACGGCAGAGGGCCGCCAGTCGGTGTTCTGGATCAGGGACCCGCTCGGTTCTGCGGAGACCTTCGAATATTCGACGGCGAAGCAGGGCAGCCACATGCTCGTGGTTGCCCCTAATGGCAATCATGCCTGGACGACCGATCTCGGGTCGAAGACCGTCACGCTCGTCGATCTGAAGACACGCCGCGCGCCGCGTTCGGTGGAGGTCGGGATCGAGCCGGAAGGGATTGCGCTTTCGCCCGACGGCAAGGCGCTCTGGGTTTCTGCGCGGGGGTCGAACGCAGCATTCGAACTCGATCCGCAGACGCTCGAAATCCGCAAGACCGTTGCGACCGGAGCCTTCCCGCTGCGCATCGCGATCCGCCCGCAGGGCGACGTTGCAGTGACGAGCGACCTTCAGGATGGCGGAATGTCCGTCATCGATCTTGCGAGCGGCGAGGTGCTGCGCAGCATTGCGGTTTCCAGCCCGGATGAGGCCGAGCAACGCTTTCAGGTCACGGTGCTGTGGTCGCCCGATGGCGAGCGGATCTATGTCGCGGAAACCCGCAGCAACACGATTGCCGAGGTCGACTACGACAGCGGCGAAGTGCTGCGCCGCCTGCCGGGCGAAGGCGGGGGCGACGGAATGGCGATCTTCGATTGAGCAAGCCCGTCAGAACGATGACCACGCTCGGCTGGCGGGAAATGGCATTTCTGCCCGAGCTCGGTCTGCGTGACATTCCGGCCAAGATCGACACCGGGGCGCGGACGTCGTCGCTTCACGCCCATGTGCTCGAGGAGTTCAGGCGCGATGGCGAGCGGTTTGTGCGCTTCGCGGTCGACTGGGGCGGGGTGCGCCATGAATGCGAGGCGATCCACGTCGACATTCGCGGTATTACAAGCTCCAACGGCGAAACCCAGCGCCGCTATGTCATCAAGACGCCGCTGCGCATCGGCAGTCTGGAATTCCGCGCAGAGATCAGCTTGGCAAACCGTAGCGACATGAAATTTCCGATGTTGATCGGCCGTTCTTCCTTACGTCGGCGTTTTGTCGTCGACAGCGGACACAGTTGGCTTCAGAGCCCCGGCCGCGAACCCGTCAAAGGACATAAGACATGAAAATCGCCATGTTGGCGCGCAATCCCAATCTTTACTCGCACAAGCGTCTGGTCGAGGCGGCGGAGGAGCGCGGGCACAGTCTGGATATCGTCAACACCTTGCGCTGCACGGTGCACATCGCCAGCCATCGTCCCGAAGTGTTCTATAATGGCGAACCGATGGTCGGCTATGACGCAGTCATCCCGCGTATCGGTGCCTCGATCACCAATTACGGGCTCGCCATCCTGCGCCAGTTCGAAATGCGCGGCTGCTGGCCGCTCAACGAAAGCGTCGCCATCGGGCGCAGCCGGGACAAGCTCAGAAGCATGCAGATCCTCGCCAAGCACGGGCTGGGCCTGCCGCTTACGGCCTATGCCAACGATCCCAAACAGGCCGAAGAGATCATCAAGGCGGTGAAGGGCCCGCCGGTGGTGATCAAACTGCTTGAGGGGACGCAGGGGATCGGGGTCGTGCTGGCCGAAACGATGTCCTCGGCCAAGTCCGTGATCGAGGCCTTCCGCGGGGCCAACGTCAACATCCTCGTGCAGGAGTTCATCAAGGAAGCCGGCGGCACCGACATCCGCGCGCTGGTGGTCGGCGGCAAGGTCGTCGCGGCCATGAAACGCACAGGTGCGGCGGATGATTTCCGCTCAAACCTCCACCGTGGCGGCAGCGCGCAGGTGATCAAGATCACGCCCGAAGAACGCTCGACCGCGGTGCGCGCGGCCAAGCGCATGGGACTGAATGTTTGCGGCGTCGACATGCTGCGCAGCAATCACGGACCCGTGATCATGGAAGTCAACTCTTCGCCCGGTCTCGAGGGTATCGAGAAGGCGACCGGCAAGGATGTCGCCGGCATGATCATCGACTTCATCGAGAAGAACGCCAAGGACGGGAAGACCAAGACCAAGGGCAGGGGGTGAAATGGATGCCAGTTACCCGATTTCAGTCATTTGCTCGCGGCAAATAACTCCAGGAATTTCAGCGCCAGAGGGGATTTCTGGATTTCAGCAACCTGGAGCCGGTTGCCCCAATGCAAGCCATCCGTATTGCCGTATGCAACCAGGGTGAGGTTTTCTTCGGGTACTTTCAGCAGGAAACCGGCATAGGCGTCCGGCCACCACCCGCCATGCCAGACCAGACGTTTCCCGTTCCATTCCTGACTCCACCAGCCATAGGCGTAGCTTGCCCTACTGCCATCGCCGTCAGTGGGCGGAGTCCACATCTGGTCCAGCAACTCGGGTTTGAGGATACGGCCTTCGTCCAGCGCGATCGAGTACTCCGCGAGAGAATGGGCGCTGGCGATAATACCGCTTGAACCGTTCATTTCAGGATTTGGCAGTACCGACGGATCGAGATTGTCCGGTTGTTCGGGTGCGTGGCGAAACGGGGGCGCCAGCATGCGCAGCGCGTCTCCACCTTGGCCGTCTCGCCATCCAGCGGCGATATTTTGGAGTCCGGCCTTGTCGATCACATAGCGGCGCACCCAAACGTCAAATGTCGTGCCGGTTTGTTCTTCAACCCAGTTGGACAAACGACCGTAAACGATGGGATTGTAGAGGAAGTTGCTGCCCGGTTGGCCGAGCACGCGCATTTGCAAGACCTGTCGCAGGGTCAGGCTTGCCGAGCAGTCGATAGGTGGCGGAGTGTAGCCATCATCCAGGGCCTTTCCGCCCCCGAATATGTTCCCGCTGGTCGAGAGCCACTCACACCGCGATTCCCAGTCGCTTAGCTTCGTGAAGTCGTCGTCGAGGTCGATCAGACCATCTGCATCCATGCCCAGCAAGGTGGCGGCCGTGAAGGTCTTGGTGATCGACGCCACGAGATAGCTTGTGTCTTTGGTGGTTCTCTCTTCGGCGTCGTGATCCTGCCATCCGATACCCTCGGACGCTATGATTTCGCCATCTTTGACGATCGCGTACGACATGCTGAGAACTGAATGCCGCAACCGATATTCGCGCGCGAAAGCATCGAATTGCTCGAGCTTTGCAAGGGTGGTGGTCGCATTGCTGCCAGTGCTGCCAGTGCTGTCAGTTTGCGCCAGACCATTGCCGCTGCCGAGCAACAGAGCGGAACAGGCTATCAGCAACCGGGGGAATGCAGGCATAAGTGAAACTCTCTTTGTTATCGGGGAGAGCGCCTAGCTATCGTATCGCGCGATGACCACCCTCGAGAAATGACAAGCAGCGATCGAGCGGCAGACCCTCAAGCGTTCCTTGCCATCAATCCGCCGTCGACAGGTATCACGGCGCCAGTGATGAAGCTCGCTGCGGGCAGCACGAGGGATATCGTGACATGCGCGACTTCTTCAGGATCTCCGTACCGTCTCAGTGCGGTGCGTCGCTTGGCGTAGATCGTCTTGTGCTCGTCCGAGATGCTCGAGGTCATCGCGGTATTGATCGGGCCGGGGCAGAGGCAGTTAACGGTGATGCCTTCGGGGCCGAGGTCGACAGCCATCGATCGGGTTAGGCCGGTGACCCCGGTCTTTGCCGCCACATAGGGTGAAAGTCCGGGCGTCGCGCCGAGCCCTTCGGTCGAGGCGATGTTGACGATGCGCGGCGCATCGCTCTCGCGCAGATGAGGCAATGCCGCGCGCACCATACGCTGCTGACCGGTGAGCAGGATGGTGAGGGCGCGGTTCCACACCTCTTCGTATTCGTCGTCGTCCGCGTCGAGCGAAGCATGACACGAGACGCCCGCATTGTTGATGAGAATGTCTATGCCTCCGAAGTCCTCTGCGATCCGGGCCACCACGCTCTTGATGGTTTCGGCATTGGATACGTCGAGCGCATAGGGCCGCGCGTTGACACCGCAGTCACGCGCAACTTCCTGACACGCGCCCAGATCGAGGTCGGTGACGGCAACCTTGGCACCCTCGCTTGCGAGCAGTTTGGCCGTAGCGCGGCCCATGCCGCTGGCGGCACCGGTTACGATGGCGATGCGACCTTCGATAGAGCGCGATCTGTTCGACAATGTATCTCTCCCTGACTGCTTCTTATCTGAAGGGCGGCTCGTTGAACGCGCGCAGCTTGCGCGAATGCAGCCGGTCACCTTCATCGCGCAGGCGCTTGCACGCCACCAGTCCAATCTGGAGATGCGCGGCGATGGCTTCCTCGTAGAACTGGTTGGCCTGTCCCGGCAGCTTGATTTCGCCGTGGAGCGGCTTGTCCGACACGCATAGCAGCGTGCCGTAGGGGACGCGGAAGCGATAACCCTGTGCAGCGATGGTGGCACTTTCCATTTCGATCGCGATCGCGCGGCTCTGCGAGAATCGCTTGGCGCTGTTCGAATAGAGGAGTTCCCAGTTGCGGTCGTCGGTCGTCACGACCGTGCCCGTGCGCATGCGCTGCTTGAGGTTCGCGCCCTGCGTACCTGAAACCGACTCCGCAGCCCCGGCGAGCGCTTGCTGTACCTCGGCAATGGGAGGGATCGGGATCTCGGGAGGGAGAACCCCGTCGAGCACGTGATCGTCGCGCAGATAGGCATGGGCGAGGACGAAATCGCCGATCTTCTGGCTTGAGCGAAGTCCGCCGCAGTGGCCGATCATCAGCCAGCTGTGCGGGCGCAACACAGCCAGGTGATCGCAGATCGTCTTCGCATTCGAAGGGCCGACACCGATGTTGACCAAGGTGATACCACTCTTGTCCTCGCGCATGAGGTGATAGGCCGGCATCTGGTGTTTGCGCCAGGCGGTGTCGGACAGCTGGCTGCGCGCGTCTTCGGTCTCTGTGCCGATACTGAGCCCGCCTGCACCGGTCAGACCGATATAGCCATCCGTGCCGACCTGCTGCGCTGCCCAGTCAACGAACTCATCGACATAGCGGTGGTAGTTGGTGAACAGTATGAAGTGCTGGAAATCGTCCGTGCGGGTGCCGGTGTAGTGCGCGAGACGCGCCAGCGAGTAATCTGTGCGCAGCCCGTCAAACAGCGACAATGGATAGGTTTCGACGGGCTCATTCAGTTCCTGCCCATCGGCCAGCTCGTCGCCGATCAGCGCCAGATCCGTCGCGGGGAAGTGCTTGGCAAGTTCATGCGGCGCTATTCCCGCCATCATAGCGCCCGCGTCGCCATCGAGCACATAGGGGAAAGGGATCTCCTGGCGCGAGGGGGAAACCTCGAGCCGAACATCATAGTCTTTGGTGATCAGATCGATCTGTTCTTCGAGGTAACTGGCGAAGAGCGACGGGCGTGTGATCGTCGTCGAATAGACCCCTGGCTGTTCGAGCCGTCCGAAGGCGCGCGAGCGGTCGGACGGATTGCCCTCGCCGGAGAAATGCAGCCGTAATTCCGGATAGGCGTAGCTACCGTCCTCTCGCTTGCGCTGTGGCGGTGTGGTGCCATCCTTGGCGAAGGCGAGGATATCGGTGCGGAGTTCTTCGCAGGCGCGGTCAAAAATGGCCTGCAGTTCGGATACTATTGTGCGTGAATCGTTCATCGACGCCCGATAGCGCGCAATTTGCGTCAATCCAAGGACAGCGGTTCCTTTGCGTGAGTGGCCGCAAAGAAAAAGGGCCGGGAACAGCGGACAAATCGCTGGTCCCGACCCCTTTTGGATCAGTGAGCTAGAGCTCGACTAAGCCCTCAGGCCTCGTCGCTCTTTTCAGCATCGTCCGAAGCGTCTTCGGCCGCTGCTTCCACAGCCTCACCTTCGGGCTGCGGCTCGACGCCGTCTTCGAACAGCTCGGAGGGGATTTCGCCCGGTTCGAGCGTCGGATCGACGCGGTTCGCTTCGGCAGCTTCTTCGATTTCGCGCTGTTCTTCTTCGAACATTTGCGCGAGCACGTCGACGCCCTGGCTCTGCAATTCGGCCTCGTCTTCGGAACGTGCGACATTGGCCTTGGCCGTCACATGCACCTCGGGGTGGAGGGCGATGGTCACTTCGTGCATGCCGATCGTCTTGATCGGGCTGCCCATGATGACCTGCTTCTTGTCGATCTCGTGACCCTTGTCGGCGAGGCCGGCAACGATGTCACGGACGTTGACCGAGCCGTACAGCTGGCCGGCGTTCGAGGAAGCGCGGATCAGGACGATCTCGGTGCCGTCGACCTTCTCGCCCTGCTTTTCGGCTTCCGAACGCTTCTCTGCGTTTTCCTTTTCAAGGCGTTCGCGGTTCGCTTCGAAGACCTTCTTGTTGGCTTCGTTGGCGCGCAGAGCCTTGTTCTGCGGGAGCAGGAAGTTGCGGGCGTAACCGTCCTTGACGGTGACGACGTCGCCGATCGTGCCGAGCTTCTCGATACGTTCGAGGAGGATGATATCCATGTGTCTTCTCCTCTTACTTCACGATGTAGGGCAGCAGGCCGATGTGGCGAGCGCGCTTGATCGCTTTGGCGAGTTCGCGCTGCTTCTTGGCGCTGACGGCGGTGATACGGGAAGGAACGATCTTGCCACGCTCGGACATGAAGCCCTGCAGAAGGCGCGTATCCTTGTAATCGATCTTCGGCGCGTTCTTGCCCGAGAACGGGCAGGATTTGCGGCGGCGGAAAAACGGACGTGCCATCAGTTACGCTCCTCACGATCGCTGCGACGCTTCTTGTCGCGGTCGTTCTTGCGCATCATCACCGAAGGACCGTCTTCGTGTTCGTCGACACGAATGGTCATGTAGCGGATGACGTCTTCGTTGATACGGGTCTGGCGCTCGAGTTCCTCGACAACGGTGCCCGGGGCATCGATGTTGAGCATCACGAAGTGTGCCTTGCGGTTACGGTCGATCTTGTAGGCGAGCGACTTGAGACCCCAGGTCTCGGTCTTGGTGACCTTGCCGTCGTTCTGTTCGACGATTTCGGTGGCGGCTGCCGCCAGCGCGTCGACCTGGGACTGGCTCAGGTCCTGACGCGCGAGAAAGATATGCTCGTAAAGAGCCATCTCGCTTCCTTTCACATTTATGCCGATCGCTGGCTTGTCCGTCCGGATGACGGGGCCCCTCCGGCTTTCTTCGAATCCCCGTGGCAGCGGTTCTGCCGCAGGGAAGGCGCGCACATAGCGGTTTCCGGGAGGAAAGCAAGTGCAGTGTAGGGCTTGCGAAGGCGGAACGGGGCGGGCAGGGGACCGTTCACACCGCAAAGGTTTTCAAGGAGAAGTGGATTGCCCGGCGGATTGGTAGCGCTGCTCGACGATGTCTCGGTGATTGCGCGCGCAGCAGCAGCTTCGATGGACGACATCAGCGTCGCGGCGAGCAAGGCGGGCACCAAGGCGGCAGGCGTCGTGATCGACGATGCCGCTGTCACGCCGAGCTACGTCACCGGCCTTAGCCCCAAGCGCGAGCTGCCGATCATCTGGCAGATCACCAAGGGGAGCCTCAAGAACAAGCTGCTGATCCTGCTACCCGGCGCTTTGGCGCTGAGCTGGTTCCTGCCGCAGGCGATCATCTTCATCCTGATGCTGGGTGGTGCCTATTTGAGCTTCGAGGGGGCCGAGAAGGTCATGGAGAAGCTGGAGGGCGAGAAGCACGGCAAGACGCTTGAAGACAAGATCGAGAATCCGGCCAAATTCGAACAGCAGCGCATCAATGGCGCGATCCGCACCGACCTGATCCTTTCGGCGGAGATCATCGCAATTTCGCTCAACGAAATCGCGACCATTACCGATAGCTTCTGGGTACGCGCAGCCGCGCTGGCTGCAGTGGGCATAGCGATCACCGTGATCGTATATGGCTCGGTCGCGCTGATCGTGAAGATGGACGACGTCGGCCTGCATCTCGCCGAAAAGCCTTCTGCCCTGGCGCAATCGGTCGGGCGGTTCCTGCTGGCCGCCATGCCGAAGCTGCTGGTGGCGCTCTCCTTCATCGGAACAATCGCCATGCTCTGGGTCGGGGGCGGCATTATCGTCCACGGCACGCATGAAATCGGGATCGATGTACTCTACAACCTCGCGCACGGCGCAGAATACTGGGCGCAGGGCGTCCTGCCCGGCGCGGCAGGTTTCGCAGGCTGGCTGGCCTATGCGACGGTCTCGGCCCTTATCGGGCTGGTGCTGGGCGCGATCATCGCTTTCGTGCTGCACAAGGTCGTGCACATGGGGCACGGCTTCGGCAAACAAGCGGAGGCTCACTGAGGTGGCGGACAAGCCGATCCTTTATACTTGTGCGCGCTCTCGCGGTTTGCGTGCGACCTGGGCGGCGGAGGAAGCGGGCGTCGATATCGACCTGAAGGTTCTGCCGTTCCCGCCGCGCTACCTCGCGCCCGAGTACAAGGAGATCAACCCGCTCGGCACCGTGCCGATGCTGGTCGACGGCGAGGCAAAGATGACCGAGAGCTGCGCGATCGCTCATTACCTCGCCACGAAAGACGGTTACACCGATCTCGCCATCGCCCCGGGCGAGCCGGACTACGCCGCCTATTGCGATTTCACCTACCACGCAGATGCGACGATCACCTTCCCGCAAACCGTCTTCATGCGCTTCGTCTTGTTCGAAAAGGACAAGGGGCTGCAGGAGGCAGGCCACGCCTATGCCAAGTGGTTCTGGAAGCGGCTCGTGAAGCTGGAGCGGCGGCTAGGGGGGCGCGAATATCTCTGCGGCGACCGGTTTACGGTTGCTGACATTTGCTGCGGCTATGCGCTGATATTGTCCGAAAGCGTGGGACTGGACGAAGGCGTGTCCGACAGTCTCAAAGCCTATCGCGAACGCCTGACTTCGCGCGATGCGTTCAAGCGCGCGATTGCAAGAGAAGAGGCTGGGCTGAAGGCCTTGGAGAGCGCCGGCGCCTGAACGTCCGCTATCCGGACTTCGCGGAACGTGGTTGATCGGCCGTAGGTAGGTGGAATGCGGACATTCGCGGGATCGCATGATCGAACTCCGCTAGTTTTAGAAGCAGACCCGTGCCGGACGGATCAGGCAGGAAAATGAATTCCGCACAGTTTGTTGCCGTCGGGATCACGAAAATAGGCCAGTTCGATGGTGCCCATGGAGGCAGTTTCGCGCGGTCCAGGTGGAGCTTCGATCGAGGTTCCGCCAGCGGCAACGGCGGTATCGTGAAGTTGCTTCACCTGCTCGGGCGAGTCGCAGGAAAAGGCGACTGTGCTGCCGTTGGCGACGCTTGCCGGTTCGTCGTTGATCGGCTGGCTGACGATGAAGTTGGTTCCGTTGCCGTTATTGTAGATCAGACGGGTATGGCCGCTGTCGGCGATGTTCCGCGTCCCTTCCCCTGCACCCAGGGTGCCGAGCACCGTGTCGTAGAAACGCTTGGATCGCTCAATGTCGTTCGATCCGACCATGGTGTGAAAAAGCATGCATACTCTCCTGAAGGCTGATCGAATTCCGATCGCCATTAGCGATCTCACCTAACAGGCACGTAACCCGCAGTCACCCCCGGCCCTCGGATGTCCGCTATCGGGTCGTAATTGGACTGTCTGCTTCGACCGCTTAGAGAAGAGTACCAGACCGTCAGCTAACGACCCGATTGCGGACGTAGGCGTAGTGTCTTGGGCCTCTACGTTTGATGGGGCCTCTATCCGTTCGCCACCACATTGACTTCGCCATCACGTCGATCGTCTGTCACGGTCCGAACCATCAATGGCACGCTCCGATCGCCGTCTAGATGTGGGCGAGAGCGGGTTCACTTTTCAGTCTCCGACGTGATTCGAAAAACTGTCTGGCACCTCCCCTTTTCGGAACATCTGCGCTTTTCGCTTGGTTGAGCCGGCATAACGCTTGCCGAATTGCGCGGAGGAAACCGTGAAAAGACATCTTCTTTCAACCATTGCCATCGCTCCCTTTGCGACCGGTGCGGCAATCGCACAGGAAAGCGAGCCTGTGGCAACCGCAGAGCCCTTGCCTCCAGCCGCTCTACCCGAGAGCGAAGCGCCGAAGGTGGATGACCGCGTTTCGATCAATGTCGGTGCGGGCGTGGTCACCGAATACATTTCGCGCGGGGTCATGTTTGCCGAGGAAGTGAGCTTGCAGCCCAGCGTCACCATATCGCTTGATGTGGCAGATGACGAAGGCGGGCTGATTACGGACGCCGACGTTTTCGTTGGCAGCTGGGCGAGCATCAAGCTCGGCTCGGTGCCCGCGGGCCCAGCCGGCCGCCTCACTCGTTTCTACGAGACCGACCTATACGCGGGGGCGGCGATCCAATTGGCCGAGAGGTGGAATATATCGGCGACCTATTACCGCTACGAATCTCTTGGCGATTCCTTCGAGGGCTATAATGACCTGGAAATGATCGCGACCTATGACGACACGGGAGCATGGGACGGCGTGCCGCTGGAGAATTTCAGCCTCTCCCCATCCCTGCGGTTGGTGCAGGAGGCCGGACGGCCGGGGCGGGAGGATGCGCTATATATCCAGCCTTCGCTTACACCGTCCTTCGATGCGCAGATCGGCGGTGAACCGATCCACGTCGCGATACCCCTGATGGTCGGCCTATCCGACGAGTATTATGACGGGATCGACGGCGGGAAAGAGACTTTCGGCTTCTTTCGCACCGGCCTTGCCCTATCAGGCCAGCCGGCACGCGACAGTCTTCCTGGTCTGACTCTCACTGGCGCTGTCGATCTCTGGGTGCCCAATAGCGAGGTGGCAAGTGGTATCGACGAGTACGATGTGGTCGGCCGTATCGGCCTCAACTGGAGCCTCTGAGCCTGACCTGACCTATCAGGCGATCCGCCGCGAATGACGGAAGCGCGCATAGCGATTGAGCAGGTCGTTGATCAGCTGATCACGCGAGAATCCCGTGACGTCATGCGGAGTTTCACCTTCCGACGTGTGTGCCATCGCCCGGTAATGGCGCGGGTCCTCTTCGCGTTCCTTGCGCGATTCCGCCCATACGAAGCTGGGGAGGAGGAACGGCCGGCTCCGCACGGTGTATCTGAAGGCCCCGCGCTCACCGTGGGGCACGGTGATCTCGATGCAGTCAGGCGTCTGTTCCATTTCGGGCTGGAAGCCGCTTTCGCGCATCTGCTCCGAAACCGCTTCCATGGCAGGTCCGGCAGTGTCCGCGATGAAGGCGTGAATGTCTTTCTGTCCGAAGTGGCCCATGATGGACGTTAGCCGTTGCTGCCAGGTTAACTCGGGAAGTCGTTCTCTGGTTGGCGCAAGCATGAGGTCGGTCGACGTGCCTTCGGATTCCATGCCCAATCCGCGATACAGCCCGTAGCAAATGAAGATCATGATGACCGCGAATGGCAACGCACTGGCGATGGCGGCGGTCTGGAGCGCCTGTAGCCCGCCAGCGACCAAGAGGACCGCAGCAATCGCGCCGGCGCACACGGCCCAGAATATCCGCTGCCACACGGGCGGGTTTTTCGCTGCCCCGGAGGTGATCATGTCGATCACGAGCGCGCCGGAATCGGCGGATGTGATGAAAAAGGTGATGATGAGGAAAGTCGCAACCAGCGAGGTTATCGCCTCCAGCGGCAGTTCCGCCAGCGTCGCGAACAGGGCAACGGGCAGGTTATCCGCCACGGTCTGGGCGATAGGCGCCGTTCCCGCCAGATCGAGCGAGATGGCGGTATTACCGAAGACGGTCATCCAGAGAAAAGTAAAGAGCACCGGCACCAGCAGCACGCCGCCCACGAACTCGCGAATGGTGCGTCCGCGCGAGATGCGGGCAATGAACATGCCGACAAAGGGCGACCAGGCGATCCACCAACCCCAGTAGAACAGGGTCCAGTCCGCCAGCCACGGATTGGGGTCGTAGGCATACATGCGGAAGGTGCGCGGTATCACCTCGCCAAGGTATGTACCCACATTCTGGACGAAGGCCTGCAGCAGGAATATGGTGGACCCCGAGAAGAGGACGAAGCCGAGCAACAATATGGCGAGGATGATGTTGAGCTCCGACAATCGCTTCACGCCCTTGTCCAGCCCGAGAAAGACCGAGAGCGTGGCCAGCAGGGTGATCACGGCGATGAGGATCAACTGTGATTGGGCTGCAATCGGAATATCGAAGAGGTAGGCAAAACCGGCGTTCACCTGCAGGACTCCGAGCCCGAGCGAGGTCGCGACGCCAAACATCGTCCCTAGTACGGCAAAGATATCGATGGCATGCCCGATCGGTCCATCAATGCGGTGACCGATCAGGGGGTAGAGCGCCGAACGGATCGTCAGCGGCAGCCCTCTGCGGAAGGAAAAATAGGCGAGCGATAGACCCACGACGATGTAGATCGCCCAGGCATGCAGCCCCCAGTGAAAGAAGGTCAGCGTCATGGCCCGCCTGGCGGAATCAACGGTGCCGCCTTCGCCCGTGGGCGGCGACGCGTAGTGCTGGATCGGCTCTGCTACTCCGAAGAATACGAGCCCGATCCCCATGCCCGCGCTGAACAGCATCGCGAACCATGACAGGTAGCTGTAGTCCGGCTCGCTTTCGTCGGGCCCAAGCTTGATATCACCGTGGCGGCTCAGCATCAGGTAGACGACGAAAAGCAGGAAGCCTGCGACGGCCGACACGTAAAGCCAGCCGAAATCGCGCACGATGTAAGCCTGGACTTCGCTGAATATCTGCCCCGCCTGGTCGGGGGCCAGCGCTCCGAACAGCGCAAAAGCGAGGATGAGGCCGGCCGATATGTAAAATACCGGCGGGTTGACCTTGATCCTGGCGCTTTCCTCGACCGGTGCGGCCTCTGTCAGGACGGGATCGGACATAGCTTCCCCTGCTTTCACCTGCGTCATCTATTCCGTTTCACAAGGCCAACGAATGACATGGCCATAAGTTCAGAAATTCCTGTCGGAGCGCTTGCGAAGCGGGGGCCGCGATCTGCTTCAGCATCCAGCCCATTTGGGAATGATCACGGCCGCCAGATTGAACTCCCTGGCGCGGATTGGGGCAGTCGAAGCTGCTACTGACGGACTTTCTCGGATCAGCGAGCAGGTTGTGCCAGGGCAGAGCTGAAGCCCGGCGAAGGCGTGACATGCATCGATGCGGGGCCTGTAAGCGAATTACAGACCTTCCGTACCGTGTCGGAACATTCGTTCAATCTGTCTTTGCGCGGTCGCTCTGCTTCTCGCCATAGTTGCACCACGATAGCCGGTCGATATTATGGGCGGAGGTCCAAACACCGTCTCTGGTGAAGCGCATGGCCCCACTCCCTGCGGCTTCGCCACACCTTCCAAGGATCTCGAGGGGGATTTGACCGCAGCTGAAAACTTCGTGAGCCTGTTCGCGCTGCCTGAGAAGATTGGGTAGAGAACGCCGTTTCTGCTCCACTCCCCCCGACAGGGACCGGTTCCGAATCCATACACAAGTCCTCGCTAGAATCTCTGGGCAGTTTTGCGCCCTCTTCCAAGCCATAGGCTTTGGACTTCCAAGCCCTGATTGCAGAGATTCTCTGCGGCCATTCCGGTCAAGATCAGCTGTAGCGCGGTGTAATCTGGTTGCCCTGCCTCCCTGAAGCGACGGTTGCCAAACTTTCCTTCAGGTGGGTGAGATATTCATCAACAACCTCAGCATGTTTTGGCGAGAGCATGAGATGTAGACTCGGCGGTTGGGTGGTCATCGAGGTGAACCATCCCTTTCGGTACATTTCACCATAGATCGCGAGGTTGTCTTCCTCTGGATGGCGAAAGGCGATTAATCCAAGGAGCGGATCGCCCAGGATCTCAAAACCAAGCTTCTTGAGACCTTCTGCTACTCGCTCCCGTGTTTGGCAAACCAGACCCTGCTTTTCGCAGTACCCATCGATACCCAGAAAATTCATCACTGCCCATGCTGCGGAAATGGCACCTCCTGGTCGCGTGCCGGCAAGGGTTGGCGTCTTCATTGGGGCGCCATTCCACTCTTTGTTCGAGAAAGGCATGTGGTCGTAGAACTCTTCAGACCGGAACAAGACCGTTGACGCACCTTTGGCTGCATAGCCGTACTTGTGCAGATCGGCGCTAATCGACCTGACAGCCGGAACCCCAAAGTCGAAAGGAGGCACAGGCACACCATTCATACGGGCGAAAGGAGCGAAATATCCACCGACGCAGGCATCAGTATGCAGCCAGATATCCTTGCTTGCCGCCACTTTTCCCAAAGCCTTGATAGGATCGATAATCCCATGAGGGAAATTCGGGGCCGAGCCGACCAGCATGATCGTTCGATCGTCGCAAGCAACGTTCATTCTTTCAGGGTCGGCTTGGTAACTGCCATCGTCCTTGAGCGGGATCCGACGGATCTCGAGATCCATCAGATGCGCCGCCTTGTCGAAGGCGGGGTGAGCAGAAAACGGCAAGACGACATTTCCTTGCTCCGCATGTCCCTTCTCCGCTCTGGCGAAGTCGCGGGCGGCCTTCATCGCCATGGTGATACTATCGGTCCCGCCGGAGGTCATGGCGCCAGTGGCGCCATCTGGCCCATTGAGGATGGAGAGTGCCATCTGGATGACCTCGCGTTCCATCTGGGCGAGCGAGGGAAAAGCCATCGGTCCTAGACCATTTTCGGACATGTAGAGTGAGTAAGCTTCCTTTTGCACCTGAGTGAGCTCGGGGCCGGCGTTGAAGACGTAGACTGCAGTTTTGCCCTCGCGCCAATTGGCATCCCCCGATCCTCGATTCACAAGCTCGACCCTAATTTCATCCCAAGGGCGGCCATGAGCCGGGATTTCCATTCAACCTTCTCCTTTCGAACGCGCGACGGTCTGGTTCGGCTAGGCTGCACACTATAGTTGCGGAATAGCCAGACTCTACACTTAGCCTCGCGTCATCGATTTTCGATCGATGCAGCATGAGACGCCATCCACCTGGCTCTAACCTCAACGACAGTCTTCTGCCTAAGCGGTAGCAGACAGTGCGAAATCGGCGCAAAGTTCGGACCTTCAGCTCATAGGACGTAAATTTCTCAGCGCGAACATCCCCGAATGGGTGGAAAGCGGAGAGTAAATCAACCATGCAGAGTATTGGGCACGGCTAATCTCCAGCCCCTCGCTGACTGGACCACTCCGCGTTACGAGACGGCTCCTCTTTCGCCAACCGACGTGCTGTGACCCAGGTTTGAATGGTGAATAGAATGATCAACACGCACCCGACACCACCGACGAAAAGATCAAACCCGTTCACTTTCCCAAAGACACCGGGACCCGTTCCAAATCCCACCATCGCCAGGGTCAAGGCAATCAACAGGAAGCGCAGCTCGGTTGGGCCGGCGTTCAAATACGACAGTTTTAGTTCGCCAAGAACGCGCACCGAGAGAAAGGCGTGGATCGAGAGCAGGAGGTAGCCCGATAGAGCCACAAGCGCTATTTCGAGTGTCACGTAAGGACTGAGTCCTATGCCCACCACTACAAGCGTCGTTGCCAGACCATCGCAACTATGGTCGAGGAAGTAGCCGTATCGTGGCCGCTCGATCTTGCGGAAGCGAGCGAGGCTACCGTCAGTGGAATCGCCAAACCATTGGATTACATATCCCGCGATGGCCAGCCACAGCCACTCATCCCCGAGGTTGCTTCCGACATATCCTGCAAAAACCATGAAGGCACCCGCCATGCCCACGAAGGTTAGCATGTCGGGTGACACCCATGCGGGCATTCGCGCGCAGATCCAGTTTAGGAGACGCCGCTCACTGCGGGCGAGCATATTTTCTTGGATACGTTCGATTGGCTTCTGGGCTTCCCGTTCCATTCGACGGACCTCGCTCGAATAATTATTGAAGTTCGGAACAACGATGGGAATCCAGCTCCCAACGGTGATTGACCACACAAGAGTAATTATAGATGCGGGCGGATGGGGCGCAGGTGAACAAGCAACCCCGATCTTACTCCGCCCCAACCAAACAGACGAAGCGATACGGCCCCCAAAAATCGCTCTGATCGCCCAGCCCCAGCGTCCTACACCGTAACATCCAGTGCAACGAAGCCCGCGACCGCAACGAGGAGGAAATTTACGGGATGTCTGCGCGTCTCTTTTTGTCGAAGCCAGACCCGCGCCAAAATCCCAACTGCAAGGCTACCGGCCAGCCAGATGAAGATCTGTTGGAGGAGTGTTTGCCCAAAAACGACATGGATAAGAACGACAGCAACAAGGAAACCGCATGCAACATTGAATGCTGCGACCCCCACTTCGAGCGCTGAAAATTGGTCTTGCGACGGAGGTTTCATAGCGGAAGCCGCGAGCTATCGATATTCGTCATGCAGGTAAGTGAAACGCTAAGGCAAACATGATTACGATGGCTAGGAGAACGAAAACGACCACTACGAGAGGCGCTTCCAGCCCGCGCGATGTTGCCTTCGCATGCTCGTTGAGGAACTGCCTGGCTTTTGCCGCGACATTCTCCTCGCACGTCAGGAGGGCAGTTTCGATCGGCGGAGCGGTTTTGTAAAAATCGATCAGCTCTTCGAGCTCGCTACCCTGAAGTTCAGGATAGCGGACAAGCAATGATGATATTCGTTCGCGCCGGGCGTCATTACTCAGTGCAACCACAGCCATAGTTTCTGTCATTAGGAACACTCCGCAAACATGTAGCGCAGCTCTTGATACAACGTTCAAACCAGGCAGGAGCGCATCCTGCATTGCACAACGCGCTCCTGGATGTTGTCCCGATCAGATGCTGGGCGAAGGGCTTTCTTCGGCAGGCGCAGGGAGGTCTTCAACAACTCCCTCGGTCGTGGGAGCATCCGCCGGAGCGGCTTCGGGAGCTGCAGGAGCGGGCTCAGCCGGCTCGACAGCAGGAGTTTCAGTGACGGTGGCCGGCACGCCTGTTTCCGAGGCAGTGTCCTGCGATGAAAGACCATCACAAGCAGCGAGCGCAAGTGCACCGAGGCTCACGCCAAGGGCAAGAACGACTTTAGTCATCTTCGATTTTTCCTAGAATGCCCGCAACCACGATTGGCTCGGGACGTGCGCTATTTACTGCGATCTGGTGAGTCGCGCTAACGGTTTCTTACCAGCCCGTTGGCCGGGTTAAGCCTGAGCCGTCCATCGTTCGAGTGATTTGAACGTCCGGATCATACCAGGCCGGCGGTGACCGCAGTGTAGCCTGCATAGCCTGTCACAAGGAGCGAACCCTCCAGCCGGGACAGCCTTCCGCCGGTGAAGGCG
>NZ_FXWG01000002.1 GCF_900177715.1 Altererythrobacter xiamenensis | reverse complement strand
GCCGCCACCGCCCGCATCACCGCCACAGGCAGTAAGGGCAAGAGCCGAAATGGCCGCAAAACAGGCCGTCTGAATAGGTTTCATGAGTGTGTTCCGTCCGATCGTTGGCGTTTGTTATGGGAGTGCCGCTAGCCGCCGAATATGACCGACCTGTGACAGCCAATCGCGATGTTGGCAGGCACGGCGCAGGGCGCGAGGGTAGTTATGCGACCGCAAAATGACATGCGCCGAACTTACGTGGAATCCCGTAGGCCAACCGCTAATTTCTCCGCATGGATTCGGGCAGGGAAAAACGGCGCGTCCTCGCTGACGCTATCCGAGGGGCTTTGTCAGGCTCCGAAATGACCGATTCCCAATATAGCGGACTTGCTTCGATCTGGCGCGAAATGGACCAGACGGAGAAATGCGCTCTCCTGCAGCTGAAGAACTGGTCCGAGGATCGCAGCTTGCGCGACCAATTCGAAAGACACGCGGAATACAGCCACAACCGGCTGCAGGGCCTGCTGGACGATCTTGAAGCCGCGCTCTGAAAGCTGATCAGACCGAGTCCCTGCATCCTCCCACTTCTCGCTCAAACCTGCAGAGACTGCACCCCTGTGCATTTTGCCGAGTTGATGGGGCTCAAATACTCCCATAGGCGATCCCCGTAAGTCGCTCGGGATGCGCGCAACGCGTGCATATCGGGACCGGAAACTGGGAGCTTTTTGAACATGATGACGGATATGGCGCCGCCAAACCTTTCGCAGCGCGCACGGGAAATCGGCGAGGCTGTAGAGCGCTTCGTTCGCGAAACCGTCGTGCCTTACGAAAGCGATCCGCGCCGCGATCATCATGGCGCGCCGACCGACGAACTTATGCACGAAATGCGCGGCAAGGCCCGAGAAGCAGGCGTGCTGACCCCGCATATCCTCGACGATGGCTCACACCTGACGCAGGTCGAGACTGCCCATGTCCTGATCCGCAGCGGACTTTCGCCGCTCGGCCCTCTGGCGCTCAACACGGCTGCTCCCGACGAGGGCAATATGTACCTCCTCGGCCATGTCGGTTCCGATCACCTGAAGGACAAGTTCCTGCGCCGCATGGTCGCCGGTGAAGCGCGCAGCGCGTTCTTCATGACCGAACCTGCCGAAGATGGTGGGGCCGGTTCCGACCCTTCGATGATGCAGACCACATGTCGCCGCGATGGCAACCACTGGATCGTGGACGGCAAGAAGGCTTTCATCACCGGAGCGGACGGCGCCGGTGTGGGCATCGTGATGGCAAAGTCCGAAGAACCAGACAGTGCGGGCGGCGCCTGCATGTTCCTCGTCGACCTGCCCGATCCGGCAATCCGTATCGAGCACGTGCCCAACACGATCGACAACTCCATGCCTGGCGGTCACGCAACCGTCAGCATCAACGGGCTGCGCGTCCCCGCTGACCAGATGCTGGGCGAAGCGGGAGAAGGCTTCAAATATGCGCAGGTGCGCCTCTCCCCTGCCCGCCTGTCCCATTGCATGCGCTGGCTCGGCGGCTGCATCCGCGCGAACGAGATCGCCAGCGACTATGCATGCCGCCGGCAGGCCTTCGGCAAGCCGCTGGTCGACCACGAAGGCGTCGGCTTCATGCTGGCCGAGAACCTCATCGACATCAAACAGGCCGAGCTGATGATCTATTGGTGCGCGAGCGTGCTAGACACCGGCGATCTCGGCACTGCCGAAAGCAGCATGACCAAGGTCGCAGTATCCGAAGCCCTGATGCGGATTGCCGATCGCTGCGTCCAGGTGATGGGCGGCACGGGCGTCACCGACAAGACGATTGTCGAGCAGATCTTCCGCGAGGTCCGCGCATTCCGGATCTACGACGGGCCCACCGAAGTGCACAAATGGTCGCTCGCCAAGAAGGTCAAGCGCGAATGGCGCGCCGCGAATGAGGCTCGCGATTGAACCGATTGCCCGGGCCAGTTGCGGCAAGGATGCAGCAACGCCCCACGGGGCAATTCGCCCGACTTTCCCTAACCTTTATGCGTGCTGATGACGGCTCGATGCGAAGCTGGTAAGCCGCTGAAGAGAGATACGAAAAAGGGGCGGTATGGGGGAGCAGGTCGAGGCAAGCGAGGATACATCGCCGGGCGACAAGGCACGTGCCTATTGGCGGGCCAATATCCGCTTGCTGGTAACGCTGATGGCGATCTGGTTTGTCGTGTCTTTCGGCGCGGGCGTTCTGCTACGTGACTGGCTCGATCAATTCATGTTGGGCGGCTATCCGCTCGGCTTCTGGTTTGCCCAGCAAGGCTCCATCTATGTCTTCATCGCGCTGATCTTCTTCTACAACTGGCGGATCCACCGGATCGAGCGACGCTATGACCTCGACGATGACGACGAGGGGAACGGCTGATGGACACGCAGACCCTCATCTACATTTTCGTCGGCCTGAGCTTCGCCCTCTATATCGGCATCGCGATCTGGAGCCGCGCGGGCTCGACATCCGAGTTCTATGTCGCTGGCGGCGGCGTGAACCCGGTCGTCAACGGCATGGCGACCGCAGCCGACTGGATGAGCGCGGCGAGCTTCATCTCGATGGCCGGGCTGATCGCGTTTCTTGGCTATGACGGCTCGGTCTATCTGATGGGCTGGACTGGCGGATATGTGATGCTGGCGCTGCTGCTGGCCCCCTACCTCAGGAAGTTCGGCGAGTTTACCGTGCCCGATTTCATCGGCACGCGCTATTATTCTAAGGCTGCCCGGGTGGTCGCGGTGATCTGCCTCATTTTCATCAGCTTCACATACATCGCCGGCCAGATGCGTGGCGTCGGGATCGTGTTCAGCCGCTTCCTCGACGTGCCGATCACCCTGGGTGTGATCATCGGCATGGGCATCGTCTTCATCTACGCGGTCCTCGGCGGGATGAAGGGGATCACCTACACCCAGGTGGCGCAATATTGCGTGTTGATCTTCGCCTATATGGTCCCGGCTTTCTTCCTCAGCTTCATGATTACCGGCAATCCGATCCCTCAGCTGGGTCTGGGCTCGCAGGTCTCGGATGGATCAGGACTGTATGTGCTGGAAAAGCTCAACCTCGTGCTGCTCGATCTCGGCTTTGCGCAATATACCGACGGATCGAAGAGCATGATCGACGTGTTCTGCATCACGCTTGCCCTGATGGTCGGCACGGCTGGCCTTCCGCATGTCATCGTGCGCTTCTTCACCGTGCCCAAGGCGTCCGACGCGCGCCGCTCGGCAGGTTGGGCGCTGATCTTCATCGCGCTGCTCTACACGACTGCAGGCCCGGTCGGCGCCTTCGCGCGATTGAACTTCGTCGATAGCGTGAACGAGACCGAGTATTCGCAGGCCCCCGACTGGTTCAGGAATTGGGAGAGCAACGACCTCATCGCCTGGACCGACAAGAATGGCGACGGCGCGATGCAGTATCGCGCAGGCGACGCCTTCGAAGGGGCGCCCGTATTTGCCAAAGAGACTGGCGCTTCGGGCGAGCGGATCGTCACCAATCCACCGACCGTGACCAGCGAAAACGAGGTCTATGTCGACCGCGACATCATGGTGCTGGCCAATCCCGAGATCGGCAACCTGCCGGGCTGGGTGATCGCATTGGTCGCGGCAGGCGGCCTCGCTGCGGCGCTATCGACGGCAGCGGGCCTGCTGCTGGTAATCTCGAGTTCGGTCAGCCACGACTTGCTGAAGTCCACCTTCAAGCCTGATATCTCCGAGAAGGGGGAGCTTCTGGCCGCGCGCATCGCGGCGACTGCAGCGATCGTCGTCGCGGGATATCTTGGCATCTATCCGCCCGGCTGGGTGGCTCAGGTCGTGGCGTTCGCCTTTGGCCTTGCCGCAGCGAGCCTCTTTCCGGCGATTTTCATGGGCATCTTTTCGAAGCGCATGAACAAGCAGGGCGCGATTGCGGGCATGGTGGCAGGACTTGGGTTCACCTTCCTCTACATCGCCTATTTCAAACTGTGGGAACCGGCGGCCAGCACTCCCGAAAACTGGTGGTTCGGCATTTCGCCCGAAGGCATCGGCGTGATCGGAATGCTGCTGAACTTCGCTGTAGCGATCGCCGTTGCGCGGATGACCGAGGCACCGCCGCAACGGATCAACGCGCTCGTCGAGAACATCCGTGTCCCTCGCGGAGCAGAAGCGCCCCACATGCACTGATGGCGTCGATCTGTCCGCGAACGGCGGAAATGTGCCTCAAATCCGTTTCTCGAACAGCCGTTCGCATGAAATCACACCGCCGCGCCTGAATCGAATTGCTCGACGCGCTCGACCACCTTCGCAAGGAAGCGCAATCCGGCTTTGATCTCCTTGTCGCCCCACCCTTCGATGATCTGATCGATCGTGTGCGTGGCCCGCTCCATCATGAGCGCCACTTCCCGTTCGCCCTCATCCGTCAGGAAGACTGTTTTCTCTCGCCCCGAATCGGCACTGCTGAGGATTGTGATGAGAGGCTTCTCTCGCGTCGCCATCCGTTTCAGCACCTTGGTCACAGCAGGGCTACCAAGCTCGTACCAGCTGCAAATCAGCCGTTCTATCTCCTTGCGCGGCAGGCTTTTTCTGTCCGGACCTTCCGAGTGAATCATCCATAGGATGACCGCCTCATGGTGGCTGAGCGTCGGGCCCTGGAGCGATTTTTCCATCGCTTCGCCCACCACATAGTGGAACGGGTAGAACAGCTTGAGGAACTCCGGCGATGCGGGATGCCTCGACGCATTCTCCGCGATCTCGAGCGTGTTTACGGTCTCTGACATGGGCTGATCATTCACATCCCGGCGCTTATTGCAATCGACCTCTCTTGACAATTTCTCTTTCCGATGGAAAGTTTCCATTGGACATTGTTTGGGAGAGGGCATGTTGCAAGATCGCACTGGCGAGATGGATCTGTCGATCCTCAACGAGGCATCGACAATCGCCAATCCATATCCGGTTTACGACCAGCTGCGCGAAGGCAGTCCGCACTTCGGCTATCGCGACTATCCGCCGGGAACAGTTCCGGGCGTAGACGAGCCCCAGCCCGCCTGGGTGATCCTGGACTTCGATCATGTGGCCAAGGTCGCCTACGATCACGAGAGCTTTTCCTCGCGCGACAGCTTGCAGGAAGAATCCAGCGCACCGTCACTGATGCTGGTCAACCACGACCGGCCTGAACACACCCGGCTCCGGAAGATCGCAGCGAAGGTTTTCCAGCCAAGTTCCATCGCCGCACTCCACGAAACCGCGAAGACACTCGCCGCAGAAACGATGGACGAGTTCCTCCTCCCCAACCGGCCGGTGGACGTGATGGCGGATTACTGCGCGATGTTGCCCAGCCGGATCATGGCCGCGCTGCTGGGCGTCCCCATGAAACACGACCGCGACATTCGAAAGTGGGCAACCGCCTTCATGCTGTCTGAAGATCTGGCGCCTGAAGAACGTCAGGCTCGCAATATCGCCCTGTTTGCGTTCTTCGACGGTTTCATCCGGGAATACGTAGCGACATCCGACAAGCACGATGTGGACGCGCCGCTGCTGCGCGCCTTTCTCGAAACCGAAGTCGATGGCGAAACGCTGACTCTGGAGGAAGTGATCCTCTTTTGCGTCACCGTTACCGTCGCCGGCGCGGAGACGACCTCGTTTCATCTCGGCAACATGTTCGCGGTCTTCGCCGACGAGCCGGGCATCTGGGATCGCTACACCGAAGAACCCGAACTATTCGGCCGCATCTTCAATGAGACGTTGCGCTTCCACGGTCCGCCGCAGCGCCTGTTCCGCGTTGCGACGAAAGACGTCGAGATCGGCGACGCGCTGATCCGGCGCGGAGACTGGGTCGCGGTTTTCTTCGGTGCAGCCAACCACGATTCCGGGATGTTTCCGGAGCCCGATCGGTTCGATCCGGATCGCGATAATCTGAACCGCCAGATGAGCTTCGGCTACGGCATTCATCGCTGCCTCGGCGCGCCGCTCGCCCGGCTCGAACTCGAAGTGACCGCAGAACTTCTCAGGGAACGCTTCGCCCAGATCGAGCGCGCTGCGCCGGCGCTCTGGCAAGGGGTCAGCCTGCTCAATCACGGATTAGCCGAAAACACACTCACATTCGTGCCGCACGACTGACGGCATTGCGCATCAATCGACCGGCCCCGAAGCCGGCAATGAGGGAGGGAACAATGAAAACCGCAATCGGGCTGGCAGGGCTTGCCGGTGCCACCATCGTTTCGCCAGTGCCGCTCTATGCGCAGGACGCCGGGCAGAGTGCTGAAACAGCAGACGCCCAGGACAACGTCATCGTCGTCACCGCGACACGTCGTGAAGGCGAGCTTCAGGATGCGCCGCTCGCGGTCACCGCGCTCAGCGATGAGGTGCTGCAGGAACGGTCCATCGCCACTGTCGAAGATGTCGGCGCGATCGCGCCCGGCGTACAGATCGCGCGTTACCAGGGCGACACCTCGATCTTCATCCGCGGGATCGGCACGCCCACGATCATCGCGGGCAACGACAGCTCTACCGCGGCCTATCTCAACGGCACTTTCCTGAGCCGGGCGGCGGCCATCGGTCCCGCGTTTTTCGATGTCGAGCGGATCGAAGTTCTGCGCGGCCCCCAAGGCACCTTGTACGGACGCAATGCGACCGGCGGTGCGGTCAATATCGTGACCAAGCGCCCAGGCGAAACGCTCGAGGCGGACGCACGATTGACGGTCGGGAATTATGATCTGGTCCGCTTCTCCGGAGGCCTGGGCGGACCGCTTGCCGAAGGATTGCACGCGCGGATCGCCATGCAGGCAGAGGAGCGCGATGGCTACGCCACTCTTATCCGGCCAGACGATTCCACCCAGGACGCCGACGATGCCGGCAATATTGCAGCACGCCTGACGATAGAGGCGGATATCGGCAGCAGCGCCATGCTCACGCTGACAGGCGACTATTTCGAAGCCGACGATCGGGCCAATACCTTCTATTTCGCTAGCGCCGGTTATGGCGAGGAGGTTCCGAACTGGTATCAGAGCCGCGAAGGCCAGCAGACGCTGCCCTATTTCGCGATCAAGAATGCCGGCCGCGTCACCGCGCGCAAATCGCGCGACCTGTATGCCGATGTTCCCTATTTCAACGAGGTCGAAGTCTGGGGCGTCACCGGCCAGATGGACTGGGATATCGGCGATTATGCACTCCAGTTGCTGAGTTCCTATCGCGAAACCACGACCAGCTCGCAGAACGAGTTCGATCTGTCCGACACCTTCAATACCCGGGTCGGAAGGGCGGAAGACCACTGGCAATTCACCGCCGATGCGCAGATTACTTCGCCGGCCAGTGACGCATTTTCCTGGATCGCAGGCGTCAGCTATTTCCGCGAAGACAATCTCATCGACAATGATGTCTTTGGCGATTTCTGGGAGCCGATCCTGATTCAGGGGCTGACCGACCTGCAGGCGGCCGGGGTCCTGCCGCCCTTTCCCGTCGTGATCCCGCAGACGACGGCCTGCTGCAACATCCAGTTGAGCGGCCAGCAGGAAACCGAAGCGATCGCTGTCTTCGCCGATGCGCAGCTGGCGCTCTCGGACAGCCTGACTCTTCGCGCAGGCGGCCGATATTCCTGGGAGGAGCGCGATGGCGCGCAGCGGTTCGAACTGCTGATCGAACCCGACATCCGCTTTGCGCCCGAAGTGGCCTTCTTCCCCAACGCCGTTACCGACCAGCGCGGCCAGGCCGTGCCCGATCCGTTCGGTTTCGTGGTCGCCCCCGTCAACGGCCCCACCACCTTCGAGGCATTCACTCCGAAAATCGGCCTCGATTTCACGCCGAGCGATGACCTGCTCGTCTATGCGACGATCCAGCGCGGTTTCAAAAGCGGCGGCTACAATATCGGATCGAGCCAGCTCGACCCGTTCGAACCCGAAAAGATCTGGTCTTACGAGCTGGGTCTCAAGGGATCGTTGCTGGAGGGCGCGCTCGATTTCTCATCAGCTGTCTTCTTCTACGATTACACCAACCTTCAGGCGCAAGACAGCGTCGCCAACCAGCCGATCATCCGAAATGTCGGTGCGGCGGAAATCCTCGGGTTCGAGTTCGAGTCCGTAGCCCGGCTTGGCGCAGGATTTCGCGTGGAGGCGAACGCCACCTATCTCCACGCGACATTTACCGAAGGCGAATTGACCGAACCTTTGCGACCCGCGCCTGCAAACCAGCCGCCAGGCTCGCTCTTGCGGGATCTCGACGGGCTGCGGCTGCCGCGGGCACCCGAATGGAAGCTCGGCGGCGCCATTCAATGGGACGGCGAAACGGGCAATGGTGGCGAGCTGCTCGCGCGCCTCTCCTACGTCTGGCAGAGCGAGATCTACTTCACCATTTTCAACATCGAAGCAGCTTCGGAACCTTCCTATGGCGTGCTCGATGCGCGCCTGGGATACACCACGCCCAATGGTCGCTGGTCGTTCGCCGCCTTCGGCAAGAACCTCACCGACGAGACCTATTTCACCAACCAGATCCTGACCGGGACTGTCTACGGCGCCGAGTTCGTCGGCCCCCTCGGGCCGCCTCGCACCTATGGCGTCGAGATCGGGTTCAACTTCTGACCTACCGGACAAGGAGAAAGATCGTGACACCGAAACAGATCACCGAAGAAGTCTTCACTGCTTTTGGCGAAGGCGATGTGGACCGGATCATGCGCGCTCTGCACGAGAAGGTCCGGATCGAGTTCTACGGCCCGGAGGTCATTCCCTATGCGGGATATTATGACGGACAGGCGCAATGCCGCGGCTTCTTCGAGACAGTGCTTTCCTCGGTCGATATCCACCAGTTCGATCCGGAGGATTTCATCTGCGAGGGCGACAAGGTGGTGGTGACGGGCCATCTCAATCTCACCGCGCGCAGCACCGGACGCACAATCGATTCCGATTTCGTCCACGTCATCACCGTCGCTGACGAGAAATGGCTCCTGTTCCGGGACTTCATGAACACGTCCAATGCCGAGGCGGCTTTCCGATGATGAAGGAGGCTCCGCCTCGTTGGGCCGCCGTGTTCAGGCAGGCCAACATCGCCGACCTTGTAATTCTGGCGCCCTTCGCAGTGCCTTTCGTCGCAGACCATTATCTTGGTCTGTGGCGCATGATCAGCGAAGCGATCTCGCCAGAACGCGCCCTTGGAGCTTTTGGAACGGACGCGACCCTCTTCGTCAACCTGGCCGGAGCTTTCGCAGTACTTGCGGTGCTGTTGAGAATGAAGCTGGCTTGTGCTCAGGCGGCCTTTATGACTGGCATCCTCAAGTTCTGCGCTGCTGCGATTTTTGCTGTTGCGCTGCTGCGCGGCGCGTCGTCGGTTTTTGCGGTGCCAATGATCGCTGATCTTGCGCTTGCCATTTTGCTGATCGGCACCTCGCGCAAGCATTGACCATTGGGGGCTTGTTCTGGACCGGTAGCGATCACACTCCGAGCTGGGAGAAGCTACGCTCGATCAACTCTCTTCCATGCGTCTGACCGAAAGGGAACGAACGGAAGAACACCTCGGCATTGAGATCCGGATCGCTTTTCCTTGCGGTGGCCAGCCAGGATTGTGCGTCTTTTTCTCTTCCGGCTAGTTGTGCAGTCAGCGCTGCGATCAATACAATGTGCTTGTGCGCACCAGGCATCAGCGCGGCCCGCGCGCCCAGATCGGCCGCTTTCTCGAAGTCATCGAGCTGGACCTGGATCAGCGCGCGGCTTGAGACCATCGCATAGGCAAGCGGGTCGAGCGGGCTTAGTTCGAGTGCAAGCGCCAGATCGGCGTCGGCGTGTTCCACATTACCGACCATCGTCCCTACCAGTCCGCGATTGTAGACCCCTTGCGCAAAGTTCGGGCTGAGGCTCGTCGCCCGGTCGAACCAACCGATCGAGTCCTCGAGTTGCCCCTCCAGCCAGAGGCTTCTGCCGACATTGAAATGGGCGAATGCATCGATCCGGTCGGCTTCGACCGCACGATGAGCGAGAACCCGTGCGGCCTCGATCTCTGCCTGCTGGTCATTTCCGTGATGCAGGAAAGCGTTCTGGAAATGAGTGAAGGAGAGCCCCCCAAGCGCCCGGGAGAAATACGGATCGCACGCAAGGGACCGCTCGAACAATTGCGCAGCAGCGGCATTATCGGCCTGGTTGAAGCGATACATGTGGTCCAGCCCCAGATGGAAACTGGCCCAGGCGTCGAGCTCGCTGGCAGGACGACCGCGTGCCAACCGAACCTCATTGCGCGGGATATGAACTTCGAGTGCCGCAATTATCTTGCTTTCAATCTCGGAGCGCATCTCCTGCAATTTTCGCAGCTCACATTCGTAGGTTTCAGCCCAGATCGTTTCGCTATCGAGCGTGCCTACCAGCGCGGCACTTACCGTTACTGCGTTGTCAGCGAGTTCGACGGTCCCCGTCAGGCAATATCGCACGGACAGTTCGCGCCCCACCTGCAGGGGATCGACCTCGTCCCCTCGGAAGCGAAAACTTGAGCCTCGAGCGATGACGAACAGCCAGGGGAAACGGGAAAGATCCACGATTATGTCGGCAGGAAGTGCATCGGCCACAATGTCATGCGGCCCTCGGTTCCCGCGCAGAGTAAAAGGAAGCACCGCAATCGAAGGACGGCCATCGTGCAGGGTCTTCGGCAGCAAACCTGGCTCAGTCGCCGCTTCAAGTTGATCGATCGCGACGACCGTTGAGCTCGCTCCTCTCGTTTCTCCGACGAACCGGAACCCTTTGCCGTGGA
Organism: Altererythrobacter xiamenensis; assembly: GCF_900177715.1. Lineage (GTDB taxonomy): Bacteria > Pseudomonadota > Alphaproteobacteria > Sphingomonadales > Sphingomonadaceae > Erythrobacter > Erythrobacter xiamenensis. The sequence goes on along the minus strand of NZ_FXWG01000002.1, from coordinate 1,062,484 downwards.
CCGTGCGGATCAGCCGCTGCTGAGCGCCGTCATCGTCGATCGCTTTGCGCGCTGCCTTGATCCGGGCAGAGATCGCGGACTCCGAGACGATCCGGCCATCCCAGATCTCGTCGATAATCTCGTCCTTGCTGACCATCCGGTCGGCATTCGAAGCGAGCAAGAGTAACAAGGAAAGCACCTGCGGTTCGACGTGGACCCGCGCGCCATCCCGCCGCAATTCAAAACGGGCAGCATCCAGTTCGAAATCCTCGAACGCCAAGACGCGCGGGCCGATTCCGGTCAAGCGGGCCCCCCTTTCTGCAAATCTTCACGCAAAGGTCAGGCATCTTCACGCCGCCGTCAAGCATCGGCAGCCAGAATCGGTATCTCCGGGTCATCGGGCACAACCGTCCCGAAACAAAACTGCAAAGGAGAATTGAAATGCCACTCGTAACGATCGACGTAATCAAGAACGTCTTCACCGAAGATCAGAAGCACGAGCTGATCGAGAACGTTACCGAAGCCATGGTCGCCGTAGAAGGCGAAGCAATGCGCCCGGTGACCTGGGTTCGTATCATGGAGGTCGAACAAGGCGACTGGGCCATCGGGGGCCAGCGACTTGGTGCGGCAGATGTGCATGCGATGTCAGGCAAGAAAGCTGCCTGACCCTCGCTCAAATCAACAAAGAGAGGGCCGTGCATCAGCGCGGCCCTCTTTCTGCCTGGACAGCCTTGGCCCTGTCTTATCCGACAACGCCTTGACCTTGATGAGCTAGATCAAGCCGGACTTCTTCTTCTCGGCGAGGTCTTCCTGATCCCAGCCGAGAATCTCACCGAACACCTCGGCATTGTGCTGGCCCGGTGTCACCGGAGCCGGTCGACGGATGCCTGACTGCGATTTCGAGAAGCGCGGGAAGGCATTCTGCATCTTGAGCTTGCCGTGCCCTTCTGTCTCGACCTCGACAATCGCCTCGCGCGCCTTGAAGTGCGGGTCTTCCAGCATGTCTTTCGCGGTGTAGACCCGCCCTGCCGGGATCGAGTGCTCGATCATCAATGCGTCGACCTCGTCAATCGTAAGCGTGCCGGTCCATGCATTGATCAACTCGTCGAGCTCGGTCTGGTTTTCACCGCGGGCAAGATGGGTTCTGTAGCGCGGGTCTTCGGCCAGTTCCGGCCTGCCCATCGCCTCGGCAAGCCGCGCAAAGATCGCGTCCTTGTTGGCTCCGATCATGAACGGGCCATCCTTGCACGAATAGACGTTGCTCGGCGCGATACCGGGAAGGATCGAACCGGAGCGCTCGCGGATGAAGCCGTTGTAGTCGTATTCGGGCACAAGTCCTTCCATCACCTGCAGCACGGATTCGTAGAGCGCAGTGTCGATGACCTGCCCCTCCCCGGTCTTCTCGCGGTGATGGAGCGCAGCGAGAACGCCCATCGTGCCGTAGGTCGCACAGAGCGTGTCACCGATCGAAATGCCCATGCGAGCCGGCGGCCTATCGGGTTCGCCGACGATATAGCGCCAGCCGCCCATCGCCTCTCCGATACCGCCGAAGCCCGCCCGCGTGGAATAGGGCCCCGTCTGGCCGTAGCCCGACATGCGCGCGATGATCAGCCCCGGATTGATCGAGTGAAGCTTATCGGGCGACAGGTTCCATTTTTCGAGCGTGCCCGGCTTGAAGTTCTCGATCAGTACGTCGGCGCTCGCGATCAGTTGGCGAGCAATCTCCTGTCCTTCCGGAACACGCAGATTGCACGTGACCGAACGCTTGTTACGGGCGATCACTTCCCATTGGACTTTCTCGTCGCCCTGCCCCCATTCACGCATCGGATCGCCCGTGCCGGGCGGTTCGATCTTGATGACGTCAGCGCCCATGTCGCCGAGCAACTGGCCGCAGAAGGGGCCGGCCAGAAGCTGACCCATTTCGACCACGCGCAACCCCTTGAGGGCGCCGGTGTTGGCAGGCTCGGTCACTCCGCAGCCTCGGCAGTCTGCTGCTCATGCCATACCGGCTGGGTCGGTGCGGGAAGCCCGGTTTCCTCTTCGCAGGCCGAGCGCAGGGCCTCGATCCCCGGACCATAATCGAACAGCGGCAAATCGCCGCGCTTTCCCTTGATGTCGGAGCGCAAGGCTTCGGTCGCGCCGGTATCGACTGTATGGTCTTCATTTATGACCACGCCATATTCGCGCGCGCCGTCGATCGTCACCAGACCCTGCCGCACTTCGAGCGCGACAAGCTCCGGATCGCGTTCGAGCGGGTCGCCCCAACCGCCGCCGCCCCAGGTTATGAAGTGCAACTGCTCGCCTGCCTTCACCTCGACATCCTCGACCTTGTTGCCGACGATTTCCGTGGTCCCGTCGAGCCGTTCGAGCACCTTGGTCGCGCGCTTGCCGGGATGACCGCCGTTGACGCCCCACGGCGGGACGAACCAACGATCATCGTGGATAGCCACGGCCCCGTCGGCGAGGAAGCGGTAGGTCATGTGAATACCGTTGCCGCCGCGATGCAGTCCGGCACCGCCGCTGTCCGGCTCGGTTTCATAGCGCTCGATCCGCAAGGGGAAGTAGCGTTCGAGAAACTCGTTGGGCACATTGGTGAAGCCGGGCCAAAGCGAGTGCCCGTCCGGCCCGTCGCCCAGCGGCCTGCCGGGTATCCCGCCGAAACCGATCTGGAAAAGCTGGAACCAGTCGTTCTTCTTTCCCTCGCGCATATCCCACCCCGAATAGAAGAGGTGGGGCGAGGATGAGAAACCGGCGGCATTGAGGAACTCGGGCGTACCCTGACCCAGCAACCCGCCGAGAATGTCGAAAATCCGTCCCAGCGCGTGGGTGCGACCCGACAGGGCGGCGGGGAACTGCGGTTTCAACAAGGAGCCTTCGGGAATGCGGACCTCGATCAGATCGTAGAACCCGTCATTGAACAGGATCTGCGGGTCGAAGACCATGATCATGTAGATGCCGAAGAACATCTTGAACATGTTCTCGTTGAGGTAGAAATTGATCGAGGCGGCGGACTGCGGGTCGGTCCCGTCGAAGTCGAGAATGACCTTGTCGCCTTCGCGCCACATCGTGCACTTGATCTTGTAGGGGCCATAGCCCTTGCCATCGTCGCAGATGTAATCCTCGAAACTCGCCTTGTCGGTCGGGATCGCCTGACCGATCAGCGCCTTCATCGCGCGGTGGTTGCGCGCCAGGAGCTCCTGCGTCGCGGAGTAGTACACATCGTCCCCGAACCGGTCCGCCATCTCGATGATGCGATTGGCCGCGACCCGGCAACTGGCGATGAGCGCGTTGAGATCGGCCTGGCACCAGTCGGGCTTGCGCGTCTGGTGCATGACCAGCTTCATCAGGTCTTCGTTATATTCGCCCTTCCTCCAGATCTTCACCGGGGGAATGCGCACGCCTTCCTGAAAGATCGAAGTCGCTTCGATCGGCATCGAGCCGGGCACCATGCCTCCGATATCGGACTGATGGCCGAACATTGCGGTATAGGCGACCAGCCGCCCGTCCTTGAACACCGGCAGCATGACAAGCCAGTCGTTCGAGTGGCTGATCGCACCTTCGCAGGAATAGGGATCGGAGAGGAAGATCATGTCTCCATCCTCGATCGTCCCGTCGAATCCCTTGAGAAAGCCGTCGATGAAGCTGCCGAACTGACCGACGATCATCTTGCCGGCGGGGTCGGCGATCAGCGGGAACGCGTCCCCCTGTTCGCGAATGCCGGGCGACATGGCGGTGCGCACAAGCGTCGCGTCCATCTCGATGCGGGCATTGCGCAAGGCGTTTTCGATGATGTCGAGCGTGACCGGATCGAGATCGAGTTTTTTGAAAGGCTGCGCGTTGGTTTCAACGATTTCTGCTGGCATCGTTCAGCCCTCCTGCTTTGGATTGATGAGAATATTCCCGACCGCGTCGATGGTCGCGGTGCAATCGTGTTCGACGAGCGTCGTCGAATCCATCTCGGTGATGATGGCCGGCCCGGCTATGACGTCGCCCTGCAGCAGTTTGGACCGGTCATAGATGACCGCCGCCTGCTCGCGTCCGTCCATCCACAAGGTGTGGTCGCGGATCTTTGCTCGGGCGGGATCGTCGTCGCCTTTTTCGAGCTCGGCAGCATCGAGCTCCAGCGCTTCCCCCAGCGCCACTGCGCGCAGGTTCACGATTTCATGCGGCGTATCCATGTTGAAGGTGAAGAGCCGGTGGTGCTCCTCGTCGAAGCGGGCGAGAATGCCTTCGATACCCCTGTCCCGCAGCGTCGCCTGGTCGATCGTCAGCGGCACTTCGAATGCCTGCCCGGCATAGCGGACATCGACCTCGAACTCGCTGGTGATGCTGTCCGCCGGAATGCCGTCAGCTTCGAGTTCGGCGCGCGTTTGCGCGGCCATTTCATCGAGCAGCGAGACCAACTCGTTCACATCGGTTTCGCTTGCAAGGCGGCTGAAACTGCGCGCAGTTTCGGTACGCATGCGGGTCGTCGCATCGCCCAGCGCACACAGGACCCCGGGCGAAACCGGGCTGACTGCGGGCCAGCTTCCCATCAGCTTGGCGACGGCGTTCACATGCAGCGGCCCGGCTCCGCCGAAACCCATCAGCGCGAAATGGCGCGGATCATAGCCCTGCTGCACGCTGATCATGCGCAGCGCGCCGAACATGTTCTCATTGACGATATCGATGATCCCGCGTGCGGCCTCCATCAGGCCGACGCCCAACGCATCGGCGATGGTCTGGACAGCTTTTTTGGCGCCGTCCCGGTCGAGCTGGAACGAGCCGCCGAGAAGGTCTTCGGGCAGATAGCCGAGCACCACATTGGCGTCGGTCACCGTCGGCAACTCGCCGCCCTTGCCATAGGCGACGGGGCCCGGAACGGCTCCGGCGCTTTCGGGCCCGACCCGCAGCGCGCCCGTCAGTTCGGGAACGTGCGCGATCGATCCGCCGCCTGCGCCAACGGTCTTCACATCGAGCGAGGATGCGCGAACCGAAAGGTGACCAACGTCAGTCGTGCGAACCCGGCGGGGTTCGAGATTTTCTATCAGGGCGACGTCGGTGGACGTCCCGCCGACATCGAGCGTCAGGATATTCTTGAGCTCCGCGTTTTTTGCGACCCAAAGGGCTCCGGTCACGCCTCCTGCAGGCCCGGACATGAGGATATTGACCGGATGTTCTTCGGCTTTCTGGCTACTCATGAGGCCGCCGTCCGAACGCAGCAGCGAGAGCTTGCCCTTGACCCCAACATCTTCGAGCTTGCTGCGCAGCTTGGAAACGTAGTTGCCGACCACCGGCCGCACCGCCGCGTTGGCGACGGTCGACAAGGTCCGCTCGTATTCCTGCATTTCCGGCAGGACTTCGTGGCTCAGCGAGACCGGGACATCGCCGAAAACTTCGTTCGCGATCTCGCCAATGCGCTTCTCATGTGCGCCGTTCACATAGGCGTTGATGAGGCTGACCGTGATCGCCTCGACGCCCTGCGCCTTGAGCTGTTCGCAAACCTCACGCACCTGCGCCTCGTCGATCGGGCGTACTTCCTCGCCGTCGGCACCCATCCGGCCCTTGACCGTCAGCGTATCTTCGAGTGCGGCGAGCGGCTGCGGCTTGGGCCAGACGATCCAGGCGGCAAGCCCGCCCGGCACGAAGCTGCGCGCGATCTGCATGATGTCGCGATAGCCCTCCGTCGTGATCAGCCCGACGCGCGCACCCTTCCCTTCGAGAACGGCATTGGTCGCGACGGTGGTGCCATGCAGGAAGAACTCGATGTCGCCGGGATCGACGCCAGCTTCCGCCGTGATTGCGTTGACGCCGTTCAGGATCCCTTCGGAACTGTCATGCGGCGTGGACGGCGTCTTGTGCCGCCAGAATGCCCCCGTATCGTTGTCGAACAACAGCAAGTCGGTGAATGTCCCGCCGACATCCACTCCCAAACGATAGCGCATCAGGCGATTTCCTCTTCTTGTTTTTCGGGGGCAGGAAACCCGCCCGATTTGGCCACCATCGCCGGCAATTCCTTGCCCATGACCGAGCTCAGCCAATGATTGGTTTCGATGAGCGACGCGAGGTCGATGCCGGTTTCGATCCCTGCCCGCTCAAGCATGTAGGCGACGTCTTCGGTCGCGACATTGCCCGCCGCCCCGGGAGCGAACGGGCATCCTCCGAGCCCGCCGATCGACGCATCGACCGTGACGGCACCAGCCCCGATCGCCGCCCAGACATTCGCGAGGCCCGTGCCGCGGGTATTGTGGAAATGGACGCGCACCGGAATCTCTCCGATCGCCTCCTTGACCCTGGTGACGAGACTGCTGACATGGGCCGGATTGCCAACGCCGATCGTGTCGGCGAGCGCGATCTCGACCGGGGCAGCTTCGGCAAGAGAGGCGGCCATTGCGATGACACGCTCCTCGGCGACTTCACCTTCGAACGGGCAACCGAAACTGGCCGCAATGGTGGCCTGTGCGGTCTTGCCCGCGCTTCTGGCCGCCTCGATAATGGCCTTGGCCGCTTCGACCGAGCCTTCCGACGTCTGACCCTGATTGGCCATGGCGAACCGATCGGTCGCGACACAGACTGCACCGAGCTGGTCGATCCGCCCCGTCGCCAGCGCACGATCTGCTCCGCGCTGGTTCATGACGAGCCCAATGTAGGTCACGTCCTCGCGGTCGGGCAGGCCGGCGCATACCTCTTCGGCATCCGCCATTTGCGGGACTGCCCGGGGATTGACGAAGCTCGTGACTTCAATCCGCCGAAAACCGGCTTCGATAGCGCGCTCGATCAGCCTGATCTTGTCCGAGGTGCTGATCTGGGTCTTCTCGTTCTGGAGGCCGTCACGCGGACTGACCTCGACCATTTCAATCATATTTGTATACATTTTATCGGTCACGCCGCGCCCCTTTCGAGAGCCCGCATGCCCTTGTGCGCATCCGAATAGGCATGGAATGCGCGCCGGATATGCCCGGCCATGATCGTCTCCGCCCAGGCTCCGTCACCCCGCTCGAAGGCCGAGAGCAAATCGGCATGCTCGCTATGCGATCGCTGGAACGCTTCGGGGCTGTAATGATGCGCGGTCCGCCACACGACCGGCTGTTCGATCAGGGCGGTCAGCAGGTTCGTGAGGCGGCGAGAGCCCGCTGCCTCGAGCACCATTGCATGGAACTCGCGGTTGCGGTCGAGAAAGGTTGCAACATCGGGCTTGGCCTTAGTAGTGGCAGCCGAAATCGCGCGGTTACAGGCGTGCATCCGACCGAGTATCTCCTCCGTCATCCTTTCCGCTGCCCGTCTCGCGGCATACCCCTCGAGCATCGCCCTCATCTCGAATGCATCTTCAACATCGTCGATCGACCAGTCCGCCACGAAGCTGCGCTGGGAGTCGGTCTTGCGAATCATCAGATCGGTCTCCAGCCGCCGCAAGGCCTCCCTGACAGGAGTACGTGAGACGCCGCATCGCTCGGCCAGGGCCTCTTCGCCAAGCGGGTCGCCGGCCGATAATTCGCCTGAGAGAATCATCCCTCTGATCGTTTCGTATGCGCGGTCCGACGCTTTCGTCATGACTGTGGCCTCTACCCATCGGAGTGAATGCATGTGGATGCTTGACTTCGCCTAATTGTATACAATACACGTTTGTGAACGCAAGGCGCTGATTCAGCGATCTTGCAAGGGGCGCTGTAATGGCCGCGGGATGTAGCAAGGCTACTGATTGCGGCCTCGAGGGAAGCAAAAATCAGATCGCCCGACGTGATCGCGCGATCGCTCAAGGGGAAATTTGATGCGTCATACTCGACTATTGGCCGCGGCATCATACATCGGACTGATCAGCGCGGCATCGCCTGCACTCGCACAGACCGCCCCTTCGGAACCGGTCGAAGCCGAAGAAAGCGATAACGCGATCATCGTGACCGCACGTCGCCAGAACGAACGGCTTCAGGATGTGCCAGCGTCGGTCTCTGTCCTCACCGCCGACGCTCTGGAAAAGACGGGCGCGGAGAATGCCGAGGATTTCGCCCAGCTCACCCCTGGCGTCACGATCGTCACCGGCACGGCCGAGGCGGGTGACACCCAGATCAACATTCGCGGCATCAATGGCGCACGTGACGCGGAAAGCTCCGTCGCTCTCGTCGTCGACGGCATTCTGAAAACGAACACCGCACAGCTCAACCAGAACCAGGGCACGCTACGGCAGGTCGAAATCCTCAAGGGTCCGCAAGGCGCGCTCTACGGTCGCAACGCGGCGGCAGGCGCAATTATCCTGCAGACCAAGAAGCCCGGCGATTTCTTCGAAGGCGCGGTCAGAGCGTCCTATGCCAATGAGAATACCGCGGAAGGGACGGCCTATGTCTCCGGTCCGCTGGGCGACAATCTCGGTTTCGTCCTCTCCGGATATTACCGGACGACCGATGGCTTCTTCCGCAACGAGTTCCTCGATCGAAAGGTCGTGGACGATCAGGAGGTCTGGTCGGTCGATGGCCGTGTCGTCGCAGACCTGGGCGATGCGACCGAGGTGGATATCAAGGCTCGTTATTCGCAGTTGCGCGGTGCCTCGATCAACTTCAACTCCTCCTTCCACATCCCTGCTTTCGGAGGGGTCAATCCCGCCTTCTTCGAGGACGTCAACGAGCATCCTTTCGGCTATTACGGGAATATCCGCCCAACAAACGAGCAGGACAGCTTCGACATCTCGGCCAAGATCGAGCATGATTTCGGCGGCCTCACGCTCACCGCATGGGCGCTCTACTCCGATGTCGATCAGGCTCTTACGGCGGACGGCACTTCGGCAGATTTCGCGCGCTTCATTGCCGCAGCCGATCCGGCAGCGAACAACGTCGTCAACAGTTGCTTCGCGACCACGGTAGGCCTCACGGGCTTCCCGTTGAATCAGCCCGGTTTCGTCGGCCAGATCCCCGTGCCGTTCATCTTCGCCCCCGCCAATGGTTCGACCTTCGGGGCCTACAGCCCGACGACTTGCGATGGTACGCAGCTGCAGATCCGCGAGCAGTCGGACATCAGCGGCGAAATCCGCCTCGCCTCGTCAGGAGGCGGTGCGCTGAGCTGGCAGATCGGTGCCTATTTCCTCAAGATTGATCGCGAAACCGGCGTGAGTATCGGCGGCGATACCGGCGCAGGCGTGAGCGAGGAGCTGTTCAATCCGCCGGGCAGTGCCAACCCGACCTCGCTGCTGCTTGCCGACAAATTCGATACCACCGTTTACGCCGCTTTCGGCAACGTCGAATACGAGATCGGCGACCTCACCGCCGGTCTTGCCCTGCGCTACGATATCGAGGACCGCTCGTCGGAATCGCAAGTCCCGGCAACGGCGCTCGACCCGTTCACCGGCGGCCCGATCAATCCGGGTCTTGCTTTCGGCGCTCTTTCGCCGGTTGATGCGACCTTCAAGCAGCTGCAGCCGAAAGTCAGCCTGAGCTACCAGCCCAATCCCGATCTCAATTTCTATGCCAACTGGGGCATCGGCTTCAAATCGGGGGGGTTCAACAACCAGGGCTCGTCGGCAATCATCGATGCGAACTTCGTCCAGTTCATCGGTGCCGACGTGTCGATCGAAGACCAGTATGACAAGGAGGTCTCGTCTGCCTTTGAGCTGGGTGTGAAAGGCGAGATCGCCAACGGCCGGGTGACATTCGATCTTGCCGGCTACTACACCGAAATCGACGATATGCAGTTCTTCGAGTTCTTCGTCGGGCCCTTCGGACTGTTGCGCGTGGTCTCCAATATCGACGAGGTCGAAGTCTATGGCGTCGAGTTCAACACCTCGGCCGAGGTGGTCGAGGGTTGGAAGTTCTTCGGCTCGGTCAATGTCACCGAATCCGAGATCAAGGCGAACAGCTCGCGTCCCTCGACCGTGGGTAACAAGTCGCCCTACACCGCCGATTACACGATCAACCTCGGAACCGAGATCGATACTCCGCTGACAGACAACGTCGATCTGATCATGCGGGCCGATTACCGTATCACCGGGCCGACCTGGTTCCATTCCTTCCAGGACCAGACTGCGCCGACGCTGTTCTCCGGCCTCCTGCCGATTTCGGCTCTCGCGCTGCCCGCATTCGTCGGCGATGCCGATTACAGCGTGGCAAGGCGTGATGCATTCGGTGTTCTCAATCTGCGCGCGGGTATCGAGGTCGGCGATTTCACTGCAGCCGTATTCGCCGAGAATGCGCTCAACCGCAAATATCTGAACGAGGTGATCCCGGCGATCGAGTTCGGCGGATCGTTCATCTCGCCCGGATCTCGCCGCCTGGTGGGCGTGGAAGTCGGCTACAGTTTCTGACGCTGGTCGCAGCCACGTTCATCTGGCAAGAACGGTCGCATGAGCGAATTGGACGCGAATTACGCGAAGGCATATGGACAAAGGGCGGGCTTCGGGAAGCGGCCCGCCCTTCTCCTCATCGATTTCGTCCAGGCCTATTTCGACCCGTCCTGTGATCTTTTTGCGGATGTCGAGGACACGCTCGCCTCGGCGTTGCGCGTGCGCGAAGCCGCACATACGGCGGGCATCCCGGTGGTGCTGACCAATGTCGTCTATCATCCCCAGGCGATCGACGGAGGCCGCTTTTTCGAAAAAGCGAAGCCGCTGAGCTGCTTCCTCGCCGGCAATCCGATGGGCGGATGGCCCGAGGGGCTTGAGCCGAAAGATGACGAGTTGGTCATCTCCAAACAATATCCGAGCGCATTCTTCGGGACATCGCTCGCCTCGACGCTGACCGCGCTTGGCATCGACAATGTGATCCTGACCGGGCTCACGACCAGCGGATGTGTCAGGGCGAGCTGCGTCGACGCCATGTCGCACGGCTTTATCACGACGGTAGTGCGCGATGCCGTCGGCGATCGCCACGAAAAGCCGCACGAGGCCAATCTGTTCGATATGGACGCGAAATACGCCGACGTGGTCAGCGAAGACGAGATCATCGAGTTCCTGGGTTCCATCTAGGAACCAGCACTTCGAAGCATCAGACTTTCGCAAGCGGTCGCGCTGGTTTTGGACGCTGCCGTAATCAAGACCAGCTCCTGTCGCGATATCCTCTGTCCGAACCGCAGCACCACAGATTCTCGCTCCAGATCCTGTAACGCGGCTCTCCCGGACCTTGCATCAATCGGTTGCAGTTCCTGTGACACCAGCGCTTCGACAAGACATGCCATAGCAACGCAAAATACGCTTCCAGCAAGACCGTCCTTGCTCGCGTCTAAAAATTGGGTATGCTCCCTACCCTGAGTGCACAACTGCACCAAAAGGGAGAGAGCGGCATGGCATGGGATTTCGAGACCGATCCCGAGTTTCAGGAGAAACTCGACTGGATGAAGGATTTCGTGCGCGAGAAGGTCGAGCCCTTGGGCATGCTCGGCATTCATCCCTATGACGTAAAGAATCCGCGCCGTAATGCGCTGGTTCGTCCCTTGCAACAGGAGGTAAAGGACAAGGGGCTGTGGGCCTGCCACCTCGGCCCCGAACTCGGCGGCCAGGGTTATGGTCAGGTCAAGCTAGGCTTGATGAACGAGATTCTCGGCGGCGCGACCTTCGCCCCGATCGTGTTCGGGTGTCAGGCGCCCGATACGGGCAACGCAGAGATAATCGCGCATTATGGCACACCCGAACAGAAAGAGCGGTATCTTGAACCGCTACTCGCCAACGAGATCGTCTCGGCCTTCTCCATGACCGAGCCGCAGGGTGGTTCGGACCCGACAAACTTCGTCACCAGGGCCGAACTCGACGGCAATCACTGGAAGATCAACGGCGAGAAATGGTTCTCGACCAACGGCAAGTGGGCCGACTTCCTGATCGTGATGGCTGTGACCGATCCGGAGGCGCAACGACACAAGCGGATGAGCATGTTCATCGTGCCGGTCGACACACCCGGGGTAGAGATCGTGCGCAACGTGGGCGTCTATGGGCAGGAAAACGGCTCGGAAAGCTACGTCCGCTACACCGACGTCCGCGTGCCAGCCGATCACCTGCTCGGCGAACAGGGTGGCGCATTCGCGATCTCGCAGACGCGGCTCGGCGGGGGGCGTGTTCACCACGCCATGCGCACGGTCGGCAGTTGCAAGCGCCTGCTCGATATGATGAGCCGCCGCGCGGTAAGCCGCAAGACCCGCACCGGGACGGTCGCGGATTACCAGACGGTCAAGATGCAGATCGCCGATAGCTATATCGAACTGGAGCAGTTCAAGCTGTTCGTGCTCAAGACCGCGTGGATGATCGACAAATACCAGGACTATCTGAAGGTCCGAAAGGACATCGCCGCGATCAAGGCGCTGATGCCCAAGGTCTATCACGACATCGCGGCGCGCTGCATTCACATCCACGGATCGCTGGGCGTATCGAACGAGATGCCCTTCGTCGGCAATCTCATCGCATCGATGGTGATGGGTATCGCCGATGGCCCGACCGAAGTTCACAAGGTCACTGTCGCGAAGCAGCACCTGCGAGATTACAAGGACGTCGACGATCCGATGTTCCCTGATTACTCGCTGATCCACCGCCGAGAGGCGGCACGTGCGATGTATGATCCAATGGATGAACTGCAGGAAGCTGTGGAGGCCGTGGAGTAACCCGCGGTGTCCATGCCTCCCGTCACACGCGGCCAGCGTCTGAGCTACGGTTTCGGTGCGGTCGCCAACGGCGTCAAGAACGCTGCTTTCTCCACCTATCTGCTGGCCACAATAGTGCTCGAGTTCGGCTCCAGCGAAGATACTCCGATGCGCCTTGCCTTCGTTACCACCGTAGAAGGTGCCATTGCGGCCACCGGGCCGATCCTTGCGGGCCTCCTGGTAGCGACCAGGGGCTTCGTTCCGCTCTTCGTGATCGTACTGGCCGCGCTGGTGACGGCTCTGGCCATTCTTGTGCTGAAAGTCCGGGAACCGCGCAATCTGTCGGCAGCCTAGCCGCAGGGGCTCACCCTTCTGCCAACAGTCCCTCTGACAGGGCCGAGATGTAGGTGCCTATTGCCGCTTCGCGATCATCGAAGCGCTCTGCCCAGCGCCGCGCCTCGTAAGCGCCATTGAGTGTGGACATGATGATCTGGCTTGCCACCATAGGATCGACAGACCTTATCGATCCGTCCGCGATGCCATCGCTCAACATCCCGGCAAAGCGGCGCGCGAGCCGATTCGACCGCGTCACTACATCGACCTTGTGCTCGCTATCGAGCGCCTGAAGCGCCGTCGTTCGCAGCAGGGGCATGTCATCGAAGAATTGCACATCCAGCAGTTCATGCAGAACGCTGCTCAGCCTCGTCCAAAAGTCGCCAGTTGAACGCTGTCCGGCCATTTGCGCCGCCGAAAGCCGGTCATAGCTTTTCTGGAAGCAGGCCAGGACAAGATCGTCCTTTGCCTCGTGGTGGTGATAGAAACTGCCCTTGGTGACGTTCAATGCCTTGGCGATGCGGTTGACGGACGCGCCGCGATAGCCGCGTTCGTTGATCATGATGGTCGCCGCGCGAAGGAAGTCTTCGTTCTGGCTCGTCTCGTCATCGCTGTCGGTCCGCCATACCCGGCCCGGCAATTCGAACGGTTGCCACTCCCCCTTCCTTGCGGGGAGACCGAAGGCCAGAATGTCGAAGATCCGTTCTTCTACCCTCGGAAAATCGAGCACCGAATAATTTAGCGACCACACCGGCCACCACATCATCGCCTCGAGCAGGATATGCGCCCGCGCAGAATAGAGCGCGCGCCTGTCGCCCGGCGTGGGTTCGCCGAAGAAGTGACGCACCTTATCGACGATGCCCAGATAGCGGCCCATCAGATGTTCCTGGTGCTCTTCCGAAAGGGTGCGGATTTCCGACAGCGAGGTGATCAATCCGCGCTCACCGCGACGGATGCGGGTGCGCAGTGCCACATGCTGAGCTACATATTCCCGCAGCCTTGCCTCTGGCGTGGGCTCGGCCAGCGCCGTACTCGCCATGCTTTCCATGAGGTCGAGCGTCGCCTCATAAACCGCAATGACGAGAGCATCCTTGCGAGGGAAATAATAGGTAACACTGGTGGCATTGAGCCCGATTGCGCGGGCTACTTCCGAAAGCGTGGTCGCCTGCACGCCGGACTGGCTGATGAGGACCGAAGCGGCATGCACGATCGCATCCCGCTTTTCGCCGAAGCGCTTGGTCCCTGCGTCTTTTCCCGCCATTGCCCCCCCCTTAGCAAGCAATCATCCGGCTTTCGAGCGGCCCTGCCCGGCAATCCCCTGTCCTAAAAAGAAGCTCGCAAGATCTTTCTTGAGGATTTTTCCGTTGGCGTTGCGCGGCAGTGTGTCTTCCGAAAAGGCTATGCGGACCGGAACCTTGAATTTCGCCAGTCTTGCAGCGACCCAGGCCCGAAGTTCTTCCTCGCTTGCCGACGTCCCGAGCATGGTTCTATGGCCAAGCCTATGAGTGAAGTTGGAGGGACGGCCAAAGTCGGCCGAAAACGCAGCACGCGTCGGAACGGAAACACCGCGCCGACCATCGCCGATGTAGCCCGCGCGGCACAGTGCTCGCCGATGACGGTCAGTCGCGTCATCAATGGCGAGCAAAACGTGCGGGAAAATACGCGCGAACAGGTTCTCGCCGCGATTGAGAAGCTGAAATACGTGCCCAACCGTGCAGCCCGATTGCTTGCCGGAGGCTTGCAACTGCGCATTGCCCTGCTGTTCGATAACCCGTCGGCTTCCTACCTGAGCGAATTTCTGATGGGTGCGCTGGAGGAGGCCAGTCGGCGCGATATCTATCTCGTCGTACAAAGCACCGAAACGCAACCGCAATATGACGAGCTGATCCGCCGCTTGATCGAGGGGGGGGATCGGTGGCTTCATCCTTCCGCCGCCCCTGTGTGATGACCAATCGGTACTCGACGAGATCGAGGAAGCGGGGGCAATCGCGGTGGCGGTCGGCCCGGGCAAGGCATCGGGATCGCATGGTGCGGTGTTGATCGACGAGTTCCAGGCCGCATTCGACATGACGAGCCACATCATCGGGCTTGGGCATGAACGGATCGGTTTCATCATCGGCAATCCCGAACAAGTCGCCAGCGGATATCGACTTCGGGGATATAGAGAAGCCTTGGAAACGGCCGGGCTGCCAATCGACGAAGGCCTGATCGTCCAGGGACAATTCACCTATCGCTCCGGCATGGTTGCTGCCGAAAAGCTCCTTGGCAAAGAGAAACCGCCGACCGCGATTTTCGCTTCGAACGACGACATGGCTGCAGCGACGGTAGCTATGGCACACCGGCGACATCTGGACGTCCCTAACGATATCACTGTCTGCGGTTTCGACGATACCGAGCTGGCCAGCTCGATCTGGCCAGAGCTGACCACGATCCGTCAACCGATCCGGGAAATGACCGCGCAGGCCGTCTCGATGATTGCGCGAGCTCACAAGAAATCCGGACGGGGCAAAGATGCCAAGGGTGAGCAACTGACCCTGCCGTATAAGCTCATCCGGCGAAACTCCGATGCCGGGCCCAGCCTTGCGTCCTCGTTCAACAAACCCGAAAGTCGGAAGTGACCATCGAAGAAGGCAAGCGAAGGTTGCGGTCGCGCGACTGGTTCGACAATTTTGAACGCATGGACATGACGGCGCTCTATCTCGAGCGTTTCATGAATTACGGGGTCACACGCAGAGGAAGCTTCAGGCCTCCTCATCACCGCTATTGCTGGCGGGGCGCTCGTGGTCGTCCAGGGCTGGCTTGCCGATCTTTACGGATTGCAGAACAGTTTCTGGCTCACCGTTGCCTGTGAGGTCTATATCATCTGGTATGCGCTGGTCGGATGGAAGCCACTCGAGGAGAAATGATCGGGCCGCAACGCGCCGGAGACGGCTTCAGCCAGTACGTTCGTCAACCGATAGATCCACTCGGATGGATTTGAACGCTGGGGTCCTGCTTCTCGGATCCACACTGGTTGACGTCAGTGCGTTGGCTTCGGGATAATACGCCAGCATATTGCCGACCGGTACATCGAAGCCAACAGCGGTGAGACCGGCCATCCGGCCATTGTCGGAAGTCAGGGTCACGGTCTGGCCTTCGGCAATGCCTAGCCGTTCGATATCCTGCGGGTTCATCAGCACCGACCAGCGGCTCTGTGTGCCGCGATAGCTGTCCCTCTCCTCGTAGATGATCGAGTTGAACTGCCCTTCGCTTCGAATGGTGGCCAGCGTGAAGCTGTTGCCCGCCGGCTTGGTAGCGCCTTCAGGCGTGGGCCGTGTCTTGAACCGCGCCAATCCGTCCCCGGTCCGGAAATCCGGCTTGTGCATGAGACGATTTCGGACGTGGAACTCTTTCTTGGCCACATCAATGTGCTGAAGGTCCTCCATGCCGGGTACAGTCGCGGCGATGGCCTCGCGAATCCGGCGATGCTTTCTGAAAGCGGCGAAGTCTATCGCGCCTTCCGGCAGGAGGCGGGCGCCGAGTTCTGCAAGGATATCGGTTTCCGGTCTGACATTCGCGTGCCGGATGATTCCGCCATCGCTGAGGCGCACGAAGTTGAACATCGATTCCTGCGTCGTGGCTTCCCATTCCTCATCCCGTGCTGCAACGGGCAGGATCAGGCATTCGCCGCGCCTCGCTCCGGCAATATGGCCTGCGTTGAGGGTTGTGGTCATGAACGCCTTGAACCCTATGCGGTCCAATGCTTCGCCCGCCCATGTGCTGTTCGGGGTGGCCGCGTAGAGGTTGCCCCCCATCATCAGGGCCGCATCTATCTCTCCGGCATGAGCTGCCTGCAGCGAACCCATCGTGTCGAAACCCTTCCGGGATGGCAGTTTCAGTCCAAATCCCTTCTCGATCTGTCTGATGACATCCTCTCCGAGAACCGGCTTGACGCCGATCGTACCGATTCCCTGCACATTGCTATGGCCGCGCAGCGGGAGCAGTCCTGCACCGGGGCGACCGACCATTCCTCGCAGCAGGGCGAGGTTCGCGATGTACTCGATGTTCTCCACCCCATGGAGATGATGGGTCATCCCCATGCCCCAGGAAAAAACGGCAGACTTCGACCGGGCGTAAAGCGCTGCCGCTTCCTCGATCTCGGCCTGCGACAGACCTGTATCGGTTTCGATGATGCTCCAGCTCGTTGACGCGATGTCCCGGCGAAATTCTTCGAACCCTGCGGTATGCTCTGCGATAAACGAGCGGTCCTCGTGCCCGCTTTCGAGGAGGGACTTGGCGAGCCCTTTGAACAGGCTGATGTCCGATCCTATCCTGGGCTGAAGATAGCAGGAGGCGATCTCGTCACCCCCGCGCAACATCGACTTGGGGCTCTTCGGGATGGCGAACTTGACCAGTCCCGGTTCCTTGGCGGGATTGATCACGATAACGTCACCGCCGCGATCTCTGACACCCTTCAGCTGATGGATGAAGCGGGGATGATTGGATGACGGATTGGCGCCAATCACGAACACGAGATCACTCTTGGACAGATCCGCGAGTTCGACCGTCGCTGTCCCCGTCCCGATCGTCGAGCCAAGCGCCTCGGACGTCGCCTGATGGCAATAGTACGAGCAATTGGTGATGTTGTTCGTGCCGTAAGCTCGGGCGAGCAATTGCAGCAGGAATCCCGCCTCATTCGACGACCTGCCGGAACTGTAGAAAAAGCTGCGATCCGGCGCGGTCCTGGCGAAATTGGCGGCCAGGATGGTCAACGCATCTTCCCAGCCGATGATCTGGAAGCGCTCGTCCCCCGCCTCCTTGAAAATGGGCTTGGTCAAGCGTCCAAGATGCTCAAGCTGGTGTGGCGTCAGCTCAGCAAGCTCGCTGATATCGTGCGCAAAGATCTCATCGGGAATGGCCGCCTGGATGTCGGTCGACTGAGCCTGTACGCTCTTATTGCAGACCGAGGGGAATTCCCCCAATTCGTTGGTCATGCCGCCCAATTGGCCGCCCATGCCAAGACCACAGGCTTTGCAGGCATTGTTCGCTTTCAGGGCCTTGGTCGAATTGGCAATGCCGATACGCCGAACCGTGTTCAGAGTGTAAAGAACCTTCTTGGCTCCACCTCCGATCGTTTTACTTTCGGTTTTTGCCGACATGCTTCTTCCCTATGTCCAAGGGGCAACTACTCCGAGATCCGCCGGCTCAGCAAGCCTCACGCTTCAGAGCCAGCTCCATGAGTTGCATCTCTGAAGTGGCTTATTCAGTCGGCACACCAGAATAATCGGCGCCATAGACAGCGGCGCGAAAATCGCGGTGTAACGTATTGTCGAACGGAATTTTCTGCGTCGCAAAAACCACTGCCATGTCCTGTCGTGGGTCAACCCAGAACAGCATGGACGGATAGCCGTCCCAGAAAAACTCGCCGACCGTTCCCCTGTTCTCTTCCGGAGAGACGGGCGGCGAGGTTCGCACAAAGAAATTCAGGCCAAAGCCTCCCGTCCCCTTGCTCGGCAACCACATGCGATTTTCCATGGGAATGCGGGGATCGAGCATGTCGGTTGTCATCAGTCGTATCGTCGCTGGCTGCAGGACACGTTGTCCCTCGAGCTCGCCCTCGTTCAGCAGCATGCGGGCGAAACGCATGTAATCGTCTACCGTGGTAACGATGCCCGAGCCGCCCATTGTCATCGGTTTTCCGGCAAAGTTCGGCTCGAGCCATTCCTTGCGGGCCATCGGTATTTCTCGGCCTTGCAGGCGGTCTGCTAACGAAGATCGGTGGCTGGTATCACGACCTAAAGAAACCTTCATCGCAACCGCCAGATTGGCTTTTCGGCCCGGCATGGACGATTATTCTCGGTCTCGCGGCCTGGGCCTTCGTCCTGAGCTGGTCCGGGACCAATGGCAGCGACGAGCGAACCTTTCTTATAGGCCTGTACCTTGTGAACGGCCTGCTGCATTTTCTCTGGTCGCCGCTCTTCTTCATGGCGCGCAGACCCGATTGGGCGCTGATCGAAGTGCCGTTACTCTGGCTGTCGGTGCTAGCGCTGTGCGTTTTCCTGAGAGATTGGTCGGTTCTCGCAAGCTGGCTGATCGTCCCATATCTTGTCTGGGTCAGCTTCGCGGCAATCCTCAATGCGAAAATCGTCCATCTCAACAGTCCGTTCAAGGGGACTGCCAGCTGATTTGTGGAGGGCATCCACAAAAGCAATTTTCCTGGGTTCGTCTGCGATCAGCATGACGAAGCCCCCATACTGGACATCACAGAACGGAGACGAGTGTCGGGAGTGATGGCGGTGCTGTGAGTCTAACGCTAACTCGTCTCCACTTGGCAGAGCTCCCCCTTCCCCAGCGCTCGTTCAGGCCATGAGGTTTTGCCACTCGGCCAAGGCGACCGAGCGGAGTCTCTTGTAGGTCTGGCTCTCGATGAGGTGGCGGTCTTGGCTGAAGTGGTTGTGGAGGTAGGCGTGAACTGAGGCGAACTTTCGCAAGCTCTTCGAATGAACTCCGGTGATGAGTTGAACTAGCGGAACGGACTGGCTGGTTTCCAGAGTCTGGGCATGGGCTCGCCCGACCCTTACGTCCTCACTCGTCAATCTGGTGCCTTTGCTTTGACGGGGCCCTACAAAAGCAGCTCGACCGAGCTTCTATTCACGAGGGCCGCATCGTCGAGCATAAATGTAGGTGCGACTGGTCTTGCGCCAATCTGGCTCATTCGGGTGCGCGACTGGCCATTCAATGGGATGATGTTCGATCGCAATCACTTTGAGAGTGACGAAATCTTCGTCGCGGTAGAGCACGACGCGTTGCCCCGCTGCGGGCACATACTCAAAATCGTATCTTCCCCAGTCTTCGACAAGATCACGCGGATCATCTGGCATTACCTTGATAGTAAGTTTCATTCCAATCTCGCTGAGAAAGTTGAAAAACTAGATTGCCGGCTGAAATCTTCTTACTGAAATCGCATCGGGGTTGGGCACTAACCTATTCTGGCGATCATCGGATGGTCGATCAATAATAAAGCCGTCCTTAATTTTGGACGAAGCCCCGTAGGCAGATCGCTAGCAAAGCGATGCCGAAGTCCACGGATCAGTCCTTCAAGCCGACAAATCTCCCATTTTCTTTCTGCATCAGCTTACGCCGTCTGCCGAGCCAGATGGTGGGGCCTGCGGAGACATATCTAGGAGCCCTAATCCGCTTTCCACTTGGCTGGAACCACTTTCATCTACCTAGCCGCTGTTCCATGAAGGGATAGGTAACTGCCGATCCGCCTGCAGACATTCGCTAAGACATGTCTCAGCCAGTATATCGAACTGCTCCGACAATGAATTGGAATTCGAAAGAGGCCTAATTGGGAATGGCCCAAGCTGCATTCTTTCAGCCCCCTTTCAAGAGGTTCATTATCCAGCACATGCCCGGTTTGGTCCGAGGCTAGGTTGACTACGCCAATCCCTTTCTAACGCGGCATCACGAATTGTACTGAGCGAATTGAGAGCGAAAACTGACATCCGCAGAATCGAATTTCTTGGCCGTTTTCTGGTCATTTTATGAGTTCTATGAATCACGCATCATATCGCTAGTTCGGCGGATTCCGCCTATGGCCAGACAAACCTCTTTCTGATGTTGGGGAGCGTTTTAGCTGACACCTCCGGGAAGGAAGAAACGGCTTCATCAAATGGCGATATCGCAGAGTGGCGCCTATTGTAGCGATATTCCGTTTCAGCAAGAAACAGCCACAAGTTCTCCTTTCCGACCTGATGATACCTCCGCAGAGCTCTCTTTAGATGAGGCCAGTAGCACTCTATTGGATTTGTGGTTTCACCTTCAAAGTTATGAAAGGCTTTGCTGTGATCTACCACTATGTGATCCCAGCCTAACTTCTCTAGGCATCGATAGCTGCCATGCCCATCAGTGACGAGCGTTGAGCCGCGCTCAACAAAGCGCTCGATCGACTGTACGATCGTCTGTCGCCGGCGATTGCGAATTATCCCGGTAACCACCTGGCCATTGCACGAGAATCCCATGGCTATCGCATTGGCTGCTTGACGCGGCGGCCCAGTCACCACTCGGGTGAGAAGTGTTTCGTCAACGTAGACAGCTTGTCCCGGACCGCCGACTTTCTCTGGTCTGGCTTGTGCCGCCAAATGCATGCGAAGCTTATTACATAAAGCATGTGCACTTCTGACGCCGATGCCTAGCTGCCGCTTGACAAATCTCGCTCGGACACCCGAACAAGAGTTGCAATTCAGCAGCAGCGCATAAAACCACGCCATTAAGGGTAGGTTCGAACGATAGAAAATAGTGCCCTCGGTGGGAGAAATCAGAGCGCGACAGGCGTGTTGATACTTCCTCGTGCCTCTGATTGGTGACCATCTACCGAGCTTGCCGCATCTTGGACAACCGGTATGTCCTAGCCAGCGACGGTCGACCAGATGCTGAAGACAAGCTTGCTCGTTAGGAAAGCGATCAAAAAAATCTATGACGCTTGTGCCCTTCATTCGCTTAGTTCTTTTGGGCTTGTCTCAATATAACTATTCCACCTACGGAGGTCGTCGATTTCTGTCTGTCCAAATGAAGGAAAATCACTCAGCATATCCCAGAACGTATTCTGCGACTGCCAACGCCGATTGAAGCGAAATTCAAATTCCTTTAGATAAAGCCAAAGATATTTTCGGTGAACACAGCGGTATTCATCTTTCAGTGAATTTCTTAGAAGAACGTGAAAGCCGTACGTTGGGTCAAAGAAATCGGGCCTATCTCTGACGTATCTAGGGATGAGATTAACGCTCGAAGTCTTCATGTTATACGAGGAAAGAACTCGAAAGGTATGGAAGCACGTGGTGAATACCGTCGAGTTCCGTACCGATTTATTCTTTATTGCAGTTCGCAAGTGGCTTGGACGACTGAACTGAAGCACCGTAGATGAACAGCACGGCCGTCGCTCATGAGAAATACGGGAACTGACTTTTTTGAGTTAGGTGGCGAAGCATAGACGCGCCGAATTGAGACCAATCGTACGAACAGCCTTTGGGTCGGGCTTTCTAACTTCTTATTCTTGTCCAAAGCTGCGAGATGGAGTCGAATACGCTCGACAACCCGGGATGTTGCCGTCTTCCCGATGCCCAGGTGTCTAGAGAGAAAGCGTCCGTTCACACCTTGGGGTGAGTTCGCAAAATGCAACATGGCGTAGAGCCAGAGACGTAAGGGAAGTTTCGTGCCATGGAAGAGCGTTCCGGCCATCGGAGATAAAGTTCGACCGCAAGGGTGCAGAAAGTGTCTCCGGCCTCGAAGCCAATACCATTTGTCTTGGCTATGGCATCTATCGCAAACAGGCTCCTCGCCGAAGCGCACTCGACAGATGTGGCGCAAGACGGATTCTTCCGTTGGAAACATCGCCTGCATTAATTGTAGGCTTGTGCCGCGATAGCTAGAGCGCGGCGACTTGCGATCATGCGGCTCAAAGCCAAGCTGGAAAAGCGCGGGATGTTCTAACTCGAGGCTCATAACATTAGAGTGCAGCCAGGAGTGGTGGGATCAAATGAGTATCGGTCTGGCGTTGGGTTCTAA
Source organism: Altererythrobacter xiamenensis (assembly GCF_900177715.1). GTDB lineage: Bacteria > Pseudomonadota > Alphaproteobacteria > Sphingomonadales > Sphingomonadaceae > Erythrobacter > Erythrobacter xiamenensis. The sequence continues at coordinate 1,040,104 of NZ_FXWG01000002.1, read as the reverse complement.
GGGTGAGCGTTCTTCCAGTCAGTGACAAAACATGAGCCGGTCAGCATACCACTATGAACAACGTAAATCAGTGCGTAAAAACATCAGTCGCTATGGCGCAGTCCAACAATCTCGACTAACCAAGTCCCACGGCGAGGTGACGTAGTGAATAGACCTGAAGATCCACAACCGAGCTATTTCTGGGAGGCGCTAGTCGTTGCGGCAATAGTCTTGTTTACATACATTGCGGGTGGGGCGGCGCTGCAAACGCTAGCCTCCCCCGGTTAACGTTTCGGTTGAGACGAACGCGGTTGAGTTCTATTCAGCTGCAAAAATTACTGTCCTGCTTGAACCTACATTCACAGGTGAGCTCATTCTCGCAAAGATAGACCGGCCTTCGCGACAAAATGTCTGAGGGTCGAAAACTTTCGGAACTCCACCGAGTTCACGCACGGTAGCTTTTCCGCTCCTCAAGCGTACGTAACCGCACTTAGAAACCTCATTATGGCCGCCCTCCTCGGCTGCAGGCGGAGCTAGGATTTGTGGTCGAACGCTTACCGAAATAGCGATGCTGGTCGAGGATTGGGCCCCGAGAGTACCATTTCGAGCCTCTTGCGCCCGAGCTGAAAACGAGAAGAGCAAGGCGACCAGAAAGAATGTGCAAAGTCTTCCCGCCGCTCGTGAAAGAGAGGTGTGCATGTTTGCCATGGCTACAAGCTAGGCGATGTACTTCCAGCGTAGTAGCAACAAACAGTGCTTGTAACGTTACAAGAAGGAAATTCTCCTTTGTTTCAGTATTTTGGGCAATTCTCCACAAACCGAGAGGACGGGGACCTTCACTAATCAGAGTCGGGCTGATCCGCGAAGATTCTTGTTTCCACCCTATCGCCAAGTGCAGTTTGGAAAGTGACCGGTGTGGAATATGGCAGAATGAAATCGAATTTCTGGCCTGGGTAAAGGCGTTTGGCAGGAAGGGTGACGCATTGCTCGCCCCTTTCGTCGCATTGCGTGCCTTCGAAAAATTCCCTTGCTGAGTTTGACTCGTTCCGAAGTACTAGAATCCCCTCCTTGGAGCGATCCCAAGTGATTCCTCCAGTTTCCCTATCAGCCCGCAGCAAAACCAACGCGTCGTAACCTACAAGAACTTTCAGAGCGTCGTTTTCCGACTGCAGTTCACCAACGACCGGCCGAACCATCACTCTGAAGATTCTGTCGACTTCGGGTCGCTCTCCGATAGCCACAATCCTGATCAGACTGCGCTGATCTGGATCCAGTATCACGCGTTGAGGCGAAACGAAGAGCTTGGACACGCTTGGTTTATCGAGCGGCACGCGCTGTTCATTTTCAAGACCAGGGTTCAATATCTCAAATGGCTCGATCAGCACATACATCCTCTCCGTACCGACATTTGAGATTTCAATGTCACCTCGAGCAGGCTTATCCGATTCCAAATCAACGATTACCTGGTCTAGGACAAGGTCGGCATGTGCTGGTGGAGTGCAGAGGAAAGCCCCTATCAAGGCGAACGGCCCGAACAATCGATAAAAACGCGCTGTCATCACTCGGTCTCCGTCGCTTCCATGGCAAGTATATCGCCAAGTTCCACAAAATCGGCCTCGGGGTTAAAACTGGGGAGCAAGGCGATCTTTTCCTCCCCGCCTTTCAAAATGATGTTCAGCATCGCGCCACTTTGGGCCTCGATCTGGAAAAAACCCCGATCGTCGCTTCGAGCGATGCTGCCATGAGATGATATTCTGGCATTCGCAATCCCTTGACCGGTCTCATCGACGAGACGTCCAAAGATGGCGCTGATTACATGGACATCCCATTCAATCGTTGCAGCGTTACCGGGCAGGAGCGCTATTGATCTCCCTGGCTGGTCGATGACTAGAGGGCCGGTTGAAACCGGCTTCAACGTAACCCGGTATTGCTCGTAAGCTGTCAACTCAATGAGACGGTCTTGCGAACCACTGAGACGCAGGCGAGGCTGATTGTCGATAATCACTTCAAATTCATCATCGACCCGACCGCCATCTATTTTCAAATGGATCGCGCTATTCACAGACGGCGACCCGGTGAAATTCACGTTCGAACTGTTAACGATAAGTGCGGTCCTCCCGGCGAAAGCATACTGATTAGCCCGTCGGTCACCGAAATCTGTGGACGTGGCGCTGGCATTGACGTTGAAAGCTGATAAGTCAGCTTCGATACCACCGTCGATGCTTTGACGGTCGGGATCCTGCTCAAAGGATGATACGGCCCTAAGAAACTCTCGGCCTCCCAAACCGATGTCCGCGGTTGCCCGAATTGCATTATAAAGTCCGCTTGCGCTGTCGCCGCGGCTGCCTGTGCCATTTCGACGAATGCCGCTTTCAACTTGGAGGCCCCCGTTTCCACCTACGAAAGACAGAGTTAGACCTGCAAAAAGAGAATTCCCTGATGTCGCGTTTACAGCGTCAACATTCGCGAACAAAAGCCACCGCTCCTTGCGCAATAAATTCCAGGTAGCTCGGGCACCGAGTTCATATTCGTTGCGTCCCTCGGATGAACGATAGCTGCCCAGTGCGAAGAGTTGCACTGGCCCCGTGGAATAGGAAACGTTACCGGTGATCTGAAGAACATCGCTTGTAAACCTGTCTGGTTTCGGATCGAAGCCAAACTGGTCTGGATCGAAAATGTAACTGCCAGCTCGATCCGAATACCTTAAATCAAAGCTGTAGTTGAGCAGCCCTCGTTCAGCCGACCCGATGCGCAGTCTGGTCGCCTCACTTCCGTCAGTGCCGGCTACAATATTCGCGTCAATTCGGTGTCCAAGACCGTAAGCCGTAACCCCCAACTCGGAGTAGACCTCATCGTTGTAGAGCTCAACGGCCCCACTCAGACTTGCCCGATCGGTTATCCGTAGAGCGCCCGATGCCCTAGCAAAAGGGCTGGATGACGTTTTTTGATCAAGCGGTGCTTTAGGCGGACGAGCAAATCCTGCCAAAAATTCGTAATTTGGGCGTCCCAGAAGAGGCATCCCGCGGTCCTTACTGAACAGGATCTTCTCTACACGCGTATCATGACCACCTTCGGAAATTCGAATTTCCAGCTCATACGACCCACTAGGGAAAGATGCCGTCTCGAGGCTGTGACTACCTGCCGCGAGACGGTTTGCCAGCAAGAGGCGATCCTCCAAGAAGACCTCAACTCTCCCCCGCTGTCGCAGATAGACGTTCAGAGGGGTACCGAAAGCCTCTCGCTTATCCAGCAAGGTATCGTTCTGAGATTGAATTCCCATTCCGTAGATGCTGCGCCGCGAAAAGAGTTCATTCCCGAAGTTCTGAACGTAGCCGCCAAAAAACCGGCTCCTTCTGACTTCTTTCTCGATCACAACCTCTTCAATCTCTGCGCCCGACTGATTCCGGTAATTAGTCCAGGATTTCGCTCGCCAACTGCCCAGGCTGAGCGTCGAATGATTTTCAAAGTAGAGAACACCTGGCGCGTCCGAGCTGCCGCCCGACTTATATGCAGAGAACTGCGATATAAGGGAGGGTACAGCTTCAGGGACCGGCAGGTATCGAAGCTGCCGCGACGGCGATCGAAACAATTCTGGACTGAGGAAAAAATCTACTCGAAGCTCGCTTGGCGTGTAAATGATACCAACGATATCAGGCTCGAGAAGCCCACACCCTCTCTTTACATTTGTGGTCGGACAAACTTGAGCGAGATTTTTCGATAATTTGCGGCGCTGGATCTCTGAAACTAGCGCCTTCGGATCGACCAAATTTTCGACTTGGTCGACAATGTCTTCAGGAGCGTCGAAGATCACCTCGTCCGATTTAACGGTTGCCATAAAGCTTCCAAGCAAACGCTCTTGAAAATAGACATCGAGCAACTGCCTCTGCTCGCTAGCCAGCTCCTCGAAGCCAGCCGGCACATCTGACGTTATGGAAGCCACCGCCGAAGGGGCGACGAGCATCGAGAGGGAAAGGATATGCGCAAGCAAGCCAATCCGGACACACGCTATTCTGATCTGACCGAGTATAGCCATCGCGCGTTATTCAGATCGGGGCTAGAATGATGGTCAGCGAGCCTGAATAGGTCCCAGCCGCTGCGCTAGACAGGACCGCTTCGGAAATGCGCAAGGTGATAGTCGCTGTCGAGGAAGGGCCATTGACGCACCGTTGATGAGTTGCATCGGAGTAAAATGTGGGAGAGGGAACCCCTCTTTCTAACGCGTACCCAAAAGGCTGATTGGGTTGATCTGACCAAGACAGCTCGAAAGGCAGAGAAGAGAGAGCTGAATTGAGCTCAAACTTGCCTGCGGCGCCGCTTCCGAGAGCGGTTACTGTATAGGCAGAAGTGTTGGTGGAGCTAAAAGCGCAAATGGACTGCGATGAGATGGCATCGCCGCCGGTTCCCAAAACACCAAACTGAACGTCTTGGAGAGAGGATAGCCGGACTCTCGATTGTTTGGCTTGTGCAGTGCCCGAAAGGCAGAGTAGGCCCAAAAGGACCGCGCCCTGGATAGGTTTTGCCCATGCCCGTTTCATGAACACAGTATTACAAATGTTGGTTAACAAGTGGTTGAGACCCGTTCTTCCCGAGAAGAACGGGTCTGCTCACTTATTCTGGTGTGACGAGAAGAGTCAGAGTTCCAGTGTATGTTTGAGCCGCCTGCATTGTAGAAAGGTCGGCGCTTGCGATCTTGATGATAAGACTCGCCGATGCCGAGGGACCGGCGCTACAGACTTGCTGCGTAGCCGACGAAGTGAACCCGGTCACCGCCGCCCCAGTGGTGAGCGATGTGCCGGTTGTCTGGGCAGTCGAATCAGCCCACTCAACCGAGTATGGAACGCTCGAGCTACTACCAGCGAGTGTAAAAGCGCTTCCAGAACCACTGCCCGTGGCCGTTATCGAATAACCGCGGGTAGCGGTATTGGACCAGACGCACACGTCCTGCGCGCTCACTGCATCGATCGTCGGATCTTGATTCAGCAAGTTCACGTCAGTCAGACCAGAAATTCGAACACGGCTAGGAACGGACGCATTGATGTTTACCGAGCCGGTTGACGTCGATCCCTGCGTCCCTTGCGTAGCTGCAAATGCCGAGGGCGCTGTCGCAAGGCTGAAAGCCAAAACGAAGGCAGCGCTCAGAATGCGCGAGCGCCCGATTATTTTATAACTCATAACTTCTGCTCCTGGGTTTGACGCCTACCCTATAGTCAAGAACGGTTAACGATCCGTTGGGATCGTTAATTCGCTCGAAACTTTAGCCGATGCGCGGTTTCCGTAGCCTCCGGCATCCCATTGAGATACAACGATATTCTTATCTTGTAACGTTACAATGACGGATTAAGGCTCAACCATTGAGACGTTTCAGTAGAAGATGCTGACCTAGAGCGATGCCAGCTTCTCGCTCTGCAGACAGCCCGGGTTTTGACAACCGTAGCTCTGCTTGTTCGAACGTATGGAGGCAATCATGGATCGGAGAGAAGGAAGGCGACTGCGCACCATTTACTGGCCAGCTCTAATCGAGAACGCCGGGAGGCTTTCTTTCGCAATCATGCGCAATGTCTCGCATGAAGGAGCCAGCTTCGTTGGCGTCTCCGGTGTGCGCGCGGGCGATACAATATCCTACAAGGTAGCAAACTCCGAGAAGATTGCAGCCGAGGTAATATGGACTGACGGTGACCGAATAGGCGTTCGGAATAATTCCGCGGTAGCCGATCTAACGTTCTCGCTGGACCAACCATACAGATCGGTACGTCTTCCGATCGAAGCACCGGTATCCGTCTTCAAGCTTGGTGCCGAGCTCCATGGCCAGCTTAAAAATCTTTCTCAGCGAGGAGCTTGCATCGCGCACAATGCGATTTTCTCACCTGGAGAATATCTCACCCTGAAGATCGGAAAGATAACGATCGAGAAAGTCACGGTGGTTTGGACCGTCGGCGGCGACGCTGGTCTCCGCTTTTCTCACGCTCTGCAACCAGAAGTCCTCCGTCAGGCGCTGGATATCCTTCAGCAGAATATGTCTCACCCTTCTAGTCTGCGCTCAATCGCAGCATAGTCGGCTGCTCGCATATTCGAATTGTTACGCGGAAGAAAAATCATGAGTTCTTCACCAATCCCCAGCATCGCAGACATCAAAGCCACGCCACCCGGTATTCTGGAAGGCCTTCTCCAATACTGTGAGAATAAAATAATTTCCAAGCCGAAGGGTGATTATTGCATTAATCCTGAACTAGAAAACCTGAGATACTTAGTCGAACTTATTAAAGAGGAATTGGGTCAAACTCCAGGCTTTGGCAGAGAAACATCGCCTCGCCATGTAACCCTACTCGAGACGCACAGGCAGAACGCGCCCCACACCTCTCGTTCGACTTTTGCCAAAGCTGCCTAGGCGCTGTCACTGCGATAATACGGTTGCTCAAGTGCGATTTATAGGACTAAATCTGTGAAACTGACTGCCTCTTGTCTTTCTTCATTGTATGAGAAAACGCGCGCTCCTCCAGCGCGGATAATTCTCGTGCTTGTGACGTTGGCGGTGATTGTAAGTCTCTTGCCTCGCCCCGCGCAACTCGCGCCTTCTACGATACATTATTTGATGGCAATGCTCGTTCTGTCCGTATTCACGATAGCAGTCTTATTATTAAATTCGCTCGATCTCGCGAAAAAATGCGCACATCTTCTCGATAAACGGGAAGCGTCATTGGTGGAAGCCCGCGTAGACTGCCTGACAGGTCTGTCAAATCGAAAGGCTTTGGTGGAAACTTTGAGCGATCTATTAAGAGATTGCCAATTATCCGAGGTTCCTAGCTTCGCCGTTATCCTCGATCTAGATCGATTCAAGAGCATAAACGACGGGTTCGGCCACCAGGTGGGAGACCGTTTGCTTGCCTCGCTCGGAGAACGCTTGGCGGAAATGCAAGAAACTCACGGCTTTCGGGCATTCAGATTGGGAGGTGACGAGTTCGCGCTGGTGATTGAAGGGCGATCATTAACGGCCGTTAGAACAGTATGCCAGGCTGCGCGCGATACAATAGTCACGCCCTACACGACGGAAGATTTTCATGCCGTTGTGGGATGTAGTATAGGCATTGCCGCTATCGAACCGGGTTTAAGGACCACCGACGTTTTGCGCCGTGCGGATCTTGCGATGTACCGAGCCAAAAAATCAAGTGACGCGATTGCGGTGTTCGATGCTCCGATGCTCGAAACAGTCCAACGCAATGCTGATCTTTGCAGTCGGCTTAGGCTGGCTCTGCGGCAAAAAGTAGGACTTTCTGCCAAATTCCAAATGATCCTTTCGAGAAATAAGGAGATGGTAGCACTCGAGGCATTGTTCAGGTGGTCAGATGAGAAACATGGTGCCATTCCTGCTAATGAAGCGATTGAGATTGCTCGGGCAAATTATCTTCTTGATGATATCACTATGTTCATGGTTCGATCATCGATCGAAGCTCTCACGAGTATTCCGCGGGCCCGATTGTGCCTGAATGTCGAAGCAACACAGCTGCTGGATGACCGTTTCGCATCAGCGCTGATGGACCTCGTTCGTTCTCACAATATTGCAAGTCCGAGGATTCAGCTCGAGATCAGAGAAAATGACTTTGTCGAGTTCGGATCGCAAATGTCCGCTGCCCTGGAAGAACTCCATGCTTTTGGATTTCTTATTGCAGTTGATGACTTTGGCTCAAGCAACGCATCTTTGACCTATTTGAGAAAGCTGGGCGTCACCGAACTAAAGTTCGACCAAAGCGTTTTGAAGAATGCACGAGAAACTCTGAATTCAGCCGTAATGAAGGCTAAAGTGGAGCTAGCGAAGAGCCTTGGGCTAAATGTCACCTGCAAGGGGATTGTCGACCAAGAGGATGAAATTATCGCCCTCGCCACAGGCTGCGATTACCTGCAAGGCTTCCGGTATTGTCGTCCAGATTCCACGCAAGTCTTTACCGAGTTTTTTGCGAAGCCTGCACTCAAATTGATTGCCTGATTTTCCTGTTCTTTGTCTGACCAATTGATCGGAGCTTTAGACCCGGCTTCTTAGCCTGAGCTAATGCGGTTAACCCACTACTCACGCGGGCGCGGACATTCTCATTCCAGATCACAGCCCTTAATTCTTCCTGACTACCGAATGGGGTACCTGAGACTGCGCTGTACTTGATACGGGAAGCAATGCGCTCAATTGCATTGGAAGGCGGTGTATTGAAGGGCTTTGCTGGTAAGCTTTCTATGAGATTGCCTTGATCGTATGCAAGCAAGGCGGTCAGTTCGTATAACTCGAGAAGTGGGTGCGGCTGACTGTTGGTTGAGACGATTTCGAAAGTGCGATGCTCCCAAAACGATTTTGTCTTTTCATCAGGGGCACAAGCCGAAACCTCTGTAGCGAGCATCAGCTCCAGGGCCGGATAAATATTGCCCTGTGCAAACGTGGCATCGATGTATCTTTGCGCCGACGCGCACTGGCCGTCCCCTAGTAGGACCTTTGCGGCAAGCGCATTCAGGTATGGATTAGCAGGATATCTGTCGAGGAGTATGCCAAGCTCAGTCCACTGGGTCGATGATTCATCAAACTTATCCGACCTCATCGCCTCATTCTGAAATTCCCAGAATAGCTGCCGCGCGTGGAGAAACGGTGCATATTCGCTGTCGGGAAAATCAGCAAGGCATGAGCGTAGAAGATCGAGGCTGGAAGCTCCTCCTGCCCGACCTACTTCGACCATTAAAAAACATTCAAACCCCGAAAACCGACTGGCAGCTTTCAGTGCGAAAAAAAGGGGAAAGCTGCCTCTCAAGTGGGTGAAGGTTTCTAGTTTTTACTAGTCAGCAGTTCGTTTCCACTGGCATGATTACTTGTCTGCAAGTTCAATCATCTGGCTCTGCTACTCCCACGAGATTACGCCGTCCGCCGAACGCCAGTTTGCTGGACGGATCATCTTCTCATGGGCGATACGGACTGACTTTATCTCTGCCTCGATCTCGCGCCGCCAATGCGCGAGGAAGTCGAACAGCACCGGGAAATCCGGTGCTGCGTCATATTCCTGCCAGGCATAGATCTGCAGGAGCGAGGGGTGATCCGGCATGAAATAACAGATCTCAGCCGTGGTCAGTCCGTATCCTTCCAACTGAACCAGAAACGCACGATCTGTCATTGCAGTGCAGGCCAGCCTTCTGGACCATCGAGCGAACGCAACGCCGCAAACACGTCGTCAAGGGGAACAGGCCGGTCGTGTCCAGGGGGCTTTCGCATCGCCGGGTGATCTTCGACGGCGTTCTGGTCTGATGCCCAAGAGGCCAGGATCGCTCGTTTCACTTCGGGTTCGAGTGCGGGGTGATGCGCTACATCAAAGGGATGCAGATACCGTGAGAAAGGTTGCGACATGGAAACATCCTCCTTTCTGCCTTGCCGCTTGTCACTCACTGCGGATTGCTCCGCTCGCCGTATTTTGGGAGTCGATTTTTTGCCGTCAAGCCCCTGATAAGAAGCACGAACCAGTTGCTTTCAAAGTCGACATCCAGAGGCGTGAAAAAATTTAAACCGGGGATCTTGAAGCCGGTTTTCCCAAAACTAGATCGCGAATTGCCTCCTGCCGATCATCCGGGGGAGGCGCTGTAAGTCATTTCGCTTTGTAATGGAGGTTATGCATGCATTTCCGACCTTTGCACGATCGTGTGCTGGTTCGCCGCATCGAGGCCGAAGAAAAGACGGCTGGCGGCATCATTATCCCTGACACCGCCAAGGAAAAACCGATGGAAGGCGAAGTCGTCGCCGTCGGTCCCGGCGCGCGTGATGACACCGGTAAACTGGTGGAACTCGCGGTGACGGCTGGCGACCGCATCCTGTTCGGTAAGTGGTCCGGCACCGAAGTGCGGATCGATGGCGAGGATCTGCTCATCATGAAGGAGAGCGACATCCTCGGCATCATAGATGCTGCCGCCGAACTCAAGAAAGCGGCGTAAGCCCATCGATTACTCTTCAGTTCAACCGAAGGAAGACATGAAAGGAGCAGGCCAAAATGGCTGCAAAGGAAGTAAAATTTGCGTCGGATGCGCGTGACCGCATGCTCCGCGGCGTGGATACGCTTGCAAATGCGGTCAAGGTAACTCTCGGTCCAAAGGGCCGGAACGTGGTGATCGACAAGAGCTTTGGCGCGCCGCGCATCACCAAGGATGGCGTTACCGTCGCCAAGGAAATCGAACTCAAGGACAAGTTCGAGAACATGGGCGCGCAGATGCTGCGCGAGGTTGCCAGCAAGCAGAACGACAAGGCTGGCGATGGCACCACCACCGCTACCGTTCTGGCGCAGGCGATCGTGCGCGAAGGCGCCAAGGCGGTTGCGGCCGGCATGAACCCGATGGATCTGAAACGCGGTGTCGATCTAGCGGTCGGAACCGTGGTCAAGGATCTCGAAAGCCATGCCAGGAAGGTTTCGGCCAACAGCGAGATCGCCCAGGTCGCGACCATTTCCGCCAATGGCGATGAAACCGTGGGTCGTATACTCGCCGAAGCGATGGAGAAAGTCGGCAACGAAGGCGTCATCACGGTCGAAGAAGCCAAAAGCCTCGAAACCGAGCTCGAAACGGTCGAGGGTATGCAGTTCGACCGCGGCTACCTCTCGCCTTATTTCGTGACGAATGCAGAGAAGCTGAAAGTGGAATTGGAGGACCCCTATATCCTCATCCATGAGAAGAAGCTCTCGAACCTTCAGGCGCTGATCCCGCTGCTCGAACAGGTCGTGCAGTCCAGCCGTCCGCTTCTGATCATAGCCGAGGATGTCGAAGGCGAAGCGCTGGCCACGCTCGTGGTGAACCGCCTGCGCGGCGGACTCAAGGTCGCTGCCGTCAAGGCTCCCGGTTTCGGCGATCGCCGCAAGGCGATGTTGGAGGATATTGCTATCCTTACCGCGGGCAACGTGGTCAGCGAGGAGCTTGGAACCAAGCTTGAGAACGTAACGATCGAAATGCTTGGCCGCGCCAAGAAGGTCATCATCGACAAGGACAATACCACCATCGTCGATGGAGCCGGTAACAAGGCCGATATCGACGCCCGGGTAAGTCAGATCCGCGCCCAGATCGAGACCACGACCAGCGACTACGACCGTGAAAAGCTGCAGGAACGCGTGGCCAAGCTGGCTGGCGGCGTTGCCGTCATCCGCGTAGGTGGCGCGACCGAAATCGAGGTCAAGGAGCGGAAGGATCGCGTCGACGACGCACTGCACGCGACCCGTGCCGCTGTCGAGGAAGGTATCCTGCCTGGCGGCGGTATCGCTCTGCTGCGTGCACTGAAGTCGCTCGAAGGGCTCAAGGCGGCCAATGACGACCAGCAGTCGGGCATCGACATTGTGCGCCGCGCGCTGCGCGCACCCGCTCGCCAGATCGCCGAGAACGCGGGCGAGGATGGTGCCTATATCGTCGGCAAGCTGCTTGAAGGCGATGATTACAACTGGGGCTTCAACGCCGCGACCGGCGAATACGAAGACCTGGTGAAATCAGGCGTCATCGATCCGGCGAAGGTCGTCCGCACGGCGCTTCAGGATGCGGCTTCGGTTGCCTCGCTGCTGATCACCACCGAGGCGCTGGTGGCCGAACTGCCCAAGGAAGACACGCCCGCACCGATGCCGGCGATGGACTTCTAACAGGGTGAGGAGAGCGCGGCATCAAGCTGCGCTCTCCCAACCTCCACGCACGGCTGGCGGCAGTGCTGCCTGGCGTCTCCACACGCCCTCTTGAGCAAGGCAGTCTCCGAAAATGGCGATGTCAGAAAATCGGTCGAATGAGAGAGGAGGAGATAATGACCGACAGGTATCTGGACTATCTTTCACGCGAACATGCGCGGCTCGAGAACGAAATCCAGCGGGAAAACAAACGACCCCGGCCTGACGAAGTTCTGATTGCCCGCCTGAAGAAGCTCAAACTGGCGCTCAAGGACCAGAAGCGAAGCTGGGCTTCCGATCACGCGAGCAGCAATCGGCTGACCGCGTAAACGGACTAGGACCAAACATATTCTCAACTGGAAGAAGGCCAGGCGCGCCTCTATCGGTGTGCCTGGTTTTCTCTTGCAAGATACTGAAAACACAGAGATAAAAATCTTATCCGGTCTTGAAATCAATTGCGCGTTTCCTAATTTCGTTAATACCGGATGCCATAATGGGTCCGGTTGGACATTAGGGCGTCAGCTCTTTCGTTCGCTGACGCTTCTCGTGCCCGGATTGCTCAACAAGGAGGATTTGGAAATGAGAACTGCATTTGATTTGACCCCCTATCGCCGCTCGACGGTCGGTTTCGACCGGCTCTTCGATGCGCTCGAGAACAGCTTCCGCGGTGAGACGCAGGATAGCTACCCGCCCTTCGATATCGTCCGCACCGGCGAGGACAGCTACAGGATCACCCTGGCGGTGGCCGGCTTCCGTCCGGACGAAATCGACATCACTGCACAGCAGAACCAGCTCGTCATCTCCGGACAGAAGAGCGAGAAGGACGAAGACGGTGTCGAATTCGTTCACCGGGGTATCGCTGCCCGCGCGTTCGAGCGCCGGTTCCAGCTGGCCGACTATGTCGAAGTGCGCGATGCGAATTATGAGCACGGCATGCTGACGATCTCGCTCCAGCGGATCGTTCCTGAGTCGCTCAAGCCGCGCAAGATCGCCATCGGGAGCGGCGAGTACGTCAATGACGACACGCCGCAGCTGACCGAGGACAAGGCGGCCTAAGCCTCAATCATTGGGCTAATCCTCGTCGGGGTGGGTGCAATGGCACCTGCCCCGCTTGATGAGGCTTTGTCCAAATGAGTCGGAAAATAGGATAAATGTCGCGATCGCAATACGCGATCTCGGCAACCCAGCCATAATCGGACATTGTCGGTGCCCATAAACAGGGCGAAGCTGCCTGTCCGCTTTCAGGTATCGTTTCGGAGAGCCTGAACGTCCGGAATTGGGGCGCATTGCTGACATTGTGCCTATGCTCATCGCCTCCGTTCAAGCACCCTCAAGCCACTAAACTGATGCGCTGAACCTGAGGCTGCAAAAATCACTTGCAAGCCGGAGCGGTCTATGGCTCGTTAGTAGCACATCGACCTGAGACAGCGTTTGTCACTGAGTTTTCGGCTCAAACCCAAACGGATGTAGGCCCCTAGTTCATGGGGTCAGGTCCTGAAACTCCCGCGTGGAGGCAGGACCAACTGTGCACTCAGCTCCTCCTCCGCCGGAACCAACGGACGGAGGAAATGATGAATAGCCAGGACCATCCCAAGAAAGCCAGCCCGGCGGCCGCAAAGGTCGACGACATTAAGACAACAAGCAAAGCACCTTCCGGCGGCAGCAAGAAGCTTGCCGCCAAGGGCAAGATGTTCTCTGACAAGATGAAAGAGCAGCTGCAGGCAAAGTCTCGCTCGCGGCGCAAAGAGCATGCGGCAAGAACAAGGGTCGTTGATGCTGCATCTCGCCCTGCGCGCAACGACCTCTCCCCAGAGCTTGTGGTTACCGAAAAGCCCTTGGCTGACCTTCAACCCTCGCCAAATCGAACGCGTATCACTTCGCCCGAACAACTCGAGAAAGTGATTTCGTCGATCCGTTTATTCGGATTGGTGATGCCCGTGCTGATCGATCAGAATGATGTGGTCGTATCCGGCCACATCCTGTGCGAAGCAGCAGAACAGCTCGGTTTCAAGAGTGTTCCCTGCATCTCGGTCGAACATCTCGACAACGCTGAAATCGAAGCACTTGCGCTCGCCCTCAATCGCGTCGGTGAGACAGGCGCCTGGGACACGGACCTGCTGCGCGAACGGATGATCGCCCTCGAGTCAGACGGGATCGATCTCACAAGCACTGGCTTTACCCTGCCCGAGATCGACCAGATTACGCTCCTGTCCCAACCGGCTGATGGTGACAACGACGCTGACGAGTTCGAGGAAGATGAAGACGACAGGCCTGTCGTCTCGCGCCTCGGCGATCTGTATCAGCTCGGCGTTCATCGGCTCCACTGTGCAGATGCGCTCAAAGCAGCATCATATGAGGCGCTGCTGGAAGGGCAGCTTGCCCAATGCATCTTCAGCGATGCGCCCTATGGTTGCGGGATCGAAGGATTTGTCAGCGGGCTGGGCAAGCACAAACATGAGGACTTTCTCATGGGCGCTGGCGATCTGGACCGCGAGGAGCTCCAAGACTTCTTCGGGACCTATCTGGGCCACTGCAAGGCGTTCAGTTCACCCGGCGCGATCATATTTGCCTGCATGGATTGGAGGCAGCTAGACGCGTTGCTTCTTGCTGGGCTGGATGTCGGCCTCACCCGCAACAATATCGCGGTATGGGATAAAGGATCCGGCGGCATGGGAGGGCTCTACCGTAATGCCCATGAGTTCGTTGCGGTCTTCTGCAATGGCAAGACAGCTGCCACCAACAATATCGCGCTCGGCCGGTATGGTCGGGATCGCTGTAACATCTGGCGCTATCCTGGAGCCAACCGGCCGGGCTCTTCATCAGCCAAGGCGCTGGCTGATCATCCCACGCCCAAGCCCCTGCCGCTGGTCGAGGATGCGCTGCTCGATGTCACCAATCGCGGCGATATCGTGCTTGATCCCTTTATGGGATCGGGGAGCACCATTCTAGCCGCCGAGAACACCGGGCGCATTTGCTACGGAATCGAGCTCGATCCCAAATATGTCGACCGGGCCATCCGCCGCTGGGAGCGCGAGACGGGCGAGCCTGCCATTCACATCGAGACAGGTCTGACCTTCGACGAGCTCGCTCAGCGCCGTATTTCAGAGGGGGTGACAAGCCATGGCTAAGACCCCCAAGAAGAAGTCCTCCAAATGGGGCAAGGGCAAGACCGATCCTGCGACCTGGTGGAAGAAGGGCGGCCCCTCCCCCAACCCTAAGGGACGCCCCAAGGGCTCGAAGAACCAGAAGACGCTTTGGAAGGAAGCGGTCCAGAAGAAGATCACCGTCAACTTCGATGGCGAGACACAGAAGATGACCAAGCAGGAGCTGACCTACCACCAGCTCGCGCAGAAGGCGGCCTCTGGCGATCTCAAGGCCATCGCCATGCTCCTTAATCTCGATGAGAAGTTCGATCCTGGCGAGACCATTCCGCCCACCAAGGCGGAGTCCGCCGCCGACTTCGACACGCTCGAGGAATGGCTCAAGCTGAAGGAGAAATTCAAGGCTTTCAAACAATCAGATGAGGAGGATGATCATGGCTGATCCCTTCGAACTGCGCCGGATCGTCGATGACCTGTGCCGCAAGGACTTCTTTGCCTTCGCAATCCGTGCATTCCCGATCCTCGAGCCCGGCAAGCTCTACATGGCACCGCATATCGCTATCATCTGCTTCCTGCTGATGAAGGTTTTTCGAGGAGATGTCCGGAGAGCGCTTGTCTGCATCCCGCCGCGCTATCTGAAGACTTACCTCATCTCGATCGCCTATCCGGCATGGCTGCTTGGTAAGGATCCCAAGACACGAATCATCTGCGCGTCCTATGGGACAGACCTGGCCGAGAAGTTCAGCGCCGATACGCTCAAGCTGATGAAGTCGGCATGGTACAAGCGGATCTTTCCGAACACCCATCTCGATCCCAAGCAGCAGAACAAGACCGAGATCGGGACCACGGTCGGGGGCTATCGCTTCGCCACGTCGACAGGGGCAACGCTGACCGGCCGCGGGGCAGACGTGATCATCATCGATGATCCGGTCAAGGCCAGCGAAGGCCATTCACCCACGGCTCGAGCCAGGTGTATCGAGTGGTTCCAGTCGACCATTCACACCCGCTTCAACCATCCGAAGAAGGGCCGGCTGATCGTGGTCGCGCAGCGACTGCACCAGGAAGATCTTCCCGGGCATATCATGGAGACAGGAGGGTGGGAGGAACTGATCCTCCCGGCGATCCAGCCAACGACCAAGGTCTTCGATATCGTCGAAGGTGGCAAAAAGGCGAAGTTCGTGGCTGGCCGCATCCTCCAACCTGAGCGCCATGACCTTGAAGACCTTGAGCAGCTCAAAAAGGAGATGGGAGAGTTCGACTTCGAAGCCCAGTTCAACCAGAGCCCGCTGCCTCCGGGAGGCGCTATTATCAAGGAACAGTGGGTTAAGCGCTACGAGAAGCCTCCCAAGCCATCCCAGACCATGGCTATCGTCCAGAGCTGGGATACGGCCTATGAAGGCGATGAAGAAAGTGCCTGGAGCGTTTGCACCACGTGGGCGATATGTCCGGACGGCTTCTATCTACTCGACGTCTGGCGCGAGCGCCCCAGCTTTCCTGACCTGGTCAAGGCAGTCTACAAGCTCAAGGCGATGCACAAGGCAAAGCTCGTCATAGTCGAGAAGAAGGCCAGCGGCATCAGCCTGATCGAGACCATCAATGGTCTCGAGGGCCAAAAATGGCTGGTCAATCTCTCTCCATCAACAGGCAAGGTCGAGCGCACAGAGCAGCAAGCCGTGAAGTTTGAGCAGGGCAAGATCTGGCTACCAGAGGAAGCCCCCTGGCTTGCTGCCTATGAGGGGGAGCTGTTCACCTTCCCACACTGCAAGTTCAAGGACCAGGTAGACGCAACCGTGCAGTTTCTTGCCGCCACTGACTATCACAAGTTCAAGATGCTCCTGAAGCATCTCTGACCCTCATCTGAAAAGCCAATTGCTAACGAGCCCGGTCTGCATGTGCAGACCGGGCTTTTTCGTGTTCTGGCGCGCGCACCCTTCTACCAAGCAACTGTTCTCTCTTGTGAAAGGGAGCCGCCAGTGCTCGCATTCCGTGTTCTTCTCATGATTTTCCGTGTTTTTGGGGCGATAACACGGAAAAATCCCAATCCGGTACCACGCAAAAGGGCCGCAGAGAAAACCGGCCAAATGGGCTGAAAATCTCTTTGAAATCCGCTCTCTCTAGTACCGGATCACGGCCCAAACGCCGCAGAACTGCGGGGTTCTGCGAGGCAACTTCTCACATGTGAGGAAAGCTCGAGACTAGGTGGCGGAGAGGGTGGGATTCGAACCCACGATACGGTTGCCCGTATACCGCATTTCGAGTGCGGCGCATTCGACCTCTCTGCCACCTCTCCGCATGATCAGGTGCGCTTGTTCGGCCTCAGGGCCCGGTCGAAGCGAGCGAGGCGGTTAGCTGAAGCGCCATCGCTTGCCAAGTCCCCTTTCGCCCTAAAACTGGGGAATCTGCACTCCTCAAGTCTTGTTTTGCACCTGCGAAGAGCCATATCATCCAGACTATGGACAGAGCCGTGTTCTTTTCCGCCCAAGCGGGCCGCGAAATCGAGGCCCCCCGACATGCTTCGGCACGCTTTGGAATAGGCGACGTGGTCCGCCACCGCCTGTTCGATTTCCGTGGCGTCATATTCGACGTAGATCCGGTCTTCGCCAATAGCGAGGAGTGGTACCAGTCGATCCCCGAGGACATGCGCCCGCGCCGCGATCAGCCGTTCTATCACTTGCTCGCAGAGAATGAGGATAGTTCCTACGTTGCCTATGTCAGCCAGCAGAACCTGCTTGGCGATGCTGCGGGCGGCCCGGTCGACCATCCCAACGTCGAAGAATTGTTCGAGCAGTTCCGCAATGGCCGTTATCGGATGCGCCGCGCGCTGACCCACTAAGTCGGCACACTCAATCCTTGATTTTCCAGCCGGATTTCAGGATGCGGTAGATTATTACGCCCATCACGAGGTTTAGCGCGAGCAGACCCAGCCCGGCGATTACAACGGCCCGCTCGTCACCGATGTCGCTCTGACCGATAAAGCCGTAGCGGAAGCCCGAGATCACGTAGAAGAACGGATTTGCACGGCTGATCGCCTGAAATGCCGGTGCCAGATTGTCGATCACGTAAAACGTGCCCGAAAGCAGCGAAAGCGGCGCGACGACAAAGTTGGTGATTGCCGCATTGTGATCGAATTTTTCCGACCAGATGGATGTCACGAGCCCGAGCAAGGAGAGCATCAGTGAACCCATCAGGCCGAACCAGACCACGGCCCACAAATGCTCGATCGTAAGGGTGACGCCTGGCCAGAGGGCCATGGCGATGCCGACAGCGCCACCGACCATGACGGCGCGCGTCACTGCTGCGGCAAGAATCCCGCTCATCAATTCGCCTTCCGACAGAGGTGGCATCAGCAAGTCGATGATCGTTCCCTGGATCTTGCCCGAAAGCAGCGAGAAAGAGGAATTGGCGAAGGCATTTTGCATCATGCCCATCACGATCAGCCCCGGCGCAACGAAACTGGCGAAGGGTACGCCCAGCACTTCGCGCCCTCCCCGGCCCAGCGCGACCGAGAAAATGATGAGAAACAGCAATGTCGTGACGGCCGGACCCCAGATTGTCTGGGTGTGCACCTTGAGAAACCGGCGAACCTCCTTAATATAGAGACTCCACAATCCTATGCGGTTGATGCCGGTGATGATCGGCTCGCCCCGCGCAGGAAACCGGCTTCCCTCGCCGGCGATTTTACCATTGAGGGACGCGTCTGCAGACCCCTGGTTGCTGCCGGGGTTCGTTTCAGGACTAGCAGGTGCTTGATCGGCCATGATCGCGCGGTTAGGGCCACAGGCGAGTGCTGGCAAGCGCGGCGCGCATTAGAAACGGGATTTGATAAACCGATGAGTTGGACTGACGAGCGTATCGCAACGCTCAAGAAGATGTGGGAAGGCGGTTCTACCGCCAGCCAGATCGCCGATGAACTGGGCGGCGTCAGCCGCAATGCGGTGATCGGCAAGGCGCACCGGCTGGGCCTCAAGGCTCGCCCCTCCCCCGTCAAGGCAAACGAGAAGAAGGCTGCGGCCAAGAAGCCGGCGGCCAAGGCTGCACCCAAGAAGTCAGCGCCCAAGCCTGCACCGGCCAAGCCTGCGGCGAAGCCTGCACCGAAGGTGGATGCGCCAGCTGCCAGCCAGCAGGCGACGGATGGCATTCCTTCGCAGCCAGTGCCCAACCCGACGCCCGATCTGCCAAAGATCGTCTCGGTCGGTCCGGGCGGCTTCCTGCGGCAGGGTCCAGGCGACCAGCAGGCGCCGATCCCGCCCGCTCCGCCCCGCCGCCTTGTGCCGGCCAAGCCGAGTCCCGAGATTGCCGACAAGACGAGCCTGCTCGACCTGTCGGACAAGGTCTGCCGCTGGCCGATGGGCCACCCGGGCGAGCCCGATTTCCATTTCTGCGGGCAGGACGTGAACCCCGGGTTCCCTTATTGCGTCGAACACTGCGGACGCGCCTATCAGGCACAGCTGCCGCGTGGTGCACGCCGTCCCCCTCCGCCGCTGCCGTTCGGCGGTCCAAGGGTTCGCTAAAAAGGGCGCCGACAATTACGAGTTCAAGGGGCCCGGCCATCCATCGCGATCGCCGGGCCTTTTTACAGAGAGAGAACAATTATGGGCCTTTCGCTTTACGATGCATTCGTGCCGAGCGCGCGGCAGATCCTCCACGGGCTTCGCGGCCTCGTCGACAAGGGTGAGGCCCATGTCCGTGACAGCGGGATTGCAGATAGCGAATTGCTGGAGGCACGCCTTGCCGACGATATGTGGACCCTTCCCTGGCACGTGCGCGCCTGCTGGGTGCACACCGCCTATACCTTCGACCAGCTCAAGGATGGCGAGTTTACACCCGACTTCACCGATATCCCCGCCGATTGGGACGCGATGCGCGCGATGATCGACGATGCGCTTGGCAAGCTGGACCAACTCGACGCCGAGGCGGTGGATGCGCTGTCAGACAAGACCATCGGCTTCGTCCTGGGCGGCAAGCGGTTGATGGAACTGACCGGTCAGGATTTCCTGCTCAGCTTCAACCAGCCAAACTATTATTTCCACGCCACCACCTTCTACGACATCCTCCGTGCGAAGGGCGTCGCGCTGGGCAAGCGCGATTTCATGGGCCCCGTCCGTATCAAGACCTGAGGTCGATCGATGAGAAATGTCAGCCTTGCAGCGACCGCTGCCCTTCTTGCCATGCCGTTAGCCGCGCACGCCGAGGTGCCCGAACCGGTGCGCGCGATGATCGATGCCGCAATCGAGAGCGGCGACAAGGATGCCGTCGCCACGGTGATCGGTCTCGCGAAAAAGACCAATCCTGACAATACGGCCGAGCTCGACGCGATGCTGGCGGATTTCAATGCCGAGCAGGAAGCGCTCGCGGTGCAGGAAGCAGAGGCGAAGGAAGAAGAAATTCGTTCCGCCGGGCTGTTCGACAACTGGACCGGCAAGGGCGAGCTTGGCGGTTTCCGCGCGACCGGCAATTCTTCGAACACCGGGCTGACCGCGGGCCTCGCCCTGAAGCGTGAGGGGATCGACTGGACGCACAAGCTCAAAGGGCGGGTCGACTATCAGCGCAGCAACGGGGTGACGACGCGCGAGCAGTTCTTCGCCGCCTACGAGCCAAACTACACGATTTCCGACCGGCTGTTCGCCTATGCGCTGGCGCAATATGAACGCGACCGGTTCCAGGGCTTCTCGGCGCGCTATGCAGTCTCGGGCGGGCTTGGCTACCAGATCGTCGAAAACGAGAGCCTGCAGATATCGGCCAAGGCGGGTCCGGCCTACCGCGTGAGCGAGTTCATCGACGGACGCAGCGAGAGCCGCATAGCCGCCCTTTTCGGGGTCGATTTCGACTGGAAGATCACCGACAGCCTGACGCTGACGCATGACACCAATGCCGTGGCAGAAACGGGCGGCTCGGCGACCGTGATCGTCGATTCGAACAACACCAGCATCAACCTCGTCACCGGCCTGAATGCGAAGATCAGCGACAAGCTGAGCACGCGCTTTTCCTACGGCATCGATTACGACAGCAACCCGCCGCCGGGCGCGGTCAAGACCGACACGCTGAGCCGGGTGACGGTGATCTACGATTTTTGAACCAGCTCGGTGGTGTAAGCACTTCCGCTATCGACCCGATTGTGGACGTTCATACCGGATCAGTGCCTGTAGCGTGAGCGCTCTTCCGCCCATGTCTCGTCAGCGAGATTCTCACGCATGTTCGCGTCGAAAGCTTCAAACGAAACGTCAGCCGGATGCACTGCTTCCAAACCGCTTTGTATGTTGAGCCTAGCGAGTTCCGACAGGGCTTGATGGAAAGACCAAGCCCCTATGACGAGCCAGTCATCGTCGGCAAACTTGGGCTCCAGACTGTCGTAGCAATGCACCACGCTCCAAATAGGGTCCTCTTCGCTTGAACTTGCATCGCCCTTCAAAATGATGGAGTTCGGCCACGAGGTGCGGACGCGTTCAAACAGTTGCCGAGCTTCCATTGCAACAATCTAGAGATTTGGACTGCGTTGTTCCAGCGGCCAACGAAGAACGCCCATACTCGGACGTTCGGCAAACTAGCCCTTCTTTGCGAACCAGATCGTGTGGCGCGGGCCCTTGTTGTTCGGTCGCGCGCGCACTTCGCGCACCTCGACGTCGAAGCCTGCATCCTTCAGGCGCTTGGTGAACTTGTGATCGGGCGCAGCTGACCACACGGCGAGGATGCCGCCGGGGTTGAGCGCCTCGCGCGCCTTGGCCAATCCGGTGCGCGAATAGAGCCTCTCGTTCCCGTCGCGCACGATTCCGTCGGGACCGTTGTCGACATCGAGCAGGATCGCATCGAACTTGTGGCAAGTGCCGTCATTGGCATCGTCGATCAGCGCCGCGACATCGCACAGCACGATTTCC
Organism: Altererythrobacter xiamenensis; assembly: GCF_900177715.1. Lineage (GTDB taxonomy): Bacteria > Pseudomonadota > Alphaproteobacteria > Sphingomonadales > Sphingomonadaceae > Erythrobacter > Erythrobacter xiamenensis. The sequence goes on along the minus strand of NZ_FXWG01000002.1, from coordinate 1,018,513 downwards.
CCGCGTGGATCGTCGAGTGTTTCGCCGGTCAGATGCGCCAGAGGCCCCCTCGCCCAGTCGAGGATTTCCGGCACCACTTCGGCGACGACCACCTCGGCCCCCTCGGGAGCCTCCGCCAGCGCCGCGCGATAGGTGAAGCCCATGCCATATCCGCCGATCAGCATGCGCGGCGCGGCGGCGGAGAGTTCCGCCAGCGTCAGCACCGCAAGCTGTTCCTCCGAATATTGCATTCGCGTGCCCATCAGCTCGTCACGTCCGAGCATGATGATGAAGTCGCGACCGTGACTGATCAGCGTCAGCGTGTCGCCGCCCGGGATTTGCGCGGTGTCTATGGTTTCGCGTGGAAGCATGGTTTTCTCTCTATAGCGCGTCGCGCCAAACAAAAAGGGCCGCCCTGTCGAGCGGCCCTTCTTGTGTTTAGGTTCTTGAAGGATCAGTCCTTCAGGAAGTCCGGCACATGGGCTGCGCCATCGTCGCCGCCCTTGCTGCCGCCGTCACCACCATCACGGCCGCCGCGACGTCCGCCACGGTCACCGCCACGACCACCACGGTCACGGTTGCCGCGCGGTCCACGGCGGTCGCCACCACGGTCACCACGCGGTTCGCGCGGCGGGCGGGTGTCTTCCAGCTCTTCGCCGGTTTCCTGATCGACGACGCGCATCGACAGGCGGACCTTGCCGCGGTTGTCGATCTCGAGGACCTTGACCTTTACTTCCTGGCCTTCGGAAACGACGTCGGTCGGCTTCTCGACCCGCTCGTTCTTCATTTCGCTGACGTGGACGAGACCGTCCTTGCCGCCCATGAAGTTCACGAACGCACCGAAGTCGACGATGTTGACGACCTTGCCGGTGTAGATCTTGCCGACTTCGGCTTCCTCGACGATGCCTTCGATCCACTTCTTCGCGGCTTCGATTTCATCGGCATTCGAAGAACTGATCTTGATCACGCCTTCGTCATCGATGTCGACCTTGGCACCGGTTTCGGCGACGATCTCGCGGATGACCTTGCCGCCCGTGCCGATAACGTCACGGATCTTCGATTTGTCGATCTGCATCGTTTCGATACGCGGAGCGTGCTTCGAAACGCCGCTGCGTGCGGAGCCCAGCGCCTTGTTCATTTCACCCAGGATGTGCGCCCGGCCGGCTTTCGCCTGCTCCAGCGCGGTCTGCATGATTTCCTTGGTGATACCGGCAACCTTGATGTCCATCTGGAGCGAGGTGATGCCCTTCTCCGAACCGGCCACCTTGAAGTCCATGTCGCCGAGGTGGTCCTCGTCGCCCAGGATGTCCGAAAGCACGGTGAACTCGTCGCCTTCGAGGATAAGCCCCATGGCGATGCCGGAAACCGGACGTTCGATCGGAACGCCGGCGTCCATCATCGACAGACAGCCACCGCAGACGGTCGCCATCGAGCTCGAGCCGTTCGACTCGGTGATGTCCGACAGAATGCGGATCGTGTACGGGAAGTCCTCGTGATCGGGCAGAACCGGGTGCAGCGCACGCCATGCGAGCTTGCCGTGGCCGGTTTCGCGGCGGCTGGTGAAGCCGAAGCGGCCCACTTCGCCGACCGAATAGGGCGGGAAGTTATAGTGCAGCATGAAGTGGTTGTAGGAGAGACCCTCCAGACCATCGATCATCTGCTCGGCATCCTTGGTGCCAAGCGTGGTGGTGCAGATCGCCTGCGTCTCGCCGCGGGTGAACAGCGCCGAACCGTGCGTACGCGGAAGCAGGCCGACCATCGCCTCGATCGGGCGGACCTGGTCGGTCTTGCGGCCGTCGATACGCTGGCCATCCTTGAGGATCGCCTTGCGCACGATGTCGCTTTCCAGCTTCTTCACCAGCTTGAGACGGCCCATGTATTCGGCCGGATCGCTCTCGGCGAGATCGGCATAATGCTCGCGCGCCTTTTCGCGGGCGGCATTGACTGCGTCCTGACGGGCCGACTTGTCGGTGATCTTGTAAGCAGCAGCCAGATCGTCACCGATGACGCCGCGCAGCTCTTCGAGGGTCGCCGACTTGTCTTCGACCTTGTCGAGTTCCCACGGCTCCTTGGCAGCCTGTTCGGCGAGATCGATGATCGCACCGATGACCTTGCGGCTTTCCTCATGCGCGAACATGACGGCGCCGAGCATTTCTTCCTCGGTCAGTTCCTTGGCTTCGGACTCGACCATCATCACCGCGTCCTGCGTCGCGGCAACGACGAGGTCGAGACGACCTTCTTCGTCGAGCGCCTTGTCGAGGCTCGGGTTGAGTTCGTATTCGCCATTGCGGAAGCCGACGCGTGCAGCGCCGATCGGGCCCATGAAGGGCACGCCCGAGATGGTCAGCGCAGCCGAAGCGGCAATCATCGCGACGATATCGGGTTCGGTCTCACCGTCGTAGGAAAGGACCTGCGCGATGACGTTGATTTCGTTGTAGAAGCCTTCCGGGAAGAGCGGACGCACGGGGCGGTCGATCAGGCGGGAGGTCAGCGTTTCCTTCTCGGTCGCGCGGCCTTCGCGCTTGAAGAAGCCGCCCGGAATGCGGCCGGCTGCCGAGAATTTCTCCTGGTAGTGAACGGTCAGCGGGAAGAAGTCCTGCCCTTCCTTGACGCTCTTGGCGGCGGTCACGGCGCACAGCACCACGGTTTCGCCATAGGTGGCCAGAACGGCGCCGTCAGCCTGACGGGCAATCTGACCGGTTTCGAGGGTGAGGGTCTTTCCGCCCCACTCCAGCGATACAGTTTTCTTGTCGAACATTGATTTTCCTTATGAACCCGGGGGGCCTTATTGCCGCGCGGGGCCTACATATTCCGGGTATTCCGTCCCGGTCCGGTGCGGGGCTAATCGCGCCCCTTTCGTCCGCTCCCAGCCGAATTGCTTGGAAGGCAGACTTGGGTCGGATCGCGAACCCGAAAACCGGGTTCCACTTTTCGTGCGATCCTTCCAAAAACAAAGGGCGGCCTTTGAGCCGCCCCTTGCAAAACTCTTACTTACGAAGACCCAGCTTCTGGATCAGCGCGTTGTAGCGCTCCACGTCCTTCTTCTTCAGATAGGCAAGAAGGTTGCGGCGCTTGTTGACCATCATCAGCAGACCACGACGCGAGTGGTTGTCCTTGTGATGATCCTTGAAATGTTCGGTAAGGTTGCGAATGCGCTCGGTGAGGATCGCGACCTGAACTTCCGGACTGCCCGTGTCATTGTTGCCCTGGGCGTTGTCCTTGATGATTTCCGTTTTCTTTTCGGCAGTTACCGACATGTATGTTCTCACTTACTCAGCGACATCTGGAAGATTGAAACCCCTGACGACTTTGGCCGTCCCGCCACTGACTTCCATCAGCGCAACCGGGACATCGCCCAGCTTCGCAAAATAGAGCCCGTCGCTTTGGGGCATTCCCGAAAGAACCCGGCCCTGGCGGGCCGCCTGCGCACTATCGGGATCGAGTGAAAGGGCCGGGATGTCGTCCAGCCCCGCCTCGAGCGGCAGGAGTAGGTCTTGAAGTGGCGCGCCCTTACCGATTTCGTTCAATTTGTCCAGCGAAATCGCCTGTTCCTCGCGGAACGGGCCGGCCTTGATCCGCCTTAGATAAGTGACGTGGCCGTAAGTTCCAAGGGCATGCGCGATGTCCCGTGCGAGGCTGCGGATATATGTGCCCTTGGACACATGCGCGATGAGCGTGACGCTTTCCGCCAATTCGAGCGGGGCTGAGGGATCGTAAGGGTCGGGCCGGCCGCGCGTGGTGCTAAAGGCGGAGTCCACTTCCTGCCCTGCCTCATAAGTCGACGCCATGTCGAGCGAATGCACCGTTACACGCCGCGTCTTGATCTCGACATCCTCCCCCGCCCGCGCCCGGTCATAGGCGCGCTCGCCGTCGATCTTGATCGCGGAATAGGCGGGCGGAACCTGCTCGATCTCGCCGGTGAAATGATCGAGCACGGCCGCGACCGCAGCCATCGGCGGGCGACGGTCGGTTCGCTTGACCACCTCTCCCTCGGTGTCGAGCGTGTCGGTTTCCTCGCCGAACTGCACGGTGAACTCGTAGATCTTGCTCGCATCGAGCATCCGCCCGGCGAGCTTGGTCGCCTCGCCCAGCGCGATGGGCAGCACGCCTTCGGCCAGCGGGTCGAGCGTCCCGCCGTGCCCCACCTTCGCCTTGGCATAGCCGCCTTCGCGCAGGTTCCGCTTTACCGCCGCGACTGCCTGGGTCGAGCCGAGTTCGCGCGGCTTGTCGAGGATGATCCAGCCATTTGGTGCAGGTTTTTTGGTATCGGTCACGCGGTCCCTCTAGCCAAATGGAGCCGCCCGCGCCATGCCTGCCAGCGTGGAAAGCCAATACGATCTCCTCATCATCGGCGGCGGCATCAACGGCGCGGGCATCGCCCGCGATGCGGCGGGGCGCGGCGCAAAAGTGCTGCTGGTCGAGAAGGACGATCTCGCCAGCCATACCTCCAGCGCCTCGACCAAGCTGGTTCACGGCGGTCTTCGCTATCTCGAACATTTCGAGTTCCGCCTCGTTCGCGAAAGCCTGATCGAGCGCGAGCGGTTGCTCAGGATCGCCCCGCACATCATCTGGCCGCTGCGCTTCGTGCTGCCGCATGACAAGGGATTGCGGCCCAAATGGATGCTGCGGCTCGGCCTCTATCTCTATGACAATCTCGGCGGACGAAAGCTGCTGCCACCCACGCGAACGGTGAACCTGCGCGCGCCTCCGCATGGCGAAGTCTTGGAAAACCGGCTGACAAAGGGCTTCGAATATTCCGATTGCTGGGTCGAGGATTCGCGCCTCGTCGTGCTCAACTGCATGGATGCGCGCGATCGCGGCGCAGAAATCCGCACGCGCACCGAATGTGTCGCGCTGGAACGGCATGACACGCACTGGAGGGCGACACTGAGCGGTCCCGAAGGAGAGCAGACGGTCACCGCCAGCACGGTGGTCAACGCCGCCGGGCCCTGGGTCGATGCGGTGCTCGGCAAGGCCATGCCGAGCGAGGCGCATACTAACCTGCGCCTTGTTAAAGGCAGCCACCTCGTCTTCCCCAAGCTCTACGAAGGCCGTCACGCCTACATCTTCCAGAACCGCGACAACCGGATCGTCTTCGCCATCCCCTACGAGCGCGAATACACGCTGGTCGGCACGACCGACGTCCTGTTCACCGGCGACCCGAACCATGTTGAAATCTCCGAGGAGGAGCGGCGCTACATTTGCGATGCGGTGAACGAGTACCTGCGGATCGACGTCTCGCCCGATCAGGCGGTGTGGGACTATTCGGGCGTGCGCCCGCTCTACGACGATCACAAGTCCGACAATTCGACCGTAACGCGCGACTATGTCTTCGATCTGGACGAGGTCGGCGGCGCGCCGGTCCTCTCGATCTTCGGCGGAAAGATCACGACCTATCGCAAGCTTGCCGAACACGCGCTCGAGAAGCTGGGCGATTTCGGAGAGGGATCATGGACAGCCGACACGCCGCTGCCCGGTGGCGATATCGACCCGGCGCGCTTCGACAATTGCTTCGCGGAGACCTTGGCGAAATATCCCTGGTTCGGGCCGCAGGGCGTCCTGCGCCTGCTGCGCGCATATGGCACGCGGATCGAAGCGATCCTTGGGGAGGCAAGCGGGCTGGAAGACCTCGGCGAGCATATGGGCGGCGACCTATACGAAGCCGAACTGCGCTACCTGGTCGAGGAAGAGTTTGCGCGCAGCGCCTCAGACGTCCTCTGGCGGCGCAGCAAGCTCGGCCTCCATCTGGACGAAGCCGCGCAGGCACGCATCGCCGACTGGTTCGCGAAGAACGTCAACTGATAGAGTTTGCCAGCGCGAGGTAATTGCGCAGGGCCCATTCGACCGGCGGGCCGAGCGTCTTGTCGAGCACGCCCCATTCGGGCGCAAACCATGTCAGCAGGACCAGGCCGAGGAACAGCAGCATGCCGAAGGGGCGCAGCTTCTCATAAAGGTGCACGTAGCGGCGCGGCATCAGCCCCTCGACAATATGCGATCCGTCGAACGGCGGAATCGGCAACAGGTTGAAGATGCCGAGGAAGATGTTGATCAGGATGAAGTAGAACAGGCCCTGCACTGCCAGCGTCGGTTCGGCATTGATATCCGGCTGCAGCGTTGGCGCGAGCAGGCCCAGCGCAATTGCGCCAACCGCTGCCAGCACGAAATTGGTACCCGGCCCTGCCGCGGCAACCGCCATCATGCCGAAGCGCGGATTGTCGAGCCGGTCCTTGCGGACCGGCACCGGCTTGGCCCAGCCGAAAATCGGCGCACTCATGAGCGCCAGCAGACCGGGAACCAGGATCGTGCCCACGGGATCGACATGGCGCAGAGGGTTGAGCGAAAGCCGGTTTTGCTCCTTAGCCGTCGGATCGCCGAGCGCCAGCGCGGTCCAGCCATGCGCCACCTCGTGAAAGACGATGGCGACGATCAGCGCCGGGATGAGCACGATGGCAAGGGTAAGCGTGTCGGTCATGCTGGACAGATAATGCGCGCAGGTCCGCTCAACCAGTCCACTCGCTCTTTAGTAGTCCATAAAGTGCGGTATCGCGCCGATATCCGGTCCAGGTGACGATATCCTGCCGGATCGTCCCCTCGCGCACCGCCCCCAGCTTTTCGACCGCGCGCATCGAGCGGTGGTTCCGCGTGTCGACGCGGAACTCGACCTTGACGAAGCCCTGTTCGAAAGCACGTTCGATCATCAGCTTCTTCATCGCGTGATTGAATGCGCCGCCACGGACGCGAGGCGTAATATAGGTCCCGCCGATCTCGATCACGCCATAGATGGTCGGGCGGATATAGTGGCTCATCCCGACCACTTCGCCGGTCGCGCAATCGACGGCGGCGAAATTGGTCCAGTCGCTCATCGTGCGCATCATGCCGAGCGCCGTGTCGAATTGCTCGCCGCCGAAATTGGCCGGATAGATCTCCCAGATCTCCTGATCCTCGGCGCAAACAGCGCGGAGCGGTTCGACGTGACGATCGTCCAGCGGCTCTAGCCGCACCGGCGCCAGTTCGAGAGGCGCCGCAAGCTCAGCCATCGAGCGCTTCGGTAAAATGTCTGCGGCACAGCGCGACATAGCGGTCGTTTCCGCCGATTTCGGTCTGCGCGCCCTGCTTCACCGCCTTGCCGCTGGCATCGACGCGCAGGTTCATGCTCGACTTGCGTCCGCAGTGGCAGATCGCCTTCAGCTCGACGAGCGCGTCGGCAATGCCGAGCAGCCCTGCCGAACCGGGGAAGAGCTCGCCCTGAAAATCCGTGCGCAGCCCATAGCAGAGGACAGGTATGCCCGCCTCGTCCGCCACGCGCGCTAGTTGCCAGACCTGCTCTTTCGTCAGGAATTGCGCCTCATCCACCAGCACGCAGCCAAGCGGCTCGACCTTGTGTGCGCCCTGAATTTCCGCCCAAAGGTCTGTCTCCGGCGTGAACCTGTGCGCATCGGCGCCCAGCCCGATCCGGCTTTCGATGGCTTTCTCCTCACTGCGGTCGTCCAGCGCAGCGGTCCACAGCATGGTGTGCATACCGCGCTCGCGGTAGTTGAAATCGGCTTGCAGCAGCGTCGTCGATTTCCCAGCATTCATGCTGGCATAGTAGAAGTAGAGCTTGGCCATGACCGCTCGAATAAAACCCCCACCCACTATTAGCCAGTGCTGTGCATCACACCGTTCACAGGGCAGACATATGCCCGTGGCGATGCTAGCGATAGGACCACAACGCCAAGAAGAGGGTTAACGGGAATGGCAGAAGCGGCAGCCGAACAGCGCGGAATTCTGGGCTGGATCGAACGAAGCGGTAACAAGCTACCCGACCCCGTTTTCCTGTTCTTCTGGCTTATCGCGATCCTGGTGCTCGTCTCGATCGTCGCGAGCCTGCTGGGCTGGTCGGCGCTTCACCCGACCGAGATCGATGAAGCGACCGGCACAGCGAGCGTCATTACCGCATCGAGCCTGCTCTCACCGGAAAACATCCAGCGGCTGTGGGTCGACATGCCGCAGACCTTCACCCACTTCCATCCGCTGGGATACGTTCTGGTCGTGATGCTGGGCGCCGGTGTGGCCGAGCGTGCAGGACTGTTCGGCACCGCGATGAGGGCCGGCGTGCGCAACGCTCCCACGATCCTGCTGACACCGCTGGTGGTGCTTGTCGGGATGCTTGGAAACCTTGCCGCCGATGCGGCCTATGTGGTGCTGATTCCGCTCGCCGGGATCATCTTCCACGCCGCCGGACGGCATCCGGTGGCGGGCATCGCGGCCGCTTTCGCCGGGGTCTCGGGCGGCTTCTCGGCCAACCTCCTGCCCGGTCAGCTCGACGCGCTGCTCTTCGGGATTACCGAGGCGGCGGTCGAAACCGTCTTCGGTGATTTTACCCCCAACATCGTTGGCAACTGGTACTTCATCGCGGCGATGACCTTCGTCTTCCTGCCGGTGATCTGGTACGTCACCGACAAGATCATCGAGCCGCGCCTTGGCCCGTGGAACGCTTCGATGGCAGGCAATGCCGTCTCTCCCGAACAGCAAGGGGAAGTGGCCGACGGCGATCGCGCGCTGACCGATGGTGAGCGCAAGGGTCTGCGCCGTGCAGGCCTCGCCGTTCTCGGCGTGGTCGCGCTCTGGTTGCTCTTCACCTTCGGTCCGGGCACGCCGCTGATCGACGAAACCGCCACACCCGAAGCGCGTCTCAACCCGTTCTATCGCAGTCTCGTCGCAGGCTTCTTCATCCTCTTCCTCCTCGCAGGCTGGGCCTATGGCTCGGCCGCCGGTACGATCAGCAATCACCGCGATCTGGTGAAGATGATGTCCGGCGCGATGGAGGATCTCGCGTACTACCTCGTCCTCGCCTTTGCCGCCGCACACTTCGTGGCGATGTTCGCCTGGTCGAACCTTGGCCTCATCCTCGCGGTTCAGGGCGCGGACTTCCTTGGATCGTCAGGTCTGCCCGCCTGGGCTCTGCTGGCCGCGATCATCCTCGTTTCCGCCCTGCTCAACATCTTCGTCGGCTCGGCGAGCGCGAAATGGGCGCTGCTGAGCCCGGTTCTGGTGCCGATGCTCATGTTGCTTGGAATCTCGCCCGAAATGGCAACCGCCGCCTATCGCGTCGGCGACAGCGCGACCAATATCATCACACCGCTGATGGTCTATTTCCCGCTGATCCTGATCTTCTGCCAACGCTGGCAGAAGGACTTCGGCCTCGGCTCGCTCGCCGCGACCATGCTGCCCTATTCCGTGGGCCTGATGATATCGGGTCTTGCGCTGACGATCGCGTGGGTCGTGTTCGACCTTCCGCTTGGTCCGGGTGCGGAGGTGTTCATGGAAGTGCCGGCAACGGTAAGCGGCGGTGAGGCCGTGCCCGCCAGCTAGGGCGCTCTATTCCTCGTCGTCGAGGTCGCGCGCGACCTTCGGATCGCGCAGCAATTTCTCGATGCGGTCGGCTTCCTCGAAGCTTTCGTCGGCACGGAATTTCAGCTTTGGCGCGAACTTGAGGCCGAGGCGTTTCGCCACCTCCCGCTGGAGATAGGCGGTGTTCTGACGCAGCGCCTTCACCACGCTGTCTTCCTCGGCACCGAGCAGCGGCTTCACATAGGCGGTCGCGTTCCTGAGGTCGGGCGTCATCCGCACCTCGGTAACCGCGATATTGGCGGCATTGACGATATCGTCATGCACTTCGCCGCGCGCAAGCAGCTCGCTCAGGATATGGCGAACGCGCTCGCTGACCTTGAGGACGCGAACGGAATGCTGTTCGGCAGTGAATTGTTCGCGGCGGGCCATCAGGCGCTCTCTTCCGGCGGGGGAACAGGCCGCGCCGTTGGAATTGCGGTCGAGGTGGCGCGAGCTAGCACCTGACCTTCTTCGGTCTGGAGCTCGCCCTCGAGGAAGATTACCCGACGTCCGGCGCGCACCACCTTGCCCCTGCCGATGATCGTTGCGCCTTCGGGGAGGAGACCCAGCAGTTGCATCGATATCTCGAGGTTGAGCGGGGCCTGCTCGCCGCCGGTCATCGCAACATAGGCATAACCCATGACGTCATCGAGATAGCCCGCGACGAGGCCACCCTGCACGCCGCCGCGCCAGGTGGTCATCGGCCGCTTGACCTCGAAACGCATGGTCGCCGTCGCGCTCTCCTCGTCATACCCGATGAACTCGGAACCGAGGAGAGCGCTATGCGGCGATCCGTGCTCGCCTGTCTGGTCGTCCGGGAAAAACGCCTCGGTCACAGCGTCCGTTCACGCTCCTCGACTTCGAAGACTTCCAGTTGGTCGCCCGCCTGAATGTCGTTCGTATCGGCGAGGACCACACCGCATTCGAGACCGGCACGGACTTCGTCGACATCGTCCTTGAAGCGGCGCAGCGACGCGATGGTCGTGGCCGAAACGATGACGTCTTCGCGGGTGAGACGGGCGTGGAGACCCTTGCGGATGACGCCTTCCTCGACCAGCAGACCGGCCGCCTTGTCGCGCTTGCCCGAGCGGAAGACTTCCTTGACCGCAGCACGGCCAACGACGTTCTCGATCCGCTCCGGACCCAGTTCGCCCGCCATTTCCTTCGCGATTTCCTCGGTCAGGTGATAGATGACGTCGTAATACTTCATCTCGACACCGTCGCGCTTCACCAGTTCGCGTGCCTTGGCATTGGGGCGAACGTTGAAGCCGATGATCGGCGCGTTCGAGGCCGAAGCCAGCGAAACGTCGCTCTCGGTGATGGCACCCACACCTGCATGCAGCACGCGCACCTTGATCTCGTCGTTCGAGAGGTTGTGGAGCGCGGTGGTGATCGCCTCGACCGAACCCTGCACATCGGCCTTCACCAGGACCGGGAATTCGATCACATCGGCGGCGAGGTTGTTGAACATCGTGTCGAAGCTGGTCGGAGCGAGCGCAGTGCGCTTTTCCGTCGCCTTTTCCTGACGGTACTGGGCAACTTCGCGGGCACGCTGTTCGTTCTCGACCACGGTCAGGGTATCACCGGCACTCGGCACACCGCCGAGGCCAAGAACCTCGACCGGCATCGAAGGCCCGGCTTCCTTGATCTGCTTGCCCTGGTCGTTGACGATCGCGCGAACACGGCCACTCTCGGTGCCGACGACGAAGGTATCGCCGCGCTTGAGCGTGCCGCGCGTGATCAGCACGGTTGCGACAGGGCCGCGGCCCTTGTCGAGCTGCGCTTCGATCACGGTCGCTTCGGCCATGCGATCGGGGTTCGCCTTCAGTTCGAGCAGTTCGGCCTGCAGCGCGATCTTCTCGAGCAAATCGTCGAGACCGGTCTTCTCCTTGGCGGAGATTTCCACGTCCTGCACATCACCCGACAGCTTCTCCACGATCACTTCGTGTTCGAGCAGACGGTTGCGGATGTTGTCGGCATTGGCTTCCGGCTTGTCCATCTTGTTGATCGCAACGATCATCGGGACACCGGCCGCCTTGGTGTGATTGATGGCCTCGATCGTCTGCGGCATGATGCCGTCGTCGGCTGCCACAACCAGCACCACGATATCGGTGACATTGGCACCGCGCTGACGCATTTCGGTGAATGCGGCGTGGCCCGGGGTATCGAGGAAGGTGACGGTATCGCCCCCCTTCGTCTTCACCTGATAGCTGCCGATATGCTGGGTAATGCCGCCGGCTTCGCCCTTCACGACATTGGCGCCGCGCAGCGCATCGAGCAGCGAGGTCTTGCCGTGGTCGACATGGCCCATGATCGTGACCACCGGCGGACGCGGCTTGAGCGTGTCTTCCGGATCGTCGTCCTCGGTCGAAACGATATCGACGTCGGCTTCTGAGACCTTCTGGATGTTGTGCCCGAACTGTTCGACCAGCAGCTCTGCGGTATCCTGGTCGATCGTCTGGTTGACGGTGACCATCATGTCGAGATTGAAGAGTTCCTTGACGAGGTCGGCGCCCTTCTCGCCCATGCGCTTGGCCAGTTCGCCGACGGTGATCGCCTCCGGGACGATAACGTCGCGGACCTGCTTTTCACGCGGCTTGGAGGGGCCACCCTGCGTCCGGCGTTCCTTCTCGCGCGCACGCTTCAATGCGGCGAGCGAGCGGGCACGACGACCTTCGTCCTCGTTCAATGCCTTGGTAACGGTCAGCTTGCCAGAGCGGCGCTTGTCCTTGCCGCCGCCACCAGCACCGCGAGCAGGCTTTTCTTCCTTCTTCTTCGGCGGCTTCTTCGGCTCGGGGCGGGCGACCGGCGTGAACTTGCGCGCGACAGGAGTCGGCGTGCTCTCGGCAGGTGCCTCTTCGGCAGGTGCATTGGCAGCCGCTTCCTCGGCCGCCGCAGCAGCCTTGGCTTCTTCGGCAGCGCGCTTCTCGGCCTCTTCTTCGGCCTTGCGGTTTTCTTCGGCGCGCTTTTTCTCGTCGGCGGCGGCCTGTTTGGCCTGCTGGTCTTCACGCTTGCGCGCTTCTTCGGCCAGCTTCAGACGCTCTTCCTCGGCCTCGCGCTGGAGGCGTGCGACACGCTCCTGCGGAGTTTCGGAAGACGCCGCAGGCTTCTTCGGAGGAGCCTTCTTGGGCTCAGGCTTCTTGGCCTCGGGCGCGGGTTCGGGCGCCGGTGCCGGGGTCGGCTCGGGTGCAGGCGCAGGCGTTTCGCCCGGCTTCACGAGCTTGCGGCGGCGCTTGACCTCGACCGCGACCTTGTTGGTCCGGCCATGGCTGAAGGTCTGCTTGACCTCGCCAGGCTGAGAACCCTTCAGGCTCAACGGTTTACGGGCAGGTTTTTTATCTTCGTCGCTCATCTAGCTCGCTTTTCCTTCACGCATTCAATTCATCGTCCAGGGCATTTGTATCCGCAGCGGGATGCCCTTCATCCGCAAGGCCAGAGCCGTGCAAATAGTTCTCCAGTCGCTGCAAGGCGACCCCCACGCGCTGCGCAGAACGCGCATCCGCAAGTCCGAGGTGGACGACGTTGTCGCGGCCCAATGCCACAGACAAAGCCGCCCGGTCCAGAGGCAAGACATGCCCCCGCTCTCCGCTGCCTTCCGCATCGCGCCCGACGCGCCATGCCTGGTCGAGCTTCTTGCGCCCGTCCTCGCTCGCGTCAGCTGCATGCAGCAGCAGGGCAATACGCCCCGTTCGCGCCTGTTCGGCGATCCGGTCGGACCCCATCACGAGGCTGCCGGCGCGCAATTCGAGACCGAGCCGGTCGCGCAAGCTACGCAGCAGCGCATCCTCGATCATTTGCGGCAGGTCTGCCGGGATATCCAGCGCGCCCCCCTTGAAGGCCCGCGCCAGCGCACCTTTCAGATGGCCCTTGGCAAGCGCCGCTTCAAGCTCTGCGCGCGAAACGCCGATCCACGCGCCACGTCCAGGCGCCTTGGCGGCAGGATCGGGCAGCACCAGACCATCGGGCGAGATAGCCAGCCGCACTAGATCTTCGCGCGGCTGCGTCTCGCCGGTCAGGATGCACCGGCGTTCCGGGCAGGACTTCGCGCGCTCCGATTTACGGGGCTGCGAAGCGTCAGCGATGTCGGACGTCAGGCGCTCATTGGGTGGAGTCCGCATCGGCGGCCTCCTGGGTGTCGGGTTCGGCAGCCGGAGCTTCGGCGGCAGCCGGCTCCTCGTCGTCGAACCAATGTGCACGGGCAGCCATGATGATCTCGTTGCCCTGCTCTTCGGAGAGGCCGTATTCGCCCAGCACTCCGCCCTTGTCCTGTTCACGGATCGAGGGACGACGCATCGGCGGACCGTCGGCATTGTTGTTCCGGCGGCGCGGCGCTTCGCGCTTCTTCTGGATGAGCTCGTCGGTGGCGAGGTCGGCCAGATCGTCGAGCGTCTTGATGCCCGCCTTGCCCAGCGTCACCAGCATGGATTCGGTGAGGTGCGGCAGTTCGGCAAGATCGTCCTCGACGCCCAGCGCCTGGCGCTCTTCGCGATAGGTCGCTTCCTGGCGGTCCAATGCTTCCTGCGCACGGCTCTGCAGTTCCTGCGCCAGCTCTTCGTCGAAACCTTCGATGCCAGCGAGCTCGTCGAGCTCGACATAGGCGACTTCTTCCAGCTCGGCGAAACCTTCTGCTACGAGCAGCTGCGACAGCGTTTCGTCGACGTCGAGCTCTTCCTCGAACATCTTCGAGCGCTCGGCAAACTCTTTGGAGCGCTTCTCCGAGGCTTCTTCCTCGGTCATGATGTCGATCTGGTGACCGGTCAGCTGGCTGGCGAGACGCACGTTCTGGCCGCGGCGACCGATGGCGAGCGAGAGCTGATCATCGGGCACGACGACTTCGATACGGCCTTCTTCCTCGTCGAGCACCACGCGCGCCACGGTGGCGGGCTGGAGCGCGTTGACGACGAAGGTCGCAGTGTCTTCGGACCACGGAATGATGTCGATCTTCTCGCCCTGCAGTTCCTGCACGACGGCCTGGACGCGGCTACCCTTCATGCCGACACAGGCACCGACCGGGTCGATGCTGCTGTCGTGGCTGATAACGCCGATCTTGGCACGGCTGCCCGGGTCGCGGGCGGCGGCCTTGATCTCGATGATGCCGTCGTAGATTTCGGGCACTTCCTGCGCAAACAGCTTGCGCATGAAATCGGGGTGCGCGCGGCTGAGGAAGATCTGCGGGCCGCGGTTGTTGCGTTCGACCTTGGTGATAAGCGCGCGGACACGCTCGCCGACACGCGCGGCTTCGCGCGGGATCTGCTGGTCGCGGCGGATGACGCCTTCGGCACGGCCCAGGTTGACGATCACGTGGCCGAACTCGACCGACTTGATCACGCCGGTGATGACTTCGCCTGCGCGGTCCTTGAACTCTTCATACTGACGCTCACGTTCGGCATCGCGGACCTTCTGGAAGATCACCTGCTTCGCGCTCTGCGCATCGATGCGGCCGAGATCGACCGGCGGCAGCGGATCGACGATGAAGTCACCGATTGCCGCATCGGCTTCGAGCTTCTGCGCCTGCTTGAGATCGACCTGCTTGAAGTAGTCTTCGACTTCCTCGACCACTTCGACGACGCGCCACAGCTTGAGATCGCCGGTCTGCGGGTCGAGCTTTGCGCGAATGTCGTTTTCAGCGCCATAGCGGTTGCGCGCGCTCTTCTGGATCGCCTCTTCCATCGCTTCGATGACGATCGACTTGTCGATCATCTTCTCCGATGCGACCGCATTCGCGATTGCGAGCAATTCTGCCTTGTTGGCGGAAATAGCACTGGCCATCAGGTATCAGCCTTTTCTTCTTCGTCTTCGACTATGTCCTCGGCACCACTGGTGTCGAGCGGTTGTGTGGCAGCGATCAGCTCGTCGGTCAGGACCAGCTTGGCGCTGTGAATGTTTGACAGCGGGAAAGAAACCTCGCCCGCCTTGTTATCCGCGATCGTGACGGTTTCGCCGTCGATGCCGACCAGCTTGCCGCGCAGGTTGCGCAGGCCATCCTGCTTTTCGACCAGCGAAATCTTCGCTTCGTGGCCGGCCCAGTCGGCGAAATCCTTCGCGCGGGTCAGCGGACGGTCGATGCCGGGAGAGCTCACTTCGAGGTGATAGGCCCCTTCGACCAGCACTTCGCCCGCTTCCTCGCGCGCGTCGATCGCGTCCGAGACGCGGCGCGACAGGGCGGCGCATTGTTCGATGATCAGCTGGCCCGTCGCCGGGTCTTCGGCCATGATCTGCAGCGCCATGCCGCCGTCACCGGCTTCCGAAGGCATCATCTTCACGCGCACGAGGTCGAAGCCGAGCGCTTGCGCTTCGGGTTCGATCACTTCTGTAAGGCGTGCGATGTCAGCCATTCGGTCTCCGGTTGTTCGGACATAGTCGCAAAAAGGCGTTTCGGGCCGGCCCCTTGCGGCGCCAGCATCCAAACCTTGAAACGACAATGTCGGGATGGCGGCTAGATAGGCGCGCCAGTCAAGGATTGCAACGAAAAAGGGCCCGGCGCGAACCGGGCCCTTGATGCGACCGTCGGTACCGAACCGATTGCCCTGTTATCAGTGCGCGTGCTCGTCGTGCCCGCCTTCATAATCGTCGGGCGTCCAAGTGACGTGGGTGACGAATTTCACGCCCGCGACTGATTTCTCGAACTTGAAGGGCTTGCCATTGGGCAGATAATCGACCGGGCGGCCCCATGTGTCCGGCGTGTTGCCGACAGCAGGAAGCGCGACGCGGGCCTTGTTCTTGCCCTTTCCGCCACCGGTGCCGTCAGGCTTGCCGCCGCCTCCGCCGCCGCCTTTGCCTCCACCCTTGCCGCCACCGCCTGTGCCGCCATCGCCGGTGTCACCGCCATCTCCGCCGGTGCCGCCACCATACATCCAGCCGAGCTCTTCGTAGTCATGCGCGTCGGGATGCTCGTTGTCCTGCGGCCAGCTGGTGTATTCCATGCAGGACAGCGTTTCGTCGGTCGAAAAGTTCTCGTTCTGGTGGCCGAGCCCATAATCATGGCCGATTTCCTGACAGGTGACGAGCTGGCGCCAGCTGTAGGTGTTGTAGGCGGCGCGCTCGAAATAGTTGTCGTTGAGCTTCGTCGTGCCCGCGATGATCTTGCCACTCGAAATCGCGATGCTGGCGAGGCCCAGCCAGCCATTCGCACCATAGTCGCCATTGCAGACCTGGATCGTGCCCGTGACCATGCTGCAGGAAGAATTATTGCCGCTTTCGATCGCCGCCGAGATATGCGGAGATGCGTTCCAGTCGGCCACCGCCTGATCGACATAGGCAGTCCAGCGGCTGTCCGTATTGTCGACCACCGGCGCGGTGACCGGGCCGTTTGCCCAGGCATAGGTGCCCCATTGATGGTGCGCGAGCAGTGGCGACGCCGCAAGGCCGATCACGAGGATCGAGGCTGTCATGCCGTACATTTGTAAATTGGTCCGCTTCACAGATCCGTCCCCCATGCTTCGGTTGGTCTGCTCGATTTCTGAAAGAAGCGGGCTAATTCGGTGACAAGAAACAGCACTGACGAAGAAGCCTAACGGAAATTTATCCTGATCTCTTTTGATGCGCCAAAGAAAAAGGGCCCGGCGTGAACCGGACCCTTTTCATTCTTACGACGGTTTGTCCGATCGATTAGAAACGGCGATCGCCGCTGTGCTGACGCGGGCCTGTTTCCTCATGGTGATGATCGCCCATGTCGGCGTCGGGCGTCCAGGTCACATGCGTGATGATATCGTAGCTCGACATGCTCCGCTTGAAGACATTGGGGCGGCCCTGCTGGTCGAAGGCGATTGCCTGGCCCCAGGCTGCCGGCGTGTTGCCAGAATTGCCCAGCTTCTTGCCTTTACCACCGCCCTTACCGGGGTTGCCGCCGGTGTCACCACCATCGCTGCCGCCATGGCTGTGCGCATAAATATTGGCGAGCTGGTCGAAGTCATGCTGGTCCGGCGTCTTGTCGATCGCGGTCGGAGTGGAAGTGTATTCCATGCAGGAATCGGTTGTATTGGTGCTGAAATCCTCGTTCTGGTGACCGAGGCCGTAATCGTGGCCGATCTCCTGACACATCACCAGCTGGCGCCATACGTCAGTGTTGTACTGCGGCATCGCGTAGTAGAAGTCGTTGAGCTTGGTCACGCCGCCGATGATGTGGGTTTCGCGGCCGCGGGTCGCGCTGATGCTCGCGATGCCAAGCCAGCCAACATCGCCGTAGTCGTCATTGCAGACATGAATCTCGCCAGCGACGATCGGACAGGCGGTGTTGATGCCCGACCCGCGCGAATAGGGCGACTGGATGTAATCGGAAGCGTTCCAGTCAGTGACCGCAGTTCTCGCGCGGTTGCTCTGCGCCCATTCGCCGGTAGTAAAATCGACTACCGACACGGTGATTTCATTGCTGGTACGTTCCCAGTGGTAATTGCTCCAGGAATGGTTTGCCATGGCCGGCATCGCCAGCAAGCCAGCGCCCACTGTTGCTGCAGAAACCAGCGCCAACGACTTCTTTGAAATATTTCTCAAGACCCTAACTCCCAATAATCCGGTCGGTTCGAGAGAAAATCCCAATACTCGCTGCCCGAGACCGACCAACCCCAATTTTCGAACCATAACGAACCATCGATCAGCAGCAAGAAGCGGTGCACCCTTATTTTGCGGTCATGTGCAAAAGTGAGACGCAGCCATCGCGCAACTAGAGCGCCCTGAAACCGTTCGAATTACATTCGATTACTCTATTCCGCAGGCTGCGTTGACTTCGGTGAGGGCGATTTCGAGCCGTTCTTCGTAACTCGGATCGTTCGGATTCTCGATGCTGGCATCCCAGATCGTCTCGAATTCGGCCTGCTCCCGCTCGCAGCGCGCCTGGTCGATCTCGGGAGAGGCCTCGGCCTGCTCCTCAGGGGCGTTTTCGACGATCTTCTGCGCCTCGTCATCGGCATAGAGATTGAACGCCACGGCTGCTCCGGCGACGATCAGCACCAGCAAGAGGTAACCGATATTCCTGCGCGATCCCATGTCGCCCCCTACTCGCTCAGGCCGTGTTTCTTGATGCAGTGGCGCAGCTGGTCATAGCTCAAACCCAGCGCCTTGGCCGTCTGCCGCTGGTTCCAGCGATGCTTGCCGAGTGCGTGCTCGACGATGCGCTTCTCGTGATCGTCGACGGCCGCGCGCAAATCGTCGACCTGCTCGATATCGAGCGCGGCCACCTGCGCCGGCGCGGCCTCGCCATTCGCAACTGCTGGCTTCGCGTCGGCCTTGCGATGCGCGGGCTGGAACGGCTTCCACGGGCTGTCGAACGGGTCGAACTGAACATGCGCGATGGGTTCGTCCCAATTGTCCCAGCGATAGACAGCGCGTTCGACGACGTTGCGCAATTCGCGCACATTGCCCGGCCAGGCATATTCGTCGAGTTCACGGCGCACATGGTCTGCAAAACCGGGCCAACCCTCCCAGTGCAGCTCTGCCGCCATGCGCCGCCCGAAGTAATCGGCGAGCACATCCACATCCCCTTCGCGCACGCGCAGGGGAGGCAGCGTGATGACCTCGAAACTCAGCCGGTCGAGAAGATCGGCGCGGAAATCGCCGCTTTCGGCCAATGCGGGCAAATCGTCATTGGTGGCAGCGACAATGCGTACATCGACCCGCACGGGGCGCGAGGCGCCGATACGCGTGACTTCGCCATATTCGACCGCGCGCAGCAGGCGTTCCTGCGCGCCCATCGACAAAGTGCCCAGTTCGTCGAGAAATAGCGTGCCTTTGTCGGCTTCCTCGAACCTTCCCGCGCGCGCCTTGGTAGCACCGGTGAAAGCCCCGGCTTCGTGACCGAACAATTCGGCCTCGATCAGCGTTTCAGGGAGCGCCGCGCAGTTCATGGTGACGAGCGGCTCGCCCCAGCGGGCGGACAGGCGATGGAGGCGTTCCGCGATGAGTTCCTTGCCCGTTCCGCGCTCGCCGATGACAAGCACCGGGCGGTCCATGGGGGCGGCACGACTGGCCCTTTCGACCGCATCGAGAAAGGCCCCGGATTGGCCGATAAACTGGTTTTCCCGCTCCATGCGCCAACCTATAGTGAAAAATCCCAATGTTTGGCAATAGGCGCCAAACGCCAAATTCACGAACTTCGTCAAGATACTGATATTGCTGTGATTTTACAGTTTGGCACACCCCTTGCTGATATATGAACAACACCGCAAGGAGGATTTGGATCATGTACAACCGCAGCTTCTTCCAGACCAAGCTGGGACAGGCAGCAATGGCCAGCATCGCGGCGATGGTCGCGTTTGTAGCGCTGTCCACGCAGATGCATGCAAGCCCGGCGCTCGCCGCCGCGCCCCAGCATCAGACCGTTGAGATCGCATGACCAAGCCGACCGACAAATCCCAGTTAGGGCCGGAGCGCTCAGTCCCCCCCGAGAGCACCCCCGAAGGCGCGCATTCCAGTCGTCGCGCCGATGCTTCGGCCCAACCCTACAACCCGCAGCGCGTTTCGCGTCTCGATGCCGAGATCGAACGCCTGCGGCGCACCCCGACGCCGACCCAGAGCCAGGCCCGCAGCCGTGCTAGTGATCGCGACGAGGACAATAATTTCTTCAATGGAGTAGCCTTCATGGGCATTTTCAGCCGTACCCGCGATATCATTGCCGCCAACTTCAACGACATGCTCGACAAGGCCGATGACCCGGCGAAGATGATCCGCATGATCATCCTCGAGATGGAGGAAACTCTTGTCGAGGTTCGGGCAAGCGCGGCGCGCACGATTGCCGACCAGAAGGAAATGCACCGCCACGTCGTCAAGCTCGACAAGCTCGAGGCTGACTGGAGCGAAAAGGCACAGCTGGCCCTTTCCAAGGACCGCGAGGATCTCGCCCGGGCGGCCCTGGTCGAGAAGAAGAAGGCCGCCGACATGGGCGACCAGCTCAAGCAGGAAATCGCCGTGCTCGACGATGCGCTGCGCGCCTACGAGGAAGACATCCAGAAGCTGCAGCATCGCCTGCGCGAAGCCCGCAGCCGCCAGACCGCCATCGCAGCGCGTCTCGAAAGCGCGGAAAACCGCGTCAAGCTGCGCACGCTGATGAGCACCGAGCGTACCGACGAAGCGCTCGCCCGTTTCGACCAGCTCGAACGCCGGGTCGATTACGCAGAAGGCCGCGCCGAAGCGCTGAGCATCGCCGACAAGTCGGATGGCAAGGCGTCGCTGGCGGACGAAATTGCCGCTCTCGAAGGCGCCGATGCGATCGACGACGAGCTCGAACAGATGAAGAAGGCGCTCGGCAAGAGCAGCGCCTCAAGCAAGAACCCCCAGGAGGACTAAGCCGTGGAAGAAGGTATCATCGTTGCAATCGTAGTGATCGGCCTTCCGTGGCTCATTCTTCACTACATTACCAAGTGGAAGACTGCCGCGACCATCACCACCGATGACGAAGTGCTGCTCGACGAGCTCTACCAGCTCGCCCGCCGCCTCGACGAACGGATGGACACGGTCGAGCGCCTGGTCGCCACCGAGAACCCCGAGTTCCAGCCGAAGCGATTGCTGGACAACCGCGAAGCCGACAATCAGCAGCTGCGCGAGCTCGAAAACCTGATTGCCGAGAAGAAAGGAACCGTGAAGTGAATAGCCCCCGCACCACGCTTTACCGCGACAAGTTCAATGCGAAGCTGATGGGCGTCTGCTCGGGCATCGCTGACTACACCGGGGTCAACTCGCTCTGGGTCCGTCTCGGCGCGCTGTTCCTCATCCCGATGACGAGCGGCATGGTCATCCCTGCCTATTTCATCGCCGGCCTGCTTCTCAACAAGAAGCCATCGCATCTGTATGTCGATGCAGACGAGCAGAAGTACTGGCAGCGCGTCCGGCAGAGCCCGAAGCGCACCGCCCGCGAAATTCGCGCCCGCTTCCGCGATGTCGATCGCCGTCTGGCCGACGTCGAGACGCACTACGTCTCGAGCAATCCGCGCCTGACCGCCGAGATCGAGCGCCTGCGCTGAGCCGAGAAGGTAGGGAGAATAGAATATGTGGGACTGGGCTTATCTCATTCCGATAATCGGTGTCTCGATCCCGATCGTCGCGATCTGGACCAGCCATCAGCGCAAGCTTGCCAAGATGCAGATCGACGCAACTGTCGAACACACTGCTGAAAAGGCTGCGCAATATGCCAGCAAAATCCAGACGCTCGAAGACCGCGTCCAGGTGCTCGAACGCATCGTGACCGACCGCGGCTATGACATCGCCACCCAGATCGAGGCGCTGCGCGACACTCGCAAGGTCGAAGAAAGCGGCAGCGGTGTCCCGCTCAATATGGAACGCAAGGAACGCGCATAATGGATTTTCCGATTACAGAAACTGCGATCATCGCATCGGTCATCATCATGACGCTTGGTTATCTTGCATCGAACTGGATGAAGATGAAGAACGGTTATCCGCTGGAGAATAGCTGGGGCAAACCGGTCTATCCCAAGAACGACCAGGCCGTGGAGCGCGTGAAGTTGCTCACCCAGGAAAACGCGGAACTTCGTGCCGAGCTTGGCTCGATGAAGGACCGGCTGGCCAATGTCGAACGCATCGTCACCGACAGCGGATATCACCTGACCAACGAGATCGACCGCCTGCGCGACGAAAAGGGCGTGAACTGATGGACATCGAACTGCTCGTCATCTTCGCCTTCGTCACGACCCTGGCGCTGATCGTGTTCCGTTTCGTGACCGCAACGCACCGGCGCAGCATCGAGCACGAAGAGCGCAAGCTCGAATTGCTAGCGCGCACCGAGGAGGCAAAGAGCGGTCAGGGTGGCGAAGGCTACCGCAAGCTGGAAGAGCGCGTCCGCGTGCTTGAACGCATCGCGACCGACAGCAATCACGCGCTCGCCAGCCAGATCGAAAGCCTGCGCGACCTGCAGGAACTCGATGAGATCGAAAGCAAGCAGGAGACTGCGCAGTGAGTTACTGGACCGCCATCGTCGTGATTGTCCTGATCGTTGCAGTCGCAAGCGTCATGCGCTCCCGCCAGAGCGGTAGCGACCGGCTGCGGCAGGACCGCGACCAAGGGCCCAGCCCGCGCGAGACGCAATTGAAGAACGAAGTGGAAGAGCTGCGTGAACGTATCCACGTGCTCGAGAAAATCACCGTGGACGGGCGGGAGGCCCGCGCCATCGCAGACGAGATCGAAAGCCTGCGTGAGGATCAAAAGCAGTAGAGCCTGACAACGGCCAAGGTTCGAGGAGGATTGAAGCGAAATGTTGGAACCGACCATCGTCATAGCGGCCGCATCGCTTGTCGGCCTGTGCGTCACCGCCTTTGCCCTCCTCAAGGGCTGGCAGGGGTGGCTCGCGCTCAAGCAGCGCGAGATCGACAACACGCCCCGTGAGATCGAGGGCGGCGTCGGCGTCGGCGGCGCAAGGATCGAGATCGCGGACCTCAAGGAACGCATCAAGAAGCTAGAAGCCATCGCAAGCGGGGTGGATTTGTGAGCCGGAGCGCCTAGATGGCGCTGATGCGTGACCTCGAAGACATCCAGGAAGAATACGAGTTTCTCGAAGGCGATGAGCGCTATCGCCTGCTGATAGAGCTCGGTCGCGAGCTCGACGACATGCCCGACGCATTGAAGACCGATGCCACGCTGGTCCGCGGCTGCTCGGCGAGCGTGTGGGTCTATCCGACGGGCGAGACGGACAAGCTCCATTTCCTCGCCGACAGCAATGCCGCGATCACCAAGGGGATCGTCGCGCTGGTCATCTCCGCCGTGCAGGACAAGCCGGCAAGCGAAGTGGCGCGGATGGACATTACCGGCGCGCTCGAGCCTTTCGACCTCAAAAACCAGCTTTCGTCCAACCGGACGCAGGGCGTTCCCAACATGATCGCGCTGGTGAAAGAACACGCGTCACGGATCGCAGCGGGCTGATGCGCGTTCCCGTGTAATGCGGCCTGTTTACAAAGCACTTGGTCTGTTCGCCGTCGGGCTCGGCGTAATCGGCGCATTCCTGCCGATCATGCCGACCGTCCCGTTCCTGTTGCTGGCTGTCTATTTCTTCGCCCGCAGCAATCCCGAATGGGAGCAGAAGATCCTGGATCACCCTACCTGGGGGCCGCAAGTGCTGGACTGGCGGGAACGGCGCGCCATCAGCCGCCGCGCCAAGACCATGGCGATCGGAGCGATGACGACAGGCGCGGTGGTAACCTATTTCACGCTCGGCCACCCATGGTACTGGATTTCAATCGCGATCCTCGTGATCGCAGGTAGCTGGATCGCCACCCGTAACGAGTGATGCAGGCGGCTTATAGCCGCTTGAAGTTCACCGTCGCATTAAGCGCAAACACCGCCAGCCCGGCAAAGACAGAGACGATTACCCGCGCGACGAGGTAATTGATCGGCGTCCAGTGCGTCAGCACCCAGAACAGGCCGACCGTCACGATCAGGCCGACCACGGCATTAATCAGGAACAGGGCATAACCCGTCGCCAGCCCGCGGTCCGACCCGGTGAAAATCCACGTCCGCCCGAACACATAGTGGCAGCTTTGGGCGATGAGGAAGCTGATCGCGGTGCCGATGACCGGATCGACGCCTGCGAACTCGACCATCGCCCAGAGCACGCCAAGCCCGAGCAGGAAGGTCCCGGTGCTCACCACCGTATTGCGGACCAGCATACCGCCGGCATGACGATTGAGGAAACGTCGGATCATGTTCGTGCGATTGCCGCCCCGGGATGCCGGCGCTCAGGCGGCCTTCAATGCCCGCGGGACGGGACGCGGATTGTGCTCGCCCGCATCGCGCCAGTCCTTGAGGCGGGGCGCGCCCAACCACAGGAACAGCAGCGGCAGCTTGATGAAGAGAAGCTCCGAGTGGATCATCCCATCGATCCACCGCTCCCACGCATTGGGCATGCGCCGCGCGTTTTCGGCGAGCCACTTGTCGTAGGGCAGGAAGTGGTCGGGTTCATCGACATGGACCACTTCGAAAATGCGATGGAGCGCCTTGTCCTGCTTTACCAGCGGATGGTCCAGCAGGATGTCCACTTGCTTGAGGCCGCGCTTTTCGGTCAGCGAGATGACCCGGCAGAGCCGCTCGAACAGATCGTCGCTGGCGATGATGGCATCGGTATCGAGATTGTCGATCGACGTGCCGAAGGTGATCTCGATGAACCGGTCGATATGGCCGAAGGTGCGGTCGAGCGCGATCGGCATCCTCCCCTGCAACTGGAACCAGCGCTTGAACATGGTGTAATGCTTGCGTTCGTCGGCGCGGTGCTTCTCGACCGCCGCGATCAACTCGGTCGCCTCGGGATGCTTTGCCTTCACCGCTTCTAGCACGCGGTCGAGCGCGGTGTAACCGCGATGCTCGTTATAGATATAGATCGATCCGAGCAGGTCGAGATAGCGGCGGGTGAACCATGCTTTCATGGCGGCGGTCTACCATGCGATGAAGTGCAGGTCACGCCTTGCCGGTGCGAAGCAACATGGCCTGTGCCTGCCAACCATTTTCCTACTGCGCGGCGCGGGGCTATGCCGATGCCCGCTCTTTCACACTGTCGATCTCCAGATCTTCCCGCGATCATCTCCCGATCCTCGCGCCGATTGCGTTGGCAAAGTGTCAAGCACCTCCAACACGGCATTTCGATGCAAAATGAGGTGTTTGACGAAGAAGCCGCTGCTTGACGCAGTGCCAATTGTGTCAAGTTTGTTGGAGAAAGCCTGTCAGGCTCCGGCGCTATCCCGAACCACGGCGATGCCCGCCTCGCGCTGGCGTTTCAGATCGGCTTTCAACTTGGCCGGATGGCGAGCGAAGACGAAGCCGAAGCTCACCCCGCCTTCCTTGCCGATCGTCGCATGGTGCAGCTTGTGCGCCTGCACCAGCCGCTTGGCATAGCCGCGCTTCGGCACCCAGCGGAAATAGCGCTGATGGACCAGTCCATCATGAACGACCGTGTAGATGATGCCGTAAAACAGGATGCCGAGCCCGATCCATATACCCGGCCACCAGGCGGCTTCGCCCATTACCAGGGGCGAGCCGATGGCGAACATGGAAATGCTCATCGCCGCGCCGACGATCGCATAGAGGTCGTTCTTCTCGAGCAGATTGTCATGCGGTTCGTGATGGTCGCGATGCCACGCCCAGCCGAAACCATGCATGATGTACTTATGGCTCGCCCAAGCGACGCCTTCCATCGCGAGGACGGTCGCAATCACGATCAGAAGAGGCACAATCCAGTCGGGCATGGACCCAATATAGGTCACTCGCCGTCGGGAAGGAAGAACTCGCGCAGATGTTCGCCGATCCGTGCGGGGCGCAGCGTCTCTGCATCGATGCAGCACCAGCTCGATTTCACTTCGGCCAGCACTTCCTCGCCGCGGTGAATGACCGTCGAGTAGAATGCGCGCGCGCCGTGGAACTTTTCGAGCACGGTCTTCGCGATCACATCGTCTTCGAGAAAGGCCGGCTTGCGATAGGTGATCTCGTGTTTGAGAGCGACCCACGCCTTGTTCGCGACCTCTTCGGCCGGGGCAAGCTTGTTCCAATGGGCGAGCACTGCGTCCTGCACCCAGTTGAGATAGCGGGCGTTGTTCACGTGCCCCATGAAGTCGATATCGTCGGGATGGACTTTGATCGGAAAGGCAAAAGGTGTTGCTGACATATGTGTAAGTTAAGCATTAAATGATTTCTTTTCCATGACCGAGTTTATCGTGGTGTTCTGAGCGCTTGCCAGTGTTGCCGATTGGTCGCTAATCCACTCCGTGAAAGGACGATGATGGCGAGCAAACCGCGCACTTTGTACGAGAAGATCTGGGACGCGCATGTCGTCGAGACGCGCGACGACGGAACAGCGTTGATTTATATCGACCGGCACCTGGTCCACGAAGTGACCAGTCCGCAGGCATTCGAGGCGCTGCGGATGAACGGCCGCAAGGTTCGCCGGCCCGAACTGACGCTGGCGGTGCCCGACCACAATTTGCCGACCACGCCGCGGCTCGATGCCGATGGCAACCGCCTCCCCATCGCCGATCCGATGAGCGCGCAGCAGCTAGCCGCTCTGGAGCGGAACGCGCCCGACTTCGGCATTCGCTACATCAACGCGACCGCGCGCGAGCAGGGCATCGTCCATGTCGTCGGCCCCGAACAGGGCTTCTCGCTGCCCGGCGCGACCATCGTCTGCGGCGATTCGCACACCGCCTGCCACGGCGGCATCGGCGCCCTCGCCTTCGGCATCGGGACGAGCGAGGTCGAGCATGTGCTGGCAACGCAAACGTTGCTCCTCAAGCGTTCGAAAACGATGGAAGTGCGGGTCGAAGGCGAGCTGGGCATCGGCGTTTCGGCCAAGGATCTCATCCTCCATATTATTGGTCAGATCGGCGCCGCGGGCGGCACCGGTTATGTCATCGAATACCGCGGCCCGGTGTTCGGGGCCATGAGCGTCGAAGAACGTCTCACCGTCTGCAACATGAGCATCGAAGGCGGCGCGCGTGCCGGCCTGATTGCCCCTGACGAAACCGTGTTCTCCTACCTCAAGGGACGCCCCTATGCACCCAAAGGAAAGGATTGGGATGCGGCGCTCGCCTGGTGGCGGACACTCAAGACCGATGAGGGCGCGCAGTTCGACAAGTCGGTGGTGATCGACGCTTCGGCAGTCGAGCCCACGGTCACCTGGGGCACGAGCCCGGAAGATGTCGTCGCGATCGGCGGTACCGTCCCCTCACCCGAAAGCTTTGCCGATCCGTCGAAACAGGAAGCGGCGCGCAAGAGCCTCGACTACATGGGCCTCGAGCCCGGCCAGAAGATGCAGGACATTGCGGTCGAGAACATCTTCATCGGTAGCTGCACCAACAGCCGGATCGAGGATCTGCGCGCAGCGGCAAGGGTGCTTGAGGGGCGCACAAAGGCACCGAACGTGCGCTGGGCGATCGTCGTACCAGGATCAGGCATGGTGAAAGCGCAAGCCGAGGAAGAAGGCCTCGACAAAGTCTTCACCGATGCAGGCTTCGAATGGCGCGAGCCGGGTTGTTCGGCCTGCCTCGGCATGAATCCGGACAAGGTTCCGGCTGGCGAGCGCTGCGCTTCGACCTCCAACCGCAATTTCGTCGGCCGGCAGGGTCCGGGCGCGCGGACCCACCTGCTCTCCCCCGCCATGGCGGCTGCCGCTGCCGTTGCCGGGCACCTCGCCGATGTTCGGGAGTTCGATAGCTAGCCCCCACCCTACCCCCTTGTGCTGGCGCGGCCAGCCAACCATAGAGAACGGCATGACGAACAACATCAAAGGCAAGGCCGCAATCGGCGCGGCCATCGGTTCCGCGGCAATCGCTGCAGCGCTGCTTTATGCAGGCAAGCGCAAGAAGAAGAACGAGCCGACGCAGCCCGGTCCGATTCCCTCAGGCGAAAAGCCCGAAACCGATTGATGGAGCCGGTCTCCGACATCGAGGGACGCGCCTATCCCTACGGCGCGAAGAACGTCGATACCGACGTGATCATTCCTGCCGCTTGGCTCAAGACGACCAGTCGCGAAGGTCTGGGCGAAGGGGCGTTCGAAACCGTCCGCGCACAGCCCGGCAATGTCTTCGATGACGAGCGCTACAAAGGCGCGCCGATCCTGATCGCAGGCGACAATTTCGGCTGCGGGTCGAGCCGCGAACACGCCGCCTGGGCGATGCTCGACCTTGGCATCAAGGCGGTGATCGCGCCGAGCTTCTCCGACATCTATTCGGGCAATGCCTTCAAGAACGGCATCCTCACGGTCGTGCTGCCGCAAGAGCAGATCGACCGGCTGCTGGAAGTGGCCGAAACCGACGAAATACACATCGACCTGGAAAACCAGACGGTCACCACCCCCTTCCAGGATCGCTTCACTTTCGAGATCGATCCGTTTCGCAAGCATTGCCTGCTGAACGGTCTCGACGAAATCGGCCTCACGCTCGAACGCGACGAGGCCATCGCAACCCATGAAAAATCGCGCGCCGAAGGCATGTCCTGGATGACGCGTGGAACGGAGATTGATGCATGAAAGCCCTGCGCTCACACGAAACCGGCGGACCCGAAACCCTGACGCTCGACGAGGTAGAAGTCCCCGCGCCCGGCAAGGGTGAGGTGCTGGTCGACGTGAAGGCCTGCGCGATCAACTTCCCCGACACGCTGATCATCCGCGACCTCTACCAGTTCAAGCCCGAGCGCCCCTTCGCCCCCGGCGGTGAAATCGCCGGCGTGATCGAGGCCATCGGCGAAGGTGTCGAAGGTTACTCCGTCGGCGACAAGGTGATGGCCGGTATCGGTAACGGCGGCCTTGCGGAAAAAGTCATCGTCCAGGCCGGTCGCATGTTTCCCATCCCCGATGGGATTGCCTTCGAAAAAGCCGCTTCGCTGCTGATGACCTACGGCACGACCATCCACGGGCTGAAGGATCGCGGCCACATCAAGGAAGGTGACACCGTGCTGGTCCTTGGCGCCGCGGGCGGCGTCGGCCTTTCCGCGGTCGAACTCGCGAAGGCGTTCGGTGCACGCGTCGTCGCTGCGGTCTCTTCCGAGGAAAAGGGCGAAGTTGCGCGCAAGGCTGGCGCGGATGAGGTCGTGATCTATCCCAAGGGCGAGATGGACAAGGATGCGTCCAAGGAACTCGCCAATGCCTTCAAGGCGGCTTGCGGCCCCGAAGGCGCGAACATCGTCTACGACATCGTGGGCGGCCAGTATTCCGAACCCGCCCTGCGTTCGATTGCGTGGGAGGGCAAGTTCCTCGTGGTCGGTTTCCCGGCCGGTATCGCCAAGATGCCGCTCAACCTGACGCTTCTGAAGAGCTGCGACATTGCCGGCGTTTTCTGGGGTGCCTTCACCGCGCGCGAACCGGTAAAGTTCCGCCAGCAGGTCGAGGAACTGTTCCAGCTGATGAAGGACGGCAAGATCGATCCGCTCGTGTCGGAGACTTTCCCGCTCGAACGCGGCGGCGAAGCGATCGCCAAGCTCGAAAGCCGCAAGGCGGTCGGCAAACTCGTCGTGACGATGGACTAATCGGCTTGTAGGGCGCCTGCGCGCGCCCTATCTTGCCACTATATCAATTCCCGAGGGGACCTCATGACCGATTTCAAGGACCGCGAACGCGGCGAAGAAGCCAAGTTCGCATTCGACGAAGAAAACGCCTTCAAGATCGCCGCACGACGCAACCGTCTGCTGGGCGAGTGGGCGGCTGGCCTGATGAATCTCACCGAAGAGGAAACCGACGCCTACAAGAAGGCGGTCGTGCAGGCCGACTTCGAGGAAGCGGGCGACGAAGACGTGATCCGCAAGCTGCTGGGTGACCTCACCGCCGCCGATTGCGATGTCAGCGAGTCCGACATTCGCGCCAAGCTGGAAGAAAAGGCGATCGAAGCGCGCCGCCAGCTGATGAGCGAAAGCTAAGCGCGACCAAGCGCGAGGAATTGTCCCATGCCCATGAGTGCCAGTGAAATCGAGCGCCTGATCGGCGAAGCGCTGCCCGGTGCCGAAATCGAACTGCGAGATCTCGCAGGCGATGACGATCACTGGGCTGCCAAGGTGACCGCACCGCAGTTCGCAGGCAAGAACCGGGTGCAGCAGCACAAGATGGTCTATGATGCGCTCGGCGGCAGGATGGGCGGCGTGCTCCACGCCTTGCAACTGACTACCGAGGTTCCCACCTAGGCCGAAGCATACATTTCAATCTTTCAGGACCAGTATCATGTCCGATATCAATTCCCGCATCTCTTCCATCGTCGGCAACAACGATGTCGTCCTCTTCATGAAGGGAACGCCACTGTTTCCGCAATGCGGCTTTTCCAGTCGCGCGGTCGCGATCCTCGATCATTGCGGCGTCGCCTATGAAAGCGTCGATGTGCTGCAGGACATGGAGATCCGCCAGGGCATCAAGACCTATTCGGACTGGCCGACCATTCCGCAGCTTTACGTCAAGGGCGAGTTCCTCGGCGGCAGCGACATCATGATGGAAATGTTCGAAGCAGGCGAGCTTCAGCAGGTGCTCGACGAAAAGCAGGTCGCGAAAGCGGAGAACTGACCTCTCGGCATTCGTCGGCGCGAAGCGCCGCAAGGGCGACCGCCCGTCCGCAGCGATGCGACCTTCAGGTCGCGTGAGCGAGGATAGACAAGCGAACGGATGTGAGCGCTGGCGCCTGAAGCTGGAAAATAGACGAAGAAAAAGCCGCCCACGGGGTACCGGATGGGGCGGCTTTTCCTTTTCGGGGAGACGGCGCCGGGAGACCAGTGGCCCCGTCTCATCTATCGAAGACCGTTCGATATGTGATCTATTCTGCACGGCGCGTGCCAAAAATGGCAACCCTCGGAAAAACGCGGATTTTCACGGTTAACAAGAATTTTAGCTGTCCCTTTTTGTAAAGTTTACCGACAGCACTGGCACAAAGGCGGTTGGCATTTGCCATAGTTGCCGCCATCAAATGCGGCGATGAACACTTCTTCCGAAACCTCGCCCGAGGGAATCCCCGCCGCCACCGTCGTCATTTTCCGCAATGGGCCCGAAGGCCGTCCGCCGGAAATCCTCATGACTATCCGCTCGCGCGAAATGGTGTTTGCAGGCGGCATGGCGGTCTTTCCCGGCGGGCGCGTCGACCCGGCGGATTTCGAACTGGGCGCTGCCATCGGCGGGCCGCTCGATCCGGACGAGGCCGCGCACCAGATCGCCGTGGTGCGCGAGACGCTCGAGGAAACCGGCCTTGCCATCGGTCTCACCGGAGAGATCGACGCAGACCGGGCACGCGCCGCCCGCGACTTTCTGCAGCAGACGGGTGAGCTCGCCCCGGTGCTAGAGCACTTCGGTTGGGAGCTCGACCTCGCCCAGCTTACGCCGTTCGCCCGCTGGTATCCCAAGAACGAGCGGATACCGCGCGTCTACGACACGCGCTTCTATCTCGCCGATCTCGGCACCGGTTCGGTCGATATCGCAGCCGATCTTTCGGAAAACACGCACCTGTTCTGGACCAGCGCACAGGACGCCCTTGATGCTGCCGAGCGCGGAGAGATCAAGGTCATTTTCCCGACGCGCCGCAATCTGGAAAGGCTGGCGCTGTTCTCCAGCTTTGCCGAAGCGAAAGCGCAGGCCGAAGCCATCCCGGTCCGCACAATCACGCCCTACATGGACGAGAAAGGCGGCAAGACCTGGCTCTCGATTGGGGAGGACCACGGCTATCCGGTTGCTGGAGAACCACTCGACGAAGCAATGCGCGGGTAATTGTCGGAAGCGAGGGGTTGGCGCGCCCGGCAGGACTCGAACCTGCTGCCTCAAGATTAGAAGTCTCGCGCTCTATCCAGATGAGCTACGGGCGCGCGCCCCGGTTGCGGGACACTTGCGCATTAGCGTGCTTTCCCGCTGGTTCAAATGCAGATAGGCATTGCGTCCATGGATAAATCCGAAACTCCGGCCGCACCTCCGCTTCAAGGCACAGGCACCCCTGTTCGCTTTCGCTATTACGACATCGTCATGGCGGCATTCGTCGCCATCCTGCTGCTGTCGAACATTATCGGCGCGGCCAAGCTTTCGACCGTGGCGGGTTTCACCTTCGGGGCAGGCATCCTGTTCTTCCCCGTCAGCTACGTCATCGGCGACGTTCTGACCGAGGTTTACGGCTATGCCCGCGCGCGGCGCGTGATCTGGGTCGGCTTCGGCGCGATGGTGTTCATGGCCTTCATGAGCTGGGCCGTGGTCGCCATGCCGCCCGCAGCGACATGGGACGGGCAGGATGCCTATGAACAGGTATTCGGCCTCGTCCCGCGCATCGTGCTCGCCTCGATCATCGCCTTCTGGGCGGGCGAATTCGTCAATTCCTACGTCATGGCGCGGATGAAGATATGGACCGAGGGCAAGGCGCTGTGGAGCCGCACGATCGGATCGACGATTGTCGGACAAGGCGTCGACAGCGCGATTTTCTACCCGGTCGCATTCCTCGGCATCTGGGAGACGCGCGACGTCCTGATCGTGATGGTCTCGAATTGGCTACTGAAGGTGCTGTGGGAAGCGGTGCTGACACCGGTGACCTATCTGGTGGTGGGCAAGCTCAAACAGGCGGAAGGCGTCGAAATATTCGACACATCGACCGATTTCTCCCCCTTCGCGAGCGAGAAGCGGACGGGCTAATTCCCCAGGCCGAAAGGATCGTCCTCTTCGCCGCCGTTGCGGTGCCATTCCTCGTCCGGCACGATCCTGAGATCGAAATCGGACCCAAGCCGGTCCGCCAGCAGCTTCATGTCTTTCTCGTTGGGCACACCGAACAGGTCGGCGTGGCTTTCGAGCAGATCGAGCATCAGCGTGCCGTCCTCCATCCCGATCCGGCTGACCTGCAGCGACCGACGCGAGCGCGCTCCGATGCGGCGCGCAAGGCGGATTGCGAGGCCCCAGCGGATCGCTTCCTCGAGCGACTCCTCGTCGGCGAGCTTGCGCACGGCTTTGGGCAGTTCGGGGTGGTTGCCGTTGCCCGCGATCGTCGCCGCCAGCATCGCCCGGCCGCGCGGCGATATCGCCATCCAGCGCTTGTGCAAAGCCCAGTCGACGGCTTGATGAAGGCGCAGATTGGGTTCAATCTGCATCGATGCCAGCGCGAGCATGGTCGCCGCGAGCCGCACCCTTTCGCTACCCTTCGCACCAGTGGGAACCGCATTCACGGTCCAGCCTGCGATCCGGGTGGCCAGCATCGGCGGCGCGCCGCGTTGCTCGGCGAAATGCGAAACGCCGGCGAGCAACGGGTCCTGCGACTTCGCATGCGGCGCGAGCCCATCGTAAATCAGTCCCTCTCGCAAGCCCCATGAGGAGAACACAACCCGGCTCGGTTCCAGCTGCTTGAGCAGCGCCTGCAACAGCACGGCGGCATCGGGCATGGTTTGCGATCGCATGGTCGAGATGCGCTCGATCGCCTGCAGGTCGTCGGGCCGGCTCTGAGCCAGTCGCCGGGCAATTTTGCCGACCGCTTCGGCATCGAGCGACAGGCCATGCGGATCGGTCAGCGGAAACTTGCGCGCCTCCATCGAATAGACAGCCATCGCCCGCCAGGTTCCGCCGACAAGGTAGAGCGGCTTGCCGCGCGCGCCGCCCCATCCCGAGCTTGCGATCTTCTTTTCCAGCCGTTCGCGCATGGTGGAGCGGGCCTTGGCGCGGTATTCGGCGAGGCGCAGCGTGCCGAGAGGAAGCGAGACCGGCGGACCTGTATCCTCATTGGCGATTTCGACCAGTTCCAGGCTGCCGCCGCCGAGGTCGGCAACCACGCCTTCAGCCCCCGGAAAAGCGCCGAGCACGGCATGGGCGGACAGGCGCGCTTCTTCCTCGCCCGAGATCACCCGCGGTGCGAGCCCCAGGTCCTCGACCGCGGCGATGAATTCCGGGCCATTGGTGGCCTCGCGCGAAGCAGCGGTGGCCACCGTGTGCACTTCGCTCACGCCGAGGTCTTCGAGCAGCAGGACGAACCGCCTGAGGCCGCGCATGGCAAGCTCGACAGAATCGTCTGCGAGCCTGCCGGTTTCGGTGATTTCACGCCCGAGCCGCGCCGCGACTTTCTCGTTCAGGAGGATGGTCGGTGCGCGCATGGCACCGCCGTAAACCACCATGCGGACCGTGTTCGATCCGATGTCGATGATCGCACGTTCCGCCTTGTGGCCGGAGAAACTGCCAGCCCTATCGAAACTGCGCGAACGTGACGCCATCAGGTGCCACCCTTGCGCAGCGCCAGCGTCGGCACGGGACCCAGTTCGAGAGCGCCACCGCGCCCGGAAAGCGAGGGGTTGGTCATGAAATAACGGTGGCAATTGAACGGTTCGCCATCTGCCTCGACACGCGAGTAAGTGCCGTCGGCGTGCAACTCCCAGCTCTGCTCGGTGTCGAGCACATTGGCGAGCAACACCTGCTGGAGCACCTGATCGTGCACCGTCTTGTTACGGATCTGAATCAGCGTTTCGACGCGGCGGTCGAGATTGCGTTCCATCAGGTCGGCAGAGCCGATGTACACCACCGACTTGGCTGAGGGCATCGGCTTGCCATTGGCAAAAGCATAGATACGGCCATGCTCAAGAAACCGCCCGATGATCGATTTGATCCGGATATTCTCGCTTACACCGGGAATGCCGGGGATCAGACAGCATATCCCGCGCACGACCAGCTCAATCTCGACACCTGCCTGGCTCGCTTCGTAGAGCCGGTCGATCATCGCCTGATCGGTGATCTGGTTGCACTTGATCCAGATCGCCGCCGGCGTGCCTTCGCGGGCATTTTCTATTTCCTTGTCGATCCTTGCGTAGATTTCCTCGCGCAGATTATGCGGTGCAATCGCCAGGAGTTCGGTCGAGCGCGGCTCGACATATCCGGTCACGAAATTGAAGAGCTTGGCCGCATCGCGCCCCAATTTCGGATTGGCAGTAAAAAAGCTGAGGTCGGTATAGGTCAGCGCTGTCATCGGGTGGTAATTGCCGGTGCCGAAATGGCAGTAAGTACGGAAACCCTCTTCCTCCCGCCGCACGACCATCGCCACCTTGGCGTGGGTCTTCCAGTCGAGAAAACCGTAGATCACCTGGACCCCAGCGCGCTCCAGCTGACTCGCCCACATGAGGTTCTGTTCTTCATCGAAGCGCGCCTTCAGCTCGACCACTGCGGTGACGGATTTGCCATTCTCTGCCGCCGCAATCAGCGCGTTGATGACCGCCGACTGGCTGCCCGCGCGGTAGAGCGTCTGCTTGATCGCCACTACGTCGGGATCGGCTGCAGCCTGCCTGATGAAGTCGACCACCACCTCGAAACTTTCGTAAGGGTGATGGATCACGATATCCTTCTCGCGGATCGCGGCGAAGCAATCGCCATCATGTTCGCGAATACGCTCGGGATAGCGCGGGCTGTAGCTTTCGAATTTGAGATCGGGCCGGTCTTCGCCGTCGACGATTTCATCCAGCCCGTCGAAGCCGATGACCCCATCGGTCTTGATAACCATCGCATCGCTGACGCCCAGCTGTTCGAGCAGGACCTGCTCGGCCCGCTTGTCGAAATCCTCCTCGATCTCGAGCTGGATCACCTTGCCGCGGCGGCGGCGCTGGATCGCGCTACGGAAGGTGCGGACGAGATCCTCGGCCTCTTCCTCGATCTCGATATCGCTGTCTCGCAGCACCCGGAACAGGCCCGATCCCTTGATCTTGAAGCCCGGGAAGAGATGATCGGCAAAGCGGCCAATGAGGCTCGCGATGCTGATGTAGACCGCCTCTTCACCCGGCGCCCGGACGTAGCGCGGCAAGGCCGGGGGGATGAGGACCATCTCGATGATCTTTTCCTTGTCTGCCTCCCGAGTGAGGTTGAACAGGAGGCCCATCCCCTCGTTGGTCACAAATGGAAACGGGTGCCCGGGATCGATCGCCTGCGGCGTGATGACCGGCACGATCTCTTCAAGGAAATAGTCACGCAGCCAGCGATAGGCGCTTTCGCTGACGAGTTCGTCGTCGGTGATGTGGATGCCCTGCTCGGCGAGGCGGTCGTGCAGGTCGTTCCAGATCGCTTGCTGATCGCTGGCAATCGTACTCAGCCGCTCCCTTATCGCCGCCAGTTGCTGGCTCGGCGTGCGTCCGTCGATCGAAGGGAGTTCGATACCACGCTGGACCTGTCCGACCAGGCCGGCGACACGGATCATCATGAACTCGTCGAGATTGCTGCCTGATATCGAGAGAAACCGCAGCCGTTCGAGCAGCGGATAGCTTTCGTTGCTCGCTTCCGCGAGAACCCGCTCGTTGAAGCTCAGCCAGCTCAGTTCGCGGTTGAAATAGCGCTCGGCAGGAGCTTCTTCCTGCTCGTTGTCATTGATGATCGGCTTGCTGCTCATCGTCCACGCACGCTCCTGCCTTCATGGCTTGGGCAAGGTCGAGCGAACCGTCAAGGCAAAGCTTGCTCCGGTCGCAAAGCCTTCAGACGAGGCTCTTGCCCTCGATAATCTGGGTAATTCCGCGTTTTCCCTCAGAGTCGCGACCAAGCTGGACGACGACGTCGATCACCGATGCGGCGTATTCGAGCGTATCCTGCCGCGAGAGGCCGATGCCGGTCTGCATGACCATGAGCGCGAGCTGTTCGAGCGCGCCCTTGAGCGAGTTGGCGTGAATGGTGGAGAAGCTGCCCGGGTGACCTGTGTTGATCGCGCGAAGGAACGAGACGCTCTCGGTACCGCGCAATTCGCCCAGAACAATTCGATCGGGGCGCAGGCGCAGGGCGGCCTGGAGCAGCTCGTTGGCGGTAACCTTGGCCTCGCCCAGCTCGCCCTTGACCGCAACCAGACCGACCCCGTTGGCACCGGGTAGCTTCAGTTCGGGTGTGTCCTCGACGAGGACCACGCGCTGCGAGCGGGGGATTTCCTGCAGCATGGCGTTGAGGAAGGTGGTTTTGCCGCTCGACGTGCCGCCCGAAATCAGGATCGTGCGGCGCTGGCGAATGGCTTCGCGCAAATAGGCAATCGGCTGTTCCTGCGCGTCGGGCATCTCCGGCGCGGTTTCGCCTTTGAGTGGACCTGCATCATAGGCATCGAGCGGCAGGTCGAGGCGGCGATGGCGGCGGATCGCCATGGCCCAGTGCTTGCGAGCAGCGGGCGGACCGCAGAACTGGACGCGCGCGCCGGTCTCGCCGTCCCGCGCCGGGAGCGTCGCGCCGAGCAGCGGGTGTTCGCGGTTGATCCCCTGATGGCTGACCCGGGCAACCTGTTCGGCAAGGCGCTGGATCAGCCGGTCATCGATCTCGGGCGCTTCGATACGCTGCATGCCCGGTTGTGCGGCGTCCTCCACCCATACCTCACCCGGGCGATTGACGAGTATCTCAGTAACGGTGTCCGTGTCGAGCCATTGGCGGAACGGCGCAAGGTAGGCGTCGAGATAGACGCTGCGTTCGCCGTCGCTAGTGGGATCGGCTGGCAAGGGATGGATGTCGGCGCTCAACGTTTGCCCTGCCCGATCAATTCACGCTGCTGAAGTCGAGATCGCGCGCGGTGAAGACGCGGATCGGCTCACCCTGGCGCACGCGCACCGTGGGGCCGATCTGGCTGTCCTGCTGCGCGGCGACACCGGCGGCCGACTGGCCCGCTCCGCCGAGCACGACGGATGCCCCGCCAGAGGCGATGGTCGACAATCCACCGACGACCGAGAGCAACATCGCCGAACCGAAGCGCTTGAAGAAGTTGGATTTGACCTCGCCCTGAATGCCGGTCGCGCCATCGAAGCCGACTGCGGGCGAAGCGAGGTTCACCGAAGCGCCGTCGGGCCGGATCAGGCGGGTCCAGATGACATAGGCGCGCTTCTGGTTGCCTTGCAGGCCCGACTGGTACTGGCCGATGAGGCGCGAGGAGCGCGGCACGAGCACATTGGTACCGTCGAAACTCTTGACGTCCTGGCTCACGACTGCGCGCACATAGCCGGGCACATCGGTGTCGATCGCAGTCTCCAGGATGGCCGGAATCAGCGTGCCCTGCGTGACCGTCGTGGTCGGATTGGCCATAGCCTGAGCGCTCGCGGGCGCACCGCCGACACCGCCGATCCGGCTGGCAAAGTCTGCTGCCGAGCCTGCTGCGCCGCTGGGGTTCTCCGCCGTAGCGGGCGCTCCGGGCACGCCGGTGCTGACCGTTTGCACGCCAGCACTGGCATCGAAGACCATGGTCGGACTCGAATAGGGGTTGGCGGCAGGCACCGCCTCGACATTCGGCGCGTTGGAATAGACCGGCGCGGGTGCCGACACGGGTGGCTCTTGCACGGGGGTCGCGCCGGGCTGCGGGTTGGTCACGGGGACTGCCGCCGCCTGCGCCGGAGCGGGTGCCTGGACCGCGGGGTTGCCGACACTTTCAGGCGGAGCAAGCCGGGCCGAGTTCATCGCCCAGAAGGCGACCGCGCCGAGGCCAAGCACGATTGCAACGCCT
Source organism: Altererythrobacter xiamenensis (assembly GCF_900177715.1). Taxonomy (GTDB): domain Bacteria; phylum Pseudomonadota; class Alphaproteobacteria; order Sphingomonadales; family Sphingomonadaceae; genus Erythrobacter; species Erythrobacter xiamenensis. Next base: position 980,339 of record NZ_FXWG01000002.1, on the reverse strand, counting down.
GCGGCGAGGCCGAGGCTGTCCGACTTCGGATTGCGCTGGGTGACCTGCGGGTAGGCGGTGCGGCTGGCGAGATCGATGATCTCCGCGCTTTCACCATCGCGCGGATCGCTCGCGCCAGTGTTGGCGCTGTCGCTGGTCTTGCTGGGCATTCGCATGGCGAGGCGCATCACTTGTCCTCCAGTTGGGCGAGCGCCGGGTCGCTGGACTGGTTCTGGCCCGGTGCAGGGGGCGGCGCATTGTTCGTGAGAAGCGCGCTATCCTTGCCCGCGCGCAAGATGATCGCCTGCGGCACGCCGTCGACGATGACAGTATCGCCGCGGACGGTGAAGTTGACCGGGCCTTCGGTGCCTTCGTCATCTGCGACGAGGATCGCGGGGACTGCCGCGCCTTCGGGCCAGGTCAAAAAGGTCGCCTCCCCATCGTCGAAAGTCTGCGCGGGGAGGAGCGCCTTCTTGCCGCTCGCAGCCCACGCGAAATTCAGCGCGGAGGGATCGACCACGGCATAGGGATCGGAAGCGGCGGCGAGTTCAGCCTCGCTGGCGCGCTCCGCTTCCGCACGCATTTGCGCCTGCTCCTGCTCCGGATCGACCGGATAGGTAAACTGGAGCACGTAGAGCGGCTTGTTCCTCGGGCTGGCGACGAGATCGAAGAGATACGTACGTTTATTCGTGACCACCGTCATGTTCGTGCTGGCGGTCGGCGAGAGCGGTTTGACGAACAGCAGATTCGCACGCTTGTTCGGGGTGACCTGCCAGCTCTGCGAGTCCCCGATGGCGACGTTCTCGATCGCCTCGTCATCACCGAATATGATGGTCGCCTGGACGCGGGCCTTGCCGGCGATGGTCACCACCTCGGCCGGATCATAAAGCCGTTCGACGAGGCGCGGATCGTCCGCGAGCGCAGGTCCGGCGGTCGCCAGGGCGAGCGCAACAGGCGCGAGTGCGGCAAGACTGGCGCGGATCATGAGAACTTCTCCGAAACTTGGGATTTGGTGCGCTGCGGGGCGCTCTTGAAGCGATTGCCGATGCCGCGCGTTCGCGACGGGCCCTCGGCAGTGGGCCGTGCCGAGGCATTGGCGGCGCTGGTGGCGTAGACCTTGGTCTGCCTCACGCTGGTGCCCGAAGAGCCTGCGTCATTGGCCGGCGTAGCGGTCGAAACTGCCGAAACATCAATCCGGCGCGACCCCGCACCGGAAGGCGCGGCTGCGGCGGGAGAGTTCGCGGGGTGGAACTCGCGCGGAGCCGCGGGTGCGCTCGCGGGCGCGGCGCGATCCTCGCTCGGGCGCACGAGGCCGAATACCTGCCATCCGGCGACCATGGTGCCGGCGACCTTCAACGCCATCACCATCAGCGCGGCGTGGACGGCTCCGACGAGAAAAAATGCCATGGCCGGTTGCGCCTCGATCTGGCCGGGTACAGCAGTCAGCGCGCCGAGCACGGGTACGGCCAGCTCCAGCATGATCGACCCGCCGAGGACGGCGAGCAGCGGTGTAAGGGCTAGCATGACCAACCCCTTGAGCCAGCCGGTGAAGAGGCCGCGCGTGCCGCTGAACAGCGCCATGACCACGAAGATCGGCCCCAGTGCAACGAGCAGTGCGAGCGCAATCCGCGCAGTCACCAGCACGCCGACGGTGCCGAGCAGGAGCAGCATCGCGCCCATCCACATCATGCCTGCAGGCGAAAAGGCGCTGATGTCCTCCTGCCCCTGGCTGGCCTCCTGCACGGCAAGGAAAACGACGTCGAGCTTCTGCGCGAAGACCTGTGTCGCCGACCCGTCGCTGCCCATCAGCACCGTTGCAAGCCAGTCCGGAGTGCCGGTCGCGAGGGTCCAGACCACGCTCTGGTATGCGACCCAGCTGGTCGCAAAGGTCAGGACGAGGCCCAGCGTGATCATGCGCGGGGTGAGCGAGCGGATCGAAAGGTTCGAACGGCCCAGCAACAGGCTGATGCCGAAGAAGGCGACGAACAGAGTCAGCAGGATCGTGAGCGCAAGGCCGAGCGAACCGCCCGGCGCGAACAGGCGGCCGAAGGCCTGCGCGGTGACGTCGGACGCGACGCAATCGACCGCGCTCAGCGCCGAGGCAATGCCCCCGCCAAGCTCGTTCAACTGGTTGTCGCAAGCAGCGCTCATTCTGCGGCCTGCCGGATAGAATAGCCGCCCGGGCCTCGCCCGTCATCAGCTTCGCCCTCACCCGTACCGGGCCAGGAATGGCCGGTGAGCGCGGGGAACCACTGTTCGGGATCATCGCCAAGCGAAGCGCGCAACCCGTCAAGGCGGCGAACCGATGCTTCGCGGCCCGAAAGCACGGTGAGCACTTCGGGGGCGCCGCCCAGATCGAGCCGCACCACGACGCTCGCGTCAGGCTGACGCACGAGGAAGCAGCGGCTGTGCGCGGGCAGCGACTTGATAAGTTCGAACTCGTGCTGGGTGAGCCCGAAGCCGTCGCAATAATCCTCGGCCCGCGCGCGGGCATTGGGCATGAAGATCATCGTCGCGGTCTGTTCGACCAGTGCAGTCGAAATCCGGCTTTCGAGCGCATCGCGCGCCGACTGCGTGGCAAAACCGACCAGCGCATTGCGCTTACGCAATGTCTTGAGCCAGTCGCGGATGCGCGCGGCGAAGACCTCGTCGTCGAGCGCCTTCCACCCCTCGTCGATCAGGATCATGGTCGGCTTGCCGTCGAGGCGCTCCTCGATCCGGTGGAAGAGGTACATCATCACCGGGGTCCTGAGGCGCGGGTTCTCCAGCAGCGCGGTCATGTCGAAACCGAGCACGCGCTGATCAAGATCGAGCCTGTCCTGCTCGTTGTCGAACAGCCAGCCATGCTCGCCTTCGGAAATCCATGCGGAAAGCCGGTCAGCCAGATCGCCCGGCTGCGGGCGCTTCGTGCCTGACAGCAATTCCTTGAAATGGCGCAGGCGGCGGAGCGAAGCGTCATTGGCATAGGTGGCATCGACCGCCTGCGCGATGGTCGACAGTTCTTCGGGCCCCGACGCTTCGAGCAGCACCGCCAGCCAGTCACGCAGGAACGCGCGGTTGGCGGGGGTGTCGGGCAGCGCGAGCGGGTTGAAACCCGAAGGTTCACCCGCAACGATCCGGTCGTAGCGGCCACCGATCCCGCGAATGAACAGCTCTGCGCCGCGATCCTTGTCGAACAATATGGTCCGCGGGCTGAACTTCTGCGCCTGCGCGGCAAGGAAGTTCATCACCACGGTTTTGCCCGAGCCGGAGGGGCCGATGACCGAGAAATTGCCGAGGTCGCCGTGGTGGAAATTGAAGAAAAACGGCGTGGCGCTGGTGGTTTCCAGCAAGGTGACCGCATCGCCCCAATGGTTGCCGCTCGCCTGGCCCAGCGCGAAGCCGTGGAGCGAACCGAAGCTTGCCATGTTGGCGCTGGAGATCAGCGCGCGGCGCACGACATAGCGCTCGTTACCCGGGAATTGCGCCCAGAAGGCAGGCTCGAGATTGGTATCCTCGCGCACTGCGATCGCGCCCGTATCGGCCAGAGCTGCACCGCAGGCAGCGGTCGCCTCGTCGAGACGTTCCAGATTGCGTTCGCGCACCAGCACGGTGAGGTGATGATCGCCGAAGCCGACCGCGCCATTGCCCAACGCATCGCGTGCAGAAAGCATGTCGGCGCGCTCCGCAGCCGCTTCCTCGTCCACAGAGCGCAAGCGGCGCAGGGCGAGGTCGATCCGTTCCTTCGCCGTGGTTCGCTCGGTCGGCGCGTAGCTTTCCGTGATGACCATTTCGAACGGCAGACGCAGCAGATTGTCGAGCAGGCCCGGAGACGTCGCCTCGGGATAATCCTTGAGGCCGAGGATCGCAGCGAAATCGGGCGCGCCCGAACCGCGCAGTTCCATCGCATCGAGGCCGAAGCTGGCGCGACGATAAGGCAGCATGTCGCCGATATCGACATCGTCCGCCGGACGGCGCACGGGGCGCATCTCGCCATTGTAGAGCGCCGAGAGCAGCTCGAGGAGTTCCGAATTGGTCCCGCCCGCTGCACCCGTGCTCGTATTCGCGTAATCGCCCAGCACCGCTGCGCCATAGGAGGACAGCGAAGCGACGATGCCGGTGACCGCAGATTGCAGCGCACGCAGATCCTTGGGGTCGGCCTCGATCTCGCCGCCACGACGCGAGAACTTGCGCTGTGCGCGCTCGACAAGGCCCGCCTTGCCGCGTGCCGGACGGCGGATCAGCGTGATGAACTGGTCGTTGATGAACAGCGAACCGCCTGCCAGCCGCTCTTTCCAGCGCGCGTCGATATGGCCCGAAAGCGCATCGTCGAACTCGGCATCGAGCTCGACTTCGACCCGCCGACGGATCACGTGGTGATACATCACGAAACGGGAATCGAGCGCCGAGCGCAGCATCACTTCGCGAGTTGCCGCATGGGCGTTGAGGCTTGCGGTATCCTCGGTTTCGAACAACAGGCCGGGCACCTGGATCACGCTCATCACGCTGCCGTCGCGCAGCAGAATCGTGCGGTCGTCGACCAGCCCCGCGTAGGGCAATCGCTCCCCCGCGCGCGCTTCCTTGGCGCTCCAGCTCGCCGCTCCTAGCCACTTCGTCATTCTGCGTGCCTTCCCGCGTCAGGGCGCATAGCTGTTGCACCCCCAGCGCTTGTAGTTCTTCACCCGCGGGCACATCGAAACCTTGGTAATCCAGAGGTCGAATACCCGCGGTTCGCGCATGCTCGCGAAATAGCCGATCGCATGGGTTATGATCGGCACGGGGATGATCCAGAAGCTCTTCAGGATCAGGAAAGCGATCGTCGTCACCATCAGGTTGATGATGAAGAAGTTCATCGTCACCCCGGCAAACATCTGCGGCCGCGTCAGCGCGCGATGGACAGGATGGCGGACGAGATCGCTCATCGCGCGCCCTAGCCCGCGGCCGACTGGATGCCGGCGACGATCGTCGTGGCACCGAACAGGATGAACACGCCGACGATGACCGTCGCTCCGAAGCGCCAGTTCATCCGGCCCGTCAGCATCATGAAGCCGATTGCAGCGACGGCCATGACAGCAATGGTCGTCGCGACCGTGCCGAGCAGCGTGCCCTGCAACCACGCGAGGGCGGACACGACCGGGCCCGAACCCTGCGGATCGCCCCCCACCTGCTGTGCAAATGCAGCGGTCGAGGAAAAGAAGAGTGCCATCCCGGCGAAAAGACGGGAGAAAATTGTCATTACACTATTGTCCTTCACGTGCGTGGTTCGACAGCCGCCCCATGATCGAGGCGACGTAATTCTGGGTTTCGCGAATGCGCGGAATACCCTTGGCGCGCTCGACCCGTCCGGGCCCTGCGTTATAAGCGGCGAGCGCCTTTTCCAGATCACCATCGAAGCGGTTCAATTGTTCGCGCAAATACCGCGCCCCGCCCTCGAGATTGGCATGAGGATCGTCCGGATCGACGCCGAGGTAGCGCGCGGTTCCGGGCATCAACTGGGCAAGCCCGCGCGCACCGGCGTGCGAGACTGCATTCGGGCGCCAGCGGCTTTCCTGCCAGACCAGCGCCTCGATCAGCGAAGGGCTGAGGTCATAGCGTGCGGAAAGCTCGGCGACCTTGACCGCATACTCCAGTGGAATGCCCCGCGCCGTGCGAGACGGATCGGCGACGGCCCCATGCGGGACCACGAGATCGTCCGGAGCCTGTTCGAGCGCGGAACCCGCGCCTGCGACCGGCACGGCAGCGAGCGGTCCGGCAACCCATTGGGCACCGGTCTCTCCGATCTCGAGCACATCTGCCCGAGCCTGTACTGCAAACAGAGCGACCGCTGCAAAACAACCCAGCCGCCCCAAGTGTGCGAGAATCATCGCAACCCTCCGTCCGGCTCCATTGCTTAACCTAAATGACAGTGCGGTGACAAAATCCTGAACAAAAGGACGGAGGACAAAATTCGATGGATGCAGGCGCGCTGCTGCGCCCGCGGATCCACGGCGACATTAAAAGACCGAACTCAGGGTGGCGGGTTAGAGCGAGAGGCCGCCGTCGACGATCAGCGACTGTCCGGTGACGTAGGATGCAAGCGGCGAAGCGAGGAACAGCGCGGCGCCCGCCATATCCTGCGGGGTCCCCATGCGGCGAAGCGGCACGCGCTGGATCACGCCCTCGCGGCGTTTCTCGTTCTCGGTCGTCACCCTGGTCATCTTCGTCGCGACGAAGCCGGGCGCGATTCCGTTCACGCGAATACCGTCCTTCGCCCAGGCCTGCGCCAGCGAACCGACGAGGCTCGCAGCGCCCGCCTTGCTCGCGCCATAGGCGGGATTGCCGATCATGGCGTGGAAGGCGCCGGTCGAGCTCACGATGATGATTGTGCCGCTGCGTCCTGCGAGGGCAGGCTGGAAAGCGCGCGCGCAGTCCATGACCGAGTTGAGATTGACGTCGACGACAATATCCCAGCCCTCGCGCTCGAACTCCTGCCGCCCGTAACGCACAGCGCCCTGGCACAGGACCAGCACGTCCACCGCGCCGATCTCGCCGGCCAGCCCGTCGACGGCCGACCTGTCGGTCACGTCGAGCTGGTGGTAGGTGAGCCCCGTGAAATCGCTGTCCTCGTTCTCGAGATAGTCGCCCTCGTCATGGCGAGTACCGGTCACGTGAACCTCGGCGCCGCGTTCCCGGAAAGCATGCGCAACGCCATTGCCGATACCGCTCGATCCGCCGACTACGAGCGCAATCTTGCCGGTGAAATCGAGCGGATCGGTCATGTCATCATTCTCCCAAGAGGGCGCACTCAGATCGAACGGCTGATCACTTCCTTCATGATCTCGTTCGTGCCGCCGAAGATGCGAGTAACACGTGCGTCGCGCCAGAGGCGGGCGATGGCGTATTCGTTCATGTAGCCCGCACCTCCATGCAACTGCAGCGCGGTATCGACTGCCTTCCACTGCAGGTCGGTGTGCCACAGCTTTGCCGCGCTCGCCTCGTCGGTCGTCAGTTCCTTCTTCAGGTGGCGAGAAAGCGCCCAGTCGAGGTGCGCCCAGCCCACCTGCAGTTCCGCCTTGAGATCGGCGAGCGTGAACTTGGTGTTCTGGAATTCGAAGACTGTCTGCCCGAAAGCCTTGCGTTCCTTGGTGAATTTCACGGCCTCGTCAAACGCACGCTGCGCCGCTGCCTGTGCACCGACGGCAATGCCGAGGCGCTCCTGCGGGAGCTCTTCCATCAGGTGGACGAAGCCCCTGCCCTCGCCGCCGAGGATATTCGTCTTCGGAACACGGCAATCGTTGAAGAACAGCTCCGAGGTATCGGCAGCATGCTGGCCGATCTTGTCGAGGTTGCGGCCCCGCTCGAACCCTTCGGTGCCCGCATCGACCAGCACCAGCGAGGTGCCCTTCGCACCCTGGCTCGGATCGGTTTTGGCGACGACGATCACGACGTCGGCGTTCTGCCCGTTGGTAATGTAGGTCTTGGACCCGTTGATAACGAGGTGGTTGCCATCCTCGATCGCGGTGGTGCGAATGCCCTGAAGGTCGCTCCCCGCACCCGGTTCGGTCATCGCGATGGCGGTGATGATATCGCCAGAGACCATGCCGGGGAGATATTTCTCGCGCTGTTCCGGCGTGCCGAGACGCTCGAAATAGTTCGCGGTGATATCGCTCTGCAGGGTGAAGCCAGCCGACGATCCGAGATAGGCAAGTTCCTCGCCAACGATCGCGCAATAGCCGAAATCGAGACCCAGTCCGCCATTCTCTTCCGATACGGTCGGGCACAGCAGGCCGGCTTCACCGACAGCTTTCCATACCTCGCGCGGGACAATTCCGTTCTTCTCATGCTCATCGAGGTTCGGCTCGAGATGTTGGGCGAAGACCTTGCGGACCGTGTCACGGAACATCTCGTGGTCTTCATTGTAGGCAAAACGGGTGGATGTATCGAGCATCGTGGTTCAACTCTCCGGATAAGGTTTTCGGTTATCAGCAATGCCACCATGGGCAATCTTGTAAAGCCCTCGGAAATGACAGCGCCTGGGTGTTTCACTAAGGGGCATGCGCTGCATTGCCGGTTGGCAAAGCAGTGGCGACTCCGCATTGCGGCTTAGTTGTGTTAACTTACGCAGCAGGCCGCCATGTCGAGGAGGATTGCAGGCCATGGAAGATGTCGATGCCGGCGCGCTGGTAGGCTGGAAAGCGAACCCTCTGGGCAATCGCATACTCCTGACCATGCAGACGATGCACCGCAGCGAAGATGGTGAGAAGGAACTGCGCGAGCGTGCAATCATGGTTGAAAAGAACCAGGCCGTGTTGCTGGCCAACTACCTCTTTGAACTGACTGGCCAGTCGAAACCGCGCCGCCGCACCGTCCTGCAGACGATTTTCGGGACCTGAGGTCAGTCCTTGAGGAGATCGCGCAGGGTCCCGTCATAGGGCACTTTCTTGTTCGCATTGATGAGGTGGAGACGCCAGTGACGCGCCGCTTCCTCGCGATTCCCGGCCTCGATCAGATCGATCAGCTTGGCCATGCTGCGGATCGCCTTTTCGCTATCGCCTTCACTGTCTTCACGCTCGCGAGAGAGCAGTCGTAGCTGCGCCTGACGCATGAGGTCCTGCAGCATACGGATCATGAAAAGCAGGGTCTCGTTCCCGCCCACCTCGACCAGCAGGACGTGAAAATCGGCGAGCCCGACGATGAAAGCGCGCGGGTCGTCTTTTGCCATCAGCGCTTCCAGATTTGCAACTTCGCTGCGCAAGCGCTTGATCTGCGAGGATTTGACCTGGCGGCACAGGCGCCTGACGGCGAACAGTTCGATCGCGAGCCTCGCCTCGAAAATGTCGGGTACGCGCACGCCCTCTGCCTGCAACACGAAGCTGGCATAGCGCGAGACGCTGCCGACTTGCGGCGGGCTGACCCTTGCGCCCGTACGAGAGCCACGCGACACCGCGATCAGGCGCTCGGCCTCAAGAATGCGGAACGCCTCACGCAGGGTCGGGCGCGATATGCCGAAGCGTTCGAGCAGTTGCCCTTCCGGCGGGAGCGAGTCTCCCTCCTTCAATTCGCCGGCGATGATCCGCTTGCGGATCCTGTCGGCGACGATCTCGGCCGTTTTGGGCACGCGCACTTCTTCGGGCTGCCCCATCGACGATGCGTTGCCTTCATCTGCCTTTCCGCGTGATGCCATGCCCGCCTGATTATCCTGTTCGCCAGAGGTTGTCTCACCTAGTTAGCGATCTCGGTCCGGCTTGTCATGGGCAAGTCTTGCCGTCTTCTCGATTGACTGGCGCGCCGCAGTCCCCAAGTCTTGCCCCATGACGGATCAACCAGCCTGGCGCTTTGCCATCGACCGCGGTGGCACATTTACCGATGTCGTCGCCTCGACCCCTTCTGGAGAGCTCGTCACTGCCAAGCTGCTGTCGGAGGATCCGGGCCGATACGACGACGCGGCGAGCGAGGCCGTTCGCCGCTTGCTGGAAGAGTACGGCGAGGGTCCGATAGCCGAGCTGCGCGTTGGAACGACGGTTGCGACCAATGCCCTGCTCGAACGCAAGGGAGAGCGGCTCGCGCTCGCCATCACGCGCGGTTTCGCCGATGCGCTGCGGATCGGGACGCAGGCACGGCCCGATATCTTCGCCCGCCACATCGTGCTTCCCGAACAATTGCCCGAGCGCGTCGTCGAGATTGACGAGCGGGTCGGCGCGGATGGCGAAGTACTGGTCGAGCCTGATGAAAGCGCTATCCGCTCGTCCCTGCAAACCTTGCGCGATGACGGTTTCGATGCGCTCGCGATCGTGTTCATGCACGGCTGGAAATATACCGCGCACGAGGCGCTGGCGGCAAAAATAGCGCGCGAGCTCGGATTTCGGCAGGTGAGCGTCAGCCACGAACTTTCACCACTCATCAAACTGGTACCGCGCGGCGATACGACCGTGATCGACGCCTATCTCTCCCCGGTGCTGCGGCGCTATGTCGAGGGACTGGAGGGCAATCTGCCCGCGCACGACAGCCTGCGCTTCATGCAATCGAACGGCGGGCTGACCAATGCGCATGCCTTCCGCGGTAAGGACGCGATTCTTTCCGGTCCGGCAGGCGGTGTGGTCGGCATGGTCGAGACCGCAAGACCGCTGGGTTACGAGCGACTGATCGGCTTCGACATGGGCGGCACCAGCACCGATGTGTGCCATTATGCGGGCGAATACGAACTCACCGGCGACGCCGTGATATCCGGCGTACGGGTCGCGGCGCCGGCGATGCATATCCATACGGTCGCGGCGGGCGGCGGCTCGATCTGCCATTTCGACGGAGAGCGCTTTCGCGTCGGCCCGGAAAGCGCCGGCGCCGATCCCGGACCCGCCTGCTATGGCAAGGGTGGCCCGCTGACGGTGACCGATTGCAATCTGGTGCTGGGCCGCGTCGATCCGGCCTTCTTCCCACAGGTCTTCGGACCCGATGGCGACGCGCCGCTAGATGCCGAAGCCGCGCACGCACGTCTGGAAGAGATCGCCTCCGCCCTGCCCGAGCCCAAATCCTGCGAGGAGATTGCCGAGGGTTTCCTAACGATCGCGGTAGACTCCATGGCCATCGCGATCCGCAAGATCAGCGTTGCGCGCGGGCGCGACGTGACGCGCTATGCCCTGTCCTGCTTCGGCGGAGCGGGCGGACAGCACGCCTGCCGCGTCGCCGACGAACTGGGTATCGAAACGGTGCTCGTCCATCCGCTCGCCAGCCTGCTTTCGGCCTATGGCATCGGGCTCGCTCCGGTGAAATCGATCCGCGAACGCAGTGTGCAGGTTCCGCTCTCATCGGACTTCGGCGCGATCCGCGAGGAACTTGTCGTCGAAGCGCGCGATGATCTGCTCGATCAGGGCATTGCAGCGGACGCAATCACTTCTGCCGTGCGTCTCAAGCTACGCTTTGCGGGGAGCGACAGCGCGCTGTCCCTGGATGACGCCGAAGTGAGTGAGCTCGAGGCGGCCTTCCGCAAGGCGCACCGCGACCAGTTCGGCTACAGCGACGAGGAAGCCGAGATCATCGTCGAGGCCTTGAGCGTCGAGGCCAGCGGACAGGCCGGGTCGCTGGCGCAGTCTTCCGCCGATATTACCGGCAAAGATATCGATTCCAGCGGCCAATGGCGCACGGTTCAGCGCGCGCAGATGTCCGACGGCGACACGATCGAAGGCCCCGCACTCATCATCGATCCCGGTTCGACCACCGTTGTCGAGCAAGGCTGGCAGGCGCGCCTCGCTGCGGACCGGACCCTGATCCTGACCCGCAGTGAAGCGCGAGATACCAGCCGCAAGGAAGATACCGCGCTCGATCCCGTCCGGCTCGAGATCTTCAACAATCACTTCATGGCGATTGCAGAGGAGATGGGGCTGGTCCTGCAATCGACCGCCAGCTCGGTGAACATCAAGGAACGGCTCGATTTCTCCTGCGCGATTTTCGACGCGGACGGCGCGCTGATCGCTAACGCCCCGCATATCCCGGTGCACCTCGGATCGATGGGGGAGAGCATCCGGCGGGTGCTCGAAGCGCGCGGCAGCGCAGCGGATGGGCGCGGGTTCAGGCGCGGCGATGCCTATGTTCTCAACGATCCCTATCGCGGCGGCACGCACCTCCCCGACATTACGGTGATCGTCCCGGTGTTCTACGGGGATCAGGGCGACGCGCCTGACGCCTTCGTCGCGGCACGCGGGCACCATGCCGACATCGGCGGAATCGCGCCGGGTTCCATGCCGCCCGAAAGCAGCCGGATCGAGGAAGAAGGCGTGCTGCTCGACAATGTCCTGCTCGCCGACGAGGGGCGCTTTTGCGAGAGCGAATTGCGCGAATTGCTCTCTGCTGGCGAATGGCCGGCCCGCAATCCGGCGCGCAATATCTCGGACCTTCGCGCGCAGCTCGCCGCCTGCACGCGCGGCGCGGAACTGCTCGGCAAATCGGCGCGAGAGAACGGCGCGAAGGTGCTTGCCGCCTACATGGGACACGTCCTGGACAATGCCGAGGAAAGCGTTCGCCGCCTGCTCGACCGACTCGAGCCCGGCGAGTTCACCTATGCGATGGACAATGGCGCGCAGGTCTCGGTCGCCATAAAGATCGATCGCGAGACGCGTTCTGCCGTGTTCGACTTCACCGGAACGAGCGCGCAGCTATCCGACAATTTCAACGCTCCGCATTCGATCACACGGGCCGCCGCGCTCTATGTCGTGCGCACGCTGATCGACGACGCCATCCCGATGAACGATGGTTGCCTGCGCCCGGTCGAACTGATCGTGCCCGAAGGCTCGATGCTTAACCCATTGCCTCCTGCCGCGGTCGTCGCGGGCAATGTCGAAACGAGCCAGGTCGTGACCGATGCGCTGTTTGCGGCAACCGGACGTCTCGCGCCGAGCCAGGGAACCATGAACAATTTCACCTTCGGCGACGGAAAGGACCAGTATTACGAGACGATCGCCGGTGGTTCAGGCGCAGGCCCCGATCACGACGGGACGAGCGGCGTGCAGACGCACATGACCAATTCGCACCTGACCGATCCGGAGATTCTGGAAACCCGGCTGCCGGTGCGGCTCGATCGCTTCGCCATCAGGCAGGGCTCGGGCGGGCCGGGCGCGCATCGCGGCGGCGACGGTCTGGAACGCCGCATGACCTTCCTTCGGCCCATGCGCGCCAACATTCTCGCCAACCGTCGCGCCATCGCGCCCGCCGGTATCCAGGGCGGCGGCGATGCCTTGCCGGGTGAGAACTGGGTCGAACGCAGCGACGGGACTATCGAACGGCTGCCTGCAACCGGTTCGGCTGAAATGCGCCCCGGCGACAGTTTCGTGATCCTCACCCCGGGCGGCGGGGGATATGGGTCCGGCAAGTGATCGAAGCCGCTATTCCCCGACCCATTCTCCCTTGAGCGCATCGAATTGCGAAGCGCGGATGGATTGCCACACCCCGGCTTCGAAATAGGGATCGCGCTCGAATATCGCGCGTGCCGCAGTTTCATCTGCAGCAGTGATGATCACCAGTGAGCCGATAACCATGCCATCCTGCTTGAGCGGCCCGGCAAGCGCATAGCTACCGCCGTGCTCGTCCAGATAGGCAAGATGCGCGTCGCGCGTGCGTTCGCGCAGCGCGGGGCCATTCTCGCCATCACGGCAGTAGAATGCGAAATGCGGCATCGTTGCGGCTCTCTCCCTCTTGCCTCCTCTAGTGGAAGCGCGGCTGGCGCTTTTCAACGAAGGCGCTGCTACCTTCGGCGAAATCATCGCGCGTGAAGGCCGCATGGAAAACCCTCAACGAATGATCGTCGTCATCGCCCTGCCCCTCCAGCACGCGGCGGACGAAGCGCTTGTTCTCGATCGCGGAATGGGTCGAATTGGCCAGCATCTGCTCGATCAATTTGCTCGTATCCTCGGCAATGATTTCGACCATTCCGATGCGATAGGCCTCGTCTGCGTCGATCAGTCCTGCCGTAAACAGCATGCGCTTGGCCTGCCCGGGCCCGACGAGATCGGTGAGCAGCTTTACGTCGTGCAGCGGATAGACGAGGCCGAGCTTGCCCGGCGTAATGCCGAAGCGCGCCCTCTGTGTCGCGACGCGAATGTCGCAGGCCAGCGCCAGCCCACATCCTCCGCCGATACAATCACCGTCGACGAAGGCGATCGTGGGAATATCCGCGCGCGCCAGTTCATGCTGGACGCGGTTGATCTCCGCCTGATTGGCCGAAAGCCAGCTCATGTCGTCCTTGTGCGCGAGCATTTCCTTGATGTCGGCGCCCGCGCTGAAAATGCCCGATCCCTCGGCACCGCGCAGTTCGAGAACCCGTATTGCCGGATCGGACACCGCATCGGCGATGAGCGACGGGAACGTTTCCCACATGGCGAGATTGATGGAATTGCGCGCATCGGGGCGGTCGATGATGATCCGCGCGATCGCTCCGTTCTTTTCCAGCCTGACGCTCATCGGGTGTTCCTCCTTGAAACTTCAATCGGTCATTGCGGCGCGAAGCGGATTATTCCTCCGACTCGCTCTCGCCCAGCTGGGGTACCCTGCCCGGGTGCCAGTCGCTTTGATCGAAACGTATGGCAGGGGCGATATGCCGTCCACCGCCCTCACTTGTCGCAAGCAGACCGCGTTCGGCAATATGTGGTTCTGCGAAGGCCTCACGGAAATCGAGCACGGGCGAGAAGGCAACGTCCTTGTCGGCGAACCAGTCGATCCATTCCTGCCGTGTCTTGCCGGCGAAGACGCCGCGCAGGAATGCGATCAGTTCGTCCTGTTCGCCAGCAGGGCGCTCGGCGATCGCGATCAGGTCTTCGCGACCGAGTGCGGTCAGGAGATTGCGCGCAAACTTCATTTCACGCCCGCCCAGCACGACATGCTGCCCGTCACTCGTCTCGTAGACCAGGTAAAAGGCAGCCCCGCCAAGCGAGCGCTGGTTGGCCGATGTCGGGCTCTCGCCGCCGGCAATCGCCGAGCTCGCGGTGTGGGCACACCACGGCAGCAGGCTGTCGAACATCGCGCAGTCGATATAAGCGCCCTCGCCCGACCGCTCTCGCCCGACCAGCGCCATCAGGACCGAGGATAGTGCGGTAAGACCGGCGGCAAGGTCCGCACTGGCTGCGCCGGGCACGACCGGCATGCCGTCGGCTCCGTCATTGACCGAGAGGAAGCCCGCAAGCGCCTGCACCGCCATGTCATGCGCGGGATGGTGCGCCAGATCGCCCTCCTGCCCGAAAGCGGAGATCGAGCAATAGACGATATCGGGCTTGATCGCCCTGACGCTGTCGTAATCGAAGCCGAGCCGCTTCATCACGCCGGGGCGAAAGCCTTCCACGAAGACATCCGCCTCACGGCAGAGCGCGCGCAGCCTTTCCTTGCCCGCCTCGCTCTTTAGATCGCAAACCACGCTTTTCTTGCCGCGATTGAGATTGGCAAACCAGACCGAATGCTCGGCCCCGTCGTAAGTGTCGAACGGCGCCTGCTCACGCGCAGGATCGCCTGCAGGTGGTTCGACCTTGATCACCTCTGCGCCCTGATCGGCCATCATGACCGTCATCATCGGACCCGGGAGGAACTGGGTGAGGTCGACGACCTTGATCCCTGCAAGTTTTCCCTTCGCGCTCACGTATTCCCGCCCTCGACATTAATTCGAGGGCGCTGGATCGACTGCCAGACGCGCCCTGTCAATTAGCGAGATAAAGGCAGTCAGCGAGAGAGGGGAACCAGCCGTACCGCGTATCCGCCGCCCGGCGCCATGCGCAGGTCGAGCGTGTCGGCGCTGCTGACTTCGCGCGTTTCGATGACGATGTCGAAGCGGCCCTCGCCTTCGAAATGCGCATTCGCGCCATCGCGATAGATCTCGGCGCGATAGGCCGTGCCAGCATCGAGAAAGTCGAGCGAGACGGCGGTGTCGCGCGCCTGCTCGTCCGTCGCTCCGCCAAGGAACCATTCTTCGCTATTCCGGTCCTTGCGCGCGGTGACGACATATTCCCCGACTTCGGCATCAAGGATAAGGCTTTCCGACCAATCCGTCGGCACGTCCTTGATGAACTGGAAGGCGTCCATCGCCTCGGCATAGTGCTCGGGCAGATCGGCCGCCATCTGGATCGGCGAATAGATCACGACATATTCGGCGAGCGCGCGCGCCTTCGTCATCTGGAGCGGCTGACCGCGCCCCTCGAGGCTCAGCACACCCGGCGTATAGTCCATGGGGCCCGACAGCATGCGGGTGAAGACCATGGTCGGCACATGGCTCGGCCCGTTCGGCGGGACGCCCCAGGCATTGAACTCCATGCCTCGCGCCCCCTCACGGCTGACCCAGTTGGGATAGGTGCGGCGCAGGCCCGTGCCCTTCACCGGTTCGTGCGGGTTCATCGCGATCTTCCGCTTGGCCGCCTCTTTCACGACCATGATGTGATGATTGGTCATCACCTGGCTTTCGACGCATTCGCGCGTCTCGCGGCCATCCGGATGAACATAGCGCAAATTGCAGGCATCGGTGACGTAACCCGACTTGATCGTCTTCACGCCGCGCTCCGCCATCAGGTCGAGCGCATCGGCAAGCTGGCTTTCGTAATTGCCGATATCGCCCGAAGTCTCGTGGTGGCCGACGATCGGCACGCCCATTTCGGCGGCATAGCGGGCGAGCTCGGCGAAGTCGTAGTCGGGATAGCTTTCGGTGAAGCTGAACAGCTTTCCGTTGAAGAACCAGTTGCCGTCCCAGCCGATGTTCCAGCCTTCGACCAGCACGCCTTCGAAGCCATGCTCGGCGGCGAAATCGATGTAGCGCTTGACGTTTTCGGTCGTCGCGCCGTGCTTCTTCGCCGTGAAGCTCGCATCCGATCCCGAGCCGGAGTTGAGGCCCCAGCTCTCCTCGTCGAGGTGGAGCGACCACCACACGCCGACATATTTGTGCGGTTTGAACCAGCTGACATCGCCCAGCTTGTTGGGCTCGTTGAGGTTCAATTCGATGTCGCTCATCGCAAGGCCCGCCGCATCGTCCGAAACGCGGATCGTGCGCCAGGGCGTGGCGAAGGGAATGTCGCGCATCGCGCGCGCAGCGGTTGAACCCGTCGGGGTCAGCGTCGCGCGAAAATTGGTGCCGGTCGTGCGCTTCACCCACATGCCGGCGAAGTCGACCAGTGCCGCCTCGTGGATAGCGACATGGGTGCCGTTCTCCATGCGGAAGGTGAGCGGCGTATGCGCCATCGAGACGCCGCTGATCGGCGTTTTCTCGTAGAGATATTCGTAGCGATTCCACTCGCCGCCCGGGATCCACCAGGCCGTGCCGTCCTGCGCAAGATTGAATTCGGTCAGCTCGTCCGCGACACGCAGTGTCTCGCCCACGCTGGAATCGTCGAACAGGTAGCGGAAGCCCACTCCGTCATCGAAGACGCGGAAGGTCACGCCGAAGCGGCGTTTCTCATCGCTGTCTTCTTCGAACCGCACCGTGAGCTGGTTGTGATGGTCGCGCACGAAACGCCGTTCGCCCCAGGGCTGCTCCCATGTCTCGTCATGGCTGGAAGCCTCCGCCGCGATGACCGCGAGGCGCCGTTCGAGCTTGTCCTGGTCTGCCAAGAGAAACCCCAGGCGACTCTCGGTCAGCACCGCTGCGCCATCGAGATCGATCCGGTAGAAGGGTCGCCCCTCGCCATTCACGTCGACCGTCACCGTGATACGGCCATCGGGAGAGGTCACCGTCTCCTCGGCAGAGACCGGCTGCGAGAACGATATCGCCACGAGAAACACTGGCACCATGGCGGACAAAAGACGATGCATTTCCAACTCCCGGATTGATTCCTGCAAAAAACTGCAAAGGAATGCTTGTTTTCCACCTCGTAACACATTTTAAGCTGGTTTCTCTATGAGAAATTATGCAAACATATGCGCAATGCGGTTTAGCGCGGGAGGGAAAAGCATGAAATCGGTCGTAGTGGCCATGGCCAGCGTTGCCGCGATCATAAGTGCAGCGGCACATGCAAACGAACCGCATGACACGCAGCCCGATCGCCTTCCGGAAGACGAAGTCATTTACTTTGTCCTGCCCGACCGATTCGAAAATGGCGATGTGGCCAATGATCGCGGCGGGATCGAAGGAGACCGCCTCGATCACGGCTTCGATCCGAAGCACAAGGGATTCTACCAGGGCGGCGATCTGAAGGGGCTGATGCAGCGGCTCGACTATATCCAGGGCCTCGGCGTTACCGCGATCTGGCTGACCCCGATCTTCGAGAACAAGCCGGTGCAAGGGCCGAAGGGCAACGAGTCCGCAGGCTATCACGGCTACTGGATTACCGATTTCCTCAATGTCGATCCGCACATCGGCACACGAGAAGATTTCAAGGCTTTGGTCGAGGCCGCCCATGCACGCGGGATGAAGGTCTACATGGACATCATCACCAACCACACCGCTGACGTCATCAAGAACGCCGAGTGCCATGGACCCGGTGCACCTGCCAAGTACCGCGACACCTTCACCTGTCCCTATCGCTCCGAAGGAGACTATCCCTACACGACGCTCGGCGGTCCTGACGGCGAGCGAATCAACGATGGCTTTCTCGGCACGCAGGCCAAGCACCAGACGCAGGAGAACTACGCGCGGCTGACCAATCCGAACTACGCCTATACGCCCTATGTCGAACCGCACGAGCGCAACGTGAAGAACCCCGCGTGGCTCAATGTTGTCACGCTCTATCACAACCGCGGCGACAGCTTCTGGGAGGGCGACAGCGCGGTGCTGGGAGACTTCTCCGGCCTCGACGACCTGATGACGTCGAACCCGCGCGTGGTCGAAGGCTTCATCGACATCTACAAGCAGTGGATCACCGACTTCCGCGTCGACGGTTTCCGCATCGACACCGCCAGGCACGTGAACATGGAATTCTGGCAGCAATTCGCGCCCGCCATCCTCGACCATGCCGAGGCGGAGGGCATCGAGAACTTCCACATGTTCGGCGAAGTCTACGAGTTCGAACCCGCGCATCTCGCGAAGTTCACAACCATCGCCAAACTGCCGACCGTGCTCGATTTCGCGTTTCAGGGCACCGTGCGCGGGCTGGTGGCGGAAGGCCAGCCGAGCAAGTCGCTCGAGCGCCTGTTCGGCGCGGACGCGGTCTATGCCGAGGGATTTGCCACCGCCAAGCAACTGCCGACCTTCCTCGGCAATCACGACATGGGCCGTTTCTCCATGTTCGTGCGCGAGGAAAACGAAAATGCCTCCGACGAGGAGATGCAAACCCGCATTCTGCTCGGCCATGCGATGATGATGTTCTCGCGCGGCGTGCCGACGATCTATTATGGCGACGAGCAGGGCTTCATTTCGGACGGCAATGATCAGGCGGCGCGCGAAACCATGTTTCCGGGCGCGACAAAGGTCTATCTCGATAATGACCTGATCGGCACCGATGCGACGGTCGGCGATGACAACTTCGATACCGACCATCCGCTCTACCGCGCCATCGGCGACATGGCGCGGCTCCGCCTCGCCGAGCCTGCCCTGCGCCGCGGAGAGCAGGTCGTCCGCCTGGCCGAGCATGACGGCCATGCCTTCGTCATGTCGCGCCTCGCCCCGGACGACAGCGGCGAGATCGTCGTCGCCTTCAACAATGGCACGAAGGACCGCACGGTCTCCTTCGCAGTGGACGGACGCGCGCTGCAATGGCAATCGCTGAGCGGCAATTGCGCCCCCACCTCGCCCGCCCCAGGTGCCTATCAATTGACCATCCCCGCTCTTGGCTATCTTGTCTGCAAATCGGAGTACTGACCGCGTGAGCCACGCCTCGCCCATTGACCGCAAGAGCGCCTTGCCCGACACCGCAGAATGGTGGCGCGGCGCGGTCTTCTACCAGATTTATCCGCGCAGCTTTCGCGATACCAATGGTGACGGGATCGGCGACCTTGGCGGTATCGTCGAAGGTCTCGACCACATCGCTTCGCTCGGGGTGGACGGCGTGTGGATCTCGCCCTTCTTCACTTCGCCGATGGACGATTTCGGCTATGACGTATCGGATTATTGCGGGATCGACCCGAGCTTCGGCGATTTCGACGACTTCGACCGGATCATAGAAAAGGCCCACGGCCTCGGCCTCAAGGTCATCATCGACCAGGTCTATTCGCACACCTCCGACCGGCACGCGTGGTTTCAGGAGAGCCGCCGCGATCGCACCAATCCCAAGGCCGACTGGTATGTCTGGGCCGACGCCAAGCCGGACGGCTCCCCGCCATCCAACTGGCAATCGGTCTTTGGCGGATCGGCCTGGCAATGGGACGGGCCGCGCAAGCAGTATTATCTGCACAATTTCCTCAAGAGCCAGCCCGACCTCAACCTGCACAATCGCGAGGTACAGGACGCGGTGCTCGATGCCGCGCGGTTCTGGCTCGACCGCGGGGTCGATGGCTTCCGGCTCGATGCGATCAACTTCGCGATGCACGACCCACAGTTGCGCGACAATCCGCCTTCGGGTGCTCCAATGGAAGCGGTGACCCGCCCGTTCGACATGCAACTGAAGGTGTACAATCAGTCGCATCCCGACATCACCGCATTCATCGAGCGAATCCGCGGAGTGATGGACGAATATCCGGCGCGCTTTACCGTCGCGGAAGTCGGCGGGCCGGAACCGCTTGCCGAAATGAAGGCCTTTACCGAGGGCGATACACGGCTCGACAGCGCCTATAATTTCGACTTCCTCTATGCCGAGAAGCTCACCGCGCCGCTGGTCAAGCGATCGCTGGCGCAGTGGAGCGGCGATAAGGGCGAAGGCTGGCCATCCTGGGCTTTCTCGAACCATGACGCGCCGCGCGCGATCACGCGCTGGAGCGATGAAGCGACCGCAGCCCGAACGGCCCGCACCATGATGCTGCTGCTGACGGCGCTGCGCGGCAACGCCTTCATCTATCAGGGCGAAGAGCTCGCTCTGCCGCAGGCGCATGTCGCCTTCGAAGACCTGCAGGATCCCGAGGCAATCGCCAACTGGCCGCACACGCTCGGCCGTGACGGTGCGCGTACGCCGATCCCGTGGGAAGCAGGCGCAAGCGGCGGCGGCTTCACCAGCGGCACGAGCGCATGGCTCAAACTGGACGAGGCGCACAAGCCGTTGGCGGTCGATGCGCAAGGCAGTGATCCGGCGTCGATGCTCAGCTTCACCCGCCGACTGCTCGCGGTCCGCAAGCAGTTTCCTGCGCTGGCAAGCGGTGACCTCGAATTGCTCGACAGTCCGGCCGACGTGGTTGCCTTTGTCAGGACGGATCCCTCGGGCGATGTGCTCTGCGCTTTCAATCTGGGCGATGGCGCCGTCGACTGGGAGCCCGGAGCCCCGGGCGTATGGTCAGCGGTCGCATCCGACACCGGGTTTGCCCCCGATCAGCAAATACCATCGACCTTGCCCCCGATGTCGGGCTATTGGGCCTCCAGGATGCAAGCGGGGGCATAATGGCGACGAGGGATCCAGCGAAGGCCAAGGGCGCGAGACTGGAAGACATTGCGCGGGAAGCGGGCGTGTCGATCTCGACCGTTTCGCGCGCTCTCAACGACCATCCTGCTGTAAACCGCCGGACCAAGCAGGCGATCTGGACAATCGCGCGCGAGCACGATTACGATTTCCGTCTTTCCATGCCCAAGGGGCCGATCGGTGCCGAAGCGACCATTGCGGTCGTCGTGCCCGCACCACAGGCGCGCGAAACGAGGCTGGCTGACCCGTTCCTGCTCGAACTCCTCGCCGGGATCACCGAAGCGGCGAGAGACCGCAATGCCGATGTGCTGGTCAGCCATCTCACTCCGACTTCGGAAGAACACCTCGAATACGCTCTGGCAACCAGCCGCGCGACGGGCGTGATCTTCATTGGACAAAGCTCGTTCCACCACGCCTTCAACCGCCTGGCCAAGCTCGACACGCGCTTTGTCGTGTGGGGCGCGAACTTTCGCGATGCGGAATATTGCTCGATCGGTTCGGACAATCTGCTCGGGGGAGAACGCGCGGCCTCGCACCTCGTCAGGCTGGGTCGCCAGCGCATCCTGTTTCTCGGTGACACCGAGGCTCCCGAGATGGAACAGCGCCATCGCGGGTATCGCCGCGCGCTCGAGAAGGCCGATATCGCCTTCACCGAAGAGCTGACAATCCCGGCGCATTTCGACGTTCACTCGGCTGAAAGCGCGACCCGCGCCGCGCTCGACAACGGCCTGAAGTTCGACGCGGTCTTTGCTGCGTCTGATCTCATCGCGATTGGCGCTATCCGCGCTCTCACGCGAGCAGGGGTTTCCGTCCCAGGCGACGTCTCGGTCGTAGGATACGACAATATCCCTGCCTCGCGCTACATCACACCGCGCCTGACCACGATCGACCAGGATACCGGGCTTGCCGGTCGCCTGCTGGTATCGAAGCTGATGGATGCGCAGGGCAAGGTGCCCATGTCCGACAGGACCGAGACCAGCCTGCTCATTCGCGAGAGCTGCGGCGGCTAGGCGCGCAGCGCAGGAGAGAGGGTCGAACCTTGGCATCGCAATTCGCCCCCATCAGGCAAATCTGCATCGTCGGAGGGGGCAGTGCGGGCTGGATGACGGCGGCGGCGCTATCGGATGCGCTGGGACCACGCGTCGACATCACGCTGATCGAATCCGAAATGATCGGCACTGTCGGCGTGGGCGAAGCGACGATCCCGCCGATCCGCTATTTCAACCAGCGCCTCGGCATCGATGAAGCGACATTCATCCGCGAGACCGCAGGTTCCTTCAAACTGGGGATCGAGTTCGTCGACTGGCGGCGCCTCGGTCACAGCTATTTCCATCCGTTCGGCCAGCACGGTGCCGAGTTCGATCAGGTGCCCTTCTACCATTACTGGATGCGCGAAAGCCTCGCCGGACGGATCGACGGCCCGATCGACGACTTCTCGATGGCCTGGGCGATGTCGAAGGCGGGCAAATTCGCCCCTCCCCTCCCCGATCGGCGGCAGATCCAGTCGACTTATGACTACGCCTATCACTTCGACGCGACACTATATGCACGCTTCCTGCGCGGCTACGCCGAACAGCGCGGTGTCACACGGGTCGAAGGCAAGGTCGTCGGCGTCACGCTCGACAGTGAAAGCGGCGCGATTGCCAGCGTCACCCTGGAAGACGGTCGCGCATTCGAAGCCGAGCTGTTCATCGATTGCAGCGGCTTCCGCGGACTGCTGATCGAAGATGCGTTGAAGGCGGGATACGACAACTGGCAACACTGGCTGCCGTGCGATCGCGCCGTGGCCGTACCCAGCGCACGCGGCGAAACCATCTCGCCCTACACCCGCTCGACCGCCAAGGCAGCCGGGTGGCAGTGGCGAATTCCGCTACAGCACCGCACTGGAAACGGCTATGTGCATTGCACCGAGTATGTGAGCGAGGACGAGGCGACCGAAACACTGGTTTCCTCGATCGTGGGCGAATTGCTGGCCGAGCCGCGAACCCTTCGCTTCGTTACCGGCAAACGCCGCGCTTTCTGGGCGAAGAACTGCGTCGCCATCGGTCTTTCCGCGGGGTTCATGGAGCCGCTGGAATCGACGAGTCTGCACCTGATCCAGTACGGTATTTTGAGGCTGCTCGCGCTCTTCCCTGACAGCGAGATGTCGCCGCTTCTGGCCGAAGAATATAACCGGCAGACCGCTGCCGAGTACGAGCGGATCCGCGACTTCCTGATCCTGCACTACAAGGCGACCGAGCGTGACGATTCCGAGCTGTGGCGATATTGCGCCGCGATGGATATCCCCGACAGCCTCCAGTACAAGATCGATCACTTCCGCAATTACGGAATGCTGGTGTCGGACGAGCGCGAGTTGTTCAATAACCCCAGCTGGATCGCGGTCTATCTGGGTCAGGGGATCGAACCCCGGCGCGCGCCAGCCATCGCCAAGTTGCGCGAAGAGGTGCCTGTCGCCGACCGCTTCGCCGCGATCAGCAAGGCGATGCAGGATGCCGTCGCGCAGATGCCCGCACACGCCGATTTCCTCGCGCAGCATTGCAAGAGCCCGCACGCCTGAACCCTCGGGGGTGGCGGAAATCGGTTATTCCCTCCGAACTAGCGCAAAGGGCCCGCCATCGCTGGCGAGCCCTTCTTCGTTTTCCGGCCGAAGCCGGCAGGGAGTTACAGCGCGATCAGAACTCTTTCTTGATCGTCACGTTATAGGTGCGTCCGTAGACCTCGTGCCGGCTTGGGAAGGTGCCGATCTGGTTGCCGCCCGTATCGAGCAGGGCGTTCTCGGTCACGAAGGGCTCGTTGGTCAGGTTGAAGACTTCGAACTGGATGCCGAAGCCGTCGAGCCAACCATCGCGGTCCTCGAAGGTGTAGCCGATCTGGGCGTCGAGGATCGTTTCGCTGAGCGCCTGCGCGCCCGAAAGACTGCCGTCGAAGTTCTGAACTTCGGACAGGAAGCCGCTGCGATGACGCGCGCTCAGCTTACCCTGGAAGCCGGCCTTCTCGTAGAAGAGGTCGGCCGACCACACGTTCTCCGAATATCCCGGAATGTCGAGCGGATCGCCGTTCGCATCTTCCACTTCGGCATCGGCATAGGTGTAGCTGAAGCTGCCACCGAAGCCGTCGAATGCATCGGTGAAATCCGCGAAGTCGAGCCGCAGGGTTGCTTCGACGCCGGTGATCTTCCCGCTCGAGAAGTTGACCGGACCGTTGAAGGAAGCGGTCGCCAGCTCAGGCGCGGTCTGCAGGATGTTGCCGAACCCGGCATTGATGATCTGCTGCTCGATATCGATCGTGTCGCTGAACTGGATGACCCAGTCGGACAGGTCCTTGTGGAACACCGCCACGGCAAGCGCCGATGTGCGCGAGAAGTACTTCTCGAAGGAGATGTCATATGACGTCGAGCGATATGGCCGCAGCTGCGGGTTGCCGCCACCGAGGTTGAAGCAGGTGAGCTGCGGCGGATTGAAGGCGATCACCGTGTCGGGGATCTGGTCGCCATCGGTGTCGGTACAGCTTAGCGGGTTGACCGTGATGTTCTGGTTCGCCGCCAGCTGGTCGAGCCGCGGACGGGTCAGCGTTTTGGCAAAGGCCATCTTGACGAAGGTATCGTTGGCCACCTCGAACGAGAGGTTCACGCTCGGCAACCAGTGATCGTAGCTGTCCGAAACCTGGTTGGTCAGACCACCGCCGATGGTCCCGGTCGAGGACTGCTTGGTATCGACATACTGGACGCCGATGTTGCCGCGCAGCGGGATCGAACCGAGGTCGCCGTTGAGGTTGATCATGCCGTAGAAGGTGTGGATCTCTTCCGCGACGCTCCACTGCGTGTCGAAGGTCGCCTTCTCGTAGACATAGGTGCCGTCTTCAAAGAAGTTCGACGGGTCATAGGCGATGATGTCCATGCCCAGTGACTTGGTATTGGTCGAACCGATGATGGCGTCCGAGGGGATCGCAAGCGAGCCGTTGGTGAAGCCGGGGGACTGGCGGATGAAGCCTTCGTTCGAGTCGAAGTTCTTCTCGCGGTCCTTGTAGATCCAGCCGAGAGTGACGCTCGACAGGATGCCCGCATCAAGGGCGTAATCGACTTCGGCGCGCAGCTGGTGAAGCTCGTCCTCGATGATCGGTTCCTTGATGAAGCCGACCTGTCCCCAGCCGCCCGGATCGGTTAGCAGGACCGTGCCCGGATCGGTGTAATCCAGCTGCGACGCGATCGAATAGCGACCATCGTCGGGCATGGTGAAGGTCAGCGTGTCCTGCGCGCCCGAGCGCGCGAAGCCCGTACCGGCGTAGGATTCGTAGTCGATGTCGTTGCGATCGAGAGTCGAATAGCCGTAGTCGACCTCAAGGCTCAGACGGTTAGTTACTTCGTAGCTCAGGTTCGCACCGGCGGCGAAGATCTCCGCCTCGTTACCCTCGGTATCGGTGCGCAGGATCGGCACGACAGCGGTATAGGTCGCGGTGTCGGCAAAGGGACCTGAACCGGTTGCGCTGTCGAAGCTTGCGCCGCTCCACGAAGCGATGGGCGTTTCCGTACCACGGAAGATGCCCGAATCCTGCGTGTCGGTGTAGAAGGCATCGAGCGTCAGCTGGAAACGGTCGCTCGGTTCGAACTGGAGGGCACCTGCAATCGAGGTCCGCTCGAAATCGCGCGAGACGACGCCCTGGCGCGGGTTGTCCGACGGGTAGAGCAGACCGTTGGCGTCGCGCGAAACCTGGAACTGGTTGGTCTTGAGCTCACGCGAGATGAACTGCGTCGGGTTCGACTGGTGGGTAACGCCCAGCGACCAGCCAACCGTGCCGGCATCGTTCTGACCGATGTACGATCCGAAGAAGCGATAGCCCTGGTCAGAGAAATCGGGGTTGAGCTTACCCGCGTCATTGATGACGTAGCGGGCCGACATGTTGATCTTGGTCTCGTTGTAATCGAGCGGGCGGATCGTCCGCAGATCGACCGCGCCGGCGATGCCGGTTGCCGAAAGGCGCGCATCGGGGGTCTTGTAGACGATACCCTGCGCAATGAGTTCCGACGGGAACTGGTCGAACTCGATACCGCGGTTGTTGCCTGCCGACACGACTTCGCGGCCATTGAGCAGTGCCAGCGAGAAGTCGGGGCCGAGGCCGCGGATCGAGATCTGCTGCGAACGGCCACGCACGCGCTGTGCGGTCACGCCGGGCAGGCGAGCCAGCGAGTCGGCGATCGAGAGATCGGGCAGCTTGCCGATGTCTTCTGCCGAAATGACTTCGACGATGCTCGACGATTCGCGCTTCGCATCGAGCGAGTTCTCGATTGCGCTGCGGATACCGGTGACGACGATGGTGTTTTCCTCACCCTCGTCCGCATCGCTATCCTGAGCAAATGCCGGGGCACCGCTGACCAGCAACGCCATGCCGGTGGCGGCACCGCAGAGCAGCCGCGCGTTCGCAGAAAATCCTGTTCTTCGCATTTCAAACCTCCCCATCAGACCCTCTGAGTCCATATTTTGCATCTTTTTTCATAACGGCAAATCACGTTTTCGTAAATGCAGAAAAGCTGCGCATGCGTATGCACAAGTCGGGTGAATTTTCGCCCAATAAATCAATAATTTGGCTGATTTTTGCGCGAGACACCGTCTGCATAGCTCCACAGCGAAGAGTGAAAAATGTGTCACGCGAGCCACAAAACCCGCGCGATCGGATAACCGGGCATCAGATCACGCAGCGATATTTTGCCACGCAGATTCCGGCCTTTAGATCAGTTGCTTGCCTTGATATTCCGTCGGCCGACGAGCGCGGAGCCGTGATTCTCCAGGCATTGCGCCGGGTGGGAATTGCAGGCAGAACATTCATCGATATGAGTTGCTACGCGATCCAGACGGGCCAGTTCGAGGTCGGACATTTTGCATCCGGTGCACATGCATACCTGGCGATCGACGGCTTTCTCAAATCGCCGGACGAGGTGATTGACGATGCAACTTTGCAAAATTTTGCAAAGATTACTCCGCAATATCCAGGGCTCCGCGCGGCGCTCGATCCTGAAGTTCTCGAAGCATGGTCGGCGGCACTGTCGCCCGTGCTCTCGCAAACCTTCGGTTACCCCCAAGGCGCATGGTCGATGATCGCATGGCATTCGATCGTTTCGACCCCGCCGGGTGACTTGCAGCCAATCCAGTGTTTCCCGCATGTCGACGGCACCGACCCCGATCAGTTCGCGATGATGCTCTATCTCGATCACACCCCTCATGGCGGGACGGCTTTCTTCCAGCACAATTCCACCGGACTCGATGCGCTGACCGCAAAAACCTTCCCGCGATACAAGGCTGCACTCGAAGCGGACGTTGCGCGGACTGGCCTGCCGCCCCGTCGCTACATCACCGATGGCGCGCCGCATTTCACCCGCACGTACCAGACGCCGGGCACCTTCAACCAGGCGGTCTTCTATCGCGGCAATCTGCTGCACAGCGGCGTGATCGACAATGACGCGTCGCTCTCCCCCGACCCGCGCAAGGGCCGTTACACGATCAACGCATTCTTGCGTCCGCCACCGCAATCCTGAAGAAAGACGCGCATGGGAGAGCAAGGCATACGGAAACTGGTCATCGTCGGCGGGGGAACCGCCGGATGGATTGCGGCTGCCGCATTCTCCCGCCTCATCGGGCCGAGGCTGTCGATCGAACTGGTCGAGTCCGAGACGATCGGCACAGTCGGCGTGGGCGAGGCGACCATTCCGCAGATCATCCGCCTCAACACGATCCTCGGCTTCGACGAGGCGGATTTCGTCAGGCAGACCAACGGCACGTTCAAGCTGGGAATCGAGTTCGTCGACTGGTCGCAGATCGGTTCACGCTACCTCCACACATTCGGCGATGCCGGGATTAACCTCGGCAATGTGCACTTCCACCATTACTGGCGGCGGCAGGCGATGCAGGGCGGCGACAAGTCGCTGTGGCACTACTCGCTGCACCAGCTAGCCGCTCAGCAAGGCAAGTTTGCGCATCTCGATCGGGTCGGAAAGACATCGATGACCGGGCTTGCCTACGCATATCACTTCGATGCCGGGCTTTATGCGCGTTATCTGCGGCATTTTTCCGAGACCAACGGCGTCACGCGTACGGAAGGCATCGTCCAGTCGGTAGAACGCGACGGCGAGAGCGGGGATATCGCGGCGATCACGCTGGATAGGGGCGCCAAGATCGAAGGCG
The DNA here is from genome assembly GCF_900177715.1 of Altererythrobacter xiamenensis. Classification (GTDB taxonomy): domain Bacteria; phylum Pseudomonadota; class Alphaproteobacteria; order Sphingomonadales; family Sphingomonadaceae; genus Erythrobacter; species Erythrobacter xiamenensis. The sequence continues at coordinate 952,297 of NZ_FXWG01000002.1, read as the reverse complement.
ATTTCTTTATCGATTGCACCGGTTTTCGCTCGTTGCTGCTTGGGTCGGAACTGGGCGTCGAATATCGGGACTGGTCCAAATGGCTTCCGTGCAACCGCGCACAAGCGGTGCCGAGCGAGCGCCTGCCCGACCTGCCGCCCTTTACCCGCGCGACCGCGCGAACCGCTGGATGGCAGTGGCGCATTCCGCTCCAGCATCGCACCGGAAACGGCCATGTCTATTGCAGCGAGTTCCTGTCGGATGACGAAGCGGCGACGATCCTGCTCGACAATCTCGACACGCCGGCAACAGGCGATCCGCGCCCGATCCGCTTCACCACCGGACGGCGCGAGGCCTTCTGGTCGCACAATTGCGTCGCGATCGGGCTATCCAGCGGGTTCCTCGAACCACTCGAGTCCACCAGCATCCACTTAATCCAGTCGAACGTCGGGCGCCTGATAGAGCTGTTCCCGCGCGAGCGCATTCGCGATGCCGACCGCGATGAATACAACCGCCGCACCGTGGCCGAATTCGAGCAGATCCGCGACTTCCTCATCCTGCACTACCACCAGACCGACCGCGAGGATTCCGAGTTCTGGCGCTATTGCAAGCACATGGACGTGCCCGAGCCGCTGCGTCACAAGATGGAACTGTTCGCCGCATCCGGACGGATCGGGCGCGACGCGGACGACCTGTTCCGCGATGCGAGCTGGGCGCAGGTGATGCTGGGACAAGGCATCATGCCGCAGGATTACAATCCGATGGCGGATAAGCTTTCGGATGAGCAGCTTGGCAGTTTCCTTGGGGACGTCCGCCAGATCATCGAGCGTGCCGTCGCCGGACTGCCAAGCCATGCCGACTATATCGAGAAGCACTGCCGGGCCAGTTGAAATGAATGCGTGTGAGGCGCCCCAAGGCTGCGACTTCTCGGCAGGAATTAGCTCCGCGAACTGTGGAGTACTTTACCATCAAGCTAAGGAAATACGTGAGTTTAGTGTTGGGCGAAGAGGAAATGACGCGAAGGAATATACCGGACAACGATAACCGCTCGCTCAGTTCTCACCGAGATCTCTCAGGTGCTTGAGGTGAGCGTCCCGCGCATCCATCAGTTGCGCGGACAGGCTCTGACGAAACTCAAGGATGCGATGGCGGAGGCTTAGCCTATGCCCGATGATCCGGTCTCTGGGCCGGCAAAGCCCTTGCCTCCGGCGGTCGCATCGATCTGGGGGTTGGGATTGTCGTTCCACCAGGGGACGTCATTATGCGGGCGCAGGTCGATCTCATGCGTCCAGCAATTGCGCGGCTGTTGAGCGAGGTGCCAGTAAGTCTCGGCGAGTGCGGCGGGTTCGATCATCCCATGCTCGCCCTTCATCGACTTGAACGTCTCCCACTTGTCGCCCAGCAGCTTGCCTAGCGTGTCGGGTGAGTTCACCGCCCCATCGACAACAATGTGCGCGACATGGATACCCTTGGGCGCGAACTCCGCATTGAGCGTCTGGCACAGCATGCGCCGTCCGGCCATGGCCGCCGCATGGCTATGCTGGCCGGCGTTCCCCCGCACCGCCGCGGTAGCCGAGGTCACAAGCAGCGTGCCATGAGGTCCGTCCTTTGCGCGTTCGACCATCGAAGGGAAGATGGCGTGGGCGAGGCGATAGAGTCCGAAACAGCCGAGCCTCCAGCCAAGCTCGAAGGTGCGGTGCGGTGTATCCTCCAGCGCACGGTTCCCGATCTGCGCCCCGAGATTGTAGAGCGCGCCCTCGATCGGTCCGATGTCGCGCTCGATGCGCTCGACCAATTCTTCGATTGCGCCGTCCTCGGCGGCGTTGAGCAACGTGCCGCTGGCCGAGCCACCAGCATCCTCGATCTGTCCCACGAGGCGCGCAAGCCCGGCCTCATCGCTGCGCCGCGCCAGAACGGCGTGATAGCCGCCTGCCGCAAAGCGCGCGGCAACGTGGCCACCGATGCCGGCGCCCGCGCCGATGACGAGAAAAACCGGTTTGCTGCTCATCCTGCGCTGCTCCCTTGCGGCCAGGAACTAAGGTTAAGCGCGGGAATGCGGCATGACCAGAAAATCCGGTGAATACCCGGGCAGAATGGACATGGCAGCATGGTTAACCCCGGCCATCGGGAGTTCCATAAAGTGCGGTTAACGCTCTTTTTACAAGTTTTGAACGCGCGCTCCTTAAAAAAGCACGCATGAGTTTTGGTCAGCAGAAATAAGAGATGCAACCGGGCACCTGGCCGGTCGTGGCCGCGCTCGCCTATTTCATTGCTGGCGTGACCATCTATCGCTGGGCCGTCAATATGGAAGGGTTGGCCATGGTCTGGCCGACGGCGGGAATATTCGTCGCCACCTTCCTGCTGACGCGGCAGAACCAATGGCCTGTCGTTGCGATCCTCTTCTGCCTGGTCAGCGTCGTGGGCGGCTGGGTGGTCGGCATGGGTCCAGGCAGTGTCGCGATCCACATAGCTGCAAATCTCGTCCACGCATTGGTCTGCGCCCTGATCTTCGGCAGGTTTGCCACGCAGCGCGCTTTTTCGACGACGGCTGATCTGGGGCGCTTCTGCCTCGCCACGGTAGCCGGCGTTGCGGCCAACTGCGCGATCATTTTTCTCGCCGGGATGGGTTGGACCTTGACCGAGTTTCTCAACTGGAGCGCGACCCTGGGGCTTGGGACGCTGACTGTAGCGCCCATGATTGTTACCGTTGCGCGCGAAATCCAGGAGAACCGGGCCCGCTGGACAACAGCCTACGGCGCCGAGGCCTTCGGACTGCTCGCCCTGGTCATGGCGGTAACCTGGTTCGTAGCGACACAGGCTTCCTATCCGCTGCTTTTCGTACCGTTTGCAGGTGCCGTTCTGGTGACGCACCGGCTGGGTCCTATCGGCGCTGCGGCCTGTATTGCGAGTATTGCCACCGTAGGCAGCTATACTCTTGCCTTCGATACCTACGCCCTCAATCCAATCGGCAAGTCACAAGCGGAACTGGTCAATTTCTTCCAGTTCTATCTCCTCGTCATCATCTCGGTCTGCCTGCCTCTGGCTGCGCTCCGGAACGAGGGACGTGACCTGATGCGCCGCCTCAAGACCAATCGCGACCTGCTGGCGACGGCGGAAGAGCTCGCCAATTTCGGGCGCTGGCGCATGGACATGCGAACGAAGATCATCGTCTGGTCGGAAGGGATTTACCGCATCTACGGCTTGCCCAGCAGTCAGAAACCGACGGTCAAGCTAACTCGCGAATTCTTCCATCCCGAAGACCGCGACCAGGCCTTCAGAAAGCTCGAGCACTGTATCGAACATGGCGGAACCATCTACGGCACGCCCAGGATCGTGCGCAGAGACGGAACGATCCGCCATGTCGAATCCATACTCATGCGTGAGGTCGACGAGCACGGCCGCACGACGGCTCTGTTCGGTACTTTCCAGGACGTCACCGAGCGGGTCATGGCGCTCGAAGATCTGCAGGCGGCAAAGAAGGTCGCGGAAGCGGAAGCCTTTGCCGCGCGACTGCTGGCAGAAACCGACCAGCTGACGGGCCTGAACAATCGCCGCAAGATCCTCGATCTTCTATCCGCGAATCTGGCCGATTGCGCGGAGACGGGCCGGATCATGCCGATCGCCATTCTCGATATCGATCACTTCAAATCGATCAACGATCAACACGGGCACGCCATGGGCGACCAGGTCTTGCGCAAGGTCGCCACCATCTGCCGCGAAACCATACGAGAGAATGGCTTTGTCGGCCGATTGGGCGGTGAGGAATTTCTCTTCCTCTTCCCGGGATTATCCGAAGTCAGGGCGCACGAACTGGTGGAACTCGTGCGGCTCCGATTGCAGGAAAAGGTCTGGGAAGAAATGGATGGCCTTCCTGTCACCGGAAGTTTCGGAATGGCTACCACTGTCGAAGGGGCAGACGAAACCTGGTTGCTGCAGGCAGCCGACAACGCGCTGTACGAAGCGAAACGTTCCGGCCGCAACTGCTTGAAGGTCGCCGCCTGACGAAGGCGACGACCGCACGCCAAATCCTCTAGACTTTCGCCAGTGCCTGCTCGAAATCGGCGATCAGATCGTCCGGATCCTCGATACCGATACTGATGCGCACCAGATTGTCGGTGATGCCGAGCGCGGCCTTGCGTTCGTCGGGCACGGACAGGTGCGTCATGCTGGCGGGATGGCTGGCAAGCGTTTCGGTGCCGCCGAGGCTCACCGCGAGCTTGGCGATTGTGAGCGCATCGAGGAATTTGAAACACTCCGCCTCTCCGCCCTTGATGAAGACCGAGAACGTGCTGCCCGCACCGGTGCAATGGCGGTTGTAGATGTCCTGCTGACGCTCGTCTTCGATGAATCCGAGATAGCCGAGCCCTTCGACCTTAGGGTGGCCGCGCAGGAACTCGCACACTTTCTCGGCATTCTTGCCAGCCCGCTCCATCCGCAGCTCTACCGTTTCGAGCGACCGCAAGAGCATCCATGCGGTATTCGGGTCGGCGATACCGCCCATCGTGTTGCGCAGCGCACGGATCGCATCGATCCAGCGCTTGGCTCCGCAAACGCTGCCCGCGACAAGGTCGGAATGGCCGCCGACATACTTCGTAAGGGAGTACACCACGAGGTCCGCGCCGTGATCGAGCGGACGCTGCCACAGCGGGCCGAGGAAGGTGTTGTCGATCGCGATCGGCGTGAGGTCGGGATCGAAAGCCGCGTCACGCGCATCGCGCACCGCCTCGATATCGACCAGTGCATTGGTCGGGTTTGCCGGGCTTTCGAGATAGATCAGCTGAACCTGACCACCTTGCTTCTCGGCGAGTGCCTTGGCCTTGGCCATGACTTCGTCGAGCTCTTCGCGGGTCGCGCCAGCCGGAAAATCGACATAGCTTACGCCGAACTTCGCCATGACCTTCGAAACGAAGCCTTCGCTCGCAGCGTATAGTGGGCCGGAGTGCACGATGACGTCGCCGGTGTTGCAGGCCGCCAGCATCAACGTGGCGATGGCCGACATGCCGGAGGAAAAGCACAGCGCGTCTTCGGCGCCGTCCCAGATGGCAAGGCGATCTTCGAGGATTTCCTGATTGGGTCCATTGAAGCGCGAATAGACGAGGCCCTCGGCCCCGCCCGGACGCTTGCCGGTGATACCTTCGAAGTGGCGCTTGCCCGCCGCAGCATTCTCGAACGCGAAGGTCGAGGTGAGGAAGATCGGGGCCTTGAGCGAGCCTTCGGACAGCGCCGGGTCGAAACCGTGCCCCATCATGAGGGTCGAGGGCTTCAGTTCGCGCCCGCCGATGGTGGTCACTTCGGGCTTGGGCTTGCGGCGCGGCGTAGGGGTGTCGACGGCACCAAGCGGGTCGTCGGTCGGATTGCTGGAGTTGTCGGCCATGGTTGGCGTCCTTCCTTGTGATCTCGCTCCCAGGAAGGCAGGAGCTAAAGAGGCCGCAAGCGGCGCCCGTTCCTAACCTCCGCAGGAACGCTTCTCCGCTAACAGCCCGATTTCGTGGCTGCAGTTATCGTTCTTGTCCGCGCAATTCAATATCGCGTGTCAGGCAACCGCAGCGATTACCCAGACCATCCCCACGATCAGGAAAATGCCGACAAGATCGAGCAGAAAGCCGGCCTTGACGAGGCGTCCGATCCTCAGCCTGCCGGTCGACCAGGCGATGGCGTTCGGCCCGGTACCGGCGGGCAGAATGAAGCCCCAGCTCGCAGCGAGCGCGGCCGGCATCGCGAGGAGAATGGCCTGCTCGCCGAGACCAAGCGCCGCGGCGAGACTTGCGACGACCGGGATGATTGCGCTGGCTGTGGCGACGTTGCTGGCGAACTCGGTGACCAGCACGACCATCGCAACGATAGCGAGTGCGATCACGATGAGGGGCACGACCTCGAGCGGGAGCAACGCGTTACCCAGCCAGTCAGCGAGACCTGAAGCCTGCATCCCCGCCGCGAGCGCCAGGCCGCCGCCGAACATCATGATGACGCCCCAGGGTGCGCGGTCGGCTTCCTCCCACTTGAGCAAGGGTCTGCCGGAACCATCGGGCAACAGGAACAGCGCAAGACTTGCGATGATGGCGATGGTGCCGTCCGTCCAGCTGTTCTCGGGAAGATAGGGTTCGATCCAGCGCCGCGACATCCACAGCAGGAAGGTGATGGCGATGATCGGGACGAGCCGTTTCTCGGCGCTCGACCACGGCTTATGGTCGTCGATCGACTGTCGCGCAGCCGCCATGTCGAAAGGATGGGTGGCGAGGTTTTGAACCTTCGAGATCAGGAAGGCCGCCAGCGGCACACCAAGGATCACGATCGGAATGCCGAAAAACATCCAGTCGGCGAAGCTGATCTTCAGCCCGATCATGTCGTCGAGCAGCGCCACCGCGATGCCGTTGGTCGGCGATCCGACGATGGTGCCGAGCCCGCCAATGCTCGCGGCAAAGGCGATCCCCATTGGCAAGGCGCCGCTCATGCCCTCGTGATCTTCGGCGACGAGGCCTCCTCCGGAAAGGACAGCCAGCGCCATCGGCATCATAATGAGAGTGGTGGAAGTGTTGGAGATCAGCATCGACAGGATTGCGGCGCTGATCATGAAGGCGAGCAGCAACCGGCTTTGTCCGCCGCTCGTCCCGATAGTCTTGAGAATGGCCAGCGAAAGGCGCCGGTGCAGACCGGTGCGCTCGATTGCAAGAGCGATGAAAGCGCCGCCCAGCAGCAGGAAGAGGATCGGCGCGTAGTATGCGCTCGCCGTGTCGCGCGCGTTCATCACGCCGCCGAGCGGCAAGACGACGAACGGCAGGAGGGCGGTGGCGGTCAGCGGAATCGCTTCCGTCATCCACCAGGCCGCCATCCACATGACAAGACCTGCGACCAGCCACGCCCCCTCGGACATGCCGGCCGGCGGTGCGGTGAATACGGTCAAGGCAAAGGCAAAGGGACCGAGGACAAGGCCGATCTTGCGTGCGGTCATGTCCTGTCGGTCCCCTCAGCCCGATAGTCTGGATTTACTTGGGTGCGAGCACCATCAGCATCTGGCGCCCTTCGAGGCGCGGAAAAGCTTCGACCTTGGCGATTTCCTCGACGTCTTCCTGAACGCGCTTGAGGAGGTCCATGCCGAGGTTCTGGTGAGCCATTTCACGTCCGCGAAAACGCAGCGTGACTTTCACCTTGTCACCGTGTTCGATGAACTTGTTCACGTTCCGCATCTTCACGTCATAATCATGCGTGTCGATGTTCGGACGCATCTTCACTTCCTTGATGTCCTGCGTCTTCTGCGTCTTGCGCGCAGCATTGGCCTTCTTCTGGGCCTCGTAACGATATTTGCCGACATCGAGGAACTTGGCCACCGGCGGGTCCGCATTGGGAGACACTTCGACTAGGTTGAGGCCCAGGTCGTTGGCCTGCTCCATCGCTTCGCGGGTATACATGACGCCGAGGTTTTCCCCCTCGTGGTCGATCACGCGAACTTTGTCGGACTGGATGAAATTATCGTAGCGCGGGCCGCTTTTTACGGGCGGGGCCAGCGAACGCCGGGGTGGACGGGCTATGTGTATTCTCCTGTTACAGCCGTGATTCTATACGTCCGCGCTATGTAGGGGTTCTTGCGGTGAAACGCTAGGGGGAAGCGCCGAGAGGTTCGGCCCGCTAGGCGGCGTCCCGGAACAGCGGAAAGCTTACCAGCTTGCCCTTGGCAGGGAGCACCGCGTCGATCCGGCTTGCCGGTTGCAGAGCCTTGAGGATTTCAGGCGCGCCTGCATCCATTCCGCCAGTGAGTGCACCGAATGCGGGCAGGATCATCCGGTCGCCGCCATTGGCGCTGCGGCTGACGACGCCGCAGGGGCGGGAGATATGGCGTTCGCGGATTCTGACCCGCATCTTCGGGTGGAAGTGACCGGACAACTCGGGCCGCGTCTCGCCAGCCCGCGCGATATGTCGCAAAACAACTCCGCCGATCTCCAGCTCTTCGACCAGAGTGCCGCCGAACGCGCGGTGCATTTCCTCATCGTGATTGCCGGTGATCCACACCCAGTCGAGCGCGCGGGTCAACCCCTCCAGCATTCCCGCAGCATAGGGATCGAGCCGCGATGTCCCTTCGCTGTCATGAAAGTTGTCGCCTAGCGTGACGACGCGCCGCGCCCCGGTCTGCCTGACCGCATCGGCCAGCCTTTCGAGCGTTTCGCGGCTGTCATAAGGTGGCAGCATCTGTCCGCCGCGCGCATACCAGCTCGCTTTCTCCAGATGCAGATCGGCAACGAGCAGCGTCCGCTCGCGCGGCCAGTAAAGCGCGCGACCGCCTGCAATCAGCAATTCTTCATTTGCGAACGAAAGGGGAACCATTGGCGTCACTTGCCCCGCATTGCAGGCTTTGGCAAGACTGGCGTAAGATTGATCTGTATCAAGGCACCATGGCACGCGTTGGTCCTAGTGGCGCGCATGCTTAAAACGAAAGACCCCATGACCGACTGGACCCCCGAAACCGCCCGAGCGAAGGAATGGTTCGAAAGCCTGCGCAACCGCATTTGCGCCGAGTTCGAAGCGATCGAGCGAGAAGCAGGCTCAGACGCCGCATTCGAGTACACCCCCTGGCAGCGCGAAGAGGAAGGCAATTCCGATCCCGGTGGCGGGACCCAAGGCCTCATGAAGGGCAAGGTGTTCGAGAAGGTTGGCGTCAATGTCTCGACCGTGAAAGGCAATTTCGCGCCCGAGTTCGCGGCGACGATCAATGGCGCTTCCGCCGACAACCCGGGTTTCACTGCGACCGGCATCAGCCTCGTCGCGCATATGGCGAATCCGCACGTTCCCGCCGTCCACATGAACACGCGCTTCCTCACCACGCAGGCCGCATGGTTCGGGGGCGGCGCCGATCTCAATCCGCCGATCCCCTACGAAGAAGACACAGCCGATTTCCATGCCGCTTTCCGCGGTGCCTGCTCGGCGCACAACCCGACCTATTACGACCGATTCAAGAAATGGGCGGATGATTATTTCTACATCCCTCACCGCGGGGTACATCGCGGCGTCGGCGGGATCTTTTACGACCATATGGAATGCGAAGACGGACAGGCGTTCGAGCGCAATTTCCAGTTCACCCGCGACGTCGGCGAAACCTTCCTCGGCATTTTTCCCAAACTCGTCCGTCGCCGGATGGAGACCGATTGGAACGAAGCCGACAAGCAGCGCCAGCTCGACTGGCGCGGGCGCTATGCCGAGTTCAACCTGGTCTATGACCGCGGGACGCTGTTCGGCCTCAAGACAGGCGGAAACGTCGATGCGATCCTGATGAGCTTGCCTCCGGAGGCGACCTGGAGCTAAGCGCTCCGTTCAGCTTTGATGAAGGGCCTGCCGGTTAGGCGGGCCCTCGATCTATTCCCCGGAGTCTCCGAATGCGCCTTTTCGCCTTGTCGTCTGTCATATTGCTCGCCGCCTGCAATGCCCCGGAAATTGGCGAGACAAGCGCCACCACGGTCGCCCCTATTCTGACCAGCGAACAGGCCTTCGACGAGTTCACATTTGCGCGCCCGCAAGAAGCGCGCGTTACCCACGTGGCGCTCGATCTCGATCTCGATTTCGAAGAAAAGCAGGTCGAAGGGACCGCCACGCTCGATCTTCAGGCGACCCCGGAAGCGACCGAGATCGTGCTCGACACCGACGGCCTGCAGATTTCCGACATCGTCAATGCGGATGGCGAGGCACTGGCCTGGGAAATGGGCGAGGAAGTCGATGGAAAAGGCGCCCCGCTGACCGTCCAGCTCAACGCCGATGAGGATTCCGGGAAGGCAGAGAGGATCGTCGTATCCTATGCCAGCGCGCCCGATGCCGAGGCTTTGCAATGGCTCGATCCGGAACAGACAGCAGGCGGCGAATATCCCTTCCTCTTCAGCCAGGGACAGGCGATCCTCAATCGCACCTGGATTCCGACGCAGGACAGCCCCGGCATTCGCCAGACATGGGAAGCGCGCATAACAGCGCCCGAACCGCTGACGGTCGTCATGTCGGGCATCAGCCAGGGCGAGCCGGAGGAACTGGGCGCAGAGCCGGGTGAATCGAGCCGCCGCGCGTTCACCTTCACCATGGACAAGTCCGTCCCGCCCTATCTGATCGCAATCGCTGCGGGGAATATCGAGTTCGCCGAGATCGGCCCGCGTTCGGGCGTCTGGGCGGAACCGGAAATGCTCGAAGCTGCCGCCGAAGAAGTCGGCGATACCGAAGAATTGATCGATGCAGGCATAAAGCTGTTCGGCGAATATCGCTGGGGCCGTTACGACATGATCGTCCTGCCGCCAGCTTTCCCCTATGGCGGAATGGAAAACCCGGTGATGACCTTCCTCACGCCGACTTTCATCGCGGGAGACCGATCGAACAACGGGCTGATCGCGCATGAGCTGGCGCACAGCTGGTCGGGCAACCTCACCACTTACGCCAGCTGGCGCGACGGCTGGCTCAACGAAGGCGTCACCAGCTACATCGAAAGCCGCATCACCGAAGAGGTCTACGGCAAGGCGCGCGCAGAGCAGGAATACGCCTTGAGCTATGCCAGCCTGGCCGAAGCAGTAGAGGAAAATGGCGCCGACAATCCGAACACGGCGATGCGGACGCCTGCGGAAATCAGCCCGTTCGACACCTCCGGCGAGGCGATCTATGACAAGGGAACGGTATTCCTCCGCACGGTCGAGCAGATAGTCGGCCGCGAGGAATTCGACGCGTGGCTGACGGCATGGTTCGACAACCACGCCTTCCAGCCGGTGACCTCCGAAATGTTCCTGGCAGACATGCGCGAAAACCTCCTCGCGAATAATATCAAGCTGGAAGAATCGCTTCTGCTGGACGAGTGGGTATACGGCACCGGTATTCCAGAAAACGCCGCCCAGCCCGATCCGGCCGCCTTCGCAGCGGTCGATGCGGCTGCCAAGGCCTATGCCGCAGACGGCACCCTGCCCTCATCACAGACGTGGTCCGGCTGGACGGCGGCAGAGCAGCGCCGTTTCCTAGAAACGCTGCCCGAAGAGATGACCGATGCCGATCTGGCGGCGCTCAACGAGCGGCTGGGCCTTTCCTCAACGGGCAATAACGAAGTGCTATTCCTCTGGCTCGAGGCTGCGCTGCGCAACGAATATGATCCGGCAGTGCCGCAAGCGAAGGAATTCCTTGCGAGGGTCGGCCGCAACAAGTTCGTCTCGCCACTGTTCGAGGCGCTTTGGGAAACCGGCAGCTGGGGTCGCCCGATCGCGACCGGACTCTACGAGGAAACGCGCGCCGGCTATCACAGCTACACGCGGAGCAAGGTTGACGAGATCGTAGGCTACAGCGGCGACGCCTAGCCCGGCAGATCGTCCCAATGCCGTTCGATTGCGCCGCCCCGGCGTTGTTTCTGCTTGCCCAAAGCATTGTCGCACCGCACATTAACACGTGATGCTGCGCCAGTACGAACTTGTCGAAAGGGTCCTCGGATACGACCCCGACGCCGATGAGGCGGCGCTCAACCGCGCCTACGTCTATACGGTGCAAAAGCACGGGTCGCAAAAGCGCGCCTCGGGCGATCCCTATTTCTCCCATCCGGTCGAAGTTGCTGGTCTGATGACCGACCTGCAGCTCGACCAGGAAACGATCATGACCGCCCTGCTCCACGACACTGTCGAGGACACGCTGGCGACGATCGAGGATATCGAAGCCAACTTCGGACCGGACGTTGCACGGCTGGTCGACGGTGTGACCAAGCTCTCCAAGATCGAGACCATGCCGGAAAACGAGCGCGCAGCCGAAAACCTGCGCAAGTTCCTGCTCGCCATGAGCGAGGACATCCGGGTCCTGATGGTCAAGCTCGCGGACCGCCTGCACAACATGCGGACGCTGCATTTTATCAAGAATCCTGAAAAACGCCGTCGGATTGCGCGCGAAACTATGGATATCTATGCCCCGCTGGCCGAGCGCGTGGGCATGTACGAATACATGCGCGAGATGCAGTTGCTCGCCTTCGAGCAGCTCGAGCCCGAAGCCTACCGCACGATCACCAAGCGGCTGGAGGAATTGCGCAATCAGGATGGCGGTCAGGTCGACGCGATCGCGCTCAAGATCAAGCAGGTGCTTGCCGAAGCCGGGCTTCAGGTGGAGGTGTCAGGGCGAGAGAAGCACCCCTATTCGATCTGGAAGAAGATGGCAGAGCGCCATGTCAGCTTCGAACAGGTCACCGACATCATGGCTTTCCGCGTGATCTGCGAAAGCGAGGCCGACTGTTATGCCGCGATGGGCGTGCTCCACACCACCTGGCAATTCCTGCCCGGGCGTTTCAAGGATTACATTTCGACGCCCAAGAACAACGGCTATCGCAGCCTGCACACCTCGTTGATGTACGAAAACTCGATGCGTGTCGAAGTGCAGATCCGCACCCGCGAGATGCATCAGCGCAACGAATTCGGGCTCGCCGCCCACTGGGCCTATAAGCAGGGCGACCGGCCAGATGGCGCCGTCGGCTGGCTCCGCGACCTGATCGAGATCGTCGATGCAAGCCACGATGCCGAGGAACTGCTCGAGCACACGCGGCTCGCGATCTATCAGGATCGCATCTTCGCCTTCACCCCGAAAGGCGGGCTATTCCAGCTTCCCAAGGGGGCCACTCCGGTCGACTTCGCCTTTGCAGTGCACACCGACCTCGGCGCGCAGGCGGTGGGCGCAAAGATCAACGGGCGCCACATGCCGCTGCGCACGCCGCTCAACAACGGCGACGTTGTCGAGATAATCAAGGGCAAGAATGCCGAACCGCAGCTCGCCTGGCTGGGCTTTGTCGTGACGGGCAAGGCGCGCGCCGCCATCCGCCGCGCAGTGCGGTTGAAGGAGCGCGCCGAAGTCGCGGAGATCGGGCGCAAGCTGTTCGACGAGATCGCCGATCGCGTCCCCGCTCGGATCGGCAAAAAAGCCACGCGTGAAGCGGTCAAGCGGCTCGAGATGGAGGACGAAGAAGACCTGATGTTCGCCATCGGCTCGGCCAAGATCACCGATCGCGAAGTCATGGAGGCCCTGGTACCGGGCTGTACGGCAGAAATCGCAGAAGATTCGGACTGGTCGCGGCGTGACCGCGCCATCTCGATCCGCGGGCTGACGCCGGGGGTGGGGTTCAAGCTTGCCGAATGCTGCCACCCGGTCCCGGGCGACCGGATCGTGGGCCTGCGCAAGCCGGGCGAAGTGGTGGAGGTCCACGCGATCGACTGCCTTGAACTCGCCAGCGGGATCGATGCCGACTGGCTCGACCTTTCGTGGGGCAAGCGTTCGCAAGGTGCGGTCGGGCGGATGCGGCTGACGCTCTACGATCGGCCGGGCACGCTGGCCGAGATGGCCGGCATCTTCGCGCAGAACCTCGCCAATGTGAAAAGCCTCGAACAGGTCGAGCTCGATCATCCGTTTACCACATACGAAATCGACACCGAGGTGCAGGATCTGGCGCACCTCACCCGCATTCTCAGCGCCCTGCGTGCGAGCGATGCAGTGGCGCAAGCCGAACGGATATGAACGAGTGCGCAGGGGGCAGGTTTGGCGCAGGTAACCGGAATTGATCATGTACAGCTCGCCATGCCGCATGGCGGGGAGGACGAGGCGCGGCGGTTCTTCGTCGAAGTGCTGGGCATGACCGAGATGCCCAAGCCGGCCCATCTCGCGATCAACGGCGGCTGCTGGTTCTCCGCCGGAACGGCGCATATCCATTGCGGTGTCGAGCGCGATTTCACCCCGGCGCAGCGCGCCCATCCGGCGCTGCTGGTCGATGATCTGCCGACGCTGGTTCAGCGGCTCGAGATGGCAGGTGTGCCTTTCGCGCCGGGCAAACCGCTCGATGGTTACAAGCGCGGCGACGTGCTCGATCCATTCGGCAACCGGATCGAACTGATGCAACGCACCCCCGCCTGAGGGCACGGTTTACCAGCATTTAAACTATAATCCTTAGGTCTACCTCCGATCAGCAAGCCTGCCCGGCGGCTCGAACACGTGCCGTCGGCCACTTCGCAGAGGGTAGAGTACCTTGAACGCGCAAAGTTTCGATTTCGATCTCTCTGGCGCGCGCGCTGGGAATGAAACCACCGCGCAACCGGTGTCCACCGGTGATGCGCCGAATTGGCTCGACCGCTTTTCCCTCGCAACGAAACTCAATGCCGCCAGCATAGCTTCCGCACTGATCCTGTTGATCATTGCTGCCACCGTGATTGCAACGGTTTCCTATTATTCGGGTGCAGGCCGTCATGTCGCCGATGTGGCAGGCCTGGAGGTGCGCACCACCCACGCTGTCATGGACATCGACGACGCGGCCACCGCGCTGCGAGACTATCGCGAAGAAGGCGAGCGAGACGCGCTGACCGAGGTCGCCCCTGCCCTCGCCCTGGCGCAGGAGAACATCGCCTACACCCGCGACTGGATCAGCGATGCCATGCCGCCCGAGACCCATGAAATGGTCGGGCGATTCGACGAGGAGCTCATCGATCTGAACTCGCGCTGGGCGCAAATTGCGCGTGATCCAAACCCTGTCGCGACGCAAGCCTTCGAAGAAGACCTGCTCGTGTTGCGAGAGGAAATCGCAGACTACGCACGCACGCTTCGTGGAACGCTTGCACCGGCCGCGCGCGAGCTGTTCAACGGCATCGACCGTGTATTGATAATCGACATCATATTCGTTCTTGTCGCCGTCACGGCAGCGTTGCTCGGCGCCCGGATGATCAACCGCAATGTCGTTGGCATGATTTCGGGCATCACACACGCGGCAGAGGAGATTGCCGACGGGAAGATGGAAACGGCCATTCCCGGGCGGGAGCGCCAGGACGAGATCGGTGCGATGGCCCGGGCCCTTGCCGTTTTCCGGTCGAGCTCGCTCGAACTGCGTGACCTCAATGACGCACGCGCGACAGACGCCGAAGCCAAACTCGAACAGCAGAGAGCGCTGAGCGATCAGATGCGGCATTTGCGCCAGGAAAAGGGGCAGTTGCTCGAAGACCTCGCCAAGGGGTTCGAGATATCGGTGGGCGAATTGATCACGGCGGTCTCGGCCGCATCGGACCAGCTGAAGGCTACCTCGCGCCAGATGGTGGGCCTGGCCGACAATTCGCATGATCAGGCACAGGACGCCAGCGATGCCATGCGCGAGGCGACCGAGAACATCACCGCTGCTGCGGCCGCGACCGACGAGTTCGCGCTCTCCATCAGCGAGATCAACCGCCAGGCTTCCGCGTCAGCCGAGCTGGCCCGCGAGGCAAGCGGACTGGTTGGCACCGCCAATACGAAAATGGCAGGCCTGTCGCAGGCGGCGCTCGAAGTCGGCGAGATCATCGAGGTAATCCAGACGATCGCACAGCGCACCAATCTGCTCGCGCTCAATGCTTCGATCGAGGCGGCGCGCGGGGGCGAGGCAGGCCGCGGCTTCGCGGTAGTGGCGAGCGAGGTGAAGGAACTGGCGATGCAGACCAGCCGCGCAACCAGCGACGTGACCGACAAGATCACGGCCATGCAGAACTCGACCCAGTCGAGCGTGGATGATCTCACCAATATCGTGAAGAGTATCGGCGAGCTTGAACAGGCCGCAGTGACCATAGCAAGTGCGGTGGACCAGCAATCGGCCTCTGGCGAAGCTCTGGCGCGCAATATCGACACGGTTGCCGCTGGCTCCGTGAAAGTCGAAACGCAGCTCGAAAGCCTGCGCAACGCGAGCCATGAAACGGGCTCTGCCGCCGACGACGTGGTCGAGAGCGCCAATTCGCTCGACAGCCACGCCAAGGATCTGCGCGAAAAGGCCGACCGCTTCATCGCGGATGTTCGCCGGTCCGCGCAAGATCTCGAAAAGGGCAACGACGCCGTCGAGCGGGTTGCCGGCTAGAGCAGGGTCAATTCGGCGGTAATCTCATCGCCGGGCGCGATATCCTCGGCGCGCATCACTTTCTTGCTGACGAGCAGGATCCATTCGCGCTCTCGTCGCCCTACCGTTTCGCTACTTGAGGGCGAAGGCTTCTTCTGCGGGAAGACCGAGGTTTTCCATTGCGTTTCACCGATGAGCGCCATGACCTTGATCGATCCGAAGCCGCGCTGACGCCCGAATTCGAGCCGCTGCATCAAGGCATGAGCCGCGAGTGCCTCTGCCGCTTCGCCGGTGATCCTGAGGAGGTGATAGACGGCCTTTTCACCCTGCCACCGGGCAAGCGGAGCGCGGTGAACGAGTGTTTCAGTCACTCGCCACGCGCCGCACCGGCACCGGGATGTTGCAGATGTCCGCGCCGCCTGCGGGGTGAATGAAAAAAGGGTCGCGGCGGTTGGCGCGCGCCTCGGCATATTTTGCGAATGTCTCGCTCTCGGTGCTCAGATATTCGAAGGCGTATTTTCGGCCTGCCGCTTCGCTACTTGAGGCCTGAAGGTCACTTACAACCCTGACACTCAGGATCGGCGTGCGCTTGTCGAGTTCGTCCTCGCCATAAAAGCCGAGCTCGCCTTTGCCGCGCGGCAGCGAGGAGAGATGCTCCATCCCCTCGATGATGCGCCCGACCAGCGCGATATTGCGGTCGAGATGCCGCGGCGCATGGCCGATGACGGTGTAAAGCTCCGCGCCCGAGCCGGTGTCCGGCGAGTAGTTCCTTCCGACGCCAACCATGCCGTAGCAATGGACTGGCCAGAAAACCGCCGAGTCCCCAGCAGTATTCGATGCGATAGGCCATCCGTTGTAGAACTCTACAAAATAGCCATAAGAATCACGTTGATGCCAACCTTGTGGCGCTGATGATGTTCTTGTGGACGCAATCGAAATCATCGCTCGCCGCTCTCTTTCTTCATAAAGAGGAAGATACCGGCCAAATTCGTCTCGTTTCAAATTCACTTTATTTGCCTGCACGGCAGAGGACATGGATTCCATGGATTGGGAGTACTCATCCTCGCCCATCACCCGCAGGCCCTCGGGCAGAGTCTTGGTCTCGCCCTCGGCTTCGGGATTGTCGTAATTAGGATCGCCCCATTGCACGACGTAATTGTCCTGCACGCGGTTGACGCTGATATCGTCGTACCATTTCGCGCGGGCGAGCTTGCGGATGTTCTCCACCCACCCCTGGCTGAAGGGCGCGGGCATGAGCTGGATCACGACCTGGCGCGGATTACCTTGCGGGTCGGGAGCGAGCGTCATCACCAGCAGGTCTTCCGGTGAAATGCTCACCCACTCTTCGGCATCCGCCGCCTCGACGATCTGGTTGGGCGATGGGGCACCCTCGGGCTCATCCTGAGCATGTGCGGGAAGGGCGAGGGCGAGAGCCGCAGCGGTGAGGAGTGTCTTCTTCATGGCACTGTCATGCCACGCGCTCTTCCTAACAAAAACCCCTTTCCACGCGTTTTTGAGGGCGGAAAGGGGCCTTGTCAGCGACGTTCGCAAGGGAATGCCCAACCGCGCAGCGTCGCCAATAAGTGCTCTCTTATCACGGCATTACGAGTCGCTCGAAATCAAATGCTGCAACTCGTCTTGCGGTATGAAGCGTTCGCCGCTAGATGCGCGCGCTCTTGTCCCGATGTAGCAAGGCGACCAGAAGGACAGGCTTGTCCTCTTCTGGCGACGCGACAGGGCGGACAGGACTTGTCCTCGTGCGGCGAAGCGGTAGGGGGAACATAGTGCGGAGCAGTGGCCGAGTGGTCGAAGGCGCACGCCTGGAAAGTGTGTATACGGCAACCCCGTATCGAGGGTTCGAATCCCTCCTGCTCCGCCACCCCTTCGGGACAAACTTCTCTCCGCTGCCGTGGGGTACCGTCGCAAATCCTTGAACTAGCGTCGTTTGGATTTTCAGAGCGGTACCATCAAACCGAACCGAGAGAGAAAAGGCTCTACTTGTGACCGGTGATCATGAGCGGAGAACGGAACTTTGGTACGCCCCTGCCGATTCATCACTTTCTGATAGCATTTCGAACATTACGATGGGAAAACTATCGTTCTATAAAAAAGGGAATTTGGAGGCAGGGTTCGACGAGCGAAAAACAGGCCGTAGCCACTGGGAGCAACCATGATCGAGGATAAGCAGGAGACGCTTGCTCGCCATATCGAGGCCTACATCCGGCTCGAGGCGGCCACTTGTGAGAAGATGTTCCGCCAAGGCCTTGGTACTGCGATCTGGCATGACCAGCATGGCGAATATTGCGGCACTGTCTGGGTCAGAAATATCTCATCTTCCCAGATAGTTATCGCCTACTCCAGTCTTTCGCCTCAGTCAAGCGGCTCTGGCGAAGGCCAGGTGCTCCTGCCGCTGGAGCGCGCCGCCACCAATCCCAATTATCACAAGCCCTATTTCCTCTGCCGAGACTGCGCCAGGCGGAGCGGCCAGCTGGTCCTCGCAAAAGAAAAATGGGCCTGTCGGAAGTGCCATGGGTTTACCTACCGCAGCCAGCGACTTGGCCCGGCCTATCGCAAAGAGCAGCGCAGCGAGGAGCTATTCGAGCTGCTGCGCCCGGTCGGGGGCCAACCCTCCCGGCCTCGCTACATGCGTGCCGAGCGTTTCGCTGCACTTGTAACGGAGTATGAGACCTTGCGCGCCGAACTGCGCGAGAAGCCGCGGATGTTGCCTGAACACTCGCTTAGGCTAGCGCTCAAGCCGAGCTGGAGGAGCTCGTCCGAGCCATGGGTCATTTAAATGCATTTGACATATATCTATATTACACTTAACTAGCATGCATGAACCGACCCCCTGTCGCCAGCGATCTTGGCGCCTACCCCTCACCACACCTTGCGGTCGATATCGTCCTCTTCACCATCGAGGACCGCGACCTCAAAGTCCTGACCATCGAGCGCAGCTCTGAGCCCTTTGCGGGTTGCCAAGTCCTGCCGGGCGACTTTGTCCATCCGGGCGAAGACCTCGATGCCACGGCCCGTCGGGTCCTCGCCGAAAAGGCAGGCCTTGCCGATCTGACAGTCGAGCAGCTTTATACATTCAGCGCGCCGGACCGTGATCCACGCGGCTGGGTTGTCAGCACCGCCTATCTGGCTCTGGTTGCCTACGAACGGCTATATGCTGCCGCTGGCGAGATTGATGGACTGCGGCTGCCACAAATCACGGCTGACGCGGATGGAGATGCGGTCCAGCTCGAGGACGTAGGCGAGCCTGTCAGGACCGGCTTTGATCACGGGGCAATCATTCACACTGCTCTGGTGCGGCTGCGCGGCAAGCTTGAATGGTCGAGTCTGCCCTTTGATCTTTTGCCCGAGCGGTTCACCCTGCTTGAGCTTCAGAACGTCCACGAGACAATTCTGGGACGCGCACTCAATAAGCCGCACTTTCGCAAGAAGTGGCATGGCAAGATGCTGCCCGATGGCAGTCACCTCGAAGCCACTGGCGAGTTCACCAGCGGACGCCCTCATCGTCCAGCCGAGTTCTACCAGCTCAAGGCGGTACAATGATGCGCGGTCGGACCAGCCTGAGCCACCCGTTGCAGATTGCCGAGCTACGTCCTGTCCTTGGTGGGACAGCAAGCGGGAAGATCGGGCTGACGCTCTGCCCTGGGAAGAAGCAGGCATACGCAGTCTCGGGAGCGTGGGACCGCGATCTGGCTATCGATCTCGATGCAATCATGGCCTGGGGCGCTGCGGCCGTGGTCACCCTGGTTGAAAGCCAAGAACTAGAGAGCCTGCAGGTTACGCGGCTCGGGGAAGAGGTCTTGGCCCGGCACATGACCTGGTATCACCTGCCGATCCGAGATGTGGACGTGCCCGATGCGGCATTTGAAGAGGCCTGGATCAACATCGGCGCGCACCTGCGCGGCCTCGTGCGCCAAGGCTTTGGTGTATTGGTTCACTGCAAGGGCGGACTTGGCCGTGCCGGGACAATTGCCGCACGGCTGCTGGTCGAGCTGGGTATGGATCCTGACGACGCCATCAAGCAGATCAGAAGCGTCCGACCAGGTGCCATCGAGACCGCCGCACAGCTTGAGTATGTCAAAAGCTGTGCTCCGGTCGAAGAGCCCTTGCCTGACGCCAGCCATGAAGCGGTACGCGATCGCGCTATCGGTGCTTTGCTCGGACTGGCCGTGGGTGATGCCATGGGCACGACCGGAGAGTTCCAGGCTCGCGACAGTTATCCGCAGATCATCGATCTTGTGGGAGGAGGTGCCTTCAACCTGCCGGTCGGTGCCTGGACGGACGACACTGCCATGGCGCTTGCGCTCGCAACCAGCTTGCACGAACAAGGCGGGCTTGATGAAGAAGATCTCATGTGCCGCTTTCTCGCTTGACGTGAGCGGGGCGAGTACTCTTGCACGGGAACCTGCTTCGACGTCGGTACCACGGTTAATCAGTCGCTGAACCGCTTCAAGCGCACCGGTGATCCTGTCGCCGGGGCCAGCGATCCGATGTCAGCCGGCAACGGCAGTCTTATGCGTCTCAGTCCTGTCGCGGTCCGTTACTGGCAGGATGACAGCTCGCGCCGGGACATCGCGGCCCGGCAGAGCAGAACAACCCATGCCGCACCAGAGGCGGTTGATGCCTGCGTGGTCTTTGCAGACATGCTGGCCGAAGCGATTGCCGGGAGGTCTCGTCATGAAGTCCTGCGACTAAGGCAAGAGCCATTCGCAGGCCGCCTCTCAGAAGTCCTGGCCGGATCCTGGCGCGGGCGAACCCGCGAGACGATCCGAAGCTCTGGCTATGTGATCGACAGCCTTGAGGCCGCGCTCTGGTGCGTCGCGCGGACTAACAGCTTTGCCAAAGCCGTGTTGCTCGCTGCCAACCTAGGCGACGATGCCGACACGGTCGCCGCCATCACGGGACAGCTTGCTGGAGCACTTTATGGCAAGGAAGGCATCCCGGCGTACTGGCTCGAGCGGCTCGCCTGGAACAGTCGAATTGAAAACATGGCGCTGGAGCTGACGATGCAGGCGGGGTGGTTCCCAACTGAAACTTCAAGTGCACAAGATTGCTGAGCGAGTGGCGGAGCCGAAACGGCAGGAATTGGCAATGGTATCTGGCTAAGCAGACATTTCGGCGTACCGGTCGCAAGGTGAGCTTTGCGCCCCAAACTCGGACATTCGATCTCTATTTAGCTATGCCTGAAAACAGTCATTTCTTCAAAGATCTCGAATTCCACAGACCTGTGGGCAGCCCTGGATCTCTCAGTTCAACCAAGGGCCGGTGATAGCGAGCGTTGTTGTGGGGCTGTAGGCATTCACAAAAAGGGTGGTTCCGTCAGGTGACCAGCATGCACCCGCCAATTCGGTTTCGGCTTTCAGCCAGCCGAGCGGGTATGCGTCGCCAGCAGGCGTGATCCCGCGCAAATGATTGGTCGACACATCGCCGCTCTGATCTTCGCAGACAATGAGATGGCCGTTGGGCGCGACCGTAAGGTTGTCACCATAATGGAACTGGGTCGGGTCGCTGCTTTCGAAGAAAAGTTGAAGTTGCTCCCCCTTTTCATCCAGCGACAAACGGAAAATCTGGCCTAGCTTCCTCACGCCGCCCGATGTGCAGCAGAAGTAGAGTTCGCCATCGCCCATGTGGATGCCCTCGCCGCGTGCAAAGAGCGTTGCGCCCATTGCAGCGCCGCGCGATCGCAAGTCGTCCTGCGGACTTTCGACATTATCGATATCGACCCAGCTGACTGCCGCCCACGAACCCGGAGCCATGCTCGGCCGAAACCAGTTGCGGCTGTCAGCGATACTCGTGGCGATGAGAGCCTGCAGTTTTCCACCCCGCCTCAGCTCCCCAGGAACCTCGGGAATGAACCGGTAGAGCAAGCTGTCATCGCGATCTTCGGTCATGTAAACCACGCCGGTCGCCGGATCGACACATGCGGCCTCGTGATTGAAGCGGCCCATCGCTTTAAGCGGGACCGGATCGACCAGACCATTGGCGTCGGCAGGCACTTCGAAAACCCAGCCGTGATCGCGCTCCACACCGTCGCCCGCACGGGTCACGTCTTCCTCGCAGGTCAACCAGGTGCCCCATGGGGTCACCCCGCCTGCACAATTGCGGATCGTCCCGGCTAGGGTGCGGAACTCGCCCTTCACTTTCAGCGTCTTTGCATCGAGGATCAGGTTGGTCGTTCCGCCGGGAAGGATTTCGCCGCTGTCGTTTCTGTCGAACCCTTCGGAAAGCTTTCCGCTAGCCGCGTGATCGACCTTCAGCTCGTGATTTCTCACCAGAGCGATCGATCCGTCACCAAGGTCGAAACACCCCATGCCGTCCGCGCGATCGGGGACGGTGCCACCATCGGACATCGAACTTCCCAGCTGGGAAATGACCCGATAGGAAAACCCTTCGGGCAGATCGAGCAGGCCTGCGGGATCAGGCACGAGAGGACCATAAGGACTTGCTAAGAGCGAGCCTGACGGATTGCCGACGAATCGGGCACAACCACTCGACAGCAGCGCGGCAAAAGCGGTCCCGGTTGCCCCCACGAACATGCGGCGATCACATTGCATCGCTACCTCGCTTCCAAAGCGCTCAATATAGCTTCCCAGGAAGCTAGCTTGAAGTTCTGCGCAGCGGGAGGATTGATGCCATCCTGCGCAACGAACAATCCGCCCGGGTAGGATGCCCCGAAAGAGCCGAGGTGTAGAGCAATGCCATCCGTTTCCTCGGTCGCGCCGATAGCATTTCCGCCAATCCGGAACCGGCCCACTGCGCGCATGTCTGGGAGAGAGAAGACAGCGTAGGCGTTGTCGCCCTGGCTCGAGGCCACAAGATAGCCGCCATCCTCTCCATCAGGTGCGAGAGCAAGACCTTCGACGTCTGCGACGATCATGCGATTGTCGACCGCCGCGACCAGGTCACCAACGCCGCTTGCCACATCGAAGCGCCAGATGCCGGCCATCTCCTCGCCGACATAAAGCCGGTTGGTCCGCGAATCGTAGACGCACCCCTCGGGCTGGCTCGGCACGCTTGAGAAAGTCTCTGTCGCGTTGCTCCAGCCATCCCCATCACGCCGAACGGTATTGCGCGCGATCCTGCCATCCTTGATCGGACTGAAGAGTGTGACCGAACCATCATTGGCTTGCTCACCGATGCAGAAACCATAGGCTTCGCCCGGACCGGCATCAACGCGGGCCAGCTCGCTCAGCGTGCCGCTGCGCGTATCGAGCGAAGCAAGCAGGATTTTCGCATTGGCCGGATCGCCGCGATCGCTCGCGCCGACCAATATCGTGCCATCGGCCAGCTCGATGAGGTCGACGTTATTCAGCAAGCCGCCGCCCAGGAAGCTTCGGACACTGCCGTCGAGGCCATAGACATACAGCCCGGCTTTTTTGTCCGTTGCGACGATCAGGCTGGCTGAGGGATCGGCCGCGTTGCGCCAGATGGCGGGGTCGTCTGCCGCATCCTCGTCAGCGGTTCCCACCGGTTCAGTCTGCGCGACCGCGCCGACTTCGACCGCAGGGTCGCCCTCGATCTGGATAGTGGCACACGCCGCCACCAGACCAAGCGCGACAAGCGAAAAGCGATGGAAGTTTCTCATGGTCAGAACGTGTACCGAGCACCGAACTTCATAGTCCAGCTGTACTCTTCATACTGCAGCAGGTTTTCGCGCCCGCCCAGGCGGTTGAAAGCGAAATACTCCGCATCGTTGATGTTGACCCATTCATAATAGAACTGGAGATTGTCGGTGGCTCGGAACTTGGCGCTGAGATCGAGCTGGAAGTGATCATCGACATACCGGTCGAGATCGGCTTCGTCGGATAGCTCGTCGAGATAACCGTCGCGATAGGTTCCCGAGAGCCGGATATCGAACGGCCCCTTGTCGAAACCGACTGAGAAGTTCGCGGTATGCTTCGAGGTGGTCGGCAGCGGTATGTTGCGCGGCCCTTCGCTTTCGACTGTGGTGATCGTGCCGTCGGCATCGGTGAAGGTGTAGTTCGCCTGAACCACAAAGCCATCCAGCGGCCCGCCGAACGCCTGCGCAAAGCCGAGTTCGAAACCGAATATGTCTCTCTCGTCCCCATTGGTGAAGATCGTCGCTTCATCGAAGGTGACGCCATTGAACACACCGCCATTGTCGAAGTTCTGTTCGACGATGAAATCCTCGACGCTCTTGTAGAACACCGAAGCGAAGATCGCGCCGTTGTTGCTCATGTAGTATTCGGCTGCAGCGTCGATGTTCCAGGCCTCGGTCGGGCGCAGCGAGGGGTTGCCGAACTCACCCTCACGCTCGCCATCATCAGCCTCTTCCACCGTTATGCGCGGCGCCTGCTGGAACGGACCAGGCCTCACGATGCTGCGGTATCCGGCAAGGCGCAGAATGAGGTCGTCTTGCGCTTCGTAACGGATATTGATGCTCGGCAGCCAGTGATCGTAATTGCGGGTCGTTGTGGTCGGCGTGACAAGTACCGTATCGTCAGTAGCGACCGCCCCGCCGGGCAGAATGCCATCTTCTTCGACAAGCAAAACATCGTTGCCCGAAAGGGTATTCGACGTGTCCTCATAGCGCACGCCGGCGATGACCGTGAAGTCGCTGCTGTCCCAGCGTCCGAGGAGATAGCCGGCAAGGATGTCCTCTTCGACCACGAAATCCTCGACATTGGAATCGAACTGGCTGTCGATCTCCTGCAACTCGAAATCACCGAAATTGGCGAAGAAGAAATCGGTCGATTCCGTCAGCCCCGGCAGCGGGTCCAGATCCGCAATGCGATATGTCTGGCCGATACCCAGAGCATCCGACATGAAGAAATTGTCGTTCTCGTAGAACTGTATTTCTCCGTTGAAGCTCTTCTCGCGCCAGCGGCCCTTGAAACCGGCCTGCACGGTGAAAGTGCCGGTATCGCCGATGAAACGTCGGCCAACGTCGAACTTCGCCGCGTACTCCTCGTCTTCGCTGTCCGACAATGCGGTAAGCTCGATATCGTTGAGCTCGTATGCGGCCGGATCGAAGAAATCCCCGGTCGGGTCAGCTGCTACCGAGTAGATCGGCAGGCGCGGGGCGGAGAAGTCGAACCCGACCTGCAAACCTTCGGCTTCGAACTCCCGTTCGAACTGGGTCGGATCGAGACTTCCGTTCTCGAACTCGCTCGATTTGGCGTAGCTGACCGAGTATTCGGCGAACCAGGCGTCCCAGTCGCTCTCACCTCCGAAGGCAATGGAACGGATGCGCTGGCGTTCAAAGCGATCCTTTACGTCGCGCTCGACGGTGATGGCTTCGTCATCGTCATAGAGCGGCGCGTCGCTCGAGCCGCTGACGCCCGCATCGCCCAGATCGAAGATCAGGCGACGGCGGAACTCCTGATCGTCGAATTGGCTCCAGATGCCTTTTACGTAGAGCTCGGTGCTATCGCCGACACGGAAATCGAGACCCAGTGTTGCGCTGATCCGCTCACGCTCGACATCATAGTCGCGGTACTGGATTTCCTCGGCGTAGATCAAGCCGTCCTCTTCCCAGTCATCGGCCTCGATGTTGTCCGTCTCGAACTCTCGATTGTAGAACGAAACGCCGCCGGAGATACCAACGTTCTCGCCAAGCTTGACCGAAAAATCAGCGCTGAGGTCGGGCGTCAGTTGTTCGGACAGGTCGTTATAGCTGCCGCCGATCGACGCGACAAAGAGGTCCTGCTGCCGGTCGAAGGCACTGGTGGTCTCGATTTCGATCGAGGCACCGATCGTGTCGGCGTCCATGTCGGGGGTCAGCGACTTTTTCACTTCGACCGATTCGATGATGTCCGATGAAATGACGTCTAGCGCGACCGCACGCACATCATTCTCGGGCGAAGGGAGGCGCACCCCGTTGATCGAGGTTGCGTTGAGCGTCGGGTCGAGACCGCGGACCGAAACGAAGCGGCCTTCGCCCTGGTCGTTGAGGACGTTGACGCCCGGCAGGCGGCGGAGGCTTTCTGCCACGTTCTGGTCGGGAAATTGACCGATCGCATCTCGGGTCAGGCCGTCGCTCACTAAGTCGGACGCGCGTTTGCGCGAGAGGGCGGACGCCTGGTTGGCAATCTGGCCGATCACGAGAATATTGCCGTCGCCAGCAGAGCTCAGCGCGAAATCCACGCGCTCGACCCCTGTGTCGCTGACCGTGACGCTTCGCGTCTGCGTTGCGGCCCCGATATAGCTGACCTCGATCTTGTATGTGCCAGCCGGCACATCGTAGAAACTGAAGGTGCCATCCCGCTCGGTCGTGGTTTGACGATCGAGCTCGACGATACGCACTTCGGCAGCGCGAACCGAGACGGTGTCTTCGGCGTCGGTAACCTGCCCTCGAATGTCACCAGCAAAAGCGGTTGCCGGAGCGAGAATTGCAGCAGCAGCTGCACCAGCAGAAAGTACGGATTTCAGTTTCATCGATATTGCCCTCCAGATGTTGAAGGCGCGCTACGATGCTCTCTTGACGGCTTCGCGTCAGATCGGTGACGGAGACATTTCAAAAGTCGACGCGCGGTAACAAAAGAGTCGCGATCGCGCTTCAGCCTCGTGCTCGCGCCTCTTCCCTAGAGACGAGCAACTGGGTTGCGGAAGTTCCTATCAGCCGGGAAAACTGCTTCGCGTGCGATTGGCGATGGCCACCAACGACAGCATGACCGGGACTTCGACAAGCACCCCTACAACGGTAGCGAGCGCCGCACCGCTTCCCAATCCGAACAAACCTATGGCTACGGCAACGGCGAGCTCGAAAAAATTTGAGGTCCCGATCAAGGCGCAGGGCGCGGCGACCGCATGCGGCACCTTCCATGCCTTGGCTGCGGCATAGGCGACGAAGAATATCCCGTAGCTCTGGATGATGATCGGTGCGGCGATAAGCGCGATCAGCAGCGGGCGGGCGACAATGGTTTCCGCCTGAAAGCCGAATAGCAGCAGCACCGTCAGCAGAAGGCCAATAATCGAGAGCGGCTTCATGCGACCAGTGAAGTCGGAAACCGCCGCTTCATCGCTGTGATGCGTCGCTAGCAACCGATGGCGTAGGTATGCTCCTGCTGCGAGCGGCACTACGACGTAGAGCGCGACCGAAAGCAGCAACGTTTCCCATGGAACCGGTATGTCGGTCACGCCCAGCAGCAGTGCGACGATAGGCGCGAAGGCGACGATCATGATGAGATCGTTCGCCGCGACCTGCACCAGCGTATAGGCCGGATCGCCCTTGGTAAGCTGGGACCAGACGAAGACCATCGCGGTGCACGGAGCGGCGCCGAGCAGGATCAGCCCGGCGATATATTGCTGGGCGTCGGCAGGATCGATCAAGTCGGCAAAGACGACCTCGAAGAACAGCACGCCCAGTGCCGCCATGGTGAAGGGCTTGATGAGCCAGTTCACGATCAGCGTAATGATCAGGCCCTTGGGTTTGTCGCCGACCCGTCGCACCGCGCCAAAGTCGACCGCGACCATCATCGGGAAGATCATCGCCCAGATCAGCACGGCGACCACGAGATTGACCGAGGCGTACTCGATGGCTGCAAACGAGGCGAAGATATCTGGTGCGAAATTGCCAAGCGCAATCCCTGAAAGGATCGCTCCGCCGACCCAGACAGAGAGCCATTTTTCGAACAGGCCGAGGCCCGCCGCGCGGGCATCGACGTCAGCTGTAGCAGCAGTCATTGATTGTCTGCCTCGTGGCCAATGGCTTGCAGCTTTTCGCGCAAGGCGATCTGTTCCAGGCTGGGGATCGGCAAGGCCAGCATCAGGTCGATACGCCGCTTGAGCATGCGGAAGGCATCAAGAAAGGCTGCCGCCTTCTCGGTATCGCTGCCGTCGACCGCCGGGTCGGGAATGCCCCAATGTGCAGAGGTAGGGCGACCGGGCCAGACCGGGCAGGTCTCTGCCGCCGCACTGTCGCAGACCGTGAAGATCAGGTCGAACTCCGGGCCATTGGCAAACTCGCTCCAGCTTTTCGAGCGATAGCCTTCTGCCGGATAGCCCAAGGTCTTGAGCGTATGGATTGCCCAAGGGTTGACGGTACCGGTTGGATTGCTCCCAGCACTGTAGGCTTTGAAGCGGTCTTCGCCGTCATGGTTGAGGATAGCTTCGCCCAAGATCGAGCGAGCGGAATTGCCCGTGCACAGGAACAGCACGTTCAGCGGTTGTTCGGACATTCGGTAGCCTCAGCAGCAGGAGGTCTTGGCGGGAGTCAGCTGCGGTGCACAGCAGGCGCTTGACGCAGCATTGGCGGAAGCGAGCTGATTGAGATCAGGACTGCCGCCATAGGTTGTGCTCTCGCCTTCGGTCAGGAAGGCTTCCCACACCACGCCATCAGGATCGGCGATCCAACTCTTCTCGGACTGCGCATAGCAACAGGTGGTCGCGCCTTCGTCGAGCACGGGACGATCCGCAGCCTTGAGGCGGCCAAAGACCTCTTCGAGTTCGGCCTTGTACTCGACCTGCAAGCCGACATGTTCGATACCCTTGGTGGCATCATCGCGCATCGAGATCGCGAAATTGATGCGGGGGT
This sequence comes from Altererythrobacter xiamenensis, assembly GCF_900177715.1. Classification (GTDB taxonomy): domain Bacteria; phylum Pseudomonadota; class Alphaproteobacteria; order Sphingomonadales; family Sphingomonadaceae; genus Erythrobacter; species Erythrobacter xiamenensis. The sequence goes on along the minus strand of NZ_FXWG01000002.1, from coordinate 924,005 downwards.
CATCCAGCAACCATTTGGCATAGTCGGCCTTCACCACGGAAGGCTCGGCACCGAACAGGCTCGAGTAAAAGGCTATGGACTTGTCGAGGTCGGTCACGCCGACATGCATATGGAAGCGTTTCATCAGGCGCTCTTTCGTTGAGAGGAGGGCAGGCAGGCGGTGTCCTCGGAACAGGCCATGCCGCCGCAGCAGTTTTCCGTGAGGTAGCTCATCAGGCCATTCATCGCGGCGTAGTCCGCCGAATAGATGATCGAGCGGCTTTCCCGCCGCTGGGTAGCCAGTCCCGCATTGGCGAGCTGAGCCAAGTGGAAGCTCATCGACGATGGGGGAACATTTAGCTTCTCAGCCAACACCCCAGCGGCGACGCCTTCCTCTCCGGCCTGAACTAGAAGACGGAACGCGGCGAGGCGATGCTCCTGCGCCAAGGCGGATAGTGCGCGGATCACGCGGTCTGCATTCATCGCCTACTCCAATGATTCGATAATTATCGAAATATGGAAATATGCGATCTGCGTCAAGCAGGTTTCCAGAGACTTGCAGCCCCGACATTCTGCCAAGTTGATTCCGTTATGAGCCGAGCCATGACCAACACCGTACAGTCCGCAACCGGCCCAGCTTTGGCCATTATCCGCAGCAAAAGAGCGAGCCCGCTCTTGGCGGATAATGTTGAGGCCGATAGCGACTTTCTCGCCAGTTGAAGCCGTCACTTGCGCAGCATGCACCTGCGCTCCTGGGTTTCCCACGAAGGATCAATGGCACGGATATTGAGGAGAGCAGAGCTGTCGATACCGGCACGTAGCCTTCCATCCAGCACTGCCTCGACCACTGCCGGTGACAAGAACGCGAGCCGCAGCACCCTGACTATATAGGATCGGCTGACGCTCTCGAGGGCTGCGAGATTTGAGGGATCGATTCCAGTTTCCACAATGCGCTGCCACCATGTCCTCGCCTTCACTATCAGGCGCAGAAGGGTAAGATCTACTCCTTCCTCCGTGGCAGCGGCCCCATTGTCATCGATCAAGCGAAGCGCCCGGCCCGTGCGGGCAAGGCGGACAGCGCAGTCGCGCTCGATCAGTGGCTGGCTTACATCGCTTGCGGTCAGCCCGACTGCCGCGGCGAGGCTTGGGACCAAGATCTCGATTCTGAGACCGGTTGCTTCCACCCGGACCTCGTGGATGATCGAAGTGAGCAGCCTATGTTGGCCCTCGACGAGTTCTTTCGCCAGAGTCTTGCTCCGCTCCATTAGACCTTCGAGCTCTTGCGGCTCCGAGGATAAGTTGGCGCGTTCGACCAACTGCAAGGGGTCGTTGAGGAGCCTCGCGCATTCCTGCGCTACGACCTGTTCGATCTCTCCCGCCGGGATCCGCATCGGGTTTTTCGTTGCACTTTGCCCGTCGTGATGGAGAGCCTTGCTGACATAGTAGCGGTAGCGGCGCTTACCCTTACGGGTATGGACGGCGATAAGAGGCGCTCCTGACGCATCGACAATGCGGCCCGCAAGGGTACTCACTGTCCGAGATCGGCCGCCCCGCGTTCCCTTGACATTGCCGGTGAGCCGGCCCTGCACTGCCTTCCACAGAGCTAGGTTGATGATAGCCGAGTGTTGGCCTTGGTGCTGCTCGCCGCGATGGAGGATACGGCCGATGTAGATTGGATTGCGCAGAATGGCGTAGAGCTGTCCGCGGCGGAAAGGGCCTCCCCCGTAAGCCTTACCGCTTGAAGTCTTCCGCCTGGGGCAATGCCGACCCTCGCTCTTCAGGCTTTCAGCGACCAGGCGGACATTGCCGAGCTCGCGGTATCGCTCGAAAATGCCGCGCACGAGCGCTGCATGCTCCTCGACCACCACCAGCGTGCGTCCATGGGGCTTGTAGCCAAGTGGCGGGATCCCGCCCATCCACATGCCCTTGGCCTTGGAGGCCGCGATCTTGTCGCGGATCCGCTCGGCGGTGACCTCGCGCTCAAACTGCGCAAAGGAAAGCAGCATGTTGAGGGTCAGGCGCCCCATGCTGGTAGTGGTGTTGAAGGACTGGGTAACCGAGACAAAGCTGGTCCCGGCCTGGTCGAGAGCTTCGACCAACTTGGCAAAGTCGAGCAGCGAGCGGGTCAGGCGGTCGAGCTTGTAGATCACGATGATATCGACCTTGCCCGCCGCGACATTGGCGAGCAGGCGCTGAAGCGCCGGTCGCTCAAGCGTCCCACCGGAGAGCCCGCCATCGTCGTATTTGTCAGGGAGCAAGGTCCAGCCCTCGCTGGCCTGGCTCAACACATAGGCACCGCAGGCCTCGCGCTGGGCGTCGAGCGAATTGAAATCCTGTTCGAGGCCGTCCTCGCTCGATTTCCTAGTGTAGATCGCGCAGCGCACACTCTTCATGTCGCCTTGCGCTGCCTGAGCCCGAAGAACGCTGGGCCTGACCAGCGTGTGCCGGTGATCGCGCGGGCCACTTCGCTGAGCGAGCGCCAGGTCTTCTCCTGCCAGTGGATCAGGCCGTCCTCGTCTATGTGCACGGTATGGAGTGTCCCATTCCACTCGCGAACCAGGCGCATTCCGGGGCGTAGGGTATCGGGCGCGGAGTTCTTGCCCGCCAAATAGGCCAAGCGCTGCTCGGTCCGGCGCGACAGGCCGCCGTGGAGCGCAGCTTGCAGTTCGTAGGCCAGCGCCAGGCGCAGCAGCGTTTGACGCACTCGCGGGACTGGCTGGTCGCAGACCTCCAGCCAGCGGGAACGCAACTGGGCGAGAGTCATGTCGGCCAGTGCGGTCAGATCGGCGTCGAGGTCTGTGAGCTTTGTGATCTGGCTCCCTGGATGGCTATTCGATTGGTAGTTGTCCGGCTCGCTTGCGGGCGCTCCCGCATCGCTATGGGCTCTTTTCGAATTGTTGTTTGCCATGGGTGCTCCTTTTTGGGAGCATGGCTTCATCGCTGCTCCCACCACCCACAGTCCGGCACGCCATGCGCTCCGGACCTTGGCCTAACGCCCAGAATCAGCGCTGCCGCCGGCACCATACATCGCGCAACGAATACACTAGTCTAGTAGATTCAGCAAGTTGAAATAAAAATCCAAAGGGCTGAGTATGGAAACGGCACCACGGGATTGATCTCGTGTCTACCCTGGTTTTGAAGCCTGGGAGGTCTGATCCGGATTGATAATACAAACTATGTCAAATCCGTCACCAAAGCCAATAGGTGCCGGTCTGCCAGCATCTATTGGCTCATACGCGAGGGAGTCTTGGAAGCATTCTTCGTTCGGCAATAAGATACTCAAAGCAGTGACATGCGAAATACCGCTGTTCCAATGGCCATCATCTGCGAGACACACATCGAGTGCGTTTTCGAGAGATGACCGGTTCGCCTCTCACTTCACCCGAGAGCAGACTGTCCGCTATCGGCCCCGTTTCAGACATTCGCGTGGGTTGTGGCGGAAACCCCGTCTGATCAGTTCAGCGATTGCGCCAACGTGCTGTAGTCATGATGGCCCGTGACGGGCGCAATCCGCTCAGCCCAGAGCGCGTCGATTTTCTCTGCGACCGAAGCTGGCAAGATTTTTGACGCGCTTCCGCTGGCTTGTACCTTGGTCGAATCTGAGTCAGCCGAGATGCCGCACCGTTTTTCGAGGACGGCGCACATCATCGCATCGTCAAAGCGATCCTGGTGCTCGACCATGAACTCGCGACTGGCCCGCTCAACTACCAACGCTTCGCTTTCCGGGGAAAGATCTACTCCCATGAAAGCGGCGAGACGGCGAACCGTCTCCTCCTTGTTCTTCACCACCCAAGTGTAATCCAGCAAGAGCGTATCCGGCTCCCTGCGCCGTGCATACCAGCTGGTGATATGGGTTGCGTAATCGCAGCCTCCCGGTCCCCCGCCCAACCATAGCGGCCAGAAATCTTCCATTGAAACCGCATCACGCTCAAGCTGCCAGCCGTTGAAGAAACGGTACATCGAGACATAGGTCTCTTTCGGCTCTCGCAGTGTGATTACGTAACGCTGGCCCTCTGGCAGGCGTTCATACTCCCGGTGAGACTTGAACCCGCGCGGTTGAGCGCGTTGGGGAACCGTCATGTCGAAATCGAGCATGTAGGCGGTGTCATCCCAAGGCACGACCCTACTGATGTCATCAAAATCCATATCGCCGCCGCGGTGTGCTGTGCGGATCTGGTGGAACATCTGTTGCATCATCGTGGTGCCGCTCTTGGCCCAACTGGTGATGAAAACATCTGCCGGCGATCCTTCCGGCGGGCATTCGTAAGGCTTGTGGTGGGGCCGTTCGCCGGCCATCGCCTTGCCCATCACTGCGCCAAAGTCTTCAACGCTTCTCGCTTGCCCGATCAAATCCGTCATTCGCCAATCCTTCCAAAGTGCCCGGCAGGATCTGTCGGACTTACTGTTCGGTCAATATCTGCGGGGCGGCTGCGAAAGGCTTGATACCGAAGTTCGGGTAAACTTCGCTGGGGAAGTAAACAGTTCCATTCGATACGACCATCTGGATGCTCTTGATCTGCTTGAGATCGGCGGTCGGATCACCGGCGACCAGAAAGAAATCGGCATACTTTCCTTTCTCGATCGAGCCAAGGTCCTCATCCTGGCCCAAGTATTCGGCCATGTCATACGTGGCGCGCTTCAACACTTGCGCGGGTGTCATGCCGATTTGCTCGAAAAGTTCGAGTTCACGATGATACGCAAAACTGCCGCCGAGGTCGGTGCCGGGCACCAGCAGAATGCCTTTCTCGTGCATCAAGCTCAGTGTTTCGATGATCGTGCCATAGGCGGCGACGTAGGCGTCCCTTTCTTCCTGGTTCTCTGTTCCGAACAGAGCCTGCTTCATGGACCTTTGTGTGTTGACCGGCATATTATCGTACACGTCTACGGAGCCTGCAGGGACTTCCCCGTCGACGGCGGTCAATCCCAGTTCATGGATGGCGATGGTGGGATCGTGTGCGACGCCCTCTTCAGCCATCTTGTTCAGCGTCGACTGAACCTTGTCCCCATCAAGGTCGAGCGAGGGGAAACGCTGCATCGCGGTGAAACGGAACAGGGTTCTCGTATCTTCACCCTCGTTCAGTACCCAGCCGAGCATCAGCTGATTGACATGGGTGATCTCGTCGAAACCGGCATTGATCATAGCATCGGCGGTCGAGAAGGCAGGCACATGGCCGGCGACCCGCATACCGAGTTCATGTGCTTCGCTCACAACAGCGCTCGCCCACTCGGGGTTCATTGAATTGTAGAGCTTCACCTGCGGATAGCCTCGAGCGGCGTACCATCGCACCAGATCGATCGCTTCTTCCTGATTGGCGGCGATCTCTCCGGTCGCGGCGGAAAACTCCGATTTGCCTTCGATGAAACCGGACCGGGTGATGCGCGGTCCTGCGATTACACCGTTGTCGATCCGCTCGATCAGACCGTCCAGGACATTATTTTCATTCCCCATGTCGCGTACGGACGTCACGCCAGCAACAAGGTTCATCAAGGCGTTGTCCTGTCCGATATGGCCATGCATTTCGTACATGCCCGGGACAAGCGTGCCTCCAGCTCCGTCGATAACGGTTTCTCCCTCGGTAACCGGACTGCCGACGCTCTGAATACTGGCAATGCGCTCGCCGCTTACGACGACATCTTTCGCCTCAGTGAGAGCAAGCCCCTTCGGGTCGAAAATGCGAACATTCCGGATGCGCACGGGCCCGTCGAAATTACGTGCAGCCTGTGCCTGGATTTCAACGAAGCGCTGCGTCGAGTAGCGCTCGGCCTCGGCCCGCAGAGCTTCGTCGGCGGCCTCGTAACCTTTGCGGATGATCGCGAAACGGGGCGAGGCGACCGCGAACAGTCTCAGGTCTTGATCAAGGGTGACGTGCACAGGATTGGTCGAAAGGCCGGTGATTTCGTAGGTGGTAACGGTCACCTCACCCGCTTCACCATCGTAGCTCGCGGTATTGCGCGCCCTGATGCGTGCGGTGCCGCCAGGAAGTACCGCCATTTCGCCGTCCGGATCTTCAAGCAGAGCCTTCGCAAGCAGAGAGACGCCCCAAGGGCTGCCGTTCTGGTCGATGTAGAACGAGCACGCATCCGCCGAACCCGGCCCGGTCGAGTCCCGCCATTCTGCTTTCCCGTCATTGCAGGCATAGCTCTCGTTCACCGGGTTTCCGAAGGTGGTCCGGCCGGTAATGGTCCAGTTTATCGGGTTGCCTTCGGGGCCGGTAAGCACGGTTTCCGCGATCGTCGGGCCCCTGCCGTTCTGCTTGTAGTCGAATACGATAGCCGACGTGTCGCCTTCGGTTTCGACCTCGAGTCCGCCGACATCATCACCCCCGAACAGCACGCGATATTCGTGGGTCTGGGCTAGCGCCGAAGTGGAACAAAGCGCAGCAACGGAAACGACGAAAAACTTCATGAAAGGCCCCTCCTTGATTTGGCCCGACCTTAGATCGAGTGTCCGATTTTACAATGAGGTTCCCCGCCAAGCCGCACCTTTGTCATTCACGTGAGCATGGGTCTGATCTGAATCTTCAGGGGGCATAAAGGCCATGGGTTCCGAGCGCGGAATTCCCATTCTCGACGTTCAATCCAGCTTATATGCAGCGCCAGATACGGGGCGGTCAGCGGTCAGTCCGCTTCTGGCCGAGCAACGTCGCAAAGCCGCCATTCCGCTAACGACCCGATTGCTGCCATTTCTTTTGGACCGGAATCTGCACTGCGGAATCCCGTGATCGCTGTCGCTTAGATTAAATCATGCCAAGCTTGTGAGCGAGAAGGATGGTCGCGGCCAGCGAAGCGCCTAGACAACCCGCCCAGGCGATCCAGAGCTGGCCGATCGCACGACGAATAACGATTGCATTGACCAAGGCGAAAACGACCAGGAAAACAACGCTGGCGCTTTTCACGAGTTCACCAATACCGCCTATGACTGCCAAGAAAATTGCTACGCCGGAGATGAGTAGGACGCCGACGTAGGGGACGCCCGCCTTATCGGTCTTGGCGAAGATCGCGGGCATCTCTCCTTCGCTAGCGACTGACCGGGCCAAACGCGCAGTTGCAAACAGTGTCGCGTTTATCGCTGACGCCGTCGAAAAAGCTGCCGCAATGGTGACTAGAATAAAACCGGTCATGCCGAGTGCAGCGCGACCCGCAGACGCCAAGGCGACCTCTCGTTCTTCAACTATCGCCTCTGCACCAACAAGCATGGGAGCGCCGAGCGAAACTGCAATATAGATGACTATCGCTGTAAGAATGGATGCAGGCATAACCTTCGGTAAGAGTTTCTCGGCATCAGCCATCTCGTCATAGTCATAAGCCAGAAGCTGAAACCCCTCGTAGGCCATGAACACAGTGCCTGCACCGATGACCATTCCGATCCACCCGGGCTGCTCGGGAATAGCGAGATCGCCGGCATCCCATTGAGACAATCCAAATATAGCCAAGCCCGCAAGAATGGCGATCTTGCCCCATACGGCGATAATCTCGAGGGTCGAAGCTTCACCAACCCCAAGCAGATTTACGCCCGCGAGCACTATGATCGAGGCTACGGCCAACCCTTGCGGCATCCATGCTGGCCCTCCCAGAGCATTGGCTGCATAAGCTCCAAATGTGAATGCATAGACTGCCACTGTAAGAGTGTAACCGAGGATCAATATCCACGCTGTCCAGCGCGCAATGCGCTCATGTTGCTGCTCGCGCAGAAAGCGATAAACCCCTCCTGGTTTTCCGCTTTCAACAGTGAGCGCAGCGTAGCTGTGTCCGGTGGCCAATGCGATTAGGCCACCTATTAAAAAGCTGCCCCACGCCCATGCGCCCGCCACTTCAATCACAACACCAAGCGTGGCGAATATCCCCCCGCCGATCATGCCGCCGACGGCCATTGACCAGGATGCATTGAAGCCGAGTTGTGCTTTGCTACTCACGCCAATTGGCTAGGACTCTTTGATTTTTCGGGCAAGGCTGCAAGCCTCCAAGCCGTCGGGAAATGCTTTCTGGGCTGGACCCGTCTCGGAAACATCGCAGGGAAGTTGCGTTTCTTGCATGAGGAGGAGACAATGAATTGGAAGCCTAGCCGGATAAAAATAGTCGCGGCGGTCGTTATCACGAGCTTGTCGATGATCTCGTGCGATATGCCGCGCGATCCCCAGTTGACCACGGACCTTGTCAAAGAGACCGGGACAATACGCCTTGGCTGGGTAGAGGGCGCCAAGGCCGACGAGCATGTGTCCGACGCGCTCGCCAACCTTCAGAAAAAAACCGGCGCCGATTTAGAGATAACTCGCGGCGATAGCGAACAAGTCTTTGCCGACCTCGCTGGAGGAAAGATCGACCTGGTTTACGGTAAATTCCCGATCGACAGCCCTTGGAGCAAGGAGGTTTATTTTGGGCGCGCTCTCGGCTGGAGAGCGCGCGCGCCAAAACAAGAGTCGGTTAGCCGCTTTGCCATGCGCAACGGGGAGAATGGTTGGATCATGCTTGTCGAGGAGGCCGCGCGACCATGAGTAAGCTCCCTGAAGAAATCCGTGGCGATATGCGAAAGGCTAAAAAGCTCGAGTGGTGGACACTCGTAGGCATGGCAAGCGTCGTCGTCGTGATGTATTTTGCGATGGGCGGCAGCCAGGCAATGAAAACCGCGTTTCTCGAGGATCTGCTCGGCCTCGTGCCTGCTGCAACATTCCTCCTCGCCGCTCGCCTCGAACCAAAGGAACCTACTGAGAGACACCCCTTCGGATTCGTGCGTGTAAACAGTCTCGCGTTTCTTGCTTCCGCCGTAGTGTTGGCCGCGATGGGGTTCTGGCTACTTTATGACGGCGTGACCGCCTTGATGAAGGGGGAGCACCCCTCAATCGGGCCGGTTACCATGTTCGGCTATACCTTTTGGATGGGTTGGCTGATGATCGCGGCGCTCGCCTACTCGATAATCATTCCAACAATTCTAGGCAGACTGAAAAAACCAGTCGCGGACAATCTGCGAGACAAGGTTCTGCACACCGATGCACAAATGCAGAAGGCTGACTGGCAGACCGGGCTTGCCGGCATCTTAGGCATTTTGGGCATCGGGCTGGGCTTCTGGTGGGCGGACTCCGCCGCCGCTGCCCTAATCTCCTTTTCGATTATCGCCGATGGACTGAAGAACGCGCATACCGCCTCTGCAGAGCTTCTTGATGGCGCTCCGCGAAAGCTGAAAGGATCGGATATATCCCCAGAAGCTCTTCGCTTGCAGAAGCGCCTGAGAAACCAATGGCCTGAGAGCACAGTAAGGGTGAGAGAGTCTGGTCGCTACATGATAGCAAACGTTCACGGAATCGGAGTGCCTGGAGAAATTCCATCTCTGAAGGATTTGATGGGCGAAGACCCAACATGGCGCTTGGCGGAGATTAATTTTACCCCGCCCAATTGCACGCAGGAAGAGCTGCGCGACTAAGGTCAAGGCGTTCTACCCAGTTCCGCTATCCACCCAATTTTGGTCGTTGGCCGAGGTCAGTAAGTGGGCCGAATCCGGACAGTCTGCTTTTGGATCCCAAGCTCGAAGACATTGCTTCGTGCATATTTAGAACGGCGATTAAAGACACCGGCGAAGGCGAACGTATTTGGCGGACAAGCCCGCCGCCGGAGCTTCCAAAACGAGTGTTATCGAATTGTAAATCGCAGCTGCGACGTTGCTAGTGCGGGTGGATGAAGAACGCCGGTGGCGCCTCGAATTCCTCCCGCATCGCAGATTCACGCAGATGTAGCGGGGAGTATTATGAGAAAAACGAAACACATTGCAGGTGTGGCCGCAGGACTGGTCTTGGCAGGGGGAGCCGCCGCTTTCCTTCCCGGTATCGGCCTTATTGCGGCAGATCACCTCGATCCGCCGGAACGCACCGATCCGAGCCAGGATGATACGCCCGATCGTGCGGCCGACATAGCGGACCTTTACGCTTGGCACACAGGCGACAGGGTTAACATGATCCTGACCTTCGCAGGACCTCAGGCCACCAGCGAACCGGCCACCTACGACCGCGATGTCCTCTATACCATCAACGTATCGAATGCGGGCAGCCGCACCGACGCCGAAATTCCAATTCGCATCCGTTTCGGCAGCGGAATGGGCAGCAACGACTACGGCGTACAGGTTTCCGGTGTTCCGGGCACCGCTGGTCCCATCCAGGGATCGGTCGAGACCACGCTGATGAGCGACGGAGTCATGGCCCGCGCGGGCCTGTTCGACGATCCGTTCTTCTTCGACCTGCAGGGTTTCAAGGACACGGCGTCCTCTGGAACTCTGATGTTCGATGCGGACCGGGATTTCTTCGCCGGACAGAACCTCACCGCGGTGGTGCTGAGCATACCTCGCGACCGCATCGAGAACGGCGAAAACCCGATCGATGTCTGGGCAACAACCGCACGTTTCGGAGGACAGCTGTAATGAAAACTCCCACCTTCAAGCGCCGAGTGCTTCATTCGGCACCGTTGCTGTTCATCGCCTTCGGCGTAACAGCGTGCTTCGATGACGACGACGATGACGATATTATGATGCCGGCCCCGACGCCGACACCCACTCCGCCCGCAACGGGGACCTACGACGTCACGGCCTGCCTTGAGCAGGAGGTTGCGCCCGGGGTTGCCGTGGCCGACCTGATCGTGCCCGACACGCTGACGCTTAACCTGGCGGGGGCATCGGGATTCCCGAATGGCCGTCAACTTGCTGACCCGGTCATCGACGTCACATTGGCCGTTATCTTCCTCGACCTGAGCGTCCACTCGCCGACTACGCTGGCTGGGCTTCCGTTAAACCCGCCGGCGAATGATGTGGCCTTCCGCAGCGACTTCCCGTTTCTGGCGCCGCCGCAGGGCTCGCCGCCGGTTACCACTTCGACCAGCACCAGCTTCGATTTCCGCACAGCAGCGGTTTCGGAATATGTGCGGGTAGACCGGATGGGCATGCCGGCCGTGGCCACGGCGTTGATCGGCTCGGACTCCAAAATCGCTTATAACGATGCGGATCCGGCCGACGATGTCGCAGGAACCTTCGTGCCTGAACTGGCCGAGCAGCTGACCGGGCTGACCAACGCCCTTGCCGACGATCTCGTCGGGGCAGGCCTTACGCCCTGCGCGACGGAAGAGACCTAAGCACAAGCGGGACCGGATCTTCCTGTCCGGTCCCACACCCTTTCTTCCGGAGAACATGACCGTGGCACAACCGAAGCGCTGGACATTGTCGCTCGGGATTCCGCTGCTCGTCGTCGGCGCCGTTGCCGGAATCGAATTCGTCCAGCAGCAACAAAGCGAGATGGCACCCGTTCGCCTCCATCTTGCCTTTCCCGAAGCCGGTTTCGGAGCGACCGATCAGGAAGAGGCCCGGGGTGCTACCGAACGGCGGCTGTCACTGGCACGTGAACGCGTCGCAAGGGACAAGGGTTCGTGGTTGGCCAGACAGATGCTGTCGCGCAGTCTGTCGCGGGCCTATGCCACGAATGGGGACTTCGCCGCACTGGCAAAGGCCGGACGCGAACTGGGCGAAGGGCGGCGGCTGGCCGTTGCCGGTACTGGCCCGAACCTCGTCAGTGCGGAATGGGCGATGTCGGTCCACGATCTAGAATTGGCGGAGCGCAGTCTCGACGCCTTCGACGCGCAGGTCGCCAAGCTCTCCCGCAGCGAGGAAATGGCTGCGCTCGCCCTGCGAGGCGACCTTGCCTTCTATCGCGGCAACATGCCTCTGGCGCGAGACATCTACCGACAGTCGGAGACGGTCGAGCGCGGCCCGGGCATTCTGGTTCGCCAGGCGACCGTGGCAAAGGCCGAGGGAAAGTTCGACGACGCCATCGATCTTCTGCGCGAGGCAGCCAGGGCCGACACGCTGCGTACGCCACAAGGCCTAGCCAATCTTTCTATCCAGATCGGAGCCATCGAATTTGCCCGCGGGCGCTACGCCGCCGCGAGCGCGTGGTACGCCAGAGCTGCTGATCTGTTTCCGGGCTACTGGAAAACCCGTCTCTACCAGAGCGAAGCTACACTGCTGTCGGGCCGGATAGACGAAGCGATCGCGCTTCTCGAAAGCGTGGTCGAATACAATCGCGCGCCGGAGGCCATGGATGCTTTGGCAATGATCCATCGCCATCGGGGTGACCGAAAGAACAGCCTGCGCTGGTCGCAGCAGGCTAGCACCGAATGGTCGCGGCGCATCGACGCCCTGCCGTCCGCCGCGATCGCCCATGCGACCGAGCATGAGCTCGCTTTCGGCGATGCCCGCAAGGCACTCGGCATGGCTAGGCGCAATGTCGATGCCCGCCCGTACGGCGAGGCGCGCATACTCCTTGCCAAGGCGCTCAATGCAAATGGCCGCTATTCCGATGCCCGCAGGGAATTGATGGCGGCAAAAGAAAGTGGGTGGAGAAGCGCGATGCTTTTCTTGGAACTGGCACGCAGCGAAGAGGCGTCCGGCAATATGGGGGCCGCGGCAAAGGCGCGGGAGGAGGCGATCGAACTCAACCCCGAAATCATGTCGCCGAAAGCGGCGCTCGTATGGTTCGCTCACGGATGAGAAATTGGATCTTCATCGCTTCTGTTCTGCTCGCGGCGTGCCTGGCTCTCTTGCCGGCATCCGGCGTAAAAGGACACACCACGCCCGACAGCCAGGTGACGCTCCACATTCACGATCGGCGGATCGTCGCCGACGTCATCATACCGGCCAGCGAATACGGCTATGCGACGGGCAATTTGGACGCGAACGATGAAGGTTCCCTCAAATCCGCACGTGCCTATATTGCAGCACATGCATCCATCGCCGATCGCTCCGGAGAGGAATGGGACGAACGTATCGACAATCTTCGCTTCGCGACCGTCTCGGGACCGAAGGATTTGCTGGCGACTATCACCTTTACCGCGCCCGGCGACGCGGTGGATGAAGCCATCACTCTGAGCTGGTCTCCGGTGCTGGAGCAGACCCCCGACCACTTCGCCACCGTGCTGGTGCAGCGCGAAGGCTCCGGCGAGGCCCCCGAACTCGCGGGGCTCCTGCGCCAGGGCGATACGCAGATCGAAATTCCGCGCGGCCGTTCCGGTTTCAGCATCCGGTTTGGCTCCGCCATGCGTCTGGGCATCGAACACATAATGGGCGGGCTGGACCATTTGGCTTTCCTACTCGTCCTGCTGCTGGCGGCTCCACTGGTCGCCAAGAATGGGCGCTGGCAAGGACTGCGAAACCATCGCGGCTCCATTCGCGCATTGGTGATTCTGGCGACCGGTTTCACGATCGGCCATTCCCTGACGCTGGTCGGCGTGGTCTTGAGCGGTGCGACCTTGCCAGGGTCTGTCGTGGAGCCGGCGATCGCAGCCACCGTCCTCATCACCGCCGTTCACGCGGTCCGCCCGATCTTCGCGCGCAGGGAGCTTGTCGTCGCCATCGTGTTCGGCCTAATCCACGGCCTCGGTTTCGCAGGCTTCGTGCAGCAGACCGAAGCTCAAGTCGGGCGGAGCATGGCAACGCTGGCCGGTTTCAATATTGGCATCGAAGTAATCCAGGTGGCGCTGATCGTGCTGTTCGTCCCTGTCCTGTTATGGCTGGAAAGGAAAGCACTCTATCGGCCGGTACGTCTCGCACTGGCTTCCTTGGTCGGCGCGATGTCCGTCTACTGGATCGTTTCGCGCATCGGATTGATACCGGGATGAGCGCTCCTGTCTCCAGTTCTGCAAGTGGTCGAAGGGGCCTCTGGCGATTTCCAAATCCACTTGTAGGAGCTGAATCCGCGGACGCAGTCGATCTGGTCGAAGTCAGGATCGACACTACGCAGCGTGGACCGCGCCCGTCCGACATAGACGGCGATGGACTGGTCGTAGATCTCTCCGCCCAGGCAGCCAGCAAGGTGCGCCGTCGTCAGGGCGCGTCCCTCCGCTCTCACCAGGGCTTCGATGATCTCGTGCTGGCAACGTGGCAAGGCCAGTCTCTCGCGATTGAACAGCAGCACTCCCCGGTCCAGCAAAACGATATTGCCAAAGACCAAAGGCTGGAATGCCTCCAGCCGCTCTCCGCAATTCGGACATTTGTGCATCCATCACTCTCCGTACGCTCCCGTCCCGGTGCGATCGGACGGGTTCCGGTGAGCAGCTACACCGAGGATGCCTGATCGGATGCAGCAAGGGCGAAAACTCAGTTCGCAGTCTTACTTCCGGCGGGTCGGGAGAACGAACGGAAGAAATATAACGCAAGGAATGTCAGCTTCGGTTGCTCAGTGTGTGTATTACCTATGACCGGAATTGGGGCGCAAAGCGGATAAAGAATGGAGACGAGTTAGCGTTAGACTGACAGCACCGCCACTTCGTTTGCATAAACTTCTGGAACCCAGTCGCTACTGCGTGACCGTTTCCAATTCCGGCGATGGGATTGCGACCCAATTGGTCGCCGACAGCGACCTGCCTGCAAACCTCACCTATGTGAGCAGTTCGATACTTTCGGGTTCCACTTGCGGGACTGCAACCGTCGCCGAAGATGACGATGCCAGCGGAACCGATGAAAACGATCCAAGGGGCGCTTCATTCAGCGGCTCGACTTTTACGTTGCAGTCTGCCTTGCTTGGTCCGGGCGAAGCTTTCGCCATGGTGTTTCAGGCCCTGATCGACTGAGCCTTTGGGCCGGCAGGATCCGTGATCCGTTCGTTTTGCATGCTGGTTTGCGCTCGCAGCCAGAAGCGGTGGCGCGGCCTGACAGCAATCGGCTCTTAGACTATCGATCGCTTACGAGCGCTTCAGCCCTTCCATTCGCGGCGTACTTCGGCAATCTTGAGCACTTCGTAGGCGACCTGCAGTTTCTGGAACTCGGCCGCGGCTTCCTTATCGCCGGGCTTTACGTCGGGATGCACCAGCTTGGCTTTCTCGCGGTAAGCTTTCTTTACCGCAGCGTGATCAGCATCCGCCTCCAATTCGAGCAAGTCGAGCGCGCGCATTTCATCGGCGCTGCGTGACCCGTCGCCAGAGCCGGTCCAGCCGTAATGGGATGCCTCGGCATATCCTGCGCTTTCCTGCCGCTCCGACTTGGCACGCGCTTCTTTCTCGGCCTTGTCTAGTCCCTCGAAATAATCCCACTTCGAATTGTATTCGGCGGCGTGCTTCTGGCAGAAATACCAGCGATCGGGGCTGTTGGGCGCTTTCGGTGCAGGGCAATCGCCCTTCTCTTCGCAGCCATGGCGGTCGCAAAGCCGGACGTTCGTCGCCTCGCGCGAGGAGCCGTAGCCACGCCAGCGCGGGAAACCCCAGTCGTTGGAACGACGCGCCTTAGCCACGCGTCATGCTCACTCGATCTGGAAGAAATGTCGTTTGTCCGACTGTCATGGCATTCAGTCTAGGTGGCCTTGCTTATGATTGAAAGGGATGGGAACCAGTTGCGATTAAAAATGTTGCAATGCAACAGTCCGTTCATAATTTAAGGCTACTGGCCCAATCGCAATGCAGAAAATGAGCAAGCAACTCGCCGTCTCCAGCGCCTTTGCCACCTTCGCGATGGCTGCGATGGCGCTCATCCATACGCCGGACCGGTCGGGTCACGGCACAGAGAGCGGCGTGTTTGCAGTGGAGGCCGAGCTGCCACAGATCGAGCTGCCCGGCCCCTCAATTCTTCCTGGCTAATCGCAGCCAGCGAACCGAAAATCAGTTCACGACGACGCTGACCGCGCGGCGGTTCTGCGCCCAGGCCTCTTCGTTCGAACCCAAGGCGACCGGACGCTCCTTGCCATAGCTGACAGTCCGGATGCGGTTCGCCGCGATCCCAAGGCTGACGAGATAGTTCTTCGCGGAGTTCGCGCGCCGCTCACCCAGGGCGAGGTTGTATTCGCGGGTGCCGCGTTCGTCGGCATGGCCTTCGACGGTGATGTTCACCTGCGGATACTGGCCGAGGTACTGGGCCTGCGTTTGCAGGGCAGCGGCATCGGCACTGTCGATATTGTAGCGATCGGTGTCAAAGTAGATCACGTTCTGACCGTTCACAGCATTTTCGAAATGCATCTGGCTGCCGACTTGCGGGCCAGTGGTGGTCGGCGTCGTATCCGTCACCGGCGCCGTCGTTTCGGCAGGCGGCGGGGGTAGCTCTTCCGGAGCCTTCTTCGCGCAAGCGGCGAGTCCGATCGATCCGGCGAGCAACATGGCAGTGGCAAAACGCGTATTCATACGGGCTTTCCTTTCCCAATAGGGGCCGAGACTAGAAGTGATTTGGCCCCGTGTTCAAAAATTCAACGCGCTTAAGGCAAAATCGGTCCCCACGCGGGGTCCGAAGCATCAACCGGGGTGCGCAGGCGTCGCTCGTTCCGCCCGGTCACGTCGACCTGATAGAGCGAGGATTGGCCCGAATTGCGCGCCGTACGGAAGAACTGGATGATCCGGCCATTCGGTGCCCATGTCGGCGCTTCGTCCTGCCAGCCATTGGTCAGCACGCGGACATTGCGGCCAGCGGGCGTCATGACGGCTATATTGAAGTCGCCGGCGATGCGGGTGAAGGCGATCTGGTCGCCGCGCGGGCTCCATTCCGGCGTGGCGCAGCGACCGCCGAAGAAACTGATACGGCGCTGGTTCGACCCGTCGGCACTCATCACATAGCACTGCTGGCTGCCCGAACGGTCGCTTTCGAATACGATCTGCGAACCATCGGGCGAATATGACCCGCCGATGTCGATCCCCGGCGTATCGGTCAGGCGCACGCTCTGTCCGCCAGTTGCGGGCACGCGGTAGATGTCGGTGTTCCCGGCCACGGCCATAGAATAGAGGATATAGCGGCCATCCGGGCTCCAGCGCGGGGCCAGCGTCGGATTGCCCGTTTGCGCAACGAGCTGCTGACGACCCGTGCCGATGTCGTAGACATAAATGCGCGGATTGCCGTCGACATAGCTGAGATAAAGCAGCTTCTTGTAATCGGGCGAATAGCGCGGGGTGAGCGCGGTCGCGCTGCCGAGTGTCAGGAAGCGATGGTTGGCCCCGTCGCTATCCATGATCGCGAGCCGCTTCACGCGGTTATCCTTCGGGCCGGTTTCGGCGATATAAGCGATGCGGCTGTCGAAGAACGGGCTTTCGCCGGTCAGACGCGAATAGATCAGGTCAGAGCATTTGTGCGCCGCGCGCCGCCAGTCGGCGGGCGGGACGACCCAGCCCTCACGCACGAGCTCATCTTGCAGCGCAACGTCATAGAGGTAGCACCCAAACAGCAAACGGCCATCGGTTCGCGCGCGGACATAGCCATGAACCAGCATCTCGGCCCCGCGACCGGTCCAGGTCGGCCAGTTGGGCGCAGTGATCTGCGGGAAAGTCGGGCGCGGCAGGCTGTCGGGGCCGACCGGCTTGAACAGACCGTTGTTACGCAGGTTCGCCGTGATCACCCGAGCGACTTCCTGCCCCAGTGCAGAGGTGCCGTCGGAGTTCGCGGGTGTAGGCTGATCGCGATCGGTGGCGAAGGCGGGAATGGCAATACCCAGGTCCTGCCAGTCGCTTTCATCGGTGACCGTGAAGGTCAGGCCGCCCTCGGCATCTTCGCCAGATGCGTCGATACCGGTGGTTTCGACCTCGCCGCCTTCGGGAGCCGGCTGACCGAGATCCTCGTTCTGCGCGGCGAGCGGCGCGGCGAGGAATGCGATGGCGAAAAAGAGCTTTTTCATCGGGAAAGGTTCCTATCGAAACGGGCGCCACGGATCGACTTCCACGCGTTGTAATACTCGTCGGGGAGGTCGAAGGGTGCGGCAAGTTGCACGGCGCGGATGGCGCGCTCTGCGTGAAGGCTGGCCTGCGGGCGGTTGGAATCGTTGATGCCGGACTGGCGGAGCACGCGCGGGCGGCCTCGCAGGCTGCCATCTTCATCGAGGTCGAAGGCAAGCTCGGTCACCAGCAGTTCCGCATCCACGCCCGAGGGCGCGTTCCAATGCGGGCGGATCTGGCGCACGATGGCCTGAATGATCGAGGCCTTGGCGCTCGCGCCGATCTGAGAGGCGGGGATGCGCGTCTCTTCGGTCGTGGTCGAATTGCCTGCGCCGCCAAGGAAATTATCGCCAATCCGGCTTCCGCCACGCGGTTCGGCAGGTGCAGCGCTAGGGCGCGGCTGAGGCGTGTTGCGCGGACGCGGTGCGGTGTTGGCGCTCTCGGACGGCGCCGGCGCGACGGTCGGCCGCGGCTGGGGCTGGTCCGCCACCGGCGCAGGTTGATCGGCCAGAGTGGGTGCAATCGCGGCGCGGCTTTCCGGCACCGGCTCGGGCGCAGTCGCCTCCAATCCGACGTCTTCGGCAAGACTCACCGTCATGCGTTCTGGAATGTCGAGCACTTCGCCGCGCGATGGCTGGAGCAGGAAAACCGCGAAAAGCGCGACATGCAGGACCAGCGCGACCATCAGGCCGACGCGTTCCTCTTTCCTGAAGGCGCTCGCTTCCATTGCCCGACCGCTATTCCTCGTCCGATGAACCGCGGCTTACGGAACCGCCGCCCGCCGAACTGGTGATGAGCGAGATTGTGTTGAAGCCGCTGCGGTTAAGCTCACCCATCACCGCCATCACACGGCCATAGTCGAGCGCGCGGTCGCCGCGCAGCACGATCACCGGCTGCTCCCCATCACCGCGGGTGTCGATCGCCGCCAGAGCATCAGGCAGCCCGCCTTCGGGGACCAGCGCGTCGTCAATGTAGATGAAACCCTCGCCATCGATACTGATCGTCACCTGATCGGGCGTCTGATCGACCGGATTGGCGTTGCTTTCGGGCAAGTCGATCGGCACGCCCGAGGCGAGCAGCGGCGCGGTGACCATGAAGATGATCAGCAGCACTAGCATCACGTCGACGAATGGTGTGACGTTGATTTCTGCCATCGGCGCGCGACGCGAACGGCGTCCGCCTCTGCTTGAGGTGGCGAGGCCCATCGCCATCAGGCTTTGTCCAGTTCGCGGCTGAGCCCCGCATGGAAGCGGTCGGCAAAGCGCTGCAGGCGGGCCTCATAACGGTTCACGCGGTGGCTGAAGCGGTTGTAGGCGATGACCGCCGGGATTGCGGCGAAGAGGCCAATGGCGGTAGCGAACAGCGCTTCCGAAATACCGGGCGCGACCACGGCAAGCGATGAGCTTTCCTGCGCGCCGATCTGGAAGAAGCTGTTCATGATGCCCCAAACCGTGCCGAAGAGGCCGACGAAAGGCGCGACCGAGCCGGTGGTGGCGAGGAAGTTCAAGCGCTCGGCAAGATCATCCGCCTCCTGCGCAGTGCGGCTTTCCATCGCGCCCGCCAGACGCTGGCGCACGCCGTCTCGGTCGATCGGCTGCTTCTGCGTCGAACGCTGCCATTCGTCGAGCCCTGCTCCGGCAACCCGCGCCATGGGCAGGTTCGCGCGCGTGCGTTTGCCGAGCATGCGCTCGTAATCCTGGGTCTCCCAGAACTCTTCCTCATATTGGCGCGATTTGCGTTCCAGTCCACCCATGCGGAGCGAGAACGACACGATGATCATCCACACCCAGACGCTGGCGAGCAGCAGCCCGACCATCACCGCCTGGACGACGATATCGGCTTGCAGGAACAGTTCGAGCGGATTGAGTCGGCCCGAACCACCGGCAGCGGCAGCAAGGAACGAAAGGGTGTTGGTCATGCAATTTGGCTTTCCATGAAACGGGTAAAGGCGTCGCGCCATTCTTCGGGCTGGCGACGCGGTCTTCCATCAGGTGCAACGAAGCCGACGCGCAATTGTGCCTCGGCCAGCAATTCGTCCCCAATATCAGTGGAGCGAAATGCCTTTTGGTGCATGCGGCAACTGGCCGCGCGCATTTCGGTGCAAATGGTCTCGATCACGACATCGTCATCGAGTTTCGCGGGACGCAGATATTTGAGGTTGATCTCGGAGACGGCATAGGCCCCTTCTTCGGCCTCGATCGCCGCGCGCTGGTCTATGTGGAGCATGCGCAGCAGGTCGCTGCGAGCGCGTTCGAACCAGCGCAGGTAGTTGGCGTGGTAAGTGATGCCGGAGAGGTCCGTGTCCTCGTAATAGACGCGCACTGCATAGAGATGCCGCGAGCCGTCGATAACGCCGCCGGGAGGATTGGGTGTAGTCATTCGCTGCGCGCTTTAGCGGAGGCGCGAGTCCCCCCGCAAGACAATCCGACGAAGTGACTCAGGCTTGCGACCAAAAGCGCGATTCTTTGTTCGAGTCATACTAGACCACCCGCGCCCTCCACCCTTCCACCCGGAACCTACCGGGACACCATCCGGGTGGAAGGGTGGAGGGCGCGGGTGGCGCGGTCCGGATTGGATGGAATTCCAATCCGAAACCAAATCACCTTTTCAAAATCATCGGACCCAATGGGTGCCCGCCGAAGATATGGACATGCAGATGCGGCACTTCCTGGTGGCCGTGCCCGCCGATATTGGCGAGGAGCCGGTATCCGGGTTCGACGAGCCCCTTGGCGCGGGCGACTTCGCCCACGGCGCGCACGAAGCCGCCGATTTCCTCGTCCGAAGCCTTCGTCGAAAAATCGTCCCAGCTGACGTAGCGTCCCTTGGGGATCACCAGCGTGTGGATTTCGGCCTGCGGATTGATGTCCTCGAAGGCATAGGCCCACTCGTCCTCATAGACTTTGTTGGACGGAATCTCGCCGCGCAGGATCTTGGCGAAGATATTCTCGTCGTCATAGGGCTGGGTCGCGTCGATGGGCATCAGTTGTCCTTCCTGCTTGCTTTCTCTTCGAGGCCCGATGTCCCCTCGCGCCGGTCGAGCTCTTCCATCACTTCGCTCAATTTGATGCGCCGGGATTGCAGCAGCACCAGCAGGTGAAAGATCAGGTCGGCGCTTTCGCCGATCACTTCCTCTCGGCTTTCGGAGAGCGCGGCGATGATGGTCTCGACCGCTTCCTCTCCCACTTTTTGCGCGACGGCCTCTATGCCCTTGGCGTTGAGTTTCGCGACATAGCTGGAATCGGGCGAGGCGCTGCGGCGCTCTGCAATAACCTGTTCGAGACGGGCCAAAGTGTCCATCGCTTCGTTGTCCTTCAAATGCCGCGCGCAGGCAAGATCATATCCCCCGGGCCGGGAGGCCGGCTGCGCGAAGTTCCTCATGCGCTTCGGATATCGAATGCGTGCCGAAGTGGAAGATGCTGGCTGCCAGCACCGCGCTGGCATGCCCTTCCGTCACCCCTTCGACGAGGTGCTGGAGGTTGCCCACGCCGCCGCTCGCCACGACCGGAATGCTCACGGCATCGGCGATGGTGCGCGTCAGTTCGAGGTCGTACCCCGCCTGTGTGCCGTCGCCATCCATGCTGGTGACGAGCAGTTCGCCCGCGCCCAATTCCGCGACTTTCTTCGCATATTCGACAGCATCGATCCCGGTGGGCTTGCGCCCGCCATGGGTGAAGATTTCCCAGCGCGGTCCGGGTTTGGGTTCTTCCCCCTGCACCGGCACCTCAGGCGCGACGCGCCGTGCATCGACACTGGCGACGACGCACTGGCTGCCGAACTTCGCGGCGATTTCCGCGACGAGTTCGGGCCGCGCCACCGCGGCAGAGTTGATCGCGACCTTGTCCGCCCCTGCGAGCAAGAGCGCGCGCGCATCCTCGACGCTGCGCACGCCTCCGCCTACGGTCAGCGGCATGAAGCACACCTCCGCCGTGCGTTTCACGATGTCGAGCAGCGTCCCGCGCCCTTCATGGCTCGCGGAGATATCGAGGAAGCACAGCTCGTCCGCCCCCGCCGCGTCATAGGCCTGCGCCTGTTCGACCGGATCGCCCGCATCCTTGAGATCGACGAAATTGACTCCCTTCACCACGCGGCCATCGGCCACATCGAGGCAGGGTATGACGCGAATACGGACGGTCATGGCATGCTCTCGATTGAAACTTGCCTGGGGAACGACATCACACCCTCGCTCCCATCGCGATTGCCGCAGCCAGATCCAGCCGCCCTTCATAAAGCGCGCGGCCGGTGATCACGCCCTCGATGCCTTCATGCGCGTGAAGTGAAAGCACATGGATATCGTCCAGGCCCTTCACCCCGCCGCTGGCGATCACCGGAATGTCAACGCGCTGAGCCAGGTCGAGCGTCGCGTCGATATTGCAGCCCTTGAGCAAGCCATCGCGCCCGATGTCGGTGAAGAGCAGCGAGGCAACGCCCGCATCCTCGAACCGGCGCGCCATGTCGACCACGGAGACGGTGGACACCTCTGCCCAACCCTCGGTCGCGACCATGCCGTCACGCGCGTCGACGGCGACGACGATGCCGTTCTCCCACTCACGCGCCATGTCTTTCACGAACTGGGGGTCCTTCAGCGCAGCCGAGCCGATCACGATCCGCGCCACGCCCAGGTTGAACCAGAAATCGCAGGCCTCGGGCGTGCGAATGCCGCCGCCCAGCTGAACGTAACCGGGAAAGCGTTCGACGATCGCCTGCACCGCCTCGGCATTGCGGCTTTCGCCTGCGAAGGCACCGTCTAGGTCGACCACGTGAAGATGCTCGGCGCCTGCCTCGGCAAAGATCATCGCCTGTGCCGCCGGATCGTCTCCGTAGACGGTGGCGCGGTCCATATCGCCTTCGGCAAGGCGGACGACTTCGCCGCCCTTCAAATCGATGGCCGGAAAGATAATCATCTCGGATCCCATTCTAAGAAACGCTCTAGCAGCGCCAGCCCGTAAGCCTGGCTCTTTTCCGGGTGGAACTGCACGCCGAGCACATTGTCCCGCGCGACCGCTGCAACCAGCCCTTCGCCATGATCGGTCATCGCCGCCACGTCATGCCCGTCACTGGCGACGAAGTGATAGGAATGGAGGAAGTAAGCCTCGCCCTCCTCGAACACCGGATGCCCCTTCGCATGCGGCATCACGGCCACATCGTTCCAGCCCATGTGCGGCACCTTGATCGAGGGGTCTGTCGGTTCGAGCAGCCGCACCTCGCCATCGATCCAGCCGAGCCCCGACGTGCTGCCATGCTCCAGCCCACGCGTCGCGAGCAATTGCATGCCGACGCAGATGCCGAGGAACGGCGCGCTGCCCACCTGCACCCGCTCGGTCATCGCTTCGACCATGCCGTGAACCCCGCGAAGCCCCTCGGCACACGCCTTGAAGCTGCCCACTCCGGGCAGGACGATGCGGTCCGCCGCGCGCACCACCTCGGGGTCGTCGGTCACCTTCACATGCGCGCCCACACGCTTTAGCGCGTTGTGAACGG
This sequence comes from Altererythrobacter xiamenensis, assembly GCF_900177715.1. Lineage (GTDB taxonomy): Bacteria > Pseudomonadota > Alphaproteobacteria > Sphingomonadales > Sphingomonadaceae > Erythrobacter > Erythrobacter xiamenensis. The sequence continues at coordinate 900,905 of NZ_FXWG01000002.1, read as the reverse complement.
AGTGCAGGTTGCCCGCGCCGTAATCCACCAGCGCGACGACTTCAGCCACCGAGTTGCCCCTTGGTGCTCGGGATAGCCCCGCCCTTGCGCGGGTCCTGCTCCACTGCCGTGCGCATCGCACGCGCGAAACCCTTGTAGATCGCTTCGCAGATGTGATGGTTGTTGGTGCCGTAGAGCAGCTCGATATGAAGCGTGATACCCGCCGTCTGCGCCACCGAGTGGAACCAGTGTTCGATCAGTTCGGTGTCCCATTCGCCGAGCTTCTCCTGCGTGAAACCAGCCTTCCACACCAGATAAGGCCGCCCCGAAATATCCAGCGCGACGCGTGCGAGCGTCTCGTCCATCGGCGAATAGGCGCTGCCGTATCGCCCGATTCCGGCCTTGTCGCCCAGCGCCTCGGAAATCGCCTGGCCGAGCGCTATCGCGCTGTCTTCCGTCGTGTGATGCTGGTCGACATGGAGGTCGCCCTCCACCTTCATCGTCACGTCGATCAGCGAGTGACGCGAGAACTGCTCAACCATGTGATCGAGGAAGCCGATCCCCGTCGAAACATCATAGCTGCCGGTGCCATCCAGATTGACCTCGATGGCGATGGCGGTTTCCGCCGTCTTGCGAGAGATAGAGCCAGTGCGCATGCCCGCGGCTATAGGCTCTCAGCCGCGCCGCGCAAGCATTGGTGCATTGCAGCAAGCACAGCTTAAATCGCTTGACCAATAGGTTATGCAGCGCCACCTATCGGCGCGATGAGTGACCATACGCCCGATAGCCTGATCCCATACGACGAGATCGTGCAGGAAGCGCTGCGCGCCGTTGTTGGCCGCGTACTTGGCGAGATCCAGCAGGGCGGTAGTGAGCTGCCGGGCAACCACCATTTCTACATCACCTTCAAGACTGGCGCCCCCGGCGTTTCGATCCCACCGCACCTGCGCGAGCGTTTTCCCGACGAGATGACCATCGTTCTGCAGAACAAGTTCTGGGATCTCGAAGTCGAAGATGACCGCTTTTCGGTCGGGCTCAGCTTCAACCAGATACCGGCCAAGCTTTCGATCCCGTTCGCCGCGATCACTGCTTTCGTCGATCCGGCAGTCGATTTCGGACTCCAGTTCCAGGCGACCGTGCCCGACATGGCACCTGAAGAGCATGACTTTGCGGAAAACGATGGCTCGGAACAGAGCGGCTCTGCGCCCGTTGAAGGAAGCGATGACGGATCCAACGTCGTCACAGTCGATTTCGGCAAGAAGAAATAGCGCGGGTGCCTGCACGGTGCCCGTCGAGGGGCTAGAATGGCAGACAAGACACTCGAAGAACGGGCATCAGACAAGATCGCAGAGCCGGTTGGCGAAGCGAGCCAGGATCGTCGTCCGCACCTTGAAGGGATGCCCGGCCCAAGCACCAACCCCGCTACGAATATGCTCATTGCCGACATCGCACTGCGCAGCGCCGGGCGTATTGTCCGCAATTCCATGCAAAAGGGCATGCTGCGGGCGGGATTCGACCGGGACCAGGCCCGTGAAATCGTCAACAGTCGGACGATGCTGAGCAGCTTGATCCTGTACGGCGCTAGCAAGGTCGCGACCCGTTCGATCCCCGGCGCTCTGCTGGTCGGCGGAGGGCTGCTCGCCAAGACGCTGTACGATCGGGGACTGAGCAAGCGCGAGGCTCGTCGTCAGGGCATCGAGCAGATCGACACCATGACCGAGGAAGATATCGAAGAGTAGCCAACCGCGCTTTTCGGCGGCTTATCGCGCCCTCCCCCTTGATTCCATGCCATGCTTTGCGCCAACAGCGCACATGGCCGACACCCACACCAGTTCCGAGACTGACGCGCTGCACCGGCGTGGTCTGCTGTTCATCCTGTCCTCGCCTTCGGGCGCGGGCAAGACCACGATCTCCCGCATGCTGCTCGGCGCGGATGACGAGATCGCGCTCTCGGTTTCGGCCACGACCCGTCCGCGCCGGCCGGGAGAGATCGAGGGTATCGACTACCACTTCGTTTCGGACGAGAAGTTCGATGCCATGGTCGAGGAAGATGACTTCTACGAATGGGCGCACGTGTTCGGCCACCGCTACGGCACGCCAAAGGGCTATATCCGCAAGGCCCTGAAGGAGGGGCGCGACTTTCTCTTCGACATCGACTGGCAAGGTACGCAGCAGCTCAAGCAGAAGGACGATCAGGACGTCGTCAGCGTGTTCATCCTGCCGCCGAGCATAGTCGAATTGAGAAAGCGCCTCGAAGGTCGCGGACAGGATTCGCCCGATGTTATCGATGCAAGGATGGACCGCGCGCGTGGCGAGATCAGTCACTGGGCGGAGTATGACTATGTCGTGATCAATGACGACGTCGACCAATGCTTCGTCAAGGTGCGCGAAATCCTTCACGCCGAACGCATGAAGCGCACCCGCCAGACCGGGCTGATCCCGTTCGTGCGCGGGCTGATGGAATAGCCGACAGCCGTTGGAATAGAGGAGCGCGCAACCCAGAGTTCCGCGGGTGAACGTTCTCGTCCTCCTCGCGAATGGAGAAGGGGACTTCTTTACCAAGGACAAACTTGTCGAAGCCTGCTGGGACGGCCGGAGGCCCACTTACCGACGATCCGCTTTTTGCGCGGGTGAGCAAGCACGCCCGCTTCAAACCCGCCCTTGATGCAATCACCGCGAATATCGCCGCTCAGAGGCTTAAGCACAGGGCCGGGAACACAGATCTGGCATTGCGGCAGTAGGTTTACGGGCGAGCATCCGCTAGCCATGCGCAAAGCGAAAGGCCGCCGGATCGCTCCGACGGCCTCCTGGTATCCTACCATCCTTTGCAGCGAATGCCTTGCTTCTATTCGCCCGAGGGATCGACGAAGTTCCCCGAGCCGATATTGGCGTTGACCACGCCGCCATCGATCGGGATCGTCGTGCCGACGACATAGTCGCCTGCGCGGCTGCACAGGTAGATCGCGCCGGCAGCCATATCCTCGGTCACACCGATACGCTTCGAAGGTATGCCCTTCGCCGAAGCATCGGGATTGTCGCGCGCGGCGCGGTTCATCGCGCTCGGGAAAGCGCCGGGACCAATGCCGTTGACGACGATGTTGTCGCGGATCAGCTCGGCCGCGACACGGCGCGTCATATGGATGAGGCCAGCCTTCGACGCCTGGTATGGATAGGTCGGCCAGGGGTTGGACTTCATCCCGTCGATCGAGGCGATCATCAGCACCTTGGCCGGACGATCCTCGGTCGCCGCGGCCTTCAGCAGCGGATGGAGTTTCTGCGTGAGGAAGAACGGCGCCTTCACATTGAGGTCCATCGTGCGGTCCCAGCCCGCTTCGGTGAACTTGTCGAACGGCTCGCCCCAAGCAGCACCAGCATTGTTGACGAGAATATCGAGCTTGTCTTCACGCTCTGCAATCGCATCGGCAAGCTGCTGGATGCCGTCCATCTGGCTGAGGTCGGCAGTGAGGCCGATGACCTTTTCACCCAGCTCGGCCGAGGTTTCGTCGACCTGCTCCTTCTTGCGCGCAGCAATATAGACCCGTGCACAGCCCGCTTCTAGCAGGCCTTCGACGATCATCTTGCCGATCCCTCGGCTTCCGCCAGTGACGAGAGCGACACGGCCTTCGAGACCGAACAGATCCTTCATGTTCATCATTGTTAAATTCCTTTCTCTCCCGGCAAATCGGCTGCGCCGATCGCCTCCGAGGGGCGGCCTGACCGGCCGACGGTCGGTCGACCTTGCGGCCCGGCCGGGTGCCGGGCCGAGGTCCCTAGTATCCGCTCAGCTCGGCAACACGGCCGGCATGGTAATACGCATCGCCAAGAAACTCCTGCAGCGCGCGATCGCGCTTCATGTAGAGCCCGATGTCATACTCGTCGGTCATGCCGATCCCGCCATGCATCTGCACGCCTTCGCGCACGGCAAGGCCTGCGGTCTTGGCAACCTTGGCCTTGGCGACCGACGCCATCAGGTCAGCTTTCTCGCTGCCCGCGTCGAGCAATTGCTGCGCCTTGATCACGGCAGCACGCGCGATTTCGACTTCGGAGTAAAGGTGAGAAGCGCGGTGCTGAAGCGCCTGGAACTCGCCGATCACCTTGCCGAACTGCTTGCGCTGCTTAATGTAGTCGACGGTCATGTCCATCGCGCCGCGGGCAACGCCCACGCCCTCTGCAGCGGCGCCGACACGGCCCGCCATCAGCATGGCATCGAGCACTTCGCGACCGCCGTCGACTTCGCCGATCACCGCATCGCCATCGAGTTCAACACCATCGAAGGTCGTGTGTGTAGCCATTGAGCTGTCGACGAGGCGCACCGCGTCGTGGCTCATGTTGGCGGCATCCTTGGGAACCGCGAACAGCGTGATGCCGTCCTTGTCGCTATCGGAACCCGAAGTCCGCGCAGCGACCACCAGCATGTCGGCGCTGGCGCCCTGGATCACGAAGTCCTTCTTGCCCGAAAGCTTGAAGCCATTGCCCGATTTCTCGGCTCTGGTCGTGATCGTTTCGGGGCGGTGCTTCGCGCCCTCGTCGATCGCGACGGCAAAGACGCTATCGCCCGCAACGAGACCCGGCAGGTAACGTCCGCGAAGGTCGTCGCTTGCATGCTTGAGCGCGGTCGCGGCCAGCACGCTGCTGGTGAGGAAAGGCGACGGAGTGAGGTTGCGCCCGATTTCCTCCAGCACAATCCCCGCTTCGACATGACCCATGCCGAGACCGCCATCTTCCTCGGAAACGAGGATGCCCGTCACACCGAGTTCTTCGGCAAACTGCTTCCATAGCCCGTGGCCGAAGCCGTCCTTGCAGTCGCGGTCGCGCCAGTGGCGCAGCTGTTTCTGGATGCTGCCTTCCTCGGCCATGAAGGCAGAGGCGCTGTCGGCGAGCATCGCCTGATCGTCATCGTGATAAAGCGGCATGGGTCAGGCTCCCGGAAGGTCAAGAATGCGTTTGGAAATGACGTTGAGCATGACTTCGCTCGTGCCGCCTTCGATCGAATTGGCTTTGGTCCGCAACCAGTTGCGCGACGGCTTGCCGCCGCTCGTTTCGTCGCTATCCCATTCGAGCGCCGTGCTGCCGCCCGCGCTCATCATCAGCTCGTGGCGACGCTTGTTGAGCTCGGTCCCGGCGTATTTCATCATGTTGGGCTGTGCCGGATGGGCCTTGCCGACCTTGATTTCATCCAGGAACTTCTCGCTCATCGCGGTGAACGCCAGCGCATCGACATCGAACATGGCCATTTCGGCGCGCAGCACCGGGTCAAGCTCGCCCTGGCGCGCAACAGCCGCGCCGAGCGAAGTGGCCCGATCGCCGCCGCCGGTAGCGGAAATCATCTCGCGCTCGTGGCCGAGCAGATACTTGGCAACGTCCCAGCCGCGATTGATCTCGCCCACATAGGCGGGAATGTCCTCACCGTAGCTCTTGGGCACATTCACATCGTCCATGAAGGTTTCGCAGAAGGGCGAGTTACCGCTGATCAGCAGGATCGGCTTGGTCGAGACACCTTCGCTCGCCATATCGAACAGCATGAAGGTAATCCCCTGGTACTTGTTCTCCTTGTCGGTACGGACGAGGCAGAAAATCCAGTCGGCCTGATCGGCATAGGAGGTCCAGATCTTCTGACCGTTGACGATCCAGTGATCGCCCTTGTCTTCGCCGAAAGTCTGCATCGAAACGAGATCGGAGCCACTGCCGGGTTCGGAGTAGCCCTGGCACCAGCGGATTTCACCGCGAGCAATCTCGTTCAGGAAGCGCTGCTTCTGTCCTTCCGTGCCAAAGTGCAGGAGCGCCGGGCCAAGCATCCAGATGCCAAAGCTCGAAAGAGGCGGACGCGCATTGATCGCCGCCATCTCTTCGCGCAGCACCTTTGCTTCCGGAGGGGTGAGGCCGGCGCCGCCATATTCCTTGGGCCATGCCGGCACGGTGTAACCCTTGTCGCGGCATGCTTCGAACCACGCCTTTTGCGCGTCGCTCTTGAAGGTCGCGTTGCGTCCACCCCAGTAAACATCGCCATCATCGCGGACGGGTTCGCGCATTTCAGGGGGGCAATTTGCCTCCAGCCATGCGCGGGTTTCCTGGCGGAATGTCTCGAGATCCTGATCGGACATGGTCGAATCCTCTCCTTTAAAAATCCGGTATGTTGACGCTTACGTTAGGGTGATTCGCCCCTCTGCCGCAAGCAGACTTATATCAGGTCGCCATGCCGTAGCGTCAGAGAGTTTCGATTGACGGACCGCTTGGCGCGCTTACCCTTGGACACGAGTTTTGGGAGAGCTTTGGTGAGCGGATTCGCATCGCGAGTATCAGTGCAGGTCGCTGCTGCATGAGCTTTACCAATGGCCCCTTGCCACTTCGCCTGAAGCTGGTTCACGGCTTCGGCGCGGTCGCATTCGGGGTCAAGGATTCCGGCTTCAGCTTTTTCCTCCTGCTATTCTACAATCAGGTGCTGGGCATGGATGCGGGACTGGTCAGTCTCGCGCTGCTGATCGCGCTGCTCGTCGATGCGGTAATCGACCCCATTCTCGGCAATCTTTCCGATCGCACCTACACGCGCTGGGGCCGCCGCCTGCCGTGGCTCTATGTCGCTCCGATCCCGCTCGCCTTTGCCTGGGTCATCATGTGGTCTCCGCCAGGGGGTGAAGCGCCCAGCTTCCTTGGGCTCCTTGGCATTGCGATAGTCGTGCGCGTCCTCCTCTCGGCATGCGAAGTTCCATCGGTTTCGCTCCTCCCGGAAATCACTTCGGACTATGACGAGCGCACCACGCTTTTCCGCTATCGCTACCTGTCGGGCTGGTGCGGCGGGATTCTGATGATGCTGCTCGCCTACACCGTCTTCATGCCCGGGGCCGATGGCCTGCTGGAGCGGGACGGCTATGTGACCTTCGGGATTTTCGGTGCGGTGCTGATGGCGGTATCGGTGCTCGGCTCGGCTATCGGGCAACACCGGCTCGTGGCGCATCTGCCCGAGACAAAGCCGCCGCCCTTCAGCCTGAAGGGTGCCTTCGCGGAGATTTTCGAGGCGTTCAGCGAGAAAGCCTTCCTGATTTTCGCAGTCGGCGGTCTCGCCGCTTATGTCGCTCAGGGCATGACCTTCTCGATATCGAACTATCTCAACGTTTTCGTGTGGCAGTTCGACGAAGCCGCACTGATCGCCTATCCGATCGTCCTGTTCGTATCGGTCATCCTGATGTTCTTCATCGTCGGGCCGATGCATCGCAACTTCGGCAAGCCCAAGAGCGCGCAGATTTCCGCCCTCACCTCATTCGCCGTGCTTTTCACACCCTATCTGCTGCTGCTGATGGGCTTCTGGCCGGAGGTGGGCACGCTTCCCTCGACCGTGTTGCTGTATTGCTTCCTCGTCGTGGGCAATGCGCTGGCGGTCGTGGTCATGGTCTCTGCATCCTCGATGATCGCCGAAATCGTCGAAGCATTCCTCGAGCGGACCGGCAGGCGTGCGGAAGGCAGCTTCTACTCCGGTAACTGGCTGGTGCAGAAATGCGCCACCGGCATGGGCATTTTCCTGACCGGACAGATCGTCGCGCTCTCGCAATTGCCGAACAATGCGCGGCCCGGCGCGGTCGAGCAGGGCGTCATCGACAGCATCATCATCTACTTCGGTGTCGGCTCGGCTCTGCTTGCCGTGATTTCAGCCTACTGGCTGGGCCGTTTTCCGATCAACCGCGCCGAGCACGAGGCCCGCGTGGCGGCTCTCGCCGCCGCGGCCAAGACCGGCAGCGAGCCGCGTCCGCCGCCCAAGGAAATACCTATCAAATGAATACTTGGCGCAGCCATTAGGCTCTGCCACGGTCAAACCAATCACAGGACAAGAGAGACAGGAGACAGGCTATGGATTTCGAACCGACAGAACGTCAGCAATACTGGCGCGACCGCGTGAAGGGTTTCATCGACAACCACGTCCGCCCGGCAGTGCCGACCTACAAGCAGCAGGATGCCGAGGGCGATCGCTGGAAGGTCATCCCGGTGGTCGAGGAGCTAAAGGCAAAGGCCAAGGCAGAGGGTATCTGGAACCTCTTCATGCCGCCGCGCAATGATGGTCATCACCACGTCGAGGAGTCGTTCGAGTTCGAAGGTCCGGGCCTTACCAACCTGGAATATGCATTGTGCGCCGAGGAAATGGGCCGCATCGGTTTCGCGTCTGAAGTCTTCAACTGCTCGGCGCCCGATACCGGCAACATGGAAGTGTTCCACCGCTACGGCACGCTCGAGCAGAAGGAAGAGTGGCTGCGGCCGATCATGAACGGCGAGATCCGTTCGGCCTTCCTGATGACCGAACCGTTCACCGCCAGCTCGGACGCGACCAATATCGAGACCCGGATCGAACGCGATGGCGATGAGTACGTCATAAATGGCCGGAAATGGTGGTCCTCGGGCCTCGGCGATCCGCGCTGCAAGGTCGCGATCGTCATGGGCAAGACCGATTTCGAGGCCAAGCGCCACGCCCAGCAGTCGATGGTGCTGATGCCGATCGACGCGCCCGGCGTAAACGTCATCCGTCACCTGCCCGTGTTCGGCTATGACGATGCACCGCACGGCCACATGGAAGTGGAACTCAAGGACGTCCGCGTCCCCGTCAGCAATATGCTGCTGGGCGAAGGCCGCGGCTTCGAGATCGCGCAGGGCCGTCTCGGCCCGGGCCGCATCCACCACTGCATGCGCACGATTGGCGTCGCCGAAGAAGCGCTGTCGAAGATGTGCCAGCGCCTGCAGGAGCGTGAAGCTTTCGGCAAGCCGATCTACAAGCACTCGGTCTGGGAAGAGCGGGTCGCGCGTGCGCGCATCGATATCGACATGACGCGCCTGCTGTGCCTCAAGGCTGCCGACATGATGGACAAGGTCGGCAACAAGTCTGCCAAGCAGGAAATCGCCATGATCAAGGTCCAGGCGCCGAACATGGCGCTCCGGATCATCGATGATGCAATCCAGGCGCACGGCGGCGGCGGCGTGTCGGAAGACTACGGCCTTGCCAGCGCTTATGCCCATCAGCGTACGCTGCGCCTCGCCGATGGTCCGGACGAAGTTCACGCCCGTTCGATCGCGCGAATGGAGTTCGCCAAGCACCTGCCGCAGGAAGGACCGACCGCCAACGCACTTCGCGAAGGCCGCGCGCCTGCTCCGGGCGATGACAATTACAGCTCCGGCGACATGGGAGTAGCGCGCTAATGGCAAAGGCTGCAATTCTCGAAAAACCGGGTGAAGGGCTTGTCATCGGCGACGTCGAAATCGCCGATCCCGCTCCTCATGAAGTGCTGATCGATACCAAGGCGTGCGGTCTCTGCCACTCGGACCTTCACTTCATCGACGGTGCCTATCCGCACCCGCTCCCTGCCATTCCGGGTCACGAGGCCGCTGGCGTGGTCCGCGCCGTAGGCAGCGAAGTGAAGACGGTGAAGCCGGGCGACCACGTGGTGTCCTGCCTCAGCGCATTCTGCGGCCATTGCGAGTTCTGTGTCACGGGCCGCATGGCCTTGTGCCTCGGGGCTGACACGCGACGCGGCGCCGACGGCGCCCCGCGTATCACGCGCAATGGTGGCGAGTTGGTCAACCAGATGCTCAACCTTTCGGCCTTCTCCGAACAGATGCTGATCCACGAACATGCCTGTGTCGCGATCGACAAGGACATGCCGCTCGATCGTGCAGCCGTGATCGGCTGTGCGGTGACGACCGGCGCTGGCACGATCTTCAACGCGGCCAAGGTCACGCCCGGTGAAACCGTGCTGGTGGTCGGTTGCGGCGGGGTCGGCCTCGCCGCGATCAATGCGGCGAAGATTGCAGGGGCCGGCAAGGTCATTGCAGCCGACCCGCTCCCCGAAAAGCGTGAACTCGCCAAGGTTCTGGGCGCATCGCACACCGTCGATGCGATGGCAGACGATGCCGCCAAACAGATCATCGAAATCTCGGGCGGCGGCGTGCATTATGGCATCGAGGCAGTCGGCCGACAGGCTTCGGCGGATCTCGCGGTCGCCTCGCTCCGGCGTGGCGGCACCGCGATCATCCTCGGCATGATGCCGCTTGACTGCAAGGTCGGACTCGGTGCGATGGACCTGCTTTCGGGCAAGAAGCTGCAAGGCGCGATCATGGGCGAAAACCATTTCCCGGTCGATCTCCCGCGCCTCGTCGATTTCTACATGCGGGGTCTGCTCGATCTCGACACGATCATTGCCGAGCGCATTCCGCTTGAGGACATCAACAAGGGGTTCGACAAGATGCGCGAGGGGCATTCGGCACGAAGCGTGGTGGTGTTCGACTGATGACTGATGAGCCGAAGATCGATTTCGACAAGGAGATGGTCGGCACGATCGAGGTGCCGGAGAAGGACCAGCTCGACCTTGATCGCCTGACCCAGTGGTTTGACGAGAATGTCGAGGGCTTTTCGGGACCGATCAGCTACACCAAGTTCAAGGGCGGGCAGTCGAACCCGACCTACCGGATCGACACTCCCGGGACATCCTACGTTCTGCGCCGTCAGCCCTTCGGGAAACTCCTGCCGTCCGCGCATGCGGTCGACCGCGAATATACGGCGATGACCGGACTTTATCCCACCGGCTTCCCCGTCCCTCGCACCTACGGGCTGTGTGAGGATCCCGAGGTCATCGGATCGAAGTTCTTCGTGATGAGCATGGCGGACGGGCGCAGCCTTTGGAACGGTGCCCTGCCCGACAACACGCCGGAGGAACGCCGCGAGATCTATTACGCCATGATCGACACCATGGCCGATCTCCACCTCAAGAACCCGGACGAGATCGGGCTTGGCGACTATGGCAAGCCGACCGATTATTGCGCGCGGCAGATCAGCCGCTGGTCGAAGCAGTACAAGCTTTCCGAAACCGAGCATCAGCCCAAGATGGAACGGCTGATCGAGTGGTTGCCGGAGACTATCCCGCCGCAGCATGAAAGTTCGGTCGTCCATGGCGACTACCGGCTCGACAACATGATCTTCCACAAGACCGAAAACCGCGTCATCGCGGTGCTCGATTGGGAGCTTTCGACGCTGGGCGATCCGATTGCCGACTTCAGCTACCTCATGCTGAACTGGAAGAACGAGAGCGACGGACGCGCTGGCCTCGCCAGCCTCGATCTCGAGAAGCTCGGCATTCCGACGATGGAAGAGGCAGTCGAACGCTATGTCGCGCGGACCGGCTATCCAGTTCCGCCGATGGACTGGTATTTCGCCTACAACCTCTTCCGCCTGGCCGGCATCATGCAGGGCATCAAGAAGCGCGTCATCGATGGCACGGCCTCCTCGGCCCATGCAAAGTCGATGTCCGAGCGGGTTACCCCGCTGATCGAGCGCGCCTATGATTTCGCCCGCGAAGCGGGGATGCCAAGCTAGCCAATTTATAAATTTCCGCCCATTGCCACTGATCGAAACGACGACCCGTAACTGGCTCGCGTTTTGGTCAGCGGCAAAAGGCACGCCCACCGTACCTAGCAAGGCTGTCTAACCCTTTACAGGGCTATTACCATCGAGGTTCAGATCGCCTTGCAGCTTGTGGCTAAGCATCAAGGCAAATTTATGTTAACATTTCGAAGTTTTCTCGTATTATCCTTGCAATCGCAGTAAATTCTTACCGCGCTGGCAACCAACTCGTTTCAGACTCAAATAATAGCCCAGACTAATATTCATCCTGTATTTCTCAGGTTGCGAGTATTGGAAGGGATTTTCATGACCACTTTGATGGGTAGGCTGAGCCAAGATACGGCCGGCAACACGCTCGCACTGATGGCAGCAGCGCTGATCCCGCTCACGATCATGATCGGTTCGGCGATCGACGTCACGGCCGCCTACATGACCCGCGCCCAGTTGCAGAATGCCTGCGATGCCGCGGTGCTCGCCGGAAGGCAGAGCATGAAGGGCACGGACTGGACGAGCGCAGACAAGGCCGAAGCGGAGAAGTTCTTCGAGTTCAACTTCCGTGAAGGGACGCAGGGAAGTCGCGACGTCGAGTTCGCAATCGCACCCAATGAAGACGACAGCTCGGAATTGCTGGCATCGGCAAGCGCCACCGTTCCGACATCGCTAATGCGCGTGTTCGGATATGAGACCATCGATATCGCCGCCTCGTGCGACGCTAAGCGCGACCTCGGCCACAATGATATCGTCCTGGTGCTTGATGTGACCGGCTCGATGGAAGATGCGCCGAGCAACGGCTCCGGCACAAAGATCGCTCGGCTGCGCGAGGCGGCCGCAGGGCTCTACCGTGCGCTTGACGAAGATGACGGTTCCATCACCCGTTATGGCATCGTGCCTTATTCCCACACCGTGAATGTCGGTCGGTCGCTCAAGAGCAAGGACATTCTTCGTGACCAGCCGATGGTGGGGCAGGATTCGGATTGCTTCTCTGCCGGATGCACTTTCACGAAATGGGTGCATATCAACCAGTCGAGCTGGAACAGCGGTAACACCAATGGCAACGGCGGTGGCGGCGGCAATAGCGGCGGCAATACTCAGGAGTTCAGGACCAGCGGCAACGCCTGTATCGAAGAACGTCCGAGTATCGGAAACGATATCGACCCGTTCGAAATCGACGACGAGATCACTCTCGCCGATGTCGACACGGTCGCCGGCAATGCGGGCAACGAGCCAGAGCTGCAGTTTGGCCGCTACGATCCGCCCAAACATTCTCACAGCAATACCGCAATGTCAGGCGGGATCCGCTTCTACCGCATCGGCGGTTCGTGGGTCCAAACGGGCTGCCCCGCTGAAGCGCAGAAGCTTCGCACCTATGCGGATGAGGACACGTTCACCTCCGCCATCGGTTCTGCAACCTCAAGGGTAACGGGCGGAACCTATCACGATGTCGGTATGCTCTGGGGCACCCGATTTATCTCTCGCAACGGCTTTTTCGCGTCGGAAAACCCGGACTATTGGGGAGATATTCCGATCAACAAGCACATCGTCTTCATGACGGATGGGATGCTTGATACAGGCGAAACGCTCTATTCGGCTCATGGCATCGAGCGGTTTCAGGAACGCACGCAGGGCTGGAGCAGTCTCGATAGCAAGCATCTTTCCCGCTTCGAATCCGCCTGCCGGGTGGCCAAGGCCATGGGGGTCACGATCTGGGTCATCGCACTTGATGTCGAGGATACCGAAGATGTCGCTGGCTGTGCGACTACATCGGAGCATTTTTACACGAGCGACGGCTCTGACCTGGAAGACGTTTTTGAAGAAATCGGACAGGGCATCGGTAACCTTCGCCTGACCCGATAGACCGTAACTTGAAAGAGATGCGGCCGAGCTTCGACATGACCTCGCCCAGATCCGAAAGGCTCAGAACCTTGCGTCGAAGCTTACCAGCGCGCCTACATCGGCGCGCTGGTTGGCGAAGTGGCCCGGTTCATGCCGGTAGAACACGCTCGCCCCTGCATGCCCCCAGAACAGGGTACTGCTCCAATTGAGTTCACCGATCACTTCGCGCCCCGATGGCGCAAGATTGAGCCGGTAAGGCGCGATTGTCGCGCGCTCGCTCGCGTAGTCGAAGGCGATCGGCAGATTCAGGTCTAGCCCGCCCGACACCACACGCAGAGGCTGGCTAACGCGCAAGCCCAGTCGGTCGCCGTCGCGCAGCGTATCTTCTCGCATAAGGTCGAACGACCAGGCGTTACTGTTAATGCGCGATCCCGCGTCCAGAATGCCGTTGGCCCGGGGCATGGTAAGACCCTGCGTCCATTGCGCGCCGATAGTCCAATTCGCTCCCAACTCGCCTGCTACGTCGAAATCGGCGAACACCGTATCGGCGCCGCTGCCGCCGATCGCCTCGTGAAAGAAGCCCCCGAGCACGGTGCGGTCTTCTGCCATCCAGCGCAGTCCAAGCGCAATATCGGCGCCGCGCATCTGGCGGTCGAAAGCAAGGCCGAAAGTGCGAAACTCGTCACGCTCGATCCGTTCGATCAACTCGCCCCTGATCTGGCGATTGCCGCCGAGCCAGATATCGCCCGACTGCGCAAAGACCGTCGCCCCCCAATCACCTAGGTCGTGCCGCGCTGCGAAGGCAATGTCGGTCTGCGCCTCCAGTCCCGAGCCGCTTCCGGCCGAGGGTGCGAGCATGAATGCGGCACGCTGAACCTCTTCCGAGCGCCCTTTAAACTGCGCAACCAGTCCGCTCGCGTCCTGATTGAAGGCAAAGCCGAGCTCGGTTGCAGGCGCGAGTTTTGCTGCTACGCGCATCGCCAGCAGTTTCGCCTGATCTGCCTCGTCGGCTGTCAGGCGCAAGGGCCCCGCCCAGTCCATGCCAGCCGCGCGCGGGCCATCGCCCACGGTAAAGGCGAGCGAAACCGCGCGATTGCCTGCGGCCATCGACCGGCCTCGGCGCTCGACGGCATTGTAAAGGCGTGGCGCGACCGACTGGACCGACCGCAGTCCGCCCGAAAGCTCGTATGAATAGGCGCGGTCATATTTGTCGAGAATGACGGCAGATATCTGCTGCCCCTGCATGGCGTCGCCCATCGCGGCAGAGCCGATCGCGACATCATCATACAGCGCAAGCTGCGTCCCCGTCCCCGCCAGCGTGGTCGTTCCGGAAGGGGCCAGCGCCGCCGCTATATCGAGGATGCCCCGGCCATAAACGGCATCAATACCGGCAGCACCGCCATCGCTGGCGCTTTCGAGCAGGATCTCGACGATCTCTTGTCCCGTAAGGTTCGGGAAGGCTTGCGCCAGCAGCGCCACCGCGCCCGATACCTGCGGTGCGGAAAAGCTCGTACCCGAAAAAAGCGTTACGAACTGCTGTCCGTTGATCGTCTCGACGAACAGCTCGCCATTGTCATAGACACAGCACACCGCCTCGCCGCGTGCGGTCATAAAGAAGGTGGCATTGTTGCCGGCGCGATTGCTGAAGTCCGATATCGCGCCATCGGCATTAACGGATCCGACTATGATGACATTGCCATTGCCAGCATTGAGCAGGCTCTGGGCGAAGGGGTCGGGCTGATCGGGATCGATGTCAGGGTCGGACCCATCGCCGCTGTTACCGGCGGAAACGACGATGACAACGCCCGCCGCCGAGGCACGCGACACCGCGTCGAATACCACTTGCGAGGCCGCCCCTCCGCCAAGGCTGATATTGATAACGTTGGCCCCCGAGCTCACGGCAAGATCAATTCCGGCGGCAATGCTGCGATCGTCAAACAGGCAGCTGAGCGAGGCATCCGTCGGCGTGTCGTTCCCGCATGACCCGACATCGTCCGCCCTCAGCGCTAGCACTTGTGCGTCGAACGCTATGCCCAGCATCCCCGTATTGTCACGTGCGGCAGCCGCGACGAGCGCGACATTCGTGCCGTGATCGTCTTCTCCGTCGATACCGCGATTGGCGACGACATCGGTGGAATCGGGATGGATACGCCCGGCGAATTCGGGGCTGTCGGAATCAATGCCGGAATCGATGACAGCAATAATGGATCCGCCGCCCGTTACCCCGTCCTCCCAGGCAGCAATCGCATTGTGCTGGGCTGGACCGTCCGATTGGCGATACTCGGCCGTGTCGAAATTGGTCGGAGGCGGAGCGGGCGTAGGGGTCGGTGTCGGGGTAGGACTGGGAGTAGGTGTCGGGCTTGGAGTCGGTGCGGGCGTGCTGATGGGGGCACCGCCACCACCGCCCCCGCAGGCGGCAAGCAGGGCTAATGCCGAAACCGCGGTCAAACCGCGAATGGTAAGCGACAAACCGCCAGGTCTGGACATTCTGCAACCCTTCTCGTCCGCCCCTGTCCTCGCCTTTCTGGCGCATGCCCGCGATCCGGGCAAGGGCTTCTCCCGAGCTTCTTTAGCGAGTTTTGCTTTCTATCTCCTTGCCGCGCCCCCTGCCCGCCGCTAGCAGCAAGACCGACGGAAAAACCGGTGGAGCCGACATGTCAGAAGAGTTAGTCGCAAAGATCGATGCCGCATGGGAAGATCGGGAAAACGTGACACCCGGCAGCATCGATGTGCGCGATGCCGTAACCGAAGTGATCGAGATGCTCGACAGCGGCGCGGCGCGGGTTGCCGAACCGGATGGCTCGGGCAATTGGCAGGTCAACCAATGGCTCAAGAAGGCGGTGCTTCTCTCATTCCGCCTGCGTGACAATCGCGTGATGGAAGGCGGTTCTGCCGGACAGCCCGCCTATGACAAGGTGGCATCGAAGTTCGCCGGATGGGGCGAGAACCGTTTCCGCGACGCCGGTTTCCGCGTCGTGCCCGGCGCTGTTGCGCGGCGCGGCAGCTTTATCGGCAAGGGCGTTGTCCTGATGCCAAGCTTCGTCAATATCGGCGCCTTCGTCGATGAAGGTACGATGGTCGACACTTGGGCCACCGTCGGCTCTTGCGCACAGATCGGCAAGAATGTGCATATTTCTGGCGGTGCCGGCATTGGCGGCGTACTCGAGCCGCTTCAGGCGGAACCTGTCATCATCGGCGACGGGGCCTTCATCGGTGCGCGTAGCGAAGTCGCAGAAGGGGTCCGCGTTGGCGAGGGCGCGGTGCTATCCATGGGCGTGTATCTCGGCGCTTCGACCAAGATTGTCGATCGTGCGACCGGCGAAGTTCATCGCGGACAAGTGCCGCCCTATGCGGTGGTCGTGCCAGGCTCGCTTCCGGGCAAGCCCCTGCCCGACGGATCGCCGGGTCCCTCGCTCTACTGCGCCGTGATCGTTAAGACGGTGGACGCGCAAACCCGCGCAAAAACCGGTATCAACGAGCTGCTGCGCGATTGATGGAAATGCTGCAGCGCGGAACATCGCACTGCGTGGAACGTTCAGCTTTTGATTGACGAATAGGACAGGGAGTACAGTCGTGCATAAAGAAGGCGACGAAATTCATATCGACGATGACGCTGCAAGCGCAGGCGAGACCAGCGGTCGTATGCGCTGGGTTCTTGGCATCGGCACCGCCCTGGCGATCGGCCTTCTCACGATCATCTGGATGACAGGCGCTCTGACGCAGGGCGATGTCGAGGAAGAGGCGACTGTCACCGGAGAAATCCTCAGCACCGATGATGAAGGCGACAACACCGACAGCATCATCATGGAAGAGGGTGACAGTCTCGACGACACCGAAGAAGTCGGCGGCAACGCCCAGTAAGGGAAGCCAACAGGGGAACATTGTCGCCCCATTCTCGTTTCATCCTGGTATCGACCAGGAGATTATTATGAGCAATTCCAATAGCTTCCAGACGGATCAACACGTCAAATGGGATTGGGGCGACGGCACCGCAAACGGACAGATCAAGGAGCGCTTCGAGCGCGAAGTGACCCGTACGCTCAAGGGTAATGAAGTCACCCGCGATGGGAGCGAGGACAACCCCGCCTACCTCATCAAGCAGGAAGATGGCGACGAGGTCCTGAAGCTCGGCAGCGAATTGAAGGCCGCCTGATCATGCCCAAGGCAAAATCCAAGGCACAGCAACAAGCCGCAGGCGCGGCACTGGCCGCAAAGCGCGGCGAGCAGAAAGTCTCCGAACTCCAGGGTGCGTCAAAGGACATGTATGACAGCATGAGCGAGGAAGAACTGGACGAAATGGCGTCCACCCCGCGCGAAGACCTGCCCGAGAACGCCGACTAGCGTACCCGGACCGAATCCCTGGATCAGTCAGCTGCAATCAGCGTCTCGATCGGCGCACTGTCTCGCTGGCTCGCGGCATATTGCTCGGCCTCGCGCAGCGCTCTCAGCGCGTTACGCATGGAAATCATTTCCAGCTCCGCCTGCGAGTAGCCGCGCCGGGCGAGCTCCGTGAACAAGGCGGGATATCCAGCCACGTCTTCCATGCCCTCGGGCCCTGTGGGCATGCCGTCATAATCGCCGCCGATACCGATATGCGCGACACCTGCGACATCGCGAATATGGTCGATGTGATCGGCCATGTCTGAAATGGTCGCGACGGGGCTCTCATTCGCCTCGTCCCATTCCGCGAGGGCTGCTTCGACTTCTCCGGGCTGGCCCTGCCATAGCGTTTCGAGGCGCTTTTTCTCCGCCTCGCGCGCGGCGTACCACTGCCGCTGTTCCTCGCTGAGGAAGCCGGGAAGCCCTACCACCATTACCACACCGCCGTTTTCGGGCAGGCGTGCCAGCACACTGTCGGGCACGTTGCGCGCGTGGCCGTTAATTGCACGCGCTCCGGAATGGCTGAAGATGACCGGCGCCTGGGCGACGTCGAGCACGTCGTGCATGGTCTTCTCGCTGACGTGGCTGAGATCGACCTGCATGCCGATACGGTTCATCTCGCGAATGACGTCGCGCCCGAAATCGGTGAGCCCGTCGTGCTCGGGCGTGTCGGTCGCTGCGTCGGCCCACGGGGTGTTCCTTGAGTGAGTCAGCGTCATGTAGCGCGCGCCGAGATCGTACATCTGCCGGATTACCGCGAGGCTCGAACCGATCGAATGTCCGCCCTCCATTCCCAGCAGCGAGGCAATGCGACCCTGTGCCAGAGCGATCTCGACATCGTCCGCCGTGAGCGCCAACTGCAGGTCCTCCGGATAGCGTTCGATAAGTCGCTTGGTGACGTCGATCTGCTCCAGCGTCATGACGACCGCTTCGGGCTCGTCGAGCGCCGCAGGGACATAGACCGACCAATATTGCGCGCCGACCTTGCCCGTCCGCAGCCGCTGCAGATCGGTATGCATCGTGCGACCTTCAGGATGCGTCTCGCCCGTGGCCGTCGTATCTTCGAAACTGAATGTGTTGATCTGGTTGTCGAAACGCGAGCGCAGCTGAATCGGCACGTCGTTGTGCCCGTCGAATACGGGCGCGGCCTCGAGCGCAGCCGCAGCGGTTTCCTCCGCAGTCTGGGCCTGCACGGCAATGCTGGCGAATGCGAGGATGCTGGCAGCGCACATAGAGGCAATTTTCATCGGTCTCTCCGAATGATAGGAGTGCAGATTGGTGGTGCTACAGCGCTCATAGCGCAATCGTGGGCCAAGAAAAGGAGACGATTGCGATGCGCGACACCGGGACGGGAGCGCCATGATCCGCGCGGGACTGCGCATTATGCTCGCGCTGTTTTATGCGCTGGCTGGCTGGCAGCACATCGCCAACCCCGACCCCTTTCTGACGATCATGCCGAAGCAAGTGCCGTGGCCGGAAGCTGTCGTGTTCTGGACGGGAATCGCCGAATTGCTCGGCGCGACCGGGCTGTTGCAGCCGTTTTCAACACCACTTCGGAAAGCCGGCGGTATCGGGCTGGCGCTTTATGCGGTGTGCGTCTGGCCTGCCAACATCAACCATTTCGCGATGGACATGGCGCGCCCGGACGGCGGTCTCGGCCTCGCCTATCACGTGCCGAGGATGATCGCGCAGCCAGTGCTGATCTGGCTCGCATTGTGGGTCGGCGACGTAACGGACTGGCCGCTTCGTCGCCGACGCTCACAACTTAGCTGAGATGCTTCGAGACCGCAGCGGTCATCTTGAACATCGAGATCTGCTCTTTGCCGATTACGGCGCCGAGCTTGTCGTCAGGATTGATCTGACGCTTGTCCTTGCTGTCCTGAAGACCGTTGGCCTTGATGTATTCCCACACCTTGGAGGTAACCTGGGCGCGGGTCATGGGACCCTTGCCGACCACGTTTTCCAGTTGCGGTGAAAGCGTCACCGGTTTCTGAAGGGCGTTATTGCCAGCCATATTAAGTTCCTTTCCTATAAATGGCCGTTGTCATTATAAATCGTCATCGACCCAGTCGTCGTTTTCTTCCGACTTGGTATATCGGGCGACCAGCACGGAGCTGGCCATGACATGCCCATCCAAAGCTGCAAGCAGTTCGTCCCGGCTCGCCCCTGGCATCAGGGTAAGCGGCAGGTCGAGTGCAAACAGCTGGAATACGAAAGTGTGCGTCTCGTCGGAAGGGAGGTCTGGCAGCAGCCACTCCGAATTGCCGACCGAGTTCTTGCCGGTTCGAGGTGGAACCTCCCCCTCGAAGATCTTGCCGCGCTGGCCGGGGAGACCCCAGACAAGCCAGTGGCAACGTGGCTCTGCCCCGTCGCTCGTCGCATCCTCCACGATAATGGCAACTTCCTGAGCGCCGGGTGGCGGCGCCGTCCATTCAAGCGGGGGGGCGACCGCGTCTTCCTCGTCGGCCGTGAAACTTGGATCGAGTTCCTCCCCCGGCCTGAAGGCAGGGCTGCTCAGGGCAAACCCTCCCTTGCCGAGGGTGCGCGCGTCGCCAAGCCTGGCGATTGCCAGACCCTTGTGCCGCGCGGCAGGCGGTAATTCAGAATTGAGCCAGTCAGCGTCGGCTGTCACCGGATTCGTCCTTCCTCTTGATTGAAAATGCTAGGCCCTTCGAAGGGGTGTGACGAGGCAAACGCCACCCGTTTGCACCGGTTTTCCCCGTAAACTGTGCTCAAACCGGGCCAATCGGCGAAAAATCTGCGCCTTGAGAGCCCTCCGGTCGTTGCTCAGTGCCGGTTCAGGCGGCATCTTGCCCTAAGCGTCCAGGCAGAATCCTGGATTACGGAGCAGGGAAACAATATGTCTTTGGGTCGCAATTTAATCGCCGCAATCGCGGCCACGTCACTTGCAGCCTGTGGCGGCGGTGGTTCTTCAAATCCGGGTGGCGGGGTTTCCGGCGGCGGCGGTTCAGGTGGTGGCGGAGGCGGAGGGGGCGCCGCGACCTGCTCGCTCAGCGATCGACAGGACTGGTCGCTCGGCATCATCAACGAATGGTATCTGTTCCCGAACCTGCTCGACACTTCGGTCAACAAGGCCAACTATTCGACCGTACAGGACTATATTGACGCACTCGTCGCGCCGGCCCGCGCACAGGACCGTGACCGCTTTTTCACCTATATCACGTCGAAGAGCGAGGAAGAGGCGCTGATCAATTCGGGCTCGAGCGCAGGTTTCGGCATCCGGCTTGGTTATGACAGCGTGAACAACCGCGTCTTCGTGCTCGAGGCGTATGAGAATGCGCCCGCATTTGGCGCGGGGATGGACCGTGGCACCGAACTGCTGGCTATCGGAACCTCCAGCTCAAACTTGCAGGCGGTTTCGACGCTTATGGCGAGTGGCGGCCCCCAGGCAGTTATCAATGCGCTCGGCCCATCCGATCCGGGCGTCACGCGGGTCATCCAGTTCCGTACCGCTGCAGGCACGACAGTCGAGCAGAGTATCGCGAAAGCCGATTATTCGCTCGACCCCATCTCGGACCGCTACGGCGTGCGCATCATTAATGATGGCGGCAAGAAGGTCGGCTATCTCAACCTTCGCACCTTTATCGTCAGTTCGGCAGCGGGTCAGCTGCGCGAAGCCTATGGCCAGTTCCAGGCAGAGGGCGTGACCGAACTGATCATCGACTACCGTTACAATGGCGGCGGCCTGGTCGAAGTTGCCGAGCTGATGGGCGACCTGATGGGCGGCGGCAATGTCGGCAACGTATTCAGCCGCACGGTCTTGCGCGACAGCAAGGCGAGCGAGAACGAAACCGAACTGTTCCAGAGCGAGCCCAACGCAATCGCTCCGACAAAGATCGCCTTTATCGGGCGCGGCGGCACCGCGTCTGCGAGCGAGCTCGTTGCCAACAGCATGATCCCTTACCTGGGGAACAACACCGCGCTGATTGGCGCCAATACTTTCGGCAAGCCGGTCGGACAGTTCGGGTTCGACCGCGACGAATGCGACGACCGCCTGCGCGTGGTCGCCTTCAAGACCGAAAACGCAAACGGCCAGGGCGAGTATTTCTCGGGCCTTGCCAGCGTTTTTCCCAACACCTGTCGGGCGGCTGACGACATCTCGGTCCAGCTAGGCGACCCGGCAGAGGCTTCGGTCGCGACCGCGCTCGATTTCCTTGCGGGGCGGACCTGCACGGCTATCGCGGAGAGCGGCAAGCAGGGGGCTCAGGCGGTCGGTCCGCGTCGCGATTTGCTGCAACCCGCGCAGCCGAACGCAGCGCAGCACAGGATCCCCGGGCTGTTTTAAGGTTCGGGCTTTCGGGAGAGCGATTAAGTCATGACGCAGCGCAAGTACGGCAGCTTCGAAGAGTTCTGGCCCTTCTATCTGCAAGAGCATAGCAAACCTTCGACGCGCGCATTGCACTATATCGGGACTACACTTGTCGTTGCGATCGCGGTGATGGCCATCTTCAAAGGCGCATGGCTTTGGTTAGTCGCGCTTCCGGTCGCCGGATATTTCTTCGCCTGGATCGCGCATTTCGCGGTCGAGAAGAATCGTCCCGCGACCTTTACCTATCCGCTGTGGTCGCTGATCGCCGACTTCAAGATGTGGCTGTTCTGGCTTATCGGACGCCTCGGCCCGGAGCTTGAGCGCGCCGGAGTAAATAACGAGCGAAGTTAAAGGCTCTCGGGAACGGTTTCGAAACCGGGAATATCGCCGAGATCGATCCACGCCTGCTTGCTCTTGGTATAGCAGTGGAAAGCAGGCTTGAGGCTCGACGTATCATCGAGCGTGCCCGCCTTGATGAACATCATGCCAGGCGGGTGGACAACCCTGGTGAAGACGGGAGAGCCGCAGTTCTCGCAAAACTGCCTGCCCACCGTCGCGCCGCTATCGCCAGTGTCGTTATAGGTCTTCGGAGTTCCCTCGACCTTAACCGAACCTTCCGGCACAGCGATGATTATGGACAGGGCGCTGCCAGCTTGTCGCTGACAGTTCTTGCAGTGGCAGGTGACGCACATCGCCGGATCGGTCGTCAGTTCGTAGCGGATCTTGCCGCAAAGGCATCCCCCGGTCAGGCCCATCGCATTATCTCCCCTCTCCGTGCCGTTCTATTGAACGCTTATTCTGATAGCGCGCCGGAATGCGCATCTTCGCGCGTGAACAGGAACGCCAGGAATCCCAGCGCGAACAGGGCGTCTCCTATGAGAACGCCAGCGATAATGGGGTCGCCACTTGCTCTGAACGCATCCGGACCGAGCAGCGCCACGACCCCGACTTTCCCCAAGACGCCTGCCCATAAAACAGGCGCGAAGCGCAGCGGATCGCGCGCGACGAGAAAATAGATCAATCCAAATGCGAAGACGAGCAGTCCGATTATCCGTGCATCGATCGTGGCCTCGGGGGTCAGCATGCCAGCAAGGCCGATCACGAAATTGAAGATGGCGGCTACCCAGAAAAACCTGCGCCAGATCACCGAAACTTCCCCGTATTGTGCCGAGCTCATGGCATATCCTCCCCCGTGAACGGCTGCTGGTCGGTATAAGCGCACCCGTTGCGCTGATCATCACCGATCGTAAGCGTTGCAGTAAAGGGATAAGTTCGATCGCTCATAGTGTCCGAACATTCGCCTGGGGTGATGGCCAGCAGCAGCGCTTCGCCCGAAAAGGTGCCACTCAGGCCCAATCCGCCGTTACCGGCGAAGCGGGAAATGGTGATCGTGGTCCCGTCAATATTCTCTGGTGTGGAATAGACGAGCGTATCGCCGTCAATCTTCGCGTTCCAGAACGGCTCATTCCCTAGCGCGGTGATGATTTCGCTTTCAGCAATGCCGTCGAATGCCGGCACATCGCCCGGTTGCTCGCCGCCGGCTCCGCATGCGGCAAGAGCACCGATCGCGCCAAGCATGGTCACAATCCTCGTTGGCAGGCTTTCCATCCCCCATCCTCTATGGCCAAGATTTCCTTACACATGGTGTTAGGCGAGTGCTGGGCGCCCGTCACCCCCGATCATTCATCGGCGCGATGGAACGATTGTCGCGTTCCAGGTGTTATAGTTTCAAAACAGGCATTTGGAGACAGACGATGAAGCGCACGCCCCTGATTCTGGGCGCGATCCCGCTCACCATTTTTGCAGGCGCTGCGATTGGCACCTCCGTAACTGCCGATCCGATCGGCCGCACTGCCAACCCCTTGGAGCAGATCCCGCAGCACGAGATCGAAACGCGAACAGCGGATGAAGCGCGTGCCATGACAGCGACGCGCGATCAGTATCCTCTGGAAACGCCTGATGGCGTGATCGAAGTCGGCGAACTCGCCTACCACGGACGCTTGCGTGACAGGATGCGAGAACAGCCTCTCTACGGTGCCGAAACCGAAGCCGAAGCTTACGGGATGGCAGAGGATACCGAGCTTCTCGCGGCCGAAAGCGATCCCAGCAATGCTTACGCTGGCGAGCCGATCCAGCCAGCCGACTTCGTGCCGCTCGAAGAAGGCGTGTTCGAGAACACGGACAACACCGCCGCCCCTGCGGACACGAAGACCGCACCCGCCGTGCAGCACACGCGGTTTGCAGAGCGCAATGCGACCCTCATAGGCAAGGCGCGGGTCATTAACGTCGAGGCGCAGTCGAACCGGTAAAGTGTCCGCCATTGCGCCGCTCTCGCGCCGGTCCTAAACCAAGGGCGAAGGAGAGCGCGCGATGACCGAACCCGTTACCCGCCTCAACGGTCGCTGCCTGTGCGGCGCCGTCACCGTCACTGCCACCCCTGCCAAGCCGCACCTCGAGGCATGCCATTGCGAGATGTGCCGCCGCTGGTGCGGTAGCGCCTATCTCGCAGTGCAATCCGACGCCTCACCGCAATTCACCGGCGAAGAGCACATCAAGCGCTACCAGTCCTCCGATTGGGCCGAACGCGGCTTCTGCAGCAAGTGCGGAAGCAACCTCTTCTATCGCTTCCTTCCGACCGGCTCGTACTCGTTCCTCGCAGGATTGTTCGACGAAGTCGGCGACCGCACGCTCGCCGAGGAAATCTTCGTCGACGAGCAACCGCCCTACTATACCTTCGCCCAGCAAACAGAGCGCAAGACCGGCGCCGAAGTCATCGCCGAGGCCCAGGCCGCCGGCTTCACCTTCGACTGAAGCGGTGCCTGAAGCATGACAACCGAACCCGACGAGTTCAGCGAAAGGCTCAAGATCGCGCCCGATGCCGAGCTGGGCGTTCACCACCGCGAGAAGGAGAGCTTCCGCGGTATCTCCACCCGTCAGAACCTCCGCACCCTGACAGCGTCTGCCGTCAACCAGGACTTCCTCGACGAGATCTGCGAACTCTCCAATCTCGAATGGCTCGAACTTACCTGGCCCGTCACTGCCGAGACGCTCGAAGGGCTGACCCGCCTTACCAAGCTGCACCGGCTCAAGATCGACAGCCCGCGCAACATCACCGACTTCACGCCGATCCTGAGGCTGCCCAGCCTCACTCGGCTCGAGATCGAGAATGCCAAGCATCTCCATGACCTCGGCTGGATTCGCCCGCTCAAGAACCGTCTCACCTTTCTCGGGCTCGACGGGTCGATCAACACCACCCAAAAGCTCGCCAGCCTCGATCCGCTCGACGGGTTCGAGATGGAGGAACTGACCCTCACCAATGCCTCGGTGGCGGACAAGGACCTCTCTCCGCTCATCACCTGCCGTAAGCTGAAGCGGCTGCGCTGCGCCAAGGCCGTCTCCACCTTCGAGGGATTCATGGCGCTGGCCGATGCGCGACCCGACCTCGCCTGCGACTGGTTCGACCCCGACGCCTGGCCGGGCCGCAAGTGGAAGGGCGCGAAGGCGAGCCGCTAGGGCCCGCCCCCGGGCACCCTTTTTACATCATCTTGTCGGGCCGCGGATCGTGCCCGTGGCGCGAACCCTTGCCGAAATGCCGTTCGAGCCGCTGGGCGAGCGTGTTCGCCGCCTTGCGCGCCGCATCGTCGACCTTGCCGGCATGTTCGGTCACGCCGATCGGCCTGCCGCCGCGCGGCCGCGCCTCGATAACGCAGGCCTTGTCATCGCCGCCGCCCTTCGCCCCGTTCTCGTCACGCACATGCACCTCGATCCGGGTCAGCCGCTCTTCGAAACGGGCGAGCTTGGTGTGAAGCATGGCCTCGATCCGTTCGGCGACGTTCTCGGTCCCCATGACGCTGCTGTCGGAGTTGAACTGGACTTGCATAGGGTTGCTCCTCTCGTTTGATGCTCTCACCATACCAACGTTCGATTTCGCTTTCGGTGCCTCGAAATCGACGCGAAAAACGCGCTCAAGTAGCGGAGCGGTAGCGCGAAAAAATCGCCCACCCCCAAGCCCTCCCGCAGGCGGGAGGGGAGACGCTTCGGCGCGCCACCCATTCCAACAAACTTGACACAATTGACACATTGTCAAGCGCGCGCAGATACGTATTCGCCCGTGTTTTGATGATGTTAGCGCCAACCCGGTCACTTGACACTTTTCCAACGCGATCACGCGCCTGTTCCCGCGTCCGAAGCATCCTCCCCGCATTCAGCGCCGCATTCGTCCAGCGCCGCCTCGCGATCCTCCAGCCATTCCTCGTGCCAGGTCGCCGGCCCCTCCTCCACCCGCGCAACCAGCCGGGAGAAGTCGCTGCGGTCATAATGGGCGGAGGGGTGCCACTGCGGCGCGGCGCGCGGCCCCAGTCGTTCACGCATGGCGAGCAGCGCCACGGTCAGCCGCTCGTCGAACCGGCGCGAGGTGCCGACCAGCTCGCCCTTGTAATAATGCGGCACCTCCACCCCGTGGAGCGCGCGTTCGAGCGCCGCCTCGGCCAGCGCGTCGAAGCGGCATTGCAGCGCCGCGTGCCAGGCGAGGTCGAAGGGTTCGCCCTTCAGCCGCGCGCGCAGGTCATAGGCCGACTGGCGCGACATCCCTGCGACCCGCGCCGCCTGCGCGACCGAGTGGCTGGCAGCCAGCGCGCGGAGGAAGATCGCCTGCTTTTCAGGCGACCAGCCGTGATGGCGCGCAGCGTATGGGGTGGTTTGATTGGTTGTGGGGCTTGCGGTGAGGGCTGTGCTTTTCGGAGTGCTCATCCGATAGTTTAAGGCAGAAAATGCCGGAGTAGGAAAGGGCTTGGCTCCCAGCCGCTAAGCTGATCTTGTTTCGTCCTGCCGAACTCGCTTCGGGACATCCTGAACTTGTGTCACCACAGCGCGAACTCGCTTCCAGAAACGTCATCCTGAACTTGTGTCACGAGATTGCGAACTCGCTTCGAGAAACGTCATCCTGAACTTGTTTCAGGATAACCCCATCTCCACCGCCAGATCACGCCACTCGCCGTTGTCCCCCTCGATCAGGTTGATCTTCCATTGTCGATGCCAGTTCTTCAACTGCTTCTCGCGCGCGATCGCCTCCACCATCGTCGGATACGTCTCGATCCGCACCAGCCGCTTGCAATTGCGGCGCTTGGCATAGCCGTCGAACACATCATTGCGGTGTTGCCAGAGGCGTCCGGGAACGTGGGAGGTCACGCCGATGTAGATGTAGCCCCGCCTGCCGCTGGCGAGGATATAGACGCAGGGTTCCTTGGCCATGCAGCGGGCGTAGAGGGGCGTTATCCTGAAACAAGTTCAGGATGACGGGGTTGCGGATTCTTAATCCGTGTGGCGTGCCGCGCTAACGAACTTCGGGCGCTGGTGGAGAAGCTGGTTCCACGCGGCTAGCCTGACAAGCCAAAGCGCCCCCCTCACCCAATCACTTCGTTCGCCTGCGTCATGAAGCAGCGGCTGCGGGAAAAGTCGATGAAGTTCGCCTCGTCGCCAGCCAGGATGCGCGCGTGTTTCTGCCCTTCCTCGGTCGCGGCGGCGGCGGCGACCGCTTCCTCGCTATCGAACCATAGCTCGGCCACGCCGTCGAAGTCCTCGCCATCGCCGGTCGGGATACCCCTCCCCGCATTGTTCGCCTCGGCCACCGCGCTTCCCACCGTGTGCTGCTGGATGTAGCGGCGGATGCCCAGCGCCTCGCGCGCTGCGGCGACCAGCGGAGCATGCGTCCCCCGCCAGTATTGCTGGAACTCCTCGCGCGAAAGCGTCGGCAGGCGGTGGAGGCAGTATGTCAGCTTGATCATGTGCGTATCCTCAATCGGCAAAACCCGTGCGCGCGGAGCGTCAGCCGCGCTGTCCCTCGGCCAGCCTGCGATGCTCGTCGACCGAGCGCTTCATCTCCGCCGCCTGCAGGTGCAGCGCGGTGGAGGACAGGCGGATCTCGCGGCTTTGCTGGAAGAAGCCGAGCACCAGCCACAGGAACGCCAGCGGGCTCGATACCCCGCCCAGAAAGTCCCCCAACTCGTTGAGCCGCAGTTCGGCGGGGTTCTGCCCCTGCACAGCAAGATAGACGACGAGTCCGACCAGGTAGGTCGCGGTCAGCACCAGCCCGATCTGCGGCAGACGGCGCCGCTCTCGCTTGTCGTCCAATATTTGGGCGGGTCCGGTTTCCAGCGTTGTGGTCATATGCGTGTCCCTCAGCGGCAGCGCGGCTTGCGCGCATGGCGAGGACGGTGGCCGCTTCCGGCGCGGACTGCAAGCGCGCCGCCGATACGCCCTGGCGCTATCCGGTGCCGAGCGCCGCATCGGCGAGGATGGTGTCCATATACTCGCGCACGCCCACGATCTTGCCGCCCGCCATGCGGAAGACGAAGCAATAGTCGTTGTTGTAATGTGCGCCCTCATGCGTGGTCGCATCGCCCTTCGCCAGCACGACGACGTGGTCGCCATCGGCGAGGATCAGCTCGGGAATGTTGAGATAGGGTCCGGCAAAACGTGCGAAGAGCGGGCCGACGAGGTCACGCTCGACATTGGGCAGACCCTTTGCATGTTTGGACCAGGTGGAAGAGCCCATGACCTGCCATTCGATATCCTCGTCGAACAGCGGGATGAAGTTCGACGGGTCGCCATTGCGAAGCCCTTCGAAAGCCCTGGTGATGAGCGCGCGGTTGCTTTCGGTGTCGGTCATGGGGACGGACTATGCCGAAACCGCGCGCAATTCCAAGGGTGGAATGGAGGTACTACCGACGCAAAACGGGCCCCGGTCTCCCGGAGCCCGCTTCTGGTGATTGTCAGCTATTGCTGGGCCGATCAGGCCGGCATCAGCACGGTGTCGATCACGTGGATCACGCCATTCGATGCCTCGACATCGGTCGAAGTGACGGTCGCGGTGCCACCGGTCGCGTCGGTCAGCACGACATTGCCGTCCACGACATTCGCGGTGAGCGTGCCGCCGCCGACGGTCTCGATGGTGTAGCCGCCTTCGCCCGCATCGGTGATCGCCTGGGTCAGCGTGGCTGCGTCAACATTGCCCGGCACCACGTGGTAGGTGAGGATGCTCGAAAGCTGTTCGGTGTTTTCGGTCGTCAGCGTTTCGACGGTGCCGTCAGGCAGCTTCTCGAACGCGGCGTTCGTCGGCGCGAATACAGTGAACGGGCCATCGCCCGAGAGGGTTGCGCCAAGCTCTGCGGCAGTCACGGCCGAGACGAGCGTGGAGAAGTCAGGGTTGCCCTGTGCGACTTCTACGACTGTGCCGGGGGTGGCAGCTTCGTCCATGGCCATCTGGTCGGCGGCCATGGCGTCTTCCTCGGGATATTCTTCCGCAGGATCGCCACAGGCGACGAGAGCGAGCGACGCCGCCGAAGCGAGCGCAATGGAAAGCTTGTTCATGATAGGGGGTATCCTTTCGTAACTTACGAAATTTCGTCCGGCCGCGACAGCGAGCCTGCGCGGTCCGGTCTAAGTTACGAACGGTGCAGGCGTTTGGATGTTCCGAATTGGTCCGGGACGGAGAATTGGCGCAAATCCGGCCTATTGCCCCTGCGGACCCCGGTCGTCCTCCAGCCCGAGCCGCTTGCGCCAGTCTATCCGCGCCAGCAGGACCAGTGCGGCGAGCATGGCGACCTGGATCGCGATGCCGATCGGGCTGCTCAACTCCTCGCGCAGCACCTCCCCCAGACTGGTCGACCGGATGCCCTGCGCGGTGAGGCCGTAGATCGTATAGGATACGAGCCGCCCGGCGAAGAAAGCGGCGGTGAACGGCAGCAGCCGCAGCTTGGCGAGGCCTGCCGCCTCGAACAATTGCGCCGATGGCACGGGTGACAGCGCGAACAGTCCGAGCGCGAGCATGCTGTTGCGGCGGCGCTGCTCCAGCGCTTCCCGCGCCGCGGCGAGGTTGGCGTGGGTTTTCTCCGACAGGAAACGCGTGCCCAGCGCGCGCGTCGCCAGCGCCAGCAGGAAGCGACCCGTCGCCGCCGCCACTGCCGCCGTCAGCACCAGCGGGGCCAGCTCCAGATCGCTATTGAGCGTGTAGAGCGCGATGATCGACCAGGTCGGCGGGCCGAAGGCCGGCATCAGGTTCACGCCGAGGACGAGCGCGAAAAAGACGAGGTATTCGGCCAAGGCCCGTCAGTCGGGCTTCGACCAGTTGTGCGACAGCAGCTTGATCGTCACCCTGCCCGTCGCGGCGAGATTGCCCTCGGCATCGTGCATCGGAACTTCGGCGACATAGGTCGCGCTGCCCTTGCGCTCCAGATCGGCAAGCAGTTCTTCGATCTGCTCCTCGCTCAGCGTGTATTCGGCGGTGACGTCGCTCGCCGCCATGCGGTGGAAGTCGACCGCGATATCCTTGACGATCGGGAAGTACTTTTCCGTATCGAGCACCGAGATACCCGGCCCCGCCGCCGCCGCCTCCGCCAAGACGCAGAAAGCGCCGAGATACATCACGTCGACGTGGTTGGCATTGGGTTCGAGCGGCATGAGCAGCTTCGAATGGCCGCGCCTCTCTTCCAGTCGCTGCATCCCTGTGCGATCCACGAATGGAACGCTGTATGTCGGCTTCTCTGCGCTCATGCCCTTCTCCCTGTGAGTTCGAGGCGCACCATATCGCCTTTGGATCGATTTGGCAGCATCGAGAGAAGTTTATGGCGGGACAGACGGACGGCCCTCGGCAAGCGGCACTGTCCGGTTTACCTACCCTGCCCGCTTCGGCTACCGCCGCGCGCATGACCTCGCCCGCCGACCCCGTCACCATCCTCGTCGATGCCGATGCCTGCCCGGTGAAGGAGGAAATCTACCGCGTGGCCGACCGCTACAAGGCGCAGGTTCGGGTGGTCAGCAACAGCCCCTTCCGCGTGCCGGTGAGCGAGAGGGTAAAGCGCGTTGTGGTGAGCGACGGCTTCGACGCGGCGGATGACTGGATCGCGGAGAATGCAAACGAGCGCAGTGTGGTGGTGACGGGCGACATATTGCTGGCCGAACGCTGCCTGAAGGCAGGCGCGCGCGTGCTGAAGCATGACGGGCGCGAGTTCGACGCCGCCAGCATCGGCAGCGCGATTGCGACCCGCGCGATCATGGAAGACCTGCGCGCCGGGATGGACGGACCCCTAGGTGCAAGCGGAGGCGGCCCGCCGCCGTTCACCAAGGCCGACCGCTCACACTTCCTGCAGGCTCTCGACGGGGTGCTGGTGCGGATGGGGCGGGGATGATTAGCGCCCCCAGCTTGAGATCATCTTCATTCAAAACGCGGCCAGCTTCGAAAGTACGAATTCCCCTTCGACATTGATGCCCGTCACATCCCCCGCATTATTGGTCTCGATCACGAAGTCGAGCCCACCCGGGACGAAGAAATCGGTATCGCTCGTGGGATAGAAGCGCGAGCGTTCGCCCAGCGCTCCTTCCAGCCATAGTACTCC
This sequence comes from Altererythrobacter xiamenensis, assembly GCF_900177715.1. Lineage (GTDB taxonomy): Bacteria > Pseudomonadota > Alphaproteobacteria > Sphingomonadales > Sphingomonadaceae > Erythrobacter > Erythrobacter xiamenensis. Next base: position 869,620 of record NZ_FXWG01000002.1, on the reverse strand, counting down.
GTCTTCAAGGCTGACTGTAGCGGCGGGCTCGGTGCTGTCGGCGCCGAAAGCGTAGCCGCCCGCGATCTGCCTCATCCAGTCTTCGTCCAGCGCAACGGTGGCGCGCTGCTCGAAGGCGTCCTGTTTCCAGCCGTAGGCGTGGCCGATAGCGCTGGCCACTTCGCGGATGAGCTCTCCGCCGCTGTCCGAATTGGTCAGGATCGCCACGCTCGCCCGCCCGTCGGCATAGCTGTACCAGCGCGCGCTGTAGCCCGGATTGTGGCCGTTATGGACGAAGACCACGCCGTCGCCCGGATCGTTGAGGCCAAAACCGAGGCCGTGCTAGTCGGCGCTGCTAGGAACCATCTGGAGTGCGAGATCGTCGGAGATCAGCTCGCTGTGGCCTTGCCGCGCCCTGGCGACCTGGCTGCCAAGCTGCAAAAGTTCTGTGGGCGTCGTCCAGATCCCGGCGGCCGCCAGTTCGGGATAAGCGAAATAGCCGGGCGTCGTGATGGGATCGGATGCCCCGCCGACGTGGCCTGACGCTACGTTACCGCCAGACTGGATGTGGTCGTAATTACTGCGCACTAGCCCCGCGGGGGCGAAAACCTCTTCGGCGACGACTTGGGCAAAGGGCTTGCCGGTCAGATCCTCGAGCAGGAGTTGCACCACTTGGTACCCGCCTCCGGAATAGCGGCGCGCGGTGCCCGGTACTTGGTCGATAGTGACCGCTGGCGTATTGGCAGGCTCGGCGCCTTCGAGAATCTGCGCGCTCGACGGCAGTTCGGCATCGGCCTTATATCCTCTGAATCCGTGGATCGTCGTGCCAGCGCGGTGCGACAGGAGATGACGGAGCGTCACACTCTGGCTTTGCGTGAAGCTGTTGTCGGGCACGTCCCAAGATCGCAAGTAAATCCCGACAGGCGAATCGAGATCAAGTTGGCCCTTGTCGACCAGCGAAAGCGCAGCAAGCGCCGCGACGGGTTTGGACAGGGAGGCCGCCTGAAAGAGCGTGTTTTCATCGACGAGCAGATCGCTACCCTTCTCGGCCACGCCATATGCCTTCGCCCACACGACCTCGCCATCAAGTGCGACTGCGATGCTAATGGCTGGCACATCGTGGTGCTCCATCCGCTCTTCCAGTGACCAGACAGGATGAGGCTCGCCCTTGGCCGCAAGCGGAGGTCGCAGCCCCTGCTCGATCTGCGCGATCATGTGGTGGTGCTGCTGGGCAGGATCGGGAGGGTCCGCACGCAGCGGAGTAATCTGCGTTGCCAGCGTCAGCAATCCGACCGCAAGCCAAGTCAAGGTATATGAAAGCGCTTTTTTTGCAGCCAAGGAAGCCTCCTCATGGTTCTTGTCATGTGGAGGTCTACGCAGAAACACGAAGATTGACTACATCCGTAGTCGAACTAAGTGCGTCGCTCGTAGAGGCGAAGCGTCTTGTTTGCCGCACAGGTTGATGGTGCTGTCACCCCTCCGGCAAATACAGTTTCTGCCCCATATCCTTATACTTTTCGCTCATCTCTTCCATGCCCTTGAGCGCGGCCTGGCGGCTGGCCTCGGCGGCCTCTGCCCCTGACTGACCGCTTTCGAGGAAGCTGTCCGCGCCCTGGTTCTGCTTGCCGGCGAAGTCGCGCACTTCCTGGCTGATCTTCATCGAACAGAACTTCGGCCCGCACATGGAGCAGAAATGCGCGGTCTTGGCGCCTTCTGCGGGCAGCGTCTGGTCGTGGTAATCCTCCGCCGTATCGGGATCGAGGCTGAGGTTGAACTGGTCGCGCCAGCGGAACTCGAAGCGTGCCTTCGACAGCGCATCGTCGCGGACCTTGGCCGCCGGATGCCCCTTGGCAAGGTCAGCCGCGTGGGCGGCGAGTTTATAGGTCACAACACCGACCTTCACATCGTCACGGTCGGGAAGGCCGAGGTGTTCCTTGGGCGTGACGTAACAAAGCATCGCCGTGCCGTACCAGCCGATCTGCGCCGCGCCGATGCCGCTGGTGATGTGGTCGTAACCCGGCGCGATATCGGTGACGAGCGGCCCAAGCGTGTAGAAGGGCGCTTCGCCGCACACCTCCAGCTGCTTGTCCATGTTCTCCTTGATCTTGTGCATGGGGACATGGCCCGGCCCTTCGATCATGACCTGCACGTCCTGCTTCCACGCGCGGTGGGTCAGCTCGCCCAGCGTGTAAAGCTCGGCAAACTGCGCCTCGTCATTGGCGTCGGCAATCGAGCCGGGGCGCAGGCCATCGCCAAGCGAATAGGCGATGTCGTAGGCCTTCATGATCTCGGTGATCTCGTCGAACTTCTCGTAGAGGAAGCTCTCCTTGTGATGCGCGAGGCACCATTTCGCCATGATCGAGCCGCCGCGGCTGACGATGCCGGTGACGCGGTTGGCGGCGAGCGGCACATAGGGCAGGCGCACACCCGCGTGGATGGTGAAATAGTCGACGCCCTGTTCGGCCTGTTCGATCAGCGTGTCGCGGAACACTTCCCAGGTGAGGTCTTCGGCGATGCCGCCGACCTTCTCCAGCGCCTGGTAGATCGGCACGGTGCCGATCGGCACGGGCGAGTTGCGGATGATCCATTCGCGCGTGTCGTGGATGTTGCGACCTGTGCTGAGGTCCATGACGGTGTCCGCACCCCAGCGGATCGACCAGACCATCTTGTCGACCTCGGTCGCGACGTCGGACGCGACGGCGGAGTTGCCGATATTGGCGTTGATCTTGACGAGGAAATTGCGGCCGATCGCCATCGGTTCGCTTTCCGGGTGGTTGATGTTGTTGGGGATGATCGCACGGCCCCGTGCCACTTCCTCGCGGACGAACTCGGGCGTGATGACGTCGGGGATCTGCGCGCCCCAGCTCTGAGCGCCTGCGCGGTTGGCGGCGATCAGTTCCTTCGCCATTTCGCGGCCGAGGTTTTCGCGCTCGGCGACATATTCCATTTCGGGCGTGATGATGCCTTTGCGGGCGTAGTGCATCTGGCTGACGTTCTGCCCTGCCTTGGCGCGCAGCGGACGCTTCACGACATTGGGGAAAGCAGGCACGCCGCCCGAACGATCGGGGCCAAGCTGGCCGTTATCCTCGGGCTTCACCTCGCGCGCATCATATTCCTCGACATCGCCGCGCGCCATGATCCAGTCACGCCGGAGCGCGGGCAGGCCCGCCTGGATGTCGATGTTGGCGTCAGGATCGGTGTAGGGGCCGGAGGTGTCGTAGACGCGAACCGGTGCCTCATCGCCCTCAAGGTCGATCTCGCGCATGGCGACGCGGATGCCGGAACCGGTGCGCGCGCCGACATGGACCTTGCGGCTGCCGCGAATGGGCCCGGTGGTCACGCCGATTTCGAGCGGGGAATTGATGTCGGCCATTGGTACTCTCTCCTGGCGGATCGGGAGAGCGGTCTTCTGGCGGATACCAGCCCACTCCCTCCGCCTGTGTTAGCAGGTTCAGGTTCAACGGGTCGGCGGACTTCAACCGCCCTCTCAGCCTCATGGCTCCCCGGGGATGGGTAGGAGATAGACCCTGTAAGGGCGAACGTCTAGGGCAGCTTGCGTGACGCAGCTCTACCGCCTCGATTGCAGCGCCGCAGATGTTGCCCGGCGCTTCGGTGCGCGACAGGGCGATGACCCGTGGGAAGGCGGCTATGTCGCGCCGCTTAAGTTCGCGCCGGTCATCACGGCGGGGCGCGAGTTCATCGCGGGGCCAAGGCCATCGGGCCGCATGCTCCAGCCGCGCATGACCCCGCGCCTGTGGGGCCTGCTCCCGCCGCCCAATGCGGACGACCCGACACGGCGCATTGCGAGTGTGCGCAATCTGGACAGCCCGTTCTGGATCGGGAACCTGCGCAATTCGGAGTTCCGCTGCTTGATCCCGGCGACGCGCTTCATGGGCTGGGGTAGCGGCACCGATTACGAGGGGCGCAGGCTCAAGCACTGGTTCGCGCACGCCGGGCACCTGGAGTCCCAGCGGGTCTTCGCCATGGCAGGTGTGTGGAAGGACGAGGAGGTGCCCGCCTTCGCCCTCCTCACCCGCGAGGCGAGAGGCGCGCCGCGAGCGGCAGGCTGCACAGTCGAACCGATCGTGCTGCCCGATGACGAACGCGCACGACAGAACTGGCTCTACGGCAATTGGGACATGGCGCGAGGAACTCTCGAAAGCGCATCTGTCCCGCTCACCGAAGTGGCCTCGCCGACCTCACAGGAGTGATGACACAGGCGCGGATCTGTGACAGCTTTCCTTTCGGGACTGGAGAGGGAGAGTGAGCACATCATGGCCACCGAAGCACTGGCTGCGCAGCGTCCGCTGACGCCGATCGATCTGAGCGACAACGCGCTTTACACCGAAAACCGCTGGCACGCGCCGTTCGCCGAGCTGCGCCGGACCGCGCCGCTCAGCTACCGCGAGGACAGCCCCTTCGGCGCCTACTGGTCGGCCGTCACCTACGACCTCGTCCAGCAGATCGAGCTCGACTGGCAGACCTGGACCTCCGCCTGGGACAAGGGCAACATCACCATCGCCGACGGGGTGGGAGAGATCGATTTTCCCAATTTCATCGCGCAGGATCCGCCCATCCACACCGCCCAGCGCAAGGTGATTTCGCCCGCCTTCGCACCCAGCCAGATGAAGACCCGCGAGGAGCAGGTGCGCGCGCGCTGCGCCGAATTGCTCGACGGGCTGCCGGTGGGCGAGACATTCGACTGGGTGGAGCGCGTCTCGATCCCGCAGACCCTCGGCATGCTGCTGATCCTGTTCGACATGCCCTATGACGAATGGCGCGATCTCAAGCGCTGGTCCGACTATGCGAGCGCCGTGTCGGCGGACAATCTGACCGACGAGTTCCGCGCCGAGTTCATGGAGCAGATGGGCCAGATGCTCGCCCGGTTCGACCGAGAGCTGGAGGCGCGGCGCGAGCTGCCGCCGACCGACGATTTGCTCAGCCGGATGGTGCATTCCGAAGCGATGGGCAACATGACCCCGATGGAACGGATCGCCAATATCGCGCTGCTGATCGTGGGCGGCAACGACACCACCCGCAATTCGATGAGCGGGCTGGTCGAAGCGCTCGACCTCTACCCCGACCAGCTCGACCTGCTGCATGGCGACCGCGCGCTGATCCCCAATGCGGCGCAGGAAATCATCCGCTGGCAGTCGCCCGTCACGCACATGCGGCGGACCGCCACACGCGATACCGAGCTTGCCGGACAGCGCATCCGCGAAGGAGAGAAGATGATCATGTGGTACATCTCTGCCAATCGCGACGAGAGCGTATTTCCCGATTCCGACCGGTTCGACGTGACCCGGGAGAATGCGCGTCGCCATCTGAGTTTCGGCCACGGCATCCACCGCTGCGTGGGCGCACGGCTCGCAGAAATCCAGATCGGCACGTTGATCGAGGAGATCGTCGATAGAGGCTGGCGCATCGTGCCCGAAGGTGCGCCGCCCCGCCTCCCCAGCCCCTTCCTCCACGGTTTCACCGAAATGCCGGTGCGGATCGAGAAGCGGCGCTAGACGCGCGAGTTTTTTGATTTCGGTCAATGCAGCGACCGTCATCGGACAGCATTCATGCCATCAAGGAGAGAGTGTATGAACGCGATAGACACGGCCACAGGCGCGGCGACGAAACATTTCGATGTCCTGATCGCAGGCGCAGGCATTTCTGGCATCGGATCGGCCTATCACCTGCAGCAGCAATGCCCGGGCAAGAGCTACGCCATCCTCGAGATGAAAGAGACTTTCGGCGGTACCTGGGAAACGCACAAGTACCCGGGTGTCCGTTCCGATAGCGACCTCTACACCTTCGGCTATCGCTTCAAGCCGTGGATCGGCGCACCGATCGCGAGCGCCGATGAAATCCTCAAATACATGGGCGAGGTGATCGAAGACAACGGGATCGGCGAACACATCCGCTACGGCCACCGCATCACGCGCTGTTCCTTCTCGCGCGACGACAACCTGTGGACGGTGGAAGCAACGCGCCTTGAAGACGGCGCCGAGTTGACCTTCACCTGCAACTTCCTGTGGATGTGCCAGGGCTATTACGATCACGAAAAGCCCTACATCCCGCCCGAATGGAAGGAACGCGGCCTGGACGCCTACACGGGCGATTTCATCCACGCACAGCTGTGGGATCCGGATTATGACTATTCGGGCAAGCGGGTGTTGGTGATCGGATCGGGCGCGACAGCAGCCACGGTCATTCCCGAGTTCGCCGAGAAGGCCGAACACGTCACCATGCTCCAGCGCTCGCCGACCTATTTCTATTGCTCGGAAAACAAGAACGAGCTCGCGGATCGCCTTCGCGAGGTCGGCATTGACGAGCCGACCATCCACCGCGTCGTCCGCCAGCAGATCATGCACGATCAGGACTTGATGACGAAGCGCTGCATCGAGGAGCCGGACGTCGTCTTCGAGGAGCTCAAGGAGCTTGTGCGGCAATTCACCGGCGATCCCGATTTCCAGTTCGAGCCGCATTTCACGCCGAGCTACCGCCCATGGCAACAACGCCTTGCCTTCTGTCCCGAAGGTGACATCTTCAAGGCGGCGGTCGCGGGCAAGCTGACCGTCGTCACCGATACGATCGACCGCTTCACCGAAACCGGCGTGCGCACCGCGTCGGGCGAGGAGATCGAGGCCGACCTGATCGTCGCTGCCACCGGCTTCCAGCTGTCCGTCATGGGCGACATTCCGTTCGAGGTCGACGGCAAATCCGTCGATTGGAACGACACGGTGACTTATCGCGGTATGATGTTCACCGGCGTTCCCAACATGGTCTGGGTCTTCGGCTATTTCCGCGCCAGCTGGACCCTGCGTGTCGACATGCTCGGCGATTTCGTCTGCAACCTGCTCAACCACATGGACGAGAAAGGCGCTGCGCGGGTCGAGGTTACCCTTCGGCCCGAGGACGAAGGCATGGAGCTGCGCCCGTGGATCGAGGAGGACAATTTCAATCCGGGCTACCTGATGCGCGGTCTCGACCGTCTGCCCAAGCGCGGCGACAAGCCCGAATGGCGGCACAATCAGGACTACTGGACCGAGAAGGAGGAGATCCCCGCCATCGATCTCGACGGCGCGGAGTTCCGCTATGCCGAAGGCGCACAGGGCGAGCGGGCGCGGAAGGAAGAGGCTGTTCCTGCAGAATAGCACGTAGGCGTGGCCGTTGGGCGGCAAGTGGCACATGCTTCATATCGATAGCTCACGGCGTCGGGCCTTGATCGGCGCCATCAAATGCGGTTGGTAGGCGGCGAGAGGAGACTTCAATGCCCTTCCGCATGACAGAGATGGTGGGATGCGACTTCCCGCTGTTTGCCTTTTCGCACTGCCGCGATGTGGTTGCTGCGGTGAGCCGCGCAGGCGGCTTCGGCGTAATCGGAGCGGTGAGCTACACGCCCGAACAGCTCGAGCATGAACTTGCCTGGATCGACGACCATGTCGACGGCAAGCCCTATGGTGTCGACGTCCTCATCCCCGAGGTGCAGGCAGTCGACAAGGGCGTGACGGCGGACGAGATCATCGCCAATATCCCGGCGAAATATCGCGATTTCACCCGCTCGATCCTGCGCGAAGCCGGGATCGGAGAGGACACCGCCGAACCGCAAGGCGGATCGCAGCGGCCCAATACCTCGCTCGGTCAGGAGCTGCTCGAAGTCAGCTTCAACCACCCGGTGCGCCTGATCGCCAATGCGCTGGGCACCGCCCCGCCCGAAATGATCGCTGCGGGCAAGAAGCACGGCATTCCGGTCGCGGCGCTGGTCGGCGCGAAGGAACACGCGATGAAGCAGATCGATGCGGGCGTCGACATCATCGTCGCGCAGGGCGGTGAAGGCGGCGGGCACTGCGGCGATGTCGCGACGGTGGTTCTCATCCCCGAAGTGCTGCAGGCGATCGAGGATGCCGGCGCGGACATTCCCGTGCTTGCAGCAGGCGGCATCATGAACGGGCGGCAAATGGCCGGGATGATGGCGATGGGCGCAGCCGGCGTGTGGTGCGGCAGCGTGTGGCTGGCGACGACCGAAGCCGAAACGCACGAAGTCTTCCGCGAGAAGATGGTGGCCGCAACCAGCCGCGACACGGTCCGCAGCAAGTATCGCACCGGCAAGTACAGCCGCCAGCTCCGTTCCGGCTGGCACGCGCGCTGGGAAGAAGCGGGCCTGCCCGCCCTCCCCATGCCGCTGATGAGCGTCTTGTCGGAACCGGTGCTGCGCGCGCTCGACAAGGCGGCGGTCAATGGCAACCGCCAAGCGCAGGAGCTGTGTTCCTACTGGGTCGGACAGGGCGTCGGGTTGGTGCGCGAAGTGACCTCTTCGGGCCAGGTCGTGCAGCAGTTCAAGGAGGATTTCCTCGCAGGTTACGAGAATCTTTCGCAGGCATTCGAGTAACCCGGCGCACATACCGCAGCTTCGATCGGCCTCGGTTCTGCAAGAAATCACACCGCCTCAAAGTGCGCCGTTTGTCCTGCGGAATTAACCCCCTGACTTTCGGCTTTTTTCACGTTATTTCAATGCATTAACATTAAGTCTGGATGGCATCCCCGGGGGCCATGTTAACCCCGCGGTAGCCGTTCTTGCTCAATAGCTCTTCAGACGTGATCACTACTCGAACAGCCAGAAGAACCGTTTCCGGTGGGGGCATGTGTGACAGCAACGCACGCAATTGGTGAATTGAGGCATGTCCTCGAGCGCGAACAGGTCGAAGAGAACCTGCGTTACGCCAAGTCCGCGTCGATTGCCGGCGTCTTCAATGCCTTTATTGCCGCCGCTGTATTCTGGAATCCGGCCCAGATTGGCTGGCTTGCCCTTTGGTTTACCGCCGTCGTCATCGGTGGATTGATGCGGCGTCGCGATGTCCTGAGGCATCGCGATGGCAAGGGAGGCGACGAGCACGAACAGGTGCGCCGCCAGATGCGCTGGATCGAGTTTACCGCACTCTATAATGGCACCTGCTGGGGAGGCGGCGCGATCCTCGCCGCTTCGACTGCCACTCCTTCACAATATATCGTGATCGTCATCCTGTGCAGCGGGATGATGGGCGCTTCGGTTTCCACCTACATGTCGATGGCGCGCGCCGCGATGCTCTTCGTAGTTCCGGTCGCGGCGGGCGGATTGTTTGCGCTGTGGGTCCATCCCTACGCCCCGTCGCTGGCCGGACTATCCTGCTCGGATGCTTCTGCCTGCTGCTCGCGACCGGGGCACGGCGGCGCGAGGTGAGCTTCGTGGAGCGCATCGCCACGCGTGAGAGAATGCGCGAGAATACCGAGACGGTTCGGCTGCTGCTCAATGATTTCGAATCCCAGGCGGCCGACTGGTTATGGCGGCTCGATGACGAGAATTGCGTGCGTGAGCCGACTGCGCGCTTTGCCGAGGCTGTCGGGCAGGAGCCGGGCGAACTCCACGGAACGCCGTTCCTGTTGCTGTTTGCCCCTTCGCCCGAGCGCGACCATCTCGAAAGCCACATCGCTGCGGGCACCAGCTTTCGCGAGCTTACCCTGCGCCTGGCGCGCGAAGGCGAACAGCGCTGGTGGAAACTGACGGGCAGGGTCACGCGCAAAGGGGGCATGCGCGGTGTCGCGTCCGACGTGACCGCACAGAAGAGCGCGGAAGAGCGCGTTCACTACATGGCGCATTATGACGAACTGACAGACCTCGCCAATCGGTTCCTTTTCCATGACGACCTCCAGCGCGAGTTGAAGCGCCATTCGGCAACGGGCGAGCTTGCGATATTGTGCCTCGATCTCGACAGCTTCAAATCGGTGAACGAAACGCTCGGCCACCCGGCGGGCGATGCCTTGCTGATCGAAGTCGCCAAGCGCATCCAGTCGACCGTGCGGCAACAGGATCTCGTCGCGCGGCTTGGCGGGGACGAGTTTGCGGTGCTGATGCGCGGCAAGAATGTCGAGAAAGACGCCGAACGGATCGCCCGGCGCATCCTGGCAGCGATCGTCGAGCCGGTTCTGACCCACGGAACGCAGATCATTACATCGACCAGCATCGGAATCGCCCTGGCAGGGGAGAATGCACGCGATGCCGACGCCCTGATGCGGCGCGCCGACCTTGCGCTCTATGCCGCCAAGGGCGCGGGCCGCAATCGCTTCGCTCTGTTCGAACCGGGCATGGACCAGATCGCGCGCGAACGGCGCGAGTTGGAGATGGACCTTCGCAGCGCGCTCGTACGCGGCCAGTTCGAGCTATACTATCAGCCTCTGATCAAGATCGAGACAGGCCAGACGGCAGGCTACGAAGCGCTGATTCGCTGGCATCATCCCGAGCGCGGTACGGTCTGTCCGGACGATTTCGTTCCGCTGGCAGAAGAGACCGGTCTGATCGTGCAGATGGGCGAGTGGGTGATCCGCCAGGCCTGCGCCGAAGTCGCCGCATGGCCCGAGCACCTGCGCGTCTCGGTCAATCTTTCACCGGCGCAGATGCGCAGCGCCAGCCTCGTCGGGACGATCCTAAACGCTATCGCGGTTTCGGGTATCGATCCCAGCCGTCTCGAACTGGAGATTACCGAGAACGTGTTGCTGCACGATAGCGAGGCCAACCTCGCCACGCTGCACAAGCTGCGCGAACTCGGCGTGCGCATCGCACTCGACGATTTCGGCACCGGCTACAGCTCGCTCAACTATTTGCGCAGCTTCCCTTTCGACAAGATCAAGATCGACAAGTGCTTCGTCGGGGATCTCGAAACGAACCCCGATTGCCTCGCCATCGTACGGGCCGTGACCGCGCTCGCCTCCAGCATGGGGATGGAGACCACGGCCGAAGGGGTCGAGCTTGCCGACCAGCTCGAACTGTTGCGGGCAGAGGGTTGCACCCAGGCTCAGGGCTATCTCTTCTCGCGCCCCGAGAAGGCGGAACTGTTCACCGACCTGCGCCCGGCCCGGCCCGCGGCGAAGGCCAACCTTCCGGGCAGTGTGCACGAATTGAAGGAGCGCCTGCCGGAACCGCCGGCCAGCGGTGAGGACGAGATCGCTCGGCGCCAACGCATCGCCTGAGCGGGTGACGCCCCGCCCGATCCGCAGCCGGGCGAGGCGTCACCATCCTTTCTCTCAATGTAGCGCGATCAGCTGGACTTTTGCGTTTCGATCCAGCGGTCGATCTTCTGTTCGAGCACCGCCAGCGGCAGGCCGCCGGTGTTCAGCACCTGGGCGTGGAAAGCCTTGATGTCAAAATCGTCACCAAGCTCGGTCTCCGCCTTGTCGCGCAGGCGCTGGATGGTGAGCGCACCGATCTTGTAGCCCAGTGCCTGAGAGGGGATCGCGATATAGCGCTCGACCTCGGACACCACTTCGGTCCGCGTCATGCCGGAGTTTTCGAGCATGAAGTCGATCGCCTGCTCGCGGCTCCAGCCCTTGGCGTGGATGCCGGTATCGACCACCAGCCGCATGGCGCGCAGCTGTTCGTCCTGCAGCGTGCCATAACGGTTCCACGGATCGTCGAAGAAGCCCATCTCGTAGCCGAGCGTCTCGGCATAGAGGGCCCAGCCCTCGACAAAAGCCGTGGTGCCGCCAAACCGCATGAAGGCGGGCAGCGCTTCGTTTTCCTGCGCCAGGCTGATCTGGAAGTGATGGCCCGGTGCGCCCTCGTGCAGATAGAGCGTGACATTGCCGGTCGTCAGGCGGCTCGGCAGGTCATAGGCGTTGAAATAGAACGTGCCGGGGCGCGAACCATCGGGCGTGCCGGACTGGTAGGAACCGCCCGCGCTGAACTGTTCGATCGCCGGGTCATAGGGCTTGATCTCCAGTTCGGATTCCGGAAGCAGCGAGAAATAGTCGCCGATCTTCTCGTCGACCTGTTCGCCGATATCGTAATAGCTCTGGGTCAGCGCCTCGCGGCTTTCCGGCTTGAACTGCGGATCGGTACGAACATAGTCGAAGAACTCGCTCAGCGTGCCTTCGTAGCCGACCTCGGCCTTGACCTTTTCCAGCTCGTTCTTGATCCGCGCAACTTCGCTGAGACCGAGATCGTGGATGTAGTCCGCCGTGAGCGGCAGGGTCGTGGTGCTTTCGATCAGCTGGGCGTAGAGCTTCTCGCCGCCCTTCATTGCGCTGAGGCCGACTTCTTCGCGCGCCACGGGAAGATATTCGTCGCGCAGGAAATCGCGCGTCTTCTCGGTCAGCGCATAGATTTCCTTGGTCTTCGCTTCGTAAGCAGCGGTGAGGCGCGCCTTGTCTTCTTCGGAGAAGCTTTCGGGGAAGTCCTTGACCGGCCCCATGAACTGCGATTCCTCGACCGGAATCGCCAGCTGCGTATCGTACTGGCTGATGACGTTGCGGATCGTCAGCCTGGTTTCGAGCACGCCGGTTTCCATGCCCTCACGAAACTTCTCGATCGAGCGTTCGCCGATGGCGATGTAGTCGTCGTGGCGGCTGAGGTTGTCCTCGTAGTTCTGGATCGTCTTGAACGGGGCTGCGCCCTGCCCGCTGGCGAAGGTCGGGTAGAATGTGTGGAAGCCGGAGAAGTGGTTGATCGGGCGGACTTCGGTTAGCGCGCGGATCTCGTCGGTGCTGCCTTCGAGCGACTGTTCCTGGTTGTACTTGAACACGTCATAGGCGAGCGCGTCGGTCGCATCGAGCTTGCTGCGGTCGATCTGCGACAGCAGCGCGAGGTTGAGCTTGGTATCCATCCGCTCGGCATAGAATTGCGCGTCGGTGAGATAGTCGCCCAGCCGGTCAGCGTTCTCGGTGTCTCCGCGAAACAGGCGCGAGAGCGGATTGAGTTGCAGGCTTCGCTCATCGGCGTCGGCGAACAAGGCAAACAGCTTGTCGTGTTCGGATTTCTGCGCGGTGGGGGTGGATGCAGTTTCGGCGTGGTGGTCGGCCAGCGCGGGCACTGCAGGCAGCACAAGCGCAGCGGCACCGAGAAAGGCGGAGCGGAGAAGTTTCATGGAGTAAATCCCTGTTGAAGATGGGCGGTGCGATGGAAGCAATGCACCTGGCCGCAAGATGCGAGGTGCCGTAGCGCGACCGCTCGCGCTGTCCTGCAGGCGCTCTGCGAAGCGCCCGCTGCACTCGATAAACAGCGAGAGTGAACCCAAGCTGTCGGCAACGCCGCGCGAGTTATTCGATAACCTGTCCACGCACCATGACGAAGCCGACGTCCTCAAGAACGCTGACATCCTCGAGCGGATTGCCATCGACCGCGATGATGTCTGCCGAATAGCCCGGCGCGAGCTTGCCGATCTCGCTCTCCATGCCGAGCACCTCGGCCGCGCCGGTGGTTGCGCTCGCCAGGGCCTCGCGGTCGGACATGCCGCCCTTTCGCATCAGCGCGAGTTCACGCCCGTTCTCGCCGTGGTCGAACACGCCGGCATCGGTGCCGAAGGCTACCTTGACGCCCCACTTTCGCGCGCGTTCGATAATGCTTTCGGCATAGGGGCTGACCGCGCGAATCTTGTCTTCCACCACTGGCGAGTAAATACCCTTCCCCAGTCGTTCCTTGATCCCCTGAAAGGCCATCAGCGTCGGAACCAGCACGGTGCCGTTCTCGCGCATCGCCCTGGCCGCCTGCTCATCGATATAGGTGCCGTGTTCGATCGTATCGATGCCCGCACGCGCCGCCGCCTCGATACCGCGCGCACCATGCGCATGCGCCATGACCTTGAGGCCAAGCGAATGCGCGGTGTCGGCGATGCTCTTCATCTCGGCATCGGTGAAATGCGCCTCCAGCCCGCGGCCCTGCTGGCTGAGCACGCCGCCGGTTGCGGTAATCTTGATCACGTCCGCCCCGTTCTGGCTGGCGCGACGCACCTTCTCCGCACATTCCACTGCGCCGGTGCAGGTGTAGCCGCTGGTCAGCACTTCATTGACCTCGGGCTTGAAGCCGGAGACGTCGCCATGTCCGCCGACGATGGCGAGCGCCGGGCCAGCGGCGAGGATACGCGGACCCGGAATCTTCCCCTCGGCCGTGCCCCGCCGCAGCGAAAAGGCGGTGTGCTGCGCGCTGCCTGCCTCGCGCACTGTGGTAAAGCCGGCGAGCGCGGTCAGCCGCGCATTTTTCGCGCCCATGACCACGCCCCATTCGTCGGGCTCGACCGCTTCTTTCCAGAAGTCGCCACCCGGATCGCCGGTCAGATGGGTATGGAGGTCGATCAGGCCGGGCAGCACCGTCTTGTCGCCCAGCATGATCACCCTATCGGCTTCGACATCGCCCTGCCGCGGGCGGATCGACGTGATGCGGCCGTCCTCGACCATGATGACGGATGGCCCCAGCGGCTCGCTCGAGGGATCGGTTATGACCGAACCGGCAACGATCGCTGTTGTTTCAGCAACAAGCGGGGATGAAACGACAGCGGCGAGAGCCGCAGCCAGGATATTGATACGCATCGATGATCTCCCTTTTGGGAGCCGTGATGCGCGTTATGCGTTGGGGGTGCAAGGGGCCTTCGTCCAGCGCGTTCATTTGCCATAAGCGCACGGTTCGCTATGTCCCGCGCAACAATAAGCCACTAGGGGACAATTTTCCGATGATCCGCAAGGTCGCATTTACCGCCACCCTTTTCGCCACCGCTTCGGTTGCCGCCACCGCACAGGCGCGCCCGATGACGCCCGAAGACGTCGCCAAGCTGGAGAGCGTCGGCGCGATCGCCGTCTCTCCCGACGGCAGCCGCGTCGCCTACACCACCGCCAGCCTGCCCGACGTGACCGAGGGTGAGGAAAACGGCACGACGACGCAGGAATTGAGCCTTGCATGGGGACCGGATCAGGCCCGCGCCTATCTGCCGGAAGATGTGAGCCCGTCCGCGGTGCACTTCTCTCCCGATGGCCAGATGGTGAGCTTCACCTGGGCCAAGGACAAGGAAGACAAGGCCGTGTGGGGCGTGCCGGTTGCAGGCGGTGCCTATCGCAAGCTCGCCGCGGTCGAGGACGCCGACGTCAGCAGCTACGCCTGGAGCCCGGATGGCACCATGCTCTACATGCTGGTCGGCGCTGCCAGCGACGAAACCCGCACGAAGGAAAGCAAGGCTGGCTTCGACGCCAAGGTTTACGAGGAAGAAGCGAAGCTCAATCGCCTGTTCGCCGCGCGCTTCGGCGAAAGCGTGGATGAAAGCCCGCGCGAGATTCCCGTGCCCGGCTATGTCAGCGCGTTCGAGATCGCACCCGACGGCCGCAGCGCGGTGATCGAAACTGCACCGACGCCGCAGATCGACGACAACTACACCTCGAAGCGGGTCAACGTGATCGATCTGTCGGACGGCGATATTCGCACCGTTGTCGAAACGCCCGGCAAGCTCGACGATGTCGAATACTCCCCCGATGGCAGCCAGCTTTCGATGATTGCAGGCGTCGACGTGAACGATCCGGCGGCCACCACGCTGCACCTCGTCGACGTGTCGAGCGGGACCTATCGCGCTCTCAACGAAGGCGCAGAAGAAGCCGCGGTCGATGCCGAGTGGCTCAGCGACGGACGGCTAGCTGCGGTGATCCATGTCGGCGCGCAATCGCGCCTGCGTCTCTACAATCCCGATGGCAGCGTTGCAGAGGAAATCGACCCGGGCGAGCTGATCCTGACCAGCCTGGAAGCTGGCGGCGACACGCTGGCGTTCAGTGCCAACAGCCCGCGCCATCCCAGCGAGCTGTTCGTCTGGAACAACAACGCCTTCAACCGCTGGACCAGCCACAATCCCTGGCTGTCCGAAATCACCTTCGCGCCGCAACGCACGATGACCTACACCGCGCGTGACGGGCAGGAAGTCGAAGGCATCCTGATCGAAGCTCTCGGTGAACGTCCGCGCACTGGCTTCCCCACGATCATGATGGTGCATGGCGGGCCGGAAGCGCATTATTCGAACGGCTGGCTGACGGCATATTCCATGCCTGGCCAGGTCGGCGCAGGTCAGGGCTATGCCGTGTTCCACCCGAACTATCGCGGCTCGACCGCCTATGGCACGGCTTTCTCCAAGCAGCATACGGGCAATTACACCGATCCCGAGTTCGCCGATATCGTAGATGCGAAGCGGGCGCTGGTGGCCGAGGGGATCACCGATCCCGACCGCACCGGCATCACCGGCGGTTCCTATGGCGGCTATGCCAGCGCATGGGGCGCGACGCATGACAGCGCCGAATATGCCGCCGCCGTGATGTTCGTCGGTATTTCCAACCAGGTCAGCAAGTTCGGCACCACCGACATCCCCTACGAGATGTACAATGTGCACAGCCGCAAGTGGCCGTGGGACGATTGGCAGGCGATGCTGGAAGTCAGCCCGATCTACCATGTCGACAAGGCCGAAACGCCGATCCTGATCATGCATGGCGAGGAAGACACGCGCGTCGATCCGAGCCAGAGCTTCGAGCTTTATCGTTCGATCAAGGTGCGCAAGCCCGATACGCCGGTGCGCATGGTGCTCTATCCGGGCGAACCGCATGGCAACCGCAAGGCGGCCAGCCGCTATGACTACAATCTGCGGATGATGCGCTGGTTCGACACCTATCTGAAGACGGGCAATCGCAAGGCACCGCTGCCCGCTCCGCGTCCTGAACTGAACCTCGGCGGCGACGACGAGTAAGCCTGGACCACGTCACCAAAACAAAAGGGGCCGCGCTTTGCGGCCCCTTCTTGTTGGTGCGGTGAGGCGGGAGAGCTTAAAACGTATAGCCCACGCCAACCGCGCCGAAGAACTGGTCCGCGCTACCGCGAATGCTCGTATAAGGCGTGCGCTTGGCATCGCCGAACAGCCGCGAATAGCCGCCGATCACCACGGCCGAAATGCCGCCATTGGCGAGGTTGCCATCGAGGTCGATCGCCAGCAGCAGGTTCGTGCCGAGGCTGTTGAGCCCGCCATCGGCCTGGAATTGCGGCAACCCGCTCGCCGCGCTCTGATCGGGCGAGACCGAATAGTAATAATCGGCGAAATCATCGTCGACGAACTCTCCGCTGACGGAGAGCGAGGCAGCCATCCCGGGATTGAGCGGGGTGAAATAGGTCACGCCCGGCTCGATCACCATGCCGTCATGCGCACCGGCTACATCCCAGCGCGCATCGAGATTGAAGCTGAGGCTGTCGAAGGGATTGAGCACCTTGGGGAAACTCACGCCCGTCGCAACGCCCACTTCGAAAGCCCGGTCGAGTTCGCCCGCCAGTTCGACCACCTCGTCCTCGATCTGGTCGGCGCGGTCGTTGCGCAGGCGGACCGAAGGGCCGAGCGCGAAATTGGGACCATTGTCGCCATCGGGAATGAAATCGAGCGCAAGGCCCGCAGGGCGCGGGCTGATGCCGACGCCGCCGAGCTTGCCCTGCACGATCGGCGCGGGAAACGCCACGTAGTCGTCCGAACCGTCGTAACTTGGGCCAATGCCGACGCCGACACCGACGCTGAGCCAGTTATCGTCGAACACGCTATCGTCCATATCGATGCCCGGAGGCGGACCCGCAGCCGGTTCCTGGGGAACATCTTCCACGCCCATATCCTGCGCCAGGGCTGGCGCTGCAAGGAGCATGGAAAAGGGCGCGGCGAGGCCGCAAGCAACATATTTCATCTGGAATTCCCGTTCTGTCTGTTGCCTATCAACGCAGCAGGAGAGGCCCCGTTCCGCCTCCTGCACCTGCGAGAGGACTCAGGCGTGGCCCTGCCACTCGGCAATGGCGTCCATGGGATAGAGCAGCATGATGACATTGAGCGTGAGATTGTCGCGCACGACCAGCGCGGTGACGATCTCCGCGATCAGCGCCAGCGCAATGGTCACCCGCACGGGCAGTTTGAGCGCCAGATAGAAGCCGAAGCTCATCCAGCCGATATCGGCCATGGAATTGATCACGCTGTCGCCCGAATAGCCCCAGTTGACCGTGACCGAGCGATAGCGGTCGATCACGAAAGGCGTGTTCTCCAGCACTTCCCAGAACGCTTCGAGAAACACGGCGAGCGTGAAGCTGTATTTCCCTGCGTTTTCGCTCCCCAACCCCCACTTGCCGAACAACAGCAAGCCGAGCGCGTAGAATATCATGCCGTGGATTATGTGGCTGGGCGTGTACCAGTCCGACAGGTGCTGGCTGTTGCCCGAGGCATTGATGTCGCCATACCACAGCTCCACCGTGCCGCAGGTGCAGATCGGCGGTCGGCCCATGGCAAGCAGGATGACGAGCGCTGCAAGCGCGATGGCCGCAGCAGCAATCCATGCCCTGCGATGCGGTTTGAGAGCGTCCATGCGCCTTCATGCCACGCGCCCGCGCATGGGCAAACTGTTTGCCCTCATCTCTCCACTGCCCTAGGCCAAGCGCCATGAACGGGCGCATGGTGGACGTGGCAATTGTCGGGGGCGGCCTCGCAGGCGGATTGATCGCGCTCGCGCTCCACCGCCGGCGACCCGAATTGCGCCTGGCGCTTATCGAAGCGGGCGAAGTGTTGGGCGGCAACCACCGCTGGAGCTGGTTCGACAGCGACCTTTCGCCGGAAGGGCGCGCGCTGCTGGCTGAGTTTCGCCATGTGATCTGGGACGGCGGATACGACGTCACCTTCCCGCGCCATCGCCGCCAGGTCCGGGCCACCTATAACTCGCTCTCGAGCGCCGATTTCCACCAGGGGCTGACGCGCCTGCTTCCACCCGAAACCGTGCTTCTCAAGAGCGGCGTCGCGGAGCTCGATGCAGAAGGGGTAATGCTGGAAAATGGCGAGCGCATTCCGGCGCGCGCGGTGATCGATTGCCGCAGCTTCAAGCCCAGCCCGCACCTGACCGGCGGCTGGCAGGTCTTCATGGGCCGGAAGACACGGCTCGACAAGCCGCACGATTGCGAGCGCCCGGTGATCATGGATGCAAGCGTCGACCAGCTCGCCCCGCATGGAAACGGCGGCGCCTACCGCTTCGTCTATGTCCTGCCTCTGGGCGCGCACGATATCTTCGTCGAAGACACCTATTACGCCGACGAGCCCCTGCTAGACCGCAGCGCGCTGTCGGGACGGATCGATGCCTATTGCCGTCGACATGGTTGGGAAGGGCAGATCACCGGCAGCGAGACGGGCGTGCTGCCGGTCATCACGGGCGGCAATTTCTCAGCCTATCTCGACAGCATTCGCATTCCCGGCGTCGCCATGGCGGGCGCACGCGGCGGCTTTTCCCATCCGCTCACCAGCTACACCATGCCGATCGCGGTCGAAAATGCACTCGCGATTGCGGACGAGGCGGACCTTACCGGGCACCAGCTTGCCGCTTTCATGGAGGCGCGCGCACGGCGGCACTGGCGCAGGATGCGCTTTTACCGCCTGCTCGGCCGCATGCTGTTCCAGGCAGCGGAACCGGATCGGCGGGTGGACATTTTCGAAAGGTTCTATGCCTTGCCCCAGAACATCTTTCAGCGTTTCTACGCCGGCCAGTCGAACCTGTTCGACAAGGCACGCATCCTTGTCGGGAAGCCCCCCGTAGCTATAGGACGTGCAATGCGCGCCCTCGCCTCAAGCGGGCGCCCCCTCACCAGTCAGGAGAAGGCATGACCGCCTCCCCCACGAATACAACGACCGATACGATCTCGCCCGACCTATTCGGAGACGCCAGCAGCCCGGTCGCTTCGGCGAAGTACGAAGGGCGCACGGCCTGTGTCATCGGGTCGGGTTTCGGCGGCATGGCGCTCGCCATCAGGCTGCAATCGGTAGGGATCGCGACCACCGTGATCGAAGCGCGCGACAAGCCGGGCGGGCGCGCCTATTTCTGGGAGAAAGACGGTTTCACCTTCGACGGCGGGCCGACGGTCGTCACCGATCCCAATTGCCTGAAAGAATTGTGGCAGCTGACCGGCCACGACATGGCCGAAGACGTCGAACTGATGCCGGTCATGCCGTTCTACCGGCTCAACTGGCCCGACGGCACGAACTTCGATTATTCGAACCAGGAAGACAGCCTCAACGCGGAAATCGCCAAGCTGAACCCGGCCGATGTCGCGGGCTACCAGCGCTTCCTCGAATATTCGGCCGGCGTCTTTCAGGAAGGCTATGTGAAGCTCGGCCACGTGCCGTTTCTCGACTTCAAGTCGATGATCAAGGCCGCGCCCGCGCTCGCCAAGAAACAGGCCTGGCGCAGCGTCTATTCGATGGTTTCGAGCTTCATCGAAAACGAGAAGATCCGCGAGGCATTGAGCTTCCACACGCTGCTGGTCGGCGGCAATCCCATGAAAACCAGTGCGATCTACGCGCTGATCCACAAGCTGGAGAAGGACGGCGGCGTGTGGTGGACGCGCGGCGGCACCAACCGGCTGATCGCGGGAATGGTGCGCCATTTCGAGCGATTGGGCGGCACAATGATCGTCGGCGATCCGGTGGTGAAGGTTCACACTTTCGGCGCGCGCGCGACCGAGGTCGAAACCTCGAGCGGGTACAAGCAGCGTTTCGACGCGGTCGCCTCCAACGCCGACATCATGCATTCCTATCGCGAACTGCTGGGCGATACGCAGCGCGGCCAGAGTTATGCGAAGTCGCTCGCCAGAAAGAGCTTCAGCCCCTCGCTCTTCGTGGTCCATTTCGGGCTGGAAGGAACGTGGCCGGGCATCCCGCATCACATGATCCTGTTCGGGCCGCGCTATAAGGGCCTGCTAGAGGATATCTACGATCACGGCGTGCTGCCGCAGGATTTCTCGATCTACCTGCATCACCCGACGGTGACCGATCCGACCATGGCGCCCAAGGGCAAGAGCACCTTCTATGCGCTCGTTCCCGTCGCGCACATGGGCAAGCTGGCGGTCGACTGGGAAAAGATCGCTCCGATCCTCGAACAGCGCATTCTGGACGAGGTCGGGCGGCGGCTGATCCCCGACATCAATGACCGGATCGTGACCAAGTTCAGCTATACGCCCCGGGATTTCGGCCACGACCTCAACGCCCATCTCGGCAGCGCCTTCAGCCTCGAACCGCTGCTGACCCAGTCGGCCTATTTCCGCGGCCACAACCGTGACGACGTGATCGAGAACTTCTACCTCGTCGGCGCAGGCACGCACCCGGGCGCAGGCATCCCCGGCGTGGTCGGCAGCGCCAAGGCGACCGCAGGCTTGATGCTGGAGGATCTGGCGGTAAAGGCGGCGGGATGAGCAACCCGATGAACCGTCTCGCCGTCTATTGCGGCTCCGCCACACCCGAAGACCCGCGCTATATCGAACTCGCCCACGAAGTCGGGCGCTCGCTCGCGCTGCGCGAGATCGGCGTCGTCTATGGCGGCGGCAGGCTCGGCCTGATGGGCGCTGTGGCAAGAGGCGCATTGGAGGCAGGCGGCGAAGTGATCGGGGTCATTCCCGATGCGCTGTTCAACACCGAGGTCGCCAATCACGATTGCACCGAGCTCTACACGGTTTCGGGCATGCACGAGCGCAAGCAGCGCTTCACCGATCTTTCTGACGGTTTCGTCACCATCCCCGGCGGCGTCGGCACGATGGACGAATTATGGGAAGCGATGAGCTGGGCGCAGCTCGGCTATCACCAGAAGCCGGTGGGTCTCCTGAACGCGATGGGCTTTTACGACGATCTCATCGCCTTCAACACCAAGATGGCGGAGGTCGGCTTCGTTCGCCCGGCCCACCAGAACATCCTGATTGCCGCCGACACGATCGGCGAGCTGATCGACAAGATGGCGGCGTACGAACCGCATACCCCGATCTTCCGCATGAAGGCGGATGAGTTGTGAGGGCGTCTGGTCGCGCATCCGGGCCACCCGCACCCTCCGCCCTTCCACCCGGCATGTATCCCGGTAGGCTCCGGGCGGAAGGCCAACCGGGGGAAGCATTCCCCCGGAATCCATCCTCTGCCGGTCGCAGGGTGCGGGCTGGCATGGTCTCCACAAAATGAAACGCGCGCGGCTTCTCGCCCCGTCGCGCATCATGCGGCACACGATCCGCAATGCCGGTGGCGGGCGGCGACGCGGCCCGCTGGTCGAGAAGAGTTGGGACATCATCGCGGAAGGCTCCAAGAGCTTCGCCGCCGCCTCCATGCTGTTCGACCGCAGGACGCGCGAGCGGGTGTGGATGCTCTATGCCTGGTGCCGCCGCTGCGACGACATCGCCGATGGGCAGGTGATGGGTGGCGAACTCGGCGATCAGACCGGGCTCGAGGGCAAGATCAAGGGTATCCGCATCCTGACGCAGGCTGCGCTCGACGGACAGCCGACCGCCGATCTGGCGTTCGACGCCTTCGGCCAGGTCGCAGCCGAAACGGGGCTGACCTATGCGGATGCCGAGGAAGTGATCGAGGGCTTCCAGCTCGATGCGGAGGACTGGCGGCCGCGCACCGAGGAAGACCTCATGCGCTATTGCTATCACGTCGCGGGTGCGGTCGGCATCATGATGGCCATCGTCATGGGTGTGCCGCGCGATGACACCGCGACGCTCGACCGGGCATGCGACCTCGGCCTCGCATTCCAGCTCGCCAATATCGCGCGCGACATCACCGAGGATGATGCGGCGGGGCGCTGCTACCTGCCGATGGAATGGCTCGCAGAACAGGATATCGAGCCAGGCCAGCATACCAAGCCGCATCACCGGCAGGAGCTGGCCGACATGGCCGCGAAGCTGATCCGCCGAATGGAATTGCACGAGACCTACGCACGCATCGGCGCATCCAAGCTTCGCTTCCGCCAACGCTGGGCCGTGCTGTCCGCCGCCAATATCTACGGCGCGATCGGGCGCGAGGTGCGCGATCTCGGCACGGAGGCGTGGAACCACCGCGTCTATACGACGCGCCCGCAAAAGCTGCGCCATGTGATCGCGGCCTTCTGGGAGGCCCTCGCCAACCGCCCGCCTGCCCCGCCGATGGAGCCGCGCTGGACGCGCAGCGACCTTGGCAAAGCGGGTCGCGCAGCCTAACCCGCGCACATGATCAAAAAGCTTCTTATCGCCAATCGCGGCGAGATTGCCTGCCGCATTATCCGCACCGCACGCACAATGGGGATCGCCACGGTCGCGGTCTATTCCGATGCCGACGCCAAGGCGCTGCACGTGCGGCAAGCCGACGAGGCGGTGCACATCGGCCCTTCGCCTGCTGCCGAAAGCTATCTCGTCGGCGACAAGATTATCGCAGCGGCCAAGCTGACCGGCGCCGAGGCGATCCATCCGGGTTACGGCTTCCTAAGCGAGAACGCGGGCTTCGCGCAGGCCGTTATCGACGCGGGGCTGATCTGGGTCGGCCCCAAGCCTTCCAGCATCGAGGCGATGGGTCTGAAGGATGCCGCCAAGAAGCTGATGCGCGAAGCGGGCGTGCCCGTCACCCCCGGCTATGAGGGCGAGGACCAGTCGGTCGAGCGCCTCAAGTCCGAAGCGGACAAGATCGGCTATCCCGTGCTGATCAAGGCGGTCGCGGGCGGCGGCGGCAAGGGGATGCGCAAGGTCGATGCGGCGGCGGATTTCGAGGCAGCGCTGGAGAGCTGCCGGCGTGAGGCCAAGGCCAGCTTCTCCAATGACGAAGTGCTGCTCGAAAAGTGGATCACCTCGCCGCGCCATATAGAGGTGCAGGTGTTCGGCGACAGCCACGGCAATGTCGTCCACCTGTTCGAACGCGACTGCTCGCTCCAGCGCCGCCATCAGAAGGTGATCGAGGAAGCCCCCGCCCCGGGCATGGACGAAGCCACCCGCGAAGAAATCTGCGCCGCCGCCGTGCGCGCCGCCAAGGCGGTCGATTACGAGGGCGCAGGCACGATCGAGTTCATCGCCGACGCCAGCGAAGGCCTGCGCGCCGACCGCATCTTCTTCATGGAGATGAACACGCGGCTTCAGGTCGAGCACCCCGTCACCGAGGAAATCACCGGGGTCGATCTGGTCGAATGGCAGCTGCGCGTGGCGAGTGGCGAGCCGATCCCGAAGAAGCAGAAAGATCTCTCGATTAACGGCCACGCCATCGAGGCACGGCTGTATGCGGAGGACCCGGCGAAAGGGTTTTTGCCGAGCACGGGGCGGTTGGACGTTCTGGACTTTCCAGACGACAAATTCGAACTTCGGATCGACACGGGAGTCGAAGAAGGCAGCGATGTTAGTCCGTTCTACGATCCGATGATCGCCAAGCTGATTGTTCATCGCTCCAACAGAAACGAAGCATTGGAAGCGTTGGAGTTTGCTTGCGGGTCGACGCTGGTTTGGCCAGTGCGCTCCAACGCCGCATTTCTTGATCGCCTTCTTGGACAAAGCGATGTCGTAGAAGGCCGGTTGACGACAGCCTTCATCGGAGAAAATCTCGAAGAGCTTACTTCGGTGCCCTCGCCAGACAAGGAGATGATCCAAGCAGCGGCGGCGGCATGGTTCCTGCGACAACGCGATGGCAAACTTCCGATTCTTTGGAGCGAAATGGTCACCTCGGACACGACCGGCCCCCTCACGCCACACTCGTCGGGTTTTAGGCTAAATTCCGCCCCGCGTAGTCGAATAGTTATCGAGCTAGGCACCGAATCTCACGAAGTCTGTTTTCCCGAGCCAGTTGGTCAATTGATCGAGTTTGACGATTCTAATGAATCCTCACCAATCGAGATGATGTGGCATGACGACGAGTTGCTCATATCTCGCGCGGCGGATGTCTTTGCGGCGACACTGCCATCCCACGTTTCCGGCCATGCCTCCGCCGCCGATGGCGCGATCCTCGCCCCCATGCCGGGCAAGGTCATCGCGGTCGATGTGGCCGAGGGCGAAAGCGTCACCGCGGGTCAGCGGCTGATGGTGCTCGAGGCGATGAAGATGGAGCACGCGCTCACCGCGCCGTTCGATGGGACCGTTACCGAGCTTGCCGCCAGCGAGGGCGCTCAGGTGCAGGTCGAAGCGGTGCTCGCGGTCGTGGAGCCTGCGAAAGAGGCTTGACCCACCCCCGGCCCCTCCCGCAAGCGGGAGGGGAGCGAGACTTGCCAGCTAGCTGGCTTAGTCGCAGCGGGGTGGGCATGGAGAGAGCCGCTTGACCTGGGAAAAAGAACTCGAGGAATTGCACAGGCGCGAGGCGCTTGCCGAACAAATGGGCGGCGAGGAAAAGGTCGCGCGCCAGCATGGCCGCGGCAAGATGGATGCGCGCGCGCGCCTCGCGGCGCTGGTCGATGACGGCTCCTTCCGCGAAATCGGCAAGATTGCGGGCAAGGGAAGCTATGACGAGGACGGCAATCTGGAAGGCGTCCTCCCCGCCCCGTTCCTTTTTGGCAAGGCGCTGATCGAGGGGCGGCCGGTGGTCGCCACGGCGGACGATTTCACCATTCGCGGCGGCGCGGCGGATGCCGGGATCAGCCGCAAGATGGTGCAGGCGGAAAAGATGGCGCATGAGCTCAAGCTCCCCATCATCCGCATGATCGACGGGACCGGCGGCGGCGGCAGCGTCAAGACGCTCGAACAGATCGGTGCGACCTACATTCCCGCCGTTCCCGGATGGTCGGACGTGGTGAAGAATCTCGACACGGTGCCGGTCGTTGCGCTGGCGCTCGGCCCCACGGCAGGCCTCGGCGCAGCGCGCACCGTCGCGAGCCACTACTCGGTCATGGTCAAGGGCCTCTCCCAGTTATTCGCCGCCGGACCCGCGGTGGTCGATGGCCTCGGCGAGAAGTACAAGAGCGCCGCGGACCACCAGCAGGCGAAGGAAGACCTCGGCGGCAGCGGTATCCACACCCGCAACGGCGTGGTCGATGACGAAGTGGCGAGCGAGGCCGAAGCCTTTGCCCGCGCGCGCCACTTCCTCAGCTTCATGCCCGAACATGTCGGCCAGCTGGCGCGCCGGTCAAACTGCACCGACCCGGTCCATCGCCGCGAGGAAGACCTGCTCAGCCTCGTCCCGCGCGACCCGAAACAGGTCTATTCGATGCGCCGCGCGCTCGACATGGTGTTCGACCAGGGCACGGTGTTCGAAATCGGCCGGATGTGGGGCCGCGCCTGCATCACCGCGCTTGCCCGGCTCGACGGCTGGCCCGTTGCGGTGCTGGCGAGCGATCCCAGCTATCTCGGCGGATCGTGGGAAGCGAAGACCAGCGAGAAGGTCGAACGCTTCGTCAAGATGGCCGACCAGTTTCGCCTGCCGATCGTCCACATGGTCGACAACCCCGGCTTCATGATCGGGCGCGAGGCGGAGATGGCGGGCACGATCCGATATGGCGTTCAGGCGATGAACGCGGTGTACAAGGCCAGCGTGCCGCTCGCGAGCATCGTGCTGCGCCGCGCCTATGGCATCGCCGGCAGCGCGATGAGCAATGCCGAGACATATCAGTACCGCTATTGCTGGCCCTCGGGCGATTGGGGCAGCCTGCCGATCGCAGGCGGGCTGGAGGTCGCCTACAAGTCGGACATCGAAGCCGCCGAAGATCCCGCGGCAGAGCTGGCGGCGATCCGCGAACGGCTCGACAAGGTCACCAGTCCTTTCCGCAGCGCGGAGCGCTTCAATGTCGAGGATATCATCGACCCGCGCGACACGCGGCCCTTGCTGTGCGAGTTTGCCGATCTGGCGTGGCGGAAACTGAAAAGCGAAGCCTGATCGCAAGAAAGCCTAGTCGTCCTCGTCGTCGACGACGGGCGGGCCGAACAGTTTCCACCGCTCGCTGAGCAGGACGAACACGAGGCTGAGGACCGCCGTCGCGAGCAGCGCAATCGCCAGCGGGCGCGCGGTGCCGTCATAGCTGTAGCCGATGAACGCGCCCAGCGCTGCGCCGCTCGTCATGCGCAAGAATCCTTGCGCACTCGACGCTGCGCCCGCGATATGGCGGAACGGCTGCATCGCGATCGAACCGAAGTTCGCGCCGATGAAGCCAAGCAGGCTCATGTTCGCGGCCATCAGCGGGACGAAGGTCCACAGCGTTTCATCGGGCTGCGATGCGAACCACAATTGCGCGGCGGCGACGGCGATGAAGGCGAACAGCGCGGCATGGCTCACCCGGCGCGCGCCGAATCGCTCGACGATGCGCGAATTGGACCAGTTGGCCACGGCCATGCAGCCTGCACAGATGGCGAAGATCAGCGGGAAGCTGTCGCCCGCCCCGAATGCCTCGCCGATCAGCTGCTGGCTCGAATTGATGAAGCCGAACAATCCGCCGAATACCAGCGCGCTGCCGATCGTGTAACCGATGGTTTCGCGCAGGGTAACCGCGTGCTTCATGTTGCGCGCGATCGGCTTGATGCGGATTTCCTGCCGGTCATCCTCGTGCAGGGTTTCGGGCAGGCGGAAATAGACCCAGGCTGTCATGATGAGTCCGGCGACGGCCATCGAAACGAAGATCCAGCGCCAGTCGCCGAGCAGCATCAGCACACCCTGCCCGATGCTCGGCGCGACCGCCGGGACGAGCAGGAAGATGACGAAGATCAGGCTCATCATGCGCGCCATCTTGTCGCCGCCCACGCGGTCGCGAATGATGGCGGGCGGCAGCGCGATGATGCCGGCGGCGAAAAACCCTTGCGCCGCCCTCAGCGCGACCAGCATGTCGAAAGAGGTCGCCAGCGCGCAGGCGAGCGACAGCGCGATGTAGAACGCCAATCCAACGAACAGCACCGGCCTCCGCCCGTAGCGGTCGGCAAAGGCGCCCGGCACCAGCGTGCCGAGACCGGCCGCGAAGAGATAGGCGCCGACCACGAACTGGCGGCTGTTGCCCTCCGCCCCGAAATCCATCGCAAGTGCGTCGAGCGCAGGCAATATCGCATCGATGCCGAAAGCATTGCACGCCATCAGCAGCGCCATCATCCATATGAGCTCGCGTTCACCGATGCGGCGGCCGTGAGCCGCCTTGGCGATGGGCCGCTCACCCGGACTGAATTGTTCACTTCGCATCTGCACAAAACCGGCCCTGCGCCCTAAGGTTCCGCTTTGCAACCCACCTGTTTAAACAGTGAGCGATGAGCGAAATCGATCAGGATGACGGAGGCGAGGCCAGTGGCCTGCGCAAGATCATCCATGTCGACATGGACGCTTTCTTCGCCAGCGTCGAACAGCGCGACAATCCGGAACTGCGCGGCAAGCCGGTCGCCGTGGGCGGGTCGGGCGGGCGCGGCGTGGTTGCGGCCGCCAGCTATGAAGCGCGCAAGTTCGGCGTGCGCAGCGCAATGCCTTCGGTCACGGCGAAGCGGCTGTGCCCCGACCTCATCTTCGTGCGGCACCGCTTCGATGCCTACAAGGAGGCGAGCCGCACCATCCGCACAATCTTCGAGCATCACACGCCGCATGTCGAACCGCTGAGCCTCGACGAGGCCTATCTCGACGTGACCGAGGACCGGCTCGGCATCGGCTCCGCCACCCGCATCGCCGAGCTGATCCGGCAGGAGATCAAGGCCAAGACGCAGCTGACCGCGAGCGCGGGCGTTTCCTACAACAAGTTTCTCGCCAAGCTCGCCTCCGACCAGAACAAGCCCGACGGCATGTGCGTCATCCGCCCTGGTGAAGGGGCCGATTTCGTGGCCGGGCTGCCGGTGCGCCGCTTCCACGGGGTCGGGCCGAAGGGCGCGGAGAAGATGGCGAAGCTGGGCATCGCAACCGGCGCGGATCTCGCAGCCAAGGACATCGCTTTCCTGCGCGCCAATTTCGGCAGCATGGGCGATTATCTCTATCGCGCCGCGCGCGGGATCGACCTGCGCCCCGTGCGTTCGCACCGCGTGCGAAAATCGGTCGGCGGAGAGCGCACCTTCAGCGAGGATATCTCGTCGGGCCCAAAGCTGCGCGAGACGCTCGACAACATCATCGACATCGTCTGGGACAGCATCGAGCGCGCGGAGGCCAGGGGCCGCACCGTGACGCTCAAGATGAAATACACCGATTTCCAGACGATCACACGTGCGCGCTCACTGCCGCATCCGGTGGCCGACAAGCCGGAGTTCGCGCGCACGGCGCGTGCAATCCTCGAAGAGACGCTGCCGCTGCCCATGCCGATACGGCTGATGGGCCTGACGCTGTCCAATCTCGAACGCGATGGTGTGCAGCAGCCCAAGCGCGACGACGCGCAATTATCGCTGCTGTAGCCCGGTACCGAGCCCGTCTCGTGGTCAGTCCTTGATATTCGAAACCCTGCGCCAATAGGCCAGCCGCGTGCGGGTGAAAGCCCCCAAGGGCTCGGGCAAGGAATGAGGCGGGAAGAAGCGCGCTTCGATGACTTCGCGGCAGTCGGGCACTGCATCGTCAAGTACTGTCGCTTCGAACAGGTGGCCCTTGTGCGGCGAACCCGAGACCATCTCCTCGATCGTGCCGATCACCTTCAATCGCTCGACCGTCATGCCCACTTCCTCGAGCAGTTCGCGCCGCGCCGCAGCCTCCGGATCCTCGCCTTTCCTGACACCGCCGCCCGGCAGGCCCCAGACCGGCGGTCCGTAACTGTGGCGGACAACCAGCAATTGCCCGCGCAAATCCTTGACGATGACCGAGACACCGGCAAGCTCGACCTTGCGCCACACGCGCCAGCGATGACGCAGCCGATAGGCAATGCGCAGACCGAGCCGGTGGAGCGGCGCGGGGATCAGGCGAAACATGTGACGGGCTGGGTGGCAGCTCCGAGAAGCCGCGCAATCGGCAGGTCGTGCTCGCCGCGCCTGGCGGCTTCGAAGACTTCGCGCTTTTCGGCCGAGCCGCCGAGCGTGAACATGATCTGATCCGATGCCAGCAGGCTCGGCATGGTCAAAGTCACGCGATCGAACGGTGCCTCGGGCGGCAGCGGGTCGGGCGTCAGCCGACGGATTGCGTGATCGTCATCGACCCGGGGATCGGTATTGGGGAAGAGCGAGGCGATGTGGCCGTCTGCTCCCATGCCAAGCCAGACCAGCGCGAAATGCGGCACCTGCTCCATCACCGTCAGCGTCACGACCTCGGCGCCCGAAGGCTCGAACAGCGCGCGGATCTTGCCGGTGTTCGACGCCTCGTGATCTTCCGCCACGATGCGATCATCGCCGGGCCAGACCAGCAGCCGCGAAAACTCGAGATCGCGCTTCAGCAGTTCTGCAAAGATCGGGAAAGGGGTCGATCCGCCGGGAACGCTGATGGCGATCGGCCCGTCCTGCTTCGATAGCGCAGCTTGCAGTTGTGACGCGATCCAGTCCGCGATCCCTGAAGCGTTCAATCCTTCGACAGTTGAAACATCAGCCATTGGGCCTCCCTAGCAAAAGGGCCGCTCCCGCCAAGCGGAAACGGCCCTCCCGAGGAAACTCTCCGTCTGCAAACTTACTTCAGCGTCTGGTTGAGGAACCATACGCGTTCCTCCGCCATGTCGGTCCAGTCATCGAGCAGACCGTCGGTGGCGTTGTCGCCAGCCTGTTCGGCCAGTTCCTTCATGCCCTTGAGGCGCTTGACCATCGCGGCGTTGTCGTCGCGCAATTCCTTGACCATCGCCTCGGCGGTCAATGTCACGTCGTCCTGATCCTTGATCTGCGTGTGCTTGGCGACCGAGCCGATCGAGGTCAGCGTGTACTCGTCATTCTTGCGAACGCGTTCGCCGATCGCGTCGATCTGGTCGCGGATCTCGATCGCCTGCTCGTCGAACAGCAGGTGCAGATCGCGGAAACGCGGCCCTGCTACGTGCCAGTGAAAGTTCTTGGTCTTGAAGAACAATGCCATGTGATCGGCCAGCAGACCGTTGAGTTCGCTGACGAGGGCTGCTTTCGAATTGTTGCCAGTGTCGGCCATAATGTTTTCCTCCTTGGAAACTTGTGCATCTTGCCTAACCAACGGCCGAAGCTTGATCGGGTTTCACAAGTTTAGAGGATTATTTTAATCGCTTTTGTCGATTATTGATCGAAATCAAATTTAGACCGCACCGCGCGCCGAGAGAGCGATCCACGCGGCGATAAGCAACACGACAATGCCAAGCGCGATCCGGACCCTGCGCAGGGGAAAGCGTTCTTCCAACTCCCCCTGCAACGTCCAGGCCAGCAACATGGCACCCGCCCCGCCCAACGCTCCACCGAGCCAGGCGAGAGGTGCCAGCACCGTGGCAGCAGCAAAAGCGAAAACGGCAAAACGCGCGGCATCGCCGAGCTGCCTAGCGAACAGCACGATGCCGATCGCCCCGAGCGAACGCGTCGGCTCCGTCGCCTCCCGCAGCCGAACCGGCCAGAATAGCTCGAGCGCGGCGATGGCGAGGGCAATCGCGATCAGCATGTGCTGCGCCGGCACCGGCAAGAGCACCGCTATATGCGCTCCGGCATAGGCCATCACGCCCGCGCTCGCCACGCTCACCAGAACCGCGACGGCGAGCAAGGCGCCGCTCTGGCCGAGCTTGGCCGAAAAGCGCGCCACCATGATCTGGTCGCGCCCACCGATCGAAAGCAGCAGCACGGCGGCAAAGGCGAACAGGAAGGAATCCATCGCGCATCCCTAGCCGGGGTCGGCCGGGCGCGCCATCGCTGCCCTTATGTTTTTGAAGGGGTTGCGCGAGGCCAGCCACGCCCTAATCGTGTCGGCCGATCAAGGGAGAATGACGCGATGAAACTCGAACAAGGTATGGCGGCAGTGGTGACCGGCGGCGCATCGGGGCTCGGCAGGGCAAGCGCGCAGGCGCTTGCCGATCTGGGCCTGAAGGTGGCCATCTTCGACATCAACGACGAGGACGGCGAGGCCCATGCCAGGGCAATCGGGGGTACCTTCCACCATGTCGACATTATGGATGAACAATCGGTCGAGGATGGCTTTGCAGCGGCGCGCGCGGCCAACGGGCAGGAGCGCGTGACGGTCCACTGCGCGATGGCGTCGAAACGCGGGAAGACCATTGGCTGGGACAAGGAAAAGGGCGGCTACAAGCGCCTGCCGACCGAAGACTATGCGTTCGGTGCCGAGGGTATCCTCGTCGCCAGCTATCGCGTCGCTTCGATCAGCGCGCTCGGCATGGCGAACAGCGAACCGGTGAACGAGGATGGCGAGCGCGGCTGCATCACGCTGACCGCTTCGGTCGCGGCGCAGGACGGCCAGATCGGCCAGGTGATCTACGGTAGCTGCAAGTCGGGGGTGAACGGCCTCGTCCTGCCGATGGCGCGCGACCTGATGGACCTCGGCATCCGCGTGAACTCGGTCATGCCGGGGATCTTCGCGACGCCGCTGATGCTGGGAATGAAGGACCGCAATCCGCAGATGTGGGACCAGTTGAACGCGAGCGTGCCCTTCCCCAAGCGGCTCGGCCATCCGGAGGAGTTCGCCTCGCTGATCTGCGAGATCGCGCGCAATACCTACATCAACGGTCACCAGTTCCGCCTCGACGGCGCGATCCGGATGCCACCGAAATAGGCGCTAGCGCAGCAGTTCCAGCCCTTCGCGGATCGCCGCGACGAGTTCGAGCGGGTGATCGACGAGGATGTGGTGACGCGCATCCTCGATCACGGTGGTGAACCGGCGATCGGGGATCAGTGCCTCCAGCTCTTCCAGCCGCCCGGATGGGAACAGCGCCGACTTGCCGCCGACGATGATCCCGATCGGCACCTGCGGCTTCTCGCCCCAGTTCCTCCGCTCGAACTTGGTCCAGAATTGCGGGTCGAACCGCCATGTCCAGCCGCCGGGCGCTTCGTCGGTAGCGGGAACTTCATGCAGCGCCCCGCGCGCCATCCAGTCGATGATCTCGGGCAGGCCCTCCTCCTGTTCGGGCAGGAAGCGGAAGCGGCGCAGTGCGGCTTCGAGCGTTTCGTAGCGCGGATTGTGCGAGCGCCCCTGCGCCAGCCGTGGCGGCGGTCCGCCTTCCGCGCGCGGCGGTGCTGAATCGACCAGGATCGCACCCGAAATCGCATCCGGATGATGGCTTGCCATGCGCAGCGTCGGGAACCCGCCGAAGGAATGGGCCACGATCACCGGTTGCATCCCGGATGCGCCGAGTTGCGCCACTTCGATCGCGGTCTCCGCTTCCTTGGCGAAGGTCGGAATATCGTAGGATTCGCGCCAGCCCGATTTCCCCATTCCCGACCATGAAATGGCCGCGCAGCGAAAACCGTCGGCGAATTGCGGGGCAATAAAGCTCCACCAATCGGCGTGCGCAGCATTGCCGTGGAGGAAGAGCAGGCCGGGCTTGCCGACCTCGCCCCAGGTCAGAAGCTCGATGTCGGCCCCATCGACGGTGAAATTGCTGCGTTCGGGCGCATGCGCGATGGCAGCGTCGAACCATTGCGCTGCCGGCGGTTTTTCGCCGCCGAATCGCCCAAGCAAGGTGCCGTCGGCGTCAGGGTCTGGCGATGTAATTGTGTTCAAGCTGTCCCCGAGACCAGTTTCATTTTGCTACCATCGGGGAGGGCCATGCGGTTTGCAAGTGCATCTGCCATTTATCGCGGGGTGCTGGAGCGGGTGAAGGGAATCGAACCCTCGTCGTCAGCTTGGGAAGCTGCTGCTCTACCATTGAGCTACACCCGCAAAGCACTGTGAAAGAAGGGAAACCGAATACACTGCATAGAACGGTTTACAGGTCAGTTTACACCCGCCTTCATGATGCGCTCGCCGATTGCCACGATTGCACGCGACTGGTCAACGTATGTTCGTCGGATGCCCGACACCTTTTCGACCGACCATGCCATGATCTCCGCAACCTCCGCATCGGTCAGGCCAGACAGGATGAGGCGTGTTGCAAAAGTCCCGCGAACGTCGTGCAGGTGTTTGCGCTTCTGCTCTCCCGTATCAGGGTCCGTAAATACGATCCCGGCCGCGTCACGAACGCGATTGAACGAGCCCCCGAAACCATCGCCACTCCATGGCTTGCCACGGCTGTTTACGAGAAGGGTGGTTACCCCCTCTTCACGCGGCCGTGTGTCCAGTTCTTGAAGCAGGAGATCAAGCTCCGGTATCCTTGGCATCGAAGCTGTTCGACGCCGCCCGCGGCTGGTCTTGAGCGCGCGCTTGACGATTGCAAAGTCATAGACGTCTGAGCAGCTCACGGTGACAAGGTCTTCGCGCCGCAGCCCTGTGACCGCACAGAGACGCAATCCGTCGAGCACATGGAGCTTGTCCATTCGCTTCGCCTCGAATGAGAAACGGTCGATGTCTTCGTCCGTCCAAATGATCTCGGCGCGCTGCCCATTCCGGTAGAGGGTCGGAATGCCCTCCGCGACGTTGATGAGGACGCGACCATGCAGACACCCAAACTTGAGCAGTTCGCGAAGCACCATGACGCCGAGATCAGCAGCTCGCGGCGTGGCTGCACGTTCGTCCCGCCACCGGACAACCTTCGCCTTCATGCGCGGGTCGTTCCAAACGGAAAGAGGCGTCTGACCCCAACGTTCGATGATCTGCTTGATATAACTGGACCAGGTCTTCTTCGTGGAGCTCGCCAGGTTCTCCCAAGCCGGACTACGCTCCCATTCGCGAACGAGCGCCGACAGCGTCTTGCTGTCCGGCGTCGCATTGCGCTCAATCGCTTCGATGGCAGCCTTGATTTCAGCAGCAGTGAGAACCGGCTTTCCGCCACCTTCACGTTTCGCGATCAGCGGACCTCCGCGCCACGCATACACATAATGAAGAGTTGGTTTGCCCGACCGCTTCTTCGTGACGAAGTGAATACCAGAGATCAAAGGGCGCCTCGCCTGTCCCATTCATCGAAGTCATTAGCAGCTGGTTCGAGGTTCCCGGTCGCAGCGTAAATTCGTAGCGCACCGCTGGCAGAGATTTCGATAGAGCCGACTACGACGCCAGCCTTGGTAACAGCAGCAATTGCCCGCTTGATCTCCGGTGAGCGGGGGAACTTGATGAGTGGTGTATCCGTCATGCGTGGCAAATACTACGCATTCACGAAAGTTTCAAGTGGCAATTGACACGCGCGCATTCTGAATGCCATACATTACGCATGAAAGACGAATATCCCCTAGCCGACACAACTGCCGCACGAATGCTTTCAGAAGGCTTGGCTAGGGCGAAGCATGAGCAGGGCTTGAGCATCCGCCAAATCGGTAAGCAGATGGGCTACAAGACAGCAGTGGTATTGAGCCACATGGCCCTTGGCAGAGCGCCGATCCCCATTGACCGCGCAGAGGAGCTGGCTGACACCCTAGCAATCGACAAAACTTCTTTTTTGCAAGCGGTTGTAAGGCAAAGGCACCCTGACGTGTCCTGGCACCTTCTCACCGAGAGCAGGCGTTCATCAGAATCTGATAACTTGGCCGACGAGTTGGAAACGGTCCTGGGCTGCCGCTTGAAGGATCTCTCCAACGAACAGCGCGCTGTCATGCGTGAGGTAGCTGCCGACCCACGCCCGCGGAGACGATGGCTGTCAGTGCATGAACTGCATGCTGTCGAGGTCCTGCGGGAGATGCGACCCTCGGTGTCCTCAAACGGATTAAGTGCGGCTGATTTAGAAGTTCTGCGCGAGCGCTTATCCGATCAGGACTCCCCCTTGAAGTAGGTGGTGCGTGCCGTTGAGCACGCGCCGTCGAATTCCACCGCTGCCGCACGAACGCCTCTCCACACAAGCTTACCGTCAATGAGAAAGGTTCGCCAACATTGCATCCGAAAGCTCCATCGTCGCGCGCACTTGGTGTCCGCCGAAAGCTCTATCGAAATCGACAGGTTACATATCGTGTCGCTGACATTGTCATCGATGGGAGCGGCAACATTCTGAAGCGACCACTTACAGAGCGTCTCATCTGCTTCGGAGATCCGGTCGAACGCCTTTGGGGCCGTTTCGATGAACCCCGACACTGGGGGGACGGGGAACCAGAACCCTATGGTTGCGCGATGTGCCCTGTCGCCATGTTTTGCGGTCAAGTAGTCCACAACCGTATAGAAAGTTCGGCCGATCTGCGCTCGCTCTATTTTGAGTGGGAAACGGCGACCGCGACCATGGCGTTAGAGGATCGGCATCGCCACCCATCTTGGAGCGCGTTCGTCGTTCGATGCGAGGAAGGCACCTGGCACGATGAGAATGACCGCATGCTTCAGGAGAAAGAGGACGCAAAAACCGCGTCGAGGCTCGCGAAGGCGACGCAAAACGCGACCGCCAGGCGCCGCCACAAGCGCAAGCCTCGCGCAGTGCCAAAGCGTATCCAAACTGCGATTCAAGACTACCGTGACGCGCGTCGGTCGGAATTGCTGGCGGAGAGGGCTGGGCTGAAGCCACCGCTGTGGCTTCGGAATCGATCGGAGGAGCGATGCGTGCTCATCGCAGATGCGTGGTGGGCGCGCGAACTGCTCGAATGGGGAAACCGAAAGGCGTCGGCGAACGAGGTGCGCAAGTTTCTCGTTGCCGAAGGTCGGATGGAAGATGGGCTGCCCGGCTCCCTTACGAAGCGCGTAAACGACGCGCTCAATTGTGCAGACCGTCTCACCGCGGAGGGGAAGTGGCCATTCTTCGATCCGAAGCCCGACCCGTTACCACGCGGCCTTACGGGCAAGACAGGCTTGCACCCGTCAGTGGTCCATACGTTGCTGGAGGACTCGTGATCTGGTTCGTAGCTCGTGGAAAAACGGACAGGGGTTTTAGGCTGATACATCTGCTCTAGGCGGGAAAAACCTCTGTCCAAAACACGTTTCACCTAAACCGTCTTCCATCTCTCGTTGGCTTCCATGCCGGCCGTCAGGCCGGAACGCCGGAGCGAAGCGAAGGCGTCGATGCAAGCGAGAAGCTGTCGTTGCGAAGCGAGCATAGCGAGCAGAGCAATGACTGCTGTGAGCGCAGCATCTGCTGCCGCGCAGCGGTAGCAGAATGTGAGGTGGTTCATGAGGTAGTGCCCCTCGCTACGCGAGGGGCGGTCACACGCCGCAGGGTTCCAGGTTCGCTTCGCTCACCTTCCACCACTCCGGCGTGGACTTTTACCTACGGGAAGAGAGGATGCAGGATCGTGAAAGTTTAGGGTTCTTGCGGTTTTCTTTAGCGATTTGCGCGAAAATGCTCTCATCCTCGTGGATTTGCCATTCACCGGCGTTCAGGAAAAGCTGCGGAAATCCGCCGTTCCGTGTGTTCGTTTTCCACTAGGGATCGTTGAGTCACTCAACTTCTTCCTGGCGTGCGATTTCCCATCGCCGCCACCGAATTGCCCACCCTCATCCACCACAGCGCGCAGCTACGCATCAAGCATCACCAACAGCATAAGGTAATGCTCAAATGCGTTTTGAATTGTATCGCGTCACGATCTCTCGTGCTCACCGGCGTGTCACCGGCTTCGTGCTGGCATCCGACCCGCAGCGCGCCGAGGAAATCGTCATCGCCAACGAAATCGAACTCAATCAGGAGAATGACGGCTTCACCGTCGAGCGGGTGGACGACACACTGCCGGAGGACCAACGGCTGGGACTCGACGCCTTGCTCGAATGCGCTCCGGCGGGCTTCGCCAGCTTCAACCCGCAGGTCGGCTGGATCGCGCATGCACTCCCCGCACCGAAACTGCATCTCTACCGCATCGAAGAAGTGTCCGGCGACGAGCATTTCGTTGTCGCACCCACCGGCGATGTCGCTGCGGCCGTCTACTGCGAGTGCGTGGAACTGAAGGAAGGCGAAGCTCGGATGTTCCGCATCCATGACGGAGCGACCGGCCTGAAGAACAAGGCGCTGCGAGGTCTGCCAGCGCTGCTGGAGTTCGGCCCGGTTGGCCTCGCGGTGTATACGGAAGGCGGCTGGTTGCTGAAGGACTAGCTGCATATTACTGAATCGAGCTTGTCGTGTTTTGGTGTTCCAATTCACGACAAGCTTTTCTTCGTCGCTGCTCCCAGTATCGCGGTTGCGCGCACCGAATACTGCCTTGCCGATGACTTCTTAGTGCTGCACTAACCCCTGCGAAGGGGAAATCAGTGAATCATCAATCGCTTTCGGCGTTTATCTGGTCGGTCGCGGACCTACTGCGTGGCGACTACAAGCAATCGGAATACGGGCGCGTTATCCTGCCGTTCACGGTGCTTCGGCGCCTCGACTGCGTGCTCGCTCCCACCAAGGAGGCGGTGCTCGAAGCGGCTGGCAAGGACCACCCCGACCCGATGCTGCTACGCGCATCCGGCACGACCTTCTTCAATCGCAGTCCGCTCGACCTCGTGAAGCTGGTCGGCGATCAGGACAACATTGCCACCAACCTCTTGAGCTACGTGCAGGGCTTCTCGCCGGAAGTGCGCGACATCTTCGAGCAGTTCGAGTTCGCTGCGCAGATCGACAGGCTCGCCAAGAACGGCCTTCTCTATCAGGTCACCGAGCGCTTCGCTGGTATCGACCTCCACCCCAGCACCGTCGATAACAACCAGATGGGGCTCGTCTTCGAGGAGCTGATCCGACGTTTCGCGGAAATCTCGAACGAGACGGCTGGTGAGCACTTCACGCCGCGCGAAGTCATCCGGCTGATGGTCAACCTGATCTTCGTCGAAGATGACGATGTGCTGTCCAAGCCGAGCGTCGTGCGCACCATCTACGATCCCACGGCGGGCACTGGCGGCATGCTCTCGATCGCGGGGGAATACCTGCACGAGCACAACCCGCAGGCGCACCTCACTATGTCGGGGCAGGAGCTGAACCCCGAATCCTACGCGATCTGCAAGGCCGACATGCTCATCAAAGGGCAGGACATCACCAAGATCGTGCAGGGCAACACGCTCTCCGATGACGGACATCCCGGCCAGACCTTCGACTACATGCTCTCCAATCCACCCTTTGGTGTGGAGTGGAAGAAGGTGCAAAAGGAAGTGAAAGACGAACACCAACGGCTAGGCCACGCCGGTCGCTTCGGCCCCGGCCTACCGCGTGTGTCCGATGGCTCGCTGCTGTTCCTGATGCACCTGCTGTCGAAGATGCGGCCAAAGGCCGAAGGCGGCTGTCGCTTTGGCATCGTGCTCAACGGCTCACCGCTGTTCACCGGCGCGGCTGGTAGCGGGGAGAGCGAGATCAGGCGCTATGTGCTGGAGAACGACCTGGTCGAAGCGATCATCGCACTGCCGACCGACATGTTCTACAATACTGGCATCTCCACTTATCTCTGGATCCTGTCGAACAAGAAGCCAGCGGAACGACAGGGGAAGGTGCAGCTGATCGACGGCAGCAGCTTCTGGAAGCGCATGCGGAAAACACTCGGCAGCAAGCGCAAGGAAATGACTGACGATCAAATTGACGATGTGACACAGATGTTCGGCGCGTTCGTCGAGGCGGAGCTCGCGACCGTGCTGGATGCAGAGGGCAAAGAGGTTGAACGGCAGATCGTGCGCGAGGGCGAAACAGCACCGTCCGCACCGGATGGCGGCAAAGTGAAGCTCGCACCGCTCTCATGCATCTTCGAGAACAAGAGCTTCGGCTATCAGACCATTACGGTCGAGCGTCCGCAGTTGGATGAGGATGGTAGGCCAGTCCTGGCGCAGCGGGGCAAGGCCAAGGGCAAGCCAGTCGCTGACACCAGCCTGCGCGACACCGAGAACGTCCCACTGACCGAGGACGTTGACACCTATTTCGAGCGCGAGGTGAAGCCGCATGCCCCTGACGCATGGATCGACAAGTCCAAGACCAAGATCGGCTACGAGATCCCGTTCAACCGGCACTTCTACGTGTTCGAGCCACCTCGCCCATTGCAGGAGATCGATGCGGAGCTAGACGAAGTGACTGATCGCATTCGCGCGCTGCTCACGGACATGCGGGCGTGAGCTTCCCAGCCTACCTCGACTACAAGGATAGCGGCGTCCCCTGGTTGGGAGACATCCCCGCAAGGTGGTCAGTTGGACGCATCAAGGATTTGTTCGAGATCAGGAAGCGGATTGCGGGCGAGCTTGGTCACGATGTTCTTTCCATCACGCAGAGTGGCTTGCGCGTGAAGGACGTAGAAGGAAACGAAGGCCAGCAGGCCATGGATTACTCGAAGTATCAGAAAGTCTTGCCCGGCGAGTTCGCCATGAACCACATGGACCTTCTGACAGGTTGGATCGACATCGCAACCCAAGGGGGCGTTACGAGCCCTGACTATCGAGTATTTGGGGCACGGAATGCCGAAGCGGTCGACGCCATCTATTTCCTACGTGTCTTCCAAATGGCGTATTCCGCCCGGCAATTCTATCCGTTCGGACAAGGCTCCTCGCAACTGGGTCGTTGGCGCCTACCAAAGGACGAATTTTACGCCTTTCCAGTGCCCATCCCACCATTGGACGAGCAGAAGCAGATACGGCTCTTCCTCGATCGCGAAACGGCGAAGATCGATGCATTGGTGGCGGAGCAGGAGCGGCTGATCGCGCTGCTGAAAGAAAAACGGCAAGCGGTCATCTCGCACGCCGTCACCAAGGGTCTCGACCCCGACGCCCCCATGAAAGACAGCGGCGTCGAATGGCTCGGCGAGGTCCCTGCGCATTGGCAAGTGGACCGCATCTCTCGCCTCTTCAAAAAGGTCGGCAGCGGGACGACGCCGAGCTCTGAAGCCGCATTTAAGGGCGGAACCGTTAATTGGGTCACCACAGGTGAGCTCCGCGAGCTGCCGATTACTGTGACCAGGAAGCGAGTAAATGAGGCAGCTCTTGATAGCCTCTCTTCACTTCAAGTGTATCCGCCAGGAACCCTTTTGATTGCAATGTATGGGGCGACCATCGGGCGGCTTGGCTGGCTCGAAAAGCCTGCATGCACAAATCAGGCTTGTTGCGCGATGGCTAATCCGGTGCGCATAGAAACCCGGTTCGCGTTCTACTGCCTCTGGTCGGCGACCGAAGCATTAATGCTGCTCGGCTCTGGTGGAGGGCAACCGAACATCAACCAGGAAAAGGTTAGGGCTTTTCGGCTGCCAGCACCTCCTTTGTC
The DNA here is from genome assembly GCF_900177715.1 of Altererythrobacter xiamenensis. Lineage (GTDB taxonomy): Bacteria > Pseudomonadota > Alphaproteobacteria > Sphingomonadales > Sphingomonadaceae > Erythrobacter > Erythrobacter xiamenensis. The sequence continues at coordinate 829,129 of NZ_FXWG01000002.1, read as the reverse complement.
AGAACAGCAGTCTATCGTCGCGTTCTTGGACCGAGAAACGAACAAGATCGGTGAGTTGGTTGAACGCGCGCTAGGCGCAATATCCCTATTACAAGAGCGCCGTGCAGCGCTGATCTCCGCCGCTGTCACTGGCAAGATCGACGTGCGCGGACTTGTCGAGCAACAAGAAATGGAGGCCGCATGAGCCTAGAGAAGATCATCGCATCATTGCCCGACAGGTCCGCCGGCGAACGCAAGCAGATGCGGCTCAACGCCATCGAGCAATCCGAGAGCGATGTCCCGAAGAAAGCAACCGAAGCTCAGCAGTTCCTGGTGGCGCTCGACGCAGTTGAAGCCGACGAGCACGCGGAGCTGATTGCAGAAGTCGAAGGTCTTAAACCAGCGGAGAGGGTCATCAAGGCATTCAAGGCCGAGCCGATGACAGACACGGAGCAGAAGCTAGTTCAGGTGCTGCTCGACAACCCCAACTCCACCTCCGGCGAACTCACCGAGAAGATAGGTTGGAAAGGAATGAGCTGGCATCTCCACTTTGGCACCATGTGCGCGAACCGCGGCGTTTACCTCGGTCAGCCCCCCAAGGCGACGACACCCAACGGTAAATTCTACACCGGCATCCTCGCCGATTTCGACAACGATACGAGCCGCTTCACCATGAAGCCCGATGTCGCCGCAGCTTTTGCGCAGCTCGGCCTGAAGGGGTAAAGCTGATGGCGATCTACTCGCTTACAGACAAAGAACTTGTCCCTGTCTCCGCGACCAGCTTCACCGCCGAGAACATCCACGAGCGCACGCACATCCAACAGCTGCTGAAAGCAAACATTACTGTGCTCGACGCGGGCTTGATGGTGATAGCCGAGGAGTTCGGGGAGTGGATCGATAGCTCGCGGCGCATCGACCTACTTTGCATTGATAGCGACGCCAACCTCGTCGTCGTCGAGCTGAAGCGCACGGAGGACGGTGGGCACATGGAATTGCAGGCGTTGCGATACGCCGCGATGATCTCCGCAATGACCTTCGAGCAGCTGGTGGACACGCATGCTCGCTTTGTGAACCCCGGCCAGCCTGACCATGATGAAGCGCAAGCTGCGATCCTGAAATTCCTCGGCTGGGACGGACCCGACGAAGATCAGTTCGGTCAGGACACGCGTATCATTCTGGCATCGGCGAATTTCAGCAAAGAACTGACCACGGCGGTCCTATGGTTGCGCGACCGAGACATCGACATTCGTTGTGTGCGACTTCAGCCCTATCGCATGGCCGACGGTCCGGTGCTCCTCGATGTGCAGCAACTGATACCCTTGCCCGAAACCGCGAGCTTCCAGACCCAAATCGGCTCCAAGCGACAGGCAGAGCGCAAGCAGAGAAGCGAGCGGCACGAAATTCGCATCGCGTTCTGGCAGGAGCTGCTTCAGCTCGCGGCGCAGCACACCACCCTTCATGCTGGTCGCAGCCCAAGCAAAGACAACTGGATGTCCTCGTCCGCGGGCATCAGAGGCTTCGACTTCGTCTACGTCATCAGGCAGCGCGACTCCCAAGTCCATCTCTGGATTGCAGACAATGAACCTGCCTTCGAGCAGCTCAAAGAGCAAAAGGAAGCGATCGAGGAAGAACTGGGACAAGAGCTGATCTGGAAACAGGAAGAAGGCCAAAAAGGCACATTGATCGGGGCTCTGGTCGATGGCGGCTACCGCTCGGAGCGGTCTGAATGGCCAACGATCCAGAAGAGGCTCGTGGACACGATGGTGAAGATGGAAAAAGCGCTGAAGCCACGGCTCGCGCAATTGGGGAAATAGAACGCGGTGAGCCTGCACAAGGAAATCAGCTTCGAGGACGAAATCTGCAACCATCTGGATGCGGCTGGATGGATTTACGAGGAGGGCGCTGCGGCGCGCTATGACCGCGTGCGCGCGCTCTTCCCCGAAGACCTTCGCGACTGGTTGCAGGAGACACAGCCGAAGGTGTGGGAGGCGCTGGAGAAGGCGCACGGCGCAGCTGCGCTAGACATCCTCGGCGATCGCCTGCGCAAACAGCTCGACGATCGCGGCACACTGGATGTTCTGCGCCATGGTCTCGAACTGATCGGTGTGCGCGGTCTGGTAAGCCTCGCCCAGTTCGCTCCCGCGTCAGGCATGAACCCCGACATCGTCGCTCGCTACAAGGCGAACAAGCTGCGGGTCGTGCGCCAGCTGCGTTACTCGCGCTCGAACGAAAACAGCATCGACATTGGTCTCTTCCTCAATGGCATCCCGGTGGCGACGACGGAGCTGAAGACCGATTTTACGCAGACCATTGGCGATGCGATCGACCAGTATAAGTTCGACCGAAAGCCGAAGAACGAGCCTTTGCTAACCTTCGCTCGCGGCGCTCTCGTTCACTTCGCAGTGTCCAACCGCGAAGTGATGATGACCACCAAACTGGAAGGCGGAAAGACACGATTCCTGCCCTTCAACAGAGGCAACCATGGCGGCGCGGGGAACGCCGCCGATGGTCCCGGCCACCCTACGGCATATCTCTGGGAAGAGGTCTGGCAGCGCGAAAGCTGGCTCGAACTGATCGGTCGCTACATGATCGCCAAGCGCGACAAGAAGAAGCAAATCACCACGGTGATCTTCCCGCGCTATCACCAGCTCGACGCGACGAGGAAGCTGCGTGAGCAGGTGCGCGCAGAGGGGGCCGGAGGGCGTTTCCTGATCCAGCACAGCGCCGGATCGGGGAAGACCAACTCGATTGCCTGGTCAGCGCATTTCCTCGCCGATCTGCATGGCGAAAACGATCAGAAGGTGTTTTCGAGCGTGATCGTGGTTTCTGACCGCAACGTGATCGATGCACAGCTGCAAGAAGCGCTGTTCGAGTTCGAGCGCACCAAAGGTGTCGTTGCGACCATCACAAGCGACGGTGGTAGCAAGAGCGCGGCGCTTGCTGATGCTCTCGATGCGGGAAAGAAGATCATCGTCTGCACCATGCAGACATTCCCCTTCGCGTTGGAGGCTGTGCGAGAACGCGCAGCGACCGATGGCAAGAAGTTCGCCGTGATCGCCGACGAGGCGCACAGCAGCCAAGCCGGCGAGACTGCCGCGAAGCTCAAGGCTGTGCTCTCACCTGAAGAGATCGAAGAGCTAGGTGATGGTGGCGAGGTAAGCGCAGAAGACGTTCTCGCCGCGCAAATGGCCGCGCGTGCTGCCGAGGATGGCGTGACCTACGTGGCCTTCACGGCCACGCCAAAGACGAAGACGATGGAGCTGTTCGGGCGCAGGCCGAAGCCTGACGAACCCGCCAGTGATGACAACAAGCCAGCTCCGTTCCATGTCTACTCGATGCGGCAAGCGATCGAGGAAGGCTTCATCCTCGACGTGCTGAAGAACTACACACCCTACAAACTCGCCTTCAAGCTCGCCAGCGGCGGGCAGGAATGGGACGAGATGGAAGTCGAGAAGAGCGCCGCCATGAAAGGTATCATGCGCTGGGTTCGGCTGCACCCCTATAACATTTCGCAGAAGGTGCAGATCGTGGTCGAGCACTTCCGCGAGAACGTCGCGCCCTTGCTGGACGGTAAGGCGAAGGCGATGGTTGTGCTCGGAAGCCGTCTGGAGGCCGTTAGATGGCAATTGGCGATCGAAGCCTACATCAAGTCCCAAGGCTATCGCATGCGCACTCTCGTGGCGTTTTCTGGGGAGGTGAACGAACCAGATAACAAGGGCGAGAGCTTCACGGAGACAAGTGCGAAGCTGAATCCCGGTCTGCGTGGCCGTGACATTCGCGATGCCTTCAACGACGAGGAATGCAAACTGCTGCTCGTCGCGAACAAGTTTCAGACCGGGTTCGACCAGCCGCTTCTGTGCGGCATGTATATCGATCGGCGGCTGGCAGGTATTCAGGCCGTGCAAACGCTATCGCGTCTGAACCGCTCGCACCCCGGTAAGGACACCACATACATTCTCGACTTCGTGAACAGCTCCGAGGAAGTGCTGGCGGCCTTCAGGCAGTATTACGAGACCGCAGAGATCGAGGCCGAGACCGACCCGAACCTTATCTTCGATCTGCGCCAGAAGCTGGATGCTTCGGGTCACTACGACCAGTTCGAGATCGACCGGCTGGTAGCCGTCGAACTCGATCCCAATGCCACGCAAGGTCAGCTGGTCGCCGCGATCGAACCCATCGCGCAACGCATGCTGACGCATTTCAGTGAGGCCAAGGATCGATACAAGGCGGCTATCGACGCAAAGGACAAGACTGCCGCGAACGAGTCCAAGGAAGAGATGGACGTGCTGCTTCAGGTTCGCGGCGATATGGCCGCCTACACACGCATTTATGCGTTCCTGTCCCAGATTTTCGACTACGGCAGCACCGAGATCGAGAAGCGCTACATGTTCTACAAGCGTCTTACCCCGTTGTTGCAGTTCGGCCGGGAGCGAGATGGCGTGGACCTGTCAGGCGTTCGGCTTACGCACCACAACCTCAAGGACGAGGGTGCGCGCACGCTACAGGTCGGTGATGATCGTCCCGCACTTCCACCAATCACCGGGGTTGGCTCTGGAGCGGTGCAGGAGAAGGAAAAGGCGCTGCTCGCGGAGATCATCGCCAAGGTGAACGACCTGTTCGACGGTGACCTGACCGATGACGATCAGCTTATCTACGTGAACAACGTGATCAAGGGGAAGCTGCTGGAGTCCGAGGAGCTGCGATCCCAGGCACGGAACAACAGCAAGACACAATTTGCCAGCTCGCCGACCCTTTCGAGCGCAATCCTCGACGCGATCATCGATGCCATGGCCGCGCACGAAAGCATGAGTTCGCAAGCGCTCAATTCGGCGAAGGTGCGCGAGGGACTGCGCGATGTGCTGTTGGGGCCAGGGCAGCTCTATGAGGAGCTGCGCCGAGAAACGGTGGAGACTGAAAAATGAAGTTCATGAAGCCGGTTTTCGCAGGTCTGTGTGGCCTAGCCATTACAGCAACGTCTCCTGCTTTCGGAGAGGAGCAACCTGGTGGCTATCTCGCAAACCCTTCCGTGCGTCTTTGGTATACAGAAACAGGCCGACTCTCCGACAATGTGCTCACCGCCGACGACTTCCAGCTTTGGAACACCGTCATCGGAGAGGGCAGTGCTGAAGAGTATGCAACCGATGCCTTATTTACGATCGACGTTCGTAGTGACGGCCACCAGTATTTGCCGCAAACACTGATGCTAACCGCAACTGATAGCGAAGGCAAAGTTCTTGCCCAGCGCTCGTATGAAGGCATCCTCACTGGTGAGGGCGGAAACGGAACTTTCGCGTTATGGGTGCAAGATGCCGGCTGTGCTGGCAGAGTCACATTTCGAGCTTCGTTTGGAGCCTCGACTAGAACCTCTACCCTGGATTTCGACTGCGGCGAGTAAGCACGTTCGGTAGTTCTAACGTTCAATTCGAGTATACCCATCCGAGGCGTCTCACGGCGTCCACGGAGTGTCTCATTCGAGTTCGATCCCAATTATGAGACGCTATGCTGCGCTGACTCTGGACCCCAATGAGACAGCGAGAGCCAGCACATGAGTATAGTCGGATGCGCGCGTCAGTAGCAGCTCCCAGAACCTCGACCTCCAACTTGAGCAGCTTGCCGACGCGGGTTGCGAAAGGTCTTCTCGGAGAAGGTCTCTGGGACGTCGTGCAACGACCGCCGCGAGCTTGAGGAATGCCTCGACTGGCTGCGCGAAGGTGACACGCTTGTAGTGACGCGCCTCGATCGCCTTGCTCGATCCGGTCGCGATCTACACGACATCATCGCCCAGCTATCAGCGAAGCAAGTCGGGTTCCGGTGTGTGCAGCAAGGTTCGGTCGATACGATCACGAGCATGCGGAAGCTGATTCGGGGCATTCTCGGCGCCGTCGCGGAGGTCGAGACCGACATCCGCAAGGAACGTCAGCGCGAAGGCGTAGAGCGCGTCAAGGCCGCTGGTGTCTAAAAGGGACGCAAACCTAGCGTAGACGTGAAGCAGGTGCGCGCGCTGCGTGATGAGGGGTTCGGTGCATGATATAGCGGCAAAATTGGGGATCGCACGAGCAAGCGTCTATCGGGTGCTGAAAGACCCGATGGTTACGGCGACGTAGTTGCTGCCTTCAAAATGCAAGAGGTCCTAGACCGTGCCGGTTTGCTCGACCATGATGCTGCCTATCAGGCGGTGAGGTCGTATCGGCTGCCATCCACTGGCAAACGCCATCTGACGACAGCGTCTGTGTTCGTCCGAGCTGATACTGCGCGGCCAACACCTAGGGTTTCGGAAATTGCGGTCTTGCGGCATCTCGACGCGTGATGACGCGAGATCTGCTTTCTGGCTTTGTTCAAGAAAATACTGCAATTCCCGTAGCCAATGCATGTTTGTTTCAGATTGGCTGTTTTTCGATGCCTGTGCGCTTGCGCCGGTTGGGAAGATTGATTTTTAATCCAGGGAGGGCAGTTGATCAGAGATACCACATACCTCCAATAGAATTTTGCATATGTTCAATATTGCTTAATCATTTTCACGATGATAAGGTGAACCGTCTCATTAGCCTGATCGAGAATCGCCATCGCCGACCGCCACGCCATCGTCACCTTCAAGGGTCGTCCTGCCGGTCGGCTCAGCGAACTAGGTTCGGACACCCGCTTCGTCTATGACGAGGGCTGGAGCGAGACGATCGCCTGCGCGCTTCCCGCAGAGACACGGGACCATTATTGGCGCGGCGGCCTGCTTCCCTTTTTCGAGCATCTCGCCCCAGAAGGCTGGCTCCGCGGGCGTCAGGCGCGCGCCGGCGGCACAGCAAACCAAGACGATCTCGGACTGCTGCTACACTACGGGGCGGATTGTATCGGCGCGGTGGGCCTTATCCCGGCAGACGGGGAAGCGCCGGTCCATCCGATCGAGGACGACCTCATCGACGAGGCGGCGACCACCGCTGGACGGACTTTGTCGGGGGTGCAGAAGAAGCTGCTAGCCTTTCGCGCCGACGATGGCTTCTGGCCAGCCGTGGAGGTCACCGACCCGGCCACGCATATCGCCAAATTCAACCGCGAGGATCTTCCCACGATCGTCCAGAACGAGCACCTTTCGCTTAGCCTAGCCCGCGAGCTTCTCGGCGAAGACGATGTCACGCGCGCGCAGCTAGCAACACTGCACAATATCGACGGGATTGCGCTTCTGGTCGAACGCTTCGACCGCCAAGGCGAGGAGCGACTGCGCCTCGAGGATTTTGCGCAAATTCTCAACAAACCACGGGGGCGGACCTTCGAAGGCAAATATGACGGGAGCTACGAGGAAGCGGCCGAAATTGTGACCCGCTATTCCGCGCGGGGCCGGGTCGACCTCGACCGGTTCTTCCGTCTTGTCGTCTTCAATCTGGTTTTGGGTAACGCCGACGCGCATCTCAAGAACTTCTCCCTGCTCGAACGAGCGGAGGGCCTGCGGCTCTCGCCCGCATACGACCTCATCAACACGCTCGCCTACCCCGTCTACGACCGGATTACCGCGCTTTCGATCGGCGGACGCAAACGCGAATTCGATACGATCGACCGCAGAATTGTAGAGCAATTCGGTCTCGATATTGGCTTGCCCCGCGCTGCGGTCGAGCGCGCGCTTGCCGCGCTCGGCAAGGGGTTGGCGACTGCGCGCACGCTCGCCTTCGGTGACAGGGTTCGGCCCGATGATTTCCGCGAAACCTATCGAAACGTCATTCAGGGCCATGCGCAAAGGATCTTCACATGACCGACTGGCCGATCGATTGGCGCGCAACGGTCGACGAAGCCATACGCCGTCGCAAAGAAGAAGGTTTCAGTCAGCGCAGCCTAGCCGCGCTGGCTGGCGTGAGCCTGCCGACGGTCAATGCGTTCGAGCAGGGCCAGATCAACCTGCGCTTTGAAAGGGTAATTGCAATTCTCGAAGCGCTGGATCTCTTCGTGCGCCCCGCCGAAGAGGACAGCTTCGAGAGCTTCCTTCACGACTCGCGTCGTCGGTGGAAGGACCTCGTCGCGCCGCTGCCGCCCGACCACCCCTCGCGCCAACCGCTCGGGCACAGCGAGCAGACCTACGCCATCCTCGGCCTCAAGGATGTTCCTCCGCCCAGCCAGCTTCGCGAGTTGCTGACCGAAATCCCCAAGAGTTCGGGATGGACGCCGTTCTGGGTCCCCACCCGAACAGACCTGCGTCCCGTCATCGAGGACGGAGCGCTCGAATGCTGGTTGGGCCGCCCCGACACCGACCGGCATTTTCGCGATGCGGCACACAGCGACTTTTGGCGCGTCACGCGCAATCCCTTCGCCTATCTCCAGCGCGGCTATCAGGAGGACGGCCCGGACAATCTCGAGCCCGGCACGATCTTCGACCTCACCTTGCCCATCTGGCGCACTGCCGAGCTTTTCCTGCACGCGGTGAATTTCGCTCGTGCGCTCGGCGCGAGCGATACGACCGAAGTCCGTTTCGTGGCTCGCTATACGGGCCTTGAAGGACGCACGCTGATCACCTGGGCAAAGCCGCTGCTGCGCGAGCCTCTGGACCACCGGCTGCGCGCCCGCTCGCAAAAGGTCGAACTCGCCACGGTAGCGCAAGTATCCGACCTTGAACGCAATCTAGAGGATGTCGTCCATGATTTTGTCGAGCCGCTCTACGAGCGCTTCGACGGTTACCGCCCGTCGATCGAGCTGGTAGCGAACCAGCTGTCCGAACTGAAGCTGCAGCCTGGGTTCGGCGCTCGGGGCGGGTGAGATGGGACCGTTCGAGGTCGCCAAGTAACTTCTCGCAGAGCTGGACGATGTTCAGTTGCACGCCCTTCGCGACCGCCTGCTCCTCGCCGAGGCGAATTCGCTGCTCATATCGCATTCCGCCATCGCGGTCGGTGGAAATCAGGCAGCAGCCCAATTTCGTCGACGACCAGGCTCGTGCGTCGCTCGGTGACGAATTGCACCACATGCATTCAACGATCGCGAATAAATTCAGCATCACCGGATGCATACAGCTCACTCAAGAATGACACCCAAAGTTGGCGGGTCTGGCCCAATAACCTACAGCGGGGTCGCAGCCCCAGAAATCGGACCGGGGTCCAGACCCACCTCCCCTCGCGGAGATCATTGACACCTACAGCTTCGCATCGAAGGGGACGCCGCTCTTCCACATTTGCAAAAGGACCACAGCCATCTTGCGGGCGACAGCAACCCGAGCCTTGATGAAATTGGTCCTCGACATGAGGTCGAGCCCCCATGATCGAAGCCTACTCTCGGACTTGCATTGAGTCAGGATGAGCGTGGCCCCTATGATCAGATGATTCCGAGCCATCTTGTTGCCGAACCGTCCCACTCGACCTCGATGCGCAGTTGCACCTGACTGGCGGAGAGCAGGCGCAAGGCCGAGATACGGCCCGACGTCAGCATTGCGAGAGAAACGGTGCGGATCGCCAATCGCACTGTAGAACGAGAGAGCCGTCAACGGACCTACACCAGGCATCGTTTGAAGTATGGCGCAGACGTCGATGCTCTCTGCGAGGCTGCTCATCTCCCGATCAAGGTCAGCGAGCTGGCTACGAAGCACCTCACCCACCGTTACAAGTCTCATCAAGTCTGCTCGGACCGCGTATCCCTGCCTCTTTCGCTCAAGGAGCACTCTCGTAACCTCGAAGCGCAGCTTCCCAGGGCTGTTGCCGACACTCAAGCTTGCGCCATGACGGTGGAGGATCGAACGGATTGCGGCATCGGTGCGGATCCGGCAGTTAAGTATCGACCTGCGAACATTCAGTTGGATGCGAATATCATCCTGATCAGGTCGATTGATATGTATTCCTGCGCCAATCGATACACCCAACCGACCGAGTTCGGCCAAGCCCCGCGCATCGCTGGGATCTGTCTTTTGCCTTCGGATCGACAGGAATTTGCTCGACTTGCGCGGATCGACCACCCTTATCGGCAGCCCGCGATTGAGAAGCTTGCGCACTATGTGAACGCCCACGCCAGCCTCAATCGTGATGGCCTGCACCCTTTCGACACCGAAAACTCGAAGAATGTCTGTTACGGCACCGGCATTTGAGTCTCGAACGGCTTCGAGAAGGACGTTCCCAGCTCGGTCGATGAGGCAGATTGCACATTCAGCGTGGCCAGCATCAATGCCAACCCAGTAGTCAGTATCGGCGATCATTCCCACCCTCCCCACCATATTCAACCATCGCGCGCTGCCAAAGAAGTGGACCGATCTCGAGTAGGAATTGCCCTATCCATCCATAGAAATGCATAGGATAGAGTAGGATGACGAACGGCAAGATCCGAGACCGGCTGGAACAGCTCATAAAGGAGAATGGCGAGACCTACGCATCAGTGTCTCGCCTGCTGGGGCGCAACAGCGCATACATTCAGCAGTTCATGAAACGGGGAAGCCCAGCGCGCCTTGATCAGGCTGATGTTGTGAGACTTGCAGCATTCTTCGATGTCCCTGTTCGAGAGCTAGGGGGGAAGGCGACGAATAACAGGAAGGCAGCAACGCCGCTGGTTTTGCCGGTGAACATGTTCACCGATGGTGCAGGCAGGGCCGAAGGAAGGAGATTGGTGGATCGGAACTGGCTGGCACAAATCAGTTCGGAACCTGCGGGTGTCGAGGTGGTGGTTGTAGAAGGACATGCAATGTCCCCGACCGTCAGTGAGGGCGATGAAGTCTTTATTCAATTGCTTGGACGCAACGAGGCACTCCGTGATGGACTGTATGTGATACGCGGTGCTCACGAACATTTGATACGAAGGGTGGCGCTGGAGCCGAGAAGAGGTCGATACTCGATCCTGACCGACAGCCCCGACTTTCCCAACTGGACGAACCTGCCGCGTCGAGGCTTCGAGGTCCTCGGACGGGTGATATGGATCGGGAAGAACGTGCCGTAGGCGGGACTGCCAATGTTCAGTTCCAAGCGCTCGGAAGGTTTACAGCAATTTCGCATGTCATTGAAAACAAACGGGTCGATTTGGCATCGGTTTACACCAAAAAGCCCAAATTTCTGCGATTGTCGTCAGCTTGGGAAGCTGCTGCTCTACCATTGAGCTACACCCGCAGGGCCTGCTGCCGTGCAGGCGGCGCGGATTGGCAGCAAGGTCGCCCGAGGTCAAGCGTCCCGCTCACCCCCTCGCCCAACCCATTGCCATACCAGCCTTTCCATGCATCGCGTTAGCGACGCCAGGCGGTAATTGCGATTGTTGATGCGCGGGCTTGCCAAAAATTGCAAAATCCGATCTACTCGAAAAATAAACAAGAAGAGTTTGCACCTTCAACGAAAGGTGCGTGAGTGGGGAGGTTGCTTACATGAAGAAGCCCGAATTGTATCTCGGCGCGGCAGCAGTTGCGCTGTTCGCTTCGCCTGTCATGGCTCAAGACGCCGGAGATGATGCCGATACCGTCATCATCGTGACGGCGCAAAGGCAGGCGCAAAGCCTGCAGGAAGTACCGATCGCGGTCAGCGCTTTCGACTCGGAAGCGCTGGAATCGCAACAGATCGAAAACGCCAGCGATCTTCAGCTGACGTTGCCCAACGTCTCATTCACCAAGTCCAACTTCACCGCTTCGAGCTTTACCATTCGTGGTATCGGTGACCTTTGCGTGGGCGTAAGCTGCGACAGCGCGACCGCCATTCACGTCAATTCGGCGCCTCTGTTCGGCACGCGCCTGTTCGAAACCGAGTATTTCGACCTTGAACGGATCGAAGTTCTGCGCGGCCCGCAAGGCACGCTGTTCGGTCGCAACGCGACCTCCGGCGTGGTCAACGTCGTCACCGCCAAGCCGGACCTGTCGGGTTTCGGCGCCAGTGCCGAGTTCGAGTACGGCAATTACAACAGCATCAAGGCCAAGGGCATGGTCAACCTGCCGATCGGCGATTCGATCGGTGCCCGTGTTGCCGGCTTCTACCTCAAGCGCGACGGTTTCACCGAGAACCTGACGACCGGCGAAGATTTCGACGATCGCGACATGTTCGCGGTGCGCGGCTCGCTGCGCTTCGAGCCGGGTCCGGATACGACCATCGACCTGATGGCCTATTACTTCGAGGAAGACGACAACCGTTCGCGTATCCAGAAGCAGTTGTGCCAGCGTGACCCGACCGGCGTCCTCGGCTGTCTCAACGCCCGCCGCGACTTCGACAAGCTCAATGCGAACTCGACCTTTACCGGCACGCTCGGATCGTCCGAATTCCTGGCGGTCAACGGCATCCCGTCGACCTTCGGCCTCAACAGCCTTTACGGGCCGGACGCCTATTTCAATTTCGACGAGCCCAACGACGTTCGCAAGATCCGCACCGAGTTTGTTCCGGAATACTACACGGACGAGCTCCAGTTGCAGGCTCATATCGAGCACAACTTCGGTCCCATCCAGCTGGGCGTGACCGGTACCTATCAGGACACGACGGTCGATTCCCGGCAGGACTACAACCAGGGCGTCGGCGAGATCCCGAATGCTGCGCTGGCTTTCGGCACGCTCAACACCTTCGCCAATCCGCTGGCGGTGGGACCGGTCATCGCGTCCTATTTCCAGCCGGTTACGGAAGCCCTTTTCGATGGGGCCGGCAATCTGTGTACCTCGGACACCCGACTGGACAATCGCGGTTCCTATGAGGGTTTCCGCGTCTGTACGCCCAACGGCACCCAGTTCGACCGTTCGAACCAGGATCAGGAAAGCTTCTCTGTCGAGGCAATCGTTTCGTCCGATTTCGATGGCCCGTTCAACTTCCTGCTGGGCGGTATCTACGCTGAATCGGAAGTTGCGGAGAACAGCTATTACGTGAACGCCTTTGCGATCGATTACATCGCGGGCGTGCTGGGTTCGTTCACTTCGCTTGGCGGCGGTCTGGACCCGAGCTATCTTGCGACCTCGTTTTACCGCAACAACACCACCGACTTCAAACTCAAGAGTTTCGGCATTTTCGGTGAGGTCTACTACGACATCACCGACAGGCTGAAGTTCACCGGCGGTCTGCGCTATAACGACGACAAGAAGTCGATCGCGGCGCGCACCACGCTGGCGGCCTTCCTCAATCCGTACAGCAATGACGGCGATCCGTTCGACTCGCCTTATGTCGGAAGCTTCGATGCCGACTCGGGCGTCGCGGGCAACCAGCTGCTGCAGGAACGCGAGGTCGGTTTCGATGAGATCACCGGTCGTGCCGTGCTCGACTATTCGATCTCGCCGGACAATCACGTCTACGCATCCTATTCGCGCGGCTACAAGTCGGGCGGCATCAACCCGCCGCTTTCGCCGGTCTTCTCCGTGCCGGAGAGCTTCGGTCCTGAATCGATCGACGCATTCGAAATCGGTTCGAAGAACACCTTCGCGAATGGCGCACTGCAGCTCAATGCGACGGCCTTCTACTACAAGTACAAGGGTCTGCAGCTGAGCCGCATCATCGCGCGTACCTCGGTCAATGATTCAATCGATGCCAATATCTGGGGCATCGAGCTCGAATCGATTATCCGGCCGAGCTACAACTGGCTGATCAACATGAACTTCAGCTATCTCAATGCCGAGGTGGCTGGCGATCAGTTCTTCTCCAACCCGCGCGATCCGGGTGCCGGCGATCCCGACGCCGTGATCATCAAGGACATCACCAACGGCGCTCTGTGTGCGGTCACCGGACCCGCTCCGGGCGCAGCCGATGCCTTCGTCAACGGCTTCAACGCGGGGCTCAATGCCGCAACAGGCAGCACGCTTCAGGGCACGAATGAGTTCCCGGGAGATGGCAATATCGCTTCGAGCGGTGCATTCAGTATCTGCGGAAGCGGGACCGGAAATCCCCTTCAGCCAGGGGAGGTGTCGCTCACCAGTGCCGCACCTCCGGGCTTCACGGTCCTGAGCCCCGGCATTCAGGTCAACCTCAAGGGCAACAAGCTGCCGCAGGCGCCGACCATGAAGGCTTCCGTCGGTGCGCAATACACCCACGAGTTCAGCAGCGGCATGACGCTGGTGCCGCGCATGGACATCGCTTTCACGGGTGAGCAATATGGCAATGTCTTCAACGGCAACGTCAACCGGCTCGAATCCTTCGTGCAAGCCAATGCGCAGATCCAGCTCAATGCCGCCAACGAACGCTGGTTCATCCGCGGCTTCGTTCAGAACATCTTCGACAGCGACTCGGTCACCGGCCTGTACGTGACCGATGCGAGCTCGGGCCTGTTCTCGAACATCTTCACGCTCGATCCGCGGCGCTACGGCGTGGCGGTTGGCGTCAGCTTCTGACCTCGAGCCGGAGCACGGCGAGAAGGGGCGCTGCGGGAGACCGCGGCGCCCTTTTTCCATCATTGCGCGACCCTCTGCGATTGCCACCGGGTCCGCGTGTGCATAAGTATGCACAATCATGAGCAACGGCACTTACAAGACCACTGCCTGGGACGTCGCCGAGAAGGCCGGCGTGAGCCAATCGACGGTCAGCCGCGTCTTTACGGGCTCGACCCGGATCAGCGAGCCGACCCGGGAGAAGGTGCTCGCCGCGGCGCGGGCGCTCGACTACCTGCCCGACAAGCGCGCCTCCCGCCTGCGCAGCGGCCAGACCGGCGTCATCGCCGTGGTGGTGATCACGCGCGCGGAGGATAGCGCGCAGGAGATCAACCCCTTCGCCTACACATTGCTCGGCGGCGTGTGCCGCGCGGCGTCCGACCGCGGCTACGAGACGCTGGTTTCCTTCCAGGCGAGCACAGACCAGTTCTATGGCCGCTATGTCGAACAGCGCGACGCCGATGCGATGATCGTGCTGGGCACGACGCAGAATCCCGCTGCCTGGGAACACTTCCGCCCGATTCTGCAACAGGAATGCCGCGCGGTATGCTGGGGCCTGCCTCTCGACGAACCGCATTCGGTCCGCTCCGACAATGTGCAGGGCGGCAAGCTCGCGGCAGAGCATCTCTGGGAAAGCGGCTATCGTCGTCCGGTATTCCTGGGGCCGGTGGAAAGCGAGCAGCGCCAGTTCGCGGAACGCTTCAAGGGTTTCAGCGAGAGATTGCAGAAATTCGGCGGCAACGTGATCGCATCGCCCGAACTCTCTCGCCCCGACCGGGTCGGCCAGGGCCGCGAAGCGATCGAGAAACTCGCGGCAGATGGCACGCAATACGATTCGATCTTCGCCGCCTGCGACTTCATCGCACTGGGCGCGCTGGAGGCATTGACCCAGCGCGGTATTTCGGTGCCGGGCGACGTCGGCATCGTCGGTTATGACGGGCTCGCCGCGACTGCCCATGCCAGTCCCCCGCTCACCACCATCAAGCCCGATCTCGAGGAAGCCGGTCGCCAGCTTGTCGCCCATGTTCTCGACGAAGAGAGCGATGCGAACGGTTCGCTCGCGCCTGTCGAATTGATCGCGCGCGCCAGCACCCGGCGCGGCTGAGCGGGCCCGCTCTGGCTGCAAAACCTAGCGGAATCGCTGCTTGCGACTCATTGCGCGACGCGTCATGGGCACCGCAACAAGGAGAGTCATATGCGTCAGATCGACCATTTCATTGCCGGCGGTGCCGGCGAATCATCGGGCCGCAAGCACCAGATCTGGAACCCTTCGACGGGTGAAGTGCAGGCCGAAGTCGTCCTCGGCGATGCCTCGGTGCTCGACCGCGCCGTGGCCGAGGCCAAGAAGGTCCAGCCCGAATGGGCGGCAACCAACCCACAGCGCCGCGCCCGCGTCATGTTCGCATTCAAGGAACTGGTCGAGAAGCACAAGCAGGAGCTGGCCGAGCTTCTCTCCAGCGAGCACGGCAAGGTCGTCGACGATGCGCATGGAGACGTGCAGCGCGGCCTCGAAGTGATCGAGTTCGCTTGCGGCATCCCGCAGGCACTGAAGGGGGAATACACCCAGGGCGCAGGCCCGGGTATCGACGTTCTCTCGATGCGCCAGCCATTGGGCATCGGCGCAGGCATCACCCCGTTCAACTTCCCAGCCATGATCCCGATGTGGATGTTCGGCATGGCGATAGCAGCGGGCAATGCCTTCATCCTCAAACCCTCCGAGCGCGATCCCTCCGTGCCGGTCCGCCTCGCCGAACTCTTTGTCGAAGCGGGCGCGCCCGAGGGTCTGCTGCAGGTCGTTCACGGCGACAAGGAAATGGTCGATGCAATCCTCGACCATCCCGATATTCCGGCGATCAGCTTCGTCGGTTCTTCCGACATCGCGCAATATATCTATTCGCGCGGCACGGCGAATGCGAAGCGCGTGCAGGCTTTCGGCGGAGCGAAGAACCACGGCGTGGTCATGCCCGATGCCGATCTCGACCAGGTGGTGAACGATCTGACCGGCGCCGCCTTCGGCTCGGCGGGCGAACGCTGCATGGCGCTGCCGGTGGTCGTCCCCGTGGGCGAGGACACCGCCAACAAGCTGCGTGAGAAGCTGATCCCCGCGATCAACGCGCTGCGCGTCGGCGTTTCGAACGATCCCGATGCGCATTACGGCCCGGTCGTCACGCCCGAGCACAAGGCGCGCGTCGAAAGCTGGATCGACACCGCCGAGAAGGAAGGCGCCGAAGTCGTCATCGACGGACGCGGCTTCTCGCTCCAGGGTCATGAGGACGGCTTCTTCGTCGGGCCGACGCTGCTCGACCGCGTCACGCCCGACATGGAAAGCTACCAGGAAGAAATCTTTGGCCCGGTCCTCCAGATCGTGCGCGCCAATGATTTCGAAGAAGCGCTCAGACTTCCCAGCGATCACCAGTATGGCAACGGCGTCGCCATCTTCACCCGCAACGGCCACGCCGCACGCGAGTTCGCGAGCCGCGTGAATGTCGGCATGGTCGGCATCAACGTGCCGATCCCGGTCCCGGTGAGCTACCACAGCTTCGGCGGGTGGAAGCGTTCGGGCTTCGGCGACATCGACCAGTACGGCATGGAAGGACTGCGCTTCTGGACCAAGTCCAAGAAAGTCACCCAGCGCTGGCCCGACGGCGGTGGCGACGGCTCCAACGCCTTCGTCATTCCGACCATGGGGTAGTATCTGGCGGGAAAGGATTGCGGGGCGAAGCATTGGAGACTGCATGAAACAGATCAACCTTCTTCGCTCCGCCCTTCCCGTCACGCTGCTCGCGCTTGCAGCTTGCGCCCAGCCGGCGGATGACGCCCCAGACGGCGACGAAACGATGATGCCGGTCGAACCCGACGGCGGCATCGGAGACGGCGCCGGACCTCCGACGGATAGTGTGGCCGAGGGTATCCCGGCCGCGCTTCAGGGCCGCTGGGGACTGGTACCTGCAGACTGCACCTCCACGCGCGGCGATGCCAAGGGCCTCATCGAGATCGATGGCGAGAGCATCACATTCTACGAATCCCGCGCCGTCCTCGAGGAAGTCGAGACCTCGCAGCCCACCATGATCGCCGCCCGCTTCGCCTTCACCGGCGAAGGGCAGGAATGGACACGCGACATGACATGGCGCCTGTCGGACGACGGGAGCCAGCTGGATCGGTCGGAAACGGGTGAGGATGCCCTTGCCGAGCCGCTGACCTACACCAAGTGTGATACCGAAGGAGAAAATGCGTGAGACTTGCGCTTTCCACCCTCCTCGCCCTGCCGCTCGCGGCATGCGGTAGCTATGGCGAGACGACCTCCACCCCCACGCCCGGGCCCGATTATCAGGAGCGGGAAGCCGGGGCGGACGCTCTCTGCGATGCATCGGGCCTGCAGGACCATATCGGGCATACCGCGACCGCCGAGAGCGGTGAGAAGCTGCTCGAGCTTTCGGGTGCGCGCACGCTGCGGTGGGGTCCGCCGAACAGCGCCTGGACCATGGATTATCGCCGGGACCGCCTCAATGTGCGGTACGATCAGGAGATGGCGATCACGGCGATCACCTGCGGATGAGCGAGCGCCAGCGCACGACCAGCGGCTCGCCCTTCGAAGAGCAGTTCGGCTTCTGCCGCGCCGTGCGGGAAGGAAATCGCATCATCGTTGCGGGCACCGGACCGATCGAGGATGACGGGTCGAGCACGCCAGGCGACGCCGCGGCACAGGCCGCGCGCTGCTGCACGCTGATCGTGCAGGCGATCGAGGCACTCGGCGGCAGCGCCGAGGATGTGGTGCGGACGCGCATGTTCCTCACCGATTTCGACGATCAGGCGGCGGTCGGCGAAGTCCATGCGCGCTTCTTCGGCGAAGCCAAGCCTGCCGCAACGATGGTCGGCTGCGCATGGCTTTGCCGCAAGGAATGGAAAGTCGAGATCGAGGCTGAAGCAATCATCCCGGACTAGCTTTTCAGGGCCTTTTCTCCCCCGCCTCCCGACGTTAGAGCCGAGCACATGACAAACCAATTTGCACTTACCGACGACCAGCTGGCGATCCAGGAAATGGCCCAGCGGTTCACGGCAGACAACATCACCCCCTTTGCGGCGGAATGGGACGAGAAAAGCCACTTTCCCCGCGATGTGATCCAGCAAACCGGCGAGCTCGGCTTCGGCGCGATCTACGTGTCCGAAGCATCGGGCGGCATCGAACTGGGCCGTCTCGAAGCGGCGCTGATCATGGAGGCGATGGCCTATGGCTGCCCCGCCACCAGCGCCTATATCTCGATCCACAACATGGCCGCCTGGATGATCGACCGCTTCGGCGGTGACGATGTGAAGGCGAAGTTCCTGCCGGAACTCGTCACGCTGGAAAAGATCGCCAGCTATGCTTTGACCGAGCCGGGCTCGGGTTCCGACGCGGCGGCGCTGAAGACAACCGCGCGGCTCGACGGCGACCATTACGTGCTCAACGGGACCAAGCAGTTCATTTCCGGCAGCGGCTTCAATGACATCTATGTTGTCATGGTCCGCACGGGCGAGCACAAGTCCAAGGGCATCACCTGCCTGGTGGTGGAGAAGGACACGCCGGGCCTTTCCTTCGGCAAACCCGAAAAGAAGCTCGGCTGGAACGCCTCGCCCACCGCGCAGCTGATCTTCGAAGATTGCAAGGTACCGGTCGCCAACCGTGTGGGTGCCGAAGGCGAAGGCTTCCGCTTCGCGATGGCCGGGCTCGACGGCGGCCGCCTCAACATCGGTGCCTGCTCTTTGGGCGGCGCGCAGCGCTGTCTCGACGAGGCGGTGGCCTACACCAAGGAGCGCCAGCAGTTCGGCCAGCCGGTCGCCGATTTCCAGAACACGCAGTTCATGCTCGCCGACATGGCGACCGAGCTGGAGGCAGCCCGCGCGCTGCTCTACATGGCCGCCTGCAAGGTGAGCGAGAACGCGCCGGACAAGTCGCTCTTTTCCGCGATGGCGAAGCGGCTTGCGACCGACAGCGGCTCCAACGTGGTCAACAACGCGCTGCAGTTGTTCGGCGGTTACGGGTACCTCAAGGAATATCCGATCGAGCGGTTCTGGCGCGACCTGCGCGTCCACTCGATCCTCGAAGGCACCAACCAGGTCATGCGAATGATCGTAGGCAGGGATTTGCTGCGCCAATGACACAGGACGTTCTTTCTCACACCCACGGCGCGGCGGGGCATCTCAGCCTCAACCGGCCCAAGGCGCTGCATGCGCTTACACTCGACATGTGCCACGCGATGAGCGCGGCGCTCTCCGGATGGGCGGATGACGGTGCGGTAAAGGCCGTGATCCTCGACCATTCGGAGGGGCGCGGTTTCTGCGCCGGTGGCGACATCGCGTTCTTGCGCAATTCGGCGCTCAACGATGGCGGGAAGAGCGGCCGCGAGTTCTTCCATGACGAGTACCAGCTCAACCACCAGCTGTTCACCTATGACAAGCCCGTGGTCGCCTTCATGGACGGCATTACCATGGGCGGCGGCGTGGGCATCTCGCAGCCATGCAAATACCGCGTCGCGACCGAGAACACGCGCTTCGCCATGCCCGAAACCGGCATCGGCCTCTTTCCCGATGTCGGCGGCGGCTGGTACCTCTCGCGCATCGGCGGGCGGATCGGACAGTTCCTCGCGCTGACGGGTGCGCGGCTTGATGGCGCAGAGTGCCTCTGGGCGGGTCTCGCCACGCACTACCTGCCGGCCGAAAAGCTGGCCGAGGCCAAGGCGCGCATCAGCGACAATCCCGACCGGATTTCGGGCATATTGTCCGAACTGTCGGTCACGCCGCCAGAGGCGCGCATCGCCAAGAATGCCGACAAGATCGCCAAGCATTTCGCCTCCGACAGCTACGAGGACATCCTCGCCAGCCTCGAAAATGATGACAGCGAATGGGCAGCCAAGGAGCGCGACACGCTCGGCACGAAGAGTCCGCAGACCTGCAAGGTGGCGCTGCGCCAGCTGGCGGAGAGCGCCAAGCTCGATGATTTCGCCGACAACATGCGCATGGAATACCGCATCGCCAGCCGCGTGCTGACGCGCCCCGACTTTGCCGAGGGCGTGCGCGCGGTGATCGTCGACAAGACGGGTGACCCCAAGTGGAACCCGGCCACTCCCGAGGGCGTGAGCGAAGAGCTGCTCGACAGCATCTTTGCGCCGCTTCCCGCCGATGAAGAATGGAAACCCCTATGACTTACGAAACCATCACCGTCGAAACCGACGCGCAGGGCAATACGGGCGTGACGCTGATCACGCTCAACCGGCCCAAGGCGCTGAACGCGCTCAATTCGCAGGTGCTCGATGAACTGATCCAGGCGTTTGCCGCCTATCAAGCGGATGGCAGCCAGCTGTGCGCCGTGCTGACCGGATCGGGCGACAAGGCCTTTGCCGCGGGCGCGGACATCAAGGAGATGAGCGAGAAGGCTGCGGCCGATTTCTATCTCGACGATTTCTTTTCGCCCTGGACCTCCGAGATCGTCAAGAAGACGCGCAAGCCGTGGATCGCAGCGGTCAACGGCTTCGCGCTGGGCGGCGGGTGCGAGCTTGCCATGATGGCGGACTTCATCATCGCGTCCGAAAACGCGAAGTTCGGCCAGCCCGAAATCAAGCTCGGCGTTGCCCCCGGGATGGGCGGCTCGCAGCGCCTGACCCGCGCCATCGGCAAGTCCAAGTCGATGGAAATGTGCCTCACCGGCCGGATGATGGACGCCGAGGAAGCCGAGCGCAGCAATCTCGTCGCGCGCGTCGTGCCGCATGACGAGCTGATCGCTTCGACGCTCAAGACCGCAGCCACGATCGCCTCGATGCCGCCGATGGCGACCATCGCGAACAAGGAAATGGTCAATTCGGCCTTCGAAATGACGCTCGATCAGGGGCTTATCGTGGAACGTCGCATCTTCCAGATCCTCACCGCGAGCGAGGACAAGAAGGAAGGCATGGAAGCCTTCATCGAGAAGCGCGAAGGCCAGTGGAAGGGACGTTGATATGAAAATCGCATTTATCGGCCTCGGCAACATGGGCGGCGGGATGGCCGCGAACCTCGCCAAGGCGGGCCACGAAGTCCGCGCCTTCGACCTCAGCGAAGAGGCGCTCGCCCGCGCCAAGGACGCAGGATGCGCAACTTTCGGCTCGGCACGCGCCGCCGCTGAAGATTGCGAAGCGGTCGTCTCGATGCTGCCCAATGGCGCGATCGTGCGCGATGTCTACACCAGCGACATCATCGGACAAGCACCCCAGGGCACGGTCTTCCTCGATTGCTCGACCATCGACGTCGCCACCGCGAAGGACGTGATCGCGCTTGCCGAAAATGCCGGATACGACATGGTCGATGCGCCGGTCTCGGGCGGCATCGCGGCAGCCAATGGCGGCACGCTCACCTTCATGGTCGGCGGCACGGAAGAGGCTTTCGAGCGCGCCAAGCCGATCCTCGAGGCGATGGGCAAGGCAGTCATCCACGCCGGTGAAGCCGGCGCAGGCCAGACCGCCAAGATCTGCAACAACATGCTGCTCGCCATCACCATGATCGGCACGGCAGAAGCGATGAAGATGGCCGAAAGGCTCGGCCTCGACCCGCAGAAGTTCTACGAGATTTCCTCTCAGTCCTCCGGCTACAACTGGTCACTCAATGCCTATACGCCGCTGCCCGGCGTCGGCGTCGAAAGCCCGGCTGACAACGACTACCAGGGCGGCTTCGCGACCGCGCTGATGCTCAAGGATTTGCGGCTTGCGATGGAAGCGGCGGAAACCTCGGATTCCGCCGTGCCGCTCGGTTCGCGCGCGGCGTCGCTCTACGAGGATTTTGCCGGTGCCGGAAATGGCGGGCTCGATTTCTCGGCGATCATCAAGACCTATTCGTAGCGCCTACCGGTCGATCTCGGCCAGCACCCGCCCGAGCCATTCGCGCGGCGCCTGTCTGCGTCCGATATCGGCGACGAACTCCTGTCCGCGCGCAACGCTCTTCAGTCGTCCGCCACGCAGCCAGCGATCCGCACGGTCGTGGTAGGACAGCCCCCCGCGCTTCAGCCAATCGGGCCGCTGCCATAGCGAAGGTGGCCCTCCTTCGACCGTCAGCCGCAAAGCCTCGCTCGCGCGGTTCGCTGTCCGCCCCGGACCGCGATAGATAACATCGTTCTTGTGATGCATCGCCAGCGCATGCGGGTGGCCGATCTCGACCAGCTCCTGCGGTGCGCCCTCCCCCAGCGCGATGATCTCTTCGACCTCGAGAAAGCCGAAGATGCGGTGATGCGGTTCGCCCGTATCTTCTTCGCGGAACAGGCCGAAGAAGAGGAATACATCGCCTTCGCCCACGCCCTGCCGCTCGAGGTGCGTCTGCGCCGCGCCGCACTGGCCGAACAGGCACTCGCCCGCTTCGGTGAACATCGGATCGTGGTGGCAGAGGTCGTCCGCGCCCAGCTTGCCCCGGCTCGCCCTGGCCGCATGCTCGCCCAGCCCCAGCGCACCATAGCTCGTTTGCGATGCCGCGCCCGCCGGGATCGGCAGGCTTACCGGGCGCCCGCCAACGATCGGCGAAGGCCCACCACCAGAGGCACTGTCGAAACCCTTGCGAGAGAAGATGATCCGCATGGCTGTGCCTGCTGCCCGTCCGGGCGACACAAGACAAGGGGATGACAGGACTTTGCCTGAAACGAAATCGGGCCTATTGGCGCTCACATGGAAAACAAGGTTACCGCCCTCATCATGGCCGGAAAGCGGTCCGGCGTTCACGACCCGCTCGCCCAGCGCGCCAATGTTTCGCAGAAATGCGTGGTTCCGGTGCGCGGCGTGCCGATGATCGAGCGCGTCGTGCGCGAGGTTGCCGCTTGCGACAAGATCGGCGCGATCCACGTCGTGGCGCATGATACGGATGAAATCGCGGTCCTGCCGACGGTCGCCAGGCTGATGGAGGAAGGCCGGCTGCACTTCCGCGAAGGCAAGTTCAACATCGTCGACAGCGTGTTTTCGGGCGCGGAAGGGGCCAATTTCCCGCTGCTGATCACGACCGCCGACAACTGCCTCGTCACCTCGGACGGCTATGGCGAGTTCATCGACAAGGCGATTGCTGCCGAGGCAGGCGCTGCCGCAGCGCTCGCCCGCAAGGAAGACGTGAAGGCGGCCGATCCCGAAGGGCAGAAGAAGTTCTACGAGTTCACCGACGGCGGCTATTCCAACTGCAACATGTACTGGATGGGCAGCCGCGAAGCGCTTTCCGCTGCCGAGATCATGCGTCAGGGCGGCCAGTTCGTGAAGTTTCCCAAGCGCATCGGCCAGGCATTCGGCTGGATGAACCTCGTGCGGTTCTATCTCGGCTGGGGCACGAAGGAGAAGATCTTCGAACAGGTTTCGCGCCGCTTCGGCTTCAAGCTGGTCCCCATCGTCATGTCGAAGGGCGATTTTGCGATCGACGTCGATAACGAGCGCACTTTCGAAGTGACCGAGCGCGTGTTGGCAAAGCGCGAGGCCGCGGCGGGCTGAGGCTCGCAAGCTTTCGCGTCATGAAGCGCCTGTGGCAGAATATCGGCTGGCTCCTCGGGGGGCGCGGCTTCAACGCGGTGATGAGCCTCGTCTACCTCGCGCTCGCTACGCGCACGCTGGGTCTCGACGGGTTCGGCCATTTCGCCATCATCATCGCGCTGGGTCAAGCCGTCACCGGCATGGCCAATTTCCAGACCTGGCAGTTCGTGGTGCGCTGGGGCGCAGGCGAGGAGGGTCCGGGAGAGGCGACCGGCTTTGCCATAGCGCTCGACATGCTGTCGGTCGTGATGGGAACGATCGCCGCCGTGATCCTCGTCGCCACGGCGCAGCTGTGGCTGCCGCTGCCCGATGACCTCCTACCCATCACGCTGATTTACTGCGTTATTTCCCTGCTATCGATCCGCACCACGCCGACGGGCCTGCTGCGGCTGCGCTTCCAGTTCGGCAAGGCGACTGCGGCAGAGGCGGTCCAGCCCGCGATCCGCGCGGCCGGTGCGATCCTCGCCTGGTTCCTGGTGCCCAATGTGATCGGCTTCGTGCTCGCCTGGGCGGCATCCGAAGTCGCTGTAGCCCTCGCGCTCTGGATCGTGGCGGCGCGTCAGGAACCGATCGACCTCTCGCAAATCAGCCTCCGCAAGATTCCGCGCGACCACCCCGATGCCTGGCGTTTCGTCTGGGCGACGAACATGACCGGCAGCCTCAATATCGCCGCCAAGCAACTCATGATCCTGCTGGTCGGGTCGCTCGGCGGGCAGGCGCTGGCAGGCGGCTTCCGTGTCGCGAGCCAGCTGGGTCAGGCTCTGGTGCAGCTCGCCCAGACCGTGTCCAAGGCGATCTATCCGGAACTGGTCCATGCCAAGGAAGAGGCGCTGCTGATGGCAAGGCGCATGGCGAATATCGCCCTGATCGGCGGCGCACTCGCGGTGTTGGTTGCCCTGTTCGCGGGACGCTGGGCGCTCGAAGGAATCGCAGGGCCCGAGTTCGGCGGCTTCTACTGGGCGATGGTTATCCTCGCGATTGCAGGCGCGGTCGAACTGGTCGGCGCGAGCCTCGAAAGCCTGCTGGTCTCCGCCGGCAAGGCGCACACCGCCTTCATAGTGCGGGCCGTTCCCACCATCCTCGCGCTGGTCCTGCTCGATGTCGCGATCGACTGGAACGGTGCCAAGGGCGCGGCATTCGCCGTACTCGGATCGAGCGCTCTGGCAGTGATCGGTTTCTACGTCGCGATGCTCAACATGCAGCAGATCAGGATCACGGTCGAAACGCCCGAGGACCAGAAGCCGGTCTGATCATCGCGCCTTTCAGCCAGATCAACTTTCTTCCCGCGATTGCGAGATTTGCAGGATTCGCGCCTCTTCGGCACTTCGGCTCATGCCGATGACATGGTCGACGCCCTCGACGGTGATGGCCAGCGTCCCGTGCTCGGTCACATCGACATAGCCCTTCGATTTCAAATACCAGACGTGGAAGTCGAAGCTCTCGTCAGAGCAATCGAGATGTTGCTGCACGAAGTAGCGGATGACGCCGGGATCCTCGGCGTGCTCGCGGCGGCGCTTGTAGAGAAACGCGAGCATTTTTTCGTGGGCCTCTGCATCGTCAAGCGCACCGCGCTGGTCGATCGAGGCGTCCTCCGGCTTCGCCTCGGCCTTGTACGCGGTCGGCCGGTGAATACGGTGCTGTTGATCGTATTCGTCGCGCTTCTCAGGATCGCGCAGGATCCTGTAGGCCTCGTTCAGCGCCTGGAACATCTCGACATCGGCGGTCTCGGGATGATCGGGATGATAGAGTTGGGCGAAGTGCCGATATGCCTTCTCGAGCATCTTGGCGTCGCAACTGGGATCAACCTTCAGGAGTGCGTAACAATCGACGAACTCGCGTCCGTTTTCCATCGCCAATACCTCATCGGTCCAGTTCTATCGTCCCACCTCCATTTTTCGGAGTCTGGGCGCGGATCAACATAAAGGCGATACCCGACAGGGATTCCTCGCGTGGGCGGTTCAAATTGTCAAAGTAAACCGCCGCGTTTCGTGCGGATATTCTCGACCATAGCAAAACGGCCTGCCGATCTGCCTGGTCCGAATATTCAGAAGTGGCGGAGTGTAGGGAGCGCCCCGGCGCGCCCTACTCCCCGGTCGTGGTCCAGCTCAGTACCGGTTTGCGTGCCGCCTGCGTTTCATCCAGCCGGCGACGCGGCGCGAAATAAGGTGCCTGCTTCATGCTCTCGTCGCCCGCCCTCGCCCGTTCGGCCACGCTGCGCAGTGCCATGATGAACTGGTCGAGCGAGGCCTTGCTCTCGGTCTCGGTCGGTTCGACCAGCATCGCGCCGTGGACCACCAGCGGGAAGTACATCGTCATAGGGTGATAGCCCTCGTCGATCAGCGCCTTGGCAAGGTCGAATGTCGAGAGGTCGTCGCCGAAATCCTTGTCGCCGAACAGCGCCTCATGCATGCACGGGCCGCTATCGGCGAAGGGCGCATGGAGCAGGTCCTCCATGCTTCTGAGGATGTAGTTCGCGTTCAGCACGGCATCCTCGGCGACCTGCTTCAATCCGTCGGCCCCATGGCTGAGGATGTAGGCGAGCGCGCGGGTGAACATGCCCATCTGTCCGTGGAAGGCAGTCATCCGACCGAACGCAGCGGTATGGCCGAACTCGTCCGCATTTTCTTCCTCGACGAGATGCACCACGCCGTCTTCGGTACGCGCGGTGAAGGGTAGCGGACCGAAGGGCGAAAGCGCTTCGGACAGCACCACCGGGCCCGAACCCGGGCCGCCGCCGCCATGCGGGGTGGAGAAGGTCTTGTGCAGATTGATGTGCATCGCATCGACGCCAAGGTCGCCGGGGCGTACCTTGCCGACGATCGCGTTGAAGTTCGCGCCATCGCAATAGACGAAGCCGCCTGCCTCATGCACCGCGTCCGAAATCGCCTTCATGTCGCGTTCGAACAACCCGCAGGTGTTCGGGTTGGTGATCATCACGCCCGCAACATCGGGGCCTAGGCGTGATTTGAGCGCTTCCAGATCGACGCGGCCCTCGGGCGTCGCCGGAATATCCTCGACCTTGTAGCCGGCGAAGGCAGCCGTGGCAGGATTGGTGCCGTGCGCGCTCTCGGGCACGAGGATCACTTCACGCGCATCACCGCGCGCCTCGAGGGCGGCGCGGATGCAGAGGATACCGCAAAGCTCCCCATGCGCGCCCGCCTTGGGGCTCATCGCCACACCATGCATGCCGGTGAGTTCGATCAGCCAATGCGCGAGTTCGTTGATGACTTCCAGCGCGCCGCGCACCGTGCCGGTCGGCTGCAGCGGGTGCACATCGGCAAAGCCGGGCATGCGCGCGACCTTCTCGTTGAGCCGCGGATTGTGCTTCATCGTGCAGCTGCCGAGCGGGAAGAGACCAAGGTCGATGGCGTAGTTCTGGCGCGAGAGGCGCGTGTAGTGCCGCACGGTTTCAGGCTCGGTCAGACCCGGCAGGCCGATGGCTTCGCTGCGTTCGAAACCGCCGAGCCTTGAGGAAGCGCCCTCCTCGATATCCGGCAGGTCGACGCCGGTCTTCTCGGGATGACCGATTTCGAACAGCAGCGGTTCCTCGAGCATCAGGGCGCGATTGCCGGTTGCGGTCTGATAACCTTCGCGCCGCTCGGGCGTCATTTCGGGCTTCCAGCCGCTCTTGTTGGGCGCGTTCATGCCAGTTCTCCTTCGAGCGCTGCGGCAAGCGCTTCGATATCTTCCTCGCTCGTCGTCTCGGTTACGGCGACGAGCAGCGCGTCATCCAGTCCGCCCGACTGCGGGTACAGCCTGCCGAGCGAAACGCCCGCGAGAATGCCTTGATCGGCGAGCTTGCGCACAAGCTCGCGCGCGTCGCGACCGACCTGGATCGTGAACTCGTTGAAGAAGGTGTCGTTGAGCACCGTGACGCCCGGCACTTTCGCGAGCCGATCGGCAGCCTTGCAGGCGAGGGAGTGGTTCCATGCGGCAAGCCGCCGCAGCCCTTCTTCGCCAAGCAGGGTCATGTGCACGTTGAAGGCCAGCGCACAGAGCCCCGAGTTGGTGCAGATATTGCTCGTCGCCTTCTCGCGGCGGATATGCTGCTCGCGCGTCGAGAGCGTCAGCACGAAGCCGCGCTTGCCCTCCGCATCGACTGTCTCGCCGCACAGACGCCCGGGCATCTGCCGGACATGCTTGGGGTCACGCACGGCAAAAAGACCGAGGTACGGCCCGCCGAATTGCAGACCCACACCGATCGACTGGCCTTCACCCACGACGATGTCCGCGCCGAGTTCGCCGGGCGACTTGATCGCGCCCAAAGCAACCGGTTCGGTATTGACCGCGATAAGCAGCGCGCCCTTTTCATGCGCCGCTTCGGCGATCTGCGCGAGGTCGGGAATACGCCCCAGAATGTCGGGATATTGCACCACGACGCAGCTGGTCCGATCGTCGATCCGCGCGATCAGCCCGTCATTGTCGGGTGCCGGCTGGATGGCGACCGGCGCGTCCGCGATCTCGTCGCCGGTAAACTTCGCCATGGTCCTGACGACCTCGGCATAGTGCGGATGCAGCGCGCCGGAGAGGACCGCGCGATTGCGCTTGGTCACGCGGCTTGCCATCGCCACCGCTTCCCAGCAGGAGGTCGAGCCGTCATACATCGACGCGTTGGCGACCGCGCAGCCATAGAGCTTGGCGACCTGTGTCTGGAACTCGAACAGCATCTGCAGCGTGCCCTGCGCGATTTCCGGCTGGTAGGGCGTGTAGGCGGTCAGGAACTCGCCGCGCTGGATGATGTGATCGACGCTTGCCGGAACATGGTGGCGATAGGCCCCCGCCCCGAGGAAAAACGGCGCATCGGCTGCCGCCAGGTTCTTCTTCGACAGGCGGCGCATGTGCCGCTCGACCGCCATTTCGCTGGCATGGAGCGGCAGGCCTTCGATCGGGCCTTTCAGCCGTGCCTCTTCGGGCACGTCGACGAACAGGTCATCGATCGAGGACGCGCCGATCGTTGCGAGCATGTCGCTCCGGTCGGTATCGGTGAGAGGTAAATAGCGCATAGTGGATCCTGTCGTCCCTTGGGAAAGGCGGGAAGAAAGTTATAGCCCGTCGACGAAGCTCTTGTAGCCGGCTTCGTCCATCAGCCCTTCGAGCTGCGACTTGTCGCCGATCGTCATGCGGAAGAACCAGCCTTCCTCTTCGGGCGATGTGTTGACCAGTGCCGGATCGTCTTCGAGCGCGGCATTGCCTTCGGTCACTTCGCCGCTGATCGGCGCATAGACGTCACTCGCCGCCTTGACGCTTTCGACCACCGCCGCATCGCCGCCCTTGTCGAGCATGGTGCCGACTGCGGGAAGCTCGACGAAAACGATGTCGCCCAGCTGTTCCTGCGCATAATCGGTGATACCGACCGTGGCGCTTTCGCCTTCAACGTCGATCCATTCGTGTTCATCGGTAAAGTAACGCGGCATTGTTTAGCTCCCTCGGAAGTAGCGATGCGGGACAAAGGGCATGGGTGTGACGGTGGCGGCGAGGCGCTTGCCCCGCACTTCGATTTCGAGCGCGCTGCCTTCGGCGGCGTGCGCGGCATCGACATAGGCCATGGCGATGGGCGCGCAGAGTGTCGGAGAGAAGCCGCCGCTGGTGACCGTGCCGACCTTGGTATCGCCGGAGAAGACTTCGGCGCCTTCGCGAGCGGGCATGCGGCCATCGACCTTCAGACCGACGCGCGTCTGCGCGGCGCCGTCTGCCAAGACTTTCGCCAGTGCCCCGTGCCCCATCCAGCCGCCCGTTTCGCGGCGCTTCCTGGTGAGGGCAAAAGCGAGGTCGGCGCTGACCGGGTCGGTCTCCAGCGTCAGATCGTGTCCATAAAGCGGGAGGCCAGCTTCAAGCCGCAGGGAATCCCGCGCGCCGAGGCCCGCAGGCTCGACCCGCTCGTCGGCCACCAGCGCGTCAGCCAGCTTTTCGGCGTGATCCGCCGGAACCGAAATCTCGAACCCGTCTTCGCCGGTATAACCTGCGCGGCTGACCCACAGCGGCACGCCGTTCCAGTCGAAATAGCCCGCGGTCATGAAGGTCAGCTTTGCAGCGCCCGGCACCAGCGCATCAAGCACCTCGGCAGCCTTCGGGCCCTGCAATGCGAGCAGCGCCTGCTCGTCATGATGGGTGAGCGTGATTTCGTCGGGCAGATGTTCGCGCAGGTGGGCGATATCGTCCCACTTGCACGCACCGTTCACGACCAGCGCAATGTGCGGCCCCGCATTGGTGACGATCAAATCGTCGATGATCCCGCCCTCTTCGGTCAGCAGCAGCGAATAGCGCATGCGGCCTTCCTTGAGCGTGGTGATCGCGCCGGGAAGCAGTTTTTCCAGCTCCTCTGCAGCATTCTCGCCGCTGACGGTAAGCTGGCCCATGTGGCTGACGTCGAACAGGCTGGCACTCTCGCGCGTCCAGTTGTGCTCGGCGACGATACCGCCCCCATGCGAAATCTGCTCGCCGGCATACTGGATCGGCATTTCATAGCCTGCGAAGGGCACCATGCGCGCGCCATGCGCCCGGTGCCACGCATCGAGCGGCAGTGTCTCCGGCGGCAGGTCTTCGGTCGTTTCGTCGGTCAAAAATCGATGTCCCCGCAACAGGCGCGCTGGACTTCACCGTGAAGCTTCACGCGCGCCCCCTCTGTCGGGAAACCTGAGAGCTTAGCCGGGCGAGAGCCGGGCCTTCCCCTTCGGTGGCGCCCGGACGAACCGAAACGCGCTTTCCAGAGTGCCTATCCAGTCAGCGGTCCATTGGCCTGAGAGTTTCCGGGGCGGTTGCTCCTTCGGCGCCCTTTCCGCCCGTTCAGGCGCAAAGGATCTCTCCCGCTGACCGTTCGAGAATCGCTTCCCGAAGGCCGCCAACCCCTCTCCCATATCGCGCCTGCGGTCAATCTGCGATGGCGGACTCTGCGCGAAAAATCTCCGCAAAAGCCTGCTGACGGGCGGGTTTTGCGGATTGTGCGCGTGTTTCAGGCCCAGTTGAGCCAGAGCAGATAGAGCGCCGAAGCCACGATCCAGGCGCCTCCCGCGGTTTTCAGTTTGCGAGGACCGAGCCACAGTGCGATCGGCCGTGCGAAGAACGCACCGACCATGGCGCCGGGCGCGGCGAGCAACACGACTTCCCATTGCACCGTGTCCGCTTGGATGTGCCAGGCGAGGCCAGCGATCACGCTGACTGCCGAGATCACGCAGGCCGTCCCGACGCAGAGCAGGACGGGATAGTGCCGGAGGAAGAGGTAGAAGGCGACGAGCTCGCCGATCCCTACCGAAAACAGCGCGGTCAGCGCGCCGCCCGGGACGGCAAGGGCTGCCAGCACGAAGAGATCGATCCGCGCGAGTTGCCCGCGCTCGGGAACATCGCGATTGATCGTCCAGGTCGCGGCAATGAGCGCGAGTCCCAGCAGGATCGAGAAGCTCTTGTAGCCCAGCAGGACCGTCGGCCCGTCGAACGGCACCATGCGCTGCGTTGCGAGCAGCGCCGGAACCGAGATGGCGATGACCAGCGCGCTCACCAGCCAGTAGTCGCGTGCGACGACCTGCGCCTCTCCCTCAACCGGCGCGTGCTGGTGATAAAGCCGGTCGGTCCAGCGCAGCGCGCCGAAACTCATCCCGAAGGCCTGAATGCCCATCGAAACGGCGACGACCTGCAAGGGACCCGTCGCCATCACGCCGAGATCGCGCAGCGCGTTGAAGACGGGCACGAAGACCACCCCTCCGCCTGTCCCGCTGGCATTGGCAATAATCGCACCGACCACGCCAACGCCCGGGAGGAACCACAACTGCTCGAGCAGCGCGCGATCGGTTTCGACCAAGGCCCAGCAGGCCAGGTAAGCGAGCGCCAGAAGCGCCCCGCCGATCAGCGCCAACCGCGAGCTATGCGCAATGGTCGGCGGGACCGCATTCAGTCGAGATTGGGGCGTAGCCATCGTTCGGCAGTCGCCATATCGACCCCGCGCCGCTGCGCATAGTCCTCGAGCTGGTCGCGACCGATCCGGGCAACGCCGAAGTACTGGCTTTCCGGATGGCCGAAGTAGAAGCCGCTCACCGCCGCGGTCGGATACATGGCGAAGTTCTCCGTGAGCGTCAGCCCGACGTTGTTCTCCGCATCGAGCAGGTCGAACAGGATCGGCTTGAGCGAATGGTCAGGGCATGCGGGATAGCCGGGCGCGGGCCGGATACCGCGATACTCTTCCTTGATCAGCGCCTCGTTGGTCAGCTGCTCTTTCGGTGCATAGCCCCACAGGTCGGTGCGGGTATGCTGGTGGAGCCGCTCGGCAAAGGCTTCCGCGAAACGGTCCGCCAATGCCTTCAGCAGAATGTCCGAATAATCGTCCTTGTCCGCGAGGAAGCGCTTCGAATGCTCCTCGATACCGTGGATGCCGACCGCAAAGCCGCCTATCCAGTCACCCGCCGGGTCGATAAAGTCGGCGAGGCACATATTGGCGCGGTCGCGGCTCTTCTTCACCTGCTGGCGGAGGAAAGGCAGCACGACGTGCTCTTCCTGGTCCACCCGGTGGATCGTCACATCGTCGCCGTCGCGCGCGCAGGGCCAGAACCCGGCGACACCGCGCGCGGTCAGCCACTTCTCGGCGATGATCTTGTCGAGCATCGCATTGGCATCGGCGAACAGCTGAGTCGCGGTCTCACCCACCACTTCGTCCTTGAGGATCGCAGGATAGTTTCCGTGCAATTCCCAGGCGCGGAAGAACGGCGTCCAGTCGATGTATTCGCGCAGGTCCGTAAGGTCCCAATCCTCGAACACATGCACGCCGGGCTGGAGCGGCGGTGCGGGCTTGTCCGAGAGATAGGCGTCGTAATAATTCGCCCGCGCATCCTCGAGGCTCAGCAGCACGCTCGGCGTCTTGCCCTGCCGCGCTTCACGCACCCGCTCGTACTCACTCGCCGTTTCCTCGACGAAGCCGTCCTTCTGCGTGTCCGAGAGCAGCTTGGAGGCAACGCCCACCGCGCGGCTCGCATCGAGCACGTGGATCACCGGCCCCGGATAGGCCGGATCGATCCGGAGCGCCGTGTGCACCTTGCTCGTCGTCGCGCCGCCGATCAGCAGCGGCATGGTCATCTCCGCGCCGCGCATTTCCTCGGCAACGGTCACCATCTCGTCGAGCGATGGCGTGATCAGACCCGAAAGCCCAATCATGTCCGCCTTGTTGTCATTCGCCGACTTGAGGATGTCCTGCCACGGCACCATCACGCCGAGGTCGATCACTTCATAGCCATTGCACTGCAGGACGACGCCGACGATGTTCTTGCCGATGTCGTGAACGTCGCCCTTCACCGTCGCCATGATGATCGTGCCCTTGGACTGGTTGGCCTGTCCGCTGGCTTCCTTCTCCGCCTCGATGAAGGGGATGAGATGCGCGACTGCCTTCTTCATCACGCGCGCGGACTTCACCACCTGCGGCAGGAACATCTTGCCGCTGCCGAACAGGTCGCCGACGACGTTCATGCCGTCCATCAACGGGCCTTCGATTACCTCGATCGGGCGGGAGAAGTTCTGGCGAGCTTCCTCGGTATCGTCGACGACATGCGCGTCGATGCCCTTGACCAGCGCATGTTCGAGCCTGCGCTCGACCGGCCAGCCGCGCCATTCCTCGGCTTCCTTCTCGTCCTTTGCCGACCTGCCCTTGTAGCTTTCCGCCAGGTCGATCAGCCGCTCGGTCGCATCCGGGCGCCGCATCAGGATCACATCCTCGCACGCCTCGCGCAATTCGGGGTCGATATCGTCATAGATGTCGAGCTGGCCCGCATTGACGATCGCCATGTCGAGCCCGGCGGGAATCGCGTGATAGAGAAAGACCGAGTGCATCGCGCGGCGCACGGTCTCGTTGCCGCGGAAGCTGAAGCTGAGGTTGGAAAGCCCGCCCGATGTCTTGGCATGGGGGCACGCCGCCTTGATCTCCGCCACCGCTTCGATGAAATCGAGCCCGTAGCGGTCATGTTCCTCGATCCCCGTCGCCACCGCGAAGATATTGGGGTCGAAGATGATGTCTTCGGGCGGGAAGCCGATCCCGGTCAGCAATTCATAGGCGCGGGTGCAGATTTCGACCTTGCGATCCTTCGTATCGGCCTGCCCTTCGGTGTCGAAGGCCATCACGACGACTGCCGCGCCATAGTTCATGCAAGTGCGCGCCTGTTCGAGGAAAGCGTCCTCGCCTTCCTTCATCGAGATCGAATTGACGATCGGCTTGCCCGATACGCACTTCAGCCCGGCCTCGATCACGTCGAACTTCGAACTGTCGATCATCACCGGCACACGGGCGATGTCGGGTTCGGCCGCGATCAGCTTGAGGAAGGTCGTCATGGCATGCTCGGCATCGAGCAGCCCTTCGTCCATGTTGACGTCGATGATCTGCGCGCCGTTCTCGACCTGCTGGCGCGCGACCTCGACCGCGGCGGTGTAATCGTCCGCCATGATGAGCTTCTTGAACCGGGCGGAGCCGGTCACATTGGTGCGTTCGCCGATATTGACGAAGCGTGCGGTGTTCTTCTCGGTCATCAGG
The DNA here is from genome assembly GCF_900177715.1 of Altererythrobacter xiamenensis. Classification (GTDB taxonomy): domain Bacteria; phylum Pseudomonadota; class Alphaproteobacteria; order Sphingomonadales; family Sphingomonadaceae; genus Erythrobacter; species Erythrobacter xiamenensis. The sequence continues at coordinate 794,904 of NZ_FXWG01000002.1, read as the reverse complement.
CTGCAATCGTGAAGGGTTCGAGGCCGGCGAGCTGCATCGCGGTGTCGCGATCCGGCACTGTGCGGGGCGCTGTGCCGTCGACGGCCTTGGCGATGGCCGCGATATGTTCGGGGGTGGAACCGCAGCAGCCGCCCAAGATATTGGCCCGGCCATTCTCGGCCCACATTCCGAGCAGGGCCGCGGTCGTTTCTGGCAATTCGTCATACTCGCCCAGCTCGTTGGGCAGGCCGGCATTGGGATAGGCCATCAGCAGGGTGTCGGCGATGTCCGACAGCAGCTGGACATGCGGGCGAAGCTGCTCTGCGCCGAAGCTGCAGTTCAGCCCGATCGTCGCGGGCTTCGCATGGCGCACGGTGTTCCAGAATGCTTCGACCGTATGACCCGACAGATTGCGCCCGGAAAGATCGGTGAGCGTGAGCGAGATCATCAGCGGAATATCCTCGCCGCGTTCTGCCTCCAGTTCCTTCACCGCCATGATCGCGGCCTTGCAATTGAGTGTGTCGAACACGGTCTCGATCAGGATGAAGTCGGCCCCGCCCTCGACCAGAGCCTCGGCCTGCTCGCGGTAGACCTGCTTGACCTCATCGAATGTCACCTCGCGATAACCCGGGTCCTCGACCTGCGGCGAGAGTGAGAGCGTCTTGTTGGTCGGGCCCATCGCACCGCAAACGAAACGCGGGCGACCGTCCTTGGCGGTGGCGTCGTCGCAGGCTTCGCGAATGATGCGCGCCGCCGAGACGTTGATCTCGTGGACGAGGCCTTCTGCACCGTAATCCGCCTGGCTGATGCGGTTGGCGTTGAAGGTGTTGGTCGCCAGCACCGTCGCGCCTGCATCGATATAAGTGTCGCAGATCGCGCGGATGACATCGGGCCGCGTCAGATTGACGAGATCGTTATTGCCCTTCTGATCCTGCGTCAGCCCGGTATCGCCCGCGTAATCTTCCGCCGACAGGCCCGCGCGCTGGATCGCGGTGCCATAGGGGCCGTCCTTCACCAGCACGTGCTTCGCACATTCCTCGATGAGTTTCTGGCGGGCGCTCACGATTGGTTCTCCCCGGGGCGTTTGCCCAGCATGTGGCAGATGGCGTAACTCAACTCGGCGCGGTTGAGCGTGTAGAAATGGTATTGCCGTACGCCTCCAGCATAGAGCTTGCGGCACAGTTCGGCGGCGATAGTCGCGCTGACCAGCTGGCGCGCGTCAGGCATTTCGTCGAGCCCTTCGAACAGGCCCTTCATCCACGGCGGGATCGAGGTTCCGCACAGGCCGCTCATCCGCTCGACGGCGGCAAAGCTGACCACGGGCATGACGCCGGGTACGATCTCGCCATCGATACCGGCGGCCGCCGCCTTGTCGCGAAAGCGGAAGAAGCACTGCGGATCGAAGAAGAACTGAGTGATCGCGCGGGTCGCGCCCGCATCGAACTTCGCCTTGAGATTGTCGATGTCGGCCTGCGCGTCCGGCGAGTCCGGGTGAACCTCGGGATAGGCCGCGACCGAGATCTCGAAGTCCGCGATTTTCTTGAGCCCGCCGATCAGGTCGACGGCATTCTGGTAGCCTTCGGGATGGGGCCGATATTTCGCGTCGCCTTCAGGCGGATCGCCGCGCAGGGCGACGATGTGGCGAATGCCCTCTTCCCAATAATGCCGCGCGACCGCATCGACTTCCTCGCGCGTCGCGTTGACGCAGGTCAGGTGCGCCGCCGCCGGAATGCCAGCCTCATTCTGGATGCGCAGAACCTGTTGGTGCGTGCGCTCCCTGGTCGAACCGCCGGCCCCATAGGTTACAGACACGAATCTCGGTGCCAGCGGCGCGAGCGTCTCGACGCTGTGCCACAGAGTTTCGGACATCTTCTCCGTCTTCGGCGGAAAAAACTCGAAACTGATGTCGATGTCGCCTGCGACATCGGAGAAGAGCGGGTTTTCGAGCGCGAGCTGCGCTTCCCGCATTTGATCCACGGTGGGGCTCATGCCCGGTTCTCCTGCACGGCATTGGTAACGGATTTTGATTGCTTCTCGCCGACCCAGATCTTCACGACGAGCTCGCCGCCTTCGAGGGCGATCGGCTTGCGGGGCGCGAAACCTGCGTCGCGCAGCAAGTGCTGAACCTGCTTGTCGGAAAAGCCCAAGCGCGCATGGGCATGACGCTCGCGCAATTCCTCGCGCTCATGCGTCGCAAAATCGACGATGGCGATGCGCCCACCGGGCCTGATCACACGGCCGGCTTCCGCCAGAGCCGTCCGCGGCTCTTGCGCGAAGTGGAGAACCTGGTGCAGCAACACCGTGTCAAATTGGTCGGCATCGAAGGGCAAGGCAGCAAGATCGCCCTGCACCAGCTGGACCCGCTCGGTGGGCAGGTGCTGAAGCTTGGCGCGTGCGATCCGCAGCATTTCAAGGCTCTTGTCGAGCGCCACGATCCGGTCGGCGCGCTGCGCGAACAGTTCTGCCATGCGTCCGGTGCCGGTGCCGATATCGAGCAGCTGACCGAGCGGCGCATCGCCCAGCGCCTCGATCAAGGCTTTCTCGACCATCTGGTCGGGGCTGTGAAGACGGCGCAGATCGTCCCACTCCTCGGCATGACGCGCGAAATAGCCTTCGGCCGTTTCCTGGCGCGCGGAGCGGATCGCGTTGAGCTTGCGCCGGTCTTCATCGCACTGGCGCGCAAATTGCGCATCAGCCCGCTCTGCCACCGCGAGCAGGCGCTGGGTCGCCTCGGTCAAGGGTGAACTGCTGTCGGCGATCGAAGGCGCGCGCAGGAACACCCAGCTGCCCTCGCGGCGCCTTTCGGCAAGGCCCGCATCGCACAGGATCCCGACATGGCGGGAGACACGCGGCTGGCTCTGCCCGAGTACCTGCGCGAGTTCGCCCACGGCCAGCTCCATCGCACCGATGAGCCGCATAATGCGCAGCCGCGTCGGGTCTGCGAGCGCCCGGAAGATGGATTCGATGGCCATTCGCGATAGATATAAAGGTATCGTTATGTCTGTAAATGGCAATTCTTATGCGCCCAGCCAAAGTTCGGCTTTCAAGCCGCATCTGTTCGCCACGGTCGTATTTTGTTAACCATAGCGGACTAGGGCTCGTTAATCCGCATCTCGGGGGGCGAAGGGCGCGTGAAACTGATCATCCAGATACCTTGTCTCAACGAAGCCGAGACATTGGCCGAAACCATTGCAGCGCTCCCTCAGTCGATCGATGGCATCGATACGGTCGAGTTGCTCATCATCGACGATGGCAGCAGCGACGATACGGCAGGCGTGGCAAGCCGGATGGGCGTGCATCACATCGTGCGCCACCGCCGCAATCGCGGGCTCGCCGCAGCGTTCAACTCCGGCATGCAGCGAGCGCTTGCCGAAGGTGCCGACATCATCGTCAACACCGATGCGGATGGACAATATGTCGGCGAGGACATTGCCAAGCTCGTCGCGCCGGTCGTTGCCGGTAAAGCCGATATCGTCGTCGGCGATCGCGGCGTGGCCGACAATCCGCATTTCGGCCTGTTCAAGCGCCGCCTGCAACGCCTCGGCAGCGCGACGGTCAAGCGTCTATCGCAACTCGAGATTACCGACGCCGTGAGCGGATTCCGCGCGATCAGCCGCGAGGCCGCCCAGCGCATCAATATCACCACCGATTTCAGCTATACGACCGACATGCTGATCCAGGCCGGTCGCAAGCGCCTCGCCGTCATTAGCGTGCCGGTGCGTACCAATGCAGCCGCGCGCCCGTCCCGCCTGTTCAAGTCGATCCCCGACTTCATCAGCAATACCGGGATGACGATGGCGCGGGTCTATCTGACCTATAACCCGCTGCGTTTCTTCCTCGGCATTGGCCTCGCCATGACATTGATCGGCTTCGTGCCGATCCTGCGCTTCCTGTGGTTCTTCGTGGAGGGCAATGGCGACGGTCACCTGCAATCGCTGGTGCTCGGATCTGCGCTCGTCATCCTCGGCCTGCTGGTATCGATCCTCGGTCTGCTGGCAGACCTTATCGGCACGAACCGGCGCCTGATCGAGAGTTCGCTGCACAAGATTTCGCGGATCGAGGAGGATCTGCGCAAGCCCTTGCCTCCCACCCAGGATGTGACCGAAGAGGACAACAAAGGCGACAGCGACACTGACGAGCCGGACATCCGGGCAGCCTGATGATGTCCGGCAATTGCGACCAACGCGATGTCTTATGGCAATGCGAAAACCGAATGCGAATTGACCATGAACGCGCCAGTCCTTTTCATCACTAGGAAATGGGCTCCAGCAAGCGGAGGCATGGAAACCTATTCGATGCGACTGACTGAGGCCATGGAGGTGCTCGAGCGCACACAGATCGTTTCGCTTCGCGGACAGACAAATGGAATGCCTCCGGGCTGGTTCGAGCTCTTGTCTTTTCCCATTACAGTAATTGTGAGTTGTTTGAGGCGCCCCACGGCACCCAAAATTCTACACCTTGGGGATATGGCCATTTGGCCATTTGGATTTTTGACACTCATTTGGCGTCGAGCAGCTCTGGTAATATCGGCTCACGGCACCGACGTAGCATATCATCGCCGAGGAGGAATTGCGGGCTCTCTCTATGGGGCCTACCTACGTATCGGCGCATTCTTGCTGGGGCAGCGAGCTACAATTATCGCAAACTCAAGTGCTACTCGCGAAGTCACCGCCGAAACCGGCTGGAAGAATATCGAGGTTGTCCCCCTCGCGAGCGACTTTGACGCGAGTGGAACGCCAAAGGTAGGTTCGCAAACCATCTTGTTTGCCGGTCGCTTAGTGAAACGGAAGGGGTTGTCATGGTTCGTTGACACGGTTCTTCCACTTCTGCCGAGCGAGTTCTCGCTGGAAGTGGCGGGCCCCATTTGGGACGAGAGCGAAGAGAAGGCGCTTTCTGATCCCCGCGTGCAATTTCTTGGAGCCCTGCCCCAAGATAAATTAGCGAACAGATTCGCGGAGGCTCTGTGTGTCATTATCCCAAACATCGAACCCAAGAATGGTGAATATGAAGGGTTCGGTTTGGTCGCGCCGGAAGCGGCGGCTGCAGGCGGCGTCGTCCTTGCGGCGGATCATGGTGGCCTAACCGATGCTGTGCTGCACAACGAGACAGGTTTCTTGTTGCAGGCTGGTAACGCGGCTGCGTGGGCAAACGCCATAAAGGATATAGCGAATTGGCCAGCAGAGCATCGCGCCGATTGGTGCGAGAAGGCAACCGCTAGGTCTCGTACATACTATAGCTGGGAGCGCGTAGCAAAGGACACTCTTTCCGTTTATCAAAAAGCGCTCAGAATGAATGACTATACCATATGAAACGCCTCATCTATTTTCTCGGTACAATCCTATTCATTACGAGCCTTGTTTTCGTTGGGCTGTACTTACGAGAAAATTGGTCTGGAACCATCCAGATTCCGCTAACTTCTCTGGCGATTTCTAGCGTACTGTATTCTTTGACACATTTTACAACTTCTCTTTCTTGGATGTCTATACTAAGGGCAACAGGAAATGAATTACCCTTCAAATCAGGCATTGCCATAAATATGGTCTCGCAGGCCGCAAAATACATACCGGGTAATTTTGCCCACCATTTGGGTCGAGCTTTTCTAGCCAAAGAAATTGGACTGCCACTAAAAGTGTCTGCTTATGTATTGCCGATTGAAATTGGATGCGTTTGCTTTGCCTCACTTCTGGTAGGAGGTTTCTTGTTCTCCTATTGGATAAGCATCGCGTGCTTCGCTGCACTGGCGGCATTGCTGCTCACCGGCTACAGAAAATACGTTTTCCCGATTTTGTCTCTCGCCTTTGGCCTCTTGCTCGCAGGAATTTCACTCGCCATTCTCGTGGACGAACCAAGAGCGATTGCCGCATACTCCATCGCGTGGCTGATTGGATTTCTACTTCCCGGGGCTCCAGCGGGAATTGGCGTGAGAGAAGTGGCCTTGGTGGCCTTGCTAGAAAAATCGATTTCGCCCGAAATTCTTGCCTCAGCCATCATCGTCCACCGTCTTCTTACGGCTGCGGTAGACGGCCTGATCGCGGCTATCGCTTACTTCGTCACGCTCGCTTCAATCCAAAGACGCGCTGCGAAGAAGGAGCCGACGATTGGCAAATGACTAAGCGGGTGGATTTTTCGCAAAATATTGTAGTGAGGAATGGTCGAGATTTTAATCGCGCCAAAGCCGCATTTTTCTAACAACCTCTTGTGTTGACCCGCGGTTCTCACAGCAATGTGTTCAGGAAACTGGCGAATTATCCCTATATCCTTTGCCCGTTCCAAAAAGAAATCGAGATTCGGCGTGTGTAGATAAAGTCGCCCGTTTAAAACCAGGGAATCTTTAATAGCGCTATAAATGGTCAAGAATGTTTCATCGTCGATGTGCTCACTGAAATCTAAGGTTGTAGCAACATCAAATGCACTTTGATTATTCTTACAGAAATCAACAATGTCAGCGCAGTGGAAACGAGCATTGTCGCCAGCCTTCTCGTTGGCGACAGCAATAAAATCCGGCGAAAAGTCAACGCCATCGTATGAGTCGAAACAATCCAAGCAATCCAACAACATACCGATCCCGCAACCGAAATCGACTACTCGATCTGTCGGCCCGACATCCATAAGCGGTATAAGGCGGGATACCCTGAATGTTGGAGAACTCTTGAAGCGCTCGACGTAATCGCCGGAGTGAAGAGATATTGAATCCATTCGAAGCGTATTAAGGTCTCATCCACCCCGTAAGCAAGACTGTTTGCCCAGATTGGGATGAGCGTTCGCCTTATTTCGAACCTGCCCCTGCCGGGAGATACATAGCGCTTGGGCCCACCTTTAGCGGCACTCTCGCCTTAGCCTTGCTCGAGACATTTCCCCAGCAATCTTGCCCCATCCTCCCCAAAAGCCTGAACGGCGGCAATTTATGGTTTACCAGTCGTTAGGACAGGAAGGTTAATTCCCCTGTCGAGAACGGGCGGGAATGGGCGAAACGGTTTCATGGCGACAAAGTTGTCCGGCGAGGAGCAGCAGCACGCACTGCCAGATCCTCACGCGCCAATGCGATCCGCTTGTTTGCCTCTTCATGATGTGAGCGTGGCGCCGTGACAGAGGTCGCCTCCAGACGGCTGATTGCCGGGCTATACGCCCTGCCCATCGTGTGCGCGGCCCTGGCAGCCGCATTCTATTCGCAGTTCCTTCTGACGCACGACTCCAGCTGGTATCTCATCGCGACGCGCAAGTTTCTCGAGGGGCAAAGGCTCTATCTCGACATCATCGAGATCAATCCACCGCTCAACTTCTACCTCACAGTGCCGGCGCTTGTCCTGGCAGACATCATCCAGATTTCGGACACGCTTTCCTACACGCTCTTCTATTGTGCGCTAGCTGGCGCCTCGACCCTTTGGGCCGCGCGTCTTCTGGAGCGGTCGGACCTGGCGAATGGTGATCGGCTGCTGTTCCTGGTCGTCGGGCTTGTCGGACTGTTTCTGCTGCCGATTTCCGAGTTCACCCAGCGCGAACACATCATGCTGATCTTCGCCCTGCCGTATTTCTATCTAAGCATTATCGGCAGAGATCGGGCTTCGATCGGAGTTTTCGAGCAATTCGCAATGGGCCTCGTTGCCGCGCTCGGCCTGGCGCTCAAGCCCTATTTCCTGCTGATCCCCCTGGCCCTTCTGCTTGCCGGACCTTCGCGCGAGATTTTCAAACGCGCTTTCTTCCCCGCGAATCTGGGACTCGCACTCGGCCTGGTGCTTTATGCACTGTTCGTGCTCGTCTTTCACTTCGAGTACTTTACCCAAATCGTACCGATCGCCACCCGCGTTTACGGCGATTTTGGTCTTTCGTGGCAAACGGTCCTGTTCAGAAGCGAGGCGGTAGCACTCTTCTTTCTAGTGCTTCTTGTGCTCTGGACGAGGAACTCACTGGATCAGGTCGGCCGCAGCTTGGTTGCGGGAACTCTCGGCGCGCTGGCCGTCTATCTCATACAGTTCAAGGGATGGAATTATCAGGCCCTCCCCTTTTCATTCTTCACCGCTCTCAGCGCGCTCTGGATTGCCCACAGTCGGCGCAGCTTCGCAAGGCGCGAAACTGCCGTCTTGTTTCTCGTCATGGGCGCGGTGATCTTCGCAATTGGTCCCCAGCTCAAACGTGGGCCATACGATACGAAGATGGTCTCGCCATTCGCAAGCTTCATCGAGGCCCCGGCTCCCCGCATCCTTGTATACAGCACGAACGTATCGGCCGGGTTCCCCTTCACCAATGCGGTGGGAGGACAGTGGTCGAGCCGCTTCCCCGCACAATGGTTGATCCCGGGAGCGCTGATCGGTTTGCAGGAAACGGAATGCGGCGCGAAGCCGAAAACCTGCAATGATCTCACTGGGATTCTCGGAGCCGCACGAGATGCGAACACCGAGGATTTCTTGCGCAATCGCCCCGATTACGTGTTCGCCGATGAGAGAAAGAACAAGAGCTATTTCGGCGGTCTCGCCTTCAACTACATCGACTTCATGAAAGACGATCCGCGCTTCGCACAAGCCTGGTCGAATTGTCGCAGGATCGGCGCGGTAGAACGGTTCCAGTATGGCGTGTGGCGTTGTGATACGGCGAAGATTAGCGAGCCGGCCGAATGACGTTCGCACGGTCCTACTGGTCGCTGGGCGCAGTGGTAATCGCCTTCACGCTCGCGCTCTTTGCGCTCTCGCCGGGCTTCTTTACCATTGACGAGTTTATCTATTTCGCAGGAGCGGACGCTTTTGCGAACTCCCGATCATTCGTGGTCTCCAACGGCCCGGGAGATTGGCATTCCGAGCAACTGCAACTGCAATTGCTAGTTCCCGGCCCATCGGGCCTCACCCCGCAATATCCACCCGGCACCGCCATTCTGGGCGGCCCGCTGATGTCGCTGTTCGGCCTGCACGGATTGATGCTGGTCAATACCCTCAGCGCCGCACTCACCGTTTATCTGCTTTACGCGATCGCGAAACGTCATTTTGGTGGCCACGAGGTAGGACTGGTTTCCTGCGCCCTCCTGTTGGGAGGCACATTTTTCCTGGAGTATGCATTCGCGGTGTGGCCACACGCTGTGAGCGTGCTGTGCGTGACATGGGCCTTCGCTCTGACGCTGGACGCGATCAAATCGGACAATTCGCTCATCTTTCGATCGGTTGCAGCGGGTGCGGTTATCGGGTTCGGGCTTTTGTTTCGAACCGATACCATCCTGGTTTTGCCGGCTGTCGGGCTCGTGCTCTTTCTGTTTGCTGACAGGCCATATCTTCGCTCGGCATTGCTTGGCGCAGGCTTCCTGCCCTTTCTCGCGGCAGCTTCGGCAGCGAATTGGGTCAAGTTCGGCACGTTCAATCCGCTATCCTATGGGCGGAAGACGGGCGGCGCTGTCACCTTCGCCGATCACCTTCCTGCGTTCATCGGATTGGCGCTGGCTGGCGCAGTATTTCTCGTGCTACATTCAAGCTGGTCGAAAATTCGGCGCAAGGATCTGGTTTTCTGGACCATTGGTGCACTTGGACTTGTCCTCGCAATCATCGCTCATGGTTTCACGCTGCGTTATCTGCACGGTTTCTGGGGTCTGGTGGTCGATGCAACCATCCTTCAAGACAGTCGTCCGGGCGTGGCCTATCTCGACAACGGCACTGTCAATTTCTGGGGACTATGGAAGAAGGCACTCGGCCAGAGCATGCCCTGGCTCGCACTGCTGTTAGGCCTGACCTGGGGAGCCCGCGATATCGAAAGCCGTATCAAGCTATCGATCCTGATCCTGGCAGTAATCTGGAGCCTCCCATTCTTTCCCAAGGATTGGCATGGCGGAATGAGCAGCAACATGCGTTATTTCCTGCCATTGCTTCCTTGGCTCTGCGCGCTAGCCGCGAAACTCATATTCGAGATTGTCGGTACCGTCAGCGATCCAGTTCGAAAGCTTCTAATCGGCGCAGTCTTGCTAGTTCTCGCTGAGCAACTGTGGCTCTTATTTAGCGCCACGCATTTCGCCGGCGTAAACCAGATACTCTCAACCTATGTCTTCGGTCTGATCGGATTGCTCGCTTTATCTAGTTTTTTCGTCGCAAAGTATCAATCGATGCTGCGGACAGCCTTAGTTGTCGCTCTTGGGGGTGGACTGGCGCTTTCCGTCCACTTCGCCACATTCGATTTCCTCAATGCCCAGTACAATCGTAATAAATCGCTTGTGATGAACGAAGTCTATCGCGAGATCCCAGAACGCTCGCTCGCTTACGTTCCTTCACGATTTCTTCTCGGGTGGGCGCTCGCGCCGGGACACGTTGTCGCATCGCCTAACTTACTCGTCTCTGCGCCTTCCGACAGAAGCGACACGTTCGACTACGATCTGATCAGGCAAGCTCATGAAGATGGCTACCGTGTCTTCGTGGCCCGAAATTACGTCACCGATGGATTGCGTAACCGTAAAGGCTTGCGATTGATCGAAACCGACATCGGCCTCGAAGGTCAGACTCTATTCGAAATCAGGGCGGAATAGAGCCGGCCTCCCTCAATAGTTTTGAACTTCGACATGCCGATGCTTTCACAAACATCGATCGATTTGGTAAGCAGGAATTAACCATTCCACCCGAAGACGGTCCAGATAGGGGATCTGGGCGCTGAAAGGGCGGGCCTGGCTCCAGGAGGGCAGACGATGACACGGGCTTCAGCGCCGGAGCAAAGCGGGCACCATACAGGTAAGCCAATGTTGTCACTGGTAGTGCCGGTGCTCAACGAAGCCGACGCGATCCGCGAATTCGTTCGAAGCGTTGACGCAGCGATCGAAGCCGCATGGAATGGCGCTTCCGATACACCCGACCTTGAGATTATTTTCGTCGATGATGGCAGCTCCGATCCCACCGCCACCGTTGTGCGTGCGCTTCGCAAGAATGACGCGCGGATCAAACTGATTTCACTATCGCGCAATTTCGGCAAGGAAGCGGCACTCAGCGCAGGCCTGCACGCTGCCAGTGGTGACGCGGCGATCCCCATGGATGTCGATCTGCAGGACCCGCCCGACATGCTTCGTCCCATGGTCGAAGCCTGGAAAAACGGCGCAAAGGTCGTCAATGCAAGGCGGGCCGATCGCAGTGCCGACAGCTGGTTCAAGCGGACAAGTTCGCGGGTCTTCTATCGGATGATGAACCTCATCTCCGACCAACCGATCGCCGACGACGTCGGAGATTTCCGCCTGCTCGATCGCGACGCGCTCGAAGTGCTCAACGACATGACCGAGCACACGCGCTTCAACAAGGGGCTGTTCTCCTGGATCGGCTTCGAGACGGCGACTGTCGAGTATGTAAGGCCCGACCGAAATGTCGGCCAGACGAAGTGGAAACCGCTCAAGCTGCTGTCGCTTGCCTTTGACGGTATAACCTCCTCAACGACCCTGCCTCTCAGGGTCTGGACCCTGATTGGCGCTCTCATTGCGATTGGAGCCATCGGCTATGCAGGGTGGCTGATCTTCTACACCCTCGTTCACGGTGCAGATGTCCCCGGTTACGCCTCGCTGATGGTCGCAATCCTGCTTCTCGGAGGCCTGAACCTGATCAGCCTCGGACTTATCGGCGAGTATCTCGGCAGGGTGGCCGTCCAGGTCCGCGGCCGGCCGCTTTACATCATCGCTTCCACCGAAGGGCTTTGACGTGGACGCCGCCGCATATGAGTCGCTCCGCGACCTTCAGCAAGAGCATTGGTGGTTCGTCGGCCGACGCAAGTTCATCCGGCGTCTCATCGAACGCCATGTATCGCGCTCTCAGGGCCTGAATATCCTGGAGGCCGGGTGCGGCTACGGCGGAAATCTCGCGATGCTGAGCGAGTTCGGGAATGTGCGCGCTTTCGAATTCGATGCGAGCGCACGCGATTTTGCACGGCAGATGTCGGGCATCGATATCCAGCCGGGCGAACTTCCGCGCAATCTGCAGCTGGACCAGCAACAATTCGATCTGATCGCGATGCTCGATGTGCTTGAACACATCGATGATGACAGAGGCTCGCTCGAAACCTTGAAGGAGCATCTGACCGCAAACGGGCTTATCCTGATCACCGTGCCCGCTTTCCAGTGGCTATGGTCGGGACACGACGAGATCCACCATCACAAGCGCCGCTATTCGCGCAAGGAATTGAGCGCCAGCCTGCGCGCCGCAGGTCTCGAACCGGTCGATACCGGTTATTTCAATTCGATCCTGTTTCCGATTGCGGTGGCGCATCGCCTCGCCTCGCGCGTCACGAGCAAGCCAGCCGGAACGGACAAGTTGCCGCCACCTGCGATCAACTCTCTCTTCAGTGGGATATTCGGCGCCGAGAGCTCGCTTATCGGACGACTTTCGTTGCCGTTCGGCCTGTCCCTCTATGCGGTAGCAAAGCGAGCCTGATATGTCGCTCGTCCGACAGGTGGCGTTCTTCGGAATTATCGGTGTGCTCGCGACCTTCGTCCATGTGGCGTTGGCCTACACGCTGATGACCGTTCTCGCGCTCAATCCCTATGTCGCAAACGCGCTTGGCGCGGCAGCGGCCCTCGGCATCTCCTTTCGCGGAAATTCGCAGATCACATTTCTGTATCGAGGCAATGTTTCCCGCGCCTTCATCCGCTTCCTCGGGCAATCCGCGCTGAGCTTTGCTCTGACCAATGTCATAGTCTTCATCGTCGAACAGAACGGGTGGCCAAGCTGGCTCTATGCCGCGATCGTGATCGCGGTGGTGCCGCCGGTGTCGTTTCTTGTGGCCAAGCTCTGGGTTTACCGTCCCGAGGGTGACACTCGCATCTCCTGACCGGGCCTTCATAGGGACCTAGCTGCTCGCTCGTCCGACCCAGAACATCCGCCCGATGTTGCGGTGCAACAAATCGCTTGGCGAACTCGCGCTCCTGGGTAATGATGCGCTGGTGGGCGATCCGGGATCTCTGGCCTTTACGGTAATCGCACTGCTCCTTGCCGGGGCAGGCGCGGGTTTCGCCGGCGGCCTGTTCGGGATCGGTGGCGGCTTTGTCGTCGTTCCGGCACTCGTTTTGTTGTTCCCCATGCTCGGAGTCGAGCAATCGCAGGTCGCCCATGTCGCGGTGGGCACCTCACTGGCAACGATCATCTTCACCTCGATCCGCTCGACCATGAGCCACGCTGCACGAAACGCCGTGGACTTCTCCGTGTTGAAGAGCTGGGCGCCGTTTGTTGTCCTTGGCACGGTGTTCGGAACGCTGATTGCCGACCGGGTGACCGGAGCCGAGCTCGCGATGATCTTCGGCGTCGGCGTGCTCGGCTTTGCGGTCTATTTCCTATGGCCTTCTCGCGGGGAAGAGAAGCAGCTGGTCCCCATGCCCGCCGGCCTGCCGCGGGCCGGAATCGCGGGCGGTCTGGGCGTGATCTCCGCGCTCCTCGGAATTGGCGGCGGGACGCTGACGACGCTGGTCATGACCACCTGCGGCAACCCGATCCACCGCTCGATCGGCACGGCGGCAGGCATGGGCGCGATCATCGCTATCCCGGCGACAATCGGCTTCCTGCTGATCGGCTTCGGAGAGCCGAACCTGCCCTGGGGATCGGTCGGATATGTCAATCTGCCAGCTGCGCTCGTCATTACCTTGATGTCGGTGCTGATCGCCCCTCTGGGCGTTGCGACCGCACACCTTTTGCGCCCCGAGATCCTGCGGCGGGTCTTCGGGATTTACCTCGTGGTGGTTGGAGTGACGATGATCGCCAAATACTGAAGAAAGGAACCTCTCCCATGTTCACCGATCGCAGACGTTTCCTTGCAGGAGCCACTTTCGGTGCGGGCCTTACCGCGATGCCCATGGCAGCCAGCACTGCAGGCGCGGCCCCGGCTGCCGAGGTTATGCCCTTCGGACCGCTGAGCGGACAGGCGCTGCTCAGCCGCAACGAGAATCCTTACGGGCCGTCACCATCGGCGATCAAGGCGATCAACAGGACTGCGACGATGGGGTGCTATTACGCCGATCGCGGGCTGGAATATCTTCAGGAGATGATCGCCGAGCGCCACGGTGTTTCGCCGAGCCAGGTAGTGGTCGGCAGCGGATCGACCGAGATCCTTTGCGCAGTAGCCCTGGCCTGGGGAGAAAAGGGCGCGATACTGTGCCCCGACCTCTTCTGGGATACGACCGTCAAATATGGCGAGCGCCAGGGGGTCAAGTCGATCCGGGTACCGCTGGGACCGGACATGGGCGTCGATCTCGACGCGATGGCGGCTGCGATGGTCGATGCGGTATCGCTGGTGCAGGTCTGCAATCCCAACAACCCGACCGGCATGCTGATCGATGCTGCCGCGCTCAAAACCTTTGCGGCCAAGGTGACGCCGGAAGCCACGCTATTGGTTGACGAGGCCTATAACGAACTGACCGACACGCCCGACGCCAACTCGCTCGTGGGGCTGGTGCGCGAGGGCAAGGATGTCATCATCTGCCGCACCTTCTCCAAGATTTACGGCATGGCGGGAATGCGCGTCGGCTACGCCATCACTACGGAAGAAAATGCAGAGCGCATCCGCGGTTTTCTGATGAGCTTCGGCGGCAATATCTCAGGCATAGCGGGCGCCATCGCGAGCTACAGCGACATGGCCTTCCTCGAAAAATCGAAACTGATGGTGAGCGAAGGCCGTGCGATGATCCTCGATGCGGTCGTGGCTGCCGGGCTGACCGCCCTGCCCTCGCAGACGAACTTCGTTTACGTGAAGGTCCCCGATGCCGACAAGGTGCAGGCGGCGATGAAAGCGCGCAACATTTCGATCCGCGGCGCCTACGGGCCTTGGACGCAATATTCGCGCGTCAGCACGGGCAGAATCGAAGACGTCGCGCGGTATGCAAAAGCCCTGCCGGAAGTTATCGATAGCCTGTTCGGCTAGAAGAATAGAGGAGAGTTTGATGCGAATAGGTCTTGGCCTGGCTATTGGTGCAGCGGCCCTTTGTTCGAACGTCGCTCAGGCGGAAACGCTGGTCGATGTCGCCAGCGAGCGCCTCGATACCGAGGTTCCGGTCCCGACCTTCAAGGTGGATACCAGTTGGCCCAAGCTGCCCGAAGATATGATCCTGGGCCAGATCCCGGGTCTCTCGGTCGACAAGGATGACAACATCTGGATCCTGACGCGGCCCAACTCGCTTAACCCGACCGAGATCGGGCTCGATCAGGACCCGCCGATCACGGTGGCCTGTTGCAAGGCGCCGCCCCACGTCCTGCAGTTCGACCAGCAGGGCAATCTGCTGCGTAGCTGGGGCGGCCCGCCTCTTGCTCCGGGCGAAAGTACCGTGACGGGTGAGGGCCGTGATGCTGTCGAAGAGGGGGACGAGCAATGGCCCGCCAATGTCCACGGTCTCTACGTCGATGACGAGATGACCGTGTGGCTCGGCGGGAACGGAAATGGCGATCACGTGGTGCTCAATTTCACTGCCGATGGCGAATACATCCGCCAGATCGGCCGCCGCCAGTCGACCGAGGGGAATGCCTCGCAGCAATACCTCGGCAATCCGGCCGATATCGCGAGCAACGGCGAAAGCGTCCTCGTTGCCGATGGCTACATCAACAAACGGATCATCGAGTTCGCAGAGGATGACCTTTCCTTTGCGCAATTATGGGGCGCCTATGGCGAGAACCCGGATGGCGGCACGCGCGATGAGCCCTTCGACCAGAGCCAGGCGACCAGCACGGGCGACGGCGGCGCGAACCCTGAAAGCACGAGTTTCGGCGATATCGTGCACTGCGTCGTGCGCGGACCGGACGACACGGTGTATGTCTGCGACCGCCGCAACAATCGGCTGCAGCTGTTTCGCGAAACGTCAGGCGGGATCGAGTTCGTCGAAGATATCGTGATTGCGCCTGAAACCGGAGGCACGCGCACGGCGAGCGATGTCGCGTTCAGCCCTGACGGCAAATACGTCTATGTCGCGGACATGATGAACGGACGGGTGTGGATCCTGCTGCGCGAAACGCACGAGATACTTGGCTCGTTCGGGCGCAACGGTCGTTATCCCGGGCAGTTCATCTGGCTGCACAGCGTCGACGTAGACAGCGACGGCAATGTCTACACTACCGAAGTGAACACCGGACGCCGCGTTCAGAAGTTCGTCTTTACGGGAATGGCCGAATAAAAGGCTTCGCCGGGCATCTCCTTTTGGAGACGCCCGGCGCCTTGTCCAGTGCTGGCCGGTGCCGTACCTAGAACCGCCAGCCCAGGGTCACCTGACCCTGATCGTTCGACAGGAGGCCGCGGCCCATGTCGCTGGTGATCGACAGTGATGCCGTGAGATTGTGACCCACTGCCATTTCGGCACCCGCATTCACGCTCACCCACTGCGGGTCGAGCGAATTGGCGATGGAGAACGGCACATCGGGCGCACCGAAGAAATGCGCGCTGACCGTATCTTGGGTATCGCCCAGTTCGCGAGCATAGGCGACCGAGCCAAACGCGCGGATTGCGCTCTTCTCACTGCTGACGATATCGACGCTCGCCATCGCTCCGACTTTCGCGCCGAGCGAAGTGTAGGTGCGATCCGCAATGACCAGACCGAACCGGCCGGCCCCCAGCTCGCGGTAGCCTTCGATATCGCTACGAACGTAGTCCATGCTCACGACGGGGCCGGCTTCGATCCCCTTGGCGAGATCGACGGCATATCCGAACCGTAGCCCGCCGAAGGTCTGCTGCCCTTGCGACTGGCCGACCGCATTGTCGTAATACGGCTGGAAGTCGCCCGAGGACAGGCGGTCTGCACCAAGCCGCTGTTCGGACGTGCCGGCGTAGCCATCTGCGAACAGCCCCCGGTCCTCGTAAGTCACATAAAGCGCCACGGACCGGCTCTGGTCGGCCTGCGGCTGGAGCATATGGGACGATTGCTGACTATTGCGGATGTTCGAGACCGCGATGCCGAAGCTGAAGCTTTCCGACACACGCATGTCTGCACCCACGGTCAGTTCGCCCGCCTGGGTGAGCGAAGCCTGCTCGAATGCATTGGCACCCAGAGGCGTGCCTGCACTCGCCACGTTCATCCCGAGCGTATCGAAGCCGCCCGAGCCCAGGAGTCCCGACTGCTGGGAGGCATTGCGGTACATGCCGGAAGCGCTCCCGAACATGCCGAGCTTGCCCACCTCGCTGGGAGGAGCGCCCGCAATGGCATAGCTGGCGCTGCCCGAGGCGCTGAAATTGCCCAGAGCGCGCGAACCACCGCGGAGCGCAAGCGTGCGCTGCGAGATCTGCCCGGTAAAGCGCTGGGCGAAGCTGTTGGCCGTGAACGTCTGGTTGAAGGCGCTCATCGGAGCGAGCGACAACAAGGTGCTGCCCAGGGTGTCGTAGGTCGCATTGTCGACGATCAGGAACATGTCCGCGAACGCGTTGAAATTGCTTGCTCGCAACGTGTCGAGAGCGCCGCCCAGCGATTCAAGCGATGAACTTGGCCCAAGCAGGTCCTTGATGCTTTTCGCACCGAACTCCACGATCACATCATTGCCGACGATCCGGTGCTCGGCAGTCAGGATCGGCGAGAATGTGAGGAAAGCGAACTCGCTGAAGTCGCCGTCAATCGCTCCCGCAGTAAGCGCGGTGTACTGATCGCCAAAGCGCACCCGGCGACGATCGGCGGTCACGATCAGAAGCCCGTCGAGTATGGCGGTCCCGGAAATATTGTAGGAATCCGCAATCAGGTCACGGCGGCTTCCCAGCGCGTAATTGGAGAGCAAAGCCCCGCCGCTTGTCTGGATGTAGTCGCCGTCGATGTTCAGAGTACCGGCGCTGAATGTTCCGCCTGCATTGAGCAAGCCGGAAACATTGAAGAGCGCCATCGTGTCTATCGTTCCGCCATCCCCGGTGATCTGGCCGCCAGCCAGCGTATAGAGAGGAGTGCTGAGCGTCCCGTCTATGTTCGCCGTACCATTGAACTGTTCGACACCGATGAGGCTCGAGAAGCTCCAGGTTTGCGGCAGGTCGAACTCGGCATCGCGATTGTCGATCACCAGCTTGTCGATCTCGACATTCATGTCGACCGAGGTCGTGCCGGCGCGGCTCAGGTGAACTTCGAAATACTGTGCCGGATTGGCGAAAGCAGTGCCGGGCGTACCGTCGGTATTCTGCGGGACGAAACCGGTCGAGCCCGGGCCGAGCAGGACCGAGCTGTCGGGCGTGTTCTCACCGAAATTGGGCGTGCCCTGCGGAGGAAGCCCGGCGGTGAGGATGTCGGGGTATTCGGAAATATCGATGCCGACGATCGTCCCGAGCGCCGGCCCGGTTTCGTAGACACCCGGTTCCGGTCCGGTAGGCACGCCGTTGACCAGCGTCCCATCCTCCAGCTGGATGAAAAATCCGGGGTCGAGATCCTGCGTCCAATGGGTCGGGTCGGACCACAGGCCGTCACCTTCGTTTGCGGAGACATACTTATAGGCCGTGTTTTCGGTGATGAACTCGAAGAAGGGATAAAGGGGATTGTAGAAGCTGATGTCACCATAACCTTCGGGAACGCCGAAAAAATCGAACCCTCCGGAGAGCACGCCGATGGCGAGCGAGAAATCGAACAACTGGTCGACGATCAGGGGCGATCCGCTGTCGCCACCCGCGGTTGCGACTTCGTTGGGAAGCGCGTCGTCCGCGAAATAGTCGATCGCACGAACCGCGGCGAGATTTGCGCAGCTGACCCCACCGGCAGTGAACACGCAACCGTCAATCTCTTCCTGTGTGCGGTTGGGATTGTCGAAATCGGTGAAGTAGTAAGGCTGTGACTCGAAACCCAGCGTGGCCGCAGAAGGTGCCAGCGCCGGAATCACCGAATCCACGAGATCTGCAGAAGAAGCGAGTGCGCCGAGCATGTTCTCGCCAACGCGGCGCAAGAAGCCGATGCCTTCTGCTCCGCCGCCCTGAATGCCATTGGCGGTCCCAAACGTGCCGTAGCCGACCTGGACCACATGCGTCAGTTCCGTCAGCGGGGTCAGCAGCAGGGGCAGAGGGGGAACGTCGGTGATCGGGGTATCGACCGCGATCAGCGCGATATCGGCCCATGGGAAGGGCAGAGCACCATTGCCGACATTTGCCGATGCGTGAATGACCACGTCCGTGCTTGAGGCGACGCCGCCTTCTGCATAATTCGCCCCGGTACCGAGATATTCGAAGAACCGCACCGAGCTATCGACACCGCTCGAAATCAGCATCGTTCGCTCTGCGCCCGTTTCCGGCAAACCATAGGCTTCCGAGGAGCGCGTCGTGCTCGCGGTGAGGCAGTGCGCCGCGGTCAGAATCGTGCGCGGGTTGATCACGCTGCCTGTGCAGTTGAAGAAAATCGCGCCATCCGAATTGCGCTGACTGAATATCTGGACAACCGAAGGCTGCGTGTTGTCGACATCGACTATGCCGCCCGATCCCACGTCGTCGCGCGCGATGATCCGTGGTTCCGCGTAGGATCCTGTCGCTATCGTTTCGTAGGCGAGGCGCGGTATCGCAAAGTCGGTCGGACTATCGAACCGTGCTTCGAAACCCGTCACGTCGAAGCCGGCAAACGTATTTATCGGTGCGATCGCGCCGACAAGGCTGCCGGAACCGGACATCATAGATGGAGGCGAAATATCGTTGAGCTCTTCGGCGGGGCGTTCCTCACCTGCTACGTCGGAACCCTCGTCAGTCGATGCCAAAGCTGGCGTAGCGCCAAGAGCCGTGGCCATCGCAAAGACACCCACGCCGTTCAGAATACTCCACTTTCTCATTCAAGCCCCCTTGTCGAGTCGATTTGCCTCAAGAAGGGAAGCTACAGGAATTACTCTATTGGTCTAGATTTTTTATTTTAGTTACTTGTGCTTACTCCCTAATTGCAAAGGCGCGATAGCAAACGCCTGCAGCCCGCATCGCTGGAAGGCCTCCAGACAGATCGGACAAAGGCAAGGCGTGTCCGAAGCCACATTGGCCTGATTCTCAAATCTGCTAATGCGAATGATTATCATTGACGATAGTCGCCAGTGATCCTAGGCGGCGGTCACGCGACCGACGACTCGTCACCTCGGTCAACCTGCCTTCTGGAGCTTTTGTGAAACGTTCGACCATCAAGACCTGGTTTCTCGTTCACAAGTGGAGCAGTCTCATCCCGACGGTGTTTCTGCTCATGCTCTGCATCACCGGGCTGCCGCTGATCTTCCACGATGAAATCGATGCAATGGTCGGCGAGGATTACGATGCGATCCTCGACGGCGGACCTTCGGCGGAACGCGGCAGGCCGCTCGACGAGATGCTCGATCGCGCCCTTGCCGAGCGTCCCGGCGAGGTGCCCCTGTTCGTGGCGTTCAGTCAGGAGAGCCCGCTGCTGACCGTCACCACCGGCCCGACCCCGGATGCCGACGGGTCGGAGATGACCCTGCTTTTTCTCGACAGGTCCACCGGGGAAGTCCTCGGCCCAGCGCCGTCGGGCGGTTTCATGGAGTTCATCCTCCAGCTGCACACGGACCTTTTCCTCGGCCTGCCCGGAATGCTGTTTCTCGGCGTCATGGGCGGGCTGTTCGTAGTCGCGCTCATCTCCGGCGTGGTGCTGTACGCGCCCTTCATGCGACGCCTGCCCTTCGGCACCTTGCGCAAGGGCCGCAGCGACCGCGTGAAGAATCTCGATCGACACAACTTGCTTGGGATTGTCGCTTTCGGCTGGATGCTTGTCGTCGGGGCGACCGGCGTCATCAATGCTTTTGCCGACCCCCTGGTCGACAACTGGCGCAGTGGCGAGCTGGCTGAAATGACGGCGCAGTATGCAGGCGAAGAGCCTCTCGATCCTGCCAGCTACGGATCACTCGATGCGGCGATGACCGCGGCGCAATCCGCCCTGCCGGGCCGATCGCCGCAATTCATCGGCTTCCCCGGCGGCGACTGGAGTACCGGGCATCACTACGCCGTCTTCTTCCAGGGCGACCGTCCGCTTACCCAGCACCTGCTGACGCCGGCGCTGATCGATGCGCGTAGCGCGGAGCTGACCGATGCGCGGGCCATGCCTGCGATCAACCAGGCGCTGATGATGTCGAAGCCGCTGCACTTCGGCGATTACGGCGGACTTCCGCTCAAGCTGATCTGGGCTGCACTGACCCTTGCGACGATCTGGGTGCTCTGGACCGGCATCCTGCTCTGGGCGCGTCGCTCGCCCGCCAGGATCGAAAGGCGCATCGACGAAATCGCCAGCGGCGCGGCCAGAGGTGTCCCGGCATGAGGCCGCCGAAGCCCGTCGCTCGCCGTCCACGCGCCAGTCTCGCACGTGTGATGGCTATTCCGGCCTTGCTGCTGCTCGCCAGTATTGCCGGGCTCGTCCTCGGCCTGACCGGTGACGGTCTGCCCGATGCGCTTTCCTGGGCGCTGCTCTCCATCCCCATCATCCTGGCCGTGATCGCATTTTCGCGGCGCGGCTGAGTATTCTTCCTCAAATCCAAGGAACCCCGATGCGTTACCGTCAGACCGCCCTCCCCGCCTTCGTGATCGCCGCCGCCTTGGCAGGCCCTGCCGCCGCACAGGAGACCGAAGAGAACACCATCGTGGTAACGGCGCAACGCGACAATGCGACCGAGATCGTCAATGGCGGCGACGCCGGTGTCCTTGGCGACAAGCCTGCCGAAGACCTGCCCTTCTCCATCCGCAGTTTCGACGAGACGCTGATCTACAACCAGCAGCCGCTGACTATCGGCGACGTGCTGGACAACGATCCGACCGTGCGGACGACCTATGGCTTCGGCAATGCGGCCGAGCAGTTCGTCATTCGCGGTTTCGCGCTGTTCGGCGACGATGTCGGCGTGAATGGCCTTTACGGCATCGCCCCGCGCCAGCTGATCGCGCCGGAATTGTTCGACGAGGTGCAGGTACTCAATGGCGCGACAGCCTTCCTGAATGGTGCGGCCCCCGGCGGTTCGGGGCTGGGCGGGAGCGTGAACCTGCAGTTGAAGCGCGCCGGTGCCCAGGATGTCGCGCGCGTCACGGCAAATTTCGTGGGCGAAGAGCATGTCGGCGGCAGCTTCGACGTCTCGCGGCGCTTCGGCTCTGCCGGCCAGTTCGGACTGCGCGTGAACGGCGCCTACCGCGATGGCGAGGTCTCGGTCGATCGTGAGGATCGGCGGACGCAGGTGCTCGGTGCCGCATTCGATTATGATAGCGGCCCGTTCCGCGCGGTGCTCGACATGGCCTATCAGGAAGTGCGCGTCGATTCCTTGCGCCCGAAAGTGACGCTCGCCGGTTTCATCCCCGACGTTCCGGAAGCCGATGCCAACTACGCGCAGGATTACACCTATACCGAACTGCGCGACATCTTCGGCACGCTATCGCTCGAATATGATCTCGGACCCGATGCGCTCCTCTACGCCCGGGCGGGTGTGCGCGATGGGGACGAGGAAGGCATTTACGGCGGGATTACCGTAACCGATGCGGCGACGGGCGACGGGACGAGCGGCTTCCACTCCTTCATTCCCTATGAACAGTCCAACCAGTCCGTCGAGGCCGGATTGCGCGCCGGGTTCAACCTTGGTTCCATAACGCACGAGATCAATGTGGGGGGCAATGCAATCTGGCAAGAAGACCGCACGGCCTACGACTTCTTCAATCCCTTCGACACCAATCTCTACGATCCTGCGCAGGTCGCTCCGCAGGCGACTGCGTTCGTGGGCGGGGATCTCGACGACCCCTTCCCCATCACCAAGCGAGAGCTGACCAGCTTTTTCGTTTCCGACACGATCGGGTTCGCAGGCGACCGCGTCATGCTGACCGGCGGCGTGCGCTATCAGGAAATCGCCGTCGACGGCTTCAGCTATTTCGGCGGCGCGCTGACGACAAGCTATAACGAGAACCGCTGGACCCCGGTCGCTGGCCTGGTGGTCAAGCCGAGCGACGGATTGTCACTCTACGCCAACTACATTGAGGCCCTGCAACAGGGGCCGACCGCACCGGTCGATCCTGCGCTTTCAAACTCGGGCGCCGTTCTGGCTCCGCGCGTGTCGGAGCAATATGAGATCGGCGGCAAGCTGGCGCTCGGACCGGTGTTCGCGTCGCTCGCGCTTTACCGCATCGAACGCCCCGGCGAAGGCGTGACCACCGAGGGCGGGCAACAGGTCTTCAGCTATGTCGGAGAGGCACAGCACGAAGGCATCGAGCTTACGCTGAACGGCGAAGTCGCACCGGGGCTGCGCCTCATCACCGGCCTAGCGGTTAACGATGCGGAGTTCGATAATGGCCTCGAAGTTATCGGCGTGCCCGACTTCACCTTCAATGCCAATGCCGAATGGGACCTCCCCTTCCTGCCCGGCGCCACGCTGACTGGTCGCGTGACCCACACCGGAGAACAGGCAGCCGATAGCGCCGGAGCGCTCACGCTGGACAGCTGGACCGTGGTGGACCTCGGCGCGCGCTACGTGTTTGCGGCAGGACACAAGCCCGTCACGCTTCGCCTGACGGTCGACAATGTGTTTGACGAAGCATACTGGGCTTCGGCCTTCGATGTTTTCGCGCCCGCCGTGCTTCAGGGCGCACCACGTACGGTGAAAGCATCGGCATCGATCGCATTCTGATCTGACGAGTGGGCCGGCAACATCAGCACGTCAGCTGCCGGTCCGCCTTCCTCCCGAAGGTCGACATACCCGAAGGCAGCGACCTCGGAGGGGGGCGAACTCGCACCGATATCCGCGGCGTTCTGGCGGCCAGGTCTGGATGAGGTCTGGCTTGCGCGAGTTTTGAAGCTACGATCACCCGCCGACAGTCCCAGATAAAACAGGTAGCGCTATGCAGCCTGGAGCGAATGCGTCTCTTGCCTGTTTTCCCTGTTTTGCCTCGTCATGGACATGCTCGTTCATTGGGGGGTCTATCGCCACCTGCGCCAGGAAATCGGCGCCACGGGCACAGTGCTGCTGGCGGCTCTGGCGGCGGACGCCATCGTGCTGACGGCATTCGCCTCCGTCAAAGTTCAAAGCGACCCGATGGTGGTGCTTTACGCGGCCATCGGCATCTCGGCCGTCTTCGCTGCGGAATGGATCTATCTATCCAATCGGAAACAAGAGGGCGCCTGATCCGTTTCGGTGTCGGGTGAAGAGAAAGGAGAAGGCTGGAATCGCAACTGCTTTGGCATTCGGAGCTGCGCTGTCTTTGATGGCGGTCTGGGTCCATCTCTACCTCCTGTCGCAGTGCAGGAAGCTCATGCACTCCCCATGGCACCTGTCGTTGCGTGTATCGGGAGCCTCTTTGCTGGTCTTGCTCAGCCATCTCCTGATCGCAGCTCTTTTCGCAGGAGGTTTCTACGCCGCGGCACAAGCCGGCCTCGGCGGCTTCAAGAAAGAGATCATGGGAGACTGGATGGACTACTTCTACTTCTCGCTGATCAACATCACCACACTCGGCCTGGGCGATGTCTACCCCACTGGCCACCTGCGCGCGATCACGGGAATCGAGTCCCTCACAGGCTTCGTGATCATCAGCTGCACCGCGCAATTCGTTTACGAGGCAATCAAGCAGAAGGAGGATAGCGATGGCCAAGAGCGCTCATAAGCAGGAGGGGGACGGCCCCTACTGGAAATTCATGGCGATGATCGGGACGAGCACCGCCGTGATGTTCGGGCTGATGTATCTCAATACATTCACCATCGATCACGTTTTCTGGAGCGAGACGCGATTCTGGATGGCCTTCGTGATGGGGGCGGCCATGATGGTCGTCATGCTTCTTTTCATGTGGGGCATGTATAAAAACTCCACGAAGAACTTCATCATTCTAGGAGTCGCCGCCGTAGTGTTCGCCGGAGGCCTCTGGCTCGTGCGTAGCCAGACGACCGTGACGGGCGTCGAATACATGCAAGCCATGATCCCGCACCACTCCATCGCCATCATGACCAGCGAGAGAGCGCAGATCGAGGACCCGCGCGTGCGCAAGCTCGCCCATGACATCATCCTCGCCCAGCGCCGCGAGATCGCGCAGATGCGCTACCTGATCGCCGACATCGAGGAAAACGGCGTGCGCTCGACCCGCCGCTTGCCGCAGGAGATGGAACAATGAAGACCACGACCTTTTCGATAATCGCTTGCCTCGGCCTCGCCGCCTGCAACCAGAACACCGCCATCGGCAATGATCGCGAAGCGCAGCTCGATCCGCCCGCAAAGGCCTCGCCCATAATGAGTGCGGATGCGGCGCTTGCAAATGTGTCGACGGCGATCGTGAAACCCGAAACGATGTCGGATGCCGACATGAAGGCGATCGGCGCCGGCGGCGGATGCGTGTTCCGGCTGACCGAGGTCTCCTATCCCGCCCTTGCCTACACCGACGGGGAAAGTGCCACGATTAAGCTCAACGGCAAGCTCATTCCCTTGCAGGCGACCGGCCCCGGCCATTTCGAAAGCGGGGGCTTGCGCGTGAATCTCAGGATGCTGGACTATGAAGGCGACGCGGGCCTGCAAGGAATGGAAATGCTCGTCATTCCGCCAGGCGCGCCGGACGAGCTCGGCTATCATGGATTCCGCTACTGCCCTGCATAGTGGAGCGATACTTTTGCAGCCGCGACGGCTGCAGAAGATCTGCGAGTTGAAGCACATGAGGACAGACGACATGAACTATTATTATTCAACGACCATCGAGGCGCCGTTGGAAGAGGCTCTCGAGAAGACGCGAAACGCTCTGGGCGATCAGGGATTTGGCATTATCAACGAAATCGACATGGCGAATACTCTGAAGGAAAAGATCGGCGCCGATTTCCGACCCTATCGCATCCTCGGAGCCTGCAATCCGCAACTGGCTTATGAAGCCCTGCAACTCGAAGACAAGGTAGGCACGATGCTGCCCTGCAATGTCATCGTGCAACAGCTGCCATCGGGTTCCACCGAAGTGGCTGCCATCGACCCGGTGGCTTCGATGGCCTCGATCGACAACGCCAAGCTGAAAGAGGCAGCCGAGCGTGTGCGGGACAAGCTCCGGGCTGCAATCGAGGCACTCAAAGGCGCCTGAGCGCTTTTGGAACTTTCGGCGAGGAAATGGCCCCTTCGCAGTCCCGATCTCCCAACGGCTGTCAGTCTGCAACCGACCCGAATTCAGACAACACTCGGATTGAGTGGGGCCAGAGTGGGAATTGCCCTTTTCCCCTGGAAAAGATCACCCACCTGGAACCCAGCTGCCGGTCCAGCCGAACGGGCATTCCGCAGCAAGTCTCGATTTTTGCTTTTGGAAGTAGTGGTGCGCGACGCAGATGCGAGCGGACCAGTCTCAACCAGGAATTCCCTGCTTTCAGGGAAATTTGCAGGGAATTCCGCAATTTTCGCTCTCTTCTGGCTCGCTTAACGTAAAATAGGCTGCTGAATTTGCAGCATTACCTGGGGCAGTTCCCTAGTCTTGGCAGCAGGGAATTCAGGCTCCCGGAGCAGGGAAATTTTTCAGGCCCAGCAGCTAAATGACATGGAAGTTGCACCGAAGTTGGCGAACTACCAAGGAATTTTCGGTCTCCGGAAGATTTACAAAAAAAGTGCTTGCGAGCTTGAAACGACGAGTCCTTAATAGGGCATCGCCGCTCGCGACATGGCTGTCCTCGGCAGGAGAAAGCGCGTCCGCAAGTCGGAGAAGGATCAGGTTGAGCGTGTTGCGCGAAGCATAAGAAGGCACAAACAGGCTGCGCCGATCCTGACCGACCACTCGGGCGAAATCATAAACGGGCATATCGTTGTTCAGGCCTTGAGATCGCTTGGTGCGAGCGAAGCATGGTGCGCAGTAATCGACCACCTCGACGAGGACGAGCGGGCCTTGCTCCATGTTACCTTGAACAGGCTCGGTGAGACCGGCGACTGGGACCTTGATGCTCTGGGCCCTCTCCTGATCGAGCTGGATGAGCTCGGGTTCGAGCTCGAGACAACCGGGTTCAGCCTGCCGGAACTCGACATCATCATGTCGCCTAAAGATGAGGAATGTAGCGAAGCCGAAGGAGAGGAAATTCCCGATCTGCCTGTCGAGCCGGTTTCCGTTTCGAGTGATACCTGGCTCATTGGCGATCACGGCTCCACTGTGGGGACGCGACGGATCCGAAATCCTACAAACTGCTCCTGGATGGTGAAGTCACCGATGTGATCTTCACCGACTGTCCATGGAATATTCCCATCGCAGGCTTTGTCAGTGGTCTCGGCAAGGTCAAGCACCAGGACTTCAAGATGGGTGCCGGCGAAATGCCAAAGGAAGAGTTCGTCGACTTCTGCGACAGGTTCCATGAGCTCGGGGCTGCCAATCTAATTGACGGCGGGGTCTTCTATTCCTGTATCGACTGGCGCTCTGCCGACGTCATCATGAAGTCGGGTCGACGCGCCGGCCTTCGGCACATCAATACGGCTGTCTGGAACAAGGGATCGGGCGGAATGGGATCACCCTGGCGTTCTGCCCACGAGTTCATCGTGATCTTCTGCAAGGGCAAGAAATGCGCGGTGAACAATATCGAACTGGGAAAGCATGGCCGGGACCGGACAAATGTCTGGAGTTACCCCGGTGCCAACCGCAAGGGATCATCAGCCTCAAAGGCCCTCGCAAACCATCCGACGCCCAAGCCGGTCGAGATGGTGCGCGATGCCCTGCTCGATGTAAGTAATCGCGGAGGGATCGTCCTTGATCCGTTCATGGGATCGGGAACCACGATCATCGCGGCCGAGCAATGCGGTCGCGTGGCTCGCGGGATCGAGCTCGATCCTGCCTATGTCGATGTGGCGGTCCGGCGATGGGAAGAGCTGATCGGCAGACCCGCAATGCATGCCGAAACGGGCCTCAGCTTCTCCGAGATGGCCGAGAAAAGACTCGCGAAAGACGACGTGGCGAACGCTGCCTGAGGTCAAGTCAGCGATCAGGGGGTTCAGATGGCAAAGAAATACAAGGTGGGATACGGGAATCCCCCCAAGGAACACCAGTGGAAGCCCGGGGAGAGCGGCAACCCTTCGGGCAAGAAGGGGAGCGCAAAAATGGCTGCAAATGCAAAGCCACTGATCGACTGCCTTGTCGAGGAGCTTCTTGAGCCGGTCAGTCCGACAGTCGGCGGGAAGACACTGAAGATGCCGTTAGTGAGCGCGCTGGCCAAGACATTGGTCCGCGACCTCCTCAATGCGACCCCGAGGGAAAAGATCCAGCTGCTTGAAAAGCTGATGGAACTAGGCGTCTTTGATGCTTTGGCGACCCGGATACGTGATACGCAGCAGAACGCAGACTCAGGCAGTTGGATCAGTGAGGAAGACCGTTTGATGGTTGCAGCCCTCAATGAGGCACTCGATCCCGATAATGGAAATTCATGACCGAGAGCGGTGGCCCAGGCAAACCATCCTCAAATGGGCCGCCGATGAGCTCGAAAAGATACACCGACCTACGACCCAATTAAGTAAGCAGTTATCACCAATGGGGAGGCCAACCGTCTGCTGGAGAAGCAGTCACCGTTTCGTGGGGATATCTCAAACTTGAAGAGCTGAAACGCGGCGCGGGTCGTGGTTGGAAGGACAAGTCCGTCGCGATAATGGAACCGCGCGTTCGGTTGGTCTCGCTTCGAGACGCCTCTTCCAAGGTTAGAACGGGTGTGACGCATGCGTCCAATCCGGCGAAGGCAACTTCCCACTCGGTCATGGTCTTTGTCTTGATCACGGGTCCCAGCAACTCAGCGCGCGAAGCCCAGTGCTCGGGGTTGAGGTAGTCGTCAAAGTCCAATGGATCGAAACCAAGGCCGGTGAGGAAGGCGTCGTGGAACTGCTTCTCGAGCGCTCCCACCGCAATATGGCGTCCGTCGGCAGTTTCATAGCAGCGATAGAAGTAGGCGCTGCCGTCCAACAGGTTGCCTCCACGCCCAGAATTCCATTGGCCCATCTGCATCCAACCGGACAGTTGCGTCAAAAGAACACTGATCCCGTCGATCATGGCGACATCAAGGACTTGCCCCCTGCCGGAGCGTTGCCTCTCTTGCAGTGCGGCCAGTACTCCAACCACCATTAACATCCCGCCACCCCCGAAATTGCCGACGAGGTTCAGAGGCGGCGTCGGCGCACCATCGAAAGGCCCGATAGGGTGAAGTCCGCCACTCAATGCAAGATAGTTTATGTCATGACCGGCCTTCTGGCTTAGCGGACCTTCCTGGCCCCACCCGCTCATCCGAGTGTAGACCAGCCGTTCGTTGAGCTCGCAGAGCCGGTCCGGGCCCAGACCAAGTCGCTCCATCGTGCCAGGCCGATATCCCTCAATCAGGACGTCCGCTTTTTGCACGAGTTCAAGAATTGTCTCCACGCCTTCGTGCGACTTGATATCCAGTTCGAGCGACGGCCTCCCCCGGAAAAGAAAATCGAACTTTGGATCCCCTCCAAGCGGATTTGTCGCTCCGGCCCGCTCGATCCGGATACCGCTGGCCCCGAGGTCGCAGAGCATCATTGCACCGAACGGCGTAGGCCCGAGGCCTGTGAACTCCAGCACCTTGACGCCTTCCAGCGGCATCTGCCGCCGCGCCTCGTTGCTATTTGTGTCGGCGTGGCCAGCAGCCATGTCTTTCTCCAAAATTATTCCCGCAAGTTAAAAAATATACTAGCCAGTAGACGGTTCGGATGTCACTATCGAAAACACGATCCGCCTGAAGGCGGACATGGGCACAACTGAGAGGATGCTAGAATGGGAACCGTTACACCTAGTGAACTGCGTTTTACGCGGACGGAGCGGGTTACAATGGGCCGGCCCGCCGGCGAGGCACTGCTGGACCAGGCTGAAGCCATGGGATGCAACAAGGTCTTTCTCCTCGCATCCAGCACCCTCAGGGAGAAGACTGACGAGATCTCCAGGATCGAAAACACGCTCGGCAAGCGACACACTGCGACTTTCAGTGGCATTGCGCCGCACGCGCCGCGGGCCGATGTGCTCAAGGCGGCCAATGCTGCGCGTGAAGCGGGCGCCGATATGATCGTATCGATTGGCGGGGGGTCGGCAACCGATGCAGCCAAGATCGTCAGTCTGCTCATCAAACACGACGTTCGCACGGTCGAGGATTTCGAGCCTCTCCGTACATACGTCACCGGCGACGGTGAGGTCATCAATCCGATCACGGTCGGACCGGATATTCCCGTAATATGTGTGCCGACCACGTTATCTGGCGGCGAATTCAATGCACTTTCGGGAGCTACCGACGAGGAAACGCAGCACAAGCAGGGATACGAGCATCGCAACATGGCTCCGGTCATGGTGGTTCTCGATCCTGCGATCACCGTGCACACTCCTGAATGGCTATGGCTCTCTACTGGCGTGCGGTCGGTCGACCATGCCGTCGAGACGCTTTCTTCCGATAAATCGAACGATTTTGCCGATGGGCTTGCAGAAAGCGCGCTGAAGCTACTGGTAGAAGGTCTTCCCCGAGTGAAGGCTGACCCTGACGACCTCGAAGGTCGTCTCAAATGCCAGGTCGGCGCTTGGCAATCCATGATCAGCATCATTGGTGGAGTGCCGATGGGCGCCAGCCATGCGATAGGCCATATCCTAGGCGGAACCTGTAACGTGCCGCACGGCTACTGCTCCTGCGTGATGGCGCCTTACGTGTTGCAGTGGAACGCTGAGTACGACGA
Organism: Altererythrobacter xiamenensis; assembly: GCF_900177715.1. Classification (GTDB taxonomy): domain Bacteria; phylum Pseudomonadota; class Alphaproteobacteria; order Sphingomonadales; family Sphingomonadaceae; genus Erythrobacter; species Erythrobacter xiamenensis. The sequence continues at coordinate 764,436 of NZ_FXWG01000002.1, read as the reverse complement.
CAGTAGGCAAAATCGAACACTATCCGTTCTCGGCAGCACCCACCCGACCGCGGCAGAGGCACTCGATGCATTCATCCGGAATCTTGGAATGCCGCGCACCCTCAGTGAGGTCGGGGTCGATGAGAGCCGCTTCCAGCAGGTTTCCGAATATACCCTTCTCGACATCTGGGGACGAACCAATCCTAGGCCTGTCAAGACGGCGGACGACATCATGGAAATACTGCGTCTGGCAGCTTGAGGGAGGGATCGACGTGGCCAAAGAGGAAGATTTCAGCGATCCGCGTATTCCAAACCGCGATGCATGCGTGCTGCGCTATCTAGTCGACAGATGGGCAGCTGAGCGGCCGGAAAAGGCGCATGTGGTTTTTGCCGATGGCGATGAATGGACATTCGCTGAACTGCAGAAGAAAGTCCGGGCCAAGGCTGCAGGGTTCCGCGAGCTCGGAGTTCGCCAGGGTGAGCATGTAGCCGTGTGGTTGCCAAACGGGCCAGACGCTCTGCTCGCTTTCTACGCTATCAATTACATTGGTGCGGTTTTCGTTCCCTTCAATACTGCATACCGGGGCAGCCTTCTGCAGCACGTGATTGCGAATTCGGGAGCGCGTTTTCTGCTGGTGCATCCGGACCTGCTGCCACGCTTGTCGGAAATCGATCTGGCGAAGGTGGAGCAGTTGGTCGTCACGACGAATGGGGAGGCGGATTTCGCGCCATTGCCGGTCACCCGTTTTGATTCGCTATGCGGCGATGAGAACGATCCGCTTCCTCTCGATCGACCGATCGAGCCCTGGGACATTCAATCAATTATCTACACGTCGGGTACGACTGGCCCGTCGAAGGGGGTGCTGTCCTCCTATCTGCACATGTTCTCCAATGCCGGTCCGGAATCCTGGCCGATGGTGGGCGAGGACGACAGGTACATGTGCGTTGCTCCAATCTTCCATATCGGTGGCATGGGTCCTCCGTTCGTCATGCTGGCGCGCGGTGCATCAGTGGCAATGATCGACAATTTCTCGACTGATGAATTCTGGTCTGTCGCGAAGGCTACCCAGTCAACCGTAGTCTTTCTGCTCGGCGTAATGGCGACCTTCCTCCTCAAGGCTGAACCAGGACCTGGAGACCGGGATCATACGGTGAAGAAGGCCTTCATGGTTCCTTTAACCGGCGATGCGCCTGCATTCACGGAACGCTTCGGCGTCGACATCTACACAATTTTCAACATGACCGAGATCTCTTCCCCGATCGTGTCGGAGGCAAATCCGATCAAGATCGGGACCTGCGGAACCGTGCGGGACGGCGTGGAAGTCCGCTTGGTGGATACAAATGATTGCGAGGTGCCGGTCGGGGAGATCGGCGAGATGCTGGTGCGTACGGACAGACCCTGGGCAATGAACAGCGGCTACAATGCCAATCCTGAGGCAACTGCCGAAGCCTGGCGTAACGGCTGGTTTCATACCGGCGATGCATTCCGCAAGGACGAGGATGGATACTTCTATTTTGTCGACCGGGTAAAGGATGCGATCCGGCGGCGCGGGGAAAACATCTCGTCTTTTGAAGTAGAAGCCGACGTCTGCCGCCATCCCGCTGTCCGCGAAGCTGCGGCCATCGCTGTCCCAAGCGAGTACTCCGAAGACGAGGTCATGGTTGTCGTGGCGCCAGTACCCGGAAAGTCGATCGATCCGCACAACCTCGCGGAGTTTCTTATCGAGACCATGCCCTATTTCATGGTCCCTCGTTACGTGAGAATTCTCGAGGAGTTGCCCAAAACGCCTTCAGCAAAGGTGATGAAGGCAGAACTGCGTAGCGAGGGAATTACCCCGGATACATGGGATCGTGAGGCTGCGGGCCTGCGCGTTCGTAGAGAGAGCTTCAGTTCATGAAGCTCACATTCATTCAACTGGTAGTCACCGCAGACCACCCCAAGATACCGGGAAAACCGTTTCAATGAGCCAGCCCTTCTCCGACCGACCGGTCCGCGCGGACGAAATTGATCGCAATCTCCTCAAGCAGGGAATTGCCAAGGCGAACATCCCGGCACTGTTGATGGTTCTCTACCAGATGACCGGTCAACGGCGCTGGCTTGAGGAACCGTATGCCCCGAAGCGTTCGCCGGGCCTCGACGACAACGACAGCGGGCAGTTGCCCGACGATGTGCAGGAAGAGATCCGTGCAGCTGCAGCCAAGGCGATCGAGCGGTGGCTGGGCGGTGCACCACTGGGGGTTCCCCGTCCCGGTAACGCCGAGCTCGCGCAGATGCTGAGTGTTGCGATGACCGAGGACGTTCCCGAGGAATATGGGGATATCATCGCAGCCGGAATGGAGTACGATAACGCATCGGGCCTGGACAGTATCGAGGGCGCGGGCAAGACCGCCATTGTCATCGGTGGTGGTGTCTCTGGGATTTGTGCAGGTATCGAACTCAGCAATCTTGGAATCCCTTACACGCTATTTGAGAAGAACGAGGATTTCGGCGGCACCTGGTTTGAAAATCGCTATCCAGGCTGTGGCGTCGACACCCCGTCGCTCACATACACCTTTTCCTGTCGGCCAAACGACTGGTCGATGTATTTTCCGTTGCGTGATGAAATCGAGAATTATCTGCTCGATACAGCGCGGGAGTTCGGCCTTTACGAAAGCGCGCGGTTCAACACGCATGTGGAAGAGGCGCGCTGGAATGATACCAGCGAGAAGTGGGACGTCACGGTCACCGCAGCGGACGGCAAGCGCGAGACTCACAGCGCAGACTATCTCTTCAGCGCGGTGGGCATTCTCAATATTCCCAAATACCCCAAGATAGAGGGTCTCGATCGCTTCGCGGGAGAAGTTTATCACACCAGTCGCTGGCCGAGTGATGTCGACCTTGCCGGGAAGCGCGTCGCCGTGATCGGCAACGGCGCCTCGGGTATGCAGGTAGCGCCGGCCATTGCCGACGAGGTCGAGAGTCTGACCCTCTTCGCACGATCGAAGCAATGGGCAGCGCCTTTCCCGCAGTTCAGAAAGACAATCCCAGACGGCGTGCGCTATCTCATGCAGGTGGTGCCGCTGTACCGTGCCTGGCTCGAACAGCGCCTGTCTTGGACCTTCAACGACAGGGTGCACGGCACACTGTTCCGGGATCCGCAATGGGAACATCCGGAGCGCGCGGTAAACAAGATCAACGATGGCCATCGCCGGGCCTTCACGCGCTACGTGCACGAAGAGCTGGAGGATAGACCCGATCTGATCGAGCACGTGTTGCCTGACTATCCGCCTTTCGCGAAACGGATGCTGCTCGACAACGGCTGGTATCGCACGATCAAGAAGCCGAATGTCAAACTCATCCCCGAGCATTTGGCTCGAATCGAAGGAAGCACGCTCTATTCCTCCTCGGGAGAGACCGTAGAGGCTGATGTCATCATTCTGGCAACAGGATTTCAAACGACCAATGTCCTAGGCTCCTATGACATCATCGGTCGCGGTGGGGAGGTCCTGCGCGAGAAATGGGGCGAAGATGACGCTGCTGCGTATCTGGGGACGCTGGTACCAGGTTTCCCCAATTTCTTCATCCTTCTAGGACCGAATGTCGGATCGGGCCACGGCGGCAGCATGATTCGCAATATTGAAAACCAGATGCATTTCGCTGGTGAGGTAATTCTTTCGGCCAGCGACCGGGGCGCACAAACGGTGGAAGTACGCGATAAGGTCTACGAGGATTATCTGCGCAAGATTGACGAGGCACACGATAAGCTGGTCTGGACCCACCCGGGAACGGAGAACTGGTATCGCAATTCGAAGGGCAGAGTGGTAGCCATCACTCCTTGGCGCAACGACGCTTTCTGGCGAATGACACGCAAGCCGGATGTGAACGACCTGAAGTTCGAACAGGATCAGGAAGTCATCGACAATCAAGCTCAAGCGAGCTGAGCTTTCGCGATGCGAGCATATTGCGGTCACGAACTCGGCAATCTCGAAGCGTTCGCGCTTCAACACTTCGATACTCCAACCCCAGGCGAAGGCGAACTGCTGATATCGGTCGAAGCGACGGCGTTAGGGTTCGTCGATCAGCTCGTCATGCGCGGGTTGTATCAGATAAAGCCGCCGACGCCCTTTGTGCCGGGCGGTGAGGTTGTTGGTACGGTCGAAGCCGTCGGCCCAGGCGTTTTGGGCTTCGTGCCCGGCCAGCGGATTGCGGCCTGGCAATTCGGGGGCGGGCTGGCCGAGATGACGATAGTTCGCCAGGATCATGCAGTGCCGGTACCGGCAGATCTCGAACCTGCCGCGGCCGCCTCCCTGCTGCTTGATTATCTGACCGCCTATTACGGATTGTTCGATCGCGGCGGCCTCAAACCGGGGCAACTGGTCTTGGTCACCGGTGCATCAGGCGGCGTGGGCGCTGCAGCGGTCCGACTTGCCAGTGCCGCGTCAGTGAGTGTCATTGGCCTGGCTTCAAGCGATGAGAAGCGGGAGATGGTTTCCCGCGCAGGGGCATCGCTTGTGATCGATTATCGCAACGAGAACTGGCGCGAAGAGCTCAAGCGCGCACATCCATCAGGCGTCGATATGGTTTTCGACCCGGTGGGCGGTGGGTTGTTCGAGCCATGCTTCCGCTCGCTTGCAAAGCGTGGTCGCCATCTTGTTGTCGGCTTCGCGTCCAGAGATAGTATTCCGAGCCTACCGGCGAACCTCCCTTTGTTGAAATCGGGAGAGCTGGTGGGCGTCGACGCGCGCTATCTCTGGGAGACAGATCCCGTGCGAGTGCGCCAAGTCCTGTCGATAGTGCTGCGGCTCTCGACGATGCGGCTTCGGCGATCGCTTATGTGACCGACAAGAACCGGATCGGGAAGGTCGTCGTCAGACCCTAAACGGAGGGTGCCGCTTACCAGCTGACCGGCAGGGCAGAAAGTCCGCGAAAGAGGAAACCTTCGCGCCATTGCGGATTGCTCGCGTCTGCTTTCAAGGTTGGCAGTCGGCGGGCAAGCTGCTCGAATGCGATCCGGCCTTCGAGTCGCGCGAGTTCCGCACCCGCGCAGAAGTGGATGCCGCCGCCAAAGCTGAGATGCTTTTTCGCATCACGAGAGATGTCGAAGCTGTTCGGATCATCGAACACCCGAGGATCACGGTTACCCGCCCCGATCAGCGTCAGAACCTTGGCACCGCGATCGATCGTCTCCCCGCGTATGTTCGTTTCGCGAAGCGCCGTGCGGTAGGTGGCGATTAAAGAACTTTCATAGCGCAGGGTTTCGTCCACCGTCCCCGCTGCAAGCTTATCCGGCTCCGCGACCAGCGCAGCCCACTGCTCGGGATAACGGGCGAAGGACAGCAGGGCGTTGCCAATCATGTGAGCCGTCGTTTCGAAGCCTGCCCCGAAAAGTCCGATGGCGACGGTAACAAGCTCGTCATGCGACAGCGAGTCCTCCTGCCCACCCGACTGAACGAGCGCTGTGGCGAGGTCGTCGCGCGGTTCGCGCATGCGCTCGGCAAAGAGCTCTTCGAAAAAGTCCTGCAATACTTTGATCTGTTCGTTGGCGGTGGCGAGCTCGTGCTCGCTAAGCGCTCGTGCCTCAAACACAATAAAACTTTGTGCGATGGCTGCCATGACGGCAGGCAGGCGTGGGTCCTCGGCATCGATGCCAAGCATGTCACACATGACACGCACGGGAAGCTGGTAAGCGAAGTCAGCAATGACCTCGCCCGCACCCCGCTCGAGCATTGCGTCGATCAGGCTGTCGGTAATCTCGCGGATGCGCGGTTCCATCGCTCGTACCCGCCGCGCATTCAGCGCGCCGGTGACCAGACCGCGGACCCGCGTGTGATGCGGAGGGTCCTGCATCAAGAAGACTTCGGAAAGCCATTTGTATGACCGCTGTCCAAGTACGTCGAACTCGGGTCCATAGAACAGCCGGATATTTTCAACGAAATCGCCCTGTCCGAAACCTTCCCGATCCATCAATACCGAGCGAACATCCTCATGCCGACTCACTACCCAATATCCCAGGTCCGATCGATGTATCGGGTCATGTTCCCGCAGTTCGGCAAAAACGGGATAGGGATCCTGGCTCATCCCCGGCGCGTCGGGGGCAAAGGAAGCTACTTTGGCGGAATTGCTGGCCATTGGCTTTACTCCGATACCTGGTCTGGAAATACGGGACGGAATCCCTCGCTCGTACGCTCGACGAAGACGTAGTGGGGCGCCCCGAAGTGCGCCGGGACGATCCTTGCGCCGGTGCTTGCGGCCTGTTCGAGGATACGGCGCCTGGTACTGGCGGCCTGGGGGCGGCTTTCGCAGTAAACGCTGTTCCAATCGGGTCGATAGACCTGGATGGGATGATGAAGGATGTCGCCGGTAAACAGTGCCGTCTGTCCGCCATCGGTTACTTCAAGGACCATGTGACCCGGTGTGTGGCCCGGAGAATAGTGAGCGGTCATCCCCTCGGCGATCGAAGCTCCGTCATTCACCAGCTCGGCGAGTCCTGCTTCAATGATCGGGGCTACGCTGTCCTCAAAAACATTCGAATTGACCACCGCTCCGTTCATGGATGAGAATTGGTGTTTCTGCGGATTCCAGGCCTCTTCGTCGAGTCGGGGCAGGAAATAGGTGGCGTTGGGGAATGTAGCTTCCCAACGATCGCGGACCAGACGAGTGTTCCAGCCAACGTGGTCTATGTGCAGGTGAGTGCAGAAGACCTTGTCGATATCGTCCGGGGCAAAGCCTGCCTCGCCCAGCTTCTCAAGAAAATCGCCGTCGAGATTGCCAAAGACCGGGATGCCCGGACGCTCCTTTGCATTACCTGCACCGGTATCGACCAGGATACGCTCTTGCCCGGTGTCGATCAGCCAACTCTGAAGGTAGGCGTAGAGCATCCCGTCACGCATGAAGTCTGGCACAAAGCCTGACGCTCTTTGTGAAAAGGCGTCAGGCTCGAATTCCGCGAAGAGATCTTCGGGCGGGCTGAAACCGCCCTGCCACTCTTCTATCCGGTAGACATTGAACGATCCGATGCGAAACGCTTCTTTCGTCATGGCGCGTCCTTCCCGTCTTAGAAGTCCACTCCAAGCGTGACACCGTAGGTCCGGGGCGGCCTCAGCGACCCAACCGAAACGAACCCATAGAGTGGCGCGGTGATGATCGTGTTCGCAAGCGCATATTTGTCGAACAAGTTTTTGCCCCAAAGGGCCACCGAGTACCGTTCATTGGGCGAATGGTAGGTGATGCTTGCATTAACCAGGGCAAAGGCTTCCTGACGAGCATCCCGATTGTTGAACTCGGTAAAGAAGACCTCGTCCTGAAAGCTCATGTCCGCGGAAAGATCGATCGATCCGGTATCGCCTAGATCGATGGTCTGATCAGCGAAGATCGCCACGGTGAACTCCGGCGCATTGGCCAACCGATTGCCAGAGAGGTCAGATAGCGCAGGGTTATCGGGGCAGGCTGGAAACTGCCTGCGTGTGGGATCGCCAGCTGCATAGTAGCCGTTGCAGAAGTCGGTGTACTTGGCATTGAGGTAGGTCCCGAAAATACGGAACGTGGTATTGCGCGCTGGTCGGAGCGTCGCTTCCAACTCGAGTCCGTAATTGCGAGCCGACGCAGCGTTTATGGTTTCGACGATACTGTTCTCGTTGACAAAGCCAACCTGCAGGTTGGTGTAGTCATAGTAGAAAGCTGCAGCGCTGTATCCGAAGGTACCGTCCCCCGTTTCGCCACGCAGGCCAACCTCGTAACTCCACACGTTCTCGGGCTCGATAACGTCGTTGACGCTACCGATATTCACCACACCTGATTTAAAGCCTTTTGTTACCTTTCCGTACAGCAGCGTTCCGCCCGGAGTCTGGTATTCGAGAACAAACTTCGGCGTGATCGAATCCCAGTCTCCAGTCTTGTCGGTCGGGATGTCCAGGCCTTGCGCTTCGAAGGTAAAACGGCCGGTCCCCGAGCGCTTTTCCCAGTTGTATCGGGCCCCGGCTGTGAAGGTCAGGTCAGGAACAAGTTCAAGCGATCCTTCCAGATATGCTCCGACAGCTTCTGTTTTAACCGTTCCGCGTTGCAGGTAGTTGCCTTGGTCGAACAGGTCTGGCGGGAGATTGGTACCAAGAAGGACGTTGAAATACTGGGCTAGATTGACCGTCGGCACGCGGACTTCACCGAAGAGATCCTCCTCGAAATACATTGCTCCGCCAAGCAGATCGAAACCGCCAAGGTCGGCCGTAAAGGTGACCTCCTGGCTGAAGGATTCGCTGTCTTCGGTGTAGTTGTTCTGACCGAACGCATTGATATCGGTGACATCGAGGTCGTCTCGATTGAAGCGCTCGAACTTGCGGTAGGCCGTGGTAGAGGTCAGCGTGAAATTGCCCTTGTCCAGCGTCGCAATTGCCTGGATGCTCGAACCCTTGCGATCATTGATCGCATCCTCGTCGGAATAAATGTTGCGCGTATCTACCGGCTCGCCGCGGTCGGCGTAGTAATCGAAAATGGTATCGCCGCCGAGGAGTGGCCCAGGAAGGAAAGCTTCCGGCACGACTGTGGGGCCGAAATAGTGAAAGGCGTAGTTGAAGTCGTCTTCCCTGAAGTGATCCGCCACCACAAGGAGCTCGAGATCAGGCGTTAGGTTCGCCTGCAGTGACCCGCGGAAAGCGTAGGCGTCGCGGTCGTCAACGGGATTTCCAGTGAAGAGGTTTTCGCCGTAGCCGTCGCGCTGTTCGTACTTGCCGGCCACGCGAAAGGCGAGCGTTTCGCCGGCGATCGGCCCGCCAACCGCCCCTTCAAGGGTCAGAGCGTCGTAATTGCCATAGGTAGCCCTGGCATATCCCTCGAAATAAGGAGTGGGCCGTGCGGTGACGATGTTGATGACGCCTGCTGTAGCCCCTCGCCCATAGGTCGTTCCTTGGGGCCCGCGCAGAACTTCGATCTGCTCAATATCGTAGAAACCGCTTAGCTGTGCTGCAGGGCGGCTGTTGATCGCGCCATTTTGCAGAAATGCGACTGCGCCGTCGGCGCCCAAATCAATGCTCGTCAGACCAATCCCACGGATGAAAGTGCGGTTCACCCCGAACTGATCACCAACCGAAACATTGGGAACGGCCGCCGACAGATCGCCCGCGTTCTCGATCCCCCCCGGCCCAATAGCGTCCGCATTGAGCACTGAGATCGCTGCTGCGGTATCCTCAAGAGACTGATTGGACTTTGTCGCCGTGACTATGATGACTGGATTTCGCTCTTCCTCAGCGGCAGCCGGCGCCGTGGGCTCTTCGGCCACTTGCGCACTGGCCTGACTGGCGCACTGAATGGATGCGATCGCGGTAGCTGAAAGCAGCACGCGCCTAGTGCTCTTAAGTTTCATAATCTCTCCCCTTCATACCCGGCCTCTGTTTTTCTACTGGCCAGTATCGTTAAACAAAAAAGTGCAACCTCAAACTGCTCCTCAGACAAATCAATTCTGCGCTATTCAGCGCCTGCAAGCCGCAGGGCGGCAGAGACGAGCTGGTCTACCACTTCATCTGCCGACCGCTGGCCACCTGGCGAATACCAGGTCGGTATCCAGCTGATCAGGCCGCCGATCCAGACTGCGACAAAGGAGTCCGTGTCCTCGCGAAATTCGCCAGCTTCGATGCCTTCACGGATCAACTCGGCGATCTGGTGATCGAATGAGTGCCTCAGACGCAGGATGCGGTCGTAGTCCGAAGCGCTCAGGTGCTTCATTTCGCGCTGATAGACGACCACATACTCCTGGCGATCGATGACGATCCTTCCGACCTGTCGCACCACTTCAGCAAGAAGCGCTTTGTGATTTCTGTGCTCACCGGCCAAGGTGGTCTCAAGAACCGCAAGGGCTTCACTGATGCCGACTTCGCAAATGGCGGCGAGAATGGCTTCCTTGTTCTTGAAGTAGGAATACAGGAAGGGTTTGGTTACGCCCAGGTTGTCGGCGACGTTATCAAGCGTACAACTGCTGTACCCACGCTGGTAGAACAGGTGGCTGGCCACCTCGACAATGCGATTAGTCTTGAAGGCAACAAACTCGCTCTTGAGCGATGCTCCTCGACCTGCCGCAGGCTTGTCAAGCGGCTTGGTTACAGCTGACATTGCGAAACCGCAGGATTGGGGGCACGTCTTGGCAATTCCATCTCCGGTTGGTGGACGCTTTCTCCACCTTCGAATCCGAGGATGCCAAAAAACACATCTACTGGCCAGTAGTTTTTTTCAGGGCTTGGTAGAGCCACGCATCTGACATAGACCTCAGGACTGTTGCAGAAGCCTTGCATGCTCGAAGACGAGGCGGAGAACAAGAGCAAGGAGAAAGATGAAATGGCGCACTTCGGCGACATGCAGAACGCGATCTACAACGCCGGTCTTTCGGGCGTCCTGCCTGACTATCCGGTCGATTTCGCCTCGCTACAGGCGCGGGCGGAAAAGGCCCTCTCGCCGATGCTTCTGAACTATGTTCAGGGCGGATGTGGTGATGAACATACGCAGTACAGCAATGCCAGCGCCTTCCACCATTGGGGGATGGTGCCGCGGATGCTGGTCGATTGCAGCGAGCGTGATCTCTCGATCGAATTGTTCGGCACCAGATACCATTCGCCTATCTTCATGGCACCGATCGGCCTTAACGGTGAGGTCACCCAGGACCGGAAGGGCGATGTCGCCGCCGCGCGGGCTTCGGCCGAAACAGGAGTGCCCTTCTGCGCCTCAACTCTGTCTAACACGCCCATTGAGGAAGTCGCCACGGCCGCAGGAAACACGCCGGGCTTTTTCCAGCTGTACACGCCCAAGCATGAGGGGCTGGCCGAAAGTTTGATACAACGGGCCGAGACCGCAGGCTACAGGGCGCTTGTGATCACACTCGACACCTGGCTCACCGGATGGCGTCCGCGCGATCTCAATACCGCCAACTTTCCCCAGCTGCGCGGCAAGGTGCTGGAAAACTATTTCAGTGATCCGGTCTTCCGCAGCCTGCTGGACAAGCCTCCCGAAGAGGATCTTGCAGCCGCAGTCGGCACTTGGGCAGCCACTTTCGGAAAGGTTTTGACCTGGGATCACATCGCCTGGTTCCGGGAAATGACCAACCTGCCGATCGTTCTCAAGGGCATCTGCCATGCGGATGATGCGCGCCGGGCGGCCGATCTCGGAGTTGATGCAATCTATTGCTCGAACCACGGCGGGCGACAGGCCAACGGTGGAATCGCAGCGATCGACATGCTTCCGGGAGTGGTTAAGGGAGCCGGCGGCACCCCAGTGCTATTCGACAGCGGAGTGCGTTCTGGCAGCGATGTCATCAAGGCCATCGCTCTGGGAGCGACGGCGGTGGGGATCGGCCGTCCTTACCTTTACGGCCTTGCAATTGGAGGTGCTGGCGGCGCGGCGCATGTTCTTCGCTCCATACTTGCAGAGGCCGACCTGCTGATGGCGGTGAACGGTTACCCGACACTCGAAGCTGTACGTTCAGCAGGTGCAGAAATTACAAGAGACTAGAGATCGCCCCATACCCACACTTACTCAAGTGCGCCCCGTCCTGCCTCCCCCTCAGGCTACAGACTGGTAAGGACGAAACCGGGTTGTGACCTGATTTTATGTTAAGTGGCGGCAGGAAGTGGGCCGAAAGCGGACGGTCTTCTTTTGGCGAACGCGAGATAGAAAGCCGCTTTCAGACTGCGATCCGGGTTAGCAGTTGGAAAACTGGATGAGATAAGCCGAGCTCAATGACCATTCATAAGGGGGCCTCTGGATGCTTTGTGAGAATTTCTGCGATCCGCGCGATTGGTGTGAACCGCGGCCAACGCATCCCTGAGATTGGAATAGCGATTGGCGCCGACTGCATAGCTGCCAACTAGGGTGAGGATAATGCCCATCTCCCTGAGGTCCGCCATATCCGCGGCCAAATCCTCGCATCTGGCCAGATCGACGCGCCCGTCTTCGCCAAGCATGTGGGGGTGGCAGCGCGGAAGGAATGTGTCCTGCGGCATAGGTCTTAACCTCGTCTCGTAAGCGGGAGCACGAGGTCTCTCAGTCGCAACAGCCTACAGGTAGTTAAATGCGATGCCCTGTATATGGGATTGAAAGGGCAGAATTACGAGAGACCCTGGACTAGCAAGTCTTGGGATCATGCACCGTTCTCCCGGAGCAGGAGCCCGCCGTAATTTTCAGATGAAAACCTATTAGTGACGGCTTACCGAAGATCCGAAAGGGGCGGCCGCATGGCAAATGATCATAGCAATGCCCACGGGCCCTTCCCATATGGTTTGGAAGCGAGGCGCCACATTGCCCTACTACAGATTCCATGAAGCAGACGGCTCGGCCGCGGTCATCACTGATGACATTACCGGCGGCAAGCTGCCCCCATCGACATCAGGATGGAAAGCCGATGGACTTACCGAGGTCTTCGTAGGTGGGCGGCCCAGGTTTGGCGTCGAGCCGGCTGAGATTATCACCAGCATCCAGCGAGATGGATACTTTCATGCGCCTCTCTATCCGCGCGATAGGCGGTGAACAAATCAACAAGCGATGCAGGTCTTGAGGGCGTGGCTACTCCAATTATTGTAATGGTGCAGCGCAAACCCCATCTCTTATCTGCTACCAGTCGAAACCGACGGTTCGAAGCATCTTCGATAAAGTTGCCGATCCCCTCCCTTCCGCCTTGCAGCCAAGCCAGCGGTCATCCCGATGCGCTGTACACAACGCATAGGATTGGCAATGGCGAATTTCGGCCACATCAAACACTACAACGCTAATACCGGTACCGGCTTTATCCGACCTGAGGACGGTGAAGATCCTTTGCCGTTTCGGGCGAGCGAGATGATTGTCGAAGGAGAGGATCCCAAGGAGGAAATCCGCGTTCGCTACGAGATCGAAAAAGACCGACAGGGAGAACCTCAGGCAGTACGGCTTCAAAAAGCGTGATTGGAACTCTCCTTTCCAGCGAGAGGGGCCCCTTCCGTCCAGCTTGCCCAACGCCATCCGCCGAACAGTGCGGCTATTGTTGCAGGAATGCGCTGGGATGCTCGACCATATGAACATCAGACATTCCGATGGGCCCGCTTGTTTTGCCGTGCTCTTCCAGATCGGATGCCTCGCCACGCTCTTTGCCTGGTTCTCACAGTGACGCGGAAAACGTCGTCCGGGCTGGGCCGAAGCCTGCGCGAGCCTGTTCCTGACCTGCCGGAGCCGCCGGTTTTCGGACCGGAGAACATAAAGGCGATTCCGCCCAACACCCATAAGGTGTCGGCTTGGAGGTCTGCTGCGAAGGCTGTGTCCTGGCGTGTGATCGGAACTCTCGACACTCTCGTTCTATCTTATTTACTTATTACCGTTCTGGGCCCGCTTTTCGGGTTCGAGCTGCCGGCTGGGGAGGCGCTCAAGACGGCAAGCTATATCGCAATCACCGAGGTCGCGACCAAGATGGTCCTGTACTTCGTTCACGAAAGGTTATGGGGGCGCATTCGGTGGGGATTGGTCACACGCGGCGAACGCAAGCGTGAAACCAATCAGCGCAGCGGAGTGAAAACCGCAACCTGGCGAACAATCGCATCGCTCGACACGTTCGCGTTGGCATGGTTTTTTACCGGCAGCGTGGAGACAGCGGTGTCCATCGGCGGCATCGAGATAATCACCAAGCTGGTTCTCTATTTCTTCCACGAACGTGCATGGTCCAAGGTCACCTGGGGAATCGTAGAGCGAGAGGAAAGTTCGCGAGTCTGACAAACTCACCAGTGAATTCGACGGCGGTCGGATTCTACGAGTGATCGCAACCCCTTGTTTCGGGCATTATCATCCCCATTTTAGTAACAGCTACCAGTCGCAATCGACGGTCTTAGGCCTCCAGTTTCGAGAAGCCACCTCCTTCAGTTTCGTCTCTTAGTCGCAGCCAGGCCAATACTGGCGCGCTGCCTTTATACTGAAGGACACGACATGACACATTATGGCAAGATCAAGAGCTACGACAGCAGCTCTGGCACTGGCTCTATCACGCCTGAAAATGGCGGCGACGCTCTCCGGTTCAAGAAGAAGGACCTGCAGCAAGAGGGCCAGATGCCGAAGGTCGATCAGCGCTACAGCTATGACACCAGCGAGGTCGACGGCGGCAAAAAGAGCGCCGTGAACCTCCAGCACCAGCAAGGCGACGTTAGCAACGCGCAGGAAAACCAGGCGAGCCAGCAGCAGGGTTAGCAAGCCAATGTGGCCGGGGTGGAAAACCCCGGCCTCTTTTGCAAGGTACGGAGGAGGCATTCGCCATGACACTCGACCAACTGATCTTTAATTACGAGCTCGCGAAGGCCAATGTGGCTGGATCAGGCTCGTCAGACGATCGAAAAACGTATTTCGATCTGGTCGGCTACTACGAAAAACGCATCAATGCCGCTCGAAGAAGGGCAGCTCCAGTAGGGATTGGCATGTCACGGGATCGGCTTTCTTCGGAAAGGTTCCAATAGCATGAGAGAGGTTCCGAAAGCGCCAGCCCGAAAGGCCGAGGCGGCAAACGACTGGGAAAATGAAGGTGGCTCCGTAAAAGCCGTTTCATCACCGGCATTGCCTGAAGGTATCACTGCGGTGACCGTAACGAAATACAGGGTTGGCCCATACACTTACACCACCCTGGACGGCGCGCTGGCGGAGCACAAACGCCAGTGCAACAATAAATGACTGCAGAGAAGTCGCCACAGGATATTTTTTTAGAAAAGGAATTTTCATAATTCTGGGCCATACATATTGTAATTTATTTGCAAGTCGTTATAAAGATATTGCCTTACGTCGTTTGCGACGGATTATGATTGCCGCAGCGAGCGCTCAAGCGCCGTGACGGTACCACATCCCTTACATCCTACCTGGCTCCGCAGCGGAAATCGTCCGTGCGGACAATTTCTAGTACGCAAGGACAACGGATTGGCGAAAGAAGAGCTCATTACGATGGAGGGCGAGATCAACGAGATCCTGCCCGATGGACGCTTTGGCGTAACCCTCGACAATGAGCATCGCATCATCTGCTACACTGCTGGCAAGATGCGTCGCTACCGTATCCGATCGGTCGTTGGAGACCGCGTACATGTCGAAATGACGCCATACGATCTGAGCAAAGGCCGGATCGTTTTCCGCGAACGGACGCCCGGGCAAAGCCCCGCTGGCGCACGCAAGCGCGGATTTAGGCGCTGAGATTCAAGAAGGCGACGGGGAAGAACCTGTCGAACAAGACTACAATGAATACAATGAATGTGCGCAATATTTCGCGCCCCAAACTTTCGCTGCGCTACGGCGCGATCCAGGGAAACGCCCTGGAGAGTGAACGCGCAGTTCCCATGACAATGCCGACTACCGAGCTGAGGCGTCTCGTAGCAACGATGATTGACTAAGCGGCTCACCAAACCTGCGGCCATGCATCAGCATTCCCGCCATAACCGGAGAATGAACATGGACCTCAACCGCCAATATGCGAAACACCAACAAGCGCTCATGGGTGCTGACTGCGCAGCAAACGATGATGATCGCCTTGCCAAACTGGCGAAGGCTTCACGCATCGCTGGACGTATCAGCGACTTCCAGCATGGGCTGGGCGCTGCCGCAGCCTGTGCCTGGAGCAAGGCCCAGTTTGCCAACTCAACTCAAGTGAAGGCGGGCTTCGAAACCCCTTAGTAGGGGCGGAGATGTGCCAACCAAATCCGCTCACGTTGAATTTCGACGGATATCGACGCATGGTATGACTATCGGAATTTTCCGGCTCTCATACCTTTAATACGACGAGCTCCTTTCAATTGACGACCTGACGCAAGATCCCGGCATGCAATCTCGCGGGCCGGACATGACCGTTTCTTGAAAGGAAGCGAATATGACTATCGGTACTGTAAAATTCTTCAACGAAGACAGAGGCTATGGTTTCATCCAGCCCGATGACGGCTCTTCAGACAGCTTTGTCCACATTTCGGCCGTCCAGGCCGCAGGCATGACGACGCTCGAGAAGGACCAGCGCCTCAATTATGAAATCGAGGACGGCAGCAACGGGAAGGCTAGCGCAGTGAACCTGTCAGCCGCGGAGTGATTATGCCATCCGGGCGCGGCTGCTTCATAGTCGCGCTCGATCGCCTCCAGCCAGAATTGGAGCTTTTCAATGGCCGATTCATATGAGTTCTATTGCGAACGCGCCGATGCGGCGAAAGCTGCGGCGGAAGGTGCAAATCTCGATAATGTAAGAGAACGCGAACTCCGGGCGGAGAAGACTTGGCGCGGTCTCGCCGAACAGGCACGCAAGGTAAAGCAAGCCCAGGAAAGATCTCGACAAGAAAAAGAAGAGGCACGGGAGCAGCGAAACAAGTCAGAGTAGCCGGACTTAGCTACTGCAAAAGGTCGAAATGTCCACCAAGCTAGAAATCGGCCCCTTTCAACGTATCGGTGAAACCGAAGAACGTAGAGTCCACAGCGATTGTCCACACAATGTGGTTCAGGTTTTACGATGGGTGGGGCAACATCTCTCTGATCGCAGCGTGGACCAATTCCGGACTATAAGGCTTGGAGAAAAAACGCGAGCCCTTGGGCAGAATACCCATGCCGGGCGGGGTCATTCCGGACGTGACGATAATCCCCATTTCAGGCCAAGACCGGGAAACCTCATGCGCAAGCCGGATGCCATTGAGATCCCCTGGCATATCGATGTCCGTGAAGAGCAAGTTCACAATCTCTGCGTTCGCAATTGCTTCGAGTGCCTCGCGGCCGGTCGCAGCTTCAAGAATCGCATAGCCCTGTTGATTGAGTTGATCGACCACATCCATGCGGATCAAAGCCTCGTCTTCGACGACGAGAATGACTGTATTGGAAGTCTCCACGGAGGTCTTATCCTTTCAGGATAGTCCCTCCGCATTGTGGAACGACAAAGGTTTAACGCGTTCGGGCCTACGTCCGTTCCCGTCATGCGGTCGGTGTCGGTGCCGTCCATATTTGGCCGTCGAGCGGAATTCGTGATGCGAAAGCCAATTATCGTGATACTACGTGCCGCATCGCAGGGATTGCAATTGAGCGTCTGCGACTGAGAGACAAACTTGTGCTCCCGCTTTGAACGAGGAGTCAGACTTGTCCTACCTACCGGTATCTTCCATTTCCTTATCTGTTGCGTCTTCGCGATGAACCGGCGCAATCCACCTTTTCGCCTCACAGCAACCGCCTCGCGTCGTCAGGGCGAAACAACGCGCATGGCCATCATGGTTCTAGGGCGCGAAGCGGCGATAGAATTCATGAATACGCATGATGAAGCCTTGGGCGGACGGCCCATCGATCTGGCCATCGCCAGCGATGAAGGGCGCGCCCGGGTCGAACTTGCGCTTTGCGGGTATTCACATCCTTCAGGCGAACCTGAGATGCCCTAGAGTTTATCCAGTTAGCAGTAGCCCTGCACGAAGGCGACCCGAAGGGCGGCATTGCGGCGTTCGCAATGCTAACCTCGACTATAGGCCTCCGTCTCCTTTCTGAGGTGGAGGCCTTTTTTATGGCTGATCGAGGTCCCGACCAAGGTCATCAGCCAGATCCCCGCTTTCCTGGAAGGAGACATACTCCAAGCCGACACCAATTCCGCGACCGGCTTCTTCGATTTTTGAATGACCGGCCTTACGTCTCGAAATCAGGGCGCAATGGGCCCTTCCGCTGGCTTCTTCTCCATTCGCTTACTCGGCCGTGAGGACACCCGGATAGTTGCCTCGCGATGAGTTGGCTTTGGCAGCGGAAAATAGCGCAGTCTGTCCGTGTTCGCTGTTATCAAAGTCGGACGCCAGCCCACATCGAGCCGGCGCCCAACAGCAATCAAATCTCGGTCTTCTCCGCTAATGTCAGGGCGTCTTCAATATCGACTCCAAGATAGCGAACGGTGTTCTCGATCTTGGAATGCCCCAGCAAGATCTGGATGGCCCTAATGTTGCCTGTGGCTTTGTAGATGATCGAGGCCTTGGTGCGACGAAGTGAATGGGTCCCAAACTCCTCAGTTCGAAGGCCGATGCCTTCGACCCACTCGTCAACCAGTCGAGCATATTGGCGAGTACTCAGGTGCCTTGTGTGATCAATGCGGCTTGGAAAGACATAGTCTTCAACGCAGCCGCCCCGACGTTCGAGCCAAGCCAGCAGGCTTGCCCTGGCATCTGCGGCAATCTCGAACTGGACTGGACGGCCGGTTTTCCGTTGGGTGATCGTGGCTCGTGTCCTGATCTCCGCTCCACTGACCAAATCTCCGATCTTGAGCTCGACAAGGTCACAGCCTCTCAACTTGCTGTCGATCGCCAGATCGAACAGCGCTCGATCTCGAATGCGCTTCTCGCGATCAAGGAAGAACCGGATCGCCCAAATTTGCTTCTGATTGAATGGCCGCTTGGGCCCGACTTTCGCACCGAAATTCCAAGGCACGCGATTGTGCGCGGCTGGGTCGAATTGTGAGTAAGTCATTTTCATTCTCCTGGGCCGAAATGGCCTAGGAGAACGTCCGCTTTCGGGATTTAATATCTTGGATCGCAATGTCTTTGATTGGGGCGCAAATCCGACAATCCGACTGGACTGTCGCCGCAAGCTGAGCATTGCTGTGCGTCACGAAGGCGCCGCGTGAGCCAAATGGCTTAGCGGCTTGGGTCAGTGCAAGGCCGGATGGTCCGGCCAGCACAGGAGACCCATGATGACCAAGCAAAAGACGACTGCCCGCAAGACCAAGTCAGCCAACGTCAATCGCTTGCTACGCCGTTCTAAAGGCGCAACCCTGGCCGAGATTGAGAACGCGACTTCGTGGAAGCCGCATAGCTGCCGCGCCTTCCTGAGTGGAGTGCGCAAGCAAGGCATTGCCTTGGCAAAGGAAGAGCGAGCCAATGGCGAGACCGCATACAAGGTGTCAGGCGAGGCAGAATCGTGCCGCGCCTGAGCATCGATGAGCTTGAAGTCATGTCGCCTGCGCAGCTACGGGCGGCATGGCGGGAACAATTCAGGAGGCCCGCACCTGAGATCGGACCAGCACTTCTGCGTCGGGGGCTGTCTTGGCATATCCAGGCGCGCGTGCATGGCGGGCTTCCGACCTCAACAAGCAAGGCGATCGACAGGGCCTGTTCACTGCTCGAGCGAACCGGATCTGCCACATCGGATCGAACCATATCTATCAAGCCGGGCATACGGTTGGTGCGCGAGTGGCATGGCAAGACCTACCATGTGCTCGTGCTCGAGGAAGGCTTCGAGCATGATGGCCGACGCTACGAGAGCCTGTCACAGATTGCGAGGGCAATAACCGGTGTGCACTGGTCAGGCCCGCGCTTCTTTGGCCTGCGCTCGCGGTCCTTAAAGGGACTAGCTGCAGATGGCTGAGAAGAAGCGTTGTGCGATCTATACGCGCAAGTCGACCGAGGACGGGCTTGAGCAGGACTTCAACAGCCTGGATGCACAGAAGGAAGCCTGTGCTGCCTATATCCGGAGCCAGGCAGCCGAGGGCTGGGAACAGATCGCCGAGCATTATGATGACGGCGGGTGGTCAGGAGGAACCATGGGGCGTCCGGCGCTCAAACAATTACTGGCCGACGTCAAGGCACGCAAGGTCGATATCATCGTGGTCTACAAGGTCGATCGGCTGACCCGCAGCCTTGCTGACTTTGCCAAGATCGTCGAGATCCTCGACCAGCACGAGGCTTCCTTCGTCAGCGTAACCCAAGCCTTCAATACCACCAACTCGATGGGGCGACTGACGCTCAACGTCCTGCTCAGTTTCGCGCAATTCGAGCGCGAGGTCACCAGCGAGCGCATCCGCGACAAGGTCGCAGCCTCCAAGAAGAAAGGCATGTGGATGGGTGGTCCCGTTCCGCTCGGATACCGGCTCGAAGACCGCATGCTGCACATCGAACCGGCAGAAGCAGAGACGATCCGTTTCATCTTTGATTACTATTGTGCGCTTCGTTCGGTCCAGCAGGTTGTCGATGCGCTGGACGCGAAGGGCGCAAGAACCAAGCTGCGCCACTACAAGAGCGGGAGGACAGTCGGTGGATGCCCGTTCACAAGGGGCATGCTCGCACTCATTCTCAAGAACCCGATCTATAGCGGCCAGGTCAGACACAATGGCGCGGTCTACGATGGACAGCACGAAGCGATTATCCCGATCGAGCAGTTCGAGCAGGTACAGTCCATCCTAAAGCAGAACTCACGCGATCGGCGCTTTGGCAAGTGCGCCAGGACTCCAAGCCTGCTGACCGGTATCATGAGCGGTCCCGATGGCCGTCCGATGTCGCCAAGCCATACGACGAAACAGCACCGGCGCTACCGCTATTTTGTGACCCGCTTTCTTCCCGGCGAGACGAGGGGTACACCATGGAGCGTGCCAGCAGGGGAGCTCGAGAAGGCAGCCGTGCGCCTTGCAGCGCAGTGGCTGCGATCCAGCAGCGAAGGTGATGCCCGCCAGATTGCTGCAAGGCGAGAACTGGCGACAGACTTAAAGATCATGTCGACGGTTGAACGGCGGGCCGTCCTCCTCGAACATGATCTGCAATTTTCTCTCACCAGCGAGAAGCTGGTTCTTCACAATCGAGAGGGCAAGCTCCAGACAGCTCTGCCGGTCAGACTGGTCTCGCATGGCGCCGAGAAGAAGCTGCAACTGCCACCCGATACACACGGGGCCAGCAATTGTCCCGACCCGGTTCTTCTCAAGCTCCTTGCCCAGTCCTGTGCTGCGCAACGCATGATCGTGGAAGCAAGTAATGAGCCCACCGTAGCCCACTACAGCAAGCGCCACCTCTGGCAGCTTCTCAGGATCGGATGGCTCGCGCCCGACATCACAACGGCGATCGTCGAGGGACGCCAACCGGCCGGGCTGACAGGGCGTCGTTTGCTGCGCGCATCGGCATTGCCGCTCGACTGGGCAGGACAGCGCGCCTTTCTCGGGTTCTCCTGAGAACAACCCTACCCAAACAACAACTGCAACTGGTGCCACGATTCTGGCGGCTTGAGACACTCGGTCTGTTCGAGGCCAATACCACGCGCCAGGTTGGTCTCAGAGCGCGGCCCACCAAACACACGCCCCGCTAACCTACCGGAATGTCGGCAGTACCTTGCGAGGTTCTCGCGGAAACTGGTGCCAGTGGGAAACCGAAGGACTGTGTGGTGCCGCTTACGTGACTCGAACACGTGACCCCATCATTACGAATGATGTGCTCTACCAACTGAGCTAAAGCGGCCCACTTGCCCGCCCATGCGCCAGCGCCGAAACGCCAGCCGCAAAGGCAGGAAAGAATGTGGAGGCCCGAGCCGGAATCGAACCGGCGTACAAGGATTTGCAGTCCTCTGCGTCACCACTCCGCCATCGGGCCATCGGCTCCCGAAGTTGCCGAGAAGCGGCCCCCTAGCGGACCGCCAGAGCCTTGGCAATCGGATTGATGAGTTTCCGTAACGTCAATCTGGACGAGCGGCGGCGAAGTCGGCAGGAACCTGCGCCATGAGTGTTTCAGACCTTCTCGAGCCCCTGACCGGAAACTCCGGCCCCGTCACCCTCACCGCGGCCGATGACTGGATGCAAGGCCGCACGCTCTATGGCGGTGCCTCTGCCTTGATTGCTTACACCGAAGCCATTCGCGCATTTCCCGATCTTCCCCCGCTGCGAAGCGCCCAGGTCGCCTTCATCGCTCCGGTTGGCGAAAGTTTCGAACCGCGCGTGGAAATGGTCAGGAGCGGCCGCAACGTGACCCAGGTCCGCAGCGAATTGCTGGTAGAGGGCAAGCCTGCACTCAGCGTTCTTCTCGTATTCGGAACCGAGCGCGAACCGAACGCAGTGTTTCCCGCTCCGAAGGTCGACCCGTGGCCCGGCTCGCCGGAAGAGGCAGAGCCAGTGCCCGAACCCAAGGGCAGGCATTTCATTTCGAACTATGAAATCAGGCGGGCACAGGACACCAGCGGTCCAGGCTTTCCGCTGGTGCGTCGCTGGTTCCGGCTGAAGACCGATCCGGGGCTCGACGCGGTCTCCCACCTCATTCTCGTCGGCGACACCTTGCCGCCGGGATCGATGCGCGCGATGCAACGCCAGGGTCCGCTGAGCTCGATCAACTGGACGATCAATATCCTCGATCCGCAAGTCCAGACGCGCGATGGCTGGTGGCTCGCCGAAACGGCGAGCGACCATGCCGATCACGGATATTCGTCAGAGCGCCTGCGTCTGTGGAACGCCGACGGCGACCTGGTCATGGTCGGCATGCAGGCCGCAGCGATCTTTGGCTGAGTTAAGCGCCTGAATTACACGTCGTCGAAGGCAGGCGCGCGTTTTTCCATGCCGGCCATCACGGCTTCGACCTGGTTCTTGCTGCGCATGATGGCGTGCTGCTCGATGCTTTCTTCGAGCAGGATCGCATCGGTATCGCGGTCAGTCATGCCTGCATGAAGGCGCTTGGCCGCGCGAATCGCATGCGGATTGCGGTTTGCGATTTCCGAAGCGATTGCAGTAGCCCGCGCCAGCGGATCGTCTTCGACAAAGGTGGCGAGGCCGATCTCCTTGGCCTCCGCTCCGGTGAACTCGCGATTGGTATAGACCAGCTCGCGCAGGACATCGTCACGCACAAGGCCGCGCCACAGGGCATAGCCGCCCATATCGGGGACGAGGCCCCATTTCAGTTCCATGATTGCCATGCGCGTTTCGGGATGGACCACGCGAATGTCCGCGCCGCTTGCGATCTGCAGGCCGCCGCCGAAGCATACGCCATGCACCGCCGCGATGACGGGGACCGGAAGCTTGCGCCATACCATCGCGGCCTGCTGCGCGCGGTTGGCGTTGCCATGCGTGCGCTCGGTCAGGTCCGGCTCATCGGGGGATGGCTTGCGCGCGAAGTTGGAGAGATCGAGGCCGGCGCAGAATGCCCTGCCCTCGCCCGAAAGGACGACGACGCGAACGCCCTTCATCTTGTGCAAGACGTGACCTGCTTCGATGATCCGTTCGAACATCTCATGATCGAGGGCGTTCATCTTGTCGGCGCGCGTGAAACGAACCTGCGCTACGCCGTCTTCGCCAAGGTCGATCGCAACACGATCGTTGGGTGTCATGGTCATTATGAATCGATCCTTCTTCACTCTCGCGAATAAAGTGAAGGATGCTCGCCCTGCTGTCCAGACAGGTGATGCCTATCGAAATGACGCCTCCCGAAATCGCGGACAATGCCCACGCAGTTCAATCGGCATTGCTGAAGCGGAAGCTGCTCGGTCCCGCGGGCGCATCGATGTAATAGCCGCCCTCTGGATGGGTCAGGACGATGTTTTCCAGACCCAGCCGCGCGAGCTTGCCGCGAACGCGGGCGACATGGACGGCGACGCTGTTGGTTTCCGGCTCATGGTTGATCCGCCAGACATCGACCAGCAACTGCTTGCGGGTCACGGGCGTACCAACGTCCTGCACCAGCCTCCAGAGCAGTTCGAACTCGCGTGGATGCAAGCCGAGCCAGCGGTCCTCCACTCGCCCATCGCGATGAAACAGGTCGAGGGTCAAGTCGCCAGCCTCGCGAAAGCGCGGGATCATTTCCTCGCTTTCGGGCTTCGCAATATTCAACGGTAACGCCTTCACAATTCCCCCCCTGCGCGAATGGAATACACGCAATCCCTTGTAATAATTAAATGATCCATAAGTTCTATATCAAGTGCGCAAGCAATTTCGGAAAGTTTTTTCGTTGCGCGCAGATCTTCGTGACTGGGCCTGCATATTCCCGAGGGATGGTTATGCGCTATGATCAGGCCGCGAGCTTCGAGTAGCAGGCCTTGGGCCAGTATTTCCCGTGCGCGCAATTGCAGCGCTGCGACCCCTTCCCCCCGCACGAAACGATCTCCCAGATACCTGCGCTCTCCATCCAGAAAGATCGCGTAGAAATGCTCCCGACCCAGGCCGTGATCCCTGAACAGATCGCACAGATATCGCGCAACCGTGGATTCGCGTGCAAAGCTGCGCGCTTGAGCTTGAAAGGGAGCGTTCATGCGGTCCTTCCTGCCCTTGGCCGACTATCGGGTTCGCTGGGCGAACGGCGAGGCAGCGCCATAATCCGATCCTCGCCAGTCACGATATTCGCCGAACTCCTTCTTCCGCCGCACATGGGCGATGAGGCCGCCGCCAAGGATGGCCAGCTGGAAATAGGACGGTGCGATCACGAGAAAGGCGTAAGCGATTGGAGTGATTTCATCGACCATCCCCCGGGCAAGATGCGCGCTGAACGAAATGAGTTGGAATGACGCAATCCAGAGCGTGAAAAGCCGATTTGCCTGTAGGGCGATAACAAGAAAACCGAGGCCTGCGGCGAGGTCCATCGCCGCATGAAAGGTATCGAACTGATCGACGCGAAAGACCGGCTCCCACAGCAGGTGATAGCCGCGGTGGACGATCTCGAACACCGAGAGCCAAACGATTGCAACCCAGCGCTCCGGACCTCCGCCCCATTTCAGGGCGCAGAGACAAAGGACCCAGGCTGCAACCATTTGCACCTCGGCACGGTATTCCAGAATTGCCGCAAGCATGCTGTCGATCTAGACGACAATGCTCTCTTCGGCATCGGTCTTTTTCCGCGCAATGCTGGCCTCGGGAATCTCCGTCGGAACGCCATCGTCGTTAGCCGCGTAGATACCGGCGACCTTGCTCAGCTCATCATGGACGCGCAGCAGGTTGGTCGACATCGCCATGGCCTGGTTCTCGGCTTCGTTGAGCCGCATCAGGGCGCGCTGGCCGGTGTGAACTTCGACGGCAGGGTTGAGCCTTGCGGCCAGCATCGCCTGCTTCAGCCGGGCGAAGGCCAGCATGGATTCGTCGGCAAGCGCTTCGGCTTCGCGCATGAGCTTCTTGATGTTGTATGCGTCGTCAAGGACCCGATCGGACATGGGTGAACTCCTCACCCGCCGCGCTCAGCTGGCAGGTTGCGTATAATCCACGGGGATGGTGGCCTTGTCGTCCAGAGCCTCGCTGATCGCCATGGCCGCCGTCACCATGAGGACGACTGCCGCCAGGATGCCGAAGGCGATCCCGATAATGACCGCGAGGCGTAGGAGGACGGCATGGTCGCCATCGAGCACCCCGGGGACGACTCTCGGTTCGGTCAGGGGCTCCCACGGAGCGACCCGATCGAAGGGCAAGGCATCGCTGAACACGATCTCGCCCAAGTCGACCCGGCCATGATCCTTGCCCCCATGAGGCTTATCTTCGACCTGATTTTTAGTGTATACAGAATTGCTGAAGGCTTCATCAGAGGTTTCATCAAGCCCTTCAGCAGCCCTGTAGGTCTCAACCAGCTCGTTAAGGCTGGCTGCGTCATAAATATCCTTGAGCGCACGGATGTGCTGATTGATGCGCGTTTCGGAAACACTCAGTTCGTTCGCGATGACCTTGATTGGCACTCGCCGGTCAATCCGCTCCATCACCGCACGCTGACGCTCGGTGAGCGGCCGCGCGGCTCCACTACTCATTGGACACTCCATTAGCCATCAATGTTGATGTTAACGGATAATAACGCAAATGGCTCCGTCAAATCGATGAGTTGCAAGTCAAGTTTGCGAAGGCCCTGATTATGCAGCGGAACTGTTGATTCCGAGTGACGAGAGATAGCGCTTAACGTTTCGCGCCGCCTGTCTGAGGCGCTGCTCGTTTTCGACCATGGCGATTCGCACATAGCCTTCGCCCTGCTCGCCATATCCCACGCCCGGGGCGACCGCGACCTTGGCATGGGTGAGCAGGTCCTTCGAGAATTGCAGGCTGCCCATTTCCTTCAATGCAGGCGGAAGCGGTGCCCATGCGAACATCGAGGCAGGCGGGGCGGGAATATCCCAGCCAGCGCGGCCAAATGCTTCGACCATGACGTCGCGGCGCTTGTGATAGCGCTGGCGGTTTTCCTCGACCACGTCCTGCGGACCGTTAAGCGCGGCGCAGGCCGCCGCCTGGATCGGTGTAAAGGCACCGTAATCGAGATAGCTCTTCACACGCGTCATGGCTGCGATCAGCTGCGGATTGCCTGCTGCAAATCCCATGCGCCAGCCGGCCATCGAATAGGTCTTGCTCATGCTCGTGAACTCGACCGCGATGTCCTTGGCTCCGGGTACCTGCAGGATCGAAGGGGTCGGGTTGCCGTCGAAATAGAGCTCGGAATAGGCGAGGTCGGACAGGACCCAGACCTTGTTCTCGCGCGCCCAGGCGACGAGCCGCTCGTAGAAGGCAAGGTCCACCACCTCGGCGGTGGGATTGGACGGATAGTTGACGACCAGCACGCTCGGCCGCGGCACGGTGAAGGCCATCGCGCTTTCGAGCGCACGCCAGTATTCGTTATCGGGCGTCGTCGGGACGGACCGAATCGTCGCGCCGGCGATGATGAAGCCGAAGGTGTGGATCGGGTAGGAAGGATTGGGCGCCAGCACGACATCGCCCGGTGCGATGATCGCATTGGCGAGGCTGGCGAGGCCTTCCTTCGATCCCATGGTGACGACCACTTCGCGCTCGGGGTCGAGCTCGACATCGAAGCGCCGCTCGTAATAATTCGCCTGCGCGCGGCGGAGGCCCGGGATGCCGCGCGACTGCGAATAGCCATGCGCATCGGGCTTCTGCGCGACTTCGCACAGCTTGTCGATCACATGCTGGGGCGGCGGATGGTCGGGGTTGCCCATGCCCAGATCGATGATGTCTTCGCCCGCCTGACGTGCTGCATGTCGCATCGCGTTTACCTCTGCGATGACATAGGGCGGCAAGCGTCTCATGCGGTAGAAATCGGGATCCATGGGTACCTTTGCGTTCTGTTTTCTGCCGGAACAGCCCGGCCGGGAATGAATCTACGCATATATCAGGTGCAGGGAAAACCCATTTTCGCTATCGCAGCAAAGTTTAGCGACCAAAGAGAAGCACAGACATGGCCGACGACCCCGGTAACTCCTGGAACCAGCAGACCGAACCCTTCCGCGCTTTCTTCGACATGCAGGGCGAAGCGATGCGCGAAATGATGGGGCAGATGGCGCCCAAGGGATTCGGGACAATGGCCCAGGGGGCCATGCCGGACATGGGTGACCTGGGAGCGATGGACCCGGCCGATCTCGCCGAATGGGCGAAGACCGCGCAGGAGCTTCAGGCAATGTGGCTCGAGTTCGCGCAGGAAAAGGCAGGCGAGGCCGCGAACAAGGCCAATGCGTTCGATCCGGCACAATGGATGGTGATGATGCAGGGGATGGCGAAGCAGATGCCCACCGCCCCGCTTGCAGCGTCCCAGAAGTTCGCCACCGACGCGATGCAGGTCTGGCAGAGCGTTTTCAGCAGCTTCCTGCCCGGCGCCCAGGGAGAGCAGGCGGAGACGCCCGAACTGCCGCGCAAGGACCGCCGCTTTGCCGATCCGGCGTGGAAGGAAAACCCTGCCTTTGCCCTCCTCCACCAGACCTATCTGATGCTGGCGGAATATTTCGTTACCGCGGCGAAGGAGATGAAAGGCATCGGGGCAGAAGAGAAGAAGCAGCTCGAGTTCGCGACGACCTCGCTGGTCGAGGCGATGAGCCCTGATAACTTCATCATGACCAATCCTGTCGTGCTGAAACGCACGATGGAAACCAAGGGGCAGAACCTGGTGAAGGGGATGCGCCACCTCATCAACGACCTGAAGCGCGGCCAGCTGACCCATACCGATGCCAATGCCTTCACGCTGGGCGAGAACCTCGCGGCGACGCCGGGCAAGGTGGTGCATGAAACGCCGCTCTACCAGCTCGTGCAATACAGCCCCTCGACCAAGGATGTGCTCGAGGTGCCGCTGGTGATCTTCCCGCCTTGGATCAACCGCTTCTACATCCTCGACCTCACCCCGCAGAAAAGCTTCATCAAGTGGGCCGTGGATCAGGGCATCAGCGTTTTCGTGGTCAGCTGGAAGTCCGCCGATTCCAGCATGAAGGACGTGGTGTGGGACGATTACATCCGTTCCCAGATCGAGGCGATCGACCATGTCCGCGACCGGCTGAAGGTTCCTGCCGTCCACACGATCGGCTATTGCGTTGCAGGGACGACGCTCGCCGCGACGCTGGCGATCCTTGCCCGCCGAGAGGAAGCCGACAAGGTCAAGAGCGCGACCTTCTTCACCGCGCAGGTCGATTTCGAGAAGAGCGGCGAGCTCAAGCATTTCATCGACGACGGCCAACTGGAGATGATCGGGAATCTCTCCCACGACGGCTATCTCGACGGGCGCTATCTGGCAGCGACCTTCAATTCGCTGCGCGGGAAAGACCTGATCTGGAACTACGTCGTCAACAATTACCTGCTTGGCGAGGACTATCCGGCGTTCGACCTGCTCCACTGGAACGGCGACGTCACCAATCTGCCCGCCAAGTGGCATAGGGATTACCTGCGCGATCTCTATCGCGACAACAAGCTGGTCCAGCCCGATGCGCTGAGTGCCGATGGCACGCCGATCGATCTCACCAAGATCGAGACGCCTGCCTATATCCAGGCAGGCAAGGAAGATCACATCGCGCCTGCTGCAAGCGTCTGGCGAGCCACGAACCATTTCAAGGGGCCGACCACCTTCCTGTTGGCGGGGTCGGGCCATATCGCAGGCGTGGTCAATCCGCCCGCCGCCAACAAGTACCAGTACTGGACCGGCGACAGCGGCGCTTCCTCGCTCGAAGAGTTCAAGGAAGGCGCCGAAGAGCACCCCGGCAGCTGGTGGCCGCACTGGCTCGACTGGCTGAAGGACCTCGACGATGCCACGGTCCCTGCAACTGGCAAGAGAAAGCCGGGCGGAAAGGGCGATAATGTTATCGAAGATGCGCCCGGCCGCTACGTCAAAACGCGCTAACCTGCTGGAATAGCGTCTAATCCTCCATTTTTGTGCACTGCACAAAAAACCCTTGACTTCGCGCTTGCAATATCTATTTTGTGCACTGCAACACGAAGTGAGGTTCCCATGGCAGACGATGCCAAATCGAAGATCGATGCCGCTGCAGAGAAGGCCTATGCCGAAGCTGCTGCAAAGAGCAATGTGAGCGAGAAGGCTGTCGAAAAGGCTGTCGAAGCCGACGCGCCCAAGGCCGACGTGAAGCTCGAAGCCGTCGAGAAGGCCGTCGAGGCTCCGGCCAAGAAGGCTGCGCCGAAGGCTAAGCCCGCTCCCAAGAAGAAGGCAGTAGCCAAGAAGGCCGCGCCGAAGAAGAAGGCAGTGGCCAAGAAGGCTGCGCCGAAAAAGACTGCAGCGAAAAAGCCCGCCCCCAAGAAGGCGTCGGCGAAGGCCGCTGCCAAGACCTCAACCAATCCCGTTACCAAGATCAAGGATACCGTCATGGCCAAAGCCAAAACCACCGAATACACCAAGGCTGCCAAGGAAATGGCTGCCGACGTTCAGGGCCGCCTCAAGAGCGCCTATGCCAAGACCGGCGAGTTCGCTGGCGAAGTCACCGAGTTCAACAAGGCCAATCTCGAAGCCGTCGTCGCTTCGGGCAAGGTTTTCTTCTCGGGCGCCCAGGACCTGGTCAAGGAAGACGTTGCGAACAGCAAGGCTGCCGTCGAAACCGTGACGGCGGACGTCAAGAAGATGGCCTCCGTGAAGTCGCCGACCGAGCTCATGCAGCTTCAGGGCGAACTCGCTCGCCGCAACTTCGACGCAGCCGTTTCCTTCGGCTCGAAGCGCACCGAAGCTCTTCTCAAGCTCTACAACGATGCGTTTGCACCGATTTCGAACCGCATGAGCGTTGCCGCCGAGAAGATCTCGAAGGCTGCCGCCTAAGGCTTACCAGTCAGGTTAGCGACGCCGGGAAAACTCCTCTCTCCCTTTATCCCGGTTAGCGAACCCGAGCCGGACGGACCCGATGGGTCTGTCCGGCTCATCTTTTTGGGCTCCTGGATGCTGCCAGCGCAGGTTGAATTGCCGTCAGAGCGTTGTTGGCATGGAATTAACCTGCACTTTCGCATCTTGCGATCATGCCAAGCCTTACGATATTGCACCCTGCAATGACCGATAACCGCCCCACCCTCCCTTCGCCGGCAGCCGAACTGCGCGCACCTTTCCGCATGGCTGACAAGAAAGACGGCGATTCGGATACGGACGGCGCCGTTGGCATTGCGACCAAGACCAAGGCGCGCCCCAAGAAGCCGAGCCAGTACAAGGTCCTGATGCTCAACGACGATTACACGCCGATGGAATTCGTCGTCATGGTGCTCAAGCGGTTCTTCCAGATGGATCTCGAGCAGGCCACGCGCGTCATGCTCCACGTCCACCAGCGCGGCGTCGGGGTCTGCGGCATCTTCCCTTATGAAGTGGCCGAGACCAAGGTGAACCAGGTGATGGATTTCGCCCGCGAAAACCAGCACCCGCTGCAATGCACGCTCGAAAAGGCGTAGGTTCGAAGGCGTGAGCCTGTTCTCGGGCCATCCTGAACCCGACCTGGTCGGTCCCGGCCAGGAAAGCGTCTGGGACTATCCCCACCCTGCCATTGCCGAACCCACCGACCGCCATATCCGCATCATTCACCGCGGAGTGACAATCGCCGACAGCAAGCAGGCGTGGCGCACGCTCGAAACGAGCCACCCGCCGACTTATTACATCCCGCAGAGCGACATCGCGATGGAGCTGCTCGCCCCCAATGCGCGGCGCACCATCTGCGAGTGGAAAGGGCAGGCGAATTACTGGGACCTGGTGATCGATGGTGAGCGGCTGGAAGCGGTCGCGTGGAGCTACCCGCAGCCGACCCCTGCCTTTGCACCGATCCGCGATCACCTGGCGTTCTATCCGGACCCGCTCGATCAGTGCCTTGTCGATGGCGAGCAGATCACACCGCAGCCCGGCGAGTTCTATGGTGGCTGGATCTCCCGATACGAAGCGGGCCCGTTCAAGGGCATTCCCGGCAGCCGGTTCTGGTAGCGCCCCAGCAAAAGTGCCAGAGTCGAATTTCAGCTTGGGGCATGACCGCGAGGCAATTTCGCGCTAGGGCCTCAGGTGTAACGCAACCGGACCGACGTTAGGCGCCTTGGCAAACCTCTTTCCCAGTATCGACCGCTATATCTTCCGGCTGGTGATATTCCCCATGCTGGGTGTTTTCGCGCTCGCCGCATCGCTGCTGCTGCTCGACAAGATGCTGCGCCTGTTCGACTTCGTCGCGGTCGAAGGCGGCCCGATCGGCGTCGTCTTCAAGATGCTCGGCGCGCTCATCCCCGAATACGCCAGTCTCGCCATCCCGCTGGGATTGCTGCTCGGTATCCTCATGGCCTTCCGGCGGCTCGCCACATCGAGCGAGCTCGACGTCATGCGCGCGGTCGGCCTCAGCTACAATCGCCTGCTGCGCGTCCCCTACATCATTACCGCCGTATTGGTCGCGGTGAATGTCGCGCTGGTGTTCTATATCCAGCCGGTCAGCCGCTATTATTACGAGCAGATGGAGTACGAGCTGCGATCCGGCGCGCTGGGTGCCTCGATCAAGGTGGGCGAATTCACCACGCTCAAGGACCGCATGGCCCTGCGGATCGAGGCGAGCGAGGACGAAGGACGTCGGCTCAAGGGCATTTTCGCGCGCGTCGCCAATTCAAAGGGGCAGGTGCTTTCGATCAGCGCCAAGGAAGGCGCGTTCCTGGCGACGAGCGACGATCCCAACACGATCATCCTGCGCCTGACCGAAGGCACCATCGTACAGGATACCGGCAGCGCGACACCGCGCGTCCTCAGCTTCAGCCGCCATGATTTGCCGATCGACCTGCCCCGGGTGGAAGAGTTCCGCGCGCGCGGCGATGCCGAGCGTGAATATATTCTGCCCGAGTTGTTGAGCATCGGATGGAGCGACGGCCAGCCCGAGGCGAAACGCGATGCGAGCCAGGCGAGCTTCAACTTCCGGCTCGTGGAGGTGGTGATGATGTGGCTGATGCCGCTCCTTGCGGTGTCTCTCGCGATCCCGCCCAAACGATCTACGAGCGCGCTCGGCGTCTTCGTGTCGATCATCATGGTCGTCTCCTATCACAAGATAAACCAGTATGGAGAGGACATTGCGGCGCTCGGCCGGGTGGACCCGATCCTTGCCCTGTGGGGACCATTCGTCCTCTTCGCAGCGCTTATCATCTGGATGTATTACCGCGTGGCCTATGTCCCGGGCGGACAGGCGATCGGTGCATTGGAGACCTGGTTCGCCAAGCTTTCGAAACGGATCAAGAAGCTGTTCAAGCGCCGCCGGCCAAAGCAGATCGCATCGATGGAAACGGCTCCGGCCGAATAGGATAAAGACCCCAAGTGCAGCTCGATTTCTTTCCTTCGCGCACGCTCACCATCTATCTCGCCAAGATGTTCGTGGTGCGGATCCTGGCCGTGCTGGTCATGCTGGTGCTCGTGCTGATGATGCTCGACCTGTTGTCGAGCAGCGGTGAAATCCTCGCGGTGGAAGGCAATGGCCAGGGCGAACTCCTGACCTATGCCGGCCTCAGGATACCGCAGCTGATCCAGCGCTTCCTGCCCTATTCGGTGCTGCTGGCGACAATCATCACCCTCGTTACCCTCAACCAGAATAGCGAGGTGATCGCGATGAAGGCCGCGGGGCTAAGCGCCCATCAGGTGCTCGCACCGCTGCTTCTCACCGCCGCGCTGGTGTCGGCTCTCAGCTTCGCCTTCAACGAGCGTGTCGTGACCAGCGCCACCGCGACGCTGAAGGCCTGGGAGGCGGCCGAATGGGGCGAGGTGCCGCAGCAATCCAATGTGAAGGCGAATGTCTATCTCACCGATGGCGAGAGCATATTGAGCGCAGCCTCGATCGCGGGTTCGGGCGATGCCATCACCATGACCAATGTCACCTGGTACGATCGCAGCGACGGCGGGTTGATCAGCGAGCAGGTTCGTGCACCGCGCGCGACCTTCGCCAACCCCGGATGGCGGCTGGAAAATGCGACCCGCTTCGACGTTGCCGCTGCCCAAACCGAGCAGCTGGGCGAGCTGGTCGTCGGCCGGGGTCTCACTCCGGGCCAGATCGACCTCGATACGATCGATCCCGACGCGCTGTCCTTCTTCGAATTGTCGGATTCGATCGCGGCCTATGAAGCGGTCGGCAGGCGGACGTCCGAAATGCGGGCCAAGTGGTGGCACAAGCTCTCCGGGCCCCTTTCTGCGTTTCTTATGCCCCTGTTGGGCGCTGTTGCGGCCTTCGGCCTAGCGCGCTCCGGCATGCTGTTCGTGCGCGCGC
Organism: Altererythrobacter xiamenensis; assembly: GCF_900177715.1. Taxonomy (GTDB): domain Bacteria; phylum Pseudomonadota; class Alphaproteobacteria; order Sphingomonadales; family Sphingomonadaceae; genus Erythrobacter; species Erythrobacter xiamenensis. Next base: position 731,375 of record NZ_FXWG01000002.1, on the reverse strand, counting down.
TGATCGGGATGGCGCTGGGCTTTGCCTATTTCGTGATCGACAATGCCGCGCTCGCCATGGGCAGTTTCGGTGGCTACCCGCCCTTTCTTGCCGCCTGGGCGCCATTCTTCCTGTTCCTGCTGGTGGGCGAGACGGTCCTCATTCGGACCGAGGAATGAGCGATTTCTCCATTCGCCTCGCCCGCCCCGAGGATGCCGAGGGGTTTCATCGGGTGGAGGAAGATGCGGCCGCGCTGCTGCGCGAAGAGCCGTCTCTGGCGGGCATTCCCGTCCCGCCCTCGACCAGCGCCGAAGATTATCGCCGCACGATTGCGGCGGGCCAGTGCCTTGCTGCTGCCGTGGGAGACGAAGTGGTGGGATTCGCGGCGGCTGGCCGCATCGGGCGAGAGCTGCATCTGCACGAGCTTTCCGTAGCGCGCGCCCATCAGCGCAAGCATATCGGATCGACCTTGCTGAGGGCGCTCAAGATCGATGCGGCGAACTCGGGGCTACGCGCGATCACGCTCAACACCTATCGCGATATCCCGTGGAACGGCCCGTTCTATGCGAGACACGGCTTCGTCGAGGTCGAGAATTTCGAAGGCAGACCGCATCTCGCGCAATCGCTCGAGGATGCGGTGGCGCTCGGCATGCCGCGTGACCGGCGCTGCGCGATGATCTGCTTTCTCGATTGAGTCGGCGCTTCAGGCGCTGCGGCGCCCCATCGTGCTTTTCGCGATACGCCCGACCAGCACCATCATTCCCGGGTGGTTCGCCCCGTCATAGGTCGAAGCCTCGCCCAGCTCTTTGCGCAGGCGGCGGTGCGCCTCGGGCAGATCGTGATAGGGCATGGAGGGCATCAGGTGGTGCAACGCATGGTAGCGCAAGCCGACCGGCGCCCATATCTCTGCAATCCGGCCCGGCGGCGGCACGTTGACGCTGTCGAGGAACTGCGCCGTCACCGTCATCGGTTCGCCCTCGTTCTCCCACAGATGCGCGACCAGCGTGCGGAGCTGGTTGAGCAATGCGGTGAGCGAGACGATCGCGAGCGCGATGAGCAATGGCCTCCAGCCGATCACCATCGTGCTGGCGAGGATCGTCCAGGCCCAGACCATGCCGCCCACTTCCTGCCAGAGGACGCGCGGCTTCAGCTCGCCTTCGGGCGGGCGGCGGCGGAAGTAGGGATTGATCGAAAGCGCAGAAGCGCGCTGCCAGACCTGCTGACGGATCGGCGGGATGATCGCACCCAATGGCACCAGCACCGCAAACCGCAGCAGCAGCGCCACCGGCGCGAGCAAGGCGATCAGCACGAATGCGGGAAGCGTCCAGGGCTTCATCAGCGCCAGCGGCAGATATTCGGGATCTTCCACCGTGCCATATTGCGTACGCTTGTGGTGGAGCGTGTGAACGCCTTCATACATGAAGCTCGGCGTCAGCAATGGAATACCGACCAGCAGGTTCCAGCCGAGGCGGAACCCGGGAAGCGCATCGCGGTGGATATGCGTCAGCTCATGGATGAACATCAAGGCGCGATAGAGCGCGAGCGAGGCATAGAGCCCCAGCGCAATGGCTGCCCACACATTCTCGACCAGCACAGCGCCCGCAATCGCGGCATAGCCGGTCAGGCTGAAAAACAGCATGTCGGGCCAGTAGATCGCAGCGCGTGCCGTGCCCAGATCCTTGGTCAGTTCACGCGCGGCGCGCAGCATCGCCTTGTCGTCGCTCGCAAGGAACTGCGCGCGCGTGGCCTTGGCGGGCCTTTCAGCCGGATTTGCGGAAGGGTCTAGGGTCTGTTCCATGGTTCTATCGGTTTCTTGGTGGGGCCTTACCGCATAAAGCGCGGTGAGGACAAACAAGTCCTCTCTACCAGAGTGATCGACTGGCTGACTTGACTTGGCGCAATTAGTGCAGACAGGGCTAATCCAGCCTGAACAGCCGCTTGAAGTGGCCAAATGAACGAGATGCGCCAGTGATGGACGGAAAAATAGTGATCGAGCCGATTTCCGGCAAGAAGCAGCGAGCGGAATTCGTCGATCTTGGACGCGATTTCGCCGCTCGCGAGCCACATAGCGTGCCGCAATTGCGTTCCGAACAGCTCGAACTGGTCAATCCGGACAAGAATCCCTTCTTCGGCCACGCACGCGCGCAGCTGTTTGTCGCGCGGCGAGATGGCAAAGCGGTGGGCCGAATTTCGGCGCATATCGATGAATTGGCCCTTGAAATGCCGTCGGAGCAGGGCTTCGGCCCCGGCACCGGCATGTTCGGCTATTTCGACGCCGAAGACGAGGCAGTGGCAAAGGCGCTGCTCGATACGGCCGAAGCATGGCTGCGCGCCGAGGGCATGACGCGCGTGCTCGGCCCCATATCGATGTCGGTGTGGGAAGAGCCCGGCCTGCTCGTCAGCGGGCAAGACCATTCGCCGATGATCATGATGGGACACGATCCGGCGCATTATCGCGGCTGGATCGAAGCGGCGGGTTATGCGCCGGCCAAGTCGCTCCTGACCTATCATCTCGACGTGCAGAAGGAATTTCCGCCGATCGTCCAGCGCATCGTCAAATCTGGCCATCGCAACGAACGCATTACCGTCCGTCAGGTGGACAAGAGCAACTGGGATCGGGACGCGGCGATCGTACTGTCGATTCTCAACGATGCATGGTCGGGCAACTGGGGGTTTGTTCCTTTCACCCCCGAAGAGGTGGCCTACGCCGGGAAAAAGCTGAAACCGATCATCTTCGAGCCGCTCAACATGATTGCCGAAGTCGATGGCGAGCCGGTTGCCTTCATGCTGACTTTCCCCGACATCAATCGGATCTTGAAGCGCATCAACGGCAAGCTGTTTCCCTTCGGCTGGTTTCACCTTCTGCGCTGGCTCAGGAAGCCGACCAATGCCGACATGCGCGTTCCGCTGATGGGCGTGAAGAAGCAACTGCACAGCTCGCGTCTTGCCAGCCAGCTCGCCTTCATGATGATCAGCCAGATCAGGGAAAACGCGGCCACGGATTTCGGTGCGGTCCGCGGCGAGATCGGCTGGATTCTCGACGACAACCAGGGGATGGTCGCTATCGCCGATACCATTCAAAGTACGGTAAACCGGGAATATATCGTGTTTGAAAAGCCACTGGCCTGAGCAAAAGAACGCTCAAGCCATGGCTATGGGAACCAGCAGGTTCCCAGCGCGGTTGGTCCCGATACAAGGTGCGCAATTTCAGCGGGCCGCCAGGGACTCTCGATGCGCAAAACACAAGCTCGCAAATCTTCCAACGACATGCCCCGCCACGTGATGGTGGTGGAGGACGATGCCGTGCTCGGCATGGATATCGAGCAGATTCTGCGAGCCGCCGGCGTTGAAGAAGTGAGCATCTGCGCGACCGCCGCCTGCACGCTCGAACAACTGCGCGAACAGCGGCCCGACGCGATGATCATAGATGTCCATCTGGCGGACATCGATGAAGGCTGGGGCATTGCCGAGATGGTGGACGTGGTCGGCGGCAAGCCTCCCCAGATCATCTTCCAGACCGGCACGCCGCAGGACATCCCCGAAAATGTCGCGAAGCTAGGGACGGTCCTTGCGAAGCCTTACGCACCCGAAGAATTGATCGGTCTGCTGCGCGGCAAGCGCAAGACAGGCTTTCTCGCTGCGCTCCGACGCGACTGACAAACATTGCCGCTGATTGAGCTCGGGCGCACTTCAGGTGCGAGCCCTTGCGTTCGCCTGCGCGCGCAGTGTTTCCCATGGATCACATCATTCAGATCCAAAAAAAGGCCTCCGCTCTTTTGAGCGAAGGCCTTTCGGGATCGTATCACCTGCCGCTTGGACGGGAGGGGGGTCTCGGCGGTGACAAGGACTAAATGCCCCGCCAAAACAGTAGTTCCCACCGCATCAATTATTTTCGAAATTTTTTTGCGAACGAGGCCAAAGCGCCGCCTGCCGGTTGCCATGACGGGGAACGGTGACTAGCTGCATTGCCACACGAACAGCCTGCCTCGTCCGGCAGGCTCGAACAGCGCCTTGCGGTCAGTTCATTCACGTTCAGAGCGCGCGGAACCGAAAGCAAAGCAGGCCGTTTAATGGCGCGACAACTCTGGTGAGGGAACTCCATGGCATTGAGTGATAAGATTGCAGCGGACCTGCCTTTTCTGCGGCGCTATGCGCGTGCGCTGACAGGTTCGCAAACCACTGGCGATACCTTCGTCCGCGCGACGCTCGAAGCGGCGCTCGCCGACGATGACCTTCGCGACAGCCTGAATGGCGGGCGGGTCCCGCTCTATCGTGCGTTCAACAAGGTCTGGTCGAGCGCTTATCTCGAAACGGGCGAGATCGATCGTGGCAACAGCGAACTCGAAGCAGCAGCGAGCCAGCGCCTCGGCGCGATCACGCCGCTCAATCGGCAAGCGCTCCTGCTCACGACGCTCGAAGATTTCAGTGTGCCGCAGACTGCGGAAATCATGGATCTCTCACCCGAAGCGGTGCAGGGCCTGATCCAGGAGGCGATCGAAGAGATCGACAGCGAATCGGCCACCGATGTCCTTATCATCGAAGACGAGCCGCTCATCTCGATGCAGCTTGAAGATCTGGTCAAATCGCTCGGCCACGAGATCTGCGGGACTGCGGCGACGCGGACCCAGGCGCAGGAAGTCGTGGCGGAAAAACAGCCGGGACTGGTCCTTGCCGATATCCAATTGGCCGATGGCTCATCCGGGCTCGATGCCGTTGACGATATTCTCAAGATCAGCAGTGTTCCCGTGATTTTCATCACCGCCTATCCGGAACGCCTCCTGACGGGTGACCGTCCGGAGCCGACCTATCTGGTGACCAAGCCTTTCCAGGAGAAATCGGTGCGCACGGCGATCAGCCAGGCGCTCTTCTTCGGCTCCAGCCGTCCGCTTACCTAAACAAAACCCTTTGCACTAAGTCTGGACGGGGGGCCTTCGAGGTCTACCCGTCCAGACGTGCTTTCTGCCGCATCTGGAATTCTCCCCGCGCCCTCACAGGTACGTGAAGCGTGCAGCGTACACCCTCCACCGGGAAGTCGAGTTCTACCGGGTGCTTCAATTCGTGCGCGATGATCTTCTCGATCAGCTCGGTCCCAAAACCCGTTTCGCGCAGTTCGGAAACGGGCGGCCCGCCGCTCTCCTGCCAATTGACCACTGCCAGCTTGTCGGTGTGCATCCGCCAATCGATGGTCACTTTCCCGGCGGGAGTGCTCAGCGCCCCGTATTTGGCCGCATTGGTCGCAAGTTCGTGGATAGCCATCCCCAGTGACAGAGCGTCATTGGGCGCCAGTTCGATGGCGGGACCGGACAGACTCACCGCGCTGTCCGAGCCGGTCGAATAAGGCGCGACCTCCGCATCGATGACATCGCCAATCAGGGTCGTGCCCCACTCCGATTTGGTCAACAGATCGTGCGTCGCCGACAGCGCACGAACACGCCCCTCGAGGCCATCGGCGAACTCATTGAGTTCATCGGTACGGCGACGCGTGAGGGAGATGATCGAAAGAACATTAGCGAGCGTATTCTTGACCCTGTGGTTCAGCTCACGGACGAGCGAATTGCGGATCGAGTTCTGTTCCTCGAACATCGCGAGGCGATCGAGGTCTTCACGCGCCTGCCGCGCTTGCAGCCGCGCGAGCAGCATAAGCAATGCGGCGACGGACAGGCCGAACAACAATGTTGCCATCGACAACGGCGAAAGCGCATCCGCCTTGCTTGATTCCACAGCGAGAAGGAACTGCCGGTTAGCAATCTGCACTTCGCTTACAAGCACCTCGCCCGTGGCCGTGCCTGGCGAATGGGACGCAATCAGATTTTCTTCAGCCATGGCGCCATCGTACAGGCGAATGCCCATGTCGCGGACGGTCGAAAGCTCAAGCGCGCTTTCAAGGAATACCTGCGCATTGAAAGGGCTATATATGAAGCCTTTCAGTTCGCGCCCCTGGGAAGAGTTGCGGAAGACAGGCATATAGATGATGAAGCCGGGCGATGATCCGGCGCCTTCCTGGACGAGCACTACCTGCCCGGACGCGGTTGGACGAACGGCCCGCTCGGCCTCATCCATCGCCGCCCTGCGAACAGGTTCCGAATACATGTCGTAACCCAGCGCACGTCGGTTTCTTTCTGTCTCCGGCAAGAGATAGGTTACCGGAACCAGGCGCGGCTGGCTGGAACTCTCACCCACATCGACCCGATATCGTGACGCAGTTTGCAGAGCGATCTGCGATTCAAATTCGCCCACTTCGTCCCTGTCGATGGCATAGGCCCAACCGATGCCGTCTGCACCGCGATAGTCGGAATCAAGTCGCAACTCGGCAACGAAGCGGCGAAAGAGTTCGGGCCCTACATCATCTACCGTCGTGAAAAGCGCTGCCCCTGCCTGCAGATATGACGAGCTTGTGTTGCCGCGACGGTCGAGTGACGATGCGACGGACTGGGAAACCTCGCGCAGGAGGCCTTTCTCCCGCCGGTTTTCACCGTTCTCGATCGAAAATACACTGAGCGCAGTTATGGCGGCGATCGCCATGAAAATCCCCACCGGAATGGCGCGAGGATAATCAATCAGCCAGCGTCCTGCGCGACCTTTCCGATCTCTTTTTTTCTCGCCTGTCAGCATCCCTGTCGCTTTGAATCTTCTTTCTGCCCCCCGCTGGGAACCAAACAGAGTCCATTCCGTTCCCCGAGAACGATCAAAACCCGATGGGTCGTTCGGGTTTGCCTTGAAATAAGATTGAAGAATCGAAGGTGCCCAGACAACTTATGTCCGCGGAAAAGAAAACTCCGAAACCGAAACTGCCGCATGGCTCAGGGGGAAAAGAAGAAACCGAAGGACCCGAATGGGCTGACGGACTGCGTCAGCTTTACGATTCCGTGGTTGACGAACCTCTACCCGACAGCTTCAAAAATCTGCTCGACCAGCTCGATCAGAGCAAGGGTCGGGAAAAAGGCGCAGGCCAGGGCGACAACAGCTAATGCCGAAACACGAACGAACACCGGCCGAAAAGGCCGAGTTCAAGCGCGAGCTTACCGAGGTCGTGCCGCACCTTCGCGCATTTGCGCGAGGGCTCTGCGGACGTCCCGACATGGCCGACGACCTTGTGCAGGAGACCATGCTGAAGGCATGGGCTGCGCAGGATCGGTTCGAGCCCGGAACCTCGATGCGCGCCTGGACCTTCGTCATCTTGCGCAACGCCTATCTCACCGACATGCGGCGCAACCGCTTTCGCGGCGAGTATGACGAGAATGTCGCGGAACGCATTCTGACCGCACCTGCAGGACAGGAGGAACCGATCCACCTGTCCGATATGCACCGTGCGCTGCTGACGCTGCCGCCGGAACGCCGCGAGGCCCTGCTACTGGTGGGTGCTGGCGGCTTCTCCTATGAAGAGGCAGCAAACATCTGTGGCTGTGCCGTCGGTACGATCAAGAGCCGCGTCGGGCGCGCACGCTCTGCGCTCAACTCGATGCTCGCAGACGGCGATATTCCGCAACGCTCGATCGACGATGAGACAGCGCATCGCGCCATCCTTGAAGAGCTCGACGATGTTGCTGCGGGCAATGGCGTCGCTCCGACCAAGAACTAGACACAAGTGTAAACCGGTCCGCGCCCGCTGGTCGGGCCGGATTGCACTTGCCCTGCTGGAGCCCAGACTCCAGAGTATCCGACAATGAACGAAACGCCCGAACCACCCGCTGCGACAACCGTGCCTGCACCCGGCCAGCCGCGTCCGAGCCGGCGAATGGCATTTGCGGAGCAGGAGCTGCGGCTGATCTCCGCGCTCGTGGTGCTGATCGGTATGGGCCTTTTCCTGGCGCTTCCCTTCGTCCTTTCGATCGGATCGGTGGTGTTCTTGCCGCTCGTTACGGCGATCCTTCTCACGATTCTGTTATCGCCGCTGGCTGACAAGCTGTCCGGACTAGGGCTGCCCAATGTCTTGGCGTCGCTTGGCGCACTGCTGGTCTTCCTCACCGTCGTGATGCTCGCGCTGGCGCTGGTGCTCCAGCCCGCCGTCGCGCTGTTCGACGAGCTGCCGGCAATGGCCGACAGGGTTGGCCAGCGGTTCGGTGAACTGCGCGACCAGTTCGAGTGGCTGGCCATCGCCAATCGCGAGCTGGCCGATCTGATGGGCCAGTCAGGCGCGCGAGAAGTCGTACTCGCCAGCCCCAGTGTGCTCGAACAGCTCGCTTTCGCCACGCCGAGCGTTGTGCTGGAAGTCCTGCTGACCTTCCTGATGGCGTTCTTCATGATCGAGGCGCGCGTCCGCCTTCGCCGCCACCTCCTGTTCGAACGGTCGAACTTCGGCTCTTCGGTCAAGGCAGCGCGGGTCATGCGCGAGGTGCAGGACAGGGTGGCCGCCTACATTCTGACCGTAGGCTGGATCAATGCAGGGGTCGGCGTGATCGTGGCGCTGGGGGCCTGGCTCCTGGGCATCGAGGCGCCGGTGATGTGGGGTGGCCTCGCCGCGATTCTCAATTTCGTACCCTATATCGGTCCGCTCGTGATGACAGCGATCCTCGCCCTGTTCGGTATCGGGACCACCGAAACGCTGTTTCTGGGACTGATACCAGCTGCGGCATATGTGGGGCTGCACACCGTGGAATCGAACGTCATTACGCCGTCCATTCTCGGTGCGCGCTTCACCATGAACCCGGTGATGATCCTGATTGCGCTATCCTATTTCTCGTGGATCTGGGGCGTATTCGGTGCGCTGCTATCGGTGCCGATCCTGCTGACGCTTACGGCGTTTTTCGACCATGTCGGGAGGCCGAACCTCATCGGTTTCATCTTCGGCGAGCCCTTGTTCAAGACCAACCTTCTGGCGCTCGGCGCGGAGGATGGAACGAGCGACCCCGCCGCCTGATATCCAACCCAGACATGAAAAGGCCCGCCAGCCTTGCGGCGGGCGGGCCTCTGCAAAAAAAGATCTCGGCCTAAACGATCAGGAGTAGGTCCAGGTCGTCCCGCGTGCGAGGTTTTCCGAAGCAAAGCTCCAGTTGAGCTTTTCGTCGATCACGGCATCGAGATAGGCCGGACGCTTGTTCTGATGATCGAGATAATAGGCGTGTTCCCACACGTCGATCGTCAGCAGCGGATTGAAGTCGCTGTCGGCGAGAGTGTCGCCATCGTGCGTTTCCTCAACCGAGAGCTTGCCGCCCTTCTCCGCCAGCCAGACCCAGCCGCTGGCAAAATGGCCTGCGCCGCGGTCCTTCAGTTCCTGCTTGAGCTTGTCCATCGAACCGAAAGCATCGTCGATCATCGACTTGAGTTCATCCGAGGCAGTGCCGCCGTCGGGCGCCATCGAGTGCCAGTAGAAACCGTGGTTCCAGCTCTGTGCGGAATTGTTGAAGAGGCCCTGGTTCGATCCGCGCGCCGCTGCAATGATTTCTTCGAGCGACTTGTCCGCATGATCGGTGCCTTCGATCGCGGCATTGGTCTTGTCGATATAGGCCTGGTGGTGCTTGCCGTGGTGATAGGACAGCGTTTCTGCGGATACTGCCGGATCGAGCGCGTCGTCGGCATAGGGAAGGGACATCAGTTCAAAGGACATGGTCGCTCCTGTCTTGGTTGGATTAAATTCGTCATTCGTCAATCAACGCTTCGCACCGCGATTGGTTGCAAATCAAACATGCTCTTCTCCCACGCGGTCGACCGCGCTCGTCACGGCAACGTTCATGGTGACGTTGGCGAGCGTTCGCATGATGTCAGGTAGCATTTCTACCGCGACCAGCAAGGCGAGCGGCTCGATCGGTACGCCCATGGCAATGGCGATGGGGCCGATCGAGACGACGAAGCTGATCGAGCCGGGCAGGCTGACAGAGCCGATCGAGATGATCAGCGCCACGGCGATGCCTGCGGCGAGCTGCGTCGGTGTGAGGTCGACGCCGGCGAGATGCGCGACATAGAGTGCCACCGCCATATTCATCGCAGGGCTGGTGGCCCGGAAAATCGCCACCGCGAGCGGCAGGACGAACTCGGCTGTTCGCTGACGCAGGCCGAGGCGCCCTGCGCTATCGAGCATGGCTGGCAGGCTGGCCAGCGAGCTCTGCGTCGAAATGGCCACCGCTTGCGCGGGGATCATTGCCCGGGCGAAACGCAAGGGTGTTACCTTTCCGGCAAACCATGCGAGCAGATAGGCGCCGATCAAGACAAAGCCGCCCATTGCCGAGACGACGAGGATGTAGTGCGCAAGCGCGGTGAAGGCCCCTCCCCCGGCTCTCGCCGCGACGCCCAGCGCCAGCGCGAAGACGCCGATCGGTGCTAGCCAGAGCACCCAGCCGATCAGCATGAGCATGGCATTGGCAAGCGCATGAAACAGCCGCAGCAAGGTATCCGCCTGGCTCTCTGGCAAGCGCGTGATCGCGATGGCGAAGAGCGCAAAGAAGATCGTGAGCGGAAGCATCGCGGTCTCGGTCGCCGCGGCGATGATATTGGGTGCGACCAGCGAGGTGATGAAATCGCCGACGCCGGGCACTTGCTGCTCACCTTCCGGCACATTGGCGAGAAATGCGCTCGCTGCCTCGGGAATAGGAAAGACTTGCAGCAGGAGCGGCATCGCGATCACAGTGACGAGACCGCTGGCGATCAGCACGCCGAACACGAGCAGGAGCATGCGGCGTGCTGCAGCGCCTGCCTGTGCAGCGCCCGCCAGTTGCACGATACCGAGCACAAGCAGGCTGGCGACGAGCGGAATGATCGTCATCTGCAAAGCTCGCAACCACAGCGTTCCCACGGGCGCGGTGACGGTCAGCACGCTGTCTATCGCGCTGCCTCCCGCCAGCAACATGCCGGCGAGCAGGCCGGCGACAAGTCCGGCGAACGTCATCAGGACCGGCAGGCGAATCTCGACCAGCTCAAATCGTTGCGAAACCGTGCCGTTCAAAATCTCGCCCCCATTTGGCCCACTGCCCTTCCCTTCGCGCGATAACCACGCCAGAAGCGGCTGGCAATCGCGCCGAATGGCGACGTGGAAGGGATAGTGCAAACCGATGGGACGCAAGTTTTTCGGCACCGACGGAATCAGGGGCCGTACCAACACGGGAAATATGACGGCATCGATGGCGATGCGGGTCGGCCAGGCGGCAGGCGCGCACTTCGTCCGCGGCGACCACCGCCACCGCGTTGTGATCGGCAAGGATACCCGGCTGTCGGGCTATATGATGGAAAGCGCGCTGGTGGCCGGTTTCACCAGCGTCGGCATGGACGTGATCATGACCGGACCGCTGCCGACGCCCGCCATCGCATTGCTTACCCGTGAAATGCGCGCGGATCTCGGCGTGATGATCTCGGCCAGTCACAACCCCTACGAGGACAACGGCATCAAGCTTTTCGGCCCGGACGGGTTCAAGCTTTCCGACGATGACGAGATGGCGATCGAAGCCAGGATTTCCGAAGAACCGGTACTGGCTCCGTCGAACCAGATCGGCCGGGCGCGGCGGATCGAGGATGCACGCGGGCGCTACATTCACGCGGTCAAGCAATCGGTTTCCAACGAGACCCGGTTCGACGGGCTGAAGGTCGTGGTCGACTGCGCCAATGGTGCTGCCTACCAGGTGGCCCCTTCTGCAATCTGGGAGCTGGGCGCGGACGTGGTGACGATGGGCGTCGAGCCCAATGGCACCAACATCAACGACGGGGTCGGCTCGACCGCTATCGGCGCTCTTCAGAAGCGTGTCGTCGAAGAAGGCGCGGACATCGGTATCGCGCTCGACGGTGATGCCGACCGGCTGATCGTGGTCGACGAAAAAGGGCAGGCAGTCGACGGCGACCAGCTGATGGCTCTCATCGCGGTACGCATGGCGGAGAAAGACCTGCTGAAAGGCGGAGGCGTCGTCGCCACGGTGATGAGCAACCTCGGTCTCGAGCGGTTCCTTGAAAGCAAGGGCATGACGCTGGAGCGGACCAAGGTCGGCGACCGGCACGTGCTCGAGCGGATGCGAGCGGGCGGATTCAACCTCGGCGGCGAGCAGTCGGGTCACATGATCCTGCTCGATCATGCGACCACGGGTGATGGCACCATCGCTGCCTTGCGCGTCCTTGCGAGCCTGATGCGCGACGGCAAACCGGCAAGCGAACTGCTTCACCTGTTCGATCCTGTCCCGCAGCTCCTCAAGAACGTCCGCTATGATGGCGGCGCGCCGCTGGAAGCGGAAAGCGTCAAGCAATGCATCGCCGATGCGGAGGCGGAACTGGCTGGCAAGGGTCGGCTGGTGATCCGCCCATCGGGCACCGAGCCGGTCATTCGCGTCATGGCGGAGGGCGACGACGAGGCGCAGGTCGAAGCGGTGGTCGAGCGCATTTGTCTCGCCGTGAAAGACGCCGCCTGATGCTTGAAATGCGGCCCGATTGCGAGAAGTGCGGCACCGATCTTCCGGCAGAGCGCCCCGGTGCCTTCATCTGCAGTTTCGAGTGCACCTTCTGCGTACCGTGCGCGGAAGCGCTCGATGATATCTGCCCCAATTGCGGTGGCGAGCTGATGGACCGCCCCACACGGGCGAAAGCCCTGCATGAGAAGTATCCGCCCTCGACCGAGCGGAAGTTCACCTCGTGAGCGAGCGCAAGCCACCACGCATCCTTGCCATCGCCGGTTCGGACAGTTCAGGCGGTGCCGGCATCCAGGCCGATATCAAGACCATCGCCATGCTGGGCGGCTACGCAATGACAGCGATCACAGCTGTCACTGCGCAGAACACGCTCGGCGTGCAGGCAATCGCCCCGATGGGCGGCGGGATCGTCGCGAAACAGATCGCGTCCTGCATCGAGGATATCGGCGTCGATGCGATCAAGATCGGAATGCTTCACGATGTCGAGATCATCGATGCCGTCGCGAGCGAGCTGGAGCGACTGGAAGGCAAGGTCAGCGTAGTGCTCGATCCCGTCATGATTGCGACGTCGGGCGATGCGCTGATCGCGCCCGATGCCGTCTCGATGCTGCGCGACCGGCTATTTCCTCTCGCGAGCCTGATCACTCCCAACCTGCCCGAACTGGAACATCTCGCCGAACGCTCGCTTCGCACCAATGACGAAATGGCCGATGCCGCGCTCGAACTCGCCGACGCGCATGATTGTGATGTGCTGGCGAAAGGCGGCCATACCGATGATGCGCGCATCATCGACATGCTGGTCTCTCCGGGAGACGACCGGGCGGTGTCTTTCAATCACGCCCGCATCGATACGCGGCATACGCACGGCACGGGCTGCACCCTGTCATCGGCAATCGCCACGCTGCTGGGGCACGGCCAGCCGATGGAGCACGCCGTCAGGCTCGCCCGCAAGTTCGTCTATCACGCTATCGAGCAGGCCCCGGGGTTCGGCGGGGGCAACGGCCCGCTCGGCCATCAGGCGGTGCGAACGACGGCCCGCTAGGACTCAGCACTCTAGGTCGTAGAATTCTGCGATATGGCACCAGCCGTCCTCGGCGTCCTCGCACCAGTGAATTAGGTCGAGATCCTTCTTCGAGATGGTGCCCTCCTCGGCAATCGCTTCGAAATCGATCACGCGATTCCAGAAATCCCTGCCGAACAGCAGGATCGGGATGCGCTTCATCTTGCCGGTCTGGATCAGCGTCAGAAGTTCGAACAACTCGTCAAACGTGCCGAAGCCACCGGGGAAGACCGCCACGGCTCGCGCGCGAAGCAGGAAGTGCATCTTCCTCAGCGCGAAGTAGTGGAAATTGAGCGACAGATACGGCGTGACATAGGAATTGGGCGCCTGTTCATGCGGCAGGATGATGTTGAGCCCGATCGATTCCGCACCCGCATCGCTTGCCCCGCGATTGGCCGCTTCCATGATCGAAGGGCCGCCGCCCGAAGTCACGACGAACTGCCGCTTGCCACCTTCGACCACGGCCTTCTCGCTGGCCAGCTTGGCGAGCTTGTACGCCTCTTCGTAATACTTCGCCTTCTTGGCGAGGTTTTGCGCCACAAGTTGCTCGTACTCGCTGTCGTTCTTTGCCGCTTCGAGCCGCGCTTCGACCTGTTCGGGTGAAGGAATGCGGGCCGATCCGTAGATCACGAGGGTCGAGCCGACACGCGCTTCGTCGAGCAACATTTCCGGCTTGAGCAGTTCAAGCTGAAAGCGCACCGGGCGCAGTTCGTCGCGCAACATGAAATCGGTATCGCGGAATGCGAGGCGATAGGCCGGGTGCTGCGTCTGGGGGGTTTCCTGAGGTCCGGCATCGGCAAAGCCGGCTTCCTGTTCCGCCCGGTAGAAGCGGCGGTCGGTCAATTCTTTGTCTGTCATGGATATCGCCACTAGGCGGCGGGCATTGCAACGGCAAGTCACCTTCTTGCCGGAGCAGAAACAGCGACATATGGTGCACGCCGAGAGAGAGGGAGAGAGCTTGGCGGATTTTCCATCGGCGCCAGAAGACGTCACGCCTGACTGGGTCGATGCCGCATTGCGCGCATCCGGCTCGCTGACGAGAGGGCGAGTTGCAGGTCTTGAGTGGCAACCCATCGGCACCGGGCAGGTCGGCGACAGCGCGCGATTTACCCTGACCTATGACGGCGAGAGCGACGGCCCTTCCACGATAGCGGGCAAGTTTCCGGCTGCCGACGAAACCAGCCGCGGCACCGCCGCCATGTTTGGCCTCTACGCCAAGGAAGTATGTTTTTACCGGGAGATTGCGCCGACGCTCGGTGTGCGCGTGCCGAGTGTCCATGCCGCCCATGTCGATGACAATGGCGGCGCCTTTGTTCTCTTGTTCGAGGATCTCGGACCGGCACGCGGCGGCGACCAGATCGCGGGTTGCACGCTGGCAGAGGCGCGGCGCGGGATCGAACAGGCCGCCGCGATCCACGCGCCTTCATGGAACAATGCGGACATTCTCGATCTCGATTGGCTGCAGCCGAGCGAGAACGCCGCGGCGCAGGTGCGCGCGCTCTATCCGCAAGCCCAGGCCATTTTCGCCGAGCGATATGCGGACTTGCTCGAGCCCGAATATATGGCTGTGTGCGAAAGGCTCGCCACATGCTATGCCTGGCTTACGCGGCAGCATGCCAGAACCAGCCTCGTCCACGGCGATTTCCGCCTCGACAACATGCTTTTCGATATCGGCGGCGGCGCCGAACCGATCGCAGTGCTCGACTGGCAAACGCTCACGATCGGCACCGGCCTTACCGATGTCGGCTATTTCCTCGGTTGCGGGATCGGCGACGAATTGCGCCGCGTGCATGAGGACGAATTGCTCGACCTCTATTGCGAAGAGATGAGCAGGCGCGGGGTGCCGCTCACGCGCCAGGACATCTGGCGCGATTACATCATCGGCGCGCTCCACGGCGTCTCGACTGCTGTGTTCAGCGCGGCCTTCGTCGAGCGGACCGAGCGCGGCGATGCCAACTTCCTATCAATGGCGCGAGGTGCCTGCGCCCTCGCATTGGCGCATGACAGTATCGGTATGCTCGAAGGAGGCTGACCAATGGTGCTTACAAGAGGCGACGACTACCCGCTCCACCAGACGCCCGAACCGGTCGCCTATTCGGGGACTGACCGCAATTTCTATGACCGCTATTTTTTTAACGGTTACGCACCCGATGGCAGCGGTTTCTTCGCCGCGGCATTCGGCGTTTATCCTCACCTCGATGTTGCCGATGCGCACTTCAGCTTCATCCGCGATGGCGTGCAATACTGTCTGCACGCAAGCTGCGAGCTCGGGATGGAACGTATGGCCATGCGGGTCGGGCCGATCGCTATCGAAGTGATCGAGCCGCTCAACCGGCTCAAGGTGACGGTGGAAGAGAGCGACGGGATCGCGGCAGAGATCACCTTCAGCGGGCGCGCTTTCCCCATCGAGGAGCCGCGCTTCATCCACCGCATCGGGCCGCGTGCTTTCATGGATTACACCCGCATGACCCAGAACGGGCATTACGAGGGGTGGATATCGCTCAATGGAGAGCGCCACGACCTCGCCGCCGGGACCAGCGGCACGCGTGACCGCAGCTGGGGCGTCAGGCCAATTGGCGCGCGCGACCCGCAACCGATACCCGGCGCGCCGGTGCCGAGCTTTTTCTGGCAATGGACCCCGGTCAATTTCGACAACGGCGCGCTCTTCTTCCACGTCAATAACGACGCACACGGAGAGGCATGGAATACCCGCGCCGCCTGGGCTCCCGACGGAGCAGAAGCGAACAACCTGGCCGAGGGTGTCGGCAGCATGCGGACCCGGCTGGAACCCGGCACGCGTTGGCCGAGTGGCGGCACACTGTCGCTCGCCCTGATTGGCGCGCCCGAGCAGGTGACGTTTGAACCTCTGGGACGTTTCCAGATGAAGGGGCTGGGTTACACCCACCCGGTCTGGGGCCACGGCATGCACCACGGCCCGCTCAAGGTAGAGCGCGAGGACATCGATCTCGCCGCGCTCGATCCGCTTGCGCCCGAGAACCTGCATGTGCAGATCCCCGTTCAGGTGGTGAGCGACGATGCCAACGCTATCGGCGTGTTCGAGCAGCTCATTATCGGCCCGTTTTCGCCGCTGGGCCTGAAAGGCCTCAATGACGGGGCCCAAGCCTGATTGCATCCCGGCGGCCGGCGGTTGACCGGCCCCCGGGACAGCAAATCATCACTCAAAAGCGGTAGCTGACCCCAGCGCTGAGCACCCAGGGATCGAGCTTGTGCTCGGTTTCGATCGCCAGCGTGTCACCGGCATACCAGCGCGCAGTCGTATCGACGAAGTAGCGCTTGGCATCGAAGGTCAGGCCGAAACCGTTGTCCGAAAGCGGAACGTCGAAACCCGCTTGCAGCGCAAGGCCGAACTCGTCCGAAAGATCGGTGTCGGTAACGCCCAGCGGAATGGTCGCGGCACCCGGCTTGTCGCTGATCCAGAGGAAATAGGTCGCGCCAGCGCCGACATAGGGCTTCACCCCGCCGAGATCGAAATGGTATTTAGCGGTAACGGTCGCCGGGATGAGCTTTGCATTCGAAACCAGCTCAGCCCCCGGCAGGCCGCTGACAGCGTCGACATCGTGCTGGGTCAGGCAGCAGATGGTCTCGAGCGAGACATTGTCGGTAACAAAGTACTCGATCGCGATCGTCGGCACGTAATTGTCGTTGGCCTTGGTCTGCGTGCCCGCGGGCAGCCCGACGATATCCGTATTCAGGTCGGTAATCTTGCCATCTGGCAGAACTGCGGTCCCCATGACCTTGATCTGGACCTTGCCATCCTGGTCCTGCGCCGCTGCTGGAGCTGCGAGGGTTGCGAGGCCGGCGAAACAGCCGAGAAGGAGCGTTCTCATGATATCTTTCCTGTTGCTGCAGCGGCCACCCCGTGCGGCCCAGGATTTTTGCAGCATCGGGGCGCAGATAGACCCCGCTTGTCCGTCGCATCATTGACCTGGATCAAAGGAAGGTCCGCAAGCTGGCGTTACTAAGCCGGCCATGGCGAATGAAAGCACGTTCCAACTGTTCACACGATCGGCATTCGGTCTCGAGCCCGGGTGCCGCGTCGGCGTGCAGTTCAAGGCTCTCGCGACCCCGGCCGCATTGACGCGCGGCGAACTCGCTCCGCTCGACCAACATTTCGACCAGTTGGTTTTCGTGGCGCGGGGCGCGACCAAGCTCGCGGCCCATGCGAGCGAGGATCGCGAACAGATCGTCGCCTTTCATTTCGGAGGGGACATCGTCTCCATCCCGGCCGAAGGGCTCTATTCCTACACCCTGACAGCTTTGGTCGACACCGAGCTGCTTTCGTTTCCGGCGCGCGAGTTCTTCGACTTCGCCGCCACGGAAGTTTCGACATCGCGCGCGTTGATGGACCGGCTGCCGCGCGCTCTTCACCGGTGCCGCGACAAGGCTGTCGCGCTTGGCCAGAAGAGCGCGCTCGAAAGACTGGCCGGCTTCCTCCTCGCCATGTCCGAGCGCGTAGGCGTCACCGAAGGCAATGTGGTCATCCTCGAATTGCCCATGTCGCGGCGGGATATCGGCGATTCGATCGGACTCACCATCGAAACCGTAAGCCGCCAGTTGGGCGCGCTGCGCGATGCCGGTTTCATCGCAACGCAGGGCCGCTCGCGCATCGCCCTGCTGGACCTAGAAGCCCTTCGGAAAAGCGCCGGTTTCGCACCCCTGCCGACAGATATTTCGCCGCAGCTGGGCAAATTTGATCTCGATCAATGTGACGCGGTGCAAGCGCGATTACCCGAGCCAGAGACTGGAAGGATTTAATTATGGAAGCGGTACTCGGCCGGGTCGGCCTGTGGTTTGTCGTCCTCGCCTTATCGATCATCGCCTATATCGGCGCTGCCGATCCCGGATTTGCCGCGCATGCGGTCATCATCGGGATCGTCGCGCTGCTCATGATGTGGGTAACGGCGGGCAGCTATGACCCCATGGCGAAGGTGCAGAGCATCTTCCGAATGCCCGCGGGGCCGTCGCGTTATGATGACGATCCGATCCGCTGGGGTGTCATCGCGACAGTATTCTGGGGCATTGCGGGTTTTGCCGCGGGACTTTTCATCGCGCTGCAAATGGTCTTCCCGCAGCTCAACATCGAACCCTGGCTCAATTTCGGCCGGGTCCGGCCGCTTCATACCTCGGCGGTGATTTTCGCATTCGGCGGCAACGCCCTGATTGCGACGAGCTTCTACATCGTCCAGCGCACCTGCCGCACGACGCTCGCCTTCCCGCAGCTCGCGAGGTTCGTTTTCTGGGGCTACCAGCTGTTCATCGTACTGGCCGCGAGCGGCTACCTGCTCGGCGTCACCCAGTCGAAGGAATATGCCGAGCCCGAATGGTATGTCGACCTGTGGCTGACCATCGTCTGGGTCGCCTATCTGGTGGTCTTCGTTGGCACCATCGTGCGGCGGCACGAACCGCATATCTACGTCGCCAACTGGTTCTTCCTCGCCTTCATCCTGACCATCGCGATGCTCCACATCGTCAACAACCTGGCGGTGCCCGTCAGCCTCCTTGGCTCACGCAGCTACAGCGCTTTTTCCGGGGTGCAGGACGCGCTGACGCAGTGGTGGTACGGCCATAACGCGGTCGGCTTTTTCCTCACCGCGGGCTTCCTCGCGATGATGTACTACTTCGTGCCCAAACAGGCCGAACGACCGATCTATTCCTATCGCCTGTCGATCATCCACTTCTGGTCGCTGATCTTCCTCTACATCTGGGCAGGTCCGCACCACCTCCACTACACCGCGCTGCCCGACTGGGCGCAGACGCTGGGCATGGTGTTCTCGGTGATGCTGTGGATGCCGAGCTGGGGCGGCATGATCAACGGCCTGATGACGCTCAACGGCGCATGGGACAAGGTTCGCACCGACCCGATCATCCGCATGATGGTGATCAGCCTCGCCTTCTACGGCATGAGCACCTTCGAAGGCCCGATGATGAGCATCAAGTGGGTCAATTCGCTGTCGCACTACACCGACTGGACCATCGGTCACGTCCACTCCGGTGCGCTGGGCTGGAACGGCATGATCACCTTTGCCGCGATCTACTTCCTCGTACCGCGCCTGTGGAAGCGCGAGCGGATGTATTCGCTGCGGATGATCAACTGGCACTTCTGGCTCGCGACCGCCGGAATCGTTTTCTACGCCGGCAGCATGTGGGTGGCAGGCGTTACCCAGGGGATGATGTGGGCCGAATACGGGCTCGACGGATATCTGGTGAACAGCTTTGCCGACACCGTCGCCGCATTGAAGCCGATGTACGCGCTGCGCGCCTTCGGCGGCCTCCTCTACCTGAGCGGCGCGGTAGTGCTCGTCTACAACGTCTGGATGACGATCGCCGGCCATCTCCGTGAAGAGAAGCCGATGAGCGACGCCACCTACGACGAAGCCGCCGACCGTCCCATCACCTCCGCAGTGCCGGCCGAATAGGAGCGCGCGCCATGAACACCGCAAAAGAACCCGGCAGCCGTCACAAGAAAATCGAGCGCAACGTGACGCTGCTCGCGGCGCTGACCCTCGTCACCGTGGCGATCGGCGGCCTCGTCCAGATCACGCCGCTGTTCTACCTCGACAACACGATCGAGAAGGTGGACGGCATGCGGCCCTACACCCCGCTCGAACAGGCGGGTCGCGATATCTACGTCCGCGAAGGCTGCTACACCTGCCACAGCCAGATGATCCGGCCCTTCCGGGACGAGGTCGAACGCTACGGCCACTACAGCCTGGCTGCCGAAAGCATGTACGATCACCCCTTCCAATGGGGGTCCAAGCGTACCGGGCCCGATCTGGCGCGTGTAGGCGGGCGCTATTCGGACGAATGGCACGTTCAGCATCTCAGGAACCCGCAGAGCCTCGTGCCCGAAAGCATCATGCCGCAATACGGCTTCCTCGCCGACACCGAACTCAAGGTCGCCGATCCATCGGCCATGCTGACCGCGCTCACCCGCGTGGGCGTGCCTTACAGCGATCGCGACATCGAAATGGCTGAGACCGACATTCAGGCACAGGCCGATCCCGACATGGACGCTGGCGATCTGGCGGAGCGCTATCCGAAGGCGCAGATACGCGACTTCGACGGCAACCCTGACGTGGTCACCGAGATGGATGCACTGCTCTCCTATCTCCAGATGCTCGGCACGCTGGTCGATGTGAACAGCGCCGCAGCCCAGGAAGAACTGGCCGAGGAGAAGGGGCGATGAGCCTTTACGACACTTTGCGCCACTTCGCCGACAGCTACGCGCTGGCCGCCATGTTCGCGCTGTTCGCCTTGCTCTGCGCCTGGCCGTTCCGCCCGGGGTCGAAAGACAGCAACCACACAGCCGCCCACTCGATTTTCAAGGATACCGACGATGGCGAATGAGGCAGGAAACGACACCCGCGTCGACCAACCCACCGGCACCGAATTCGTCGGGCATGAATGGGACGGTATCGAGGAATTGAACACGCCGCTGCCGCGCTGGTGGCTGTGGACCTTCTATGCGACGATCGTCTTCGCGATCGTCTACACGATCCTCTATCCCGCCTGGCCCATGATCAACCAGGCGACCGAAGGTACGCTTGGCTGGACCAGCCGCGGGCAGCTGAGCGAGGAAATGAAAACCGCGGATCTGGCGCGGCAGTCCTTCCGCGAGCAGCTCGCAGCGATCGACGTGGTCAAGCTGCAGGACAACACCGAGCTCATGCAGCAGGCCGTCGCGGGCGGTGCAGCCGCCTTCAAGGTGAACTGCGTCCAATGCCACGGCGCGGGTGCAGCAGGTTCGCCCGGCTATCCCAACCTCAACGACGACGAATGGCTGTGGGGCGGCGATCTCAAAGCGATCGAATATACCCTCAATCACGGCATCCGCTGGGAAGGCTCGGACGAAACCCGCATCAGCCTGATGCCCGGGTTCGACGGTATCTTCGATAGAGCGCAGATTGACGCCCTGGCCGGCCACGTTCTTTCGTTCACCGGCCGCAGGCAATCGAGCCCGGTCGGAGCACAGCTCTATGCCGACAACTGCGTTGCCTGCCACCAGGCCGATGGTAGCGGTAGCCGCGAAATCGGGGCACCTGCGCTCAACGACGCGATCTGGCTGTACGGCAGCGAGGCGGCAGACATCCGCGCTCAGATCAGGCGGCCCAAGCACGGCGTTATGCCCGGTTGGAAGGACCGCCTCGATCCGGTGACGATCAAGATGCTCGCGGCCTATGTCCATTCACGTGGCGGTGGCGAAGACATCGAGGAGGTCGCCGAGGATCCGGCGGTCGAGGTCGATGAACAGCCCTGAGCCCATCCAGTCCAGCGAGCTCTACGAAAAGCACTCGGTCGTTCACAACAAGCGCATCGACGGGCCTTTCCGGCGCTTCAAATGGGCGATCATGGCGATCACGCTGACGATCTATTACGTCACGCCGTGGCTGCGCTGGGACCGGGGCCCTTATGCCCCGGACCAGGCAGTGCTGGTCGATCTCGCCAACCGCCGTTTCTACATGTTCGGCATAGAGATCTGGCCGCACGAGTTCTACTTCGTCGCCGGGCTGCTGATCATGGCAGGCATCGGCCTGTTCCTCGTCACCAGCGCAGTGGGGCGAGCCTGGTGCGGCTATGCCTGCCCGCAAACCGTATGGACCGACCTCTTCCAGCATATCGACCGGCTGTTCGATGGCGACCGCAACGCGCGCATCCGGCTCGACAAGGCTCCGTGGACCTGGAGCAAGGTTTTCCGCCGCGGCGCCAAGTGGTCGGTCTATTTGCTGATCGCATTCCTGACAGGCGGCGCATGGATTCTGTACTTTGCCGACGCGCCGACGCTCTTCCGTCAGTTCTTCGCCGGAGAGGCGGCCCCGGTTGCCTACGGCACCGTTGCCATCCTTACCGCCACGACTTTCGCGCTGGGCGGGTTCCTGCGCGAGCAGGTGTGCATCTACATGTGCCCCTGGCCGCGCATCCAGACCGCGATGCTCGACGAGAAATCGCTCATCGTCACATACAAGGACTGGCGCGGCGAACCGCGCGGCAGCGTCAAGAAAGCGCAGAAGAATCCGGGCGAGTTCGGCGACTGCATCGACTGCATGCAATGCGTGCAGGTCTGTCCGACCGGGATCGATATTCGCGAAGGGCCGCAGATCGGCTGCATCACCTGCGCATTGTGCATCGATGCCTGCGACAAGGTGATGAAGGATATCGGCAGACCGCGCGGCCTGATCGATTACGCGACGCTCGACGATTGCGAGCACGAGGCTGCCGGCGGCGAGCCCAAGCCCGTCATCAAGACGCTGCTGCGCCCGAGGACGCTCGTATATCTCGGCGTGTGGTCCTCAATCGGGCTCGCCCTCCTCTTCGCACTGGGCGTGCGCAGCCATACGGACCTTACCGTATCGCCCGATCGCAACCCACCCTTCATGCTGATGAGCGACGGCTCGGTTCGTAACGCCTACACGCTCAAGCTGCGCAATATGGAGAGCCGCCCGCGCGAAATGGAAGTCGCGCTTGTCGGGCTTGAAGACGCTGTCTTCTGGACCGATTCAATTGGCCGCAGCGACGCAGCGCGCAGTCAGACGATCGAGGTTCCGGCCGATGCAACGCAGCCTGTGCGTGCCTATGTGCTCGCTCCGCAGGGTACCGAGGGCCAGACTTTCGCCTTCACGCTGACCTCGCTGGACGAGCAGGGCGAAAGCGACCGAGCCGAGACACTTTTCACCGCAGCGGGAGAATGACAATGCGCCGCGAATTCACTGGTCGTGACATGGCCAAGATCCTTGTCGCAGGCTTCGGCGTGGTCGTTGCGGTCAATTTCGGCATGGCGACCATTGCTGCGCGCAGCTTCTCGGGCACAGTGGTCGACAACTCCTACATTGCCAGCCAGAAATTCAACGGCTGGCTGGAGGAATCGCGTCGCTCCGAGGAGCTTGGCTGGTCAGCAAGGATCGAACGCGATGGAGCCGGCTTCCTTACCGTCCCGACCGGGAACGTCCCGGCGGGAGCCACAGTCTCCGCCGAATTGCGCCGCCCGATCGGCGAGCGCGACACGCAAACGGTGGCTTTTTCCCGCATGGGAGAAAACCTTTTTCGTTCGGACGCGCCGGTGGACGAGGGGCGCTGGATCGCGCGCCTGACCATCGCTTCGGGTGAATTGATCTGGAGTAGCGAGGCTCCGCTCGAATGAATGCGCCGGTCAGCCTTGAACTTTCGCCGTCGGGCGATCTGGTCGACACCCGGCTGACTGTGCCCGGCATCAGATGCGCGGGATGCATCGCCAAGATCGAGCGCGAGTTGCCCCAAATTGCAGGGATCGACAGCGCCCGGGTCAATTTCTCGGCCAAACGGGTGGCCGTGCGGCACGACCGCTCGCTCAGCGAGGGCGATATCGAAGAGGCCCTGCGCAGGCTCGGCTACGAAGCCCAGCCACTCGCCGAAAATCCGCTCGCGACCGACGATGCTGAAAGCAAGGCGCTGCTGCGGGCGCTCGCCGTTGCAGGCTTCGGCATGATGAACATCATGCTGCTTTCGGTCAGCGTCTGGGCGGGTGCCGGCGGCGCGACCCGCGAAATGTTTCACTGGCTTTCGGGCCTGATCGCGCTGCCCGTGATCGCCTATTCGGGCCGCCCGTTCTTCGCGTCCGCATGGATGGCGCTCAAGTTCCGCCGGACCAATATGGACGTGCCGATCTCGATCGGCGTGCTGCTTGCGACCGGCCTCAGCATTTACGAGACCGTGGCGGGCGGCGGCCACGCCTATTTCGAGAGCGCGGTCATGCTGCTGTTCTTCCTGCTCTGCGGGCGCGCGCTCGACGCGACCATGCGTACGCGCACCCGCGCCGGGATCGGTGCACTGCTGGGCCGCATGGGCAAGAGCGCGAGCGTACTTCAACCCGATGGATCGACCCGCCGCATCCCAGCCGACAAGCTCGAGCCGGGCATGATGGTCCTTGTCGCCGCAGGTGAAGCGCTCGCGGCGGACGGTGTGGTGGAGGAAGGCGCAAGCGCGCTCGATAACGCCATGCTGACGGGGGAAAGCACGCCCGAGAGCATCACAATCGGCAGCAGCGTCCACGCCGGCGCCATCAACCTGTTCGAGCCGATCCGCGTGCGCCTGACGGCCGTCGCGGGCGATACGGTTATCGCCGAGATTGCCCGGCTGATGGACGAGGCAGGGCAATCGCGCAGCAAATATGTCCGCATCGCCGACCGCGCCTCGCGCCTCTATGCACCGGCGGTCCATTCGCTCGCGGCGCTGGCTTTCGTGGGCTGGATGATCGCGGGGGCAGGCTGGCACCAGTCGCTCGTCATTGCCATCGCGGTGCTGATCATCACCTGCCCGTGCGCCATGGGCCTCGCCGTGCCCGCCGCCCAGGTCACGGCGTCGGGGGCGCTGATCAAGCGCGGCCTTCTGATCAAGGACGGCAGCGCGCTGGAGCGGCTCGCCGAAGTCGATGTGGCATTGTTCGACAAGACCGGCACGCTGACCCTGGGGAAGCCGCGACCGGACATTTCCGGCCTCGATGCAGAGGCGCGCAGCGTTGCGCTCGGCCTCGCGCAGACGAGCCGCCATCCCCTGAGCCAGGGACTTGCGGAGGCGCTTCAGGCAAACGGTGTATCGCCCGCGCAGGTCGACAACATCGGCGAAGCGAGCGGCAAGGGCCTCACAGGGCGCTGGAACGGGCAGGAAGTGGCTCTCCAACGGCCGGAGGCTAGTCAGGCGGGCATGGCAAGCAGCCTGCGCATCGGCGACGAGAGCTGGACGCTTCATTTCGAAGATCCGCTGCGAAGCGATGCGAAACAAGCGATCACCAGCCTGTCTGCCATGGGCGTCGAATCGCAGATCCTTTCGGGCGACAGGAGCGGCGCTGTAACCGATGTCGCCGGGCGGCTCGGCATATTCGGGCAGGCTGGCGCTACTCCGGAGGACAAGCTCGACCGGCTCCACCGCCTCGAAGCTCAAGGCAAGCACCCGCTGATGGTAGGCGACGGCCTCAATGACGGTCCGGCCCTCGCAGCAGCTCACGCTTCGATCGCACCCGGCACGGCGAGCGATGCCAGCCAGCAGGCTGCCGACGCGGTGTTTATCGGCGAGAAGCTGATGCCGGTCGCGCTTGCGATCAGCGTATCGCGAAAGACAATGCGGATCGTTCGGCAGAACTTCGGTTTTGCCGTGGCCTATAATGTGCTGGCCGTGCCTCTCGCCCTGTTTGGCTATGTCACCCCCCTGATCGCGGCGATCGCCATGTCGGTGAGCTCGATCGTGGTAGTCGCCAATTCCTTGCGGTTGGCGCGTTCCGCCTCGGAACAACCGGCATGACGGGCCTGACCTTCCTCATCCCGATCGCTCTGGCGATGGGCGGACTGGGGCTTGCCGTGTTCTTCTGGGCAATGCGCAGCGGGCAGTTCGAAGATCTCGACGGGGCGGCCAATCGCATCCTGATCGATGAAGAGGGCGACGAATGAACTTGTCCGCCCTCGTCTGGCTTGCGCTCGTTCCTCTGGCGACAGGGCCCTTGCCTGCGCAGGAACGCTCGCTGGTGGTCACTCTTTGCAGCGGCGGCACGATTTCGATCCCGATCGGCAACAATAGCGATCAGCAGCCATCTGCCCCACCCTGTCTGCAGAAAGGGTGTCACGCGGGCACTTGCCGCAAGCGCTCCTGACCGCACGGATAATGCCGACTTCGCCGCTAAAGGCGCGTCGGATCACATCTGAATTGTCGAAAGGTTTGGATGCCCCGTGAGCATCTCAAATCTTTCTTTTTATCTATATCTTTCAGATATTTAATTGGGTTTGGCCGCTGTAATCACGCCACCGGTCACGTAAATATTCCAAGGAAATATTCAATGATTTCAGTGCTTTACTGCACGCCCGACGTGACCCCCTTGCATGCTCCGTAAACATCGATCTGAGCGGAATATTCAGCTTCGAATTCTCACTTAGGATTCGAAGCCCAGCCCTGATGCAAATCGACATAAAAAGAGCGCGATATCTAACGATGCCACGCTCTCAATGCGCGAACCCGTTTATGCTCTTGACCCACCTCAGGCCCTGGAACATATCGGGATTGAACCGAGTAGTGGAAAAAACAACTTTTTCCGTGTTACGGCGTTGTTGTGGCCGCAGTTTCGTGTATAGGCAGAATCAGAAAGCCTGAATTTGGGCTTGTGGAGACTGCCAATGGGCATCGAGCAAACTGGCGAACAAGCCAACCAACAACCTGGCGCCAACGGGATTAAGAAGCGTGCCCGCCGCAAAATCAAGTTCCCCTACAGTGACCTTGCGCGAGCTGAAGAGCTTTGCAGTGCTCTGCTAGAGATCGCCGGAAGGGCCGAAGCCGAGCAAACCCAGCTTGCCGTCAAGCTAGATATGTCGGCCAATGGTGGCACGTTTCGGGGCAGGCTCTCCGCAGCCCGCATGTTTGGCCTTATCCAGACTCCGGGGTCGCGGGTTTTGTTGACCTCACTTGGCAGGCAAATTCTTGAAGACAATACGCGTGCTCAAGCAAGATCGACCGCGTTCCTCAACATCGAACTCTACGCCGCAATGTATGAGCGCTATAATGGCTACTCGCTGCCGCCTGCTGCTGCTGTTGAGCGGCAAATGGAAGAACTCGGCGTTCCACCGAAGCAGAAAGAGCGCGCGAGGCAGGCGTTCGCAGCATCTGCGGAAACCGCAGGATACATTGCCGACAACGGGCGCTTCAGTAAGCCCGCGCTAGCGCCACCGTCGCCTAATGCTCCTGCGCCAGAAGCAGAGGATACCGCAGAAGAGGACGACTATGGTGATGAGCGCGGAAGTGGTGGAGGCGGAGGCAACGGAGGCGGTGCCGGTGGAGATCGCCCACTACAGTATCAATTGATCGACCTTCTACAAGACGCCGCAATTGGCGACGAGGAGCGCGCGGCTGTCTGGACCTTGGTCCAGTTCCTGACGCGCCCTCTCAAAGAAAAGGCGGCTGACGAATGATCGCCAACCGCCCTGATATCCTTGACCTCGCACGGCTTGCTTGCCGGCTGACGTGCGAGCGTCCTTCCCGGAGGAAAGGAGGTGCGCCATGTGGTCCATGGCCCGGACATTAGCAGCTAGCTAAGGACCGGGGCGCGTCGCTAGCGCGGCGCGTCCACGGCTCCTTTACCGCTATTTCGTTATCGAAGTCAAAATCAAGGAGCATTGACATGCCCAAGAAGCAGTCATCTTCCAAGGTCTCGACACTGGCCTCTAAGGTGCTTTCCGGCTCCAAGAAGCCTACTGCCAAGGACGCTAAGACGCTTGCCGCGTCGGTCCTTTCGCAGGACGAGACCAAGGGCAACAAGAAGGGGCGCTAGCCCCCTAACAGCGTGGAAACGCTAATTGCACAGCGTGTAGGCATCTGAATAACCCCAGATACCTGCACGCTGTTTTCGTCGTCGATAGCGCCCATGTTGGGGGCCAGAACCTTTAATTCGTCGTCATCGCGGATGAGTCATCCCACTGAAGCGCAGCGAATGGCTCCAGGAGCCTCAGAATGTGCGAGATAGGACCAACATGGGATACGATGTGCGCTATCTTCCCACTCGATCAAAACGAGAGGACAGGAATTAAAAAACATTTTCACCGACATTAGCCGAAGCGCTTGCGTCGGGCGAACTAGGGTCATTCATCAAGCAGGCCGAGTCAGAAGGCTTGGGCCCTGCCGATCGCGCGCAGTTTGAAGCACTGTTATCCGCAGCCCATTGTTTGTAGCCGTGTCAGGCTCTCAACAGTTCGTTGAGGGTCACGCGTGGATCACGTAAAAATGTTCAAGCTGCAATGAGAAGCCGTGAGACACCCTGAGACACTAAAACCGCAGAAATGCTTGGGTTTCGGGATGCTTGTGAGAAGCTATGAGAAGGTCTGCGATGGTATGTTGGATGCCCCGTGAGGATTCGAACCTCAATTGACGGAGTCAGAGTCCGTAGTCTTACCATTAGACGACGGGGCATTAGAGCTCGGTGACGGCCAGTGGCGCGCCGTGTCGAGCGGTGCGTGCATCTAGTTTCGCACAGGCGCGAGGTCAAGGCTGGTCTCGCCCGGATGTGACAGCAAACTTGCCCCTTTCCCGCTCTATCGATAACATCGGTACCAAGTCCTCGCACCATTTCGGAGCGAGAGGAAAAGAAAGTATTGATATGGCGGACTTTTTTCCGCCGGACGGTGACAGAAGGGCTGGCACCAACAGGAGCGACAAGTCCGGCAAGGTAGCCGATTTTCGCTACAAGCGCTCCTCCAAGCCCAAGGCCAAAGGCAAACCGGGCCATGCGAAGCCGCATGGTCGAAACTCCGGCAAATCCCGTAGAAGACCGGAGAGAGACGATTCGCGCGGCAATAACGCCCGCGCACCAGCGTCACCTCCCACCTTTGCACCCCACAACCAGACACGTCCCCATCCCCGGCAGGCCTATGCCGCGCTCGACCTGGGCACCAACAACTGCCGTCTGCTGATCGCGCGGCCTTCCGGACCGGACTTCACCGTCATCGACGCCTTCAGTCGTGTGGTCCGGCTGGGCGAAGGCCTGGCGAACTCGGGAAGGCTCAGCGACGAGGCTATGGATCGCACGCTCGGCGCCCTGTCGATCTGCGCCGACAAGCTGCGCCGCCGCAATGTCTTTCTCGCCCGATCGGTCGCGACCGAGGCGTGCCGCCGTGCCGCCAACGGCGCGGCATTCATCGAACGCGTGCGCCAGGAAACCGGCATCGCGCTCGACATCATCAGCGCGCAGGAAGAGGCCCGGCTGGCCGTGCTGGGCTGCCACATCCTGCTCGAACAGGGCGACAGCCCCGCGGTCATCTTCGACATCGGCGGCGGCTCGACCGAACTGGTGCTGCTCGAGCCAGGCGAAGCCGTGCCGCGCATCGTCGATTGGCAAAGCGTACCCTGGGGTGTGGTCTCACTTTCCGACACCGTTCCGCGCACGGGCTATACCGACGCCGATCGATCCGCTCGCTATGCCGAAATGCGCCGTGTGGTGCGTGACAGCTTCACGCCGTTTGCAGAAAGGATCGGGGCGGCTGCAAAGGGCCCGGACATTCGCCTGCTCGGCACCAGCGGCACGGTGACGACCCTGGCGAGCCTGCACCTCGAGCTTCCGCATTACGACCGCAATGCCGTCGACGGTCTGATCGTGCCATCCCATTCGATGCGCGCAATCAGCACGCGGCTTTCAGCAATGTCGCCAGACGAGCGGAGCCAATTGCCCTGTATCGGCCGCGACCGTGCCGAACTCGTCGTGGCCGGCTGTGCAATCCTCGAAAGCATTCTCGATATCTGGCCCGCACAGCGGCTGGGCGTGGCGGATCGCGGGATCCGCGAGGGCATCCTGCGAAGCCTGATGGCGGCCGAGCTCAAACCTCATCCCGCCGGTCAGGAAGCTTCATGAGCCGATCCGGTCGCAATCCCGACAAGCGGGTCCGCACGGCGCGGAAGCGCAGCGCCTCTTCGACCCGCTGGCTCGAGCGTCAGCTGAACGACCCCTATGTGAAGCAGGCCAAGGCCGACGGTTATCGCAGCCGCGCCGCCTACAAGCTGATCGAGCTGGACGAGAAGTTCGGGCTGATCCGCGGCGCGCAGCGCGTGGTCGATCTGGGCATTGCACCGGGTGGCTGGAGCCAGGTCGTGCGCAAGCTTGCGCCCAAGGCGGCTATCGTGGGGATCGACCTGCTCCCGACCGAACCGATCGAGGGTGTTGCGATCCTGCAGATGGATTTCATGGACGACGACGCGCCTGCTGCGCTCGAAGCCGAGCTGGACGGCCCGCCCGATCTCGTCCTGTCGGACATGGCGGCGAACACCGTCGGTCACAAGCAGACCGATCACCTGCGCACCATGGGGCTGGTCGAGGCTGCGGCCTGGTTCGCAACCGAGAACCTTAGCGAAGGCGGGACTTTCGTAGCCAAGGTGCTCGCCGGCGGCACGGACAATGACCTGCTGGCATTGCTGAAGAAGAACTTCACCAGCGTCAAACACGCCAAACCCCCCGCGAGCCGCAAGGGCTCGTCGGAGTGGTATGTGGTGGCGCAGGGTTTCAAACCCCGCGCCCGGTAACTTTCAGAAAATCAGTTCGAAGGGATGGGCTGTTCGTCGCCCATTGCGCCCGCTGCCTCGACGGCATCCGGGTTGGCCCCTTCGGTGACACCCGGACCTTCGCCGGTGCCATCGACTTCCTCGCCCTCGGCACCTTCTTCCGCTTCAGGTGCGGCCGGTGCGGGCTTGGCAGGAGCGCCGCCGTATGATTCGAGGTACAGCATTACATTGGCGCGGTCCTCTGCGCTGGAAAGGCCGGCAAAGCTCATCTTTGTGCCGTTTGCGAATGCACGCGGGCTCTGCAGCCAGGCGTCCATGTTCGCCCAGTCCCATTCGCCGCCGTGGCTGGAAAGCGCCGAGCTGTAGGCGAAACCGGCGACGTGCTGGCCGATCGGCTGGCCCATCACGCCATAGAGGTTCGGACCGATGCCGTTCGCGCCGCCCTGCTCGATCGTGTGGCATGCGGTGCACTTGGCGAAGACCGCTTCGCCAGCCGCCGCAGAACCGCTTGCCAGAAGCGTGCCGAGATCCGGCCCGGCATCGGCGCCAGCGCCTTCTTCTTCAGCCTCGATGACATAGCCCGGCGTTTCCGGAGCTTCCGGATTGTCGGCGTGGAAGAACTTGCCGCTCAGGATCGAAAGACCAAGCGCGATGATCCCCGAAAAGAGCACCCAGCCGGCAATGGTATTGAAACGGTCGTCCATAATCAGGTTTGGCCCAATTTATCTGTTGCGCAATTGGGCGCCGCTCTAGTCGGCGAGGGCGCTCCGCGCAAGGGTGATGGTTGTGCCTTTTGAGCCAGATCATGAAAGCACGCTTGCCCACGGGTGTCCGCGCGGATAGCAGCAACAGCGATGCACAGTTTTCCCGCCCCTGCCGAAGCCATGGTTGCCCAGATGCGCGAATCGGCAGCGGCCGAACCCGAACGCGCGATTGCCTTCCAAGGTTCGCCCGGCGCAAACTCGCATAGCGCGGCGATGCAGGCCTGCCCCGATCATTTGCCCCTACCCTGTTTCAGCTTTGCAGATGCGCTGGAGGCGGTGAAATCCGGTCGGGCCGGATGCGCGATCATCCCGATCGAGAACTCCCAGCATGGCCGCGTTGCCGACATCCATTTCCTTCTGCCGGAAAGCGGGCTGTCGATCGTGGGCGAATATTTCATGCCGATCGACCATGCGCTGATGGCGCTGGGCGATGGGCCCTTCACCGCAGCCTACAGCCATCCGCAGGCACTGGGCCAATCGCGTCACTTCCTGCGCGAAAGAGGCATCGTGCCGCTGAGCCATGCCGATACGGCGGGTGCGGCAGCATATGTCGCGGAAAAAGGCGATCCGACGCTGGCTGCGATCTCTCCGCCGATTGCGGCCGAACTCTACGGCCTCAAGATCATCGAGGAGCACGTTCAGGACGCGGACGACAACATGACGCGCTTCGTCATCCTTGCACGAGACGCGCTCGATCCGGCGACGCTGAATGGCGGAGAGGCGATCACCACTTTCGTCTTCGAGGTGAAGAACATTCCCGCCGCGCTCTACAAGGCGATGGGCGGTTTCGCGACCAACGGCGTCAACATGACGAAGCTCGAAAGTTACCAGAAGGGCGCAAGCTTTTCGGCGAGCATGTTCTACGCCGACATCATCGGTGCCCCGGGCGACCCGCGGGTCGATCGCGCGCTCGAGGAACTCGCCTTCCACAGCAAGGAATTGCGCATCCTGGGCACCTATCGCCAGAGCCGCAAGCGCGGCTAAACCGGCCCTTCCGGCACAGGAGCGGGTTTAAGCCAATCCTAAGCTGTTGCGCCGATCTTTCCGCCATGCCACCACCGCAGCCGATGACGACAGGAACGGGGACCACTGCCGCGGCGCCGGGGGGCGATGCGCCCGCTTCGTGGCAGGAGCTGCGGGGCGACGAGGATATCCAGTTCGCGCCTGTCGAAATTCCCGAAATCCCGCCGCGCGAACCGACCTGGCTCGACAAGCTGTTCGAGGCGCTGGGCGAACTCTTCAAACCGGTCGGTGCGCTGCTGGCGGAAAGCTGGCCGGTGCTCAAATGGGTGCTGCTGGCCCTGCTCGTCGCTGCCGTCCTCTACACAATCTACCGTATGTTCGGACCTGCACCTTCGGCCCGCAAATCGAGCGGAGCGGATGAAGCGAGCCAGGCCGAATGGCAGCCCGCGCGTCAGGAGGCGCTGGCCCTGCTCGAGGAAGCCGATCGTCTCGCTAGCGAGGGGCGCTTCGACGAAGCCACGCATCTCCTGCTTCAACGCAGCGTCAATCAGATTGCAACGGCACAGCCTGGCTGGGTCGAGCCATCGACAACCGCCCGCGAACTCGCCGCGCTCGAGGCGCTTCCCGGCAATGCCCGTTCCGCCTTCGGCACGATCGCCGAACGGGTCGAGCGCAGCCTCTTCGCACTGCGCGGTCTGGACCGCGGCGATTGGGAAACGGCACGCGCGGCCTATGCCGAATTCGCGCTCGCGCGGCTGGACACGGTGCGTATATGAGACAGACGTCGCAGAACCCCTTCAGCCTCAGGGCCGTGCTCGCACTGGTGGTGATCGGCTTTCTCGCCTTCATCGCGCTCCTCTATTTTATCGGAACGGGAAACACCGGACGCCAGAGCAATGACGGGCGCGCCCATGCCGCCTCGGTCGGGCTCAATGGCTTTGCCGGCCTCGTAAAGCTGCTTGAGGCCGAAGGGGTCGAGGTCACGACCTCGCGCTCGCCCTCGGGCCTTGAGTCCTATGGCCTCGTGGTGCTGACGCCGCCGCCCTATGCCGATCCGGAAGAAATCTCCGAGATATTGCTGGATCGTCAATATCGCGGGCCGACGCTGGTGATCCTGCCCAAGTGGTATGCAACAGGCTTTTCCGACCGCCTGCCGGACGAAATCAAGGACGAGGTCAAGGAGGGCTGGGTCCAGCTGTTGAGCCCGGCGATGGTCGGCTGGACCGACGACTTGCCGCAGCCTTACGCCTTTTCAGGCGAACTCGACGAAATCGAGAACGGTGTCGGAAGCTGGAGTGGCCTCGGCCACGCAGGCGCTCTACCGACCAAATGGACCACTTTTGCCAAGGTCGAGGCCGACCAGGAAGCGCTGGTCACCGACCAGTCCGGGCGCACCTTGGCCATCGATATTATCGGAGCGGAGAACTCCGAATTCTACGACAATGCCCATGGCGCGGTATTCATCGTCGAGCCTGACCTCGTGAACAATTACGGGCTGGCCGATGCGAACCGCGCCGCGCTCGCGCTCGAACTGGTGCGCTATGCCGGATATTACGACGAGAACATGGCGGTCACTTTCGACCTCACGTTGAACGGCTTCGGCGGTTCGACCAATCTGCTCACCCTCGCCTTCCGTCCGCCTTTCCTCGCCGCGACGCTGTGCCTCATCCTTGCGCTGCTGGTAATCGGATGGCGCGCCTTCCGCCGCTTCGGCCCGCCCGCTGCCGAAGGTCCGGCCATCGCTTTCGGCAAACACCGCCTGATCGCCAATGGTGCGGGCCTGATCCTGCGGGCGAAGCGCCTGCGGCTATTGGCCGAGCCCTATGTGGCGATCACGCAGGCGCGCCTGTCGAAAACGCTCGGCCTCGGCCATGCCGAACCTGCCGAAATCGATGCGGCACTCGCTCGCCGCCTGCCGGACGAACGCCCGTTCACCCATCGCGCCGCCGACATGCGCAGTGCGCGCAGCGATGCCGAAATATTACTCGCTGCAAGGGCGCTGAAAGAGCTTGAAGGGAAATTGCACAGATGAGCATGACGCTGGAAGAATTGCGCGATCTCGCCGCCGCCATTCGCGGCGAAGTGGCAAAGGCGATCGTCGGCCAGGACGATATGATCGACAAATTGCTCGTGGCGATGGTGAGCGAAGGGCACGTGCTGCTCGAAGGTCCTCCGGGAACGGCCAAGACCTTCCTCGCGCAGAGTTTCGCTACCGCGCTGGGCCTCGATTTCGGGCGCATCCAGTTCACGCCCGACCTATTGCCGGGCGATATTCTCGGCTCCAACCTGTTCAACTTCCAGACCAGCCAGTTCACGCTGACACGCGGGCCGATCTTCTGCGACCTGCTGCTGGCGGACGAGATCAACCGGACGCCGCCCAAGACGCAGGCCGCATTGCTCGAAGCGATGCAGGAACGCCGCGTCACGCTCGACGGGGAGACCCATGCCCTGCCCGATCGCTTCATGGTGATCGCGACGCAGAACCCGATCGAGAACCAGGGTGTCTATCCCCTGCCCGAAGCGCAGCTCGACCGTTTCCTGTTCAAGCTGCTGGTGCCCTATCCCGCTGAAAGCGAGGAGGCCTCCATCGTCGCCCGTTTCGGCAAGCGGCAGGGCCCGCCGCGGCCCGCTGAGCTCGGCGTGACGGCGGTCGCGGATGCGGCGAAGCTGTCCGAAGCCAGCGCGGCGCTCGACCAGGTCACCGTGGCGGAAGAGATCGTCCAGTATGTCGTGCGGCTGGTGCGCGGGACACGCGACCATGGCGAGCTCAGCGTCGGGGCCAGCCCCCGCGCGGCGGTCCTGCTTGCCAATGCCGCACGCGCAAGAGCCGCGCTCGAAGGCCGCAATTACGTCGTGCCTGACGATGTGAAGGCGCTCGCCGTGCCAGCACTGCGCCATCGTCTCACGCTCAGTCCGGCGGCCGAGATCGAAGGGCGCGATATCGAGGAGCTGGTCACCGAACTCGTCGAAAGCACGCAGGCGCCGCGCTGATCGCAATGCGCTTCGCCTCCCTTCCTCTGGTCCCGACAGAACGGACCGCATGGCTCGCCGCCGGGCTCGCCCCGCTCGCGCTGTTGGTCGCCGCGACCGCGCCCGATGCCTGGCTGATCGCGCTCGTGGCGGCGCTCGGCCTGCTCGGGGCAATGGTGGTCGATGGCCTGCTGGCAGGCCGGATCGATCAGTGGAGCTTTGCCGCGCCTGCCGATGCGGAAGTGGGCGAGCCGACCGAACTGGTCCTGCGCTGCAGTTTCGCGCAGCGCCCGCCGGCGAGCGTCGAAGCTGCGCTGCAATTCGACCCGAGGCTGGGCGACGGCGGTCGCGCCACCTTGCGCCTCACACCGTCCGAACAGGCAGGCGGCTTTCGCGGGACCTGCCAGACCATTCCCCATCGCCGCGGCACCGCCGCGGTCTTCCGTGGCTGGTTGCGCTGGACAGGCCCGCTGGGCTTGGGCGCGCGGCAGGTCGAACGCGAGCTCGACCGCGAAGTGCGGATCTGGCCCGACCTCGCCCCGGTGCGCTCGAGCGAGCTCCAGACCTACCTGCGCGATGCGCAACTCGGCCTCATCAACCGGCGCATTCGCGGCGAAGGGACGCAGTTCGAGGCATTGAGCGAATACGAACCGGGCATGGATCGCCGCCGGATCGACTGGAAAGCCTCGGCCCGCCACACGAAACTCTACGCGCGCGAGAACGAAAGCGAGCGCAACAACCAGATCGTCTTCGCCTTCGACTGCGGCCAGTCGATGTGCGAGCCGGTCGACGGCCTGCCGCGTATCGACCGGGCCGTCTCTGCCGCGCTCACCTGCGCCTATGTCGCGCTCAAGGGCGGCGACCGCGTCTCGCTGTTCGGCTTTGCCCAGCGGCCCGAAGTGATGACGCCCTTCGTTACCGAGGCACGCGGCTTCCACCGCTTGCAGAGCGCCGCTGCGGGGCTCGACTACCATTCGGTCGAGTCCAATTTCACGCTGGCGCTGGCGACGCTCTCGACCCGGCTCAAGCGCCGCTCGCTGATCGTCCTGTTCTCCGACTTCACCGACCCCACCGCCGCACAGCTCATGGTGGAAAGCATCGGGCGACTGGCGGAGAGGCATCTCATCCTGTTCGTGACCATCGCCGACAGCGAGCTGGAGGAATTCATCGAGGCCGAGCCTTCGGACCTTGCCGTCATGGCCCGCACGGTGACCGCCGACACGCTCATGCGACAGCGCGCACTGGTCCTGCAGCAATTGCGCCAGCTGGGGGTCGATGTGGTCGAAGCGCCGTGGCAGGACGTCGGCTTCAAGCTGATCGACCGCTATTTCGCGATCAAGCGCAGCGGAGCGATCGGATGAAGGCGCCGATGCTCTCCGCATGGTTCGGCAAGGGCGAGGTTGCCGCGCCCCCCGACGTCGAAAGCGCCGCGCTGCGCTCGGATCGCTTCCGCCTCGAACGCGAGGATGAGTGGAAGCAGCTCGAAGACATCCTCCAGCGCATGGAAAGCGGATCGCTGCGGCGGGTGAGCGACGAAGAACTGCTCGCGCTGCCGACGCTATACCGCACCGCCGCATCCAGCCTCTCGGTCGCGCGCGAGACTTCGCTCGACATGGCGACGCTCGCCTATCTGGAATCGCTCGTCCAGCGCGCCTGGTTCCAGGTCTACGGGCCGCGCCAGGGGCTATTCGCCTGGCTCAAGGGGTTCCTGCTCGGCGGATGGAGCCGCGCCGTGCGCGAGATCTGGCTCGACATCTGCATCGCGCTGGCGGTGATGGTCGCGGGCACGATCGTCGGCTGGGTGCTCGTGGCGCAGGACAAGGAGTGGTATTACCGCCTCGTCCCGACCAATTTCCTCGATAGCCGGGTGCCCGGCGCGAGCCGCGAGCAATTGCTCGAGACGCTCGCGCAGGAGAGCGAGACCGCCGGACTGTCGGGCTTCGCCGCGCAGCTATTCAGCAACAATGCCGGCGTCGCGATCATGGCCTTTGCCCTCGGCTTTGCGTTCGGCATTCCGTCGCTGATGCTGCTCGTGCACAATATGGCGGTGCTCGGCGCGATGCTGTGGCTTTTTTCCGGGCAGGGCCTCACCGCCGAGTTCGCCGCCTGGCTGAGCGTTCATGGCACGACAGAGCTCTTCGCGATTCTTCTGGCGGGGGCGGCAGGCATGCATATCGGACGCTCGATGGCGTTTCCGGGCGACCGCTCGATCCTCAGCGCCGCTTCCGAAAGCGGCAAGCGGGCCGCGCTGGTCATGGCCGGCGTGGTGCTGATGATGGTGGTCGCAGCCCTGCTCGAAGCCTTCCCCCGTCAGCTCATCGGCGGGATGGAGGATCGCTTCATCATCGGCGGCACTCTTCTGGCGCTGTGGATCGCCTATTTCTTCGCCTATCGCCCGCCTGAACGTGGAGGGACCGCATGACCAGCGCCGCCCTCCCCATCCAGACCGGCGACCGCCGCCGCCGGGTCATGATCACGCCGGAAGGGATTGCGCTTCCGGTCACCGTCGCTTCGCGCGGGGCGAGGGTTGGTGCGCTGGTCCTCGATTTTCTCATTCTCTTCGTCGCACTGCTCGTTTTCACGCTGCTGCTCGGCTGGATATTCGGCGGCGTCATCGATGAAATCGTCGACAATGCTGACGAGAATATCTCGGGTGCCGGCGAGTTCCTCTTCATCATCTACGTGATCATGCTGTTCCTCGCCCGCTACGGCTATTTCCTCGCCTGCGAGCTTGGACCGCGCAGCGCCACTCCGGGCAAGCGGATGACGGGCATCAGGGTCGCGTCGCGCGACGGCGGCAGGCTGACCGCAGAGGCGGTGATTGCGCGCAACCTGCTGCGCGATATCGAGCTGTTCTTGCCGCTCATCTTCCTGATGGTCGCCCCCAGCGGCGACATGGGCGCGGCGGGTTTCGCCGGCATGGTGTGGTTCCTGATTTTCATGGCGTTCCCCTTCTTCAACAAGGACGCGCTGCGCGCAGGCGACGTCATCGCCGGGACATGGGTGGTCGAGGCACCGCGCGCCAAGCTTGCCGAGACCCTCTCGACACAAGGTGCTGCCAAGGGGACGAGCGGGCTGACAGGCGCAACCTACCAGTTCGGCGAGGAAGAACTCTCGGTCTATGGCGAGCACGAGTTGCAAACGCTCGAGCGGGTGCTGCGCGACAACAATGACGAGGCGCTGGTGGCGGTCCACGCGACCATCTGCCGCAAGATCGGGTGGGAACCGGGTGCGGGTGACGAGCGCGCTTTCCTCGAGGCATTCTACGCCCAGCTGCGCGCGCGGCTGGAAGGCGGCATGCGCTTCGGCCAGCGCAAGCGGGACAAGCATTCGTGAGCCGCTATCGCATCGTTCCCGACGACCTCACCGACCCGCGCATCATCGATCTGCTGCGGTTCCATCTTGAGGAAATGCATAGCTGGTCGCCCGCATGCAAGGTGCATGCGATGCCGGTCGAGCGGTTGCGCGAGCCGGACGTGAGCTTCTTCGCTGCTTGGGATGGCGAGGCGCTGGCAGCGGTCGGCGCGCTCAAGGAAATCGACGAGACGCGCGGCGAGCTCAAGTCGATGCGCGCCGCGCCCGAATATCGCGGCAAGGGCGCAGGCGAGGCAATCCTCGTCTATTTGATGGAGGAGGCGCGCCGGCGCGAGTATAGCTGGCTGGGGCTCGAAACCGGGCGGCCGGAGCCGTTTCTTCCCGCGGTGCGGCTCTACGAGAAACACGGCTTTGCCGAATGCGAGAACTTCGGTGACTACATCTCCGACGAGTTCAGTCTGTGCATGTCGCGGACGCTATAGCGGTCTGCCAACCTACTCGTCTGCGAAGATCGCGACCTCGTTCAGCCCATCGCTGTTGGCGCGGCCGCGATACATTCCGGCTGTGTTGAAGCTGAAAAGCGCATGACCTTCGGGCGTGACGACAATTACGCCTCCATCACCTCCCAATTCGGCGACTTCTGCCATAACGGCGTCTGTTACTCGTTGCTGTAGCTCGGCCTGCAATTGATCATCGATTTCAACACGAGTCGGCTTGTCCGTCGCAGCCAACATTGAGGCGAAGGCCTCGGTTTCAATCATGCGAAGTCGCGCACAAATCTCCTTCGCCACACCGACGCGGATGAAGTACTCGCCCCAGCCGGTGGCGGAAACCGCGCAGCTGCGATTGTCGGCATAGGTGCCCGCACCGATCACCGGCGCATCGCCGATCCGGCCCCAGCGCTTTCCGGTCATGCCGCCGGTCGACGTGCCCGCGGCGAGATTTCCCTCGCTGTCGCGCGCCACGGCTCCGACGGTCCCGAACTTGAGATCGACGTCGAGCGCCGAAAGTTCCTGCGCCTTCATCCGTTCGAGCGACTGGCGCCGCGCCTCGGTCTCGAAATAGCTCGGATCGACCGTTTCGATGCCCTGTTCGCGCGCGAAAACCTCCGCCCCTTCGCCGCTCAGGAAAACATGGCGGCCATGCGTGCGCACCTTGTCTGCCAGCAAGATCGGGTTCTTGATCGAGGTGACGCCGGTGACCGCACCCGCACTGAGGTCGCGCCCGTCCATGATTGACGCGTCGAGCTCGTTCTCTCCGTCCCAGGTATAGACCGCGCCCTTCCCTGCGTTGAACTTCGGGTCATCCTCCATGATCAGGATCGCGGTGGTCACCGCATCCATCGCGCTGCCGCCGTCCGCCAGAACCTTGGCCCCCGCATCGAGCGCCGACTGCAGCACAGCCTCGTATTCCGCGCGCTTCTCCTCGGTCATTGCCTCACGCGACATGGTGCCCGCACCGCCGTGAATGGCGATCGACCAGTTGGGGGCTTCATCTTCGGCAAGAACCGGAGAAGTGGCGATAAAGACGAGGCCGGCGACGAGGCGGAAAAGAGCTTTCATGAGCGAAGTCCTAGCACGCAATTACTCGGCTGCAAGACAATCGCACAGGCCGATTTTTCCACTGTTTACAAGGCGCGATTTCGGGAAAGTGGCCTGGCATGTTACCTTTGAGCGCAAGAACAGGGAGAATACGATATGGACTGGAAATATCGCTTCGATCAGCAACTGGCCGTCGAACTGGCGGAAAAGATCGGCCTTGCGCTTGTCGCTCTGCTCATAACCTGGGCTGCGGCGAAGGCGGCGAAATGGGCATTCGCCAAACTCGTCGACAATGTGGAGTTCTTCAAGCGCGGCTCCAGTAGTGGAGCCTCTCTGGGGGAATCGCTGGGCAAGATCGTCAGCCTTTTGATCTGGCTCTTCGGCTTGCTGGTCATTCTCAACATTCTCGGCCTCGGCGGCGTATCCGGTCCGATCGATAGCCTGCTCGAAAACGTGGTCGATTTCATTCCCAACCTCGTCGGTGCGGGCCTGATCTTCTTCATCGGCATGATGGTCGCACGGATCGCCCGCGACATAGTCGTCACCGCGCTCGAAACGGTCGATTTCGATAAATGGGCCAATCGCGGCGGCGTCGACAGCGTCACGGGCAATTCGGCGATCAGCAAGACGATCGGCACGATCGTTTATGTCCTCATCGCAATTCCGGTTGCTATCGCGGCGCTCGAGCAGCTCAGCATCGAGTCCATTTCGGACCCGGCGAGTGACATGCTGCGGATGATTTTCGATGCCATTCCGAACATCATCGCAGCAGCGATCCTGCTGGGTATCGGCTATCTGATCAGCCGGTTCGTGGTTCAGATCGTCAAGGAAGTTCTGCCCGGGCTCGGCTTCGATCGTTCGGTAGGGGCTATCGGCCTTCTGCCGGAAGGCATCAGTGCCTCAGACGTGATTGCACGCATCGCACAGGTCGCGATTATGCTGGCCGCCGCGATTGCTGCGACCCGGCTGCTCGGCTTCCCCGAACTCACCGCGATCCTCAACGAGGTGCTTGAACTCGGCGGCAGGGTGATCTTCGGCGCAGTCGTGATCGGCGTCGGCTTCCTTATCGCCAACATGCTGCAGCGCGTAGTCGCCGGAACAGATGGCGGCTCCGCAGCCGGTTCGATCGTCAAATGGGCGACCATCGTGCTCTTCACCTTCATGGGTCTGAGCTACACCGGCGTCGGCGATATCATCACCGAGACCGCCTTCACCGCGATCATCGTGGGCCTCAGCGTGGCATTCGCCCTCGCCTTCGGCCTCGGCGGGCGCGAATGGGCCGCACGCAAGCTCGAAGAAATCGACAAGAAGCCGCGTCAATGACGCGATAAAGACCGGCCATAAAGGCCATGTGACGGGGCGCGGTAGTCATGCTATCGCGCCCTTTCATTTTGCGGGAAAGAGGAGAGCCTGATGAGCGATTTCGGATTCGAGAGCACGACAGACGAGGTGCTCGAAGGCAAGGACCTGACCGGCAAGACGGTATTCATCACCGGCGGCAATTCGGGCCTCGGACGCGAGAGCGCACGGGCGATGGCGGCCAAGGGCGCGCATGTCGTGATCGCGGGGCGTGACCAGGCCAAGCTCGACGAGGCAGCCGCCGAAATCAAGAGCGAGACCGGCAACAACGCGATCGAGACCTTCTTGGTCGATCTCGCCTCGCTCGACAGCGTGCGAGCTGCAGGCAAGACCGCAAATGAGCGCTTCCAGAAGATCGACATCCTGCTCAACAATGCCGGCGTCATGGCCTGCCCGCAGGACACGACGGCGGACGGTTTCGAGCGCCAGTTCGGCACCAACCATCTCGGTCATTTCGTGCTGACCAAGGGCCTCATGCCGCTGATCGAAAAGGGCGAGGACAAGCGCATCGTCAATCTGTCGAGCCGCGGCCATCATATCGATCAGGTCCACTTTGACGATCCCAATTTCGATAACCGCGAATATGACAAGTGGAACAGCTACGGTCAGGCGAAAACCGCCAACGTGTTGTTCTCCGTCGGGCTGGAAGATCGTTTTTCAGACAAGGGCGTGCACGCCTATGCGGTTCACCCCGGCGGCATCCAGACGAACCTCGGGCGCCATTTGAGCGAAGAGGACATCGCCAATCTGCGCAAGCGGATGGAGTCGAATGCGGGTTCGGGTGGCATGACCTTCAAGACCATCCCTCAGGGCGCTGCAACGCAGGTCTGGGCCGCCACCGCCGACGAGCTTGAAGGGCGCGGCGGGATCTATTGCGAGGATTGCCATGTCGCCGAAGTCGACGACGAAAACCCCTCGGGCGGCGTGCGCAGCTATGCGGTCGACAAGGGCAATGCCGACCGGCTCTGGGCACTCAGCGAGCAGATGACAGGCGAGACTTTCTCCGCCTGAGCAAGGCTCACCGCTTGATGAAGCGGTCGAACAGGCGGAAGGTGTCTTTCGCCTCGCCGGTGAAGGTGAGCGCCATATAGACGTGCGGCGCGCCGCCGTATTCGTAAAGCTCCACCGGAATGCCTGCCTCACGAAGGCGCGCGGCAAACGTCCGCGCGTCGATCACGAAAAGATCATGCTGGCCCTGGAAGATCGCGGTCGGCGGGAGGCCTTTCACATCAGCGCGCAAAGGGCTGCATTCGGGGCTCGCCGGATCGCGGTCACCTGCCCACATCTCGCCCATTGCGCGCAGCGCGTCGATCCGCAGCATGATATCATTGGGCTCCACGTCACGGATCGCCGGATCGGCCAGCGTCAGGTCGAGCCATGGGGCGAAGAGCACCAGCTTGCCCGCCTGCGGCCCGTCTTTCGCCGCGAGCCGCAGCGCCAGCGAAAGCGCCATGTGGCCGCCCGCGCTGTCCCCGCACAGGATAATGTCTTCGGGCTTCCATTCGGCCGAAAGCCGTTCGAAAATCGTGTCGGCGAGCGCATCCGCCTCGGTATGGCTCGCCTCGGGCACGACGGGATAAAGTGGAACGGTCAGGCTCGCCCCGGTCGTTTCGACCAGCTTGGCGACGAGCGGCCAATGCGGTTCCATCATCGGGATGACGAACCCGCCGCCGTGGAAATAGATGATATGCTGCGCGCCCGGCCCGGTCTTGGGATGGAGCGTCACGCAGTCATGGCCATTCGCGGTAGAGCGTTCGACCCGCAGTTTCTTGGCGATGCTTTCCGGTAAAGGCGCGTCTTGAGGCGGGTCGCGGCTTTCCATCGCGGCGCGCACGCCGGGGCCATCCTCGGGAAATACCTTGGGCTGTTTCGTGACGAGCCATGATCCGAGGCGCATCGGCAGGCTCGGTTTGACCCGCCGGACATGGATATTGTTATTCTCGCTCGTCATCGCGGCATCCTTCTCCCAATCGACGGGAACGTCCGACGTGGGGCGACACGTGTCAAGCGCGCAAAGCGGCAACCAACCCTTCGTTTAGCCATCTCCCGAGCATTGCCCCGGCACGCATCGCGGCATCCTGTGCCTGTTCGGGCGACGGCTTTTGTCCGGCGAGCATCATGCAGCACTCGCCATAACTCATGCCGCTTGCCATGGCCTGGAAGGCGCGCGCTTCCTCGGCGTCGACCATCAGGAAAGTGGGGCGCTCGCCTTCGCGCCAGACGAGGCAACCTGCCGCTTGGTCGAGCGTGATGGTCGCGCGGTGTTGTCCTTTGCCTTCAGGAGCGTTCCAGATCGCGCTCAGGTCGTGGTTCAATTCGCGCGCAACCGATCCGGGCTGGACAGTGAGACGCATCGCACCCCAGTCGTCTTCGACAAATCCGGCCGTGGCCTTCGCAAAACCTGCAGCATCGAGCGAAGCGCTGTCGGGCGCGGAAAACATGTCGAACATCGCCCATTCGAGCCAGGCCAGTTCTTCCACCTCGGGATCGTTGGCGAACAGTTCAGCGCAGGTCCGGTCGAAGCCGCGCCCTGCAGCATCGATTGTCCAGCTCGACGGAGGATTGGCGATGAGGTGATGCGCGGCGGCGCGGCGAAAGGCATCCTCGCCTACCCAGCGCGCCGTGCGCTGGTACGTCT
Organism: Altererythrobacter xiamenensis; assembly: GCF_900177715.1. Taxonomy (GTDB): domain Bacteria; phylum Pseudomonadota; class Alphaproteobacteria; order Sphingomonadales; family Sphingomonadaceae; genus Erythrobacter; species Erythrobacter xiamenensis. The sequence continues at coordinate 687,456 of NZ_FXWG01000002.1, read as the reverse complement.
CGAGCAAGGCCTCCACCAGCGAGGATCGGTAATTGTTGCGATAGACGCCCATGCCTCGTGCATGCCGTTCGCCCCAGTCTGCCGGAGCCTGCACTTCGTCATCGAGCACCTGCGCCATGAAGGCGGCCTGCATCTCGGCGAGCGTCATGCGAGGACCGCCTCTGTTCGGCGCGCCGCAAATGCGCGCGCTCGGTCGAGTTCGCCGAGCAATTCGGGAAGCGGCGGGATTTTATCGTCGCGCTCGATCATGGTCGCTACCGGCTGCGTAAGCCGCGCCATCGCCTCGGCATAGAGCGCCCAGACTGCATCGCACACTTCGCGGTCATGCGTGTCGATGGTGATCCCGTCCGCGCCTTCGGCAGGCGTGTGCCCGGCGAGGTGGATCTGGCGCACGCGATCAAGCGGCAGGCCGGCGAGATAGTCGCGGGCGCTGAAACCGTGGTTTTGCGCGCTGACATGGATGTTGTTGACGTCGAGCAGCAGATAGCAGCCGGTCCGCCGCGTCATTTCGGTCAGAAACTCCCACTCGGCCATCTCGTCCTGCGGGAAGGTCAGATAGCTCGACGGATTTTCGAACAGCATGGCGCGCCCGAGGTGATCCTGCGCGCGCTCGATATTCCCGCACACGACATCCAGCGCCTCGCCGGTGAGCGGCAGCGGTAGCAGGTCGTGGCTGTTGTGCGCGCTCGTCCGAGTCCAGCACAGATGGTCCGAAATCCAAAGCGGATCGATGCGGCGCTCCAACTTCTTCAGCCTGTCGAGATATTCGGTGTCGAGCCCATGCGCCGACCCGATCGACATCGACACGCCGTGGAGGATGACCGGATGCTTCTCGCGCACCTCGTCGAGGATGCGCAGCGCCCTTCCCCCATCGACCATGTAATTCTCGCTGATGACCTCGACGAAATCGACCGGCACCTCGCTTTCGAGGAAATCGGCATAATGCGTCCGCCTTAGGCCGAGGCCGAAGCCGCCGAATGGAACGATTTCATCCATAATAGGGTCCTGACGAGCAAAGGATGACCCGGCGCGGGGGGTCAGAGACGTTGGGGAAACGCGCGCTGGGTCACCACAGTATCCCGGCTTTAGCCGAGATCGCCGATCGTGCCGCCTGCGGTAAGGCATTCACCGGCCTTCATGGCCTTGAAGCCATGACCCTTGCACTCGTTCTGGCCCTTGCAGGCGTGTTCGCTGGTCGAGCAGTCCGACTGCCCCTTGCAACTGTGCACGCCGTAGCAATGGACGGTGTCTTCGCCATTGATCGCGCGGCCCTTGCTGCCTGCGGGCGGCTCGGCTGCGAATGCGGCGACCGAAGACAGTGCCATCGCGCCGGCAAGCGCTGCGAAAGTGGTTTTCTGGGTATTCATGCAGTCCTCCAAATGGAACGGTTTGCCCGGGGGGCATGGAGGTATTCGCCGCCGCGCAGCTTACGGTTACACTTCAACTGGAAATCAAAAAACTGATCGGTGCTGTAACCGATCGAAGCCCTCGCCGAACCAGTGAGCAGTTCCGGCCTCGGTCGGGACCCGCAATGATCCAATCATCCCGAGCTACCCCCAATCTGGAGAGAACCCATGAACGCACGCTCGATTGCCAACCTTGCCGGCCTGACCCTCACCGCAGGTATTGCGGCCGGCCTCGCAACCACCCCCGCAGCCGCCCAGAAGACGCCCATGGAAAAATGCTATGGCGTCGCCAAGGCGGGCAAGAACGATTGCGCCGCCGGTCCCGGCACCAGTTGCGCCGGCACCTCGACGCGCGATTACCAGGGCAACGCCTGGAAGCTCGTCAAGAAAGGCACCTGCGAGGATATCAAGACGCCCAAGGGCAATGGTTCGCTAAAGCCGATCAAGCGCTGATCGCTGCACGCAAACATGGCATGAGGTGACTATGAGCAGCGTGATTTCGCACTATGACCGGCTGACGGACTGGCTTTCGGGCCCCGTGTTCGAAAGCCTCGCGCTGCTCGTCACCCGCGTGGCGCTCGCCGGGATATTCTGGCGCTCGTACACGACGAAGGTCGAGGAAGGCAGCTGGTTCACGCTGTCCGACACGACCTATTTCCTGTTCGAGAGCGAATATTCCGGCGTGCCCCTGCCCGCCGATCTTGCAGCACCCATGGCGGCCTATACCGAGTTCTTCTTCCCCGTCCTGCTGGTGGTGGGCCTCGCGACGCGTTTCGCCGCGCTTTCGCTGCTCATCATGACGCTGGTGATCCAGGTCTTCGTCTATCCCGAGGCCTGGTGGAGCGTGCACATCATCTGGGTCGCGCTGGCAGCCATGCTGATCGCGCGCGGCGGCGGCATGGTCTCAGCAGATGCCCTCATCGACCGGGCGCGCGGCAGATGATTGCCGAAGAAGCCACCCTCGCCCGCCTGATGGCAGCAGCGCAGAAAGGCGATAAACCCGCCTATAATGTGCTGCTGTCCGAAGCGGGCATGTGGCTCGAGCGCTATTTCCGTCGGCGCGTGCCGCCGCACCATCTCGACGATCTCGTGCAGGACGTTCTGCTCGCGCTGCACAACAAGCGCAGCAGTTACGATCCTTCGCGCCCCTTCCTCCCATGGCTGGCCGCCATCGCGCGCTATCGCTGGGTTGATCACCTGCGCAAGGTCTACAAGCACGAGGCCGATCTCCTCGAAGACAGTGACGCAATCGAGGACAGCGAGGAGGACGTGGTCGAAGCGCGCGTCAGCCTCGAACGCCTTTTCATCCACCTGCCGGAAAAGCAGGCCGAGGTCATCGAACTGGTCAAGATCGAAGGCCACTCGATCCGCGAAGCATCCGAGCGCACAGGCCAGAGCGAAAGCCTCGTCAAAGTGAACATTCATCGCGGGCTGAAGAAGCTGTCCGCGCTCATCGAGAAAGCAGAATGACAATGAACACCAATCGGGAAGCAATGATCGCGCAGATGACGGAGGAGCTCGCCCCCGTGCGGCCCTTCAACCCCATGCGTGGTGCCCTTATGGTCGGCCTTGCCGCCCTTGTGACCGTGCTCGCGGTCGAGTTCGTCGAAGGGTTGTGGCGCGGAATCCTCGCCGGTGAAGCCGCGCCTTTCTTCTGGGTGGCGAACGGCCTCCTGCTGGTACTCGGCATTGCCAGCGCGGTCGCGGTGATCGCCATGTCGAGCCCACGGGTCGGCGGGCGTAATGAATCGCCGAAATGGGCGTCCGCCATGACCGGCGTATTGCCCGTCGCGGCACTGGTGAGTGTCCTGCCCCACGCAGACGAAAGCGCCAGCCTGGTCGATCCCTATGCCTTTCACTGCGTGACGAGCGCGATGGCTTCGTCGCTTTTGGCCGGGGCTGCGCTGGTCATATGGCTGCGTCGGGGAGCGCCCGTTTCAGCCGCACTGGCGGGCTGGTATACCGGGCTCGCCGCAGGGGCGCTGGGGGCGGTCGCTTACGGTCTGTCGTGCCCGCTCGACACCGTGACGCATCTCGGCATCTGGCATGTCGTACCGGTCGCCGCTGCAGCGATCGCAGGGCGACTGATCGTGCCGCACCTGATCCGCTGGTAGGCGATTAGAACCACTTCCAGCGCCAGAACAGCGCGACCAGTGCGAACAGGATCGCGCAGCACAGCACGACCACGATCCAGAAGGCTTGCGGATTGTCCATGCCCGGAACGCCGCCGACATTGATGCCGAGCAGACCTGTCAGGAAGCCCAGCGGCAGGAAGATCGCGGCGACAATCGTAAGCAGGTAGTTGGTGCGTTCATTGCGGGCGATCGCCCTGCCCCGGATGTCGTCCATCAGGACAACCGCGCTTTCCTTGCTGATGTCGAGATCTTCGAGATAGCGCCGCAGCCGGTCGATCGATTCCGCGATCTCGCGCCGGTCGTGATCTTCGAACCAGCCGGGCGCGTAGCGGCTGATCGCCTCCAATGCCTCGTGCATCGGCCCCATGTGCCTCTTCAATCCAAGGCAATTGCGCCTGATGGTGGCGATCCGTTCGAGAGCCTCTTCCGCATCGTCGTCCGCATCGCGATCTTCCAGCGTATCGATATGTTCGTTCATGTCGACAATCGAGCGGTTCATCCGCGTGATCATCGCCTCGGTGAGTTCTGTTATGATCGCGCCGCAATCGTTCGGGCCAGCTTCGCGACGGTCGATCATCTTGAGAACGTGACGCGGCGTCTGGAGCGGCATACGGCGCAGCGTGACCAGCCGCTTGCCATCGCACCAAAGCTGCATCGAGAGCATGTCTTCCGGTTCGGCACCGGGGTTGAAGTTGATCCCCCTCAGCGTGGCGACCAAGGTATTGCCTTCGCGAAAGGCGCGCGGCCGTGTGCGATCGCTGACCAACAGTTCGCGCGTGGGTTCCGGTATCTCGAGCTTCTCAAGCCATTCCTCGACGCCGGGCTGGTTGCGGCACAGGTGGACCCAAAGCACCTCGCCCTCTTTGGTCGGCTGCCATTCGCGCACGTGATCCCAATCGATCGGCCGTCCGGCGCCCTTGCCATCGAGCACACGCCCGAAAATCATCGGCGTGCCGTCTATGCAATCGCCCGGCTGGTCCACCTGCTGTTCTTCGAGGTCGTCGTCCATTTCGCTCTCATGCCGCAAAGCATGCGGCCTGTCATTGCCCCTTCACACAGGCACGACTATATGGACGGCCATGTCTTCAGTCAGACCTTGGCGCGACATCGAACGTCGCAAGAGCCGCCAGATCATGGTCGGCGATGTCCCGGTGGGCGGCGATGCGCCGATTACCGTGCAGACCATGACCAATACGCCGACCGAGGATGCGGTCGCCACCATCGATCAGATTCGCCGCTGCGAGGATGCAGGGGCGGACATCATTCGCGTCTCGGTCCCCACGGTCGAGGCAAGCGCCGCCTTCGCCAAGATCACCAGGGCGGCGCGCGTACCGATCGTCGCCGATATCCATTTCCACTACAAGCGCGCTCTCGAAGCTGCCGATGCCGGCGCGGCCTGTCTGCGCATCAATCCCGGCAATATCGGAAGTGACCAGCGCGTCGCCGAGGTGGTCCGCGCCGCGAAGGCGAATGGCTGCGCGATCCGTATCGGCGTGAACGCTGGCAGCCTCGAGAAAGACCTGCTCGAAAAATACGGCGAGCCTTGCCCCGAAGCGCTGATCGAAAGCGCGCTCGATCATATCAAGCTGCTGCAGGATCACGATTTCCACGACTACAAGGTCGCGGTGAAGGCGTCCGACGTCTTCCTCGCTGTCGCAGCCTATCACGGGCTTGCCGACGCGGTCGATTGCCCGCTCCATCTCGGCATTACCGAGGCTGGCGGGCTTATCGGCGGCACTGTGAAGAGTTCAATCGGCATCGGTTCGCTGCTGTGGGCGGGGATCGGCGACACGATCCGCGTCTCGCTCTCGGCAGAGCCTGAGCAGGAAGTGAAGGTCGGCTACGAGATCCTCAAGTCGCTCGGCCTGCGCACCCGCGGCGTTCGCGTCGTTTCCTGCCCGAGCTGTTCGCGCCAGGGGTTCGACGTGATCCGGACCGTCGAAACGCTCGAAAAGCGGCTCGAACACATCAAGACACCGATGAGCCTTTCGGTGCTCGGTTGCGTCGTCAACGGCCCCGGCGAAGCGCGCGAGACCGATATCGGGATTACCGGCGGCGGTCAGGGCAAACATATGGTATATCTGTCGGGCGTGACCGATCACCATGTGCAATCGGACGACATGCTCGACCACATCGTGAAGCTGGTCGAGGAAAAGGCAGCGAGGATCGAGGCCGGCGAAGCGACCGCCTTCGATCCGCACGCGGCGGAAGCTGAAGCGGCGGAATAGCCGGAACGCTTGCACCCCCACTCCGTAGATTGGCCATACAAACCACCATGCGGAGCCTCACTTTATGATCGATGCCGAACACCTCGCCCGTCTCCCCGCGCGAGACGACGAGGGGCTGCTTCATGCATTCATCGAATGCCCCAAGGGCAACACCCACAAGATCGACCTCGACAAGAAGCTGGGCATCTTCCGCTGGGCGATCGAACTGCCCGAAGGTCTGACCTTTCCTGCAAACTTCGGCTTCATCCCCGCGACGATGGCCGAGGATGGCGACGCGCTCGATGTCATGGTGCTCACCGGTGGCCCCTTGCCCTCGGGAACGCTCGTCGGGGTGCGGCCGGTGGCGATCCTGCGGATGGAGCAGGAGGAGGATGGCGAGATGGTTCGCAACGACCGTCTGGTCGGCGTTCCGCCGCTCAGCCAGACATTCGGAGAGATCGAACGGCTCGACCAGCTACGCCCCACGATGATGTGGGAACTCGGCGTGTTCTTCGAGGTCTACAACCGCCTGATCGATCGCAAGATCAACATCCTCGATCCGGGCGACGAGCAGGAAGCCGCCGAACTGGCCGACAAGGCGATCGCGGCCAAGCAGGACTTGAACGGCTAGACCAGCGGTGCTCCACGTCGTCCATCATGCCGATTACATGGCGCCGCGCCCGGAGCGCGGGACGTTCAAATTCGACAAATATTTCCTCGTCATGGAGGCGCTCCGGGCAAGCGGCGCGCCGATTACCGAGCACGCGCCCGATCCCATGCCGAGAGAATGGCTGGAGGCGGTGCATTGCCCCACCTATGTCGATGAAGTTTTCCGCGCCGAGGTTCCGCGCGAGAAAGAGCGCCGGATCGGCTTTCCGGTCACGCCGCATATCGCCAGCCGCGTGCGGCACACCAACGGCGGGACATGGCTCGCCGCGCAATTGGCGAAGCAGCATGGCTATGCCGCGAACTCGGCCGCCGGGAGCCATCACGCGCTGCATGATACCGGCGCAGGCTATTGCGTCTTCAACGACCTTGCCGTCGCAGCCAATCGCCTGATCGCAGAAGGCGACGCGCGCCGCATCCTGATCGTCGACTGCGATGTGCATCAGGGCGACGGCACCGCCAGCCTCACCGCAGGGCGCGCGGACATCTTCACGCTCTCACTCCATGCGGAAAAGAATTTCCCGGTAAGGAAGGCGCGTTCGAGCCTCGACGTGAACCTGCCCGACGGGATGAACGACGATGGCTATATGGAGGCGCTGACCCGCCATCTGCCTGACATCATGGCCGATTTCGAGCCCGACCTGGTGCTCTATCAGGCAGGTGTCGATCCGCATGGCGATGACAAGCTCGGGCGGCTCGATCTGACCGACGAGGGGCTCAGGGCGCGCGATCGCTATGTCGTGTCGGAGGCGCGGCGCCGCGGCCTGCCGATCGCCTCGGCTCTCGGCGGCGGCTATGGCGACGATCAAGGCGCTGTCGGCGAACGGCATGCCCGTTCGATGCTGGCGATGGCGGAAGAGAACATGCGCTGGAACCCCGCCGCTCAGGCTGCGCTTTGAGAAGCTTTAAGAAGCCTTAAACCCGGCCTGCTAGGCTCGTGCCATGTTGGGAAAGACGCTTCTTGCAGTCGGCATGATCTTCCTTGCCGTGCTCGCCTTCACGCCGCGCGGCGAGGAGCTTGATGCGCTCGCTGCCGCCGGAGACGTGCCGAGCCAACAAACCTCGCAAAATCCGTGGGCTACGCAGAGCGCCAATGTGACGACCTATGATGGCTGGGGGACCTCGCTTCCGCGGCAAGGGGACGGACATTTCTATGCCGACGCCTATGTGAACGACGTTTCGACCCGTTTCATGGTCGATACCGGCGCAAGCACCATCGCTCTGACCGGCGAGGATGCCGAAGCTATCGGCCTCTACTGGTCCGATGAAGATGTTCAGCCCGTGGCGCGCGGGGCGAGCGGAACCGTCTATGGCGTCCACGTGACGCTCGAACAGGTCGAACTGGGCGGGTTCGAAGCGCGCGGTCTTTCTGCGATCGTCGTGCCGGAAGGGCTCGACATATCGCTGCTGGGCCAGTCATTCCTCGGCACGATCGAAAATGTCCATATCCGAGGCGATGAAATGGTCCTCGAGCGCTAGGGGCTGGCTCGGGGCAATACGGGAACATCCGCAGGCTTGCCCCATTCACCTGAGCGAAAAGCTACGCTATATAGGTTTGCGATATGAAGCGGCGTGACATCCTCAAGAGCGGCATCGTGGGCGGCGCGGCCCTTGCGCTTCCGGCCCGGGTCTTTGCTATCCCCAAGGCCGGAACGAAGCGCGACCGCGCGCTGTTCAAGCTGGCCAAGCGAGAGCTCGATCGCGCGGGCGACGTCATCTGGAAACGCGATATTGTGGGCATCGCCGATTTCGGCGTGCATTCGGCCGAGCGCCGCTTCCACTTCGTCAATCTCGACCGCGAAGAGGTGCAGAGCTACCACGTCAGTCACGGCACCGGCTCCGACCCGGAACACGACGGCTGGCTCAACCACTATTCCAATCGTGAAGGCTCCAACGCGACCAGCCGCGGAGCCTACGTGACCTGGGAATGGTATCAGGGCCGCTACGGCACTTCGGTGCGCCTCGGCGGGCTCGACAGTACCAATTCCAACGCACTTCAGCGTTACATCGTGATGCACCGCGCTCAATATGCGGAACCTTCGCATATCGAGCGCTGGGGCCGCCTCGGCCGCTCCAACGGATGCTTTGCCTTGGGCGAAGAACAGTTCCGCGTGGCGCTGATGAATCTGTCCGGCGGGCGGTTGCTCTATGCCGATAGCCTCGGCTGGAGCGAGGACGGCACCGGAGTTCCCGAAGGCGAGCTGACGCTGCTACAGCCGGATCGGCCCAGCGACATGCAGCGTTACAATCCGGGCTCGTACTGATCGAAGCTCGCAGAACGGGAAACGCCACATTGGCTTTCTTAGCTATTAAACCAATGTGGCTGTTCGCTGCTTTGGCAGGTAAAATCGGGTTCCTGCTTTTCCGAGACGATGTCAGGATGTACTTAGCACCTTCAATCGAGAATCTTGAACTGAAGTATCTCGGATCATCAAGTCGATCGACTTGGGATTTTTACCTCTGCGTTGACGAAATTCGTGCTTCCGGGCTCGGCTTTCAAAGTCGAAATGTTCCGCTGAAATTCCGTCAAGTGACTAGCGAAGGAGAAGCAAGGAGAGTTCAGTTCGTATCCAACGCGGTACGCAAAACTCGTTTAGACTTCTGGCAGGAATCCGGACGACTGGAAGCCCGATTGTACGGCCCCGCCGGAAGAGCAGTTCGCGCCAGTGAGCTTGAGCATTTCGAACATTGTCTGGGTCAACCTGCCAGCCTACCGGGCAAGGAAGAGAATTAGCCCTCAGTCCGCGCCGATTGCGCGCGGATCGTTCTCGATCACGATCACCTCTTCGTCCGTCTCCTGCGCGCGGTTGTTCACGCGTGGAGCGTCGAGACTGGCGAGCACCGGCGCATCGCGATCATAGATATCCTTGAAGGTGGACAGCTCGCCATTGATGTCGGTCGCCATGGTGAAATAGGTGATGTAGGCGGGCATTTCCCGCTCGATCGGGACCAGCGTGTACTCACCCGAAGTCGCGATCTCTACCGCCTCTTCCTTCGAAGCACCCTTGCCCAGAATCGCCATGGTGATGGCAAGCTCGAGCGCGCGCTCGGTTCGGATGCACCCATGGCTCAGAGCGCGATCATCATTGTTGAACAGGTGACGCGACGGGGTGTCGTGGAAGAAAATCGCATGACGATTGGGCATCTCCAGCTTCATCTGGCCAAGCGAGTTGCCCGGTCCCGGCTGCTGAACCACGGAGATCCAGCCATTGGCACCCTTGGTCGCCTTGTAGCCGGCGCGGCGCGCCCAGGCCGGATTGTTGAGCACTTTCGCGCCCAGCCCTTCACCCTTCACGATCGACTGCGGGACGGTCCAGGTCGGGTTGAAAACCACGCCCTCTACTTTTTCGGCGAGCTGCGGGGTCGCGGTGCGTCCCGGTTTGCCGACGATGGTGCGATAGGTCGAAATGATCTTGTCGTTCACCGTCAGGCGCAGCTGATATTCGGGCACGTTCGTGATCAGATATTGCTTGCCGAGGTCGCGCGCGAGCCAGCGCCAGCGATCCATGTTGGCGCGGATCAGCTTGCGCGTCCTGGTGTCGGACTCGGGTGTCTCGGCGAGCGCTTCTTTCAGATGCCCGTAATCGGGATGCGTCGGGTGAAGCTGCTCGAGGGTGCCGGCGATGTCACCACTCTCGACTGCCTTGGCAAGCAGATCCGATGTACGGAAGCGGTCGCGGTCGGGATCGACCACGAACCACTGCTTGCGCGCATCCATCGGAGTGCGTCCGTCGCGCAGATCCTCGACCAGCCAGACGAAATTCTTCGAAGCGATCTCGTCGAGTTCGCTTGAGGGACCGGATGCGATGGCGGTGCTCAGCGCCTGGCCATCGTAATCGCTCGGATTGAGGCCTTCGGCGCCGATGCCCTCGATCACCTGAAGCAGCGCTTCTGCATTCGCCACCGACCAGGGCACGACCAGCGGGGCAGGCTCGGCATCGAGATTGCCCTGCACCAGCGGGTCGGAGACCATCTTGGGAAAGGCCTCGTCGAAGCTTTCAGGGTCTGCCTGCGCTTCTATCGTATCGTCCTCGGGCAGCAGGCTTTCCGGCTGCGCTTCCTGCGCCCATGCCGTGCAAGCAACCGAAACGGCCGCGGCGCTTACCATCCATTTACCCACCGAACTGCGCATCGTACTGATATCTTTCCTGTTTCTTTCCGACCATTATCGGGCTGGTCTCCAGACCCCGGCATATACAGCCTTGCCCCTGCGCCTATCAAGCATGACGGCTTTCGCCCGGCTGAATTCCTGCCGCTTTTTGCAAACCGCCTTGATGACGCAGCCAGTGCGTGCCCTTATGAGTCAGGGCGAGCATGCAGGATAATCCGATCAAGCCGGTCCTTGCGACCATTGCAGGAATCGCGCTGTTTTCGGCGATGGACGCCGTGATGAAGAGCGCCGCGCTCAGCATCGGGGCCTACAGCGCCTATTTCCTGCGATGCCTTGTCGGGTTCGTGATGATCGCACCGTTCTGGTGGTATCGCGCCCGCACTTTCCCCTCAGCGCGCGTCATGCGTATCCACCTGCTGCGCGGCGTGGTGGTCGCCTTCATGGGCTGGACTTTCTTCTTCGCGCTCACCCGGCTGCCGCTGGCCGAAGCGATCGCGCTATCCTTCATCGCCCCAGTGTTTGCGCTCTACCTCGCCGCCGTCCTTCTGGGCGAAACGATCGAGCGCAAGGCGATCATCGCGGCGATTCTCGGCCTCGCCGGAGTGGTCGTCATCGTGGGAGGGAAGATCGGACGCGAACGGATGGACGAGGAGGCGACCGTCGGCCTTATCGCGCTGCTGTTGTCGGCGCTGCTCTATGCCTGGAACCTCATCCTGCAACGCCAGCAGGCGCTGGTTGCCCGCCCGAGCGAGGTCAGCACCTTCCAGAACGGCATCGTCGCGCTCACCCTGCTGGCAGGCGCACCGTTCCTGCTGGTCATGCCCGATCAGGCCGCGTGGATGGACATCACCGCCGGCGCAGCGCTGGCGGTCGGCGCCGCGCTGTTCCTCTCCTGGGCCTATGCCCGCGCCGAGGCGCAGGTCCTCGTTCCGATCGAATATACCGGTTTCCTGTGGGCGGCATTTTTCGGCTGGATCGCCTTCGGGGAACGGGTCACGCCGAGCACCGTTTTAGGGGCAGTGCTCATCGTAGTGGGATGCTGGATCGCGACGCGTCGCCAAAAAGCGCCCGCAAAGCCCGAACAGACCGCAATCTAGGCCTCCGCGCCCTTGACGGAGAGCGCGCAAGAGAGCAGGTGCCGCGGCATATGCATTTCCCGCTTTCCTCCCCGGGCGATGTAGACAAATCATGAAAGGAAACGCGCCTCTATGACCCAGGTCGGCAAGGACACGCTCGCTACCCGTTCCACCCTCAACGTCAACGGCAAGGACTACGCCTATTACTCCTTCGCCAAGGCGTCCGAGAAAATCGGCGACATTTCGCGCCTGCCGATCTCGCTCAAGGTGCTGCTGGAAAACATGCTGCGGTTCGAGGACGACGGTTTCACCGTGTCGACCGACGACATTCAGGCGATCGCCGACTGGCAGAAGGATCCGAAGACCGGCAAGGAAATCCAGTATCGCCCGGCCCGCGTCCTGCTGCAGGACTTCACCGGCGTGCCCTGCGTTGTCGATCTTGCCGCGATGCGCGATGCAATCGCGAAGCTCGGCGGCGATACCGCGAAGATCAATCCGCAGGTTCCCGTGAACCTCGTGATCGACCACTCGGTCATGGTCGACGAGTTCGGCCACCCCAAGGCTTTCGAGAAGAACGTCGAGCTCGAATATCAGCGCAATGCCGAGCGCTATGACTTCCTCAAATGGGGCTCGAAGAGCTTCCAGAACTTCTCTGCCGTGCCTCCGGGCACCGGCATCTGCCACCAGGTGAACCTCGAACACATCGGCAAGGGCGTGTGGTCGAGCGAAGACCCGGACGGCGCCGCCGTCGCCTATCCCGACACCTGCGTCGGCACCGACAGCCACACCACCATGATCAACGGCCTCGGCGTTCTGGGCTGGGGCGTTGGCGGGATCGAAGCCGAAGCCGCCATGCTCGGCCAGCCGATCTCGATGCTCATCCCCGAAGTCGTCGGCTTCAAGCTGACCGGCAAGCTGGCTGAAGGCGTCACTGCCACCGACCTCGTGCTGACCTGCGTGCAGATGCTGCGCGAAGTCGGCGTGGTCGGCCGTTTCGTCGAGTTCTACGGTCCGGGCGTGTCCAACCTCAGCCTCGCCGACCGCGCCACCATCGCCAACATGGCACCCGAATACGGCGCGACCTGCGGCTTCTTCGGTGTCGACGACAAGACGATAGAATACCTGCGCCTCACGGGCCGCAGCGAAGAGCAGATCGCGCTCGTCGAAGCCTATTCGAAGGAACAGGGCATGTGGTTCGAGCCGGACAATGAGCCGGTCTTCACCAAGACGCTCGATCTCGACATGTCGGCCGTCGTACCGAGCCTTGCGGGCCCCAAGCGTCCGCAGGACAAGGTCATCCTTCCCGAGGTGGACGAGCTGTTCAACACCGACCTCAAGACGGTCTACAAGAAGAGCGCCCCCGAGCGTGTCGCAGTCGAGGGCAAGGACCACGATATCGGTGATGGCGACGTCGTGATCGCCGCGATCACCAGCTGCACCAACACCTCCAATCCGGATGTGCTGATCGCCGCCGGCCTTGTCGCCAAGAAAGCGGTCGAAAAAGGCCTGAAGCCGAAGCCCTGGGTCAAGACCTCGCTCGCACCCGGATCGCAGGTTGTGACCGACTATCTGGTGAAATCGGGCCTGCAGGAAGACCTCAATGCGATCGGTTTCGACCTTGTTGGCTATGGTTGCACCACCTGCATCGGCAATTCCGGCCCGCTCGCTCCGCCGATTTCCAACGCGATCAACGGCAACAACATCGTTGCCGCCAGCGTGCTTTCGGGCAACCGCAACTTCGAAGGTCGCGTCTCGCCTGACGTGCGCGCCAACTTCCTCGCCTCACCCCCGCTCGTGGTCGCTTACGCGCTCAAGGGCACGGTGACGGAGGATATCACCGACACGCCGATCGGTCAGGACCAGGACGGCAATGACGTGATGCTCGCCGACCTGTGGCCGTCCAATCAGGAAGTTGCCGAACACCGTGCGGCCAATATCGATCGTGAGATGTTCGAGCGCCGCTATGCCGACGTCTACAAGGGCGACGAGCACTGGCAGGCGATCAAGGTCGAGGCTTCGGACACCTACCAGTGGCGTCCGGGTTCGACCTATGTCGCCAACCCGCCCTATTTCGAGGGCATGGACATGACGCCGGCTCCGGTCACCGACATCGTCGAGGCCAAGCCGCTCGCCATCCTCGGCGACAGTGTCACCACCGACCACATCTCGCCAGCCGGCGCGATCAAGGAAGACAGCCCGGCAGGCGAATACCTGATGGGCAACCAGGTCGCGAAGGCGGACTTCAACTCCTACGGCTCGCGCCGCGGCAACCACGAAGTCATGATGCGCGGCACTTTCGCCAATATCCGCATCAAGAACGAAATGGTCCCCGGCGTCGAAGGTGGATACACCACCTACAAGGGCGAGCAGATGCCGATCTACGACGCCGCCATGAAGCACAAGGAAGACGGCACGCCGCTCGTCGTCATCGGCGGCAAGGAATACGGCACCGGCTCTTCGCGCGACTGGGCGGCCAAGGGTACCATCCTGCTGGGCGTCCGCGCAGTCATCGTCGAAAGCTTCGAGCGTATCCACCGCTCGAATCTCGTCGGCATGGGCGTGCTTCCGCTGCAGTTCAAGGAAGGCGACACCCGCGAGACCCTGGGTTTGAAGAGCGACGATACCTTCACGATCAAGGGCCTGGCCGATCTGAAACCTTCGCAGGAAGTCGAAATCGAAGTCTCGCGCGCCGATGGGGCTACGTTCAGCTTCAACGCGCTATGCCGAATCGATACGGCTAACGAGATGGAGTATTACAAGAATGGTGGCATTCTCCATTACGTCCTCAGGAAGCTCGCTGCGGCCTGACCGACGCCTATCGCAGATCGTGCTCGCGGGCGCGGGGGCCATGGCCCTCGCAGCCTGCGGTGCCGATGCGGAGACTTCTGAAGACTCTGAAGAAAAGCCGGCGAAATGGGCTCCCGTTGAGCTCGCCAGCGCTGGACTCGGCGAGGTCGAGGAAATCGATCCTGCCGCGCTTGAAGAGCTCACGAAGAGCAACAAGGTTCGCCTGATCGACGTCCGCACCGATGAAGAGGTGGCGGAAGGAATGATCCCGGGCGCGGAGCACATCGCACTCGATGAGTTCGAGCCGACGAAGCTCGACCTGTCCGACGGGCGCGAGCCTGTGCTTTATTGCCGCTCCGACCGGCGATCCGGTATCGCCGCAGAAAAGCTGGCCCAGCACATCGGCAAGAGCGTCAGGCATCTCGACGGCGGGATTAACGCCTGGCGCGACAAGGGGCTACCGATCAAGCGCCCCGCGGTTTTCTGAGTAGCGAGCGCAAGGCGCTTCACCATTCCATGAAAAAAGGGCGGCACACCCGAAGGTGACCGCCCTTTCAGTTTTGAAGTTCCGCAAGGGGAGCGGTTCATGCCCCCTTTCGGATCTTGAACTTGCGACGGCCGAGGATTGCCGCGGCTGCCGCACCGAACAAGATGGTCATCGGCGGTGCCGGAACGTCCGTTCCGCTGCTGGTGCCGCCGGAAGTGCTGGACGAGCTTGAGCTGCTGCTGCTGCTCGACGAAGAGCTGGAAGAGCTGCTCGAAGAGGTCGAAGTCGAGGTCGACGAAGAGGAGCTCGAGCTGCTGCTCGACGAGGACGAGCTGGACGACGAGGAGCTGGTGCTGCTTGTCATGTTGCCCGAGCTACCGCCGCTGGTCGACATGCCGCCCGATGACGAACTCGAGGAAGACGAGCTCGACGAGCTGCTGGACGAGGAAGATGAACTCGAGGAGGAAGAGCTCGAACTGGTCACGCCGCCGGTCGAGGTCGAGACATTGCCCGACGAACTGGAAACGTTGCCACTCGAGCTCGAGACATTACCCGAGGAACTCGACACATTGCCGGAAGAGCTCGACACGTTGCCAGAACTGCTCGAGACCGCGCCCGTCGAGGAGCTGACACCGCCAGTGGAGGAGCTGACAGCACCGGTTGACGAGCTGACGGCTCCCGTCGAGCTGGAGACATTACCCGAGCTGCTGACCGCACCGGTCGATGAGCTGACCGTACCGGTCGAGCTCGACACATCGCCCGAACTGCTAACGGCGCCAGTCGAGCTGGAGACATCGCCGGAGCTGCTGACAGCGCCGGTCGAGGAGG
This sequence comes from Altererythrobacter xiamenensis, assembly GCF_900177715.1. Taxonomy (GTDB): domain Bacteria; phylum Pseudomonadota; class Alphaproteobacteria; order Sphingomonadales; family Sphingomonadaceae; genus Erythrobacter; species Erythrobacter xiamenensis. The sequence goes on along the minus strand of NZ_FXWG01000002.1, from coordinate 671,753 downwards.
AAATGTTGCCGCTGGTGGTCGAGGTCGATACTTCACCGGTCGAACTGGTGATCGAGCCGGAGGAGCTGGTGCTCGTCACACCGCCCGAGGAACTGGTGCTCGACACCTGCCCCGAAGATGAGGTCGTCGAGGTCGAATTGTCGATATCGATGATGATATCCTGGCCCTGATCCTGACCGCCCGAACTGGTCGTGGTCGAGCTGACGACAACGCTGCCGCCGCCGCTTGAACCACCACCGAAGAAGCCGCCGAAGAAGCCGCCGCCGAAACCGCCGAAGCCGCCTCCGCCGCCATACACGATCGGGCCGCCACCGCCGCCGCCACCCTGGATCGGGGGCAATGCAGGAAGCGGTGCCGGAATCATCCGGGCACGGTAGATCGGCGGGCATTCTGCCGGATCGGTGTAGGTTTCGACGATCCGGCCCTTGCCGTCAGCCGACGAGGCAGCCGCTTCGGTGCCATCGACGGGCGCGCATTCCAGCGTCCGCTCGACGATCCGGCGCTTGCGCTTGATCGGCTTGGGAATCTCCCGCTCGCGCTTGATATAGCGCGGCGTCTGAGGAACGATCTTCCCCTTGATCAGCTTGCCGCCCTTGATGTCGCTGGCATAGACCGGGCTGTCCGTAACAGGGTCTTCCGCCACGCGCACGGCGCCGCCGGTCAGCAGGGCAACGCCTGCAGCCGTCGCGGCGAGTTGGGCTGTGAGCATTTTAACCGACATGGATCGTCACTCTCAATTGCTTGGTCGAACAGACGATCCGCCGGCGTCTCCGGCAATTCACCTATTCCTGTGCCATCAATTGAAAGCGGTTAGTCAGCTGCAGCAACGCGATTAACCATGATACGGCAGGCGCGACGTCGCTTTTTTGCGCCGCGCCCCGCGTGAAACCGCGACTTGTCCCGTATTGGAACCGATTCGCGGACAATAGTTGCCCGGAAATTAAGGATTTCCGTCAAACAAGCCGGTTTGCGAACCACCCTGCGAATCTCTGGGTGGAGACATTTCCAGGTGATTCCATCCAGCGTCGTTGAGCATCCGCCCGCGTGCAGTGCGGGCTAACAGGCCGAGCTGGATGAGGTAGGGCTCGACCACTTCCTCGACCGTGTCGCGCGGTTCAGCCAGCCCTGCCGCGAGAGTCTCCACACCGACAGGGCCGCCCTTGTAAGTACCTGCGATCATGAGAAGATAGCGCCTGTCCATGGCGTCGAGCCCGAGGGAATCGATCTCGAGACGGGTCAGCGCATCGTCTGCCAGCGCGCGGGTTACGGTCTTTTCACCCGCCACATGGGCAAAGTCGCGCACCCGCCGCAGCAGGCGGCCTGCAACACGCGGCGTGCCGCGCGAACGCCGCGCAATCTCGCGCGCGCCCGCGGGTTCGATATTCATGCCGAGCAGGCGCGCACCGCGCGTCACGACCTGGTCGAGCTCGTCATGGGTGTAGAAGTTCAGTCGCACCGGAATGCCGAAGCGATCGCGCAAGGGCGTCGTCAGCAGGCCTTGTCGCGTCGTCGCGCCGATCAGCGTGAAGGGCGGCAGGTCGATACGCACACTTCGCGCCGCCGGCCCCTCCCCGATGATGATGTCGAGCGCCCGGTCTTCCATCGCCGGATAGAGCACTTCCTCGACCACGGGATTGAGACGGTGGATCTCGTCGATGAAGAGCACGTCATGCGGTTCGAGATTGGTCAGCAGGGCGGCAAGGTCGCCAGCCTTGGCGATAACCGGGCCGCTGGTGGCGCGAAAACCCGCGCCCAGTTCCCTGGCGATGATCTGCGCGAGCGTGGTCTTGCCGAGGCCGGGCGGGCCGAAGAACAGCGTGTGGTCCATCGCCTCGCCGCGCGATTTGGCGCTTTCGATGAAGACGCGCAGGTTGTCGCGCGCCGCCTCCTGCCCGATGAACTCGTCGAGCGATTTCGGGCGCAGCGCCGCATCGGGATCGTCGGCCTGCCGTTCGGGCGAGTGGATGGGCACGGGATCAGTCATTAGTCGTGGGGCCACCAAGTGGCGCCCCCCTTACCGAAAGCGGCAATCGCATTCACAAAGTCTTGATCATCGTTGCCAGCATCTGAAAACTCAAGCGATGAAACGACCGCTGCACGTTCAAGAGCAATTGGTGCCGAATCAGATTGTGTCCTCGCGTAAGGGAAAAGTGCCCCACATACCTGCCTGATCTTCGCAGCCTGGATTTGATACTCAGCAATATTGAAGTTTACACCAATCCTATAGGTTTGCTCTTCCCTTATGAGCGATTCCAATCGCGCATTCAGGATCTGTAGTTGGCTGACCAATTCGCCAACGAGTTGGTTGACAGGCTCGTTCTCACTCGTTCTCAAAAAATCAGCAAGACTTTCAATGGCTTCATGCGGAAAAACTGGAGGACTCCAGTTGCCGCGAAGCCTTCCCGCTTTTCTGATTGATCTAGCTTCATCAAGGCTTTGAATTACCTCTTCTGAATATTCCGAAATTGTCGAAAGCGTGTGGGCCATTAAAAATCGGTTCGCTTGATGCTCTCGATTCAAACGGGCGCGTTCGAGACGATCAGAGCGCTGGATCTGGGTCCAAAGCAACCAAATGGTAATCGCTGCTGCTATTGTCGCCAACGTCGCAGCTTCTAGAGTCTGCCATTCGTATAGACACTGACTGAAGTCATTTGCCCAATCAGCAGAAACGTCACATCTGGCTAGTGCGGTATCTGCCATCACCCCGCCGCCCGTTTCAGCGCCACGCGGATCAACTCGCTTTCGCTCGCATCTTCGCCCAGCTCGCTTTGGGCGCGCGCCACGGCCTGTGCCGCGATCGCGGGTTTGAAGCCGAGGTTTTCGAGCGCGCTCACCGCATCTGCGCTCGCCCCGCCCGCAGGTGACACGGTGCCCGCAGGCACGCCAGCCATGCCGCCGCCGGACAGCGCGCCTGCCTTGTCCTTCAGCTCGTTGACGATACGGCTCGCCATTTTCGGCCCGACACCCTTGGCCCGGGCGACGGTCGCCGCGTCCTGCGCCGCGCAGGCATCGCGCAACTCGCCGGTCGAGAGCGCCGAGAGCACCGCCAGCGCGACCTTGCTCCCCACGCCCTGCACCTGCGTAAGCATGCGGAACCAGTCGCGCTCCGCGCTTTCGGCAAATCCGAGCAGCCGCATGTCGTTTTCGCTCACCTGCAGGTCGGTGTGGATCGTGCAGGCCTCGCCTACTTCGCCCAGCGCGCTGAGCGTCTTGGTCGAACAATGGACGAGATAGCCCACGCCCTGCACGTCGACGATCGCCCAGTCCTCGCCAGTCTCGTCGAGCCGCCCCGATAGCTTTGCGATCATTTTTCGTGTCCCTTGGGCATGCTTTGTTCTTGCGCGTAAAGAACTGCTTGGTCCAGTGATTATGGACAGCGGCCCACAGTTGCGACATGAGGCGAGCCCATGAGCTGGAACACATTCGGACGCGTGCTGCGCTTCACCACCTGGGGGGAAAGCCATGGGCCGGGCCTCGGCGCGGTGCTCGATGGCTGCCCGCCGCGCATTGCGCTGTCGGAAGAGGACATCCAGCCCTTCATGGACGCGCGCCGCCCGGGCCAGAGCAAGTTCACGACCCAGCGGCAGGAAGCCGATCTGGTGAAGATCATGTCGGGCGTGTTCGAGGGCCAGACGACAGGCACGCCGATCCATCTGATGATCGAGAACACCGATCAGCGGTCGAAAGATTACTCGGAGATCGCCCAGGCCTATCGCCCGGGACATGCCGATTACGCCTATGACGCGAAATACGGCATCCGCGACTATCGCGGCGGCGGGCGGTCAAGCGCGCGCGAAACCGCGGCAAGGGTGGCGGCAGGTGCGGTGGCGCGGCTGATCATCCCCGAAGTCACGATCACCGCCTATGTCTGCGAGCTAGGCGGCGATGCGATCGACCGCGACAATATCGACTACGGCCAGATCACCCAGAACCCGTTCTTCTGCCCCGATGCTGAAGCGGCGAAGCGCTGGGAGGGACTCGTCGACGATGCGAGGCTGGCAGGTTCGTCGCTGGGTGCGATCGTGGAGTGCGTTGCGACGGGCGTACCGGCGGGATGGGGCGCACCGGTCTATGCCAAGCTCGACAGCGAACTGGCCGCCGCGATGATGAGCATCAATGCCACCAAGGGCGTCGAGATCGGAGACGGGTTCGAAGCCGCGCGGCTGACCGGCGAGCAGAACGCCGACCCGATGCGCCCGGCACCCGAAGGGAGCAATGACGGCGCTCCGCAATTCCTCGCCAATCACGCCGGAGGCACGGCAGGCGGCATCTCGACGGGCCAGCCGGTGGTGTGCCGCGTCGCGTTCAAGCCAACCAGCTCGATCCTTACACCGGTTGAATCGATCACATCGGATGGCGAGGCGACCGAGGTCCGCACCAAGGGCCGCCATGACCCCTGCGTCGGTATTCGCGGGACGCCCGTCGTCGAAGCGATGATGGCCCTTGTCCTTGCCGACCAGAAGCTGCTGCACAGGGCGCAGACAGCAAGCGGCTAGCCCGCCCCGGCCCCGGCCGAACCACCCCGCATTCTCGTTTCCGACAAATGTAAATCTTTGTCGCCCTCACTTTCGGGCTCCGCAAACCGCGGGTAAGCGCATGCAACGGGTCATGCGGGGGAAGTGGATTGCCTACGCGTAAGAGTGAACGGGTCTCGACCAGCCGAACGGCAATCGCCACCATTCCGGGATCGGATTTCAGGGTGCTGGTCCGCGACATTTCGGTAAGCGGCTGCCGCCTCAGCACCGATAGCGCGCTCGCCAAGACCGGCAGCACGATCATCGTCAGCCTTGCCGGCCTGGAAATGGCGAGCGGCCAGATCGCCTGGGTCGCCGATGGCGAATGCGGCGTGAAGTTTCATCGCCCGATCACCGAAGAAGCCGTGGACCAGATCTCCGGCGCCATTGATTGAAGCCGGGCGAAGCGGTTGAGTTGCATCAAACGCAATAAACTTTGTTGTGAGTTGCACTTAGCAAAACTTACCCGTCGCTGATCGAAAATTTCAATCTTAGCAATCGCAACATATCGCTTTTGTGCGTTGCAACAACGCCTATCTGGTGTGCGAGATTTCAACCCGAAACACACCGGAAAAGGAACAATTCATGGGTATCATCGGATCGACCATCAAACCGTTCAAGGCGACCGCATTCCAGGCCGACAAGGACTTCTTCGACGTCACCGAGAAGGACATCGAAGGCAAGTGGGCCGTCTTCTTCTTCTATCCCGCAGACTTCACCTTCGTCTGCCCGACCGAGCTCGAAGACCTCGGCGAAAAGTATGAGATGCTGCAGTCGATGGGCGTCGAAGTTTTCGCCGTCTCGACCGACACGCACTTCAGCCACAAGGCATGGCACGACACCTCGGAAAAGATCGGCAAGCTGAAGTTCGCCTTCCTTGGCGACCAGCTTCACACGCTGTCGAACAACTTCGGCGTGCTGCGTGAGGAAATGGGCCTCGCCGACCGTGCGACCTTCGTCGTCGATCCCGACGGCGTGATCCAGATCATGGAAATCACCTGCGAGGGTGTCGGCCGCAACGCCAACGAACTGACCCGCAAGATCAAGGCGGCACAGTACGTCCGCGCAAACCCCGGCCAGGTCTGCCCGGCAGCCTGGGAAGAAGGCAGCGACACGCTGGCTCCCTCGCTCGACCTCGTCGGCAAGATCTAAGCGACACGCGAAAAGCTCCGGCGCGCCATTCCTCCGGCGTGCCGGAACCTGCCCGAGCATAGCTCTCGGGTCGCATCGAGATCCGGGGCGGACCCTCCCTCCCCCTCCCGCCGTCCCGGATCTCATTACCTCTCCGGCCCGTCCGGACCTGACAATGATAATTGCCGAAAGGACCCGCCATGCTCGATCAAGCGATGCAGACCCAGCTCAAGCAGTACCTTGCGAACCTTCGCGAGCCGATTGAACTTGTCGCGACGCTGGACGAGGGCGAGAAGTCCCAGCAGACTCGCGAACTCCTGACCGAGATCGCCGAGCTTCACGAAATGGTGACCGCAAGCTTCGACGGTCGTGACGAGCGCGCACCCAGCTTCATCATCCGCCGCGCAAGCGATGCGGAAAAGTGGGTCCGCTTTGCCGGTCTTCCGATGGGGCACGAGTTCACCTCGCTGGTGCTTGCCCTGCTGTGGGCCGGCGGCCACCCGCCCAAGGTCGACGCCGACCTGCTCGAACAGGTTCGCGGGCTTGAAGGCGATTTCAATTTCGAGATGTATTTCTCGCTGAGCTGTCACAACTGCCCGGACGTGGTGCAGGCGCTGACGCTGATGGCGCTCGAGAATCCGCGCATCACCGCAACGCTGATCGAAGGCGGCACCTTCCAGGACGAGGTCGAGGAACGCGGCGTGCTCGCAGTGCCCGCGACCTTCCTCAACGGCGAAAGCTTCTACAACGGCAAGATGGAACTCGCCGAAGTCCTCGCGAAGCTGGACACCGGCGCCGACGCCAAGGCCGCAGAAAAGCTGTCGGCCAAGGAGCCGTTCGAAGTGCTGATCGTCGGTGGCGGCCCCGCGGGCGCTGCCTCGGCCATCTACACCGCGCGCAAGGGCTTCAGCACCGGCATTGCGGCCGAACGGTTCGGCGGCCAGCTGCACGACACGCTCGGGATCGAGAACCTGCCCGGCACGCCCTACACCGAAGGGCCCAAGCTTGCAGGCGACCTCGAAAAGCATGTCGGTGATTACGACATCGACGTGATGAACCTTGCCCGCGCGACCGAACTGCGACCGGCGAGCGAGGCTGGCGGCATGCACGAGCTGACGCTGGCCAATGGCGCGACACTCAAGGCGCGCTCGCTGATCCTCGCGACCGGTGCGCGCTGGCGCAATCTCGGCGTTCCCGGAGAAACGGAATATCGCAACAAGGGTGTGGCATACTGCCCGCACTGCGACGGTCCGCTGTTCAAGGGCAAGCGCATCGCGGTGATCGGCGGCGGCAATTCGGGCGTCGAGGCGGCGATCGACCTTGCCAAGATCGTCGGCCACGTCACGCTGATCGAATATGACAGCAAGCTGCGCGCCGACGAGGTGTTGCAGGCCAAGCTGCGCAGCATGAGCAATGTCGAGATCATCACCTCCGGTCAGACGACCGAGATTCTTGGCGACGGCAGCCGCGTGAACGGACTGATGCTCAAGGACCGCAATTCGGGCGACGAGCGCCGGATCGAGTTGGAAGGCGTGTTCGTCCAGATCGGCCTCGTCCCCAATACCGAGTGGCTGCAGGAATCGGGCCTCGAGCTGTCGAAATTCGGCGAAATCGTCACCGACGAAGAGGGCAAGACAAACCTGCCCGGCATCTTTGCCGCAGGCGACGTGACCACGACGCCCTACAAGCAGATCGTCGTCGCGATGGGCGGTGGATCGAGTGCAGGCCTTTCGGCTTTCGACTATCTCATCCGCAACGAGCCGAAAGACGAAATCGCTCAGGCAGCCTGAGCCACCCTCCTCGCGAGGGGAACCAACTTCAAAGGCGCCGCTTTCCTAATAGGAGGGCGGCGTTTTTGCGTGGGCGTTTGACGACGATCAATGATCGCCTGCTTCAATCAAACATACAAAATTAATCGATTGGATTATTTACCGAACGAGGATCATCCTTACCGATATAGACTGACACCGAGTCCCCCAATTCCAGAGGAGAGAGATCATGGACGCGAAGACCGGAGAAATGAGCGGCGGCTGCCCCTTCCACGGAGATGGAGGCGTACGCAGCCTGCTTGGCCGCACCAACCGCGATTGGTGGCCCGACTCGCTCAACCTCGAAATCCTCACGCAGGAAGGCAAGTCGGCCGACCCGCATGGCGAGGACTTCGACTATGCCGAAGCTTTCAACACGATCGATTACAAGGCGCTCAAGGAAGACCTGAAAGCGCTGATGACCGACAGCCAGGACTGGTGGCCGGCCGATTACGGCCACTACGGTCCGTTCTTCATTCGCATGGCCTGGCACGCAGCCGGCACCTATCGCACCGGCGACGGTCGCGGCGGCGCAGGCAGCGGGCAGCAGCGCTTCGCTCCGCTCAACAGCTGGCCCGACAACGGCAACCTCGACAAGGCGCGCCGCCTGCTGTGGCCGATCAAGCAGAAATACGGCAAGAACATCAGCTGGGCCGATCTCTTCATCCTGACCGGCAATGTCGCGATCGAATCGATGGGCGGCCCGGTGTTCGGCTTCGGCGGCGGTCGCAAGGACGTCTACGAGCCCGAGACGGTATACTGGGGCACCGAAGAGAAGTGGGTCGACGAAGGCGTCGAAACGCGCATCAATCCCGATGAGGGCAAGGCGCTCGACAATCCGCTCGCCGCGATCCAGATGGGTCTCATCTACGTCAATCCCGAGGGTCCGGGCGGCAATCCGCACGACCCCGAGGGCATGGCGCGCGACATGAAGGAAACCTTCGCGCGCATGGCCATGAATGACGAGGAAACCGTGGCGCTGACCGCTGGCGGTCATGCTTTCGGCAAAGCCCATGGCGCCAAGCCTGCAGACAGCTTCGGCGGTGCACCGGAAAGCGAAGCTCTCGCGCTTCAGGGCTTCGGCTGGCTGACCGACGCCGAGGAAATCGGCAAGGGTCAGATTACCACTTCGGGTATCGAAGGCGCCTGGACGCCTAACCCGACCGAGTGGGGCGGCGACTATTTCCGCCTGCTGTTCAAATATGAATACGAGCTGGTGCAGAGCCCTGCAGGCGCGAACCAGTGGCAGCCGATCGATCCCGATCCCGAAGACATGGCGCCCGACGCGCGCGATCCTTCGAAGAAGGTGCCGACGATGATGACCACTGCCGACATGGCGCTGAAGCGCGATCCGGCCTATCGGGCGATCTCCGAGCGTTTTCGCGACGACCAGGCGGCGCTCGACGATGCCTTTGCCCGCGCATGGTTCAAGCTTTGCCACCGCGACATGGGTCCGAAGGTTCGCTACATGGGCCCCGAAGTGCCCGAGGAAGACCTGATCTGGCAGGATCCGGTTCCCGCTGGCACCACGCCTTCGGACAGCGCCGTTGCGGACTTCAAGTCCAAGGTGCTCGATAGCGGTCTCACCGTCAGCGAACTTGTGAAGGCAGCCTGGGCTTCGGCCTCGACCTACCGCAATTCGGACCATCGCGGCGGCGCCAATGGCGCCCGCATCCGCCTCGCTCCGCAGAAGGACTGGGCGGTCAACGATCCGGAGGAACTGTCCAAGGTTCTGTCGAAGCTCGATGAAATCCGCGGCGACCTCTCGATGGCCGATGCCATCGTGCTGGGCGGCGCGGCAGCGATCGAGAAAGCAGCGAAGGACGGCGGATTCGACGTCAAGGTCGATGTCACCACGGGCCGCGGCGATGCGACCGACGAGCAGACCGATGTCGACAGCTTCGAGCCGCTCGAACCGTTCGCCGATGGTTTCCGGAATTATCTGAAGACCAAGGCGAACGTGAAGACCGAGGACATGCTGATCGACCGTGCCCAGCTGCTCGGTCTCTCGATCCCCGAGATGACCGCATTGGTCGGCGGGATGCGCGCGCTTGGTGCCGTCAGCCACCATGCCGACCACGGTTCGAAAATCGGTGTCTTCACCGATCGTCCGGGCGTGCTGAGCACCGACTTCTTCGTCAACCTGCTCGACATGGGCAACAGGTGGGAGACGGTGGACGAGAGCGGCGACGAGGAATTCGTCGGCCGCGACCGCAAGACAGGCGAAGAGAAGTACCGCGGGACGCGCACCGACCTCGTCTTCGGTTCAAACTCTCAGCTGCGCGCGATCTCCGAAGTCTTTGCCGAAAACGGCGGCGAACAGAAGTTCGTCGACACCTTCGTCTCGGCCTGGACCAAGGTGATGGATGCCGACCGTTTCGACATCCGCTGCGCGAAGTATCACAAATAATCGCAGGCGAAACATAACGACCTGACGGGTTTCAAGCTCTTCAGGGTCGCAAGGAGCCCTCGGCACTTCCTCGCGGAATGTCGGGGGCTTTTGCGTTTGCCGGGACAAAATCGGTCAGCCCCATGCGCGCCAGACAAAAAGGGGCGCCGGATCGCTCCGCCGCCCCCGATCTGTTTGCGAAAGTATCGCCGGCCTAGCCGGATTTCTGGTTCGCGTTCTCGAACATTTCCTCGGTGAAGTCCGCTGCAGCCGGCGCGGTATCGCCCTTCTCGCCTGCTGCGATCTCTTCCTTGGTGAGGAAGCGTACCGCAATGCCGAGCGCATTGGTCTTGCCCCAGCTGAACGCGGTCATGTGGCTGTCGCCATAGCTCGCGTTGACCACGGCGTCTGCGTCCATCTTCTCGCCGCGTTCCCACAGTTCCTTGTAGATCTTCTTCTGCGACGGTTCCTTGCTGAAGATCGTCGCCTTGCGAACACCCGCCTTGACCGGGCCGACGACCTTGTAGGGCTTGTCGGTGATATCATAGGGGAAGACGGGCACGCCCACTTCCTCGTTCACGACTTTTTCCGCCTTGTGATTGTCGGCATATACGGCGGTAGAAGGCAGTGCGACAGCAGCAGCCAGCACGGCCGCAGCGAATATTCTGGTTTTCATTGTATCCCTTCCAAGGAATATACCCCCCATTGGGTGAACGAATATTTCTGGCATTCGCAAGAAAAGTCAATTAATTCTCGCGTCCGATCAGTCATGGCTAAAGCCGGCATGATCGAAAAGCGGGGGGCGCATGATTTTTACAACTATTGGTTTGGCGCTGGCCTTGCAGTCAGCCGCGCTGCCGGTGGAAAAGGCAGTCGGGAGCGAGGCGGATACACAGGTGATCGCCGAGACCGAAGACCAGACGCTCACCGCGCCCAATACTCCAATGGAAAAGTCGGAGCCTGGTCCGCCACCGCTCGTCATTCCGCGCGATACGCCGGTGCGCCTGATGGTGCTGAACGAGGTGTCGACCAAGGATCATGCAGCGGGACATCGCTTCCCCTTGCGCGTCAACGAAGCCGTCGTGGTCGACGGGCGCGAGCTCATACCGGTGGGCGCGACCGCATGGGGCGAGCTGACCGATGCCGAGAAAAGCGGCAATGTCGGGAAGCGCGGAAAGCTGGAGGCGAAGCTCAGCCATATCGACCTCGACGGTCGCGAAATCCCGCTGGAGGGTGGCACCAGTTCGAACGGCGCATCGGGGAAAGGCGAGACGATCCTCGGCGTGCTGGCGATGGGTCCGCTCGGCCTGTTTGCCAAGGGCAATAACGCCAAGATCAAGGCGGGTGAGATGATGACCGCCTTCGTAAGCGAAGACGTGGTGCTGGGCGATGCCGAGTAGATTGGCGCTGGGCGATGCCGAGTAGACTGGCGCTTGGCGCCGCATCTCTGGCGCTTCTGGCCGCGCCGCTCTGCGCACAGGACACCGAAGCGAGCGCCGATACGGCAGAGGTGGCACCGGTGGCAGTGCCCCACCGCATCGCCCTTCCCGTCGGGTCAGACGTACCGCTGCGCACTCTCGAGGAAGTATCCAGCAAGACAGCGCGCAAGGGCGACCTCGTGAGGCTCGAGGTGGCCGAGGATTACGTGATTGATGGCCGTGTGGTGCTGCCCCGAGGCACGCCTGCAGTCGCCGAACTGACCCTAGCCGAGAAGAAGGGTTGGATGGGCCGCGCGGGAAAACTTGCCGCACGCATGCTCTATCTCGATCTGCCCGCAGGTCCGGTGCGCCTGTCGGGCGAGCTTGGCGAAGCAGGCCAAAGCAATGCCGAGGTCGCCACCGTTCTCAGCGCATTCACCGGGCTTGGTTTCATCACGGGAAAGAGCGCAGTGATCCCTGCAGGGACCGAACTGGTTGCCCGGCTCGATCGCGAGGCGCGCATTCCGGTTGAGGCGGAGGCCGCACCGGGCAGCTAGCGCGCGCGCTTGAGCACCAGATAGAGCGCACCCTCGCCCCCGTGGCGGCGATGGGCCTTTCTGACCGCACCGATCACGTCGGAATGACGGCTCGCAGCCAGCCAGTCGAGAATCTTGGCGCGGATCGCACCGCGCCTCGCCCCGCGATCCGCAGGATCGACCGGGCGGCTCTTGCCCGCGATCAGCAGGACGACTCGCGCATCCATAGCGCGCGCCTGGTCGATCCCGTGAAGCAGGCGGTCATAGGCCGCGTCGAGCGTGTGGCCATGCAGGTCGAGCGTATAATCGGGCACCAATGCCCCCGACTTGAGCTTGCGATCCCAATGGCCGTCGAGACCACCGCTGGGCGAGGCCGCTGGCACGGGAGCAGGCTTTGCTGGTTGCCGTTTTGAAAGGGGCGCAGGCTGGCGCGGCTTGCGGCGCAATGTGGCAGGCTCGGAGACCTTGACCGTGGAGGCAGGCTCGGCCTCCCTCCCCGCATGCGCGCCCTTGGGACTGATGATCTTTCGTCCGGCAAGCGGCGTGACGCTGGCCGCGAGCTTCTCCCACGCAGCGCTTTCTTCCGCCGACAGGCCGCGCGGTGCGGTCATCGAGCGCGGTTGAGGCGCGCGACCGTTCCCTTGGGCAGCAGGATCAGTGCATTGCCGCGCCCGCTCATGCCGCCAGCGATGGTTCGGGCATCTTCGCCAGCGCCCCAGAATGTATCGAAACGGTTGGCACCCTTGATCGCGCCGCCTGTATCCTGCGCGATCCACAATCCGTCGGCCTCGTTGCGATCGAGGTCGAGCCAGACGGGGGCGCCGAGCGGCACGAACTTGGGATCGGCCGCGACCGAGCTTTCGCGGCGCACCGGAACGCCCAATGCACCTAGCGGGCCGTCGCCGGTAAGCTCGCGGAAGAAAATCCAGCTCTTGTTGAGCCGCATCAGATCCGCGCCTTCCACCGGGTTTTCGCGCAGATATTGCATGATCCCCTGCATCGATCCGGCGTATTGCCCCGGGCCATCGCCGAGGAGCCCGCGTTCGCGCATGACGCTTCCGATGCCGACATATTCGCGCCCGTTCTGCCCGGCATAGCCGATGCGGATCACCTCGCCTTCCGGCGTGCGCAATCGGCCCGAACCCTGGATCTGGAGGAAGAACAGCTCGACCGGATCGGCGGCATAGGCAATTTCCAGCCCGCGTCCGGCAAGCGCGCCCTGCTCTATCTCGGCCCGCTCGTAATACTGGACGAAATTGCCCGAGGCATCGTAGCGCCCGAGCGGCGGACGACCGGTGCGTTCGCTTTCGGGCATGTCGGCAGGCCATGCGCGCACCAGTTCGGGCGGCATTGCATAGACCGGCGTTTCGCAGCCAGGGCGGCGCGTGCGGCAACCCATGATCTCGGGCTCGAAATATCCGGTGGCAAAGGCGGAACCGTCGCCGACCCGGGCGGTCTCGAAGTAACCCTGGAAGAACTCGGTTGCCCGGCCCACCGGCCAGCGCAGAGCTGCCTCGCAGGCGGGCTGCCAGTCAGCGCTGGAGGTGAGGCCGCTCGCGTCGGTCCGTTTCGTCAACTGCGGGCAGGACTCGCGAAAACTGCTGAGCGCGTTGCCGGCATCGAGCGCCGATATGCCGAGCGCGCCGATACCAGGTCCGGGAGTAACGCCTGCAAAGCTGGCGCTTTCGACAACCGGTGCTTCAGGTGTAGCAGGAAGCGCGGTGCGCGGCGGGGTGCCCTCGGGAACCAGCCTCACACAGGCGGAAAGAAGGAGGAGCGAACCCAGAGCCACGCCACGTGCGAGTCCTCTCGACAGCATGCGACCCGCCATGACTTGCTCCCGCCGTTAAAGCCCTCAACCTTCGTCGGTTTCGTCGAGCACCCAGTTGGGATCGGCCGCGTCGATATTGCGCGAGAAGGTCCAGATGTCGCGGCTCTCGATCGCATCGTCGAGCGATCCGGCGATGACCTGTCCCTCCGCATCGCGCGTCACGGCTGCGATGTCGGAGACGAACAGCACGGCAACGCGCGCGGTGCGCCCGTCAAGCTCGGCGGAACGGATGCGATTTTCCTCGATGCGGATCAGCTTGTTGTCGAGCTTGTGGCCCGCAGCCTCGCGAGTATCGATCGCGGCTGCGAAGCTTTCATAGACATCGTCGTCGCACAGTTCGCGCAGCGTTTCCCTGTCGCCCTTCCAGAAGGCCTCGAGGATCATTTCGTAGGCGCCCTTCGCCCCTTCGAGGAAGACAGTAATGTCGAACGTCGGATCGGCAGCGGCAATTGCACGTACACCGCGTTCGACCGCGGGCATGGCACCGTCGAGCTGGACAGGTCGCAGCATCACGGCGGGCGCAGCAGGCTTCGCCTGCGCGGTGCGTTCGTCCTTGTCCTGGTCCGGCTTTTCAAAGCGTTGCGGCACCGACTCTTCTTCATGCTCGGCCCGTTGACCCAGCACGGAATAGAGCCGCAGCCCCAGAAAGGCTGCGATCATGGCGAGGATGACAATTTCGACTATCACGTCACATAATATCCAGTCTGCGGCGTTCCCGCTTGATGGGTAACGCGCGTTAAGCCCCTTCGTGCCCTAAATAGGGGTTAAATACAAATGGACAACGACGTTTCGCGCGAAGCTGCCGCTATTTCGGTCCGATCCCGGGGATTCTGCCGTCTTCATCGCCTTTTGTCGCTGTAGGGAGGCCGGCTCGGTTGCGGGCGATGCAGGAGGGTGCTAACCGCGCGGCCAAACCGCCTCAACCTGGCGGCCCCATAACTATTCAAGCACGAAAGACCTGAACGATGGCCGACGAAGGCGATATCCTCACCGATCTGAACATGAACGATGCTGCGCCGAACGGTGCCGACAACCAGCCGAGCGCCGGCATCATCACGCAATATGTGAAGGACATGTCGGTCGAGAATCCGAACGCGCCCGACGTCTACCAATGGACCGAGCAGCCGCAGATCGACCTGCAGTTCAACATCGGCGCGAACAAGGTCAGCGAAGAAGTCACCGAGGTCGAACTCAAGATCAACCTCACCGCCAAGACCGACAAGGGCAACGCCTATCTGGTCGAACTGGTCTATTGCGGCCTGGTCGGCCTGCGCAATATCCCCGAGGAGCAGGGCCACGCCTTCCTCTTCGCCGAAGCGCCGCGCCTGCTCTTCCCCTTCGCGCGCAGCATCATTGCCGATGCGACCCGCGATGCCGGCTTCCCGCCGATGATCATGGACCCGATCGACTTCAACGGCCTCTACGTCCAGCAGCTGCAGGCGAAGCGTCAGCAGGAAGAAGCGGCGGCCGGGGGCACCCCCTCCGCGCCCGGCGGAAACGCCTGATCGCGTAAGAGCGGGGCCGGCAAGGTGAGCCTGCTCAAGAACGTCGGGACGATCGGCGGGCTGACCATGGTCAGCCGCATCGCCGGCATGGCGCGCGAGATGATATTCTCGCGCGTGCTCGGCGCCAATGCGGTTACCGACGCCTGGTTTCAGGCCTTCATCATTCCTAACGTCTTCCGCCGACTGTTTGCGGAGGGCGCTTTTTCGGCCGCCTTCGTGCCGATGTTTTCCAAGCGCTTGCACGGCGAGGGCGGGATCGACGAAGCGCGCAGCTTTTCCAATGCCGTGCTCAGTGTGTTCCTGCCGGTCCTGATCCTGCTCTGCGCAGTGATGATGGTGGCCATGCCTGGGGTGATCTACCTCCTCGCGGACAAGCCGATCGATCCTGCCGGGTTCGACATGGCGGTCGATTTCGCGCGGATCATGTTCCCCTATATCCTGCTGGTCAGCCTGGTGACGCTGTTCACCGGAATGCTCAACTCGGTGTCGCGCTTCGCCCCCGGTGCGAGCTTCCCGATCATCCTCAACCTCGTGCTGATCGCCGCCCTGCTGACCGGTGAGTATTTCATCGGGGCGCGCGGGGCGAGCGTCGAGCAAGTGGCCTATGGCATTGCCTGGGCGGTGACCGGTGCAGGGGTGATGCAGCTCGCCTGGCTATATTACTGGACCCGGGTCGAAGGTTTCCGCCCGAAGGTCATGTGGCCGCGGATCACGCCCGAGGTTAAGCGACTCTCGATCATCGCCCTGCCCGCGGCGATCGGCGGCGGCGCCTACCAGATCAACACGCTGGTCCAGCTCTACTTCCTCAACCAGTTGGACAGCGGTTCGGTCAGTTACATGAACTACGCCGACCGACTCAACCAGCTGCCGCTCGGCATTATCGGCATCGCCCTCTCGACCGCGATCCTGCCGACACTGTCGAAGTTCGTCGGGGGCGACAATCGCGAGGGCGCCGACCGCGTTCAGTCCGACGCGATCGAGCTTTCGATGCTGCTGACCATTCCGGCGGCCGTTGCGCTGGCGGTTTGCGCCACGCCATTCGTCACGATGATATTCCAGGGTGGCCGCTTCGACACGGCCGATGCGGCGATCACCGGACAGGTTCTTGCAGCTCTCGTCCTCGGCCTGCCCGCCTATGTGCTGGTCAAGGTGCTGGTGCCCAATTTCTACGCGCGGGCCGATACGCGCACGCCGGTCTATGCCGCCTTCATCTCGCTCGCGGTATTCGTCGCATTCAACATCGCATTTCTCCAGCGATGGGGTGTTCTGGGTGTTGCTGCGGCGAGCGTGATCGGCGCGTGGATCAACGTCGCCTTCCTCTACGCGGTGCTGGTGAAACGCGACTACTACAGGATCCCGCTGGCGCTTGTGGGACGCGTCTTGCGCCAGCTGATCGCCGCTGCCGCCATGGGCCTTACCTTGTGGTATGCGCGCGACCTGCTAACGGATTATTTCGCAGCCGGACTCTTCGCGCGGCTGTTCGCCCTGGCGTCGCTCGTCGCTGCCTCGGCCATCGTCTATTTCTCGGTCGCCTTCGCCGTCGGCGCGATCGACCGGCAGAGAATCGCGACCCTCACCAAGAAGAAAGCGCCCTGATTTCCATGCGTATCGTCTCCGGCATCCAGCCAACCGGCAACCTGCACCTCGGCAATTACCTGGGGGCTATCCGCAATTGGGTGCGGATGCAGGACGACTTGGCCGCGCAGGGCGGTCAGAGCCTGTATTTCCTCGCCGATCTTCACGCGATCTCGATGCCGCACGACCCGGCGGAGCTCGCTTCCAATACGCTCGAGATGGTCGCGGCACTGGTCGCCTGCGGCATCGACCCGGACCGCTCGATCCTGTTCAATCAGGCGCAGGTTCCCCAGCATGCCGAGCTGCAATGGCTGCTCAACGGCACGGCCCGCATGGGCTGGCTCAACCGCATGACCCAGTTCAAGGACAAGTCCGGCAAGAACCGCGAAGGCGCATCGGTCGCGCTGTTCACCTACCCGGTGCTGCAGGCAGCCGACGTCCTGCTCTACCAGGCGACGCATGTTCCGGTGGGCGAGGACCAGAAGCAGCACCTCGAACTGGCGCGGGACATCGCGCAGAAGTTCAACAACGACTTCGCTTCCGAAGAGGCACCCGTCTTCACGCTGCCCGATCCGATCATCCCGCCCGAAGCGGCGCGGATCATGAGCCTGCGTGATGGCACGGCAAAGATGAGCAAGTCCGATCCTTCGGAAATGAGCCGCATCAATCTCGTCGACGATGCCGACACGATCATGAAGAAGGTGAAGAAGGCGAAGACCGACCCTGAGCCGCTGCCGTCGGAAGCGAAGGGGCTGGAGGGGCGCGCCGAGGCGCAGAACCTCGTCGGCATCTACGCCGCGCTGTCCGGCGAGAGTGTCGATGCCGTTCTCGCGCGGTTCGGCGGGCAGGGCTTCGGCGTGTTCAAGCCTGCTCTGGGCGAACTGCTGGTCGAAAAGCTCGCGCCGATCAACACGCGCTTCGTCGAACTTCTCCAAGATCGCGAGGCGCTCGATGCCATTCTCGCACGCGGCGCGGCCCAGGCACGCGAGATCGGCACACCGACGCTCGATGCGACCTACAAGGCGCTGGGGCTCGTTCGCGGCTAAGCCATTCAAACACTTACGCTTTGCCTGAACCGCGCGTTCAATGCCGGTTCAGGACACCGTCTTTACAACACGCCCTATCGATGACAGCCTGCGAGCCGGCGTGAGGGATGGTGCGCTGCGAGTCTGTTGTTCTCAAAAGGGTAATGACATGAAATTCTCAATCAATGACAAGGCTCGCGCCGTGAAGCTGGCCAGCGTGCCTCTGCTTCTCGCCAGCCTTGCCGCTTGTGCGACACCGTTCAAGGCGGATGTCTCGCGCTTCCAGTCGCAACTTCCCGCTCCGCAAGGCGAAACCTTCGCCGTGGTAGCGGACGATCCTGCCCTCGCCGGAGGTCTGGAGTTTTCGCAATATGCCGATTTCGTAGAGGGTCAGATGGAGCGTCTGGGTTACACTCAGGCCGCACCTGAAAAGGCGACCCTGCTGGTGCGCTTCGACTATGGCGTCGACAACGGTCGCGAGCGTGTCCGCACGACAGGGAGCGCGTTTGCCGATCCCTTCTACGATCCGTGGTATGGATATTCGCCGCGCGCGCGCTTCTACGGACGTTCGCGGTACTACTACCGCCCGACCCTGCGCTCGGCATGGGGTTACGGCTTCTATGACCCGTGGTTCGGTGGCCCCGAAGTGCGCAGCTACACCGTCTATACCAGCGGTATCGACATGAAGATCGAGCGAGCCGGATCGGGCGAGCGTCTCTTCGAAGGCAAGGCTCAGGCCGTCTCGACTTCGAACAGGCTGCAGTATCTCGTGCCGAATCTGGTCGAAGCGATGTTCACCGACTTCCCGGGCAATTCGGGCGAGACGGTGCGGATTACGATCAAGCCGGAAGAAAAGACAGTCCGCCGGCTCGACCGCGACTGACAAAGGCTCACCCTTTCAGGCAATTCAGGGGCGGTTCCTTCGCGGGGCCGCCCCTTTTTCTTAGGCGTCTCTGTGGTGATCCCGCACCGCGACCATCCCGAGCGCAATGGCGAGAACGAAAACCGCCGCTTCCGCGACAGCCGTGACGCCGCCGAAATCGAACACAGCCGCCGTCCATCCCGAATCGATCCACGCCAGCAACCCGGCCGTCGGGTCGATTGCCAGCCGCGTGCCGCCCAGATCCTGCTGGACAGCCAGCAAGCTACCACCCAGCAATCGCCCTCCCACCAGATCGATCAGCAGGCCAGAGATCGCTCCCAGCATGACAGCGGCGGTGCCGACGACGAGACCCGACAGGTGCAAGCGCTTCGACAGCGCCAGATAGGACGCAAGGCCCGCAGCCAAACCGAGGACCAGTCCTTCGAAAAGCCCTGTCACCGGCCCCAGTTGCGCGCTGGTCAGCAAGGCGATCCCATCCCGCCCGAGTGATCCGCCGAGCGCTCCGGCGACTACACCGCCCATTCCCGCTGCGGGGATGAGCGCCATGTCCGGCCTTGCCCGCCACGCGATCGCCCCCGCCATTCCGAGCCCCAGACCTGCACCTGCCAATACACCCAAAGCGGCGACGAGCGCGGTCAGGACCATTACCATCGAGGCCCCCCCTTGGCTCGCAATGACGCCATAGAACATCCCGCCCGCCGCCCCTGCCAGCCCCCCGGCGAGCGTCGCCGCCCCAGCGACCTGGCCCGCCATCTTGCTGTGGCTGGCGGATTTCGAGTTCGGCGCGATCACCTTTTCTGCCGCATCCTCCGGCTCGACCAGGAAGCGATATCCATGCTTGGGAACGGTCTGGATAAAGCGCGGGCTGGATGCATCATCGCCAAGAGCACGGCGCAAGGTCCGAATGCATTGCGTCAGCGCCTCGTCCGTCACCGGGATCCCGCGCCAGATCTCGTCCATGAAGCGGTCCTTCGATACGAGAGAGCCAGCCTCTGTGACGAGGAGTACGAGCGCGTCGAAATAGCGCGCGCCCAGTTCCACCTGAACGCCGGAACGCGTCAGGCGACGGTTCGCGAGGTCCAGCGTGAACTCACCGAAGCAAAGCGATTGCGGGCTATCTCCCATCGAGCGACGCTTATGCGATGAGCGCGCAATGATGAAGTGTTTCAGTGATTGCTCACAAATTGCTCATGCCGCTCAGGGCGCGATCTGCGATGCGAGGCCAATCGACGGTCTACAAGCAGGAGACATTCATGACCGAAGTTCAGACCCGTGGGCGGACACTTTTCAACGGCTGGCGGCTGGCAGGCTGGGGAGCGCTGGCCGCGCTGCTGTGCCTGCCTGCCGTTGCAATGCAGCTGACCGGAGAGGTCGACTGGACCGCTTCAGACTTCGTGTTTGCCGCAGTGCTGCTGACCGCGCTCGGAACCGGTGTCGAAATCGCGCTGCGAGTCGGCCGAAGCGCGCGGCACAAGGTCGCGATCGCCCTTGCGGCGCTCGGCGCCTTCCTGACCGTCTGGATCAATATGGCGGTGGGAATAATCGGGAGCGAGGACGAACCAACCAATCTCGCCTTTCTCGCAATGGTTGGCATGGCGATCGTGGCCAGCCTGCTCGTCTCGTTTAGGCCGGAACGGATGCGGTGGATCATGGCCGCTCTCGCTGCCGGCCAGTTCGCGGTCGGTATCGCCGCTGCGACCTGGACCATGCCGGGCCATGCAGTCGAATGGGGTGCGCTCGGATTCTTCGCGACCATCTGGGGCGCGTCGGCGGCCTGCTTCCACTCCGCGCACCTGCCGGCGGCGATGTAATGGTGAACTAGCTCAGCTTTGCGTGTCCGCCGGTCGATCCGAAGCCGCCCGTGCCGCGCTCGGTCGCGTCCAGTTCATCGACTTCGACCCATGCAGCCTGCGTGACAGGCGCGAGCACGAGCTGCGCCACGCGATCCCCTCGCGCGATCGCGAATGGTTCGGCACCGTGGTTGATCATGATGATCTTCAGCTCGCCGCGGTAGTCGCTGTCGATCGTTCCCGGGGTGTTGGGGACAGTGATGCCATGCTTGAGTGCCAGTCCCGAGCGGGGACGCACCTGGATCTCGAACCCTTGCGGAATGGCGACCGAAAGTCCCGTCGCCACTGCATGGCGCGCGCCGGGGTCGAGTGTCACCTCCTCTGCAGAGACGATGTCCATGCCCGCTGCGCCCGCTGTCGCATAGCGCGGCAGATCGAGCCCCTCGCCATGCGGGAGTCGCTTGACCTGGACGGGGACCTGATCTGTGTGGGCCGTATTACTCGGCTGCTTCGGCGTCTTGCTCATTGAGGGTGGTTGCTATCCGCTCAACCAGCGCCATGGCAACATCGAGCTTGGGCATTTCGTCCAGGCTCTCCACACCTTCGGCATCGATGATGTGTACCTTGTTGAGATCGCCGCCCATCACATCGCCCGACACGTCGTTCGCCACGATCCAGTCGCAGGTCTTGCGCTTGCGCTTCGCCTTGGCGTGATCGAGCACGTCTTCGGTTTCCGCTGCAAAGCCGATAACGAGCGGCGGACGATTGTCCGATGCAGCGACATTGGTGAGGATATCGGGGTTCTCCTCGAGCACGAGTGCGGGCGGCGCAGAGCCGCGCTTCTTCATCTTCTCGGCGCGATATTCCTTCGGCCGCCAATCGGCGACTGCGGCGACCATGACAGCGGCATCGGCGGGTAGCGAATTGCGCACCACCTCTGCCATGTCGCGGGCGCTCTCGACATTGATGCGGTCGACACCCTTCGGTGTCTTGAGAGATACGGGGCCGGCGACAAGCGTGACCTTCGCGCCAAGCGCGGCGGCGGCGGCTGCGATGGCGAAGCCCTGCTTGCCCGACGAGCGATTGGCGATGTAGCGAACCGGATCGATCGCTTCCCAGGTCGGGCCAGCGGTGATGAGGACATGACGACCGGCGAGCGGGCGATGGCCCTCGGCTACCTCGAAGGTCTGCCCCGCGAGCGCGTCTTCCTCGTTGGTCTCGATCTCGGCTGGTTTTGCCGAAACGGGGATGGCATCGCCTTCGATCGGCTCCGGCGCAGCGCCGCCGCCCTTGACCTCGTGGTTGATCGCCTCGGGATCTGTCGGTGGAGCGGATTTCGCCGCGCCCTTCTGGGCCATGAGCGGTCCGCCCAGGTCGGGCACCGCATCGGGATCGACATCGTCTTCGGGCAGCTCTGCAGCTTCGCCTTCCGTCAGCGCTTCGTCGTCGCCAGCTTCCTCGCCCGCCTCGGCCGCGGCTGCGGCGGCTTCCTCTGCCTCGAGATACTCGGCTTCGATTTCCTCGGCGCTCTTCTTCGCGGTCGAACGCGGGATGATCGAGGACAGCAATCCGCCAAGGCCGCCGCCCCGCGGTGCTTTCTCGGGCTCGATCGCTTCGATTTCTTCTTCGTCCGGCTCGTCTTCGACAGGTGCCGCCGCAGGTGCAGCAGCCGGCGCGGGAAGCTCGACCTCGATGCCGAAGTGCTTGGCGATTTCCGCCCAGATCACCTCGGGTTCGGGCAGTCGGCCATAGCCGAACTCACCGCAAGCCATCGGCCCTTCATCGGGGTCGAGAACCTCGACACCGGCCTGCCTCAGCCAGGTGACATTGCGCTGGGTCGCCTCATGCTCCCACATCCGCACATTCATCGCGGGCACGGCCATGACCGGCTTGTCGGTTGCGAGAATCAGCGTGGTGGCGAGATCGTCGGCAATGCCGGCCGCCATCTTGGCGACGAGATCCGCCGTCGCCGGGCACACGACTACGAGATCGGCCTCGCGGCTGAGCTCGATATGGCCCATCTCGACTTCGTTCTTGAGGTCCCACAGCGTGGTATGCACCGGATTTTCGCTGAGCGCGGCCAGCGCCATCGGCGTGACGAACTGCTGTCCGCCCTCGGTCACCACGCAGGTAACATCACCGCCACCCTTCCGGATCAGGCGCACGAGTTCGCACGACTTGTAGGCAGCGATTCCGCCGCCCACGACGAGCAGGATTTTTGGACCTGACTCGCTCACGTCACTTTCACTCCGCCAATGCTCGGCAAGGCTCGCATGATATTCGCGGGCTCCCTTCATTCAATCTGCCCCATAACGTACCCGATACGTTGGAGGAGCGGCAAACGCAGCCGCACACTAAACCCCATTGGACCCTGCAGCCTAGTGGTTAAATTTTGCCTAGCGTGATCGCAATCGCTAGCTAACCTCTCACCAAGGGGAGAAATCGGACATGGCCATAATCTTGCGTGCACTGCTATTTGTCGGCGGGCTGTTCTTTGTTCTGATGGGGATCGGTTTCCTGATCGACCCGGCAGGTTCTGGCGCCGATTTCGGTATCTATGCCAATGGCGCCCATGGCCTCGCCTCGATACGCGCGGACATGACCGCGTTCTTTCTCGTGGCGGGCGGCTGCATGATCTGGGGCGGCTGGGCGCGCAATGGCGATCCCTTGCTGGTCAGCGCCGCGCTCATGTTCATCGCACTGATCGGCCGTTTCCTCGGCCTCATTCAGGATGGCACTTATGAAGGCTGGTGGCCGCCTATGATCGTCGAAGCCGTAACGGCGACGGTGGCGCTGATTGCCAGCCGTATCCTGCCGCATCATGCGCTGACCGCGGAAGACTAGATCCAGCCGAGCGCAGACGCGCCGATAGCGCCCGCTGCGCCGAGCGCCACTGCTAGGCCATAACCAAGCCAGCCGCGACCTTCGCGCTGGCGCCGTTCCCACATCAGCTCGATATGGGGCAGTGGCGGCGGTTCGGGCGCGCCACCCTTCGGCGGGAACCGATCCTCGATCCTTCGCACGAGATCGGGAATACGCAGCAGCGTCTCGGTATCGGTCTTAATCCGGTCGGCCAGCGCCGCCTCGGGGCCGAGTTCGTCACGGATCCAGTTGCGAACATAGGGCGCGGAAACGTCCCACATGTTGATTTCGGGGTTCAGCTGGGTCGCGATCCCTTCGACCATGACCATCGTTTTCTGCAGCAGCAGCAGGTGCGGCTGGGTCTGCATGTCGAAATCGCGGGTGATGGCGAACAGCCCGTCGAGCATCTGGCCGACCGACAGTTCGCTGACCGGCTTGCCGCGCATCGGCTCGCCTACCGCGCGCAGGGCCGTCGCAAACTCGTGGACCGAGTGGTAGCTCGGCACATATTGTGCCTCGAAATGAATTTCGGCGACACGGCGGTAATTGCCTGTCGTGAGGCCATAGAGAATCTCTGCCAGCCACTGCCGTGCGCGCCGGTCGATCCGGCCCATGATGCCAAAATCGATGGCGACAATCGTGCCGTCGTCTTCGACGAACAGATTGCCCTGGTGCATGTCCGCGTGGAAGAAACCCGCGCTGATCGCCTGGTTCAGGAAGGCAAGCACCAGCCGCTGGGCCAGATCCGGCAGGTCGTGGCCCTTGGCCTTCAATTCGTCGATCTTGCTGATCTTGGTCCCGTTGACCCACTCGACCGTCATCACCCGGCCATTGGTCCGGTCCCAGTCGATTGCGGGAATGCGATAGCCCTCGATGCCATGCATGGCCTCGGCGAGTTCGCTGGCCGAGGCTGCCTCGCGCCTCAGGTCCAGTTCGCTATTGGTCCAGCGCTTGAAATTGGCGATCGTGAGGCGCGGCCGCAGGCGAGAGGCTTCGCCGCCCATCGCCTCGACATGGGCCGCCGCCCATTCATAGGTGCTGATGTCGCGCGCGAAACGTTCGCGGATACCCGGGCGCAGCACCTTGATCGCGACCTGCTTGCCATCGGTGGTCACCCCGCGATGGACCTGCGCGATCGACGCCGCACCGACCGGTACCGGATCGATGGACGAGAAAAGCGTGTCGAGCGGCTGGTCGAAAGCCGAGGCGATCGAAGCCTCGATCTCTTCGAAAGGAACAGGCGGCAGGCTGTCCTGCAGGCTCAGGAGATTGCGCGCGGCTTCCTCTCCGACGAGGTCGGGCCGCGTTGCAAGCGTCTGGCCTAGCTTGATCGCAGCGGGGCCGATTTCCTGAAAAGCGCCCGCGTAATCGGGCTCGCTGGGCGGAAAGGTGCCAAAGCGCGCAACACGTGCCAGTCGCGCAACCGGCGTCGGCGTATTGGGATCGCGCTCGATCCCTCTCAGCGCGCCGTGGCGGCCCATGGTGCGGCCCCATTTGAGAAGCCGCCAGATATGCGTCGCAGGACGCGCCATTCTAGACCTTCCAGCCCGAATGGATCGCCACTGCACCGCCGAGGATCGGTTCGACCCGCGTATTGGCAAAACCAGCCTCGCTGATCATCCGCTCGAACTCCGGCATGGGCGGGAAGCGGCGGATCGATTCGGCGAGGTAGCGATAGCTTTCCTCGTCCTGCGCGATCAGCTTGCCCATTTTCGGCATGATCTGGTGCGAATAGAGGTCGTACACTTCCTTGAAGCCCGGCCACTGCGTGGTCGAAAACTCCATGCAGAAGAATCGCCCGCCGATCTTGAGGACGCGATGCGCTTCCTTCAGCGCGGCGGGAATATCGGTGACGTTCCTGATCCCGAAGACGATGGTGTAGGCATCGAAGGTACCGCGCGGATAGGTCAGCTGTTCGGCGTTCTGCCGCGACCATACGAGGCTGTCGAGGCCGCGCTCCATCGCGCGTTCGATCCCGACGTCGAGCATGTCCTGATTGATATCGGCGACGGTCACATCGGCACCGCGCTGCGCCATGCGGAAAGCGATGTCACCCGTGCCGCCCGCCATGTCGAGAATTGCCTCGCCCGGCTGCGGTTTGACCCGACGCACGAAGCGGTCCTTCCACAAGCGGTGCATGCCGCCCGACATGGCATCGTTCATGATGTCGTATTTCGCGGCCACGCTTGAAAAGACATCGCCCACACGGCGCGTCTTTTCCTGCGGGTCGACCTCTTCATATCCGAAGGAGACTTTCTGTTCGCTCATGGGGCGCGCCTTAGATGGAATTGCCCGGTCGGCAAAGGGTGTTAAGGGGGTCATTGTGCGTACCGAACAGGCATCCGCCTGTTTCCGGGGTCATATCCGGCGAGCTAAAGAAGCGAACCATAGAATAATGCCCGAACTTCCCGAAGTCGAAACCACGGTCCGCGGGCTCGCACGCTTCCTGGAAGGTGCCGAGATAACGCGCGTCACAGTGAACCGGCCCGATCTGCGCCGCCCCTTTCCGCCCGAACTGGTACAAGTGATGACGGGTGCGAGAGTCACGTCGCTTTCCCGCCGCGCCAAATACGGCCTCATCCACACCAACCGCGATCAGACGCTGATTTTCCACCTCGGCATGAGCGGGCGCTGGCGGATCGACCCCGAGGATACGGACAAGCACGACCATCTTGTCCTCGAGACAGCCGACAACCGCTTCGCGCTGTGCGATCCGCGCCGCTTCGGTTCGGTCGATCTGGTCGGTACCGGCGCACTGGCCGACTGGCCGCAATTCGCGGTGATGGGCCCGGAGCCGCTGGGCGAGGAATTGACCGCGCAATATCTTAAGAGCGCGCTCAAGGGGCGTGCTCAAGCGATCAAGCTGTGCCTGCTCGACCAGCGCATCGTGGCGGGACTTGGCAACATATATGTGTGCGAAGCGCTGTGGCGCGCCGGTATCCATCCCCGCAAAGCAGGCGGCAAGGTGACGAGGCCTCAGCTCGAGCGGCTTGTGCCTGCGATCAAGGATGTGCTGACCCAGTCGATCAGCGATGGCGGATCGAGCTTGCGCGACTATGCCCAGCCCGACGGAGAGCTGGGTTACTTCGCGACCCGCTTCGACGTGTACGGACGCGAGGGTGAGGCATGCCGGCGCGACGATGGCGGCACGATCCGGCGTTTCGTGCAGGGCGGGCGCAGCACGTGGTTTTGCGCGAAGTGCCAGAGGTAGGGAAACACTTGCCTTTCGCGGCATGACGACCTATGTGCGCCGCTTTCCGGCGTGAATCGCCGTTTCTACATACAGTTTATACAGGAAGCCGGTCGCTGACAGCGCGACCCGAGACAAGGACGAACATGGCCAATACGCCGCAAGCCAAGAAGCGCATCCGCCGGAACAATCGCCGCGCGGAAATCAACACCGCCCGCATGAGCCGCATCCGCAACTTCGTGAAGAAGGTCGAAGCGGCTGTCGAAGCTGGCGACAAGGAAGCTGCCACCAATGCCCTGCGCGCCGCTCAGCCGGAAATGGCACGCGGTGTCGCTCGCGGCGTGATGCACAAGAACACCGTCGCACGGAAAATGTCGCGCCTCTCGAAGCGAGTCGCAGCACTCTGATTCGGCCCATCTGACGGGCTCGATCACCGAAAAAATTTGCAAAGGGCCGGCCCGAAAGGGTGCGGCCCTTTTGCTTTGCCGATGCTGCATCGCAGCGCCTCTGGCGTAACCCACGGATTCTCAACGATTCGCGCGCAGCGAGGGCGAAAAACGTTTGTTTTCATATAGTTGAACGTAACCCTGCGGGCTTGCGCTGAGTCAACAGCTTTATTTCAGTTTTTTTACAGGTCTTGCCCTTGCGCCCAGCAAAAAGGCGGTCATAAATCGACCTCATCAGCCTGGGGCGGGACAGCCCGGGTCTTTACAAACTGACGATAGGGGGAACCCCGGGAACCGCGATTTCCGGGTGTGGGTAAGCTTTGCCTATCGTATGAACTGGGGCTCTCTCCGGAATGGCGATTCCGGGGTGTGGGGTAGGATTGCGATTTCAGATGGTACACAAGAACGATAACGCGCGGTCGACACAACGGAAAGTGGATGAGGATCTGATGGAAGATGTCGAAGCGGTAAATCTCGCCGCAGATTGGGCCGACATCAGCCAGGGTCTTCGCAAGGACCTCGGTCACCAGTTGCACAGCCAATGGATCAAGCCGATCCAGGTTGGCGGCATAGAAAAGGAAACGGGCACGCTCGACCTGTTCCTGCCGACCGAGTTTTCAGCCAATTGGGTCAACGATCGTTTCCACGACCGGCTGCAGCTTGCCTGGAAGATCGTGCGCAGCGAAGTGCGCAAGGTTCGCATCCAGGTTCACCCCGGTCGCCGCCAGCTTCCCGAGCTGCGCTTTGGCGACGGGCGTCGCCCCGCCAACGATGGCGCCGATACCAGCGCGATCGCAGTCGCCGCCGGCACGATCGACGATGCTGGTTTCACCAGCTCTGTCGGGCTCGACCCCTCGCTCACCTTCGCCGCCTTCGTCACCGGCGAAGCCAACGTGCTCGCCTGCAATGCCGCGCAGCGCATGGCCGCGACCGAACAGCCGCAATTCTCGCCGCTTTACCTCAAGGCCGCGACCGGCCAGGGCAAGACCCACCTGCTGCACGCGATCGGCCATGCCTATCTCTCGGCACACCCGCGCGCCCGCATCTTCTATTGTTCGGCAGAGCGCTTCATGGTCGAGTTCGTCCAGGCGCTGAAACAGAACCAGATGATCGAGTTCAAGGCGCGCCTG
Source organism: Altererythrobacter xiamenensis (assembly GCF_900177715.1). Classification (GTDB taxonomy): domain Bacteria; phylum Pseudomonadota; class Alphaproteobacteria; order Sphingomonadales; family Sphingomonadaceae; genus Erythrobacter; species Erythrobacter xiamenensis. The sequence continues at coordinate 643,720 of NZ_FXWG01000002.1, read as the reverse complement.
CGCAGCTTCGATCTCCTGCTGGTCGACGACATCCAGTTCATCATCGGCAAGGCGAGCGCACAGGAAGAGCTGCTCTATACGATCGATGCACTGCTGGCCGAGGGCAAGCGCCTCGTCTTTGCCGCCGACCGCGCCCCGCAGGCGCTCGACGGTGTCGAACCGCGCCTTCTCTCGCGCCTTTCGATGGGTCTCGTCGCCGATATCCAGGCTGCCGATATCGAGCTGCGCCGTTCGATCCTCGAATCGAAGCTGACCCGGTTTGCGCCGCTCAACGTGCCGGACGATGTGATCGACTTCCTCGCCCGCACCATCACGCGCAATGTTCGCGAGCTGGTCGGCGGCCTCAACAAGCTGATCGCCTATGCCCAGCTGACGGGTCAGGAAGTGTCGCTCAACCTCGCCGAAGAACAGCTGACCGATATCCTTTCGGCCAATCGCCGCCGGATCACGATCGACGAGATCCAGCGCACGGTTTGCCAGTTCTACCGCATCGACCGCGGGGAGATGTCGTCCAAGCGCCGTGCACGCGCCGTGGTGCGTCCGCGCCAGGTCGCAATGTACCTCGCCAAGGTGCTCACGCCGCGCAGTTATCCCGAGATCGGGCGCAAGTTCGGCGGCCGCGACCATTCGACGGTTATCCACGCCGTTCGCCTGATCGAGGATCTGCGCCAGCGCGATGCCGATATGGACGGCGACGTACGCAGCCTTTTGCGCCAGCTGGAAAGCTGATCCGCACACGATCTGCGCACCCAGCACCCACACATTGCCAACGCTTGATCGACAGGGCTGCCCACAGACTTGGGCACAGCCTTGTCGACAGGCCGTGCACAGGCTGTAAACAGCTTCTCCATGAGCTTTTCCACCGAGCGTCTCGACCGTTTCGCGCGCCATATCGTGCTCCCCGAGATCGGCGGCGCCGGACAATTTGCGCTCGCCGAAGCGCATGTCGCAGTGATCGGACTTGGCGGGATCGGCTCGCCTGCGCTGCAATATCTGGCGGGTGCCGGGATCGGGCAGTTGACGCTCGTCGACGATGACGACGTCGACGCCTCGAACCTCCAACGCCAGACGATCTTCACCAATCGCGATGTCGGCCATGGCAAGGCTGTTGCCGCACGGCGCTGGCTTGCCAATTTCGATGAAGCGCTCAAGGTCACGATCAGCGATACCCGCATCACCGAAGATAACGCGCGGGCGCTCGTCGCCGATGCCGATCTGGTGCTCGACGGGACGGACAATTTCGCCACGAGGCTCGCAGTCTCGGATGCCTGCGTCGCGGCAGGCGTGCCGCTGCTATCGGCAGCGGTCGGCCGGTTCCAGGGTCAGGTCGCAGCCTTCGCCGGCCATCTCGACGACCAGGCCTGTTATCGCTGCTTCGTCGGCGACGCCTTCGATGCCGAGGACTGCGATACCTGCGCCGAAGACGGCATGCTCGGCGCAATGGCGGGCTGGGTCGGAACATTCGCAGCGATGCAGGCGGTGCGAGTACTGCTCGACGGCGTCAGCACGTTCGGCGATCCGCAATGGGGCAAGCTCCATATTCTCGACGGGATGAAACCGGGCATGCGCACACTCAACATCGCCGAGGATCCCGAATGCAAGGCCTGCGGATCAGGCGGATAGAATCTCGTCCACCCAGGCGGGGACCAGTTCGCCCGCCCTGCCCTGACGCGATTCGTGGAACCAGTGCGAGCCGTCCGACCGTTCGAGATTGAGCTCGAGCGTTTGCACGGCCAGGTCGCGCGCATCGCGAACGAAACCGGCGGCGGGATAGACCGCACCCGAGGTTCCGATGCTGACGAACAGGTCCGCCTCGCGAATCGCGCCGTAAATTCGCTCCATCTGATAAGGCATCTCGCCGAACCAGACGACATCGGGGCGCAGCGATGGGGCCTGGCAAACGGGGCAGGCCGGACGGTCCGACAAGGTCGCATCCCAGGGGCTGCGCATTTCGCAGGCCGTACACAGCGCGCTCTTCAACTCACCATGCATGTGCAGGACCCGCTTGGCTCCGGCGCGCTCGTGGAGGTCATCGACATTCTGCGTCACGATCAGGAGGTCGCCGGAAAACTCGGCATCGAGCCGCGCCAGCGCCTGATGCGCCGCATTGGGCTGCGCCTTGCTCAGCGCCTCGCGCCGCATGTCGTAAAAGCCCAGAACGAGGTCGGGGTTGCGCGCAAATCCCTCGGGCGTCGCGACGTCGTCTATATTGTGCTGTTCCCAAAGCCCTCCCGCGTCGCGGAAGGTGTCGATCCCGCTTTCGGCGGAAATACCAGCTCCTGTCAGGATGACGATGTTTCGTATATCGGTCATTGCACTCAACTAGCATAGCGATATGGCGCAATGAACGCCGGACTCAGGGCAATGTCATAAGGAAAACGCAGTGGCACAATTCGGCATCATCGGAAGCAAGGGGCGTATGGGTCAGGCGCTCGCCAGTGCGATCGAGGAAGCGGGCCACGGCCTGGCCGGCGGGGTCGACCAGGGCGAAAAGCCCGGACCGCTGGCGGCGAGCTGCGATGCCCTCATTGATTTTTCCTCGCCCGATGCGCTCGAGGCGAACCTTGCGGCGGCGCGCGTAGCAGGCGTGCCGATCCTGATCGGAACGACCGGACTGGACGATTCGCACCATGCCGCCATCGACAGCGCCGCCCAGGCGATCCCGGTGCTTCAGACCGGCAATACTTCGCTTGGCGTGAACGTGCTTGCGTATCTGGTCGAGAAGGCCGCGGCGAAGCTCGGCCCCGATTGGGACATCGAGATCGTCGAGATGCATCACCGGCACAAGGTCGATGCGCCGTCAGGCACCGCGCTGCTATTGGGCGAGGCCGCCGCAAAAGGCCGGGGGATCGACCTCGCCGACAACACGGTGAGCGGCCGCGACGGCATGACCGGCCAGCGCGAGTCCGGCGCGATCGGCTTCGCCGCGCTGCGCGGCGGAACCGTCGCGGGCGATCACAGCGTCATCCTTGCCGGAAACGAGGAGCGCATCACGCTTTCGCACAGCGCCGAGAATCGCATGATCTTCGCACGCGGGGCGGTGAAAGCCGCCGCCTGGCTGATCGGGCGCAAGCCCGGGCGCTACACGATGAACGACATGCTGGACTTATGAAGATCCTGGCCTTGGGGAGCGCGATCTTTCTCGCGGCGCTTCTGGCGATCATCGGTTTTGCCATGATCCCTGGCGGCCCGGAGGATTATGTCGGCCCGATGCGCATGGGCCTCGCTTCCCTGGTCATGCTTCCGGCAGGATATTGGCTGATCGCCGACAAGATACTTTCGGCGAAATATGCCGCCATGATCGTGCTGGCGATGGGAATCACCATCGCAGCTCTCTGGATTCCATTGCTCCGGTCGCGTCTGATGATGCTCGCCCATGGCGGGGCGATGGCGTTCTGGACGGCGCTGTGGGCTATCGCCTCGCTGCCGTTCTTGCGCGTCGTGACCAAGGATTTGAGGAAACCGCGCAAGTGACCAAGGACCAGATTTTCGAGTTCTTCCGCCGCCTCGCCGAAGACAATCCGGAACCCGAGACCGAGCTTGAATATGGCAATGCCTATCAGCTCGTCGTGGCCGTGGCGCTCAGCGCGCAGGCGACCGATGTCGGCGTGAACAAGGCGACGCGCGCGCTGTTTCAGGAGGTGACGACGCCGCAGCAGATGCTCGAACTCGGCGAGGACGGGCTCAAGGAGCACATCAAGACCATCGGCCTGTTCAACTCCAAGGCGAAGAACGTCATCGCGCTCAGCCAGCTGCTGGTCGATGATTACGGGGGCGAAGTGCCGGACAGCCGCGAAGAGCTGGTCAAACTGCCCGGCGTGGGGCGCAAGACCGCCAATGTCGTCCTCAATTGCTGGTTCAAGCAGGAAACCTTTGCGGTCGACACCCATATCCTGCGCGTGGGAAACCGCACCGGTCTCGCCAAGGGCAAGACACCCGAGCAGGTCGAGGCCAAGCTGGAAAAGCGTGTTCCGCAGCCCTTTCGCCTCCATGCGCATCACTGGCTGATCTTGCACGGTCGCTATGTCTGCAAGGCGCGCACGCCCGAGTGCTGGCGCTGCAAAGTCGCCGATTTGTGCAGTTACCGCAAAAAAGTGCTAGAGAAGCCGCGACGGGGGGCAAAGACAACAAAAGGCGCCTGATCACGTCGGGCGCCGGGAAAGGAGCCTTCACATGATTCGGCAAACCCTCGCCATCACTCTTTCACTCGCAATCGCCGCCTGCGCGCCGGTTGAAAGCGATGAAGCCTTCGTCTCGGATGGACCGGCCGTAAGGGTCGTGGGCGAGGCGCAAAGCTGCGTCACGATTACCCAGATCCGCAGCTCCAAGGTCCGCGACGACCGGACGATCGATTTCGAAATGACCGGCGACAAGGTCTATCGCAATACACTCCCGCGCAGCTGCCCTCGCCTCGGTTTCGAGGAAGCCTTCACCTACAGCACTTCGCTCTCGCGCCTGTGCAACACGGAAATCATCTACGTGCTCGAGACGGTTGGAGGCGATGTGCGGCGCGGCGCAGGATGCGGATTGGGAGATTTCGTGCCCGTAGAGTATATTGAGGACTAGGACTATCGGAGGACGGGGATGATTTACCGCAAGTTCGCTTTGGTCGCGGCAGTTTCGGCAGGCCTGGCGGTGCCGGGCAGCCTCGCAGCGCAGGACGCAGCCGAAACGGCGGTGATCCTTTCCGGCTCATCGGGCCAGGGCAAGGCCGCCAATTCGCTTGGGAATGCAGTGCGCGGAAGCGTCAACAGCGCCGCCGATGCAATCCGCGCAGTCCCGCGCAATTCCTCCAACCGCTCGACCGCGAGGACCGGGAATCGCCGAGGCCCGGTGCAAATTCAAACGGCGATCCCGACGAACGATCCGCTCGAAAATACCGATGCCACTCGCTTCCAGACCGGCAGCGGGGCAACGATCAGCGTGAGCGGGCGCATGAGACCGTCGGCCGCCGCACGCTGCATCGAGAATTGCGGCACGGATTCTCCAACCGAACAGCCCGGACAGGACGCGACGGAAACGCAATACGCTCCTGAATAACGCGTCAGACGTCGTCGAGGCTCGCCATTTCGGCGCGATCAATCTCGCCCGTCATGGACGCCACGGTAGTCGCCACTGCGGCGTCGCCACTGACATTGGTGGTCGTTCGCATCATGTCCATGATCCGGTCGACGCCTGCGACGAAGGCGATCGTTTCGAGCGGTACACCTACCGCTCCGAACACCAGCGCCATCATGATGAGGCCGGCGCCCGGAATGCCGGCCGCCCCGATCGCGCCGAGCGTCGCAAGAATCGAGATCAGGAAATACTGGCCCCAGCTCAGATCGACCCCGAAGATCGACGCGCCGAACAGCGTCGCAAGGCCGAGGTACATCGCGGTGCCGTTCATGTTCACCGTCGCGCCGAGCGAGATGACGAAGGCCGCGACCGAATTGCTCACGCCGAGGTTGCGCTCGGCGCAGCGCAGCGTCACCGGCAGAGTCGCGTTGGAGCTGGCAGTCGAGTAACTGACCGCCATCGCATCCACGATCCCCTGGAAGAAGGGTTTGACCGGCAGTTTGGCGATGAACTTTATCATCGCCGAATACATCAGGAAGATGATCAGCAGGCAGCCGGTGTAGTTCAGGATCACCAGCCAGCTGAGCGCCTTCAAAGCGTCGATGCCGAGCGTACCTGCGACCCATGCCATCAGGGCAAAGACACCGAAAGGCGTCAGTTCCATCACGATCATCGTGACCTTCTGCATGATGACCGCGCCCGAATCGAAAATCTTCTGGACCGGCTCGCCCTCTTCCTTGGCCATGAGGATTCCGATGCCGATGAGAAGCGAGAAAACGATGAGCGGCAGCACCGCGACATCCGCCATTACCTGCACCGGGCTTTCGGGCACGATCGAGAGGATCATGTCGACTGCTGTGGTCGGGTTGGGTTCCGGTGTGGGCACGCTGGGTGTCCCTAGCGTTTCCTTGTCCGGAAACAGGCCGAGATTGACCGCGCCCGTACCGAGCGCGAGACCGAGCCACACCGCAATCTGCCCGCTGACGACGAACAGCAGCAGCGCTCGCCCGCCGACCGCACCCAGCTTGCGCAGGTCTCCGATCGCGGCGACGCCCGCGACAAGGCTGAAGAAGATCAGCGGGACGACCAGCATCTTGATCGACTTGATGAAGAAGTCGCCGATCCACTTGATGCTTTCGGCTTCCGGCCCCCAGAACAGGCCGAGCGCGACGCCGAGTACGAGCGCACCGATCACGCGCTGCCACAGCGGAATGTTGAACCAGGCGCGCAACATGGCGACCCTCCCCTTACTTATAGCCGAGCGCCGCCCTGGCGATCGCGGTATATATACGGCCTAGCGCATCGAGGTCGGCCATGGCCACTGCCTCGTCGCGCTTATGCATGGTCGCGTTGCACAGGCCGAACTCGATCACCGGGCATACGGCGCGCAGGAAACGCGCGTCGGATGTCCCGCCGCTGGTGGAGGCCTCGGGCTCGATTCCCGTCTCTGCCTTCACAGCATCCGCGATCATCTGCGAAAACTCGCCTGGGGGCGTGAGGAAGGGCTCACCCGAAATCACGGGGCGCGCCGTGCCGCCATGCCTGACCGCGATCTCGGTCACCAGTCTGGAGAGCGAGGCGCCCGAATGCTTGTCATTGAAACGGATCGAAATGCGCGCACTCGCTTTCGCGGGGATCACATTATGCGCACGGTTAGGCACGTCGAACTCGGTTATCTCGAGGTTCGATGGCTGGAACCAGTCGGTGCCCTGGTCGAGCTCCACCTTGTTGAGCTCCGACAGGATCGTGACCATCTTGGGCAGCGGATTGTCGGCGAGGTGCGGATAGGCGACGTGGCCCTGCGTGCCCTCGACCTCGAGCCAGATATTGACCGAGCCGCGCCGCCCGATCTTCATCATGTCGCCCAGCTGGTTGACGCTGGTCGGCTCCCCGACGAGGCACAGGTCGGGCCGGATGTCCTCTTCGCGCATGTAATCGATCAGAGCGCGGGTGCCATGCAGCGCAGGCCCCTCTTCGTCACCGGTGATGATGAAGCTGATCGTTCCGGCATCGGCAGGGACATTGCGGGCAGCCTCCACCATGGCTGCGATCGCGCCCTTCATATCGACCGCGCCGCGTCCGTAGAGCAAGTCGCCGCGCTCCTTTGGCGCGAACGGCGCACTGGTCCATCCTTCACCGGGCGGGACCACATCGACATGGCCTGCAAAGGCGAAATGCTTCGAACCTGCCGGCCCGCGGCGGATGGCGAACATGTTCTCGACCGCTTCTTCGTCAGTGCCTGCTTCGCCGTCGCCGCGCGTGAAGCGGTGGCACTCGAAACCGAGCGGGCTCAGCATCGCTTCGAGCACATCGAAGACGAGGCCCCGCGCCGGCGTGACACTGGGGGCCTCGATCAGGCGCTTGGCATAGTCGATTGCCTGGCTCATCGTCGCTCCTCCGGTTCCGGAAGCGGTCCCGGCGCAAAGGCGCTTTCGAGCAGTTCGGCGATACGGATGCCAGCCTGCTGCACGCGCCGACGCGCGATCGGCACCGAAGCGACGATATCTTCCTGCGTCAGTGCCGTTTTATCGGGTAGCTCACCGGCGCACGGCTCCTGATCGAAGGCAGTGGGATAGAGGAACTCGCGTGCTACCTCCCAGCTCTCACGGCCCCAATCGGCGGGGCTGCCTCCCCCCAGTTCGGCGCGCTCTGCTGAGGCATAGCGACGGACCACCGGGGGCTCGCCGGAGGTAATCGCGCGTTCCGCCAGCGCGCCGTCCCAGATCCAATGCAGGTTCATGCCCGGCACGATGCCATAGCTCGCCTCCCGGTCGTTTCCGCCGCGATCGTCCTTGTCGCCCGAATGGAGCGGTTGGTGAATATCGCCAGCGAAATGAACCATGAAGGCGAGCGCCTCCAACCGGACATGCGCGGGCAGGCTTTCATCGGCGAGGATGCGATGGCTGCGTTCGATCTGGGCGGTGACGCAATTGCCGCCCGAGCAGTTCTTCCAGGGCTCGTAGGCTTCGCAGATCGGGGTGGTGCGATAGTGCCAGCTGGCCGTGTAGCCCCAGCGCCAGCGGGTCCGCCGGACGCAATCGGCCCAGGTCGCAAGCTCTTCGATCGAGTCGATCGGGCATTCCGGAGTGCCGAGCGCCGCATCACCTGCCATCAAGGCGCGCACCTTGGCGCGCACTTCGGGCGAGGAGTTCGCCATCGCGATCTCGGCAGTCACACCATGCGCGTAAAAGCCCCAGGCTTGCGCCGGAACAGGCAGCGCCAGGATGGACGCCAGCAGCAGTGCGGCAAATGCGCGAAGGGTCATTGCGGAGCAACCTCGAACTGTTCGATCACCCATTCTTCTTCCTCTGATGCGGAAATCCATTCCTGGGTCCAGTCATGCTCCCAGATCGCTTGCATATAGGCTTGCGCGAAACCGGGCACGCCCACGCCATAGGTGATGAAGCGCGAGACGACCGGCGCATAGAAGATGTCTGCTGCGCCAAACGTGCCGAACAGGAACGGCCCGCTCTTGCCGAAACGCGCCCGCGCCTCGGCCCAGAGAGTCAGTATCCGCACAATGTCCTGCCGGGTATCGTCGGAAACATCGTCGAGCGCGATCCGCTTGCGCACGTTCATCGGCAGTTCCTGCCGCATCGAGCGGAACGAGCTGTGCATCTCCGCGACCATCGCACGCGCCATGCCGCGAGCAGTATCATCCTTCGGCCAGAAGCGTTCGCGCCCGACCTTGTCTGCAAGGTATTCGAGGATCGCGAGGCTGTCCCACACGACCGTGTCCTCATCCCACAGGATCGGCACCTTGCCTGAACTGGGCGCCATCTCGCCCATGTCGCGCTTCGCCTCGGCCCAGCCCTCGCCCATGATCGGTACGGTCAGCTCCTCGAAATGGAGGCCCGATTGCTTGGCCGCAAGCCAGCCACGCATCGACCAGCTCGAGTAGTTCTTGTTGCCGATGATCAGCTTCATGCGCGCTCCACCTTGCTTGCGGAATCGCCCTAGGCGTTCAGTTTTGCAGTGTCGAGACTGAACACTGGTAGAGCGCGATTGCACGGCATGAAAAGCCGCCTAAAGTCTCGCAACATGAGCCTGCGCCCCTTCCATCTCGCCTTTCCCGTCGACGATCTCGCCGCTGCGCGTGCCTTTTACGGCGGCGTGATGGGCTGCGACGAGGGGCGGTCATCGGACGAGTGGATCGACTTCGATTTCTTCGGTCACCAGATCGTCGCGCATCTCGCTCCCGGCGAAGCGGGCGACCGCGCGAGCAACCACGTCGACGGGCATGGCGTGCCGGTACCGCATTTCGGCATCGTATTGCGGATGGAAGATTGGGAGGCGCTGGCCGAGCGGCTCAAGGCGGCAGGCACCGACTTCGCGATTGAGCCGACCATCCGCTTCAAGGGACAGCCGGGCGAGCAGGCGACGATGTTCTTCCGCGATCCCGCCGGAAATGCGCTCGAGATGAAGGCCTTCGCCAGCGACGACATGCTGTTTGCGACTTAGGTAAGGAAGCGGCTCAGTCAGCCCAGCCGGCGCCCAGCGCATCCTCGACCACCGCGGCGCGCAATTCGGCGATGCCCATGCCTTTTTCGGCGCTGGTCACGTGGATCTGCGGGAAGGCGGCGACGTGCTTCTTCGCTTCTTCGGCAACTTTCGCCACCGTCGCGTCGAGCTCGCTCTTCTTGATCTTGTCCGCCTTGGTCATGACAACCCGATAGCCGACCGCCGCTTCGTCGAGCATGGTCATCATCTCGCGGTCGACGTCCTTCAGCCCGTGGCGGCTGTCGACCAGCACGAGATTGCGGTGGAGCACCTGCCGTCCACGAAGATAGCTGCGCACCAGCTTCTTCCACTTCTCGACCACCTTGGGCGGCGCCTTGGCAAAGCCGTATCCGGGCATGTCGACGAGCCGGAACAGCGTCGGGTCGCCCACCTCGAAGAAGTTGAGTTCCTGCGTGCGGCCCGGCGTGACCGAAGCGCGCGCGATCGCCCGGCGCCCGGTCAGCGCATTGAGCAGCGAGCTCTTGCCCACATTGGAGCGCCCGCAAAAGGCGATCTCCGGCACCGTCGGTTCGGGCAGGAACTTCAGTTGCGGTGCGGACAGCAGGAAGTCCACCCGCCCGGAGAACAGCTTCGTCGCCGCTTTCTCGCGGAACGCCTGCTCGCGCTCTTCTTCGGGACTCACGGTCTTAGCTCTTGCCTTCGCGGGCCTGATCGCGCGCCTTCACGGCCGCCTGATCAGCCTTCTGCTTTTCCGCCGCAGCCCGCAATTGCGGATGCTTGGAATAGAGATAGCTCTGCTGTGCCAGCGTCAGCAGGTTCGAGGTGACCCAGTACAGCAGGAGGCCCGCCGCAAAGGGCGCCATGACGAACATCAGCACCCAGGGCATGATGTTGAATATCTGCTGCTGGACCGGGTCCATCGCCGATGGGTTCAGCTTGAAGGTCAGCCACATCGTGATGCCGAGCAGAACCGCCAGGATACCGATACCGAGGAAACCCGGCGGATCGAACGGCAGCAGACCGAACAGGTTGAGGATCTTCGCCGGATCTGGCGCGGACAGGTCCTTGATCCACAGGAAGAACGGCTCGTGCCGCATCTCGATCGCGAGGATCAGAACCTTGTAGAGCGCGAAGAAGATAGGAATCTGGATGAGGAGCGGAAGGCAGCCGGCGAGCGGATTGACCTTCTCCTCCTTGTACAGCTTCATGATCTCCTGCTGCTGCTTCTGCTTGTCGTCCTTGTACCGCTCCTGGATCGCCTTCATCTTCGGCTGGACCGCCTTCATCGCCGCCATCGAAGCGAATTGCTTTTGCGCGATCGGGAAGAGCAGACCGCGAATGATGACGGTCAGAAGGATGATCGCGACACCGAAATTGCCGACGAGATCGAACAGGTAGCGCAGCAGGGTCAGGATCGGACGCTCGAACCAGCGGAACCAACCCCAGTCGATCGCGCGGCTGAAGTTCTCGATCCCGGCGGCCTCGTAAGCATCGAGGACGACGCTTTCCTTGGCGCCAGCGAACAAGCGCGTAGTGCGGTTGGAGGAGCCCCCGGCAGCGACCGTTTCGGGCGCGTAGATCACGTCGGCGCGATAGGTTTCGGCGCCCAGCGAGCGGTAACCGGGAGTCGTCGCAACGCCTTCTTCGGGCACGAGAGCCGAAAGCCAATAGATGTCCGAAAAGCCGATCCAGTCGGCCGCACCGCCTTCGGGCGCGAATGTGCCTTCCTCGGCCAGATCGTCATAATCGGGCCCGTATTCGACCGTTTCGCCGAATGCGCCCATTGGCCCAGAGTGAACGATCCACTGGTCGGGGCTCGCGCTTGAGGCATCGCGATTGATGAGGCCGAACGGGCGCACCACGATCGGCCCGCCAGCGGAGTTGCTGACCGACTGGCTCGCGGTGAGCATGTAATTGTCGTCGATCGCGAAACGGATGCGGAAGGTCTGCCCTTCGCCATTGTCCCAGCTCAGCGTGACAGGCGTCTCGGCGGTCAGGACTTCGCCGTCGGCCCCCCACTGCGTGCGGGCGTCGGGCAGTGCGACACCGTCGCCGACCCAGCCGAACTGCGCGAAATACTGGCGGTCCGTACCCTGCGGCGCGAAGAGCTGGACTGGGCCGCTGTCCTTGTCGACCGTCTGGCGGTGGTCCTTCAGTTCGATGTCGTCGACCAGCGCGCCGACGAGATTGATGGAGCCTTCGATGCGCGGCGCGTCGATGCGCACCCGTTCTGGGCTGGCAAGCGCCTGAGCGAGATCGACCGTGCCTGCCTCGGCAGTCGCGCCTCCACTTACGATATTCGCCGAATCGCCCGGAGCGGAAGCCGTAGCCGGCTGAGCTACGGGATCGACCTGCTCGGTCTCGCTTGCGGTCGATGCCTGCGGATAGAAATACCGCATGGCCGCGTCCCAGCCGAGGATCAGCAGGAAGGAAAGTCCCACGGCGAGCAGGAGGTTGCGCTGGTTGTCCAAGATCTCGTCTCTTCGTTTCGGTCTATCTGGGGAGGTGTATTGCTATGTCACGACACCTGGTCAAGGTACCGGATCGTAGCCATGCCCGCCCCATGGATGGCAGCGCATTAGCCGCTTCGTCGCCAGCCATCCACCCTTGATCGCGCCGTATTTCCCCAAGGCCTCGATCGCATATTGCGAACAGGACGGGGCGTAACGGCAGGTCGGAGGCAAAATTCGGCTCGGACCCCATTGCCAGGCGCGCGCTATGAAGATGAGGATGTGCTTCATTTCCGGCCTTTCTGGCGATTGCCGCGACGCGGCCTGCGCCGGGGCGGATCGCCCTTGCCCTCGGCTGCACGAGAGAGGGCAATCTTGAGCTCTTCATCAAGCTTGGCGAAGTCGCGCTCGATCCCGCCTTCGCGCCCGATCAGCACGTGATCGTGATCCGGCAGACCCTGTTCGGGAAGTTCGGCGCGGAGCAGTTCGCGGAAGCGCCGCTTCATCCTGTTGCGCACGACCGCATTGCCGATCTTCTTGGTGACAGTGATTCCGTAGCGCTTGCCCTGCCCGTCATTCGGGCGGGTCAACAGCACGAAGCCAGGGCGCGCGACACGCAGGCCACGATTGGCAGCGAGAAAGTCGGCGCGCTTGGTGAGTACCTGGATCATGTCGGTGCTATACGCAGAACGGGCTCCCAGAGGGAGCCCGCAAGGCCAAGTGGCCGCCCGCAGCGACGCGACCGTCAGGCCGCGTGAGCGAGGATATCGCGCGCCCGGATGGGCGTCGCGAAAAACTAGTTACGCACAAAGCTTCTTGCGGCCACGCTTGCGACGCGCACGCAGGACCTTGCGGCCACCGGTGGTCGCCTTGCGAGCAAAGAAACCGTGACGGCGAGCGCGCACGAGATTGCTGGGTTGGAAAGTCCGCTTCATATCGTCCTCGAAATAATCATATGCACCGGGCGTCAATACCGCGGCACCAATAAAAAGGGCCGCCTGCTGGAGGCGACCGCCTTGATGGTCCGCGCGGTTAGTGGATGCTTGGCCGCGAGTCAAGCGATGCAAGCTTGATCGGGCCGATTTCCAACTCGGGAAAAACGATGTCGGAGAAGTCGAGCGGCGCCAGTTCGACCCGGCTCACATCGAGATAGGCCAGGCGCGGGGCCTCGCGGCGCGGCATCGCATCGATCGTCGGAAGTTCGCGCGCCTTCTTGAGCTCCGGCGCGATCCAGCCGCGCATGTCAACGGCATCGAGCCACAAAGCGCTCTGATGCGGAACCGAATTGGTCATGGCGTAGAAGGCCTCGGCGCGGTCTTCGCTCATCCCCATATCGCGGTAATAGTCGAGATAGAGGCGGTTTTCAGGGGCATCGGGCGCGAAGTCTTCTGGCTGGCGACCATAGGTATCCATCCAGGAATGCACAGCGAACTGCGCGCCTTCGGCAACCTTTCGCTCCGCACCGGCCAGGAACAGCTCGACTGCGCCCGAGCGGACCGAGCCGCCTGCCGGAACATGCGTGGCAATGCCCTTCTCGCGGATCATACGGCCCAGCTTGAGGTTGGCGATATCGTCACGCGTACCGGGCGCCTCAATCATTTCGAGCACTTCGATACCGGGATGCTCGCTCAGCATCTGTGCGAAATGGCGCGGACTGAGCGTATCAGTGGTGCCGAGCAGCGCTGCACGCTTGCCGTCGAGCACCTGGAAGGGTCCGTAGCGCTGGCCACGCTCGCCTGCCGGCATCGGCAAGCCAGGCTGCGCCATTGGCGAAGAGGGCACCGCAAAGCGCTCGGAACGCTGCGTCTGGGGAACGGCTACGCGTTCCGAACGCCTTGCAGGATTCTGGGCGGAATGCCGGTCTTCGACGGTCGGCTCGCTGATCCGCACCCAGCTTTGCGTTGCCTCGTCCCATTCCTCGACCCAGCTTTCGATTGAGACGACGCGTGACGCCGTCCCTGACTGAGCATGCACGGGTAGCGGTGCACCAAGCAGAGGGACAAGGGCCAGGAGGAAGAGCACGAGGCTTCGCATGGCGATCTTGTGCCCGCCGAGCCCCTGCGGAATGGCAAAGTTTTATGCTTTAATTCGCCTTACCGGCTACTGAGACCATCGCCTCGAGGCCTCCGGTTACAAGCTGTTAATTCGACTGCGGCGGCCCCTCTCTTCACTCGGGATTTGAGGGGTTTAGCGATGGTCGCGCTGGTCAAGACAGTTGCCTATCTCGGGCTGGAGGCGCGCAGCGTCGAAGTGCAGTGCCAGGTTGCGCCCGGCCTGCCGCGTTTTGCGATCGTCGGATTGCCTGACAAGGCGGTGAGCGAAAGCCGCGAACGGGTGCAGTCGGCGCTTGCCGCAATGGGCCTTGCACTGCCGCCCAAACGGATAACTATCAATCTCTCACCCGCAGACCTTCCGAAAGACGGATCGCATTACGACCTGCCGATCGCGCTGGCGCTCCTCGCCGCGATGGGCGTGACCGATGCCGAGCAACTGACCGACTGGATTGCCGTGGGCGAACTCGCACTGGATGGCCGTATCGTCGCCTCGCCGGGCGTTCTCCTCGCCGCACTCCATGCCAGCGAGGCGGAGGCCGGCCTGATGTGCCCGGCGGCGCAGGGCGCGGAGGCGAAATGGGCGAGCGGAGTTCCGGTCTGCGCGGCGCGCGATCTCGTCGGCCTGCTCAACCACCTCAAGGGCACCGCCTTGCTGCCCGAGCCCGAGCGCGGCGCGATCGAACGGCCAGCCCCCGTCGCCGATCTCAAGCAGGTGCGCGGGCAGGAGACGGCGAAGCGCGCGCTCGAAATCGCTGCGGCGGGAGGTCACAACATGTTTCCGTTATTGACTTGAGACCCCTCTTGGTCGCAAGGGCGGCCAATGGAAAACAAAGACGTATCGCCAGAAGGCCAAGCGCCGCGAAAAGCGTACTCCTACTTGCGTTTCTCTACACCCGAACAAAGAAAGGGTGATAGCTTCCGCCGCCAACGGTCGATGGCCGAAGCCTACGCGGCTAAAAGTGGACTGGAGCTGGATCAAGAGCTGACCTTCGACGATGTCGGCATCTCGGGCTTCAGAGGCCAAAACGCCGAAGCCGGTAAGCTCGCACTCTTCCTGGAGGCCGTTCGAAGTGGTCAAGTGCCGCAAGGATCTGTGCTACTTGTTGAGCAACTCGATCGTCTCAGCCGCCTGCCTCCACGAAAGGCCCTGCGCGTCCTCGAAGACATCGTTGACGCTGGCGTTGACCTTGTAACCCTCAACGATGAGCGCGTTTACACACAAGGATCGCTCGACAACGAACCAATGGACCTAATGGTGTCGATCCTGACCTTCATGAGAGCAAATGAGGAAAGTGTGACGAAGTCCAAGCGCCTCAAGGCAACTTGGGAGCAAAAGCGTCAAAAGGTGCTGGAGGGCAAGCCGATCACAGAACGCGTTCCGGCTTGGCTAAAGTTGTCCAATGATCGGCAACGCTTCATAGTCATTAAGGAACGCGGAGACATCGTTCGCCGCGTCTACGATCTAACCCTCGACGGTTGGGGGCAGCACCGGATCGCAAGCCAACTGAATGAGCAGGGCATCAAGCCATGGGGCAGAGGTCAGTTCTGGCATCGG
The DNA here is from genome assembly GCF_900177715.1 of Altererythrobacter xiamenensis. Taxonomy (GTDB): domain Bacteria; phylum Pseudomonadota; class Alphaproteobacteria; order Sphingomonadales; family Sphingomonadaceae; genus Erythrobacter; species Erythrobacter xiamenensis. Next base: position 628,142 of record NZ_FXWG01000002.1, on the reverse strand, counting down.
TCATACATCTCGAAAATACTCCAGAACCCAGCCGTTATTGGGACGTTCTGTCCTCACCTGAGTGAGTTTGACGGAACACGAAAGCGAAGAGTGCCGCTTGAGCCAGTCGAGAGGTATTACCCAGCGGTAGTGAGCGTGGAGACATTCCAAGAGGCTCAGGCCCTTCGAGAGGTTCGGAAGGCCCCTCAAAGAGGCCGACACGCACACACCCCGATCACCAATATATTGGCTGGACTGGCTGAGTGTCCGAAGTGCGGCGCTACGATGACGAGGGTCAACAAGGGCAGTCGATCGAAGCCGTCCCTTGTGTGTTCGCGGGCAAAGATTGGCGCCGGGTGTACATACCGCTCGGTTCCGTATGGAGAGATTGAGAAGGCGGTCCTTGACGCTTTACCTAAGCGACTTCAACTTCTGGAAGGGGCTACTGGGAAGGACACTCAGCTCGATGACGAAATCAGGGGAGCTGACGAAGTCGTCGACCAGTTGCGAGAGCGAGCGAGCAATTTACTCAATAATCTCAGCCTCGGACATTCACCGATGATCGCCCAAAAGGCGCGCGAGACGGAACAGCAGTTGGAAGAGGCCTTGGCAGCTCTTGAGGCTCTTCAGAAACGCAGAGAGGCCGCAACAGGCCGGACAGTAAAGGTTCGGATTGAAAAGGCGCTTGAAGCGCTTCAGCCAGTCTCAGGAGATGTGAACGTAGAAGAGGTCAATCAGCGGTTGCGGGCGCTCTTTAGCAGGGCAGTGATCCAGTATGATGCCGTGCACGTTGAGTTCGAATGGACGCACGGCGGCAGTCTGGACTTCCCATACTCGCACACCTTCACGAAATGGCAGGGCGAATGAATATCACTCGGCGATCATCCCACAGCCATCAGTGGCAATGGGTAAAAAATCATTGCGAACGATGATGGCGACCTTCTGCTCATCAAGCGCGAGCAGCCCATTGGAGACGGAGAAGGGGATGGACACGCCGAGGTAGCGAAAGCGCATGGGTCTCTGATCGGTGTTTTCGATCTCCCCTTCGGAGCGTTTGTCCCAATGTCCCTTGCTTACGGCAAAGGTCACACTCAACCTCGGTACATGACCAATCGACCAACCTTGGAGCCTGAGGAAAAGCGACAGTCGATCTACGACCGCCTTTCAGCAATAGGCGGTGGGCTTTCGACGGAGACATTGACGGGCTTCCCTGGCTTTCCCCTTTCATTGATGAATGACGCCGGTGTGCGGGAAAAGGTCGCTGGGCTGCTTACGGACATCATCGCGGACGCCAGTATGGAGCGATCGCTGCGTGGGTCGGGCGTCTTGAATGTGGCCTTAGCGAAACCGTCCTTTCCCAATGGCCTTTCTAGCTGAACCTCGCGGTACCATCAGTGCGGCAGAAGGGGACCCGTTGAACTCCTGCGAGCGATCCGCCATTTCCGGAGGCCTCGATCGCGATAAGTGTCCGCAAGGTATACCTCAGCGATACATCCCATTGATACAGATCGGGTATCTCATTAGGATTGACATTACCATTTCGGACATTTAACGGAAAGGGTCTTAGAGGCTATTGAGACACTTTCGCCATGACCACCACGATAGGATACGCACGGGCAAGCTCCGACGATCAAGACTGCACGATCCAGGAGGAGGCCCTCAAAGACGCAGGCTGCTCCATCATCCGGTCCGAGACCAAGAGCGGCACGACCAGGCAGGGGCGAGACCAGCTCGACACGGTTCTTGAGTTCCTCCGCGAAGGCGACACGCTCGTGGTGACGCGCATCGACCGCCTGGCGCGATCCGTGAAGGACCTTGAGGACATCGTGGAGACTATCAGAGCCAAGGGAGCGCATCTTCAGGCAACAGAGCAGCCGATAGACACCTCCACCCCCGCAGGGGTCGCCTTCCTGCAAATGCTCGGCGTATTCGCCCAGTTCGAAACGGCCCTGCGTCGTGAGCGCCAGATGGAGGGCATTGCAAAGGCCAAGGCGAAGGGGGTCTATAAGGGTCGCAAGCCCTCAGTCCCAGTCGAGGATGTGCGTAGGCTGAAGAAGGAAGGTCTCAATCCGACCCAGATCAGCAGGCAGCTCAAGATCGGCAGGGCGTCCGTCTACCGTGCGCTGGCCACATAATATGAGCCTTCGAACCAAAGGCAAACGCAACTTAGCGATCTGCAAGGCCTATGAGTTTGGCTATAGTCAAGCAGACATCGCCAGAGCCTTCGGACTGAGTTCGACGCGCGTCGGCCAGATACTGAAGTCACATGAGGTCCCAAGGAGGACTGGTTGTATTCCGGCGTTGGCATGGAACGGTGAGGCCATGAAGTTTTGGCCATAACTCCCACACCAGAGTTGGGCAGGGCGGAGACCTAAGCTGACTAAGTCACTTAGAAAATAATCGGGCAAGCTGAACATCTCTCATGTAAGCTCTGGAGCCCTTTAGAAGCCTCTGGAGCCTTCCAACGCAGTGGCGTATACGATTGAATACGCGTCCTGTTCGGTCTGCTACTAAGGGACCGAAAAGACCCGTCTGGAGACCATAGATTGCGTTCCGATACACGTACCGCTTCTAGAGCGAAGCGGGAGGATGCATGCCCGATTGCGCTTTTGGGAGGACCGAGGTCACCAGCGGCGCACCGCCTCATCCAGACACTAATCGACGACGTCGTCGTGCCTTACCGCCTGACCCTGGGACACTCCAAAAGGGCAGGCGAGGCAACCACCTCGAAGCTCACGAAAGCTGTCGAGGCGCTACTCGCTGACCTCTTCAGCCTCGCACGAGCCAGGGCATCTTCGGGTCCCCAGGTCGCTGGGGCGCACGGTATGTCGAGGAGCAATTTTTCCTCCAAGGGACACTTGGGCTTCGGCTACGACATCTTCTCCCAAGTCGTTAGCGCCCTTGAAGGGGAAGGCTTACTGACCCGCAGGATCGGTTATCCTAGATGGGAGGCACCGCGGGGTGAGCGAGCAGGTACAGCGACGTGTTTCAGCCTTACCGAGAAAATGATCGAGCTGGCGAATGCCCATGAGGTCCTGCTGGATCACTGGTCGGACCATTGGACCTCAAAGACTTCTCGCGGCGCGATCACAAGCGGGCCGCTGGTTGCACTGAGAGCTAAGCGCGAGACCATTCGTGGCGAGAAGCAGTCTGCCAAAAGCCTACCGGTGGACTGGAGCAACCCCAAGGTCCAGGCGATTGCCGGTCAGATGGAGCGCATCAACGCCTTTCTTCAGGCAGAGCAGATAGACGGCGTGGCCTTCGTTGGCCTTCGACGCCTCTTCAACAATGGTGACCAGGACGACTTCGACTGGAATAAGGGCGGACGGTTTTACTCCTTGCAGGGCGGTCAGGCTTACGAGCGTTGGCCTGCAAGGTACCGCGAGGACCTCATCACCATCAACGGAGAAGCTGTGGCTGAGGTCGACCTCAGGGCCTCCCATCTGACCTTTCTACATGCGCTCACCGGCGAGCCTTTCGATCCGTCTGACGACCCCTACGACATTGAAGATTACCCCAGGATCATCGTGAAACTCTGGGTCGCCCAAGCCATTGGCTCGTCCAATCCCAGGCCAAGCCAATGGTCCAAGAAGTCGAAGGCCGATTACGAGGAGGAAAGACCCCGCTGCGATCTTCAGGTCGACTATCCATGCCGAGAGGTTGGTGCCTTTGTGAAGAAGAAGCACCCGCTCCTCGTTGACCTCGAGTTCCTTGGGCTAACGACGTTCGACCTTCAGTACCACGAAGCGGAGGTCCTTCGGCTGGCTATGGAGAAGCTCATGTTCCAAGAGGATGTCCCAGTTCTCCCGATACATGATGCCCTCATAGTTCCGCGTTCACATACGGAAATTGCCGAAGGTTGTCTGAAGGTCGCCTTTAAAGAGTACGTTGAGGGAGAGACTGGAAAGCCGTGCCTTATGGTGCCGAACGTGACCCTCAAGTAGCCAAGGGTCCTTGGGTATCATTGGTGGGGGTGTCTATCTACTCCCCCTCTTTGGAAGCCTCAGGAATACTAACGGAGCCGAGAAGGACGAAAGGAAGCGAAGGAAGAGCATTAGAGTACGAAATCTTCGCTACCCTGTATTCGCTCGTTTCATCGCTCTGACCACCAGTGATGTCGGGTCCGCATCAGGGTTGCACCAGTTCGCAATGGATGGGTGGGTGACGGAGACTACCTGCCGACCATCAGCCCCTTGATGGGTGTGGCTGGCCCAGCCGCGTCCATTTGTTTCCTTGAACCAATCAACATGCTGGTGAGCGTCCAGTTGCTCGCGGACCCATCGGCCTGCGGTTTGGCCGAGGCACACCACCACGCGGACCCTGAGGCTATCGATGACAGCTTGGTGGACTGGCCAGCAGGCCCTTAGCAGATCCTCTTTTTCTCTCTCTAGGTCATTCTCTCTACGGCTGCGTACGAAGACCACGTTGCTCGCCGGAGTGAACCTGAGATTGGCTTCAAGGCCTCTTAGCAGGTGTAAGATGCGCGGCTGCATGCCCCATGTGCCTGGAGGCCTTCCTCTCCAACTTTCGTCAGCATAGGCCGACCAAGGCGCCTTCCGCTCTCGGAAGGCTTTCAGGTCTTGCCCGATGGTGCTGCCTCCGAGACGATCATCAGGATCACCGCCAGGGTTGAGACCGAGAAGATAGATTTGGCTATGCTTCTGCAGTGCCTCTGCGCCAACGTAGAAGACCTTCCCCGACCGGCTCAGAATGTCGGCAGGTAGCGCATCCAGTTCTTCCCTAATCCCCAAGGGGACCCCGTCCCAACTCACTGCTTCGCGCTCGGCTGCTCCGCATACCGCCTCAGCACGAAGTCCCATACCTGGTCCACCTTCGCATCCCAGAGGTCCTGAGGATACGGGTCCTCTGGTAGCTCGTTCAGTCCCACCCTGATGGCCGTCCAGACGCTTCCTCTGGTCTCTTGGCCCCTGACCCAGTCGATCGCATCCACAAGCCCCTGCAGCTTGCCCAGCAGCCCACGCGCCACCTTCTTGACCTCCTGCTCCTGCGCTTTGGTGAGCTGGGGATCGGGGGTGGTGAGAAGGTCAAAGATCGCCAGCTCCTCTTCGGTCAGTTCCTCCTTGGCGGCTCTCTGCTCCTCTTCGTCGAGGTCCTGGATGAAAGCCTTCAGGCCTTCAAAGAACTTCTCGGCGTCGATTGACCCGGCATTGTAGGCCGCGACCAGCTTCTCCAGCCGCTCAACGAAGCTGACCCGCGTCGGGTTTGCCTGGGCCATCTTCTTGGCCTTCTCCTCGGCAGCCTCGCGCATCTTCTCGGTGGCCACCTTGGGGCTGGTCTCGAACAGGCTCGCGAGCTTCTCGAAGTCGATCCCTGAGAGGTCCACACGGCCTTCGGCGGTGTCCCCCTCGACAATGGGGGTGACGATAGCGACCCCTTCGAGCTTCTCGTCGAGGAGTTGAGCGATCCTGGCCGAGATGGCCGAGATGTCGACAGGACCGAGTTTGGCTTTGACTGCGTCGGATAGTGTGTGGAAGACCGCTACCGGCCTCAGGAAAGGCGCTGCTCGCTCATCTGGAAGTAGGGCCTTGTAGGCCCGTGTGACCGACCCAGCGAGCCTGAGAAACTCCCTGCGGCGATCCTCAGGGGCCACCAGAGCCTCCACGGCCTCGTTGATGAGCTTTAGCCGCTCGAAGTCCTTGGCATCCATGATCGCCTCAGGATCGACGCTGTGCGGCTCCACGAAGGCCCGCACGGCTTCGAGAGCCGCCTCCAACTCCTTGACCAGCTCTTCCTTGCCCTTGATCGGCGTCTGGCCGTCGCCCCTTCCAGCCGCGTAGACAGCGAGCGCCTTCTGAAGGTTTTGGAACACACCCACGTAGTCCACAATCACCCCAGAGGTCTTACCTTCCGATTTCCGGTTAGCCCTGGCGATGGTCTGCATCAGCGTGTGCGACTTCATCGGCTTGTCGAGGTAGATCGTGCCGATGCTGGGCACGTCGAAGCCCGTGATCCACATTGCGCAAACGAACACGAGGCGCAGCGGATCGTTCTTGTCTTTGAACTTGGTCTCCAGGTCTTCCTTCTGCATCCGCTCGCGATGCGGCAAGATGTCGAGGCCCTTCTGGCGCAGATCGTCAACCTCGTTCTGGCCCTGGCTCACCACCACTGCCATGTCGAGTTCGCGCAGCCAGACCAGCCGCTCGGCTATGGCCGCGCCTTCGGCCTCGTGGGCAGTCTTTAGTCGCCGCTCGTCCTCCTCGATCATCCTGGCGACGGCAGCCTTGACCTTGTCGTGCATCGCGACAGCCGTGGCCTTGTCGATGGCGACAAACATCGCCTTCCCACGGTATCCTCGCTGGGCGAAGTGGAGCGCCACATCCTCGGCCACCTTGTCCAGCCGGTCGGGATTGGTGATGAGCGTGTACTGCCTGCCGAACTGCTGGTTGAGCTTCTTCTCCTGCTCCTCATCAAGGGCAGCTTCATCGAGCAGCTCTTCCAGCTCTTCCTGAAGCTCGTCAGCGTTGAGCTGAAGCTCAGGCTTGCGGCCCTCATAGTACAGAGGGACTGTTGCCCCATCCTTCACCGACTGCGCGAAGTCGTAGACCGACACATAGTCCCCGAAGACCTCTCTGGTCCGGCTCTCGTCTCCCTTGATGAGTGGAGTGCCAGTGAACCCGATAAAGGCCGCGTTGGGCAGTGCCTTTCGCATGTTAGCCGCGAGCTGAGCGTACTGGCTCCGGTGGGCCTCGTCGGTCATCACGATGATGTCCGAGCGATCCGACAGCACCGGCATCAGCTCCTTGTGGTCGGTCGAGAACTTCTGGATCAGGGTGAAGACGTACCGCTCGTTGCCAGCGAGTAAGTCTCTCAGGTGTGCCCTGCTGCCCGCCTGCGCCTGCTGGGTCTCCTTGGTGAGTGCGCCAGCCGTAGCGAACTGGCCCGCGATCTGATCGTCCAACTCTGTTCGGTCAGTGACGATCACGAAGGTGTAGTTGCCACCCATGCGCCGCAGGACCTTCTCGGCGAACATCACCATCGAAAGGCTCTTGCCGGAACCTTGGGTGTGCCAGAAGACGCCCAGCCGCCCCTCGTTCTCCTCAATGTGCCGGACGGCCTCGATGGCCCTGTTGACCCCCAGGACCTGGTGGTAGCGCCCGATGATCTTGATGAGGCCACCTTTCGCCTCGTCGAACAGAACGAAGTTCTCCAGCATGTCGAGGAAACGAGCAGGCTCGCAGGTTGCCTTCAGCATGGTCTCCAGGCTGGGGTCCTCTGGGCCTCCCTCCGCCAGCCGCTTCCAGGGCGAGAAGAACTGGTAAGGCGCATGGCTGCCACCGACACGCGTCTCAAGCCCGTTAGACAGAAGAACAAACCCGTTTGCGTCGAATAGCTGCGGGATGGCATCCTTATAGTCTCTGAGGTTCTTTTCGTAAGCGTCGGCAAGCGGACAGGTGGGGGCCTTCCATTCAGCGAACAGCAGCGGCAGGCCGTTGACATAGCCAATGGTGTCGGGACGTCTGGTGTACTCGTACTTTCCCTTTACCCAGACCTGGTTGGCGACGAGAAAGTTGTTGTTAGCTGGGTTCTTCCAGTCAATCACGCGGACCAGGACGTCTTCGAACTTTCCCTGGTCGTTCTTCACCTCGACCCTGACACCTTCCCTCAGCAGTATTAGGACCTCGCGGTTGGCCGCGATGGGCTGGAGGGCAGAGCGGTCTCGCGTCAGCTCCTCCTCGGCCAACTTTAGGGCCTCTGCGGGCCTTTCAGGGTTGAGCTTCTCCAGTGCCGCTCTGAGCCTTGCAGGCAGGTGAGGTTCCTTGAGGCTCGTGCGACCATAAACGTTCTCCGGCCCAGGTACGTCATGATAGAGGTTCCCGCACTCCCATCCGAGCTTCTCCAGCAGCGCAAGCGCAGGCTGCTCGACAATGCCCTCCTCTGAGGCAACGATACCAGAGAGCGAGGGAGCCATCAGTCGATGTCGTCCTCTTCGCTGTCCTCGCCAGCAGCGGCAACGACCTGGGCGTCGCTGAAACCTTGCGCGTAGGGCTGGAAGACACCGTGGAACTGTTCGAGCTTCTCTGCCAGCCAGTCGTGCTGTTGGGGCCATAGCTCTTCGTCTGTAGGGTCGGAGTTCTCCCGGTAGAGAGCGATCCGGCTCTGCTTCTTGTCGTCCAGCCGCTGCCACGACAGCCCTGGTATCTTGGCATCAATTTCAGCCTTGTGCTGGACCAGCTCGTCGTACCAGACTTTCCCGGAAGGTCCCCTGAACGCAAACTCCACCGAAACGTATTTCTTGTTCGAGTTCACAGTTGCTGAAAGCCAGGTATCGGCCCTCCCGAGCGAATAGTCAGCCCAGTGCTGCGGGTGCGCCTTCTGCGGCCTCACCCTGCCCTTGGCTTCCAGGAGCTTCGAGCGAAGACCCTGCCAGAACCGTCGCTGCTGTTGCTTGAGGTCCGAGACACCGGAGACGGTCTTCTGCTTGACCTCCTTCGTCCATTCGTTGGGTTCAGCCACAACGTTGAACATCGGAGCAGGGAGCGACCCCTCAATCTGCCATAGCTCGATCTCGAGACCAAAGAACTCCAGCCCTTCGCCGGTTATATCGTTCAGCCAATCAAGCGCCGCTCTGTGCTCCTCCGCGAAACTCTCGGCGATCCACACGATGGTGACGGCATCGAGACCTGCGGCGTAGGTCAAGAGCTGGCCCAGGTGACGGTGATCGGTCCGTTCGAGCTGGTTCTCGATCAAGACCCAATGGTCGTCGGTTGTGTCGGTGCGCTTGGCGAGTATGTCGGCTTTGAAGGGCCCCACGAACTTCTCTGTAGCCTCGACCTCCAGTTCCATATCGAGCGCATCCTGGAGCAGTTCCATGCCCTCCTCAGAGGCGAGCCACGGGGTGAAGTGCGATGCTTCATTCATCCAGGCGTTGCGGAGGTCGACACGCTGAACTTTACCGAGCTTGGGAATCATGCGGCGTCCTCCAGTTGGCGCTCGGCAACCTCGACGGAGAGCTGACCGGAGATAAGGCGGGGTAGAAGAAGATCGCGAGATGCACCCAGTCTCTCATTCGCCTCCTGCAAATACGCAGCAAGTTCAACGGATGGTCCCACGAGAGCCTCGAACATCTGGCTCACGTCGTGGGTCGGCATGACGCAAGGGTACCCCGCCAGGACCTTAGTGTTGGCTCTGGGCATCTTCGTTCCATTCGATGTCTGTACCGAATGAGCGACGAAGGCGTCACTCGAAGCCAATAACAAGGCGCGAGCAGCGAAGCGGGGGTCAGGTCGCCAGATGATCGCATCAGTCGAAGCAATGCCATCGAACGGTGCCCAGACGACCTTGTGGAAGTAGGGGCGTATCTTGCCGAATAGAATGTCCCCCCGATGAAATCGAGCTTTCGTGCTGTCTACATCAGACGCCGTGCCACGGTCGTTCAGCGTCGTGGAGCGACGAGGAAAGTGTTCCAGGCCAAGATAGGGCGTCTCCGGGTCAACCGAAGAAGGCGAGAGTGTTTCGCGGACCTCTGGAGCCAACTGCGAGAACCTGCCCCACTCCCATCCTTCAGGCAGCGGGCCATTTGAGGTGTCGACGATGGGCACGTTCTCGTGGCCAGGGAAGCGGAAGCGGACGAACCACTCCTCAAACAGCCCCCGCGCCATCTCCTCCAGCACCGCCACCCGCCGCCGGTTGACCTCGATCAGGTCGTCATAGGCTCCGAGGATCGACGCAATGCGCTGTTGGTTCCATTGATCTGGAAGGGGAACCTCAAGGCGTGACAGGATGCCCTGGTTCAAATTGTTGATACTGGTGCCGCCGCCCTGACTGGACATTCTGCGCCGAAATGTATCGCTTCGAAGGAGGTAGGCAAAGAAGAGCGGGTCTGCTCGCTCATCGGTGAAGCGTAGCCGGATGGTAAAACCCGAATGGGACGTGGGTCGCGGCGGCTCCTCACGAACGAGTAGTGACCTGCCAATCAGTTGCCGATTGCCATTGGAACGAACAAAAACGATGTCCCCCTGATGCAGCAGAGCATCATCGGAGGTGACTACGTCGGGCTGGACTTCTTCGAGGCCATCGTACTCAACGAATGACTTATCGTGAAAGTCGGGGATGCCAACTACACCAACGCCCGGTCCGCGAAAGGAAGCGTTGAAGTTCAGTCCGTTCCGAAAAACAGCAAGCTCTCCGAGCCGTACTTCTGGCCACTGGCTCATGCCTCCAAAACCTCGGCCACATTCTGCGCGATGGTCTCCTGCAGCCGCGCGGCCTCTGCGTTCAGCACTTCTAGCTCCTCTTGCAGGCCCTCCAAGCGCTCCTTGAAATCGACATCGTCGATCTGCTCGCCAGCAGCCACGCCGACATAACGGCCAGGGTTAAGGCTCCAGTCCTGCGCCTCGATGTCCGCTCGGCTGGCGACCTTGCAGAGGCCTGCGATGTCCTTGTAGCCCTCCTCGCCGAAGGTCTCTGCCATCAAGTCCACGCTGCCCTGCTCGGTCTCGACCGCCTCGCCGCGCCACAGCCGCACGATGTTGCCAATGAACTCGACCTGCTCTGACGTGTACTCGCGGTGCGCCCTGGTCACCTGGCGGAAGATGTGTCGTGCGTCGATGAACAGCACCTCTCCGGCCCGATCACCATTCGCCTTGGCCTTGTCGAGGAACCACAGGGTCACCGGCAGGGTCACCGTGAAGAACATGTTGGGCGAGGTGGAGATGATGACGTCGACCGATCCCGACTGCACCAGCCTCTTTCGCAGCTCGCGCTCCGATCCGCCTGCATCCGAGGCCGAGTTGGCCATCACGAAACCCGCACGACCCCTATCATTCAACGCCGCATGGAAGAGGCCAACCCAGAGATAGTTCGCGTTGTTGACCGTGGGGATGCCGAGCGAGAACCGGGCGTCCACATGCCCCGCATCGTTGACCAGCCGGTCGGTATCCACCTGGGACTGGTTGAAGGGAGGGTTCGCCATGACGAAGTCAAACTTGCCTACCATCCGGTGCGGGTCTTCATAGTAGCTGTTGGCCACCACGATGTCCCCAGACAGCCCATGGACCGCGAGGTTGAGGCGGCACAGCTTCTGCGTGTCTTCCATCTTCTCGATCCCGTAGACGCTCAACTCGCGGCTGGGGGTCTTGTGATGTCGCTTCACGAAGTCGGCAGAGTGAACGAACATGCCGCCTGAGCCACAGGCAGGGTCGAAGATTTTCCCGTGGTAAGGCTCGATCACCTCGACGATCAGCTTCACAATAGAAGATGGGGTGAAGTACTCGCCGCCTTTCTGCATGTAGGCCGAGGCGAACTCGCCCATGAAGTACTCGAAGATCACCCCATAGGCATCGCCGCCGATGTTGAGCGGCTGGAGGATGCGCAGAAGCTCCCTCAGGACCTTATCAGGCAGCGATCCGTAGCCTTGAGGCATTACTCCCGCGAGGTCCGGGTTATGCTCCGTGATGCCTTTCATGGCCTCGTTAAGAGCCTCGGCGAGGTCCTCGGTCTCCGGCAACGATAGGAGGTAGGAGAAGCGGGCGTTGTCGGGCAGGTAGACCGCGCCGTGGCCGTGATAGTCCTGAGGGGTGGGCTTGAGGCGTCCGGTAAAGGTCTCAGCCAGTTCACTGTGAACTTGGTCGAACTTCGCCTCCATCTGACGCAGCGCAATCAGGGCCAGCACCGGCTGGGCATACTGGTCGGGCCTCAGCGCGGTATTGGTCCACAGCTGGTTCGCAGCTTGGAAAAGCCTCCGCGAGAGGTCCTGAAGATCAACGGCCACTAACTGTTTCTCCCTGTTGCGAAATCACCCAGCGCTTACTTACCCAAACCAGCTGTCTGGTCTAGGCTAAACGCTATCTGTGGGGCGACATGAGCAGTAGTTTAGCAGGAGAACTTCAAGTGGGGCGCCCCTTTAATTTCGACAGGCACCGAGAGACTTCTTGGCCCGCAATGCTGCGTCCAATCGGCGAAGGTAAGGGTGTAGGTCGTAAAGAGGCCTTCGAAGCCTGGTGGGGTCGGCACGAGACGACGCTAAACCACCTCCCGCGCGACCTCTGTGAGCAATGGATCTACCGGCATTGGGAGCATTCACCATTCAGCTTTCTCCCCCTGGACACGCTGACCTGCACGCGGGAAAGGTGGGAAGGTGCTACATTACTTTCCGCCATCCACCGAGTATTCGGAGGCGAGTTGCATCCCGAATTCGACTATGAGGTCTTCCAACAAAAAGGCGGTGACGATCGACATGCGACAGCCCGTGCGCTTGACGAAGGGACCTGGGATTATCCTATGGTCCTTCTATCAACGCCTCATGGGATAGTCGACGTGGGTAAGGAACTGCCCGACGTGCGGCTCGTGATCGTAGAAGGGCACCAGCGACACCGGTACCTTAATGCGCTGCACAGTCGTGGGACACCTCCGGCCGGACCGCACGAGGTCATCATTATCGCCTCCCCGCTAGTTGCTTGATTAAATGCGTCGCAAGAGTTCGCTCTAATCGGCCTCGATAACAGATGGCCAGTGATGAGGGCCTACCAGTGGCTGAAGGGCAGCCTTAGAAGACATGGCCAGGATGAACGGGTCTTTTGTCCTGCATATGCCTAATGCCCACCCGAACTATGCCTTGGCCAAATCCGCTTCGGCAATCTTCCGCATCTCAAACTTCTGCGCCTTCCCTGTCACCGTCATTATAAAACTCTCTACTACCCGAACGTAGCGGGGCACCTTGTAGTGAGCGATACTATCCTTGCAGTATGACCTTATGTCATCTTCCGACAACGCCGCGCCGCGTACGGGAATTATCCAAGCGCAGACTTCTTCCCCATAAGTTTCATCGGTCACACCAAAGACTTGGGCGTCAGATATTTCCGGATGCGTAAGCAAAAATTCCTCGATCTCTCTGGGATAGATATTCTCTCCTCCACGAATGATCATATCTTTGATGCGTCCGGTAATACTGATGTAACCTCCATCATCCATCACAGCGAGGTCGCCAGAATGCATCCAGCCATCAGCGTCGATAGCCTCGTTCGTTCTTTCTTCGTCGTCCCAGTATCCCCTCATTACAGCATAGCCGCGCGAACAATATTCACCTTGTTCGCCCCGCCTGAGGGTCATGCCATCCGGCCCCACTATTTTTACCTCAACGTGAGGATGGACTCGGCCCACCGTTTCCACTCTCTTTTCGATCGGGTCGTCGATGGCGGTTTGGGCAGTCACGGGGCTCGTTTCGGTCATGCCGTAAGCGATAGTGACCTCGCTCATATTGAGCTTTTCCATCACTTTTCGCATTGTCGCTGCCGGGCAAGGAGAACCGGCCATGATGCCCGTTCTCAGGCTTGAGACATTATACGAAGGCAAATTCGGCTGGTCGAGCATGGCTATGAACATAGTTGGCACCCCATAAAGAGCAGTGCATTGCTCGGCAGCCACTGCTTCGAGGGTCTTCGCTGGGTCAAACGCTTGGTCGGCATAAACCATCGCAGCGCCCGTCGTCACCGCAGCGAGATTTCCCATGACCATGCCGAAGCAGTGATAAAGAGGCACCGGAATGCAGATGCAGTCCGACTGCTGGAGGCGCAGCGTATGGGCCGTAAAACGACCGTTGTTGAGGATATTTCGATGTGTGAGCGTGGCTCCTTTGGGAGATCCTGTGGTTCCACTAGTGAACTGTATGTTGATCGGGTCAGTTGGGTCAATCTCAGTGCCGATCGAAGCCAAGTGCTGTTTGTCCGCTTCGACCCGTAAGTTCTCCCACGGCACAAACCCGTCCACTTCGTCATCTCCGATAGAGATCATACAACGTAGCTGAGGGAGCTTGTCACTCCCCAGTTCTCGTAACATCTGGACGTAGTTGCTAGTCTTGAAGGATTGTGCGGTGACTATGGCACAGCATCCCACCTTATTGAGCGCATATTCAAGCTCGGTGGCACGATAAGCCGGATTGATAGTCACGAGTATCGCGCCCAGCTTTGCGGTAGCAAATTGAGTAAGCACCCATTCGGCGCAATTCGGCGACCAGATCCCGACGCGATCACCCTTTTCTATACCATGCTCGAGCAAACCCGTCGCAATGCGGTCAACCTCCGCGTTCAATTGGGACCAAGTGTACCGAGTTTGTTGGTGACGTGACACAAGCGCTCGTGAGCCACCCCACTCACAAGCGGCCCGCTCCAGGGCCGAACCGATGCTATATTCAAGCATCGGGGTGTCGGTCGGCCCTCGCGCATAGCTACGGTCGGTCATCTCGAGCGCATCATCACGGCCAAGGCCCTTCGAAAGGCGCCGCTATTATGCGACGACCTTCGATCCGGCACTGATGGCTGTACCATCAGCCTGACCTTCTGCCATTCTTGCTAGTTCTTCCCAGCCGAGATAGCTCGTGAAGCTATCATCATCATGGAAAATGAGTGGCCCGTTACAGATAAATAGGTATTCGGTATCCTCGAGCGCCGTTGTGTCCCCGTGCAGCATGCCATTGGGTTCATAGACGTAATCACCCATATTGAGGACACCGTCGCGAACCTTCAGTTTTCCTTTGATCACATAAACGTGGGCAGCGCTGAGGTGTTTGTGTCCGCCAGCCACGTAACCTTTCTTCCATTTGAAGATTGCGGCCCATGCTCCCGTTTCGGATCCCGTCCATAGCACTTTGATCCACGCCATGCCTGGTTCGGTCTCAAGCCAATCGACTTTTTCTGTCTCCACGACCGTGTCAGCCAATTGATCATTGAGCGGCGTAATATCTTGGGGAAGTGGCATCTTTACTCTCCTATTTCGAGCCAAATGTTATGGGTAAGCGAGGCGCGTCAGCCATCGCAAAGGTTCATCGGTTACCGTTAGAATTCGTAGCCCACTGAGAGGATAAATCGTTGGGCTTGGCCGAACGTGCCGATGATAATCTGCCCCGGCTCGCCGGGGTTCAATGATCCGGCGAAGTTTGGGAATTCCTGCACGTCTGTGAAATACTTCTTATCGAATATATTCTCAGCCCGCGCCCCAAAACTTAAATTGCCAAAATCTACCCCGGCCGCGAGATCAAAGACGAAGTAACTGGGATTGACGAAGATGGGATAATCGTCACCTGGCACATCAAAAAACTGCGCGTTGGTCGAACTCTTGCTCTTATAGCGCGCCTGACCGCGGACGAAGAACTCACCATTGCCGATATCGCCTTCGTATTCGAGCGCGCCTGAGCCGCTCCATTTGGCAACGTTAGGCGGCTGAACGCCACCGAGGCTTAGCCCGGTGACCGGTGAAACCACCCCTTCATCCCACTCAGCATCAATGTAGCCGGCGCCGCCGGAGAAAGTCAGATTGTTCGAGAGCTGCCAGACAAAATCAACCTCGATACCCTTCTGCGTTGAATCCCCCACATTGACGATCCCCTCAACCGGAGTGTCAGTGACTGGATCAACCGTTTGCAGTTCGAACTGACGATCTTGGTAATCCACATAGAACGCAGCAATGGTCAGGAATAGATTATTATCGAGCAGCCGCCCCTTGTAGCCGATCTCAATCTGATCTGCTGTTTCCTTGTTATACTGCAACAGAGAGTTAGCGGTGGAAAGATTCGAGAGGGAGAAATCTCCCGGCTCAAAGCCTTGCGAAAAGGTGGCGTAGAGTAGAGTGGTTTCGTCGAAATTTGACCAAGCTACAGAGGCCCGACCTAATACAACGGTTTCCTTTGTTTTACCGGATAGTCCAGTATCGAGATTGTCGCGTTCCGAAGTAGTGTTATCAACTCGGAGGCCGCCACTCACTTCGATCTGGCCAAACTCGTAGGATGCATTGACGAATGCGGCAATCTGCTCGCGGGAGCGTCGACTTACCTCGAATGGAACTTCAGCCAAGATCTCGTCGTCGTTCGTGCTGAGCGGCGCACATGCACCAGGATCGATAAAACAGAACCCTTCACGGATAATCAGAACACTGTCGAGATCCCGACTCAGGTCGAGGAGGTAGCCGCCCACCTGCCAAACAAACGGCCCAGAGTCATCGGAACTGAGCCTAATCTCTTGCGTGAAAGCCTCGAAGTCTTCCGGCCGGAAAAGATCCAGCACGAACTCGTTCAATATATCAAGGTCGGTTTCACGCCGAGACTCCGTCTCAGTGTAGGATGTAATCGACTGTAAGGTTAGATCACCTACCGGTATGTCGACATGGCCTGTCAATCCGAAGGTTTCCCGGGTGTTTCGGGGATTGTAGCTCAGATCAAGTGTGCGGGAATACTGGAAGTCCCCGTCAAGTTCGCGGATCCACAGATTGTTGGGGCCGTCGAGTTCATTGTACCGGGCGGTTAGATAAATCTCGGGACCACCTAGATCTCCATACAGAGCGCCTCGCACTCCGTATTGCTCCCGTTTGCCTATGTCTTCCGAACCGGCCGCGATCCCTCCACTTTGGCGGGGCGTTTGCGCATTAGTCAGAAAACTATCGTCTGTTTCGCCAAATGCGAAAGCCTTGAAAGCCCAGTTAGAGCCGAGCGGAACATTCAGTTCGATCTCTCCATCGAAGTAATTGTCCGTCCCTGCTTTGGCCGCGATACGGCCTTCGAAGATTCCCAACTCTGGCCTTGCGCTAACGAACTTAACTGCACCACCGATGTTTGAGCCGCCGTAAAGAATGCCCTGGGGCCCCTTCAAGACTTCAATGCGCTCGAGATCGCCAAACCTAGAGGACGCATCGGAAAAAAGCTGCACATCATCGAGATAGAAACCGACACCCTGCGTGTTGCCGAACCCGCCCAGTCCGCGCACGGTCACATTGGGGAAACCGTCCGCGCGGGTGCTGAGCTGGAGGTTAGGAACTGCCAGGCCAACGTCGTCGATGTCCTCGATGTTAGCACGCTCAAGCGTCTCCTCTGAGAACGCTGTTACCGTTTCCGGAACCTCGAGTGTCGTCTCCGAACGTTTTCGAGCTGTAACAATGATTAGTCCGGGGGACGACTCCTGAGCAACGGCCTCCGGGTCGGTCTCCTGCGCATGCACTGTTGAACTGACTGCCAATGCCAAGGCTAGGCCCGTCAAGGAAACGCCGCAACGTACTGGACTTAGTCGGTAATCCTTTTGGAAATAGCTCTGCACAGGTCCCTCCCATCGATATTTTTCTGGGACCTTATTGGGCGATCATAAAGCCAACTGCTGTTCCGGTTGTGCAAGCTGCGTTATCCCATTCGTGCAACAACCCTCCCTCTTGCCTGTCGGGCGGTCAAGCGCCGCCCTAGTCTGCAGCCTCGCGACGGAGTTCGCTTGGAGAACAGCCATATTCCGCTTTGATCTTCCGACCAAAGTGCGCGGAGTTTGAAAAGCCCCACGAAAACGCGATATCGGTAACGCTTCGATGTCTTTGCTCGGTATTCTGCAAATCCCTTCTGCAACCTTCGAGCCGCTGCTTAACCACATAACGCCAAGGCGTGGTGTCGCTGGCTTCGAACAGCCAGTGAAGATAACGAAGCGAAATACGGTTCTTCGCGGCAATCATGTTCAGATCGAGATCCGGATTGCGCAGCATGGGCTGAATTCTCATTTTGATGGTTTCCAATTGCGCCGATCTGAGGCTGCAATCGGCCTCCTGCTTCTCGATCGGCGCGATAAGAATCGCGATTGCCGCCTCGATTAAGGCATTATAGCGCATAGGATTATTTGCGAAGTCGATCTCCGACAAAGACCGGATATAGCTTCCCAGCATGGCCGCACTTGCTTCCCCGCTTTTCAGGTGACGCGGGAGCTTGCGCCATTCATCAGGCACCCAGCTCCTGAGCCTTTCCAAGGGCAGTACGAGGGACATCTTGTGTAGCGGCTCAAGCACTGAAAACTGTATCGGCTGCGTATCATCCCAGATGAAGATATCGCCTTTTGAAAGAGAGGCTTGCTGCTCGCCCATCTGGATATTTTCACTGCCCGAAAGCACCAGCTGGATAGTTAATTGCTCCTCTTGGATCGCCTGCGCATCTCGGCGTGTGCGTTGCGCACCACAAGGATCACATTGGCATTCGATAAGTCCCATGCCAGGCAGTTTGCTGGCCTTCACACTCGCGACGAAGCCAGCCGAACTGGGCATCTCAGGACGCCAAGTTCCATACGTCTCATTGAGCGTGGAAACCCAAGCTTCGTACTGTTCGCGAAGCGCGACATCCTCGGTGGACCAATTATATTGGTCGATCTTAGCTCCCATAAAACTCTCTCCCGACCTACCCCTGTTTTCTTTTCAATGCACGGGGCTGGCCATTATAATTGCGTTATCGGCAATTCAGGTTTTGGTGCCAACTGGTAGGTTAGATGAGATTCTCGTTAACTGCAAACGAGTTAGGCCCATCCCCGCCTCCGCGAGGTTTTTCCAATTCCCGGATTTAGGGCATTAGTAGGATCGAGGGCTCGATAGAATTCCGCTACCTCGGGCGGCGCCTCGTAAAGATGGCCGAAATTATGCTCTGCTGGCATTTGTCCCCCTCTTTCTTCCACCACAGCTTTTACCTCACTCTCGAAAGAATCTTTGTTCACGCCGGGCCGAAGTAAGAAATCGAGGTGGAACACGTGGCACAGAAAATGGCCGTACACTGCTTTCGCCAAAATCTGGCTCTCGAGCCTCTCGGGGAGAATGAATTGCCAATCGGCTGTGTTGCGTGGAAGCGCTATGTCGAGAGAAGACAGCTCAGTCGGTAGATGGGACAATTCCTGCATGCGGACCGTTGCACCTGCACTCGCAAACCTGAGGTGAAACGCAGCCTTCGCCTGCTTCGCCCCGAGCATAGTATACTCCATGGGTTGATCCTTGCAGGCTCGTAAAAGCAGTTCGTCTAACTCATCAATTCCCTCATCGTCAGTAGTCAGGAGCAATGCATGCTCGTGGGTGTTGAGAACGGCCCGCAGGGCTGGCGTCAAAGGATGTGGGGTAATACGCGAGACCGCTTGGGATAGGCGGGCTGATACATTGCGGCCTGACCCAAGCCTCCGAGCCGACACATCCAGCCTACGCTGAATGCGCTGTATAGTGGGCATCGCTTCGGGGCCGAAGATAGCGAGGAGGTGGCAAACGTCACGGCCATATTTAGCAGCAAGTTCACGGGCATTGCGATCCAAGTATTCACAGACGCTCGGAACAGTCGATAGATCCGAAAGGATGGCCTGGCGCAAATCCGCGAGCTGCCCCGCTTTATCGGTAGTGACCAGAAAGGACTGTTCTGTTCGAGGAGCTGGGTAAGTTGGCACTCTTACCGCGAAAACAATCAGTTTCCCCGCGCTTCCCGATGCCTCGAACAGCCGCCGTGGGTCGGCGTTGTAACGAGCAGGCGTGTCGTCAGATTGGCGCAACTGCACCAGATAATCGTCGCACCTTTCTTCAACCTCCTCGTGATTGGCAATTCCGGCATCACCGGCGTCAAGGTTTTCCAAGATTGTTTCCGGGCTTGATCCAAGGTCGCGTCCGAGATGGTTAACGAGTCTGAGCGTACCGCCCTCGTCGATCCGTGCGAAAAGTGCGTGTCGTGTAAATGCAGGGCCGCGACGGACTAGCGCACCGCCGGAGTTATTGCAGACGCCTCCAACAACTGACGCGCCAAGACACGAAGATCCGATCACTGAATGGGGTAGCCGACCAGATGGCTCAATCGCCTTGGCGAGCCCAGTAAGCGTACTGCCCGCCAGACAAATGACGTCGGTGTGATCCTCAAGGAGCAGAACGCCTTCTAGCAATAGCGTTGAGATCACTACAACTGGGCGGTCATACTCGCCGAAGGGAGTGGATCCTCCGGTTAACCCGGTGTTCGCGGCCTGCAAGATGATGATCGTATCGTGGCGGACGCATACCTGAGCCACGAACCATAATTCCAATAGGGTACCCGGGCGGACTACTGCGACGGCCACCCCCGCCCCGACGCGATAGCCCGAGCTATAAGGCCGCTTCTCATTCGCGTCTGTGAGAACCTCGCCCTTATCAACCGCGTCGCGAAGTTCTTCGATTAGGCGACTCCTGGACTCAGCCAGCGGTTGCGCTTTCCCACGCAGCTTGCGCACCATCCCAAGTTACCAACGCCAGAGTTTCACCGCCCGGCTTGTCCACGAATTGCAGCGGCCCCAGGAAGGTCATATAGAATTCACTGTCGACCGGGAAATAGGTCTTCCCATGGAATGCGCTTGTCGCCTCGTAACCATAGGCGGGGGCAGTGACAGTATCTCCGCCATCGTCAGAGCCGCCTCGAACTTCCATGCGTCCTTTCGTGAGGAAATACTCACCCGGCCCCACATGATGATGACTGTTAAACGAAGAGCCTGCAGGACAGTCGAATATTGCTGCCCAAGAGCCAAGTTCGGGCGCGACATTCAAGAGCTTCCATCGAATACCGCCTGCGCTCAAGGCTTCGGGAAACGGCACCCAATCGATATCATCAAGTTGGACTGCACGTCCTTCAACCGGACTGAAATTCTTCTTCATTGATTTCTTTCCCTTTTTCTCTCGCCAATTTCATACGCCGCAAATCAGTGCGCTGTTTTTTGGATTAAGGATCTCAATCCAATAGCCATCTGGATCTTTTATGAAGGCGAGGCCCTTCATTTTGCCTTCACTAGGTCGCTTGACGAAATCCACTCCTAACGCCTCAAACCTTTTGCACGCCTCATCCACGTCAGGAACAGCAAGCCCGATATGGCCGAAGCCCTGCGGTTCGTCATTGCCGTTATGGTAAACATTCCCAGCCTCGTCCTCGGTGCCCCAATTATGCGTCAGCTCGAGCATGGCTGGTTGGCCGAACGCATAATGCAACCTCCCCTCTTCTTCTTCCGGCAAGTCGTCCTCAGGTCCTACATAGCCAAGAAAATAGAGCGTGAACTTCATCTCCGGGAACGGGATCTCTTTCACCAGCGTCATTCCCAAAACGTGCTGATAAAAGGGTATTGAACGGGCAGGATCCTTAATCCGCAGCATCGTCTGGTTAAGCACAAAATCTGCAGTTTCAGACGGGGAGGATGTATCGCCCTCTGGGCGTGGATCGGGCAAGTTTAGCATAAACTCAATTCTCTCGATTGCCTTCACTATGGGGGTAAACGCAGTACCGAAGCATATTTGTCCGTCAGGGACTGTGCTTGCCTGATCCTGCAAATCGGGTTGTCAGCGTGCGCAAGGGCTGCCGGTCTTCTGGCGCCGAGTTTAAGAATAAAAGCCGTGGGCAGGGAGTTTCTCAAAAGCCTTCACTCCCTTCCGGTCAAGCCGCGCTCTTCTCGTAAGAGAACGAAGATTTCTACTTCAATCCACCGACGGCCTTCCGGGTCTTTAGAGCTTGAGGGTCTCGACGATACAACTTATTGATGATCGGCCCGCCGGGCGCTGGCAAGAGCCTGCTCGCCTCCTGCCTTCCCGGTATCTTGCCCGAGCTTACCCCTTCGGAAGCGCTTGAAGTGTCGATGGTGGCGTCGGTCGCGGGCACGTTGGAAGGCGGACGGATCAGCCGAGCGCGCCCGTTCCGCGCGCCGCATCACTCGGCGAGCATGGCTGCGCTGACCGGCGGCGGGCTCAAGGTACGTCCCGGCGAGGTCAGCCTGGCGCACCTTGGCGTGCTATTCCTCGACGAACTGCCCGAGTTCCAGCGCCCTGTGCTCGACTCGCTGCGCCAACCGCTCGAGACAGGAAGCGTCGATGTCGCGCGCGCCAATGCTCATGTTACCTTTCCCGCGCGCGTCCAGCTCGTCGCGGCAATGAATCCATGCCGCTGTGGTCATCTCGGCGATCCCGCACTCGCCTGCAGCCGCGCCCCGCGCTGCGCCGCCGACTACCAGAGCAAGGTTTCCGGCCCGATGCTCGACCGGATCGACCTCCATGTCGAAGTCGAACCGGTCAGTGCCGCCGACATGGCGCTCCCCCCGGCCTCGGAGAACAGCGAGAGGGTCGCCGCCCGCGTCGCGCGCGCCCGCGCGATCCAGACCGCAAGGGCCGAGGAGAGTGGCGCACGCAGCAATGCCGAACTGGGCGGTGACGCGCTGGAGAAATGGGCAAAGCCTGACGAAGCGGGACAGCGCCTGCTGCTCCAGGCGGCAGAGGCGATGCGGCTTTCTGCACGGGGATATACGAGGATGCTAAGGGTCGCACGGACAATCGCCGATCTTGCCGGAGCGCAGCAGGTCGGGCGAATCCACATCGCAGAAGCGCTCAGCTACCGGAGGCAGGCACCCCGCGCTTAGCGCTGCCGAATTGCCGACGTTCAGCCCTTCGAACCCGAAGTCCGGGAACCAGCCTGACCCATCCACCAGTCTGCGTAGCTCGAATTCTTTATCAGTTTGCGATTCTCATCCGGCGCGCCGTCACTCCACCATACCGGACCGCGTTCGCCCAGCGCGGTTTTCGCAGCATGAACCTTCGCGCGGGCTGCCTTTTCAGCGGAGGTATCGCCGGACCTGAGGCTGGCGCCCACGGCTCTGCGCGCATCCATAAGCTCGCTGACGAGGCGGGCGCGCTCTTCCTCTCCCAGCCTGGGGTTGGTGGCGCGCCAAAGCTGCCCCTTCACGATGATGTAGCGACCATCGGGCGTGGTCTGCTTCGTGTCAGCCAGCGGCAGCGGCTTTCCGCAAAGTATCGATATCGACCACGTCCCCGCGATCGATACCGGTGCAGGCCTTTGCGGTCGAACCATCGGCGCGGATGCCGACATTCTCGCGCTTCACAAGGTTGAGATCGTGATGGTCGAGCACGCGGCCGTCATGCGACAGGATCGAGACGGGACCGATCGGCAGTCGATCCATCTCGTCCACCAGCACCGGGTCTTCTTCGAAGTCGGTGCCGTACTTCTGGCCCCATTGGCGCAGCGCGAGCATGGCAGGCAGAAGGTCGAAGCCCTTTTCGGTCAGGCGGTATTCGATCTTGCGGCGGTCGTCCGGACAGGGCTCACGGCGCAGGATTTCATGCTCGACGAGTTTCGCGAGTCGGTTAGACAGAATGTTTCGGGCAATCCCGAGCTCGCTCAGAAATTCCTCGAAGTGATGCACGCCGTTGAAGCTGGCGCGGAGGATCATGAACGACCAGCGCTCGCCCATGACTTCAAGCGCTTGCGGCAGCCCGCATTCGATCAATTCGCGTAGCGGTTCTCTAATTTCGCCCATTTCGGTCCTTTCCCTGCAACCTATCTAGCGCGGCGCTTCGCTGCGGGCAAAAAACTTTTCAGTTTTTAGTTGCAACTAGAAACCTAATCACTTAGGTAGCGATTCGCAACCGGTTTTAAATCGCAACCAGTTGGCACGCAAATCGAGCGAAGAAGGAATTGATGATGACCCTCTCTACCCCCCGCACCGGCCGCCTGAGCGTGTTCGCCCTAGCACTCGTCTATACCGGCCTCACATTCGGCGCAGCCGTTTCCCCAACGCCCGCGGTGGCGGCAACGTCCGGCCCCTACTACGTGGCCGAACTCGCCACCCCTGCCGAGGAAAGCCGCACTGTCGCCGGTGGCGTCGCATGGAGCTGCGAAGGCACGACCTGCGTTGCTGCCAAAGGCAATTCGCGCCCGCTGCGCATGTGCCGCGGCATCCAGCGCGAGTTCGGCGAAGTCGTGAGCTTCACCGCCAAGGGTGAAGCGCTCGCGGAAGACAAGCTGGCATCCTGCAACGCCTAATCATCGAACCGTAACCCGCCCCTCGCCCGCTCACCTCTCCATCGGCGGGTGGGACAAGGCCTCCGGCTCCCTTCCCCACTCGCGGAGCCGGAGGCCTTCCTTTTATTGGGCCTTCAGTCGAGCAGGCCCCGCGCTTCGAGATCGCGTCTCAGGTCAGGCGCGTTGGCGAAGTGATGGACTTGCCAGCCCTCCTTGCGGGCAGCCTCGATATTGGCCGCATTATCGTCGATGAATAGCATAGCTTCCGGAGCATGGCCGAAGCGCCGCGCCGCGAGCTGAAAAATCGCCGATCTCGGCTTCGCCAGGCATTCGCGACCGGAGACGACGATATCGACAAAGTGATCGAGCACAGGCTCGGTCGGGCGGAACATGTCCCAGAACTCGGCTCCGAAATTGGTAATCGCGAATAGCGGCACCTCGCGGACTGCAAGGCTCTCGATGAGTTCCACCGTACCGGGGACCCGCCCGGGTATCGTCTCCAGGAAGCGCGTGGCATAGGCCTCGATCAGATCGGCGTGATCGGGGAACAGCGCTTTGCGCTCGGGCACCATTTCGGAAAGCGGGCGGCCCGCGTCATGTTCGAAATGCCATTCTTCGGTGACGACATTGGCGAGAAACCAGTCGAGTTCGGCATTGTCGTCGATAAGCTTGGCGAAAAGATTGCGCAGATCCCACTGCACGATCACACGGCCGACATCGAAGACCACCGCCTCAACCTTGTTGAATGCGCTCAAAACGCCGCTCCTCATACAGCAACGGCCCGCACTCCGGGGGAGGCGGGCCGGTTCGACTGCGCGGCGACCGACTTGGCCGCCACCCGTTCTGCTAAATCAGCCCTGGCGAGCCTTGAAGCGACGGTTGGTCTTGTTGATGACATAGGTGCGACCGCGGCGGCGAATGACGCGGCAATCGCGATGGCGGTTCTTCAGCGACTTGAGGCTGTTGCGGACTTTCATTTATCTTTCCCGAAATAAAACAGGCACCGGATGTAGGTCCCGGTGCCCCGATTTCAAGCAGCGCGCATAGTTGCCGAATCGGCGAAGGTCAACTCTCCCCGCGCATTTCGGACAGTTTGCGCTCCCACTGCAAGGCGTGGGCCACGATCGTGTCGAGATCGTCATGCTGAGGCTCCCACGGCAGGGTCGCCCTGATGCGCGACGGGTCGGAAACCAGCGCATCGGGATCGCCTGCGCGGCGCGGCTCCATCCGGCGCTCGATCGCCTGATTGGTCACGCGGTCGACCGCATCGAGCACTTCGAGTACCGAGAAGCCGCGTCCATAGCCGCAATTCATCGTCAGAGAGCGCTCCGGCTGGTCGATCAGCGCTTCGAGCGCCAGCACATGGGCAGCGGCAAGATCGCTGACGTGAATATAGTCGCGTACGCCGGTGCCGTCGGGCGTTTCGTAATCGGTGCCGAACACGCTGACATGGCTGCGTTTGCCAAGTGCAGCCTCGACCGCAACCTTGATGAGATGCGTCGCGCCGGCGGTCGATTGGCCGGTCCGGCCCTGCGGGTCTGCGCCGGCGACGTTGAAATAGCGCAGCGCGCAGAAGTTCATGTCGTGCGCCGCCGACACGTCGCCCAGCATCTGCTCGGTCATCAATTTCGACCAGCCATAGGGATTTATCGGGCTGCGCGGCGTATCCTCTGTGACGGGCGAGCTTTCAGGAATGCCATAGGTCGCCGCGGTCGAGGAGAAGATGAAATGCGGCACGCCCGCCTTCACCGCACTGTCGATCAGGGCGCGGCTCTTGGCCGTGTTGTTGTGATAATATTTGAGCGGGTTCTCGACACTCTCGGGCACGACGACCGAACCGGCAAAGTGCATGATCGCCCCGCGCCCATCGCCCATCCCCTGCTCAGCGAAGATGCGGGCCAGCAGCTCGCCATCGGCAATATCGCCTTCGTAGAAGGGCACGCCTTCGGGCACGGCGAAGCGAAAGCCAGTGACCAGATTGTCGATCACTATCGGCTGCCATCCGGCATCCTTGAGAGCCAGAACCGCATGGCTTCCGATATAGCCCGCGCCGCCTGTCACGAGCACCGGAGTAGATTTTGTGTCCGTCATGCTGCGCCCCCTAGCAAAAGCGATTTAGGATTGTGTGAAAAATCTGGCACAATCTGCAATGGCTATACCTCTCTTTGGCGGGACCGATTGTCGGTTGATGCATTGGTAACTAAAGGGGCTCTAGTGAAGGAAGAATAATATGTCGCAAGGTCGCAATTTCATTTTCAGCGCAAGCATTGCTGTTGCGCTCGCCGGGTGTGTCTCCACACCCGCGCCCGGCCCTGTCGAGGTAACGCGCTTCCACGACGCAAGCGCTCTCGACACGCTCGGCCGCGGCACGATCTTCGTCCAGGAAGCGCCCGGCAGCGAGGAAGCCGGGCTCGAACTCGCGCCCTACAAGGCTGCCATTGCGGCAGAGCTGACGCGCCTCGGCTATACCGAAAGCACGCGCAGCAATGCCCGCTCGATCGCGCAGGTCGATGTCGAGCGCTATGCCATCGGGATCGATGGCGACCGGCGTGGTCCCGTGAGCGTGGGCGTCGGCGGTTCGACCGGCTCCTATGGTTCGGGCGTCGGTATCGGGATCGGCATCAACCTCGGCGGCAATCAGAACCGCGAGCGCGTCGGCACCGAACTCTCGGTGATGATTCGCGACGTGCAGACCAATCAGGCGGTCTGGGAAGGCCGCGCCCGTTTCGAGCCTGCGCGCGGAAGCGAAGAGGCACAAGTTTCAACCAATGCATCCATCATCGCCGATGCCCTGTTCCGGGAGTTCCCGGGCGGCAATGGCGAGACAATCGAAGTCGAGGTTCCTTAAGTGAGTGATATCGTGATCGATGCCGCATTCGACAGCGGCAACATCGAAGTTTTGTCCTGCACCGGGTCGAACGCCAAACTCGCGATCCGCAAGGATCACAATAGCGAGTTCGCACAGTGGTTTCATTTCCGCGTCGCTTGCGAGCAAGGCGAAGAACTGGAGCTCAAGATCACCGGCCTCAACCAGTCGGCCTATCCGGG
The DNA here is from genome assembly GCF_900177715.1 of Altererythrobacter xiamenensis. Classification (GTDB taxonomy): domain Bacteria; phylum Pseudomonadota; class Alphaproteobacteria; order Sphingomonadales; family Sphingomonadaceae; genus Erythrobacter; species Erythrobacter xiamenensis. The sequence continues at coordinate 601,594 of NZ_FXWG01000002.1, read as the reverse complement.
CGGCTGGCCGGGCTATGACGCGTGCGTTTCGGAAGATCGCGAATACTGGACCCGCGCTGCCAGCACGTTCGACAAGGACGAAGAAAACGGCACGCTGACAATTCGGTACACTCCCGCCAGCAACATCGCCTGGTTCGCCTATTTCGCGCCCTATTCGATGGAGCGCCATCACGATTTGATCTCGGAAGCCGCAGCCAGCGAAGGCGTGACCTATCGCCGCCTGGGCGAAACGCTCGACGGGCAGTCGCTCGACTGCCTCGAAATGGGCGAAGGCGACAAGCAGATCTGGTTCACCGCGCGTCAGCACCCAGGCGAAACACAGGCCGAATGGTGGATGGAGGGGGCGCTCGAATGCTTGACCGATCCTGCCGATCCGGTCGGACGCGCGCTGCGCCGCCGGTGCCGCCTCTACTTCGTACCGAACTGCAATCCCGACGGCTCGCGCCGCGGCCACCTGCGCACCAATGCGGTCGGTTCGAACCTCAACCGCGAATGGGAAAGCCCGACCGCCGAGAAATCGCCCGAAGTGCTCGCGATCCGCAACCGGATGGATGAAACCGGCGTCGATTTCGCGATGGACGTGCATGGCGACGAAGCCATCCCCGCGGTCTTCCTCGCAGGCTATGAAGGTCTTCCGGGCCTCACCGAAGAGCATCTCGCAGGCTACAATCGCTACCAGAGCATTCTCGACCGGCGCACGCCCGATTTCCAGACCAAGCTCGGATATCCCAAATCTGCACCGGGCAAGGCCAATCTCACCATGGCAACGACGCAGATCGCCCAGCGCTTCGGTTGCACGGCGATGACGCTGGAGATGCCTTACAAGGATCTGGCGGATGCGCCCGAGCCCGAGCAGGGCTGGTCACCCGAACGCTGCAAGATGCTGGCGCGCGATTGCCTTGCGGCCTTGCTGGAATGGCTGGAGGCGCAGGACGCCTAGTCCAGGCTCGCGGGGCCAAAGGCACGGGGAAGCAGGTCGGAAAGCACGGTCTTCACCACCTCTTCCTCGCCCGCGCACCAGACGACCGGGTCCGTGCCGCCAAGTTCGGCCAGTTCGTTCAGCACCTGGCGGCATCTTCCGCAGGGGCTGATCGCACCCGCCGTATCACCGATCACCGCGACCTCTTCCAGGCCACCGCGATGCCCGTCGTCCATTGCCTTGGCCACCGCTACCGTTTCGGCACAAAGTGTCAGGCCGTAGCTCGCGTTCTCGATATTGGTGCCGGTGACCACCGTCCCGTCAGCGAAGCGCAGCGCTGCACCCACGCGGAACTTCGAATAGGGCGAATAGGAATCTTCCAGCGCATCCTTGGCCGCTGCAATCAGGCTGTCGCGGTTGTTGTCTTCGCTCATTGTTCGCTCCCGCTCAGGGTTGCACCACGATCCATTCGACCGGCTCTGCCGAGATATCGCTCCGCAGCGCGCGATTGGCGCTCCACAAGAGCCAGGGCCGACCGGCATAGTCCGGACTGAAGCGATCGCGCACCAGCCATAGGTCGCGCTCGATCGTCCCGGCAATGCCATAGCGCGCTTCGAAGCCTTCGGACAGTTTCAGGATCGCCCGCTTGCCCGCATGCATCTCGACCTGATTGATGAAAGTCATCAGCTCGCTCTCGACCGAAGCATCGCTGACTTTCGGATTACAATCATCGGCGGTCCTTACGAGCGCGATGGCCGGCGGCAAGAGGTCTCCCTCGCGCGGGACCACGGTGACGAAATTGGCCGATTGGCGGTCAGCGGACACGCAGGGATCGAAGTGGTGGACAGCACCGGCCTGCAGCCCAGTACGGCGGGCGGCTGCGAGATTGCGGGCGAATTGCGAATCCTTGGCTTCAGCGCCGTTGCTCGCTTCCAGATAAACAAATTTCCCGCCCAGGGCCCGCACGGTTTCGAACGCGACCCGGCCATTGGCCTCACCCACCTCCACGCCCTGGTCGGGATAGACCGATTCGTTCGGACGCCAGCTCTGCATGTCCCACCAGTGCCAGATGGTCGCCGCGACCGCTGCGAGCACCACGCTCGCTACGAGATAAAGCCACCAAGGCTTGCGGCCCTGCTTCCTGCGTCGCGCCACGGTGTTTCCCTCAGCCCTTGATGTGGAGGACGCAGATCAGCGTGAACAGTCGGCGCGCTGTGGCGAAATCGGTTTCGACCTTGCCTTCGAGCCGTTCGACCAGCAGTTCCGCCGCATTGTCGTGAATCCCGCGCCGGGCCATGTCGATCGTCTCGATCTCCGCCGGGGTCGCCTTGCGGATCGCCTGATAATAGCTGTCGCAGATCGCGAAGTATTCGCGGATTGGGCGGCGAAAACGCGCCAGCCCGATCAGCAATTCCTCGAGCAGTTCGTCCTGCTCGTTCGAAATCGCCATGTGCAGCCTGCCGTCGCGGACAGAGAGTTGCAGCTTGTAGGGTCCGTCCGCCCCGCGCTCCGCACTGCGAACCGGCTTGAAGAAATTTTCCTCGATCAGGTCGAAGATGGCGACGCGCCTTTCCTGCTCGACATCGGCATTGCGCCAGATGATCGTCTCCTCGTCGAGAGAGATATGTGCAATGCGATAATCGGCGGCCATGATTTACCGCCCTTCGCAGATGCACCCAGCAGTTTTCAAGCGTTTCCGCACACCATCCCCGCTATCCACAAGCCGGTGCGGCGATAATGTCAGCATTAGCCCTTGCGCACCATCGGGTGGGCAGCGAATAAGACCCGCATGGCCGAAACCGATCTCCTCATGCGCTCCGTCGGGGGCGACGCGCCTGCGAGCGAATCTCCGACTCGTACACTGCCTTCCAATATCGAGGCGGAAGCCGCTTTTCTCGGTGCGGCCCTGATCGACAATCGCGTGCTCGAAGAATTGCGCACGCCGATCCGGCCCGACCATTTCTTCGAACCGCTGCACCAACGCATTTTCGAACGCATCATCAAGCTGGTCGATCGCAACGCGACCGCCAGCCCGGTGACATTGAAGCCCTATTTCGAGGGTGACGAAGCGCTAAAGTCGCTGGGCGGGACGAGCTATCTCGCGCAACTTACTTCGGATGGCGCCGGCCTCCTCGCAGCCGGAGAGCTGGCCGCGCAGATATACGATCTCGCGCTGCTGCGCGAACTGGTGAGCGTGGGCCGCGGCCTCGTCGAAGGCGCGCTCGACACGTCCGAAGAGGTCGCGCCGATGGACAAGATCGCGCAGGCCGAGGCTGACCTGTTCAAGGTCGCGGAAGGTGCGACGACAGGCAGCGAGGCATCAAGCTTCAAGGACGCAGCGCTGACCGCGATCAAGATGGCCGAAGCCGCTATGAATTCGGGCGGCGGACTGTCGGGCAAGACCACCGGACTTTCCTCGATCGACCAGAAAACATCCGGCCTGCACAATTCCGACCTCATCATCCTTGCCGGACGCCCCGGCATGGGCAAGACCTCGCTCGCGACCAACATCGCGTTCAATTGCGCGGAAGAGCATTTGAAATGGCAGGCCGATGGCGGCGAGTTCAATTACGGCGCGCCGGTCGCCTTCTTCAGCCTCGAAATGAGCGCCGACCAGCTGGCAACGCGTATCCTTGCCGAACAGGCCGAGATCAGCTCGGAAAGCCTGCGTTCGGGTAAGCTCTCGCGAGACGAATTCCAGCAGCTGTCCTTCGCCTCGCAGCGCCTGGCCGAACTGCCGCTCTATATCGACGACACGCCAGCACTCACCATCGCTGGCCTTCGCACCCGCGCCCGGCGATTGAAGCGCCGCCACGATATCGGGCTGATCGTGGTCGACTATCTCCAGCTGCTGCAGGGTTCGGGCCGCGCCAACGACAACCGCGTCAACGAAATCTCGGAGATCAGCCGTGGTTTGAAGACGCTCGCCAAGGAACTTGCCGTTCCCGTGATCGCGCTGTCACAGCTCAGCCGTGCGGTCGAGCAGCGCGACGACAAGCGCCCGATGCTGTCCGACCTGCGCGAATCGGGCTCGATCGAGCAGGACGCCGACATGGTCTGGTTCATCTATCGCGGCGACTATTATCATCTCGCGATCAAACCGGATTTCCCCGATGCGTCTTCGTCCGAAGATGCAAAGGAAAAATATCGCCAGTGGGAAGAGAAGCACGAGGAGCTTGTCGGCAGGGCAACACTGATCGTGGCCAAGCAGCGTCACGGCTCGACCGGCAATGTCCCGCTCCACTTCCAGAGCGAAATCACCAAGTTCACCAGTCCCAACACCAAGGATTATTCGGACTGGGGCTACGAATAGGCGCGAGGCCTTAAAGGCCGAGGTTGAGCCTGCGCGATACGGTGTAATCGACCACCGCGACGAGAAACCATGCGAGATTCCAGCGAATGCGGTTGAGCAGGCCCGCCTTGCGCTTGTGACCTTCGGGCGTAATCGCTTCACCCGAAGCGGCGTGAAGCGCGACATGCTCGCGCATTTTGTCGGCGAGCGCCTTGTCCTCGATCCGCAACATGATCTCGAGATTGAGATAAAGGCTGCGCATGTCGAAATTGGCGCTGCCGATATAGGTCACGTCGTCGATCACGATCAGCTTCATGTGCAGTTTGCACGCGTTGAACTCGGCAATCTCCACGCCGCCCCGCAGGAGATAGGAATAGAGCGAGCGGGTTGCCCCGATCGTCGCCCCATTGTCCGACTTGCCCGCCATGACGAGCCGCGCCCGCCCGCGTTTCGCGACGCCTGTAATCTTGCGAAGCAGGCCATTGGAGGGCGAGAAATAGGCCATAACCATGTCGAGCTCGCGCGCCTTGTCGAGATCGCGCCGCACCGCCAATGCCCAGCTCGATAGCCGAGCGGTCGGCCCGCCGATCAGGACCTGGACCGGGCGCTCCAGCGGCGTCCACTCCCTCACCGCTCTGCGGATCGCGAGCCACTGAGCCTTGGGATTGGCGGTCCAGCTCTCGAGCCTTTCGTACCATTCGCATAGCCGGCCGACCGCCTCTCCTTCGATGACGAGGCCGAGGTCGTTCCACCCGTTCTCCTCGGGCGGCGCGAAGTAATCATCGGCGACGTTGAAGCCGCCCACGATAGCCCGTGCCGCATCGATTATGACGATCTTCTGGTGGTTGCGGATGAGATAGCGGCGCGACCATTTGGGGCTGAACAGCCAGACGCGGGCCCCGGCATCGCGCAGCTTGCGGAAGAAGCTCGGGTCGTCATTCGCGCCGAAGCCGTCGACGATCAGCCGCACTGTCACCCCGCGCCCGACCGCTTCGATCAGGGCATCGCGCACCTTGCGGCCCGACGCATCGCGGTCGAATATGTAGAACGCCATGTCGATGCTGCGCGACGCCGAAGCGATCATGTCGAGCAGTGCGTCGAGCCGGTCGCGCCCGGCAGCGAGCACTGTGAGACGATGCCCGGCCGCCTCGAGCTCGATTGGCGCAGGATCGCGGAACGGGCGCGGCTCGGTTACGGGATTGGCAGAAGTTTGACCGTCCATCGCCAGCCTCCTTGCCGCAAGCGGCCAAGACAAGCAATTTCTTGACTCGTCCTGCCACAATCCCTAGGTGCAGGCCCTCTCCGAAATCCCGGATTTATTGCTTTAATTGGAGTGCCCATGGCGCGCGTTACCGTCGAAGATTGCGTCGACAAGGTTCCTAACCGTTTCGATCTCGTCCTGCTTGCTGCACAGCGTGCGCGCGAGATTTCCGGCGGTGCCGAACTCACCATCGATCGCGATCGTGACAAGAACCCCGTCGTCGCCCTGCGCGAGATCGCCGAACAGACGATCAAGCCGAAGGAGCTGCACGAAGCGGTGGTTACCAACCTTCAGAAGATCCTGCCCGACGACGAGGAAGACGCCGATGATATCGGTTCGCTCAGCCAGTCGGCAGAAGCGCTGCGGATCACGGCTTCGGCCCCGACCCGCTCGACTTCGATCGGTGCAGATTACGATCCGGGCTGATGGCAACGGATAGCTAGTTTCGAAAGGCCGCCTGTCACCGGGCGGCCTTTTTTGTGTCTGCTCAAGCGAAAGGCATAGACCGCGAAATGTCCGTCATCGCAGTGTACAGCGCCAAGGGCGGCGTCGGCAAAACCACCATCGCAGCCAACCTCGCCTGGTGTTCGGCGACAGATGCCGGACACGATACGCTGCTGTGGGATCTCGACGCGGCAGGCGGCGCAGGCTTTCTCTTCGATATCGAACCCAAGTCGAAGCGGGCCGAAGGAATTTTCGCGCGCGGCGACGACCCGGAGGAGCAATTGTGGGAGACCGGCTATCCCGGGCTCGACCTGCTTCCCGCCGACAAGAGCCTGCGCCAATTGGACGTGCAACTCACGCAGATGGGCCGCCGCCGCAGATTGGGCAAACTCGCCACCAAGCTCGGCAAGCAGTATGATCGCATCGTGCTCGACTGCCCGCCCGGTATCAATGAGGTGAGCGCGCAGGTCCTGCGGGCTGCCGAGATCGTGATCGTGCCGCTACCGCCTTCGCCGCTGTCCCACCGCGCGTTCGATTTCGTCGCGGACGAGATCAGGCGTATCGGGGCGAAGGGCCCCTCGCTTCTCCCGGTTTTCTCCATGGTGGACATGCGGCGCAAGCTGCATCGCGAGGCGACCGAGGGTCAGCCCAAGTGGCCGGTGCTGCCCTATTCCAGCCTGGTCGAACAATGCGCCGTGCGGCGTCAGCCGGTCGGTGCCTTTGCCAAGAGTTCGGTTCCGGCGCAGCAATTCTCCAAGCTCTGGCAGGCAATCGACCGCAAGCTTGCGCGTCGCTGAGGGCGTTCTTTCAAGACCGCCTTCCCCTCATCCGTCCCACGGTTATACTGCGCGCTGGATGGGGGTTTTATGAGCGACTTTGGTGAAGCGATCGGAACGGCAACCGAGGGCGGATTGTTCGCGCGCGTCATTGGCGGCAAGGGTGGCGGTCTGACCGACAAGGAAGGCAACCCGCTCAAGAAAGGTCATTTCGCCGAGGGGGCATGTCTCAATTGCGGGACCCAGCTGCTCGGCGCGCACTGCCATGAGTGCGGGCAGAAGGCACATCTCCACCGCACGGTCGGCGGTTTCCTGCACGATCTGCTCCACGGCGCGCTGCACCTCGATGGCAAGGTCTGGCGCACGCTGCCGATGCTGATCGCCAAGCCGGGCGAACTGTCCCGCCGATACATCGAGGGCGAACGAATGCGCTTCGTGTCGCCCATGGCAATGTTCCTCTTTTCCGTATTCCTGATGTTCGCGGTCTTCCAGGCTGTCGGGCTGACTGCGCCGACGACGATCAACGGGTCGGCGCAAATCGAAAGCGGAGTTCAGACCGCGAAGAAAGGTGCCGAAGCCGAACTGAAGGCGGCTGAGGAGAGGCTAGCCGCAGCCGAAGAGGGTTCACCCGAGCGCGAAAGGCTCGAAGCGAGGGTGATGGAAGCGCAGGAAGCCCTGGACGCATTCGAGAGCGTGGGGAGCGCCCTGGCGAAGTCGGGGTCCACGACGATGAGTTTCACCGGCACCGGGATCAAGACGATCGACGAGGGCATCGTCAAGAAATGGAAAGAGAACCCCGGCCTGATGCTCTACAAGATGCAGGCGAACGGATATAAGTTCAGCTGGCTGCTGATCCCGCTTTCGATCCCCTTCGTGTGGTTGATCTTCGCCTGGAAGCGCCGCTTCAAGGCTTATGACCACGCGATCTTCGTGACCTATTCGCTGGCTTTCATGTCGCTGCTTTTCATCCTGCTATCGGTGCTGTCCGCAGCAGGCATCGGCGGCGGCTGGGTGTTCCTGGGTCTGGCGATCATCCCGCCCATCCATATCTACAAGCACTTGCGGCACGCCTATGGCCTCGGGCGCTTCTCCGCCTTCTGGCGGCTAAGCGCGCTGCTCTTCTTCATCATCATCGTGATCGTGCTGTTTCTTCAGGCGCTGCTTCTACTCGGCGCGTTCTGAGGGGCGCCTCGGCTAGCAAACTGCTCAGTCGGTCCCGTCGAGATCGCCGTCACCCGGATCGGCGTCTGCGGCATCCGCCTCTTCGAGGTTGTCTTTCAGATTGGCGGCGCCTTCGCTGATCTCGTCCGCCGCGACGATTGCCCCTTCGCGCAGTTCATTGCCGACGACTTCGGCATTGGCCTCGGCATCGGCCGCGGCGCGTTCCGCCGCAACCTCGGCATTGTCCTGGGTTTCCTGCGAGCACGCCGCGAGGGACAGCGCCATCGCGCCAGTGAGCAGACTGATAACCAAACGCATGGTGCGATCTCCTGATAAACCTATCGAGGAGAATAACGCGCTAGGCGCCTTGTGGTGCCGGACCGCCTTCTCCGCCGAATTTCTTGCCCGCCTTGGGAACAGTCGAACCGGCAACCGGCTGCACCGCTGCAGGGCCCGAAGGCTGGTCGGGACGATCGATCTTGCCGTTCTTCATCAGCTGGTCGATTTCCTCGCCGGTCAGCGTTTCGAACTCGAGCATTGCCTGGGCGAGCAGGTGGAGCTTATCCTCCTGTTCGGTCAGGATATCGGTCGCCCGCTTGAGGCCTTCCTCAACCAACCGCTTGATTTCGGCGTCGATGAGCTTGTTGGTCTCCTCGCCAGACATCGTGCGCGCGGTCTGACCCATGCCGAGATAGCCTTCCTGGCTCTGCTCGTACTGGAGCGGGCCGAGCTTGTCGGACATGCCCCACTTGGTGACCATGTTGCGGGCGAGATCGGTCGCATACTGGATATCGCCCGAGGCTCCCGACGAGACCTTGTCATGGCCGAAGATGATTTCCTCGGCGACACGGCCGCCCATCGCAACCGCAAGGTTCGCGTGCATCTTGTCACGATGGTAGGAGTAGTTGTCGCGTTCCGGCAGGCGCATCACCATGCCCAGCGCGCGGCCGCGCGGGATGATCGTCGCCTTGTGGATCGGATCGGATGCCGGCTCGTTCAGCGACACCAGCGCGTGGCCGGCCTCGTGATAGGCGGTCATCTTCTTCTCGTCCTCGGTCATGACCATGGAGCGGCGTTCGCTGCCCATCATGACCTTATCCTTGGCGTCCTCGAACTCCTGCATGGCGACGAGACGCTTGTTGCGCCGTGCTGCAAGCAGCGCCGCCTCATTGACGAGGTTGGCGAGGTCCGCACCCGAGAAGCCGGGAGTGCCGCGCGCAATCGTGCGCGGGTTCACATCGGGCGCCAGGGGCACCTTCTTCATGTGCACGCCGAGAATCTTCTCGCGCCCGTCGATATCGGGAACCGGCACCACGACCTGACGGTCGAAACGGCCCGGACGCAGCAGCGCGGGGTCGAGCACGTCGGGACGGTTGGTCGCGGCGATGATGATGATGCCTTCGTTGGCCTCGAAGCCGTCCATTTCGACCAGCAGCTGGTTCAGTGTCTGCTCGCGTTCATCGTTCGAGTTGCCAAGGCCATGGCCACGATGGCGGCCAACGGCGTCGATTTCGTCGATGAAGACGATGCAGGGCGCATTCTTCTTGGCCTGTTCGAACATGTCGCGGACGCGCGATGCACCAACACCGACGAACATTTCGACGAAGTCCGAGCCGGAGATGGTGAAGAACGGAACGCCTGCTTCGCCTGCGATAGCGCGGGCAAGCAGCGTCTTACCGGTCCCGGGCGAACCGACCAGCAGTGCGCCCTTGGGGATCTGGCCGCCGAGTTTGGAGAAACGCTGCGGATCCTTCAGGAACTCGACGATTTCCTCAAGCTCTTCGCGCGCTTCGTCGATACCGGCGACATCATCGAAGGTCACCTTGCCCTGACGTTCGGTCAGCAGCTTGGCCTTGGACTTGCCGAAGCCCATGGCGCCGCCGCCCCCGCCCTTCTGCACCTGGCGCAGCGCAAAGAACGCAAGGCCAAGGATAAGCAGGAACGGCAGGGTCTGGATGAGGATGTAGAGCAGGATGTTGCCCTCTTCCGCCTGCACGCCCGAATACTGCACTTCGTTTTCGTCGAGCAGTTTGGTCAGTTCGGTATCATTGGCAACGGGCACGGTCGTGAACCGTTCGTCATTCTTCATGACGCCGGTGATCTTGTCGGGAGCGATCTCGACTTCCTTGACCGAGCCTTCGGCCACCTTGTCGCGGAAATCGGAATAGCCGATCTGCGTGCCGGGCTGTTCGCCCGCATTGCCGAACATGGAAACCGCCAGCAGCAGGGCAAGGAATACCCCGCCCCAGATCATCAGGCTTTTCATCCAGGGGCTGGGACCTTCGGGCCCCGGCTCGCGCGGATCGTTTTCGTCGCTCATTGTGCGCGTAATCCTTTCGTGAGGCCTCAATGTAGGCACGGCAGGGTGAATGGCAAGATAATGCGCGCCTTCCGTCTTTCCATGAATCCCGATCACCGCAATCGGCTCAGCAGTTGATCGATCATTCAAGATAGCACTTGATCGAACGATCAACTGCTGCTTGATTGATCATTCAACCAAGGAGCGAGTCGGATGAATACCGCCACCAGGCAACGCATCGTGATGACAGCGCTCGAGCAGTTCTATGTGAAGGGTTACAATTCCACCTCAATCAGCGACATTCTCAGTCGCAGCCAGGTGCATTCGGGCAGTCTCTATCACTTCTTCCCCGGCAAGCAGGACCTGCTGGTCGCGGTGCTCGAGTTCTACCGCGACGGGATCGGTGACATGCTGCTCGCGCCGGCGTGGGCGGATGTCGACGATCCAATCGAGAAGATATTCGCGCTGCTCAACGGTTACCGCACCGGACTTCTGATGAGCGATTTCGCGCATGGCTGCCCTATCGGCAATCTCGCGCTCGAACTGTCCGAACCTGATCCGCGCATACGCGAATTGCTCGACATCAACTTCCGCAACTGGATTGGAGCGGTCGAGAATTGCCTCGAGGATGCCGGCGACCGGCTGCCGCCCGATACCGATCGCGCCGCGCTGGCCGAGTTCATCCTGACCACGATGGAAGGTGCGATCATGCAGGCCCGAACTGCGCGAGACATCGGCGTGTTCGACCGCAATATCGCTGTGCTGCGCAGCCATTTCGATCTCCTCGTCGCAAGGGCAAAGGAATTGTCATGACAAGAGCCTTTTCCGCCGCGCTCGCCGGACTGGCCCTCGCCCTCAGCCAGCCGCTCGCTGCCGATGGCAGCAACATTTCGGCGCAAATCGTCGAGGAAAGCGACGGCACCCGGACACTGGTTCACGAAGCGGTGATCGACGCACCGCTCGGCGCGGTGTGGTCAACGCTTTCGACCGAGGAAGGCTGGAAAAACTGGGGGCCGAAATTTGCCAGGTTCGATTTCCGGACCGGCGGCTCGATAGAGACCGGCTATCACGACGGCGCCAAGCCGGGCGATGCGCAGAATATCCGGCACCGGATCCTCGCCATCGTGCCCGAGCAGCTGATCGCGCTCAAGGTCGAGCAGGTGCCAGAAGGAGGCCCGGTCGACCTGGCCGTGTTTGAACCGACCTGGGGCGTTTACGAGCTTTCAGCACTCGATGAGAAGCGAACTCGCCTGCGGATTTCCGGATATGGCTACGGCCCGGACGATGCTTCTTCCCGGATGCTCGAGTTCTTCAAGTCGGGAAATGTCTATTCGATCGAATTGCTGCGACGAAATCTCGCGGCATCGAATGAGGGTGCAATGGCCGAATAACAGGAGGAGGGAACTATGGACGTGAACTGGCTGGGCGTGATTGCCGCAAGTGTCTCCGCATTCGTACTGGGCGGGATCTGGTATGGGCCGCTGTTTGGCAAGAAGTGGATGGCATTGGTCGGCATGACCGAGGAAGAGGCGGCCAACGGCAACATGGCGCTGATATTCGGAGGAGCCTTCGTGCTCTCCTTCATCGCCGCCTTCGTCTTCGCGATGTTCCTGGGGCCCGAACCGGGCGTCCAATTCGCCACCAGTGCGGGCTTCGCAGCGGGCTTGTTCTGGGTCGCCGCGACCTTCGGCATCAATTACCTCTTCGCCCGCAAGCCGTTCGCGCTGTGGCTGATCGACGGGGGCTACGCGACGCTGATGTTCACGCTGTTCGGCCTGTTGATCGGGCTGCTCGGATAGCGGGGCGTCGGCCGGGAGCCTAGCCAACCAGCCGGTCAATCAGCCAGTAGCTTGCGGTAATGCCGATCCCGTAGGTAGTGAAACGGAGCGCGGGCGCTTCTGCCTTGGGAGCAAGGCGAACAACCGCCCAGCGCATCGCAATTACCGCGGCGATCACCAGCAGTTGGCCTGCCTCGACACCGATGTTGAAGGCGAGCAATGCCGCGGGCACCTCGCCTTCGGGCAGGCCGATCTCGCGGAGCGCGCCTGCAAAACCGAAGCCGTGGACGAGGCCGAACCCGAAGGCGACGATCCAAGGCCAGCGCCGCGTCCAGGTCTCGCGATCGGTGCGCAGCAACTCCACTGCGAGGAATACGATGGAAAGCGCAATCAGCGCCTCGACCGGGCGTTGCGCAAGGCCGGTGTAGCCCAATGTCGTCGCCACCAGCGTGATCGAATGTGCGATCGTGAACGCGGTCGCAGCCTTCACCACCGCCCAGCCTTTCACCACCAGCAGCACCAGCGCGATCACGAAGAGCAGGTGGTCCCAGCCCATCAGAATGTGCTCGGCCCCGATGATGAAATAGGTTTCGAGGACCTGCCAGCGGCCCGGCTCGGCCAGGATGGTGGCGGTTGGTGCGCCTGCCGTCAGGCGGTGGCTCTGCACCGGGCGGCCTAGCGGAGCGACCCGCACCAGCGCATCGGCATTGCCGGCGAGCTCGGGCAAGGCAATCTCGCCTCCTGCGATCTCTCCGCGACAGGTTACGTCGGCATTGCCCAACAGAGCGGCAGCGCCCTCGCGCAGGCGCGGTTCACCGACGATTCGGCAATTTGCGGGCACGCGCGGAATGACCGGTATTACCCGTCCACCGCCCGCAAATGGTTGCTTCCAGTCAAGCGTCCATTCGCCCGGGACCCTTTCCGTAAAGTCGAGCGCGAAAGGTCTGATCTCGTCCGCCCGCGCAGGAGACATCGCCAAGGCCAGCGCGAGAGCCGCCAGCAGCCAACGGATCATCGCGCAATCTCGACGCGATAGGCATCTCGCAGCAGTTCGTAGGCCTCCTGCTTGCGCGCGGCGACAGTGGCGGCGCGCCAGTCATCTTCAACCTCATCGCGAATGTCTTCATACGGGGGCACGTCGCCTGCCTGCACCTCGCGCAGACGAACCAGATGCCAGCCAAGCCCGGAGGCGATCGGTCCCTGCCAAGTGCCGCCTGCTTCAAGCGGATCGAGCGAGCGGACAAATTGCTCACCGAAGCGATCCTGCACTTCGCGGCGAGCCTCGTCATCGACGCTGGCAGGCAGGCTGATCCGCTCTCCCTCGCCCTGCCAATCGGCACCACGCTCGAGCCTTGTAAGCGCCTCCTGCGCCGCCGCCTCTTCCTCGAACCAAAGCTGATCGAAGGAATAACGCGCATCGCGGGCGAACCGATCCGGGTGGGTTTCAAGCCAGTCCTGCAAGGTGTCATCGCTGGGCGTTGCCGCCTCGGCCTGCGCCGCCGCGATCAAGTCCATTTTCTGCGACAGCCGCCTGCGGACGATGGCATCGTCACGGTCCAGACCCAGCCGCAGGGCTTCGCGATAAAGCACTTCCTCACGTACATAGCGCTCGATCTGCATATCGAGCTCGGCGTCTGTGGGCGCACGCCCCATCAGCCGTTCGTAGCCGAGCGCGATCTGCGCCTGCGTCTCGCGGTCCACATCGATCACACGGCTCGCCGGATCGACCTCTTCGCCGCGCCAGGCGAAGAAGGCGAAGACCAGAGCACCGCCGATCAGGAAATGGACGAGTGGTTCGCGCGTCCAGCCAGACAGGGTCACCCTACCTCCATGATTGCAGGCGGAGCAGGCTTGAGCCAAATCGGCGAGGTGTAGGCGCGCTCCTGCGCGACCGCATCGGCCATCGCCGCTTCAGGCAGCTTGATACCGAAGCGGACCATGTCGAACAGCGTCCAGCGCGGCGTCGGTATCTCGAGCACGCGGACGTAATAGAAAGCCCGCTGGCCCTCGCGATAATCGGGATCGGTCCACACGCTGCGCAGTTCGGCGGCGCCGATGTCATTGGTGTATGTCGCTGTCTTGCGGTCGACCGTGTCGCCGACTGCCGGAACCTTGCCGCCAGTCAACGAGCGCTCGTCCATGTCGCTCCATACGACGTCATAGACGCGCTCCTGCATTTCGCCCGAGGCATCGACCCAGCCCTTCACGACCTGAACCCGGTCGAGATTTGCCCCGTCGGGATCTTTCAACGCGGAGATCATGAAGCGCGGCGCCTTGCCGCCATCGCGCAACTCGCCGCCCATCGGCACGCCGCGGCCATAGCCGCTGCGCACCCAGTCACCGTCCCAGTCCGCCTCGGTAAAGTCGAACCCGCCGAAGACGCGCACCGTCATGCGCGGGCCGGTGGTGGCATAAACCTCGCGCCGCTTGAACGCATCGAAGATTTCGGCGCGCGTATTGCCCCGCGCCCAGGCCGCGGCATAACCGCCCGCGAGATAATGCCAGCCGAACCGGTCTGCCGTGACGCCGAGATTCTGCCCATTGAGCGCGCGTTGCTTGACCGCTGGCTCACTGCCGGTGTGCTTGCCGAAGAAATTGTCCTCATCGCCCGTCGCCAGCGCCGTATGGCTGTCGGTCGAGCCGATCAGGCCGAAGGCATAGGGATTGACGCCCAGCCTTTCCTCGATCGAAATTCCGCGCTTCAAGGCCTCGCGAATGTAGCTGCCGGCGTACATGTCGGGCGTCGAGCGGATCGTCATCGAGAGATTGCCGAGCTCCCAGCCCTTGTCGCCGAAGCCTGCAAATTCGTCATTGGGCGAAAGGAAACTGTGCGTTTCGCTGTCGCCCTTGATCTGGGTGACTTCGACGACCGGTTCGGCATTGGCCCGCTTGCGCGCATATTCTGCGGTCATCGCGCCACCATCGGGCATGGTGAGCTCGAACATCAGCCCGTTAGAAACATTGGAGTTGTGCGGGATGGCGAGCACCTGGCCCCCGGTCGCCTCTTCATAAGCGAGCATGTAATCCCACAACCCTTCGACTTCAGTCTCGAGGCCCGGATAGGGCAGCACCTGCTTGGTCCGCGCGCTGCCATCGCGGAACATCACCACGCGGTGGAGATTGTTGCCGCCCGGCATCAATGAATATTCGAAACCGGCAAAGGCGGTGAACTCGCCCGGCCGGTTGTACCGGTCGAGAATGTCGAGATGCGAGGTCCACACGTCGCGGGTGTTTTCCTCTTGCTCCTCGGGAGAGGACAGCAACGCCTCCGGCAAAGTGTCAGTCGCCGCCGCCGCAATCAGCTCGCCGATGGCGCGCTGCGATTGCTCGGGGCTTTCGTGCATCATGTCATACCAGCGCAGCACCGTGTCATCGCCCATCGCGACGACCGCCATGCGCGGAGCATTGTAGAGCCTGCGCGTCGATCCGAGGCCGTCGGAGTGGTCGGATATGACGAGAAAATCGAGCGGGCGGGCGAGTTTCGCCTTGGTCCCGGTGGTAGAGGTGACTTCCTGCCCGCTGGCGAACTTCAGCGCGTCTTCCGGGCCGAGGCGGACGCCGAAACCAAACGCGTCGATCGAATTGTCGGTGTGGAGGTGGGTATCGCCCCAATAGGGCCGGTCGGGAAATTCTGCGAGCTCGATTGCTCCTTCGCCGTCTCCCGCCTGTTCCTCGCTAGCGACCTCCGTGCACGCCGAAAGCGCCAGGGCCGAAATGCCGACCAGTCCGGCCGTCCAGAATCTCCGCATGGTCTCTCCCCTCCCTTGGTAAACCATTCAGGAGGGTTTGCGCCGCGAAGCGGCAGGCCGTCAAGCTGCCGAAGGTGATAAGAGGCTCAGATAAAGCCGCCGGACCCTTCTGCACTCTCGGAACCGCTGTCCGAGGTGTAGTAGTAATAGGTCCCGAATCCGATCGCCGCGATGGACAGGGCAATCGCGATCAGCATCAGCAAACCGTCGCGCACCGTGAGCGCCAGCCCGAAAGATGCGATCGCGAGCATCGGCGCGCTGCTTGCAAATGGCAGCAATTCCAGGGGTGGCACTGTGACGCAGAGCAGCAGGATCATCACTGCGGCGATCTTGTGCCACAGCGGCCGCGTGAAGCGTTCCATCCGACCGTGGAACCAGTGATCCAGCTTCTCGGCACTATTTGCGAGCTTTTCCGCAGATTCCCCGAGCTTCTTGCCACTCACGGAGCGGTTCTCGATCCAGCCCGGCACCCACACATGCTCGGCGCCGAACAGCAATTGCACGGCAATGAAGGCGCAGATCACGGCTAGGAAAGTGGGGACGCCGGGAATCCCACCGACCGGTGTGATCTCGATCAGCGCGAAGATCATCAGGAACGGGCCGAAACTGCGCCGCCCGAACTCATCCAGCACATCACCGATGCTGACATCGCTCTTGTGCTCGGCAACGTCTTCGAGTGCCTCGACGGCTTCCTCGACGCTTTGCGGTTCCTTGCTCATTCGCACCTCCGGGAAAGGTAACGGACGAAATCTGATTTGGGGTCCCTGCCCCCGCTTACCCCGAGGATTTTTGCAGCAGCGCGCTGCGAAGGCAGCGGCAGACGACCTCGTCGCGCTGGTTCATCATTTCATGCGCGAAAGTGACGATACCCGCTTCGGGACGGGACTTGCTTTCACGCAATTCCGTGACCTCGCTCGCGGCGCGCAAGGTATCTCCGATGAACACCGGCTTGGGCGTGACGACATCGGTGAAACCGAGGTTCGCCACCAGTGTGCCAAGTGTCGTGTCACCGACCGACAGGCCCACGAGCAGCGAGAATGTGAAGGTCGAATTGACCAGTATCTGGCCAAAGCCGCTCGCCTTGGCCGCTTCCACATCGAGATGCAGCGGCTGCGGGTTATGCGTCATGGTGGAGAACAGCAGGTTGTCCGTCTCGGTCACCGTCCGCCGGATCTCGTGTTCGATCCGGTCGCCGACCTGCCATTCGTCGAAGTATCTTCCTGCCATTGCGACCTACCCTTCCGCTTTCCAGCGTTCGACCACGTCGCCGCCGTCCATGGCGCTATCGCGGATTGTGGAGGGCGTCCGGCTGAACCGAGGGGCTGGCGCGGTGTGCCAGGTGCCGTCGCGCTCTACATAGGCGCCGCGCGCCTTCATGTGCGGGTGGTCACGCGCTTCGTCGACGCCGACGACCGGCGCGAAACACGCATCGCTGCCTTCGAGCAGTTCGCTCCATTCCGCCGCGGTCTTCGTCTTGAACAGCGCCGCGAGTTTCTCGGCGTAGTCGTCCCAGTTGGCCGGGTTCATCTGGCCCTCGCGCAGTTCGGCAGGCGCATCGGTCTTCTCGAGCAGCTCTGCATAGAATTGCGGTTCGATCGCGCCGAGGCTGATCTCCTTGCCGTCAGCGCATTCATAACAACGATAGAAATGCGCCGCTCCGCCCAGCATGCCCTTGCCGCGTTCGGTCGTGAGATAGGGCACGTGGCGCGCTCCGAAGAAGAAGCTCATCAGGCTGGTCGCACCATCGACGATCGCAGCATCGACCACCTGCCCCTCGCCCGACCGTTCGCGCTCGTAGAGCGCCGCCAGGATCCCGAGCGCGCAATACATCGATCCGCCGCCGAAATCGCCGACGAGGTTCTGTGGCGGCGTCGCGGTTTCGCCCGCTTTGCCGACAGCAGCGAGCGCGCCGGTGATGGCGATGTAATTGATGTCATGGCCGGCCGCCTGGGCGAGCGGACCGTCCTGTCCCCAGCCCGTCATCCGGGCGTAAACGAGGCGTGGGTTTGCGGCGAGCAGTTCGTCCGGGCCCAGCCCCAGCCGCTCCATCACGCCAGGGCGAAAACCCTCGATCAGAACATCTGCATGGCTCGCGGCATCCTGACAGAATGCGCGGCCTTCCTCGCTTTTCACATCCACGGCGACGCGGTGACGCGCGCGTTCGACGACCGGATTGGTGATCTGACCGCCTTGCCGCTCGATACGGACGACCTCCGCACCCATATCCGCCAGCATCATGGCGACATGCGGTCCCGGTCCGATCCCGATGAACTCGACGACTTTCAGCCCTGTAAGCGGCCCCTTCGATTGCGACATTTCCTTGATCTCCCTTCGCGCCGCTGCATGGCGCGCCGCCGCCGAAGTGGCAAGAGCACTTTAGAACAGGGGCACAATCGCCCGGCGGCGATTGACTTTGCCAGATCGTGCCAAGGATATGGGCCGATGGCACGCGTGCTTCTTGCAGCTTCGGGTGGCGGACACCTCGACCAGCTTGCGCTCATTATCGGGGGCGAAAGCGCTCGCGATGTGCTGCTTGCCACCACGGATGTCGAGCATGGCCGCGCGCGCGGTTTCCACGGTGTCGCGGGCCTGCCCGATTGCAACTTGCGCGAGACGGTAAGGGCGGCGCGATGCTGTCTCGCGGCCCATGCCCTCGTGCGGCGCGAGCGGCCCGAGGTGGTTATCTCTACAGGCGCAGCGCCGGGATTTTTCTGTATCCTGTGGGGGAGGATTTACGGCGCGCGCACGCTCTGGATAGACAGCATCGCCAATGCGGAAGAGCTGTCGCTCAGCGGCAGGCTGGCGAGCCGGATCGCTGACCGCTGCCTGACACAGTGGCAACATCTCGCTGACGGAGAGCGCGTGCATTTTGCAGGAGCTGTATTGTGATCCTGCTGACCGTGGGGAAGCAGTTACCCTTCGACCGCCTCGTGATGGCAGTCGACGCACTCGCCCCCGATTTGCCTGAACCGGTCATCGCTCAGGTCGGGCATAGCGGATTCCAGCGGCAGAACATCGAGACCCACGCTCGATTGTCAGCGCGGGCTTTCGAAGACCTTGCTGCGCGCGCAACGCTTATCGTCGCGCACGCCGGGATCGGCTCAGTTCTGCTCGCCCGCAGATTGCAAAAGCCGATCGTGTTGATGCCGCGCCGTGCCGATCTGGGCGAACATCGCAACGACCATCAGCTTTCAACGGCGAAGCAGCTCGAAGATAGTGAGGCCATATTCGTCGCCTGGGAGGAGAAGGAACTTGCTCAGACGATAAAGCATGCCCTGCATTCGCCGCCTGTCGGTGAGCGCGCAAGCCCATCCCTCGCGAGGCTGCGCAAAGCGACCGCAAGCTTCATCGCCAAGGGCGACCTTCCCTGAACTCAAGCCGGCAGATCCCGCGACGTCTTCCAGCCAGTCCATGCCGCAAAGCCGACCAAGAGGCTCAGCCCCACATCGAACCACCAATTCAGTCGGAGTCCGCCGTACAGCAGGCTGTCGATCGGATGGAAGGAGATCAGGCGCAGCGCAATCAGGCCAAGCATCGCGAAGGCTGCCAACTGCGCGACACCGAGGGCCTGCCTCCGCTTGTCTCCCTGTGATCGCGCCCAGTTCCTCACCAAGATCGGAACCACCAGCAAGACCAGCAGGATAGCAATGACAGAAAGCGGCCCTTGCCACGCGGTTCGACCTTCGTATGCGCCACTTTCGCGCGCCACATCCCGCAGATACTCGTCAAAGCGGTCCTCGATCACCAGAATTCGGTTGAGCGCGAGAATGACGAACAGCCCCGCGATCGAAAACCAGCCGGGTTGCAATCGCGAAGTTCTTGCCGCCCCGTCCCGCGAAATGGTCCCGGCGAGCATGCAAAGCACTGACACACCGATATAAATCGCAGCCGCAGCAAGGCTCAAAGCGGTTGGATAAACTGCCATTGCGCACCCTTTCTGCTGGACCGATCCGCCGCAGGATAGCGAAAACGGCGATTAAATCGCCGCAACGGGGGGGAGATTGCCCACAGTTGCGGCTCTAGGCTCAGTTGCTTCGATTTTTCCTGCATTCTAGCCTGTTTGGCAACTCTCATGGGACCTGCGAATTAATGCACCAGAGGTTTGGATCGGGCCGCATACGAATGACGTGCGCTGCGCTTGCGATTGCGAGCCTGTCTGCCTGCGCCAACGCCCCGCCGGTCGAAGTCGGTGCGGTCGCCAGCGAACCGGTCAGCGCTCTGGGGCAGGACGACTACAGCGCCACTCTCGACCCGGCCTATGTGCTGCGTCCCAGCGATGTCATCTCGATCACCGTGTTTCGTGAGCCGGACTTCAGTGTCGAGCGGCTCCCGATCGGTTCCGACGGCACGGTTGCCCTGCCGCTGGTCGGAACCGTGACTGCGGCCGGCAAGGGTGCTCAAGACCTGTCGCGCGAACTCACCTGGCGGCTCGACGAGGCCGGGCTCAAGCATCCGAGCGTGACCATCAACGTGCTCGACCATGCGTCGCATCTCGTGACCGTCGAAGGCGGCGTCGAGGAACCGGGGGTCTATCCCTTCCAGCCCGGCGCACGGCTATCTTCGGCGCTGGCCCTTGCAAACGGTCCCAATCGGGTCGCAAAGCTTCGCGAAGTCGCGATTTTCCGCGAAACGCCCGATGGTCTTGCAGTCGCGAAATTCGATTACGTCGAGGTGCGGCGCGGCGCGATGCTCGATCCGGTGATCCAGCCCGGAGACCGCGTCGTGGTCGGCATATCCGGCCTGTCGCAGTTCTGGCAGGATTTCCTGCGCGCCATGCCGGCCTTCGGTATCTTTGCGAACGCGGCGAGGTGATCGGGCGATGAACCAGCACACTTCTCCTCCTATTCCTTCCGGCGATGGCGGAAGGCATTGGGTCGACCAGTTCTTGCCACAGCACGGACTGGCTCGTCCGCGTGAGAGCGGCCCGCTCAGCGCATCCTTCCTGCGCGGCGTCGTCTATCGCCAGCGTTTTCTGATCGCTGCCACCATCGGGGTGGTCATGCTTGCAGGGCTGATCGTGACCCTCCTCATGACGCCGGTTTACGAGGCCACGGCGACGGTCCGGATCGATCCCTATGCGAGTAATATCGTGGAGGGGCAGGATGCAATCTCTCACAGATTATCCGCTGCGCAGCCAGGCTATGCTGGGCCTTGCGGCCTTCGCATTCGCGCTTCTCTATCGACACGCCTTTCCCGAGGAGGCGCGCCCATGAGGACAATTGCCTGGCTTTTTGCACTGGGGTTCATCGGCGCGGTTACCGTGTTCGCGCAGGTCGATCGCCAGTCCCGGATATCTCCAGAAGTGGCGCGATATGTGCCGGAAGTCTTCGCGTCCTTCGCCCAAAGGCACTCTACGGCTCAAGACCTGCTGGATCGCAATCCCGAAACCGCCACGGAGGTTGCGCGCAGCTTGGTAGCCAATCGTCCGATGCCAGCCGAGAACCTGCGGATGTATGCCCAAGCTCGTGCTCTCGCCGGGGACGAACAACAGGCCGTAGCCGCGATCGTACAGGCGGCGCAGCGCGGCTGGCGCGATGAGCCGACCCAACGTGCCATGCTCGAAATCGCTCTGGAAGCGGGAGACCGCCGCGAGGCAGCTCGGCGGCTGGCGGCGTGGTGGGCGCTCAGTCGGGACCGGGCCTTGCTCGAACCGCTTGCCAACCGGGTGCTTGTTCAGGAGGACGCTCGTGCCGAGATGGCGCGGTTGCTCGCGGAAGAACCACGCTGGAAAGCCAGTTTCGACCGGTTGGCGCCTGACCTGCTTGATCCCGCGATCCTGCGCGATATCGAAGAGCGGCGCAAAGGGCCGGAAAGCTAACTGTCCGATCCGGCCCCAAGCGAAAGCGAGCGCGCGCCCATGACGACCTGCTCGCCCACCAGTTCGAGCTGCGCGCGCGTTTTCTCGTCCAGGCAGTCCCCCTCGGCTGAGAACAAATCCGGTCGGGAAGTAATCGTCGCCCCCATTGGCGTCGGCCAGCCGCGCAGCGCATGGGTGATGGCCCGCAACGTGGTGAGCGTCCCCATGGAAGCTTGCTCGCCTCCAGCGGTCGCAATCAGACCTACCGCGCGAGCATGCAGGTATGGCCGGCGATCACTCGCCAGGTCCTCCATGAAATCGAGCGCATTCTTGACAACGCCCGAAATGGTGCCGTGATAGCCCGGTGCGGCGATCAGAAGTCCGTCTGCTTCGCGCACGGCATCGATCAGTTCGACCGCATCGCCCGTCGCGTGTCCCGGCCCGCCATAATGCGGGAGGTGGCGCAAATAGTCTCCGCCGAAGACCTTGATCTCGGCCCCTCGGGACTCTGCATGGCGCGCCGCAAAGCGCAGCGCAGTCTCCGTCATGCTGTTGTCATTTACTGTCCCGCCAAGGGCGACGATGCGGACCATGCATGCTCCATAAGGTTTGCTTCCAACGGCCCTAGCCTATTGGCCCGCCGGGTGCGAACCCCTTTGTTGGGACATGGCTATGAATCGGCCTGCCGACAGTCCATTTTCCAAACATTCGAGAATTCCCGGACACATTCTCCTGCCCGACTGTTGATCCCCGTAAAGGAGACAGCCGTGGCTGACACGATCACCGTAAACGGAAGCGAGCATTCCATCCCCGATGACCCGCGGGTGACGCTCCTCGATTTCCTGCGCCACAACCTCGACCTGACGGGAACCAAGAAAGGGTGCGACCACGGCCAGTGCGGCGCCTGCACGGTCATCGTCAACGGTATCCGGATCAACAGTTGCCTGACGCTCGCGGTCATGCACGACGGCGATAGCGTGACCACGATCGAGGGCTTGGGAACGACGGACGAGCCCTCCCCGCTACAGCAAGCCTTCCTTGAACATGATGGTTACCAATGCGGCTATTGCACGCCGGGCCAGATCTGCTCGGCCACCGCGATGCTTCAGGAAATCGCCAACAACTGGCCCAGCGATGCGAGCGATGATCTCGAAGGATCGATCGCGATCAGCGGCGAGGAAATCCGCGAGCGCATGAGCGGCAATCTGTGCCGCTGCGGCGCCTACGCGAACATCGTCGCTGCAATCGAACACGTGGCGGGTGGAGAAAAGCCATGAGGCCGTTCCAGTACAGCCGCGCACGCACCCTGACTGACGCGGCGCAAATGTCAGCCGATGAGGATACTCTCGCCATCGCCGGCGGTACCAATCTCCTCGACCTGATGAAACTGCAGGTCGAAACGCCTGGCCAACTGACCGATATCAATCAGATCGGCTTGAGGGAAATCGAAGATACCGAAGACGGCGGCCTGCGTATCGGAGCCCTCGCTAGCAATACGGAAACGGCCGTCCACCCGCGCGTACGGGCTGACTATCCCGTCCTCGCGCGTGCAATCCTGGCTGGGGCGACGCAGCAATTGCGCAACAAGGCGACGACCGGCGGTAACCTCTGCCAGCGAACGCGCTGCTTCTATTTCACCAAGCCCGATCAGCCCTGCAACAAGCGCGAACCGGGCAGCGGCTGCGGAGCGATCGAGGGCAATGCGAAATTGCATGCGATTCTCGGCACCAGCAGCCAGTGCATTGCCACCTATCCCGGCGATATGGCTGTCGCGATGAGCGCGCTCGATGCGACGGTGCATATCAGCGGTTCCAATTCGGAAGAGCGAAGCGTCGCGGTCCGGGACTTTCATTGCCTTCCCGGCGACACCCCGTGGATCGAGAATGTTCTCGAACCCGGCGAGTTGATCACCGCCGTGACCTTGCCCGCACCGATCGGTGGGACACAGATCTACCGCAAGGTTCGCGAACGCTCATCCTACGCCTTCGCGCTCGTTTCGATCGCTGCGGTGATCGAGATGAAAAGCGACGTGTTTTCCCGCGCCGATCTCGCTTTCGGCGGACTGGCGCACAAGCCCTGGCATGATCCGCGGATATCCGAGGAACTGGTGGGTCAGCCCCCTTCCCCCGAACTTTTCGACAGGGCAGCCGACATCCTCCTCGAAGGGGCAGAGGGTTTTGGCGAGAACGATTTCAAGATTCCGCTGGCGCGCCGCACTCTGCATGCGGTCCTCGCCCAGGCAACGGAGGATGCGACATGAGCGTCCATCTCAAACAGGACAAACCCGACACAGCCAACCGCCTCGACGACATGAAGCAGGGCGTATTGGGAGAAGCCATCCCGCGCGTCGAAGGACTGCTCAAGGTCACTGGCGAAGCGCCCTATGCCGCCGAATACGCGATCGAGAATTGTGCCGAGGGCGTGCTCGTGACCGCGACGATCACGCGCGGCGAAGTGATCTCGATCGACAAGGACAGCGTGCTCGAAATGCCGGGCGTCATCGCCGTGATCGACGATGAGCGGCTGACGACCCGGGCAGCGCAAGGCACCGCCAACGAGGCCCCGCAACAGAAACCGCGAAGCGTCTGCTACTGGGGTCAGCCGATCGCTCTTGTCGTGGCCGAGACGTTCGAGGAAGCGCGCGACGCAGCCAAGCACCTCAAGGTCGAATATCGAGAGGAAGAGGGCGCACCCGTCGACCCCTCTGCAGTCGAACGGGAAGAGCAGGAAGACGAAACTGTCAACCAAGGTGATCTCGCGCATGCGATGGCCAAGGCCGCGCATAGCGTCGATGTGACTTATACCACCAAGGGACACGCTTCGGCAGCGATGGAGCCGCACGCAGCCATCGCCGACTGGGATGGCGAAAGGCTCACCGTCCGCGCCTCCCTGCAAATGCTGAACTATAACATCTCGGAATTGGCCGACGCCCTTGAAATGGAAGAGGACAAGGTTCGCTTGATCTCACGTTTTGTCGGCGGCGGGTTCGGATCGAAACTCGGCATCAGCGAAGAAACCGTCGCGGCCTCGCTCGCCGCAATGGAGCTTGGTCGACCGGTCCGTGTCGTCATGTCGCGCCAGCAAGTGTTTCAGGGCATCATGCGGCGCAGCGAAACGACGCAGAGATTACGGCTCGCTGCAGACGAAGATGGCAGGCTGACAGGCTTTGGCCACGAGGCGCTCGTCTCCAACCTGCCAGGCGAAACATTTGCCGAACCCGTTCTCCAGTCGTCCCATTTCCTTTACGCCGGCGAAAACCGCGAGCTCAGGCTCAATGTCGCGCGCATCCACCAGATGACCGCAGGTTCGGTCCGCGCGCCGGGAGAGGCCGTGGGGATGCCAGCGCTCGAAGGCGCGATGGACGTGCTTGCGGAGAAGGCTGGCATCGATCCCGTAGAACTGCGCCTCCGCAATATTCCCGAGGAAAATCCCGAGGAAGGACTGCCCTTCTCTTCCCACAAACTCGCCGAATGCCTCCGCCAAGGCGCAGAAGCCTTCGGTTGGGACAGCGGCCCGCGTAAGCCCCGACAGTCGCAAGACGGCGAATGGTGGGTCGGCACCGGCATGGCGAGCGCAGCGCGCGTTCACAATATCTCTGAGGCGAAAGCGCGGGTGACGCTCAAAGCTGACGGCACGGCGCTCGTCGAAACAGACATGACCGACATCGGCACCGGCACCTACACCATCCTGGCGCAGATAGCGGGCGAGATGCTCGGCCTCGATCCCCAGAAGGTGCTCGTCGACCTTGGCGATACAGCGCATCCCCGAGGGCCGGGTTCGGGCGGAAGCTGGGGCGCTGCCTCGGTCGGCTCGGCCGTATTCGTTGCCTGCAAGGCCATCAGGGAAGATCTGGCCAAGCGCGCCGGTGCCAGCGAAGACGAACTGGAATTTCGCGATGGCAAGGCTGCGTCCGGCCAGTCGATCACCGAACTGCTCGACGGCGAAACCATCGCCCGGGAAGGCCATTATGAGCCCGGCGACATCAAGGATGATTTCACCGCTTCCGGTTTCGGCGCGTTCTTCGCAAAGGTTCGCGTCAATCGCTTCACCGGCGAAACGAGGGTCGACAATATGCTCGGCGCCTTTGGCTTCGGCCGGGTGCTCAACCGCAAGACCGCCCGCTCGCAATGCCTCGGCGGAATTACCTGGAGCATTGGCGCTGCATTGACGGAAGCATTGGAGTTCGATCCGCGCGACGGTCACCTCGTCAATTGCGACCTCGCCGAATATCATGTGCCCGTCCATCGCGATGTGCCCGATTGCGACGTCATCATGGTGGAGGAGCGTGACCCGGCCGCGAGCCCGATTCAGGCGAAGGGCATTGGCGAGCTCGGCATGTGCGGCGGTGCAGCGGCCATTGCGAACGCGATCTACAACGCCTGCGGCGCACGCCTGTTCGATTACCCGATGACGCCGGACCGCGTGCTGGCGGCGATGCCCGACTAATGCTCGACAAACTTACCCTTCCGGCGGTTCAGGACGAAGAGCACCAAGCCCTCGCAGCGGCCTGCGAACCGGGCGTGGGGCTCGCCACGATCGTCGGGATCGAAGGAAGTTTCTCGCGCCGCCTAGGGTCGCAACTCGCTGTACGACCCGATGGCTCGACGGTCGGCTCGCTTTCGGACGGATGCCTCGAAGCGCAAATCGCGTCGGACATTGCATCCGCCCGAGATGCGAGGGTTATCCGCTATGGCCATGGGTCATCGACAATCGACTTCCGGCTTCCGTGTGGAGGCGGGCTCGACATCCTGCTTCAGCCCCATCCGGACCGCCTGGCGTGCCGCCAGGCGGTCCGCAAGCTGAACGCGCGCAAGAAAGCTTCCCTCGACCTGCCGTTTCCATCGCCACTCTTCGCCCGCACATATTTGCCGTCGCTGAGGCTCGTGGCCTTTGGCGAAGGTGCCGAACTGGAGATGTTCGCCACAGTGGCCCGGGCGATGGGGCTGGAAATCGACACGCGATCGAAACAGGATCTGTCGCTCGGCAGAGCGGCCAGGCAATGCGAAATCGACGCCTGGACCGCAGTTGTACTGCTGTTTCACGATCACGAATGGGAGATCCCATTGCTCGAACAGGCGCTCGCCAGCGAGGCCTTCTACATAGGAGCGCAAGGCGGCGAAAAAGCCGTGATCGCGCGCTCCTTAGCGCTCACCGCAGCGGGAATTCCGGAAGAAACGAGCGCCCGGATTACCAGCCCACTTGGCATCATCCCCGCCTGCAAATCCCCCCGGGCTCTCGCCCTATCAGCAATATCAGAAGTGGTCGCAAACTATGAAAACCTCCTTGTCACGTCCTAAAACGGACATTGCATTTGTCCTTCTTGCTGCGGGTCGCAGCGAACGGTTCGGCAGCAACAAGCTGCTTGCCGATTTTCAGGGAAAGCCGCTCTGGCATTGGGCTGCCGAAGCCGCAGAGAACGCCGGGTTCGAGAAGCTGTTTCTCGTTTGCAATCCCGATAGCTTGCTGGAACCTCGCAAGGGCTGGCGCCGCGTCATAAACCACGATGCGGGCCGCGGCATGGGCAACTCGATTGCGAAGGGCATGAGCACGTGCAGGCATTGTTCGAGCGCGGTGGTCGCCCTTGCCGACATGCCGTTTGTGACGGCCGAGCATTTGCAGGCGCTCATCGACTCTGAATGCATTGCTTTCACCGAATACGGCACTGAAGGCATGGGATGCCCAGCCGCATTTCCGCAATCGGCTTTCAGCAAGCTGCGCAGGCTTGACGGCGATAGGGGGGCAAGTGCCCTAAAGTGGAAGGGTGCTGTCGCTCTTGCCCCACGAGAGGCATTGATGGCCAGCGATGTCGACACGGTCGAACAGCTCGAGGAGCTGCAGTTTGTGGCAAACGAACAAACAGCATAGCCTTATGGGCCCGTCATTGCGGGGATCAAGCCGTGCACACCCAGAACTACGTGAAGTCTTGGCTCATGCGTCGCGCGATGGTGTCGGTGCGGGCAAGTAAGAGCCGCGGCCCGATCCCTCAAAAACTTCGCGATTCTTTTTCGAAAATTTCCGCTTGATCGCGAGCTGTAATGAATGTTCAAATGGTGCCAGAAGAGGCATCACATTCGAACTCCTTTTCCGTTTAATTTCTGATGTTTAGATATTTCGGTCAAGCTGAAAAGCCCGCAAAAGGCCCGCAAAATCCCTCTAATGTATTGGTTCGATGCCTTTTTTAGGACTCGGAATTTCAATTTCGAACTTGACCGCGGAGTAGGTCGTTATCCGCTTTGCGCTCCAATCTCCGCTATTCTACGGGCTGCGCGCTCTGCCCGGAAGCAGTCATCCGTTCGGTTTATTTTAAATCATCGATGTTCGCTCCAGCTTCTCTTCTTTTAGCCCGATAGTCTGGGAGGGGAGGATTTGATGTAATTCCCTCAACCTGAATATTTTCGTTTTTTAACTGAGAGGAGCAAGTTCGCGACTAAGCTCGCGAAGGTCCGTTTCACCTTCAACCAGAGAATCTTCGACCGCCGGAATGCCACTCCTTATCTGGGAAAGTTTGTTTTCAGCGTTCTGCACCCCCTCCCTGAATTGGCGAAGGCGTCTTTGCGCGATAGCCGAAGCGCTCCCGCCTGAGATCCGCCGATCTGCATCTCGAAGATTATTTCCCCATCCACCAACCCTTTGCCTTAAGTCTAACAATCTTCCTTTTGTTGAGGCCAATTGTTCGTCCCAACCTTCGGCGTCCGATGCGAGTGCGGTCGTCGTGACTCGAAGCCGGACAAGATCGGAGGTGATCACCCGTTGCTTTTCTGGCTCCAGTCCTTCGTTCAGAGCGCGAATGCTATTTGCCACGGTCTCTACAGTGGCGGTCGCATCCCTCCCGAATAGTCCGGTTTCGTCCGCGGCGGGAATGATCTTTTTTCCTGACTTGTCGGTGTAAATGCCCTGACGACCCCGTCGGCCCTCGAGCACCAGCGCAGCCTCGCCGGTAATCAGATTGGTGCTGATTGTCGCTTCAAGGCCAAGGACTTTCGCCGCAAAAGGATCGAGAGTCAGAACAACGAGCACGTTTTCCGGTCCATTTTCCGCCAGGCGGACCGATGTTACCCGACCCACAGGAACTCCCGATAGTGTTACGGTCGATCCCGGCTGAAGGCCTTCCACTGAGCGATCAAACCTGACGAGATATGTTCCCTGATTTGGTTTGGGATCGATGAAACACACAGCGAAAGCGATGGTCGTAAGCATCAGAATGCCACCGATCCACCCCACTACGGAGAAGTTTGCGCTAGTTTCCATCTAGCACGCCGACAGCGGTTTGTTCGTCCGGCAGAGGTGCCGATGCATGGAAAGTTCGCGTTCCGCATGCTCCATTGGGGTGTCCGCTATAGAACATGACCGAGGCTCGTCTCCTGGCGCAATCGCCTCGACCGGGGCCTCCGGGCGTATCGGATGTTTCTAGATTTGAGATCGGCCTAGTCCCAACACGGACGCGATGCCGCCCAGCCCGTGACGACCGTATATTGCTATGACTTGCGCAAGCCGCGTCCGGTCATTCATGCGCGAAGGCGTCATGTCTTCCAGGCCGCTGCTGGAGGATGTGATTTCAAGTCGCCTGGCGATGTCCGTCTGGTTCAGGGCAGGAGCTCTGAGCTGCGCCAACACACGCCACTGCGTACGATTGAGGCCAGCGGCTGTGCTCGGTCATCGAATGGCTTGCACGCGGCGCGGCTGATCTCGTCCATCATGAAGATCATTCGATTGTCGTCGGTGATGACATTGTCGAGTGCGAGAGTGCCCTCATCTTCCGTCATGAGACATTCCTAACGATCGGAGAAAAGTAGTAAAGGACTTTCGCATTTTGTTTTGGCCGCTATATCGCTCGCGCAACGGCTCAAACGATGGCGAGGAGCGAAATAATCATGGCGGACGAGACAGCAGGGGCTAGCGATGAAGGCGCACGTCCGACGGGGTTGTCCAGTCCGCGGGTCCGGCTGGGTCTGCTGATCGCCGGCATTCTGGTCCTGCTCGCCGGGAGCTACTGGTATTACAATCATCAGACGTACGGCAGATTCCAGCAGTCCACCGACAACGCTTACATTGCCGCCGACAGCGTCATCATCTCCCCCAAAATTGCGGGCTACGTCGAGCGCGTATTAGTGACGGAGAATCAAACGGTCGCGTCGGGCGATGCACTTGTCCAGCTGGACGTGCGAGATTATCGTGCCCAAACGAACCAGGTCGAAGCCCAGATCGCCGCGTCGCTCGCCGGAGCAGATACGGTACGCGCCCAGCAACAAGAGCAGGACGCGGCAATTGCCCAGGCCCGTGCACAACTCGCAGCGGCATCTGCACAGGCTGGTCTCGCTGCTGAGCAGGTTGTCCGGTACCGCCCCCTTGCCGCTTCGGGAGCGGAGCCGCGCGAGAGGCTCGATCAGCTGGAGGCCCAGGCCAGAGAAGCGCAGGCTCAAGTCGCGGCAGCGCGCGCCGCGCTCACGGCGGCACAGCGCCGACAGAACACGCTTAGCGAGCAGATAGACCAGGCCAATTCGCAAGCCAACGCCGCTCGTGCGCAACTCGAGGCCGCCCGTCTGAACCTGTCATCGACCACGCTCCAGGCCAGTATTTCCGGGCGGGTGGGTGACCTCACGGTCCGACCTGGACAATTTGTCCAGCCTGGCCAACGCCTTATGAGCGTCGTACCGACCGACCGCCTCTACGTGACAGCAAATTTCAAGGAAACGCAGCTCGGACTTGTCCGCCCGGGGCAACCCGTCACCTTGGAAATCGACGCGCTGCCGGACCTCGAGCTATTAGGAAGAGTGGAGAGCATCGCGCCGGGTACCGGTGCGGAATTCTCAATCCTTCCGCCACAGAACGCGACGGGTAATTTCACCAAGATCGTTCAGCGCGTCCCGGTGCGCATATCCATTCAGGCTTCGCCCGAGATTCTGCGTCTACTGGTGCCGGGCATGTCTGTTGTCGCGAGTGTCGATACGCGCGCCGCCAGAGACGAACTCGATTCGATCCGCAACGCGGCGGGAGCTTGACCGATGGCAGGCGCCGCTGCAGGGGTTTCGCCGCCGGTCGAAAAGGCCGATGCTACGGCCTGGATCGCCGTAGCCGCCGGCGCGCTGGGGGCGATGCTGGCAACGCTTGACATCTCGATCGTCAATTCGGCGCTGCCGACGATCCAGGGGGAAATCGGCGCCACCGGAACCGAGGGCACCTGGATCGCGACAGCCTTCCTTGTTGCCGAGATCATCATCATCCCTCTGAGCGCGTGGCTGGAAAGACTGCTCGGCCTTCGCACGCTGCTCATCGTCGCGGTTTCTGCTTTCACGGCCTTTTCGGTGTTGTGCGGCATTGCCACCGATCTGACGACGATGATCATCGGTCGCACCGGTCAAGGGTTCATGGGCGGCGCGCTTATTCCAACCGCCATGACCATCGTCGCAAAGCGATTGCCTCCATCGCAACAGCCGATCGGCATGGCGCTCTTCGGCATGACCGTGGTTCTTGGGCCGGTAATGGGCCCGTTGGTGGGGGGCTGGCTTACCGAGAACCTGAGCTGGCACTACGCCTTCTTCGTCAACGTGCCCGTCTGCGCGTTGCTCCTTGGTTTGCTCTTCATCGGGCTACCCCATGAAAAGCCCGACTGGGTTTACCTGCGCGAGGCTGATTGGGCGGGAATAGCTGGTATGATCCTTGGGCTGGGTGGGCTGACCATCGTGCTTGAAGAAGGCCACCGTGAGGAGTGGTTCGATTCCACGCTGATCGTCCAGCTCACACTGATGACGGTCGTGGGATTTGCACTTCTGACCTACGGGCAGCTTTACGCGCGCAAACCGGTGCTCAAATTGCGCTTGATGCTCAGCAGGCAGTTTGCCAGCGTCGTGGTGATGGCACTGGCGCTTGGCATGGTCATGTATGGCTCGACCTACGTGATCCCGCAATTTCTTGCGATAATCTCCGACTACAACGCCTTGCAGACTGGGTTCGTAATCTTCTGGATGGGTGTTCCGGCCTTCCTGCTGATGCCTGTGCTGCCCTTCATGATACGAAGGATTCACATCCGGATTGCTGTGGGCGCGGGCA
Source organism: Altererythrobacter xiamenensis (assembly GCF_900177715.1). Classification (GTDB taxonomy): domain Bacteria; phylum Pseudomonadota; class Alphaproteobacteria; order Sphingomonadales; family Sphingomonadaceae; genus Erythrobacter; species Erythrobacter xiamenensis. The sequence goes on along the minus strand of NZ_FXWG01000002.1, from coordinate 570,071 downwards.
TGTTCATCATGGCGCTAAGCTGTTTCGTTAGCATAAATCTGACAGCGGAATCGGGAGGTGGAGTGTTCACCGAAAGCCAGCTCCTGCGCGGCATCGGCATGATCCTCACGATGATGTTCCTCAACCAGGCGACGGTAGCTTCGGTTGCCAAGGAGGATGCCGGCGATGCTTCGGGCATCTTCAACGCGGCGCGAAACCTCGGGGGCTCGTTTGCGCTCGCGGGGCTTGCCTCGTTCCAGGATCAGCGCCTGTGGCATCATAGTCGGCGCATGGAAGAAACCCTCAACGCTAACAGCCCCCGGCTACAGGAATACCTGGACGGCATGACGGCGTCGCTGGGCAGCCCACAGGCCGCGCTGGAGATGCTTTCCGGCATCATTCAGCGCGATGCGTTCGTGATGACCTACAACGATGTCTTTTTCGCCATGGGCGCGATTACCCTGGTCACGGTGCCGCTAGTACTGTTCCTCAAGCCTCTCCCGAAGAACGTATCCCTTTCGATGCACTGAGAACTCTATGCGCAAGACCCTAACCCTCCTCGCTCCCATGGCGCTCCTCGCGGGTTGCATGTCCGGTCCCGACTATGCCGGCCCCCCGCAACTTGCGACCGCCGCAGGCAATGCGTTCGTACGCGCCGGCCCCGAAATCGATCCGTTAGCGCCGATTGCCGGCGACTGGTGGACGCTGCTCGGCGATCCGGTTCTCAATGAGCTGGAGGCGCGCGCGCTGGTCGGCAATCCGGGCGTGGCCGCGGCGCGCGCTCGCATCGAACAGGCAAGGGCTTCTGTCCGCCAGGAGCGCGCCAACCGGCTACCCGCCGTGGCTGCGCAGGCGACTGCGGTCCAGGCGAATATCCCAGGGCTAGATATCGGCAGCGGCCCGCCCCCGGGATCGCCCGGCGCTCCTGCAGACACCGAAGAGCAGGACAGCCTCAGCGTCTACAACGTCGGGCTCAATGCAAACTGGGAGATCGATTTCGCTGGGGGGCAGGCACGGCGTGTCGAGGCCATTAACGCTCAGGCTGCGGCCTCGGTGGCGAACGCCGAGGATGCGAAAGTCCAGCTCGCCGCCGAGGTCGCGCGGGCGTATGTGAGCCTGCGAGAAGCGCAGGGGCGACTCGAGCTTGTCCAGCGAGAGCGCGACTTGCAGCAGCAAATTCTCGAACTGACCTATCAGCGCTATACACAGGGCGCTCTCGCACTGTTTCCGGTCGGTGACGCGAACGCCGAGCTCGAACTGCTCAAGTCGCAGATCGCCGAAGCTCAAGCGGACATCGATGTGTTCAAGGACACACTCGCGGTGCTGACGGGCGAAGCGCCCGGCGCACTCGACGGGCTCCTGGCGGCTCAGGCCGAAATTCCGCTTCCCCCCGAACGGGTCGCGGTGGGCGATCCCGCAGCGCTAATAGCGCGGCGGCCGGATGTTCGAGCCGCCGAACGCATGCTGGCCGCGGCGAATGCGCGCATTGGCGTGGCAGAGGCTGCTCGCTTCCCCAAGATTTCCTTCATGGGGATTCTCGGTTTGGGCGGATCGGAGCCTGACGACATCCTGGACCCGGGCAACTTATCGGCAATCGCTTTGCCGCGGCTGCAGTGGAACCTGCTTGATTTCGGCCGCACGGCAGCATCGATCGATCAGGCCGAGAGTGCGCGCGACGAGGCCGAAGCGCGCTATCTTGAAGTGGTCCTGGGCGCACTACGCGACGCCGAACAATCGCTTGCTCGGTTCGGGCAACAAAGAGCCAACGTAGCCGCGCTGGCGCAGATCAGTCGGCAGGCCGACACGGCTGCGGAGCTTAACGAGCAACGCCGCGCCGCGGGGGTAATCTCGCAAGGCGAACTCAACACTTCGATCCGCCAGCGCGAACAGGCCAGAGCAAATCTCGATCGGGCGATCGCCGCCATGACAAATGGCTGGATCGCGATCCAGAAGTCGCTTGGGTTGGGATGGAGGGAGCCCTGAACGGGAGGCCCTCGGCTTGGGATCGAAGGGGATCACCTTAGTACGATGAGGGAGTACATTGCGAAGTCCTATAGAGAGGGGAATCGCCTTAAAGCAGGCCTTCCGCACTCGGCCCCAAATCAGCCATTGGACCAATGCAATCTCAATTTTATGAGGGCTTAGCTGCTGGCCGCGAAATCAGACAGGGTCAGCTTTTCTCATCGCTTTTTAAGCAGTTGGAAAGCCGCCGAGATAGCTTTTTCGGGACTCAAGAAAGCATCTTTACTTCCGGGGAACTAGCCAAGATCGATGCCCGCTAAGAACCCCTATTCCGTTGAAAACTAGAGCATTCGTCGTTCGTGGCGCGCATACCGTGCAAGGAACGTCCTGGCTGCCTCGGAGGCCGTAAAGCGACACTCTTCCTCGGTTGCCATTGCTGGTCCGCCGAACAACCGTGCATCGAAAATATCGGTCTTGCACAATTCGCTTAATTGTCGCGCCGCGAAGCTCGGGCGGTCGATCCGCAGTTCACCACGTTCGTGCCAGACACGAAGCAGGGACGCGATCTCGTCCGTACCGCGCCATGGACCGTTGCGAAGGAACACGTCGGCTGCGGTCTGGAACCGTTCGTTCCCGGCGATGCACATCTTGCAGAACATGAGCATGTCGTCATCGCGGCCGAACAGCCAGGTAAGTTCGAGCGCCACCTTCAGAATACCTTTCCCGGCAGGGAGGCTGGCGAACGAAGGGCTGGCGATGGTAGCACGGTTGCGGCCCAGCATGTACTCGATTGAGGCCAGGTATAGCGCGGACTTATCTTTGAAATGATTGTAGATCGTGGGTTTGGCCACACCGGCCCGACGTGCGATCGCGTCCATATTGGCGCCCTCGAACCCATCGGCGGCGAACTGTTCGACCGCGGCAGCAAGAATCTTTGCGTGAATACTGGGATGGGGCGCAGTCATTTTCGTGGCCTCGCAGTTGTTCATTAAATCGCGCTTTTCGGAAAGGTTCCGACACTCCTTGCCCGCCGCCTTGCTATAACCCCCGGGGCGAGATGATACGCCTGAATTCGTAATGAAGGTTGAAAAGCTTATCTAGATAGTTCAGGCGAATGAACCGCTCAGTTCATTCCAGATGGGTTCAGGCAAATTGACCAGCGACAGATCCTGCCGGACACGCTTCGTGTTCGGATACCCGCCGATCTTTTTCGCCGGCATGCTGTTATCGGGATGCATGGCCGTGGGGGGCGATTATGAACGCCAGCCCCCGCCTGCCGCGCAAACCAATTGGATCGACCGCGCCAACGTAGCGGTGGCGGAGGAGGAGTTCGTCGCATGGTGGCGGGAAATTGGCGACCCGGAACTCGCTAGGCTGATCGAGGCGGCGTTGCAGGACAATCTGACGATACGCCAGGGGTTGTCGCGCATAGAGGAAGCCAATGCCCGCCGCCTTCGCGCCCGCGCTGCCCGCTATCCCTCGGTCAGTGCGGAAAGCTCGACCACCGTGCTCCAGCAAAGCCTCAACACCCAGCTTGGCCAAGCTCAGTTCCCCGGCTTCGAGCGTCAATACGAGCAATATGCTCTGGGCGCGGCATTCAACTGGCAAGTCGATCTATGGGGCCAGACACGGCGACGGATCGATGCGGCCGATGCCCGGGTGGAAGCGCTGATCGCAGCCGCCAACGGCGCGCGCCTGGCGATCGCATCGGAAACGGCGGCCACCTATTTCACCATGGCCGGCTTCCAGCAGGAGAAGCGGGCACTGCTGCTCGGGATCGAGGCGCAACGCACGCAGCTCGATCTTGCGGAAACCCGTTTGGAAGCGGGCGCCATTTCACGCGCGCAGCTGGTCCTTGTGGAAGCGGAACTCGCGCGTCTGGTGGAGCAGCTGCCAGGTGTTGAAGCGGAAATTCAGGCCAATGCGCTTGCGCTGGGCGTCCTGACCGGACGCCTGCCGGAAACCGAGATCGCCCTGGCCGATAGGGTGCCGCCGCTGCTGGAGCTGCCGGACATTCCGGTGGGAACCCGGGCGGATTTGCTCAGGCGCCGCCCCGATGTCGCCCGGCTCGAACGCGAACTCGCGGCGGAAACATTCGGGATCGGTGTCGCACGCGGGGAACTGTTCCCGCAACTGGGCCTGGATGCATCTGGGGGCTTTACCTCCATCGATCCCGGGACGATCCTGTCCGGCGACAGTACGCGCTTTACCATTGTGCCGTTCCTGTCCTGGCGCGTTTTCGATGGCGGGAGGGCGCGCGCCGACATTCGTTTGGCGCAAGCCGAAGCGCGCACCGCCGCCCTGGCCTATGTCGAAGGCACGATCACCGCGATCGAGGAGGCGGAAATCGCGATCGCGCAATACGACCTCGCACGTGAGGGGCGTCCGCTCGCGTTGCGCACGATAGAACTCGCGCAGGAAAATCTTCGTCTCGCACGGATCCGTTTCGAAGTCGGCGATATCGACCGGTTCGAATTGCAGGATGCCGAACGGACATATAGCGATGCGCTGCGCAACGGCGCGATTTCCTACCGCAATTCGACGCTCGCACTAGCGCAGCTTTACGCCGCGCTCGGCGGCGGCTGGCAAGCCGTTCCGCCTTATGTCGCTATTCCCGTTCCCGCCCCGGCACCTCCTTCGGCGGCGGCCCTGCCGTCCACGATCCTGCCTATTTCCGACTGAACAGAAAGCCGTGATGCCTCTCTTATCTCTTCGAAGATCGACCATTCTCGTCGCCATCTCACTGATGCTGGTCGCTTGCGGCAGCCAGGATGAACCCCCGCCCCCCAAGCCCGTCGCGTGGATCGAGATCGGCACCGGCTCCAACACCGACATCGCGACGAAAGTTCCGGGCCGGGTGCAGGCAAGGAACCGGACGGTCCTGAGCTTCGAAGTCGGCGGCACGATCGCCAGCATGTCGGCCGACCTTGGCGACCGGGTGGCGCGCGGCAATGTGATCGCGACGCTCGACCCGGCAAGCTACCGGCTCGAAGTGGCAAGAGCGCAGGCCAATCTCGCGGAAAGCCGCGCGCGCCTCGATCAGGCGCGGCAGGACGAGCAACGTCAGGAATATCTGTACTCCGAAGGCGCGGCATCGCAGGCCCGGCTCGAGGATGCGCGAGCCCAGCTCGGCAGCCTCGGTGCGATTGCCGATGCAAACGAGGCGCAGCTGGGCGTGGCGCGCGAAGCGCTCTCGGATACGCGGATGCGTGCGCCCTATTCCGGTCAGATCGCCCGCCGTCTGGTCGAGCCGGGCACCCAGCTTTCCCCGGGGCAACCGGTTTACGAACTGGACGGCAGCCAGTTGGAGGTCAGCTTCTCGGTCCCGCAACGCCAGCGCGACCGGCTGTCGGTGGGGCAGAACGTCACCGTTGCGCCCTCATCGGGCGATGGCATCACAAGCTCTGCCCGCATTACCGATATCGGCAGTAGGGCAAGCGGGCCCGGAGCGTTCGAAATCGTCGCCGCTCTGGCAGCGGCCAGCCCCGAACTGGAAGCGGGTCAGGTCGTCGAGGTCCGCCTGCCCGATCGCCCGGCGCAATCGGAGAACGGGCGGGATACCGCCCGAATCCTGGTGCCGCTGACGGCGATCATACCGGAAGATGACGATAGCGGTTACGTGTGGCGCATATTGCCGCGCACGCAACGGTTGGAAAAGGCTCCCGTCCGGTTCGGCAAGGCCAGTGGAAACGAGGTGGTGGTCCTGTCGGGCCTCTCGCGCGGCGACATGATCGTATCGAAAGGAGCAGCCTTCCTGTCCGAAGGGCAAGAGGTGAGCCGCCTCGGCGTCGGCCCACGACGCTACGCGCGATGACCACGCTTTCCGAAATCGGGTTCCGCTTCCGCCCCGCGGTACTGCTTACCATCGCGCTGGCGATGGTCTACGGTGCAGTCAGCTATTTCACCTTGCCCGCGCGGGAGGATCCCCAGATCACCATCCGCGAGGCGGTGGTCTCCACCAGCCACCCGGGTCTCTCGCCGAGCCGGGTCGAACAGCTGATTACCACTCCGCTTGCCGAAGCGATCAGGACCATCCCCGAGATAAAGGAGGTGCGTGCGACCTCAATGGAAGGTCAGTCGATCATTCACGCCGAGGCTGAATTTTCGGCGAGCGACCTCGACCAGGTCTGGGATGAATTGGCGGACAAGGTCGAGGAAACGACGCCCCTTTTGCCCGAAGGGGCGCGCATGCCCTTCATCAACGACGAATTCGGCGACGTCGCCGTGATCACCATGGCGCTGCAATCCGACAGTTTCGACATGGTCGAGTTGGGCGACCTCGCCGAACATATCCGTACCCGGCTCTACATGATCGAGGGCACGCGGGAGGTCGACGTTCTGGGCCGCCCGGATGAGCGCATTTATGTCGAGATGGACAATGCAACGCTGGCACGATTGGGTGCGCCGCTTTCTGCGGTGGCGCAGGCCCTGCGATCCCAGAACACCGTTGCGCCCGGCGGAACGATCGAAACCGAGACCCGCCGCATTGCGATCCAGCCTTCCGGATCGTTCGACAGCGTGGAGGAGATCGCCGATCTCTATTTGGAACTCGGCCCTGAGATCGGCCCGATACGGCTGGGCGATTATGCCGAAATCCGGCGCGGTTTTCTCGAACCGCCTGCTCAGACCGCCTATTTCAACGGCGAACGGGCCATCGTGTTCGCGATCTCCATGCTCGATGAAGAAAGCGTCATAAACTACGCCGGACGCGCGCGCCCTGCGATCGACGAGTTGCGCCAGGCGATGCCCGCGGGCGTCGAACTTAACGTGATGACCTGGCAGGCCGATCAGGTCGAGAACGCCGTTTATGGCGTCAGCTTCAATGTCCTGCAGACCCTGGCGCTGGTACTGGGCGTCGTCATCCTGTTCCTAGGCGTCAGAACCGGTCTGATCGTGGGCTCCATCGTGCCGGTCGTGATTCTGGTGACGCTGGGGGTGATGGGCGTGTTCGGGATCAAGCTGGAACGCATGAGCCTGGCGACGATCGTGATCTCGCTGGGACTGCTGGTCGATAACGGCATCGTCATCGCCGAGGACTTTAAGACCCGGCTGGCGCAGGGCGTGGACCGACGCGATGCGATCGGCGAAACTGGCAAGGAGCTTGCCCTCCCGCTCCTGGCATCGACGATCACAACGATTCTCGTCTTTCTGCCGCTGATGCTGGCAGAGGAAGGTTCGGGAGAATATACCCGCAGCATCTCGCTCGTCATCTTGATTTCTCTGTCTTCGTCATGGCTGATCGCGATGATGGTCACGCCCACGCTGTGCTACTGGTTCGCGCAGCCGACCGATAAGGAGACGCAAGGGAATATCCGCCGCAAGGTGGATCAGGCGTTCGAATGGGCCAATGGCAAATACGAAGATCGTCTGCGCTGGGCGCTCGATCATCGCAAGCTGTTCATGGGCGCGATGGCCGCTGCCTTCGTCCTCGCGGGCTATTCGTTGCAATTCGTGCCGCAGCAGTTCTTTCCTGCCTCCGACCGGGCGCAGATCCTCGTCTACGCCGATATGCCGGTCGGCACTTCGAGCGCCGCGACGGACGATCAGATACAGCAGATCGCGCAATATATCGAAGATGACGAACGCTATCCCGATTTCGATAATGTCGCCGCCTATTCGGGGTTCGGTGGCCCGCGCTTCGTGCTGTCTCTCGCTCCCGTCGATCCCGCACCGAACCGCGGCTTCCTGGTCATCAACGCTGCTGATGCCGAAGCCCGCGATAAAGGCGTCCTCGCGCTTCGCAACGATCTGGCAGCCCAGTTTCCCGGTATTCGCCTGCGAATAGCGGGAATGTTTCTCGGGCCGAGCGATCCCAACATCACGCAGGTACAGGTGCGCGGGCCTGACCGGGATGTACTCCTGGAAACGGGAGACAGGCTCGCTGCCCTCCTGCGAGATGTCGAAGGCACGATCGATGTTACTTCCGATTGGGAAAACCCGTCGCTTCAATACCGGGTTTCGGTCGACCAGGCAGCGGCGCGCGCTGCGGGTGTCTCCTCGCTGGACGTTTCGCAGGCCCTTTCGGCCTACTTCGCAGGGCAACCTGCCGGCGAGTTTCGCGACGGGGACGATCTGGTTCCCATCATCTTACGCGCTCCGGAAGGCGAACGCTCCGACCCCGGGCGGATAGAGGCGGTTACGCTGACCGGCAGCGACGAGCCGGTTCAACTCGGTGAAATTGCCACCGTCACGCTGCGCCCCCAGCTCGGGCGGATACAGACAGAGGATCTGATCGAAACCCTAACCGTGGAAGCCAGACCGACCGAGGTGACGCCGCAGGATCTGGTGCCGCGAATACAGGAACAGCTCGACGAACTCGAAGCCAGCCTGCCGCCCGGTCATTTCATCGAATGGGACGGAATTATCGCACAGAGCGCGGAGGGCACCGGTGCCCTGTTCGCCAGCGTACCGGCCATGATCGGTTTGATAGTTATCATGCTGGTCGCGCTGTTCCGGGGATTTCGGCGCGCCGGCATCATTTTGCTGACCCTGCCACTCTCGGTCATCGGCGCGGCGATCGGCTTGCACGTCATGCGCGCGGATTTCGGCTTCATGGTCATTCTCGGACTGTTCGCGCTGGTGGGCATCATCATCAACAATGCCATCGTACTGGTCGACAGGTGCGATATCGAAAGGAAGGAGAAAGACGACGTGACCGATGCCGTCATCTCAGCGTCGCTAAGACGCTTTCGCCCGATCCTGATGACCAACATAACCACTGTACTGGGTTTGCTTCCGCTCATTATCGCGCAAGACGTACTGTTCTATGGCATGGCCAGCGCGATCGCCTTCGGACTTCTAGTGGGAACCATTCTTACGCTGGGCGTCGTCCCGGTTCTATATACCTGGTTCTTTGGAGGCGATGAGGAACGGGCTTCGCAGGCCACGACTGGCGAGCCCGCGGCCGATGGTGCCTGAAAGCAAGGCCGTATCGCTGAGTTCCTTGCCACTGCTTATGTGGTACACAAAGGTAGATAACTATTCGATCGACGACAGGGCGAGTAATTTCAGAACCTTTAGCTTCCATTGCAACAGCCACCGGATAGCGGCTGTCGGCATGTCTGGCCTTCACTCCGCCGGAGCCCCAGTTCGTCCGGAGCGCGCCTGAAACTGCATCGCTCCGCGATTTCAATGTGCTGCGCTGTGATAGCCGCAGGTATTTCGCCTGATCTCGAATCGCCCGAACTCGCTCGAAATCTGCCGCCCGCTTTCGCGGCGGCCGGCACCGAGAACGGCGGTCTGTCGGTGAATGTCAGCTGGGAAACCGATCTGTTTGGCGCCCTCCTCCGCCGCGCGCAGAGAGTTCCTTACCAGCGAAGCGAACCTGAGAGCCGCGCGACAGTCCCGCGCACAACGCAGCGTTTTGACCGGCCTTTTCTTGAACGCTTTGTAGCCATGCTGGGACTCGCGAGACACCTTTATGATTGCCCTGATCGGGCAGGAGGTGTTTCGAATGACGAAAGAAGAACAGCGCGAGATCCAGCGTAAGCTGCGAGTGCTCCGGCACGCCGAGCGTACCGGCCAGGTGGCGAAGACCTGCCGCTACTTTGGCATTGGCCGGGCCAGCTTCTACAGATGGAGGCGCGCCTATAAGCGCAAGGGGGAAGCTGGGCTGGCCAATGCCAAACCCATTCCAAAAATCATCGCCCCACCAGACACCGCTAGAGGTCGAGGAGAAGGTTCTCCATCTGCGACGGAAGTACCACCTCGGGCCCGAGCGGATCATGTGGTACATGGCGCGCTACCATGGCGTCAGCATGTCCGATGCAACCGTCTATCGCATCCTCAGGCGCCATGGTCTGAACCGGCTGCCACGCGGCACGCGTGTCCGCAAAATCCATACCAAGCGCTACAACAAGCAGGTGCCGGGCCACCACATCCAGATGGATGTCAAGTTCCTGACGCTAATCGGAAAAGGCGGCAAGAAGGTGCGCCGCTTCCAGTATACCGCTATCGACGACGCAACCCGCGTGCGCGCCCTCAAAGTCTACAAGCGGCACACCCAGGCCAATGCAATCGCCTTCGTCAATGATATCATCGACAAGTTCCCCTTCCGCATCCGGGAAATACGCACCGACAATGCGCATGAGTTCCAGGCGAAGTTCCATTGGCATGTCGAGGACCTCGGGATCCGCCACGCCTATATCAAACCAAGCTCGCCTCAGCTGAATGGCAAGGTCGAAAGATCGCATCGCTCAGACAGTCAGGAGTTTTATCAGCTGCTCACCTACAAGGGTGATGTCGATCTCGAAGAACGCCTCGACGAATGGGAGCGCTTCTACAACTTCCACAGAACGCATGGCGCCTTCAACGGCAAAACGCCTTACGAAGCTCTGCGCGAGAAGCTATAGTACAAGTCCAACCGTGTCTCGCCAGTCACCCGATGTTACAACGAGGGATTGACCCGCAATCAATTTGCGAAGCTGAATTCGTTCAGGAGTATTACATGCAGTGGCCGACCATCGCTGCCTATCCGACCGGGCTCAGGAAGATCGGGAGACTTCATCTGGAATGCAACGCCGGGATCGAGATTTCGGATGGAGTTACAGAGATCGGCGAAATCGATGTCGCCGATCATCCTGTCGTGAAATTGCCCGCCAGCTTACGAACGGTCGGAACCTTGGATGCCTCCTACGACGGATACGTCGAACTTCCGGAAGGCGTCGAAACGGTCGAAAGCATAAGGCTCTATCTCGACTCGGTTGTGCACCTTCCAAACTCGATCCGCAGGGTCGGTAGCATCAATACAGAGGTGGAATCGCACATCGACGATGTAGGCGTAGACGACGAAGATGAATTTTGGGAAGGGGTTGAGCAACAGGAGACCGAGGGTGTGAAGGATTACCCGTTCTATGACCCCTTCGTCTCCTACAACGGTCGCTGCCTCATCAAGGCGAGGCAAGAGCTTACCTTCGATTGAATTCAGGCCTGTTGAGGCTCACCGAGCCTGCCTGATATCCACTCTTCGACCTCGTCTTCGGCCCAAGCGACCGAGTACCCCCCCAGCTGCACCGGTTTCAGAAACTTACCCTCGCTCATCCAGCGATAGATCGTCGAACGGCCTAGGCCGACACGGTGTTGCACTTCCGGCAGGCGAATGAGCCGCGTCACCCGGCGGGTCTCGGTCGCTCCTTTGTCTACCTCCTCACCCACGATGGTCTCCCTCGGACCCGGTAAAGATGTCGCCAAGCAAGGCGTCCTTGCGTTCGAGCTCATCGATATGGTCGGAGAGCAGGCGGGCGACACGATGTGCCGTACCCTTGGCCCAGCGCGGCTTCACATCGTGAACCTGGTTGCCGAGGACACGCTCGAGCGCCGAAGGCAGTTCGCCGGAAAAGTCCTCGAAGAATTGCGCGAGGTCCGATTGCAGCCATTCGATCGCGTGATCGCCGCTGCTGACGAGGAACAAAAGCAGGTGTGCGTGCGGCGCGACGCCGCTCGCGGCAAGAATACGCAAGGCTTCACCGAGGCTGGCCGAGCGTTCGCCGGCAAGGACGCGGCGCAGGGCATCCTTATGGATCTGCGCATCGCGCGCGATGTCGCAGCGGGCACGACCGCTGGCTTCGACGGCCGCCAAGAGCAGCCGGGCGAGGTCGGCGCGAACCTGTTGTTCGGCAAAGAGAGCCATGTTGGTCATCGACGAATCCTTATCTCTAGAAGTTATCGACTCCCCGGCTAACCTCAAAGGAAGACTGTAGGAAAACGAAAAGAACAATAAGAGAACATAGAGGAAGGAACGAATCGGCTTCCTTCCATGATTCGCGCGAATTTCGGCCGCGTTCGCGCGTATCGCGGCTCTCTTCGCTCAGAAGCTGGCACAGTCAGCGCTGCTGCGCGATCAGCCCGCGCGAATCCCGTCCATCGCACCTTCCGATGTCGCTTTTTGCTTGGTCGACGGCCCCAATTTCCAGTTCCCGATTTCCTACAGGTACATGTTCTTTTTATGTTCTCTTTAAATTCGAATCAATGGAGCACAAGTCGAGATGAACTGCCTCAATTGTCTGACCGCGCTAGCGGTCTCCTGTCTGGGGATGATCGCGACCTCCTCACAGCAAGTACGCGCCCAGGATTTCACCTTGTTCGAGCACGCGATCGTTCCGCCGAAGACGGAACAGCAGCCGGCAAGGGAATATCTTCCTGCAATCTACCAGGCCGAGCCAGCAAACGTATCCTACCGGGAAGGCTTGTATATGGCGGCGATAGCCGAGGCTGAACGCCGTTACGGGCTACCGACCAACCTGCTTCGTGCTCTTATCTGGGCTGAGTCCCGCTTCAATCCGATGGCTGTTAGTCCAGCCGGTGCTGCCGGGCTGGCTCAGCTTATGCCGGCCACGGCGAGAGAACTGGGCGTCCGGAACCGTCATGACCCTCTTGCATCGATCGACGGTGGCGCCAGGTACCTTCGCGATATGTTGGACCGGTTCGACGCAGTCCACCTGGCCTTGGCTGCTTACAATGCTGGCCCCGGTGCCGTCTCCCGATCACGCGGCATTCCCAACAATGGTGAAACGCCGCAATATGTCCGGTCTGTGTTGGGACGTTGGCAAGCAATTGGTACGTACAATTGACGAAACTACCTGATTTCCGGCTATTGTCTGAAATCATGTGCCGGAATGAAGACGGACAACGCCAGTGAATGAGACCCCAGGTGAGCCGTTCGACTTTCGCAAGGCGTTGAAGGCACAGAAGCGCCGGAAGCTGAGAAAGGAGATCGCGTTGGGTTTGGGAGCATTCGCGATCGTATTTGCTGGAGGGATGCTGGCACTCAACTGGCCAGTCGATGATGCCAGCCTTGCTAACGACGATCAGCAGCCTCAGGCTTTATTGCAGCAAGCAAGCTCCCCACAATTCGACATCTGCGGATCCATCCGGCGCACATGCGTCGTGGATGGAGATACTTTCTGGCTTGATGGCGTGAAGATCCGGATTGCCGACATCGACACTCCCGAGATCAGCGAGCCTCGTTGCGACTATGAATACCAGCTCGGCATGCGCGCGACGCACCGCCTTGTCGAATTGCTGAATGGCGGGCCCTTTGAACTGAGGACCATCGGTAGCAGAGACGAGGATCAGTACGGCCGCAAGCTGCGGGTTGTAACGCGCGGCGGCCGCTCGCTTGGCGATCAGCTGGTTAGCGAAGGCATGGCGCGAACCTGGACCGGGAGACGTGAACCATGGTGCTGAGCCGCGATCATGAATTGTGGGCGGTCGCGCTCTGGGTCGAAAAGAACCATGGCGAAGAGGGACCTGCATATATCGCGCAGCAAATCCAGCGGCTATCCCACGAAGGGGACGAGGCAGGCATAGCAACGTGGAAAACTGTTGCTGAGCGCTTCGATCAGCTTGGCTGCCAAAGCTCTACGAACTGAGGCTGGGCACGATGCGGAATTGGCTTCGAATCTGGGGCATCAGAATTGAGTTCGCCTTGCTGGCGTCAGTGTCCGTGGCGGGGCTGATCCTGAGCATTCAGTCCTGCACTGGCTGAGAAGAAATTCGTTCTCCCGATCAACCCTTCGCAAACTTGCCCTGGATGACCCTTCCTCCTGTCCGGAGCTCATCGAGGTAGTCGCTCCACCATTGAGCCATGCGCACGCGCTCGTCCCAGTGCTTACCGCGATGGTAGATGCCTCGCACAACATTGCTGTCGCCATGTGCCAAGGCACGCTCGATTGCATCCGGATTCCAAAGTCCCGACTCGTTCAGGAATGTCGATGCTGTCGCCCGGAGTCCGTGCGCGGTGACTTCTTCCTTCGAGTATCCCATGCGACGGAATGCGGCATTGAGCGTGTTTTCACTCATTGGACGCCTGGCACTGCGCGCAGAGGGGAAAACATATCCTTCGCGGCCGAGCATCTCGGCCAGATCAGTGAGATAGCCTCTAACCTGCTTGGAAAGCGGGACGGCATGCGCTCGGCGTGCCTTCATCTTACCGGCAGGAATCTTCCAGACCCCATCGACGAGGTCGATCTCATGCCATTCGGCGTGCCGAAGTTCACCGGGGCGCACGAACACATGCGGCGCGATCTGCAAAGCTAACTTCGTCACCATGTAGCCAGTGAAGTCGTCGATTGCGCGCAGCAGCCCTCCTAGCTCGGTGGGCTCAAGGATTGCTGCATAATGCGTGGCTCTCGGCGTTACGAGAGCACCCTTCAGCATACTGGTCGGATCGGATTTGCAACGGGTCGTTGCGACACCGTAGCGAAACACTCGGCCTGCGAACGAGCGGCATTTCTTCGCGGTCTCGTGCTTGCCAGTGGCTTCCAGCCGTTTGAGGGGAGCCAGGACTTCGAACGGCTCGATCTCGTGGATGGGTCGGTTCCCGATGGCAGGGGCAAGCTTGTCGAGGAAATAGTTGGCCTTGACGATCGTGCCATCGGCACGGCCATTCTGGACCATCATCTGTTCAATATACTCACGTGCGACTGCCTCGAACGTCTGCGCAGAAAGAAACTCCGCGCGGATTTTCCGCTTCCGCTTCTCAAAGGCCGGGTCGCCGCCAGAAGCAACAGCTCGTCGTGCTTCGTAGGCCGCGTCTCGCGCTTGCTTGAGGCTGATTTCGGGATAGCTGCCGATGCAGAGCTTCTTTTGCGCACCGCCGATCCGGTATCGGAATCGCCAAAGCTTGCTACCGGTCGGCGTGACCTCAACATATAGGCCGCGCTCATCGGTGACCTTGTACGGCTTATCTTTGCGCTTGAGTGCGCGGAGGCGAGTATCTGTCAGCGGCATGTGGGGGCCTTTTCATCTGGGCCTTTGCGAAACGGCCTCAAAAGGCCCACAAAAGTGTCTGGAACCCCCGAGAACAGGCGGGACGATCCGGAACGATCCAAGGGCCAAATCCCTAGGATTTCTGCGGGTTTTATAGATTATTTGGGAGAACGTGAGAAGAACAAATGGTGCCCAGAAGAGGACTCGAACCGCTCTCAGAATGTCGCAAAACTGCGAGAATCTTGACCTTGGTTACTTAAGTGAGGCCCCCGTCGGTGCCCCCAGATTGCAATTTTACCAGAGGATTTGGGTCCCATCCTCAAAAAAGTCTAATGATTTCAATGCCCGTTCTTTACAGCAAATTTGCGGGAAAGACCAGCCATTTTGTCCCAACCGAGTGACTGAATGCAGGGGCTATCCGCGCGCCTTTGCCCACTCTTCCCAATGGGGCACTAGCTCATCAGGCAGGCTTTTCACAAACGCGTGGCCCAATGAATAATGAGGCATCGCCTCGGCAACCGCGTCGAGCAGCGCAGCTCCCTGCACCGTGTCCTTACGCCGCTTGAGCGGGTCCCGCTTTGCCTGAGCGCCCAACCACAGTTTGTGGAGTGCGAACCAGCGGGGGTCAGGTGCGACGATGCGCGCCGGGCTACCATCACGGCACGGGACGACCTGGTTTACCCGTCGACCCGGCAAGAGCCATTCCTGTTCGGGTAGCGGAACTGGTCTTGGCCGATCCTTCCCGGCAAGCGTCGCAACCCGCGATGGCGCGACCAGCAATTCGACCTCATAGGCCTTCGCGTTGCGCGCCTGGAATTCCCGCTCGGTATTAATCGTGAACGTCGGATCGACCGCTTTAAGCATGTCCCAAAGCTGCGTTCCGTCTTCCGGTTCGTCAGCCGTCCAGGCGAGATCAAAGTCTTCGGTTTCATCGGGCACATCGCGGAACGTGCCAGCAGATTCGATGGCATAGGCTGCCATCGCGTTGGTGCCGACGACAAGCAGGTGGCTACCAAGAAGCGAGCGCCTGTCTGCCTCTCGAAGGATAGGGCCTGCGTCCGCCGAAAGGAGCGGCAAGCGCAACGCGCGGGCAATCCGGCTGCTCTCGCCAAGGGCATCCCGCGCTCCGTCACGGCGCTCCTTCAAAGCAGCCTTTGCAGCCTTGTAGTCCTCCAGCTGAGATTGCTTTTCGTCGTCCCAGGCACCGAGACTTTTCCCGTTCCCGCTGCGATCGAATATCTCATATAGATACTCGTATTCGCCGACCTTCTTACGCCTCAAGTCGTATGGCATCGCATAGAGTTCGCGCTCGGCCTCGATCCATGCGTCATAGCGCTGGCGCATGTTGATGAGCGCGCGTTCCTGTTCGGCAGAGAATGGTTGGATCACAGCCATCGCTGCGATTTATCCCACAAATGTCCAATTTTCAATAAACGCGGGATAAATGCCTTTTTGGCATCACATTCCCCGCAGCCCATCCTTGCCTTGACGGTCCAACCGGATGCATCTTCCTTTATGGAATTAATTGGGTGAGAGTTGCGATGAGCAAACTAGCCGCACAAGTGCTGGCAACAGTGAACGGTCCCTATCGGACTAAGCGATCCGCTCAGCAGCTCGCAGCGCTAATCGCAGACCCTTTGAGCGCGCAGACACACAATGCCGCTGCTTTCGCTTTCTTCTCGGAGATTGCACCGGCAGTCCAATTGGCCTTCATGGCAGAAATGGATGTCGATGAGGCCAAGGTGAAGGCAGTCGCACGTCAATTTGCGGGCATGGCCGGGTACCCGTTGCCTCTGGCACCTTGAAGGCCAAGGGCAGCTGAATTCGGGATTCACTCAGTCCCAATATCAGCCCATTCAAGAACCAGCTTGTCACCTTTTACACGGGGCAAGGACTTGCGTGGAATGAGCTTCCCGCGCACTTCGAAGTCAGATGTGATCTTGACCAGAAAGACCATGCTGAAGTTCCGTTTGAGGTTTAGGGTGACCCGGTCATTGCTTTTGAATGGCGTGATTGTCTTGACCTCGACCAGGTCATTTCCGAGCCGTCCGTCCGATCCTTGAGCGTAGTTGCGGTGCAGCTTGATGCCGTGCGTGATCGCCCCGTAGAGTTCTCCGATATCGCCATACACCTGAAGGTGCTTGCCTGTGTGAAGGTGATAACCTTCAGCCGTGGCGATCAGGTTCTCGAAAATCGAGACCAGCGACAGATCGGCATTGGGATATTTTGCCCGCCATTCCTTGTACTGGATTTGCTCGTTGATTTCGTCCCAGCTGATCCATTCGCCATCATCCCAGATGGCATTGTCCGGCCCAAGTTGCTGCATCCGCAATCCCACTAACTTGTAAAGATTCTCGCGTTTTCTTTGCATGTCCGCAGCAACGTGCAAAGCGAAAGCGCGTTTGCTTGTCATATAGGCTCAGGATGCGATTTGCGCGGCAACCGGTCTTTCGCTGCACCAGAACCGTAGATTCGGACCTGCATTGGCCCGAAACGGACACCAGCGGGAAAATTTCTTTCAGTCCCGGACTGTCCATAGCGATCCAACAGCGTCCACCCGCCATTGCGGAACGGCATTAGTTCTCTTCTTGTTCTTTCCTACAGCCTTGCGATTCGCATAGCTTGGCCAGCGTCACCTAAGCCAAGGGTGGCGCTGAGTTGAACATCTGATCGCACGGTCCGCAACGGCAATTTGAGAACCAACCCATCGTCGCAGGGGAGTGCGGCAACGGTGACAGAACCCTGAAGCGAAGGAGTCTGTCATGTCGAATATCGAACTACTCACCTGCCATGAGGTCATGCGCCTCACCGGCATCCGCAGCCGGACAACGATCTGGCGACGCATCCGACGCGGTGCCTTTCCACATCCGATAGACATTGGCGGCGGGCGTATCCGCTGGCGTTCCACTGACATCGAGGAGTGGATCGAGGCCCTCCCCCAGCGCAGCTATTGACCCCTCCAAGGCGGGCAATGGCCCGCAGAAAGCATCTCCCCCATGTCTATCCTTTCCCTGATCAACGCAGCCCTGCAGAAGCATGGCTGGCTGTTCACTCGCCTTCCGAGCGACCAAGAAGAGCGCGCAGCCCAGCTCGTCGAATTGCTCGTTGAAGACACTGCCGACGGGCGCGCCCGTCGGTACACACTACAACCCTGGCTCTGGTACGAGCGCCCGGTCCGCGAGCGGTTTGAAGGGCAAGATTGTTGCCTCACTGTCGAGGGGCCAATTTACCGGAGCCGAGACGGAACCGGGTATCCGCTTGGCAGCCAGCTTCGCACCGAATTCGGGTGGCTCGACCTCACGCCAGAAGAGACCAACTCGATCGCAGATGAGGTTCGGTCCGCAATCGATCTGACCCTGCTTCGCTGGTTCACGCGTCCCGATATGGCAGACCGCCAATTGCTGTCCCGCCAGTCGCGCGACCGCTACTTCGACGACGAAGTCGCCCGTAATCTGATCCTGTCTGCGACGCCTCCAACGGCAAGCATGGAGCAAGACGCCCATGCCAATTGACCGGAGAAAGACTGGCGACAGAAGGGGCCACGATACTGCGTATCGGACCCGTAATTTCCATACACACCCCACGCACGTGTGCATCGAGGATTTCTGCGGTTTCTGGAGCGCGCGGATAGCGCGCTCCCTGAAACGAAGCGTTCAGACCCTCGCAATTCTGCCGTTCCTGGAGCGCGCTTCGAGCGCGCGCGGGAGGTGGTGATGGCGAGCCACATAAAGCGCACCATCCGCCTCAATCCTTCGCAGGCACGGTCGCTGTCCGGCATCGCCGACCGGCGCGGATTGTCGGAGTATGCGATGCTCCTGAAAGTGATCGACGCGGGCTTTCTTTCGGTCCTGCACGGCACCGACAAGGAAACCGATCTCGCCGAAATGGCGCGCGAGATCGGGGCGATATCGGAGCGCCTCGCCGAAGCCGAACGGGTGCTCGACCGCACCCTGTTCACCGCCTGTGCGGCCTACGCTTACGCCCGCCATGCCGCGCTGGGCACGAAGAAATCCGACGAGACAATTGCAGCCGAAGCGCGCGCCGCATTCGAGCGCCAGCGCTCGCTCGCTCTGGAGATTAAGCCATGACCATGGGAGTAGATTTTGTCACCCGCGCACATGCCCTCTGGCGTGTGCGCATGGCGCAATGGCAGCAGCGCTTCGGCTTCTTTTCGAAGCTGATCCTTGTCTCAACCGGAGCCGGGGCGATCATCGCGCCGCAGTTCATGATGCTCCCCGCAGAGCTCAAGGTTGCAGGCCAGTGCCTCGGTGCAAAACTGCTCGCCATGCTTGGTGAAATGGCGGGCAAGGACATGATGATGAACGTCTCGATGGAGGGCAAACACTGGACCGTTTCCGCTTCCGGCTTTGCTAGCGATCCGTTCATTGAAGGCGCGCTCTGGAAAGCCTTGAAGGTATCGAGCGGAGGAGCGTTCCTCGGTCTCGTCATTGGCGTTCTCGCGGCCTGGCTGATCCAACGCACCATGTCAGCACAAGGCAAGGATACGCTGGCTGACCGGGTCATTGGCGGCACCCGCGTGGCAGATGAAGAGGATGTCGCTGCACAGACCACTTTGCTCTGTGGCAGGGACGCCCTGCGCATAGGACCGGTTCCCGTTCCGCGCCGCATCGAGACCCGTCACTTCGCCTTTCTCGGCACCACCGGCAGCGGCAAGACCACTGCCTTGCGCCAGATGCTCGACGGCATCGAGAGGCGTGGAGAAGCGGCGCTGGTCTATGACACATCGGGCGAGTTCATCGCCCACTATTACAACCCCGCGCGCGGGGACATCATCCTCAATCCCTTCGATGCGCGCTGCGCCTTCTGGACGCCCTTCGACGAGATATCGCACCCCGCCGACGCCGACCGGATAGCCCGCCAGCTGGTCTCGGAAACCAGCAGCCAGGATGACGACGTCTGGCTCGAAACAAGCCGCATTCTTGTCGCCAACATGATCCGCTCGCTTTGGGCGGAAAAGAACTGCAGCCTCGAAGCCTTGCTCGAAGCCTTGCAGGTGAAGGACAAGGAGCAGTTGAAGGAGTGGCTGGGGCATACGTCATCCGCCCGCACCTTTGCCAATGACGCCGACCGCGCGACGGGCAGCGTGCTGTTCATGCTCGCCAAGGCCGCAAACCTGATCCAGTTCCTGAAGGTCGAAGATGAGGGAGAGGACCACTTCGCCTTCCGCGACTTCATCGCCAAGCTGGATGAGTGCGAGGGCGCAAAGCCCTGGATCTTCGTCCCTCGCAAAGAGGATTATTTTGAAGCGTCCAAGCCGCTCATGGCGTGCTGGCTAGAATGCGCGGCAAGCGCGGTGCTGGGCCTGTCGCCATCGCCCAAACGCCGCATCTGGTTCGTGCTCGACGAACTGGCCGACCTGCCGCGCGTCGAGAACCTGGCTCGCCTTCTGCCAGAAGGACGCAAGTTCGGCGCGGCGATTGTGCTGACCTTCCAGGCGCTCGGGCAGATGCGCAATCGCTACGGTGCCAACATCGCCGAGGCCATGCTCGCCTGCTGCAACACCAAGCTGTTCCTGCAAACCGTCGACCAGGAAACCCGCAAATGGGCGAGCGAGACCATCGGCCAGTGCGAGGTGGAATTGCGCGTTGCCACCGACACACTCTCGATTGGCAGCGAAGTGCCGCGCACGACTATTGCTACCCAGCGCCAGTTCCGTCCTGCCGTACTCGAAAGCGAACTGCGGCTTGTCCCACATCAGGGCTATCTGCTTCTTCCCGATGGTCTGCCGGTAGCCCGCATCGGCCTTACCGCAGATCACATCACCCGGCGTGGCGACCCTCGTCAGCCTGCCTACGTGCCAGGCGATCCGGCAGGCACGCTGTGGAGCCGGGTCAGCGAGATCGCGAAAGGCGCCGAGCCCGACGCAAAACCGGGACCGGTCTGATGGTTGCTTCGGTCTCTGCCCTGTCGAGCGCCGGTCAGGCCGCGAGCTACTACGAGGCCGACGATTACTATGCCGAAGGCGGCAGGGCTCCGTCCGAATGGTTTGGTGAGGCAGCGGAGAAGCTGGGCCTGTCAGGCGAGGTCGATCGCGACAAGTTTGCCGAATTGCTCGAAGGCCGGATTGCCGGACAGCAACTCGGCACAACCCGCGATGGCAAGGTCGAGCACCGGCCTGGCTGGGATATCACCTTGTCCGCACCCAAGTCGGTCTCGATCATGGCCGAGGTTGCCGGAGACAAGCGGCTGATCAAGGCGCATAGAGCGGCGGTGAAAGTGGCTCTCGCCCATGTCGAAAAGCACATGGCGGCAACACGGATCAGGCAGGGCGGCGAGGTCCGGCGCGAAGCGACCGGCAATCTCGCCATCGCCACCTTCCGCCATGCCACAAGCCGGGCGCAGGACCCGCAGTTGCATACCCATGCCGTCGTGATCCACGCCACGCAGGACAAGGATGGCAACTGGCGCAGTCTGGAGCCACGCGCCTTTTACCAGCTGCAAAAGGAGATCGGTGCGATCTACCGGCAGGAACTGGCGCACGGCGTTGCCGCGCTGGGATACAAGATCGAAGTGGCCAAAGACTCGCTCTTCGAGATCGCAGGTGTTCCGGAGAAGGCCATCGATGCGCTGAGCCAGCGCACCGCAGCGATCGATGCCCGGCTTGTCGAGCGCGGCACGAGCCGCGCGGAAGCCAGTGCCGCCGAAAAGCAGATTGCCGCGCTCGATACGCGCGAGGCCAAGACCAGCACGGATCATCGCACCTTGCGGGCCGACTGGCGGGCGACTGCCGATACCAACGGGTTCGACAATGCAGCGCGAGACAGGCTGATCAGTCAAGCGAGAGAGCGGGCCAAGAGCAGCGAAGCAACGGTCAGCCCGGAATTGCTGGCTAGGCAGGCCGTGGCTTGGGCTGCTGCCAAGCTGTCCGAACGCGAGGCGGTGTTTTCTTCCAGCACGCTGGCGCGCGAGGCCGGGGACTTCGCATTCGGCAGGGCCGGGCACGGCGCCATCACTGCTGCGATCGCCGAGGCCGGAGAGAGTGGCGAGCTAGTCCCGCGCACTTGCCTGGACAGACGCGGGGCGGATTTTTTCGGTTTCACGACGCCGCAGGCCATCGAGACCGAGCGCACCATGTTGCGACTTGAGCAAGCCGGGCGTGGCATGGCGCAATCGCTTGCCACGCCGGTGGCAGCAGCACGGACCATCGAACGCGCCGCGCGGCAATCAGCCCGATCCGGCTACGCCTGGAGCGAGGACCAGAAGCGGGCGACCGCAGACCTGCTCACTTCGCGTAACCGGATCGCCGCCGTACAGGGCTATGCCGGGACGGCCAAGACCACGACAGTGCTCGCAACCTATGCACGCGAGGCCCGGCGACATGGGCTTGCCGTAACTGCGCTCGCGCCAACCGCATCGGCAGCAACCGTGCTTGGCGAGGCGCTAGGTCTGCGCGGAGATACCGTGGCGCGGCATTTGCTCGCGCCCGAGGCGAAAACAGCGGGGAAGGACGCCGTCTGGATCGTCGATGAAGCCTCAATGCTTTCGGCCCACGATATGGCGAAACTCATGACCCGCGCCGACAAGGCCGGAGCCCGGCTTGTTCTGGTCGGCGATGTCAAGCAGCTGGGCTCGGTCGGAGCGGGTGCAGCCTTTGCCCAGATGCAGGAGGCAGGCATGGCGACCGTGAAACTTGCCGACGTGGTCCGACAGACCAATGCCGCGACCCGCGAAGCCGTCATGGCCTCGATAGAGGGCCATGCGGGCAAAGCCCTGGCCGCGCTTGAACGTGGCGGCGGCAAGGTGATCGAAGGCGCAATGCCCGATGAGCGCCTTGGGGCGATGGCCCGGCATTATCTGGCCATGGCACCAACAGAGCGCGCCCGGACGCTGGTTATCGAACCATCGCGCGAAGGCCGCGACCGGCTCACCGACATGATCCGAGCAAAGCTGACCGGACGCGGCGAGCTGTCTGCTGATGTGGTCCGGTTCCACGCTCTTGAAGCGAAAGGTCTGACCCGTGCCGAAGCGCGCGAGGCGGCAAGCTATGCCATCGGCGATGTCGTCCGGTTCAGCCGCGACTATGCCGCCAAAGACGTGCGCCGGGGCGAGAGCTTTGCGATTGCCGCCATCGATCCCGAGCGCGGGCGCATTGCCCTCGAAGGCCGCGATGGACAGTCGCTTGACTGGCATCCCCGGCAGTGGGGCGCTGGCAAAGCCGAAGCCTTCGAGCCGAAACCGATGGAGCTGCGCACAGGCGACCGGGTGCAGTTCACTCGCAACGACCGCGAGGCGGGGCGGGTCAATGGCCTTGGTGGGACCGTCACACGCATCGATCCCGCCCGTGACCGGGCAACGGTGAAGCTCGCCAACGGACGCGAGCAGACGCTCGATCTCTCCGATCCTCGCGACGCCCATTTGCGCCACGCCTATGTCCAGACTGCCCACGCCGCGCAGGGCCAGACCGCCGAACGCGTCCTGATCCATGCAGACAGCCGATCCACCAATCTGGTTGATCAGAAGATGCTCTATGTCGCGCTATCGCGCGCAAAGGCCGAGGCGGTGGTTGTCACCGACGACAAGGACCGGCTTGTCCGCGCGATCTACGAGCGCGCAGGCGAGAAGCAGACGGCCATGACCGCGAGCACTCCCGAAGCCGGAAAGTCAAAGGCAATGGGTGCTGGGATGGGATGATGATCGAATAGCCCCGGCGGTGGCAGGCCATGGCGTCCTTCGCCCTGCCGTTGGAATGAACTGCTCCTCTTCGACAGGCCGTACCGGGCGGATCAACAGCCTGCCCGCTCCATTCGGGCTGAAGCCCTCCCGTGTTGCCTGCTCCGCGTAACCGCTGACCCGCCCGGCCAATCCGGCCCGTCCCTTCATCCGCGTTCCCAACGATTGGACGAAGGATCTTCACCATGGCTAGCACCACAACCGCCAGCATTTACGACACGATCACCAACCAGATCATCGCCGCCCTTGAACGCGGCACCGACAAGTTTTCGCTCCCTTGGCATCGCAGCACCGCGCCGCTTTCGCGACCCAAAAATGCAGCGACCGGGAAAGCCTATCGCGGCGTCAACGTACTTGCCCTTTGGGCGAGCGCCGAAGCGCAAGACTTCGGGCACGGTCTTTGGGCGACCTATCGCCAGTGGCAGTCACTCGGTGCTCAGGTTCGCAAGGGCGAGAAGGCTTCGCCCATCGTGTTCTACAAGGTCTTTGATAAGCGCAATGACGATCAAGCCGAGGAAAGAGACAGCTCGACCCGCATCTTCGCGCAGGCCTCGCACGTGTTTAACGCCAGCCAGGTCGAGGGCTACGCTCTGCCCGAAGTGCCGGACGGCGAAGACTTCGACCCTATCCCGCAGGCGGACAGCTTCGTTGCGGGCACAGGTGCCAGCGTGCGCATCCATGGCGATAGCGCTCACTACACCCCTTCTACCGACACGATCACCATGCCAGACCGCGAGCGGTTCTTCGCAACGGCCAGCGGCAGCGCGGCGCAGAACTGGTACGCAACCTTGATGCACGAGCTCATCCATTGGTCTGGCGCTGACCACCGCCTTGCCCGGACATTCGGCAAGCGGTTCGGCGACGATGCCTACGCCATGGAAGAACTGGTGGCCGAGCTTGGTTCAGCATTCCTCTGCGGCGACCTTGGCCTTTCCGCCAGCCCGCGCCCGGATCACGCCAGCTACCTGGCGAGCTGGCTGAAGGTGCTTAGGGCCGACAACCGGGCGATCTTCACTGCCGCGAGCGCGGCGGCCAAAGCTGCTGAGTTCTTGCGTTCGGACTGAATTAGAAATCTACTTTCATTTGGCATCAGCCGGAAGGTAGATTGCTCCGGTGGATACGCGCAGCCCCGAACAGCGCCGGCGCATCATGCAAGCCGTTGGCACCAAGAACACCGGGCCGGAAATGAAGGTTAGGCAGATACTGCACGCCTTGGGCCTTCGCTTCCGACTTCACCGCAAAGACTTACCTGGCAAACCTGATATCGTCCTACCCCGCCACCGGAAGGTAATCTTCGTTCATGGTTGCTTTTGGCATGCCCATGGATGCGCCAAAGGCCAACCGCCCAAATCCCGACCAGATTATTGGCTTCCCAAACTTGCACGTAACGTGGAACGTGATAGAACAAAAAAAGAACAACTTGAGTCGTTGGGGTGGCAAGTGCTCGTCCTTTGGCAATGCGAAATCAAAGAATCCGAACAGCTCGCAGCGCGCCTACAAGCCTTTGTGGATGAATCCTAAATTTCGATCGACAGGCCGGGCAGCCCACGATAGACTGAATGATGAATCGACGAGAACCAAATTGAAGGACAGCAGTGCATGAGACCGGTGGGGATAGACTTATTTGCAGGGGCGGGAGGCTTGAGCCTCGGTTTCGAGCAGGCCGGATTCGATATTGCCGCAGCGGTCGAAATCGATCCCGTTCATTGCGCAGTCCATAAATACAATTTCCC
This sequence comes from Altererythrobacter xiamenensis, assembly GCF_900177715.1. Lineage (GTDB taxonomy): Bacteria > Pseudomonadota > Alphaproteobacteria > Sphingomonadales > Sphingomonadaceae > Erythrobacter > Erythrobacter xiamenensis. The sequence goes on along the minus strand of NZ_FXWG01000002.1, from coordinate 544,998 downwards.
CGACACAACTGTCATTCCGCAATCTGTCGCTGGCCTTAGCGGCGATGACATCCGCAAGTTCGCCGGGATCGGCAACACGACTGTCGATTGCGTGTTTGGCGGCGCGCCGTGCCAAGGGTTTTCGCTCATCGGTCACCGTGTCCTTGCCGATCCACGTAACAAGCTTGTGCTGGATTTTGTGCGGATCGTTTCTGAGCTTCGCGCCCGCACGTTCGTTTTCGAAAACGTCAAAGGATTGACGGTGGGAAAACATAAAGCCTTCCTAAAGGAGCTGGTCGAGGCCTTCGATGATGTCGGATACGAGGTGCGCCTGCCCTGGAAGGTGCTTAATGCCGGTCATTATGGCACGCCGCAGTTCCGCGAGCGCCTCATTCTCTTCGGGTGCCGCAAGGGAGAGAAATTGCCGGATTATCCTGCGCCATTCACCAATCTTGCTGGACGCAACAAGGCAATTGCAGGCCTTCCGGACGGCCCGACTGCCGAGGACGCGCTTGACGATCTTCCTGATGCCGACCGGTTCCAAACGCTGGCCAATACCGATTCTGTCCGGACAACCTCATTCGGCCCTCCTTCGGATTACGCCGCTGAGTTGCGTTGTTTAACAAACGATGCGTGGCACTTCGGATATGTTCGAGATTGGGACCCGACCAGCCTGACATCGAGCTACCGCACGCAGCATACTGACATTTCCCGTAATCGCTTTGCCGAAACCGAACCCGGATCGGTTGAACCGATCAGCCGCTTTTACAAGCTCGCGCATGACGGCGTATCGAATACGCTGCGCGCCGGTACGGACGGCGCACGAGGAGCCTTCACGAGCCCGAGGCCGATCCACTACCGCTATGATCGTTGCGTAACTGTACGAGAAATGGCGCGCTTGCACGGCTTTCCCGACTGGTTTCGTTTCAATATCACCAAGTGGCATGGCGCGCGGCAGATCGGAAATGCTGTGCCCCCGCCTCTCGCCAGGGCCGTTGCGGCACAAGTGATGAAGGCGCTCGGCGCCAAGCCGCTCAGGCCGGAGCAAGTCTTGCCACTTGGCGAGGAAGAGTTGCTGTCTTTCGATCTGACTGGCGCATCCGATTATTTCGGCGTCGAACCGCTACCTAGCCGCCGCGACCGCAAAAGCGGAGCCACTAAGCGCAAGCAGGTCGATATCGAACGCGAACGCATGGCTGAGCAGACTGCATATGCCTAAGAAGAGTCCAAACCGCTACGAGGCGCTGATCGAGAAGATTTTCTTAGATCACTATAGCCCTGGGGCAACCGCGTTGGATTTCACCCGGCAGGAAATCAAAGACGCTGCCGTGACATTGGATATCGCACTTCCGGACAATGTTGGGGATGTGATCTATTCCTTCCGGTTCAGGAACGATCTGCCCGCCCAGATCGTCGCGACCCAGCCTGAAGGGATGGAATGGATTATCGAGCTTGCAGGGCGATCACGTTACCGCTTTTCACTCGTCAAGATCAGCCGCGTCATTCCGCGCGATGATCTTGCTCGCATCGATATCCCCGATGCCACGCCCGAGGTCATTCGCGCCTACGCGCTCGACGACGAGCAAGCGCTCTTGGCGATTGTCCGGTATAATCGCTTGATAGACACCTTTCTTAGCCTCACCACCTACAGCCTGCAAAACCATCTACGCACGACCGTCAAAGGGATCGGCCAGATCGAGATCGATGAGCTCTACGTCGGGATCGACAAGCGCGGCTGCCACTACATCATTCCTGTCCAGGCCAAAGGCGGGAAGGACCAGATCGGCATCGTGCAGGCGACGCAAGATATCAGGTTCGTTGAGCAGAAATTCCCAGGCATGCGGTGCAAGGCGATTGCGGCGCAATTCATGGACGACGATATCGTCGCGCTCTTCGAGTTGACGATACAGAACGAGGAAATCAAAGTCGTCGAAGAGCGGCACTACAAACTCGTACCGGCAAAGAAACTCGATCAGAACGCGATACGGGACTATCGCGATTGACCGGTCATCGTTCGATTACGGGTTAGATAGCTTGATGAAAGACACCTCGACAGCCTTGTACCCAAGGGCTTCGATTTCGCGCTTTGTTTCATCGAGCGTCACACGCGAAAAGAAGGGGATCGTGTAGTCACCTGACTGATTGGGGAAATCCCCAAATTTGAATTCGACAGTCCAATCGTATGGGAATGAGTTCTGAAGATCAGCGAGTGTCGCTGGGTCGACGAGCTTCTCCAAGCGGTTGAAAAACTCATTCCGTATCTGGTCATATGTTCGCAAAAATTTGGCTGAGTTCATGCCCTGAGTGAGGAAGTGGCTGATCACGCTTGATCGCCGACCGCTCTTCTTGACGTGGATGAGCCTTTTTTGCTTCACCTCGAATAGGTCGCAAATTTCGACACCCGGCCCCGGCGTGTTGGGAATTGGAACGAGGTCCGCGTCAAATAGCAACAAGTTAGGATCGGCGTTCGCTACACGCTTGTTGAAGTCGCCCTCTGGTTCATAAACAGAGGTCTTACCCTTTTTCCCGCGCGTAATGATTGGCCACGGCAAGTATGCCTTGTCCCAACCCTTCGATGCCTTCGCGAACGCGTCGTTGGCCGACTTTTGTAGAGCCTCATCGATCCGGTACCATTTCCCCTCATTCAGAGCATATCTTTTCGTCCCATCGACGATTGAACCAACAAGCCCCCTGTAAAGCGTCCATTCCTTCAAGCGATGCGTTCCATCGATGTTGTGGGTCACGACGCAGTACGCGTGAAGATCGTCCGTCGTTTCCAGATCGCCAACCACATCAAGAAACGTAGCTAGCGAGATGTCGGGGTATTGTGCCCGAGACTTTGCTCCCGATATCGTCATGTAGCCGATTGGCTCGGTATCGATTTCTGGTGCCCCAAGCTCGAAGGACGGATCTTCGGAATTCAAATCGTCCAGAAGCGCCTGGTCGAGCTTTTTTACGAGCATCACATCAAGAACGGGTTTGATCTTGTCGATAATCCCAAACGCCGTCTTTTTGTAGCTGGTCGCGCTGTATAAATCTAGGAGCGCTTCTCCGAGCTCATGGAGCTCGCCGACATCTTTGTCGGATATCAGTGTAATCGAACTGGCTCCACTAAGCGCGGAGTTACCGTCCTTCGCGTTGCCGCTAAGTTTCCGAACAAGGCTCAGCGCTCTATCGACATTGAACTCCTGAAGCCTCGTAATACCCGCCGCCTGAGTTGCATCGCGGATGACACTACCGAGGTTGGCTTTCTCGACCAGTTTTACATTCTCGTCTGAAAGTGAATTGGCCGCCACCAACAACCCGAAATCATTCTCCCGCCTATCGCTATTGAGCATGGTATGGCCATGTCCGTACGAGCAGGCGAATACCCTGTTCTTGCATTTGAACAGCACCACAGCGGCCGATGAAGCCGACCGAATCTTCCCGTCAATTTCGAAGAAATCATCGAGCTTCGTCGCCCAACCGGGCACCGAGTTGATAGTCGGCTTGTGATACAAGGCGCACTCAAACGGAAAGGCCTTGCGCAATTCAATCTGAATCGATTTAGCTCTTGCATTTTCTGTGAGGAAATCGGCGAGGTCCTTCACGGACTCCGACGCGAGGTGAATCGAATATTTGATCTTTTTTTCGGGCTCTTGGGCCATTCTGCTTTCCTATTCGATGGAACCTAACCCATAGAAGTGTAAAGAGAAACGAATTGAAATGAAGTTGCCCCCCTTCAAATTGAAAGGGGTTTCAGAATATGCCTTCTTGCTCTGCCGGGCTTCGGCCCCAATCACGGCCTTTCCACTCTGTCAGGAGTGTAACCTACAGAGACATTACTGAGTCTCAGTTGCAAGGCTGCAATCTGAAGGCATGCACCCGAGTTCCCCAACAGCATTAGAGTTCATAAGATGCGAAATTCGGGAGATAGCGATAGAGCTTCGCGTAATGATTTGTCTCCCTTTGAGGAATTGGGCCTCGATCAATTTCGGCACCGTCGGGGCAAGGGAGGCTTCGGTCCAAATGCCTCATTTCGCGGGGTGTAAGCATCGGAACGTTGATGCGAAGAGCCTCATCACCCTCTCGGAAGAACGCTAGCTCCCTGAAGCCTGCACCTTCGAACAACCCATTCTGCCCTTCATCCGTGAAGACACCGGCAATGGTAGTCATTTTCGCGCCGTCGGCATATTCGAAGGCAGCAATTTGACGGAATTGCAGCCTCTGCCCCTGCCCACGCGCGGCGTTCACTTGGCGTAATCCCTCTTCGATTTCCAAACGGATAATGCGACGAGAAGTGCTCGATAATGTCCAACCTCGAAGATCGACCGGCTCCATTTCTGGAGGTGTGCGCGCATCGCCGAAAAACTGCTGAAACTTGGCGCGGTCGTCGATGTGAATAGGTTGCTCGTCGGGGTCTTGATTGTCGAAAAGCTTATGGGATTGCACTGAAACAATAAGCGCCGTTCCTGGACTCGCCCTTGTTGCGACAGTTCGAACATCGTCGAGGATCGCAGGGGAAAGAGGGTCGTCATAGTCGAGCCAGACGATTGACCTTTGGTTCCAATCGAGTCCAGGCAACACATCTGTGGACTCGCCCATTCTGAGTTCGATACCACGGTATGGGTTGTTGAATTCGAAACGAGCCTCGTGCTCGAGTTCGCGCTCAATCGACACCATATGCTCAATACCGAGCGCGCGATGGAAAAGCACACAATCTGAGAACCAGATCGAACCGAAGCCAATATATCGGTATGTCTCGAGCGAACCGAATACCTTCAGTCGACCAAGCATTTCGCTGAGCATCTTGCGCTCGGCGAACTTCGCCGGCCTCACAGAATAATCAATGAGCTGATAGCTAGCCGTCATTACTCTTCTTCGCCTTCGGCTTGCTCTTTGTAGATTATGTCAAAGGTCGATTCGCCCACTGCCTTTGCACTTCCGACGCCCAAGGCCGTCATAAGGGTGCGAATCTTACTCGCCTCGCGCGAATACTGGATCTTCGTCATTTTCGGGCCTGGAGCACGAGGTGAAGTATTCCAGGAGAATGACCGCGACCCTTTGAATTTCTCTACCTCCTGTGCCTGCGTTTCACGGCTCAATGCTGAAAGCAATGGCGCTGCAGATCGTCCGTACTCCTCAATTTCTTCATCTAGAGAATTGAGGAACTTGATAACCGTTCGAGTGTGATCCAACATTTTTGGGAATGTGGCCTGCCAGACAGCCGACGATGCATCGAGACCCGTCTTCGTTGTGTTCCAAGGAAGCTTGCTGGACGATCTACAGTTGAAGAAGACAACGCCGCGAAAGCGAGCGTATTGATTGTGATATTTTGGAATGCCGACCTTTTGATCCGCCACCGAACCCCAACCAGTCTGGTCCGAGCGATCAGCCGATAGGATCACGCGACCGTTGCAGACGATGTACCATCCTGCCTCTGATGGGATCGATTCAGATAGTCCGGCAACGATTCGGACGAGAATTGGGGCTTCAGTCTCTTCGTCGTAGGAAAACTCCTCAATCGCCGGATTGAATTTACCGCCCGTTCTAATCTTCAATTCGGTATTTGTGAGGTGGGTCCCATCGAACTCTATGGCGAGACCGGAGGCTAAAAATTGTCTTTGATGAGAGCGTATCATCTCAGAAAGTTGGCGCCTAAAATACTCTCCGCCAAACCGCGACGAGACCTCCGGCCTCAGTTCTCGGACGATGATTCTTGTCCCACAGTCCTCCATTGGGAATTCCTGATCTTCGATAATTTCGTCGAAGTCGAAAACCCATTCCGGAGCCTCCTCCCATTCATTGACATTTACTGTCATCGACCACTTCTGATTTCGTGTCGTTGAATGGACTTCGAAGTATCGACCGAATTTGAACAGGGCCCGCTTCATTCCAACGCCAAACTGACCGATTGAGTAGTCAGTCGATTTCGCCTCGGATGGCCTGCCGAATCTGAAGGCATAATTCTGGGCAGTCGCCACGTCGAAACCGCCACAGTTATCTTCGATTACAAACTCCTCACCGTTGAGGCTTAGGGCTACCTGTAGTCCCGTGAAGTCCGGTTCATCGGCCGGGCGAAGGCGCTTCGCTCCGTCTATGCAGTTGTCGACAAGATCGAGTATAGCTCGCTCGAGAGGTATGTCCTTCACCAACATATCTACAAAGAACGCCTTGGTAGGCATGGCATTGATATGAGGTTCTACGCCGGCCATTTGTCCCCCTCGCGGATCGCCTTATTTGGCCTACGGCCATTCGCTTAAGCTACCAATACGCCTAAACAATTCGGAATCCATAGAGTATTCGTCTTGGATCTCGTTGCGGCAATGATAGCCGTTCTTTGAGGAGGAACACAAAGGGCTGCCCTGCCGGGCAACCTGCTCTATCCGCTGGCGCAGACCGGGCCTTTAGTCCCGGCCCATCCGGGTGACGATCAGGAGCAGTTTGAAGCGGAGCGGGAATTCCTGGTGGACGCGCTCTGTCCCGCGCATTCTGCGCTCCTGAGGGCGCGGCATCTTTGAGCTAACCCGCAGGCACTCTTGCCTCTCTCATTGCCGTAGTCCCGCTGGCGCACTGATCGCGCGCGCAGGGCCTCCGTCGGCTTCGCGCCGTTGCAAGGGTGCCGTTCCTGCTGGATCGCTGGGCGATCCCTGGCGGGAACACCAAGGGCTTTGCCCTCTCGTTCCCGAAACCGGAAATAGACGTCCCCGTTGTGGCGGGCTTCGCCCGCTGGCCCGCGCCAGGGCATCGATTCCGGTTTTCCCTCCCCCTCCCATCCTCGCCGGAAGGCAGGCCGCATGCCGCGTGTCGGATGCGGCTTTCAGCCGAAGGAGGGCAGAAAATGGGTGATCCAATCTTGAACTACCGTGCTTGCGGGGCCGAGTGCCGCGAAGACTGGTTGCGGATGCTGGCCAACGAGAACGGCTTGCCGTTCGGAACGGTGCAGCGCCTTGCCGAGGAACTGGGTGAGCGTGAGGATTTCGGCGAGCTGGTCGATATTTGTGAGTATGGCGGGAGGGCGGTGCAGTGACCGCTGACACCCTTTCCCGCAGCGAGAGGATTGCCCAGCTCAATGATAGGGCGCGGCAGGCGATGGGCCTTGCCTGTGTTGCGGTTGCAACCGAAGGCTTCCGAACCTTGCCCGAAGAAGATCAGTCGCGGGTGCGCGAACTGGTCGAAACCTTCGACGCCTTCACACAGGACAATGATCCTTATGGCGAGCGCGATTTCGGGGCGATCTATAAGGACATCGATGGTCGCTGGACGACCACGCGACCGGCGCGACCTGCCGAGACCGTGTTCTGGAAGATCGATGCCTACGACCAAGAATTGCGGTTCGGCAGCGAGGACCCCGCCAATCCTGCTATTACGCGGCGGGTGCTCACCATCATGCTGGCTTCTGAATATTGAGGGGAGGCAGTCCGCGCGCCGCCTGACACGTCAGGCGGCGCGTTGATCGACGAAGCAGTGTTCGTTGTGCCAATCGAGAAAGGCGGGTTCAGGATCGAACCGGATTGCCGACCGCAACGTTGCGTTCTCGAATTGCCGGAAATAGTCGCGCGTCTCGCGGCTCTGGCTTTCGCGCAATTGCCTTGAGACGCGGATGCGCCGTTGGCGATCTACCGTAATGAGCCCGCGATCGAAGGCGCGGTCGAGTGTCGCTGAAAGCAGCAGACCATTTGCGGGGTTGTGCCGGTTGTCGCTGTCCTTCCCCCATGGCTTGATATGGCTCGCCGTGAGCAGGCGCGGATCGGCGATACCGGTGATGCAGCAAGTCTCTTCGTAATTGGCGAGCACTGCCCGGCGGAAGAAGTCCTGGCCGACGCGCTGGGTCACGAGTGCCTGTGTAGTGGACTCGCCTTGATAGGGTTCGAACCGGAATTCACTGCGCTTCTCATTGAGGCGTGACGGAATGGGTGTTGGCTCAAAATGGCCGACCTGGGCAGTCCACAAGTCTTCCGCCCGCGATACGAGACCGGTCCAATCCTGCCCGAACTCGGAATAGGTCGCGCGATCCAGCTTGGAGGCGCCGTCCAGGCCCTTGCGCCCGCTGTCGGTAATCTTGGGATCGAGGCTGGCGAAATTGCACAGCTTCATCGCGACCGAGCTGTTCGTGCGCCCCAGCGCGGCGGCAAGCTCCTGGATTTCCGGATTGCCCGAGTGCAGCTTTCCGAACGGCAGCTGGAAGTAGAGATACAGCGCGAGCACCGTCTCCTCCTCGCTCCAGCGTTTCCGTGAACTGCCCTCGTTTGCCATGGCGAAGGTTTGGGCGAGAGAGATCCAGCGCGCAAGTGTGACTGTTTGCCATCTGTTTGGATGCCTTTTCGATCAGGCGGTTTCGTTTGTGAGCACCCCAATTGGCCGCACTCGGTCAGCCTTCAATGTCCGGCCCGCGCCGGTTCGCTCCGCTCACCCGTGTTGGACATGAATCCTGCCCTTGGCCGTGCGGCCTTCCTGTTGGTGCAACGAGCCACCAGACACGAAAGGAAATCATCATGGCACGCAGCAACACCGCACCCGCGCAGGAGACCAATCCACCGGACTTCCTCGCCTGGCATGTCGCCAACAAGGGCGAGAAAGGGTTCTGGACTCGGATCGGAGCCGCGTGGTTCCATCGCGACCGCAAGGGAATCTCGCTTCAACTTGAAGTTGTGCCGATCAATGGCCGGATCGTCCTGCGCACGCCGCTGGACGACGAGAAAAAGGAACCGGGCGCCTAGCGCCCGGCCTTCGGGCGGAGCGACAGGAACTGGGCCGTTAGCAGACAGTCTGCAATTGGTCTTAAAATACAGAAAGCTGTCGAACGATTAGCGACCGCGTTCTGGATCATTTCTGGAAATCGACAAATGCAAACCATTTCGTTCGCGAGCTTGAGTCTTGCGGCCGAAGATCAGGATATTTTCAGGACAAGAGGCGAACCTTCATCCGAGTACAGCGCATCGACCGCCTCTGCACGTTGGGAGAGAACCGCGCCTTGGTTGATGTAGCCTTTGTCGGTGATCTCACCGGCATCGAGCGAGGGCGGCTCCGTCAAGAGCACCATGCTTTTGACTGTCCGCGAATGGCCGCCGGACTGTGCGTTGAAGGCCGCAAGTCTCGCAGCGATGGCGTTTGCGAGAATTGAGAGGCCGGCAGGGCCGCTTTCGGTCACGTATTTCTGGGCAGCTGCAGGGTTGGGCCAGACTAACAAGCCGATATGCTCCCGGTCCTGACCGGCAATTACGCAATCATGCATGAGCGGACTGCATGCAGTCACCAGTTCCGGCCTGAGCGTGCCGACCGAAACCCATGTCCCGGTCGAAAGCTTGAAATCTTCGGTCACACGGCCGTCGAAAACCAGCCCGCGATCGGGATCACCCTCGTCGAGGAAGTCGGCCGCATCTCCCAGTTTGTAGAAACCTTCCTCGTCGAACGCTTGCGCATTCTTCTCTGCGTCGTCCTTGTAGCCCGGCGTGACCGAGGCGCCCTTCACTCGCACCTCCATCTTTTCGCCATTCGGAACGAGCTTCAGCGTGATACCGGGCATCGGTAGGCCGATCAGGCCCACGCGATCTACTTCCCAATGCACCATGGTGATGCCTTGCGTTTCCGTCGCGCCGTACATCGTCGTGATCGGGATCCGCTTGCCGGTTTCTGCAATGGCGAGTGCCTGCAGCCGGTCATAGAGGTCGTCCGACAGTGTAGCCCCGCCGTAACCGAGCGATATGACATCCTCGAAGAAGGCGCCCCGCAATTTTTCGTCCTGTTCCATGGCATCGGCGAGCATGGCGAAAGCCACAGGCGCAGAGCCAAAGACGGTTGGCGAGATCTCGTAAAGGTTCTTGATCGTCGTCTCGAACATGCCCGGAACCGGCTTACCCTCGTCGAGATACATGGTTCCCCCCGACCACATGCAGCCGTTGAAGAAGATGTTGCCGCCGCTGATGTGGCTCCATGGCATCCATTCCAGCGTGACGGGGGGATCGCGCTCGTCGCGGCTCTCTTCCGCGAGACCTTCCTGCCCTGCGATCACCGTCGTCATCATGCCGTGCGTTTGCGGCACGCACTTCGGCATTCCGGTAGAGCCCGAGGTGAACAGATATTTGCCAACTGTATCGGCGCCGATCGCCGTGACACGTCGATCGACTTGCGAGGTTGGCTCGAGCCGGCAAAGTTCGGTGAAATCGACTGTCCCTTCAGGTCTGCCGTCGCAGGTCACCACCACAAGATCGGGCGCTGCTTCCCGAAGCCGAGCCAGAGCAGCGGAGTGCAATTCACCCTCCTTGGCGAACACTGCCTTCGCGCCGATTTTGCGAAAGCAATGCAGAAGCTTTTCGTGGTCCTGCGACATCAGCGAATAAGCCGCGCTGACAGGAGCGATGGGGACGCCTGCGGTATAACAACCGAGCATCAGCAGTCCGTGTTCGAGCGAATTGCCCGAAATAACCATGACCGGATCATCGGCCCCGAAACCGTGATCGATCAGCCACTGCGCAATAGAGTCCGCGGAGGTTCTCGCTTCTGCCCAAGTGACACCGGTCCATGGTCCATGACCCGGCTGGCGTTGAAGGAGGAACGATCGGTCGGGATGCGCCTCGCTCCGTTCGCGGAAGATCGCTGCGAGGTTGTCAGGAACGTCCGCTGGATTGTGGCGGGACCAGATCAGAATCGATCCGTCATCGCGGCGCTCCACATCGGTTGCAGGTGGCTTCTGAGGAAGCGGGCTGAAGGGCGGCTTGGTCTCAGTCATAAAGTCGCTCCCGGCACCGCGGATGAGCAAATACGGTGCCGGAAACCATTCCTTTTCAGAAGCGGAAGCGAACTGTCGCGCCGTAACTCGCGCTGCGGCCCGGGAAACGGACCGCGGTGTTCGAGTTGGTGGCGGCCGAAGCCCAGTAGTAGGTGTCGGTGACATTGCGCCCCCACAGCGAAGCTTCCCACGCACCGTCCAGGTCATAGACCGCCAGACTTGCATTCAGGATACCGTAGCTGTCGATGGCGAGCGGAGCGAAATCCTCGATCGAGCTGGATGTCGATGACTGATAGCGCCCGTTGGCGATTGCCCTCAGGCCAAGCCCTGCCGTGATCGGCGTATCATAGGTGATCGTCGCCGCGCCCGAGAATTCCGGACTGTAGGGGAATTCGAAGCCATCGTAATCGAGCGGCTGGCCCGCGGCGTTGATACCCTGGTAGCCAACGATTTCCGTCTGCAGCCAAGTGCCAGCCAATGCGAAAGTCAGTTCGTCGGTTGCGAACCAGGTCAGATCGCCATCGATCCCGTAGGCGCGCGATTCCGGGATGTTGTCGAGACGCAAGAGCGTCGTGTAGATCGGGTCGGCGAAGTAGACCGCGAGCTGCTTGTCGACATAATCATAATAGAAGCCGGCTAGATTCAGGTTGAATGAGTTGTTGGCCAGCGCCAGCTTCGTCCCGACTTCGTAGGCGGTCAACTGCTCCTGCCGCGCAGGACGGTTCTGCGTCGCGATATTTGCCGCATTGACCGGTGTCGACCCCGATTTGAAACCGCGTGAGACCGACGCATAAAGCAGCGTGTCGTCATTCGGCTCCCATGTCAGGGCGCCGCGCCAGGCAACATTGTCTTCATCGAGCTTCGACGTAACGGGTCCGAACGAAAGCGTGTCGACATCAAAGGTATTGCACTCGTTCTCCGAGATAGGTGGAACGATTGCGCCATAGTTCACGAAGAAAAAGAAGCGGTTGAACAGGTTCACGTTGGGCAGCATCGAACCATTGAGATCGCGCGAGCAGCCCTCGTAATCCTGCGTGTCCTTGGTGTAGCGAACGCCGGTTGTCAGCGTGAGCGCGGGCGACAACTCCCAATCGGCGCTGGCAAAGACACTCATGGTCTCAACATCGAATTCCGCTTCGTCCCGATAGGTGCGGAAGGAGGTGAGAACATCGTTTATCGAGTAAGGCGCATACCCTTGCGCGGCGAAGAAATGGTAGATGCTGGCACCGCCGAGGGCGTCCTGCGGCGCGAGGATCAGAGCCCGGATTGCGCCGACATTAGCGTTCTGGCCGAGCAATGTCTGGTTGGTATCGATCACCTTGTCGTTGGCGTAGTAGCCGCCGACCACCCATTCGGCGGGACCAGTCGTGCCCTGGAACCGGATTTCCTGCGATAGCGACTCGACTTCGCCCTCTGCATGCTGGCTGAGGATTTCATATGGCGCACCGCTCCAGTCATAGGCGGCGTCGCGTTTGACCCGGTTGTAGCCGGTCAGCGAGATGAAGCTGATATCGGGCGCGAAATCGAACTGCAGCATCCCGCGTAGCCCGACGAAATTGCTGTCTTCGGCATTGGGCCGGTCGATCCCGGCCCCCCGCCCGATGTCCTGCGCCCGCGCATCGAGCGGCTGCCAGTCGGCCGTATCGCTGGTCCAGTTGTCGGCATTCGCGGCGACGTAGTCCGCAAGGCCTGGCGCATTGAACAGGCTGAAAAGCGTGCCGTTGGCCGGGTCGGTGTTCGGGGTGAAACCAACCGCTTGCGCCGCCAGCGTATCGGATTTGTTGACCCAGAAATTGCCGGCCAGCTCGATCCGCATGTCCGGCACCGGTTCGGCGGCGATGGTCAAGCGTCCGCCATAGCGTTCGACCTCACCTTGCGTCTCGTCGCGACTGATGCTTTTCTGCCAGCCGTCCCAGCTGCGTTCGGTGCGCCATGCGGCGCGAACCGCGACTGCATCGCCCACCGGGATGTTCAAATGGCCTTCGGTGTTGAGCGTTTCTTCGGTGCCCAGTTCCACGGCGACGCTACCGTTCAAATCGCCGAATTCGGGCTTGGCGGAGATGAAGTTCACGAGGCCGCCGGTGGTGTTGCGCCCGTAGAGGGTACCCTGCGGACCCTTCAGAACCTCGACGCGGTTGAGGTCGAAAACCGGCCCACTGTTCATGAAGGGATAGGCGAGTGCGACCTCGTCCTGATAGGTGCCGACGGTCGACGTCGCCGAAAGGTTGATCGTGTTGAAGCCGATTCCGCGTAGCGTGTAGATCGGAATGCCCTGATAGCCGCGCGACACGTTGAGACTGGGGACGACGACCTGAAGGTCTTCGGTAGAGTTGACCTGGAGGTTGTCGAGCTGTTCGCCCGAGAACGCCTGGATCGATACGCCGACGTCGGTGATCGCCTCTTCGCGGCGATTGGCCGTGACGATGATCACATTGCGATCGGCACTTGTTTCCGCTGCGGCGGCTTCGTCACCGGCGGACTGCGCCCATGCAAGGTTCGGCATCCCGACCGCGAATCCCGCCACGCCACAGGCCAGAAAGCCCTTCGTCATCCTCTTCATCGATCCTCTCCACTATGACCTCGTCCGGGTCTTTATCATTGCTGATAATATTGGCAAGCGCAATTGCCTTGCGCCGGGGAAAGTCCCATGAACGCGGTGATGAACCGATCGGGATCGAACACTGCGGCAAAGCAGATGCCGAAGGGCGCCATTCGCGATACGTTGCTCGAAGCGGCGAGTTCGCTGATGCGAGAGCAGGACACGGTGGATATCGGCATCCTCGACATCGCGGCGCGCGCGCAGGTCAATCACGGGATGATCCGCTATTATTTCGGCAGCAAGGAAGGCATGCTGCTCGCCCTGCTGGATCGCGACGTCGGGGTGCGGATCAGGCAGCTGGCGGCTTTGTTCCGGCTGAATGTCACGCCGACCGAGCGCATGCGCATCCACCTCGAGGGGATACTCGATACCTATTACCAGATCCCGTACCTCAATCGCCTGATCCAGCTGATGGTGCGCGATGCCACGCCCGAACGTGTCCATCATATTGCCGAAGAGCTGCTCAAACCCATTGCGAACGCGCAGCAGCGCATCATCACGGAAGGGATCGCTGCCGACGAATTCCGCAACGTCGATCCCAAGCTGTTCTATTTCAACACGATCGGTTCGGCGGACGGCCTCTACGCCAATCGCTTCACGCTCTCGGCCGTGTTCGGCGGGATCGCCGCGGCAGATGATGCGCTGCACGAGCGCTACAAGCGGCAGACCGTGGAGACGCTGATGGCAGGGCTTCTCATTTAATTATCAGACTTGATAATTCCGCGACGGGCGGCATAGGTACGCGCATGGATCTTAAACTCGACGAGCAACAGGAACTGCTCAAGCAGTCGCTCGACCGCTACCTCGAAAAGACGCTGCCTTTCGATTTGCGCCGCGAACAGAAGGCGCAGGGGGGCTTCGTGGCTTTCTGGAAACGGCTCGAAGCCGAGCTGGGTGTCGCAGCGGCCGGAATAGCCGAGCGGTCAGGAGGCTTCGGTGGCGGCGCCGAAAGCGAAATGATAATTTCCGCCGCGCTAGGCCGCGCTCTTGCGGTTACGCCCTACATCACCTGCCAGGTCCTGTCGGCGAACCTTCTCGACTCGCTCGGAGAACATGAGCTGGCCCTACGGATCGCCGCTGGTGAGCTGCTTGTTACGACCGCAATTGAGGAACCACAAACGCGCGGCGACGTGAGACATATCCGCATGGGTGCCGAGCGCGATGGAACGACTTGGCGGCTAACCGGGACCAAGCTGGTCGTCGACTTTACCGCGGAGGCTGACCTTGTCCTTCTGCCTGCAAGAGCGGACGGCGGAGAGTTCGCGCTGTTCGCGGTCGATCCGGCGACCCTCGGCAATGCGCTCAAGCCCTTCGCTCTGATCGACGACACGCCCTCTGCAGACATTGTCTGCCAAGGCTTCGAACTGGCTGAAGACGCGTGTCTGGCGACTGGCGATGCGGTCCTGCCGGCGCTGGAGGCGGCGGTGGCCCGTGCGCTCGCCGCCATCTGTGCCGAAGCCTGGGGCATTGCGTCGGTAATGGTCGGCGACACGGTGCAGTATACCAAGGAACGCGAACAGTTCGGCGTGCCGATCTCGTCCTTTCAGGCGCTGCAGCACCGCATGGTCGATATGTGGTCTAAAGCGGAGGAGATCAAGGCGGCGTCGCTGCTGGCCGCGCTCAAGGTCGACGATCCAGCCGCGATTTCGGCTGCCAAGACGACTGTGGGCGACGCATTACGACTGATCGGTCAGGAGGCGGTCCAGCTGCATGGGGCGATGGGGCTGACCGAAGAACTGCGCGTGGGCCATTATTTCAAGCGCGCGACGGTGATCGAAAACCGGCTCGGCACGGCGGCGGACCACGTCGAGCGATACCGCACGCTGCGGCAGATCGGCTAAAGTCCTAGTACCGCCTTGGCGAGGATGTTGCGCTGGACCTCGTTGGAGCCGGCGTAAATCGAGCCGGCCCTTTCGTTGAGGTAGCGCAGCGGCGCGATCGCCTGCCAGCTTCCGCCCGACACATAACCGTCGGCGGGAGGCTCGTAGCCGGGTATCTCCGCACCCGGCCGCGTGGGATGGGGCTGGAACACGGTGCCGCTCGCCCCTGCCGCCTCGAGGGCCAGTTCGGTCAGATGCTGTGCCAGTTCGGTGCCCATGATCTTCATCAGAGACGACATCGGGCCCACGCTCTCGCCGCGTCCGGCCGACGAAAGCAGCTTCAATTCCAGCACTTCGAGAACGTCGATGCGGATCATCGCGCGAGCAAGGCGCTGGCCGAAGTCGCCGCGTTCCAGCAGGCTTTGTCTGCCTGCCTCCTCCGACCTTGCATGGGCTTCGATTTCCTTCGCCCTGATCTTGAGCCCAGCCGAATAGGCCGAGCCTCCGCGTTCGAACTCGAGCAGATATTTCGCCACGCTCCAGCCATGGTCGACCTCGCCGATCACGTTTGATTTCGATACGCGGACATCATCGAAAAATACCTGGTTCTGCACCGTCTCGCCCGACAGCATGGTGAGCGGCCGTACCGTGACGCCGTCCTGATCCATCGGGACGAGGATGAAGGTGATGCCCTGCTGCTTGCGCCCCTCGCTGCTGGTACGCACGAGGCAGAAGATCCAGTTGGCTTCCTGCGCGTGCGTGGTCCAGATTTTCGAGCCATTGAGGATGAAGTCGTCGCCTTCCGGGACTGCGCTCATCTGGAGTGCGGCGAGGTCCGATCCCGCGTTGGGTTCGGAGTAGCCCTGGCAGAAGAACACCTCGCCGGTCAGGATGCGGGGGAGAAAATAGTCCTTCTGCTCCGGCGTGCCGAACGCCGCGATGACATGGGCGACCATGTGGATACCCATCGGCGAAAGCGAGGGCGCGCCGGCTTTCGCTTTCTCGTTCGCATAAAGATAATGCTGCGCGACGCTCCAGTCCTTGCCGCCATGTTCGACCGGCCAGTGTGGCGCAGCAAGGCCGGCTGCATACAGTTTTTCCTGCCAGGCCATCGATGCTTCATGGTCGGGATAGACACTGGTCGCATTGTGACCCGCGTCGCGGATGTCGTCGGTCAACTCGCGCTCGAGCAATTCTGCGATTTCGGAGGCGAAAGCTGTGTCTTGCGGGGACCAGTCGAGGTTCATGGGATATCCGTTTGCCGAAGATTATCAGGTCTGATAACATGCTTGGTGCGCAGGTCAAATGTGCGCGGAGAATGTGGAACGGGGAAGTCATGAACGAACACGCTTCGATCACCAAGACGGCAGACAAGACTTACCAGAAGAGCACGACGCCGACGAAATTCGATTTCACCAAACCAGCCGGCGAACCCGCCTTCCATTTGCCGGGCTCCGTCCATTGGCGGATATTCAAAAACGGCATCGCCATGGCGATAGGTGGCGTAGCCGCCGTGCTGCTGGAATTCGCCGATGCCCGCATCCGCTCGGGCGTGTGGGATCACTCGGTCTATCCTGTCGATCCGATCGGTCGGTCGCAGCGTACCGGTATGGCCGCGATGCTGGGCGTTTATGGCCCGCAGAATATGGCGCGAAAAGTGATCGCAGGTGTGGGACGGATGCACGCCAAGGTCTCCGGCGAAACTCCCAGCGGAGAGGCCTATACCGCGCTCGATCCGGAATTGCTCGATTGGGTCTCCGCAACCGCGCAATACGGTTTCCTCACCGCCTACGATCGGTTCGTGTATTCGCTGAGCGCGGAGGAAAAGCATGCGTATTGGACCGGGGGCGACGAGGTGGCCAAGCTCTATGGCGTGACCGAAATCCCGCATTCCGAGAGCGAGTTTCTCGCCATGATGATCCGGCTGGTACCTCGCTTTGAACCGCACCAGATCAACAGCGATTTCCTCGAGATCGTGTCTTCGGGCAAGGCGCGTCCCGAAATTCCCAAATTCATCCACAAAGCCTTGGCCCGTGCTGCGGTGGACATTCTGCCGCCGATCGTGCGCGAGAAGCTTGAACTTGGCCCCGAATGGGACCTGTCCTGGTTAGAACGGCAACTCGTGCGCTTCGTCGGGCGGCAGTCAGACAAGAAGGTCGAACCGGAACACCCCGCGTATCAGGCAGCGCTTCGGCTCGGCCTTCCGGGCGATACCGCTTGGCGTCGCTGACAAGACCTCCGAACCGGAAGACGCCATGATCCTGCTCTACGAACACCCGCTTTCGCCCTATGCGCAGAAAGTGAAAATCGCGCTCGACGAGAAGGGCATCGGCTACGAAACGCGCGTGCCCGACGGAATCGGCGTGGGGGGCGCACAGGGCGAGTTCGCTGCCGCCAGCCCGCGACTGGAAGTCCCGGCCTTAATCGACGGCGAAACCACGCTGTTCGATTCGACAATCATTTTGGAGTATTTCGAGGACAAGTGGCCCGATCCTGCACTGCTGCCCATCGACCCGGCCGAGCGCGCGCGGCAGCGCCTGATCGAAGACATGCTCGATACGCATTTCGAAGCCATTATCTGGGGACTCGGCGAACTGCACTGGTTCAAGCGTGGCAAGGGCGACCTTGCAGGAAAGATGGAGCGCGCGGCGAAGGAGCAAATCGCGGCCTACCACCGCTGGCTCGAACAACAGATCGGCAATGCCGAATGGTTCGCCGGTGACCGGTTCGGCTGGGGCGATCTCAGCACCGCGCCTTACATCAATGGCGCCGCCGGTTTCGGTTATGAACCGCCGCAAGGCTCGCGGCTCTCCGACTGGCTCGGGCGGGCGAACGAGCGCGCCTCCGTCGCCTCGGCCAATGCGGCAGCGGTTGCGGCCATGAGCGGCATGGAAAGTATCGCGGGTGCGGTCGATGCAGGGATGTTCAAACGCGAGTATCGCGACCACCGCCTCGAATGGATCGTCAAATCTGGCGGGCTGGCCATCGTCGAAGCGGGCCTGCAAAAGGACAATATCCGTTTTACCCCGCCACCCGCCTGACCATTCCCCACTGGGAGAGCCCATGCCGCGTTCCGACGACATCATCCTGCACCATTACGATGCATCGCCTTTCTCGAACAAGGTCCGCATGCTCCTGGGCCTAAAGGGCCTGGCCTGGCAATCGGTCGTGACGCCCAACATGATGCCCAAGCCCGATCTCGTTTCGCTCACCGGCGGCTATCGCCGCGCGCCGGTCATGCAGATCGGGGCCGACATCTACTGCGACAGCCAGGTCATCATGGCCGAAATCGAGCGTCGTTTCCCGGAACCGTTGGCCGATGTGGGACCCAGCTGGCCAATCAATCTGTGGGCCGACCGGATCTGGTTCCAGCATTCCGTCGCAATCATATTCGGTTCGCTGGGCGACAAGGTTGATCCGGCTTTCATAGAGGACCGGGAAAAGCTTTCGGGGCGGCCCTTCGATGTGAAGGCGATGGCCGCCGCGGCCGAGCCGGCCAAGGCGCAATGGCGTGCGCAGGCAGGCTGGATTGAAAGCGCGCTGACTTCGTCCAAAACCGATTTTCTCTGCGGAGCGACTGCTACCATCGCCGATCTCGCCGCCTACATGAATATCTGGTTTCTCGCCTCGGTTTTTCCCGACATGGCGAGTGACTTGCTGAAAGGCTTTGATCAATTAAACGGGTGGCGTGCTTCAATCGAGCAAATCGGACAGGGCGAACGGCAGGAGATCAGCGGTGCCGACGCGATCATGGTCGCCGCGGAAGCTGAGCCAGCGGAAACGACGCCCGGCCAGGCAGAGCCCGAAGCTGGCCTCGGGATGATCGGCGAAAAGGTGATCGTTTCAGCAGATGATTATGGCCGAGATCCCATCGCGGGAGAACTAATCGCGTGCGATCATCAAAGAACGGTAATCAGGCGCACTGATTCTGCTACTGGCACGGTGACAATCACGTTTCCCCAAGTCGGTTTCTTAATGAGAGAAACCACTAAGGGTGCATAACGCCACAAACTTGCCTTCTTTCTCCAGTTGCTACTGTTCAACCTCCGCCCGGATGCAGAATGTCAGCTTTCGGGTACCACGGACACGCCCCTCGAACGGCCGAAATGAGGGCGCAAAATTGCCCAATATCGCTTTGCCGTCAGCGGCTCGCTTCGCGTTGTCGAAGCTCATCAAGATAGTCGCTCCACCATTGCGCCATTTTCACGCGCTCATCCCAGTAGTTTCCGCGATTGTAGACACCGCGAATGGCGTTGCTGTCACCATGGGCGAGAGCACGTTCGATAGCGTCGGGATGCCAGAGCCCGCTTTCGTTGAGCATTGTTGAGGCCGTAGATCGCAGCCCGTGCGCCGTCACTTCGTCCTTGGTGAAACCCATGCGACGAAATGCCGCGTTGATCGTATTCTCGCTCATCGGGCGCTGTCGCGTATGGAACGCCGGGAAGATGTAGCCCTTGCCGCCGGTGATCGATCTCAGCTCTCGAAACAGTTCCAAAACCTGGCGTGAGAGCGGCACCACATGGGTCCGGCGCGCCTTCATCTTGCCTTCCGGAATTGTCCAGATGGCCTTGTCCCAGTCGATCTCGTTCCACTCGCCGTGGCGAAGCTCACCGGGGCGCACAAACACATGGGGTGCGATCTTCAACGCGAATTTCGTAGCCGGATAGCACTCAAAATCATCGATCGCGCGCAGTAGCCCGCCCAACTTCTCTGGTTCGAGGATCGCCGCGTAGTGCCGTGCCCTTGGCGTGACCAGTGCGCCCTGCAGGATCGATGTTGGATCGGTTTGGCACTGGCCAAGCGCGGCTCCATACCGGAACACGCGGCTTGCAAAGGATCGGCATTTCTTGGCGGTTTCGAGATTGCCTTTGGCTTCGAGTTTCTTGAGCGCCGCCAGCATCAACTGCGGATCGACGTCGTTGATTGGCATATTGCCGATTGCGGGCTTGAGCAGTTCGAGGAACCAGCGCGCCTTGCGCAGCGTGGCTTCCGCCCTGCCTTCGGGCACCATCTTCTCATCAATGTACTTGTTGGCGATGACCTCGAAGGTGTTCTCCGCACCTAGCTTAATCCTCGCCTTCTTGCGCTTACGCTCCAGCATCGGATCGATGCCATCGGAAACCTTGAGCCGAGCCCGGTCGCGAAGCTGACGCGCTTGCGACAAGCTGACCTCTGGAAATGCGCCGATAGGCAGCTTCTTTTCCTTCCCGCCGAAGCGGTACTTGAAATACCAGAGCTTGGAGCCGTTGGGCTTCACCAGAAGCAGCAACCCCCGCGAGTCGTATTTCTTGTACGACTTGTCGGCAGCCCGGAAGCCTTTGATTTCCTGCACGTTGAGGCTCATTTGGGGGCCTCACTTTCGTGCGATTTGGGGGCTTTTGAGCTGGAGCCCCCAGCCGAGGCCCCCAGAGACGTTGGAACAAAGCGGAACAAAACAAGACCTCGCTTTCTGCGCTAGAGGTCAAGAATGGCAGAATTCCGCCATTTCTGCAATGTTTTGGAACGTTCTGATGAGAACAAATGGTGCCCAGAAGAGGACTCGAACCTCCACGCCCTTGCGAGCGCCGCCACCTGAAGACGGTGCGTCTACCAATTCCGCCATCTGGGCACACAGGCGAGTCGGTCTTCCGATGCCGTCTCGCAGGTAGGAGCGCGCCGATAGCGAAGCGGCACGTCTGCTGTCAACGGCTCATTGCAACGCTTCGCACTCGTTTCTCTCAATTTACCAGGCGACGGAACAGTTGCGATCCTGCCCGCGTTGCGGCAATGCGCACCCGAAACGAACTCGCCTGGAAGATAACCGATCATGGCTCGCAAGCACCCTTTGAACGAAAAGCTGGTCACCGTGTTCGGTGGCAGCGGATTCCTTGGAAATTACGTCGCGCAAGCCTTGCTCGAGCGAGGAGCGCGCTTGCGGATCGCCAGCCGCAATCCCGAAAAGAGCTTCTCGTTGAAGCCGCTCGCCAACCTTGGCCAACTGCAATTTGCGCGCTGCGACATCACGAACGAGCGCAGCGTCGCGGCGGCGATTTCCGGTGCCGATGTAGTAGTTAACCTCGTCGGCAGCTTCGAAGGCAACCTGAAGAAGATCATGGGAGAGGCGGCCGGTACAATGGCACGGCTCGCGAGCGAAGAAGGGGCCGACGCTTTCGTGCAGGTCAGCGCGATCGGTGCCGATATCGAATCCGAAACAGGATATGCGAGTGCCAAGGCGCTGGGCGAAAATCTCGTGCGCGAGGCCTTTCCCAAGGCGACCATCATCCGGCCTTCGATCATTTTCGGCAAGGACGACAATTTCCTCAACATGTTCGCCCAGCTGATCCAGCTGTTCCCGGTGCTTCCGGTCTTCGGGCCCGATGCCAGGCTGCAGTGCGTTTTCGTCGACGATGTCGCCGAAGCGATTGCCCGGGCCGCGGCCGAGCCCGAAAGCCACGGCGGCAAAACCTATGAACTGGGCGGCCCCGAAACGCTGACGATGATGGACATCAACCGCCGCATTGCCGATGCGCAGGGACGCAAGCGCCGTTTCATCCCGATGCCAGACGCGGCCTCTTCAACCTTTGCCGCGCTACCGCTGACGCCGATGAGCACCGACCAGTGGTCGCTGCTGAAGCAGGGAAGTGTGGCTTCAGGCGATTATCCGGGCTTCGAAAAGTTCGGCATCGACCCCAAGCCACTCGGCCTGTTCCTGGACAAGTGGATGGTGCGCTATCGCAAGCATGGCCGCTTCGGCGCCAGCCCGCTGGGCGCAGCAAGCTAAGCGTCTTTCGGCGCGTCTTCGGGCTCTTCGTTCGAGCCCAGAAGATTAACCGGCTCGACCAGCAGGATCGCACCGTCGCTACCCGTGATGCGCACGCGGGTACCCGCATCCATATCCGGTCCGCGCGCCAACCACTCGCTATCGCCGTGCTTGACGCGCCCCGTGCCGCCATCGATCGCCACGGTCAGCATTCCCGTTTCGCCGACAAGGCGCGAGCCGCGCTGATTGAGCAGCGGGTCCGATGACACGATGGGCGAGTCCCGCAGGAAACGCTTTGCGCTGAAAGCCGCAATCAGCGACAGCGAAACGAAAATGATGACCTGCGAAGGCAGTCCGAGGTCCAGTCCGAACGTCAAGATCCCGGTCAGGATCGCGGCGATTGCGAGCCAGATCAGGTAGACGCCCGGGACCAGCATCTCGAGCGCGGCCAGGACAAGGCCGATGACGATCCAGACCCAATGCGGGTCGAAATTGTCGAATCCGTCCATCAGCTATCGCCCGACCGCGGGACACTGGCCCTCTGACGCGAAGGCGGGATCTGCTGGCCGGAGCGCGTGGTCACATCGCCTTGCTGCGGTGTCACCGCGTCGCGGACCAGTTCACCGATCCCGCCGAGCGAGCCGATCAGCTGGGTCGCCTCGACCGGGAACAGGATTGTCTTGGCATTGGGGCTCTCGGCGAACTTGCCGACAGCCTTGGTGTATTCCTGCGCTATGAAGTAGTTGATCGCCTGATTGCCCGATGCGGCTATCGCGTCGGAGACCATCTGCGTGGCGCGCGCCTCTGCTTCTGCGGCGCGTTCGCGTGCCTCGGCATCCCGAAAGGCAGACTCGCGCTTGCCCTCTGCCTCGAGAATGGCGCTCTGTTTTGAGCCTTCGGCGCGCAGGATCGCGCTGGTCTTGTCACCCTCCGCCTCGAGGATTTCGGCACGCTTCAAACGCTCCGCCTTCATCTGGCGCGCCATCGCTTCGGAAATGTCGAGCGGCGGGCGGATGTCCTTGATCTCGACGCGGGTAATCTTGACCCCCCAGGGCGAGGTCGCGTGGTCGACGACGGCGAGCAGGCGTGCGTTGATCTCGTCACGCTTCGACAGCGTCTCGTCGAGGTCCATCGACCCCATTACGGTGCGCAGGTTCGTGGTCGTGAGCGCCATGATCGCATTGTAAAGACTGGCGACCTCATACGCTGCCTTGCCCGCATCGAGGACCTGGAAGAAGACCACCGCATCCACGCCGACCATGGCGTTATCCTTGGTGATGATTTCCTGCCCGGGGATATCGAGCACCTGCTCCATCATGTTCACCTTCTGCCCGACACGGTCGATGAAGGGCATGATGAGGTGGAGGCCCGGATCGGCCGCCATGGTGAACTTGCCGAAACGTTCGATGGTGTAAACATAACCCTGCTTCACCACGCGCACCGCCATCAGCAGGAACACGACCAGCAGGAACAGCAGCGCAATCAGCACGAAACCCATCGAAGAAGTCTCCCCTATATATGGAGAGCACTGCTTACCGCGCCTGACCCCCAGCGCCAAGTGAAAGCGGAACGCTCACAAATCCAGCAATGGACTTGAGCACGTTCTCGCGGCAGATAAGGTTCGTGGAACCGCGGGAGAGGCGCGGTAGGGGAGAGAAGAATATGAAAAGGATCGGGTTCGTGCTGGCGGCAACGCTGGCTTTGGCCGCTTGTGGCAAGCAGGAAGACGCAGGCCCTGTTCTCGCCACAGAAGGCGTCACCGATGCCATGATCGCCGCCGGTAATGGCGAGGAATGGCTGACCTACGGCGGCGATTATGACGAGCGCCGCTTCTCACCGCTCGACCAGATCAATGCGGATAACGTGGGCGAGCTGGGTTTGGCTTGGTCTGCCGATCTCGACACGGCGCGCGGGCAGGAAGCGACCCCGCTGATGCATGACGGCACGCTCTACATCACAACCGCGTGGAGCATGGTGAAGGCCTACGACGCCCAGACCGGCCAGGTTAAATGGGAGTACGATCCCGAGGTGCCGCGCTCCAAACTGGTCGAAGTTTGCTGCGACGCAGTCAATCGCGGTGTCGCCCTCTATGGCGACAAGGTTTATGTCGCGACGCTCGACGGACGTCTGGTCGCGCTCGACCAGGAAACCGGCGACGTTGTCTGGGACAAGGTGACGATCCCCGAAGGCTCCAAGATGGCGATAACCGGCGCCCCGCGTATCGTGAAGGGCATGGTAGTCATCGGCTCTGCAGGCGCGGAATATTTCACGCGCGGCTATATTGCCGCCTTCGATGCGCAAACCGGTAACGAACGCTGGCGCTTCTACACCGTGCCGGGCAATCCGGCGGACGGTTTCGAGAACGAGGCGATGGAAAGAGCTGCCGAGACCTGGAGCGGCGAATGGTGGAAGCTGGGTGGCGGCGGCACCGTGTGGGATGCGATCACCTATGATCCCGCCACCGATCTCATCTATTTCGGCACGGCCAATGCTGAACCGTGGAACCCGGCCTACCGCAATACCGACGGCGCAGGCGACAGCCTCTATACCGCGTCGATCGTGGCGGTGAAGCCGGACACGGGCGAATATGTCTGGCATTTCCAGGAAACCCCCGAAGATCGCTGGGACTTCGATTCCAACCAGCAGATCACCGTCACCGACCTCAACATCGATGGCGAGATCCGCCACGTTGTGATGCACGCGCCGAAAAACGGCTTCTTCTACGTCCTCGACGCGGAGACCGGGGAGTTCATTTCGGGCAAGCCATTCGTCGACGGGATCAACTGGGCGAGCGGCCTCGATCCGGTCACCGGCAAGCCCTTCGTCAATCCGGAGGCCGAATACGAACGGACTGGCAAGCCATTCGTCGGCGTCCCGGGCGCTGTCGGCGCTCATAGCTGGTCGCCGATGAGCTACAGCCCGACCACGGGCCTCGTTTACATCCCGACCAACAACACGCCGCAATATTATGCCCATGATCCCGACTGGGAGCCGGGCGAAACCGGCTTCCAGCTCGGCATCGACGTCAGTGGCGGTGCCTTCCCTGCGGACAAGGCCGTTCGCGAAGAGATCAAGTCTACGCTGAACGGTGCGCTGGTCGCATTCGATCCGATCGCGGGTGAAGTGCGCTGGAAGGTTCCACAGTCGAGCCCAACCAACGGGGGCACGCTGGCAACGGCGGGCAACCTTGTCTTCCAGGGCACATCGACCGGCGCGTTCAAGGCATACACCGCCGACACCGGCGACGAGCTGTGGTCCTTCGCGACCCAGACCGGCGTGCTGGCTGCCCCGATGACCTATTCGATCGACGGGGAGCAATATATCGCCGTGCTGGCCGGCTGGGGCGGCGTGTGGGACGTGTCCGCAGGCGGCCTCGGTGGCGGGATCACGCCCAATGTCAGCCGTCTGCTGGTGTTCAAGCTTGGCGCAAAGGGCGAGTTGCCGCCGCTCAAGCCTACGCCTGCGCTGGTGCTTGATCCTCCGGCCCCGGCTGGCACTCCCGAACAAATCGCGCTCGGTGCCAAGTTCTACGCCAACAGCTGCAGCGTTTGCCACGGCGTTTCGGCGGTGGCCGGCGCGCTCAACCCGGACCTGCGTCACTCCTCCACTCTCGGCAAGCGGGACTTGTGGCAACAGGTCGTACATGACGGGCTGCTGGCGGAGAACGGCATGGTCGCCTGGAACGAGGAGTTCAGCCGCGAGGAGATCGAGGCGATCCGGCTCTACGTGCTGAACCGCGCCAATGAGGACAAGGCGCTGGAGGCTGGCGGCACCTGACCGCCAGCCCGCAGGTTTGCCGGCAACGACCAGTTGAGCGGCGCGAGACGATCGCGCCGTTCAGCCGGATTACATTTTCGCAGAGCTACCCCTTGGTCATCGAGGCAAGGGGGAGAACTGCAATGAAACTGATCGCGCTCGCCACCGCAGGAGCCATTGCGTGCATCCTCGCGCTTCCTTCACAGTTGCAAGCCCAGTCGCTCGGCAGCGGCGACTACGAGCAGTGTTCCGTATACGATCGCGACGGTAATTTCGCCGGCCATGACAGCGTGTGCCTCGAGCGGAAACGCGCGGCGCTGCGCCGCTTCGAACGCCAGCGGACCCGCGATTTGGCAAACAGCTTCAGCGGCTTCAACGGTGGATCCTACACCTGTCCGATGTTTGCAAACAACGGCAATGGATACCTCAGCACCTATTACACCAGCGGCCAGATCGCGCCGTATGGAACAGCGTTTGACAGCGCCGTAAACGGGCGGCCCTGCATTCCCAATCCGGTCTATATCACCAAGGGCGTGCGCTGAAGCTCGCCCCGGGAGCGCGCGCTATAGCGCCTCGCCGTATAGCTCCATAAGCGCCGACCAGGCTTTCTCCGCCGCAGCTTCGGCATAGGCCGGGCTATCGGGAACGGTCCAGCCGTGATCGCCTGCATAGACTTCGATTTTGGCCTTGAGGTCCGCTTCGGCAGCTGCCTCGCGAAGGATGCGCTTGTGGTCCGGCGCTTCGGCATCGTCGTCCTGCGCGATAGCGATCAGGAGCGCTGCTTCCATCTGGTCGAACAGGCGGTGCGGGCTCATCGGGTTGTCGTCACGCACGAGACCGCCGCCGTGGAAGCTCGCCGCGGCCTTGACCCGAGAGGGCACGGCCGCCGCAGTCCACATGGCGAAAGGTCCGCCCATGCAATAGCCCTGC
The DNA here is from genome assembly GCF_900177715.1 of Altererythrobacter xiamenensis. Classification (GTDB taxonomy): domain Bacteria; phylum Pseudomonadota; class Alphaproteobacteria; order Sphingomonadales; family Sphingomonadaceae; genus Erythrobacter; species Erythrobacter xiamenensis. The sequence goes on along the minus strand of NZ_FXWG01000002.1, from coordinate 518,467 downwards.
GTCCCGATACCTTTCGTGCTGTCGATTTCCTTACGGCCGTCGAGATAGGCCACTGCCGCTGTCGCATCGCGCATGATCGCCTCGGCATCGAGCTTGCCGCGCATTTCGCGGGCACGGTCCCAACCGCCATTGCCTGCAAAATCCGCGAAATCCTCCCAGATCGGCGCCCTGGTATCGCGGTAATACTGGTTGACGACCAGCGTCGAATAGCCGCGACCCGCCAGGCGGCGAGCCATTGCTTTCTTGCTTTCGCGCAGGCCAGCGATGTCGGGCCAGAGGATGACGCCGGGACGCGGTGCTGCCGTCGAGAGCACAAGCCAGCCATCCATGGTTCCATCGGCAGTGGCGAAGGAGACGGCCTCTTCCGTCCACGCCGGGAAGCCTCCGGGCGATGCGGTTTGCGTGGTCTCGCCATTGCCGGGCTCCGCGCCCATCGGGGTGCAGGCTGCTAGCGTCGCGGCCCCCGCAACAGTGCCGAACTGGCGGCGGCTCAGGCCTTCCCTCGCCCAACGCTTCAGCTTTTCCTCATCGCACATCGCACATCTCCTCTTGCAGGACGGGGCCTGGATTTCACTGCGCGACGACGATGCCGGGCCGATCTGGCCCGATCGGCGCTGAACTAGCGCCGCGTCAGCGCATCTTCGCTTTCCGCCATCAATGTAGCGATTATCTCGGCGACCGGTTCCTCGGCCTTGACCATGCCAACCGACTGGCCAGCCATCAGTGACCCGCCTTCGACATCGCCGTCGATCACCGCGCGGCGCAGCGCGCCCGCCCAGTAATGTTCGATCTGGAGCTGCGCTTCGGCCATCGCAATTTCCTCGCGGTCAAGCGATCCCGCGACTTCGCGCTGCTTCGCGGTGAACTCTTCCGTGCCCTTGTTCTTGAGCGCGCGGACCGGGATCACCGGCAGGCGCGGGTCGACCTGGACGCTGGCGATGGCATCGCGGGCGCTGGCGCGGAAAAAGGCCTTCTTGAAGTCGGGATGGGCGATGCTTTCAGTCGCGCAAGCGAAGCGCGTGCCGAGCTGGACGCCCGCTGCGCCCATTTCCAGATAGCCGGCGATCGCCTGGCCTTTTCCGATGCCGCCCGCGACGAAGATGATATGGTCGGCGCTCAGTTCGGGGAGCATTTCCTGTGCGAGAACGCTGGTCGAAACGGGGCCGATATGCCCGCCTGCTTCCATGCCCTCGATCACGAGAGCGTCCGCGCCCGAGCGCAACAGCTTCTTCGCGAGCGCGAGCGTGGGAGCAAAACAGATGACCTTGGCGCCATTGCCGTTTTCGCCCTTGATCGCCTCGACGCTGCCCTTGGGCGGAATGCCGCCGGCCAGCACGATATGCCCGACATCGTGTTTGCGGCAGACCTCGATCAGTTCGAACAGCTGCGGGTGCATGGTGATGAGGTTCACGCCGAAAGGCTTGTCGGTCAGCTTTCTCGTCTCTGCGATTTCGGTGTCGAGCAATTCGGGCGTCATCGCTCCGCAGGCAATCACTCCGAAACCGCCGGCATTGGAAATGGCGGAGACGAGATTGCGCTCCGAGACCCAACTCATTGCTCCGCACATTATGGCGTAGTCGCAGCCGAGAAACTCTGTGCCGCGCTCCATCAGGCGGCTGGTCTTGGTGAAAGTGCTCATGGTTTGCGCGCTTAGGCGCGAAGGCGATTTCGGGCAAGCCGCTGGCGAATGGGCGCTACCCGCTGCGCTTCAGGCTATGCGACGGCGATCGATCAAGATCGGGACTTCGCCGCCCAGGTCCGCCCTGCCACCGCCACCAGCTTGGGCAAGCGTAAGGGAGAATTCCGCATCGCGCAGAATAGTGTCGTGGCATTCCTGAATAGCGGAGACGCCGGCGCTGGCCGTCACCGGAAGCTGCTCGCATCCGCTGTCCTTCGACAGCTCGCCAAAGGTCGTCACAGCCTCCTGAGCGATCTCCAGCGATGTAGCGGGATCGCAGTCCGGCAGGATCACGGCAAAGCGTTCGCCTTCCATGCGCGAGATGATTGCGTTTTCGCCCAGCACGGCCCTCAGGAACTGGGCGAAGGCCCACAGGACCTCGTCCGCTCTCGTCTGGCCGTAGCGCAGGTTTATGGCGCGAAACCGGTCGATACCGAACAGGATTATCGAACCTTCCGCTCCGCTATCGAGATAGGGTGACAACAGGGCATTGAAGGCCTGACGGTTGGCCAATCCTGTCAGCGGATCGGTCATGGACGCGGCGAGAAGTTCATCCTCGAGTGCGTGGCGCCGCTCGATCGCTCGCATGATGGCGATTGCCCCGTCCGTTTCTCCATCGGCCCCTGCGATGGGGCGCAGGGTCAGAGAAAACCAGCGCTCCGTAAAGGGCTCCTGCCCGCATTCGCGAGCGGGAAACTCGAACTGGCCGAAGGCGACCGCATCTCGCAGCGCTTCGTCACTATGCGCGCGCAGCTTCCGGGTATGACTGTCTTTTGCAAGATCGGCGATATGAGGCGCCACCAGATATTCGGACAGGCGGATATTGAGTTGTTCGAGCGATGGCGATGCTTCGACTATGAAGCCACGCCCATCGGTCTTCAGCAGTATGTCTCCCGACCCTTCGGCCAGAAGACCAAACAAAACTGTCCCGTCGTCAACGGAAAACCCCCTGATCATGCCGTTTGCCCCCCGGCTTTTGCGACCTGCCCCAGATGATCCGCAGCCCAGAAGGAGAAAGTATTTAACTAACACATCGTCAGTATTTCGGCCTTGAAAAACAAACCAGACCGCAATACTTATACTTCGCGTTAGTTAGGTAAACTTACCCAACTAAAAAACGAATCAACTCATGGACGTGTTTACCATAATCGCAATAACCGGTCCTGCATTTACGTATGAGCGCTTAAGTATTTATACCTCGATCATTATGCGGACCTTGTCTGGGGTGGTTCCGTAAGCCTCGGCAATGCGCTGTCTGCTCGACTCGATCAGATCGCCAATTCCCGGTGGTTCGCTGAAGGACGAAAGCTCCTTTTCCGCGACGCCGAGGGCTTCGGCGAGGGCGGGGATACGGTCGGCAACAGGCCGCGCCTTGCCCTTCTCCCAGGCCCAGACGGTCGGCTTGCTGACACCGAGCTGGTCGGCGACCTGAGCAAGCGTCATGCTCCGACCCTTGCGCAGCTTCTCGATCCGCTGGCCGAACAATTCGCCTGTCGCCTTGCGCTGCGATGCGGGGCGGCCGAGCTCGGGCGGCAGCGGGGCGGACGCCTTCAGTGCGATCGCGCTCAGCGCGGGATCGCTCAGGACATCGCGGAATGCACAACCGAAGAGGATACCGCTCGCCCAGACGATCCGGGCCGGCACGGGACCAGCCTCGAGAAGCTCGACTTCGATCACCTCGCCTTCGGCAAGGTCCAGCGTCGTCTCGATGAGCATGCCTGTCGCCGAGACATTGTGGATGACGACGTTGCTCGCTTCGCCCGAAGGCAGGCTACCGCTCGTCTCCAGCAGCAGGCGGCGACGTACGCCCTCGCGCTGCTCGATGGATTGCGTATTGTTATCCAGATGGCCCTTAACCGCCATGAAATGTGCTCCCGATTTCTTATCGGCAGCAGAGGCCCGGAAAGTTAAGGAAGAGTTAGGAGAGGGCTATAACGGGGTCGCTGTGCGACCGGCGTTGCGCGACTTTCGACGAACGGTTCGCCTCAGGCCGCTTCGTCACTCGCGTCGAGGCCATAGGCGGTGTGCAAAACGCGCACCGCGAGTTCGGTTTCGTCCTCGTCGATCATGACCGAAACCTTGATCTCCGACGTCGAGATTGCCTGGATGTTGATGCCGCGATCGGACAGCGCGCGGAACATGGTGCTGGCCACACCCGCATGGCTCTTCATGCCAACGCCCACGACGCTGATCTTGGCGATCTTGCTGTCGGTGATGATCCGGTTGAAGCCGATTTCACTGCGCTTGTCCTCGAGCAGCGCCTGAGCGCGCGCGAGGTCGGCCTGCGGCACGGTAAAGGTAACGTCGGTCTCGCCCTTGTCGCGGCCGACGTTCTGGATGATCATGTCGACATTGATCGAAGCGTCGGCAAGCGGCTCGAAGATATGCGCGACCGCGCCCGGTTCGTCGGGAACGCGGGTCAGGATGATCTTGGCCTCGTTCTTGTCGTGCGCAATGCCGGTTACGAGTTGGCGTTCCATATCGCCCTTCTCCACTAATGCGTTCATTTCCTCGTCCGACACGATCATCGTGCCGGGCAAATCGTCTGCAGGTACGGCGTCGTCGCCGATGAAGCTCGAAAGCACCTGCACCCGGACGTTCTCCTTCATCGCGAGGCCGACGGAACGGGTCTGAAGCACCTTCGCCCCGACCGAGGCGAGCTCGAGCATTTCCTCGTAGGTCACCGCCTTCAGCTTGCGCGCCTTGGCGACGATACGCGGGTCGGTCGTATAAACCCCGTCGACATCGGTATAGATGTCACAGCGGTCCGCCTTGATCGCGGCGGCCACTGCCACCGCCGAAGTATCCGATCCGCCGCGGCCCATCGTCGTGATGCGCCCTTCCTCGGATATGCCCTGGAAGCCCGGAATGACCGCAATCTCGCCGCGTTCGAGCGAGGCGATGAGTTCCGGCGCGTCGATCGTATCGACCCGAGCCTTGGCATGCGCCTCGACCGTCTTGACCGGCAGCTGCCAGCCGAGCCAGCTGCGCGCCTTGCAGCCCAGCGATTGCAGCGTCAGCGCCAGCAGGCCGGCGGTAACCTGCTCGCCGCTCGCGACGACCACGTCATATTCGGCCGGATCGTAAAGCGCGTTGGCCTCGCGGCAGAAGTTCACCAGCCGGTCCGTCTCGCCGGCCATGGCCGAAACCACGACCGCGACCTCGTGCCCGGCGGCCTGCTGCTTGCGCACGATATTCGCCACGCGACGAATGCGCTCGGTCCCCGCCATCGAGGTGCCGCCGAATTTCATCACGATACGTGCCAAGGCTGTTCACCTCCCGCTGGTTCGAATCCCCGCGCGCTGTTAGGGATGCCTCATGACAAAGGCAAATGTCACAAATGTAACCATCCGCCCAGAGGAAGCCGAACATTTCGGCACACTCGCTCGTGAATGGTGGAATGCGAAAGGGCCGATGGCCTCGCTTCACCAGGTCAACCCCGTACGTCTCGCATTCATTCGCGAGGCGGTGGACGTCCATTGGGCGGGCGACATTCGCGCGGCAAAGCCAATCGACGGAATGTCGGCGCTCGACGTCGGCTGCGGCGCGGGGCTCGTCTGCGAACCGCTCGCACGGCTCGGCGCCGAAGTGACCGGGGTCGATGCGAGCGCGGAGAACGTCGGTGTGGCGAGCGCACACGCCGAAGCAGCGGGGCTCGACATTCGCTACATGACCGGCGAGCTTGCCAGCCTCGACATCGGGCGCTTCGATCTCGTGACCAGCCTCGAAGTGGTCGAGCATGTCGCCGACAAGCAGGCCTTCCTGCGCGATCTCGCGGCCAAGCTGAAGCCGGAGGGGCTGCTGGTGCTCTCCACTCCCAACCGCACAGCGGCGAGCAGGCTGCTGCTGGTCGAGGGGGCGGAGCGGATCGGCTATGTTCCGCGCGGCACGCACGACTGGCACGATTTCGTAACGCCCGACGAGCTATCCGAACTGCTCGCCGACGCAGGCCTTGCGATGGGCGAACCGCGCGGCATCACCTGGCGTCCGGGCAAGGGGCTGCACCTGTCCGACGATCTCAGCCTCAACTACATCGTCACCGCGCGTAAAGCCTGACGGCGATTCCGAAACTGCGCTAGTCGTTGGCTTGCTCATCCTCCGGGACATCGTCGCCGGGGCGATAATAGAGCTGCGCGCACTCTTCTGCGAGCACCCCACCGACAAGCTCCAGATCTTCCTTGTAGGCATCCGACACGTAGTCGAGCGTCGAGAGGTGGCGATCCTCGAAATACATTTCGTGCACGTCATCGCGCCCCGCGCCATAAACGATGCGGCTGACCCCCGCCCAGATGCTCGCGAAGGTGCACATGCCGCAAGGCTGCAAGGTCGAATAGAGCGTTGCGCTTTCAAGGCGCATTTCCTGCAGCTTCTCGCCCGCGTTCCGGATTGTCTCGATCTCGGCATGGGCGGTGGGATCGCAATCGCGTGCGGTGTGGTTGACTGAGCGCGCGATCTCTTCGCCATCGAGCACGATCAGCGCGCCGATCGGCGTATTGGCAGGATCGGTGCCCTTTTCCGCGATGGCATGTTCCATCGCCAAGCGCATCCAGTGTTCGTCGCTCGTCTCGTTCATCCGGACAGAGCGAGCGAGGCGGGCAATCAGTTCCCGCTGTCCGGTCCTGCCGGTTCGTCCGTGAAAACGCCGGTGACACCCGCGACCTCCAGCATGTCCATCAAGGCAGCCGAATTGCCGCGCGCTGCGTCACCGCCCTGCCCCTTTAACGGCGCGGGCAAAAACGCATTTTCGGGTCTCACAGTCCAGGCATGCACCTCCAGCCCCGCCGCCTTCGCGTCGCCAACCAGCGACGTCGGCGAGCCGTCGGGATTGAGGACCATCGGGATCGTCGCGCCCACCGCGTCTGCGAAAGTTGCGACCTCCGCCAGTCCGGTCGGCGTCACCATCTCCGCATAGCGCAAATCCGGCTCGTCCACCGGCCCTCCATCGGGCTTCACCAGTTGCACCAGCTTGAAGTCGCTGCGCTGATTGAGGCGCCCGAGCGCCGACGGTTCGAAGCTCTGGATATAGATTGAATCGTCCGGATTGATGTTCAGGCGGCGCAGTTCCGCAAGGAGCAGATCGACCATGTCGATCCCCTCGGCCTGAAGGAAGAAGGTCGGGTGCTTGAGCTCGGGATAGAGGCCGATCGTGCGGCCGGTCTCCGCTTCCTTGGCGCGCACCAGCATCACGATCTCTTCCAGCGTTGGTACCTGGTAGAGCCCGTTGAAGCGCGCGTTGGCCGGTCGGATCGCGGGGATGCGCTCCCTGGCGCGCAAGGTGCGCAGTTCTTCCAGGGTGAAGTCCTCGGCAAACCAGCCGGCGATGCGCTGCCCGTCGATCTCCTTGTCGCGGCGGCGGCTCTCGAACTCCTCGCGGCTCGCGACATCGGTCGTATCGGCAAGGTTGTTCTCGTGCCGCGAAATCAGCACCAGATCCTTGGTCACGACAAGGTCGGGTTCGATATAGTCCGCCCCCTTGTCGATGGCGCGCTCATAGGCCGCCAGCGTGTGCTCGGGTCGCTCCGCGCTCGCCCCGCGATGCGCGATGATGAGCATGTCATCGGCAGCAGCCAATGTCGGCGCGCACAGGAACAGCGCAGCGAGGAAGGCCTTCAGCAAAACGCGTTCTCCCATTCGCTCTGGCTGAAGCCGACCAGCACGCGGTTGCCGTCATCAGTCTCGACCACCGGACGTTTGATCATGCTGGGATGTTCGACCATCAGCGCAATCGCCTTCTCGCGATCGATATCCGCCTTTTCCTCGTCGGAGAGCTTGCGGAAGGTCGTCCCGCGACGGTTCAAGAGGACTTCCCAGCCGACGCGGTCGGCCCAGCGTGCGAGGTTCTCCGCGTCCGCGCCTTCCTTCTTGTAGTCATGAAAGGTGTAGTCGATCCCTTCGCCGTCGAGCCACTTGCGAGCCTTTTTCACGGTGTCGCAATTGGGGATGCCATAGAAGTGAATCATTGGGGCTCCTTGGTGGGAAATCCTGCTGGATGGAACACGTGGGACACGGTCCTGCAGGCCAAATCGCGGGGGCGCGATCGGCCTGGGATCAAAGCAATACCGCGCTGATGTGTCATCGCCATGAACGCCCGCCTAGCGTGCCGTCGGCGAGTAGGACAGATGCGCATCGGCAATGGCGACCGCCAGAGCGTCCGCCGCATCGGCGCCTGCAATCTGCGCGCCTGGCAACAAGACCTTGAGCATGGCCTGAATCTGGGTCTTTTCCGCCCCGCCCGTGCCGACGACCGATTTCTTGACCAGCCGCGCGGCATGCTCGTTCACCGACAGCCCGCCTGCAGCACAGGCCGCCAGCACCGCGCCGCGCGCCTGCGCCAGCTTGAGCGTCGTCTGCGGGTTCTTGTTGGCGAAAACCTCTTCTGCTGCCGCGCGATCGGGGGCGTGAGCGCCGATCACTGCGCGGATCGCGTCATGCAAATGATGCAGCCGCTCGGCGATCGGAGCCTTGGGATCGGTCTTAACCTCACCATTGGCGATATGCGAAATGCGCGAGCCTTCGGACCGGATCACGCCCCAACCGGTGCAGGTCAGCGAAGGGTCGAGGCCTAAGATCAGCATCGCTCCCCCTCCCGCTTGCAGGAGGGGGCCGGGGGGTGGGCGAGAGGTCGGACCGGGCCCACCCCTAACCCCTCCCGCAAGCGGGAGGGGAGCTCTATCAATCCAGCTTCTCCATGATCTCGTCGGGGATCTCGTAATTACCCCAGACGGTCTGCACATCGTCATCATCGTCGAGCATGTCGATCAGCTTGAGCAGCGTGGCGGCACCCTTTTCATCCATCTCGACCGTGATGTTGGGCTTCCACGCGAGCTTGACTTCCTTGGCTTCGCCCAGCGCTTTCTCGAGGTTCGATGAGACTTCGTGAAGGTCTTCGGCAGCCGTCCAGATCTCGTGGCCATCTTCGGACGACTGGATGTCTTCGGCACCCGCTTCCAGCGCGGCTTCGAGGACTTTTTCTTCGTCGCCCGCCTCGGGGCCATATTCGATGTAGCCGACCCGCTCGAAACCGTGGGCCACGCTGCCTTCGGTGCCGAGGTTGCCGCCGTTCTTCGAAAACGCCGTACGGACAGCGGTCGCGGTGCGGTTGCGGTTATCGGTCAGCGCTTCGACGATGATCGCGCTGCCGCCCGGGCCATAGCCTTCGTAGCGCACTTCCTCGTAGTTCTCGTCATCCCCGCCAGAAGCCTTGTCGATCGCACGCTGGATATTGTCCTTGGGCATCGACTGCGCCTTGGCCGCATTGACCGCGAGCCGCAGGCGCGGGTTCATGTCGGGATCGGGCATGCCCATCTTCGCCGCCACGGTGATTTCGCGGCTGAGCTTGGAAAAGAGGTTGGAGCGCTTCTTGTCCTGAGCGCCCTTGCGGTGCATGATGTTCTTGAATTTGGAATGGCCTGCCATGGCTGATCTTGTAATCCGCTAGTTTGAATTTCTCGGGGGCCGCATTAGCCGCATGACAGGTGAATCCACAAGCCTTGCGCTGCCGAATTCGGCGCGCGCGGAATGGCGCCAATGGCTGGCGTTCCTGCGACGGCCGAGCCTGCCCGGTGAACCCGCTCCATTCGGGCGGTCGGCACTGGGCATGGCGCGCATGCTCAGCCTCGACCTGATGGTAATGATCGTGCTGATCGGCCTGATCGGGGCTGCGACCGCTTTCGGCCTCGAACTGCCTGACAATGCGCTCAACAGCCTCGAGCTGACTGCGGGCACGATTGCGCTGCTTGTTCTGGTCGCGCCGCTGATGGAGGAAATCGCCTTTCGCAGCTGGCTCTCGGGCAAGCCGGGGCATGTGCTCGCGATCGTCATCCTCTTCGGGGGCGTGCTGGTATCGGCCATGCTGGCGGAAACGCGCACCGGCGACGCGGCGGACATGGCCGTCGCGTTGATCGTGTTGGGGGCGGGGCTGCTCGCTCTTGTGGCGCTGTTCCTGCTGCGGAAGCGCGCACCGATGGCCCGGTTCGCGCGCCTCTTTCCCGTGTTCTTCTGGCTCAGCACGGTCAGTTTCGCGCTAATTCACCTCGCCAATTATACCGAAGGCGCGCTGGCGATCCTGCTACCGCTCGTCATCCCGCAATTCGTGCTCGGATCGATCCTTGGATACGTCCGCGTGCATTACGGGCTGTGGAGCGCGATTGCGCTCCACATGCTGCATAACGGATTGATAGTGGCGGTGGTGGTGACCGCGGCCGAAAACGCGGCCTAGACCTTAACCCCTAGACTTTGACAGCGGTCCCGCTGGCCGAGACCATCAGCATCGAGCCGGTATCGCCGATCACCTCGTAATCGAGATCGACGCCGACCACGGCATTGCCGCCGCGGCTTGCCGCTTCGGCCTGCAGTTCCTCGATCGCCTGGTTGCGCGCATCGGCGAGGATACGTTCATAGCTGCCCGAGCGACCGCCCACGATGTCGCGGATATTGGCGAACAGATCGCGGAACAGGTTCGCACCGACGATCACTTCGCCCACCACGATCCCGCAATATTCCTGAACCGGACGGCCTTCGACCGTGGGGGTGGTGGTGACGATGACGCCGCGCGCGTCTTTCCAGGGACCTGCCATGAACTGTTTCTCCTAGTTTGAATTCGATTGCCGTATTACTAATATAATACAGCTGAAATAGCAAGGAAATCAGGCCGCCCTGTCAGCCCATTCCGAGCGCGGCCTTGTAAGTGTCGAGGATCATTTCCTGTTCGCTGCGATCGTCGGGCTTCATCTTACGCAGGCGCACGATCTGGCGCATGATCTTGGTGTCGTAACCGACTGCCTTGGCCTCGGCATAGACGTCACGAATATCGTCGGCGATGCCCTTCTTCTCTTCCTCGAGGCGTTCGATGCGCTCGATCAGAAGGCGCAGGCGGTCGTCGGTGGCTTCAGCCATTGGGTAATTGCTCCAGTCTTGTGAGATGTGCCGAGAGAATCGGCTCGGGCATTCGATAGCGGCGCGCGCGTCGAAGCGAAACAGGGCAATCGCCGGGTTTTCCGCAAGCGCGACTGCTTCAGCGCAAATCCGCCTTGTTGCGGGTCAGGCTCTTTTCCATCGCGGCGATCTGCTCTTCGGTTGCGGGCTGCTGGCGGGTCGCCTTCCATTCGTCCATCGGCATGCCGTGGATCAGTTCGCGCGCCGCTGCCTTGTCGCCCTTGTAACCCGCATCGCGGATCCAGTCGGCGAGACAGTTACGGCAGAAGCCGGCAAGCCCCATCAGCTCGATATTCTGCGCATCGTGGCGATGCCGCAAGTGGCGCACCAGCCGGCGGAAAGCCGCAGCCGCCACCGCATCGTCCAACTGATCGAGCGCGTCGTCACCGGGTTTCGGGGCATTCGTGCCCTCAGCAGTCGTATTCATAACTGTTTCCTTGAGTTGCAATGAAGCTGTGCCATAGCACTAACCCATGGCAAAGCCCCCACTCAACCGGCTCGATCCGCGCAGCCGCAAGGTCAAGATCCTCGCCACCATCGGTCCGGCGAGCCGTTCTCCCGAAATGCTGAGAAAGCTGTTCAAGGCAGGCGCGGACGCGTTCCGCGTCAACATGAGCCATGGCGAGCATTCCGACCACGAGGCGTCGATCAAGGCGATCCGTGCGCTCGAGAAGGAGTTCGCAAGGCCGGTTGCAATCCTAGCCGACCTTCAGGGGCCCAAGCTGCGCGTCGGCAAGTTCAAGAACGGCGAGGCGGTGATCCGCCACTCGGGCCATTTCACGCTCGACCGCAATCCCGAACCCGGCGACGAAACCCGCGTCCAGCTGCCGCACCCCGAGCTGTTCGGCATCCTCGAAAAGGGTCAGCGCCTGCTGATCAACGACGGCAAGATCCGCCTGCGCGTGATCCGGGCCGACGAGGACGAAATCCTCTGCTCGGCCGAAGTCGGCGGCGTGATCTCGGATCGCAAGGGCGTGAATGTGCCCGACGCCGAAGTTCCGATTCCGGCGTTGACCGAAAAGGACCGCAAGGATCTCGCCTTCGCAGTCCAGTACGGGGTCGACTGGATCGGCCTCAGCTTCGTCCAGCGGCCCGAAGACATTGCCGAGGCGCGCAAATTGATGGGCGGTTATGGCGCGCTTTGCGCCAAGATCGAGAAGCCGATGGCGGTGCGCAAGCTCGACGAAATCATCGAGCTGTCGGACGGGATCATGGTCGCGCGCGGCGACCTCGGTGTCGAACTCGAGCCGCAGGAAGTGCCGCCACTGCAGAAAAGAATCGTCAATGCTGCGCGCACCGCAGGCAAGCCGGTTATCGTGGCGACGCAGATGCTCGAATCGATGATCGAAAGCCCGACGCCTACGCGCGCCGAAGTCTCGGACGTTGCCAACGCGGTGTACGACGGCGCCGACGCGGTGATGCTTTCGGCCGAAACGGCAGCGGGCGACTGGCCCGAGGAAGCGGTCACGATCATGGACCGGATCGCGAGCCAGGTGGAGCGCGACGAAGGGTACAAGGAGCGCGTGCGCTTCCTCGACACGCCGCCCGATGCGACAACGTCCGACGCCCTCGCCCATGCCTGCATGACCATCGCCGACACGGTCGCGATCAGCGCCATCACCGTCTTCACCGCTTCGGGTTCGACCGCGAGGCGCGTGGCGCGCGAACGCCCGGACACGCCCATGCTCGTGCTCACGCCTTCGATGGGCACGGCCCGCCGCGTCGCCCTGCTATGGGGCGCGCATGCCGTGGCGACCAAGGATATCGGCAGCTTCGAAGAGATGATCGCCAAGGGCAAGCGGATGGCGTTGCGCCATGGCTTCGGCAAGGCGGGGAGCAAGCTCATTGCGCTCGCCGGCGTGCCGTTCGGAACGCCGGGCGCGACCAACCTTCTGCATGTCGTGACCCTCACAGGTAACGAGCTTACACGTCACAGTGGCTGACGCATTTTCCGCCTGAAACGAAAAGGGCGCCCCGATCAGGAGCGCCCTTCTTGTTCCGATTTGCGGTCAACCGCTTACGGGCTGACGGGAACATCATCGTCATCGTCTTCGGCCACGATCAGCGCGATCATGCCTGCCGCAGCGATAGCGGCAATGATCAGTCCGGCGCCAAACCCGTTACCGCCCAATTCGCTTTCGCCTGCCACCGGCGCGCTTGCGCGGTCGGCGGTAGCTGCGTTGATGGCGATCGGGGTCGCGGCAAGGGATGCTGCCGCGCCGGCCATGGCAATAGTTCTCAATTTCATTCTGCGCCCTTTCGATTGCTGGGGGGTCAGTCAATCAAGGGGCGAGGCGGCAGGGGCGTTCCGGGCACCGCGCTTAAGTGCGGTGAAGTGGACTTCCTGTCAGACCAACCGAAAAAGAATCGGTAATTCAGAAACTTGCGGCAGATTTCGCGATTGCGGAGAATCAGGCTGCGAGGCGGCTGAGATGCTCCAGCGTCGGCTCGTAGAGCAATTCCTCGAATACGATCCCGGCCCGACCATCCTCGATCCACACCACCTTGGCGGGCTGGTAGTTGAGACCTGGCAGCTTGATCGAGACGCTCTCTTCGGGCTTCACCGCCCATGATCGTGCATCGACCATGCATCCGCCAAGGCTGATGTCGAGCACCGGCAATTGCATCTTGTTGCCCGAACGATAGCGCACTTCGGCGTCATAGCCTGCGACCTTGCGCTCGTTTTTTCTGCGTTCGGTCTGCATTGGCCGACTCCTGCTAACCCGTTTGTTTTGCTTGCCAACGAGTATCGCGGCAGACTTGCCATCCATGTTACGATCAAGGCGCATATTCGGTTAATGCGGTTGGTTAAGGCCGGGTTGCCGCGGCGACTGCGCCCATGGATTGGGCTTACCCGTTAGCCGCGCGGGTCAGTCTCTCGCGCGCCTCGTCTTCGCCGATCAAGGGCAGCAGTTCGCCCATATCGGGCCCGTGATTCATACCGGTAAGTGCCTGGCGCAGCGGCAGGAACAGCGCTTTGCCCTTGCGGCCGGTGCTCTCCTTCAGCGCGCCGGTCAGCGCATGCCAGGGATCATCGGCGTCGAAGTCGAGCTGCCTGGCAGCCTCTCCCAGATACTCGCGGTCATCCTCGGAAAACTCGGGCTGTTCGATCGGACCGGTGACGATCTGCCACCATTCGACGACTTCGCTCGCCTTCTCGAGGTTTGGCCTGATGGCGTGCCATGCCGCTTCGGTGAAATCGTCCGGCACGAAACCGCGCACCTTCTCGAACGGCATCTGGTGGACGATCGCCGCATTGATCCGGTGCAATTCGTTGTCGTCGAACTTCGCCGGCGCGCGGCCGAAGGTCGAAAGGTCGAATGTCTCGAGCAGTTTTTCACGCTCGGCGATCGGCTCCACCGGCAGCGAGGTACCAAGCCGCGCCAACAGCGCGACGATGGCTTCAGGCTCATAGCCTTGCTCGCGAAAGGCATCGCATCCGAGCGAGCCGAGCCGCTTCGACAGCTTGCCTTCCTTGCCCACCAGCAGCGCCTCATGCGCGAAACTGGGCGGCTGCGCGCCCAGGGCCGTGAACATCTGGATCTGCACGGCAGTGTTCGACACATGGTCCTCTCCGCGCAGCACGTCGGTCACGCCCATGTCGATATCGTCGACGGCGGAGGGCAGCATGTAGAGCCACGAGCCATCGGCACGCCTGATCACGGGATCGGAGAGCTGTGCCGGATCGAACTTCTGCGATCCGCGAACACCATCTTCCCAGGTGATCGGTTCGTCATGGTCGAGCTTGAAGCGCCAGTGCGGAGCGATGCCCTCGGCCTCTTTCGCCGCGCGATCGGCTTCGCTCATCTCAAGCGCACCGCGGTCGTAGATCGGCGGCAGCCCGCGGGAGAGGAGGATCTTGCGCTTTACCTCGAGCTCCTGCGCGGTCTCGTAAGCCGGATAGACCCGCCCTGCCTCGCGCAGCTTTTCGAAGGCCGCCTCGTAGAGAGCCATGCGCGCCGACTGGCGCTCTTCACCATCGGGCGAAATGCCAAGCCATGCGAGGTCCGTGCGGATCGCCTCGACATATTCCTCTTTCGACCGCTCCGCGTCGGTATCGTCGATGCGCAGCATGAAGCGCCCTTGCTCTTTGGCACCGCCCTTCTTGGCGAGCATCCAGTTGTGGAGCGCGGTACGGATATTGCCGACATGGAGGCGGCCGGTCGGAGACGGTGCGAAACGAGTGGTGGTCATGGCGGTTGCGCTAGCGGGAAAATCCGCGCAGTCCTAGCGCCAAAGGGAGAGATCAACACATGGACGACACAGCTTTTCGCGACACTCTGGCACAGGCCAACCTGCCCGGCGCGAGCGCCATGATCGTGGACCGCGACGGCATCCGCTATTCGCACGCGAGCGGAGAGCGCGATGCGGTGGAGCACGAGCCGATGGCGCTCGATACGCCGTGCCAGATCGCGTCGATGACCAAGGCAGTCGTGTCGGTCGCGGCGATGCAACTGGTCGAACAGGGCAAGCTGGAGCTGGACGCGCCGATCGGATCGGTCCTGCCTGAACTTGCCGAGCCTCAGGTGCTCGACGGTTTCGAGGAGGACGGCACGCCGAAACTGCGCGCCGCGGAAAAACCCGTCACCTTGCGGCACCTGCTGACGCACACCGCGGGCCTCGGCTATTTCTTCGTTCAGCCCGAAGTGCTGCGCTATTTCGCGCATGCGGGGATGCCGGTGCCGGGATCGAAGGCGAGCCTCAAGATGCCGCTGATGTTCGAGCCTGGCGAAAGGTGGGAATACAGTGTCGCGACCGACTGGGCGGGCCTCGCGATCGAAGCTGTCACGAACCGGAAGCTGCGCGACTATCTCAGCGAGCACATCTTCCAGCCGCTCGGCATGAGCGACACCGGATTTCACGATGCCCCGCTTCCCGGAGGAGCCGCTGTTCATCGGCGCGAGGGTGATGGCTTCGTCAAGGCCGATATGTTCCTCGGTGGCGGCGAGTTCGACAGCGGTGGTGGCGGGCTGATCTCGACCGCGCCCGATTATGGACGCTTCCTTCGCATGATCCTGCGCGGCGGCGAGCTAGACGGCGCGCGCATCCTGTCGGAGGAATCGGTGGCCGAGATGAGCCGCAACCAGATCGGCGATATTCGCGCAGGCTACATGGGTTCCTCCATGCCCGATCTTGCCGCGCCCTTCGACAACTTTCCCGATCAGCACACCGGCTGGGGCCTCGGCTTCCTGATCAACCCTGAGCGCGGCCCCGCAGGCCGGTCGCCGGGTAGCCTAGCCTGGGCAGGCATCTTCAATTCCTTCTACTGGATCGACCCGAGCGAAGGCGTGGCGGGCGTGTTCATTTCGCAGATGTCGCCGTTCGGCGATCCGGGCGCGTTCGAGGCCTTCGCCGCACTGGAACGCATGGCTTACGCCTGACCGGCAGCGTCTCCGCCGAGATCGAAGCGCTTGCGGGTCTTGGCGATCTGCGCATGGAAATCCGCGATCGCAGCGCGGTCGGCGTCGGACCCATGCGGCACGATATAGGCCTCGATCTCGGCCAGTTCCTGTTCGGCAATCTCGAGGTGCGCGGGAAGCTCGGCCAACGCTTTCGCGGCCGCCCGTTTGTGCGCCTCGACCTGTCCGGTATCGATGGCGTGGTTCGACACCTTGCGCCGGCAGCGCGCCATTGCTCCTGCGTGTGCTGGAACAGTTTCTTGAGGAACTCGCGCAGCAGGGTCATCGCCAGCGGCGCTTCACCCGCCTCGATCATCCGGTCGAGCGCCATGCGATTCCGCTCGGTCAGCCATCCAACCGGGTGATACATGATCCGATATTTGAGATATTTCGCGACGAGCCCGAACTTGCCTTCGTCGAGATAGGCTTCGACCAGCGGGTGGGTGATCACGTCACCGCTATCGAGCCACAGCAGCTTCGCATCGTGGATTGCGATCTCGCCAGCTTTGGCCAGTTTGAGCGCGCTGTCTTCAACCCGGTCCTGATCCTGCCGGAGGTTCTTGAAGCGTAGCGTCGCCCGCTCGACCAGTTCACGTCCGATAGAAGACAAATGCGGGGGTGGCGGTGGCGGACCTTCGAACAGCATGCGCTCGAACTCGCCGAGTTTGCCGGGCTCTTCGTTTTCAGCGTTGTCATCCATCGCGGCGGGCCCCCGATCGGAGGAAAGGCTATCACGGCGGAGAGATAGCGCAAGGTCGCCGCAAACGTCTCGACGTGAGAGCTCAGCAGGACGCAGCTTCGGCCATGACGAGCTGCAGGGCGTCATCCCAGACGCGGTCGATCCGCTCGCTTCGCACCAGGCCGGCCAGCTGATCGTTAAACGACGCGCGATCATTATGCCACGCAGCATCGAGCATCGCGCCGAGCGTGCGTTCATCATGGCTGAGACAGCCGCAGCAAAAGCGCTGCACCAGTACCGGTTCGGGCCATGAATGGCCGATCGTCTCCACGAGTTGGAGCGCCTTGATCGCGGTCTGGATGCTGCCAAGCCGATTGGCGAGCTCGGCCGCCGGATCACGCTTCGCCCGTTTGTAGGCCGCGACCAGCCTCAACGAATAGATGAAGCGCGCAGCGACCGGATGCAGGTCGGTGATCCTGGGTGCTTCCTGCAAGGCGGAGATCTGCTCCGCAAATCGTTCCGTTTGCGAATCGCTACGCTTCCTCATGCCCGCTCCTTTCAAATGACGAGGCAATGAGTATCCTTGTTGCGAGTGCTTCGCAATAGCATCTTTATAAGTTTGGCAAAGAAAAACCCCGCCGGAAGCTTGCACTTCCAGCGGGGCTCTTTCCTTTCAGCCGGGCAAGGCTGCGAGCGATTACTCCTCGCTCGCGCCCTCCGGAGCGGCTTCGCCGCCGCCCCCGGCACCGCCCATCGCAGCCTTCATCGCTTCCTCGGAAGGAACCGCATCGGCTTCGGGCTCCGGCTCGGACTCGTTCGCTGCGGCGAGCGCTTCCTGCTGCTTCTTCCACTGCGCACGAAGCGCAGCGTCGCGGCTGGAAGCGGTCACGCGCATGCGGTTCATGCCCGCACCGGTACCTGCCGGGATAAGGCGGCCCACGATCACATTCTCCTTGAGACCGATCAGCGTGTCCTGCTTGCCCTCGACCGCGGCCTGCGTCAGCACGCGCGTGGTTTCCTGGAACGAAGCGGCCGAGATGAACGATCGCGTCTGCAAGCTTGCCTTGGTGATGCCGAGAAGGATGGGCGTGCCCTCTGCCGGCTTCTTGTTCTTGGCAAGCTTCGCATTGGTCTCGAGCATTTCGGCCAGATCGACCTGCTCGCCCGGCAGCAGCGTGGTGTCGCCGCCATCGGTGATCTCGACCTTCTGCAGCATCTGGCGAACGATCACCTCGATGTGCTTGTCGTTGATCTTCACGCCCTGCAGTCGATAGACTTCCTGAATCTCGTTCACGAGATATTCGGCCAGAGCCTCGACACCCAGAACCTCGAGGATGTCGTGCGGGTTGGGCGAACCGGAAATCAGGGTATCACCCTTCTTCACGAAGTCGCCTTCCTGCACGTCGATCACCTTGGTCTTGGGGATCAGGTACTCGACGCGATCTCCCTCCTCGGGAACGATCGCGATCTTGCGCTTGGCCTTGTACTCGCGAACGAATTCGATCTTGCCCGAAATCTTGGCAATGACCGACACGTCCTTCGGCATGCGGGCTTCGAACAACTCGGCGACACGCGGCAGACCACCGGTGATGTCGCGCGTCTTGGCCGCTTCACGCGAAGCACGGGCGAGGATGTCACCCGCCTGCACTTCCTGACCGTCGTCGACCGACAGAGTGGTGCCCGGTGCCAGCATGTAGCGCTGGGCCTCGGTCTCGCCGTCTTCGCTCTCGCCTTCGCCGAGCAGGGTCAGACGCGGACGAAGGTCTTCCTTCTTCTTGCGCCCGGTCGCCCGGTTCTCGGTGACGACGCGCTGGGCGATGCCGGTGGCTTCGTCCGAACGCTCTTCCATCGTGGTGCCGTCGACGAGGTCCTTGTAGCGGACCACGCCCGACGTTTCGGTGATGATCGGCAGGGTGAACGGATCCCACTCCGCCAGACGATCGCCTTCCTTCACCTTGGCGCCGTCCTTGTGCATCAGGACGGTACCGTAAGGCACCTTATGGATCTCGCGCTCACGACCCTCGGCGTCGATCACGGCCAGCTCGCCATTGCGGGCAAGCGACAGGATACGACCCTTCTTGTCAGTGATCGTGGGCATGTCGCGATATTCGACCTTGCCGTCCGACACCGCTTCGAGGTGCGAGGTTTCGTTGAGCTGCGCCGCACCACCGATGTGGAAGGTACGCATGGTAAGCTGCGTGCCCGGCTCACCGATCGACTGAGCGGCGATGACGCCGACAGCTTCACCGATGTTTACCGGAGTACCGCGAGCAAGATCACGGCCGTAGCAGGTGCCGCAAACGCCCTGTTCGGCTTCGCAGACCAGCGGCGAGCGGATCTTGGCCGACTGCACTTCGGCTTCCTCGATCGCCTTGACCATCGGTTCGTCGACCAGCGTACCGGCCTTCACGATGACCTCGTCGGTCGCCGCGTTGATGATGTCTTCGGCAACCGTACGGCCGAGGATACGCTCGCCGAGCGAAGCGATGACGCTGCCGCCCTGAACGATGGCGCGCATTTCGAGCACGTTTTCGGTCTTGCAGTCTTCCTCGACGATCACGCAGTCCTGCGACACGTCGACCAGACGACGGGTCAGGTAACCCGAGTTCGCCGTCTTGAGCGCGGTATCGGCCAGACCCTTACGCGCGCCGTGGGTCGAGTTGAAGTATTCAAGAACGGTCAGACCTTCCTTGAAGTTCGAGATGATCGGCGTTTCGATGATCTCGCCCGACGGCTTGGCCATGAGGCCGCGCATACCGGCAAGCTGCTTCATCTGCGCTGGCGAACCACGCGCACCGGAGTGGCTCATCATGTAGATCGAGTTGATCTGCGCTTCCTTGCCGTTCTCGTCGATCGGCTGCGACTTGATCTCCGCCATCATGGCGTCCGCCACCTGGTCGCCGCAACGGCTCCAGGCGTCGATCACCTTGTTGTACTTTTCCTGCTGGGTGATCAGACCGTCCTGATACTGCTGCTCGTAATCGGCAACCAGCTTCTTGGTCTCCTCGATCATGCCGTCCTTGCTGTCCGGAATGATCATGTCGTCCTTGCCGAACGAGATACCCGCCTTGAAGGCGTGACGGAAACCGAGAACCATGATCGCGTCGGCGAACAGCACGGTGTCCTTCTGACCGGTGTGACGATAGACCTCGTCGATCACGTCGCCGATGTCCTTCTTGGTGAGAAGGCGGTTGACGATGTCGAAGGGAACCTTGTGGTTCTTCGGCAGACATTCACCGATCAGCATGCGGCCCGGCGTCGTGACGAAGCGCTTCATCGCGACATTGCCGTCCTCATCGGCCTGCGGAACGCGGGCGATGATCTTGGAGTGCAGCGAGACCGACTTGGTTTCGAGCGCCTGGTGCACTTCGGCCATGTCGGCAAAGCGCGGCAGCTTCTCGATCTTGGTGCCGTCTTCTTCCTCGATGAACTCGGGCGTCTTTTCCTGACGTTCCATCGAGAGGTAGTAGAGACCCAGCACCATGTCCTGCGAAGGCACGATGATCGGCTTGCCGTTGGCGGGCGAGAGGATGTTGTTGGTCGACATCATCAGCACGCGCGCTTCCAGCTGCGCCTCGAGGCTCAGCGGAACGTGAACGGCCATCTGGTCACCGTCAAAGTCGGCGTTGAAGGCGGCACAGACCAGCGGGTGAAGCTGGATCGCCTTACCCTCGATCAGTACGGGTTCGAAGGCCTGGATGCCGAGACGGTGAAGCGTGGGCGCGCGGTTCAGAAGAACCGGGTGCTCGCGGATCACTTCGTCGAGGATGTCCCAGACTTCCTTGCGCTCCTTCTCGACCCACTTCTTCGCCTGCTTGAGGGTCATCGAGAGACCCTTGGCATCGAGGCGGGCGTAGATGAACGGCTTGAACAGTTCGAGCGCCATCTTCTTCGGCAGGCCGCACTGGTGCAGCTTCAGTTCCGGACCGGTCACGATGACCGAACGGCCCGAATAGTCGACGCGCTTGCCGAGCAGGTTCTGACGGAAGCGGCCCTGCTTGCCCTTGAGCATGTCGGACAGCGACTTCAGCGGACGCTTGTTGGCACCCGTGATGACGCGGCCGCGACGGCCGTTGTCGAACAGGGCGTCGACCGATTCCTGCAGCATGCGCTTTTCGTTACGCACGATGATGTCCGGCGCGCGCAGTTCAATGAGGCGCTTCAGACGGTTGTTACGGTTGATGACGCGGCGATAGAGATCGTTGAGATCGGACGTCGCGAAACGGCCGCCGTCCAGCGGGACGAGCGGACGCAGTTCCGGCGGGATCACCGGAATGACTTCGAGGATCATCCATTCCGGACGGTTGCCCGAATCGATGAAGCTTTCGACGACCTTCAGACGCTTGATGATCTTCTTCGGCTTGAGCGCGGACTTGGTGGTCGCGAGCTCTTCGAGAAGGTCTTCACGCTCCTGCTCGAGGTCGAGATCCATCAGCATGATCTTGACCGCTTCGGCACCGATGCCGGCGCTGAAGGCGTCTTCGCCATACTCGTCCTGCGCTTCGAGGAGCTCGTCCTCGGTCAGCAGCTGGAACTTCTCGAGCGGGGTGAGGCCCGGCTCGACCACGATGTAGCTTTCGAAATACAGCACGCGTTCGAGCTGCTTCAGCTGCATGTCGAGCAGCAGGCCGATGCGCGAAGGCAGCGACTTGAGGAACCAGATGTGCGCAACCGGCGCAGCCAGTTCGATGTGGCCCATGCGCTCGCGGCGCACCTTGGTCACGGTCACTTCGACGCCGCACTTTTCGCAGACGACGCCCTTGTACTTCATGCGCTTGTACTTGCCGCACAGGCACTCGTAGTCCTTCACCGGACCGAAGATGCGCGCACAGAACAACCCGTCACGCTCGGGCTTGAACGTGCGGTAGTTGATCGTTTCCGGCTTCTTGATCTCGCCGAACGACCACGAGCGGATCCGCTCGGGCGATGCGATCCCGATCTGGATCTGGTCGAAGGTTTCCGGCTTTGCGAGCTGGTTGGTGAATTTGGTCAGTTCGTTCATTTTCGTATTCCCTTACGGGTGAATCTTGCAGGCGGAGTTGGCGGGGGCGAGAAGCCCTCCGCCGTTATTCCGCCGCCTCCGGCCACTGGTCTTCGTCTTCGTCGCCGTCGCTCAGCGACTTCAACTCGACGTTGAGGCCAAGGCTGCGCATTTCCTTGACGAGAACGTTGAAGCTCTCCGGAATGCCGGCTTCGAAGGTGTCGTCGCCCTTGACGATGGCTTCGTAGACCTTCGTACGGCCGACCACGTCGTCCGACTTGACGGTGAGCATTTCCTGCAGGGTGTAGGCAGCGCCGTATGCCTGCAGGGCCCAGACTTCCATTTCGCCGAAGCGCTGTCCGCCGAACTGCGCCTTACCGCCCAGCGGCTGCTGGGTGACAAGCGAGTACGGACCGATCGAGCGAGCGTGGATCTTGTCGTCGACCAGGTGGTGCAGCTTGAGCATGTAGATGATACCCACGGTGACCTTGCGGTCGAAGGCTTCACCCGTGCGCCCGTCGTAGAGCACCGACTGGCCCGAACCGTCGATCCCGGCTTTTTCCAGCTCGACGGTCACGTCACCTTCGCGGGCGCCGTCGAACACCGGCGTACCCATCGGGACGCCCATGCGGAGGTTGCCGGCCAGTTCTACGATTTCCTCGGTGCTGCGCGCCTCGATTTCATCGTGATACTGCTCGCCATAGACCGTCTTCAGGCGCTCCACGACGGCGGTCGGGGGCTTCGCTTTGGCGTAATCCTCGGCTGCATTCGGATTGGCCGCCTTCCACTCCTCGAGCTCGGCGGTGATCTGCTGGCCGAGGCCACGCGCCGCAAAGCCGAGGTGCGTTTCGAAGATCTGCCCGACGTTCATGCGCGAAGGCACACCCAGCGGGTTGAGCACGACGTCGACCGGCGTGCCGTCTTCGAGGAACGGCATGTCCTCGATCGGCAGGATGCGCGAAATCACACCCTTGTTACCGTGACGGCCGGCCATCTTGTCGCCCGGCTGCAGCTTGCGCTTCACCGCGACGAAGACCTTGACCATCTTGAGCACGCCCGGTGCGAGCTCGTCGCCACGCTCGAGCTTTTCCTTGCGGTCCTCGAACTTGTCTTCGATGCCCTTCACGGCTTCGTCGTACTGCGACTTGACCGCTTCGATCTGCGCCTGGCGGTTGTCGTCGGCCACGGCGAACTTGAACCATTCGTGGCGTTCGATGCCTTCGAGCAGTTCCTCGTCGATCTCGGTGCCCTTCTTCACGCCCTTCGGAGCCGCCGAAGCGGTCTGGCCGACGAGCATGTCGCGCAGGCGGTTGTAGGTCGCCCGGTTGAGGATCGCGCGTTCGTCCTGGCTGTCCTTGCGCAGGCGCTCGATTTCTTCGTGCTGGATGGCACGCGTACGGTCGTCGATCTCGATGCCGTGACGGTTGAAGACGCGGACTTCGACCACCGTGCCGGCCACACCCGGGGGCAGGCGCAGCGAGGTGTCGCGGACGTCCGAAGCCTTTTCACCGAAGATGGCGCGCAGAAGCTTTTCTTCCGGCGTCATCGGGCTTTCGCCCTTCGGCGTGATCTTGCCGCACAGGATATCGCCCGGGTGCACTTCGGCGCCGATGTAGACGATGCCCGCTTCGTCGAGGTTGCGCAGGGCTTCCTCGCCGACATTTGGAATGTCGCGGGTGATGTCTTCCGGCCCGAGCTTCGTGTCGCGAGCCATGACTTCGAACTCCTCGATGTGGATCGAGGTGAACACGTCATCCTTCACGATACGCTCGGAGATCAGGATCGAGTCTTCGTAGTTGTAGCCGTTCCAGGGCATAAAGGCGACGAGGCTGTTCTTGCCAAGCGCCAGCTCGCCGAGATCGGTCGAAGGACCGTCGGCAATGATGTCGCCCGGCTCGACCACGTCACCGACCTTAACCAGCGGACGCTGGTTGATGCAGGTGTTCTGGTTCGAACGCTGGAACTTCTGCAGCGTGTAGATGTCGACGCCCGACTGACCGGGTTCGACATCGCCGATCGCACGGATCACGATACGCGTCGCGTCGACCTGGTCGACGATACCGCCGCGGCTGGAAGTGATCGCCGCGCCGCTGTCACGCGCCACGGTTTCTTCCATGCCGGTGCCGACGAAAGGCGCTTCGGCCTTCACCAGCGGCACGGCCTGGCGCTGCATGTTCGAGCCCATCAGCGCGCGGTTGGCGTCATCGTTTTCCAGGAACGGAATGAGCGATGCGGCGACCGAGACGAGCTGCTTGGGCGAAACGTCCATCAGCGTGATCTGGTCGCGCGGCGCCATGAAGTAGTCGCCGTTCTGACGCGCCGAGACGAGCTCTTCGACGAAGCTGCCGTCTTCGTTGAGTTCGGCCGAGGCCTGCGCGACGGTGTGCTTCTGCTCTTCCATCGCCGACAGGTAGATGACTTCGCTCGAAACCTTGCCGTCCTTGATGGTACGATAAGGCGTTTCGATGAAGCCGTACTTGTTGACGCGGCTGAACGATGCGAGCGAGTTGATCAGACCGATGTTCGGGCCTTCCGGCGTTTCGATCGGGCAGATACGGCCATAGTGCGTCGGGTGAACGTCGCGCACTTCGAAGCCTGCGCGCTCGCGGGTAAGGCCGCCCGGGCCAAGCGCCGAAACGCGGCGCTTGTGGGTGACTTCCGACAGCGGGTTGGTCTGGTCCATGAACTGCGAGAGCTGCGAAGAACCGAAGAACTCGCGCACCGCAGCCACGGCAGGCTTCGCGTTGATGAGGTCGTTCGGCATGACGGTCGACACGTCGACGCTGCTCATGCGCTCCTTCACCGCGCGTTCCATGCGCAGCAGGCCGACGCGGTACTGGTTTTCCAGCAGCTCGCCGACCGAACGGACACGGCGGTTGCCGAGGTTGTCGATGTCGTCGACTTCGCCCTTGCCGTCCTTGAGGCCGACCAGTTCCTTGACCACGGCGAGGATGTCTTCCTTGCGCAGCGTGGTCACAGTGTCCTCGGCATCGAGGTCGAGACGCATGTTGAGCTTGACGCGGCCGACGGCCGAAAGGTCATAGCGCTCGCTGTCGAAGAACAGGCCTTCGAACAGGGCTTCTGCGGTTTCCTTCGTCGGCGGTTCGCCCGGACGCATGACCTTGTAGATCGCTTCCAGACCTTCGTCGCGGTTCTCGGCCTTGTCGGCCTTCAGCGTGTTGCGGATCCACGGGCCGGTGTTGATCTCGTCAATGTCGAGCAGTTCGATCTTGTCGAAGCCTGCAGCATCGAGCGCCTCGAGGTGTTCTGCCGAAACCTCGTCACCCGCTTCGATGTAGATGCGACCGGTCTTCTCGTCGATCAGGTCGTTTGCAGCGTAGCGACCGAAGATTTCGTCGGCCGGAAGCAGCAGGTGCTCGAGACCGTCCTTCTGCGCCTTGTTGGCGGCACGCGGGCTGATCTTCTGGCCGGCCGGGAAGACTTCCTCACCGGTCTTGGCGTCGACCAGGTCGAACGCCGGCTTCTGGCCGCGCCACTGCTCGGGCACGAACGGGATCTTCCAGCCGTCACCCTTCTTGCCCGATACGCGTTCCCACGTAACGGTGTCGTAGAAGTGATGCAGGATTTCCTCGCTATCGAGGCCGAGTGCGTAAAGCAGCGCGGTGACCGGCAGCTTGCGCTTGCGGTCAATACGGACGTTGACGATGTCCTTCGCGTCGAACTCGAAGTCGAGCCAGCTGCCGCGGTACGGAATGACGCGAGCGGCGAACAGCAGCTTGCCCGAGCTGTGCGTCTTGCCGCGGTCATGGTCGAACAGCACACCCGGCGAACGGTGCATCTGCGAGACGATCACACGTTCCGTGCCGTTGATGATGAAGGTGCCGTTCTCGGTCATGAGCGGCATGTCGCCCATGTAAACGTCCTGCTCCTTGATATCGAGGACCGAACGGGTTTCGGTTTCCTGGTCGACCTCGAACACGATGAGGCGCAGCGTGACCTTCATCGGGGCAGCATAGGTGATGCCGCGCTGGCGACATTCGGTGGTGTCGTATTTGGGCTCTTCGAGTTCGTAGTGAACGAAGTCGAGCTCGGCGGTGCCGGCGAAGTCGCGGATCGGGAAGACGCTGCGCAGCGTCTTTTCGAGGCCGGAGACGTAATCGATCTCCTTGTTGGAGCGCAGGAACTGTTCGTAGCTCTCGCGCTGAACCTCGATGAGGTTGGGCATCTGTACGACTTCGTGGATATCGCCGAAGATCTTGCGAATACGCTTCTTCGCAGTGCCCTGCGTCTTGGTGGACTTCGCCTTGGTTGCCATGGAGGAGGTATGCCTCTTTATTATGCCGGGTCCTGAGGGGCAGCCCGGTGTCGTGAACAGTAATGTCACGCGAAACGGCTCGCATATCGGACGCGAAAAGGCCGCAGCGATAGGCCCACCTGTCCCGGCGGTACTGCTGCAGCTCAATCAAGCGTCGCGATTATGGAGCCCGCCGCTTCCATCCTTAAATCCGATCCCCGCGCATGAATCGGTTTTGCTCGAAGCGTGCGGTCGCGGCTGCATATAGGAATGCAGCGCCTGTGGGTCAAGCGCAGTCGGGGTCTGTGCGTTCGAGTCCGAAAGTATGCGCCACGACGGAGCGAATGACTTCGGGGTCGTTGCGGATTTGGCCCAGGAGGATGAGGTTGGCGAGCCCGTGGACGAGCGACCAGGCGTGCATCGCAGCGCTGGCCCTGTCGGACCGCGGGCCCAGTTGCGGAAGAACGCTGGAAATACCGGCCTGGAGTTGGCGGAAGGCTTCATTCTCGCCACCCTCGGGATCGGCCAGATCCCCACTGGTCCGGCGCGAGAACGTAATGGCGAACAGGGCGGGATTGGCCACCGCCCAGTTCACATAGGCCTCTCCTGTCGCGCGGAACTGCGCGTTCTTGCTTTCCGCGCTCCCGGCCGCTTTCTTCTGGCATAGGCCCAATTGCCGTATGCCTTCGACAGCGAGCGCATCGAGCAAGGCATCCTTGTTGGCGAAGTGGCGATACAGAGCTGTCGCACTGACACCGAGCTCGCGCGCGATCGCTCGCAAACCCAGGTCCGGCACCTCTTGCGAGGCCAGTTTCTCCAACCCCAGCGCGATCGCCGCAGCGCGCAAGTCGCCGTGGTGATAGCTCTCGTCGGATTTGATGTTGACAGTGTTAGCATTAGCAGTCATGTTAACATCATAAACATTCCGAGTCGTCCATGCAAGGGAGCCTCATCATGGCCAGCGTTATCGAGAAGAGCATTCGCAAGGCGGTTACCGGCGGCATCATGAAAGTCGCGGATTACAACCGCAAACGCCTACCTGAACCCGCAGGCGGCCATCCCTATCTCACCGGTCTGCACACGCCGATGAGGGAGGAGGTCACGCTTGATACGCTCAAGGTCGATGGCGAAATTCCGGCCCAGCTTGACGGGCGGTATCTGAGGATCGGCCCCAACCCTGTCACCCCGCCCGATCCCGCCAGCTATCACTGGTTCGTGGGCGACGGCATGGCGCATGGCGTGCGGATCAAGGATGGCAAGGCCGAGTGGTATCGCAACCGCTGGGTCCGCTCCAACGCGGTCAGCGATGCGCTGGGAGAGCCGCGCAAGCCGGGCACTCGCCACCCGCGCACGGACAACGCGAACACCAATATCGTCGGCATAAACGGGCGGACCTTCGCCATCGTCGAGGCAGGCGGCAAGCCGGTCGAGCTGGACGACACGCTCGACACGATTGCGCACAACCCGTTCGACGGGACGCTGCAGAACTCCTTTTCCGCGCACCCGCATCTCGATCCCAGAACAGGAGAGATGCATGCGATCTGTTACGACACGCAGATACCGACTACGGTCTGGCACACCGTGGTCGATGCCGATGGCAAGGTCGTGCGCGAGGAACCGATAGAAGTCGCCGATGGCCCCTCTATCCATGATTGCCAGATTACTGAAAACTACGTGCTGGTGTTCGACATGCCGGCGGTATTCTCGATGAAGCGCCTGATCGCTGGCTATTCCTTCCCCTTCCACTGGAATCCTGATCACGGCACGCGGCTCGGGCTCATGCCGCGCAACGGCACGAGCGACGACGTGATCTGGTGCGAGATCGAGGAGCCCTGCTACGTCTATCACCCCGCCAACGCGTTTGAGCGCGAAGACGGGTCGGTCGTCGTCGATGTGGTAGTCCACGAGAGCACTTACGACAGCTCGCCCGGCGGCCCGGGCGGCAAGTGGGTACGGTTCGAACGCTGGATCGCCGATCCCGCGACGCGCACAGTCGAGCGGACAATCGTTCACGACCGGCCGCAGGAGTTCCCGCGCTACGACGAGCGCCGGACCTGCCGACCCTATCGCTACGCCTATTGCATAGGCCTGGCCGAGCGCGAAGGGCTCGACATGGGCGGCACGCAGATCTTCAAGCACGACCTGGAAGCCGGTACGACCGAGGTCCGCGAACTCGGCGCCGGCCGCCACCCGGGCGAGTTCGTCTTCGTACCGCGCAACCCCGGCTCTGGAGAAGATGCCGAAGAGGATGATGGCTGGCTGATGGGACTGGTGATCGACTCGGCGGAGGAAACCACCGAGTTGCTGATCCTGCGCGCCGATGACTTTACCGGCGAGCCCCAGGCAGTGATCCACATCCCCCATCGCATACCGCCCGGATTTCATGGCAACTGGGTCGCATCCTCCGTCTAATTCCCACCCCATCGCGAAACACGAAGCGCCCGCCCGGTCCGTCCGCGGCGGGCGTTTTGGCGCGTGAACCGCGGAAATCCGCCATTTCAAGCAAAACGATACGCTCCATATTGTTTTTCGATATTACTAATTGACAATAAATCGAATCGTCCTTATTGATTATCGATATTGAATATCAAGGAGATCGATAAATGACCCGTTTTGCTTCCCAATCGCTCGCTGCCTTCGCCGCTGTGCTCATGATGGCGGTATCGATGCATGCCATCGTCACCGTTCCCCCGGTTCAGGCACATCCGGTCACCGCACCGGTCCTGGCCTGAACAACCTCAGCGGAGACATCTCATGACTACTCGTACCAATGATCCGCTGCTGCTGGCCGGCAAGGTCGCCACGATCATCGCCCAGGTCGGCATGGCAATCGGCGCGACCGCGCTGGTTGTCGCAATCGGCGCCGCGCTTATCTTTCGCGGGAAAATGGTCGCCGAGTATGCCCAGGAAGTCGGCGACCCGAATGTCGTCTTTCCCGTCTTCCTCCTGATCGGTGTGATGCTGATCGGCCTCGCTATCGTTGCCGCGATGTTCGTCTTCTTCGGCAAGTTACGCGCAATCATCGGAACCGTGGGCGAAGGCGACCCCTTCCAGCCCGCCAATGCCGACAGGCTCAGCATGATGGGCTGGCTGGTTCTCGGAGTTCAGCTGCTCATCCTGCCCGCGACCGCAATGGGCATCCAGTTGGCACAGTTCGCCGACGAGCTGGAGGATGTGAACTTCACCGTCGACGGTGGCTTCGACCTCTCGGCGATATTGATGACAATCGTCCTCTTCATCCTCGCCCGCGTGTTCCGCCACGGCGCCGCCATGCGCGATGACCTGGAAGGAACCGTGTGATGGCGCCTGCAACATCAACCGAAGGAGGCGCGATCATGGTCAAGCTCGACGACCTGCTGCACGACCGCCGCATGACGCTGACCGAGCTGGCCGATCGCGTCGGCCTCACCCTCGCCAACCTCTCGATCCTCAAGACTGGCAAGGCCAAGGCGATCCGCTTTTCCACCCTGGAGGCGATCTGCCGCGAGCTCGACTGCCAGCCCGGTGATCTGCTCGAATATGCGACAAACTAATTCTTGGAATTGTGGCGACAGTATGGCAACTGCGCCTGGCCCGGATTTCAGGGTTCAAGGACAGGACATCATTATGAAGAAGCTCATTCTCGTCGCCGCTCCCCTCGCATTCGCCCTCACCGCGTGTGACGGCCCTGCCGAAGAAGCTGGCGAACAGGCTGACGACATTGCCGAAGCTCAGGCCGAAGTGATCGACGCCGAAGCCGGCGTTGCCGAAGCGCAGGCTGAAGTTGCTGAAGAAGTGGGCGATGATGCCGCCGAAGCCACTTTGGAAGAAGAAGCTGAAGAGCTGGAAGAAACCGCAGACGAAATCTGATCGCTCTTTCACAGCTTGAACAGATACGTCGCCCCGCGATCCCCAGACCGGATCGCGGGGCGACTTGTTTTTGCGCTTCAATCGCCGCTAACTCACGGCAATAGCGGGGGGATCGCATGACATTCTGGCAGAGCTTCAAATTCGCTTACCGTGAATCGCTGGCCTTTCTGATCGCCTGTCCGCTGCTGGCGCTCATCCCCGCCCTCGCCGAGTTCGCCCAGCATGTCGGCGAGATGCATATCGGCATGTATGACAGTGTCGAGGCGGCTCAGGCCGCGGAGAACCACCCGCTGCGGATGGGCCTCGGCGTGTTGAAGACACTGGCATTGCAGGTCTCGATCTTCTGGATGATCCGCTTCTATCACGGTGGACGCGATGCCGGGGCAGCGAGTCGCTTTCCTGCCCGTCCGATGAAGCTGTTCGCTGTCGTGCTCGGCCTGCAAATGCTTCTCGCCATACTCGGCCTCTTCGTATTCGTCCCGGACAACCCGGTCGGTGTCGGCTTCATGGTCTTCGGCTTTTTAATCGGCCCGCTGCTCGCGCGGTTCACTGCAGGCGCTCCGCTAGGCATCTGGATCAGCCCGCTGAAATCGATCCGGCAATTGCTGCCGCATTTTTTCTTTGCCGTCGGTTTCAGCATCATCGCCATGTTGCCGCTGATGGTCGTGCATTATGCGCTGGGGTTCGGCGCCATGTTCGTCGAGCCCGATAGCGTTAAATGGGTGATGCATGTCGCAGACAGTCTGGTGGTCGCCTGGCTGGCGGCGGTGCTTACTGCCATAATGTATGTCATCGCGCTGCGCCCGGGCCCGCTGGAAGACGCTGCGAGGGCTTGACTTTCGGCCCGCAGCGGCTAGTTGCGCCCCCGACCGGTTCGCCGGTCATCCGTCCGAGACAGTTGGTGAAGGCAATCGGGCCTTCTTAATTTCCAGCCTAGACGGGGACAGAGATTTTCCGGCGATGCCTACCGCATCTCCGACACGCGTGACCGCACGCACCTCCTTCCCTTGTCAAAACGGACCTAGCCCGCACGGAGCCTCAAGGCTGCGCGCGGACAAATGTGAGCCGGTCGTATGCGGAGCCATTCGTGTGCGGCCATAGTGAAGGAGTATGGCATGGATCGTTCGCAAAAAGCCGAAGCGGTTGCCCAGCTCAACGAAGCTTTCCAAGAGGTCGGCGTGGTGGTTGTCACCCGCAACCTCGGCCTGTCGGTTGCTCAGTCGACCGAACTGCGCGGAAAGATGCGTGAAGCAGGAGCTTCCTACAAGGTTGCGAAGAACCGTCTCGCCAAGCTCGCCCTGAAGGACACCGATTACGTCGGGATCGAAGAGTTTCTCTCCGGCCCGACCGCGCTGGCCTGGTCGGAAGACCCGGTCGCAGCAGCCAAGGCTGCTGTCGAATTCGCCAAGGCGAATGAGCAGCTGGAAATCGTCGGCGGTTCGATGGGTACGCAGGTTCTCGACGAAGCCGGGGTCAAGGCACTCGCCTCGATGCCGAGCCTCGACGAACTGCGCGCCAAGCTTGTTGGTCTCGTCAACGCCCCGGCAACCAAGGTTGCCCAGGTCGTCAACGCGCCCGCGAACAAGCTTGCCCGCGTCTTCGGTGCCTACGGTGCCAAGGACGCTGCGTAAGAGCAGCATTACGAGACGTTTTCGCAATAGCGATTTTTCCGGGATGACCCCGCGTTGGGCTCCCAGCCGAATTTTGGAGTAAGTAATCATGGCCGATATTGCCAAGCTTGTTGAAGAACTGTCGAAGCTGACTGTCCTCGAGGCAGCTGAACTCGCAACCGCACTCGAAGAAGAGTGGGGCGTTTCCGCCGCTGCTGCTGTTGCAGTTGCTGGCCCGGCTGCCGGTGGTGCAGACGGTGGCGCCGCTGCCGAAGAGAAGGACGAGTTCGACGTCATTCTCACCGGCGACGGTGGCAAGAAGATCCAGGTGATCAAGGAAGTCCGTGCCATCACGGGCCTGGGCCTCACCGAAGCCAAGGGTCTCGTCGAAGGCGCGCCGAAGCCGCTCAAGGAAGGCGTCAACAAGGCAGAAGCCGAAGAGATCAAGGGCAAGATCGAAGCAGCCGGCGGTACCGTCGAGCTCAAGTAAGCTATTCGCTTACGCTTCGGTCGGTTCCGACCGATCAGACGAAGGGCGGTGCCGCAAGGTGCCGCCCTTTTTCGTTGCTATGCGGGCTGCGGTTCGCTCTGCCGGTTTGCGAGGGGGCCGCGCTGCCAGATCAGCCAGACCATGGCGATGCTGACCAGCGGCATGAGATTGAGCTGGAGCGGCAGGGCGAGTGCTCGGACCGCAAGAGGCGAGAAGAAAAGCGCCAGCAGGATGAGCTTGTCCCAAGGGCCGAATCCGCGCTTCAAATTGTCCCAGGTCAGCCACATCAGCGGTATGACGAGGAAGGCGAGGTCGTAGCTGAACAGGTAGGGCGTCGCGAGCGGAATGGCCGCGAGGAAGAGCGCGCCGCTCGCCTGATCGTCTCCGTCGAAGCGTCGCCATGACAACATGACCAAACCGATCATCGCCAACGTGACCACCCCGCTCACCGCCAGTGCGGCGCCCTCTCCGAAATAGAGCCTGACCTGGCCATAGACGGTCACCATTCGCAGGTAGAACTCGTCAGGCGTGTCCTGCAGCAGTTCTCCCGTCACCGTCAGGCTTTCGCGCATGGCCTCGAGACTCTCCACGCCAAACACCAGCAACGACATCCCTGTGAGAGCAATGGCCGAAATCGCCGCTGCCACGAAGGCATCCCATTTTTGGCCCGCTGCGAGCCAGAAGGGTGCGAGCAGGGCAAGGTGCGGCTTGATCACCAGCGCTCCGATGGCGAGGCCCGCGAGCCACGGTCGCCGTGTCACAAGCGCAGTCCCAGCAATCAGCAGGGCGCCGGTGACGAAGCCGTTCTGAGCGTGGATCGCCGCCAGGAACGTTCCGGGAAAGGCTATGGCGAGGGGCCAGAGGCGTGGGAAGGCGCGGATCGCGATTGTCGCCCAGATGGCGAACCCCAGGACGACCCAGACGATCCATGCCAGCGGGTAACCTAAAAAGCCGAATGGCAAGACAACGAACAGGAACGGCGGGGGATTGATGAAGGGAAACACCTCGCCCGGACCGAGACCGGACTGGATCTGCCGCTGCGCATCGAGGTCATAGGCAGCCGTCGGACCAAACTCCAGGACCGCCCTCGCACCGCCCCAGAACGCTTGGAAGTCGCTTCCCGAAGTGGTCAGCGCGAGGTGGTAGAACCACACGAGGCCCGCGACATATCCGAGGAGGACGATCCGGCTGTAGCCCCGCACGCGCGTCGCATCGAGCCAGTGCGCTTCGCGCAAGAACGACATGGCACTCTGCATTCGGCCCCCACTCTTCCGGTGCATAGCCACCGCACCGAAGTTCAAGTCTTGCAGATTGCCAGTTCGCGCGAAAGGCCCCTTTTTCATCGGCATAGAAGCGCGGGAAAATGGTCCGACCCGAAATTGCTCCTGCTGCGATGTGTGTCGGCGAAGTCGCAGCGTCACCGCGAAGTTCGCCTGCGGATGAGAACGCGCTTTGCGCAGTCCGCCAGCACGCGTATCCGGGCCGGCTTTATGCGTGACGCACTGGATCTCGAAACGCCCAGCTGGCGGCAGGAATTGCGCGCGACGACCTTGCTCGCCGCGCCGCTTGCTGCTGCCAATCTGCTGCAGATGCTGACCTATGCGGTCGACGTGATCTTCATCGCGCGGCTGGGGGATGAGCCGCTTGCCGCCTCGGCTCTCGCGGTTGCCTTGTTCGGCCTCGTGCTGTGGGCGATGACCTCGTTGACGGGAGCAGTGGCGCCGCTGATCGCCGAAGCCATCGGTTCGCGCTCTCCCTCCTTCCGCCCCGTCCGCCGCGCCACGCGCATGGCGCTCTGGCTCGCCGTCATCACCGGCGTGATCGGCATGGGGCTCTGCCTGTTGCTCGAACCGATCATGCGGTTGACCGGCCAGCAACCTGCGATCATCGAGCTCGCGGTCGAATACAACGTCGTCATCATCTATTCGCTGGTGCCGATGCTGATCGCCGGCGTGCTGCGCAATTACGTCTCGGCGC
Source organism: Altererythrobacter xiamenensis (assembly GCF_900177715.1). GTDB lineage: Bacteria > Pseudomonadota > Alphaproteobacteria > Sphingomonadales > Sphingomonadaceae > Erythrobacter > Erythrobacter xiamenensis. The sequence goes on along the minus strand of NZ_FXWG01000002.1, from coordinate 484,615 downwards.
TGGGTCGCCCGATCTTCGCGACCGCGATCACCGGGCTCGGCATATTCGTGAACGCAGCGGCGAACTACGCCTTCATCTTCGGCAATTTCGGCGCGCCCGAGCTTGGCCTGACGGGTGCGGCGGTGGCGACGATCATCACCTCGATCTTCACCGTGCTGGTCTACATCGTCGCGATCCTCGCCGATCCGGCGCTGGCGCGCTTCCGCATATTCTACCGCTTCTGGAGGCCCGACTGGCACCGCTTCTGGCAGATCATCCGCATCGGCACGCCGATCGCGCTGACCGTCACCGCAGAGGCAGGCATCTTCGGCGCCGCGGCCTTCCTTATGGGACGCTTCGGCGCGGCGGAACTGGCCGGCCACACGGTCGCGCTGCAACTCGCCGCGCTCGCTTTCCAGATCCCCTTCGGAATCGGACAGGCGGCAACGATCCGCGTCGGCTATTTCTATGGCGCGCGCGATCCAGTCGGTATCAAGCGCGCCGGCTGGGTCGGGATCGCGATCGCGACCGGCTTCATGGCGATGACCGCCAGCACTATGGTCCTCGCGCCCTACACACTGCTGTCGATTTACGTCGATCCCTATGCCGCGAAGAACGCCGCACTGGTCGGATTTGCGCTGCAATATCTCGGCCTCGCTGCCGCCTTCCAACTGGTCGACGGGGTGCAGGCCGTCGCCGCCGGAGCGCTACGCGGCCTGCAGGATACGCGCATCCCGATGTGGATCGCGATCTTCAGCTACTGGGTGCCGGGCTTCGGCCTCGCCATCGGGCTCGGCTTTTTCACCCCGCTCGAAGGTGTCGGCGTCTGGATCGGGCTTGCGGCGGGCCTCGCCTTTGCAGCGGTGCTGCTTACGTGGCGATGGATGCTGCGCGAGAAGCTGCAGCTGACCCTCAGGCCGCGCGCTGCCTGACCTCGCGCTGCGGGAACGGGATCGAGATACCGACATCGTCGAAGCGCGCTTTGGCCTTCTCGGTCAAGTCCCAGCTTACTGCGACGAAGTCGCCCGTGGTGCACCATACCCTTACGCCGATACCCACCGAACTGTCGTCGAGCGAGGCGACGAAGGCGACCGGTTCGGGATCGTCAAGCACGCGCTCGTCTTCTGCAGCAAGCGCCAGCAGTTCTTCGCGCGCCTGCTGCATGCTGTCCGAATAGGCGATGCCGACGATCAGTTCGAAACGGCGGATCGGGTGGCGGTGGAAGTTGACGATCGCCTGGTTCCACAGTTCCGAATTGGGCACCATCACGAACAATCCGTCGAATTGCTTCAGTTCGGTGGTGAAGAGACCGATTTGCTGGACCGTGCCGGTGACCGAACCGGCCGAGATCGCCTCACCGATCTTGAAAGGACGCTGGACGAGGATCATCACCCCCGACGCGACATTGCTGAGCGTGCCCTGCAGCGCGAGGCCGACCGCCAGAGCCATGCCGCCCAATGCCGCGAGGATGCTGGTCGTCTCGACCCCGAACTGCGAAAGCACGGTGACGAGCACCAGCGCCCAGAGCGCATATTTGACGAGGTTCGAAAGGAAGTTCGCCACCGTCGCATCGAACCGGTCGGAGCGGGCAAGGCCGCGCTCGACCCAATTTGAAATGAGCTTTGCGGCCAGCAGGCCGAAGATCAGGACGGCAAAGGCGCCCGCGATATCCATCATGTTGAGCCGCAGCCACAATAGAGCCTGTTCGGGAATAGTGAGGGCCGAGACGGCCTGATCGGTCTGCAAGATTAAGCTCCGTTCAATTTCGGGAATGTCGGATTTGGGGGCTCGATAGGGCGTCGAGTCCGGTCTGGCCACCCTTGGCCCTGTCTGCCGCTGGCGCCGCAAAATTTTTTCCTGAACGCCAGTTGACTCGATCTGCGGGCATCCCCATTTGCGCCACGCTGGCACTCTCATGGGGAGAGTGCCAATTGAGATCATCAACCTAAGTAGAAAGGTCATATAACATGGCATTTCGTCCGCTGCACGACCGCGTTCTGGTCCGTCGCATCGAAGCCGACCAGAAGACCGCTGGCGGCATCATCATCCCCGACAGCGCACAGGAAAAGCCGAGCGAAGGCGAAGTCGTCGCCGTCGGCAACGGTTCCAAGGCCGAAGACGGCACCGTCACGCCGCTCGACGTCAAGGCTGGCGACCGCGTCCTGTTCGGCAAGTGGTCCGGCACCGAGGTCAAGCTCGACGGCGAAGACCTGCTGATCATGAAGGAAAGCGACATCATGGGGATCATCGGCTGATCTGCCGAGCCCACGCTTTCTAACGAAATCACAGAACTCCAGGAGAAACACCAATGTCAGCCAAGGACGTAAAGTTCTCGCGTGAAGCACGCGAAGGCATTCTCAAGGGCGTCGACACGCTCGCAAACGCCGTGAAGGTCACGCTCGGCCCCAAGGGTCGCAACGTCGTGATCGACAAGAGCTTCGGCGCACCGCGCATCACCAAGGATGGCGTTACCGTCGCCAAGGAAATCGAACTCAAGGACAAGTTCGAGAACATGGGCGCGCAGATGCTGAAGGAAGTGGCATCGAAGACCAACGACCTCGCCGGTGACGGCACCACGACCGCTACGGTCCTGGGCCAGGCGATCGTGCGCGAAGGCATGAAGTCGGTCGCAGCGGGCATGAACCCGATGGATCTGAAGCGCGGCATCGACCTCGCCGTCAGCAAGGTCGTCGATGATCTCCAAAGCCGTTCGAAGGACGTCTCCGGCTCGGAAGAAATCGCCCAGGTTGGCGTGATCTCCGCCAATGGCGACCGTGAAGTCGGCGAGAAGATCGCCGAAGCCATGGAAAAGGTCGGCAAGGAAGGCGTGATCACCGTCGAAGAGGCCAAGGGTCTCGAGTTCGAACTCGATGTCGTCGAAGGCATGCAGTTCGACCGCGGCTATCTCTCGCCCTACTTCATCACCAACCCGGAAAAGATGACGGTCGAACTCGATAACCCGTACATCCTGATCCACGAGAAGAAGCTCACGAACCTTCAGCCGATGCTGCCGGTGCTCGAAGCGGCTGTCCAGTCGGGCCGCCCGCTGCTGATCATCGCGGAAGACATCGAAGGCGAAGCGCTCGCAACGCTCGTCGTGAACAAGCTGCGCGGCGGCCTCAAGGTTGCTGCGGTCAAGGCACCGGGCTTCGGCGATCGCCGCAAGGCGATGCTGCAGGACATCTCGATCCTCACCAAGGGCGAAATGGTCAGCGAAGATCTCGGCATCAAGCTCGAGAACGTCACGCTCGGCATGCTCGGCGAAGCCAAGCGCGTCACCATCGACAAGGACAACACGACCATCGTCGACGGTGCCGGCTCGCAGGATGACATCAAGGCCCGCGTCGGCGAGATCAAGGCCCAGATGGAAACGACGACCAGCGACTACGACCGCGAAAAGCTGCAGGAGCGTCTGGCGAAGCTCGCCGGCGGTGTTGCCGTGATCAAGGTTGGCGGCGCTTCGGAGGTCGAAGTGAAGGAACGCAAGGACCGCGTCGACGACGCGCTCCACGCAACCCGCGCTGCCGTCGAAGAAGGCATCGTGCCGGGTGGCGGTACCGCTCTGCTCTACGCCTCGAAGGTCCTCGACGGGCTCAAGGGCGAGAATGACGACCAGAGCCGCGGTATCGACATCGTTCGCCGCGCGATCCTCGCACCGATCCGCCAGATCGCCGAGAACGCCGGCCACGACGGTGCCGTGGTTTCGGGCAACCTCCTGCGTGAGGGCGACGAAAGCCAGGGCTTCAATGCTGCAACCGACACCTATGAGAACCTGGTTTCGGCTGGCGTGATCGACCCGACCAAGGTCGTGCGCACCGCGCTGCAGGACGCAGCTTCGGTTGCCGGCCTGCTGATCACCACCGAAGCGGCGATCACCGACGCTCCGGAAGACAAGAACAGTGGCCCCGCCATGCCCGATATGGGCGGCATGGGCGGCATGGGCGGCGGCATGGGCTTCTAAGCCCTCCCGTCATCCGACGCTTACCAAAAAGCCCCGGTGGAGCGATCCGCCGGGGCTTTTTCCATGGTCGGATGGTCAGCGACACCTTACTCGCGATCCATGATCGGCGCGGCGTCCGGGGTGGTGGTCGGAGTGGTGTCGAACTCGGGCCCGGCGCAGACATCTGCACGCAGCGCGAGGTGGTCGGAGCCTGTATCGTCATCGAGCAGCCTGAACGATTCCACCTTCACGCCGTTCTTCACGAACAACTGGTCGAGCGGCCAGCCGAGTAGCGCATAGCGGGCAGGGAAAGTGGCGAAGCTGCCGCGGCCCACGCGCGGATCGAGATAGCCCCCCTCGGCCACGAAGTTCTGGGTGGTGCGTGACCACGGCACATCGTTGAAGTCGCCGATCGCAAGCACATTGTCGAGCTCCTCGGGGGTCTTGGAGCCGGCGCGCGCTATATTCGCATCGCGCGTCTCGGTGCTCTCCCCCGGCAGTGGAGGACGTGGGTGCAGGCCGATCAGTTCGAACCGCGCACCATCCCCGGTATTCAGCGTCGCATACAAGGTCGGCGTGTTCGAACTGGTGTTGGCGACCATGTTCGCCCGTTCGACCCGCATGCGGGTAGCGAAGGTCATGCCGTAAGTGTTCTCGAGCGGCTCGATCAACTGGAAGGGATAGCGCGCCAATTGCGGCCGAAGCGCATCGACCCATGCCTGGTTCGTCTCCATCAACAGCAGCACATCGGGATCCTCCCGATCGATCATCGCGGCGACCGCATCATACTTGTCGTTGGGCTGGAGGACGTTGAACGACAGCACGCGCATGCAGGACATGCCATCGACGTCATCGGGCAGCGGAAGCTCGCTCTCGGCCAGCATCGAATAGGGCCAGATGCGGTAGAGGTTGATCGCCGCGCTGAGCACCGCGAGGCCCACGATCAGCCAGCGATGCCGCTTTGCAAGCAGCAGAGCCAGTATGACGAACAACGCCGAAAGATAGATCGACGGCTCGCGCACGAAATCCAGAATGCGCACAAGACCGCGATTTGTCTGGACCAGCGAAACGAATGTGGCGAGCAACTGTATCAGCGCGAGGGCCAGCAATATCGCGCTCGGCCAATGCCGGTTTCCGGATGATGTCATTTGCTTGCCCCTCGTATGTGTTCAGGCCGCTCCGGCCCTTCGCGCGCCGCATAGGAATGTCCCGCATGGAAATGCCAGCGAAAAGAGTTGAGGATCGGATAGCGATCTTCAGGCTGTGCAGGCACCAAGATCGCTCCGAAGCATTGGTCCCATGACACCAACATAACGGGAGACCTGAAAGATGAAACTGCCGCACAAGGCCCATGTCGCGCTCGTCGATGGAGAGAGCTTCACCCTGTTCCGCAATGACGGACAGATTTTCGAACCCACGCTGACCAAGGAGAACTCGCCTGACCTCGACGTCACGAATTACAGCGCGGGCGTGCGTCATCAGGACCATATCGGACAGGAACTGGGCCGCACCCAGTTGGAAGAACTCGCGCATGGCGCCGCGGTGGCCGAATGGCTCAACAGCAAGGCGATTTCGGGCGATCTCGACCAGACTCTCATCATCGCAGACCCCAAGACGCTTGGTGAAATGCGCCAGCATTATCACAGCGAACTGGAGAAAAGGCTGGTGGGTGAGATCGACAAGACCCTGACCGGCCTCTCGACCAAGGAACTCGAAAAAGCCATCGCCGACGCATAGTTTCAGCGCAGCGACGCGATCCTGCAGTTGATTTGCCGATAGTTTCACACGGCTGGCCGCAGCCGTGCGCGCTGGAATGTGGCACGCCCTGCCTTAGTCTGTTAATTTCCTGAAAACCATGAATGATGTATACGGGAAAAATGTTGACTAGACTCAAGGGTATCGCGCTCATCGCTCTGGTCGCCGCCGGCGCGACAATGTCGCCTGCGCAGGCGCAGGGCACAAATCTCGAAGCCGCTTTCGACAATGCGCTCGGGACCGAACTGCGAGAGCCGCGAACTTTCGAGGCCGTCTACGAGTCCGGTTTCGAACGTCGCATAGCGCAGCTTGCCGATGGAACCCGCGGGCGGATCGGCGTCTACGCCATAGATCTCAGCTCCGGCGATGAAGTTAGCGTCCTGGGCGACCAGTTCTTCCCGATGGCCAGCACCAGCAAGGTGGCAGTCGCAGCGACGTATCTCGCCGGTGTCGACGAAGGCCGCTGGGGCCTCACCAGCGAGTGGCAGTTGCCGCGACGGGGCGGCGCCCATGTCCCCGCTTATCGCTTGATCGAACTGATGATCAGCAAGAGCTGCAACGACTGCACCGACGCCCTGCTCGATGCCGTCGGCGGTCCCGCCGCAGTGAACGCGTGGGTGAAGAAGGCCGGAATCTCAGGCTTCAACCTCAACCGCAATATCCGTGCGCTGATCCGCGACGATGGCGAGGTCGATCCCGCTTCGGTCGTCGACACGCGCGATGCCGCGACGCCACGCGCGATGGGGCAGCTCCTTGCCGGGATCTACCAGGGGCGCTGGCTGAGCAGTTCCTCGCGTCAGGTCATTCTCGATTCCATGGAGCAGACGACGACGGGCAAGCGCCGCATGCGCTCCGCCGTGCCACTCAGCGCCAAGCTGGCCCACAAGACCGGCACTCTCAGCCGTACGGCGAGCGACATCGGCATCTTCCACACGCCCGATGGCCGGCCGATTGCCGTGGCGATCTACGTCACCGGGCAGAGCCCCTCGATGGCAGTGGAGAATGGCAGCCGCGCGGCGAAGCTTGATGCGCGCAGCCAGCGCGACATGCGCATCGCGACCATCGCCGGCGCTCTTTATGAAGGTTTCGGCGGTCGCAATTCGGACGGCCGGGTCTGGACCAGTTCGGGATACGGCGGCGAGTAACGCTCCGCACTTCGAGGGCGGGTCAGGACTCACCCCCTTCGATCCCGTTCGCATCAATCTGATTCAAACAAAGAAAAAGGGCGGCGCCGCAAGGCACCGCCCTCTTCTGTTAGCGCCGAAGCGCTGCTTGCGACTAATTAATCGGCAGCAGCTTCTGCTTCGGTTTCGCCTTCCATAGCAGCTTCGGCGTCGACTGCAGCGTCTTCAGCAGCAGCTTCGACTTCTGCGCCAGCTTCAGCAACTTCTTCGCCAGCGGCGTCAACGGCGTCACCAGCAGCTTCCATGTTGGCTTCGGTGTCAGCAGCCATCGAATCGGCGGTTGCTTCAGCAGCGTCTTCGGTGCCTTCCGAGCAAGCGGCGAGGCCGAGAGCCGAAGTAGCGATTGCTGCTGCGAGAACGATCTTACGCATAGGTATAATTCCTTGATCAGCGAGTGATATTCGCATTCCCCCTTCCGGGGTTTGCGCAAAGCCATCCGAACTGGCTGGCTCCGGCGTCTAAATAATGGCGAGATTGTGACCGCGCAAGCGAATTTGGGCAAAATGGACACTTTTTTGCCTCATTTTACCTTTGTCTTGCCACATTTCATCGGGGCCTCTCCTCCGTAAAACCGCCGGTGAACAAGCACGCGAAAGCGGCTTACCACGCGCCCTGCACGCTGCTAGCACCCGTTCATGCCAGACCAGCAGCACCTCTACCTCGTCGACGGTTCTTCCTATATTTTCCGGGCCTATCACCGTCTGCCACCGTTGACCGACCCGGAAGGGACGCCGGTCGGCGCGGTTTATGGATACACGACCATGCTGTGGAAGCTGGCCGAGGATCTCGACAAGGCCGATGGCCCGACGCACCTCGCAGTCATCCTCGACAAGGATTCGCAGAGTTTCCGCAACGAGATCTACCCCGAGTACAAGGCCAACCGGCCCGATCCGCCCGAAGACCTGGTGCCCCAGTTCCCGCTGATTCGCGATGCGACTCGTGCTTTCAGCCTGCCCTGTATCGAGGAACAGGGGCTGGAAGCGGACGATCTTATCGCGACCTATGCTCGCGCCGCGCAGCGAGAAGGCTGGAACGTCACAATCGTCTCGTCCGACAAGGATCTGATGCAGCTGGTCGGAGAGGTCGATGGCCCGAACGGACCGGCACGGATCGACATGCTCGACACGATGAAGAGCCAGCGCATTTATATCGAAGAGGTCGAGGACAAGTTCGGGGTGAAGCCCGAGCTGGTGGGTGACGTCCTCGCGCTGATGGGCGACAGCGTCGACAATATCCCCGGCATCTATGGCATCGGCCCCAAGACAGCGTCGAAGCTGATCGCCGAACATGGCAGCCTGACCGCCGCGCTCGACGCGGCCGAGTACATGAAGAAGTCGAAGCTCAAGGAGCGCCTGCTCGAAAATCGCGCCGATGCGGAGATGAGCCGCGTGCTGGTCACGCTCAAGGAGGATTGCGACCTTCCCGAACCGCTCGACGACTTCAAGCTCGACGGCGTGCCGCCCGAACCGCTCGCCGCCTTCCTCGAAAAGCACGGTTTCACCTCGCTGCTGCGCCGCCTCGACGCGGGCAGCGGCAGCCCCGACAGGCCTAACAATCTCAACCCGGAAAAGGCGCAGACCAAGGGGGACGCGGGTACGGAAGAGGGCAACAGCCAGCCCCTGCCCGAAATGCCCGCGGTCGATCGCAGCGCTTACGAAACGGTGCAGACGATGGACCGGCTCCTGTCCTGGATCGAGCGGGCCGAGGCCGCGCACGAAGTGGCAGTCGACACCGAGACATCCTCGCTCGATGCGATGCGGGCGGAGCTGGTCGGGGTCAGCCTCGCGCTGGGGCCGAACGAGGCCTGCTATATCCCGCTCGGCCATGGCGGCAGCGACATGTTCGCCGAAAGGCCTGAGCAGGTGGATCGCGAAGCAGCGCTGGCCGCGCTCAAGCCGTTGCTAGAGAGCGATGCGGTCACCAAGATTTTCCAGAACGGCAAATACGATCTCAACGTGCTGGCGCGCTATGGCATCGAGGTCTCGCCGATCGAGGACACGATGATCGTCAGTTTCGCGCTCGACGCCGGGCGCGGACAGGACGGGATCGGCGGCGGCCACGGAATGGACGAGCTCAGCGAACGCCATCTCGGTCACACGCCAATCGCGTTCAAGGAAGTCTGCGGCACCGGCAAGAAGCAGATCCCCTTCGGCGAAGTCCCGCTCGACAAGGCGACCGAATATGCCGCCGAGGATGCGGACGTCACATGGCGGCTATACCAGCATCTGAAGCCGCGCCTCTCGGTCGAAGGCGGTACGCGCATCTACGAGCGCGTCGACCGCCCGCTGATCCCGGTCGTCGCCGGGATGGAGCGCGAAGGCATCAAGGTCGATCGCGCACGGCTGGCCAAGCTGTCCGAGGAATTCGCGCAGGAGACCGCTCGGCTCGAAGACGAAATCCACGAGGCGGCCGGGCAGGAATTCACCGTCGGCAGCCCCAAGCAGCTGGGCGATATCCTGTTCGAAAAGCTCGGCTACAAGGGCGGCAAGAAGGGCAAGAGCGGGCAATATTCGACCGACCAGAGCGTGCTCGAACGGCTCGCGGGCGAAGGGGCGGATATCGCGAAACTGGTGCTCGAATGGCGCCAGCTGACCAAGCTCAAGTCGACCTATACCGACGCGTTGCAGCAGGCGATCAATCCCGACACCGGCCGCGTGCACACCAGCTACAGCCTCGTCGGCGCGCAGACCGGACGGCTCTCCTCGACGGACCCGAACCTGCAGAACATCCCGATCCGCACCGCCATCGGGCGGCAGATCCGCGAAGCCTTCGTACCCGAAAGCGGCAATGTCCTTCTTGCCGCCGACTACAGCCAGATCGAGCTGCGTCTCGCGGCGCACATGGCCGATGTCGAAACGCTGAAAGAGGCATTTGCCAATGGCGAGGACATCCACGCGCGCACAGCGACCGAGATGTTCGGCGAAGTTACCCGCGACACCCGCGCCCGCGCGAAGACGATCAACTTCGCGATTCTTTACGGCATTTCGCGCTGGGGACTCGCCGGCCGGCTTGAGGTCGAGCCGGACGAAGCGCAGGAAATGATCGACACCTATTTCAAGCGTTTCCCCGGCATCCAGCGCTACATCATGGAAACGCTCGAGACGGTGCGCGAGCGCGGCTATTCGCAAACGCTGTTCGGGCGCAAGACGTGGTTCCCGCGGATCAATTCGAAGAACCAGGCCGAGCGGCAGGGTTCGGAGCGCGCGGCGATCAACGCGCCGATCCAGGGCACCAGTGCCGATATCATCAAGCGCGCCATGGTCCGCATGCTGCCCGCCCTGCGCGAAGAAGGGCTCGATAACGTCCGCATGTTGCTGCAGGTGCATGATGAACTCGTATTCGAACTGCCCGAAGGCGATGTGGAGAAAGCTTCTCCGATCATCGAGCGAGTGATGGCAGAAGCGGCGCGGCCTGCGGTGGAACTCGCGGTTCCCCTTGGCGTGGAGATCGGCACCGGAGCGAGCTGGGATGCGGCACATTGACCATGCCGGCAGTAACCGTGTTTCTTGAAACTGTATTGCCGGGGGCATAATTGGCGCGTCATGCTTGAACGATACAATCCCGCCAACTGGCAGATCGCCTGGGACGAAGTGGTCTCCGGCGCGATCGCGCTAACGATTGCGGTTGTCCTCGCCTATCTGCTGTATCGCGTGGTGTTTGCCGCGGTGAGCCGCCTCACCAGAATGTCGGAAACCGAAATCGACGAAATGGTGATCGAGCGGGTCCGCAAACCCGTGAAATGGTCTTTCATCGCGATCGGCGTCACGCTAGCCGCGCAGGCGCATGAAGAGCTTCAGTCGATATGGGAACCGCTGGCGCAATTCGTGCGCCCAGCCCTGCTCGGCTGGATCGCCTACACGCTCGTGCGCGCATTCACTGCCGCGCTCGAGTTCAAGCTGGAACTGTCTGAAGACCCGGTTGCCATGCGCAGCCGCCGCACGCGCATCGCCGTGCTGTCACGCACCGCGACCTTCGCCATCATATTCATCACCGTCGGCCTTATGCTGTTCACCATACCGGCGGTGAAGAATATCGGCGCCACGCTGCTTGCCTCCGCCGGTTTGGCCGCCCTGGCGGTGGGCGCTGCCGCGCAGCCCGCGCTCAAGTCGCTGATCGCAGGCCTGCAGGTCGCGCTGACCGAACCGTTTCGCATAGGCGATCTGGTCAAGGTCGATGGCGACGTCGGCCGGGTCGAAGAAGTGCGGATGAGCTTTGTTACCGTCCGCACCTGGGATGAACGCGTGATCGTCGTCCCCACCAGCCGCTTCCTCGACGACAGCTTCGAAAACTGGTCACGCATCAGCGAGAAGCTGACCGGCCCGGTCTATCTCCACCTCGACCCTGCAACCGACATTGCTCCGATCCGTGCGGAGTTCGAGCGCTTCGTCGAGACGCAGGAATTGTTCGACGGGCGCAACAAGGCGCTGCTGATGACCGAGGCCTATCCCGAGAGCATCGAGCTACGCCTCGCGATGAGCGCAGCGACGATCGGAGATCTGTGGCAACTCCGCTGCGACGTGCGCGAACACATGGTCGACTGGCTCCGCCGGGAGATGCCGGATGCACTGATCCGGCACCGCCTCGAAGTTGAATCCGCCAACGAGCGCGTCAAACAGGGCTGATCGCCCGCTCTATTCGATCCCGCTTTCTTCCGGCCCACCGTGCTTGCGGTCGCGGATCGGTTCGACCATCCCTTCATGGATGAAGCCGATCGGCTGAACCTCGGCAGCGCGCTTCTTCAACTCGCCCCGCATCTTCTTGTACTCGGCCTCCATCTTGGAAGTGACCGTGGCACGCGAATCCTTGAGCGCTTCGGTAAAGTCGATCGCCTCGACCTTCTCGACCTCCCCGCCCACGCGGCGCAGCGCGTTGAGACCGGCGCGGCGGACCACGTCTTCGAGATCGGCACCGGTAAAGCGCTCGGTCTTCGCCGCGACGTCGGACAGATCGACATCCTCGCCGAGCGGCATGCCGCCGGTATGGATTTCGAGGATGTGCTTGCGGCCTGCGGTGTCGGGCGTGCCGACATAGACCAGTTCATCGAAGCGGCCGGGACGCAACAGCGCCGGATCGACCAGTGTCGGACGGTTGGTGGCGCCGATCACGACGACCGACTGCAGATCCTCCAGCCCGTCCATCTCGGCCAGGATCGTGTTGACCACGCGGCCCGTCACCTGCGGCTCGCCCTGGCCTGACCCGCGTGCGGGCACGAGACTGTCGATCTCGTCGATGAAGACGACGCAGGGCGCGACGGCGCGGGCGCGCTGGAACATCTTGGCGATCTGCTGTTCGCTCTCGCCATACCATTTCGACAGGAGGTCCGAGCTCTTCATCGATATGAAGTTGGCTTCGGCCTCTTTCGCGACCGCCTTTGCCAGCAAGGTCTTGCCGGTTCCGGGCGGGCCGTAGAGAAGGAAGCCCTTGGCCGGGCGGATGCCCAGCCGCATGAAGGCGTCAGGGTTCTTGAGCGGCAGCTCGATCCCCTCGCGCAGCTTGTCGATGGCATCGCCAACGCCGCCGATGTCGTCCCAGCCGACATTGGGCATCTGCACCATCACTTCGCGCATGGCCGAGGGCTGGACGCGCTTGAGCGCGGAGAGAAAATCCTCGCGGGTGACGCACAGGTCCTCGAGCACTTCGGGCGGGATGGTCCGCTCGTCGAGATCGATCCGCGGCATGATGCGGCGCACCGCGTCGATCGCGGCTTCGCGTGCAAGCGCCGCGATATCGGCCCCGACGAAGCCATGCGTGATGCGCGAAAGCTCCTTCAGATCCACCTTGTCGCCCAGCGGCATGCCGCGCGTGTGGATGGCGAGGATTTCGCGGCGGCCGCTTTCATCGGGCACGCCGATCACGATCTCACGGTCGAAGCGGCCGGGACGGCGCAGCGCCTCGTCGATGGCATCGGGCCGGTTGGTCGCGGCGATGACGACGAGGTTGGAGCGCGCTTCAAGCCCGTCCATCAGCGTCAGCAACTGGGCGACGAGGCGCTTTTCGGCTTCCCCCGGCACCTGCTGGCGCTTGGGCGCGATAGAATCGATCTCGTCGATGAACACGATGGCGGGCGCGACGCGAGAAGCTTCCTCGAACACTTCGCGCAGCCGCTTCTCGCTCTCGCCATAGCCCGAGCCCATGATCTCCGGGCCATTGATGGTGAAGAACTCGGCATCGCTTTCATTGGCGACCGCCTGGGCGAGTCGGGTCTTGCCGGTCCCGGGCGGGCCGTGGAGCAGTACGCCCTTGGGCGGATCGACGCCGAGGCGGGTGAACAGCTCGGGGTAACGCAGCGGCAGTTCGACCATCTCGCGCAATTGCTGGATGGTATCGCCCATGCCGCCGACATCGTCATAATTGACCGCAGCGCGTGCATCGCGCGGTTCCTCGAACTCGGCGCGCAGCTCGACCTCGGTGTTCTCGTCGATATGGACGATACCCTTGGGCGCGGTCGACACGACGGAGAGACGGATCTGTGTGAGGGCATAGGCCGGCGTTCGAAGCAGCTGGCGCACATCGGGCGGCATGTTCTGGACCGGCTGCTGGCCGGTGGTGGCGACGAGATCGCCCGCCACGATCGGTTTGCGGAAGAAGTTGCGCTTCAGCGCCTGCGTCGGACCCTGCAGCCGCATTTCGCGCTGGGCAGGGGCGAAAACGACGCGCGTTGCGGGGCGCGATTCAGCCTTCGCGATCTCGACATGCTCGCCCGAGCCGACTTCGGCATTGCCGCGCTGGAGACCGTCGAGCCGCACGACGTCGAGCGTCTCGTCTTCCTGATAGGCCGCCATGGCGACTGCGGCTGTGCTGCGCTTGCCGATGACCTCGACAATATCGCCTTCGGTGATGCCCAGTTCCTGGAAAGCGGAGCGCGGCATGCGCGCGATGCCCTGACCCGATTCCTCCTGCCTTGCGGCTGCAACCTGCAGCCGGACGGATTTCGCCTTGCTCTTTTCGGGTTTGGTCGGGGCGTCGGCATCGGCCATGGAATTCTCTCTTGTTGCGATTCGCTAGGGCGCGTGCTCCCAAGCTAGGAAGCGCGTCCACCTCTTGCAAATGTGCGAATAGACGAAGTGTGCCCACGCCTCGGGAGAATACCGTGCCGGATCGTTGTATCAGGACGCGGACCAACCCTTGCGGAAGAGCGCTGCGGACAAGAAAAAGCCCGGCCGAAATATCGACCGGGCTGGAAAGTCTTTGGGAGAGGATGCCTTAAAGGCATGCCTTATGTGCATTGCAGCAATTTATTTCGCAAGTGCGAAAAGAACATCGAATGTTGCACCTTTTGCAACCTAGGCAGCCGCTCACATCTTCCTGAATTTCAGCATGAATCGGCTGGTCTTGCCACGCACGCTTTCATCAAAGACCGAGGTGTCCAGATCGTCTTCCGGATTGGCGAGGGCGTCACTGCGGTCAACCAGCTCGAAGCCGGCCCGCTGCATTGCGCCAATCACGGTCGCCGGATCGATCCGGTGGATGCGCTCGACTACCTCGCGCGTATCCCCTTCCGGGCCGTAATGATCGACCACGACGACGGTCCCGCCGGGCTTCAGGGCCATATGCCAGTTCTGCAGGACGCTAGGCACATCGAGCCGCGCGTATTCGAAGCGCTCCGATTCCCAATAGAGGTCATGAAAAGTCAGGTGGGTCAGGATCGCATCGACACTGCCCGGCGCAAGTTGCAAATGGGTGTTGGCCGCGATCAGGGGAGAAATGTTCTCGTGCATCGCGCCGATTGCATTCCAGGCCTCGGCATTGTGGAAGCCGACCGGATTCATCGGATAGACCCGACCTTCGGGTCCGACGATCGTAGCGATCATCTCGCTGAAATAACCTGCGCCTGCGAGATAGTCGGCGACGACCTGCCCTTCGTTGAACCCGGCGAAGTCGAGGACTTCGGCAGGACGGCGATTCTCGTCGAGCTGCCGGTTGGCATCCAGCCGCGCCTCATCCGCAATGATCCCGGCGTAATCTTCGGGCGCGGCGCTCAGCGGAAAACTCGCGGCCAAGGCGGCAACGGCTACAGTGAATGAAAGCGGTCTTCTGAACATCTTGGTCCCCCTGCTGTCTGGATTGGGTCGGGATAGCGGCAACAGACCTGCCGGAAAGCGCCAATCGACCAAGTGCGGGCGCGTTCGCCGAACAGCACCACCGCGGAGGGCTACTGGAGATTTCGAACCGTGACACAGGGCATGCACATGGCTAAACGCCCTCGTCATGGACAAGCTCTACCCCAATGCCGCCGCAGCCCTCGAAGGGCTGCTGACCGACGACATGCTGATCGCCGCCGGGGGCTTCGGCCTTTGCGGTATTCCGGAGCGACTTCTCGATGCAATCCGCGACAGCGGGGTGACCGGCCTGACCTTTGCCTCGAACAATGCAGGCATCGATAACGAAGGTATCGGCAAGCTGCTGCGCACCAAGCAGGTCAGGAAAATGATCAGCTCCTATGTCGGCGAGAACAAGGAGTTCGAACGGCAGTTTCTTTCCGGCGAGCTCGAAGTCGAGTTCTGCCCTCAAGGGACGCTGGCAGAACGCATGCGCGCTGGCGGCGCAGGCATACCCGGGTTCTACACGAAGACCGGCGTCGGCACGCAAGTGGCCGAGGGCAAGGAAGTGAAGCAGTTCGCCAACCGCGATGGCCAGATGGAGGATTACATCCTCGAACAGGGCATCTTTGCCGACCTCTCCATCGTCAAGGGATGGAAAGCCGACGAGACCGGCAACCTCATGTTCCGCAAGACCGCGCGCAATTTCAACATGCCCGCCGCGACCTGCGGGAAGGTCTGCGTGGTGGAGGTCGAGGAAATCGTGCCCACTGGCTCGCTCGATCCCGATTGCATCCACCTGCCCGGCGTTTTCGTGAACCGGATGATCGTAGGCGCGCCTTACGACAAGAAGATCGAGTTCCGCACCGTGAGAGAACGCGAAACCGCGTGAACCCGAAACCCGCCATCCGCCTGACTTTGCTCGCGGGAGCGGCGCTGATGCTGCAGGGCTGCCTGATTGCGGCCCTGCCAGTGGTCGCGGGCGGAGCGCTGGCAACACGCGACGTTGCACGCGAAGCAGGACGAAGCACGGCACCCAAGGCACAAACGAGCGAGCCGACAGGTGAGGTGCGCGTCGCAGGCACCGCTTCCGCAGCGACACCGCCCCCGTCAGCAGCAACCCCGCAGAGCAGTGCGACAACCGCCAGCGCGCAGGACTGGCGCGTCTCCGAATTGACCGAACTCCCCGCCCCGACAGGCGCAGGTGTTGCGGCGAGCGGCAGCGCACCCGGCACCTACAACGCCTTTGCCTCCTACGCTCTCGCTCAGGCTGCGCTGGCACCGAAAGAGGCCAAGTCGGCGGTGCTCGCCAATCCCGGTTCTCTCGACGGAAAGCGGGTGGAGTGCCGATCCCAGCCACGCGCCGTCCTGATCGATCTCGACCCCGATGGCAGGATGTTTGCCCTCGACGGAGCCATCCCCAGCGATCCTGGCATTGTAGCCAAGCTCGATCAGTTGCGCCGCCAGGACGTGACCATCGGCTGGATATCCAGCCGTCTCATGATCGATGCGGAGCGCATTCGCGATAGGCTTTCTGCGAGCGGTCTCGACCCGCTGGGCGAAGATACCTTGCTGCTCATGAACAGCTTCGACGAGCGCAAGCAGACGCGCCGCGCCGCCTTCGCAAGCGACTATTGCCTGATCGCCATTGCCGGCGACACGATGTCGGATTTCGACGAACTATACGATTACCTCAAGAACCCGGACATGGCGACGCGCCTGTTCGCCCTGCGCAATGCGGGCTGGTTCATCACCCCCCCACCCATCACGTCAACACCGCTGGCGACAGCGCCAATGACACAGGAATAGGACCGATCATGTCGGAAGAGAAAACTGGCTGGACCCGAGACGAAATGGCCGCCCGCGCTGCGCAGGAGCTGGAGGACGGCTATTACGTCAACCTCGGCATCGGCATCCCGACGCTGGTCGCCAACCACATCCCCGACGGGATGCATGTGACGCTGCAGAGCGAAAACGGCATGCTCGGCATCGGTCCCTTCCCCTATGATGACGAGGTCGATCCCGACCTTATCAATGCTGGCAAGCAGACCATCAGCGAACTGCCGCACAGCGCCTATTTCGACAGCGCGACCAGCTTTGCCATGATCCGCGGCGGGCACATCGACCTGACCGTGCTCGGCGCGATGGAAGTGGCCGAGAACGGCGACATTGCCAACTGGATGATCCCGGGCAAGATGATCAAGGGCATGGGCGGCGCGATGGATCTCGTCGCGGGCGTGAAGAAGATCATCGTGGTCATGGACCACACCAGCAAGGGCGGCGATCCCAAGTTCATCCCCGAATGCACCTTGCCGCTGACCGGCACGAATGTGGTCGACATGGTCATCACCAATCTCGGCGTGTTCCAGCGCCCCGACCACGACAGCCCGTTCCGCCTGATCGAGCTTGCGCCCGGCGTTAGCGAGGAAGATATCGCCGCCAGCACCACCGCGAAATACGAGGTCGCGCTGGCTAACGCCTGACCGGGGCAATTCTCATGTGGCTCGATAAACCGCGCAATCCCAATGCTCCGCACGCCGGGCTCAAGGTGGTGGAGCTCGCGCGTGTGCTCGCGGGCCCGTGGGTCGGGCAAATCTTCGCCGATCTCGGTGCCGACGTGATCAAGGTCGAAAGCCCCGATGGCGATGGCACCCGCAAATGGGGCCCGCCCTGGGTCGAGCGCGAGGGGCCGGATGGCGAGACGCGGCGCGAGGCGGCCTATTACCATGCGGTCAATCGCGGCAAGCGCAGCATCGTGGCCGACTTCAAGCGCGCCGAAGATCTCGACCGGGTCAAGGCACTCATCGCCGATGCCGATGTGCTGGTCGAAAACTTCAAGACCGGCACGCTGGCGAAGTTCGGGCTCGATTACGAGAGCCTCGCCCAGCTTAATCCGCGTCTCGTCTATTGTTCGGTGACAGGCTTCGGCCAGACGGGGCCGCGCGCGCATGAGGCGGGCTATGATTTCGTCATCCAGGCGATGAGCGGCTTCATGGCGCTGACCGGCGAACCGCAGGGGCAACCGATGAAGATGGGCATTTCCATCTCCGACCTGACCTGCGGGCTCTATTCGATGATCGGGACGCAGGCGGCGCTCGCGATGCGAGAGCGGACGGGACGCGGCCAGCATGTCGACATGGCGCTGCTCGATTGCTCGGTCGGCCTGCTCGCGAGTCAGGCGCTGCATTATCAGGTCACCGGCGAGAACCCGCCGCGCATGGGGAACGAGCACGCGCAGGTCAGCGCCTATGGCGTCTTTCCGGTGAGCGATGGTCAGGTCGTGCTGGCTCCCGCCAATGACGGACTGTTCCGCAAGCTGCTGCACGTGCTTGGGCGCGACGATCTGCTCGGCGAGGAGCGCTTTGCCACCAATGAAGCGCGGATCGCAAACCGCGCAGAGATCGACGCGATCATCGCCGAGGCGACGAGCGGTTTCGCGCTTGAAGAGCTGCTAACTGCCTGTGCGGAAGCGGGCGTACCCGCCGGACCGATCCACGCGATCGACCAGGTCTTCGCCGACCGTCAGGTGAAGGCGCGCGGCATGGCGATCGAATTGGGCGGGTTGCCCGGCGTGCGCAGCCCCTTCACCTTTTCCGAGGCCGAACTAGCACTCGACCGCCCCTCGCCCATGCTCGGCGAGGATGACGAGTAAGTTGGGATGAACAAGCTTACCGGGACGATAGTGCTGATTGCAGCCGCCCTCGGACTGGGCTTCCTCGCCACTCGGGCGAATAATGACGGTTCGTTTGCGATGCATGTTCAACCGCAATTTCAACGATCCAGCGAATACTCGGTGCACGATGTCCAAGAGTGTTTGATGTCCGGAAACGGTTCACACATTTTCGAAGATTACGAGGAGCTCGGCACGCGTAAAGGCCAA
Source organism: Altererythrobacter xiamenensis (assembly GCF_900177715.1). Taxonomy (GTDB): domain Bacteria; phylum Pseudomonadota; class Alphaproteobacteria; order Sphingomonadales; family Sphingomonadaceae; genus Erythrobacter; species Erythrobacter xiamenensis. The sequence continues at coordinate 465,838 of NZ_FXWG01000002.1, read as the reverse complement.
GATCCGACCGCTTTCACCTATCTCCATGAGAATGGTTCGCGACTCCGAATTGAACGGAGCGGTGAACACGCAGAGGTGACCCTGACCTCTTCCTTTCCGCCGTCAACTCAGGAACTTGACCTGCTGGAATGGTGTGTAGCAACGCCTCACACCACGTGGATCGCTCCAGAACACCGCGAGGCTCGATAAACTTGCGAATCTAAGGCCGAACTGGCGCTCGACCGCCCCTCGCCCATGCTGGGCGAGGATGATGAGTAGGGGCTGAGCGAGTCCCCGGAGAGACGGCGAGGGGCAAAACGCCGGTCCTCTTTCCGCCACTCTTGCGTGCGCCTTCCAGCTGTACGATCTCGAGTCCGCTTTCCGGCGAGACGACGATAAGGCGGAATGTCCGCCAATGGGTGGGAAAGCGGACACTCGTACACTTCGCCAGATTAGGTTAGTCGGGAAACTGTGCGAAAGCGCTGACACTAGTAATTCTGACTTGGCAGCCATAGTTGCCAAGGTGGCCGAAATACCCGGGCTGAACCGCGATTTGCCCCTTGCCCTCGAGCCAGTAGTCGCCCTCGTGTTCGAACCGGCCCTCTTTCCCAATAATTCGATTCAAATCGATGTTAGCATCATCATCGAAGTCAACCCAACAGCCAGTTGCATGGGATGATCGAAGTCTCTCATGGCACGCTCGCGGTTCAGGACAAAAAGCGATTGAACTGATTTCGAAGTAAAACCGAAAGACGCCAGAAATACGGGTTACGTCGCCATACTGCGGCGCCGCCGAGGCGTCTTCGACTTCGTTTGACGTTTTCTTGCTGCCGCTATCGGCGTCGAACGGATCACATCCCGCGACAGCGAGACAAATAAATAGAGCTGCAGGTTTTTTCGCTATCACCTGACGGTGATGGCAGATCGAGCTGGTGTCCACAATCGGGTCGTAAGCTGACCGTCCGCTCCTGGCAGCTGGTTAGCTCGGTCAAACCGTCACGACATGGGTGGAAAGCGGACATTCAGATGAATCAGTCCTTTGACCATGATTGGGCCGATTGCGGAACGTCAGCTTTCGAATTCCAGGATCACAATAGCGCTCTTGGGTATCAACAAGTATAGTCAGCTTCCCGACCGATTTGCGCTGACAGTCCCACCCAGCATGACTGCCGTCGCATCTACTATCCTCTGGACATCGACGTCATCGCCTCGGTGGCTTAGGACAGTTCCCATGCCGTTGTAGATGAAGGCGACCATCAGTTGTCCGGCCAAGGCGATCGGCAAATGGTCCGGCAGGTCGCCTTCCGCGATAGCGCCGGCAATGATCTTCTCGAACTGTGCGGCGTAATCGCGCCGCAAGGACAGCATTTCGCTATAGTCATCACGGTTTCGCAGCATCTTGAGCTGCACTGCAGGTGTCAGCATCGGATACTGAAACCAGCCTGTCTGGTCGTCGACATACAGCATGAGTACCGCTCTGAGCTGGTCTCGCCACCCTTCTTGCTCCGCGATTGCCTGCTCGATGGTTTGAAGGTTGGTTCGGGTCATGTGCACCGCGGTGGCGATGAACAGGGCATCCTTTGACGCGAAGTGGTTGTAGATCGCGGCGCCTGTCAGTCCTGCTTCGGCGGCAATCGCATCCATGCTCACGTCCGAAAACTCTGCCTTCGAGAAATGGCTCGCAGCCGCGCGCATTAGGCGCTCGCGGGTCTTCTTTCCAGATGAGTTGGCGGGGCGGCCTCGCTTGACCTTTTTTCGGTCTTTCACGGCTGGGACACTCGCGGACATGGATTATCGGCTTTTGCTCAGATCGGGCCGATACCAGATCGGTGAGCTGTAGGCACGCTCGCGGATCATGCGCGGTATGCCTTCGGGGATGTCGATGCCGTAACGCTCCGCATCGTATGTCGTCCAGCGCTTGGTTGGGACTTGAAGCAGGCGCACATAGTAGAAGGCCTGCTGGTCGGCTTCGAATTGCGGATCGGTCCATGCGATATCGAAAAGCGCAGTCCCGCGCTTCGCTACCGCGACATCAAAGACGCGCTCCTGAGCTTCACCGTCACTATCCAGCCATCCTTTCACGACCTGAACGCGCTCTAGAGGAGCTCCGTCCGGATCTTTCAGCGCCCGGATCAGCAGGGTCGGGCGCTCAGCGCCGGATGCTTTGCGAAGGATTCCCCCCATTGGAACCCCTGCGTCATACCCGAATGCGTCAGCATCACGGCGCTGGAAATCGGACTGCGCGAAGTTCCAGCCCGCGAACACTCTCAGCCGCATACGCGGCCCCGTTGTCGCATAGACCTCGCGGCGTTTGAAAGCCGCGAAAATCTCTTCGCGCGTGTTCGCCCGTGCCCAGACGCCGGTGTACCCCGAAGCCGACAGTCCGGCGTTGCCCCACAGGTTTCCGCCCATCTTGCTCTGAAGCCGTTCCGGCCCGGGCTCTGAATCGAGAAATTTGCCCCAGAAGTTGTCGTCGTCCGCCGTAGCAAGCGCGGTGTGGCTGTCGGTCGAACCCATCAGCCCGAACTGGAACGGGTTGAAGCCGAGTTCCTCAGTATAGCGCAGCCCCTTTTTGAGCCCGGCGCGGGCGTAATCGCCTTGCAAACCCTTGCGCAATGCCTCGGGGTCCTCGCTTCGAGGCCGCATCGTGATGTCGGTTTCGTAGAATGTCTCGAAATCGGCATACCGGTCGTCAGGAGAGAGCAAGGGGTGCGCTTCGCCATCCCCCTTGACCTGGGTGACTTCGTAGACCGGCTCCCAGCGTGACCGGCGCTTGGCATAGTCGGCCGTCAGTGGCTTGCCGTCCATGCCCGTGTCATCGAACATCAGGCCGCCGGACAAATTGCCATTGTGAGCGATCGCCATCACCTCGCCACCCGTCGACTGCTCGTAGCTGGCCAGATAGTCCCAAAGTCTTTCGGGATCATCGCTCTCAAGCGCGGAGAAAGGCAGGGTTTGCCTGGTCTTGTCAGGACCGTCGCGGAACATCACCACGCGGTGAAGATTTCGCCCGCCCGGCATCGACGTCCATTCGTATCCAGCAAAGGCGGTGAACTGACCCGGGCGATTGTGCTGCTCGGCCGCTTCGATCAGCTTGTTCCACGATGTCTTTTCGAAGGCTTTTCCGGGCAAGTCCATCGGCTTTGCCCGGGTCACCATGGCGACGTAATCGTCCATCACATCGCGGAGGCCGTTTTCGCCCCGCATATAGCCCGACCATCGACTGCCCAGGGTCGTCTCGACGATGCCGCGCTCATCATCTCTTACGGCGCTCAGCACCCCCAGAAACTCCGCATGGTCGGCAACCATCAGAAAATCGAGTGGTTTTGCTAGTTTCGCCGATCGGCCGCTCGACGCGACGACAGTTTCGCCTGCCGCAAAGCGGTAGGCATCGTCGGGTCCGAGCCGCTCGTTACCGAAAGTGTTGCTGTCGAACGAGAGATTGGTGTGAACGTGAAGGTCCCCCCAGTAGACCTCTTGCGGATAGGGCGCGAGCGCGACTCCGGTGCTCGCCTCGAGATCGGTCTGAGCAGGTAGGCTCGTCTGCTCGGCGCAACCGGCCAAAGCGCACGTCGCCACGGCCAGTACGGCCCATGTGGAACGACCGATCATCGCCCTTTTCGCCGTTTGGCGCGAGATGCTCATGCGAGCCAGCGCCGGCTAAATCGCACTGACACATTTGATGATAGCAAGGCACCGCTCCCAAGATATAAATCGCGATTAATAAAATCGAATAGGTCTTGAACTGCCAATGCGCAAATTTGGCAGGAACGACACGGGGAGGAAATGATGACCAAGAGATATGGGTTTGGACTGCTGGGCTCCACAATGCTGGCGAGCATGGCATGGGCAACGCCTGCCATCGCACAAGATTCGGATGAGAACGCTGCCGAAATGGAAGGCGAGATCGTCGTCACCGGCCGCCTGCGCGGCGATGAGTCGGTTCAGGACGTGCCGCTGGCCGTAACGGTCGTCAGCACCGAACAGTTGGCAACGCAGGGAGCGCTGACGGTCGAGGACGTCGAAGGTCTTGCTCCGAACCTAGTCATCGACCCCGTGGGTGCCGGTCCGGGTGGCGGCGCGATCTCGCTGCGCGGCGTTAGCTTCGAGGATATCGAGAAGTCCTTCGAACCCACCGTCGGCGTGGTCATCGATGGAGTCTTCAGCGGAACTAACACGGGCCAGCTAGGCAACGCGTTCGACTTCGAAACGGTGGAGGTGCTGCGCGGGCCGCAAGGCACCCTGTTCGGTCGCAACACCATCGGCGGCGTCATCAATATCAAGCGTTCGCGACCGACGAAGGAGTTCGGCGTGCGCGGCGAAGCGACGTTCGGAAACTTCGGACGCCAGGAATTCAACGCCGTGCTCAATGTGGGCGACGGAGACATCTTCGGCCTCAAGCTGTTCGGCTATGACCGCGAATTCGATGGCTTCTACGAAAATGTAACTCTCGATCGCGACACGGGCGCGAACTCGAACACAAATGTCGGTGCGACCTTGCTGGTTGAGCCGAGCCCGTCCCTCGAAATCCTGCTGACGGCGGAATATTCGGAGATCGGCGGCGATCCGGCCGTGTCTTCGCTTTCGAACGATAACGACGTGCTTTGCATTGCGCTCGGCGCGGTCATTCCGGAGCAGTGCAACCGCAATACGAAGGAAGATCTCTACACTGTCTTCTCGAACGAGCTCGGCTCGATCGATTTCGACGAAGTGGCGCTGTCGGGACAGGTCAATTGGGAAATCGGCGATCTGACGCTGACATCGATCACCGCGCTCAGGGACTCGGACGAGCGCGTAATTCAGGACTTCGATGGCACCTCGATCCCCTTCTTCCAGACCGATCGCGCGCAGGACTATCGCCAGTTCAGCCAGGAACTGCGCGTCGGCGGAGAGTTCTTCGAAGGCGTGTCAGGCGTGCTTGGCCTCTTCTATTGGGAGAACGAATACCAGCTCGATCAAACCACGACGCTCCCTGGCGGTGCACAGGTCAATCCGATGACGGATCACCAGACCGAAAGCTTCGCGATCTTCGGGGACTTCGACGTGTCGCTGACCGACCGGCTGCGTCTGAGCCTTGGTGCGCGCTACTCGTGGGATGACAAGGAGTTCACGCGCACTCTCGCGCCAGGCGCGGTCTTCAGCAATGAGGACAGCTGGAGCGAGTTCACTCCGCGCGTGAGCGTCGATTACGATGTCACCGACGATATCCTTGCCTACGCATCCTACGCTCGCGGTTATCGTGCGGGCGGCTTCAACGGCCGTGCCAACAGCCCGACGGCGGTCGCCACTTCGTTCGATCCGGAAACGGTCGACTCTTATGAGCTTGGTCTCAAGACCTCGTTCCTTGGCGGCGATATCATCCTCAATTTCGCCGGTTTCTATTCGAAGTATGACGACAAGCAGGAAGACGTCGTGCAGGCGACGCCTCCCGGCTCGGCCAACCCGCAGGAAACCGTCACGCTCAACGCGGCGAGCGCCACGATCAAGGGCCTCGAAATGGACATGAGAGCGAACCTGTTCGACGGGTTCACCCTGACTGGCGCGATCGGCATACTCGACGCGGATTACGACAGCTTCTTCGTCGACCGCAACGTAAACGGACAGTTCGATCCGGGCGAGGATGCCTCGACGCAGCAGCTGCGCCGCACGCCGGACTTCACCTTCTCGCTGGCTGCCAACTACGAAACGGAAGTTTCCGCGAACAGTGAGCTCCAGTTCAATGTCCGGCTGAGCACGACCAGCTCGTACCAGACGACCATCGTACCGGCGCCGTTCGATTTCGGTCTCAACGATCCGCGTGGCTTGCACCCGGCAACCGAGGATCTCTCGGCAGCGATTACCTACACGCTTTACACAGGCGACGATTCCAACATCTACGCCCGGGTATTCGGTCGCAACCTGCTCGATCAGGAGGGGCTCGGATCGGCACTGCCAGTAGCAGGCCTCTTTGCGTTCGGCTCGGCGATCCCGCCCCGCCAGTACGGTGTGACACTGGGCTTCGAGTTCTAGCGCCCATTCGATTTCCCAAGCGCTTCGACCTGAGCTCTCGGTCGAGGTTCACTTCCGGGGCCGTGCACTGCGCGGCCCCTTTTTTACCGAGCCGATCAGCTGGCTCATATTCCTATCGGAGATAACTCATGGGCAGCTTCACTCGATACTGCGCCGCCGCGATCTTGTTATTTGGGGGCGCCATTGTCTCACCGGCGAGTGGCGAGCCGCGGCTGTATGATGCCAGCCGTGCCGATCAGTTTCTCGAGCCACTGGCCGAGGACACCGTCCCAGAAGATCCTGCGATGCGAGGTATCTGGGCTGAAAACAGCGCCTATAATGCCGCGCTATTCGGACGGCCCGCCGTACTGACCTATACGCAAATGCACGCTCAGGCGGTGGACGAGACCTCGGCTCTCTATGTCGGTTTCAACAGATTCTCGCATGGCCGCGATCTGGCTGGCCCAGGATACAAACCATTCAAGACACCGAACGCAGACACGCTCTATTCCAATGCGTATCTCGATCTGTCGAGCGGGCCGGTACTGATCACCGTTCCGCCGACGAACGGGCGGTACTACACCCTCAATTTTCTCGACCTGTTCGGCAATGCGACGAACATCAGCGCACGCACTCACGGCACGGATGGCGGGACCTATCTCATCGCCACGACCGATTGGGGCGGAGAAGTACCGGACGGTGCCGAACTGTTCAGGGTCACACAGCAATACATGTGGATTTTGATGCGGGTGGAGGTCGAAGATCGGGAGGAATTGCCGGCCGTCAGAGCGCTGCAGGATAGCTTCACAATCAGCCCGCGCCTCAACTCTGCTTCGAGCCGGCCGTTCCCTCAGCCTGCAGAAATGGACGATCCGGCGGCATTTCTTCGGGTGCTCGACTGGATCGTTGAAGAAGCGGGCGTGCGGATCGGCGAAGCCGCGCTTGTCCATGGTTTCCGCGGGCTGGGCGTTGGCGGACCGATGTCGGTCGAGCAGGCGCTGGAAGATCCCGTCATCGCTCAAGCGGCCAGTCGGGGATTTGAACGCGCCAATCGTTTTGCCGAAACGATCAAGACCCAGAACGGCGCAATGATAGGCGGCTGGCGAGAGCCGTTCGATATTGGTCGCTATGGCTACAACTACAACTATCGTGCCGGCGTTCACAGCTTAGGGCTTGGCGCTAATGTCCGGCTCGAAAACTATGCCTACACGACTTTCATCGATGCCGATGGCAATATGCTCGACGGGTCCGAGGGGGCTTACTCGCTAAAGCTTGATAGCGTGCCGCCAAGCGAGTTCTTCTGGTCAGTGACGGTCTACGATCGCACTACCCAAGAGCTGCACCCCAACACAGAGGACAAGTATCTGGTGAGTTCGAATACTCGTGGATTGGTCGTTTCCGAAGATGGGTCAGTCACGATAACCTTTTCGCGCGATGGCAGCGGCCCGAACGCCATTTCTATTCCAGCAGGGCCTTTCTATCTCGCGCTGCGCGCGCAAGGACCCAGTCGGGAAATGCGCGAAGGAATCTGGCGGCCATCGCCCGTGCGTCTGATCGCAGGAACAGAATGATCGCTCATACTCTGGGGGCGGAAAGCGGACGGAGCGCCAAACGTCTGCAATCGGGTCGTTAGCGGACAGGCAGCTTTCGCAGCATCAAACTTCATTGCCGTCATTCGGAAGCATCCTTTGAATACGGGTGATCCCGGTTAGGGTGGCCATTGCGGGCGGAGTGCCTCGGGGTTTCGAGCAAGAGGCGCGCGCCGTTTTCCTACTTAGGAAAAGCCTGCCATGCATCGCGCGGTTCTTTCATATCGTCGGTTCCATGCGCGCGCATTCTGTAGGGAAAGTGTCAAGTGAGTCCAACACGCGCAAACGCATGATTTTCTACGCGAAAACGCGCCGAGGCCCGCTTGACACAGTGTCAATTGTGTCAAGTTTGTTGGAAATATTCCTGCGGGGCTTGGTCGGGGCGTGCTTTGCGCAGCGCCCCAGCCGAATTCAGCCAAGCGCAGCCTTCAGATCATCGACGAGGTCTGTGCGCTCCCACGGGAAGAAATCGCCCTCGGGCTTGCGACCGAAGTGGCCGTATGCCGCGCTCTTGCGATAGATCGGCTTGTTGAGGCCCAGATGCGTGCGGATGCCGCGCGGGGTCAGCCCGCCGAGCTTGGCGATCGAGCGGATTGCGTCCTCGATCTTGTCGTCGGCAACCGTCCCGGTGCCATGCGTATCGACATAGAGCGAAAGCGGCTCGCTCACGCCGATGGCATAAGCGATCTGAATGGTGCAGCGCCGGGCGAAGCCTGCCGCCACCACGTTTTTCGCGAGATAGCGGGTGATGTAGGCGGCCGAACGGTCGACCTTGGTCGGATCCTTGCCGCTGAATGCGCCGCCGCCGTGCGGAGCCGCGCCGCCGTAGGTGTCGACGATGATCTTGCGGCCGGTCAGGCCCGCGTCACCATCGGGACCGCCGATCTCGAAAGCGCCGGTCGGGTTGATGTGCCACACGGTCTCGTCCGACAGCAGACCTTCGGGCAGAACATCGGCCACGGCCTGTTTCACATAGGCCTTTAGTTCGGCTTCCTTCTCGCCCTTGTCATAGCCCTTGGCATGCTGGGTCGAGACGACCACGGCGGTACAGGCGACCGGCTTGCCGTCCTTGTAGCGCAAAGTGACCTGGCTCTTTGCATCGGGTTCGAGGAAGGGTGCCGCACCCGAATGACGGTCGGCGGCGAGGCGTTCGAGGATCTTGTGACTGAAGTCGAGCGTCGCCGGCATCAGGTCGGGCGTTTCGTCGCAGGCAAAGCCGAACATGATGCCCTGGTCGCCAGCGCCTTCGTCCTTGTTCGATCCGTCCTGCCCCGCATCGACGCCCATGGCGATTTCGGTCGACTGGCCGTGGAGGTGGTTTTCGAAGGTCAGCGTCTTCCAGTGAAAGCCGTCCTGCTCGTAGCCGATGTCGCGCACGGTACTGCGCACGGCCTGCTCGATCTCTTCCTTGGCGCCGGGTGCCCAGCCGCCGTTGACCGCCCACTCCTCGTTGTTCTGGTCGTACATCGGGGCGCAGCGGATCTCGCCCGACAGGATGACGCGCTGGGTCGTGGTCATGGTTTCGCAGGCGACGCGCGCCTCCGGATCCTTGGCAAGCATCAGGTCGACGATGGCGTCGGAGATCTGGTCGGAAACCTTGTCGGGATGGCCTTCGGAAACGCTCTCCGAAGTGAAAAGAAATTCGCTGCGCATAAATCCTCTGAATTGGCGGAAGCGAAGATATAAGGCTTCCTTTATGTGTCGAGCCGACTGTTAGACAGGCCATCGACGCATTGCAACCAGCGATGCTGCGGCTAACACCAATGCCCAGCCGAGCGGCAGAAGATTACCCAGACGGGCAAAGAGCGTGGGCGGTTTGGCAGGCGGCACATAGCCATCGATCCGGTCGGCGCGGCCCATGCCGATCGATGAACGCACTACGCCATCTGCATCGACCACGGCGCTGATCCCGGTGGTGGTGGCGCGCAGCACGGGGAGCCCCTCTTCGATGGCCCGCATCCGTGCCTGCGCAAGATGCTGCGGCGGCCCCCAGCTGCCGAACCAGCCGTCGTTGGAGGGGTTGAAAATGTAATCGGGCCGATCGCCGCGATCGACGACCTGGCCTGAAAACACGATCTCGTAGCAGATCTGAATGCCCGCCTTGCCGTGCCGCCCGAGATCGAACGAACGCGGTCCCGGCCCCGGCAAGTAGTCGATCGTGCCCGCCACCAGCCGCGAGAGGCCTATAGGTTCGAGCAGACCCCGCATTGGCAGGTACTCGCCGTAGGGCACGAGATGCGCCTTGGCGTAGGTTGCGGTGATATCGCCTTCGGGCGTGATTGCGCTAACCGCGTTGCGCGCGCTCAAGGCCCGGCGCACACCGTCCTGCTCACCGATATCGAGATGCACGAGCCCTGTAAGCAGGATCGATTCCTCGCCCAGAAGCGCGCCGATGCGTTGCCGCGCAAACGCCGGATCGGCAGCGGCCGTCATCCGGTCATAATAGCGCTGCGGATAGCCTTCCTCGAGATAGTCTGGCACCGCGCTCTCTGGCCAGAGAACCAGCCGGGGCTCATCGCGCGAGGGCATCGTAAGGCGGGCAAGCCGGACGAACTGTTCTTCGAACTTGCGCGGATCGTTGAGCTCTTCCTGCTTGAGCAGCGGCTGGATGAGCGAAAACCGGACCTTGCCCTCTTCCTGCTTGGGCGCCGGCCAGACCATCAGGACGACGAGGATTACACCGGTCGCAAGAAAGGCGCCCCAACGCCTGTCGGAAGCGAGCCACGCCAGCCCGCCTGCAATCACAAGCGCAAGGCCCGATAGAGCATAGGTACCGATCCATGGGAGGAGACGCGCAATGCCTGGCGCTTCCCATCCGCCGAGTAGCATCAGCCCCAGCGGCGGCCAGGGATAGCCGGTGAAAACCCAGCTTCTAAGCCATTCGGTCACGATCCAGCAGGCAGCAAAGAGGGCGCCGAAGATGATGAGGTTGGTTTTGCGTGCCGCAAGCCAGGCGATGATCGCGGCAAGCGCGGGATAGACCGCGAGATAGATGCACAGGAGTGGCACCGCGACCCAGCCGAGCGCAGCGGGCATTTCCGCCTGATACGTAAACGCAGTCGCGATCCAATTGTTGGCGAGAGTAAGATGCGTCCAGCCAAACAGCCAGCCGATCAGGGCTGCCTGCTTCCAGCTCGAAGCGCCGTGCAACAGCGCGACAAGCGCCGCCAGTGCAAGCAAGCCGATCGGCCAAAGCCCCAGCGGAGGGTAAGCCGTCGCGCCGAGCGCACCCAGAAACAGTGCCGCCCAACGTGGTCTAGCTGCGACAGCTTCCCAGATAGAGCCAAGACGGTCGGTCATGCAGTCCTGCTTCTACCGCCAGTAAATGACAGGTCGCTATCGCGCTCAGCCGACGGCTTTCAGATCGTCACCGCTGCTATCGTTTGACTGGCTATCGTCGGACTTGGGTGCGCGTGTGCGTCGACGTGGCTTGGCTTCTGCTTCGCCGCTGTCGGAACCGATTGCCGGCGGAAGCACGCCCGCGTCGATTTCGCCCGACTGATTATCATCGTCGTTCTTGCGTTTGCGGCGAGCAGGCTTGCCTTCGCTCTTGGCGCGGCGAGGCTTGCGCTCTTCCGAGTTCTCGTCAGCCGCTTCGCCCTCGAAACCGCGCTCGCCTTCGCTTGCGCCGTCATCATCGCGATTGTCATCGCGGCGATTGTTGCGCTGATTACGGCCGCGACGGGGCTTGCGGCGATCATCGCGATCGTCGTCGTCCTCGTCATCGCTGTCGTCATTGGCCTGGCCACGTTCTTCCTGCCGCTTGGCGCGCTGTTCATCCTGGCGAGCCTTGTTGTCGGAAATCACGCGAAAATAGTGATCGGCGAACTGGAGGTAGTATTCGGCCTGTACCCGGTCACCATTGTGCTGTGCGTCATGGGCAAGCTTCTTGTACTTGTCGAGCAGCTGGGGTGCATTGCCGCGTGCGCGGCTGTCGATCCGGTTGGCGTTATTGCCGCCACCGCTCTGGTTGCGATTGCCGCGGCCGCGGCGACGATTGCTACGATTGCTGTTCAAGGAGTAATCTTCCTCATTGGTAGCCCGCGCATGAAACCTGATCGTATCGGCTTTGCCGGGCCCCTCGTTGCGTGTGCGCATTCAGTGCGTCACACTCCTATCCGCATGATCCGGCGAGCGTTTTCGCGCTGCGAATCGAACCAGTAATGCGGAGCTTGGCCAAGTGGTCGCCGTCCATGACAAACCAGAGGCCTGATTCGGAGGTAGCGCGCCCTGCACCGTTTGCCAAGCCCTATGTCAAGATCAATGCACGGGCCCGATTCGCGAGGTCGCGGCGCAATTGGGTCTCGAACCCCGCTTCCCGCGCGATACTGGTGACCGCTTCGCCCTGCGAGGCACCGATTTCGAAGATAGCCACACCGTCTGGCGACAAGAGCTTGCCAAGCTGCGGGATGATCACCCGATAGTCGTCAAGCCCTTCCTCACCAGCGAAAAGTGCGGCGTGCGGCTCATGCTCTTGCACGTCGGGATCAAGCTTCGCACCGGACTCGACATAGGGCGGATTGCAGATGATCAGCTCGAACTGGCCGAGATCGTCGGCCCAGCCTTCCTTGTGCCAATCGCGTTCGCGAAAACGGGCCTGCGCCCCGATCAGGCCGAGCGTCTGCGCATTGGCACGCGCCACTTCGAGCGCGCCAACTGACGCATCGATACCGATGCCGGTAGCCCCCTCGATTTCAAGCAGGGTCGTAATCAGCAGGGCACCCGATCCCGTTCCCAGGTCGAGCACGCGCCGGGCCTTCGGCGCGAATTCAAGTGCGGCTTCGATCAGCGTTTCGCTATCCCCGCGCGGGATCAGGACATCGGGCGAAACGCGGAAGTCGCGCCCGTAAAACTCCTGCACTCCTGTGAGATAGGCAATCGGCTCATGCGCGGCGCGCCGCTCTACAAGCTCAGTGTAACCGCCCGGTGCCGGATCTGCCATGCTCCTCAGTAACATCGAGGAGCGATCGGTGCCGAGCACGTGCGCCATCAGCAGTTCGGCATCGAGACGGGCAGTGTCGCTAGTCGCTTCGAGGCGCTGCGCCGCATCGCGGATTGCCGCAGCGACAGTCTCACTCATTGAGCGCGGCGAGCCGCTTGGCCTCGTCCTCGGCAATCAGCGCGCCGACCAGTTCACCCAGACCCGGTCCTGCGAGCACTTCCTCCAGCTTGTGCAGCGTCAGCCCGATGCGGTGATCAGTCACGCGGCCTTGCGGGAAATTATATGTGCGGATGCGTTCGGAGCGGTCGCCCGATCCGACCATCGCCTTGCGCGCCGCCGCTTCCTCGCCCTGCGACTGTTCGCGCAAGTGATCGTAGATCCGCGTGCGCAGGACCTGCATCGCCTTGGCCTTGTTCTTGTGCTGGCTGCGCTCGTCCTGCTGCTGCACGACGATGCCAGTGGGAAGGTGCGTGATGCGCACCGCACTGTCGGTGGTGTTGACGTGCTGACCGCCCGCACCGGAAGCGCGGTAGATATCGATCTTGAGATCCTTGTCCTCGATCTGGACATCGACCTCGTCCGGCTCGGGCAGGACCGCGACGGTCGCAGCAGAGGTATGGATGCGGCCGCCGCTTTCGGTCACCGGCACGCGCTGTACGCGGTGCACGCCGCTTTCGAACTTGAGCTTTGCGAACACGCCGGTCCCGGTAACGTTGGCAACGATTTCCTTGAAGCCGCCGACTTCGCTGGCATTCATGCTGACCGGCTCGACCTTCCAGCCCTGCTCCGCCGCATAGCGTTCGTACATGCGATAAAGATCGCCTGCGAACAGCGCTGCCTCGTCCCCGCCCGTGCCAGCGCGGATTTCGAGCATGGCGGGCTTGCTGTCCGCACTGTCCTTGGGGAGCATGGCAACGGCGAGCTTGCGCTCGGCTTCGGGCAGCTTTTCCCGGATTTCGTCGAGCTCGTCCTCGGCCATCGCCTTCATCTCGGGATCGGCAAGCATCTCTTCGAGGCCTGCGATCTCCTCGCGCATGGCTTTCACGTCGTTGGCAATCTTCGCGACCGGCTCAAGCTCGGCATAGTCACGGCTCGCCTTGACGAACTCCTCGCCCTCTAGCGTTCCGCTCGCCATGCGCGCTTCAAGTTCGGCGAAACGATTGGCGATCTGGTCAAGGCGTTCGGCGGGGATTTTCATTGTCAGCCGAGAAGTCCCTCAAGCGTCTCCCGGTGGCTGTCTTCCGCCTTGATCCGGACATGCGCGGCGCCGTCGCGCATATCGAGCGCAACGATGGTCTCGGCGCCTGCCTTAACGGCCTTGTCCCAGCGTTTGCGCGGGCTGCCAGAAGCCATGAGTTCAGCGGAATGGCCCGCCGAGCGAAGCTTTCCGAGTGTCGCAATACCTTGGTTCAGGAGATCATCGTTCTCGACCACGACGATCACGTCGGCCTTCGGCTCGCCCTTTTCCCCCACCAGCATCGCCAGCCGCTCGATCCCGGCCGCCCAGCCGACCGCTGGCGTCGGCGCGCCGCCGAGGCTTTCCATCAGCCCGTCATAGCGTCCGCCGCCGAGGATGGTGCTTTGCGAGCCAAGCCGTGAGGCTGCCTCGCTGCCCTCATCGGGAATGAACTCGAATGCCGTGTGGCGGTAATAGTCGAGGCCTCGCACAAGGCTTTCCGCGCGCTGCCATTTCACGCCCGCCGCATCGAGGCCGGACGTCACCGCTTCGAAGAACGCCTTTGCTTCGTCGGTCAGGAAGTCGTCGATCTTGGGCGCATCGGCTACGAAAGCCTGATCGCGGCGATCCTTGCTGTCGAGGATGCGCAGCGGGTTCTTCTCCAGCCGCTCCTGCGAATCCTCCGAAAGCTCGTCCTTCACCGCTCGGAAGTGCTCGACCAGCGCCCCGCGCCAGGCATCGCGGCTGTCCGCATCGCCCAGCGTGTTGAGGTGCAGCGTTACGTCCTCGATACCCAGTTCACGGATGATCTGGTCGGCCATGGCGAGCAGCTCGACATCGGCCTGTGGTTCCGCCACGCCGATGATCTCGGCATCGATCTGGTGGAACTGGCGATAGCGACCCTTCTGCGGGCGCTCGTAACGGAACAGCGGCCCGTGTGTCGCGACCTTCAGCGGAGCGTGCTGCTGCCAGCCATTGGTCAGAAACGCGCGCGCGATGCCTGCGGTGAACTCCGGCCGCAATGTCAGGCTCTCACCGCCGCGATCCTCGAAGGAATACATTTCCTTCGACACGATATCGGTTGTCTCGCCGATCGAGCGGGCGAAGACTTCGGTCTTTTCGAACACGGGCATTTCGACCCGGCGGAACCGATAGAGCTTGCGGACGCGCTCGAAGGTTTCGACCACGAAGGCGAAAGCCTCGGCATCCTCGCCGAAAATATCCTGTGTGCCGCGAATGGCCTGAGGGGTGTTCTTTGCCATGTGTTCCTTCTTCCGGCTGCGCGATTAGGGCCAAGGAAGGGGTTTCGCAATGGCGAGAGCGAGGCTATGTCGCGCGAAAAATGGAGAGGGGCCGTTACCAGTCCAGCCTCGCGGCTGGTGTCGTTCACCAAAACAGAGAGCCCTTTAATGGACATCAGCAAGATTCCCGTCGGCAACAACCCGCCCGACGACCTCAATGTGATCATCGAAGTGCCGACCGGCGGCGAACCGGTCAAATACGAGTTCGACAAGGCATCGGGCGCGCTCTTCGTCGACCGCATCCTGCATACGCCGATGCGCTATCCGGCGAATTACGGCTTCGTTCCGCATACGCTGTCGCCCGACGGCGACCCGCTCGATGCGCTGGTGATCGCGCGCAGTCCCTTCATTCCCGGCTGCGTGGTTCGCGCCCGCCCGATCGGCGTGCTGAACCTCGAAGACGAGCACGGCGGCGACGAGAAACTGATCTGCGTGCCGGTCGACACGACCTTCCCGTATTATTCGGATATCGGCGAGACGAAGGACCTGCCCTCGATCATCTTCCAGCAGATCGAGCACTTCTTCACCCATTACAAGGATCTCGAGGACGAGAAGTGGGTGCGGATCGGCAACTGGGGCGATCGCGAGGAAGCGCGCCAGATCGTTCGCGAGTCGATCGAGCGCTACGCGAAGTAGCTATTCAACCGGGCGCGCGGGGTCGAGCAGGTCCTTGGCCTGATCACCGTCCTCGCGCCGCTCTTTCTCGACCATATCCGCGATTTCGCTTTCAGGGCGGACGTCCTCACGCATCGCCGAGGGCGTTGGCCTTGGCGTTGCGGACGCAGGAGCGGGTTTCGGCGCCTCGCTCGACTCGCTGACCGTCGCCGTGCGACCGATAGGCAGAGGCCCTGTGCGCGCATCGAAGCGCAGGCGATAGATCGGCTCGGGCAAGGCGAAGCCAGCGTCTTCGAGCGCTTCCTTGACGGCAGCGATGGCGAGGCTGCGTGACTTGTACCAGTCGGCCTCGCGCTGATCGACCCAGCCGAGGAACAGGATGGCAATGTTCGAATCGCCCACTTTCTGGATGCGGGCGGAAGGCTCGGGGTCGTCGAGAACGAAGGGCAGGCCCGCAAGAACTTCGGTGCCCAGCTGCATGGCACTGCGCGGATCGTCGTCCGCATCGATGCCCAGTTCGAACTCGAAGCGCCGCTGCGGGTTGCGCGTGTAGTTGAGGATAACCGCCTTGAAGACCTGGCTGTTCGGTATCCGCAGGTGATTTCCGTCGAGCGTCATCAGGATCGTCGCGCGACTGGTCAGGCGGATGATGCGCCCTTCGTAGCTATCGATCAGCACCCAGTCGTTGGCGCGAAACGGTTGGCGCAGGCTGAGCATCAGGGACGCCACGTAGTTCTCGATCGTGTCGCGCATGGCAAAGCCAAGAGCGATCCCGATCACGCCTGCCCCGCCGAGCACCGCGCCCATCAGCGCGCCGGCGCCGAGCATGTCGAGCGCGATGACGATACCGCCGACGACGAAGACGAAACGGATGGCGCTGCGAATGAGTTCGGCGAGAAAGGCGTTGGGAGCGATACGGCTCCACAGCCCGCCAAGGCCCGCGATGAGATAACCGATCACACCGATGGCGGCCGCAGTGACCAGTGCAACGAGCAAGAGCGGAAGGATCTCGAGAAATCCATCGGCGATCTCGGAAAACTTGCCGAGGACCGAGAGATTCTCCTCAACCGACAAATCGCGTTCGAGCGTATTCTCGACCGTCACTACGCCGGAAACGCGCCCTGCGATGTTTTCCGCCCGGGTAATCGCTTCGGCACTGGGAACCCTGCCGGACAGGGTGACGACGCCCTCGCTCACCTCGACGCCTACCGATTGGAACGCAGGCAATTCGGCGAAGATACCTTCGATACGCCCGGCTATGCGGGCGTCTTCCCCTGCCTCGGGGTTGGCATTTATGGCTTGTTCGACGGGGGCGGGTGTTTCCGGCGCTTCGGGCGTGGCCGGGATGAGCGCTTGCGCTGGTACGGCGAAGGATAGGGCCGCGCAAAGCGCCAGCAAGAGATGCACTACGATGTTACGCATTCGTCCCGCCGCCCCAGTTACCGGACCCACAATTGCCGGATTTCACCGGTTGTCTCGATGACAAAGCGAGCAAGACGCGAAATCGGTTCCCGCGCCCGAACGAGCGATCAGAACAATGACGATGCGAGCGTAAACAGGCCGGTGAGCAGAAACGGCAGGCCGATCGCCATGACCCAAAGTTTGAGTGCATCACTACGGAAGGCTCCTGCCAGAGCAGGGTCGGTGCCTTCGTCATCGGAAAGCGTGATCCAGCGTCGTTCGAACCAGCGACAGGCCGGAATGATACCGGCCACGAGGACTACGAGTGCGAAATAGGGGAGGATCGAATGAGACCCTTCTTTCATCGCATGAACGGTCACGAAAATTTGAAGGCCGGTGTAAACCAGCAGGGCATAGGCAACATGGTCGCTCATGGCCTTGCGCCAATCGCGGGTGTTTTCACCATGCCTCTTGGACACGCTTTCGTGCGACACGAGTTTGTTCATTGCCTCTTCCCCTCGGCATCTCTCCGACTCAGCATTATTCCAAAGGAAACGAGCCGTAGCAAGGGTGGTAACTATCTTGCGCAAATGCGCAGTATCCAAAGTAGTCGATCCGGGGATGCACGAATCCTGCCAAATCGAAAGCAATGGGGGTTTCCTGCCGCGATGGCGATGCTAAGGCTAGGCGAATGAACGAGATGGAAGCGATCAGCGAAACCTCCGGCCACAGCCCCGCCAGCGCCTCGGCACCTCTGCCCGACGGCGGCCTGGAAGTCATTTCCATCGCCAAGAGCTATGACAAGCGCGCGGTGCTGACCGATATCTCGCTGACCGTGGGTAAGGGAGAAGTCCTCGGCCTGCTCGGTCCCAATGGCGCGGGCAAGACGACCTGTTTCTATTCGATCATGGGTCTCGTGCGGCCGGACGCCGGACGCATCCTGATGGACGGGGAGGATGTGACGCATCTGCCGATGTATCGCCGCGCAATCCTCGGACTGGGCTATCTCCCGCAGGAAACCTCGATCTTCCGCGGAATGACGGTCGAACAGAATATCAATTGCGTGCTCGAGATGGTCGAGCCCGACGCGGAGACTCGCGCTGCCGAGCTCGAACGCCTGCTCGAGGAATTCCATATAGAGCGGCTGCGAACCTCGCCCGCCATGGCGCTTTCGGGCGGTGAGCGGCGACGCTGTGAAATCGCCCGCGCGCTGGCGGCCAAGCCCTCGATCATGCTGCTCGACGAGCCCTTTGCCGGGATCGATCCGCTCTCGATCAGCGATATTCGCGATCTGGTTAAAGACTTGAAGAAGCGCGGCATCGGCGTGCTGATCACCGATCACAATGTTCGCGAGACGCTCGATATCGTCGATCGCGCCTGCATCATATATGGGGGCCAGGTGTTGTTCGCAGGGACACCGCAGGACCTCGTCGCCGACGAGAACGTCAAGCGGCTCTATCTCGGCGAACACTTCACGCTTTGAAAGCCGGCGGGATCTGAACCATGGCTCTGGGTCCGAGGTTAGACCTCAGGCAATCGCAATCGCTGGTGATGACGCCGCAATTGCAGCAGGCGATCAAGCTGCTGGCGCTTTCCAACCTCGAGATCGAGACATTCATCGGCGAAGCGCTCGAAGCAAATCCGCTGCTCGAAGCAGGCGAGATGCGGGTCGAAGACCGCGACGCGCCCGACGAGGCGGCGGCGAGCGAGATACACGATGCCACGCCTGACAGCGACGCCGGCGAACAGGCGCTCGACATCGATGTCGGCAGCCTCGACCGCGATCGCGACACCGGCGACGGAGACTGGGGCGCATCAGGTGCCCACGCCGCCGTTTCCGACGAACTGCCGAGCATCGAAGATCGCAGCACGGCGGACACCACGCTGGCCGAACATCTCGAGGAACAGCTCGGGCCGGCGGCAGGCGACGCACGCGAAGCCTTTATCGGGCGGCATATCATCGGCCTGCTCGACGAAGCGGGATATCTTACCTCCGATCTGGCGGAAATTGCGAACGACCTCGGCGTAGGCATGGCAGAGGTGCATCGCGCCCTTGCCGTCGTCCAATCGCTCGAACCGACCGGGGTAGGCGCTCGCTCGTTGAGCGAATGCCTGGCGCTGCAGGCGAAAGAAGTGGATCGTTACGATCCCTGCATGGCCCGGCTGATCGACAATCTCGATCTTGTCGCGCGCGGCGAAATCTCGCGGCTCAAGCGGATGTGCGATGTCGATGACGAGGATTTCGCCGACATGCTGGCCGAACTGCGCGGCTACGACCCCAAGCCGGGCCTCGCCTATGGCGCGTCGGACGCAGGCACGGTGGTGCCCGACGTCCTGGTAACGACCGGGCGCAAGGGCGGCTGGGACATTTCTCTTAACGAGGCGACTTTGCCGCGGCTCATCGTCAACCGCGGCTATTACATGGAGTTGCGCGGCGGCGGGACCGACAAGCAGACCGACAGTTGGCTCAAGGAAAAGCTCGCCGACGCAAACTGGCTGATCAAGGCGCTCGACCAGCGGCAGAAGACCATTCTCAAGACCGCGGCGGAAATCGTGAAAAAGCAGGAAGGCTTCTTCCGCAAGGGCGTGTCGGAACTGCGCCCGCTCACCTTGCGCGAGGTTGCCGAAGAGATAGACATGCACGAAAGCACGGTCAGCCGGGTCACCAGCAACAAGTACCTCCACTGCGATCGCGGGTGTTTCGAGCTCAAGTATTTCTTCTCGAGCGGCGTGGGTTCGTCAGACGGCGAAGGAGCCTCCGCCGAAGCGATCAAGGCCCGCATCAAGGCGCTGATCGATGGTGAGGATGCGAAAAAGATCCTCTCGGATCAGAAGCTGGTCGATCTGCTCAAGGCCGAAGGCTTCGATCTCGCCCGCCGGACGGTCGCCAAATATCGCGAGGCGATCGGGATTGGCTCGAGCGCGCAAAGGCGGCGGCAGAAGAAGCTGCAAGGTCTTTGATTCCGCCCGCCCGGGCGTTTCGGCGCCCTGTGGATAACTGTTGCCCAAAAGACTCGCACAATCTCTGCTCGGTCCATTTACGTGACGTTAACCTTTTCCGTTCAGACCTTGTGTGGTTAATACAGGGCAACCTCTCTTATCGAGCGGTTACCGCGATTACTGGGGCAAAGGGGGGACCACCCATGCGCGTGCTTTTGATTGAGGACGAACCGACAACCGCCAAGGCCATCGAGCTGATGCTCACGACCGAAGGCTTCAACGTCTATTCGACCGACCTGGGCGAGGAAGGCCTCGATCTGGGCAAGCTGTATGATTACGACATCATCCTGCTCGACCTGAACCTGCCGGACATGCACGGCTATGACGTGCTCAAGAAGCTGCGCGTCGCCAAGGTGCAGACGCCGGTTCTGATCCTTTCGGGCATTGCCGAAATGGACAGCAAGATCCGCTCGTTCGGCTTCGGTGCCGACGATTACGTGACCAAGCCGTTCCACCGTGAAGAACTGGTCGCCCGCATCCACGCCGTGGTGCGTCGTTCGAAGGGCCACAGCCAGTCGATCATCCGCACCGGCAAGCTGGCGGTGAACCTCGATGCGAAGACCGTCGAAGTCGACAGCGCCCGTGTCCATCTCACCGGCAAGGAATACGCGATGCTCGAGCTGCTTTCGCTGCGCAAGGGCACGACGCTGACCAAGGAAATGTTCCTCAACCACCTCTATGGCGGGATGGACGAGCCGGAACTCAAGATCATCGACGTCTTCATCTGCAAGTTGCGCAAGAAATTGAGCCATGCATGCGGCGGCGAGAACTATATCGAAACCGTCTGGGGCCGTGGCTACGTGCTGCGTGATCCTGACGAGCAGGCGGAAGCTGCCTGACACCAGACCGAATCTCTTGGACGGGATTGAACGCCCGAGGCTTTGCGCCTCGGGCGTTTTTCTTTGGGCGAACCAAGCAGTTTTTTCTCGTCGCCTTCCCTTCGCGCGCCTAATCGGAGCGCAACATAACCGGAAAAAGGCACATGCCCGATGGAATGGTTGGGTATCGAGTTCGCCGAGCTGCTGCCTTTCATCATGGTGGGATTCGCCGCCCAGTTGATCGACGGCGCTCTCGGAATGGCATTCGGCGTCATTTCGAACACTCTCATGGTGAGCCTGCTGGGTGTGCCGCCAGCCGCTGCATCGCAGCGGGTGCACGTGGTCGAATGCTTCACCACCGCGGTTTCGGGCATCAGCCATCTCATCCAGCGCAATATCGAAAAGCGATTGTTTTTCGCGCTTCTCGTTCCAGGCGTGATCGGCGGGGTTGCCGGATCGACGCTGCTCGCCAATTTTGACGGAGAGATCGTCAAGCCGTTCGTGCTGGCATATCTTGCCGGCATCGGGATTTTGCTGCTGGTTCGCGGATTGCTCTATCCCCCCAAGCTCCAGCAGGCGAAGCACGTCAGAGTGCTGGGACTAGTCGGCGGCTTTCTCGACGCAGCAGGCGGTGGCGGCTGGGGGCCGGTCGTCACGTCAAACCTGCTTATTCAAGGGGCCGAGCCAAGAAAGGTCGTGGGAACCGTCAGCGCAGTGGAGTTCTTCCTCACGCTCACCATCTCTGCCAGCTTCATCTATCATCTTGGCTGGGCAGATCTTGCCGGCGCGACGCTGGGCTTCCTGATTGGCGGGGTTGCGGCCGCCCCGCTTGGCGCTTTTGCGGCCAAGCATTTTTCGCCCAAGCTGATGCTGATACTCGTCGGCACGACGATTACGCTCACCAGCGCTTACGGCATCTGGACGACCTGGGGATGATGGCGCTACGAGCGCCGACATGTCAGCATTCAAGGAAGGCGATCCGACCACCCTCAACCGGCTGTATGGGCGTAGCCAGGGCAAGCCGTTGCGCGCGCGCCAGCAGGGGTTGGTCGACAATCTTTTGCCGCAGATCGCGGTGCCGGCCGAAGGCCCGGTGACGGCAGAGCGCTTGTTCGGGCACGATCGCCCGCTTCATTTCGAGATCGGCTTTGGCGGCGGCGAGCATCTCGCCTATCGCGCCGATCTGCTGCCCGACCACGGCTTCATCGGGGCCGAACCCTTCGTCAACGGCGTCGCGCAGGCGCTGACCCATGTCGAAGACCAGAAGCTCGCCAATGTGCGGCTCTACATGGGCGATGCGCTCGAGGTGCTGAGCCGCATTCCCGATGGCTCGCTGACGATGCTTTACCTGCTCCATCCCGACCCCTGGCCGAAAAACAAGCACGCCAAGCGCCGGATGATGAACGACGGCCCGGTGCAGATGTTTGCCGACAAGCTGAAACCCGGCGGCGAGTTCCGTTTCGGCACCGATCATCCGGTTTACCTGCGTCATGCGCTGATGGTGATGCAGCGCCACACAGACTCTTTCGACTGGCAAGTGAAGGACCGATCAAGCTGGGAGGAGCGACCTTCCGGCTGGCCCGAAACGCGCTACGAGCACAAGGCGCGCACGGTCTACGACCACGAGGTCTGGTACTTCCGATATCGCCGCAAATAGCAAGGGCCGCCCCGGCAGGAGCGGCCCTCTGCACATTATGACCTTGCGTCAGAAGCGCAGGCCGATACCCGCGACCACCTGATCGGTCGTCGCATCGCCGAAATCGGCATCGGCGACATCGTTGTACTTCGACCTGCGGTATTCGAGGCGACCTTCGAGCGGGCCGGGAAGCTGGACCTGCAGCCCGCCGCCGAAACGCAGACCGTCGGTGTTTTCCTCCAGATCGCTCAGCGAACCGGAAGACGTGAAAGCCTTCGTATCGAGCGCGGTGTAGCCGACCTTGCCATAGGCAGCGATGCCTGGGGTCAGCGCCACGCCAGCGCGTGCGCCGACGTAATACTGACCATTGGCCTCCAGCCCCTCGCGCGCACCGGTAAAGCTGCCGGGAAACTCGGTCGAGCCGGTGCTCGTCGAGATTTCACCTTCGACACCGACAAACGCGCTGCCGAGCGAAAGATCGTAACCGGCGTTGACGCCGTAGACAGCCGAGTCCGCGTCGGCAGAAACGCTGCCATCTCCGGATTCGACGTTGAGACCTTCGTATCCTCCGATGGCTCCGACATAGAAACCGCCGGGAGCGGTGTTTGCGTCTTGCGCCATGGCAGGGGTGGCCAGTCCGGCGAAAGCGAGGGCGACCAGTGTGATTTTCTTTTTCATTATGCGTCCTTTCGGTTGCGTATTCTTGCCCCCGAAAGCGCTTTTTCGCCGCGCCGCTTGCCCGGTGATGAACCGAAAGGCGAATTGCGCCCGCAATACGATGACCCGCGTGCGAGCAGCCCCTCCAGCCCGTGATATGGCGCGCAGAAGGAGCGGAATTCAGCCGGCCTGGCAATCAGGCGAGACTAGTCAGCCTTCACCCCACCACGCCAGCCGCCGCGAGCACAGCCAGCGTCAGCACATCGGGCGCGATCGCCGTCATCGGGGCGATCTGCACAGGCTTCTCCATGCCGATCAGCATCGGGCCGACCGTCGCATTGCCGGCGAGCTCGCGCAGCAGCTTGGCCGAGAGATTGGCCGACTGCAGGCCGGGCATGATGAGCACGTTGGCGGGGCCGGAGAGGCGGCTGAACGGGTACAGCTCCATGACTTTCGGATTCAGCGCGGCATCGGGTGCCATTTCGCCCTCATATTCGAAACCCGGCTCTTTCTTGTCGAGGATCGCCACGGCTTCGCGAATGTTCTCCAGCCAGCGCCCCATGGGATTCCCGAAGGTCGAGAAGGAGAGAAACGCAACGCGTGGTTCGTGACCCATGCGGCGCGCAACGGCGGCGGTCTCGCAGGCGATATGCGCCAGCTCCTCAGCCGTCGGACGCTCGTTGATCGTGGTGTCGGCCATGAAGGTCGTGTGGTTCTTGCCGATCATCATGTGCACGCCGAACGGCACGGCGCCCGGCGCCGGATCGAGGACGAGGTTCACCTCCTTGGCGGTCTGCGAGAATGTGCGCGTAAGGCCGGATATCATCGCATCGCCAATTCCCAGTGCGACAAGCGAGGCGGCGAACACGTTCCGCTCCTGATTGACCATGCGGGCAACGTCCCGCTCGGTATAGCCACGACGCTGGAGGCGTTCGTAGAGATACTCGTTCATCGCGGGCACGTGCTCGGATGTTTTCGAGTTCTCGATGATGAAGCTGTCCGGATCGTCCACCGCCAGTTCGACCAGTTTCTGCCGCACCTTCTCGGTTCGTCCGACCAGGATCGGCGTGCCGTAGCCGAAATCGCGGAACTGGATCGCGGCGCGCAGCGCGACGTCCTCCTCCGCCTCGGCAAAAACCACGCGTTTCGGATTGGCGCGTGCCTCCTCGTAGACCCGAGTCAGCGCACCGGTGGTGGGGTTGAGGCGAGCCTTGAGTTGGTGGCGATAGGCGTCGAAATCCTCGATCGGCGCGAGCGCGACCCCGGAATCCATCGCCGCCTTTGCCACAGCCGATGAAACCACTTCCATCAGGCGCGGATCGAACGGCGCGGGAATGATGTAATCCTCGCCGAACTGGTGGTTCTCGCCATAGGCCGCCTCGACCTCTTCCGGCACGCGTTCGCGCGCGAGCTCCGCAATCGCGCGGGCGGCGGCGATCTTCATTTCCTCGTTGATTGCGGTCGCCTGCACGTCGAGCGCGCCGCGGAAGATGAAGGGGAAGCCGAGGACATTGTTGACCTGGTTCGGAAAGTCGGACCGGCCGGTGGCGATGATCGCGTCTGGTCGGACTGCCTTCGCTTCATCCGGCATGATCTCGGGCGTCGGGTTGGCCATGGCGAAGATGATCGGCTTGTCCGCCATCTTGTCGACCCACTCGGGCTTGAGCGCGCCGGCAGCCGAGAGGCCGAGGAATATGTCTGCGCCGACCAAGGCTTCCTCGAGGCTGCGCGCCTCGGTCTCGACCGCATGCGCGCTCTTCCACTGGTCCACGCCTTCGCGACCCGGATAGATCGGCCCCTTGCGGTCGCACACGATCACGTTCTCGTGCGGAATACCGATCGCCTTGATGAGCGCGGTGCAGGCAAGCGCCGATGCGCCAGCCCCGTTCACCACCATCTTGCAATCCTTGAGGTCGCGGCCCGTCAGATGCGCGGCATTGATCAGGCCTGCCGCCGAGATGATCGCCGTGCCGTGCTGGTCGTCATGCATGACCGGGATATTCATCCGTTCACGCAGCGCCTGTTCGATGACGAAGCATTCCGGCGCGGCGATGTCTTCGAGATTGATGCCGCCGAAGCTCGGCTCCATCAGCGCGACCGCCTCGATGAAGGCATCGGGATCTTCGGTGGCGAGTTCAATGTCGATCGAATCCACGTCGGCGAAGCGTTTGAACAGCACCGCCTTGCCTTCCATCACCGGCTTGGAGGCAAGCGCGCCCAGATTGCCGAGGCCAAGGATCGCCGTCCCGTTCGAGATCACCGCGACGAGGTTGGAACGCCCGGTATAGCGCGCCGCGGTCGAGGGATCTTCGGCGATCGCTTCGACCGGGGCGGCAACGCCCGGCGAATAGGCGAGGCTGAGGTCGCGCTGGGTCGCCATGGGTTTGGAGGCGATGATCTCGATCTTACCGGGACGGATCGTCTCGTGGTAAAACAGCGCTTCGCGAGTGGTGAATGTGGTCTTGCTTTTCTCGGGCAAGTCTCGAACCTTCCTTTACGTAATCTCGCTGGCCCTACCGCGAGATTCGGCGAAGCGATAGGGGAAAGCTGGCGGGTGCGCGTTCCGAATCAGCTGCATGCGCGCTAACCAGCCGTGATGGCCGGCGGCAAATCTGGAAAACCCACTCCGATGATGGAGCAGTTCCTCGCGCTCAAGCGCGAGGCCGAAGGCTGCCTGCTGTTCTACCGCATGGGCGACTTCTTCGAATTGTTCTTCGACGATGCGAAGGATGCCGCAGGTGTGCTCGACATCGCGCTCACGACGCGCGGCGAGCATGGCGGCGAACCAGTGCCGATGTGCGGTGTGCCGGTCCATTCGGCGGAAGGCTATCTCGCACGGCTGATCAAGGCGGGCCGCCGTGTCGCCATTGCCGAGCAAGTCGAAACGCCCGATGAGGCTAAGGCGCGTGCGAAGCGCGAAGGGACGCCGGTTTCCAAGGCTCTCGTGAAGCGCGACATCGTCCGCTTCGTCACTGCTGGAACCCTGACCGAGGAAGCACTGCTCGAACCGCGGCGCGCCAATATGCTGGCCGCCCTCGCCGAAGTGCGCGGCACGATCGGGATCGCCAGCTGCGACATTTCGACCGGCGCGACGGTGCTGGAAGAATGCACCCCCGATATGCTCGGCGCGGTGCTCGCCCGGATCGGCGCGAGCGAAGTCGTCGTGCCCGAGGGGTGGGAGCACGGTCCCGAAGACGCAGGCGAGATGGCGCGCAGCCATTTCGCCAGCGACGAAGGCGAAGCGCGGCTCAAGACGATCCACGGCGTCGCAACGCTCGACGGTTTCGGCAGCTTCACCCGCGCCATGCTGGCGGCAGCTGGCGGGCTCATCGCCTATCTCGACCATGTCGGTCGCGGCAATCTGCCGCTGCTGCTTCCCCCCGCATTGCGCGAAAGCGGGCAGGCGATGCTGATGGACGAGGCAACGCGCAGCAGCCTCGAGATACTCGCGGCACAGAACGGCGGACGCGACGGCAGCCTGATCGCGGCGACCGACCGCTGTGTAACCGGCGCAGGTGCGCGGCTGCTGGCAGAGGACCTTTCCTCTCCACTGCTTGACCGGTCCGCGATCGAGGCCCGGCTTGCGCTCGTCCACTGGCTACACGCAGATCCGCTGAGCCGCGCCGACTTGCGCGAGGCCCTGCGCGCCATCCCCGATATCGGGCGCGCGCTCGGAAGGCTCGTCGCGGGGCGCGGCACCCCGCGTGACCTAGGCCAGGTGCGAGACGGGCTGCGCGATGCGAGGCAGCTAAGGGCGAAGCTCGAAAGCCTTCCCGATACGCCCGCGCTGCTGGCCGAACTGCTGCCGCAAATGGGTGGACATGGCGCACTCGTGGACCTGCTCGAGCGGGCGCTGGTCCCCTCCCCGCCGACCGAGCGCCACAGTGGCGGATTTATCGCTCAGGGATACGACGCTTCGCTCGACGAATTGCGCGAAACCTCCGGCAATGCGCGCAAAGCGATCGCCGCAATGGAGGCGCGCTATCGCGACGAGACCGGAATTGCCTCGCTGAAGATCAAACATAACGGGGTTCTCGGGTATTTTATCGAGGTTCCCGCGAAACATGGTGACAGGTTGATGGAGCCCGACAGCGGCTTCACCCACCGCCAGACGATGGCGGGCGCGGTGCGCTTCAATTCGGTCGCGCTGCATGAAGAAGCGAGCCGTATCACGGAAGCTGGCGGCCATGCCCTCGCCGCCGAGGAAGCGCATTTCGAAGAGCTCGTCGGGGAAATCTGCAACAGTGCAGCGGCCATCGCCGCGACGGCCGCGGCCCTCGCCCGGATCGATGTGAGCGCGGGACAGGCCGAGCGCGCCGCGGAAGGGGGGTGGTGCCGCCCCGAAATCGACGAGGGCGCGGTGCTGGACATTCGGGCCGGCCGGCATCCGGTCGTCGAAGCCGCCCTAGCCAAGACCGACGACCGGTTCGTCGCCAATGATTGCTCGCTCGATCCCGACGACCGCCTCTGGCTGATCGGCGGCCCGAACATGGGCGGCAAGTCGACATTCCTGAGGCAGAATGCACTGATCGTCCTGATGGCGCAGGCGGGTGGCTTCGTCCCGGCAGACAGCGCAAGGATCGGGCTGGTCGACCGCTTGTTCAGCCGCGTCGGAGCCTCCGACAATCTCGCCCGTGGCCGCTCGACCTTCATGGTCGAAATGGTCGAAACCGCAGCGATCCTCAGCCAGGCGAGCGAGCGTAGTTTTGTGATCCTCGACGAGGTCGGGCGCGGCACATCGACCTATGACGGGCTGGCGCTGGCATGGGCTGTGGTCGAAGCGGTGCATTCGCAGATCGCCTGCCGCTGCCTCTTCGCGACCCATTATCACGAGCTCGCGCGGTTGGCCGACAGTTGCGAGGCGCTGTCGCTGCACCACGTTCGCGCACGCGAATGGAAAGGCGATCTCGTCTTGCTGCACGAGCTGTCCGAGGGCGCAGCCGACCAGAGTTACGGTCTCGCGGTCGCTCGCCTGGCGGGGGTGCCGCAGCCGGTGGTCAAGCGCGCCAAGCAGGTGCTCGACAAGCTCGAGAAAGGCCGTGCCGAAACAGGCGGAATCGCTGCCGGATTGGGCGAATTGCCGCTGTTCGCGGCCGCATTCGCTCCCGACGAAGAAGAAAAGGACAGCCTTGCAGAGCGCATCGCGGCAATCGAACTCGATGCACTCAGCCCGCGCGATGCACTTGATTTGCTTTATGAATTGTCAGCCGAGGCGAAGGCTACGAAAAGTTAAGAGCGGGTCGGCTAACCTTGCGCATTATGCGTACGACCTTGTTCGAGAACCCCAAGAATGCGCTGATATTCGGCGGTGGCATACTGCTGGCCGCAGTGGTGCTCATTGGCGAAGAAAATGATGAAGGCGCGCTCGTCACGGTCGCAGCTTCCAATCACACGCCCACCCCCGCTTTCGCATCGGGTGCGGAGGCCGGAATACGTGAATATGTCCCCGCCGGTAGCGCGGATGAAAGCGATAACGGTTCCGGCTGGGAGAACGACGGCGCTCTTGTCGATGACGCCGATGGCATCGACGCCGCGCCGACCGACAGCACGCCTTCCGTCGGCGATAGCGAACCGAACACGCGAGCCAGCCTGCGCGAACAACCGCCGGGGATCGACGGGCCGGGCACCTGACGGCCCTCGTGCGCTCTTGCGCTTTTGCGCCAGTCACTTAGCGTGGCTTTCCATGGCGCAAGATACCGAAGACAATAGCGATTCAGACGATCAGTCTGCCGATCGCAGCACCCAGATGGCGGAAGATCGGACCGATTGGGCCGAAGACCGCACGGTCATGGCCCTCGAGCGGACCTTCGCTGGCTGGATGCGCACGGCGTTCGCCGCAATTGCGATCGGCATCGGCTTCCGCGCGTTGTTCGGAGAGTTCGAGCCGCCCTGGCTGGCCAAGGCCATCGCGACTCTTTTCATCTCGCTGGCGATTGTCTTCGCGATTGGAGCGGAGCGCCGCGCATGCAAGGCGTTCAACAGGCTCTCCTCGCATGCGGTCGACTCTCCGAAGCTGCCCAATATCCAGCTGATCGCCTATTCGATTTCCGGTGGTGCGCTGCTTCTGATCGTAGCGCTTTGGGTCCTGAATGACGGGACCCTGGCTCCGAATTAGGTGCCGTCACCGCGCAATCCGTCAGGCTTGTGCCCCTTGCCGTATTTGTCGACATTATCGTCGTGATTGGGTTCGCCCGCATAGGCGTCCATATCGACGCGGCCCGAGCTTTCCATGTCCCGCATGTGATCGACCGTATCCTGCTTCGAATTGTCGAGCGGAGTGTTGTCCGCAGGCTTCGTGCTCTCGGTCGGGCTGGAGGCATGCGCGCTGACTTCTTGCGCCTGTTCGGAAACCTCCTGCGCCTGGTTGCGGTGGTCGTCCTGTTCGTCGTTATGGGTTTCGGGGGCGAGGCCCTTCTGACGCTCTTCCTGACTCTTCACTTTGCTATTGTCGGTCATGCATAATCTCCTTTGCCTGACCAACGGGCGTCGATGCTTATGGGTTCCGTAGCCACCCGCGCCCTCCGCCCTTCCACCCGGACTTGCCCCGAAGCGAAGCGGAGGGATCAGCAGGGAGGACGCATACCCGGATGGGTGTGCGGAACAATCACCGCGTCGGAACCGGCGCTTCGCCCGAATAGTCGTAAAAACCGCGCCCGGTCTTGCGACCCAGCCAGCCTGCTTCGACATATTTCACCAGCAGCGGCGCAGGACGGTATTTGGCGTCGCGCGTGGTCTTGTAGAGGACCATGATGATGTCGAGACAAGTATCGAGCCCGACGAAATCGGCCAGTTCGAGCGGCCCCATAGGATGGTTGAGGCCGAGACGGCAGCCTTTGTCGATATCGGCGATACCGGCGGTGGACTGACCGAGCACGAAGATCGCCTCGTTGATCATCGGGAGCAGGATGCGATTGACCACGAAGCCCGGCTCGTCCTGGCTCAGGACCACCTGTTTGCCCAGGCTTTCGGCAAAAGCCGTGATCCGGTCTGTCGTTTCCTGGCTGGTCGCAAGACCGGGAATGACCTCGATCAGTCCCATGACCGGCACCGGATTGAAGAAGTGCAGGCCGATGAAACGCTTCGGGTCGGGCGAATAATTCGCCATGCGCGTGATCGGGATCGAACTCGTATTCGAAGCCATGATCGCGTCGTCGGCAAGGACCTTGCCCGCGGCTTCGAAGATCTTCTGCTTGATGTCCTCGCGCTCGGTCGCCGCTTCTATGATCAGTGATGCTTCCGTCATCGGAGAATAGTCGGCAACCGGCTCGATCTTCGACAGGACAGTCTCGGCCTGATCGGCTTCGAGCTTGCCGCGCCCGACCAGCTTGGTCAGCGCCTTGTCGACGTTTGCCTTGCCGGCTTCGGCGCGCTCGAGATCGACATCGGCCAGCAAGACCTTCGTGCCATGTTGCGCGATCGTCTGGGCAATGCCCGTCCCCATCTGTCCTGCACCGATTACCGCGACTGTCCGCATTCCGATTCCCTTCGCACTTGCAGCAAAGCGCGCGGCTTAGCGAAGGCTGGCGGTACTGGCTAGCGCGGTTTTAGCGATTTTGTCCGGGAACCCAGGTAACATCCCCCGCGCCATTCTCGTTGAAAACGCGGGCGAGCACGAAAAGATAGTCCGAGAGGCGATTGATATAGGCAAGCGCACTGGGATTGACCGGCTCTCCTGCGGCCAGTTCGGTAACGGCGCGTTCCGCTGATCTGACGGATGCGCGCGCAACATGGGTTCGCGCCGCAGCCTCCGATCCGCCCGGAAGAACGAAACTCGTCAGCGGCTCAAGGTTTTCGTTGAGCGCATCGATGGATTGTTCAAGCCATTCGACCTGGCCGGGCACGATCCGCAAAACCATTTCCGAAGGCGCGAAATCGCGATTCTCCGCCGGTGTCGCGAGGTCGGCGCCAAGGTCGAACAGATCGTTCTGGACGCGAAATAGCGCTTGCGCCTGCGCGCCTCCGTCGAGCGCGGCGGCGGCCAGCCCTATCGCGGAATTGGCTTCGTCCACCTTGCCGATCGCCTCGATGCGGGGCGACTGTTTCGCCACGCGCGAGCCATCGACGAGACCGGTCGAGCCATCGTCTCCGGTGCGAGTGTAGATCTTGTTGAGCTTGACCATCGGTCCTCCTGCTGGCGCGCGGCGGACCTAGGCGATTTACTGCGAGATTGCGAGGATGATCGCGACCACGGCAACAGCGAGCGCCTGATACTTGATGCGGGCGAACATCGCCTTGTTCTGCATCAGCTGCATCTCGGTGACGGTTTCACCCTCACCCGTTTCGAGGTCGATCTTGGTCGTTTTCAGGAACGCCACCACCCCGCGCACGAGCGAGAAAACGGTCAGCGCGACCAGTATGGCGAGAACGATGATGAGGAGCGTTGTCATGACAGCTATCTAGGGCTTTCCGAGCGAAATTCCAGATGGCAATCGCTGCAAGCGCAGTTGCTGCGCGAGCAACAGGCCATCCTCTCCGCGTTCGCGCAAATCCGACAGCGCCGGGCTGCCGCGCCGCTTGGCGAGCTTCTTGCCCTCATGGTCAAGCAGCAGCGCATGGTGATGCCATGTCGGCACCGGCAGGTCATACAGTGCCTGCAACAGGCGATGGATATGCGTTGCGAAGAACAGATCGGCTCCGCGCGTGACGAGCGTTACGCCGTCGGCAGCATCGTCGAGCGTCGCGGCGAGGTGATAGCTCGCCGGCTCCTCCTTGCGCACCAAAACGACATCGCCGAATTGTTGCGGATCGCAGATCTGCTCGCCCGCGAGTTCGTCTACCCAGGTCAGGGAGCCTGCCTCTGCCTGTGCGCGCTCCATGTCGAGGCGCAATGCGGCAGGGCGCGCGGGATCGATCAGTCGCCCCTTGCACGTCCCCGGATAGACCAACCCGTCAGGCCCCAGTTTGGGCTTGAGCGCCTCGATCTCCTTGCGGGTGCAGGTGCAGGGGTAGAGCAGGCCGCGCTGAAGCAACTCGTCCGCTGCGGCGCGATAGCTTTCCAGCCGGGTCGATTGCGGCGCGACCTCCTCCCATTCGAGGCCCAGCCATTCCAGATCGCGGCGAAACTCATCGGCCAGTTCGGGCCGCGAGCGCGCACCGTCGATATCCTCTATCCGAAGCAGGAACCGCCCACCGCGCGTCCTTGCCAGATCATGCGCCACGATCGCCGCATAGGCATGGCCGAGATGGAGCGGCCCATTGGGGCTCGGGGCGAAACGCGAGACGATCATGGGTTGCGGCTTTGCCACAGTTTTCGGCCCTTGCGAAAATTCCTTGTGGATTCAGACTGTGTAACAGTCTTGACGCGATTCCGCGCAAATGCTCCGTAAAGAGCATTCAGGAGGCGGCGAATAATGTTCAAGGCCGAACTGCTAGAACGCGCAGCGCAGTTCCGCAGCGCCGAGGAGGACCCGACACGCAATCTGTCGGGCTGTCCCGCGCTCGTTCTCAATGCGGACTACACGCCGCTGTCCTATTACCCCTTGAGCCTGTGGCCGTGGCAGACAGCGATCAAGGCGGTCTTCCTCGACCGGGTCGATATCGTGGCGAGCTATGAACGCGAGGTCCACTCGCCTTCGCTCGACATGAAGATCCCCAGCGTGATCGCGCTGCGGCAATATGTGAAGGCGAGCGAGTTCCCCGCCTTCACCCGCTTTAATCTGTTCCTGCGCGACAGCTTCCAATGCCAGTATTGCGGGGGCCACCAGCATCTGACTTTCGACCACGTCATTCCGCGCAAACTGGGCGGCAAGACGACGTGGGAGAATATCGTCGCGGCCTGCGCGCCGTGCAATGCGAAGAAGGGCGGGCGCACCCCTCAGCAGGCGCATATGCACCTGCTCGAAAAGCCGATCCGACCGACAAGCTGGCATCTGCAGCAGCGCGGCAAGCTGTTCCCGCCGAACTACCTCCACGAGACTTGGCGCGATTTCCTCTATTGGGACATTGAACTGGAAGAGTGAGGTCTATGTCACCGCCGCGCGTTCGCTGAACTCCGGCTTTTTCCATTCGCCGCTTTCGAGCACTTCGACGAGGTGGCGCGCGGCTTCGGCCATATCCTCGAAGCGGAGATAGGCGGGCGCAAAGCCGAGGCGCAGGATATCGGGATCGCGGAAATCGCCGATCACGCCGCGGGCAATCAGCGCCTGACAGATGGCGTAGGCTTCAGCATGGCGGAAGCTGAGCTGGCTGCCGCGCCTGGTGCTGTCGAGCGGGCTGACCAGTTCAAGGTCGAGACCCCACTCGCCGAGGCATTCGAGGAAAAACTCGGAGAGCGCACGCGATTTACGCGCCAACCGGTCGACACTGATCTCCGCCACCAGATCGACACCGACCTCCAGCGCAGCCAGCCCGAGGATCGGCGCGGTGCCGCATTGCAACCGGTCGATACCCGGCGCAGGTGCATAGTCATCGGAGAAGGCGAAGGGCGCGGCGTGCCCGAACCAGCCGGTTAGTGGCTGGTGGAGCGCTTTTTGGTGCCGCTCTGCCACGAAAGCGTACGCCGGTGCGCCGGGACCGCCATTGAAATATTTGTAGCCGCAGCCGACGGCGAGATCGGCTTCGCACCCGTTGAGATCGACCGACAGCGCGCCGCCGGAATGCGAGAGGTCCCATAACACCAGTGCGCCCGCCTCATGCGCAGCTTTCGTCATCGCAGCCATGTCGAACACGTCGCCGGTCTTGTAGTGGACATGGGTCAGCAGCAGCAGCGCAACGTCATCGTCGAGCGCCTCGATCAGCTGGTCGCGCGGCGCCAGCCGCCGCTCGGCCAAACCTTGCCGTTCGAGTCCTGCGATCATGTAGAGATCGGTCGGGAAATTTCCCGGCTCGGACAGGATGACCTTCCTTCCGGCACGCATGTCGAGCGCCGCCGCGATCAGCTTATAGAGGTTCACACTGGTGGAATCGCAGGCCACGACTTCATGCGGCTGCACACCGATCAGCGGTGCAATCTTGCCGCCCACGCGCCGCGCAGCGCCAATCCAGTCGGCATCATTCCACGATCGGATCAGCCCTTCGCCCCATTCACCGCGAATAACTTCTTGCATCCGCGCAGGGGTCGCAGTGGGAAGTGCGCCCAGCGAATTGCCGTCGAGATAGATAACATTTTCGGGGAGGATGAAGCGCTCGCGATATTCGGCCAATGGGTCTGCCGCATCGAGATCCCGCGCGCGCCGAACCAGTTCCTCACGCATCGGGAAGCTCCCGCAAAATCGCGCGCACCGGAGAGGCATCGCCGCCCAGTATCGGCAATGGCAGAGCGATCAGCTCATAGCGCCCCTCCGGCACGTCATCGAGGACCAGACCTTCAAGGATCCGCATGTCGGCCTTGAGCACCGCCTTGTGCGCATCCATCGTCTTCGAGTTCTGCGGATCGATCGAGGGAGCGTCGGTGCCGACGAGTTTCACCCCCTGAACGGCCAGCCATTCGATCGTTTCGGGAGCGATGGCAGTGAAACCCTCGTCCCACTTGTCGTGCGGAAACTTCTCGTAGGTGCGAAACAGCACCCGGTCGATAGATCGCAAGTGTGGCAGGTCGCCTACCTGAACCTCGCCATTCGATCCGCGCGCATCGACGACCAGGCACTCGCCCAGATAGGGCTCGAGATCGACAGTCGCGATGTCGGGCGCGCTCGCATCGTAATGCAGCGGCGCATCGGCATGGGCGCCGGTATGCGTCGACAGCGTCAGCGCCGAGACATTGACCGGAGAGCCTTCCTCCATCTGCCATGTACGCTTGTGTTCGAACGCGGTGTCACCCGGCCAGACCGGAAGCTCCGGCCCCAGAAGCTGCGAGATGTCCCAAATCTTGCGCGCCATCAGATCGCCGTCCGCACACTCAGGAGTTCAGGAAAGAACGCCGCCTTCAACACGCCCGCAAGATAGGGTACGCCGGGCGTGCCGCCCGTCCCCTTCTTGAAGCCGATGATACGTTCGACCGTCTTCAGATGACCGAAGCGCCAGCGCTGGAAGTGATATTCAAGATCGACCAGCTTTTCAGCCAGCTCGTAGAGATCCCAATACTGGTTCGGGTGCTTGTAGACCTCGGCCCAGGCCGCTTCGACACTGGGTGAATGCGCATAAACCGCCTGAACATCGCGGTTCAGCACGTCCTCGCCGATCTCCAGCCCGCGCCGCGCAAGCAAGCGCACTGCCTCGTCATAAATGCTCGGGCGCTCGGTCTCGGCACGCAGTGTCTCAGCCACCTCGGGCGTCGCTTCATGCATGGTAATCATGTCGGGATTTCTCCCGCCGAGCATGAACTCCATCAAGCGGTATTGCGCGGACTGGAAACCGGAGGAATTGCCCAGATGCGGGCGGATGGTCGAATAGTCATGCGGGGTCATTGTGCTCAGCACATCCCAGCTCTGGATCAGTTGGCCCTGGGCACGGGCGACGCGGGCCAGCATCTTGAAGGCCGGACGCAGATCGTCGACTGCGATATGCGCTCGCGCCTCGGTCAGTTCATGCAGGCAAAGCTTGAGCCACAGCTCGCTGGCCTGGTGAACGATGATGAAGAGCATCTCGTCATGCGCGCCGGAGGCCGGATGCTGCGCAGCGAGAATCCGATCGAGATCGAGATAGCTTGAATAGGTAACGTCGCTGGACATGGCTGCTGCCTAGCGCGAACCGGTGACGGATGAAACTACCTGTCGCCCGATGGGCGATTACCCATCGATAATCCGCGTTTCGGGATGATGCTTGTCGAGGTGCTTCTTGATGATCCGCAAATTGCGCGTGTTAGAGCGGAAGACGAAGTCCGCTGCATCGCCGACGAGCGGCACCACGCCGAGCAGCGTATCGACACCGACATTCCCCGCCATGCGCCACAGCTTCCACTTGGGCATGCCGAGATTGCGCGCTTCCCACACGAGATACGCGCCCATCGCGGTCGTCACGATATCGCCCACGACCGGCACCAGCCCGACGATCGCATCGAGGCCGATCGGATAATTGATCCCGGGAATGCGGAAGCTGCGTTCGAGCAGCATCTCCATCGCTTCCACGCGCTGCCGGATCGATTGCACATCGGTGCCGGTGGGAAGCTGAATGCCCATGGGCTGCGGGCGTTGGGGTCCGTCCATCGATTGTTCTCCTCTCCCCTAGATGGGAGGTTCCGCCAGCGGGAACAAGGGATGAAGGCCCCATTGATTCTCCTGGTATCCGACAATCGAACCGCGCACGAGCGACCAGCGAATTGGCGCACCGAAAGGGATGTAGACATGGCTATCCTGCAGCGCGATCTCTGCCTGCGCCAGCAGGGTCGCCTTCTCCTCGGGATTGCTGGCGGAAAGTGAATTGAGAACGGCGGCATCCGCCTCGGGCGAACACGGCCCGCGCCGGATCGAGCAATTGAACTGGTTGAGGAACCAGCGCGGAGAGGCGATCCTCGCCACTCGGTCGTGAAGCTCCAGATCGGCTCCGCTACCGGATTCCACCAGACGGGCCTCGACCCCGATGGCACGAAAATCGCTCGCCAGCTGGCGGAAGAGCAATTCGCTGCCCGGCCCGCGCGGCATGCCGATAGAGACCGTTGCTGCGCCATCGTAGGCAGCAATTCTGTTGCGCGCTTCGGCACGGCGGCGTTCCATGCTCCAGTCTGTCCACTCCAGTTCCTCTGGCACGACATCGCCCCACATCTCGCGCGGGACGATGCTGGTCGCAGACTGCCAACCGCCCAGACTGAACGGCTCCATCAAGTCACTTCGATCGATCGCCATGGCCAGCGCCTCGCGCCGTTCGGGTTCGGCCAGCAGGCCTTCGTCGCTTCGCACGACCAGCCCGAGTTGGCCCAATGCTGCATCGAGCCTGACCGTCCCGCGGGTCAGTGGGCCGGTATTGGCTAGCGGCAAATCGACCAGCCGTCCGTTGAGGACGAGATCGACATCACCGGAAGCAAAAGCCTCGACCGCTTCGGCGGCGGGCAGTGAACGCAGGCGCAGCGGTCGTGTGAGCTCCTCCCAATCGCGCCGCGCCGGCATACCCCGCTGCTCGGGCGGCAGCGCGGTCAATATAGCCTCGTCCCTCTCCTCATCGCGCGACAGCTGCATCGGGCCCGCCCCCTGACCCTCCTTGATCAGGCCCATTTCAGGCTGGGCAAGCAGCCGCAGGAATTCAGGCATCGGACTTGTCAGCCGGATCTCGACGACACGGCCGGTCATAGCCCGAACATCGCGAATCTTGGCAAGATCAAGCCCCAGAGAGGTCCCTTCGAGCCGACGCAGATTGTCGAGCAGTTCGCGTCTTACGTCAGTCGCGGTGATCGCATCGCCACTGGGCCAGTTCGTATTCCTGAGCCGAAAGATATAGCTCATCCCGTCATCGGTGACGATCCAGCGCTCGGCGATTGCGGGGACGATCTGCCCGGAAGCGTTCATGGCGACCAGCCCTTCATGCGTCGATGCGCGCAGGTGCTGGGCTGGCGCAGAGAGCCGGACACCCTGCTGGAACAGGCTTTCGCTCTGGCCGATCACCGCCACCTCGACCGGCCCGTCAGCGCTCTGCGAACCGCACGCGGCCAGCAGAAGCGAAAGGAACAAGGCGTAGCAGATTCGGATCATCACAAGCGGCCTAGCAGCTTGCCTCGATATGGTCAGCGGCGTTTGGGCATTCGAAGCAAAAAGAGGCGTCGCAGGCTCAGCTGCAGGCCCGACTACACGCTTCAGTCGTCGCGCGAAATCTTCTCGCGACGTTCATGCGCTTCCTGCGCTTCGACGGTCATGGTTGCGACCGGACGAGCAATAAGTCGGCGCAGGCCAATCGGATCGCCGGTGACTTCGCAATAGCCATATTCGCCCTGGTCGATCCGGCGAAGGGCAGAGTCGATTTTCGAAATGAGCTTACGCTGGCGATCACGCGTGCGCAGTTCGATGCCCCAATCGGTTTCGCTCGAGGCGCGATCGTTGAGGTCGGGTTCGCGGATCGGTCCATCCTGAAGCGACTGGAGCGTGTGTTCGGCAGCATCGTGGATCGAACGTTTCCATTCGATCAGCAGCATCCGAAAATACTGCTGCTGTTGCTCGTTCATATACTCTTCGTCGTCGCTCGGAACATAATCCGGCTCGAGCATTCGCTTGGCTTTTTCGAGAATGTCGATTTCTTCAGACGCCACAGCGGCCATTTGATTCTCTCACCCGATCCTGACCCGCCGACCAGCCTTTGCGAACTGCTGTCGGCGGATTGTCCAGTGGCCCTCACCACCTGCCTGCGCGGGCCTATAGGGCCGCCGCAAGATGGGCACAAGCCGTTTGTCGGAGAGCTTCAATAGAGTGGGAAACTTAACTCAACGCGAACGCGCATGAGGCCGACGATCTAAATATTTGCGGCTGCGTTAACCAATTGTTGACCATGTTCCGCTGATTTCGGTCTCAGGCGGTCGCCTTGGGGAAGGCGCGCCGCACATAACGGGGGACCAGCAATGGAACTGAAGACGATCAACGGTGGCACTGCCACGGAAGTGACCGGGAAAGAGGCCGACGCGCTAATCGCCCAATGCCTGGCCGCAGCGACAAAGGGCGACACCACCGCCTATTTCGATCTCGGCGTTGCCTTTTCGACTGGCAGCCACGGCGCGGAATGCGACCTCATCGAAGCACACAAGTGGTTCAACCTTGCTGCGTCGAAAGGTCACGAGGAAGCCGGTTGGTGCCGCGCGGATATTTCCGACGAAATGACCGCCCGCGAAATCGCTGAAGCGCAGCGTCGCGCACGCCAGTGGCTCGCCGACGAGCGCCGCAAGGCGGCCTGAACTCTCAGCCTTTCCTGAACGGCGTCCTTTCGCCCAGGAACAGTTGATCGACAGCTACGCCCTCCTTCTCGCGCTCGAGAAAATCGGCGATGGCATCGCGGAATGAAGGGTTGGCGATCCAGTGCGCCGACCATGTCTGGACCGGCTCATAGCCTCTGGCGAGCTTGTGACCGCCCTGAGCGCCCGCCTCGACCCGCTTGAGCCCTCGCTCGATCGCGATGTCGATGGCCTGATAATAGCATAGCTCGAAATGCAGGAAGCGCTTGTCGAGCGTGCACCCCCAATAGCGCCCGTAGAGCGCATCTTCTCCGACGAAGTTGAGCGCGCCGGCAATCGGGTCGCCGTCGAGCAGCGCGAGCACCAGCACCAACCTGTCCCCCATCCGCTCGCCGAACAGGTCGAAGGCTTCGCGCGTCAGATAGGGAGTGCCCCATTTGCGGGCGCCTGTGTCCTGATAGAAAATCCAGAAGGCATCCCAGTGCTCGGGCCTGATTGCGTCGCCTGACAGGCGCACGATTTCGACACCCTCCTGCGCGGCTTCGCGTTCCTTCCTGAGATTCTTGCGTTTGCGCGAGGCGAGTTCGGCGAGAAAATCGTCGAAGCTCGCATAGCCCTTGTTCTCCCAGTGAAACTGGATGTCGCTGCGCATCAGCCAGCCGGCCTCTTCGAACAGAGGCAACTGCTCGCGCTCGATGAAGGTGGCATGGGCTGATGACAGTCCGCTCTGCGTGCAGACCTGCTCGGCAGCCTTGAGCAGATGCGGTGCCAGTGCCTCGTCACTCAGCAAAAGGCGCGGCCCGTTTGCCGGGGTGAACGGCGCGGCGATCTGCAGCTTGGGATAGTAGCGTCCGCCTGCGCGCTGCAGCGCATCGGCCCAGCTATGATCGAAAACATATTCGCCCTGGCTGTGATGCTTGGCGTAGCTGGGCAAGGCTGCGACCAGCCGGTCGTCGGCATCGGTGATGATAATCGGAACGGGATCCCAGCCGGTGCCCTCGCTAACGCTGCCCGAATCTTCGAGCGCGCTCAAGAACTCGTGACTGACAAACGGATTGCGATTTCCGCCAAGCGCGTTCCATTGATCGGCATCGAGACTGCCCACCGAAGGCGCAATTTTGACAGTCAGTTCGCCCTCGCTCACGGAAGCCCTGCTCCCTCGCTGATAAGCGCATCGGCGCAGGCGACCGCGCGAACGCGGGTCTCGGGCGAGTTCACGGTCCAGGTCAGCACCGGCAGGCCTTCGGCACGCAGGGCGGCGACCCAGTCATTGGGCATGGCGGCGATGTGGTACGCCAGAAAATCTGGCTTCGCGATCGCGAAGGCTAACCGCCTTTGCCACCGCCTTTGCGTATAACCGTGTTCGTCCTCGCGCATGACGAGGCCTGCACAAACCTCGGGCGCGTTGCGGCGGAACCATCGGGCAACTCTCGGATCGAAGCTCATGACCGCAGCCGCACCCTGATAGGTGGCAAGCTCCCTCGTCACGATCCTGCAAGTCAGTTCGACGTCGTACCCGCGCCTCGACTTGATCTCGATCAGAAGCGGCACCTGCCCGTCGATGAGTGCGAGCAGGTCGGACAAAGTCGCCGGACCTTCATCGCTGTCGAGATAGCGCAGCTCGCGCATCTCAAGCGCAGTATGCCCTTCGGTCAGCCCCTCGGTTCCGGTCAGGCGAAGCAGGTCCCAATCGTGAAATATCATCGGCGTGCCATCGGCTGTACGCTGGATATCGCACTCGATCCCCATGCCCGCCTCGATCGCGAGGCGAGCGCCCGCCAGCGAGTTTTCCGGAACGCCATTTCCATGCAGCCCGCGATGGGCATATTCCCACTGCATCAGCCACTCGGGAACGGGGCGCTTCGCCACTGCGGCTCAGTCTCCCGCGATGGCGATGATCGCGTCGACCTCGACCGCCGCACCGAGCGGCAGCGCCGGCACGCCGACCGCGGCACGGGCATGGCGACCTTTTTCGCCGAACACGTCGAACATCAGCTCGGAGGCTCCGTTGGCGACCTTGGGCTGGTCGGTGAAATCGGGCGTCGAATTGACGAATGCGCCAAGCTTGACCACCCGCTCCACCTTGTCGAGCGGCACCAGCGCCGCCTTCAATTGCGCGAGGATCATCAGGCCGCAGGCACGTGCCGCAGCCGTTCCGTCTTCGAGCGAGACATCCTCGCCCAGACGGCCGGTGACAAGCTTGCCATCGACGAAAGGCAGCTGTCCCGAAACATGGGCGAACCCGCCTTCCACAACGACCGGGACATAGCTCGCGACCGGAGCTGCCGCCTCGGGCAGAATAATGCCAAGTTCCTGTAAACGCGCTTCGATGGTCATCTCGGGTCTTTCTCCAGTTCGTCGAGCAGCCAGGGCAATGCCTCGGCCCAATTGTCGATCCGCGCATGGGCATGCCCGGCCTCATGCGCGCAATTGATGTGCGGCGCGATCGTCGGTTCGCCGCACAGATGCAGGCGCGAAATGTCCGGCACCGTCTCCGAGGCGGATTGGTGATGCTGGGCAAGATCGTCGATGAAGATCGCCTTGGAGGGCGAGAATTCGTCGATAATCGCCTTGAGCGCAGGGCCCTTCGGCCCCTGATTGGTGAAGACTTCGGCATGAACGCCGAACTTCGCCAGTTGCTCCTTGCGGTGTTCCTGCCGCTCGTCCGTCAGATTGGTCAGGATCACGACATCGGCATCTTCGGCCAGCCGGTTGATACCTTCGACCGCGCCCGCGATGGGAAGCTGCCGATCCATTTCAGTGTCGAAAAATCCGCCCAGCTTGC
Organism: Altererythrobacter xiamenensis; assembly: GCF_900177715.1. GTDB lineage: Bacteria > Pseudomonadota > Alphaproteobacteria > Sphingomonadales > Sphingomonadaceae > Erythrobacter > Erythrobacter xiamenensis. The sequence continues at coordinate 424,208 of NZ_FXWG01000002.1, read as the reverse complement.
GCCAGATGTCCTTTTCACCCAGCGGTTCCCCGCTGTCCTTCCAGCGCATGGCAGTGGCGAAATTGTTGCCGACGAGATTGAAGGAAACGCCCTGGCTTTCCTCCAGCCATTCCTTGAAATGCGCCACCATGTGGAGCAGCACCTCATCGCAATCGGATATGACAAGGGGTCGGCTCATGCGGACAAATCCCTTCCGGCTTGCGCCAGTTCTTCGGGGGTGACCGCCAGCGCTTCGGCGCAGCGGATCATGTCGGGTTCGTGATTGGCGAGAAACTCGATCACCGATGCCTGCACCTGTCGCTCGCCAAGACCGGCACGCAGAGAGTCGGGGTCAAGCCCGGTCAACGAGAGAAAGCGTGCGGCGCGATCCTCGTCCTCGAGCACCCAGCCGAGCGCAGCGAGCGCCAGAGTCGGTGCGCTTGCCGATGGTGCATCGGGGGATTGGGCAGGATTGCGAATTGTGGCGGTCATTCGGTTCATCTAGTTAGGTACGGATAAAAGGAGCGCTAGAGGCAGTGGCAAAGAGAATACTGGTTGTCGAGGATAACGACCTCAACCGGAAATTGTTCTGCGACGTGCTGAAGGCGAACGGCTTCGAAGTCGAGCCGGAAGCCGACGGGGAGGCCGCTCTCAATACCGCGCGGCGCGTGTCGCCCGACCTCATCATCATGGATATCCAGCTTCCCAATGTCTCCGGAGTCGATCTGATCGAGGCGGCCAAGCGCGACAGCGAATTGCAGCAGATTCCGGTTCTGGCGGTGACGGCCTATGCCGGAAAGGGCGATGAAGAGAGAATCCGCAGCGCAGGCGCCGCCGGCTATCTCGCAAAGCCGGTCTCGATCATTCCGTTCATGAACGCCGTCAAACAGCTGTTGCCGCATTGATATTGACCGATCCCGGCACCAAGTGGCGCATTCACGGAAATCCCGCGAGGCTATATGCGCTTGACAAGCGCCCCCCACAGCCGCTTTTCCGCCGTAATATAGTGGCAGGCGCCCCCTGCTATCAGAGATAGAAAGAGAGTTTCCGTATGGATCGTGCCGAAGTCGACACGCGCATTCGTTCGCTGATCGAGCCTTTCAACAAGAAGGAAGTCGAGATCACGGATGCCACCACATTCCAGAACGACCTGGAATTCGACAGTCTGACGGTGATGGATTTCGTCGCTGCGATCGAGGACGAGTTCGACATCATCATCAGCATGAACCAGCAAGCCGAAATCGAAACCTACGGGCAGCTGGTCGACGCAGTAACCAAGCTGCAGGGCAGCTGAGCGAGCAAATCACATGAGCGAAGGCATCAACCAGCCCGACCAGCCGCAGGATCTGAAGGGCGAGAAGGGAGACCTCTTCTCCAAGTTCGACGATCTGATCCAGATGCGCGAAGGGCTTCTCGCAAGCGGCGTCGAGGACCCTTTCAACCTCGTGATGGAGAAGGTCCTCTCGCCGACCCGCGCGATATGCAACGGGCGCGACACGATCCTGCTCGGCACCTACAATTACATGGGCATGACCTTCGATCCCGACGTGATCGACGCAGGCAAGCAGGCGTTGGCCGATTTCGGTTCGGGCACCACCGGCAGCCGCGTTCTCAATGGGACGTACCAGGGTCACAAGGAATGCGAGGACGCGCTCCGCGAGTTCTACGGCATGGATCACGCCATGGTGTTCTCGACCGGATATCAGGCCAACCTCGGGATCATCTCGACCATTGCGGGCAAGGGCGATTACGTCGTGCTCGATATCGACAGCCATGCCTCGATCTGGGACGGCTGCGCGATGGGCAATGCCGAGATCGTGCCTTTCAAGCACAATGATATCGAGGCGATGGAAAAGCGCCTGCGCCGCATTCCGGAAGACGCGGGCAAGCTGGTCGTGCTCGAAGGCGTCTATTCGATGCTGGGCGATGTCGCTCCGCTGAAGGAAATGGTCGCCGTCGCCAAGAAGTACGGCGCGATGGTGCTGGTCGACGAAGCGCACTCGATGGGTTTCATCGGCGAAAACGGTCGCGGCGTCGTCGAAGAGCAGGGCGTCATGGATGACGTCGATTTCATCATCGGCACCTTTTCCAAGAGCGTCGGCACGGTTGGCGGCTTCTGCGTTTCGAACCATCCCAAGTTCGAGATCATGCGCCTCGTCTGCCGTCCCTATGTTTTCACAGCCTCGCTACCGCCGAGCGTCGTCGCGACCGCTTGCACTTCGATCCGCAAGCTGATGCATGGTTCGAACAAGCGCGCGCATCTGTGGGAGAACTCCAAGCGTTTGCACGCCGGGCTGACCGAGCTTGGTTTCCAGCTCGGGACCAAAGAGCCGCAAAGCGCGATCGTCGCGGTGATCATGCCCGATCTCGAAAAAGGCGCTGCGATGTGGGAGGCGCTTCTGAAAGAAGGCCTCTACGTCAATCTCGCTCGTCCGCCGGCGACGCCCGCCAATATGACCCTGCTGCGCTGTTCACTTTGCGCGGAACACAGCGACGAGGAAGTCGAAACGATCCTTGGCATGTTCGAGCGCGCGGGAAAGACGGTCGGAATAATCTAGTCTCGGAACATCGAAGCGGTCTCCTGCGTCTTTGAGGCAAAGGAGAAATGCAAAGATGAAAACCACCAACACAGGCAGTGCGACATATCAGGGCCTCGGCAAGGACGGCAAAGGTCACATCTCGACCGGCTCGGCTTCGCTCTCGGCAATCCCCTACGGCTTCAATACGCGGTTCGAGGATGGTCCGGGCACCAATCCCGAGGAGCTGATCGCCGCAGCGCATGCCAGCTGTTTTACCATGGCGCTCTCGTTCAAGCTGGCCGAATCGGGCCACACCGATGGGACGCTGACGACAAGCTCTACCGTCACGCTGGAGAAGGGCGACGATGGCTTTGCGGTGACGAAATCCGAGCTGACGACCAAGGGCAAGGTCCCGGGACTGGCGCAAGAGACTTTCGAAAAGCTGGCCGAAGACGCCAAGTCGGGTTGCCCGATCTCGAAGCTGCTCGATTGCGAGATTACGCTCACCACCAGGTTCGAAGGCTGACCAGGTTCGAAGGCTGAATAGTCAGCGGCCGGAGCGCCCCCCTGCGCCCCGGCCGCAAGGCCTCTCTCTCGCTATTGCTCTCCCTCGAGGCCTCAGGCGGCGGTCGCTGCCGCCTCCTCTCCAACTTGTTCGGGCGCCTCTTCCTTGTTTTCAGGGAAGATCGGCCACAGCAGTTGCTGACCCAGCGTCGCTGGAGCGAGGTTTTCGACCCCGTAGCTCACCGGATAGGTCCGGGTGATCTTCGCCGTGCCGAACAGCACGTCCCAGAAAAACAGCAGATTGCCAAAATTGCCCTTGTAGTTGACCGCCGGGTCGTCCGCGTGGCGGCCATGGTGCGCGTGATGCGTGGCTGGCGTCGAGATCGTACGCTCTACCACCCACATCACCGGCGAAAGCCATTTGATCCGGTAAAGCGGCCTGTCCCAGGCGACGTCCGAATGGGCACCGATGATGACCGCCATCTTGACCACAAGATACCCGGCATAGACCCAGTCGAGGCCCATGTAGAGCAGCACGCCTGCGAACCACAGGCCCGGCATCATCGCGTAGTAAATGATGTTGTTCCGATAGACGAGGCGAACGCTCATGTACCTTGCGTCGTGATGCGCGCGGTGGAGATTGTAGAGCCATGGGAAGGTATGGCTCGCGCGGTGCCACCAGTATTGCGTCATGTCATCGACGACGAGGAACAGCGCGATGGCGGCAAACACGTTCATGCCCGCCAGCGCTCCATCGAGGCCGGGTGCGACCACGCTCATCAGCGCTGCCGAAGTGAAGACGATCGCGGGCTGAGTAATCGCCAGCAGCATGATCATGCTGACCGCTTCGACGATACCGTCGTCGCGAGTCTGCTCTCCCTTGCCGAACAGGTTCGTGCGCCACAGTTCAAGCAGGGCGAAAAACAGATAGACGCCCAGAATTGCGATGGTCGACTTTGGCATGGAGCTCTCCCTTGTTGGAAGGGTTCGTAGCGGGTATTGCTGCCGCAGAATGTCCAATTCTTTACAATCTGGCGATTTCAATCGTACCCTGGCAGCGAACCTGCTTTTCGCGGCGCTCGAGCCGGATCTGCAGGCAAGGCTTCGCGAAGCGAGCCCCCTGCGCGTCTTCAGTGACGGACAGTTCATCCAGTATCGGGGCGACAAGGCCGACGGTTTCTGGTTGATCGAAGAAGGCACAGTGCGGGTGGGCCAGCATCTCGCCAATGGCGAGTTCCGCGCGGTCGCCCTGCTCGGCCCGGGCGATTCCTATGGGGAGCTGGCATTGTTCGCCGACACGCCGCGCGTCGTCGATGGATTGTCGCGCGGGGAAAGTCGGCTTCGTTTCATTGCTGGCGAGTCGTTCCTCCGCCTGCTGCCCGATTATCCGGCTTCCATGCGCGCATTGCTGGGTGCCCTGTCGCACCAATTGCAGGACACGCTATCGCTCTTGGCCGGGATGCGGCGCGGCACCAATCCGGAGCGTATGGCCGGACTGCTGGTCAATATGGTGGGCAATGGACACCAGGTTTCAGTGACCCAGCAGGAACTTGGCGAATTGCTCGGTGTGACGCGCGCCACGGCCAATGCCGCCCTCAAAATGCTGGAAGACGCAGGGTTGGTCAGGCGCAGCTATGGCGCGCTGGAGATCCGCGATGTCGAGCAGCTGCGCGCTTATTCGCTCGCCTGAACGCTGGTTGCGGCCGCGCATTTCTCCTGCACTTCCTCGTTGCCGCCCGAAAGCTGGGTCAGGACGATGAAGCCGCCTACCACCAGCACCACGAAGGCGATCGTCACTGTGCCGAGGTACTGATCGATCACGCGCTTGATCGGCGCTCCGAACACGCGGAACAGGATGCCCACCGTCATGAAGATCAGCGCGCGAGCGCCGAGGCTGGCGAGCACGAATGTGACGAGATTCATCTCGATGAACCCCGCAGTGATCGTCAGCAGCTTGAACGGAACAGGCGTCGCTCCGGCGATGAGGATGGCCTGCCAGTCGTATTCGCGCAGGTGACAGGCAGCGACCGGGAAGCTCTCGGCAAGGCCGAGCGCACCGATGAGCGGCTCGCCCACTGTGTCATACAGGCCCCAGCCAATCGCATAGCCGAGCAAGGCACCGGCGACCGAAGACAGGGTGGCAATCACGGCGAATCGGATCGCCTTCTTCGGTTCGGCCAGACACATCAGGCCGAGCAGGGGATGCGGCGGGATCGGGAAGAAGCTCGCTTCGATGAAGCAGAAGAAAGCGAGCCAGAACTCGGCATGCGGATGCGCCGCCTTCTCCATCGTCCAGTTATAGAGACCGCGCAGCGGCTTCATGACCATCGCTAATGCACCTTTTCCGAGCGAGCGCGGCGCTTAGGGCAGCGCGAGGCAAGGCGCAAGAATTGCCGCGTTTAACCCATTTGGCACTTTTTCATTGACATCGTCACGCTCTTTGGGTACATAACAAGAACATCGCGATAATGTGATTCGAAAGGGCGGCCCTTCTCCTCGGGAAGGTGTCGCCTTTTCGTGGGATCGTCGCGCAACATGAGGATTGGACGATGGCCAGGACTTCACGGAACAGGACCAAGATCAAACCCGAGCTCAAGACAGGAGAGAAGAGCAACCTCAACCGGCATTGGCGTACTCTATTTCTCGACTGCCTCGCTGAAACATCGAATGTCTCCGAAGCTGCCCGCCGCACGGGGATCAATCCCAGCCGCGCCTACAAGGTCAGGCGCGAAGAAGCCGAGTTTGCCCGCCAGTGGCATCGCGCCCTCGTCGAAGGTTACGAGCATCTCGAACTCGAACTGCTGGCGCGACTGCGTGCCGGCGAAGCGAAAGACGGGCCACGCCGCGACAACGCCTCTGCCCTGCGCCTGCTGGCGCTGCACCGCGACACGATGGCCCGCGAACACGCCCGCCGCCGCAATACCGATGCCGCGACTGCCCGCGCCATTATCGATGCGAAACTCGAGGAACTGCGCCAGCGCCGAAGGCAATTGGGCAGGTCATGAGGATGCAATTGCCACCTTCGCGTCAGGACAGTGGCTCTTCACCGCCCCGGTCGAAGGCATGCAAGCGTACGATCGGGATGCGAGCCGGAGAATCTACCACATGAACGGCTGGACACACGCCGAAGAGCCCAGTCCACCGAGCGGCGGCAGCATCATCGACATCGAGGCGCGAACCGCTATCGAACAAATCATCGGCGCGCTGCGTCAAATTGGCGTATTTTCTCCAGCTTAACGGAACTTTAGTCGATGATGGCTGTTTAGGGCGTAATTCAGCGCGGGAGACTTTGCGATACAATTCAATTGCTCGGGCAATAGAGGCTTATTTGCAACACCTCGTGCTGAATGCCCGCTTGCCACCATCCGGCTGAAAAGTTAGAACACCGGAAGGTAGCTCCAGTTCGCTAAGAAGGGGAATAATATAATGCGCAAACTCGTCATCGGAATGGCGATGGCTTCGACAGCGCTTGCTACGCCTGCGCTCGCTCGCGACGACCAATGGTACGTCGGGGTTGAGGGCGGTGTCATGCTCGTCGAAGACCTTGATATCGATATTTTGGACGGCACTGGTGATGCTCAGGCCGATCACGACACCGGCTACGATTTCGGTGCAATGGTTGGTTATGACTTCGGCGCTTTCCGTCTTGAGGCAGAAGCCAGCTATCGTGAAGCAGACCTTGAGCAACTCGCCTCGACGCCTCCTGGCCTGGTATCATCGAACGCCAATACCCGCCTCACCGGCCAGTACCCGGCAATCGGTGAAGGCAACGCGCTGAGCTTCATGCTTAACGGCATGTTCGACTTTGGGCCGGATGACGGTCTCCAGGGTTATGCCGGTGGTGGTATCGGTGTCGCCCGTGTCGAAGCTGAAGGCACGATCAACGTCAATGGTCCAGGCGCCTACAGCGATTCCGATACTGGTCTCGCTTGGCAGCTTCTTGCAGGCGTCCGCGCTCCAATCTCTGACAATTGGGATGTCGGTCTGCGGTATCGCTACTTCAATGCTCCGAATGTGAACATTGTTGATCTCGGCGGTGCCGATCTTGAAACAGATTGGAAGAGCCACTCGCTGCTCGGTACGCTGACCTACAACTTCGGTGGTGAAGAAGCGGCTCCGCCGCCTCCCCCGCCGCCTCCGCCTCCGCCGCCTCCGCCGCCTCCGCCGCCTCCGCCGCCGCCTCCGCCGGCACCGGTTTGCAACACGGGTCCGTACATCGTGTTCTTCAACTGGGATGAGTCGGACATCACTCCGGAAGCAGCCACGATTCTCAACAACGCCGTGACCGCTTACGCGGACTGCGGAATGGCGAGCGTCATGTTGGCTGGTCACACCGACACCTCGGGCAGCGCGACCTACAACATGGGTCTGGCTGAACGTCGTAACGCATCGGTTCGCGACTATCTGTCGAGCCGCGGCATTCCCGACGGTCGCATCACCAGCGAAGCGTTCGGCGAAACCCAGCTTCGCGTTCCGACCGCCGATGGCGTTCGCGAGCTGCAAAACCGCCGCGTGGAAGTAACTTACGGTCCGGGCTCGGGCATGTAAGTCGCTTCAACAGCGAAAAATACTGAAGGGGCCGGAGAAATCCGGCCCCTTTTGCGTTGGTAGTCTGAAACCAACCAAAGGAGTTTTCTCATGCGCCCTCTGACTATTACCCTGCTTTCCAGTTGCCTCGCGGCGGCTGCCTGCAGCCCTGAACAAGCTGAAGCGCCGGCAGAAAACACCGAGCAAGTGGCCGAGACCGGCCCCGAAGTCCTCGGTGAGGCAAATCTCAGTCTGGCCGACGGTTCGGAAGCTGGTTCCGCGAGCCTGATTCAAAATGGCGAGGGATTTGAAATGCGGATATCACTGACCGGATTGGAGCCGGGCGAACACGCGTTTCACATTCATACCACTGGTTTGTGCGAAGGCCCTGATTTCACATCGGCTGGAGGGCACCTCAATCCGCAAGGCAATACCCATGGCAGCCTGAGTGAAGGCGGTCGCCATCTTGGCGATCTTCCAAACATCACCGTTGGCGAGGATGGAAGCGTCACCCAGACAATCGCGCTCGACTGGGCTGGCCCAGACAGCACGAGTGCCATCTTTGACGCAGATGGTAGTGCCGTGATGGTCCACGAAGGTCCGGATGACTACATGACAGACCCCGCAGGTGCGGCCGGTTCGCGTGTTGCATGCGGCATTTTGACGCAGACGACGGGTTAGGCGCCGGAGACCCCGTCGATCTGTTCACCCGAGGCCTGAGCCCTCGAAATCACGGTTCGCTCCGCCTCTGGCACCGATCGATACGCAATGAACAGCAAAAGCAGCCCGATCGGGACTGCAACCAGCAAGCTTAGACCTCCAGTCGACAGGCTTCCGGTCATCGTGGAAACTTGGCCCGCCATATACGGGCCGAGAGCGAGGCCCACCAAGGTGGTGGCAAGGAAGAATGTCGCTGTCGCTGTTCCCCGCATGCGCGGTAGCACGAGGTCTTGGGTTGTCGCGGCGGCGCCACCCAGAGCCGAGCTTCCGAACAACGACTGCAGGAATGCGGCGATATAGAAGATGGTTGGATCCTGTGTCGTGAACATCAGATAGAGGAAGGGCGCCGCAGCCGTCAGGCCGAATGCGACCATTATCAGTCGGCCAGCCGGGTTGCGTTCGCGAAGCCAGTCAGCAGCACGTCCGCCAAAAATCACTCCAAGAAACCCACCGACCGCTCCTGGACCGCCGATCCACCAACCTGCGGTGGAGGGGGCTTCCTCGAGGATACGAATGGCATACGGCGCGGCCCAGAAAGACGCGGCGTAGGACATGAATGCGACCATTCCGTACCCCAGGATGGTCGTCAGGAATGCGGGTGTCCCCCAGATCAACTTGAAAGTTGGTTCGTCGCGGCGCTTGAGCGTCGATGCCCAGGAAAAGATCGCATAGTATCCGATCCCGATTGCACCCCACTGTTGGTAATTGTTTGTCGAAATGGCCATCGCATAAGCGATCCCGCCGATCACCGCTAAGCCGAGAAGGTTGATTGCAATGCCCCGCGTCCCTGCTCGAGCCGCTCCAATCAAGGTGAAAGGTGGTATGACGGCGACCAACTCCTGGAGGAAACCTCGGAACGGATCCTTTGGCGGCGGCGTTACAATACCTTCGCTTTCGCCTCTGAGAGGTTCGCGCAACGTGAACACCAGACCTGCAAGTAGCAAACCTGGAAGCCCGACAATAATGAAGGCTGCTTGCCAACCGGCGAGCCCCAGCGGTGCCTCGACCGGATAAGCGGCATTCCACCGTTCGACGATTGCGCCGCCGATCAACAGCGAAACGCCACCGCCGATGTAAAGACCAGACGAATAAATCGCGAGCGCCGTCGCACGCATCTTCTTTGGAAACCAATCCGAGATCAGGGAATAGGCGCTCGGACTCGCGGTCGCCTCACCCACACCCACGCCGACCCGTGCGACGCTCAAAGTTGCAAAGTTCTTTGCGAAACCGGAAAGGGCTGTGAAAGCTGACCATATGGCCAGGCCCGCCGTCATCAGCCTTACCCGGTGCCAACTATCCGCAAGCTTTCCGAGAGGAATGCCGAAGAGTGCATAGAACACCCCGAACGCCGTGCCGTATAGAAAGCCGATCTGATCATCTCGCAGCCCGAGGTCTGCCTTGATGTCCTCCGCCAGGATCGAAATGATATTGCGATCGACGAAATTGAGGACATAAATTATGACCAGGACCGAGAGCGCGTACCAACTGTAGGCTGGTACAGTCTCTTTCTTATCGGCCACTGTCGCATGGCTAGTTGCTTCGGTCACAATCCTATCCCTCGTTAGATTATTACTCGGCTGCGTAAGCCGTACTGTCTTCCAAGCCTGCCTCGGCGAATCCCTTGCGCCTGAGACGACATGAATCGCACAATCCGCAGGCCACCCCATGTTCGTCAGGATCGTAGCAGGACCAACTCCAGCTCGGATCCAGGTCGAGCCGGTAGCATTCCTTCGCGATGTCGGATTTGGTCAAATGCTGCAAAGGTGCGTGTATCGTGAAAGCATCGCCCCCTGCCCCTGATTTGGTGCCTAGGCGGGCAGTCTCCGCAAAGCTAGCAATGAACTCTGGGCGGCAGTCGGGATAGCCCGAGTAATCGAGCGCATTCACGCCGATAAAAATGTCCTGCGCTCCGCTCGCTTCGGCAAAAGCGGTCGTCAATGCAAGGAACACAAGATTGCGAGCCGGGACATAAGTGACCGGAATGTCTTCACTGACACCGCTCTTGGGAACAGCGATATCGTCGGTAAGCGCAGAACCCCCGAATGTACGCAGGTCAAGCGGAAGTTCGACATGTCGTTCGACCCCGAGCCGCTCGGCAATATCCCGAGCGGACCTGAGCTCCCGCAAATGTCGTTGTCCGTAATTGATGGTGAGTGCCTGAATGGCGAAACCGGCTTCTTTCGCCAGCGCGGCCACGACCATCGAATCGAGACCTCCGGAAAGCAACACCACCGCCTTCTTGCTGCTATGCACTTCGCTTCCCATAGCGCGGGCTTAGCGCGCCAGTGAGAATGTGCAATCTATCCTTTCATAGAAAGCGTGGTTCAGCCGCAATTTCCGGTGCGGCGCGCCTCAGCGTCGAACTGGAAGGGAAGACCGCCCTCAATCCCCTGGCTTTCCAGCTGGACCAGGCTGGCGGTTTCTCTCCGGATGCTCGTCCTGCCATAACCATTGCCCGGACAAGTATACTGCACGGCCACTTCGGAAGCTCCATCTTCGACGACAAATCGGCTGCAGTTGGGGTTGCCATGTTGCAACTGAATAAGCTCGCGGCCACTCCGGACGCAAACCTTGCGAGCAGGTGACCCGTCCCGAAATCGGATGGTCCATTCCCCCTTTGCAAGACTATCGAGCATGGCAAGTCGCGCGTTCTGGGCTTGGCCTGCGCCCGCGGACCCAACGACGAGCACGCCAGCGATGAGCGCAGTAACCGGCACGAGTGATTTAATTCCATTCATCGGACGATACTCCGCCACAATAGTGGCTATTCCAATCGAGCTTATCGCATGTTGTCGATAAACCGTTCCTTAACATCGATGAACCGTTCAGTTTGAGAGCGTGAACAGTCGCGAACAAAAGGCGCAATCTACAACAATGTTCCCTTTTTCGTTCCGCATTTCCTCGCGATCTTCAGGAGGAAAACGCGCGATAACGCTTTCGTAATGCTCGATAGAGCAGCGGCAACCCTTTCCTATTTTCGCACCTGGCCACACCCTGATCTCTTCCTCTTCGTGGAACAGCCTCCAGGCGATCGCCTCCATCGACAATTCGGGATCGACAAGTTCTGTATGCGAGAGACTTCCAGCTAGTGCTTCGACATGCTCCCAATCGGGATGATCGAGCCTGACATGCAACCGCTCGCGTCCTTCTTCGCCGTCAGCCATGTGCTGGACTAGGAAGCCACCACCGATGGTGCCGCCATTTCTTGAACTCACGGCGACACGGATTAGCGTCGGCACCTGTTCGGACTGGACGAAATACTTTTCGCAGGCTTCGGAAAGCGAATCCCCTTCAAGCGGAACAATGCCCTGATAGCGTTGCCCCTTGCCGGTCTCGAAAGTGATCGCCAGATAGCCTTTGCCGAACAAGGCGAAGAGCGAAGGATTTGCTCCCAGCTCTGCTAAACGCTCGTCGTCGAAGTCGGCATAGCCGCGCATCTCACCGGCACGATAGTCGCAGACAAGAAGATTCACCGCACCCGCCTCGGTCTGGGCTTGCATGGTCATCTGCGCGAGATCCCCTTTGAGCAATCCACCCATCAGCGCGCCAAGCACCAGCGCTTCCGCAAGCAGATGCGTGATCGGCGCTGGATAATTGTGGGCGGAGAGGATCTCGCCGAGCACCCCATCAAGGCGCACGACCCTTCCCCGGGCACTACGGCCCGGAAGAGTGAAACTCAGCAATTGATCGCGATAAATCTCTGGCTTCTCGGTCATCCGCGACAATATGGGGCCGGTCCCCGGCGAAAGTAAGAGGTTGGCCCGTCAATCAGCCGAGAAGACCGAAGCTCCAGAGCAGGATTGCCTTCTGCGCATGAATTCGGTTTTCCGCCTCGTCGAAGACGACAGACTGCGAGCCCTCGAATACGCTCTCGCTGACTTCGTCGCCGACATGGGCAGGCAAGCAATGGAGAAAGAGCGCATCCTTCTTCGCATGCACCATCAGGCGCTCGTTCACCTGGTAGGGCGCCATGGCCGCAAGCTTGTTGTGCGCATGATCCTGACCCATTGAAACCCAGGTATCCGTCACGATGACGTCGGCGCCGTCGGCAGCAGCGGCCGCATCTTGGGTCAAGGTGACGTGCGAACCGTTGGCGCGCGCATTTTCAATGAACTCCGGATCCGGCTCGTAACCCTTGGGCGTGGCGACGCGCACGTTGAACTTCATCAAGCCAGCGGCTTCGAGGATCGAGTGCAGCACGTTGTTACCATCACCGAACCAGGCCAGTTCAAGGCCTGGCAGCGCCTTGCCATGCTCGATCACGGTCAGAAGATCGGCGACGATCTGGCATGGATGCGACCTGTCGGTCAGCCCATTGATGACGGGCACGCTGGCATAGCGCGCCAGCTCTTCTGCCTTGGCATGATCGTCCGTTCGGATCATGATCGCATCGGCCATCCGGCTGAGCACCCGCGCGGTATCCGCGATGCTTTCACCCCGGCCGAGCTGGCTCGAGCTCGAATCGAGGATCAGCGAGCCGCCGCCAAGCTGGCGCATGGCAATGTCGAAGCTGACGCGCGTGCGCGTAGAGTTCTTCTCGAAAATCATGGCAAGCACACGCCCGTCGAGCGGCCTGTCGGCGTCCGCCTTGCCCTTGGGCCAATCGAGCCGTGCCGCCTTGCGATCGATCGCGTCTCCGATCATGGCCGCGATCGCATCGCCGCCAGCGTCGGCAAGATCGAGAAAGTGCCGGAGATCTGCCATCAGGCCGGTTCCGGCACCGAATAGCTGGCCGCGCCTGCCGAAAGCTTCTCGAAAAACTCGTCCATCTCGGCATCGCCGATCACGAGCGGCGGGAGCACGCGCAAGGTGTTGTCGCCAGCGGCGACGGTCAGCAGCTGGTGATTGTCGCGCAAGTGGACGAAGAAGGGCCGACTTTCGACCTTCATCTTGATGCCAAGCATCAACCCCTTGCCGCGAACGAGCTCAAACAGCTCGGGATAGTTACCTATGAACTGTTCGAGACGCGACCGCAGCCGCTCACCCTTTTCACGGACCGAGGCGAGAAACGCGTCGTTCGCGACCGCTTCCATCACCGCGCTGCCTGCCGCCATTGCGAGCGGGTTTCCGCCATAGGTCGAACCATGCGTGCCGAAGCCCATGCCGCGGGCCGCTTTCTCGGTCGCCATGCAGGCGCCGAGCGGGAAGCCGCCGCCGATGCCCTTGGCGGTGGCGAGAATATCGGGCTCGATCCCATACTGTTCGTATGCGTAGAGCGTGCCGGTGCGGGCCACGCCGCATTGCACTTCATCGAGCACGAGCATGAGATCATTTTCGTCCGCAAGCTGACGAAGGCCTTTCATGAACGCGTCCGAGGCCGGGCGGATACCGCCCTCGCCCTGGATCGGCTCGACCAGAAATCCTGCCGTGTGCTCGTTCATCAGAGCCTTGGCGGAATCCAGATCGTCGAACTCTGCGTATTTGAAACCGGCAAGCAGCGGAGAAAATCCGTGATGCATCTTCTCCTGGTTCGACGCACTGATCGTCGCCATCGTCCGTCCGTGGAAGGCGTTCTTGAATGTGATCAGCTCGAACTTGGTCGTATCGCCTTCATGCTGGTGATAGGCGCGAGCGGTCTTGATCGCGGTTTCGACTGCCTCTGCGCCCGAGTTGGTGAAGAAGACAGTGTCGGCGAACGTGTTGTCGACCAGCGTTTGCGCGAGTCTTTCGCCTTGCGGACTGCCATAGAGGTTGGAGACGTGCATGAGGGTCTCCGCCTGCTGCTGGATCGCCTTGATCAGCCCCTCGTGCGAATGGCCAAGCAGGTTCACTGCAATTCCGCTCGCGAAGTCGAGATAACGCGTGCCGTCCTCGTCGATCAGGTGGCAGTGCTCACCGCGCACCGGCCGGACACCGCAACGCGGATAAACGGGCATGAGGGGGGAAATCGACATCGGACAACCTCTGGTAGTGAAACGTTTCGTTGAAAGAGAAATGGCGGCCCCGTTAAGGACCGCCACTTCGCGCCGTTTAGATTGTCGTTACACGCCGGTCAAACCGGCGGCCGTGACTTACGGGATCAGTCTTGAACGGGCACAAGATTGACCGCCGAGTATTTGCCTCGTCGATCGACCTCGAGGTCGAACTCGAACCGTTCGCCTTCGTTAATGCCCTGCAGGCCCGAACGTTCAACCGCACTGATGTGCACGAAGGCATCGGGCTGGCCATCGTCGCGCGTCAGGAAGCCGAAGCCCTTCATCGAGTTGAAGAACTTGACCGTTCCGGTCGCCTTGTCGCCGGTCAGCTCGCGCTGCGGCGGGCCGCCACGCGACTGCACTTCGATCACGTCGCCAACGATCTGAAGATCCTGTGCGGAGACCTTGCCACCCCGGTCGACGAGGTTGAATTCAAGCTCCTGCCCTTCGGCGAGACCTTCGAGGCCGGCACGTTCCACGGCACTGATGTGAACGAAGATATCTTCGCCCCCAGTTTCCTGCTGGATAAAGCCGAAGCCTTTCTGGCCGTTGAAGAACTTTACCGTCCCCTTGCCGGTGCCAACGACCTGAGCGGGCATGCGGTTGAAACCGCCGCCGCCGCCGCCGGGGCCGCCGGGGCCACGACCGCGGCCACCGCCACCGCCGCCGAAGCGGTCACCACCGCCACCGAAGCGATCACCGCCGCCGGGGCCGCGGTCATCATCGAAACGACCGCGTCCGCCACCGCCGAAATTGTCGCGCGGGGGCATGCCGTCCATCCCGCCGCCAAATGGATCGAAACCCTCTTCGCCAAATCCGTCGCGCTTGTCCCTGCCGCGGCGGCGCCCTCTGTCGTAACCCATAACCTAATTCGTACCTTGTCGTGTCGTCCTAAAATCAATTTGTCCGCTGAAGGCGACGACGACCCCACCGAACATAGCGGGCGCACCGGATGAATGCCGGATCCCACCTCCACAAGCTCCCAGCATAGCGCAGAATATCGCGCCAAGCGAACAATTTAACAATCTCGGCCTCTATGGCGCAGAATTGTGACATTTTCGCATAGCAGCAGGGCATTGCGAAGCCCGCTCACTTGCGCGTAGAGCCTGTGAAGATCGTTCATCGCAAGGAGTAAATACGCGTGTCCAAGTTTCGCAAGCTTTCCGATTCGATGTTCGCAAGTCCCCAGATCGGACTGGACGATGTGGACCGCGCGCGAAGCGAAGGCGTGACGTTGATCGTCAACAACAGGCCCGACGGCGAAGCACCGGAGGAACCGCAAGGCGCCGAGATCGAGAGCGCCGCCAAGGCTGCAGGAATCGACTATCTCGCCATTCCCGTGACCCATGCCGGCTTCAGCCTCGACCAGGTAGAGCGCATGAATGAAGCGATTTCTCAGGCCGACGGTAACGTACTCGCCTATTGCCGGAGCGGAACGCGCTCGACCTTACTGTGGGCGATGGCGCAGGCGAAACTGGGCATGGATCCGGACACCATTGCAGCGGCGGCTGCCGGAGCGGGCTATGACATCTCGCCCGTCCGACCCACAGTCGATATGCTCGCGAGCCAGTCGCGCGGCTGACTATCGGCGATAATCGAGCGGCGGGTCGCGGTCGCCAAGCAGCGATTTGTACTGGTAGTCCGGCCCCCGCGCGGCGTCGAACTCGGCCTTGGCAGCGGCGCGCAGTTCGGGATTGGTGAACAACTCGGCCGCCATCAGCGCCATCGCCTTCGCCGCCACCTGAGCGCCTTTGTGTCCGATCGAATGTCCGCTGGCGGCAACCGCTTGCCAACTATGCGCGCTGGTCCCCGGGACCCAGGTCGCGGTGCGAACGCCGACCGTGGGGGTTGCCCAGGATACGTCGCCAACATCGGTCGAGCCATAGCCCAGCGACTTTTGATAGGGCTGGATATCGCCTGCACTTTCGAGCGGCTTGGCCGCATCGCCGAGACTTTCCGAGATCTGTGCGGCCCAGGCACGCTCTTCTTCCGTGTAATCGACACCGCCCACGGCGCGCAGCTTTTCGTCCATCGCCCGCGCCAGCGTCTCGTTGACTAGCAGCGGGTTATTACCGTGGATCACTTCCCACTTCACTTGCGTGCCCGTTCCCATGGCCGCGCCTTCGGCAGCCTTTTCCAGCCGCTGCCAGATCGCCTCGACACCTTCGGGTTCGGGATGGCGGACGTAGTAAAAGACTTCCGCGAAGTCGGGCACCACATTGGGCGCATTGCCGCCTGAAGTGATGACGTAATGCATGCGCGCGTCTTGCGGCATGTGCTCGTGCATCATGTTCGCCATCATGTTCATCGCTTCTGCCCCGTCGAGCGCGGAGCGGCCTCTTTCGGGAGCGCCCGCCGCATGCGCCGAGATGCCGGTGAAGCGGAACTTCGCGGATCGGTTGGCAAGGCTCGTACGGGCCGCCGCGCTGTTTTCGTCATCGGCGTGCCAGTGGATCGCAATATCGACATCGTCGAACATGCCCGCGCGGGTCATGTAGACCTTGCCAGAGCCGCCTTCCTCAGCAGGTGTGCCATAGAGACGAATGCGTCCGGGCGTGCCGGTATCCTCGAGCCATTTCTTGACCGCGATCGCCGCTGTGAGCGAGCCCGCGCCGAAGAGGTTATGACCGCAGGCATGGCCCGCGTGCTTGTCGGCAACCGGATCACGGCTGGCCGAAGCGGACTGGTTGATACCCGGCAGCGCGTCCATTTCGGCGAGGATCGCAATGACAGGACCGCCCTCGCCCCATTCAGCCACGAAGGCCGTCGGAATCTCGGCAATGCCCACCTCGACGTCAAAACCTTCGGCGGCGAGTTCGTCCTGCAGGAGCGCGCTCGAGCGCGATTCGAGATAGCCGAGCTCAGCCCATTCCCACAGTTGCCCGGCTACGCGTTCGGTGCGATCGGCCTCGGCAGCGACAATTGCCGCGGGGTCACCATTGTCCTGTGCCTGTAGCGGCGCACCGAGTGCGAGTGCGGCGACGCCTGCCAGTGCAAAAATCCGTTTCATTCGATACTCCCTTGTTGCCGCCTGCTTGCCGCAAAGTGAGCGCTATGCCAATCGCGCAATCATGGATTTGCCACCGGCCTTGGTTCAGTTTCTCGGCTCGCTCATCGCGATTCTCGCGCTGGCGGGCATTGCCTTGTGGTTGAAGCTCGGCCCAACCCCTCGCCTTTCAGACGAAGACGAGGCCCGCGCTGCTGCCGACGAAGCTGTGAGCGGGTTCGAGCCGGTGGAGATTGGATTGGACCGCGAAGGGCGCGGTGCACTTCTGCGCGATGCCGAAGGACGGATACTACTGCTGCGCCCACACGGAACGCATTTCGCGGGCAGGCTGCTGTCGCCGGATGCCAGAATGGCGACGGAGGGCGACGTGCTCCTGGTCGATTCCGCCGAGAAGCGTTTTGGAACAGCGCAGCTGACCCTCGATGATCCTTCAGCTTGGATGCAGGCACTCAACGCGATAAAGCCCCCTGATCATGCCTGACTTCTCGCCCACCGAATACGCCGTGCCCGGCTTTGTCGCGCTCGTCCTGATCGAGATGATCTGGGCCTGGCGGAACCGGCCCAACGCCTATGAGCCGAAAGATACGCTGACCAGCCTGGCCTTCGGGCTCGGCAGCACCGTTTCGGGGCTAATCTTCGGCGGCGTGTTCGTCGCGCTGTTTCTGGCCGCCTGGGAATATCGCCTGTTCGATTTCGGCGAGGAATGGTGGGCGCTGTGGTGGGCCTGGCCGCTCTGCTTCGTGCTGGATGACCTCGCCTATTACTGGGTCCACCGCGCCGGACACCGCATCCGCTGGATGTGGGCGGCGCATGTGAACCACCATTCCAGCCAGCACTACAATCTTTCGACTGCGCTGCGGCAGACCTGGACCAATTTCCTCACCATAGGCTTCCTGTTCCGCCTGCCCTTGGTGCTGATCGGATTTCACCCGGCGATGATCGCAATCGTTGCCGGCTTCAACCTCATCTACCAGTTCTGGATCCATACCGAAGCGATCGGAAGGATGCCGCGCTGGTTCGAAGCGGTGATGAACACGCCGAGCCACCACCGCGTCCACCACGCCACAAATCCGCGCTATCTCGACCGCAACTACGCCGGCGTCTTCATCATCTGGGACAAGATGTTCGGCACGTTCGAGCCTGAAAGCGACGAGGAGAAAATCCGCTACGGCATCGTCAAGCAACTCGGCAGCTTCAACCTGCTTTGGGCGGTGTTTCACGAATGGGTCGGTATCGTGCAGGACATGTGGCGCGCACCGTGGAAGCACAAATTGTCTTATCTGCTGCGCGAACCCGGCTGGACGCATGACGGCAGCCGCGAGACGTCGGACATGATACGCGCACGCTGGCTGAAAAAGCGTGACACGCAGGCACCGCAAACAGTTTTAAGCGAAAACCCGATTGCGGGAAGCGGCGAGCCTGCGTAACTCTCTTCTTCAAGAGGAGAGAGAATGGATACCTTCGACTATATCGTGATCGGTGGCGGCAGCGCGGGCAGCGCGGTCACCGGAAGACTGGCGCAAGATGGCGGGACGAGCGTCTGCCTGCTCGAAGCAGGCGGCACGAATGACAATTTCCTGGTCAAGACGCCCGGAATGATGCCCTTCCTGCTCAAGAACGCGAATTACCGCTTCGAGACGGTGCCACAGAAGGGGCTGAACGGGCGCACAGGCTATCAACCGCGCGGCAAGGGACTGGGCGGATCATCGGCGATCAATGCGATGGTCTATATTCGCGGCAATGCGTGGGATTACGACAATTGGGCAGCGCTCGGCTGCAACGGCTGGGCTTATGAGGACGTCCTTCCTTACTTCAAACGCTCCGAAAGCAATGAGCGCGGGGGCGATGAATATCACGGCGGTGAAGGCCCGCTGCGCGTGTCCGATCAGAAGTGGGCCAACCCTACCAGCCACGCTTTCGTCGCCAGCGCGGCCAATCTGCAGCTTCCCACCACGCGCGACTTCAATGACGCAACGCAGGAGGGCTTCGGACTTTACCAGGTGACGCAAAAGGACGGCGAGCGCTGGTCGGCAGCGCGCGCCTATGTCGAACCGCTGCGCGGCAAGCCCAATCTCGACATTCGCACCGGGACACTGGTCGAGAAGCTGGTCATCGAGAACGGGCGCGTCACCGGCGTCGCGATCCGCCGCGGCAACAAACGCGAGGTCGTGCAGGCGAAGCGCGGTGTCATCCTGAGCGCGGGCGCCTTCAATTCTCCGCAAATCCTGATGCTGTCCGGCATCGGTCCGGGCGAGCATCTGCGCGAGCATGGCATCGAAGTTGCGCTCGACAGGCCAGCGGTCGGCTCCGACCTGCAGGACCACATCGATTACGTCTCCGGCTGGGAGACGGTTTCGAAGGAGCCGATCGGGAGCAGCCTTGCGGGCACCTGGCGCATGGCCAAGGCCATCATCGAGCACCGGCGCAAACGCACCGGTATAATGACCACGCCCTATGCCGAGGCGGGCGGCTTCTGGAAGGTGATGCCCGACTCGCCCGCGCCAGACATCCAGTGGCACTTCGTGCCTGCAGTGCTCGAAGATCACGGCCGCGAAAAGGTGAAGGGGCACGGTTTCTCGCTCCATGCCTGTGTGCTCAGACCCGAAAGCCGGGGCACCGTGCGGCTGAATTCCGCCCGGGCTGGGGATGCGCCGCGGATCGATCCCAACTTCCTCGATGATGATCGCGATATTGCCACCCTGCGCGCAGGCGTCCGCCTGTCGCACCGGATCGCCGAGGCTCCGCCGCTTACCGATTACGAACCGACGGACCGCCATCCGATCGACATCAACAACGATGCCGAGCTGGACGAGTTGATCCGTAATCGTGCGGACACCGTCTATCACCCGGTCGGCACGTGCCGCATGGGTGCGGACGAGGACAGCGTCGTCGATACGCAACTGAAAGCGCGCGGTATCGAAGGGCTGTGGGTGGCCGATGCTTCGATCATGCCGCGGCTGATCTCGGGCAACACCAATGCGCCGAGCATCATGATCGGCGAACGCTGCGCTGATTTTGTGAAAGCCGCGCACGCATGATGCTCGTGATCGCCTTGCGCACCTTCTGACTCAAAACCGGTTCCCACTTTGCTGAAGGTGCAAGGGGCATCATGAGCGGCGAACGCTGCGCGGACTTCATCAAAGCACAAGCCTAGCAAATACAAAAAAGGGGCCGGAGCAATGCTCCGGCCCATCTGAGTCGAGTGTTCGCAGGAGGAACACGGTGAGGCGGGGAGAGGAGGGAGAGGAAGAGAGTTCCTCGCCCCGCCAAACTTGTGGTGGGTTACGCCTGGTTGGCGAGCCCCGGGTAGGCTTCGACACCCGTTTCGTGGATATCGAGACCCGCCATTTCGACTTCCTCCGAAGGACGCACCCCGATGGTGGCCTTGAGAGCAAACCAGATGACTGCCGATGCGAGGCTCACCCAGACAGCGGTCAGGACTACGCCGACGAGCTGGCCCATGAAGGTCGCATCCCCGGTCCAGGCAACGATCAGCGTGCCCCAGATACCGGCGATGAGGTGAACCGGGATGGCGCCGACGACGTCGTCGATCTTCAGCTTGTCGAGCAGCGGAACCGTGAAGACCACGATCGCACCACCGATACCGCCGATCAGGATCGACTGGCCCACGGTCGGAGCGAGCGGCTCTGCCGTGATCGAAACGAGGCCTGCCAGCGCGCCATTGAGCGCCATGGTAACGTCAGCCTTCTTGTAGCGAAGCTGCGTGAGGATGATCGCGACCACCACGCCGCCAGCGGCTGCCATGTTGGTGTTGACGAAAATCTTCGACACGTCCGATGCGTCACCGACGGTGCCCATCGCGAGCTGCGATGCGCCGTTGAAGCCGAACCAGCCGAGCCACAGGATGAAGGTACCCAGCGTCGCGAGCGGAATGTTCGAACCCGGGAAGACGTTGACCTGTCCGTTCGCACCGTAGCGGCCCAGACGCGGACCGATGATCAGCGCGCCGACCAGAGCAGCCCAGCCGCCTGTCGAGTGCACCAGAGTCGAACCGGCAAAATCGGAGAAGCCGTGGACGGTGTCGAGGTAGCCGCCGCCCCATTCCCAGCTGACCACGACCGGATAGATGATCGCGGTGAGGATGGTGACGAAGATGAAGAACGGAACGATCTTCACACGCTCGGCAACCGTGCCTGAAACGATCGAAGCGGTGGTCGCGCAGAACACCATCTGGAAGAACCAGTCGGATGCGACCGAGTAACCGGTATCAAGGTCAGCCGAGCCAACCTCCTGCATCGAGTACGGGAAGCCAGCGACCCCGAACAGGCCCAGCGATCCCTCCCCGAAGCCGGGATAGGCGATCGAATAACCGATGACCCAGAACATCAGGCCAGCAATCGAATAGAGGCCGATATTCTTGAGACACTGCGTCGAGGTGTTCTTGGTGCGGACAAGGCCGGCTTCGAGCATGGCGAAGCCTGCCGCCATCCACATGACCAGGAAGCCGCCGATAAGAAACAGCAGCGTGTTGAAGATATAGGCCGTCCCGCCGCCTACTGCATCGGCAGCAGGAGCCGCAGCTTCCGCTGCCGTCTCGACCGCCTCTGCAACTGGCGCCGCCAGGGCGGGTTGCGATACGGCAAGCGCGCCCAGTGCAAGGGCGCCATATTTGATGATAGCTTTCTGCATTTGTCTTGCCCCCTCGTTCAAAGCGCGGTGTCGCCGGTTTCACCGGTGCGAATGCGCGTTGCGCTGGCGAGATCGAGCACGAAGATCTTTCCGTCTCCGATCGCATCGGTGCTTGCGGTTTGCTGGATGGTCTCGACGACCTGCGCGGCCATATCGTCGCTCGCTGCAACCTCGAGTTTTACCTTCGGCAGCATGTTGGTCGAATACTCGGCTCCGCGATAGATTTCGGTCTGACCCTTTTGGCGACCAAACCCCTTCACTTCGGAAACGGTCATGCCGGCGACCCCGATGTTGCCCAGCGCTTCGCGGACTTCATCGAGCTTGAATGGTTTTATTACGGCGATGATGAACTTCATCCCTGCCCCCTTCTGCTTGCCGGACGAACCCGGACTTCGCACCTGCAGCAAGGGGCGTGCCAAAATCGAGAAAGGTGGGATTCCCGCGTTTAATGGCGGAGGAGCGGCAACCGCCTGGGCGCTCAATGCCTAAAACTTAAGCAGCTGATTAACCTTTGGGCAATTGAAGGCGGGCCCAGACCGGCAGATGGTCCGAAGCCTGCACAGCCAGCGTGCTGTGGTGAACGCCGCTGTCAACATAGTGCCAGTCGGGCGTCGCCACGATCCTGTCGAGTTGCGCCACCGGCCGCCGCGCCGGATAGCTCGCGCCCGGGGTGATGATCTGCCAGGCGAGCGCGAAATCCTGCATTGCGCCGGTCAGCCGGCCCCACTGGTTGAAGTCGCCCATGATCACGGTCGGCATGGCATTTCCGTTGCTGCAATGATCCAGCATCGCGCGGATTTGATCGCGTCGTCTGAGGCCAGAGAGGTCGAGGTGCGTGCCGAGCACGCGTATGCGGGCACCGTTGAGCGTCAATTCGCCCATGACCGCACCGCGCGGCTCGAGCGTTGGAAGATCGAGCGGCCCGGCAGCGACGAAATTCATGTCGCGTCGCACAAGCAGGGCATTGCCGTGCCATCCGAGGCTTCGGCGCCTCTTGGACACGGGCAGAGCCCGCCATCGCGTATCATCGAGAAGCGCACGCGGGATCGTGCTGGCCCGTTCGCCCAACCGCCGATCGGATTCCTGCAGTGCGATGATATCGGCATCGATTTCGCGCAGGACGGCGATAATGCGCTCAGGGTCACGCTTGCCGTCAGTCCCGACGGACTTGTGAATATTATAGCTTGCGAAAGTCAGCTCCACTCTGAGCCTTACCCGTCAGTCGGCCGTCGGTTCCGGCTCACCCGCGATGTATCGGTCTGTCGCGCGGGTCGGCAGACCGTCGATGCTGGAAATCCGGGTCGCCATCTTGGCCTCCCATTCCGCAGGGTTGGCCTGCGCATGCGCTTTCTTGAGAGTCTCGCGCTCGCGCTCATACTCCATGAAGGGCACACCCCAACCGCAGCTCGTCTGTACCGTTTCGACATCGATGACGAAGATCTGACGGGTTCCGGGCAGCAGGGTGAACCTGTCGGCCAGCGCCTCCCACCCATCGTCCTGCGGCAGTACCGGCACGCCGCGGCCGTATATGCGCAGTATCAGCGCGGGCTGTTCGAAATTGCAGAACATCACCGTGATGCGGCCATCGGCGGCGAGATGCGCGTGGGTTTCATTTCCCGAACCGCCGAGGTCGAGATAGGCGACGCGTTTGGGCGAGAGCACGCGGAAGGCGTCATAACCCTTGGGGCTGAGATTGATGCGCCCCATGGGCGCTGCAGTCGCGACGAAGAAGACCGGCTGTTTCTCGATCATCGCGACATGCTTGTCATCCAGTGCGTCGAAAAACTCGGCCATCGTCTCGGTTCTCCTAAAGGAAATCTCGCAGCGTTTTCATGAAGCGGTCGAACTGGTCGTGGTGGAGCCAGTGCCCTGCGTTCTCGAACTCGATCACGTCGGCATTATTGAAGTGCACGATCCGGCCGTCCTTCTCCGGGTTCGAAGCCCAGCTGTCGGCACCGTAGAGGAGCAGCGTGGGCGCCGTAATCGCGCCCCAGGTCTGCTGCAGGAACTCGTCGGCAATGTCCTCGACACCCCAGACGTTCAGGTGCGGATCGAACTTCCAGCTGTATGTGCCATCCTCGTTGCGATTTACCCCGTGAATGGTGAGGTGGCGCGCCTGTTCCTCGGTCAGATAGCTGTTTTCCTCGATCATCCGCTTGAACGCCGCTTCAATCGATTCGTATTTGCGGGGCGTCCGGCCGGAAGCGGAGCGTTTCTTGCCGATCCATTCGGCAAGCCGCTCAGGATATGGCCTGGCGCGCATTTCTTCCTGACGGGACGGGCTCGGTCCAAGCCCCTCGATCGCGACGATCTTCTTGACCATGTCGGGAAAGGTTCCGGCATAGCGCAGCGCAACATTCCCGCCCATCGAATGGCTCACCAGCGTGACCGGCCCGACGCCGAGCTGGTGTATGAATTGCGCGAGGTCATAAACCATGTCGCTGGCCGAATAATTGCCATCCGACACCCAATCGCTGTCGCCATGGCCGCGGTGGTCCATCGCAACCACGTGCCAGTCGCCGCAAAGCTCCTCGGCAACCCAGTCCCAGCTGCGCGCATGGTCGCGCCCGCCATGCACCAGCACGAGCGGAGGTTTGCCGCGATTGCCCCAGTCGACATAATTGAGGCGCATGCGCTGGGAGATGAAAGTCTGGTTGGTGGGTCCGGTGCCGTTCATGCGCGAAGCTTTGCGGAAATCCCGCGCTCGCCGCAAGCCTGACGTTACGTCAGCGTTCCTTGGTTGCGGAGAAGGTCAGCTCGGGATGCTGTTCGGCCTGATAGTTAACGTCCCACGGGCTCTTCGCCATGAAGACGATATCCCCGTCACGATCCTTGGCGAGGTTGGCGCGGTTGAAGTCCTCGAATTTCTTCACCGCTGCCGCGTCGCCCTTGATCCACCGCGCGGTGGCAAAGGGAGAAGCTTCGAGATTCGCGCCGACCTTGTATTCAGCCTCGAGCCGCGAGACGAGCACATCCAGCTGTAGCTGGCCCACCACGCCGATAATCCATTGCGCGCCGATCTCCGGGTAGAACACCTGGATCACGCCCTCTTCGGAAAGGTCGTCGAGCGCCTTCCTCAATTGTTTGGTCTTGGTCGGATCCTTGAGCACGATGCGGCGCAGGATTTCCGGCGCAAAATTCGGCAGGCCGGTAAAGCGGACGTCGTTCTTCTCGGAGAGCGTATCGCCCACACGCAGCGTCCCGTGGTTGGGAATGCCGATGATGTCGCCCGCCTCGGCCGTATCGGCAATCTCGCGGTCCTGCGCGAAGAACAGGATCGGCGAATGCACTGCGATCGGTTTGCCGAGGCCGCTCGGCGTCAGCTTCATGCCGCGTTTGAAGGTGCCAGACACCTGCCGCATGAAAGCGATGCGGTCGCGGTGGTTGGGGTCCATATTGGCCTGCACCTTGAAGATGAAGCCGGTGACTTCGTCGCGGTCGGGGCTGATCTGCTCTTCGCCAGCCGGCTGCGGGCGCGGCGGCGGCGCGTATTTCGCGATCGCATCGATCAGTTCGGTGACGCCGAAGTTCTTGAGCGCAGATCCGAAATAGACCGGTGTCAGGTCGCCATTGCGATAGGCCTCCAGATCGAACTCGGGATAGCCGATCTGCGCCAGCTCGGCGTTCTCCTCGACCTCGTCGGGCAGGTCGAAACCGGCCACGCGCTTGCCGCGATATTCCTTGCTCGGCCCCTCGGGCACGACCACTTCCCCGCTGGCGAAGTCGAGAATGCCCTTGAACTCGCCGCCCATGCCCACCGGGTACATCTGGGGCGAGACATCGAGCGCCAGCATGTCGGCAATCTCGTCGAGCAGCTCGAACACCGGGCGGCCTTCGCGGTCGACCTTGTTGACGAAGGTGATGATCGGCACGCTGCGAAGCCGGCACACCTCGAACAGCTTGCGCGTCTGCGGCTCGATGCCCTTGGCAGCGTCGATCACCATGATCGCGGAATCGACCGCAGTCAGAGTGCGATAGGTGTCTTCGGAGAAATCCTCGTGCCCCGGCGTGTCGAGCAGGTTGAAGGTGATCGTTTCACCGTCATAGTCCTTCTCGAACGTCATCACGCTGGAGGTGACCGAGATGCCGCGCTGTTGCTCGATCTTCATCCAGTCAGACCGCGCACGCCGCGCCTGTCCGCGCGCCTTGACCTCGCCCGCGAGATGGATTGCGCCGCCTTGCAGCAGCAGCTTTTCGGTAAGCGTGGTCTTACCCGCGTCAGGGTGCGAGATGATCGCGAAGGTACGGCGATTGGAGGTCATGTGTCGGGTATCAGATAGGGTCAGTCGCGAGCGACACGGAAGCCTGCGAAATCCTGGCTCACCGGCATCAGCTCGATACGGTTGATGTTGAGATGCGGCGGGAGCTGCGCGATCCACAGGATGGTGTTCGCGATATCCTCGCCTGTCATCGGGTCGGAGCCGCGATAGAGATTGTCCGAGGCTTCCTGGCTGCCGGTGCGAACCAGCGTGAACTCGGTCTCGACCATGCCCGGCTCGATGCTCGTCACGCGTACGCCGGTGCCATGAAGGTCGGCGCGCAGGGCGAGCGTGAAGTGATTGGCGAATGCCTTGCTGCCCGCATAGACATTGCCGCCCGGATAGACATAGCTGCCCGCGACCGAACCGATCGCGATGATCGCGCCCTTGCGCTCGATCAGCCCCGGCAGCAGCTTGCGCGTCAGCTTCACCATGGCCGTCACATTGGTGTCGATCATGGTCTGCCAGTCGTCGAGATTGGCTTCCTGCGCCGGCGAGAGACCTTGCGCGAGCCCCGCATTGTTCACCAGCAGGTCGATCCCGGCGAAATCACCGGGCAAGTTTGCGATGGCGGCATCCATCGCCTCCTCGTCACGCACGTCGAAGATGGCGGGATGGACCTTATCCGCGCCAAGTTCTTCAACCAGCGCGTCGAGCCGTTCCTTGCGCCGCCCGGTTGCAACACAGCGCCAGCCATTGGCGACGAGCGCGCGAACGGTCGCTTCGCCGATGCCAGCGGTGGCTCCGGTGACGAATGCCGTCTTGCTCATCCTCTCAACTCCGCGCCTTGTTTTGCGGCGGCAGCCACCACCGCATCGGAAATCGCCTTGAGATCGGCGTCCTTGTAGCTCGCCTCACCCGGCTGGAGCGTGACCTCGACGGCGACCGATTTCTTGCCTTCGGGCACGCCCTTTCCGGCGAAGACGTCGAAGATGCGCGCATCGACTATGTTCTTCTTGTCGGCACCGCGGACTGACCTGAGGAGGTCACCTGCCGCCAGATCGCTCGGAACGAGGAAGGCGAAATCGCGCGTCACCGCCTGCAAGGCCGGGGGCGAATAGGGCGCGCGCGCGAACGAGCCGCCGCCTTTCTTCTCCGGAATGGCATCAAGGTGAATACCGACGACTGCGACAGGAACATCGATATCGAACGCCTTGAGCATGTTCGGGTGAACCATGCCGAAGCTGGCGAGCACGTTCTTGGGGCCGAGCCGCAAGGTGGCGGACTGGCCGGGGTGATAGGCTGCACCCGCCACTCCATCCTCGACCGGCATCACCATCAGTTTTTCGACCGGCGCGCCCGCCTCTGCCAGCAGCGTCTCCGCTGCAGCCTTGGCGTCATAGGCATCGAAGCTCGTCGCCTTGCCACTCGCCCAGCCACGCTGGGTCTTGTCGCCCGCCATGACGGCGATCAGCGTCGGATATTCGCCATCCGCGAGATAACGCCGCCCGATTTCGAACAGCCGGACCGAACTCGCCCCGCGATCGAGATTGCGCTGCACCGCAGCGAGCATACCGGGCAGGAGCGAAGGCCGCATGACCTTCATGTCCTCGCTGATCGGATTGTCGAGCGTCCAGTTGCCGCCACCGACAAGCGCGGCCTGTTCTTCGGAAATGAAGGACCAGGTGACCGCTTCGTTGAAGCCGCTTGCCGCAGCCGCACGGCGCAGCTTGCGCTCCAGCATCTGCTGCGGCGTCGCGGTCGGTTTAGCGACGCCTTCTGCGCGCGGCAGAGCCACGCTCTCAACCGCGTCGAGGCCGTGGATGCGCACGACTTCCTCGACCAGATCGGCTGGCCCCTCAATATCGTGGCGGCGCAGCGGACAGGTCACCTGCCAATCATCCGAGACATCGAAATCGAGGCTTTCGAGGATGCGGCGCTGCTCGGCCTCGTCGACCGAAACACCGCCGAGGCGCTGCGTCAGCGCCGGATCGAAGGAGACGACCTTGGGTTCGCTCGGTGCAGAGCCGGCGCGGGTCATTTCGCTCGCTGTGCCACCCGCCAGTTCGACGATCAAGCCGGTCAGCAGATCGAGCCCGTCATCGAGGAAGGCCGGATCGACACCGCGCTCGAACCGCGTGCGCGCATCGGAGGCAAGGCCAAGCTTGCGGCCCGTCACCCCGATCTGCGCGGGATTGAAATAGGCGATTTCGAGCAGGACGTCCCTCGTTTCCTCGGTCACGCCCGAATGCTCGCCACCCATGATGCCCGCGATATCATGCACGCCCGCATCATCGGCGATTACGGTCATGCTGTCGTCGAGCGTGTAGGTTTTCTCGTTCAGCGCGAGGATCTGTTCGCCGTCCTTGGCGCGCCGCGCCACCACCGCACCATTGAGCTTGGCGAGGTCATAGGCGTGCGCCGGACGGCCATAGGCCAGCATCATGTAGTTGGTGAGATCGACCAGTAGCGAGATCGGGCGCTGGCCGGCGCTGATCAGCCGCTGCTGCAGCCAATCGGGCGAAGCGCCATTGGTAACGCCTGTCACCACGCGCCCATGAAAGGCTGGGCAGCCGTCGGGATCGTCGGTGCGGATTTCGACCGGGCACGCGTCCTTCGCGTCGAAAGCGGGCATGGCGATCGGCTTCAGCGTGCCGAGGCCAGCTGCGGCAAGATCGCGCGCGATGCCGTACACACCCATGCAATCGGGGCGGTTGGGCGTGATTGCGACATCGAACACGGGCGAAGAGCCGTGATAGTCGGCGAAGCTTTCACCGACCGGCGCATCTTCGGGCAGTTCGATAATGCCATCATGCGCGTCGCCCAGTTCGAGCTCGCGCACCGAGCACATCATGCCATTGGATGCGACGCCGCGGATCGCGCTCTTGCGCAGTTCCATGCCGTTGGCGGGCACGACCGCGCCGGGCAGGCCGAGCACGCCCTTCATGCCAGCGCGCGCATTGGGCGCACCGCACACGACCTGCAGCGGTTCGCCTTCGCCGGTATCGACGGAGAGCACCTGCAGCTTGTCGGCATCGGGGTGCTTCTCTGCACTCAGCACCTTGGCGACGCGGAAGCCCGCGAGGCGCTGCGCCGGATCTTCGAGCCCTTCGACTTCGAGCCCGATGCGGTTGAGCGCAGCCGCGATCTCCTCGACCGAAGCCGTGGTTTCGAGATGGTCCTTGAGCCAGGTCAGCGAGAACTTCATGCCTTCGCTCCCACGCCTGCGGAAAGGGTGGGCTGGTCGAACGGGCTGAAGCCGTAATGCTGCAGCCAGCGCACATCGCCGTCGAAGAAAGCGCGCAGATCGCTCATGCCGTATTTGAGCATCGCGAGCCGGTCGACGCCGACGCCAAAGGCAAAGCCCTGCCACTGGTCGGGATCGAGTCCCGCCATTTCGATGACGCGGCGATTGACCATGCCGCTGCCGAGCAGCTCCATCCACTCATGGCCTTCGTCATCACCGGAGCCTCCGACGACGCGGCGGCCGCCTTCGTTGACGTAGCCGACATCGACTTCGACCGAAGGTTCGGTGAAGGGGAAGTACGAAGGGCGCAGGCGCAGCACGATATCATCCCGCTCGAAATAGGCCTTGAGGAAGGTCTCGAGCGTCCACTTGAGGTGGCCCAGGTGAATGTCGCGGTCGATCACCAGGCCTTCGACCTGATGGAACATCGGCGTGTGCGTCGCGTCGCTGTCCGAACGGTACACGCGGCCCGGTGCGATGATGCGGATCGGCGCGCCCTGCTCTTTCATGCTGCGGATCTGCACCGGCGAAGTGTGCGTGCGGAGCAGCATCTGGCGGCCTTCCGCATCGCGATCGGGGAAATAGAAGGTGTCGTGCATCGCGCGCGCCGGATGGTTTTCATCCATGTTGAGCGCGGTGAAATTGTGCCAGTCGTCCTCGATCTCCGGACCGGTGGCGACAGCGAAACCGAGATCGGCGAAGATTTCGGCGAGTTCGTCCATCACCTGGCTGACGGGGTGGACTGTACCGCGCGGCGCTTCGGGTGCAGGCAAAGTCAGGTCGAGCTTTTCGCTCGCCAGCTGTGCTTCGAGTGCCGCGCTCTCAAGCGCCGCCTTCCGGGCCTCGATCGCATCGGCGATTTCGGCGCGCACGGCCTGGATCGCGGGGGCGGCCTGCTGGCGCTCCTCCGGGCTCATCTGGCCGAGCGTCTTCAAGGCAAGGCTCACCCAGCCCTTCTTGCCGAGCGCGGCCACGCGCTGGCTATCGAGCGTTTCCAGCGTTTCGGCAGCCGCAATGGCGGCCAGCGCTTCGGTCTTTTGTTGTGTCAGGTCGGTCATGGAATCTGTTTTGTTGTGTGAGCGCGCTCCGCTAGCGCCAAATGCGCGCCAAGGCAAAGCCGCTGTGGCTCCTGCCGTAGGTCCGGCGCGCTGCGGGCCGTACTGCGGCAGCGACTGAAGCTTCAGCCAGGCTTGTCGAGCGTCTGTGCAGCCGAGCCCCACATGCGCGCCCGCGCTTCCACGAAGGATGCCAGGATCGGGTGCGGCAGCGCGGCATACTCGGTCGGTGTCATACCCATGAACTGGCGAAACTCGCGCGTAAAATGGGCCTGGTCATGATAATGCTCGTCCATCGCCGCAGTCCAGTTCGCGCCGGGATCGAGCATGAAAGTGGCGAGGCTGCGCATGAATCGCTGGCGGCGCAGCAGAAGTTTGGGCGAAAATCCGAAGTAGCGGCAGCAGAGCCGCTCCAGACTGCGCACGCTCAGTTCGCTGCGTTCCGCAAAATCGGCGACGGTCGTCACGGCGGGTTCGATCATGGCTTTGTGCACGCGACGAATTCTCTCTTCGTCTCGCGATGGCTGCATCAAGCTGCGCATTGCCTCCACGATGGCATCGAACTGCGCTTGCCTGTCGAGCCGGTCGTCGCAGAGGGGCTGAATGAGAGGGGCAAACTTGCTGAAGGCCGCATCCTTCTCGCCATCGCAAACGACGTTGCAAAGGTCTTCGGCATCGCGGGCGATGAACCGGGCCCAGCCCAGAGGAAGAAAGCCGATACCCCACATCTCCGCCGAACCGAGTTCGAAATGGGCGGGCAGGGTACTCGGGCCGGTGGCGGTAAAGCGCGCGCCTTCGACTTCGCTATCGCCGATCCGTGCTTTCGGTCTGGAGCCCGCAAAAAAGCGGATGTTGCCCCATTCCGGCTGGAGGTGATCGCTCACCGTGCCGCTGTCCGCCACCTCGAGAGAAAGGTGGTAGAATGTCGTGAAACACCCGTCGAACTCCGGAGGTGGGGCGTGGAAATTGCTGCGCACCCGAAACCTGCCGTGCTCGTCAGTCATCGCCAAGTTTCCGAATCGCTTTCATCAGGGCGATCACTGGCAAACCTGGCGTCTTTTTACAAATGCGCCCTAGGGACAAAATGTCAGCCCGAATTAGTCTGGCAGGTCGAGCGCCTGCGCTGGCGAGCCCCAAAGCTTGGCCCGCTCGACCATGAAGACGTCCTGGATCGGATGGGGCATCGCGGCGAACTGCTGCGGCGTCATGTCCATGAACTCCCGAAATTCGCGGGTGAACTGGGCCTGATCGTAATAGTCGCTGTCCATTGCCGCGGTCCACAAGACCGGACGCTGCAAGACGAAAGTGGAGAGCGTTCTCACGAAGCGCTGACGACGTAGCAGTGCCTTGGGCGTAAAGCCGAAGTAGCGCTTGCCGAGCCGCTCTAGATGGCGTCTGCCCAAACCCGCTTCGTCGGCAAGATGTCCGGCATTGGCCGATTGTTCCGCCAGCAGCGCGCGATGGATCTGGCGTATCTGTTCGAGGTGGCGCACCGGCTTGAGCCTCTCGCGAAAGAACTGGAAGATCGCCTCGCTCTCGCAATCGTCATCCGGTTCGCAGGACAGCACGTGATCGGCAAGCCCCGCGATCGAGGCATGCGCCGGGCTCTCTTCCGCATCGCAGATGGTGTTGGCGACATGGTCTGCATGAAGATCCGTCAGCCGCGCCAGACCTTCGGGAAAAAGGCCCACGCCCCACATCCGCGTGGTTCCAAGACTGAACATCGTGCCATGGGTAGTTGGTCCGGTCGCCACCAGCCGTGCATCGCCGGAAACCTCGCCATCGGGCAAGGAAGCGATGGGATATGTGCCGCGGAAGATCCGGATATTGGTCCATTCGGGAAGCAGCACATCCTCGATCCTGCCGTCTTCCTCGACAACGAGATCGGCGCGATAGACAACCGAGAAACATCCCGCGAGATCGTCGGGCGGCTTGAAAAAGCGCACCTTGAGGTCGCACGGCGGGTTCACTCGGCCCGCCCGCATGTATGCAGGCTGCTGCAGCCAAGCCCCTGATAATGTGTGCGCATCGTATGAAGCGACCCTGTTTTTCCCCGCCGCCATTGTCGGGTTTGTGACAGCCCCGAGTCAAGCGCGCATACAAAAGGGCGGCCCCGCAGGACCGCCCTTCGCATTTCGCAATGTCGGCAAATCAGGCGGGCAGGGCCTTCTTGGCCTGCTCGATGATCGCCTTGAATGCCGCTTCCTCGTTCATGGCGAGGTCCGCCATGACCTTACGGTCGAGTTCGATACCGGCCAGCTTGGTGCCGTGCATGAACTGCGAGTAAGTCAGACCTTCGGCGCGAACCGCAGCATTGATGCGCTGGATCCAGAGAGCGCGGAAGTTGCGCTTCTTGATCTTGCGGTCACGGTAAGCGTACTGGCCAGCCTTCTCGACGGCCTGGCGCGCGATGCGAATGGTGTTCTTGCGACGACCGCGATAGCCCTTGGCCTGTTCGAGCAGCCGCTTGTGCTTCTGGCGCGTGGTAACGCCGCGTTTGATGCGAGGCATAGTATATTCTCCTTAGACCAGCGCGCTCAGTCGAGCCCGTAAGGGGCCCATTTCTTGACCGTCTTGGTGTCGGCTTCCGACAGGACGGTGGTGCCGCGGTTCTGGCGAATATACTTCGCATTGTGGCTGATCAGGCGGTGACGCTTGCCAGCGACGCCGTGCTTGACTTTGCCAGTTGCGGTGATCTTGAAGCGTTTCTTCACACCGCTCTTGGTCTTAAGCTTGGGCATTTTCATCTCCTAATGCAGAGACACGCTCAACCAGCCCTGGCAGCCCTGACGGCCAGACCGGCGAATGAATCACGTGTCAGTGAAGGGCGCGCAAATAGCGATTCACGGACGGAATGCAAGGGATTTCCCCGTCAGAAGTGCGTTACGTAGCCGCCGTCGACCACTAGCGTGTGCCCAGTGACGTATGAGCCGTCTTCCGAAGCGAGGAAGGCGACTGCACCCGCGATCTCATGCGGCTCGGCCCAGCGCCCGAGCGAGGTGCGGCGCGCGAGATGCTCCGAGACCTCGCCGTCCTTCTCGAACCAGTCCTTGTTCGCTTCGGTCAGGACGAAGCCGGGCGCAACAGCATTGACCGTGATCCCGTCCGGCCCCAATTCAGCCGCGAGCGAGCGGGTCACGCCATCGAGCGCCGCCTTGCTCGCGGTGTAGGCAGCATCGCCGCGCGCAATCTCGCTGGCGATCGAGGTAATATTGACGATCCGGCCATAGCCGCGCTCTCGCATCAGAGGAGCCGCGCGGCGGGCGAGGTCGAAGGGCGCAACGAGGTTCACCTCCATCAGCCGAGCCATGTCTGCCCGCTCGATAGAATCGAACGTGCGGCGGTCGCGCGCGCCTGCATTGTTGACGAGGATGTCGAGCCCGGTGGTCGAACGGATCATGGCGAAAGCCTCGATACAGGCTTCCTCGTCGCAGATGTCGAAGGCGATGGTCCGGTCGTCGCCCTCGATCTCGGCTGCGGCGCGGCGCAACGCCTCGGCATCGCGCCCGTTAAGCCAGACGGTCGCGCCTTCATCGGCCAGCCGCCGCGCGATCTCGAAACCCATGCCACGCGCCGCCCCGGTGACGAGCGCGACGCGGCCTTCCAGTCTTGCACCCCAGGTCATGTCAGTCTTCGTAGATCATCTTTACCGTCATGCCACCATCCACATTGAGGTGTTGCCCCGTCACGAAACCTGCCTCGTGCAGATATTCGACCGCTCCTGCGATGTCCTGCGGCCTGCCGATGCGTCCTGCCGGATGTTGTTCCAGGTCCTTAGGGCGATGGCTCGGATCACGGCGCTCGCCGCCCTTCTGCCACGGGCCGGTCTCGATCCAGCCCGGCCGCACCGCATTGACCCTGATCTTCGGCCCCAGACTGACCGCCATTGCGTGGGTCAGCGCATCCACCCCGCCCTTGGCCGCGGCATAGGCGAAGCATTCGGGCTCGCTCATCACCGCGCGGGTGGAGGAAATATTGGTGATGCTGGCGCCGTCTTCTGCGCGTTTCAGCAAAGGCGCAGCCGCGCGGCTGCAAAGGAAGGCGGCGGTCAGACTGGCGTCGATCCAGCTCTGCCAATCGTCAAGCGCGAGATCTTCGAGCGGGCCGCAATAGGGATCAGCGATGCCTGCATTGTTGACGAGGCAGTCGAGCGCACCGCCATCGAGCCATTCCTCGATCCGGACAAAACTGCGCGTCACCTCGCCTTCCTTGCCGACATCGCAGGTCAGCAAGAGCGCGCTGTCACGAGGGAGCGCGCCACGCAGTTCGGCCAGCGCCTCGGCATCCTTGTCGAGTCCGATAACGCGCCAGCCGGCCCCGTGAAAATGCATCGCGATGGCGCGGCCAATGCCCGCCCCGGCTCCGGTAACACAGATGGTTTTCATGCGCCCTCAACGAGCGGAGCGGGCGTCAGTGCCCGAGCGGGCGGTCAATGGTCGTGGTCATGGCTGTCGACCCCGCCTATCGCCTCGAGCACCTCTTCGAGCCGCGCCGGTTCACCCAGAGCGATGACGCGGCCGCCTTCCTTCTCTGCGGTTTTCGCGTCCAATGGATTGCCCTGCCAGTCGCTCATCATCCCGCCAGCCCCTTCGACCACCGGCACCAGTGCCGCATAGTCATGCAGCTTGAGCCCGCTCTCGATCACGATGTCGAGATGGCCCGAGGCGAGCAGCGCGTAATTGTAGCAATCGCCGCCGTACACGGGATAGGGCCGCTTGGGATAAGCCTTGGCCACGAGGCGCAGATAGGCATCGACGTCCTCCTCGGCGAAGGCATGCGGGCTGGTCGTCGCGACCGATGCCCCTTCAAGCGCACGGCACCGGCGCGTCTGGACGGGCTTGCCGTTGAAGGTGGTGCCTTCGCCGATCACGCCGATCCAGCGCTCCCCAAGGATCGCCTGGTCGATCACCCCCATGACGGGCCAGCCGTCCTGCATCAGCGCAATCAGCGTGCCGAAGATGGGGCGGCCCGCGACGAAACTCTGCGTGCCGTCGATCGGATCGAGCACCCATTGGCGGCCAGCACCCTCGTTGCGCGTGCCGTACTCCTCGCCGATTATGCCGTCGCCGGGGCAGACCTCTTCCAGAATCGCCCGCATCGCAGCCTCGGCCGCGCGATCGGCCTCGGTCACCGCAGTGTGATCTTCCTTCTGTTCTGCGGTCCAATCGCCGCGGAACAGCGGTCGGATCGCCTCGCGCGCAGAGTCGGCGAGCCGGTTCGCTGTATTTATGTCGGATCTGTCCATTACAGCCTATGCTATATTGAGTAGTGTCTTTGGGGCGGCGCGTTCGAACAGCTTCGGCCGCCAAACAGGGAAGACATAGCCAAGTGGCCAGGGAAAACAATCAGCGGGTCGCCAGCCCCGGCTTGAGCACTGCGCTCGGGCTGACCGGCGCCGGTGGATTGCCTTCGCACAACCTCGCCCCTGCCGAAGACCTCTCCCCGTGGATCGCAAGGATCTTCGCCACCGACGTCACGGCGGACCCCGACAGTCTGATCGAATGCGGGCTCGTGTCCGATACGCCTGTGCTGCGTGTGCTGTTCAGGGGCGACTGGAAGGCGGAAACCCGTGACGGAGTGGGCCGCTACAAGAACGCGGCATTGTTTTTCGGCCCGCAAACCAAACGCATGAAGATCAGCGTCAAAGGCGGGTTCGCTACCCTCGGCGTCGCGCTCAAACCCGGCGCCGTTGCAGCGTTGCATGGTCCCAGGGTTGAGGAGACGCTCGACCGGATTATCCTCTACGACCACATCTACGGTGACAAGACCTGGGGCACGAGCGAGCAATTGATCGAATGGTTCGATCCGGCAGGCCCGCCCGAACGCTGGCTCAAGGTTGCAGAGGCGCTCCTGCGCCAGCTGATCGAATTATCGGGCGGTATGAAGCCCGATCCCATCGTCGAGGCTTTCGACAAGGCGGCTTTCGCCGATCCCAACCTCAATCTCGGCGATTTTGCCCGCGAGCACGGTATCGAACGGCGGCGGCTTCAGCGGATAATCAAGAAGGCTTTCGGACAGCCCGCGAAGCAGGTCCTGCGCCGTGCGCGGGCGCTCGATATGGCGGCCGAACTGCGCGGGGTTTCCGACAATGCCGAGGCGGAGGACCTGGCTCTCAGATATTACGACCAGTCGCATCTCATCCGCGACTTTACTGCTTTTTTCGGCATGACGCCGAGACAGTTCGCGCGCACGCCGCAGCCGCTGATGACGCTGACGCTGGAAGCGCGTCAGGCGCGTCGCCTCGAAGTTCTGGGCCGACTGCTGCCGGGCGATGAACTTCCCTGGAGGAAATAGAATCCGCTCTGTTCCGCACTGGACCACCGTGGCAAACGCGTGCAATAAGTGCCCCGGACCGCTTGCGGACGAAAACAATACCTTGTGAAGGGGACAGCATCCGCCATGCCCGATAGAGGCGATCCAGATAAGATGCGCGAGATTCTTGCGCCGATCTGGAGCGCGGATGGCGATGGTCCGCAGCTCGCCGAGAATCGTGCGCCGGCCGAGGACATTTCGCCCTGGGTCGCCACCATGGTTTCGATCAGGGCTCCCGCCGATCCGGGCGAAATGGTTTCCGACGGGCTCTGCAACGACCTCACTTATGTTCGTTTCGTCTTCAACGGTTTGTGGACCGCGGAGTATCCGGAAGGCAAGGAAACCTACCAGAACGAAGCGCTCGTCTTCGGCCAGCATTCCAAGTTCATGCCGCTCACCTGCGAGGGCGACATCATGTCTGCCGGAATCGGCTTGCGTGCAGGGGCCTGGCACGAAATGACAAAGAGGTCGTCTGCCGAGATCACCGACCGCATCGTGCGCGACGATCTGTTCGGCCTGATGGACGAGGAGTTCCGCAGCGAACTCAATGCGGACACCACACCGGTACGCTGGAACCTTGCGCTGGAGGAGGCGGTGCGCCGCTTTGTCGCGCGCGTCCAGCCCGACCCGCCCGATCCGATTTCAACCGCTTTCCAGCGGGCATCCTTCGAAGATCCCATGCAATCGCTCCACGATTTTGCTGAAAGCCAGAACATCAGCCTGAGAAAGCTGGAGCGGGTGGTGAAGCGCGACTTCGGCGTCACTCCGCGTGCGGTCATGCGGCGCGCGCGAGCTATGGACGTTGCGGCCTTGCTGTGCGGCGTGTCCGACCAGCATGAGGAAGACGAACTGATGCTGCGCTATTTCGACCAGTCGCACCTCATCCGCGACTTTACCGCCTATTTCGGGGTCACGCCGCGCCGCTTCCGCGACCGGCCACGCCCACTATTGAAGGTCACGCTGGAGCAGCGCCAGGCCCGCCGCATGCAGGAACTGGGCGAAGGCTGAAAGCGCTCTGCCGAGCGCCTCGCGCAAAACAGTCTTAGTCGAAGAGCGAGCTGACCGAGCTTTCATCCGCGATGCGTCGCACGGCCTCGCCAACAAGTGGGGCGATGGTGAGGATACGGATACGCTCGGAGGCTTCGGCCGCTTCGGTCGGACGGATCGAATCGGTGATGACCAGCTCCTTGAGCTTCGAACCATCCACACGAGCCACCGCGCCGCCCGAAAGAACACCGTGGGTGATGTAGGCCGCGACCGAAGCTGCGCCCTGGTCGAGCAAGGCCTCTGCCGCGTTGCACAGCGTGCCGCCTGAATCGACGATATCGTCGATCAGGATGCAGTGCCGGCCCTGTACGTCACCGATGATGTTCATCACTTCGCTCTCACCCGGGCGATCGCGCCGCTTGTCGACGATGGCGAGCGGGGCGTTGTCGAGCCGTTTGGCCAGCGCACGGGCGCGGACCACGCCGCCGACGTCGGGCGAAACGACCATCAGGTCCTGATCGCCGTACCGTGCCTGGATATCCGCCGCCATCACCGGTGCGGCATAGAGGTTGTCGGTGGGGATATCGAAGAAGCCCTGGATCTGCCCGGCGTGGAGATCCACCGCCAGCACGCGATCGGCGCCCGCTTCGGTAATCAGGTTCGCGACCAGCTTGGCCGAAATCGGAGTGCGCGGACCGGGCTTGCGGTCCTGACGCGCGTAACCGAAGTAGGGGACGACCGCCGTGATCCGCGCAGCCGAAGCGCGCTTGAGCGCATCGATGCAGATCAGCAATTCCATCAGATTATCGTTGGCCGGGAAGCTGGTCGGCTGGACGAGGAAGACATCTTCGCCGCGAACGTTCTCGTTGATCTCTACGAATATCTCTTCATCGGCGAACCGGCGCACGCTGGCATCGGTCAAAGGCATTTCGAGATAACCGGCGATCGCGCGTGCGAGCGGCAGGTTAGAGTTGGCCGACATGATCTTCATCTTGCGCGAATCCCCGAGTGCAGACGTTGAAACCCGCCTAGCCGAGACACGTGGAAACGCAACAGTGGGGCAGGCAGGTTGTCGTCAGATTGAAACAGCAATCTGGCCCTATCGCGCAACTGCAAGAGGTTGCCGGAGGACGGACGGCAGCTACGGGGCGCAATCCGCCGCGTTGCACATTCTGCAACGCCCCTTTCTCTCTCTGCGATGGCGAGGATGAGCGGACAGGCCGATAGAGGGCTGGTCAGACGGATTTTGCCCGTCAGGCACCTCTCCCAAACTCACGCTGGAGGCGTTACGACGCCTCCAGCATTTTTGTCGGCAGGGTGATCTCGCACTCCTTGCGAGTCTCTTCGACGATCCACGTCCTGAACCGTTCGACTGCATGCACGCTGCCAGAAGCGAGCTTCGTGGCGATGGCATAACTGAAGGATGTGTTCACATATTCCCCGAACGGACGCACCAGTCCGGCAGAATCGCCATAGAACTTGACCATGTCCTCCAGAACCAGCGCGAGGCCCAGGCCGCTACGGGCGGCAGCGATCAACAGCGGGCCGTCGTCGAAATAGTCGATGTTGAGTTGGGTATCCTGAGAAAGACCGAGGTCGCTTAGCCAATTCTCCAGGATATGCGGAAGATGCCGATGGACGAGCAGCGGCGTTTCCCGCAGCGCCTTCTTCAGACCGTCACGGCGGTCGACTATCCCGTCTTGCGCCACCAGGAAGGCGCCCTGTGGCCGCAACACTTCGAACTCGACCGGTTCCTCGCCCTCTTCGGCAAAGAAGATGATCATGTCGAGGCTCTCGCCAAGCTTTTCGAGCGGCGATCCCGATGTATCGAGCCTGAGATCTATGTCCGGGTTGCGTTTGCGGAAATCGTCCAGCCGCGGGATCAGCCAGGCAGTCGCGAACGAGGTCGGGACGCCGACCGTCAGGGCCTTCTTGTTCAAACCTCCGGAAGGATCGAAGGCAGCGGTCATGTCGTCGAACGGCTTCTCGATCCGCGCGAGAAGGCGCCTGCCCTCCTCGTTGAGGCGATATTCGTTGCCCCGCCGGATGAAGAGTGGGCGGCCGGTATGCTGTTCGAGCTTCTGAACGCGACGACTAAGCGCAGAGACCGACAGGTTGAGCTCGCTGGACGCGCGCCTCAACGAACCTGCGCGAGCGGCAGCGACAAAAGCTTCGAGGGAGCCGGTGGGGGGTAACCTACGGATACGAAATTCCTCGTGTATTCCTCATTATGCACGACAATGTTGCAGCGCACAATGCAACGCCAATTTTTCTGCGACAATGCCTGAGAGTCATTTATCGCTTAAGACTCAACGCCTTACTTGTGTTTCCGAGTTTGCAACTCGGCCTTTCCCTCTTTGCGATGGCAAATAGGTTTCAAATTGCCACACTGCACTGCAGCACAAATGGAGGCTTTCATGCAGAAATCAATGATCCTTATCGCCGCTACTTTCGCCGCAGCAACCACGCCGGCCCTCGCGACCACCGGCACCGTGGTCGAGTTCGCTTTCAAGCAGAGCGAATTGTCCACCCCCGCCAAGCGCGACCTGCTGCTCGATCGCATCGAAGAGACATCGCTGAATTATTGCGACACCGGATCGCCCCTCGCGACCAATGCTGCAATCAAGCGTTGCGCAGCCGACCTGAAGGAGCAGTTCATCACGGCAATCGACCATGACGAGTTGACCCTTCTCGCAGAATCGGAAGCCCGCGCTCCGTTCCGCACCGCAAGCCGCTAAACCAATTCTCCTTTTCGATCGGCTCCGGCGTCACCTGGCGTCGGGGTCGATTGCGTATGTGGCATAGGGTGGAAACGGGGCCCGAAATTCAGACCCGGTGCTCTCCCTTGATCCAGCGCACGGTGCCGCTGCTCGCGCGCATCACCACGCTGTCGGTCGTCATCACCCGCGCGCCGCCCGCTCCGCGCTTTGTCTTCACACCGTCGAGCAGCGAGCCCGAGGTCACACCGGTCGCTGCAAAGATGCAGTCACCCTTGGCGAGCTCCTCCAGCTTGTAGATGCGGTCGAAATCCTCGTCCGGAATACCCCATTTGCGCGCCCGCGCCTTCTCGTCCTCGTTGCGGAAGACCAGCCGTCCATTGAATTGCCCGCCAACGCAGCGCAGCGCCGCGGCCGCTAGAACACCCTCTGGCGCGCCGCCTTGTCCCATGTACATGTCGATCGTGGTGTCCTCGTCGGTCACCGCGATCACGCCGGCGACATCGCCATCGCCGATCAGCACGACGCCGCATCCGATCCCGCGCAATTCGGCGATGAGATCGGCATGCCGCGGACGGTCAAGCACGCAGACGATAATGTCGGAAGGCTG
Organism: Altererythrobacter xiamenensis; assembly: GCF_900177715.1. GTDB lineage: Bacteria > Pseudomonadota > Alphaproteobacteria > Sphingomonadales > Sphingomonadaceae > Erythrobacter > Erythrobacter xiamenensis. The sequence continues at coordinate 383,260 of NZ_FXWG01000002.1, read as the reverse complement.
GACGCCCTTCGCCTTGGCGACCGCCTCCACGTTTTCGGTCGGGGTCTTGGCGAGGTCGATGATGCCCTCGGGATAGCCCGGACCGACCGCCAGCTTGTCCATATAGGTATCGGGCGCGTTCAAGAGGCAGCCCTCTTCCGCAGCAGCCAGCACGGCAAGCGCGTTGGGGCCGGCCTTGGCCGTGATCGTCGTCCCTTCCAGCGGGTCGAGCGCAATGTCGATTTTCGGGCCCTTGCCGATCGCTCCGCCGACCTTCTCGCCGATGAAGAGCATGGGCGCTTCGTCGCGCTCGCCCTCGCCGATCACCACGGTGCCGTCCATATAGAGCTCGTCGAATGCATGGCGCATCGCCTCTACAGCCGCCGCGTCTGCCGCCTTCTCGTCCCCGCGGCCTACCAGCTTTGAGGCGGCAACCGCCGCCGCTTCGGTCACGCGGACCATTTCGAGTACGAGCACCCGATCGAGCACATTGCTCGACTTGGGTTTCTTGTCGGGGTTGATGGCGTTCATCGGTGATTCAGTCCCAAAGCTGTGATTTGCGCCCCGCGCTTAGCCACATGGGGTGGCGCTTGTCGAGCAGGGGGCAGTCAAATTCACAAGAGGATCGTTTTACCCGCGATCGCACTGGCTGCAGTCCTGGCCGCACCGCTGTCTGCCCAGCAGGAAACCGAGCGCGCCGATGGCTCGGTCGAAATCGACGTTCTCGCGACCATCGACGACCTCTACGGTCCCGCGCCGCCGATGGAAGACTGCTCGGAAGAGCAGGAGGCTGCGATCCTTTCAGGCGAGATCATCGTGTGCCGCCGAAAACAGGACCAGCGCCAGTATCGCACGGTGCCAAGAGAGGAAGCGCAGAGGCGCTATGCCGAAGAGACGGCTTTCAAGAGCGACCCCAAGACACCGGACTTCATACTCGACTGCCATGATCAGGGCTGGCCGGTCGGCTGCGTGAAATTCGGAAGCGTCCCGCCCAAGGCGCTCATCATCGACGTGACCGCCCTGCCTGAAGCGCCGCCCGGCTCGGATGCCGATCGCATTTCGCGAGGGCTCCCGCCGCTGGGCGACAGCAACCCTTTCCAGCCGGCTCCCACGCGGCCTGATGATGAGATCGACGAATCCGAACTCGGATTACCTGACGTGGATTGATTATGGGTCGCGCCACCCGGGCCCGCACTCGAAATTCCGCACTCGAAATTCCAAAGCCTCAATCCCGCAGAATAGGCAGCACAAGCGGCGCGTCGGTCAGGCTCTCCGACCCGTCGAGCAGGTCGAGCGCTTCTTTGATGCAGCGCTCCGGCCCTTCATGCGTAACCATCGCGACGAGCACTTCGCCGCCATCGTCGGCGCGGCCTTTCTGGATCAGGCTTTCGATCGAAACCCCGGCATCGCGCATGGCCGCAGTGATCTCGGCGAGCACGCCCGGCCGGTCGGTCACGGTGAAGCGCAGATAGGTCCGCTCCATCCGGTGGCCCGGCTCGACCGGCGGCATCGGCTCCAGCCCTGCGACAGGGATCGAGAAAGGCGCGCCGATTTCCTCGCGCGCGATATCGATGATGTCGGCAACGACCGCGCTGGCGGTTGGTCCATCACCGGCACCCGCACCCTGAAACAGCAGGCGACCTGAAAAATTGCCTTCCGCCACCACGGCATTGGTCGGGCCGTCGACGCTGGCAAGCGGGTGATCCTTTGGCACGAGGCACGGGCGCACGCGCTGCAGCAGGCGCGTCCGGCCGTCTTCTCCGGTCTCGGTGTCGGCCATGGCGATCAGGCGGATCACAAAGCCCAGCGCGTCGGCCTGGGCGATGTCGGCGGCCTTGACCTGCGTGATACCGGTGGTGCGCACTGCGTCGAAATCGATCCTCGCGCCGAATCCGATCGCGGCAAGTATGGCGAGCTTGTGCGCGGCGTCGATGCCTTGGATATCGAAGGTCGGGTCGGCCTCGGCAAATCCCTTCGCCTGCGCCTCCGCGAGAATCTCGCCGAAGTCCGCACCGGTGTCTTCCATCTTGGAGAGGATGTAATTGCAGGTGCCGTTGAGGATGCCGTAGATGCGTTCGAGCGCATTGGCCGAAGTGCCTTCGCGCAGCCCCTTCACCACCGGAATACCGCCGGCGACGGCTGCTTCGAACTTGAGCGCGGCTTCATGGGCTTCGGCCGTTTTGGCGAGCGCGATCCCGTGATGCGCGATCATGGCCTTGTTCGCGGTGACGAAATGCTTGCCTGCGCCAAGCGACGCGCGGGCAAGAGCCAGCGCCGGACCGTCGGACCCCCCAACGAGTTCGACCACGAGATCGACGTCCTCGCGAGCCGCGAGCGCGGTCATATCGTCTTCCCAGGCGTAGCGGGACAGGTCGACGCCGCGATTGCGATTGCGGTCGCGTGCGCTCACGGCCGTTACTTCGATCTCGCGTCCGGCGCGGGCGGTCAGCAAGTCACGGTTGGTTTCGAGCAGGCGGATGACGCCGGTGCCCACGGTGCCAAGTCCGGCGATTGCGATGCGAAGGGGTTTATCCATTATGGGCTACCGCCTCTTCAAATCCGAAAGCCTTGCGAGCGCTGTCGGGTATCCGCTCCGGCTTGCCCGATGGCAGGTCGACATGAACCGCGACCAGCCGGATTTCCGCGCGAAGCGCACCGTCGTCGGCGCCGTGGAGCGTGATATGCTGCTCCATGCTCGAATTTCCGATCTTCGGCACGCTGATCCGGCCCTCGATCAATTCGTCGAGGCGAATCGGGGCGATATAGTCGACTTCGGCGCGGCGCACATGGAACTCGATATCATCTCCAAGCCCATGCGCACGGCGATCTCGGAAATACTCGGTCACCATGACATCGGCATATTCGAGGTAGCGCGAATTGAAGACGACCGATTGCGGGTCGACCTCGGCATATCGCACACGAAAGGTATAGCTGAATGGCTCGGACATAGACGGCTGCCCTAGCGCGGGGCTGGCCGCCATGGGAACCACTTTGTCTTGGGTTTCGTCAATTGCCGCTTTAGCGCAGCGGTTCTTGCACCGCTCAACCCCGCACCAGCGTGCGCACGCATGGACCGAGCGATCCCATCACGAGGCTGTAGTCACGCTCGGCCTGGGCGCGCTCCGCCGGGACGCGCGAAAGATTTGCTCCCGATGGCAGTCGAGCGGGAAGCGCGCAGGCGAGGCGATACCATTCGATCGTGTTGGGGCGCGGCGGTCGCGCGGCCTGGTCGATGATTTCGCCCCAGCTCACACCCCACACCGGCTCGCGCCCCGGACGGCGAAGTATGCTGAGAGACACCGGCTCCCCATTGCGTGTCTCGAGAAATACCTGCGTTTCCGATTCGCCTGCGAGATTGCCCGGAACCGATAGCGCGTCGCGCACACCGGTAACGACTGGCGGAGAATCAGGCGAAGCGAGCGCCGATAGAACCGGGCGCACCTGCGCCTCAAGCTCGGGAGTATAGGGTTGCTGTGCCTGCGGTCCGGCCAGTTGCACTTCGCCGGGACGCGACGGCACTGCACGAGCGAACAAGAGGACCTCTTTCTTCCTGAGCTTGGGGACCTTGCCCTTCGCATTGAGCGGCACGTCGACGAGATAGCGCAGCGATTCGCCGATCGGGGCCGAGCCTGTCAGCAGAGCCTTCGTCTCCGCCTCTATGTAAAGCCGGGCGAATCCCGCTTCGAGGCCTGGCGCGCGCTCCCGCTCGACTTCGACCTGGCGCCGAATCTGCGCATGAATGACGAGATCGGCCGCATCGGACAAATCGGCGATGTCGGCATAGGTCAGCACAGGCTCGGCCGCGGGATCTTGCGCCATGAGCGGTGTGACCGCAGGAGCGCTCGCGATAGCGGCAATGAGTGCCAAACGATTGAAACGCATTAAGAAATCCTTAAACTTTGCTCAGGCGGGCCTGTTCATCAACGCGCCTTGCGCCAGCAAGTGCCGCAATATATTCGTAGCTTCCCCTAATCGAAACAAGAGGCGCTGAATCGGTCCTGAACCGATAAAGCGTTTGCCTGCCTAGGGCTTGCCCGTTAAAGCGGGCGCTGGATGACGTTGCACTGGGGACTTTTGTGCAGTCATTCGGTTGTCGGTTTGGCGTCTGCCGAATCGCGGCCCACCGGGTGGCATAGAAGCTGCTCGGCCAGGGAGGAATTGGAGTCGTAGCTGGCGCAAGCCTGTGTTTGCGCGAAGCTTAGTGTCGGGTTGAACCCGACCAAATGATGGAGAGAAAGCGACTGGATGGCCTACGCTGACCAACAAATGAGCGGCAACCGCATTGTTGCTCTGATCATCGTGGCGTTGATTCATGTAGTGATCGGATACGTGCTGATTAGCGGCCTTGCCTACGAGGCAGCTAAAAAGGTTGTCGAGCGCGTGACGACGGTCGATATCGATGAACCGCCGCCCCCCGAAGAACCGGACGAGCCGCCGCCGCCCGAGCCGGAGCAGACCGCTCCGCCGCCTCCGGTCGCACCGCCGCCGCCAATCAATATTGCGCCGGCCCCGCCGCCGATCCGCACTCAGCCGACGATTCCGCCGCCCGCGCCTCCCGCGCTGGTCGTGCCGCCGCCGGCTCCGGTTGCGCCCCCGCCTCCGCCGCCACCGCCTTCGCAGGCGCGCGGTGCTTCGCCGAGGGGTCTCAATGGCTGGTCGCGCCGTATTCAGGAGAATTATCCCTCCCGCGCCCTGCGCGAGGAGATCGAGGGTACGGTTGGCGTCGCAGTTACCGTCAACGCGGAAGGTCGCGTTTCGGGCTGCCGGGTTACCCGTTCGAGCGGGTCGAGCATTCTCGACGAGGCAGCTTGCGAGGGCATGCAGCGTTATGCCCGGTTCAATCCTGCGCTCAACGATGCCGGCAACCCGACCAACGGCAATTATTCAACGGCCATTACCTACAGGCTGAATTAGGCTAGATAACCGGCCTTGCCGTGATGGCGGGGCTCTGGGGACTTTTTTTCAAGAGGACTTTTCGCAATGATGATTGAACTTCTTACCGCTGCTGCCGACGCAGCTCCGGAGAACCGCTTCGGCTTCTGGGAAGCCATGGAACAGGGCGGCGCTATCGCCTGGTTCATCTTCGGCGTGCTTGTGATCATGAGCGTTGGCTCGTTCTACATCCTGATCACCAAGCTGCTCGAACAGGCCAAGATCAACCGCCAGTGGAACGCTGTGAAGACCAACTTCTGGCGTGCCGGCAGCCTCAAGGACGGCGCCACCAAGCTGGAAAAGAACAGTGCATGGCGCCAGATCGTCGATGACGCCATCAAGGCCGACGAAGAGCACGGCAAGATGACCGACCACCTCGAAGCGCATGACTGGATGCACGGTTCGCTTCAGCGTTCGACCGACTCGATCAACTCGAAACTGTCGGGCGGCCTCTCGTTCCTCGCAACCGTGGGTGCGACCGCTCCCTTCGTCGGTCTGCTCGGTACGGTGATCGGGATCTACCGCGCACTCATCAACATCGGCCTCGCCGGTTCGGCCTCGATCGACAAGGTCGCTGGTCCGGTTGGTGAAGCCCTGATCATGACCGCCATCGGTCTGCTCGTGGCTGTTCCGGCCGTGCTTGCCTACAACTGGCTGCAGAGCCGTAACAAGCGCATCGCAGAACGCATGAACGCTTTCTCGACCGACATTCTCGCGCACATCAGCTCGAATGGTCAGGTCAAGCCTGCGACCATGGCTGCCGCACCGGCTGCCAAGACTGCGGCCAAGCCAGCTGCTGCAAAGCCAGCTGCGACCAAAGCTTGAACCGATAGGTGTCGGGGCGGCGCTGGCCGCCGCCCCAGCACGATTGAAGTGACGAATTACGGATAGGATGATCTAATGGCGATTGAGATTGGAGGCTCGGGTGAAACCCCGATGTCGGACATCAACACCACGCCGCTCGTGGACGTGATGCTGGTTCTCCTGATCATCTTCCTCATCGCGGTTCCCGTTGCGATCCAGACCATCGAAAAGCTCGAGATACCGATCATGGAATCGGTCGAGTCGAAGGATAAGGTCGAGAACTTGCAGCTCACGGTCAGCACGACCGACAATGCAGGTCGCAGCGCTGGCGAACCCGGCTACGAAGGGGCCTCGCGCAACGGTGAATGCCGGGTCTATTTCGGCAATGTGACCCCGGTCTCATCCGAAGAGCTGTATGACCAGGCGTTCGAGCGCCTCGATGCAATCGTACAGCGCGCTGGTGGCCCAGAAGCGATCATGGAAGAACCCGACCTGATTCCGCAGGTGCACATTCGCGGCGACGTGAATGCACCGTGGCGCTGCGTGGCGGGCACGATCTACAATGTGCAGGCGGCCGGTTACCCGACCGTCGGCTTTATCTCCAACCCGGTAGAGCCTGGCATCTAAGCCGGCCCCGCGTTGAAAGAGAGACAGGAGTAAACACCCATGGCAATGTCAGGCGGCAAGGATGATGGCGCGCCGATGATGGAAATGAACATGACGCCGTTGATCGACGTCCTGCTCGTTCTGCTCATCATGTTCATCATCACCATCCCCGTTGCAACGCACTCGGTCGATATCGACCTTCCGAGCCCGCAGCCCAATCCGCCGGACGTGGTGGTTGAGCCGATCAAGAACAAGCTGGTGCTCACGCAGGACAACCAGATCCTGTGGAATGCCGAGCCGATCAACCAGGGTCAGCTCGTCACCCTGCTTCAGGAATCGACCCAGATGTCGGTCGAGCCGGAGCTGCAGTTCGAGCCGGAACCGCTCGCAAGCTACGACCTTTCGGCCAAGGTGCTCAACATCATCAAGGCATCGGGCGTGACCAAGTTCGGCTTCGTCGGTAACGAGAAGTATCGCCAGTTCGGTGGTGTAGGCGGCAGCGAATAAGCTCCCCGACACTCACTCAGGAAAACGAGAAGGGGCGGAGCGATCCGCCCCTTTTTTATTGTCCGGTGCGGATGGCTCCAAACTCCATGGCTACCCCGTCACAGACCGTCGCACCGATATGAAACTAGCCAGATCCTACCCCGTTTGCGCATGGCTCTGTGATGGTATGTCATTCTGTTTCTCGGCCAGTTCGAGGAGAGCGAACATGGCGATTACCCTTACGCGCGTGCACAATCCGATGAACCCGCAGCCCATGGGGCAGATGAATGTGACCCCCTTCATCGATGTCCTGCTCGTCCTGCTCATCATGCTGATCATGACGATCCCCATCGCCACACACACGACCGATGTCGATTTGCCCGCATCGTGCTCCGGCTGCACCAGCAATGCCGATCGCAACACCGTGACGATCGATGAAGCCGACCGGCTGTTCTGGAACGGTGCGCCAGTCACTCGCGAGGCCCTCAAGGCGCAGGTCGGCAATGCCGCGCGCTTGCCGGAAGAACCGCTGCTCGAGTTCAAGCCCGCCGCCCTCGCCAGCTATGACGCGTCTGCAAAAACCATCGCGCTGATCAAGGATGCCGGAGCGACAAGGTTCGCTTTTATTGGCGATGCTGAGCATCGAAGCTTTGGGCAGGAAGAATAGCCTCTTGGGACGGTCCCTTTCAGACCATTTATGTTTAGCCACCCCCTCCGATTGTGGGTGTGAAGCAGTCACTGCAGGCCATATCCCGCAATCAGTTCCGCCAACTCGCCCCGCGAATTGCTTGACTGAAAGGACCATTGATTTACCCCTTTTTCTCGGGAGGGGGCAGTTACATGGATCGACTTGTTTCGACGCGCCTCTCGCCGATCGAGAAATTCGGTTATGCGATGGGCGACTTCTCTACCGGTCTCTTCAATCGCTTCATCACATTCTACCTGCTCTACTACCTCGTCGAACTTAAAGGCGTTGGCGCGGGTGCAGCGGGCACCATGCTGCTGGTCACGCGCATTTTCGATGCCGTGACGGACCCTGCCATGGGAATGGTCGCGGACCGTACACGTTCGCGTTGGGGCCGATACCGGCCCTATCTTCTATATGGGGCGATACCTTTCGGCGTAGTCAGCTTTTTCGTCTTTGCCATGCCCGACATGGGGGGCCTGGCGACCCTGGTGTGGATCTACGTGTTCTACTCGCTCGCTATGCTGCTCTACACCGTGACGAACGTGCCCTATTGTGCGCTGCTCGGTGTAATCTCACCTCATTCAAGGGAGCGAGAAAGTGCAGCGTCTTGGCGTTTCGCTCTACTTAGCCTCGCCGACGTCGTCATTGCCTTGGGCGTCACAACGATAATCAGGGTGGTCGGCAGCGACAACGAGGCACACGGCATTATTATCGCGTGGTCGATGATTGTCGTGATGATGAGTCTATCGTTGCTATTTTGTTTTGCGACAACCCGCGAAAGAATTGCTCCACCGCAACACAAGAGCGCGATCCGTCAGGAACTGCGAACCCTTCTCCGCGAACGCAGTTGGTGGATCGCGATTGGCGCCGCGATCTGCGTTATTGCCACGATTGTGATGATGGCCAGTAGCGCGGTATTCTATTTCCGCTATCTGACCGTTGATGATGGGCAAGCCGTCTTCCTGTTCGTCGATCGGCTAGGCCTGTTCTTTCTGGTCGGAGTTTCGAGTATCTTTGGATCCCTCCTGGCTCCCAAACTCTTCCGCCAAATGGACAAGGGCAGACTTGTAGCTGCCACATTCCTTGTCATGGCGGGGCTTCGGCTCCTGTATCTCCTTGTTCCGCCAGACAATTACCTTTTTATCCTCTTGCTGAACTTTCTGTTCAATTTCACCTTTGGCGTGACCATTGTGGCGATTTTTGCGATTTTTCCTGACATCGCGCGCTTCATTCACTGGAGGTCAGGAATACAGATGACGGGCCTGGTCATTTCGGCTTCGCTATTCGCGCTCAAGGCGGGCGCCGCGCTTGGAGGTGCGGTGCCCGCGTTTATTCTCGGGGCCAGCGGATTTGTTGCAGGTGCAGAGCAAACGGAAGAGGGTTTGTGGGGCATCATGTTAGCCTTCTCGGTGGTGCCTGGATGCGTCGCACTGCTCGGCGCCTGTTTTGGCGGTCTTTACCGCATCTCACGCAGAGACCTTGCCGAAGTTGAGATTGGTTTGACCGAAAGTTCCCCTCAGCCAGTATGAACAGTGTCAGGCGGAATGACCGCAATCGGGTCGTAACCGGACGTTCCACTTACGCAGCCATCGGGGCGCGCAGCACCCCCCCTAATCCTCTGCCTGCTCCTCCGCTCTCCCATCGACTCGCATCGCTTCGCCAGCCAGCGTCTCCGCCTCAAGCAATAGCTCCTCGTCGACCGCGCCTTGTGGCACCGCCTCGCGTCCGATCATCGTCATCACCGGCACGGCAAGCGGGCTGACGCGCTCAAGCTCGACATGGACCAGTTCGTGCTGGGACCGCTCGAGCAAATCGCCCAGCCGCCCCACATCCGTCATCCTCGCACGGGCATCGGCCCAGGCGGCCTCGAGCAGCACGTGGTCGGGCTCGTATTTGCGCAGCACGTCGTAAATCAGGTCGGTCGAGAAGGTGACCTGCTTGCCGGTCTTGCGCTTGCCGGGATGCTGGCGCTCGACCAGCCCGCTGATCACCGCCACTTCGCGGAAGGCGCGGCGTAGCAGGTGCGATTCCTGCACCCAATCGACGAACTCATGCGCGAGAATATCGGGCGAAAGCAGCGGCGCGGGGTCCTCCACCGGGCGCAGCCCCCAGACCGCCAGGCAATAATCATTGGCGACGAAACCGCCCGGCGCGAGCCCGCGGTCCTCCATGCGCCGCGTGATCAGCATGCCGAGGCTCTGGTTCGCGTTCCACCCTTCGAAGGTATAATAGACGCTGTAATGCTTCTTGTGATGCGGGAAGCTTTCAACGAGCAGCATGCCCGGCCCGGGCATCTGGCTGCGCCAGTCCTGCACCTCCAGCCATTCACGGACATCATCGGGGAAGCGGCCCCACTTCTCGCGCTCGACCAGCATGGTTCGCACCCGGCTCGCCAGATGTGTGCTGATCGGCAGGCGCTGCCCGCCATAGCTCGGGATGGTCGCGCTTGTCTTGGCCGCGCGGACGACGACATCCATGTCCTTCAATTGTTCGACCTCGAGGCTCATGCCAGCGAAGAAGAACGTGTCACCGGGCGACAGGGTTGCGGCGAAGCGCTCCTCCACCTTGCCGAGATTGCGGCCATTGCGAAACCGCACTGTGAGCATCTCCGAGTCCACGATGATTCCGGCGTTCATGCGGTGGCGCTGGGCATGTTCGGGATGGGTCAGCCGCCACACGCCATTCTTGTCGCGAACGATCCGCTTGAACTTGTCATAGGCCCGCAGCGCATATCCGCCGTTCTCGACGAAGCCGAGCACACGCTTCCAGTCCTGTTCCTCGACCCAGGCATATGGGAGGCTAGCGCGCACTTCTGCGAGCAATTCTTCTTCGTGAAAGGGCGCTGCGCAGGCGCAGGCCATGACATGCTGCGCCAGCACGTCGAGCCCGCCAGCGCGAAAATCCTCGCCGTCACGCTGCCCGTCATCGACCGCATCCTTGGCTGCAGTCGCTTCGAGAAACTCGAAACGGTTGCCGGGGACGAGCAGAGCGCGAGAAGGCTGGTCGAGCCGGTGATTGGCGCGGCCGATACGCTGCAGAAGACGCGAGGAGCCCTTGGGCGCCCCCATCTGCACCACGCAGTCGATATCACCCCAGTCTACGCCGAGGTCGAGGCTGGCCGTGCAGACCAGCGCGCGCAATTCGCCGCGCGCCATTGCACCTTCGACCTTGCGCCGCGCCTCTTTCGCCAGAGAGCCGTGATGGATGCCGATGGGAAGGTTGTCCTCGTTGATGTCCCACAGCAGCTGGAAGATGAACTCGGCGAGGAAGCGCGTGTTGGTGAAGACCAGCGTCGTCTTGTTCTTCCGGATCTCCTCGTAGAGCTGCGGGATCGCCCAGCGTCCCGCGTGACCGCCCCAAGGGACGCGCTCCTCCTCGGGGAGGAGGATTTCGACCTGCGGCTCCGCGCCCTTCTCACCCTCGACCAATTCGACCGCGTCGATGTCACCCCAAGGCGCAAGCCAGGCGCGGAAGCCCTCCGGGTCGGCGACCGTGGCCGATAGCGCCGCACGCTGCATGTCGGGCGCGATCGCCTGCAAGCGGCTGAGCGCCAAGGCCAGCAGGTCGCCGCGTTTGCCGGTGGCAAAAGCATGAACCTCGTCGATCACGACGCGCTTGAGCCCTTTGAACAGTTCCAGGCTGTCGGGATAGGACAGCAGGAGCGAAAGGCTCTCGGGCGTTGTCAGAAGGACATGCGGCGGCTTCGTCCGCTGGCGTTTCTTGCGGTCGGACGGCGTGTCGCCGCTGCGCGTCTCGACCCGGATCGGCAGGCCGATTTCCTCGATCGGCGTGAGCAGGTTGCGCTGCACATCGTGCGCCAGCGCCTTTAGCGGCGAGACGTAAAGCGTGTGCAGCCCTTCAGGCGGCTTCCCGTCCTCCAGCCGCGAGGGCGCGAAATCGGCCAGCGTCGGCAGGAAGCCCGCCAGCGTCTTGCCCGCTCCCGTATCGGCAACGAGCAGCGCATGCTGGCCTGCTTCGGACGCGGCGAGCATATCCGACTGATGGCGCCGCACACGCCATCCCCGGCCCGCGAACCAGTCGGAGATTTCAGAAGGGATCGTCGCTGTCATCCTGACCGCAACGCTTGAGCGCCACGACCGGTGCCGTCAACGCCCCTCCTGCTTGCTCGAGCCCTATTCGGAAGCTTCCTTCATGGCCTCCAGTTCAGCGGCGAAAGTCATGTTTTCTTCGATTTCGCCTTGCTCCAGCCCGGTAAGTTCGGAGATGCGCGCGCGCTCCGCAGCGGAAAGTTCATCCCAGCTCTTGGCCGCGGGAAGCGCAGCGGTCGCAGCCTCCATCTGGGCCTCGATATCGGCCATACTTTCCATCATCGCCGGCAGAGCCTCCATGCTCGCGCCGAGAATGCGCGGATCGCTGCCCATGGCGAAGCTCTTGCGGGCGTAGGACAGTCCCGAGGGGGTCGAGAAGAATGCGTCGATATCGGCCAGTTCCTGATCGGTGAAGTAGATCGCATAGGCTTCGCTCATGGCCTTGCGCATGGGCGGCTCCATCGTCGCCATCATGCCTTTCATAAGCTCGGGCATGACGGTGGCCATGGCTTCATTGCGCTCGCGCCATGCCGGATCGAGAATATTCGCCAGCTCCACGGCCTGCTCCTCGCCAAGGTCGAGTTCGCTTGCTTCCATGCCAAGCTGGCGAGCAACGTCGCCGGTCGGATTGCTGGTCGCCATCTGCATGAGCGGACCGAACATGGAATCGAACATGCCCCCCATCATTTCGCCCAGCGTGCCCGGGGGAATCATCTTGTCGATGATCGAACGCGCCATCGGCAGACGCGACTGTTCCTCGGCCGTGAGCGGCTCGACCGGGAACATCGTGCGCATGGCCTCCATCATTTCGGCGTCCGGTCCGGCGGCGGCATCGTCTTGCGCGTGGACGGGTGCGGCGAAGAGCGAGAGCGATGCCCCCGCAACCAGCAGCGTGTTCTTCAGAGATTTCATTGTCAGACCCCCTTGGTAATCAGTGACCCACGCTTTCGCCGCGCTCGAGGCCCGACAAGGCGAGTTGTTCGTCGATCTGCGCCATCAGCCGCTCGAGGCCTTCCACGCTTTCGCTCTCTGCGCGTGCGACCAGCACATCCTGCGTGTTGGACGCTCTCAGCAACCACCAGCCATCGTCGGTGGTGACGCGTACGCCATCGGTCGTGTCGGCCACGGCATCGCTCGCGGCGATCCGCTCGGCGATCTCCTTGATGGAGGCGAACTTGCGGCTTTCATCGACCTGGAAACGCATTTCCGGCGTGTTGAGCATGGCAGGCATGTCGCTTCGCAACTGCGTCACCGATTTGCCGAGACGGGCAGAGGCGGCGATCAGACGTACCCCGGCGTAGAGCGCATCGTCGAAACCGTAATAGGTGTCGGCGAAGAACACGTGACCGCTCATCTCGCCCGCCAGCGGAGAGCCGGTTTCCTTCATCTTCGACTTGATCAGCGAATGGCCCGTCTTCCACATCAGCGGCTTCCCACCATGCGCCGCGACATGATCGAACAGCGCGCGGCTGGCCTTCACATCGGCGATAATCGTCTCGTTAGGTCGGGATTGGAGCAAATCCTCGGCATAGATCATCAGCAGCTGATCGCCCCAGATCACGCGGCCTTCGCCGTCGATAGCGCCGATCCGGTCGCCATCCCCGTCAAAAGCCACTCCGAAATCGAGGTTCTTCTCGGCGACGAGCGCCTTCAGATCAGCCAGATTCTCTTCGACAGTGGGATCAGGATGATGATTGGGAAAATTACCATCGACCTCGGTAAAAAGAAGGTGGTGCTCACCGGGAAGGCGCGCCGCGAGCTTCTCGAGCGCAGGTCCGGCGGCTCCATTTCCCGCATCCCAGGCGATCTTCAGTCCTTGCAGGTTCGAAAGTTCGACCCCCTCGAGACCTGCAAGGAGGCGCGCGACGTACTCGTCGAGGATGTCGCGCGTCTCGACTTCCCCGGTTCCGTCGAGCCATTCGCCAGCAGCCGCAATCCGGCCGAGTTTCTGGATGTCCTCCCCGAAAAACGGTCTCCCCTGAAATACCATCTTGAAGCCGTTGTAGTTGGCGGGATTGTGGCTGCCTGTTATCTGAATGCCGCCGTGCACCTCTTCGGCTGACGCTTCTGCATAATAGAGCATGGGGGTCGGCCCCATGCCGATCCTGACCACGTCACAACCGCTGGATGTAAGACCTTCGATCAGCGCATGTTCGAGGATCGGGGAGCTTACCCGTCCGTCATATCCGACCGCCACTTTCGTTCCACCCGCCTCGCGCAGCAGGGTCGCGAAACTGCGCCCGATGGCGCGGGCATCGTCCGGCCCCAGCGTTTCGCCGATGATCCCGCGGATGTCGTATTCGCGCAGAACGGTTTCGTCGAATTGGTGACTCATTGTGGGAAATCGCTTTCTCTAGGTTTGCAGATGCTCGCCCGTTACTGGCGCGCCCTAACCTTCATGTGAAGGGCAAACATGAAAAGACGAAGTAAATCAGCCGTCGCGGTGCGAATTATCGCTCAAACTATCGGGTAGTTCGTCGAGCAGCAGGTCGCGCGCCGCATTGGCTTCATGCACCTGTTCGTTGGTGCCGCCGCGATCGGGATGGATCATGGCGATGAGCCGCTTGTGCGCATCGACGATTTCTCCATGGCTTGCGCCCTGACGCACGCCGAGAAGCTTGCGCGCGCGGAACAGCGCCTGGCTACGGGTCGATTGCCCGCGCAAATATTCCCACGGCCATTTTCCGAATACGAGCTTGATCGCGAGACAGGCGATCGCCGCGATGACGAGCAGCCTGAGCATGGTCTCAGGCGAGCTCCAGCCGCGGCTCGGCGCGCATGAAGTCGGGCAGGTTCAATGACTGGACCAGCTGGCGAAGCTCCTGCCGCGCGACCAAGTGACTGGTGCCGAGTTCGCCCAGATGCCCCTTGTCGAGCAAAGTCAGGCCCGAGGGGAAGAGCTCGCGGTAGATCACGCGCTCGGAGAGACCGTGCGAAACACGGAAGCCGACGCGCTTCGACAGTTCGGCGAGCGCCTGCTCGATACGCGTCATGTTGCGCGCTTCGACATGGCCGGTACGGTTGCGCACGACGACCCAGTCCATCTCGCGCCGCTGTTGCTCGATCGTCGCGCGGCTGCGCTTGATGCGCGCTTCCCAGATCAGCTCTGCATAGAAGCTCAGCCGCTTGACCTTGAATGTCTCGCCTTCGACCTGGCCGATAAGGTCGAAATCGACGAAACTGTCGTTCATCGGCGTGACCAGCGTATCGGCCTCGGTCGCGGCATGGCGTGCGAGCGGATCGTCGCGACCCGGCGTATCGAAGACAAGGAAATCGCAGCCTTCGCCGATCTCGGCAGCGAGCGCCTCCATCCCTTCGACATCGCCTTCGTAGACCGCGAAGTTGGCGCTAGGCAGGTCGATCTTGCGCCGTTCTGCCGTCTCTGCCCGGTTTTCGAGATAGCGCGCGAAGGTGCGCTGGCGCGGGTCGAGATCGATCGCCGCCACGCGCGCTCCGCGATAGGCGAGCGCGACAGCGACGTGCACCGCAGTCGTCGATTTGCCCGTGCCGCCCTTTTCATTGGCGAAAACGATGCGGTGGGGGCGTTGCTGCGACACGGCTGAGGGCTTTCCATTCTCTTGTAAGGGCCGCGCTGGGCGGTCTAGGAGTGCTGCAGATAGTATCCGAGGGGGCCAACCCGTGCAAACCGTCAGCACACTCGAAATGTTGAGAAAATCGTTAGCCGGGTTGCGTGAACAGGGCGCGACCATCGGGCTCGTTCCCACCATGGGCGCGCTGCACGAAGGGCATCTGACGCTGATCCGCGAGGCGAAATCGGCCTGCGACCACGTGATCGCATCGATCTTCGTCAACCCGACCCAGTTCGGGCCGAACGAGGATCTTGACGCCTATCCGCGCCAGTTGGCCGAGGATTCGGCCATGCTGGAGGGCGAGGGCGTTTCACTGCTCTGGGCTCCGACGGTGGAGGCGATGTATCCCGATGGGTTTGCAACGAGCATTTCGGTAACCGGCGTGAGCGAGGGGTTCTGCGGCGCCGACCGCCCGGGCCATTTCGATGGCGTCGCGACGGTCGTGTGCAAGCTCTTCAACCAGGTCATGCCCGACAAGGCGTTCTTCGGCGAGAAGGACTACCAGCAGCTCGCCGTGATCCGCACGATGGCGCGCGATCTCGGCCTGACCGCACCGCACGTGAGCAACATCATCGGTGTGCCGACGGTGCGCGAAGCGGATGGCCTCGCGATGTCGAGCCGCAACCGATACCTGTCGCCCGAACAACGCGAAGCGGCCGCCACTCTGCCCCGCGCCATGCGCGAGGCCATCGCACGGATCGAGGATGGCGCGGATGTCACCCGGACGCTTGCCGCGCTCGAGGACGAGCTTCTCGGCGAAGGCTTCGACCGGGTCGATTACGCCGATCTGGCCGATGCGCGCTCGCTCGCAAGATTGACGGAACTCGGCGATTCGACCGGGCGGCTGCTGGTCGCCGCGCGGATTGGCGGCACGCGACTGATCGACAATATGGCGGTCGGCAAAAACTGACTTGGAGGGAATCGGCCCTTCGTCCTATGTTCGGGCGAAGGCACCGGCATCGCCGGCTGCCAGCGCGATGAGCCAAGGCAAGGTCGATTACTGGGATGCACTGGCGCAGGCCGCGCAGGCTGACAGCGTGGTCTCCTTTCGTCGCGCCATTCACCTGATCCTCGATGCAATCGAGTTCGACTCGCTCTATTTCCTTGCGCCCGTGGTGGCCGACCGCCGCGTCGGACGAGTCTTGTGGAACGTCGGCTTTCCAGAGTTATCCGAGCAGCACTACCGCGAATACGGCTGGAAGTACGATCCCCTGCCCGACATTGCACTCAATCGTAGCAGCGCCTTCCGCTGGTCGGACGCGCCGCGCCTTGCCAGGCTGACGCGACAGCAAAAGGAGTTTCTCAGCCGGATTGGAGAAGGGGTCGGAGTACCCTGCACCGGCCCCTTTGCCCGGGCCGGCTTTGTCGGTGTCGGCAATCCGCACGAGGGTGTCGTCATCGACGATGCGCTCGTGCGCAAAGTCCAGGTGGCGGCGCAGCTTTGCTTCCAGCGCTATTGCGAGCTCGTCAGCGTACGTGACGAAGAACCGCCCGATCTCTCCCAGCGCGAACTCGACGTGATCCGCTGGATCGGCGAAGGAAAGAGCAATGCCGTGATCGCGGAAATCCTCGGCATCACCAAGAACTCGGTCGACAGTTACGTAAAGCGGATTTTCGCCAAGCTGGGCGTCTCCGACCGCACCGCAGCCGCGGTGAAGGCCGTCGCTCTTGGCCTAATTGCGACGGGTGAACACAGCAAGAAAGCGGCCCACCGACCGCGCTGGCGCAACTAGCCAGATCATCGCCCCTCAGGTGGGGGACAAGCCATATTATTGCAGGGGTGTTACTGGCCTTCGCAAGATTGGCAGCAAGAGCCTTTCGGGTTTCAGCCGGGCGCAGCCGAACAATCGGCGCGTCCGGCTTTTTCATGCCTGGAGCGTATGAATCGGCCCGATCAAGCGCCGGTTTCGAGACGTGCAAATTGTCGGAAAGTTGGAGCGGGTAGCGGGAATCGAACCCGCATAACTAGCTTGGAAGGCTAGGGCTTTACCACTAAGCTATACCCGCCCGGGCACCTTCAGTGGGCGCGCGCAATTGCCATGATTACACGGGCTTCGTCAATAACTGTCTTCACCATCCAATCCCCGACCTTTGGCCGGATCGCGGTGGCGAATCAGGCTTCGGGATCCTCCGCCGCATCTTCCGCTGGGGCGTCCGCGCCAGCTTCGGGAATAGCAATGGTCAGTTCGACCCGGCGATTGGCGGCGCGGCCCTCTTCATTGGGCGATCCATCGGGAAGAGCGTTGGGCTCGATCGGATTCTGCTCGCCGAAAGCGATCGTAGTGATGCGCTCCGCATCCGTGCCGTTCTCAACCAGCCAGTCACGCACAGCTTCGGCGCGGGCCATGGAGGCGCGCATATTGGCCTCGTCCGATCCCCCCGCATCGCTGTGAGCGCGCAAGGTGATTGCGCCGCCTTCCTGGAATTGCTCGGATTCGAGAACCCGCTCAAGTGCCGCCACCGCAGCATCGCTAAGGGCGCTGCCACCTTCCGCGAAAGCTATTGTTGTTGCGAGCGGCTCAAGCGGATCGACAGGGCGCTCGATCTCGACATCGGGGCGAAGGATCGAAACGGGTTCGCCATCGGACGTAGGAGTGACGACCGGTTCCGGCTCTTCATTACGTTCGCCGCAAGCGGCAAGCGCGCCGGCGAGCAGGAGTGCCACGGCAGGAGCGGTGAGAGATTGTGGGCTCATGTTTGAGTTCTCCTTGGTCATGCAGGTTGCGGGCTCGAACCGCCGCCGCGTTGTGCCCGGCGAGCCACCTGATCCTTGTGCCTTTCGGCAGGCGGCGAGAAGGAAATGATCGTATCGCCGGCACGGGGGTCCGGCCGGGCTGCGTGGGTAAAGAAGCGCAGGCGGCCAGTGCCGCTACGGATCAGCATCAGCATGTGGGTGCTTTCAGGAAGCTTTTCCTGCGCGTCTTCGAAATCGAACTCGTCCGACAGTTTCGTCTTGCGGAAGACCCAGCCTTCGGACTGGCGCTCGTTGACGTCGGCGACCCCAAATCCGGATTCGAACAAGGCGCGACCGCGCAGCGATGGGGGCAATGCGTGGCGGTCATCCTCATCGACGCTTTCGCCAAGCTGGTAGACAGAATCGCGGCCGATCTCGTGCGCAAACTCGTTGCAGACGAGCGTATTGTAGGCTTCGTTCTCCGTCGCCGCGACCAGCACCTGGAAGGGCGACAGGTCGAGATTGTGCTCGGTTGCCTCGTTCAGGATTTCCCCATGATAGAAGGGCAGGCCTTCGCGTCTGGCCGGGCCGAGCCTCTGCCAGCTCGAATCGACGACCATCACGGGAGTTTTCAGCGCCTTCAGTTCTTTCGCCAGCGCAATCGTCCAGGGGGTCGAGCCGACGATGAGCAAGCCGGGGCGCGAGGTCCCCTTGATGCCGAGCAGACGCGCGGCGATGTCCACCGTGAAGCCGTGAGCGATGACGGTAGCGACGACGACCGCAAAACTGAGTCCGGTCAGCAGTTGACCACCCTCGATGCCGAGGTCTCCGAGGCGCAGGGCGAACAGGCCGGAGATTGCAACCAGCACAATACCGCGCGGCGCGATCCAGGCGATAAAGAGCCGCTCGTTCCATGGGACGGACGTTCCGAGCAGACTGATCAGAACCGTCAGCGGGCGAACGATAAACAGCAAGGCGAGCAGGAACAGCAGCGGACGCCAGCTGGTCTGGAGATAGCTCAGCTCTTCCCATTGGAGCGAAGCGGACAGCAGGATGAAGATGCCCGAGACGAGGAGAACCGCAACGTTCTCCTTGAACGGGTGGATACTTCTGAGGCTGGAGACAGCCATATTGGCGAGCGCCACGCCCATAACGGTGACGGCGACGAGACCTGCCTCATGCTCGATCTTGTTGCAGATCACGAACACGCCAATGACGGTGATGAACAGCACCGGCACCTTGAGATATTCGGGCACTGCCCCGCGAGGGAATAGGTAGGCGATGACCTTGGCTGCGGCATAGCCGATCAGGCCCGAGAGAATCGCGGCGAAGATCAGCGGCGGAACAACCTCGACCAGCGAAGCGCCAGGTGCTTCTGCGACGCGGCGGAAATACTCATAGGCGATGACCGCGCAAAGCGCGCCGGTCGGATCGTTGACGATGCCTTCCCATTTCAGGATCGAGGCTGGCCGCGCCTGGATATTGGCTTGTCGCAGCAGCGGAATGACGACGGTCGGACCGGTAACGATCAGAATGCCGCCAAACAGCACTGCTACCGGCCACACGAGACCGGCGATATAGAAGCCCGCTGCCGCGCCGAGCACCCAACCGACGATGACGCCCACAGTGGCAAGACGCCAAACCGCGTCGCCGGAATGGCGCAGTTCGCGCAGATCAAGACTTAGCCCGCCCTCAAACAGGATCAGTGCAACACCGATCCCGACCATCGGCTCGAGCATTTCGCCGAACGCCGCTTCAGGATCGATCAGCCCGGTTATCGGCCCGGCGATGAAACCGGCGGCGAGCATCAGGACGATCGCAGGCCAGCCGGTGCGCCAGGCGAGCCATTGTGCGCCGATGCCCAGCACGCCCACAATGGCTACAGTAAGTGCTATCGAATTCATTCGGCTGACCGCCCCTCGCGTAAAGCTTCACCTGCAAAATGCGCCGGAGAGCGAATCTTTCCCGCTTCCCGGATCGAAGCCGCTCAGTCGCCCTCGAACTGGATGAGCGCCTCGACCGATAGATCGGCCGCACGCAGCCGGTCCGCGCCGCCCAGATCAGGTAAGTCTATCACGAATAAGGCATGGCCCACATCTGCGCCCGCCGTACGGAGCAGTTCGGCTGCGGCAAGTGCAGTACCTCCCGTCGCGATGAGATCATCGACGATTGCCACACGCTGTCCGTCGGCGATCAGGCTCGGATCGATTTCGAGCCGGTCGCTGCCGTATTCGAGAGCATAGTCGATGCCGATCGTTTCGACCGGAAGCTTGCCGGGCTTGCGGACGGGGACGAAGCCGAGCCCCAGTTGCACGGCGACCGCAGCGCCGAATATGAAGCCGCGCGCCTCCATGCCAGCAATCGCTTCCGCGCCGCTGGCGCGCGCCATATCGGCAAGATGCGCGATCGTCGCGTTCAACCCCGCACCGTGATTGAGGAGCGTCGTGATATCGCGGAACTGGATGCCCTTCGCCGGGAAGTCCGGCACGGTGCGGATCAGTGCCCTGAGCTCGTCTTGTGTCATTTCCAGTCCCCGCACGGTAATTCCCAATGCAAAACGCCCCGCCATCCCGATGGGGACGGCAGGGCGTCTTGTGTCTTGTGTGTCAGGATCGGTTTTATCCCGCGATCAGTCTTCCCGGCGCGGCTTGACCGAGGACCAGATCTGCTTCTTCGACAGATAGGCGAGGATCGTCGCAAACAGGAGGAAGCCAAGAACGGCAAGGCCGGTTTGCTTGCGCTTCACCATGGTCGGTTCTGCGGTCCAGGTCAGGAATGCCGCCACGTCCTTCGACATCTGGCTGATGGTCGGCTCCGGATTGCCCTCGGCATAGGTCACCTGGCCATCCATGCTGAGCGGCGGGGCCATCGCGATGTTGAGATTGTGGAAGTAGACGTTGTGATAGAGACCCGGTCCCGGTGCCGCCTCAGGATGCTCTTCGAGCACTTCGGGCGACGGATCCTGATAACCGGTCAGCAGCGACGCGACGTAATTGCTGCCGTCGTGACGCGCCTTGGTGATCAGCGAGAGATCCGGCGGGATCGCGTTGTTGTTCGCCGCAGCAGCTGCGACCTTGTTGGGATAGGGCGACGGGAAATAATCGGTCGGTTCACCCGGACGCGTGGTCGCTTCCCCGGTGTTAGGATCGATGCCCGGAACCTGCCAACTGGCCGCTTCTGCCTTCACCTGCGCTTCCGAATAGCCGAGGTCGGCAAGATTGCGGAAAGCCACGAACTTGAGGCTGTGGCAGGCGGCACAAACTTCCTTGTAGACCTGGTAGCCGCGCTGCAGCTGCTGGCGGTCCCAATTGCCGAAAGGCCCGTTGAAGGAAAAGTCGATATCCATCGGCTCTTCATAGGGCAGGTGCTTGATCGGCTCCTCGGTCGCGGCGGCATAGGCGCCGAACAGGAAGGAGATCAGTGCAACGCCTGCGAAGCCCAGACCGATAAGGATTGCGAAAAGGCGGATCATTGGTTCGTCTCTTTCTCTCGTCCTTTGGCGGCCGCGGTCAAACCGCAGGCTCCGCGTTTTCGCCCAGCACGGCCTTCTTATCCGATCCGAGCACCGCTTCGGTGATCGAATAGTGCAGCGGCTCGGGCCGCTCGACCATGCTGATGATCGGCAGGATCACCAGGAAGTGCAGGAAGTAGTAAGCCGTCGCCAGCTGGCTCAGCATCACATAGGGTTCTTCGGCAGGGCGGCCGCCAAGATAGAACAGCAGCGCCATGCACGGGATCAGGCCGAACCAGAAGAACTTGCGGAACATCGGGCGATAGTGCCCGCTGCGTACCGGCGAACGATCGAGCCAGGGCAGGAAGAACCACAGCAGGATCGAGCTGAACATCGCGATGACGCCCCACAGCTTGGCCGGCAGGATGAAGTCCATCGTGAAGGCGCGCAGGATCGCGTAGAACGGATAGAAGTACCATTCGGGAACGATCAGCGCCGGGGTCGAAAGCGGGTTCGCCTCGATGTAGTTGTCCGGGTGACCCAGCGCGTTCGGCATGTAGAACACGAAGATCGAGAAGATGATCAGGATAAGGCCGAGCCCGAAACCGTCCTTCGCCGTGTAGTAAGGGTGGAACGGCACCGTGTCGCTCTCGCTCTTCACTTCGACGCCGGTCGGGTTCGAGGAACCCGGGATATGCAGCGCCCAGATGTGCAGGATCACGACACCCGCAATCACGAACGGCAGCAGGAAGTGCAGCGAGAAGAAGCGGTTCAGAGCCGCGTTATCGGGCGCATATCCGCCCAGTAGCCATATCTGCAGAGGCTCGCCCACCAGCGGAATAGCGCCGAACAGGCCGGTGATGACCTTGGCGCCCCAGAAGCTCATCTGACCCCAGGGCAGCACGTAGCCCATGAAGGCGGTCGCCATCATGAGAAGGAAGATAACCACGCCGAGCAGCCAGATCATCTCGCGCGGAGCCTTGTATGATGAGTAGAACAGGCCGCGGAAGATGTGCAGGTAAATGACGACGAAGAAGAAGCTGGCGCCGTTGGCGTGCGCATAGCGCATTACCCAGCCCCAGTTGACATCGCGCATGATGTGCTCGGTCGTCGCGAAGGCAACCTCGGCATTTGCTGCATAGTGCATCGCCAGGATAACCCCGGTGATGATCTGCAGAACGAGGAAGAACCCGGCCAGAACGCCGAAATTCCACATGTAGTTGAGGTTGCGCGGAACCGGATAGCCGGCACCGACGGCATTGTAGACGAGGCGCGGTAGCGGCAGCTTTTCGTCAAGCCACTTCGTCAGACCCGTCTTGGGTTCGTATTCGCGTGCCCAGGCAAAACTCATAGGGTTTCTCTCAGCAATCAGCCGACTTGAATGACAGTGTCGGACAGGAATTCGTATTCGGGAACTTCGAGGTTGGTCGGCGCAGGACCCTTGCGGATGCGACCGGCCGTATCGTAGTGCGAGCCATGGCAGGGGCAGAAATACCCGCCATATTCGCCCTTGAGCTCACCCTCAGCAGCACCGAGCGGCACACAACCAAGGTGCGTACACACACCCATGGTCACGAGAATGTCTTCGTGTCCGGCCTTGGTGCGATCGGCGAGCGATTCGGCATCGCGCAGCGAACCGGTCGGCGTAGCGTTGGCCGCTTCGATCTCGGCAGGCGTGAGACGCTTCACGAAAAGCGGCTGCTTGCGGAACACCGCCTTGATCGCCTGACCAGGCTCGATCGCCGAGACATCGACTTCGGTGCTGCTCTCGGCGAGAACGTCAGCCGACGGTGCCATCTGGCTGATCAGCGGCAGCAGCACGGCAACGCCGCCCACACCCGCTGCGCCCACAGCAGCAATATTGATGAAGTCGCGCCGCCGAACACCATCTTCGCCGCCGTCTGCGACCATGTCTGGAGTTGCGGTGCCTGTCGTTTCAGCCATCAGCCTTAACCTTGCTCAAGCCTATCACCCCGTGTGCCGGATGGCGGGGCTGTCAATCAATTGTCATCACGGCAAGGAAGACCTGGAGGAAATCCCGCCGCAGCTCAACCGGGGAGAGACCCTCTCAATGAAAGCCGCAGACCCCTGTTTGGGCGCGCTGATAGACGCAATGCGCGATATTGCCAACCGCCTTTTAGGAAGCAATTGTTCGCAAATGTGCAAGCGTCAGCTGAGGGCGACGAGACTGATCTGGCGTCCGTAATTGGGCGCGCCTTCGTGCGTCGCGCGGCGGTAGGAGAAATAGCGCTCGCCCAGATCATAGGTGTCGAGCGCGCAGTCCTCGATCGTTTCGACGCCCGCCCGGCGTAATCGCGAAGCGACATAGGCAGGCAGATCGAACTGCCAGTGGCCCGGGCGACCGGGCGCGAAGAACCGGTTATCCTCAACTTCGAACTGCTCGCGGAAGCCCTCGTCGACCTCGTAGCTGGCCTGCGCAATGGTCGGACCGATGGCGGCGGCTATATCGCCGCGATGCGCGCCGAGCGCCTCCATTGCATCCAAAGTGTTTTCGAGCAAGCCGGAGTGCGCGCCGCGCCAGCCCGCGTGCGCTGCACCGATTACACCCGCGCCGGGATCGGCGAACAGCACCGGCGCGCAATCAGCGGTGACGATGCCAAGTACGAGACCCGGCGTTGCGGTCACAAGCGCATCGGCAACCGGGCGGCCCTCGGGGTCGTCCGTCCACGCTTCGGTTATAGTGATAACGTCCGGCGAATGGACCTGGTGCGGCGCAACCAGCATGCCGCCAGCCAGAATCGCTTTCGCCACCCCGGCGCGCGAGGCTGCAATCTGTGCCGGATCGCCCTCCCCGCCATAACCGAACTGGTGCGCTCCGCCGCCATGGCCGGCGAAACCATGCGGCACAGCGCCGAGAACCTCGGCGCGCTCCAGGTCGAAACCGGCTGCGGCCATCAGAGCCCTACCCCTCGAGGCTGCGTGCGACTTGCTCGTAGATATCGCGCGAGAGATTGCCCGCCTTGGCGATTCGCTCGAGCTCGCCGCGCATCTTCTCGGCGCGCCCTTCCTCGATCTTGCGCCACTTGCCGAGCGAGGGGACGAAACGCGCCGCCGTCTGCGGATTGATCGGATCGAGCTCGAGGATGAGGTCGGCCAGCATGCGATAGCCCTCGCCGTCGGCGGCGTGGAAGGCCTGCGGATTACCGGCGAAGGCCATGTAGAGCGAGCGCACGCGATTGGGATTGCGGAGCGTGAAGTCATCGTGCTTTGCCAGCGCCTTCACATGCTCGATCGCCTGCGGGTGGAGCGAGAGCGCCTGCAGGGTGAACCACTTGTCGATGACCAGCGCATTGCCCTTGTAGCGATTGTAGAAATCGAGCAGCCGCGCCGTGCGCTCGGGACATTCGAGGCCGCACAGCACCATGAGCGCACCCTGGCGGTCGGTCATGTTGTCGGCCTTGTCGTACTGGTGCGCGGCCAGCTCGGCCGCCTTGGCCGGGTCGCTCGCAGCGGCATAGGTGAGCACCTGCGTCTTGACCTTGCGCGCACCGCGCGCGCCCTCGCCATCGAAGGGGACGGCTTCGCAGCGGTCGTAGAGCGCATGGAACTCGCTCGCGAGCGTGGTGCCCAGCGTCGCCTTCAATCCTTCGCGCGCTTCGTGAATACGCGCCGGATCGGGCCGGTCCATCTGCTCGAAGAGATAGCTCTCGCTTGGCAGCGTCATCAGCTCGCCGCGCATCGCATCGTCGAGCGCATCGTCGGTGAGAATCGCGCCGAGCGCTTTCGCCAGAGCATCTTCGCCAGCGGCCCTGTCGGCATCGGACCGATCGCCGGAAGCGACCGCGACCAGATGCCCGACAGCAAGCTCCTGCAATGCCTCGTAGCGGGCGAAAGGATCGTCGTCGGATGCCGCGAGGAAAGCCAGATCGTCCTGGCTGACATCGCGTTTGATCCTGACCGGCGCGGAAAAGCCGCGATTGATCGACACCACCGGATCGGGACCGGCGAGCGGATATTCGAAGGTCTGCTCGGCCTCGGTCAGCACAGCCAGCTGTTCAGGGCCGGTGGCTCCATTGGCGCGCGAATGAACCGCGAGGCGCAGCGGGATCGGAACCGGCTTCTTCTCGGACTGTCCCGGCGTAGCGGGCACTTCTTGTGAAAGCGTCAGTTTCAGACCGTCACCGACAACCTCTTGCGCTACGGTGACGCGGGGCGTGCCTGCCTGGCTGTACCACAGCCGGAACTGCTTGAGGTCGAGTCCGGCGCCATCCTCGATCGCGCTGACGAAATCCTCGCAGGTCGCGGCTTCACCATCGTGGCGGTCGAAATAGAGATCGGTGCCTTCGCGGAACTTTTCAGGACCAGCCATGGTCCGCATCATGCGGATGACCTCGGCACCCTTGTTGTAGATCGTCGCGGTGTAGAAGTTCGAGATCTCGCGGTAGCTGTCAGGCCGGATCGGATGGGCGAGCGGCCCCGAATCCTCGGGGAATTGTGCCGCGCGCAGGATCCGCACGTCCTCGATCCGCTTGACCGCTTCGCCCTGCATGTCCTGGCTGAACAGCTGGTCGCGCAGGACGGTGAAGCCTTCCTTGAGGCTCAGCTGGAACCAGTCGCGGCAGGTGATGCGGTTGCCCGACCAATTGTGGAAATACTCATGCGCGATCACGCCTTCGATCGCGTCGTAATCCGCGTCGGTCGCGGTTTCCTGATCAGCGAGCACGTATTTCGTGTTGAAGACGTTGAGCCCCTTGTTCTCCATCGCGCCCATGTTGAAATCGGAGACGGCGACGATGTTGAACAGGTCGAGGTCGTATTCGCGGCCGAAGGTTTCCTCGTCCCACTTCATCGACTTCCTGAGCGATTCGAGCGCGTGATCGGTGCGCGGCAGGTCTTCCTCGCGCACCCAGATGTTCAGTTCGACCTCGCGGCCGTTCATCGTGGTGAAGGTGCCGCGATTGCTGACCAGATCGCCCGCGACCAGCGCGAAGAGATAGGACGGCTTGGGCCAGGGGTCGTGCCACTCGGCCCAGCGTTCGCCCTCTTCCTCGCCGGTCGCGACTTCATTGCCGTTGCACAGCATGACCGGGAATTGCTCGGCAGAGCCGCGCATCTTGACGGTGTAGACCGAAAGCACATCGGGCCGGTCGGGGAAGAAGGTAATGCGGCGGAAACCCTCGGCCTCGCACTGTGTGCACAGCATTCCGCCCGAGGCATAGAGCCCCATCAGCTGGGTGTTGGCCGACGGATCGATTTCCGTGGCGATCTCCACCTCGTGCGCGTCCGATGACAGCGGCAGGATCAGGTCGTCGCCGTCCATGCGCCAGTTATTGACCACCTCGCCATCGACCTTGACCGACAGGAGTTCGAGACCGTCGCCATTGAGGCGCATGGTGTCGGCCGGATCCGCCTTGGCATTGCGCGCGACGGTGAGCTTCGACACGACCCGCGTTGCGTCCAGTCCGAGATCGAAGTCGAGATGCGTCTCCGACACGATCCAGGGATAAGGCTTGTAATCCTCCCGGCGGATTACCGGCGGCTCGTGCGGGGTCGGCGCGGCATCGGCGAGTTCGGGGTTGCCATCGGGCGTGGTGGGGGTCGTTACAATATCCATGAGTCTCGATTTAGGTTGATTGAGGCCGGGGTCCAAGGCTTAGAACGCGCAGCATGGCGCAAATGTTCATTTTCGGTCTGGGTTATACGGCAGGTCGCATCGCCGATGCGCTGAAGGCGCGCGGCTGGCAGGTCAATGCGACCGGCAGCGCAGGCAATGTGGATTTCGGCGATTCCGAAGCGGTCGGCGCGGCGCTCGGACGAGCGAGCCACGTCCTCTCTTCGGTGCCGCCCGACCGGAAAGCCGGGATCGATCCCGTGCTGGAAAACTATCGCGAAGCATTGAGCGGCCAATGGATCGGCTATCTTTCTTCGACGGGAGTCTACGGCGACCAGAAGGGAGCCTGGGTGGACGAGAGCGCGCCGACAGGGACCGGCAGGCGCTCGGCCCGCAGCGAAGCCGATGCGCAATGGATGGAGCTGGGCGCGCGCGTATTTCGCTTACCCGGAATCTACGGGCCGGGGCGCAGCGCGCTCGACCGCGTGCGGGAAGGCAAGGCGCGGCGGATCGACATGCCGGATCAGGTCTTCAGCCGCATCCATGTCGAGGACATCGTATCGGGCGTGCTGGCGGCCATCGACAGCCACGCCCCCGCAGGTGCCTACAACCTCGGCGACGATTTGCCCGCCAGCAGCAATGCCGTGACCGAGGAAGCCTGCCGCCTGCTTGGCGTAGAGCCGCCACCGCTCGAAACGCTGGAGGAAGCGAATCTCAGCGAAATGGCGCGCGGCTTTTACTCGGAGAACCGCCGCGTCGCGAATGGCAAGGCGAAGCGCGTGCTCGGCTGGGAGCCGAAATATCCGACCTACAAGGAAGGCCTTGCTTCGTTGATTTAGCGGCGACAGCGCGCCACCAACACCTCAATCCGTCGGGTGCCGGATCGCGGCGCTCTGCTGCACCTGCACGGCTTTCTGCCGCCGCGCCTTCAGCGCCAGCATCATGCCGAGGATCGCGAGCGCCATTCCGCCCGCGCTCAATGCGGTCCAGCGATAATCCTCGAACAGGGTCGAAAGCAGCATGGCCACGCTGACGGTGAGGATCGAGTTGTAGGCGGTCCGCCCTGCGCCGATCTCGCGCACGAGATTATAATGCAGCGGGAAGGTGACGACCGATCCGATCAAGGCGAGATAGACGATCCCCGCCCAGTAATCCCATTCGGTCGGCAGCGGCGGCGCTCCGGCGGTCGCCACGGCAAACACTCCGTCGAAGATTACGCCATAGAGCATCGCCCAGGCGAGCAGGCTGACCATCGGTACCGCGCGCCCGACCTCGTTCGCCTGCACGACGTTGGCGACCGAGGCCGCGAGAATGCCGAGCATGGCCAGCACGATGCCGAGCCCCACGCCGTCCCCTAGCGGGGCGAGCCGCCATTCCTGCAAGAGAAGCATCGAGACACCGACAATAGCCACCGCGCTGCCGAAAATGAATCCGGGCGTGACTTTCTCGCCCAGCACGAAGCGCGCGAAGAGCGCATTGGGCACCATCAGCAGGGCGAACATCATCGCGACGATGCCCGAGGTCACGTAAAGCTCTGCGTGATAGACGAAGAGAAAGTTTCCGCTGAACTGGAACACGCCGACCAATGCGGCGAGCTTGTGTTCCGGGCCGGTCAGCCGCAGTCGCCGCTTCATCAGCATCGCGACAAGGAACAGCGCGGGCATGGCAACGAGGAAGCGATAGAAGACCGACCAGGCCGCCGGAACGCCGTCGATCTGGCCGGTGATGACGAACCAGGTCGAACCCCAGATCGTGCCTGTCAGGACGAATGGAATGATGACCCGCAGGCGCAGCAGGCCCGCGCTATCGCCCCCGCTCATAGAGCCGCGATTGCCTTGCCTAGCGCGACGGCGTCTTCTTCTCGCGTATTCCACGCGGCAACGAAACGCGCGGCATCCGCACCCCAGTCGTAGAAGTCGAAACCTTGGCTGCGCAGCGCCTCACGTTCTTCTGCGGTGCAGCGCGCAAAGACCTCGTTGGCTTCGACCGGATGCATCAGCCGCTCGTCGCAGCCCGCCGCGATCTCGGCCGCCGCCGCATTGGCAGAGCGCGCATTCTCGAGCCACAAATCGCCGTCGAGCATGGCGTGGATTTGCGCGGCGAGATAGCGTCCCTTGCATTGCAAATGGCCTGCCCGTTTGCGGCGGTATTTGACGAGATCGGCCTGCGCCGGATCGAACAGAACCAGCGCTTCTGCGCTCATTCCGCCGTTCTTGATGAAGCCGAAGCTGAGCGTGTCGACATGCCCCGCCGCATCGCTGGACGAGCCGCCAAGGAACGCTGCGGCATTGGCAAAGCGTGCGCCGTCCATGTGGAGGCCGAGCCCGCGTTCCTTCGCAAACTCGCTCAGCGCAGCCAGTTCTTCGGGCCGGTAGGTACAGCCATACTCGCTCGCCTGCGTAATCGCGATCGCATGCGGCTGGACCTGGTGGACGTCATCGCGGATCGGATCGATCAGTGCGGCGATGCTCTCGGGCGTGAGCTTGGCGCTTTCGGCACCATGACCATCGGCGCATAGCATCAGCTTGGCCCCGTGGAGGAAGAACCCCGGCGCCCCGCCCTCGTCCACCTCGATATGCGCCTCTTCATGACACACCACGCCGCCATGCGGCTGGCACAGCGTAGCGAGGCCAAGACAATTCGCCGCAGTACCGGTCGCCACCCAGATTGCCGCGCATTCGCGGCCGAAGATCTCCGAAAACCGGTCATCGAGGCTGGCCGAAAGGCCGTCCCCGTCATAGGGCATATCCGGATTGTCAGCCTGGCGCAGCGCATCCCAGATATCGGGGTGAACGGAAGCGGCGTTGTCGGAAAGAAATGGCATACGTTTCGTCATTGTGGAACGCGTGTAGCGCAAGGCGCGTTGAGCGCAAGAAGGGAGCAAAAGCCAATGACCGACCCCGCAGCCAAAGGCGAAGAAGGGATCAAGATCACCCACCATGTCCAGGGACAGGGTGGCACCTACGTCGCGCATCTGCCCGGCGAAGATCTCACCGGTTACCTCGAGTGGGAGCCGGAGAACGGCAATGACGATGTGCGCATCGCAACGCATACGGTCGTTCCCAAGCCGATCGGCGGACGCGGTGTCGCCGCGCATCTGGTCAGGCGTCTCGTCGCCGATGCCCAGCGCAAGGGCTTCAAGATCGTGCCGCGCTGTTCCTACGTCGCGGCCAAGTTCGACGAGAATCCGGAATGGTCGGATTTGCGCGCCGAACGATCGTCCGAATAATCGAGCTGCGAGAAATCGGTCGCGGCAATGCTTTGCGTGATCGCCTTACGCAGTTCGCGCGCGCGCTCCAGCGGTATGCCGGGAATCGCGAAATCTCCTCCCGCCAGCCCCAGGTGCAGCGTCGCATAGCCGCGCCTTTGCGCGATCGGCCCCTGCCTGATCTCGACCGAATGCAGCTTCACCCGCGAACCGATCTTGGTACGGGGAGAAAGCACTCCGCGTGACGCGATGACCTGCCGCGGATCGAGCGCATGGCGGTGGAAGCGCCAGCCGAAATAATTGGCGAGAGCCGTTATGCCTGCCAGCGCGAGCGGGATCAGCACGAAGCCGGTCGGCGCGAAGATCGCCACCGGTATGGCGGCAATCAGGAAGAACGCAGCGTCGATGATCGTGCTGTCGGTGCGATAACGCTTGCTCGCGCGGTGCCAGTCGAGATCCTCGGCAGGCGGCTCGAACCCGGCGGCACGGATGATCGGGTCGATCTCCTCGTGCTGCGCGAAGGGCGCGACGACATGGCTCGACGAGCCAGCATCCTGCGCGAGGCTGACGAACTTCAATCCGTGCCAGCCGAAACGGTAGCGTATCAGGCCCGTGCCGATCTCGACGGCCTGTACCCGGTGCGCGGGCATCACGACGTCGGTGCGAGTGAACAACCCCCTGCGGCGGCGGAAACCGCGCGCGGTCTTTTCAAGGATGAACCCCCATTCGCGGGCGAAGGTTCGCGCTAGGCCCGTAGCCGATCCGATCACAAGCAGCGCCGCGAAACCGGCGATAGCGCTCAACACCTGGGCCATCGG
Organism: Altererythrobacter xiamenensis; assembly: GCF_900177715.1. Taxonomy (GTDB): domain Bacteria; phylum Pseudomonadota; class Alphaproteobacteria; order Sphingomonadales; family Sphingomonadaceae; genus Erythrobacter; species Erythrobacter xiamenensis. Next base: position 352,403 of record NZ_FXWG01000002.1, on the reverse strand, counting down.
ACCGAGGCTGGAGATGAAACCCTGCTGGCTTTCGACCCAGCCGCGCCACAGGTCCGGGTCCCACAGCTCGATGCCCATGAAGGTCTCGGCATATTGGGCAAGACCGCCGAGCACGGCGAAGACGGCAAGCGAAAACTCGAACAGGCCGAAAGTGAACAGCCGCTGCGTGTCCATGGTGAACAGCGCCTGCGCGTCTTCTTCGGCCGCAGGCGCGTCGGCTGATGCGCTGCTCTGGCTGGCGCTATCGCTTTCGCCCTCGCGCCGTTCGCGCACCACTTCGCGCAAGCGCTCGCCTTCCTCTTCGGAAAGGTAAGAGAGCTTGAGGTCTTCCCCTCCACCCGAGCCGGTTTCGAACTTCACTTCGACGAGGCCGAAAAACCGCGGGATCAGCGCCTGTTCGAGGCTGACATCTTGAATGCGCTCGAACGGAACCGAACGCGCCGCGCGGCTCAGGATGCCGTATTCGACCCGGATATCCTCTTCATTCACCTGATAGGTGAACTTGCGCCAGGCGAGCCATGCGCGAACGCCCGACAGGATTATCACGGTGAGGCCGATGAGGATCGCCAGCGACAGGCCGAACCCTTCGTCGCGCAGCACGAATAATGCAGCGAGAACCGGAAAGATCGCACTGCGCAAACCGGCGATGGCTTGCACCACGAAACTCAGGGGGTCGGTGCGATGCACTTCGCCTTCACCCGATGGCACCGCTGCCGGCTCCGGCTGCGAGGAAGAGCGAGATTGCGATGGCGATGATGGGACTGATGCCGTGATCGGCACGCTTATCGCATCGCGGCTTGTCGTTTCGTCGGGCCCGGCCATCGCGCTTACAGCGCCTCGCGCTTGATATGGCTGCGGATTTCCTCGCGCATCTCGCGCGCCAGCTTTTCGTCGAGGCCCGGCAGGTCGACCGACGCGTTATGGGTGCCCGCGGTATGCAGGGTAAGCGTCGCGATCCCGTAGTAGCGTTCGAGCGGGCCCTGGTTCACGTCGATATGCTGCACCCTGCCGAACGGGACCACAGTATCGGCGCGGAACAAGATGCCGCGCACCACACGCAGCCGGTCGGCGCTCATCGCATAGCCGCGCGCGAGATGGCGGCGCAGCGGGACGCGCAGGATCACGGCGAGCGCGATCAGCGCAACCGGACCGACAATGACGCCCGTCGGTAAAAGGTCCGCACTCTCGAGCACGAGTGCACCGATCAGGAACGGGATCGAGGCGAGCGCCGCGGAAATGCGCAGCACCTTCACATGGTTGGGATGCAGCTTGGTCAGAGCATCATCATCGTCGCGCGGCGCTACATCGGCGGAAGGGGCAGCGGCGGAGGGGGCAGCGGCGGCGGCATTCCGCTCGGCAATCGGGTTGGTCTCGTCCATACCGTCTTATTTGGGCAACACGCCTCGCTCCGTCAACAAATTGCGGCAGGTCGGCGCGTGCACCGGCGAGCCTAGCGCAATTGGCAGGCGGATTGACCCGGGCGCTCGCATAGTGTCGCTTGCGCAAATACAATTCCGCCAGGAAACCCATTCGCAAAGGAGAGCGACCATGCCCAAACTCCATTCCAGCCTCGGCCCCAATCCCCGCCTCGTACGCATGTTCCTCGTCGAAAAGGGCCTCGAGGAAGGCAGGGATTTCGAGCGGGTTCATTATGACATCATCGCCGGCGAGAACCGCCAGAGCGAAGCGCTGACGGGCAAGAACGAGCTGCAGACACTGCCCGTTTTCGAGCTCGACGACGGCACCGTGCTGACCGAGAGCTGGCCGATCTGCGAATATCTCGAAGAGGTCCATCCATCGCATAATCTCTTTGGCGAGACGCCGGTGGAGCGTGCCGAAGTGCGCAAATGGGCGCGCCTGTTCGACCAGGAAGTCGTCGTGCCCATGACGATGGGCTTCCGCGCGACCTCCGGCCGTCCGATGTTCGAACCGCGCATGGCCGTGCTGAGCGAGAGCGCAGGGGCCGAGATGACCGCCATGTCGGACGAGAAATGGCGCTGGTTCGACAAGGCGCTGGGCGGCAGCAACCACTTCGCGCTGGGCCGCTTCACCTTTGCCGATCTGATCGTCTTCGCCTTTGCAAACTTCGGCTTCACCATCGGCTGGAAACTGCCCGAGGGAACCGCCAATCTCGCGCGTTTCATCGATACGCATAACCAGCGCGCCTGCGCCGCGATCTGGAAAGAGGCCGAGTAGGCATGCCCGACCTTTCGGGCAAGGCGGCGATCGTCACCGGCTGCGCCAGCGGCATCGGTGCAGCGGCCGTCAGGCGTCTCGTCGCGGACGGCGCACAGGTGCTCGGCACCGATGTAAACGCGGAAGCCGGGCAGGCGCTGTGCGATGAGGCGGGCGCGGTGTTCGCGCTGCAGGACGTGTCGGACCGCGACCGCTGGAAGGGCATCGTCGCCATTGCGAAGGAGCGCTTTGGGCGGCTCGATATCCTCGTCAACAATGCCGGGATCGTCAGCGGGGCCTCGATCGGCGAGGACGACGACGAAGCGATGTTCGCCGCATGGGACCGGGTCATCGCGGTGAACCTGTCGGGCACGATGGCGGGATGCCGCGCGGCGATCGGCGCGATGAAGGATAATCCGGGCGGCGCATCAGGTTCGATCATCAACATCGCCTCGACCACCGCGATGGCGCCGTTGCCGACCGATGTCGGCTATTCGGCGAGCAAAGGCGGCGTGCGCGTGCTGTCGAAATCGGTGGCGACATGGTGCGCCCAGCAGGGCTACGCGATCCGCTGCAACACGGTGATCCCCGGCGCGACCGAGACGGGCATCCTCGATGCGACCGAAAAGGAAATGCCGGGGTTCAAGGCGGCGGTCGCGGCAACTTCCCCCATGAACCGGCTGGCGGATCCGGCGGAGACGGCCGCTGCGATCGCCTTCCTCGCCAGCGACGAATGCCCCTTCATGACCGGAGCGGAAATGCTGATCGATGGCGGCGCGCTGTCGATCCATCCGGGGTTCTGAGCAGGCGGCTCAGCTGGCGGCAATTCTTTCCAGATAGCCGGTGATACGCATCTGTCGCGCGGTCCACGCGAATATTGCAAGCGCGGTAGCACCCGCCAATGCGCTCACGATCAGCACAGCGTCCCCCAGCGCAGCATTGCCGCGAGTCGGCTCCAGCATGTCGCTAAGCCAGCCAATCACGCCGAGGCCGAAAGCCTGGCCGATGAGATTATTGAAGAACAGCGCGAAGGCGACCGCGAAGCCGCGCTGCGAAGGTTCCACCGCTGCCTGGATGCCCGACATGATCGGTGCCTGGCTGGCGACGTAAATACCGTAGCTGACCGCAAACAATCCGAGAAAAAGCGCGAAGTCGCCGACTTCGAAAGCGAGCCACAGGGGGAGGATGCACAGCAGGCTGACGATACCCGGCAGCCACGCGCGCCAACGCTCGTCGAAACGCACCAGCCAGTCGGTCACCACGCCGCCGAGGATCGGCCCGGGCACACCGCCGATAAGAAATGCCAGTCCGAGATAGAGTGCGATATCGCCGACCGATACTCCGAACAGGCGGATCATGGCAGGCGCCAGCCAGAAAGCCATCGCATAGCCGATCATGATCTGCACCGCCCAACCCGCCGCAAGGCCGAGAAACACCTTGTTGGCAAGCAAGCTCCTCACGGTCTCGCCGAGCGGCAGTTGTTCGACCCTCGCACCCTTCGGCGCATAGCGTCCGCGCTGTGGCTCGACGACGGTGAAGTATAAAAGACCGCCGATGACGAAGCCCGGCAGCGCCATCAGGATAAACGCCATGCGCCAGCCGAACGCCTCGGCCAGCAGCCCGCCTGCCATCAGGCCGGTCACCGTGCCGAGCGTCGAGCCGAGCGTGAGGAAGCCCATGGCGCGCGCCAGTTCCTTGCGCGGAAAATAGTCGGCCAGCATGGATTGCGAGGCCGGGCCCGAGCACCCTTCCCCCACGCCCACGCCGGTCCGCGCGAAGAACAGCGTCCAGAACCCGATCGCCATGCCGCACAGCGCGGTCATCAGGCTCCAGAAGCTGATCGCACCCGCGACGATATTCTTGCGCACCGATCGGTCGGCCAATCGCGCTGCGGGAAAGCCGATGATCACATAGGTCGCGGTGAAGGCAATCCCGCCGAGCAGCCCGAGCTGGGTATCGCTGAAGTCGAACTCGGCCTTGATCTCCTCGAGCAGGATGGAGAACACCAGCCGGTCTGCCACGCTGAACAGCAGCGTGACGATCAGCAGGCCAAGCACATACCAGCGATAGCGGCTCGGCTTTTCCTCGTTATCAGTGATGCGGTCGGGCGTAGAGGCCATTGTCCACCGGGATCTCGAGGCCATTCAGGAAACGCGCTTCGTCGCTCGCAAGGAAGAGCACGCAATTGGCGACGTCGCGTGGATCGCCAAGCCCGTCTGCCGGCAGCGGGCCCTCTGCAATATCCATCAGCTCTTCGCCTGCGCGCCCGGAGATATCGCGCACCATCGGGGTCTCGATCCCGCCCGGTGCAAGCGCGTTGCAGCGGATGCCGTAACCCTCGTCCTGGCAGTGGATCGCGATCGACTTGGTCATAGAGCGGATCGCACCCTTCGCGGCGGTATAGGCGACGATGTTGCCGTACCCCATCAGCGCGGCGGTCGAGGCCATGTTGATGATCGACGATCCTGCCCCGCCCACCTTCTCGTGCCGGTTCTTCATCAGCGGAATGGCGTATTTGCATCCCAGGAAGGTGCCTTCGACATGGATCGCCATATGGAGGCGAAAATTGTCGAGCGAACATTCCTCGACGGTTTCGAAGATGACGTTTCCGGCATTGTTGACGAGAATGTCGAGGCCGCCGTGCCGCTCCTTGACCGCCTGCATCACGGTCTTCCATTGGTCTTCGTCGGTCACATCGAGCGCCATGGCATCGCCGCCGATGCTATCTGCAACCTGGTGCGCCAGTTCGACTTCGCGGTCGGTCACGATCACGGTCGCGCCTTCTTCCGCCAGTCTTTCGCAATCAGCCTTGCCCAGCCCCATCGCGCCGCCTGTAACCAGCGCGACCCTGCCTTCGACCCGTCCGGTCATTCTTGTCTCCCTCTCTCTTTCCTGGAGGGCAGACTATCCGGAAGCGAACAGCCCGCCACTGTCGAAAGCGCTCATGGCAAAAGCAAATGAGTTGGGCACGGCCTCCACCAAAATGTCAGTCGTCGGGCCGGAACGCCTTGATAGTCTCGCGGGCACGGGAGACAGCAGATGATGAATCAGGCCGAGATCGATCGGTACAAGGCACTGATGGAATGGGAGGCCGGACGAAAGGGGCCGCCCGAGGGGTTCCCCGATCTGCCGGATATGCCCGCCGCGCGCTACACCTCTTCCGAGTTCTACGCGCTCGAGCAGGAGCGCGTGTTCCGCAAGAGCTGGCTTTTCGCGGGACACATTGACGAGATACCGGAGCGCGGCTGTTACATGCGCTGGCACAATGCCGGCGATCCGATCATGATCGTTCACGGCATAGATGGCGAAGTCCGCGCCTTCTACAACACCTGCCGTCATCGCGGCGCGCCTGTCGTGACCGAAGACCGCGGCAGGTCTCCGCGCCTTATCTGCGGCTATCACCACTGGACCTACAAGACCGACGGCACGCTGGTCGGCGTTCCGCAGCGGCAGGACTTCCCTGCGGATTTCGACATGAGCTGCCGCGGGCTCTTGCCGGTGCGCTGCGAGATGCTGGGCAATCTCATCTTCGTCAATTTCGACGAGGATGCGGCAAGCCTGCTCGACTATCTCGGCCCGGTGGCAGACGAGTGGGAGGAATTCCAGTTCGACAAGCTGCGCCTCGCCGCGCGGCACAGCTTCGATCTTAAGTGCAACTGGAAAGTCGCGATGGAGGCCAACATGGAAGTTTACCATGTGCCCTTCATCCATCCCGAAACGGTAGCGCCGCTGGTCGATGCGCACCGCAACGTCAACACGCTCTATCCTCAGGGGCATGGCCGCATGCTGGCACCTGCACCGAAGGACTTCGACCGCGAAAACGTGCGGGCGATCGAGCACCCGCCCGAATGGCAGACCATCGAGACGGTCGGCGAGTTCGGACGCACGGCGACGCAGAGCTATACGATCTTCCCGAACTGGGTGGCGCCGATTTCCAACTATTTCGTGCCGCCGCTGATCTTCTGGCCGACCTCGCTCGACACCTGCCGGCTCGAACTCATCACGATGGCACCTGACTGGGGCGAAGGCCCTGCTCCGGACCTCTGGACGGTGCCCGATGAAAGCCAGCCCAATGGCCGGGCCATGGCCGACCTGATTCAGGAGGACACGCAATTCGGCGAAGCGATCCAGCAATCGATGGAGAGCCAGGGTTTCAAGAGCGTGCCGCTGTCCTATCAGGAATCGCGCATCTACCATTTCCATCAGCATCTCGATCGCGTGATCGGACTCAATGCGATTCCTGCGGAATTGCGGGTCGAGCAGGTCATCGGTGACGAGTGGAAATACCCCAACGATCCGCGCGTCGCGCAGATGGAACGCGAGGCGAAGGAGCCAGCGACCGCCGCTGAATGACGCTACGGAATTCGGGGGTTGTGGCCGAAATGTCGCACTCCCCCAAAGTCCCTAGCGCTTTTGCTAGATGAGCAAAACGGGGGCGCGCCATACACATTGCATACTAGCCGCGGCGGGTTTTCGCCGGGCCTGAGGGACTTGGGGAACGGACACGAAAAGTCCGTCCCAAAAGGGAGAGAGCGACCATGATCAAATTCCAAACTCGTAATCCGTCCACGCTCCGCAGCGTCTTGATGGGCGGTGCAGCGGCCATGGCACTGACCGGCTTCAGCGGCACAGCGATGGCGCAGGGCGCCGACGATATGGCAGTCGAAGAGACTGCAGGAGACAATGTGATCATCGTCCAGGCACGCCGCCAGGCGGAAAGCCTGCAGGAAGTCCCCGTGACCGTGACCGCGATCGGTGGCGACACGCTCGAGCGCTATGCCGTCGACCAGGTCGCCGACGTCGTCAGCCGCGTTCCGACCCTCAATGTCCAGGTTGGCGGCTCGGGTTCGGGCGGCCAGCTCAGCCTGCGCGGAGTCGGCTCTTCGAACATTTCTGCCGCATTCGATTCGGCGGTCGCATTCGATTTCGACGGCGTGCAGGTCTCGACCATGCGCCTCGTCCAGGCGGGTTTCTTCGACACCGCCCAGATCGACGTCCTCAAGGGTCCGCAATCGCTGTTCTTCGGTAAGTCTGCCTCAGCCGGCGTCTTCGCGATCCGTTCTTCCGACCCCACCCCAACCTGGCAAATCGGCGCAACCGGCTCCTACGAGTTCGAGGAAGAAGGTTACGTCGTCAGCGGGTTCATCTCGGGTCCGATCAGCGACACGCTCGGTATTCGTCTTGCCGCCCAGTACAACGACATCGACAAATACGTCGAGCTCCAGCCCGGCACGCCGGCGGTCAACCAGTTCCGCAGCCAGAAGAATTTCGTCGGGCGCGCAACTCTCGAATGGGACACCGATTTCGGCCTCAATGCCAATCTCAAGGTCCAGTACGTCAAGAACGAGGGCGATGGCGCCATCGGCCATACGGACATCAGCTGCGGTGCCAACGGCATCGCCGATCCGGTCTATCTGCTTCAGGGCGGACTGGTGATCCCGGCGGGCAATGACTGTAATGCGACCGACGGGCTCTACTATATTCCCGACACCGCACCGCCGCTGGCCCAGTCCGTGCCGACCGCATCCGGCCCGACCAAGGCGCTCGGTTACGGCGGTGTGCCGTTCTCCGAAACCGAGCTGTGGTTCGCCCGGCTCAAGCTCGACCTCGAGCTGAGCGATAACTTCTCGCTCGTTTCGACGACCGGTTTCGTCGATCTCGATGCGACCGACGTCGACAACTATTCCTACGCCGGTCTGCTGGCTCCGGGCGTCCCGGGCGGCGTAGGCACCAGCGACCCGAGGAACACTCTCAAGCAGTACAGCCAGGAAATCCGCCTCGAAACCGATTTCACGGGCGGGATCAACTTCATGCTCGGCGGCTTCTACGAATGGCGCGAGTTCCTGTTCGACACCGCACAGAACGGGGTCAACATCTCCTTCGTCGCACCCGATCCTATCACCGGCTTCACCTTCGACTGGGACAAGGCCCAGACCACCAAGACCGAAGCGGTTTCGCTCTTTGCCAGCACGATCATCGATCTGACCGACCGGCTCGAACTGTCGGGCGGTGTGCGCTGGACCGACGAGACCAAGACCTCGACCATCTCGGTACCCTACGTCCACGCCTTCCTTGCCGCGACTCCGGCCTTCATCCAGAGCGGCTTCTTCTCGGGCCCGATCGAGTTCCAGGACAGCAATTGGTCGCCCGAAGCGACGATCAAGTACGAAGTCAGCGATGACGTGAACGTCTTTGCCTCGTTCAAGACCGGCTTCAAATCGGGCGGTATTGATAATTCGGCACTTCCGTCGAACAGCCTCAGCCAAGCAGCTGCGAGCGGTGACTTCAGCGCGCTGGTCTACGAATCCGAAACCGCGATCGGCGGCGAGGTCGGTCTCAAGTCGCAGTTCGCAGGGCGTTCGGTGACCTTCAATGCCACGGCCTTCTACTATGTCTTCGACGATCTGCAGGTGCAGAACTTCGACGCGGCAGCGGTTCAGTTCGAAACGCTGAATGCGGGTGAAGTGACCACCAAGGGCGTCGATATCGGCTGGGGCTGGGATACCCCGGTGGAGGGCCTCTCGCTCTCGGGCAATTTGTCCTATCTCGACGCGCAGTTCTCCGACACCTTCATCGCCGGGCTCGGGCAGGATCTCGATGGCCGCGCCGTCGCCCGCGCACCGGAGTTTTCGGGTAACCTCGCTTTCGACTGGATGGTCCCGCTCGGCGACTCGCTCGAACTGGGCCTCGGCGGCAACGCGGTCTACTCCGGCAGCTACTTCACCAATGAAGACACGCTGACCGACCTCAAGCAGGACAGCTACGTCAGCCTCGACGGCCGGATTTCGATCGGCCATCCCGATGGCGACTGGAAACTCTCCCTGATCGGGGTCAACCTGACCGACGAGATCTGGATCAACACCTCGAGCGGCCGCCCCTTCCTCGAACCGGGCGTCGGCGATGATCTGGTGCTCACCCAGAACCGCGGACGGCAGATTTTTGTCGAAGCAAGCGTCAGGTTCTGACGCAGCTTACCAACCCGACACCCTCATCAACCGGTCTCACTGGGGGGTGAGAAGGCGGGCGGATCCCACAGGTCCGTCCGCCTATTCATTGGTGGCGCGGCGAAATCGGCTTCTCGCAAAAGTGAGCATTGCGGGCAGGCCGCCATGCCAACACAATGCGCAGGAAAGCTAGGAGTCCCCGAATGTCACACCAAGATCTCATCAACATGACCCGCTCGCTGGTCGAACACGGGGCGGCCGACACGATGGAATATGCCGACGACATCGTCCGCATTCCGGCCAGCAGCTATACCGATCCCGAAATGTTCGAGCGCGAGAAGAAACAGATCTTCCGCCGCTTGCCGCTGATGGTCGCGCCGTCCTGCGAATTGCCCGAGCCGGGCGATTACAAGGCGCTGGATATCTGCGGCGTCCCGCTGCTGCTCACGCGCCAGAAGGACGGCAGCGTCGGCGCGTTTCTCAACATGTGCAAGCACCGCGGCAATCCGCTGGTCGAGGGGACCGGCAATGCGACGCGCATGGTGTGCGGCTATCACGGCTGGACCTACAAGAATGACGGTTCGCTCGTCGGGGTTGCCAGCCCGCAGGATTTCGGCGCAGTCGACAAGGCTTCGCTGTGCCTCACCAGGTTCCCGGTTTACGAAAAGTCGGGGCTGATCTGGGCGACGCTCGATCCCGATTCGACCCTCGATATCGCCGACTATCTGTGCGGCTATGACGAGTTGCTCGGTGCCTTCGGTTTCGATGGCTGGACGCTGTTCGCCCAGCGCACCCTGCCGGGGCCGAACTGGAAGACGGCCTATGACGGCTATCTCGATTTCTACCACCTGCCGGTGCTGCACAAGGACACCTTCGGCGCCGACTTCTACAACCGCGCGAACTACTTTTCCTTCGGCCCGCACCAGCGCCTTTCGACGCCGTCGAAATATGCGATCAAGGTCCAGGGAGAGGACGACCAGAAGATCGACCTCACCCAGATGGCCGATGAGGACATTCCCTATGAAGTGCTGGTCCAGGGCGTGTGGACCATCTTCCCGCACATCTCGATCGCCAGCTTCTATGGCGGCGGGCAGCGCGGCGCGATGATCAGCCAGCTCTTCCCGGGTGACGAGGTGGGCGAAAGCTACACCACGCAGTACTACGTGATGGAGAACAAGCCGGAGACCGAGGCCGATGTGAAATCGGCGCACGAGCAGTTCGACTTCCTCGAGATCGTCGTGCGCGACGAGGACTACAAGACCGGCAAGCGCCAGCACGAGGCCCTGCAGTCAGGCCTGCTCAAGGAAGTGCTGTTCGGGCGCAACGAGCGCGGCGGTCAGGTCTTCCACCAATGGGTCGAGAGGCTGACCAATGCGAGCGACGACGAGTTGAAGGACATCTTCGCAGCGGAGTGCAAGCAGGCTGCGGAATAGCAGCGCGGAGAACTGACGGTATGACCGCTGTCGGGAGTTTCAGCTGCCGACAGTAGTGTCCGAGAAGGCTGGAAAGCGGACATTTAGAAACCGAAGATTTGCGCTAGTCCCAACGAAAGAAACATGAGGGCAAAGATTGGCGCGATGACTACCATTCACGCGGCAATCGCCCTCGCTAACGTCCGCTCCGCTGCCTTTCTCCGGTAGAAATTGGCCGCGACGGCGAGAGCAAAGCTGAAAACCGAGAAGGTTAGGTGAAAGGTGGGCATGCTCTCAGAAAAAAGAGCCAGCAGCCCTAGCGGCACGAACAAAGCCAAGACATAGATCGCAAACCCTAGCTGACACCCCCATTGAAGCGAAGATCTGACTGAAGGTTGCGCCGAGTTTGAGCATTGAGCGATGCGTCATGGAGTTCGGTCATGCCACTACCATACCGCTCCAGCCAACGTCCGCAATCGGGTCGTTAAAAGACAGGCAGCTTACGGTAGCAGCCGTGACAAAGCTGCCCGTCGGCTTTCAGGCAGTAGTTCCGAGGCGCGCAAGATCCGCGTTTGGGTGGGAAGCGGACATTTGGCCAGCGATGGCGACGGATCAAACTATGGTCGCGCCGTTGGCAATCGCTGGTTTTGGCCGGAATTGGGTGGAAAGCAACCTGTCTCCTTCGAGGCGAGAAATGGTGCAAAGCTGCCGTCTAATCCCGATTGTGTGGAAAGTGAGCTGCATCAGAAACTATAGCTCAATCCCAGAGTCCAGCGTCGCGGAGAACCTGGTCCGTATGCACGCGGGTCCGAGGCACCCGGTGCTTCGGCAAAGTCTATCTCGTCAACTTCGCTGAAGGTGCCGAAGGTCCCATATTCGCGGTCGAACAAGTTGCGCAGTTCACCAAACAGCGACACCCCTTTTACCAGTTCGATTCTGCCGCGGAGGTTAAACAGCACATAGCCGGGAACCGGCGCCGTCAGCTGAGCCTCGTCACCCACCAAGTGCTGGCTTGACCGCGCGACCACGTCGCCGCCGACGGTGAATACGCGCGTGCCGATGCGGCCATCATAGTCCGCGCTTAATGTTGCACTGTGGCGAGGCAGGCCGGGCAAGCGGTCTCCCTTTGCAACTGCGATCTCTCCATCATCATTGACCTGCGGATTTGCCGGGCTGCTGAGAATAAGCGGCGCACGAAAGGTGGCGTCGATGAAGGCATAACTCGCGCTCAGGCTCAGGTCGCCCCTGCGGGCCTTCAGGCTCGCTTCCACCCCCTGTCTGCGGGTCTCGCCGATATTGCGGAAGTAAGCGCGGCCACGGATGTCCGAGGCGACATACTGGATGTCATTGGTATTGGTGGTGCGATAGCCTGACAGTAACCAGTCTATGGACCAATTGCCCCGCTCATGGCTTCCCGACGCGCCCAGCTCGAAACTCTTGGCGACGACTTGGTCCAGAGGCGGATCGGCTATGAAGAAATTGGTTAGGCTGCATGGCGCATTCTCGTCGGCGCAGGAGAGTTCGGCTGCAGTGGGCACGCGGCTGGATTCCGAATAACCGGCTCGCAAGGTGACATCCGGCGTTGCCGCCCAGTCCAATTCGAAGCCGGGATTCAGGCGGCTGAAGCTGTGATCGCCGTTTAGCGCGGTACCAAGCTGGTCGATCAGTCGCACCCTCGCATGATTGTAGCGCAGGCCGATTTCCGCCGTCAGCGTTTCACCGAGCGGCAAAGTATCGCTCAGGAAGGCGCTCCATAACCGCGTGCGGGTTTCCAGCCCCACTGGCGCAATCGCGCCATCGGCCTGCTCGATGAACAGGCCTAGCCCTTCCACGCTGCGATCGTCGGTCAGTTCTCCTAGTTCGGTCGAGGTTGAGAAGTCGCTTTCGCTGGCATCGTAGCTGAAACCCACAGCGAGCCGGTTGGTGCGGCCACCAAAGTCGTGCTCGCTGACGATCTGAGCCAGGATGCCTTCGGATCGTGTCGCGATATTTCCGCGATTGAACACGCCGTAGTCGCCCCCACCGAAAACATCTGCGATGGCGTTTCCGTCGGCATCAGTCAGGACGGCTTGTTCTTCATCGTCATCATCAGCGCCGACTGTCTCGAGGCACAGCAACCCTTCGAGATCGTCATCCTCGCATTCCTCAATATCGGCGGCATCGCCGTTCAGCGTGGCGGCCTTCCGTCGTTGACGATACAGCGTGGCCTCGAAACGCAATCCATTGCCAATGGCGAACCACGGATGCAGGCTGAGCCTGCCGTAACGGTTGCGCGTATTGTCGGGCCAGGTGAACACCGATTGCCGCCGCGCAGCCAGCAATTCTACCGGAGCAACGCCGTTACCGGTAAGATCGGTATCCGCGCCGATGAACTTGATATGCGCGCCTGCACGCGCGCCGTCATAGCCGAAATCGACATAGCCGTTGACCAGACTTGACGGGCTGAAATCGCGCCAGCCGTCTTCCTCGCGATACTGGACCGCGCCGAAATAGCTGAAGCGCCCAACGGCATCGCCAGCCGAAAGGCTGTAATCCCGCTCACCATAGGAGCCTATTGCTGCCGCGCCCTCGATCCCCTGCTCGCTGCGGCCCGTGGCGGTTTCGATCACCAGCGCGCCGCCCAGCGCATTGAGGCCATAGACCGGGCTGGCATCGCGCAAAGTGACGCCCGCAATCGCGGCATCGGGGATCAAGTCAAAATTGACCGTATCCCCGAACGGCTGGTTGAAACGCGCGCCATCGACATAGACTGCGAGGCCCTGCGCCTGCCCCTGCAGGGGCGAGGCGACATAGCCGCGATATACCAGATTGGGCTGCCACGGATTGTTCTGCGCATCCTGCAAGGTGACGCCCGCGAAATTGCGCGTCAGCGCACCAAGCAGGTCTGGAGTTCCGGCAATCTGGATATCCTGCCGATCAAGTCCTCGCGAGTCGTCCAGATCGAATGCGCCACCTGGAGCTGTGACGAGGATCACCTCTTCGCCGGAACCGGTGTCTTCTTCGTCTGAAGCAAATGCAGGGAAAGCGCAGCCCAAGAGCGCTAAGCTGTAGAGGTATTTCATCTTGGCTAGCATGGCCGGTTCTGGGGCTCTTAAGCAAGCTACTTGGCGACTGCTCTCGGGTCGTAAGCTGACTGTCCGGTTTCGAGCTTCTCTGAGCGCCAATCTGCCTGAACGGGAGCAACTTACCCGAAAGCTGGTCGGAAGTTCGACTCGCCCCAGTCCTGCTTGCCGGCCCATTCCTCCATGTCTTCCAGCTTGCCTTCCAGTTCGGGGAAGCGTTCGTAGACATGGTCCATATCGACCGCGAAGGGCTTTGTCGGCGCCGTGTTGTTGTATTCGTAGAACGCCGCGATCCCGGCGGCGAATTCCTCCCGGACTTCCTCGGGCATGTCGTCACCCGCCGCACGCACGAGATAATCGCCGAACTCCTTGGGCGTGCAGGGATCATATTCGACCGGCTTGTCGAGCGTCTTCGAAAGCACCTCGGCAACCTCGGGGCCGCGCATCCGCTTGGGACCGCCGATGTTGAGCCACGCCCCTTCCATGTCGGGCCGGTCGAGGCTGGCGAGCATGAAGCGCGCGACATCGTCGAGGCTGATCCAGTTCGCCTCCAGATGCGGGGCATGCGGATAGACGTAGCGCCCCTCGTTGACGATGAAGGGACGCGCCCAGTTGGTCAGCAGATTGTCCATGAACAACACGCTGCCGAACACCGTGCCCGGCGCGCCCGAACGCCACAGCGCATTGATGCCTGCCGTATTGCCGGCATAGGTGAAGGCATCGCCCGGCTTGTCCGGAATCCAGCTCGAGGTGTTCCATACGACGCGCTTCACGCCCAGCTCGGCCGCGGCCTTGCCCACGTCACCCACCAGCACCGCGCGGTCGGCACGCGCCTGCAGCGGATGGGTGTAGAAGATGTAATCCGAACCTTCGAGCGCGGCGGCAAAGGTGGATGGATCGTAGAGGTCCATCGGGCGCACCTCGACATTCTCGACGCCTTCGATCGGCGCGCCCGCGAAAGGGTCCGGCTGCCGCGAAATGGCGCGGACATCGTAGCCTGCCTTCAACGCCTGGCGCACCTGCGCCATGCCCTGCCGTCCGCTCGCCCCGATCACCGTGATAAGTGCCATTTGTCTCTCTCCCTTTTCTTTGAGGCAAGCCTAGGAAGAGGGCGCGCGGGGCGCACCGCGCCAAAGTGATAGCGCAAGCATCGACGAGCCATTGGGTGACTAGCGAAATGACCTGTTGCCGTGCGGGCCCCGGCCTCTGACTAAAGCGGACACGAACTGCTATTCACGCGTCGCAACTGAAACAATGGATGAAACAGGGGAGCTCGATCAATGACCCATCGCATCGAAGACCGCGAGGCGATCCGCGACGTGATCGCCGCCTATGCCCATGCGATCGACCGGCGGCGCTGGGACATAATGGAGAAACTCTTCCACCCCGATGCGACCTTCGGCTTCGGCACGGTCGGCGGCAGCTGGGAGGATTTCGTGGAGGGGGCCCGCGCTCTGATCGACCCCTGCCTTGCCACCCAGCACCAGCTCGGGCAGGTGCAGTTCGCCTTTCCCGAAGACGACCTTTGCCACACCGAAACCTACATGACAGCGATGCACACAGTGCCCGCGGGTTATCCCGTCCCCGATGTTTTTCCCGACAAGGGCAAGACCTATTCGGCGGTGATCGCCGGACGCTACATCGACCGGTTCGAAAGGCGCGACTACGGCAATGGCGGGGAGTGGCGGATCAAGCACCGCGAGGGGCTCTACGACTGGCGCGAGTTCCGCGAAGTCGAAGGCGTGGATCTTTCGGAAATGCCCCAGGGTTCCTGCGGCTATCATGACGACCGCGACCCCTCGACACCGGTGGTGGCGCGCTGGCGCGCCTGATCAGTGGTCCTTGTAGTCGGGCGCGCGCTTCTCGGCGAAGGCGCGCTTCGCCTCGGCAAAATCCTCGGTCTGGGCGAGCAGGACCTGCTGCCGGTCCTCGATCGCCAGCGCCGCATCGAAACTGGGCGCATCGATATTGCGGTTGAGCGCATCCTTGGTGAGACGCAGCCCCATGGGCGAGGTCGCCAGCATTTCCTCCGCCAGTTCCAGCCCGGCATCGAGCAGCGTCTCTTCTTCGACAATGCGGCTGACGAGATTGCAAGAAAGCGCGGTTTCGGCCTCCATGAACTTGCCGGTCAGAATGTATTCGGAAGCGACCGAAGCTCCGACGAGCCGCGGCAGAAAATAGCTCGATCCCATGTCGCAACCGCCCAGCCCGATCTTGATGTAGGCCGCGTTCATGCGGAGGGAGGGCGCGGCGAGCCGCACATCGCTCGACAGCAGGAGCGAGAAGCCGCCGCCGCAGGCCGGGCCCTGCCCCAGCGCGATGATCGGCTGCGGGCATTGCCGCATCAATTGCATGACGGTCGCAATCGCGCGCTGGGTCTTCCAGCCCGCCTGCACCGCGCCGGCGGCGGTATCTTCCGGCCACGATCCCGGCGTCAGGTCGAGCCCGGCGCAGAATGCGCGCCCCGCGCCGCGCAGGATCACGACGCGGATTTCGGGACGGTCCTGCAGCCCGCGAAAATATGCATCGAGCGCGGCGATCAGCGCCGCGTTCATCGTATTGAGTTTCTCGGGCCGGTTGAGTGTCGCCACCTCGATCTGGCCGCGTGTTTCGATATGCAAGTCGTCACTCATGTCAGGCATCCCTTCGGTGCATGGTATAGACGCCGCTCATGGTCAAAAGCGTTTCGTCGCCGCGCATGATCCGACCGGAGACATGCGCGCTGCGCCCGCCGATCCGGTCGATCCGCGTTTCGGCAACGATCCAGTCGCCTAGCCGCGCCGGGGCGAGGAAATTGGTCGTCATCGTGGATGAGGACACCGGCACGGGTAGCTCCTCGGAACTGTAGACCTGCCACGACATCGCGACATCGGCGAGCGTCGCCAGCGCCCCGCCGTGCGCCATGTCGCGGTAATTGATGTGGTGCTCCATGATCTTCAGCCCGACGGCCTGCGCCCCTTCTTTGCGGGCTCCCAGATAATAGGGCCCTCCGTGGTCGAGAAACCCCGGCGAAAATCGTGCTGGCTCGAAACCTGCTGGCGTATCATCCTGCTTCATCCTGCCACCCTAGCGCGGCTCGCTTGGCGCGCCGCTATGAATTGTGCCAATCGCAATGCGGCGCGCGGTTCGTAAACCGGCGTTCGGGAGAAAAACTTTATGTCCAGTATCGACGATCCGCAGACAATCGGTGACATCGTGCGCCACCAGGGCCGCACGCTGGCGAATGATATCGCCTTCGAGTTCGCGGGTGACGAAATGTCCTTTGCCGAGCTCGACCGGCGCAGCAACCGGGCTGCGAATGCGCTCGCCTCGCTCGGCGTCGGCAAGGGTGACCGGATCGCCTATCTCGGCAAGAACTCGCATCTCTATTTCGAAATCCTGTCGGGCGCGGCGAAGCTCGGCGCGGTGATGACGCCGGTCAACTGGCGCCTTGCACGGCCCGAGGTGGCTTACGTCCTCAACGACAGCCAGGCCAAGGTGCTTTTCGTCGGCCCCGGCTTCGCGGAACTGGTGAGCGATATCGAGGGCTCGCTGGAACACGTCGCCAGGGTCTTCGGCGCAGAAGGGGAAGAGGGGCCCTTTCCCTCCTATCCCGAGTGGCGCGACACCTTCTCCGAGGATGACCCGATGGTCCCATGTGTTGTCGAGGATGATGCGATCCAGCTCTATACCTCGGGCACGACCGGCCATCCCAAGGGCGCGATCCTGACCCATGGATCGATCTTCTCCTCGCGCATGAACGAGGTTGACGACAGTGAACTCAAGGACTGGCAGAGAAAGATCGAAGGCGAGGTCGCGCTGCTCGCCATGCCCTGCTTCCATATCAGCGGCACCGGCTTCGGCCTGGGCACGATGTTCAACGGCACCCGCGCCGTGGTACTGCCGGAATACGACCCGACGCAGGCACTCGACCTGATCGAGAATTACAACATCTCGAAGATGTTCATGGTCCCCGCCGCGATCCAGATCCTGCTCAACCACCCGCGCATCGGTGAGGTCGATTTCTCCAACCTCAAATACATCTCCTACGGCGCATCACCGATCCCGCTCGAGCTGATGAAGCAGGCGATGGACGTGCTCGGCTGCGGCTTCGTGCAGATGTACGGAATGACCGAGACATCCGGCACGATCGTCGCACTCGATCCCGAGGACCACGTCCCGGAAGGCAGCCCCAAGATGCGCTCTGTCGGCAAGCCGCTGCGCGATGTCGAGATCAAGATCATCGACGATGATGGCGAGGAGGTTCCGGCGGGCACGATCGGCGAGATCGCGACGCGCAGCCCGAAGAACATGAAAGGTTACTGGAACCGGCCCGAAGCGACCGAGGAAACCATCGATGCAGACGGCTGGCTGCGCACCGGCGATGCGGGCTATCTCGACGAGGATGGCTATCTCTACATCCAGGACCGCGTGAAGGACATGATCATCTCGGGCGGCGAGAACGTCTACCCCGCCGAGGTCGAAAACGCGCTTTATGCCCATCCCAAGGTGGCCGATGTCGCAGTGATCGGCATCCCGAGCGACAAATGGGGCGAAGAGGTCAAGGCCTGCATCGTCATCAAGGAAGGCGAGGAGCTGAGCGAAGCCGAAGTGATCGCCCATGCGCGTGAACATATCGCGGGGTACAAATGCCCCAAATCGGTCGACTTCATCGATGCGCTGCCGCGCAATCCCTCGGGCAAGATCCTGAGGAAAGACCTGCGCGCACCCTATTGGGAAGGCAAGGAGAAGGCGGTCAACTGATATGCAGATCGCCGGATATCCGATCCGACAGATTGCCTATTACACGCCCGATATAGACCAGGCCGCGCTTGCTCACAGCGCAGCTTTCGGTTCGGGGCCATTCTTCACCTTGCGGCACATCCCGCTCACCAGAAGCGTGCATCGCGGCGTTAGCCACACGTTCGATCACTCCTCGGCCTATGGCCAGTGGGGCGATGTCATGGTCGAGTTCCTGACCCAGCATAATGGCGGGCCGAGCGCCTGCCGCGACATGTATCCTGCGGCCGGTGCCGGGGGGCTGCACCACATGTCGGTCTTCGTCGAGGAGATGGACGGCGCGATCGCCCGTTTCGAAGAGAAGGGCATGCCGCTCGCCCAGCGTTCGACCACCGAGTTCGGAACCGATTTCGCTTTCCTCGATGCCACCGACACGCTCGGCCACATGGTCGAAATTTATGAAGGCGGCGAAAGCCTGCGCGGTTTCTACGCGATGGTGCGAGAGGCGGCAGAGGGCTGGGACGGAAGCGATCCGATCCGCGAACTCGGCTGATTTCTTCAGGCGTTCGCCCGCGCCGCGCTGCGTCCGGCGATATAGCCGAAGGTCAGCGCCGGGCCGAGCGTGCCACCTGCTCCCGCATAGATGCCACCAGTCGGACAGGCGATGGCATTGCCCGCGCCGAACAGCCCGGCAATCGGCTCTCCATCATGGCCGAGGATATGCGCCGCGCCATCGGTGCGCGCCCCGCCATTGGTGCCAAGCAGGCCCATGCGGATCTCCACCGCATAGAATGGCGCGCGCGCCACCGGACCGAGCGTCACCGCCGTACCGTCCCGGCTGCGGTCGCCGTAGAAGTGATCGTAGGCGCTGGTGCCGCGCTCGAAATCCGGGTCGTGACCGGCCTCGGCATGCGCGTTGAAGCGCGAAACGGTTGCCTCGAGCGTGGATCCGTCGAGCCCGATCGACTCCGCCAGCTCGCCGAGGGTATCCGCACGCGTCACCCAGTCGGGCACAGGCTGGCCGGGAAGCCGCGGCCCGATCGGATAGCGCTCCACATAATTTTCATCGAAGATCAGCCATGCGGGCAGGTTGGGATAATCGTAGCTCTGCGGATCGAACTGGTGGAAGGCACCCGCCAGCGCCGAATAATTCGCTGCTTCGTTGCAAAAACGTTCCGCCTTGCGGTTGACCATCAGCGAATGCGGCACCGTCCGCTCGATCAGGACGGGCATGGCGCGCTGTTCGCCCGCAAACTGGTCTTCGGGCCAGGGATTGTCGGGCACCACCAGCGTCGGCGCCCACCAGGCTTGCGTCATATTGCCGAGTTTCGCCCCGCTCTGCATGGCAAGCGAGAGTCCGTCACCGCGGGCTGTCGGCGGGCTGGCAGGAGCATCCATCGGCCCGCGCAGGAATGCCTGCCGCTTCTCTTCGTCCCATTCGAAACCGCCGGTGCTGATCACGACACCGCGGCGCGCGCGCAATTCGAACGCTTCGCCGCCGCGTACGCCCTCGATGCCGGTGACCTGATCTCCGTCTCGTAGCAACGCGCGCGTTTCGACCCCCAGTATCGGCTCGATCCCACGCTCTAGGCAAGCCTTGAGCAGCCGCCCGACCATCGCCTGGCCGAAACCGCGTTCGTTATTGGCCATGCGCCGCTGCAATTCCTCCGGATCGACGAGACCGTTGCCACCCCCGAGCGGCGTTTCGCGCAACATCATCGGCTTGGGCTCTTCGATCGCGGTGATCCTGCCGGCCCATTCGCCGAGTTCGCCCAGAGCGAAAAGGTCATGGTCGAGCGCGCGTCCGCCTTCCGGCTTGGCTCCCGGCCGGTCGAGGTAATAGTCGGGATAGCCATCGAGCAGGGCGACCTTGAGCGCGCCGATGTCTTCCAGAAACGCGAGCGCTTCGGGACCGCGATCGACAAAGGCTTCGAGCGTTTCATCGACGAGGTCGCCGTGATCGAGCGCCTTGAAGTACGCCAGCGCCTCCTCCCGGCTGTCGCTCAGGCCGGAAGCGCGCTGGCGCGGATTGTCCGGTACCCAGATCACCCCGCCAGATACGGCGGAGGTGCCGCCGATCCGGTCGAATCTCTCGATTATGGCGACTTCGGCGCCGGTTTCGTGGGCGGCGAGCGCGGCGGTCATTCCCGCCGCCCCGCATCCGAGCACTATGACATCGACTTCCTGCATAGGGCCTTCTGGGCGCTATCTTCTCTCCGCTACAATTGCTCATTTTAGCAAGGTGTGTTCGCGCGCCGACCTCTCTATTTCCGAGTTCAAGCTCGAAGGAGAGGTCAATGAAGCTCGAAGGTAAAGTCGCAGCCATCACCGGCGGCACGGCGGGATTGGGACGGGGGATCGCCGAGGCGTTCCTGGCGGAAGGCGCGAAGGTGGCGCTGTTCGCGCGCAATCCGGAGAAAGGCGCGAAGGTGCTCGAGGAAATGGGCGCAGGTGACGATGGTCTGTTCGTTTCCGGCGACGTGATGAACCAGTCCGATGTCGAAGGATTCATCGACAAGACCGTCGAACGCTTCGGGACGATCGATATCCTGGTGAACAATGCAGGCGGCGCGGGCGACCTCCAGCCGATGGTCGATCTGAGCGACGAAACCTTCGACGAGGCGATGAAGTGGAACGTCTATTCGACCTTCTGGGCCTCGCGCCGGGCGCTCAAGACGATGATCGCCAACAAGTGGGGCCGGATCATCAACATGTCCTCGATGGAGGGGAAGCACGGCAAGCCGATCTTCACGGCGTACACTGCGGCCAAGCATGCGGTGAATGGCATGACCAAGTCACTCGCGCGCGAAGTGGGCGAGCTGGGCGTGACCGCCAACTGTATCTGCCCGGGCCTCGTCGTCACCGACATCATCAAAAACAACGGTCCTGCCACCGCGAAGGCGATGGGCATGGAGTTCGACGAGATGATCGCGATGTTCGCGTCCGAAAGCGCAATAAAGCGGCCCAACACGGTCGAGGAAGTCGCGGCGGTCGCGCTGCTGCTCGCCTCACCCGAGGGTGCCGGCATTACCGGTGCGGCGATCAGCGTCGACGGGGGAACTGCGCAGTATTAGGGTAATCCCGGCGCGGCGCGGCTAGCTTTCCTGCTCGGCCTTGGCCATCGCCGCGCCGACGGCTGCCTCGATATCGACCGCCTGCGGATTGCCGCGCAGCGTCACGCCGCCGTTGGGCTGGATATTCTGACCCGTCACGAACGCGCGGTCGCTGCATAGCCACAGGCAGGCTTCGGCGACGTCCTCGCTCGTATTGAGCCTTCCGAGCGGATATTTCGGCAGGAATGCATCGACGAGACCGGGCGTGCCGAAAGCATCGCTGGTCATCGGGCTTTCGGTAAAGGCTGGCGACACGGTATTCGCCTTGATCCCGTATTGCCCGAAGTCGTTGGCGACGCAGCGGATCAAGGCCTCGCTACCCGTCTTTGTCCCAATGTAAGCGGCGTGGTTGTTGATCAGCGCCTTGGTCGTGGCGGAGGAAAGCGAGATCAGCGAGCCGCCCTGCGGGTCCTGGTCTTTCATCACCTGGACGAAAGCCTGCAGGAAATGGTGAACGCCCTTGAACTGCAGGTCTGTAATCTGGTCGAGTTGTTCTTCGGTGGTGTCGAGCATGCTCGCGAGCAGGCCCCAGCCGCTGCAGTTGATCGCGGCATCGACGCGGCCCATTTTCTCGGCTGCCGTCCTGGCAAGCGATTGCACATCGGCGCGCTTGGTGATGTCGCACAGCGCGTAGTGGCCGCCGATCTCGTCAGCCAGCGCGGCCAGCGGTTCCTCATGACGCCCGGAAACCAGCACTGTCGCGCCTTCCCTGGCGAATAGCCGAGCGATCGTCTGGCCCATGTTGTCCTTGCTCGCCGCGCCCAGCACGACTGCGGTCTTACCTTCCATCAGGCCCATCGTATCTCTCCTCCGTTTTCTTGCCGTAGCTATCCGTCATCAGGCTCTTCGATAGACCCTCGCCCGGACAAACTCCCTTCCCAAAAGTGTCCATTGTCGCTGGCGCCGGAGAGGGGGATAGCCGGAGCAGTTACGGGAGAAACGACCATGTTCAGAGGACCGCTCGAAGACCGCGTGGAGATCGCCGAATTGAACGGCACTTATGCCGACGGGGTCGTGCGCAAGAATGCCGCGACCTGGGGCACCGTTTGGGCAGAGAACGCGACCTGGGACTTCTTCGGCCAGATGTTCGAAGGCCGGGATGCTATCGTCGGGTTCTGGGAACAGGCGATGTCCGGGCTGGAAGCGGTGAGCTTCCATTGCGTGCCTTGCATGATCGAGGTCACCGGCGACACTGCAACCAGCCGCGTGCAGACGCAGGAAATCCTGCACATGAAGGACGGCAAAACGCGCGTCGTCGGCGGGCTCTACGAGGACGAGCTCGGCAAGATCGATGGCAAGTGGCAGTTCACCCATCGCAAGTTCCAGATCGTCGCAGAATACAATCCATCGGGAGACTAACCTTGGCCAAAATCCTTATCTCAGCGCAGATCGATCTCGACCCGGCGCAGCGCGACGAAGCCCTGCGCAGCGCGCAGAAGTGGATCGATGCGGCCCTCGCCGAAGAGGGGTGCATCCACTATGACTGGAGCGCCGACCTCAACAATCCGGCGCGGGTGAACGTGTTCGAGGAATGGGAAAGCGAGGAGGCGCTCGCGGCGCATTTCAAGGACCCGGCCTATATCGGCATGCGCGATCATGTCGGCCAGTTCGGCCTCACCTCGGCCGTGAGCAAGAAATACCGTGTCGATGCGGAAGGTCCGGTCTACAATGAAGAAGGACAGGCCACCGAAGCATTTGACTGAAGGACAGGTGCACTGAAACTACTCGGCGCCATTCTCGCAGGCGGGCAGGCGCGCCGCTTCGGCAGCGACAAAGCGCATGCCCGCTACGAAGGTTTCCGCCTGATCGACCGGGTTGCAGAGGCGCTCTCCGCGCAATGTGATGCCGTTATCGTGTGCGGGCGGGAGGAACCCGGCTACACCTGCGTTCCGGACCGGCCTGCGCCCGATCTCGGCCCGCTCGGCGGGCTCAACGCAGCGCTGCACTACGCAGAGGAGCAGGGTTTCGATGCGGTGCTGAGCGCAGGCTGCGACATTCCCAACCTGCCGCCGGATCTTGCAGAGATTCTCGCGGCGGAGACGCTGTCGCTACACCGTTCGGCCATCGTCCAGAGCCAGCCGGTGGTCGGGCTTTGGCCAGTTGCCATCGGAAAAGAACTCGAAGCGTTTCTCGCAGATGACGGGCGCGCGCTCTATGGATTTGCCGAGGAGGCGGGTGCGCGAATGGTGCGCTTCGACCCGCCGCTGATGAACATCAATCGGCCCGAAGATCTGGCTTGATCTGGGCTTGGGGCCTTGCCGCCCGCGCCCCCTAGCTTCTCGCTACAATTTCAGCATCTGCTTGCCACGGTTCTTGCCCACGAACAGCCGCTTGAGCGTATCGGGCGCGTTTTCGAAACCTTCCTGGATATCTTCCTGATATGTGAGCTTGCCGCTCTGGACGAAGCCTTCGAGCCGCCGGCGGATGCCAGGGAACTCGCTCGCCCAGTCCGTCACGATGAAGCCCGCCATGCTCGCGCGGCGGAAGATGAGATTGAAGTAATTGCCCGGCCCCGTGGGCGTGCCGCCCGATACGTAGCGGCTGATCCCGCCGCACACGACCACGCGGGCGCCGGTGGCGATATTGGCGAGCATGTCATCGAGGATCTTGCCGCCAACATTGTCGAAGATGACATCGACGCCGCGCGGACATTCCTCCCTGATCTGTGATTTTACGTCGCCCGCCTTGTAGTCGATTGCGGCGTCGTAGCCTGCTTCCTCGACGAGCCATTTGCATTTTTCGGGGCCGCCCGCGATGCCGACCGTCCGGCATCCCGCGATCTTTGCCAGCTGGCCGACGACCGATCCGGTCGCGCCTGCCGCGCCGGAAACCAGCACCGTGTCGCCCGCGACCGGCTTGCCGATCTTGAACAGCCCGCAATAGGCAGTGACGCCGGTCGTGCCGAGCACGGACAGGACCGCGGTCGGCGATAGCTCGGTTTCGACCTTGGTCAGCCCCTCTCCGTCGTGGATCAGATATTCGCTCCAGCCGGTGGTGCCGAACACGAAATCACCGACAGCGAACTTGCCGTTGTTGCTGGCGACGACTTCGCAGATCCCGCTGCCGCGCATGACATCGCCCAGGTTCATCGGGGCGACGTAGTCTGCGATGTTCTCCATCCAGCCCTTCTGCGCCGGATCGAAGCCGAGGTAGCGGGTCGCGAGCAGCATCTCGCCTTCGCCCGGATCATCAAGCTGCTTTTCGACCAGCTTGAAGTCGCCATCTTCGATACCCCGCCCGCGCGGGTGTCCGTTCAAGAGCCATTGGCGGGTGGTGGTCGACATGAGACGCGCTTCCTCTTCCATTTATCAGCCATCGCCTAATGCGGTGTGAGCCTCTGCCGCTCCACGGACAAAAGTGTCAGTCGAAGGCTCTGCCGTGTCTGGTATCTTCCCTTATCGAGGAGAGATCACATGGGCATCCAAACTCACCGTACTTTCTGCCGCTTCTGCCATGCCAATTGCGCGATGCTAGTCGATGTCGAAGACGGAAAGGTGAAATCCGTGCGCGGCGATCCGGAGGATCCCGAATATGGCGGCTACACCTGCAAGAAGGGCCGCGAGCTTCCCGATTCGCACAATTCGGAAAGCCGCCTGCACCATTCTCTGGTCCGCAGCGAGGACGGCGAGTTTCGCGAAACACCGATGGAGGAAGCCCTGGCGCACGTCTCCGGCGAGCTGAGGCGCATCATCGACAAATACGGCCCTGACAGCGTGGCCGTTTTCATGGGTTCGGGCGGCTACCAGAACAGCTCAGCCTGGGCCGCGAGCCACAGCTTCGCGCAGGCGATCGGTTCGAAGCATTTCTTCACTTCCGTCACGCTCGACCAGCCTGCCAAGGTCTTCACCACCGCTCGTTATGGCAAGTGGGAAGGCGGGGTGAACAACTTCTCCGACGCCGACGTCGCGCTGTTCATCGGCAACAACCCGATCGTATCGCATTATGCGCCGGTTGGCGGGGTACCGCCGTTCAGTCCGTCGAAGCGTATCCGCGACCGGCAGAAGGAAGGGCTGAAACTGATCGTCGCCGATCCGCGGCTCGCCGAGGTCGGCCAGCTCGCCGACATCTACCTGCCGGTAAAGCCGGGCGAGGACCCGGCGCTGCTCGCGGGCATGCTCAACGTCATTTTCGAGGAAGAGCTTTACGACCGCAATTTCGTCAACGCCTATGTCGACGGGGTCGAGGAGCTGAAGGAGGCCGTCGCCGAGTTCACGCCCGATGTCGCGGCCGAACGCGCCGGTGTCGAGAAAGACCAGCTGGTCGCCGCCGCGCGGATGTTCGCCGGTGGATCGAAAGGCTGCGCGGTGACCGGTACCGGTCCCGAAATGGCGGGCAACGGCACGCTGACCGAATATCTCGTCACCGCGCTCAACACGATTTGCGCGCGCTTCATCCAGGAAGGCGACAGGGCATCGGCTCCGCGTGTTTTCACCACGCCGCGTGCGCCGACCCGCGCGCAGGTCGCCGACCCGGTGCCGATGTTCGGCGCGCCGGGCATGAACAAGTCGCGCTTCCGCGGGCTTGGCCAGCTCGGCCTCGAAATGCCGTGCAACGTGCTTGCCGACGAAATCCTCACTCCGGGTGAGGGCCAGATCCGCGCGCTGATCTCGGTCGGAGGCAATCCCGAAGTGGGCTTCCCCAACCAGCTCAAGATGCGCAGGGCGCTCGACGATCTCGAGCTGTTCGTCCAGATCGACCCCTGGATGAGCGCGAGCGCCAAGCGCGCCGACGTCGTGCTCGCGCCGAGCCAGTGCCTCGAGCGCGAGGACATCACCAACCTTTCCGAATGGTGGCACGAGACAGCCTACGCGCGGTATACCGAAGCGCTGGCAGAGCCGCCGGGTGACGTGATCGACGAATACGCAATGTTCTGGCACCTCGCCAAGAACCTCGGGCTCCAGTTGCAACTCGCAGGTGGTCCTGTCCCGATGGATGGCGACACGCCGCCACCCAAGGAGGTCTTCCTCGACCTTATGACCGCCGGATGCCTCGTTCCGCCGAGCCAGGTCCGCAAGGATGCGGCAAAGGCTGGCGGCGCAGCGGTGGTCTATAACGAACTGCATCCGATCGTGGAGCCGGCAGATCCCGACGCGCAGAACCGCTTCGACCTGGCAGCGGGCGCGATGCCGACCGAACTGACACGCTACGGAGCGAACGGGGCCGCTGCGAACGGTTTCGATTTCAAGCTCATTTCGCGGCGGTCGAAGGGTCGCTTCAACTCGATCGGGCAGCCGCTCAAGAAGCTCGGCCTGACAGTCACGACCAACCCGGCCTACATCCACCCGGACGACATGGCCGCAAAGGGTATCGAGGAAGGCGACGTGATCGAGATCGCTTCCGCCCATGCCACGATCCATGGCGTCGCCAAGCCGAGCGACCGCGTGCGGCGCGGGCTGATCTCGATGGCGCACGCCTTTGGTGACAGCGAGGCGGGCAAGCACAATGTTCGCGAGATGGGCGGCTCGACCAATCGGCTGACCAGCGACGAGGTCGATTACGATCCGATCACCGGACAGGCGCTGCAAAGCGCAATTCCGGTTCGGATCGCTACGGCCTGAAGATCAAAGAAAAACGAGAAAAGGATTTTCCATGCCCGACAACCGGCGCTTCCTCCTCCAGCGTCGCCCAGATGGCGAGCCCGTCCGCGACGATTTCGAGCTTGTCACGGAGCCGACGCCCGATCTGGCCGAGGGGCAATTCCTGATCCGCAACCACTACGCCTCGCTCGATCCGGCGATGCGCGGCTGGATGGATGCAGAGGGCAATTACATGCCGCCGATCCCATTGGGCGATCCGGTGCGCGCCAGCACCATCGGCGTGGTCGAGGAAAGCCGCGCCGAGGGCTTCGAGAAAGGCCAGTGGGTCATGGGGCTCCACGCGCTGGAGGATTATTCGCTCAGCCAGGCGGGCGGGTTCACCCAGCCGATCGACCCATCGCTCGTGCCCGAAGTCACCAACTATCTCTCGATATTCGGCGCGGTCGGCATGACCGCCTATTTCGGGTTTCTTGAGGTGTGCGAGCCCAAGGAGGGCGACACCGTGCTGGTGACAGGCGCCGCTGGCGCGGTCGGATCGCTGGTCGGACAACTCGCGAAGATCCATGGCTGTCGCGCGGTGGGCATCGCAGGCGGGCCGGAGAAATGCGCCAAGCTGACGGACAAATACGGCTTCGACGCCGCGATCGACTACAAGGGTAAGGACGAGGAAGCGCTGACGAAAGCCATCGCCGAAGCGGCGCCCAATGGGGTCGACATGATCTTCGAAAATGTCGGGGGGATTATCCTCGACGCGGGCCTCATGAATCTCAACCTGGGCGCACGGGTCGGCCTGTGCGGCCTTATCAGCGAATACAACACCGATCCGCGCGGTGCGCGCAACCTTTGGCAGCTGATCGTCAAGCGCGCCTCTATCAGGGGCCTGCTCGTTTCCGACTATGTCGAGCGTTTCGGCGAGGGCGCAGCGAAAATGGGCGAATGGGCGGCTGCGGGCAAACTCGTCGTGGAAGAGCAAGTCGATGAAGGCCTCGAGAATGCCTATGACAGCTTCATGCGGCTGTTCGCAGGTACGAACCAGGGCAAGATGATCCTCAAGATCGCCTGATGAAACGGCTGCTCGTTCTCTCGGGAGGCCATCCCTATGAAGAGGAGCCCTTCGACGAGCTGATCAACGCGCTTGCGAAGGCGCTGGGCGATTGGGAGGTCGGCCACCTCGTCCATCCCGAAGCCGAAGAGGCTGTTGCAGCCGGCGTGGCGGACGAGGCCGATGCGCTGTTGTTCTACGACATGGGCGGCTACGAGTTTTTAGACGAACAGGTCCGAACGCGCCCGCCTTCCGATGGCTTTAAAGACGCAATTCGTCGCCGCTTTGCAGCGGGAAAGGGCGCGGTCGCGATGCATCATTCGCTTGCCGGATGGGCCGAGTGGCCCGAATGGGCGGACATGCTCGGCGGGCGCTTTCTCTACCAACCAGGCGAGTGGAACGGCAGGCAGGTGCCGGATTCGGGCTATCGCCACGATGTCGCCTACGAAGCCGACGTCGTCGCCGGGCATCCCGTAACCGAAGGCGTGCCGACGCATTTTGCTCTGACCGACGAATTGTATCTGGCACAGGTCGACGAAAGCGCGGTGACACCCCTCGTCCGGGCGAAACACGCCTTTACCCGCGACAACTTCTATTCGGCTGCAAAGGCAGTGGCGGGCGAGATGTTCTCCAACGAAGGCTGGGAGCATCCCGCCGGTTCGAACCTCGTCGCATGGGAACGTCGCGTCGGAAACGCGCCGCTCGTCTATCTTCAGTTCGGCGACGGGCCGGAAACCTATCGCAATCCGCATGTCCGCAAGATGCTCGCCAACGCTCTTCGTTACACATCAGGAGAAAGCGAATGACCCCTACAGAGACCGTCGAAGCGTTCATCGCACACTGGAACAACGGTGATATGGACGCGATGTACGCGATGTGCGCGGACGATATCGTTTGGCACAATATCCCGATGGAGCCGATCAAGGGGGGCGCCGCCATGCGCGAGGCGGTCGACGGTTTCATGGGGCCGGTGGAGTCGTGCGAATGGGAAATCCACTCAATCGCTGCCAACGGGCAAACGGTCCTTACCGAACGGGTCGACGCGTTCCAGCTCAAGAACGGGGGCCGCGCGGCCCTACCGGTCATGGGCACGTTCGAAATCGACGCAGAGGGCAGGATCGCCCATTGGCGCGACTATTTCGACATGGGCCAGTTCCAGCGAGAATTCGGAGGCGGCTGAGTGGGCCGACTGCCCAATTGACTAGGCGCGCACCGGCGTTTCCTAACACTTTCACGCATCGCTTCGCGCCCCTTCGAGAGGCTAGAAATCAGTCCTTGTGAGAGGGACCAACGGAGCACGCTCATGAATAAGCCGGCCGGCAATATGTTTGCGCCTGAAATCCTGGTCGATCCGTTCGACTATTACCGCCAGGTGCATGAGGCGGGCGTGAAGCTCGAATTCGTGGCCGAGGCTAACGCGTGGGTCGTCTATTCCTACGATCTCGTTTCGGAAGTGACCGCCAAGCCGGAGATCTATTCGAACGACTTCGCAGCACTGATGGGTGCCGACGATGACGAGATCAACGCGATCCTCGCAGAGGGCTGGGACAATCCGCCGACCCTGCTGACGGCCGACCATCCGGTGCACACGCGCAACCGCAAGCTCGTCAATCTCGCGTTCTCGGCTCCGCGTGTGAATGCAATCGAGGAGGACATGCGCGCCAAATCAATCGATCTGATCGAAAAGATGGCGCAGAAAAACAGCGGCGATTTCGTCGAGGATTTCGCCATTCCGCTGCCGGTCGCAATGATCGCCCAGCAGATCGGGCTCGACAACGATCCCAAGCAGGTAAAGGCATGGTCGGACGCGGCGGTCGACCGCTTCAGCCAGCTCATAAGCCGCGAACGAGAGCTCGAATGTGCGCGCAGCTTCGTCGATTACCAGAAATACATGAAACGCCTGATCGACGATCGCCGCGAGAATGGCGGCGACGATCTGCTGACCGATCTCGTCGAAGCGCGTGTCGAAGGCGAAAAGCCGCTGACCGACGAGGAAATCATGTCGATCATGCAGCAATTCATGGTCGCCGGGAACGAAACAACCACTTCGACCATGGCGGGCGGGCTCCTGCAATTGATCCGCAATGCCGACCAGATGGCGAAGGCAAAGGAGGCTGCCGGAGGGCGCAATCCCAAGCTGATCCAGAACATGGTCGAGGAAATGTTGCGCTACGAATCGCCCAGCGCGGGGATCTGGCGCGTTGTGAAACAGGACGTCGAGCTGGGCGGCGAGCAGATCAAGGCAGGTTCGATGCTGCAGGTCCGCTACGCAGCCGCCAACCGCGATCCGGCCAAGTTCGAGAACCCGGACGCATTCGATATCGAGCGCAAGAATGCGCGCGCGCATCTCGCCTTCGGCAAGGGCCCGCATATGTGCGTGGGCAACATGCTCAGCCGCAAGGAAATGTTCGTCGCCTTCGATGAACTGCTCGAGCGCCTCACTAATTTTCAGCTTGCTGACGAGGACGCCATTACCGTCCTGCCCAACATTATGCTGCGCGGGGTGACCCGCCTGCCAATCACCTATGAGGTAGCTTCGTGAACTTCGACCTTTCCGAAGAACAGGAGATGTTTCGCTCGACGGTCGAGCGGTTCTGCGCTCCGATCGATGTCGAGGCACGCCGCAAGCTGCGCAAGGCCGACGGCGGCTATGACCGCGCGCGCTGGCAGGAGCTGGCCGAACTCGGGCTGATCGCACTTGCAGCTGGCGAGGATGCAGGCGGTATGGCCGGTTCGCCGATTGATCTCGCTCTGGTCGGCGAGGCGCTGGGCAAGGCGAATGCTCCCGAACCCTGGCTCGAGAATGGCGTGCTACCTGCGAGAATCCTCGAAACATCCGGGCGCGTGGACGCCCTCGCCGAAGTGCTCGCCGGCGACACAATCGTGGGGCTCGCTTGGGCCGAACGCCAGCAACGCTACAGCACGACGCCGAAACAGACGAAACTCGAAGGCGGCAAACTTTCGGGCGAGAAAACCTTCGTGCTTGGCGCAGGGATTGCCGACAGCCTGATCGTGACAGCCTCCGAGGGTGGAGAGACGGTCTTTCTCCTGCTCGAGAAAAGCCGCGATGGGGTCGACCTCAGAACCTATCGGCTCGCCGACGGCAGCGTGTCGGGCGAAGTGCGCTTCAACGCGGTCGCAATTGACGAAAGCGACCGGCTTTCGCTCGGCGCAAAGGCATTCGCGCAGATCGTGGCGTACACGAACCTTCTCGCGGCGGCCGAACTGGCCGGGCTCGGCCAGCGCCTCCTCGACGATACGCTCACCTACGTGAAGGAGCGCGAACAATTCGGCGTTCCGATCGGCAGCTTCCAGGCGATCCAGCATCGCCTCGTCGAGTGCTACGCGCGGATCGAACAAGTCCGCTCGATGCTTTACCGCGCGGCGCTGAGCGACCGCGATGATGCCGAGAACTGGCAGCGCGCGGCTGCGGGCGCAAAGGCCTTCATTGCCGAGCAGGTCGATATGGTCGCGCGGGAAGCGGTCCAGATGCATGGCGGGATGGGCGTTACCGACGAACTCGCCATCGGCCATGCGATGAAGCGCGCAATGGTGCTGTCCCGCCTGTTCGGCGACACGGCCACCGCTCTCACCCACTATTCCGAGGCCGCCTGAGGAGCCCCGCGATGAACGCACTTACCCCGATCGATCCGGAGCTTTGGAGCGAGAATGGCGAACCGCACCTGATGGGCGGCAGGCTGCCCTCGGGCGAGATCGTCTTTCCCATGCCTCAAGGCGATGCCGCGAATGAGGTCGAACCTTACAAGCTGTCCAGGCATGGCAAGCTGTGGAGCTGGACCAGCCAGGGCTTCCTTCCGAAAGAGCCGTACGAAGGGCCGGGATCGGGCGAGAATGAAGGTCCGCAGGATTTCCAGCCGTTCCTTCTGGGCTATGTCGAGCTGCCCGGCGAAGTGATCGTGGAAAGCCGGATCGTCGATGCGACGCTCGACGAACTCGAACTCGGCATGCCGATGGAATTCTGCATCGTACCCTTCAATGCGGAGCATACGACCTATGCCTTCCGCCCCCTCAAAGGCGCGGAGAAAGCCGCATGAGCGAGAACGTCTATATTATCGGCGCAGGCATCCATCCCTTCGGCCGCACGGATGGCCGTTCGGGTCGCGAGCAGGGCGTCTATGCTGTGCGCGAGGCGATGGCGGATGCGGGCCTCGAATGGACCGACATCGAATGCGCCTATGGCGGCTCTGCCGCAGCGGGCAATGCCGACATCATGGTCAACGAGCTGGGTCTGACCAGCCTGCCCTTCACCAATGTAGCCAATGGCTGCGCAACCGGCGGCAGCGCGCTCGTCTCGGCGCAAATGGCGATAGCGAGCGGGTTCTACGACCTCGCTCTCGCGGTCGGGTTCGACAAGCATCCGCGCGGAGCGTTCAACGCGAAGCCCTCCGAATACGGCCTGCCCGAATGGTACGGTCAGACCGGCATGATGCTGACGACGCAGTTCTTCGCATTGAAGATCCAGCGCTACATGCAGCTGCACGGGATCAGCCGCGAAACGCTGGGGCGGGTCGCGGAAAAGGCTTTCCGCAACGGCACGATCACCCCGCATGCCTGGCGGCGCAGCCCGATCGATCTCGAAACGATCATGAACGCGCCGATGATCAACGATCCGCTGACGAAATACATGTTCTGCGCGCCTGCTGAAGGAGGCGTTGCGCTGATCCTTGCCAGCGAAAAGAAGGCGAAGGAACTCGGCGCTCTCAACAACAATGGCTCGGTCAGGATCGCCAAGGTCGCGGTGAAGACTCGTCCGCCGGACAGTTTCGAAGTCTTCCAGGCCGGCGTCAGCGTCAAGGAGGGCGGAAAGCCCACTGTGCTCGCGTCACAGGCGGCCTTCGAAGGCGCGGGCATCGGCCCGGAGGATATCGATGTCGCGCAGCTGCAGGACACCGAAAGCGGCGCGGAAATCATGCATATGGCCGAAAACGGCTTTTGCAAGGATGGCGAGCAGGAAGAATGGCTCGCCAATGGCTGGTCCGAAATCGGCGGCAAGCTGCCGGTCAACACCGATGGCGGCTGCCTCGCCTGCGGCGAGCCGATCGGCGCCTCTGGCCTCCGCCAGGTTTACGAGAACGTGCAGCAATTGCGGGGGCGCGCTGGCGAGCGGCAGGTGGAAGGTGCCAAGACCGGCTACAGCCACGTCTATGGCGCGCCGGGCCTATCCGCAGTCGCAATTCTGGAGCGCTGAATGGGCAAGATGCAGAACAAGGTGGCCCTGGTCACCGGCGGTGCCGAAGGTATCGGCGCCACCGTGGGGCGGATGATCGTCGCGGAAGGCGGCAGCGTCATGCTGTGTGACGTCCAGATCGACAAGGCGCGCGCGCTGGCCGACGAGCTGGGCGAGAATGCGCAAGCTTTCGAACTCGACGTGCGCGATCTCGACCAGTGGCACAAGGCTGTCGAAGCGACGGTCGAGCGTTTCGGCAAGCTTACCGTGCTGTGCAACATCGCGGGCATCTCGGAGCCGGGCAATGTCGTCGACGGCACGCTCGACACCTGGGAGCGGACGATCGACATCAATCTCAACGGTCCGTTCTACGGAATGCGCGCCGCGCTTCCCGTGATGGAGAAAAGCGGCGAGCCGGGTGCGATCGTCAATATCGGTTCGATGATTGCGATCCGCGCGGCGGCATTCGTCGCCGCCTATAGCGCGTCCAAGGCGGGGCTTCTGGGCCTCACACGTTCGGTCGCGCTCGATTGCGCCGAGCGCGGTGTGCCGATCCGCGCCAACATGGTCCATCCGGGCGCGATCCGCACGCCGATGTATGAACGCTACAAGTTCTCGGGTGCGGACGAACCGGAGAATATCGAGCGCGATTTCGCAGCGACCCATCCGATGAACCGGATCGGCGAACCCGAAGAGGTCGCGCGTGCAGTGCTATGGCTGGCAAGCGACGAATCCAGCTTCACGACGGGCTGCGACATCACCGTCGATGGCGGCGGCAGCATCAGGAGTTAGGGAATTGGCCGAAGCGAACACCACCCAGCCGGCGCAGAGGATCGACGCGCACTTCATCGCGGCGGGCAAATATCACGATATCGATTACCCGCGGCTCGAAGTGCTCAAGCTGCTTGCCGAACACCCGCATATCCGCACGACGGTGGCTTGCGATTATTCGGGTCTCGAGCGACTCAACCAGTGCCGCTTCCTGATCACCTATACCTGCGACCTGATGCCGACCGAGGAACAAGCGAAGCAGCTTCGCGCGTGGATCGAGGCGGGCGGCAAATGGCTCGCCTTGCACGGCACCAACTCGATCCTCGTGTTCACCGAAGACGGACTGGTCGATGCGCCGAACGACCGGCCCGATGTGATGGAAATGCTCGGCACACAGTTCAAGGCGCACCCGCCGATTGGCCCCTTCCCCGTCGAGGTGGTCAACAAGGATCACGAGCTGACCCGGGGTATCGAGGATTTCGAAGTGGTCGACGAACTCTACCTGTCGAAAACCACGGCCGAGATCGACACGCTGATGCAGACCACTTTCGAAGGCGAGGCGACCGGCTTCGTCGACGAAAAATGGGAAAAGACTGCGGTGCCGATCCTCTACACCCGCGACATCGGCGATGGCCGGATCGTCTACAACACGCTCGGCCATTGCCGCGGCCATTACGATCTGCCCGGGATGCAGGACTTCTATCCGCACAAGGAAATGTGCGCATGGAACTATGACGTGTATTATGACTTGCTCCGGCGCTCGATAGCCTGGGCGATGAGAGACACCGCGAGGGATGGAGCCTGACATCATGGATATGGAGTTTTCCGAAGAAGATCTGGCCTTCCGCGAGGAAGTGCGCAGCTTCGTCAAGGAGAAGCTACCCGAACGGCTGAAGGATGGCGCGCGCCGCACGCCCGGCGTTTTCGTTGAGCCAGACATCGGGATGGAATGGCACCGTACTCTCAACGAAAAAGGATGGGTCGCGCCGCATTGGCCGAAAGAAAACGGCGGCACGGGCTGGACCCCGGTGCAGCGCTATATCTTCGAGAAGGAAAGCGCGCTCGCCGGCGCGCCGGCGCTGTCGATCCTCGGCCTGCGCCTCGTCGGGCCGGTGATTTGCGAGTTCGGCACGCCCGAACAGAAGGAACGTTTCCTGCCCGGCATCCTGTCGGGCGATGATTACTGGTGCCAGGGCTATTCCGAGCCGGGATCGGGCAGCGATCTGGCTTCGCTCAAGACCACCGCGCGGCTGGAAGGTGACGAGTATGTCGTCAACGGATCGAAGATCTGGACGACCCATGCCCACCACGCCGACTGGATCTTTGCGCTCGTGCGTACGGATAACAGCGGCAAGAAGCAGCAGGGCATCACCTTCCTCCTGATACCGATGGACCAGGAGGGCGTGGAAGTGACGCCGATCATGTCGATGTCGGGCGACCACGAGGTCAATCAGGTCTTCTTCAGCGACGCCCGGACCTCGGCCCAGAACCGCATCGGCGAGGAAGGCGCAGGCTGGGCCATCGCCAAGTTCCTGCTCGAAAACGAGCGTGGCGGTTCATGCTACGCACCGCGCCTTCTCAAGAGCATCGACTGGCTCGAAGAGACCGCGCGCGAGCAGCCCTCGGGCGTCAACGGCGCGGTCGCGCATGACCCCCGGTTCCGGGACAAGCTGGCGCGCACAAGGCTCGAAGCCGAGGCGCTGGAAGTGACCGAACTGCGCATTCTTGCCGATCTTGCCAAGGGCCGCGCGCCCGGCCCGCAGACCTCGCTGGTCAAGATGATCGGGTCCAATATCGGTCAGGAAGTCGACACGCTGCGGCTCGAACTGCTCGGCTATGACGCCATGCAATTGCCGTGGGAGCGGCCGCTTTACGGCAATGAAGCGCCCGAACCGGTCGGCAGCGAAGCCGCGCAGGTGTCGCTCGGCAAATATCTCAACAGTCGTGCCGCAACCATCTTCGGCGGTTCGGACGAGGTGCAGAAGAATATCATTGCCAAGACCGTCCTCGGTCTCTGACTGTTCCGCCCAACAAACCCAGACACATAAGGACGCCCTTCGATGGATATTTCCCAGCTGATGTTTCGCGACGGCCTGATGAAGGACGAGCGCATTCTCGTGACCGGCGGCGGCACCGGCCTGGGGCGCGAAATGAGCGAGGCGTTCCTCAAGCTGGGGGCCGATGTCTACATCTGCGGCCGGCGCCAGAACAAGCTCGACGAAACGGCGCAGGAACTGATGGATGCGCATGGCGGCTCTGTGAAGGCCATCGCCTGCGACATCCGCGATGCCGATGCGATCGACGCGATGATCGACCAGATCTGGCAGGACGGTCCGCTAACCGGTCTGGTCAACAATGCCGCAGGCAATTTCATCAGCCGGACCGAGGACCTGTCGGTCAACGGCTTCAACGCCATCGCCGATATCGTGTTTCGCGGAACCTTCTACGTCACGCATAATGTCGGCAAGCGGATCATCGCCGAGAAGGGGCGCTGCAATGTCCTCTCGATCCTCACCACCTGGGTGTGGAACGGGTCGGCCTTCGTCGTGCCCAGCGCCATGTCGAAGAGCGCGATCAACACGATGACGCAGAGCCTCGCGGTCGAGTGGGGCCGCTACAACATGCGCTTCAACGCGATCGCGCCGGGCCTTTTCCCAACCAAGGGGATGAGTGCGCGACTCTCGCCCGGCGGACGCGGCGGCAATTCGAACAACGAGATCAACCCCATGGGCCGCCACGGCGAAATGCACGAGCTGGCCAATCTCGCGGTGTTCCTGATGGGTCCGGGCGCCGAATATGTGAACGGCCAGACCATCGCTATCGACGGTGCCGGCTACCAGGCGACGGGCGGTACCTTCTGGTCGACCCTGCAGGGGCTTGGCGATGAAGAGTGGGAAGGCCTGCGCGCGATGATCAAGGGCACCAATGCCAAGGACAAGTCGGAGCGCAGTACCGGCTAACCGGGCGAGGCGCTGTGGCGGGATCGACTGCGCCTGCAGGCGATGGCGCTATCGCTTGATCCAGCTCTTCGCTTCTTCAAGCTCGGCCATCGGGAAAACCTTCAGCGCGTAGGGTAGAACCGGCGCGAAGATTTTCATCGTCTTCGTCACCCAATTGACGTCGGTCACCACCGCGATGCGCGAGAAGTCGCGCAAGTGCTTCAGGTCGAACTTGGTGTCTTCCCAGGCAGCATCGCCGGCGAAGGTCGCATAGTCATCGCCCATCACGAACATCAGCTTGAGGATGTCGTGCTCTTTCAGCTTTTCCTCGACCAGCGGCACCAGTGTCTCGCGATAATCCTCGGCGGTGATGATCCCTATTGCCCGCACCGCGACGACATCGCGCGGCAAGCCTTCGATCACTTCGAAGCGGCCGGGATCGTCGCCCGCGGCCAGCGCCCAGGCCTTCGCATCCTCGAACTTTTTCGCCGGGAAGCGCCGGACGCTCGCCTTGACGAAATGACCGGCAACTTCGGGACCAAGGGCAAGCAGAGGGGAATCGCCGACTATCGCGACCTTGGACACGATCTTTCCGTGGACCTTCACGAAATGGAAGTGGCGCGACAGCGCGCCGAGACTGTCCCAATGCGGCAGCTTGTCGACGCGGATCACCAGATTGGGGACGCTGTCGGTTTCGTTGATGTGGCCATCGATCGCCGCGGCGAGGTCGGCGAAATCCTTCTCCGACAGGGCACCTTCGGGGCTCAGGACGACGATCCCCGGATGCGTTGTGTCTATGTCGATCATGCTCGGGCCCTTTCCTGACATCCTCATTCCGAGTCGAAATTACGCCTCGGGCCCGCCCCGGTCTTTGCGCAGGATCAAATTCGCACCTCCACACTGCATTGCAGCGCCCGGTAAACTCTAGCTACCCGCGCTATCCGCAATGCCCTGCGCGGTCTTGTAATCCGGTTTGCCGTTGTTGAGCCTCAGCGACTCTTCGGTGAAGAAATAGGCGCGCGGAATCTTGTAGCCTGCGAGCCCCTCGCGTGCCGTTGAATCGAGCACCTCTGCCAGCCCCTCCGCCCAACCTTGCGCCTCGCCCTCGGGCTGCACCACCGCCACCACCTTGCGGCCAAACCGTTCGTCCGGAAGGCTGACGACGCGCACGTCCTTGACCTGCGCATGGTCCTGCAGGACCGCCTCGACTTCCTCGGGGAAGACTTTCTCGCCGCCTGTATTGATGCACATATTGTCGCGCCCGATGAACTCGAGCGTGCCGTCCGCGCTCCACCGCGCACGGTCGCCGGTCATCAGATAGCGCGTGCCGTCGATCACCGGGAAGGTCTGCGCGTTCTTTTCGTCCTCGCCGAGATAGCCGAGCGGCAGCGGGCCGGAGCGGGCGACAATGCCGATACCGTCGGAGCCCGGCTTCACCTCCTCGAGATTTTCGTCGAACAGCTTGGTCTCGCGTCCCGGCAGAGCCTGGAACTTGCCGCCGCCGCTCGACCCCGCTGCGGTCGTAATGACCACCGCAGTGCCCGAACTCTCGCTCGATCCGAGCGCATCGAAAATGACGAGGTTCGGATTGTGCGCGATGAGTCGCTTCTTGTTGCTTTCGGAGAAGATCGCACCGGACGAGCCGATCATGCGCAGGCTGGCGATGGCCTCGCTGCCATCGGATCGCTTGTCGAGGGCATCGGCCAGCGGAAGGGCAAAGGCGTCGCCGACGATGAACAGGTTCTTCGCGCCCAGCCGACCGACCTCGTCGATCGCAAGGTCCGCGTCGAAGCGTTCGGCCGGAAGCATCGCCAGCGTTCCGCCCTTGAGCAATTGAATCACGGCCGAGAACTGCCCTGCGCCATGCATCAGCGGGCTGAGCAAGAGCGTGGGCGCGCTGGATGCGGGATGATCCGGCGTGATCCGACCCGCCTCTGCGGCATGGTCTTCCATCGAAGTCGCAACGAAGGGCGGCTCGCCCATCCCGCGCTGCCAGACCGAGATGCCGAACGCCTGCCATGCTTCTTCGAAAGGCCACATTACCGCCTTCGGCATGCCGGTGGTGCCGCCGGTAGCGGTGAAGAAGAGCGCCTGGCGGTCATCATGGACTGCAAAGCCGGCGGGTGGCTGCGTCCCGAGGAGGTCCTGCCAGGTGCCTTGATCGGCGCCGACGTCGATCACCGGCAAGGCATCGTCCGGCATGGCCGCCTGGGCGCTGGCGGCAAAATCGCTTTCAACGAAGAGTGCCTTCAATCCGAATCGCTCGAAAATGTCGGCAAGCTCGCGGTCCTTGTAATGGTAATTCACATTGACCGGGGTCACGCCCGCTTTCGCGCAGCCGAAATAGGCGAGCATGTAATCGGGCGTATTGCGCAGCATCTGCCCGGCAACGTCGCCGGGCTTCAAACCTAGCGCGGCAAGCCCGGCAGCGATGGAGTCGGTAAGCGAATCGAGTTCGGCCCAGGTCACGATCCTGTCGCCGTGGATCAAAGCGGGCCTTTCAGGTTCGATTGCCTGCGACAACGCCTTGAGCGCAAACCCGAAATTCTCACCGCGCCATGTCATGACTCGCCTTGCCTCCTCATGTCTGATAGGCTTTACTCTAGAGAACGGGGCCGTGAAGAGCGCCTGAAGAAATGAAGAGGCAGGTTGCCGCACTGTGGGTGTATCGGCGCCTGACGGAGAGAGGAAAGGACATTGGGCTATGGCCACGAATGTCGTTGATTTGCACAACCCCCGTGGGCGCGAAAGTCTCGACGAGATGCTCGAAGCGGTGACCATCCGCTCGTCCGAGGATATTCACGATGCCGCTGTTGCGCTTGCCCGAATCGCTGAAGAGCGCGGCATGCAGGTTTCCGTTTGCGACGATATTTCGTCGAAGGAAACGATGCTCGACAGCGATGGCACGGTTCTGAACGCAGACATTTTCGGCTGGATCGCCGACGGAGAGCGTTGGTGGGAAGATCATCGGCTCGCCCTCAGTTCTCCCCTGCCCAGAGCATGCCGCTATGAAAGCGAACCCTTCTGGATCAACCAGCAGGGATTCCACATGCGCTGGCGCAATTCCTATCTCGAGGAAATCGATCTTTCCGATTTCGAGAAGCGTTCCCTGTGCAAGGCCGCGATCGTGATCCCCGTGCATCTGCCCTTCGGCCAGATTTCGGCGAACAGCTTCATCAGCCTCGATCGCGAGAAGGATGATTTGAGCCAGGAGTTCGAACTGTTCGGCTCGCTGTTCTCGCAGATCACGCGACGCTTCATCGCAGGCTACGTGCAGGCGATCCGCACCACGCGGCGCATCCCTTCGGATTGCGTCCTGTCGAAGCGCGAGGTCGAATGTCTGCGTTGGGCAGCGATCGGAAAGACCGACAAGGAGATCAGCATGATCCTCGAACGGTCGCACGCCACGATCCGCTATCACATTCACCGGGCGGGCGAGAAACTCGATTCGGTCAATCGTGCGCAGACGATTTTCAAGGCCGGGCAGCTGGGTTACCTGGGCGCGAATAGCTAGTTTCGCGCGTCGCCGGCGGGCTCTACGAAGCTATTGAAGCATCGGCTCGCCGGGCCGCAAGCCCGACCGGACGGCCTACGGTCTTGCAGGCCATGCGCGCTCCTGTGACTAACCGAGCGTTCTCACGGGCTCGCTGCCGTCCCAATTCTCGCCAGCCTGCTTGATCATGGCGAAGAGGTCGGGGCCGTCATTGTCCTGCTGCAGGATTTCGACGAGGTGCCCGGTACCCCTGCCGGGATCGACATAGATCACCTCGCTCGCGCCGAACTTGCCTTCGATCACGACCTCCGCGCCCTGCGCCTCGCACGTCTTGCGAGCGTCAGCGATGTCGTCTGTCAGTATGCAGACATGATGGACGCCCTCGGTCGCGGCATAATCGTCGGAGTAGATGGAGGGCGCGTCATTCTCGGGCCGGATCAGCTCAATCTGGATATCGCCCCAATAGGCGAGCGCCAGCGTGAATGTCGCCTCGGTGGCCTGGCCCTTGTACTTCATTCCGTCGAGATGAATGTTCTCTATCAGGAAGAACGGGCCCACCCCCATTACCTCGGTCCAGTAGCTGATCGCCGCGTCGAAATCGTCCGGCACGAAGGCTAGCTGCATCACTTCGCCCAGTCCTGCCAATCCGCCTGCTTTCGCCATGTCCCGGTCTCCTCTTCAATCCGATAGGATCAGATGGAAGACAGTTGTGCGATAAAAGCGTAAATCGACACTGCGTAAATTGCGAGGAGAAGCCCAAGAGGAGGGGCTGGTCGCCATGAACGAAATCAAGAACATCGCACGCGAAGATCGCTGCCCGGGCATGGACTACACGGAAATGCTGAAGGGCGACACGCGCACTCCGCCCGACTATTTGTTCGAGGAAACCGTGGCAGACATGCCCAACGATCCTCTGCCGGTAGAACCCTATATCAGCGAAGAGTTCGCGCAGCTCGAACGCGAGAAGATGTGGCCCAACGTCTGGCTCTTCGCCGCGCGCGAAGACGAACTGCCCGATGCGGGCGATGTCGTCGTATTCGAGATCAACGACAAGAGCTTCCTCGTCACCCGCCAGCGCGACGGAAGCGTGCGGGCCTTCTACAACGCCTGCCTCCATCGCGGTCGCAAACTGCGTACGAAGAGCGGCAATTCCACCCAGTTCCGCTGCCCCTTCCACGGGTTCACATGGAAAACGGACGGGTCATTGAAGGAAATCCCGTGCGAATGGGATTTCAAGCATCTCGAAGGCAAGGATATCGACCTTCCGGAAGCCCGGGTGGAGCTGTGGCAGGGCTTCGTCATGATCACCGAGAATCATGATCTGCCGGACTTCAAGACCTGGCTTGGCCCGGCTGCCGACCATTACGAACGCTATGATTTCGAGAATCGCTACACCGGCATGTGGGTGGCGAAGAAGATCCCCGCCAACTGGAAAGCGACTGCCGAGGCGTTCATGGAAGCCTGGCACTCGGTTACCACGCACCCGCAACTGCTGCCGTTCCTCGGCGATGCGAACTCGCGCTACGATCACATCGGCGATCACTTCAACCGGGCGATCACCCCTTCGGGCGTCCTCAGTCCGCACCTCTATGGCAAGGACCAGAACTACGTTCTCGAGAAGATGAACGAGTTTTCGGGCGGTGCCGACGCAAGCACCAACCGCCGCTTTGCCGCGGGCGCCGGCACGGACGAGTTCGATCCGGAAGATCAGCTCGCCGCGCGCAAGGTGCTGGCAGAAGCGGGCCGCAAGGGCTTCACCGAGCAATATGGCTACGATTACTCGGATGCCTCGGACGCCGAGATCCTCGACAATTTCACTTACAATATCTTCCCGAACTTCTCTCCGTGGATCGGCTTCCTTCCGACGCTGGTCTATCGCTGGCTGCCGGGCGACACGCCCGACTGGTGCATCATGGAGATCCGCCTGCTGTTCCCGACGCCCAAGGGCGAGGAGCGGCCGCGCTCGGTCGAGCGGACCTATATTCCCGATGACGAGCCCTTCGCCTGGGCGGCGGACATCATGGGTCCGCAACTTGCTGGCGTGTTCGATCAGGACATGGCCAATCTCCCGCATGTCCAAACAGGCATGAAGGCGATGAAGGATGGAGAGATGGAACTGGGTGCCTATCAGGACAGCCGTGTTCGTCACTTCCAGACGACGCTGATGAAATACATCAACGGTGAACTGCCCAAGACCGCATGAGCCAATTCGGGTTTGACCTCGGTGGGCGCAATGCACTCATTACCGGCGCATCGTCCGGGCTTGGTGCGCGTTTCGGTCGGATCCTGGCCGAAAGCGGCGCCAATGTCGCACTGGGTGCAAGGCGCGCCGACCGTCTCGAGGCGCTCGCCGGCGAAATCGGCGAGCGTGCCCGCGCGGTGCAGATGGACGTGGCGAGCGAGGCGGACATTATTGCAGGCTTCGATGCCGCCGAAGAGGCATTCGGGACGATCGATACGGTCATCGCCAATGCCGGGGTCGACGGCGCAGGCATGATCGCCGACATGCCCGAGGACGAAATCGAGCGGACGCTCGCGATCAATCTCAAGGGTGCGATCCTGACCGCTCGCGAAGGCGCGAAACGCATGATTGCGGCAGGGACGACCAAGGGGCGCATCGTGCTGATCGCTTCGATTACCGCGTTCGAGCCTTCGCCCGGTCTCGTCGCCTATTCGGCGAGCAAGGCGGGTGTGAAACAGGCCGCGCGCAGCATGGCGCGCGAATGGGCGCGGCATGGCATCTGCGTGAACACGATTTCGCCCGGCTATATTCGCACTGCCATCAACCAAGACTGGTTCGAGACCGAGCCAGGCAAGAAGCAGATAGCGCGCTTTCCCAAGCGGCGATTGATGGACGAAGAAGGACTGGATGCGCCGCTGCTCTTCCTGTGTTCGGATGCAGCCGAATTCGTGACCGGAACCGATTTCGTGCTGGATGACGGCCAGACCCTGTGACGCGCAGGCTCCTGTCGATGGCGGCGGGGATCATGCCCGAAGCAAGCCCTGCCCAACTGGTTGAGGCGGCCGCCGCGGCGCAATTCGATTTTGGCGGGATGTGGGCCGAGCGTGACAGCTGGACCCCGGCAACCACACGAGCAATCCGTCAGCAGGCGCGCGATGCTGGCCTCCCCCTGCTCGATCTCGAAGTGGCCTGGATCATGCCCGGCCCGCCCGACCCGTGGCTCACCGAACTGGTCGAAATCGCTGCCGAACTGGGCGCGCGCAACCTGCTGTGCGTGTCTTCCGACCCCGATTCCGCTGCCACCGCTGCAAAGCTCCAGCTGTTGGTCGATCGGGCCAAGGGAACCGGAGTGCGGGTCAATCTCGAGTTCGGGGTGTTTACCGAGGTCAAGACGATCCACGCAGCGTCGGCGATAGTTGAACAGGTCGATGGCGATGCCAAGGCGCTGCTGGTCGATACGCTGCACTGGGCGCGCTCCGGTGGGACAGCGGAGGACCTTGCCGTAATCCCGCGTGATTGGCTCAGCTATTGCCAGCCATGCGATGCGCCCGCAGATGCACCTGATCTGGGCGATGCCGACGCGGTGATCGACGATGCGATCAATCGCCGCATGCCGCTGGGTCAGGGTGGGCTGCCGCTAGGGGCGATGATGGATGCCCTGCCCAATGACTTGCCATTGGCGGTTGAGGAGCGGTCTGCTGCTCTGCGCGAGGCCTTTCCCGACCTCAAGGAGCGCGCTGCGGAAGTTTACCGGACCAGCCGGGCGTGGCTCGACGCGCGCGGATAAGTCCCGCCTCAGCCGGGTAGGCCGGCAGACCAGTCTTTCGACTTCGCCCAATCGAGATGGGACGTGTGCTGCATCCCGAGCAAGTCCCGCGCGTGCCCGGGATCGACCACTAGCGGCGATTCGGGCTGCGCGTTGTACCAGGCGTAGAACCTGGCCATGCCGTCATAGATGCTGAGCGGCTGGACCTCGCGCGACCCGGTGACGAGCTCGCTCATCCGTGCAGCGAACTCCTCCGGCGCGAGGCTCTGGAAGCGCACCGGTCTGCCGATCGCTTCGGTCAGGTTTGCCGCAACTTCATCGCCGACCAGCGCCTCGGGCCCACCGAGCGGGACATGCTGCCCGTCCGCCGCACTCGTCTGGAGCGCGCGGCGCATC
This sequence comes from Altererythrobacter xiamenensis, assembly GCF_900177715.1. Lineage (GTDB taxonomy): Bacteria > Pseudomonadota > Alphaproteobacteria > Sphingomonadales > Sphingomonadaceae > Erythrobacter > Erythrobacter xiamenensis. The sequence continues at coordinate 307,884 of NZ_FXWG01000002.1, read as the reverse complement.
GCCTGCGCCACATCCTCCAGGCACACCCAGCTGATCCTGAGCGTCGGCCCGGCGGGATAGGCGAAAATGCCGTCCCGCATGATCAGGGGGCGAGTCCAGATCCGGTACTGATTGTCCATGAAGACGGTCGGCTCGATGAAGACGCACGGAATGCCCGTCTCTTCCAGCGCGCGCTCGATATCGCGCCGGCCATCATGCGCCGAAAGATCGAGATCGTGATCGGCGACGAAACAGGCGGTGTTGAAGACGATCTTCTTGAGGCCCGCACGCTTCGCACCTTCGGCAATGGACCGGCCGAAATGCGCGGCTTTCTCGCGGTCGAACTCGAACGGCAGGTGGAAGGCCGCCGCATCCTGTCCTTCGAACGCCTTCGCCATCGCGCCCGCGTCGGTAATATCGGCATGCACCGTCGGCAGGTCGGGCCACGGCGTGTCGGCCATCGCATTTTCGCGGCGGACGCCCGCGGTCACCGAAAAGCCTTCGCGCAGCAGTTCCTCCACGAGCGGCTGCCCCTGATCGGCAGGGGCTCCAAGCACACAGACTTTCTCGATGGTCATGGTGTCAGGCCTTTTCCGTCACTTCGGCGGCATCGAAATAGTGGATGCGCAGCTCTTTCAGCAGGCCGTCCTCGAAGTTGCCCGCCTCGCACACGGTCTGCTGAAAAGTCTCACCCCCATCCTTCGGCGTCATGGTCAGCGTCAGCACCACCACCGCCCAATGATCCCCGCCGGTGATGTCATGGATGTCGACCTTTGCCTCGGCCCAGGTGCCGTACATCGCCGCCGCGCAGCGCTGGAGCGCGTCCTTGCCGCGCCATTCGCCGCCGAAGGGCAGGCCCTTCGCCTCGTAAAGCACGAAATCGGGATGGAGCAGCGAGGCGACCGTATCCCAGTCGCGCGCACCTGCCGCTGCGTAGACGGCAGAGAGCATTTCACGCAGAGATTTATCGTGGCCCAATAGCTCGATCCCTGACTTCGCTTTCATCGAAGCCCCTATTCGATCGTACCGATAAGATCGCCGACCTTGTACTTCATCCCTTCCTCGCCGGTCGGCCGGATGGTTCCCGAGGCCTGTGCCTCGATCTCCACGGTCGTCTTGTCGGTTTCGGCGGTGTAGATGATCTCGCCCTTGGTGACCTGTTCGCCGTCACCGAACATCCACTCGGAGAGAACAACTTCGGTTGCGCTCATGCCGAGCTTGGGGATGCGTATTTCTTCAGCCACCCGTTCAGTCCTTTCCTACCGATGCCTTGATCTGCTCGACGATCTCTCCCTTGGTGGGGATCCACGCCTGCTCGAGATGCGAGGCGAAGGGGACGGCGGAGAAAGTGCCGCCGATCCGGCGCACCGGACCCTTGAGATCGTCCCAGCATTTCTCCTGGATATTCGCGGCGATTTCCGCGCCGGTGCCGAACGGGCGAACTGCCTCGTGCAGGGTCAGCGCGCGACCGGTCTTACGGACCGAAGCCAGCACGGTTTCCTCGTCGTAAGGCGCGATGGTTCTGAGATCGATGACCTCCACCGAAACGCCTTCCTTCTCCATCTCGCCCGCCACTTCGAGAGCGTCGAGCACGGTGCGGCCATAGGTGATGATCGACAGATCGCTACCCTCTTTCGCCACTGCCGCCTTGCCCAGCGGCACGCGGTAGCCCGGGCCTGGGTCTTCCGAGGTAAGGCCGTAACACAGGATGTTCTCGATGAAGATCACCGGATCGTTGGCATCGATGCTGGCGCGCATGAGGCCGCGCGCATCGGCAGCGTTGGATGGCGTCACAACGTGCAGGCCGGCGACATGGGCGAACCACGCCTCGAGCATGTCGGAGTGCTGACCGCCGAAGCCGACACCGACACCGGTCGTGGTGCGGATCACGAGCGGGCACGGCGTCTGGCCACCCGACATGAAACGCAGCTTGGCCGCGTGGTTGACGATCTGGTCCATGCACACGCCGACGAAGTTCATAAGCATGATCTCGGCAATCGGACGTTGCCCGGCGAGCGCAGCGCCAACCGCCGCACCGACGATCGCGGTTTCCGAGATGGGCGTCGCGCGGATGCGGTTCTCACCATATTTCTCGGTCAGGCCGGACGTGACCTTGAACACGCCGCCGCCCTGCTTCGCGGCGACATCCTCGCCAAGGCAGAACACGCCGTCATCTTCGGCCATCGCCTCGTCGATCGCGAGGTTCAGAGCCTGGGTCATGGTAATCTCGGCCATCAGGCAGTCTCCTCGAGCACGTCTTTGTAAATCTCGTCGGTATCGGGCAGCGGCGCATCGAGCGCATTCTGCACTGCCGCGTCGATCTCCGCATCGATATCGGCCACGATCTTGTCCAGTTCCTCTTCGGTGAACTGGCGTTCGAGCATCACCTTGCGCAGTTTGGGCAGCGGATCTTCCGCCTGCATTTCGGCGATGTGCTCCTTGGGCATGTAGGAGAAGTCCGAGCCGAAGAAGTGTCCCATCATGCGGTAGCACATGGCCTCGACCAGGGTCGGCCCTTCGCCGGCGCGAGCGCGGTCCACCGCTTCCTTCACCGCCGGGTAGACGGCGTTGACGTCGTTTCCGTCGACCGTGACGCCTTTCATGCCGTAGCCTGCTGCGCGATCACTCATCTGCTTCGTATCGGTGTGGTCGGCATAAGCCGTGTGTTCGCCGTAGCGATTGTTCTGGCAGAGGAAGACGACCGGCAGCTTGTAAAGCTGAGCCATGTTCATTGCCTCGTGGAAGCCACCGATATTGGCCGCCCCGTCGCCGAAGCTCACCAGCGTCACGCGACCGTCGCCATTATTCTGGCTCGCCATGGCGAGGCCATTGGCGATCGGAAGCCCGCTGCCGACAACACCGGTGGTCACCATGATGCCGGTATCGGGATCGGTGATGTGCATGGTGCCGCCTTTGCCCTTGCAGGTTCCGGTCGCCTTGCCGAGGCATTCGCCCCACCACTTTTCGATCGGGATACCCTTGGCGGTCTGCTCGCCCTGTCCGCGATAGGTGCAGACGACGTAATCATCGTCTTCGAGTGCGGCCATGGCGGCGGCGGAAACGAGTTCCTGTCCGCGCACGCAGTAATACATGACGGCAACCTTGCCCTGCATCAGAAGCTCGCGGAACTTCTCGTCAGTGCGATTCACCTTCATGGTGCGGGTGTAAATATCGAGCAGCTTGTCGCGGTCGATCTCTTCGGCGATGTCAGCCATCGGGGGACCCTTTCTCGGCTCAGTCTTGCTTAGAATTGGACGCGTTGCGTGAAGCCGCCGTCGACCACGAGGTTCGCGCCCGTCATGTAGGGGACAGCGGGGCTGGCGACGAAGACGATTGCCTTGGCCACTTCCTCGTCATTGCCGAAACGGCCCATCGGCATCTTGGCGAGCGTCGCGTTGAACAGCTCGGGCATGGCACCTTCGATCACTTCCCAGTTGCCGCCGGGATAGTAGATCGCGCCCGGGCTGACGCAGTTTACGCGGATACCCTGTCCGGCGAGCGCCTGGCTCAGCTGCGAGCCATAGGTGATGAGCGCTGCCTTGAGCGCGTTAAAGGCTTGCGGCGCGATGAAGGTCTCGAGCGCAGCGGTCGAGCTCATGAAGACGATCGATCCGCTATCCGACTTTTCGAGATGGGGCGTCAGCGCCTCAACGCCGTTGACCGCGCCCATGATGTCCATGTCGAGACCGTTCTGCCAGTCGCCTGTACCCCCGGTTCCCGAAGAGCTCGCCGTGTGAATGAAGATGTCGCAGCCGCCAAGTTCGCCCGCGGCTTTCTCCAGCCACGCCTTGTAGGCATCACCGCCTGCAGCCATGTCGAAGACCTCGGCGAAGACCTTGCCGTCACCAGCCGCTTCGATCTCGGCCTTGGCGGCTTCGATCTTGTCTTCCTTGCGGCTGAAGAAGGCGACATCGGCCCCTTCCGCAGCGAACAGCTTGAGCGATGCCAGGCCCAGCCCGTGCGCACCGCCGTTCATGATGACTTTCTTGCCCTTGAGACCGAGATCCATAACCGCTTACCTCCACGTGAATTGCGTGAGGCGGGTCTAGCGGAGCGTCCGGCAGCCGGTAATCGTCAAAAGTGTTGGGAGGTTCTGGTCGCGCTCAACTAGCGAAGCGGTAGCGCGATCAGAAAAAATGGTGCCACGAGAGAGAATTGAACTCTCGACCTCACCCTTACCAAGGGTGCGCTCTACCACTGAGCTACCGCGGCGCCTGTTCAAGTGGCGCGCCTATTGTCAGACACGCTCTCAATGTCAAGCGACACTTGAGAACGAAAGCCAATAACGGCAAGGCGTTTCGCATGAGTGAAGACAGCAGCAACAAAATGTCGCGTGAAGAACGCCTCGCTGCAAAATTGCGCGAGAACCTGCGTCGCCGCAAGGCGCAAAGCCGCCAGATAGGCGGCGAATCGGGCGAAAGCGGGGTTTCCAAGCCGAAAGGCAGTAGCTAGGGCGAAGGAAATCTTGATGGGGCTAAGCGCGCCTCCACGGAGATATAATGCCTAAACTGATCCTCGTTCGCCACGGCCAGAGCCAGTGGAACCTCGAAAACCGCTTCACCGGCTGGTGGGACGTCGACCTGACCGAGCGCGGCGTCGAGGAAGCCATGGCGGCGGGCGCCCTGATGAAGGACAAGGGCGTCGAGCCGACACGCGCCTTCACCTCCTTCCAGACCCGCGCCATTCGCACGCTTCATCTCGCGCTGCACCAGTGCAACCGCCTCTGGATCCCGGAGACCAAGGACTGGCGGCTCAACGAACGGCACTATGGCGGGCTCACCGGCCTCGACAAGCAGGAAACCCGCGAGAAGCATGGCGACGAGCAGGTCCATATCTGGCGCCGCAGTTTCGACGTGCCGCCGCCCGAAATGGAAGCAGGCAGCAAATACGATCTCAGCTCCGATCCGCGCTATGCCGGGATCGACATTCCGACCACCGAGAGTCTCAAGCTCACGATCGAGCGGGTGCTGCCCTATTGGGAAAGCGACATCCTGCCCGTGCTGGCGAGCGGCGAGACGGTGATCATCTCCGCCCATGGCAATTCCTTGCGCGCGCTGGTCAAGCACCTCTCGCAGATCTCGGATGACGACATCACGGGGCTCGAGATTCCCACCGGCCAGCCGATCATCTATGATTTCGACGATGGTATGCGCCCGGGTGAACGCTATTACCTCAAGGACAGCTGAGCAGGGCTGAAAGGGATCAGAGGATGGGGTCAAAGGTAGCCATCGTGATGGGAAGCCAGTCCGACTGGCCGACCATGAAATGTGCCGCGAAGGTGCTCGAAGAGCTCGAGGTCGAGCATGAGGCGCGGATCGTTTCCGCCCATCGTACGCCCGACCGCATGAGCGCCTTTGCCAAAGGTGCGGAGGGCGAAGGCTTCGACGTCATCATCGCGGGCGCCGGCGGTGCAGCGCATCTTCCCGGCATGATCGCGGCGATGACCCACCTCCCGGTGCTTGGCGTGCCGGTAAAGTCCAAGGCGCTGAGCGGTCAGGACAGCCTGCTCTCGATCGTGCAGATGCCCGCCGGCGTTCCCGTCGGCACGCTCGCCATCGGCGAGGCTGGCGCGACCAATGCGGGGCTCATGGCGGCGGCCATCCTCGCGCTGCATGACGAGGACCTGTCCGAACGCCTGCAGGACTGGCGCGCGGCGCGCAGCGCTGCCGTGGCGGAGCGTCCGACCGACTGATGGCGCAAGACAGTGTGATCAAGCCGGGCTCGACTATCGGCATCCTCGGCGGCGGCCAGCTCGGCCGCATGATGGCCATGTCCGCCGCACAGCTGGGCTACAAGGTGATCGGCTACGCGCCCGAGGGTGACACTGTCGCCGAGGACGTGTGCCATGATTTCTTCGCCAATGGCTGGGGCGACAAGCCGGCGTTGGCCGCCTTTGCCAGCAAGTGCGACGTCGTGACCTGGGAGTTCGAGAACGTTCCGGTTTCAGCGGTCGAGATGATCCCGCCGCAGATGCTCGCGCCCCACCCGCGCGCGCTCGAAGTGGCGCAGGACCGGCTCAAGGAAAAGCGTTTCGTCGAAGGATTGGGCGGCACGCCTGCGCCCTATGCCTCGGTCGATTCGGACGCGGAGTATCGCGATGCCGCAGGGCGGATCGGCGCTCCCGGCATCCTCAAGACCTGCCGCGAAGGCTATGACGGCAAGGGGCAGTGGCGCGTCGCGACCGACCGCGATGTGGACAGCGTCCGCTTCCCCGGGCGCTCCTGCGTCTACGAAGGTTTCGTCGATTTCGAGGCCGAGTTTTCGGTCATTCTCGTGCGCGCGAAAGACGGCGAAGTGCGGTTCTGGGATTCGACCCATAACGTACATCACGCAGGCATGCTCTCCACCTCCACCCTCCCTGCACCCGCCATCGTAGGCGAGCAGGTCGAGGAAGCGCGCGGCCTCGCGAAAAAGGTTGCCGAAGCGCTCAACTACGTCGGCGTTCTGACGCTGGAGTTCTTCGCCACGGCCAAGGGGCCGGTGTTCAACGAGATGGCTCCGCGCGTCCACAATTCGGGTCACTGGACGATCGAAGGGGCAGCCACGAGCCAGTTCGAGAATCATATCCGCGCCGTCTGCGGCCTGCCACTGGGCGATACCACCACGCGCTTCGCCAGCATCGAGATGCGCAACATCGTCGGCGCAGAAGCGCTTACCGCGCATGAAAAGCTCGCTGATGATGGCGAGGCGCACCTCCACCTTTACGGCAAGTCCGAAGCGCGCGAGGGCCGCAAGATGGGTCACTGGACGCGCGTCGGCCAGGCGAGCGCCTGATGCCCGAAAAAGGCCTGTTCCTCATCTATGCGCGCGCCGCCAATGGCGCGATCGGCAAGAACGGCCAGCTCCCCTGGCACCTTCCCGCCGATCTCAAGCATTTCAAGGCCATGACGATGGGACCCGAAGGCGAGGGCCTGCCGATGATCATGGGTCGCAAGACCTTCGAGAGCCTTCCCGGCCTTCTCCCCGGTCGCCGCCATATCGTGCTGACGCGCCGCGAACGCTGGGACAGCACCGGGGCCGAAGTCGTCCGTTCGGTGCCGGAAGCGATCGCTCTCGCCCGGCGCGACGATCCGGATACGCAAATCGCGGTGGTCGGCGGCGCGGCGATCTATGACGTTTTCCTCGACCGTGCCGAACGCGTGGAGCTGACCGAGGTCCATGCAGAGTTTGACGGCGACACCTTCATGCCGGAGCTCGGCGCCGAATGGGAAGTCGCCGCACGCGAGGAACACCCCGCAAAAGGCGACAGACCGGCCTACAGCTTCGTCACCTACACCCGCTGCGAGGTCGCTGTCTGATGCGCTGGCTCGATCATCGCGACGAGGTGCCCGAGGCGCTGCGCGGGGCGGTCATCGCGCTCGGCAATTTCGACGGGTTCCACAAGGGGCACCAGGCGGTCGCGGGCGAAGCAATCGACTGGGCGCATGCGGAGGGCCGCCCTTCGATCATCGCCACTTTCGATCCGCACCCGGTGCGTTTTTTCAAGCCCGATGTCCCGCCCTTCCGCCTGACGACGCTCGAACAACGGCAGGAACTTTACCTCGCGGCGGGCGCGACCGCGATGCTGGTGTTCCACTTCGACGGCGAACTGGCAGGCACCAGTGCGGAAGACTTCATCACCGAAATCCTCGTGAAGCGTTTCGGAGCGCATGGCGTGGTGACCGGCGCGGACTTCACTTTCGGCAAGGGTGCGAAGGGCAATGTCGATCTGCTGCGCACGCTGGGCGGCGAACACGGGTTGCAGTCGCGCGTCGTCGAAGCGGTCTCGGATGGCGAGGCGGTCGTCTCCTCCAGTCGCATCCGCGAGGCGCTGCGAGAGGGCAAGCCGGAACTGGCCGCCGAACTGCTCACCCGGCCCTTCGCCATTCGCGGCATCGTCGAACATGGCGACAAGCGCGGGCGCACCATCGGCTATCCCACCGCCAACCTCGCGATCGACAAGTATCTGCGCCCCAAATACGGGGTGTATGCCGTGACAGGCCGGATTCTCAGCACGGGGCAGGAATTGCAGGGCGCGGCCAATATCGGCGTGCGGCCGCAGTTCGAACCGCCCAAGGAACTGCTCGAACCCTATTTCTTCGATTTTTCCGGCGACCTTTACGGGCAGGAAATCGAGGTGGCCTTCCACCATTTCCTCCGTCCCGAAGCGAAGTTCGACGGTCTCGACGCGCTGATCGAGCAGATGGATAAGGATTGCGAGAAGGCCCGCAGGCTGCTCGCATGAGAACATGGCTGCGGCGCGGTGCCTTCGCTTTGGCGCTGGTTTTCCTGATCCTCACGCTGGTCAACGCCAGCTGGCTTGCGCCCGAACCTGCGGGTGGTCCCAAGGTGATCGCGCATCGCGGCCTTTACCAGCTGTACGATCGCACGGGGCTTGAGCGCGACACCTGCACCGCCGACCGCATCGACCCGCCCTATCACGACTATCTCGAAAACACGCTCCCCGGCATTCTGCGCGCGCAGAAACTGGGTGCATGGATGGTCGAGGTCGATATCGCCCCGACAGCGGATGACGAACTGGTCGTCTTCCATGACTGGACGCTCGATTGCCGCACGGACGGAACGGGGCCGGTGCGCGAGGCGACACTTGAAGAGCTCAAGGCGCTCGACGTGGGCTATGGCTACACCGCCGATGGCGGCAAGACCTTCCCCTTCCGCGGCGAGTTCGTGGGCGCGATGCCGACTATCGAGGACGTAGCCAGCGCCCTGCCCCGGCGCGGGCGGATGATGATCAACTTCAAGTCGAAGGACGCGCGCGAGGCGGATCTGCTGGCCGCGAAACTGAAAGCGGCGGGCCGCGATCCCGTCGCCGCAGGGGACGCGTTCTATGGTCACGAGGCACCGATTGCCCGCATCCGCGAGCTCTACCCCGAGGCATGGTCATGGAGCATGCAGGGGGCCGAGGCCTGCAGCCGCGACTATATCGCGCTGGGCTGGAGCAGCTATCTGCCCGAAAGCTGCCGCGGCGAAACCATGATCGTCCCGCTCAATCGCCAGTTCGCCTTCTGGGGCTGGCCCAATCGCCTGATCGCGCGGATGGAGGAATATGGCGGCAAGGTGATCGTGGTGGGTCCGCTCGGCGACAATGCGCCGCGCGGGCTGACGCTGCCCGAACAGCTGGGCGAGATCCCGTCCACTTTCAATGGCTATGTCTGGGTGGAGGACGCCTTCACCATCGTGCCCGCGCTGATCACCCGCTTCGATGACCGCAGTCAGGCGGAGATCGACGCCGCCCAGGCGGCGCTCGAACGGCGGCGCGACGCGCAATAAGGGTTCCCCGCGCGCGAGGGATGTTCTAACGGCGCTCCCCTATGTCTGAAAAGCGCGACAACCAGAGAGACTACCGGGACACGGTCTTCCTGCCGAAGACGGATTTCCCGATGAAGGCCGGCCTTCCTCAGAAGGAGCCCGGCATTGCCGCGCGCTGGGCCGAGATCGGCCTGTATGAAAAGCTGCGCGAAAGCCGCAAGGGGCGCGAGAAGTTCATCTTCCACGACGGGCCGCCCTACGCCAATGGCGACATGCACATCGGGCACGCGCTCAACCACACGCTGAAGGACATGGTCTGCCGCACGCAGAACCTGCTCGGCAAGGATTCGCCCTATGTGCCCGGCTGGGACTGCCACGGCCTGCCGATCGAATGGAAGGTCGAAGAGCAGTACCGCAAGAAGAAGAAGGAAAAGCCCGTCCTCACCGGTCCCGAGCGGAACGAGGAAGAGGTCTTTGCCTTCCGCAACGAATGCCGGGCCTTCGCGCAGCACTGGGTCGATGTGCAGCGCGAACAGCTGAAGCGCCTCGGCATCATGGCCGATTGGGACAATCCCTATCTGACCATGCAGAAGGAAAGCGAGGCGGTCATCGTCGCCGAGCTGATGAAGCTGGCCGAGGCGGGCAATCTCTATCGCGGGTCGAAGCCTGTGATGTGGAGCCCGGTCGAACAGACCGCTCTGGCCGAAGCCGAGGTCGAATATGAGGACCTGACGGATTCGCCGCAGATCGACGTGGCCTTCGAGATCGTGGAATCGCCGATCGAGGAACTGGTCGGCGCTCAAGCAGTGATCTGGACGACGACACCGTGGACGATCCCGGTGAACCAGGCTTTGGCCTATGGGCCGGACATCGATTACGTGCTTGTCGCTCTCGATGCCGAGCCGGAAGGCTACGGCGCCGGATCGCATCCCAGCGCCGAGCCGGGCACTCGCTCGCAGCTCGGGCGCAGAATGTTGGTCGCAAAACCTCTGCTCGAAAGCGTGGTCGCCCGCATGCGCGTGCTGGTTCACGACAAGGTCGAGGCGGCATCGGACGAGGCGGACGAAAACCTGCTCGTCCCGCATGAAATCATGAGCATCAAAGGCTCAGACCTTGCCGGAACCAAAGTCCGCCACCCGATGCACCATCTTGGCGGGTTCTACGCCAAACCGCGTCCTTTCCTTGAGGGCGATTTCGTCACCACCGACAGCGGCACCGGCCTCGTCCACATGGCGCCCGACCACGGCGAGGACGACTTCCTGCTCTGCAAACAGCACGGCATCGAGCCGGTCTTCGCGGTCATGGCGGACGGGCGCTATCGCGACGACTGGGCATGGCTCGGTGCCGATGACCTCGACGACGAGGGCAAGGAACGCCGCCGCAGCGTCATCAACAAGCCGTTCAACGCTCCCGACGGGCCGATCTGTTCGGACTTGCGCGAAGCGGGCGCGTTGCTCAGCGCCTCAGCCGACTACGCGCACTCCTATCCGCACAGCTGGCGCTCGAAAGCCAAGGTGATCTTCCGCGCCACGGCGCAATGGTTCGTGCCGATGGACAAGGACCTCGGCGACGGTGCCACGCTGCGCGAGCGCGCGGTTCAGGCCATCGCCGACACGCGTTTCATTCCGGAAAAAGGCCGCAACCGTCTCGGCGCGATGGTCGAGGGGCGTCCCGACTGGGTGTTGTCGCGCCAGCGCGCCTGGGGCGTGCCGATCACGCTGTTCGTGCGGCCCGACGGCTCCTATCTGCAGGATGCCGAAGTCAACGCGCGAGTCGTCGCCGCGGTGCGCGAAGAAGGCATGGACGCCTGGAGCGAGGCACGCAAAGCTGAGTTCCTCGGACCCGATCACGATCCGGCCGAGTACGAGATGGTCACCGACATTCTCGACGTGTGGTTCGATTCGGGCACGACCCATGCCTGGGTGCTCGAAGGCGACCGCTGGCCCGAATTGCACTGGCCCGCCGACCTCTATCTCGAAGGCAGCGATCAGCATCGCGGCTGGTTCCAGTCCTCCCTGCTCGAAAGCTGCGCCACGCGCGGCCGCGCGCCCTTCAACCAGATTCTCACCCACGGCTTCACCATGGCGAGCGACGGGCGCAAGATGTCGAAGTCGCTCGGCAACACGATCGATCCGTTGAAGGTCATGGAGCAATATGGCGCGGACATCATCCGCCTGTGGGCGCTCTCGGTCGATTTCACCGAAGATCACCGCATCGGCGATGAAATCCTGAAAGGCGTCGGCGACCAGTATCGCCGGTTGCGCAACACCTTCCGCTATCTGCTCGGCGCGCTCGACGGGTTCGTCGGCGACATGGGCGATGCGGGCGAGATTCCGGAGCTGGAGCTTTACGTGCTCTCGCTGCTGTCCGAACTCGACGGCAAGCTGCGCACAGCGGTCGAGGAATACGACTTCAACGCCTACACGCGCCTGCTGGTCGATTTCTGCAACGAGGACCTTTCGGCGTTCTTCTTCGATATCCGCAAGGACACGCTCTATTGCGACGGGCCGGACAGCGACACGCGCAATTCCTATCGCACCGTGCTCGACCTGCTGTTCCACGCACTGGTGCGCTATGCCGCGCCGGTGCTGGTCTTCACGGCAGAGGAAGTGTGGCAGACCCGCTATCCCGAAGATGGCGAGCAGCAAGGCAGCGTCCACCTGCTCGAATGGCCGAGCGTGCCACAGGTCGCTGCAGACCGCGCCAAGTGGGATGCGCTGCGCGATCTGCGCGAGCGCGTGAACGAAGCGATCGAGCCGCTGCGCCGCGACAAGGTGATCCGCTCGAGCAACGAAGCGAGCGTGACCGTTCCCGCCGCCGCCGTGCCCGAAGGCATCAGCGACGAACAGCTGGCCGAGTTGTTCATCACCGCGTCAGTGACGCGTGGGCAAGGCGGCGAAGTGACCGTGACCAAGTCCTCCCACCACAAATGCGGCCGGTGCTGGCGCCTGCTTCCCGAAGTCGAGGAAGACGGCGCGCTGTGCGACCGCTGCGATAGCGTGGTCGAGCAGCTGGACAGCGCGGCATGAGCGGCCTGTTCACCCGCAACCGGATCATCGGGCTGGTCGTGGCGGCGGCAATCTTTGCCGTCGACCAGTTCATCAAATGGCTGGTGATCGAGCCGCTGCGGCTGCGCGAGGTCTATCTGATCGAGCTGCTGCCGTTCTTCGATTTGCGCTATACCGAGAACCGCGGCGTATCGCTCGGGTTGTTCGAAGCGACCAGCATGGAAATGCGCTGGCTGCTGGTTGCCGTGACTGCGGTCATCGCGCTGGTCGTGCTCGTATGGATGATGCGGGAGAAGGCGCTCGCCGACATAGTCGGACTCGGCATGATCCTTGGCGGAGCGCTCGGCAACATCCGCGATCGCTACTTGCTGAGCTACGTCATCGACTATGCCGATTTCCATATCGGGGATTTCCGCCCCTTCCTCATTTTCAATGTCGCCGATGCCGCTATCACCATCGGCGTCGTGATTATCCTTGCCCGCTCCTTCTTCGTGCGCGAAAAGGACGCGGAAACACATGAGCCGGCGAAGCAGCCGGCGGAGAGCTGAATAATGCGTAACCTCAAGAGCCTCGTCCTGATCACCGCCACGAGCGCCATGCTGGCCGGCTGCGGCGGCGGCGGTTTCCTCAATCGCGAGCGTCCCGACGAGTTTGCCGTGCAGCGGCAGGCGCCGTTGGTGGTGCCGCCCGATTTCAATCTCGTCCCGCCCGCACCCGGCGCCCCGCGCCCGACCGAAGGCACGGCGGCCGAGCAGGCGCTCGAAGCGCTCTTCGGCGGTCCGGCACCGCGTTCGGGTGTCGAGACGAGCGCGCTCGATCGCGCCGGTGCAGCAGATGTCGGCATCCGCTCGACCATTGGCGATCCGGAGACCAACACCGTGGCCAAGGGCCGCGTGACCCGCGACATCATCGCCGCACCCGAGGGTGACGGTCAGGCGGCACAGGTCGTTATTTCAGGGTAGTTTTCGAGTGAACCCGCATCCGCGGGTTCATCCCAGCCGAATTGCGCGCATCTCATGGTTGGCACCTGGCGGTAAAGTGCGCCTCAGATATCCAGCAATGTGACGGGCCACGACCAGTGGCCCGCAAGGCCAATCGGCCGCCCGCAGCACCGAAGGTGCGAGGATATCGCGAGCGCGGATGCGCTTGCGGAAGACAAAAATCAGCCTTCCTTGCTCACCAGCAACTTGTCGATGCGGCGGCGGTCCATGTCGACCACTTCGAACTGCCAGCCCTGATCGGTGAAGCTGTCACCTTCGGTCGGCAGCCGTTTGAACACGTGAAGCGCGTAGCCCGCCGCGGTGCCGAACTCCCGGTCATCGGGATATTCGAGGTTCAGGCGGTCGGCGAGAGCATCGGCTGAATAGGTGCCCGATACGAGCATCGAGCCGTCCTTGCGCTCGACGATCTGCGGGGCATCGCCCTGGTCCTGATCGCTGGCGAAAGTGCCCACCAGCGCGGTGAGCAGGTCCACCGGCGTCACGATCCCGTCGAGGTGGCCATATTCGTCATGCACCATCGCCATGGCGACGTCGGACTGCTGCAATACGCGCAGCGCGTCCATCGCGTCGAGCTGGTCGGGCACGACTTCGGCTTTCTTCGTGAGTTCGGACAGCACGGGAGTCTCGCCGGCGACGAATGCGGCGAGCAGTTCCTTCACCTTGACCACCCCCACGATCGTGTCGGGCGAGCCATCGGCCACCGGCAGCAGCGAATGCGGGCTTTGCTCGATAACCTTGCGGATCGCCTTCTCGTCCGCGTTGATGTCGATCCAGTCGATCTCGGTTCGCGGGGTCATCATTTCGCGCACGGGACGCTCTGCAAGCCGGACGACGCCGGTCAGGATCTGGTGCTGATCTTCCTCGATCACGCCCGAGCGGGTCGCTTCGGCGAAGATCATGTGCAGTTCTTCTGCCGTGACGGAGGATTGCCCGCCCGGCCTCAGGCCGAACAGGCGCACGAGGACGCCGGAGGACCTGTCGAGCAGCCATACCAGCGGCGCGGCGATGGTCGCCAGAAGCGCCATCGGACGCGCCATGACGATGGCAATCGGGACCGCAGACTTCAGCGCCAGCTGCTTGGGAACCAGTTCGCCCACGACCACGCTGAAATAGGTGGTCAGGGCGATGACGGTGATGAACGCGACTTCGCCCGAGACATCCGCTGGCACGCCCAGCGCGGCAAGACGCTCACCCACAGGCCCTTCAAGGCTCGCGCCCGAGAACGCGCCGGTAATGATCGCGATCAGAGTAATGCCGATCTGGACGGTCGAGAGGAACTTGCCCGGATCGGCGGCCAGCGCAAGCGCGGTCCCGGCACTCGCAGAGCCCTTCTCACGCGCGGCCTTGAGGCGCGCAGTCTTCGCCGAAACGATCGCCAGCTCGGACATGGCGAAGACGCCATTGAGCACGATCAGGCAGGCGATAATGACGAGGTCGGTCCAGGGAAAGGGTGTCACGCCCAATGCGCTAGCACAATTCGTGACGCGCGCCAGCTATTGTAACGTCCTGTTTCACTCGTTTGCGGAACAGGAGAGGTTCATGTTCGTTGGCATTTTATCCGGTGTCTCGGAGAACTCCGGGTGCCCAAACTGTCGCAAGACGACCAAATAGGAAGGGGACTGCCCCATGAAAAAATCGAAAATGATCCTGTCGAGTGTCGCTGCTCTTTCGCTGATCGGCACGACTGCCTGTGTAACCGACCCGAATACGGGTGAGCGCAAGGTCTCGCGGACCGCCATCGGCGGTGTCGGCGGCGCTGTGCTGGGCGGATTGCTGGGCGGCGCGATCGGCGGCAAGACGGGACGCATCATCGGCGCAGTCGGCGGCGCGGCTGCCGGCGGTTACGTCGGATATCAGATGGACGAACAGATCAAGGAACTGAAGGAACAGACTGCTGGTTCCGGCGTCGATGTCACCGAAGTCGACAATGGCGAAGCGATCCTGGTCAACCTGCCCGACGGCGTGACCTTCGATGTCGGCAGCTACACCATCAAGCCGGCCTTCCGCCAGACGCTGGACTCGGTCGCGGACAGCCTGATCCAGTATCCCAACTCGATCATCGACGTTTACGGCCACACCGATTCGACCGGTTCGGACGCGTTCAACCAGCGCCTGTCCGAACAGCGCGCGCAGGCGGTCGCCAACTATCTGATTTCGCAAGGCGTCTCGTCGGCCCGTATCAAGTGGCAGGGCTTTGGCGAAACCATGCCGATCGCCGACAACGACACCGAGTACGGTCGGGCGCGCAATCGCCGTGTCGAAATCAAGATCATTCCCTTTGACGAACAGGATGTTCGTGAGGCACAAGCTGCACAAGGCAACTGACAAATCACGAAGGTCATTGTCTTGAAATGACTAACGGGCTGGTCCGGCGACGGATCAGCCCTTTTTCATGGCCGAGAGCCGACTGACCCGATCAGCCAGTCGCTCGACCGCGTCGTGATGGATCTGCGGCGAGCTTGCCAGCAGGCCGAAGGCACGCGGATCGCGCTTGTTGTAGGCGAGCGGTCCTCCGAAGGCATCGGTCACCTCGGCGCCCGCCTCGCGCGCGATCAGGGCCGCCGCGCCGATATCCCATTCGAAGCCCCAGCGCAGGGTCGCGACGAGGTCCGCCTCGTCAGCGGCGACCATGGCAATCCGCAGGGCGATGGAATTGGGCTTGTAGACGATCTCGAGATCGCGATCTTCCTTGGGCAAGGCATCGGTCGGGACCCGCGCTCCGGCAAATGTCTCGCGCACCGAGGCCCTGAGCGGTTCGCCATTGCGCCGCGCACCCTGCCCCGCAACCGCGATCCATTCCTCGCCTCTCGCCGGAGCGCTGAGCATCCCGATGAGCGGGCGGCCCGAGCTGATCAGCGCGACCGAGACTGCCCAGCCGGGCCTGCCGCGCAGGAAGTCGCGTGTGCCGTCAACCGGATCGACCAGCCAGATCAGCCCTTTGCCAAGGCGCGAAGGATCGTCGGCGGTCTCCTCCGAAAGCCAGCCGGCCGACGGGAGCAACGCGCCCAGTTCGCGCTTGAGGAAGGCATCGACTTCCAGATCAGCCGCGCAGACGGGCGAGCCAGGCTCCTTCTCCCAGCTTTCGACCTCGTGCCCCGCGCCCGGCCACTGGCCATGCGCGATGCGTCCGGCTTCGCGGACGATCTCTTCAAGGCGATCACTGTCTATCATTTGGATAGGTTCGGCCCCTGCAACAGCATTGGCCACTTTTCAAGATGGCCAATCCATGCTTAGGGCCTGCCGAGCCAAACCGACAGAATCTCGAACAGGAAAGCCTCTCCATGAATATCCACGAATACCAGGCCAAGGAACTGCTCGCGAAATACGGCATCGGTGTACCGACCGGTTATGCCGCGATGACTGTTGAAGAGGCAGTCGAAGGCGCGAAGAAGCTTCCCGGACCCTTGTACGTGGTGAAGGCACAGATCCACGCCGGCGGCCGCGGCAAGGGCAAGTTCAAGGAACTCGGGCCCGATGCCGGTGGCGGCGTGCGTCTGTCCAAGAGCATCGAGGAAGTCGAAACCAACGCCCGCGAAATGCTCGGCAACACGCTGGTCACCATCCAGACCGGCGAAGAAGGCAAGCAGGTCAATCGTCTCTACGTCACCGACGGCGTCGACATCGCCAAGGAATACTATCTCTCGATGCTGGTCGACCGCGCAACCGGCCGCGTCGCCATGATCGCTTCGACCGAAGGCGGGATGGATATCGAAGACGTGGCGCATGAAACGCCCGAGAAGATCACCACGATCACCATCGACCCGGCGCAGGGCTTCATGCCGCACCACGGCCGCGCCGTGGCCTTCGCGCTGAAGCTGAAGGGTGATCTCAACAAGCAGTGCCAGAAGCTCGCGAAGCAGCTCTACACCGCTTTCATGGACCTCGACATGGAAATGCTCGAGATCAACCCGCTGGTCGAAACCAAGGACGAGAAGCTGCTTGTGCTCGATACCAAGATGAGCTTCGACGGCAATGCCATGTTCCGTCACAAGGACGTGGAAGAGCTGCGCGACGTCACCGAGGAAGACCCGGCCGAAGTCGAAGCGAGCGAATATGACCTCGCCTACATCAAGCTCGACGGCAACATCGGCTGCATGGTCAACGGCGCAGGCCTCGCCATGGCAACGATGGACATCATCAAGCTGAACGGCGCCTTCCCGGCAAACTTCCTCGACGTTGGCGGCGGCGCGACGACCGAGAAGGTCACCGCCGCGTTCAAGATCATCCTCAAGGACCCGGCGGTCGAGGGCATTCTCGTCAATATCTTCGGCGGCATCATGCGCTGCGACACGATTGCCGAGGGCATCGTCGTGGCCGCCAAGGAAGTCGATCTCGGCGTACCGCTGGTGGTTCGCCTCGAGGGCACCAATGTCGAGAAGGGCAAGGAAATCCTCGCGAACTCCGGCCTGCCGATCGTTCCGGCCGACGATCTGGGCGACGCCGCGAAGAAGATCGTCGCCGAGGTCAAGCAGGCGGCCTGATATGCGTGCGAGGGCGCATCCGCGCCTCGTCCTCGCTAGGTGCGCGGCAAGCCGCGCCCGCTGCGGGCGACCATTCGGCCTTGCGATCGCAATATGCGACCGATTCGTTCGGGCGCAAAACGAAGGCGAGGTTCGACTACCGCGTCGGTTGCGGCTCGGGCAGGACCGGTGTCGAGCTGTCCAAGGACGTCAGCCAGTTCTGCCAGATCCGGTGCGTACGCTGATCGGTCATGTCGATCCGGCAACCGAGCGTCATCGCGCCCCTTATGCTGCCGTCGATCCAGTTTTGGAGGACCGCGCCACATTCGGTATCGCGATAGGCCTCGAAGGCGGTTTGGCTTTCGCGGATCGCTTCGAGCAGATCGCCGCGATCCGCATATCGCTCTATTGCAGCGTCGAAATATTTGACTCGCTTGGCATCGGCCCGGGTCAGCGTCTCTGAAAAACATTCATTCATGTCGACGGTCGTCAGCGCATCGGCACAGCGCACGGACTTGTCCGAACCATGAGCCGGATCGAAGTGGAACAGCAGTTCGCGAACCTCCGGCCCCTCGCTTTTCATGCGGACCGCTGCCACCAGCCCCTCTCCTGGGCGATCGGCATCGGCGCAGCGCAGCGTCAGCGCGTTGAAATAGGCGGCGCATGGCTCGATTGCGACGAGGCGGAACGTCAGCATCTCGTCCTTCTCCTCCCAGCCGGTCAGATCGGCATTGAAATGCTTGAGGCGCAGGACGAGAGAGCCATTTTCCTCCATCAGGTACATGTGCTCGGTAAACATGATGGCTTCCGCGCCATCTTCGCCATGCTTGGTCTGCACGAAGGTGCCGACCATGGTCCCGCCTGCTGGTGGCAGCAAGCTTTCGGTGGCAGGCGCGCCACCAATGCCTTCGCCCGACCACTGACCGACCAGCCAATCCATTTGCGCGAGCGTCGCGGGCGGCGATTCGAACCCTTCTTCGCCGATCCTCGTCTCCGGACTGGAATGTTGTGCCGCCGCGGGTGTGCCCGAAACGATTGCGCACCAGCATGCCAGCACTGCCGAAAATAGTCGCATCCACCCACCTCCCGATTTCGTATCTGGAGAAGCTAATCCTCGCCAATTGGCTAGTAAAGCTGAGGGCGATGAGACTTGACCTTGGCCTGCGGGAACGCGAGGGGTTGCTCAAGGATTTGATAGCTGTAAGCCCGTCGCTCCAACTTGACGTTTACGTAAACGCAAGCTAGAGCGGCGCCGAAAGATTGCGACAGGAAGGATACCCCATGAAAATCCTCGTGCCCGTCAAACGGGTGATCGACTATAACGTGAAGCCGCGCGTCAAGGCGGATGGCTCGGGCGTGGACCTGGCCAACGTCAAGATGAGCATGAACCCGTTCGACGAGATCGCTGTCGAAGAGGCGATTCGCATCAAGGAAGCGGGCAAGGCCGAAGAAATCGTCGCCGTCTCGATCGGCCCGGCAAAGGCTCAGGAAACGCTGCGTACCGCGCTCGCCATGGGTGCCGATCGCGCGATCCTCGTCGAGACCGACGAAGAGGTCGAGCCGCTCGCCGTTGCCAAGATCCTCAAGGCGATTGCCGACGAAGAACAGCCCGGCATCGTGATGCTCGGCAAGCAGTCGATCTCTGACGATAGCAACCAGACCGGCCAGATGCTCGCCGCCCTGATGGGCCGCCCGCAGGGCACCTTCGCCAATACGGTCGAGGTCGACGGCGACGCCGTCACCGTGAAGCGCGAGATCGACGGCGGTCTCGAAACGGTCAAGCTGACGCTGCCCGCCATCATCACCACCGACCTTCGCCTCAACGAGCCGCGCTATGCGTCGCTGCCGAACATCATGAAGGCGAAGAAGAAGCCGCTCGATACCAAGAGCCCGGCGGACTACGGCGTGGATATCGCGCCGCGCCTCACCACCACCAATGTCTCCGAACCGCCAGTTCGCCAGGCAGGTGAGAAGGTCGAAGACGTCGACGCGCTGGTCGCCAAGATCAAAGCGCTCGGCATCGCGTAAGTCACCCCGGACAAGGAAGGAACTATCACATGAAAACGCTCGTCTGGGTCGAACACGACAATAACGAGATGAAAGACGCAACGCTGGCCGCGGTCACTGCGGCAAGCAAGCTGGGCGAAGTGCATCTGCTGGTGGCCGGAAGTGGCTGCGGCGGCGTTGCAGAGCAGGCTGCCAAGGTCGAAGGCGTGGGCAAGGTCCATGTCGCCGACGATGCGGCTTACGAGCATGCTCTGGCCGAGAATGTGGCACCGCTGGTGGCCGACCTGATGGGTCACCACGACGCATTTCTCGCGCCCGCCACCACCACCGGCAAGAACATCGCGCCGCGCGTTGCAGCGCTGCTGGACGTCATGCAAATTTCGGACATTCTATCGGTCGAAGGCGAAAAGACCTTCACCCGTCCGATCTACGCCGGCAACGCCATCGCCACGGTCGAGAGCTCGGATCCCAAGCTGGTCATCACCGTTCGCGGTACGGCGTTCGACAAGGCCGCAGCCGAAGGCGGTTCGGCCGAGGTCGAAGCCGTTTCCGGCCCGGGCGATGCTGGTACCTCCAGCTTCGTCTCGGCAGAAATCGCCGAAAGCGAACGTCCCGAACTGACCAGCGCCAAGGTGATCGTATCGGGTGGCCGCGCATTGAAGGACGCAGAAACCTTCGAGGAATACATCACCCCGCTCGCCGACAAGCTCGGCGCAGGCATCGGCGCATCGCGCGCTGCGGTCGATGCGGGCTACGTGCCGAACGATTACCAGGTCGGCCAGACCGGCAAGATCGTCGCTCCGGAAGTCTACATCGCGATCGGTATCTCGGGCGCGATCCAGCACCTTGCCGGCATGAAGGATTCGAAGACCATCATCGCCATCAACAAGGACGAGGACGCCCCGATCTTCCAGGTTGCGGATATCGGCCTCGTCGCCGACCTCTACAAGGCAGTGCCGGAGCTCACCGAGAAGCTCTGAGCCGAGCAAGCGAAGGGCATTTGATGCCACATGAGACCCGGGCCGCTGGCTCGGGTCTTTTGTTTTGCGCCGCATCAATCGAATACAAAACTACATTTCAGCAGTTATGGTCGTGGTCGCCGCTATCCTGGCGCAGTTCCTGATGTTTCGACGTACAATCTGGCGGCGCTGCTCGCGCGTCTTGCCATAACGGGAGTCGTCGCCTTCCCGGTCGAACACCGATTCCAGTACGATGACCCGTTCTTGCACCGGCGTCTCTATGCGGTTCATCAATCGGAGAAGGGACCGCCTCACCAATGCATTGCTACAGGTTCGTTCGACGCGTTGGAGCGCCGTTTCGTCGACGATCTCGAATACCTCGCCACGCTCGGCATATGCGGCGGACAGTGCCTCGAGAGAGACTGTGCGAACCTGCGCGCTTTGTGCGCTCTGTCGCTGATCGAGGCGCACGCGGTGGCGCAGGCTCTGCAATTCGCCACGTAGCTGCCAGGTAACATGGGTGGTGAATCGAGCCTTGCGGGGATCATAGGTTTCGAGGGCTCGATGCACACCGATGGCGCAGGCCTGCTCCGCATCCTCGCGCATGTCCGATAGTCCATAACGCTGTATCAGATGCCCGATTCGCGGCCTCAGACAGTCGAGCAATCGCGCGAATATCCGGTCGTAGAGCAAAGGTTTGCGTCGCACTTCGGACAGAGGCATTTGCGACAGCGTCCGCGCCAGATATTCGAGCTCGCCAGCAAGTTCGCCCATAGTCGATTCCCATCACCTTCCGGGAAACAGACATATCGGGCGGCCATTCATCGAGCCCTGCCCGCAGGCTAGGTGACTTTACGCGGTAAGCCGCGATGGCGGGTCAGATCACGTGATCGAGCGCATGGATCGTCACGCCGACCAGGCCGCCGACCAGCGTGCCGTTGATCCGGATGAACTGGAGGTCACGCCCGACCGCGCTTTCGATCCGGCCGGTGATCGTCACCGCGTCCCAGCGCTTGACCGTTTCCGAAACGAGCTGGACGATCTGCCCGCCATAGCGTGTCGAAATGCCGACTGCCGTGCGCCGGGCGAAACGATTGATCTGGTGCTGCAGGCGCACATCGTCCTTCAGCGCACTGCCAAGCTCTGCCAGCCCCTTGCGCATTTCTTCGCCCAGCGCGCTGTCGGGGTCGCGCGCGCGGCGGATCAGCGATCGGCGGATCCGTTCCCACACGCCCATCCACCATTCGGCGACCGCAGGGTTCTCCATCAGGTCGCGCTTCATACTCTCGACCCGTTCACGCGTCTTGGGATCGTGCTGGAGATCATGGGCGAGCTTTTCCAGACCCTCCTCGATCTTGCCGCGGAGCGGGTGCTCGGGATCGACCAGCACTTCGGCCAGCAGCTTGTATAGCCCATCGAGAACCGATCCCGAGATCCGCTCGTCGAGGCCGGTCCAGCGCAGCACCGCATTGGCACGGGCGTGAATGATCTCGCGAACGGTCTCTTCATTGTCCTCGAGCGTCAGACCCGCCCACCGGATGAAGCCGTCCATCAACGGCATGTGCCGCCCGTCGGCGATGGCGCTTTCGAGCATGCGCCCGATCAAGGGCGAGACGTCGATCTTGGCGACCTGGTTCGACAAGCCGGTGCGCACCTGATTGCCGAGCCGGTCGGGATCGAGCGATTCGAGAACTTCGGCGAGCAGTTCGGCCGCCCCGCTGGTGATGCGCGAACGGTTGTCGAGCGCCTCGTTGTCGTTGCGCGGGGCACTGAGGAAGTCACCGATCGCGCCTGCGACATTCATGCCGCTCATGCGCCGCGCCACCACGGCGGGCGTCAGGAAGTTCTCGCGCAGGAACAGCGCCATGGTGTCGGCAATGCGATCCTTGTTCTCGGGAATGATCGCGGTGTGCGGGATTGGCAGGCCGAGCGGGTGGCGGAACAGCGCAGTAACCGCGAACCAGTCCGCCAGCCCGCCGACCATTGCCGCTTCGGCAAAGGCGTTGAGATAGCCCCAGCCGGGATGCACTTCGAGCAGCTGCTTGGAACCGATGAACAGCGCCGCCATCAGCACCAGCAGACCGGTCGCAGTCCAGCGCATGGTGCGCGCACGGTCTGCGGTGAGCGGCTCGCCGCCGAAAACGAGCGGTACGGGTTTGCGTGCCGCCATGGTCAGCTAACAATCACTCTGCCGGCTCGAACCCCGGTACAGCGTCACCATCGTCGCGCGCAGGCTTGCCATCGTCGCCCGGGCGATAGGTCAGGAAGCGCTGGCGCAACCATGGGCCGGCGCGTTTTTCGAAACCATCCGCGAGACTGAAGCCCGCCGGAACGATCAGCAGCGTCAGCATGGTCGAGAGAATCAGGCCCCCGATCACCACCACGCCCATGGGCTGGCGCCAGGCGCCATCACCCGAGAGCGAGATGGCCGTAGGCACCATGCCCGCCGTCATGGCGACGGTGGTCATCACGATCGGCTGCGCACGCTTGTGCCCCGCTTCGAGGATGGCGGTCAGCTTGCGTGTGCCCGCCTCCATCTCTTCGATCGCGAAGTCGATCAGCAGGATCGAGTTCTTCGAAACGATACCGAGCAGCAGCAATATCCCGATATAGACCGGCATCGATTGCGACTGGCCAACGAGCCAGATCAGCAGGATGCCGCCGAGTGGTGCCAGCGCAAGCGACGTCATGTTCACGAGCGGACTCATCAGTCGCTTGTAGAGCAGCACCAGCACCGCAAAGACCAGCAGCACGCCCGAAATGATCGCGATGATGAGGTTCTGGACGAGTTCCTGCTGCCATTCGTCCTCGCCCACCACGTCGCGGATCACGCCCTGCGGCAGGTCCTGCAGGATCGGCAGGGCGTCGACTTCTGCCTGTGCCTCCCCCTTGATCACGCCGCTGGCAAGGTCTGCACCGACCAGGACGCGGCGGTTCTGGTTGTAGCGCTGGATCGTCGTCGGGCCGGAACCGAAGGAGATATCGGCCACGCGGCCGAGCGGCACCGAACCGCCGTTGATGGTCTGCACCGGCAGGTTCTCGAGAGTCGTCAGATCGCTGCGGGAAGCCTTGGACAGCTTGACCCGGATCGGGATCTGGCGGTCCGACAGCGAGAACTTCGCGGCGTTCTGCTCGATCTCGCCCATGGTCGCGATGCGGATCGTCTGGCTCAGCGCGATGGTCGTCACGCCGAGTTCGGCGGCAAGATCCTCACGCGGAGTAACGATGATCTCCGGCCGGTTGATGTCGGCGTTGATGCGCGGTGCGACCAGAGTGTCGACGCCTTTCATCTGTTCGACCAGCGTCGCTGCGGTCTCCTCGAGAAGAACAGGGTCGGAACCCGCCAGCATGACCGTGAGGTCGCGGCCGGAACCGAACCCGCCGGATTGCGACTGGAAACGAACCCGCGCATCGGGGATCTGCGCCAGCGTCGGCGCGAGATCGCGCTCGAACTCGATCGAGGTCTTCTCGCGGTCTTCCTTCAGCCTGATGTAGATCGTCGCCTGGCCTTCCCGAACGCGCTCGAGCGCCAGTTCGACCTCGGGCTGTTCGTAAAGCAGGTTGGCGATGTCCTTGGTCACGCGCTCGGTCGTTGCGAGCGTGGTGCCGGGCACCATCTCGATTTCGATCCGGCTGTTTTCATCGTTGATGGTCGGCTGGAACTGGGGCGGAACCTGGCTGAACAGAAGGACCGTCAGCAGCAGCGCGAACCAGCCGACGCCCAGCATCCAGATGCGGTGATCATAGAAGCGCGCGCGCAGATAGGTGACGCTTTGCGAGAACCGGCTGCCGCTGACCTTGGCAAGGAGGGTGAGCAGGTGGAAGGCACCATAAGCAGCGAGAAACCCGATGCCCATTGCTGCGAGCACGGTCAGGATGTCGAACAATCTCTCGACCAGGAAATAGACCGTACCGTTGGGGTCGCTCGAGATTGCGCCGGCGATGCCCGTAGATAGTTCCAGGCCGGCAATCGCCCCGTGCGCCATGAACATGGCCATGGCCGATATGGCGAGAATCAGGATCGTCACCAGCAGCAGACTGATGACATAGAGCCAGCGGTGACGCGGCGGAGCAACACCGTCGCGCATCGCGTAGAGCTTGCCGCGGTTGAGCGACCAGGCGAGGACCTTCATATAGCGGTCCATCCACGGCCCTTCGCCGTGCGCAGCGTGTCCCTTGGCCTTGAGGAAATAGGCCGCGAGCATCGGCGTGATCATACGCGCCACGGCAAGGCTCATCAGCACCGCGACGACGACCGTCAGGCCGAAATTCTTGAAGAACTGACCCGAAATGCCCGGCATCAGGCCGACGGGCAGGAACACCGCGACGATACAGAAACTGGTCGCCACCACGGCGAGGCCGATCTCGTCGGCCGCGTCGATCGAGGCCTGATAGGCGCTCTTGCCCATTCGCATGTGTCTGACGATGTTCTCGATCTCCACGATCGCATCGTCGACCAGCACACCGGCCACCAGGCCGAGCGCGAGCAGGGACAGGAAATTGAGGTTGAACCCCAGCAAATCCATGAACCAGAAGGTCGGGATTGCCGAAAGCGGGATAGCGATGGCCGAAATGATCGTCGCGCGCCAGTCGCGCAGGAAGAAGAAGACCACCACGACAGCCAGAATCGCGCCTTCGATCATGGCGGCGATCGAGCTTTCATACTGACCCACGGTGTATTTGACGGTGTTGACGAGCGGAATGAAGCGGACGTTGGGATTTTCCGCTTCGATCTGCGCGATGATTTCCTGCGCCTCGTTGAAGACGGTCACATCCGAAGCGCCCTTGGCGCGCGACATGAAGAAGTTCACGACCTCCTTGTCGCGCACCTTGCTGATCGAGGTCCGTTCCGAATAGCCATCGCGCACGGTGGCAACGTCGGCGAGCCTGACCGTGCGGCCGTTGCCGAGCTGGATTTGCCGCTGCGACAGCGAGTAGGCATCGTCGTCATTACCGAGGACGCGGACGGACTGGCGCGTTCCGCCGACCTCGGCCATGCCGCCCGCAGCATCGAGATTGGTCGAGCGCAGGACATTGTTGAGCTGGCTGGCCGTGACGCCAAGTGCCTGGATCTTGGCCGGATCGAGGATGACCTCGATTTCGCGATCCACGCCGCCGAAACGCCCGGCTTCGGCCATGCCTTCGATCGAAAGCAGCTGCTTGGCGACCGTATCGTCGATGAACCAGCTGAGCTGTTCGATCGTCATGTCGCTCGCTTCGACGGCATACACGCCGAGGAAGCCGCCGGCGACTTCTTCCTTGCTGATGCGCGGTTCGAGAATACCATCGGGCAGGCTGCCGCGTACCGTATCGACGGCGTTCTTGACCTCTGCCACCGCATCATTGGGGTCGGTGCCGATCTCGAACTCGACGAAGGTGTTCGAACTGCCTTCGCGTGCGGTCGAATTGAGCGACTTCACGCCATTGATGGAGCGAACCGCGGATTCGACGCGCTGGGTGATCTGGTTTTCAATCTCGGTCGGGGCTGCGCCCGGCTGCGAGATCGAAATATTGACCGCAGGAAACTCGACATCAGGATTGTTGACCACATCCATCCGCGCGAAGCTGATGATCCCCGCAAACAGGAGCGCGGTGAAGATCACCAGCGGGATCACCGGGTTGCGAATCGACCATGCGGATATGTTGCGGAAATTCATGAAGTTATCCCTCGCCGGCTTCGGCGGCGACCGGGTTGACGGTTTCACCTTCGGTCAGGAAGCCGCCGGCACGCAGAACGACCTTTTCGCTTCCATCTAGTCCCTCGGCAATGGTGATGCCCTGGTTCGTGACCATACCGGTCCTGATCGAACGGCGGACTGCCTTGTTCTCGTTATCGATCACGAAAACATAGGCACCTTCATTATCGGACAGGACCGCGCTTTCCGGCAGGACCGGAGCGACCACCGTGCCGCTGTTGATCGTCGCCGTGGCAAAGCCGCCCGGGCGCAATTCCGGCGCATAGGACAACGCGATGCGCGCCGTTCCCTGGCGGTTCTGCGGATCGATCACCGGCGAAAGCTGCCAGACCTGCCCGGTGAATTGCTTCTCGGTACCGGTCGGGACGACGTTGGCAGGCACGCCGGTGGACAGGCTTGCCAGCTGGCTCTCACTCACTTCGGCGAGCATTTCCATTTCGCCGCCCTTGGCAATACGGAACAGCGGGGCCGAGCCGCCGCTTACCGTCTGGCCGGGTTCGACATTGCGTTCGAGCAGCAAACCCGAAGCAGGTGCGATGATATTGAGGCGTGCGTTGCGAGCCCGCAGTTCGCGCAGCTGCGCTTGCGCGACATTGACGCGGGCGACAGCGGCATCGCGGGTTGCGGTAAGGCGATCGACGTCGGCCTTGGAAATGAAACCACGCTCGACGAGCTGCAGCGCACGATCGAGGTTGGACTGCGCGAGATTGGCGTCGGCCTGAGCGACCTGGATCTGGGCAGCGGCGCTCTGCGCCTGCTGATTCTGAACCGAACGGTCGATCACGGCGAGAACCTGGCCTTGGCGGACCCAGTCGCCGGCATCGACCGGCACGGAAACCACGCGGCCACCTTCACCAACCACGCCGACCGGCATTTCGCGGCGCGCCGCCAAAGTCCCGGGGGCGGTGATGGTCCCTTCGACGGTGGTGGTTCCTGGCGTCACCACGGTAACAGATGGCAGTTGCGAACGGTCGTCGCCCGCTGCAGCCGGTGCGCCTTCGCCGCTCGACGTCAGGAAATAGGCGAGCGCGAGCGCGCCGATCAGCAGGATGATCCCGCCGATGATCCAGCGCGTCTTGTTCGAACGCTCATAACCGTCGTCCAGCTCGATATCGGAAGCGATCGAATGCTTCGTTTCGCCGGTGATGTTGGTTTCGTAATTCATGCCCATTCCCTACTCGGGCCAGCAAACGCAGCCCAGCGGTGTATTACCGATATAAGTCACCGCGCGCAATACCTCATAAGCATCGCGCCTACGCGGGGCAATGCATGAGTCGATGAGCGACATAAGCCGCCGACAAGGGACATGAGGGCAAATGTCCCGGTGTAAAACGAAGGGGCGGCACGGCTTTCGCCGCACCGCCCCTGATTTCGCTTGGTTTTTCGGCTCTTAGCGAACCCGGCCACGCTGGATCAGGTTGATGATGCCAAGAAGGATCACCGCGCCGAACACTGCGACGATCAGGCCGGTCAGCGAAAACTCCTGTACGCTGCCGACAATGCCGAACTGGTTGGCGATGAGATTGCCGATGACCGAGCCGATGCAGCCGACGACGATATTCCAGAAAATGCCCATCGAGGCATCACGATTCATGACCAGGCTGGCCAGCCATCCTGCGATGCCGCCCACGATAAGTGCGATAATCCAACCCATTAGCGTCCTCCTGCTATTATGCGTTTCCGCCTGATAACGGCCTTGGAACAGGCTCGTTCCCGGCAATCACATCGGCGGATGGAGAAAGGCTAAAACAAAAAGCGCGCAAGAGCGAATTTGCCCTCGCGCGCTACCTGTAAGATTGAAAGATTGCGGCTCAGTACTTGAGCTGGCGCTCGTAGAGATCGCGGTAGTGCTGGATGCGCGTGACGCGCAGACCCTGCATGCCCGAACGGTCGACCGCGCGCTGCCACGAAGCAAACTCTTCAAGAGTGAGGCCGTAGCGCTCGAGCACTTCGTCAATGGTCAGGAGCCCGCCGTTTACGGCAGCGACCACTTCCGCCTTGCGACGCACGACCCAGCGCTTCGTCTTGGGCGAAGGCAAGTCGTCAAGCGTCAGCGGCTCGCCGAGCGGGCCGATAACCTGTGCAGGACGGATGTCTTGGTTTTCGATCATCTAAAACTCTCGGTCGCCTTTAGCAGCTTCACTCTCTTCGCCGCCGGTGGTGCACTCGGCTGGTTTGCCATGCTCTAAAGCATCAGAGTTAACAGGAGGTTTGCCATCGTCCTCCGCACAGAAGTAACCTGCGGCAGCGTCGGTGAAGCTTGCCATCATGCAGGCGCTGTCACGGCGCAGGACGCTCCGCAAGTCGCGTGCGGCATTGATTCGTGCCGTGAGCTCGGGCCAGGCTATCGCCTTGAGCGCCGTGCCCTCGTTCGCCGGAATCGCAGCTGCAGTGATGGCTTTGTTTTCGAACATGACCTCCCTTTAAACCCAAGTCGGTCAAGATTGCGTAAAGCCGTAATTTACCGAAGATTAGGGAAAAAACGGGGCTGTCACGCGTGGCTGGATTCATGGCGCAAGGGCGTGTATGAGGCGCGCCATCCATGTCAGATGCGACAACCTCCTACGCCGGGATTGATCCCGAGGCGCTGTTCGACCTGCCCAAACCGGCGGGCGAGAGCCGCATCGTGGTCGCCATGTCGGGCGGAGTCGATTCGTCGGTCGTGGCAGCGCTGGCACACGCCAGCGGAGCCGAAGTCATCGGGATCACGCTCCAGCTGTATGATTATGGCGCAGCCACAGGCCGCAAGGGCGCGTGCTGCGCGGGTGACGACATCGCCGATGCCCGTGCCGTGGCAGACCGGCTCGGCATCGCACATTACGTCTTCGATCACGAAAGCGCCTTCCGTGAAGACGTGGTCGAGCAGTTCGCCGATGAATATCTGGCCGGACGCACGCCGGTGCCCTGCATCCGCTGCAATATGGGGCCCAAGTTCACGGACTTGTTCAAGATGGCGCGCGAGCTGGGTGCCGATTGCCTTGCGACCGGGCATTATGTCCGCCGCGTGATGGGATCGGCCGGGCCGGAGCTGCATCGAGCGCTCGACCCGGCGCGCGACCAGTCCTATTTCCTGTACGCGACCACCGAAGACCAGCTGGATTATCTGCGCTTTCCGCTGGGCGGCCTGCCCAAGAGCGACGTACGGCGGCTGGCGGAGGAGGCGGGCCTGCGCAATGCAGACAAGCCCGACAGCCAGGACATCTGCTTCGTGCCCGACGGCGACTATGCCAGGATCGTCAAGAAGATGCGGCCCGAGGGCGGCATTCCGGGCGCGATTGTCCATGCCGAGAGCGGCGAAACGCTGGGCGAACACAAGGGCATCGTCCATTACACGGTGGGCCAGCGCCGCGGCCTGGAGATCGGCGGCCAGCCCGAACCGCTCTATGTCGTCGGTCTCGATGCCGAGGCAGGCGAAGTGCGCGTGGGGCCCAAGCGGATGCTGGCGGTCTCCAGCGCCCGGATAATCGAAACGAACCGGATCGGCCCCATTCCCGATGTCGAACTGACTGCAAAGGTGCGCAGTCTGGCGAAACCGGTTCCGGTTACCCTTGAGGGACCGCTCGGCGATGGAGCCGCTACGACAATCCGCTTCGAGACGCCCGAGTATGGTGTGTCGCCCGGGCAGGCGGCTGTGATCTACGCTGGCGAGCGCGTCGTCGGCGGTGGCTGGATCGATTCGACCGAAAGCGCCGCCTGAACTGCCTCAGGGGCGCTAGCTGTCCCACTTCTCCAGCACGCAGCCATAGCCCTCGCGATAGCGAGCCGTGTCGCTGGCGATCAGCGGAAAGCGTGCCGTCACGCTTTTGGCTCCCACATCGTCGCTCAACGTGACCAGTTCCATTCCTGCGAGCTTGTCCTTCTTGCAGTCATCGAGGCTGCGTCCCGCAACGAAACGGCATGAACAGGCAACGCGCGCCGAATAGGCAGCTGCGGTCTGCGCATATCCCTGCGCCGGGATGCGGAAATACCAGGCAGCGGCGGCCAGCACCGCTGCGATGACGAGCAGAATCCACAAGGCGCGAGAGCCCTTCTTCCCTGCATTACGTGATCTAGCATTTGCCATTGCCAATCGGATTTCCTTGCGCGAGTGAGGGGCCAATGATGAAACGGTCGCTCGCCCCTATAGCGCTCCTCGCCGCGCTTCCAAGCCTCACATCCTGCGGCGAAGCCGAGATCGGCGAACCGCCGCTTACAGAAGCTGCTCTGGCGGCCGTGACCGAAGAGGCCGGGGCCCCGCGCGAGGATCTGGCCCGCGCCGTCGATGAGCTTTTCACCAAGGAAGGCTTGGGCGAAACCCGTGCACTGGTGGTGATGGCCAATGGTGAAATCGCGGCCGAGCGTTATGGCGAAGGCTATGATGCCGACACCCGCTTCGTCAGCTGGTCGATGGCGAAGACCGTGACTGCCGTGATGATCGGCATGCTTGTGGCCGACGGTCGGCTGAGCATCGACGAGAGCGCGCCGGTCGAATTGTGGCAGCGCCCCGGCGATCCGCGCGGCGAGATTACCCTGCGGCAATTGCTGCAGATGCGGTCCGGCCTGCGCCATACCGAAGCGGGCGACCCGCCATACGAAAGCTCCGAAGTGCGCATGCTTTTTCTCGACGGGCGCGACGACATGGCGCGCTGGGCGAAGGAGCAACCGCTCGAGGCGGAACCGGGCGCGCAGTTCGAATATTCCTCCAACACCACTGTCATTCTCGCCGACATCGCAGCGCGTGCCCTGACCGATAGCGACGATCCCGAGATTCGCCGTCGTGCCGTGGCGGACTTCCTCGAGGCGCGGTTGTTCGGGCCTCTGGGCATGGATTCCATGGTGCCCGAGTTCGACGCATCGGGCACGCTGATCGGCGGGTCGCTGATCCACGGCACCGCGCGCGACTGGGCCAAGCTCGGCGAGTTCCTGCGCCGCAAGGGCCGCGCCCCGGGGGGCGAGCAGCTTGTCCCACGCCGCTGGGTCGAGCTGATGGTATCGCCTAGCCCGCGCAGCCCGCAATACGGCCTGCAGACCTGGCTCAACCGCGAATACCGCGAGGCTGGTGACGAGAGCGAGCATCCGCTCTTCCCCGACCGCGCACCGGGCAGCGTGTTTTCGCTGATCGGCCACATGGGCCAGTATGTCATCGTCTCGCCAGAGCAGCGCGTGACGCTTGTCAGGCTGGGCCATTCCGACCGCCCGCAGCGCATCGCGATGCTGCAGGAGCTGGCCGATATTCTCGAGCTTTATCCCGAGAGGTGATTCTATTTTTTCGCACCCCATCCGGGGCGCGATTTCCTCGCTCATGCGACCTGAAGGCCGCCTCGCTGCGGGCGGCCAGTCGGCCTTGCGGTCGCTGTGCGACCGTTTCCCCCGCGAACCTGCTAGAGGTAGAAGCTTCCCTCGACGACTGTCACGCAAGGTCCGCCAAGCCACACCCTGTGCCCGTCCAGCCGGCAGGTGAGGTCGCCGCCGCGCGCGGAGGCCTGATGCGCCGTAAAGCTCTCCCTCCCCAGACGCGCCGACCAGAAGGGCGTAAGCACCGCATGGGCCGAGCCGGTCACGCTGTCTTCATCGACCCCGCCACCCGGCACGAAAACCCGGCTGACCACATCGGTGGTGTCACCCGGAGCGGTGCAGATGAACTGGTCGTTCCCGAGCGCGCCCAGACCGCGAATGTCGGGCTCGAGCGCGCGCACCTGCGCTTCGCTTTCGAACAGGTAGATGCCGTAGCCATCGGGATTCAGCCACACCTCTTGCGGCTCGGTTCCAAGCAGCGCAACGGCCTCGGCCCATTCGCCTTGATCGGTCGATATTGCCGGCAGAGCGAGTTCATATCCGGCCTCGCTCCGGCGCACTTCGAGCACCCCCGATTTGCGCGTGCGGAAGGTGACGCTATCGCCCCCGCCCAGCCCATGGTCGAGCACCACGTGGCCGCTGGCGAGCGTCGCATGGCCGCAAAGCGCGATTTCATAGGTCGGAGTGCACCAGCGCAGCTCCCAATCGGCTTCGCCGCTCGCGTCTTTCACCAGGAAAGCCGTCTCGGCGAAGTTGTTCTCCTCGCCGATGGCAACCAGCACATCGTCTTCCGGCCATTCGTCGAACACCATGACCGCCGCCTGATTTCCGCCGAACGGCCGGTCCGAGAAGGCATCGACATGCCAATAGGGTATCTGTGTCATGCGTCCTCCGCGCGATCGGGGAGCAGCTCCTCGGCTGCCACCCCTTCTTCGTCCACCAATCCTTCAGGGTCCGGATGGATCAACACCTCGACCCCGGGAAACTCGTTCGCCAGCCGGGCCTCGACCTCGTCCATCAGGTCATGCGCTTCGACCACGGTGAGCTTGGGATCGACGGCCATGTGGAACTGGACGAAATCATGCATCCCGCTCGTCCGCGTACGCAGATCGTGCACCCCGCGAATGTCGGGATGGCGCCCAAGAACCTCGAGAAAAGCATCGCGCCGTTCCTCGGGCCATTCCTTGTCCATCAGGTGGTCGACCGCTTCGCTCGCGCCGCGCCATGCGCCCCATGCGAGCCAGGCGGCAATCGCCAGCCCGAACAGCGGATCTGCCTCGCTGAAGCCGAGATATTGGTCGATTACCAGCGCCGCGATCACCGCCATGTTGAGCAGCAGGTCCGACTGATAGTGCACATTGTCGGTCTTGATTGCGACACTGTTGGTCCGCGCAATGACGATGCGTTGCCAGGTGATGAGCGCGAGCGTCACCGCGATGGCGATAAGCGAGACTGCGATACCCTCTTCGGCAGCCTGCGTCTGCGCGCCGTTCATCAGCCGGTCGATCGCGCGATAGGCGATGCCCGTGGCCGACAGCGCGATCAGCATGACCTGGAAGATAGCTGCGAGCGCCTCCGCCTTGCCGTGGCCGAAGCGGTGGTCCTCGTCAGCCGGCATCGCCGCAATCCACACGCCGATCAGCGTGGCGAGGCTAGCGACGAGGTCGAGCGCCGAATCGGCGAGGCTGCCGAGCATCGCGGTCGAGCCGGTTCGCCACGTCGCCCAGGTCTTCAGCGCGACGAGGAATATCGCCGTCGCGATCGAGGCGAGCGCCGCCCCGCGGTTGAGCGCGCTACGATCTTCGTGATGGATGGCGCTCATGGATAGAGCAGCGTGTTGGTCCAGCCGAGCGCATCGCCCGCCCCCGACAGCGTGAAGAGACGCCGGTCGTGCAACCTGTTCTCGCGGTCGCGCCAGAACTCGATCCGCTGCGGCCTGAGAGTGAAACCGGTCCAGTGCGAAGGGCGCGGAACTTCGCCTGCTTCCTTGCAGGCATCCTCCAGCGCTTCGACCCGGTCGATGTAGGTCTGCCGGTTGTCGAGCGGGCGCGACTGGTCGCTTGCCGCAGAGCCGACCTGGCTGACGAAGGGGCGAGAGTGGAAGTAGGCGTCCGCCGCATCCTCGCTCACTTCTTCGAGCGGCCCTTCGATGCGGATCTGGCGGCGCAGGCTCTTCCAGTGGAACAGCAGCGCAGCCTGCATGTTGGCGCGAATCTCCTCGCCCTTGCGGCTTTGAGCATTGGTGAAGAAGGTGAAACCTTCTGGGCCATGTCCCTTGAGCAGCACCATACGCACCGAAGGCGCGCCCTCCGGCGTCGCGGTAGCGAGCGCCATCGCGTTCGAATCGTTCGGCTCGCTCGCGCGCGCTTCGGCGAACCACTCTTCGAACAAGGCAATCGGATCGGCGTCTGCGGGGATTGCGCTATCGGCGAGCTGTTCTGCATCGAGGCTGGAGTTTTCGCTCATATTCCGTTCGATCTCCAAGAGGTCCAAATCATACGCGATGGAACACATGGAACACGGTCCATGCGTCCGAATTTTCTCACCCCTAACAGCCCCGCAAGGATTGACCACCGACTTCATCTGTCACGCGGTGGTGCCCGGGAACAGTAGAGGCGCATTCTCAGGTAGGAAACCAGACCGCTTGCGCCAAGCTGCTGTAGCACCTAGCTAACACGGCGATGAATGATCCGTATTCCACCCTTGGCGTTGCCCGCACTGCCTCCGAGAAGGAGATCAAGAGCGCATACCGCAAGCTCGCCAAGGAACTGCACCCCGATCGCAACAAGGATAAACCCAACGCAGCGGAAAAATTCTCCGATGTTACAAAGGCTTACGACCTGCTGTCCGACAAGGAGAAGCGTGCGCAGTTCGATCGCGGCGAAATCGATGCAGAAGGCAATCCGGCCAATCCCTTCGCCGGAATGGGCGGCGGCTTTGGCGGCGGGCGCTCGGGTGGATTCGGCGGCGGCGGCCAGCGCGGCTTCCGGCCCGAGGATTTCCAGGGCGTCGGCGGCGACGATATGGACCTTTCCGACCTCTTCGACGGGCTGTTCGGTGGCGGCTCGCGTCGCCGTAGCGCCGGCGGGCCCGGCGGCATGGGCGGCGGGTTCGGCTCTCAGCGCAGGCCACCACCGCCGCCTCGCAAGGGCGCCGACATCCATTACCGGCTCGCCGTGCCCTTCGTCGACGCGGCAACGCGCAAGGACCAGCGCATCACACTAGCCGACGGCAAGACGATCGACCTCAAGCTGCCGGCAGGCACCGAAGACGGCACGCAGATGCGGCTCAAGGGCAAGGGGCAGGAAGGTGCCGGCGGCCCGGGCGATGGCCTGGTCATGGTCGAAGTCGCCAGCCACCCCTTCTACAAGCGCGACGGCGACCACATCCGCATGGACCTGCCGATCACGCTAGACGAGGCGCTGCACGGCGCGAAGGTCAAATGCCCGACGGTCGATGGCCCCGTGATGCTGACGATCAAGCCGGGCACCAACGGCGGCACGGTCATGCGGCTGAAGGGCAAGGGCTGGAGCAAGAAAACGGGTGCCCGCGGCGATCAGCTCGTCTCGCTCGAGATCCAGATGCCGGAGGACACCACCGAGCTCGCCAAACGCCTCGAGGGCTGGAAAGATGAAGGAAATCCGCGCAAGGGCCTCGGGGTTTAGCGCTTGAGCAAAACCGAGCTTCCGAATGCTCGAGACCGCGAAGTTCAATCGCTGTCCCCCGAAGCGCGTCGGCGCGAGGCGCAAACGCTGCGAACCAGGGTCATCACGCATGTCGGCCCGGGCACACGCGCCTTCAACGTGGCCAAGCGTACGGTTGTCGGCACCTATAACGACGGTTTCATCCATGCCGGTAATCTCGCCTATCTCGCGATGCTGGCGATTTTCCCCTTCTTCATTATCGGCGCGGCTCTCTTCGCCGTAATCGGAAGCAGCGGTGACGAAGCGGCGATCATCGACGTCATCGTTACCGCCATGCCGCCTACGGTGGCCAAGACGATCTCTCCGGTCGCACGCGATGTGATGGAGGCGCGCAGCGGCTGGCTGCTCTGGGCAGGTGCATTGGTCGCGCTATGGACCGTCACGAGCCTGATCGAGACGATCCGCGACATTTTGCGGCGTGCCTATGGCACCGAGCCGACCCGGGCATTCTGGATGAACCGGCTGATCTCCGCCGGCTTCACCCTTGCCGCAGTCATCCTGCTGGTCCTCTCGCTTTTCTCGCAAGTGTTGATCGTGGCAGCGCAAGAGGTGATCCAGGCCTATTTCCCTCAGCTGGTCGATCGCATAGCAGCGCTGCACCTCTCGCGGGTCGTGCCGACGGTCGGCCTGTTCGGCTCGCTCTACCTGCTGTTCTACCTCCTGACGCCATCTGCATACCGCGCGCGCCGCTATCCGAAATGGCCGGGTGTCGTGTTCATCACGCTCTGGTGGGTTCTGGTGACCAGCTTGTTGCCGCCGATCCTCGGCACGTTCTTCGCTTACAACCTCACCTACGGCAGCCTGGCCGGGATCATGATTGCCCTGTTCTTTTTCTGGCTGGTTGGTTTAGGGGTGGTCGTCGGAGCTGAACTTAACGCCGCGCTGGCCATCACCCCCGAGGAGGAAGAGGCGGAAGCGCTTGGCGAGGAAGAAAGGGAAGACAGCGAATGGGCGGTCTGATGCAAGGTAAGCGCGGTCTCATCATGGGGCTCGCCAATGACAAGTCGATTGCCTGGGGCATTGCCAAGAAGCTGGCGGCAGAAGGCGCGGAGCTTGCGTTTTCCTATCAGGGTGAAGCACTTGCGAAGCGGGTCAGGCCGCTGGCCGAACAGCTTGGCAGCGATTTCCTGATCGAATGCGATGTCTCGAAAATGGAGGCGCTCGACGCCGCCTTCGATGCGTTGAAAAGCCGCTGGGACCAGCTCGATTTCGTGGTCCATGCGATCGGTTTTTCCGACAAGAGCGAGCTGCGCGGAAAATATGTCGACACCAGCCTCGACAATTTCCTGATGACGATGAACATCTCGGCCTATTCGCTCGTCGCGGTGGCGAAGCGCGCGTCGGAGATGATGCCGGAAACCGGCGGATCGATCCTGACTCTGACCTATTACGGCGCGGAAAAGGTCATTCCACACTATAACGTCATGGGCGTGGCCAAGGCGGCGCTGGAGACGAGCGTGCAATACCTCGCGAACGACCTCGGGCCGCGCAACATCCGCGTCAACGCGATCAGCGCGGGTCCGATCAAGACGCTGGCGGCGAGCGGGATCGGGGATTTCCGCTACATTCTCAAATGGAACGAGCTCAACTCTCCGCTGCGGCGCAATGTCACAATCGACGACGTCGGCGGCTCCGGTCTCTACTTCCTGTCCGACCTGTCATCTGGCGTGACGGGCGAAGTGCACCATGTCGACGGCGGATACCACGTCGTCGGCATGAAACAGGAAGACGCCCCCGATATCGCGCTAGGGTGAGTGATGTGATGGCCAACAATTACTCCTGCTTGCGGCGCCGTTAATCACCTATTAGTGCTCTGGGAAGAGCTGCATTCGTCAGCGCAAGGGTCGACAATTGTTTACAGATATTCTCATTGATGTCCTTGAAAGGCTGTCACGACTTGCTCGCTGGCAGAAGCAGGCGCTGGTTTTTTCCGGCGACATGCTGCTTTTGCTCCTTTCAGTCTGGGTCGGCTATTCGCTCAGGGTAGGGACTTGGATTCTTTGGTCCGAGCCGATCCAGCAAATGCTGATTGGTTGCGCGACCATGTTCATCCCGGTGTTTTACTTCGCCGGGGTTTACCGGGCGATCTTCCGCTATGCCGGCCTCGGCATGATGAAGACTTTGCTAAAAGCCTTCACGGTCTATACCGCGATGACCTTCCTCGTCTTCATGCTGATAGGTATGTCGCCGGTGCCAAGGACTATGGGACTGTTGCAGCCTGCCGTCCTGTTTCTCTTCATAACTGCCGCCAGGCTCGGTTATCGCTTTCTCTTTCTCGACATACTCAAGCGGAATTCCTACTCTGGAAAAATCCGCCGCCTTCTCATTTACGGAGCGGGCGACGCCGGACAGCAATTGGCAAGCTCGGTCAGCAAAGACCCGCAACTTGCGCTCGTTGGATACCTCGACGACGATGCCAAGCTTATCGGCCATCGTCTCGACGGCCTGCCGGTCTATGATCCTGATCCCTTCGAAGAAGTTCTGAAACAAACCAGTGCGACCGACGTCCTTCTTGCCATGCCGGGATCACCGCGTCAGCGCAGGCGGGAAATCATCGCCAAGCTTTCGACCTTTGATCTTGCTGTGAAGACTCTTCCTCCCATGCGAGAATTCGTGTCCGGCGAGGTATCACTGCAAGATATCCGGCCGGTACAAATCGAAGATCTTCTCGGACGCGAGCCGGTGCAGCCCAATGAGCTGCTGCTTGGCAGAACGATCGTCGGCAAGACAGTGCTCGTAACCGGAGCCGGCGGGTCGATCGGGTCGGAGCTTTGCCGCCAGATCATAGGCATTGGCGCGACCAGCTTGGTCCTTTTCGAGCAGAATGAGTACGCCCTGTTCTCGATCGAGAACGAACTCAGGGCGACCTTGAAAGAGCAAGAAATCCCATGCTCTCTTCACGCATTCCTTGGGTCGGTTTGTGACGGACGAAGGCTGGATACGGTTTTCTCGAGATTCCAGGTCGACACCGTATTTCATGCAGCAGCCTACAAGCATGTTCCGCTGATTGAGGACAATCCGGTCGAAGGAGCTCGCAACAACGTACTGGGCACTCAGGCGATGGTCCAGGCAAGCCACAAGGCCGGAGTGAACGATTTTGTTCTGGTGAGCACGGACAAGGCGGTAAGGCCGACCAATGTGATGGGTGCCACGAAACGAGCTGCAGAACAAGTCGTTCAGGGGTTTGCCGCACTCCAGTGCGAAATGCGATGCTCGATGGTCCGCTTCGGCAACGTGCTGGGTTCCAGCGGATCGGTCGTCCCGCACTTCCGCAAGCAGATAGAGAATGGCGGTCCGATCACGCTCACCCATAGGGATGTCGTGCGTTATTTCATGACTATTCCCGAAGCGGCGAACCTAGTCATACAGGCGGCGGGTCTTGCCCGTGGCGGCGAAGTCTTCGTGCTCGATATGGGGGAGCCGATCCGCATTCACGATCTGGCCGTAACAATGATCAGGCTGTCAGGCCTCAAGGTCCTCGACGCAAACAACCCAGACGGGGACATCGAAATCGTGGAGATTGGCTTGCGCCCGGGAGAAAAACTCTATGAAGAGTTGCTGATCGGCGAGAATGCCAGCCCTACCAAACACCAGCGCATCATGATGGCTCAGGAAGGTTTCATGCCACATGACGAACTGTCGAAGAGCATCTCCCGGCTAGCTGAGACCAATGCAAGTTCAGAAATTGTGTCTTTGCTGCAAACAATCGTGCCGGAGTTTCAACATCGCAGAGACGATCTTGTCGAGGCGGAATGCGCTTCGGAGATCCAAGGCTCAAAACTTCGGTTTGCCTCAGGTCGAATTCAGGCTAAGGGCGACACCCTGCAAGCGAAGTAGTGTAGGGGCCGTAAACCCTTGTCGCCCGATTGAAATTCCCTGCAAGTCGGAACAATGATGAAATACCTCCTTCAATGGTGGACCGCGAACCGTAAGCTCGGCCTTTTGCTTGGATTGTTGATGGTGCTTGCCATCGGCGGTGGTGGCGCACGCGCAGACATTGACTCGCTCCTGTTTGTCAGGCCTGTGTCTGCAATACTGCTGGTTATTGGCGCTGCCACACTCACGCGAAGCGACATTCAGGCACACCGCTGGCTGTTCGTCCTACTGCTGGCATTGGTCGCCCTCGCTATTATCCATCTCCTCCCGCTGCCGCCCGCGATATGGGAGGCGGCGCCGGGGAGGGAATTGATCGTCGCGGCAGGCGCGTTCTTCGGCGACTCCCAACCCTGGCGTCCGCTTGCCATGGTGCCCTGGATGGCGTGGAACAGCCTGTTCGCCATGATTATCCCCCTCGCGGCTCTCGTGCTGGCAGTCCAGCTTTCCAATCGCCAACTCGCCCAGCTGCTCCCGTTCCTGATCGTTGTGGGCGTTACATCGGCATTTCTCGGGCTTCTTCAAAGCATCGGCCCGGCAAACAGCGTTCTCTACTTCTATGACATCACGAACAAGGGCGCGCCGGTCGGCCTGTTTGCCAATCGCAATCATGCATCGGTCTTTCTCGCCATGCTCATCCCCATCGTGGTCGCCTATCTCTCGATGCCAGCGAAAACGGTCGAGCGGCTGCGCCAGCGACTGTTCTTCGCCGGGATTGCGCTCGCTATTGCGATACCGGTCATAGCAGTTTCGCGCTCGCGCTCAGGCATCGTCGTTGCACTGGTCGGATTGATCGGCAGCGCCCTCCTCTATCGCCGCCCGCAGGCCGAACGGGTCGAGCGTCGCAAACGGCAGAGCATCAATCCCCGCTGGGTGATTGCTGGCGGAGTTTTCTTTGCGCTCGTCGTCTCCTCGTTCCTGGCGGGCCGCTCAACCAGTCTGGAAAAGCTCTTCGAGGCTGACGGGCTGGACGACATGCGCTCGACTGTGTGGTCGGCTACCTGGGGATCATTGTTCGATTTTCTCCCGTGGGGATCGGGATTCGGATCATTTGTAGAGGTATACAAGATCTTCGAGCCGGAAGGCTCCTTGCAGTTGAACTACGTAAATCACGCCCACAACGACTACCTTGAGCTGCTGCTTGCGGCCGGTATACCGGGTGCCCTCATCCTGGTGGGTGCCCTCATCATTCTGACTCGCTGTGCGCGGAAAGCGTGGTCGAAAGCCGGATCAAAGGATACGGAGATCATCGTGCTCGGCAGGCTGGGGACGCTTCTGCTCGCGCAACTGGCAGTCGCCAGCGCGGTCGACTATCCTGTCCGCGTGCCGTTGATCGCGGCTGTGGCGACGATTGCTGCAGTCATGTCGTACAGAGCCGGGGAATTCAAAATACGCTCTGCGCCCTCGGTAGAGTCTTGAGTTTCAACTTTCACCGTGGCGCGATATGGCCACACGAGACCAATGGATCGAGAACAGATGACATTTAGCCTAGCCGGGAGGGGACTTTTCCTTGCGCTTCTGCCATTGATTGCGGGATGCTCCACCGCTCGCCCTCTCGAGGGCCCGACAGCCATCGAAGTCGTTCAGGCCGATGCGCTGCCTCCCCCTGCGGTCAACGACCTTGGGGTAGTTGGCAGGTCGTTCGTGATTGGCCCCTACGACAAGCTGAAAGTCAGCGTCTTCGGCATTCAAGAGCTTCAGGATTTCGAAGCCGTTGTCGACGGGGGCGGCAATATCTCATTCCCGCTCGCCGGTTCTCTTGAGGCCGGCGGAAAGACTTCGTCCGAGCTCGCTGAAGAGATCGCGAAAAGGCTTGGCGCGCGTTACATTCGCGACCCACAGGTCTCCGTCAATCTCGAAGAGAATAACAGCAAGGTGTATGCCGTCACGGGCCAGGTCGGGGAGCCGGGCCTTTATCCAGTGCGCGGCCAGCTCACGCTGATCGGGGCAGTCGCCCAGGCGAAGGGCCTGACCGAATTCGCGAAAGCTGAATATGTCGTCGTGTTCCGCAAGGTAGAGGGCAAGCAAATGGCGGCGCTTTACAATCTTGAGGCGATCCAGCGTGGGGCCTACGAAGACCCGCAGGTATTCGCCAATGATCGCATCGTCGTGAGCACCAACAGGGCACGCCGCGTCTTCCGCGATATTCTCTCGGGTGCACCGCTGCTCACCACTCCGATTATCGCCGTGCTAACGAGCAACAACAACTGATGAATTATTCCACGAACTCGCATACCGACGACGTATCGGTGCTCATA
Organism: Altererythrobacter xiamenensis; assembly: GCF_900177715.1. Lineage (GTDB taxonomy): Bacteria > Pseudomonadota > Alphaproteobacteria > Sphingomonadales > Sphingomonadaceae > Erythrobacter > Erythrobacter xiamenensis. The sequence goes on along the minus strand of NZ_FXWG01000002.1, from coordinate 266,416 downwards.
CCTCAGGGCCAACGCCCGGGTGGTCACGAGGATGCTGGCCAACCGCCGCTTCTTCTACATTACTGGCAGCTGCTCAAGCGCCGCAAGTGGCTCCTGGCAGGAATCGTGGCGGCAGCCATCGCTGCAGGCCTGGTCTTGACTCTTCTTACGAGCCCGCTCTACACTGCGACAGCGCGTATCGAAATCAGTCGGCAATCTGCCAATGTGACCAATGTCGAAGGGCTGGAATCGACCGAAGCTGGCGCCGACCTGGAGTTCTATCAGACGCAGTACGCCTTGCTGCGGGCCCGTTCGCTGGCGGAGCGGGTGGCGCGCGACCTGCGTCTCGTGAACGATGCTGGTTTTTTTGCCAGCCACGGTGAGGAAATCGATATCGCCCAGGGCTCCGGTTCGCTGGGCGATTCCGGAATCGGTGCAAGCGCGCTGGAAGAGCGACAGGTAAGGGCGGTCGAACTCCTGCTCGAGAATATTTCGATTTCCCCGATACGCGGTTCAAGCCTGGTCGACATCAGCTACACGAGCCGCTCACCCGCATTGTCAGCCCGCGTGGCCAACAGCTGGAGCCAGCAGTTCATCAGCAGCGCCATGGATCGCAGGTTCGCTTCTACGGCTGAGGCACGAGACTTCCTCGAGGGAAGGCTGGGCGAACTGCGCCAGAAGCTCGAGGAATCTGAACGTAATCTGGTAACCTATGCGACGAACAAGGACATCGTGACGCTCAGCACCAGCGAGGGCGCCAATGGGCGTACGCTGGCGGAGCGGACACTTGTTGCGCAGGATCTTGAGGGCCTGAACAACGCGCTAACCGAAGCGATCGCAGATCGCGTTGCGGCAGAGAGCCGGCGAAATGCTGCCCGCACGAGCATCAGCGACGGCTCCCTCGCCAACACAACCATTGCAGAGCTGCGGCAACGCCTCGCAGGATTGCAGGCCGAGTATTCTCGCCTGATGGTCCAGTTCGAGCCCGAGTATCCGCGTGCCCAGGCGCTTCAGCAGCAAATCGCGACCCTCGAGGCCTCGATCGCGTCAGAAGAGGCGCGGGTGCGAAGCAACGTCGACAACAATTTCCAGGAAGCCTTGCGGAGGGAGCAGGACTTGCGCTCCCGCGTTCTTGCGCTGAAGGGCGACCTCCAAGTCCAGGACCGTGACCGTATCCAGTACAATATCTTCCTGCGGGAAGTGGATACGAACCGTCAGCTTTATGACAGCCTCCTGCAACGCTTCAAGGAGATCGGTGTCGCCGGTATTGCGGCGAACAACATAGCGGTGGTTGACTCGGCGAAACCTCCAGAGATCCCTTCCTCGCCCAAGCTGCTGATCAACCTGCTGCTCGCCACATTGGTCGGCTTTGTCGCAGGAGGCGGCCTGTTGCTTGTGCTTGATCAGGTGGACGAAGGCATAAGGGATCCGCAATCGGTCGAAAGGCTGCTTGGGGTTCCCCTGCTCGGCTCAATCCCGGAGATTGGCGAAGGGGACGAACTGGAGCTGCTCGAGGATCGCAAGTCCATGCTATCCGAAGCGTATTTCACGGTTCGCACGAACCTGTCGTTCTCCACGCCGCACGGCGTTCCAAAGAGCATGATGGTTACAAGCACGCGGGAGAAGGAGGGCAAATCCACTTCTTCGATCGCCCTTGCTACCGTGCTTGCTCGCTCGGCGGGCCGCACGATCCTGGTCGATGCAGATATGCGCTCGCCCTCCATCGCAGCGGCATTCGACCTTCCCAATGAGTTCGGCCTCAGCAATCTGCTGTCGGGAGAGGCGAATTACGACGCCGCCATCCAGCAACTCGGCGACAGCAACCTGTATTGCCTCGGAACCGGCCCGATGCCGCCCAGCGCGGCTGAACTGCTCAGCGATGAACGGTTCGGCCAGCTACTGGCGCACCTGAAGACGCAGTTCGACTATGTCGTGGTAGATGCTCCGCCCCTGCTTGGCCTGTCGGACGCACCTTTGATCGCCCGCCATGTCGAAGGCGCCGTGTTCGTGGTCGAGGCCGAAAGAATTCCGGTCCGGGGTGCCCGCGCTGCGATCCAGCGGATCGCCGCATCGGATGCAAGGATTCTTGGTGCAGTGCTGACCAAGTTCGACGCTGAAGGGGAAGGCTACGGCTACGGCTACGGTTACGGATATGGTTACGGGCAGGATGACAGCTAGTTTAACGAGGGAGAAGGGGTTGGCCTCGGGCTCGGGCGGCAAGCTATTGCTCGTTGCGATTGCCCTGGCCCTTGCCATAGCAGCCTTTCTCCAGGTCTTTGTGGCCCTACAACAGAAAACCGCTCCGCAACTGGTCCTGGGAATCTCCGGAGGCAATGCGGCGGCCAATGCCCGCATGGGCGACTTGCTTTTTGCCTCGATTGATCCTGCCGAGGATCCCGCCATGCTGGTCGATCAGATTGAACCTTACTCGCGTCGGTCGTTCCAAGCGCAAGGGCTCAACGTTCCGGCCCTGCGACAGATGGGCCTGCTCGCAGCACTGCGCAACGACCTCGATCGGGCGGAGGAAATTTTTGCGACCGTCAGGCGCATGAGCAAGCGCGACTTCCTCACCAGCATGTATCAGCATGAACTGGCCTATGCCTCCGGCAATCTGCCACAGGCGGCAAGCTATCTTGATGACGCTGCGCGAACTTCTCGCCTGGCCCGCGAAACACTCATGCCGCGTGCCGTGGCATTCCTTGAGGACCCCGACTGGCGGGGCGCGATCGCACAGGAGCTGTCCCAGGGTCCTGATTGGGACGATGCCTTCTGGCAAGCAGCGCTCGCGCGCCAGGAGATGAGCGCGCCCACAGCGGAGCTGCGGACGATGCTCCCAGGTGATGCCGGCCTCGTGTCAGAAAATGTGACCCGTCTCGTAATGCACAATGCCATCAGGGATGGACATGTCGATGAGGCCGTTGCCGTGTTCCGTCACGTTGCCGGCACGGAAGCTGCCAATAGGCAAATGCGCTCCAATATATCGTTTGCCAAAGGCGACTGGCCGCCCTTCCATTGGGAAACCTTCCTTGGCTCCGACACATTGGCAACTCCAGTCGATAACGGTCGCGCGCTTGAGTTCAGCATCCTCCCCTCCGCCCAGGCCGGATTGTTGGCACGCCGCCTGATACGGCTGAGGCCGGGTGTGTACACTGTCGACCTTCAGGCAGAGTTGTCCGCCCGAGTACCAGAGAACATGGCATCGCTCGCAGTGACTTGCGGCTACGACAATCGCGTTCTCGCACGCGTCGATCTGGCCGGCTCCGGCAGCAAGACCTGGCGAGAGTCCTTCTCGGTCACCGAAGACTGCCCGATGCATTGGTTGCGGGTGGAATCGGGCTCCAATCCGACGCAGCGTAATCTGGGCGGCCGCATCGACCGCCTGGAAGTTCATCAGGTCGGGTGATTGGTTTTAGCATGAAGGTCTGGTTGCTTCAGCGGGCGGAACCGACTCCGCACGACAATGACGGGGCGCAACGAAAGTTGCGCACCGGTCTGATGGCCGAGTTCTTTCAGGCGGCAGGGCATGAGGTCATCTGGTTCACCTCGACCTTCGATCACTACAATCGCCGGCAAAGATTTGACGAGACGACAAGGACAGAAGTGATGCCGGGCTTCGACATCGTCTATCTCAAGGGCCCCGGCTACCGCCGCAACATCTCCTTTCAAAGATTGCAGGACGAACGCGTGCTGGCAGAGGAGTTCGCGCGCTATGCACGGACCTTGCCAAAGCCCGATGTGATTCTCAGTTCGCTGCCCTCGGTAACGATTGCGCGCGAAGCATCCAAATATGCCGGGAAACGCGGAATCCCGCACGTCTGCGACGTCAGGGACCTTTGGCCTGATGTTTTTCTGGACGTTCTTCCATCGGCGCTAAGGCCGATCGCCGCGCCTGTCCTTCATCCGTTGCGTCGCTCGCTCGGAAAGGTGGTGGACGCCAGCACTGCCGTCACCGGATTGACCGATCAGTACATCCAATGGGCGCTGGACCAGGGAACCCGTGCAAAGACTGCCGAAGACCGTCCCTTGTTGATGGCATATATGCCGCAGGAATCGATCGAACTTTCATCCTTCGAGAAAGAGGCAATGAAGAAAAAGTTCGAGATCGTCGACGGCGAACTGAACGTGGTTTTTGTCGGCACGATCGGACCGATGATGTCGCTCGACCCGGTGCTGGATGCAGCGCGCAAGCTATCTGAGAAGAACGACCCGGTGAAAATCCGGCTTTGCGGCCATGGTTCGGATTTCGAGCGCGTCCGAACGCAGGCCGCGACGATCAAGACGATTGACTGTCCCGGCTGGATCAACGCGAGAGAGATCCGATACCTGCTTGAGGAATCCGATGTCGGATTGCTGCCGTATAAAGAAATAGACACTTTCCGCTGGAGCATCCCCAACAAGTTCGGCGAGTACCTTGCCGGATCTCTGGTTTTGGTTGGAAATCTCGCAGAAAGCGCTATGGGACAGATGATTACCGACACCCGATCCGGCTTCATCTATTCCGACGACAGTGAACGGCTGGCGGACACTCTGGAATGGCTTGAACAAGATCGGGGCGAACTTGCCCGGGTGCGGTCAAATGCCCGCCAGCTTTATGAAGAGCGGTTCCACGGTCCTCGGGTTTTTACCGATTTCGTGGCCAGAATTGAAAACGTTGTCGCCAACGCGGCTGCGTAGGAGCTTAGTGACGAAAATGAACGAAGTTGTAGCTTACAAGCCCTCAATCGCCGGCCGGGTCGCGCGGACCGTTCTCCCCGGCCTTCGCCGCATATTGCCGACTGGCGTCTACGGGTTCGTCTACGAACTCGCCTATGGCAGCTACAAGAAACTTCTCTACGTCGGTCATGGCGTGAAGGTGGCTGCGCGGCGTCCGTTCGTGAGCGGAAATCGCAAGCTTCGGGACAAGCTCACCTTCCGCCTCCTCCCCCATACGATGGGCGGCCGAAAGGCGCTTGAGAACGCCTTCGATGTTATCGAGAAGGTGGAAAACGCCAAGGTTGATGGTGCGATCGTGGAATGCGGCGTTGCCGAAGGGGGCACCGCGGCAATGATGGCGATGGCCAGCCGGGCGCTGGGCGAGAAAGAGCGGGAGAAGTGGTTCTTCGATTCCTACGAAGGCCTGCCCGAACCTACTGCGGAAGATTACAGTGACGGCCGGGTCGGCGAATTCATCCGGCCGCTGCCGAAGGGTTCTTGCCTCGGTACGATCGAACAGGTCGAAGAACTCCTTTTCGACGACCTCGGTCTCGACCGCGCTCGCACGCATCTGGTGAAGGGCTGGTTTCAGGATACGGTCCCCCCGCACAAGGCTATCATTGGCGACATTGCCGTCCTGCGTCTCGACGGGGACTGGTATGAATCGACCAAGATTCCCCTCGACAACTTTTACGACAAGATGCCGGCTGGCGGCTACGTCATCATCGACGACTACGCGACCTGCTTCGGTTCGCGCAAGGCGACCGACGAGTTCCGCGAAGAGCGCAAGATTGGCACCCCTCTTCTGGAAGACGGCCGGGGTGGCGTGTATTTCGAGAAGCCTGCAGCCTCCTGACCCAATGTCGATTGCGGCCAATACCGGAAACGGGGCGCCCTTTTACGGCACCATCAAGCGAGCTGCCGACATGTTTGTGTCCGGCATCCTGCTGGTCGTCCTTTCTCCGCTCATGATCGGATTAAGCCTGGCCGTCCTCGCGTCATCGCCCGGTCCGGTTTTCTTTCGCGGCGTTCGAACCGGCCTCAACGGCGTGCCCTTCGAGATTCTGAAATACCGCTCCATGAAGGTTGGGTCCGAACACGGCGCAGGCACAACAAGCCGCAACGACCATAGGGTTACGGCCTTTGGGCGAATTCTTAGGCGTTACAAGCTGGACGAACTGCCACAGCTGTTCAACGTCCTGGTGGGCGATATGAGCTTTGTCGGTCCGCGCCCTGAGCTTCCCAAGTATACGGACGATTATAGGGGCGAAGAGCTGATCATTCTTTCAGTGAGGCCCGGCATTACCGATCTGGCCTCGATCAGGTTCAGCGACTTGGGTTCTCTGATCGATGACAATGATCCCGACGGCAGTTTCGAGCGAAATGTCCTGCCGCAAAAGAACCGCCTTCGCGTCGAGTATGCCAAGAATAGAGGATTGCTGTTGGACTTGAAGATCTTGCTGAAAACCGTGGCGCTCGTTTTGGCGCGGCCGTTCGGGCTTACGAACAAATGACCGACCCTGCAAGGATTGTCATTGGCTGCGAACAACTCGGCGGGACCGATTGGGGCGAGCTCGACCCGGTCGAAGTGAGCGCGGCTATTTCGCACGCTTTCGACGCAGGCCTTACAATTTTCGACACGGCAGATGTTTATGGACTGGGTGAGAGCGAGCGGCGCCTCGCAAAGGCTTTGGGCCCACGCCGTCATGCCGCGACGATCATCACCAAGGCGGGGGTCCGCTGGGAACAGACCGGTGGGAGGGCCAAGACCTACAAGGACAACAGTCCGGGCTATTTGGCCGCCGCGCTTGATGCCAGCCTTGCGCGCTTGCGGGTCGAAGCGATCGACCTCTATTTCATTCACTGGCCCGACGAGAGCGCGTCAATCGAAGAAACTCTGGAGTTCTGCAATGGCGCCGTGCAATCGGGCAAGATCAAGGCCTTCGGGTTCTCCAATTTCGCCGATGCCGCAGTGCGCCATGGCGCGGAGCGCGGGATGAGCGCCATCCAGGCCAGCTTCAACCTCTTGTCGAGCGCCGAAGAGCGAGCCTCCTTCGAGAAATGGAAGGAACTTGGTCTCCATCGATTCGGCTATGGCGCTCTTGCGCAGGGCCTTCTGACCGGAAAATATGACCTGGCAAGCACATTCAACGGCGACGACAGGCGCCATCGACTTCCTCATTTTCGAGCGGAGAACTGGCCAAGGACCGTCGAGGCCCTGAAGGCCATCGAAAACCTCGCCGCAGATGCCGGATTGTCGGTGGGTCAATCGGCGATACAGGCCGCGCGACAATCTGGTTTCGTCGACCACGTGATCGTTGGCGTCAAGAATGTCCGGCAAGTAGACGAGCTCGTCCAATTGGATAGTCACCGCCTGAATATGTCGGATCTGGCACCATTGTATGAAGGTATTGGTTGGCAGAAGGCATAATGTCGGCCGAAGCGCATTGATTCCAAAAACCTGCGTGTTAGAAGCCGCGCCTCATTCCACCGTGAAGTTCCCAATGAAACCCAATTCCACGAGCGATCAACTCGCGAAGTTCATTCGAACATCGGTCGTCAAGATGACCTCGTTCGGGGGGTCGTCCCATGTGGGGTCGTGCCTCTCGATCGCTGACATTCTCGGCGTGCTCTATTCCGATGTTCTCAATGTCGACCCGAAGGATCCGCAGATGGCGGACCGCGACATGTTCGTCCTTTCCAAGGGGCATGCAGGTGCTGCTGTTTACGCGGCACTGGCCGGGCGCGGCTTCATCGAGCCTGAAATGCTCGAAAATCACTACGAGAACGGTTCGATCATGTCGGGCCACGTGTCGCACAAGGGCATTTCCGGTGTCGAAGTATCGACCGGTTCGCTTGGCCAGGGCCTGTCCCTGGGGGCCGGGATGGCGCTCGCCTCCAAGCTTGATGCGCATGGCCGGCGAGTGGTCGTGTTGATGAGCGACGGCGAATGCGACGAAGGTTCGGTCTGGGAGGCGGCAATGTTTGCCGCCCACTTCCGCCTCAGGAAACTGATGGCGGTGATCGACTACAACAAGCTGCAATCAATCGACACAACCGAGGCCACGATGGCGCTGGAGCCATTCGAGGACAAATGGCGGTCATTTGGCTGGGAGGTCCGCCGGACCCCGGGTCACGATCACGACCTGCTTCGACAGGCCATGGCCGAACCCGCGACAAAAGACCGGCCGGTCGTGGTGATCTGCGACACAACCAAAGGTAAAGGCGTGTCTTTCATGGAGAATTCGGTGCTGTGGCACTACCGCTCGCCCGACGATGACGAGCGGCAGGCCGCTCTGGAGGAGCTGAGCTCGAAATGAGGGACAGCTTCGTCAACCAGATGACCGAAACGCTCGGCAGCATTGACCATTCGGTGCTCCTGACAGGGGACCTCGGGTTCGGAATATTCAATGAAATCTCGGAACGCTTTCCCGAGCGCTTTATCAACGTAGGGGTTGCCGAGCAGAATATGATCGGCGTCGCATCGGGCATGGCCAAGCTGGGCAAGGCTGCGTTCTGCTATTCGATCGCCAACTTCGTCTTCATGCGAGGCCTTGAGCAGTTCCGCAACGGTCCGGTCTATCATGATTTCAACGTGACGCTGGTGTGTTCAGGCGGGGGCTTCACCTACGGACAGCTGGGTTTCACGCACTTCGCGATCGAGGATTACGGGATCATCTCGGCGCTCGGCGGTGTCGAGATATTGACGCCATCCACGAGCGCGCAGGTCAAGCGACACGTGACCGAATGTGCGACTATGCCGGGGCCGAAATATCTGCGGCTCGAGAAGACTGAACTCGATTTTCCCGAACTTGAAGCTTTCGGCGAAAGGTTGGGACTTGTCTGTCATCGCAGGGGCGGCAGGAAAGCCATCCTGGCCGTCGGCGGTCTGCTTTCGGTCGCTATGGAGGCAGCGGAGCAATCCGATGATGACATTGCCGTCTATAGCTTGCCCCGCTTTCGCTCACTGTCGGAAGCTGCCGTGCGAGAACAGTTGGCCAAGCATGAGCTGATTGTCTCGCTCGAAGAGCACGTTCTGCCTAACAGTGCAGGCCTGAACATGAAGGCTGCAGGGCTGAACGTCATTCAACTTGCCATAAGCGACAACGGGCCGTCCGTGGTTGGCGACCAGAATTACCTGCGCCAGCACTATGGCCTGACGGTCGAAAATGTCCTGGCGCAGCTGCGCCCATAATGAGAAACAAGATGATCACACTTATCGGCGCCGGTGCATGGGGCCGCAACCTCTTCAGAAATCTCAATGAACTGGGAGTCCTCCACTCGGTGGTCGATCCCAGCGATGCGGCACGCAAGCTGGCCGAAGATGCAGGCGTGCAACATTTTGCCGAGCCGCATAATGCTCTCGCCGATCCAGCCGTCAAAGGCGTCGTGATCGCAACCCCTGCTCCGACACATCGCGACGTAGCCTTGCAGGCAATCGAAGTGGGCAAGGACGTTTACGTCGAGAAGCCGATTGCCCTGACCCTGTCCGACGCAAGAGAGATGGCGCAGGCTGCCTCCGAGGCGGGTGTCCTGATGATGGTCGGGCACCTGCTCCAATACCATCCCTGCTATGTGGCTCTTCGCAAGATCGTTCAGGGAGGTGAGATCGGAGATCCCCGCTACATCGTTTCCACCCGCTTCAGCCTGGGCCGGATCCGCAGCAACGAAAATGTCGTGTGGAGCTTCTCTCCCCATGACATCTCGATGGTTCTCGGCCTCGTCGATTCCGAAGTGAAGGACGTCAGCTCAAACGGTTCGGACATTCTGCAGGATGGAATTGCAGACATCGGCCATGTCGATATTCTCTTTGGCAACGGCGTGCGAGCCGAAGTGCGTTCTTCATGGCTGCATCCGTTCAAGGAACAGCGTCTCATCGTGGTTGGCAGCAAAGGCATGGCTGTGTTCGACGATCAACTTCCGTGGGAACACAAGGTAGCAGTCTACGATCACGAAATTGCGCACACGAGCGATGGTTATACCGCGAAGAAGGCGGATCCGCGTTATATCGACGTTCCCAACGGCGAACCGCTCAAGGCGGAGATGCAGCACTTCATCGATCGTATCGCCGATCGTGAGCGTCCGCTGACCGATGCCGAGGAAGCGATTGCCGTCCTCGACGTATTGCAACGTTCAAACGAAGTCATGGAGACTCGCTAATCATGTCGGAAGGCAAAACGGACATCTTCGTGCACGACACCGCGATCGTAGACGGTAATGTGGAAATCGGCGAAGGCAGTGCGATCTGGCACTTCGTCCACCTGCTTTCCGGCACGCGCGTTGGGCGCAATTGTACGCTCGGCCAGAATGTGATGGCCGGGCCCGACGTCAAAATCGGCGACGGGTCGAAAATTCAGAACAACGTATCGATCTACTACGGGGTGGAACTGGAGGAGGACGTCTTCATCGGCCCGTCTGCGGTCTTCACCAATGTCATTACGCCGCGCGCCCACGTAGACCGCAAGCGCGAGTTTGCGCGAACGCTCGTCAAACGGGGGGCGACCCTCGGCGCCAACTGCACCATCGTTTGCGGCAATTCGATCGGCAGATACGCGATGGTCGGTGCCGGATCCGTTGTTACCCGCGATGTGCCCGACCATGCGCTAGTGCTCGGCAATCCGGCGCGGCAGGTCGGCTGGGTAAGCAGCGCCGGCGAACGCCTGACGGAAGATCTGGTGTGCCCGCGCACCGGTGAACGCTTCGAGCTTGACGGCTCGCATATCAAGGTCGTGAGCGAGTAGATTGGCCGGGCGGTTCGGGATACTGAACATGCATATTGTCCAGATGACTTCAGCGCATCCGCGAACGGATGTCCGGGTTTTTCACAAGCAATGCCGCTCCCTGGCCAAGGCTGGTGCTCAGGTGACCCTGGTTGTCGCAGACGACAAGGGTGATGACACTGTCGACGGTGTGACGATCGTAGATGTCGGTCGCTCGGAAGGCAGGCTGAAGCGCATGGCGGCCTCCGCCTACCGTGTGTATCGCAAGGCAAGGACTCTCAAGGCGGACGCCTATCATTGCCATGACCCGGAATTGATTCCCTGGGCCCTTAGGCTCAAGGAACAGGGCGCGCCGGTGATATTCGACGCGCACGAGGACCTCCCGGCCCAGATTGCAACCAAGCATTACATTCCCCGGTACGCGAGGCGGGGCCTTGCCGCTGTCGTTGCCATGGGAGAGCGCTGGGCATTCCCGAAGTTCGACGGGCTGGTCGGGGCCACCTCGCAGATCGCTTCTCAGTTGGCCGAGCTTAATGGCAACGTCGAACTCGTCGCGAACTATCCTTTGAAAGACGAGTTCGAACCGCCAGTCGATCGGACCCCGCGCCATGCTCTGTTCGTGGGGAGCATCAGCCGAATTCGCGGCGTCGGTGAAGTCGTGGATGCTATGAGCATGGTCAAGGAAGGGCGCCGCTTCCGTCTAGTCGGTCCTATGGCCAATGACGGAATCGAGCAGCGCGTGGAAGAATCCCCCGGCCGTAGCCGGACCGATGTTGTGGGAAGTGTCGACAGGCAGGCGGTCGCTGAAGAAATGGCATCCGCAGTTTGCGGGATCGTCACATTTCTCGAAGCGCCCAATCACGTTTGCGCGCAGCCCAATAAGCTATTCGAGTATATGAGCGCCGGGATCCCGATTGTCGCCTCGAACTTCACCTTGTGGAGAGAGATCGTTGAGGGGACCGGTTGCGGGCTTTGCGTCGACCCTTCGCGGCCCGAGGAGGTCGCCAGCGCGATTGACCGGCTGTTCGATGATCCGATAGAAGCGGCGAAAATGGGTGCTAGGGGGCGTGAGGCCGTCGCCAATCGTCTGAATTGGGAAGCCCAGGCAGACAACTTGCTCGGTTTTTACCGCAAACTCGGGATATTAGCGTGAAAGTTGCGACAATCGTCGGTGCGCGGCCGCAATTCATCAAGGCTGCAGCTGTTTCGCGCGCTTTCCTTGATCAAAGCGATATCGAGGAGCTCGTCGTCCACACCGGCCAGCACTTCGATGCCGGCATGTCTGACATTTTCTTCCGAGAGCTCGGCATTCCCAAGCCCGCTGCCTATCTCGATATCAATGGTGGCAGTCATGGCGACATGACCGGGCGGATGCTCATCGCGCTGGAAGAATACTTCTATAAGACCGCGCCCGATTGCGTGCTCGTCTACGGTGACACGAATTCGACCTTGGCGGGTGCTCTTGCGGCCGCGAAGATGCATATCCCCATTGCGCACGTCGAAGCGGGTTTGCGCAGCTTCAACATGCGGATGCCGGAGGAGGTCAATCGCCTCCTGACCGACCAGATTAGCAGCATCCTATTCTGCCCGACGCAGCAGGCCCTTTTGAACCTTGAGAAGGAAGGTTTTACAGCGGATGGCAGGGCAAAGGTCGTTTATTCGGGTGATGTGATGCTGGACGCCATACAGACTTTCAGCAGCCTCGCGCTCAAACCCTCGGTGGAGTTGCCGCAAGACTTTCTCCTGGCGACGGTTCATCGTGCCGAGAATACCGACGACCTGGTCAAACTCAGAAATCTGGTTGAAGGGCTCAACCTTATTCATTCCGAATTGGCGCCCGTCGTGCTGCCTTTGCACCCACGCACCCGTAATGCCATAAAGGACGCGAACCTTTCGCTTGAAGTCGAAACGATCGATCCTGTGGGATACCTCGAAATGATCTGGCTGCTGCAGAATAGCGGGGCCGTCCTGACAGATAGCGGCGGACTACAGAAGGAAGCCTACTTTTGCGGCAAACCCTGCATAACCGTCAGGGATGAGACAGAATGGGTCGAACTTGTCCAGGTGCGGGCGAACCGCCTTTGCCCGGTGGAGGCAGAAACCATGCTCAGCTATTGCACTGATGTCTTCGGTCAGAAGGTGAACCCCAGGCTCGACATGTTCGGCGATGGCAGATGCAGTGCGAAAGTCGTCCATGCGATTTCGCAGCTTCAATGAGACTGCAACAAGATCCTGCCGGAAGTCGCCCAGGCTCTGATGGCTTTGTCCGGCTCCTGGCCCGAATAGGGTGCGCGATCATCATTTTCACCGCACTCTCGACGCTCTATGTCGATTACGTCTCGGTCTATTACGCCTACTATGGCTTTCCCTATCTGTTCATTCCCGAAAGGCTCGGGATAGGACTCGTCGCGCTTTCCATCCTTACCTCCTTTGTAAGGCCAAACCTCGATGACGTAACCTCTCTCCTGGCGACGTTGTGTCATTTCTTCTTTTTCATCCCGACCGTGGTGATGTTCGTCTACGCGGGCTTGTTTCCGGCAATCTTCATCTGGACGATTATAATCCAGGCCTTGCTCATTCTCTTCTCACGAGTTCGTTTCGATCTCGCATTTCGAGGAGAGGTGCCGCTCAATGTGCTTCAAGTGACGCTCGTCATTCTCTCGTTGGCGGGCCTTGCCATCGCGATAAACGCGGCAGGTATCTTCTCGCTCAATTTCAATATTTTCGAAGTGTACGATCGCCGGGCAGAAGCCAACGAAGCAGATCTGGGCATTCTTGGCTATATCATGCAACTCGGGATCCAGGCTGCGCTCCTGTTGATCACGGTCGCATTCTTCAACCGCGAGCGATTCTACACTCTTGTCGGTTTCGGATTTGCAGTCCTGTATTTTGGGTACACTGGACACAAGAGCATTCTGTTCTGGGCCATCTTCCTCGTTGGCCTGCTTTACCTCGCGCGGTTCAAGAACAAGTTCATCTACTTCCTGATGGTATCGACCGTGTTTATCGGGGTGATCGCGCTCGCGATGGATACCGAACTCGGCGGGAGTATCGCCAATTTCCTCATCCGTCGCACTCTCTTCACTCCGGTCTTGCTCAACCAGTATTACGTGATGTTTGCCGAACAGTTCGGCTACCTCAACTGGAGCTACTCGAAGATCGGGCTCGGAATTTTCGAATACACTGACACTGTTTCTCCGACACAGGCGGTGGGGCACTACCTTACAGGGAGCGATTCCAACTCAGCCAACACCGGGATGATTGGCTTTGGGTACATCAATGCCGGACACTTCGGGGTGGCCTTCTACGTCGCGGTCTTCTTTGCGATCCTCGTAGGAGGCGCAGCTTTGGCGAAAGGCAAGGGAGTCGAAATGCTGGGCGCGGCCCTGATGATTAGGGCGAGCTATTTCGCGGTAACAACGGCCGATTTGCCGGCGACCTTTCTGTCCGGAGGGCTGGGATACGCCCTGATCCTGCTGCTCATCTACCCCTCTCGCAAAGCTGTCGCTCAGCCTTTAAGCAACCGCACAGGGATCACCCGGTTTGAGGGCCGTGCGCCAAACTCAGCCCTCGATCCAGCCAATTGATGATGAGGGTCTTTTGAGATGTGCGGACTGCTCGCTCGCTTCTCGCGAAAACAGAACTACTCCTTTCCTCTCGCCAAACTCGCCGGGCTTATCGAACACAGGGGTCCCGATGCGAGCGGGGCTGTCGGGTGGAATGACAGTTCCGACATCCGCGATCTTGCTGGCTTGGAAAGCACGGACATGGACCATGTTCTGTGCCACAAACGCTTGTCCATCATCGATCTGCACGACGCGTCGGACCAGCCGTTTCAGTCAGAGGACGGCCGCTTTCACCTGGTCTACAACGGCGAGATCTACAATTACGTTGAGTTACGCGACGCCCTTCAGGGCAAAGGGGTGCAATTCAGGACGTCGGGTGACACGGAGGTGCTGCTCAACTGCTGGCGCGAATGGGGGCCTGCCTGTCTCGCCCGTCTTGAAGGTATGTTCGCCTTCGTCATATACGACCGTGAAAAGGACTGCATCTTCGCTGCCCGTGATCCCTTCGGGATCAAGCCCCTGCTGGTCTACCGCTCGGACGACGAAATCATTTTCAGTTCCGAACTGGCTCCTATCGTTGAGTGGATCAAGCCGGATCGATTTGACCCGCTCAGCGCAGCCTACTCGCTGCGTTGGGGGATGAATGATGGCGATCGGAAGACGATTATCCCTGGCGTAGAACGCCTGCCGCCCGGAAGTTTCGTATCGCTCGAGCTCGAGACTTTGTCGCTGAGCGAGACCGAGAGCTACTTTGATCTCGACCGCATAGAGAAACGCGACTGGCAGTATGGCGAAGCTGTTGAAGCATTGCGTACATGCTTCCTCGAATCTGTCGAAAGGCACATGCGTTCCGACGCGCCAATCGGCTTCGCATTGTCGGGCGGGATCGACTCAAGCGCCATAGTCTGTGCCGCCCACTATCTGGGTCATCGCGACATAAAGACATTTTCCTATCTACCGCAGGATGAACGCATATCCGAGAAGCGGTGGATCGATATTGTCGCCCGGCATGTCGGTGCTGAAACGCATTTTATCCGCCCGGCAACCGGTGCTGTGCTTGAGAATCTAGAACATGTGGTAAGGCATCAGGGCGAACCCTTCGCAAGTCTAAGCATCTATGCACAATACGAAGTCTACGGTGAAGTCGCCCGCCAAGGCGTCAAGGTCCTCCTGAGTGGGCAAGGCGCCGATGAACTCCTGGCTGGGTATATCTCCTACTATCAACTAGCGATGGCCAACGCTTTGAAGCGCGGCGACGTTTCCATCTTCATGCGCTATGTGCGCCATTTCAGTGCGCGCTTTGGCATCTCGAATGGTGCAATCCTGCGCAATCTGGCGCGATCGTTATTGCCCTACGGGATTCGCCAATCGATGGGGAAGAGGCAGTTCTCCCAGATGGCGCCGTGGATCGAAGCCGATGCGATGCAAGCGTTCGGGATGGATGCCTGGGCAGATCTTGCTCTCCACGATCCTACCAGTTCAAGTATAACTGCGCTCCTCGTCCAATCGATCCGTCGCTCTCTGGTCGCGCTGCTTCGATACGACGATCGCAACTCGATGGCGCACTCGGTCGAAAGCAGGGTGCCGTTCCTCACCCCACAAATGGCCGAACTTTGCCTTTCATTCCCGGACGAATTCCTGATCGACGAGGCCGGCGTGACCAAGAAGGTCTTCCGCGATGCGATGCGAGGCATCGTACCTGATGACGTTCTCGCTCGCGCCGACAAGATCGGCTTTGCGCCCGACAATCGCGCCTGGGCGCCCGCACTGAGAACCCTGCCTCTCGGATCTGGTGACACGCGTCTGGAGGGGCTGATAATGGGCGAACCTCTGGAATCCGCGCTTGACCACGCCGAAAGCAAGGAGGGAACCCAGCTCGCGTTTCTATGGCGATCAATCAACCTCCTGGCTCTTCGCCAGAACATGATCGGCGCTACCCTATGAGTTTTGCCCGCACGTTCGTTCGACTTGGTTCGGCGAATGTCGTGATGTTGGCAGTGCACCTTGTAACCATCGGCTTGCTCGGAGCGATTTCACCGTCGCAGCAATTCGGCCTGTTCCTCCTGGCGCTCTCAATCTCGCTGCCTTTTTCTGCCTTTGCGGGTCTGCGCTTCGAGAGTGCTATGCCCTCCGTGGAATCCGCCAGACGTCTCGGCGTGCTGCTGGTGCTTGCCACGAGCAGTATTGCCCTCGTCTGTCTTCTCCAGATCGCAATAATCTTGGCCCTTTCGCAACTCGATCTCTTCGAGGTTCGAAGCCTTGGGCCGTTCGAAATCGCGATGCTCCTGGGTCTCACCATCGCCCAGACACTCGTTCAGATCGGCAGGCTTTGGGCCATTCGGCAAGGGAACGTCGCGCGAATAATGCGTGCCACCTATGTGCGCGCTGGCGCAATGTCGCTTGCTCGCGGGTGTGTCGCAGCAATACTCCTGCTCGATCGGGACATGATTGCATCGGAGGTGGGCTTTTGGCTGATCGCAGGTGAATTGCTCGTCACGATAATGATGGCAGGCCAGCTTTACCCGTTCGCGGCCCTGAGGCTCCATTGGGGCAAGGCCGGTTCGGTGATCTACCGTCGCACCATGATCAAATACTGGAAGTTTCCCATCATCGAAACGCCATCGACGATGCTCGATCACCTTGCCGCCAACGCGCCCATCCTGCTCGTCACGCAATTCTATGGCCTGGCTTCCACCGCGCTCTTCGGATTGGCTTATCGGGGATTGGCCGTTCCAGCAGCTCAGCTATCGAAAACACTGACCGAGGTCATGCAGACACGCTACTCGGTCTTCCAGAGAGCGCGGGATTGGGCCGCTCTGGAGGGCTTCTTTTGGCGTTCGACCCTGTTGGTGACCGGGGCCTCTCTCGCCGGCCTCCTGGTTTTCGCCGCGCTGATCTGGGCTCTTTACGATCACCTGCCCGAAAGTGGGAAGGAGTTCAGCCTGATCGTACTGCTGATGTCGCCCTGGATTGCGGCGAGTACCATCGTAAACATCAATTCGAGACTGCTGCTGATGCTCCAGCGCCAGGAGCTAAAGCTCATCTACGACTTCCTGGCCGTTTTTGCGATGGCCGCGCTGTGGCTTTCGCACTCGGCCTTCGGTTGGGATTTGCTGACCTTCGTCGGCTGGATCGCCCTGGTAAAGGTTGGAGTTTACGCGATCTATTGGATGCTCATCCTGATCGCCGTCAGAAGTCTACGGGACAGGAAGGCCGGATAACGACCTTCCTGTCGGCGCATCTTCATCAGGCTTGAACGATGTTGTTTTTGGAGTGATCGAACACGTTGCGCGTGTCGACAATCAGGTCCGCTCGCTCTGCGATGGCCTCGTAGTCGACGTTATCGTGATCGGTGCAGAGCAGAATTGCGTCATATTCGGAGAAATTTTCCGGGTCGAAATCTTCGCTCTTACGCCCGACCATTTCGGGGTGCTCGCGGAGATTCGGGATCACAGGCACGTAGGGATCGTAGAAGTCGACCTTCGCACCGCGACGCTCAAGCTCCTCGATCAGGACAAAGCCAGGGCTTTCCCGCGTGTCTTCAACGTTCTTCTTGTAGGCGACGCCCAACAAGAGAATGCGAGAACCGGCAACCGATTTGTGCTTGCGGTCGCTCAGGGCCTTGGCGACTTCTTCAATCACGAAATAGGGTGCCTGAAGGTTCACTTCGCCGGCGAGCTCGATGAAACGGGTCGGGACCTGGAACTCCCGAGCGCGCCAGGTCAGGTAGAACGGATCGATGGGGATGCAGTGCCCGCCGAGCCCGGGACCGGGATAGAAGGGCATGAAGCCGAATGGTTTCGTCGCTGCCGCATCGATGACATCCCAGACGTTTATGCCGAGGCGCGCGTAGATGATCTTCAGCTCGTTCACCAAAGCGATATTGACCGAACGGAAGATGTTCTCGGTCAGCTTGACGGCCTCTGCCACTTCGCAGCTCGAAACGGGGACGGCCTTCTCGACCACGGCGCCGTAGAACGCCGTCGCTGCCTGAAGGGCGTGGTCGCCGTCACCGCCCACGACCTTGGGAATGGTGCGAGTTTCGAAGTCCGGATTGCCCGGATCCTCGCGCTCTGGCGAATAAGCGATGAAGAAATCGGCTCCGGACTCTAACCCGGTAGACTCCAGAATCGGCTTGATGAGATCGCGACTGGTGCCGGGGTACGTTGTCGATTCAAGCGACACCAGCTGGCCCTTACGCAGGTTGGGCTTGATCGCCTCGACGGTCTGCACGACGTAGGAGAGATCAGGCTCGCGATGCTTGCCCAGCGGGGTGGGCACGCAAATGATCAGGAGATCGCATTCGCTCGTCCGCGAAAAATCGCTGGTGACCTCGAACAGGCCTTCTTCGCGCATTGTCGCAAGCCTGGAGTTGGCGACGCGTTCGATCGGTGACTGCGCCGCATTGAGCGAGGCGATCTTGGTTTCATCGACATCGAACCCCAGAACGGGGAAGCCGGCATCGAAAGCAGCCACCGAGAGCGGCAGCCCCACATAACCCATGCCGAGGATTCCTACCTTGGCATCGCGCGATTCGATCCTCTCGAGAAGGCGGTTGAAATTCTCACTCATGATCAGTCTTCAGATCTCGTTGTGTTGCTGGCGTCAGGCCAGAAAGGATTTAACGGCTGCAATGACCATGTCGGCCTCTTGCGTCGCCCAATAGGGATTCATGGGGAGGCTAAGCACCTCGCGAGACGCGTTCTCGCTCTGCATCAGACTACCTTCGCCGTCGCCGAATTGCGCATAGGCTTTTTGCAGATGCATCGGCAGCGGATAGTAGATCGCGGTAGGAATTCCCTCGTTATTGAGGTGCTGCTGAAGCGCATCCCTTTCGCTAGAGCGGATGGTGTATTGCGCCCATGCAGAAGTAACGCCAGCAGGCTTCTGCGGCACTTCACACACGTCGCCGAGCGCAGCCGAATAGTAGTCAGCCAGCTCGTTGCGGCGACGGATCTCTTCGCCGAAGACTTCGATCTTGCTGAGCAAGACCGCCGCTTGCAGGGTATCCAGCCGGCTGTTCATACCGACGCGCACGGTTTCGTACTTCTGCTGTCCCGATCCGTGCACCCTGATGGAGCGCATGACCGCGGCCAGATCTTCATCCTGCGAGAAGATCGCGCCGCCATCCCCGTAGCAGCCCAGCGGCTTTGCCGGGAAAAAGCTGGTCGTCGTAATCTGGGCAAGTGTGCCAACGCTGCGTCCATCCGCGAGCGCGGCCCCAAAGCTCTGGGCAGAATCCGCAATGCTGGCGAGCCCATGTTCCGCGCAGATCGCGTTGATGGCTTCCCAATCAGCAGGCAGGCCAAACAGATCGACACCGATAACGCAGAGCGCACGGTGGCCAGATGCTTTGACCTGCGAAATCTTCTCGACGAGATCGTCGGCGTCGATATTGAACGTTACAGGATCAACATCGACGAAAACGGGAACCCCGCCGAGTACCAGGATCACTTCGGCGGTTGCCGTGTAGGTAAAAGAGGGCACAAACACGCGATCGCCCGCCTCGATACCAAGTGCCATCAAGGCAATCTGCAGTGCATCGGTTCCATTGGCGACGCCGATCGAGTGCTGCGCTCCGCAAAACTTCGACAATTCGGCTTCGAATTCGCCGACTTCCGGCCCCATGATGAATTTACCATGGTCCAGAACCTTCGAAATTCTCGCGTCAATCTGGTGGCGGAGGCGATCTTTCTGCACCTCTAGGCCGGTAAACGGTACTTTCACTGGTCTTTCCTTTGATTTCAGATCCTAGCGCTGACGGGGCGCGGGCTCATCCATTGCCGACCCACGTCAGTCTTTGATCGCGTAGAGCTCTTTGTATTCTTCGAAAGCGGCGGGCAATTTCGCCTGATCTTCCGGCTTCATCCGCATTCTTGCCTTGCCGACGGTGCACTCCGCCGGCTTGAAGTTTCCTGCCCGATACTGACCAACGTGATGCTCGAAATCGAGCATCATGTCGATCTCGATCTCGTAGTGACGGGCTGCGAACTTCTCCATCGTGTCCGACGCGAACAGAGGGGTCGGAAACTGCGCGACCATGTCGCCCGCATCGGTTTCCGCGTCAATGAAATGAAGGCTGTTCTCGACCGGCTGCTTCTCCAGAATAGCCCACTTCAGGGCATCGAGACCACGCACGAGCGGGATCTTTCCCGGATGAGAATTGAGGACGCGCCCCAGCGTCTTGTTCACAAATGCAGGAGGCAGGATTCCCGCCCCGCCAATGAGATAGATTTCGATGCCCTCGATCGGGATTTCTTCGGCGCTCGCGACCTCGAGATAATCGGCCCCGATGGCCTTGGCGACGCTTCGCGAATGGCCGCCAACCATCATGTCGGGACGATGCGCAAACAAGACTTCACGAGCGGGCCGCGGCTTGAACGGAAGAGCGAAGAGCGAAATATTTTCGTAGTTGCGCTGCTTTAAACCAATAGCAATCTGCTCTGTCTTCAAGTGATTGGTGGCATATGTGATGATGCCGATACGCATCTCTTACTCCAGAACGTAAAGCTTGCTGAACGGGGGGATGCCCAGATTGAAATAGGCGCGGGTTCGCCCGATACCGTCTTATGGATGTGATGCAAGGCAAAACCTTGAATCTACCCCAACTAATGGCCGCTAGTTCGTGTGTGCGGCTTGTCGCCAGTGATGCCCGAAATCACTATCGATCCATTCCAAGAGTTCGACTGATGGTTGCGTAACGAGACCAAAGTGCCAACAGCATCCATTTCGACATGAAGTCCTCGCACGGTAAGGTCGACTGGAACCGCTGACCCGCGATTTCTCAGTTCGATCACACGGCTCGATGTGCTTTGACCGGTTGCTTCAACTTCAAGTCCTGCAATCAAGATCGAAAGCGGTGCAACGGTGTGCCTGCCGATAGCGATGCTGTTGCCGCCGAAATCGATGATCCCGCGGTAGCCCTGCGAAGCATCGGCAGAGCTGCGCAAGATGCAATCCACTATCTTGAGCGATCCTCCGAGCACCTCTGTCCCCACGACGCACACACCGTTTCGCATCGAGGAGATTGAGCATCCTGAAATGGAATTGTCTTTCCCCGCTATGGAAACCCCGCCGGTTACCACGCAGTTTGCGAAGGAAGTTCGCTCGCAATTTCCGTGCATATCTGCGGCATGCACCAAAGCGTCACGTTCATTACCTATGGCGCAAGCTTTGATCTCGACCGACCGGTTGGGAATGGCATCGCTCGCACCTCCCCCACCAACGCTAATCCCATGCCGCCTAGCCCACAGGTCGCAATCAAGGACTCGACCTTTCTCGCTGTTCCCGATTGCAAGGCCATAGTCGCTTCCCGAGCGCGAACCAGCATTTCGGATGTTGGTCCCGGTAATGACGAAATCAAGACTTCGCTCGACATAAATCCCATGTGGCGCACTTGCTTCAACCGCGATGTCGTGCAGACCGAGATACTTGGTATTCGTAAAACGCGCAGCCGACAGGCTGCCCGACTGCAGCGAAAGATTGCGCAGGGTTGGAGAGGTTGGTTCGATGTGCAGCGCTCTCCCGGCTCTACGGTCAAGCGAACAAGGTACCGGTTCGACCAAAACGATTTTGTTGTCGAAGGTCTCGCTCACAACCGCGTTGAAGCCTTGACGATACTCGCTCCTGACGGCCGAATATGACGAGGGGCGTGGATCGAAAATCCTGATCCAGTCGCCCGGCCTGAGGCCGTGTGCGGCCACAAACCGCAATGAACGGGATCCTTGACAGACGTTTTCTGCCAGTCTTGGCAGCGGACGCGATGAGCCGTTGCTCGCCAACAGGTAATGACCGGGCCCTCCAGCCGATCCGATCACCGCCCTTCCCTGCGGAGCTTCAATAATAAGGCTGCCAACCTCGGTTTCGGGCCTGATGACATAGCGCCTTGGCCCAAGGACAAGAGCCTGGCCCCCCCCAGCTTGGACGAGCGAGTTGACCAGATCAGTCAGGTCATTGCTGCCCTGCAGAGCCGCGTCCGCATCAATCGCAGCGAACGCCTTACGCGGTCCCAGAACGGCCAGCCCACCTGCCGCCAGAGCCCCTTGGAAGAATGCCCTGCGCCCGGGACGGCTGAAGGAAAAACCCATGAGGCTCAGTCAAACTCGACGCATAAACTCATTTTCAGATGAGACAGCAAGATACCTGAATGCGTAATGAAAAAGTGGGCAAGGAAATCGCGAGCATCCGAACGCTCACCTCTTGCCGAATGACAGGTCCTCCCTAAAGCTTACGAACATGAAGATTCTGGTCACAGGTGCTGCGGGCTTTATCGGTTCCGCCGTAGCGGCCCGCCTGGTCGAGGCAGGCAATGAGGTCTTGGGCATCGACAATCTCAACGCATATTATCCCGTTGAGTTGAAAAGGGATCGGCTAAGATGGGTTGAAAACACGGATGGCGGGTCGCAGTTTCGTTTTCAGGAGCTGGATTTTGCCCGCAATGATTTGCTCGTCGAGGGTCTTAGGTCGAAAGACTTCGATCGCATTGTCCATCTCGGCGCGCAGCCGGGGGTAAGATACTCGCTCGAAAACCCGCATGCCTACATCGAGAGCAACATCCTCGGCCACCTCAACATTCTTGAGCTGGCCCGGGAGAGGCAGATCGACCATTTGGTCTATGCCAGTTCCAGTTCGGTTTACGGCGGCAATGCGAAGATCCCTTTCGCGGTGGATGACCGGGTCGATCACCCTTATTCGCTTTACGCCGCGACGAAGAAGTCGGACGAGCTGATGAGCGAGACCTATGCTCACCTTTATCGCATTCCTCAGACAGGGCTACGGTTCTTCACTGTGTACGGGCCGTGGGGGAGACCCGACATGATGCCTTGGATATTCACCAGCAAAATCTTGAATGGCGAGCAGATTCCTGTCTTCAATCACGGCCGCATGCAGCGCGACTTCACTTACATTGACGACATTGTTTCCGGCATTCTCGCCTGCCTCGACTCCCCACCCGAAGACGATGGCTCCACTAAGCCCGGTGGCAGCGTGGCTCCCCATTCGATCTACAATATCGGCAACAATCGTCCCGAAGAACTTCTCAAAGTGATCGAGATCATCGAGGAAGCCTGCGGGCGAAAGGCGCGGCTTGAACTCCTCCCCATGCAACAAGGGGACGTTCCGCGTACATTTGCGGATATCGACGCGATCTTCCGTGATCTCGGCTACGCCCCTTCAACCCCCGTCGAGCAGGGACTTCCCCGCTTCGTCGAGTGGTTCAGGCGCTACCATCGCGTTTCAGACGCGTAGCGCCAGGCCTATCCCGCGAGACGCAGCCGTTCCGGTACCCGCTCGTCGGAAACTCCCGGCCAGACGCCGCGTGTGTCGTATACGAGCGCCCCGCGAAGCTCTTCCGCCGGGACGACCTTGAAGAGGTCATGATCGACCAGCAGGATGATGATGCCGCATTCTTCCAGCGCTTCATCGAGATCGATCAATTCCGCGCCCGTATCGCTGAACTCGATCGGCAATTCCGACGCATAGGGTTCTACGATCGACACGCGCGAGCCGAACTTCCGCACCAGCCGCGAGGCGACGAAGCGCGCCGGGCTCTCACGGAAATCGTCGATATTCGCCTTGAATGCGAGACCGAGACAGGCGACGCGCAGATCGGGATTGTCCTCGATCAGTGCCTCCGCCCGCGCAATGACGTGATGCATCTTGGCATCATTCACTTCGCGGCCTGTGCGGATCAGCGGCGTATGATCGGGCGCACCGTGGACGATGAACCATGGGTCGACCGCAATGCAGTGTCCGCCGACACCCGGACCCGGTGAGAGGATGTTCACGCGCGGGTGACGATTGGCGAGCCGGATGATCTCCCACACATCGAGACCGGTTTGATCTGCGATGATCGACAGTTCGTTGGCGAAGGCGATGTTGACGTCGCGGAAGGCGTTCTCCGCAAGCTTGGTCATCTCCGCGCTCTTCGCATCGGTGGTGACGCAGGTTCCCCGGACGAACTGCTTGTAAAACGCCAGCGCCTTGCGCGCACAGCGCGGCGTGATCCCGCCGATCGAGCGATCGTTATTGGTAAGCTCTTCGACGATCCGGCCCGGCAAAACACGCTCGGGGCAATAGGAAATCGAGACATCGGGCGTGTTCTCGGTCAGACCCGGCATCGCCAGATCGGGACGAAGCGCAGCGATGTGGTCGCGCAGCTTGTGCGTCGTGCCGACCGGGCAGGTCGATTCGAGAATGATGCAGTCGCCGGCCTTCAGCACGCCTGCGATTTCGGTCGCGGCCGCCATGACATAGGAGGTGTCGGGCGTATGATGCCCGTCTTTCTCGAATGGCGTTGGAACGGCGATGACGAAGACGTCGGCAGGAACGATCTGGGTCGACGCCCTGAGCAGTCCGCGATCAACCACGCCGCGAACCAGTCCGTCGAGATCGACTTCCTCGATATGGATTTCGCCCTTGTTGATCGTTTCGACGACCTTTGGCGAGACGTCGATGCCGGTAACAGGGCAATTGGCGCGGGCAATGACTGCAGCCGTCGGCAGGCCGATATAGCCCAGCCCCACTACACATACTTCCGGTTTCCGATCGCCGCGCATACCTTACCTATCGCCGTGAAAATCACGCGCGGGACTAGGACAAGAAGGTAAACTTATCGGTAACGCTGCCACCTCAGCTGGCGAGCAAATCGGCAATCCTCTGGGCCGATGCGCCGTCTCCGAAGGGATTGTGGGCGCGGGCCATGGCGCGATAGGCATCCTCGTCATCGAGAAGACGTGTGACTTCGATAACGATAGTATTCGGATCGGTCCCGACGAGCCTGGCTGTACCCGCCTCGATTCCCTCCGGTCGTTCGGTCGTCTCGCGCATGACCAGCACCGGCTTGCCGAGTGCCGGAGCTTCTTCCTGGACGCCGCCGCTATCGCTCAGCATCAGATAGGAAATATCGAGCAATCGCGCAAAATGCGGATAGTCGAGCGGTTCGATCAGCGCGACATTATCGAACCCTGCAAGCTCTGCGTTCATCACCTCGCGGACATTGGGGTTGAGATGCACGGGAAAAATGATCGCCACGTCATCGCGTGCGGCAATGCGCTTCACAGCTTCGGCAATGCCGCGCATCCCCTCGCCGAAATTCTCGCGCCGATGGCTCGTCATCCCGATGATCCGCTTACCGGCGAAGCGCTCCTCGAGCTCGGACAATCCGGCGGCAAGTTCCGGTTCGGCCTCGATCCGCTTTGTCACCCAGTGCAGCGCATCGATCACAGTATTGCCGGTGACGTGGACGGTTGCAGCGTCGGTATTCTCGGAGAGCAAGGCATCGGCCGCTGTCTGCGTCGGCGCGCAGTGGAGGGCAGCGAACGTGCCCACGACGCGGCGATTGACCTCTTCGGGCCATGGATGATGGATATCGCCGCTGCGCAGTCCCGCCTCGACATGGCAAACCGGTATCTTGCGGTAATAGGCCGCAATAGCGCCCGCCATCACCGTGGTGGTGTCACCCTGGACGACGACCCAGTCGGGCTTCTCGCTGTCGAGCACGGCTCCGATATCGACCAGAGCGCGCGCCGTCAGCGCGTCGAGCGTCTGACCCGGCGTCATGAGGTCGAGATCGTGGTCCGGCTCGATCCCCGCGATCGACAGGACCTGATCGAGCATGTCACGGTGCTGTGCGGATACACAAACCCGCGAGACGAAGCGTGGGTCGCTCTCCAGCGTGTGGACAAGCGGGAACAGCTTGATCGCTTCTGGCCGAGTGCCGAAAACGGTCATTACCTTGATGGGTTCGGTCATGGCGAAGCACTAGCATCGCCGTTTCCCGATGCAATAAGCGAGCTTTCGCCTACCGCCTTATCCGTTGTTGCTCAGGCGCCCGGCTCTTCGGCAGGCGGTGCCGCGTCGATTGGTACCTGCACTTCATCGTCATCCTCGAAGGGCACATCCTTGGACGGTTCGGCCGGAGGCTGGCGATCTTCGCTATCGATAATCGGCGGCGGCGCATCGGCGACGACTTCACCCGGCACCTCGGCTTCGCGCTCGCGCTCCAGCCGCTCCATATACTCGCGTTCGATCTGCTCGACGCGCTCCTGTTCGGCGGCGGCATCGGCATCGATGGTGGAAAGACGCTCGGCACGCGCAGCCGCGATGAGCTGGCTGAAGCGTACGTCGGAGCCATCCTCCCTGTCAGCATAGGCGGCATCGATCATTTGCTGGGTGCAACCGAGGAAACCGCCGGCACCAGCCGGATCGCAGGAAAGCGTTCCGAAATCGCCGACCATTTCGAAGCGTTCGACCCGCTCGGCCCAGGCAACGTTCTGCGGACTGTCGCTGGTGCGCAGGTTTTCCGGAATGCGGAAGCGCTCATTCTCGTCCTTGCGCGCACAAACCGTGATCTCGCCTTCCGCAGGCGGCGGACAGGCATCGTCACCATAGACGATCACCATGTTGACCTTGTCGCCTGCCTCGTCCTGAGCGGCGGCAGGCGCGGCGAAGGCGGCGCTGGCGAGAATGGCGGCGGTAAGAATACGTTTCATCGGTTTTTCCCGGTTGAAGCTGTGCCCGAAGTATAGGCGCTTATAGCACTGAACACGATATGAAGCGCGCTGTTCCGCGCCTTGAGGCCGGTCAAATACGCTCGGCGAGCTTGATTGCGGCGCGGCAGCCGAGCCGGATCGCGCCAGAAAGCAGCGGATAGGCGGGCGCGCGCTCTGCCCCTGCGGCGAGTGCTGCATCGCGATGCTCTCGCTCTTCTTCGCGAAACTCGTGAACCATCGCTGCAAGCTCGGGATCCTCGCCGCTCTCTTCGAGGCGGTCGAGTTGTTCGGAATAATGCTTGTCGATTTCCTCTTCGACCGCAGCGGTACAGGCCATCGCGGCTTCGGGGCCGAGCAGAGCGGTCCCTGCGCCCAGTGCATAGCCGGCGATCGACCAGAACGGCTGCAAAGCGGTCGGTCGCACGCCGCGTTCGGCCATCAGGGCATCGAAGCGGGCGCGGTGTCCCTCTTCCTGCTCGGCCATATGCGCGATTTCCTGCCCATGCGGACCGCGGTCGCCCATGACCGCGAGCTGGCCCTTGTAAATGCGTGTCGCGCCAAACTCGCCAGCCTGGTCGACCCGGATCATGCGGTGAATTTCGTCCTTGGTCATAGGCACCGATCTAGTACGTCTTCGCGCGCTTTAACAGGGTGAGGACTGCGAGGCCGCCGAAAGTCGAAAAGAGGAAGTTCCATCCGGCGAGCGAGATTCCGAACAGATCCCAGGGAGCGACGTCACAACGGACCAGCGGGGCGTTCATGACCGCATCCATCGGGTCGATGTTCGGATCGAGCGCGGTCGAGCATCCCGTGATGCCTTCCCACCAGCCATATTCGACACCCGCATGGAAACCGCCGATCAGGCCCGAGATGAGGATCGCGATGCCCGCCAGCGCGATCCAGAGGCGGCGTGGCGCGACGACATAGGACAGCGCGGCAAAGCCGATCGCCGCAAAGTGAGGATAGCGCTGCCACCAGCACATCTCGCACGGGAAGAGGCCAAAGCCATATTGCGAGATGTAAGCCCCGCCGAGCAGTACTGCCGGCAGGCCGATCGCCAGGGCTTGCGCCAATCGGGCCTCGGGGCCTTTCACCATGATGGCGACTCGTCCGTCAGTCGCGTAGCGCTACGGAACTGGGCGTGGTGCGCCGCAGCGTTTCAAGCGCATAATGCAGCTGGAAGTCCTCGACCCCCTGTTCCTCAAGCTCCTCCGCGGTCAGCTTGAAGCGCGGATCGGTCTGCTTGTCCGCCTCGAGCGCTTCGTCCTCAAGGCCAAGCTCGTTGACAAGGTGGCCTCGCAGGTCGCTTTCGCGCATCTGGTATTTGCTGCGCTTGGCAAGGTCAGGGTCGGATAGCTGCGGGACGGCGATATCTGGCTTGATCCCGCCCTCCTGCACCGAATGACCCGCCGGCGTGTAATAGCGCGCGGTGGTCAGCTTCAGCGCTGAATCGCGGCCGAGCGGCAGGAGCGACTGGACGCTGCCCTTGCCGAAGCTGCGTTCGCCCATGATCAGCGCGCGGCGATGATCCTGCAGCGCACCGGCGACAATTTCGGACGCCGAAGCGGAACCTGCATCGATCAGCACGATGACCGGCGTACCCTTGGCCATGTCGCCGCGGAAAACGGTCTCGGCGTCGTAGAGCAGGGTTTCGCCGCGAGCGCGTCCGCGCTGCGAGACGATCCGTCCCTTGTCGAGGAAGAGATCCGACAGCGCGACAGCCTCATCGAGCGAACCGCCCGGGTTCGAACGAAGATCGAGAACGAGGCCCGTCATCCGGCCCGCTGCCTCACGCTGGAGTTCGTTCCACGAGGAAAGCACATCGCGGCCGACATCGGCCGAGAACTCGTTGACCGTAATCACACCGACATTGCCCGCTTCAAGCTTGTGCGTGACCGGTTCGAGTTCGATCACGCCGCGCGTCACGTCGACTTCGAGCGGTTCGTCGCGGCCGGGGCGGAAGATCGTCAGCTGGATCGAAGTGCCCGCAGGACCGCGCATCTGGGCGACCGCTTCGTCGAGATCTCCGCCGTAAATCAGCTTGCCGTCGAGATGGGTGATATAGTCGCCGGCCTTGACGCCGGCCTGTTCAGCCGGGCTGCCGCGGAAGGGGGAGATCACCTTGACCGCGCCGTCATCCATGACGACCGAGAGGCCGAGACCCGAATAGTTGCCGTCGATCAAAGTGTTGAGCCGCTCGAGCGACTGTCCATCGACATAGGCGGAATGCGGATCGAGCGAGCTGAGCATCCCGTCGATGGCGCCGCGAATGAGCTGCTCGTCCTCCACCGGCTCGACATAGCTCGCCTTGATCCGCTGATAGGCGGCGAACAGCTTGGCGAATTGCGGACCGGCGCGACCATCGACCTGCGCCATCGTGGCGGTCGTGGCCGGAATGAGCGCAACCGCGGTAACGAGCGCGGCTGTGCGGAAAAATGCGGCGGGTTTCATCGGCTAAACAGCTCCTGTTTTGCGCGAGTGTATAGCGGGAGGGTGCTGAACGCCAGATGATTGCGTGAGCCGCGTCCCGCAATGGCGCGAGTCCCGCGATGATGATGCACATCGCTCGATACTCTCTTGGCAAACACGCCGGGCCAATGCCCGCGATATTCCACGAACTGCCGATATCAGCCCATGTATTCCAGCGGGTTCACCGGTTCTCCCTCTCGGCGTAGCTCGAAGGTTATCGGCGAAGCGTCTTCCGCGGCTGTCCCGAGCGGGCTTCCGCCAACCAGATCCTCACCTATCGTCACATTCGATTTTGCCAATCCGGTGATAAGACTGGTCCAGCCATTGGCATGTTCGACAATGACGATCTGCCCAAATCCGCGATAGGGTCCGGCAAATGCAACCTGGCCGCGGCCGGGTGAAACGATCTGAGCGCCACCGCGAGGCGCCAGCGTAAGTCCGCTGCTGACCGCGCCGGCGTCGCCTGCGGCACCAAAGCCGGTCAGGATCCGGCCATCGACCGGCAACTGGAAGTCGCTCGGAGGGCTGGTTGCGCTGGGCGAAGGCGACGGGCGCACGTTTTGCGCAACTTGGGATTGACCCGGCCGGGCCGGGCGAATGATGGGACCTGGCAGCGCAGCAAGCTCCTGTCGCAGACTCGCGGCTGCACCGAGTTCGTCGACGAGGTCGTCCAGATCGCGGGCCTGTTCGGACAAGGCCAAAGCGCGCTCGCTTTCACGCACGGCAATGCCGCTCGCTTCGCGCGAGGCGCGGCGCTGGCGCTGCTCCATCGCGGCAAGCGACCGGCGCCGCTGTTCAAGCGTGTCCTGCTGGGCCCGAAGATCGGCGAGAGTGCCGGCTGCGCTTTCTTCCAGCGCCCGGCTCTGCGCAAGTTCAGCGCGAAGCGATGCGGTGCGGCCGCGTATCTCGGGAACCGTCGTCTCCAGCACCGCGCGAACATAGACCGTGTCCTTGAGCGAACCGGGCCGCAGGGCCGAGAGCGCCAATGGGCGGCGCGCCATGTTCTGGAGCGCTCCTGTCAGCCGCACTATCGGCTGCTGCCGCTCGGCCAGCCGCGCGTCGAGCACGCGGCGCTGGTCGGTAATGAGTGCCAATCGCGCTTCGCTTGCCGCGATATTCGCTTCGGCCTGCTGGATGCGCGCTGCAAGCGCGGCCGCTTCTCGCGCCGAGCGATCGGCGGTCCGCTCTGCGCGATTGGCCTGCTCGGCCAATCTCTCCGCCCGCGCCGCCGCTTCGCGGGCCTGCTGCTGTGCGCGGTTCAGTTCGGCGCGAGCCTCGGCAGGTGAGGCGAAACTGCTCGCCCCTTGTGCATCGGCGCTTCCGGTCAGTGCATGCATGGCGGCCACGCACAGTCCGCTGGCGGCAATCAGGGAAAGGAAGGCTGCACGGATCGTCATGCGATCAACCTGCCCGATGATAGGGGTGTCCGGCAAGGATCGTCGTCACCCGGTAGAGCTGTTCCATCAGCATCGCGCGCGCCATCAGATGCGGCCAGGTCGCCTTGCCGAAGGCGAGCAGCAGATCGGCCTCGGCGCGTTCCTGCTCCGAATGTCCGTCCGCCGCGCCCAGCACGAAACGCGCCTCGCGCATGCCGTCATCGCGCCAGCGCCCGACAATGTCCGCGAGTTGTTCGGAGGAAAGGTTCTTGCCCTTCTCGTCGAGCAGAACCGTCTTGAGTGGTGATTGCGGCTCGGGGATGCGCCCGCCGGTCTCGGGCAATTCGGTCAGCTTGACCGGCCAGCTCAGCCGCTTTTCGTAACGTTCGACAAGCTCGGCCTCCGGAGACCGGCCGATCTTCCCGCGCGCGATGACATGAAGAAAGATAGCGCAACCCTCAGAATAAAAGCCAACCGATCCGCTCAGCGGATCGCTAGGGCGACCGCCCGTCCGATATGATGGTTCCCGCGCTCAAGTAGGCCAAAGGCCGGTAGCGCAGAAAATTACGCCGTGCCGACCGCCGCTTCGCCGCCTTCGAAGCCCCACATCCGCTCGAGATTGTAGAAGCTGCGTACTTCGGGGCGGAAGAGGTGCACCACGACGTCACCGGCATCGATCAGAACCCAGTCGGCGGCCGGGAGGCCTTCGACGCGGACCGGTCCGAAACCGGACTGCTTGATCTTCTCGGCGAGTTTTTGCGCGATCGAGGCGACCTGACGGGTCGATCGACCCGAGGCGATGACCATGTGGTCGGCGATCGAGCTCTTTCCCTCGAGCGGGATCGACACAATCTCCTGCGCCTGATCGTCATCGAGCTGCGTCATCACGAGATCGTGCAATTCGCTGGATTGATCAGATGCAGTCATGGCAGGTGCCGGGCTGGTTTTGGCGTCGGCAGCAGCCGACAGGTTTTGCGCCTGTTGCATAGGCGAAATCACGTCTCCGAATTGTGGGGATGAGGTCCATGGGATGATCAACGCACGAAATGCGCCTCATATCCCCTCCTCAGGATTTACCAGATGATGCGTGAGTGGATCCCTGACCGGTTTTCCTGCGAACTGCGCCGCCCAATCGGGTTCGGCGCGGCGAATGGCCGTTGCCGAACGTGGATCGGGATCGAAACGCAATAACACCAGTGCCGGTGCGCTCCATCTGCCCCGGGTTGCAAAGCTGGCAGCAGGCACTCGATAGCGTCTGAGCCAGGCCATGGCGGGGCTCGCCAAAGCATGCGCATCATAGCCGGGCCTTGCGATAACCGCAATCGCCATCATTCGCGCAATGCCGCGCCAGTCGCGCCAGCGGTGAAATTGCGCCAGATTGTCCGAGCCCATGAGCCATACGAACTCGTGCTTCGCGTAGCGGTTTTGCAGCGCCGCCAGCGTGTCGACCGTGTAACGCGTGCCCAACTCGCGCTCGATCGCGGTGGGCACGATCGGGGCGCGACGCGCCTGCGCCATCGCCGAGGCAAGCCGCGCTTCGAGCGGGGCCATGCCTTTCTTCGGCTTCAATGGATTACCGGGTGAAACCAGCCACCAGACCTCGTCGAGGCCGAGCGCTTTCCTTGCGAAGAGCGAAATCCGGCGATGCCCGCCGTGGGCAGGGTTGAAACTACCCCCGAGCAGACCGACGCGTTTGCCCATCTATGACGTCAGGGCCTCGCCTGTCCGGCTCCGCGCGCCTGCCACTTGTAGGTGGTCAGCCCTTCGAGCGCGACCGGACCGCGCGCATGCAAACGTCCGGTCGCGATGCCGATCTCGGCGCCAAGGCCGAACTCCGCGCCATCGGCGAACTGGGTCGAGGCATTGTGCATCACGATCGCGCTGTCGACTTCCGCGAGGAAACGCTCGGCCACCGCGTCATCCGACGTCACGATGGCATCGGTGTGGCCCGAAGAATGGGCGGCGATATGCGCCAGCGCTTCGTCGAGGCCATCGACCATGGCGACAGAAAGGATCGAATCGAGATATTCGGTGTCCCAATCTTCGGAAGATGCTGCCTGGATACGCGAATCGAGCGCCAGGATGCGCTCGTCTCCGCGGATTTCGCAGCCTTGCTCCAGCAGGGCGTCGACAACGCCCTTCGCTTCGGAAAAGTTCGAATCGATCAGCAGCGTTTCCATCGCACCGCAGATTCCGGTCCGGCGCAGCTTGGCATTGAGTGCGAGCTCCTTCGCCATCGCCGGATCGGCAGCTTCGTGAATATAGGTGTGGCAGATGCCGTCGAGGTGGGCGAGCACCGGCACGCGCGCATCCTTCTGCACGCGCTCGACCAGGCTCTTGCCGCCGCGCGGCACGATCATGTCGATGAGGCCGGCCGCTGCCAACATGGCACCGACTGCGGCGCGATCCTGCGTCGGGAGCAATTGCACCGCACCTTCGGGTACGCCTTCGCTGGCGAGGCCGCGCGCCATGGCGGCCTCGATCGCGCGATTCGAATGCACCGCCTCGCTACCGCCGCGCAGCAGCACGGCATTGCCTGCGCGCACACACAGTGCCGCGGCATCGGCGGTCACGTTCGGGCGGCTTTCGTAGATGATGCCGATCAGGCCTATCGGGATGCGAACCCGCGAAAGCTGCAGGCCATTGGGCGGGGTGGAACGATCGATGACTTCCCCGACCGGGTCGGGCAGCGATGCAACCGCCTCGACGCCCGAGGCCATCGCGTCGATCCGCTGCGAATCAAGCCGCAGGCGGTCGAGCATCGCGCCGGAGAGGCCGTTAGCCTCGCCTGCCGCCACGTCCTTCGCATTGGCCTCCAGAATGGCTGCCTCGTCTTCACGCAAGGCCGCGGCCGCGGCGCGGAGGGCGGCGGCTTTTTCGGCATCACCCATGAGGGCGAGACGGCGTTGCGCCTCGCGCCCCTCGCGGGCAAGCGATTCGATGATTTCGGTGGGGTTTTCGGTTTGTGTTTTTGCAAGTGTAGCCATGGAGAGGCGCCCTAGCATTAGCTGGAGGAACTGTCAGGCGGCGATTCTATCGCCGCTGCCCCCCCGGGTGAGGGGCGATGGGTCGTAAAGGGGGTCGTCGCGCAAACGCATGAAAAGCGGTGTTGTTCCTTAATTTCCCGGTAGGAATTTGCCGATTTAAACAACTCATCGCGAGAGTCCTTCGACTCGCCCGTTACACAGGGTCGCAGATTCGACGCATCATGGTCGCAATGGTAACGGCATCGCCGGGTCAAATAAGCAAAAACCGAAGGGGTCGTTTTGCAAAATCAAGTTTCCGCCGGCGGCTGGGGAGCCCGCTTGCGTAACTGCTTTCCGGATCGCGAGTTTTTCATGCGATCGCAGGGCCAGGTTCGCTTCATAAAAATCTCATCGCGCGTGCAGATCGCAGCTGCAGCCATCACGCTCGGCCTGCTCATGGGCTGGGCAATTTCGATGGGCGCCATGGCCTGGACGCAATATCGCGCGCAGGCTGACCGGATGTCGCTGCTCGAGCGCGAGGCAAAGGTCGCCACTGCCACCGAGCGCGTCGATGCCTATCGTGACGATATCGATGCTGTCGCTCAGGACCTGATCAAGCGTCAGGAGTTTCTCGAGCAGATGACCGAGGCGCTGCCGGCCGACGTCAAGGCAACTGGCACGGTTACCGATTCGACTTCGGAAACCACGGCTACGATCGAGCAGGTCAGCGCGTCGATCCCCGAGGCATCGGCTCTCGCCCGGATCGAAGCCCGCCAGCTCGCCTATGTCGAGCGGCTTACGCGCTACGCCGACGTTCGCTCCAAGCGCGCCGAATCGGCCATCCGCAAACTGGGCCTCGATCCCCGCACCATGCTGCGCAATGCAGAACGCGCCGCGATGGGTGGTCCGCTGGAGATCCTGGCGACGTCTTCCAATGGCGAGATTGACCCGCGCTTCGAGCGTCTCGGTCTCAGCCTGGCGCGCATGTCAGCGCTTGAGCGCGGCCTTGAAGGTATTCCGCAGGTCAGCCCCACTTCGGCGCCGATGGTTTCATCGAGCTACGGCTATCGCCGTGATCCCTTCACCGGGCGCGGTGCGATGCACAGCGGCCTCGATTTCCGCGGTCCGACCGGCTCGCCGATCTATGCCGCGGCGCAGGGCACCGTCACCTTCGTGGGTCGCAAGGCCGGTTACGGCAAGGTCGTCGAAGTCAGCCACGGCAATGGCCTGATGACCCGCTACGCCCATATGTCCAAGTTCCACTCGCGCGTGGGGCAGAAGGTCGCTTCGGGCGACCGGATCGGCGCGATTGGCAGCACCGGTCGTTCGACCGGACCGCACCTCCACTTCGAAGTGCGTATCAATGACCGCGCGGTCAATCCGCGCCCGTTCCTGGAGACCGCCCCCGATGTTCTCAAAGAAGTCCGACGAGTCCCCGAGCTCGCGCAACGCTAGACCGGAGACCCCGACCATGGCAGCCCGCAACAACGGCAATTCCACCTTCTCGGTGATCGGATCAGACGTTTCGATCAAGGGCGATATCAGCGCCTCGGCCGACCTTCACGTCGATGGCGCGATCGAAGGCGACATCAAGTGCGCCTCGCTCGTCCAGGGCGAAACCAGCGTCGTCACCGGCGGCATCGAAGCCGAGACCGCTCGCCTTGCAGGCAAGGTCGTTGGCTCGATCCGCGCACGCGAACTGGTCGTCTTGCGCAGTGCTCGCATCGAAGGCGATGTGCAGTATGACGCGCTGACCATCGAACAGGGCGCGCATGTCGAAGGCCGCTTCGCCCATGCCATGCCTAACCGCCGTACGGACGATGCGGAGGGAAACGCGCAAGCGCCGGCAGCGCCCGGCGGCGAGAAGCCCAAATCACCCGATGAGCCCAAGCTCAGCCTCGCCGGCTGACACGGCACATTCTGCCAGATTATCGAGAAGGCCGGCCTCAATCGCCGGCCTTTTTCGTTGGAGCTGGTTCGGTTGGCGCTAGGCTTTGTCCAGCACCTCGGCCTTGAGCGCCTTGCGGTCGAGCTTGCCAATCATGGTCTTGGGCAGTTCCTCGCGGATCGACAACGACGCCACCCGCTCATGCTTGCCAAGGCGCTCGTTCGCCCAGGTGCGCAGCTCGTCTGTGCTGACATCGCCCTCGCCGTTGAGCGTGACATAGGCGTTGACGCTCTCGCCCGCGTAATCGTCCGGCAGGCCAAGCACGAGGACTTCCTTGATCGCAGGATGCTTGAGAATGACTTTCTCGACCTCGCTCGGAAAAACCTTGAAACCGCCGACTGCGATCATGTCCTTGATGCGGTCGACGATCTTGATGAAACCGTCCTCGTCGATCACCGCGACGTCTCCGGTGCGTAGCCAACGCTCGCCTTCAAATTCGACGAAGGAAGTGGCGGCGGTATCGGGCCGGTTCCAGTAGCCCTGCATCACCTGCGGTCCCGCGATCACCAGTTCGCCCGGCTCCCCCGCTGCGGCAGGCTTGTTCGGGTCTTCCTTGTCCACCAGTCGCACGCGCGTCTGCGGAACAACCTGGCCGATAGTGCCGGGTTTGCGCATTCCTTCATAGGGATTCACCGAGACCACGCCGGAGCTTTCGGTCAAGCCGTAGCCCTCGACCAGCCGGGCGCCGGTGCGCTCCTCCCATTTCTCGCGCACGGGCGCGGGCAGCGGCGCGCCCCCAGAGATGCACACCTTGATCGTCGAAAGATCGGTTGCGTCGAGATCGGGATGGTCGAGCAGCGCCTGGAACATCGTGGGCACGCCGGGAAAACCTGTGGCACCGCGCTTCCCAATGGTCTCGAGCACCTGCTTCGCCTCGAAGCGCGGTACGATTGCGATGGCGCCGCCGCTCACCACCGCGTGATTGAGCAGCGCGGTGTTGGCGAAGACATGGAACATGGGGAGCGCGCCCATGAATATCTCGTCTTCCGGGTTGTCGAAGGGATTGAGCGCGGCAACCTGCTGCGCGTTGATCGAGAGATTCGAGTGCGACAGCATCGCGCCCTTGGGCCTGCCGGTGGTGCCTCCGGTATATTGCAACAGCGCGAGATCGCCGGGCGTGACTTGCGGAAAACTTGCGGAGTCCGTGTCTGCCCAATCGCCCCAGCGCAGCGTATCCGCGCCGCAATCGACCTTGGCGATCTTGCTGCGCGCAAAGACTTTCATCGCCGCGCCCTTGAGCCAGGGCAGCATCGCGGCAAGCTCGCCCACGACCAGCGTTTCGAGCGAGGATTTCTGCAACACCTCGCAGGCCGTGCCGTAAAGTTCGGGCACATCGACGGTGACGAGCAGCTTCGTGCCCGAATCCTCCACCTGCGCGGACAGCTCATCAACCGTGTAGAGCGGTGAGAAGTTCACGACCACCGCGCCCGCCATCATCGCCCCGTAATAGGCGGACACGTAAATAGGGATATTGGGGAGAAAGAGGCCGACGCGGTCGCCCTTGCCGATGCCGCTCTCGATCAGATGCGAAGCAAAACGCTGCGCATCGGTGTAGAGCTCGGTATAGGAATAGCGTCGCCCTAGGAAATAGAGCAGCGTCGCATCGCCCCGCCATTCAGTCGATCGCCCGAACATATCGGGCAGGGTCAGCGGTTCGAACGACGTGTCCCAGGGAACCGGGTGGTGATAGTGCGACCTATTTACATCCATGTCAGCAGCTTGGCCGAGCGCCCGCTGCGAGACAAGGATAAACCGCTAGGCAACCCGGCTTATTCGCCCGAGCTATCCCCGGCAGCAGCTTCCTCGGCGCGCTTGTTTTCGAGCCATGCCTCGGCCTCGGCTTCCTGCGCGGCTTCGGCAGCCGCCTTTGCATTGGCCTCGCGCTCGGCTCGCAATTCTTCGATCAGCTTTTCCTTGTCGCTGCGATTGTCTTCCGCAGGCGCGGCTTCATCGGTGATGCCGGCGCGCTTGGCTGCCTTGGCAACCACCGCGTCGAGCTCGCGCTGCGAGCACAGGCCCAGCGTTACCGGGTCCTTCGGCTGGATGTTCTGGATGTTCCAGTGCGTCCGTTCGCGAATCGCGGTGATCGTGTTGCGCGTGGTGCCGATCAGCTTGGAGATCTGCGCATCCGACATTTCCGGGTGACTACGCAGGATCCAGGCGATGCCGTCGGGCTTGTCCTGACGCTTCGAAACCGGCGTGTAGCGCGGACCCTTGGTGCGCGTGACCTCAACAGGGGCCTGCTGCATCTGCAGTGCGTAATTGGGGTCGGCCTGACCCTTCTCTATCTCTTCCTGCGTCAGTTCGCCCGAATGAAGCGGATCGCGACCAGTATACTTGCTGCCGGCCAGATCATCGGCCATCGCCTGCACTTCGAGCAGGTGGAGACCGCAGAAGGCTGCGATCTGTTCGAAGCTCAGCGAAGTGTTGTCGATCAGCCATGTTGCCGTGGCGTGAGGCATCAGCGGAGTGGACTGGGCCATGAAGTGTTCCAATTCTAAAAATAGAAGGGCCGCCCCTTGCGGAGCGGCCGTTGCACCTAGCTAGATAGGCCAGTTGAGCGGATTCGGCAAGCGTCACGCCATGGGTATGAATCCCGGCAACGCACGTATCCGGCCGAGCCACGCTTCAATTGCCGGATAATCACCGAGGCCGAAGCCGCCTTCCTCTGCCACATGGGTGTAGGCGAACAGCGCAATGTCGGCGAGCGTCGCCCCCTTGCCCACCATCCAGTTGCGGCGCGAAAGGTGATCGTCCATTATTTTCAGTGCATCGCAGCCCGCAATCCGTTTCGCCATCATCTGTGCGCGCTGCTGATCGGAAAGGTTGGCCTCTCCGACGAAGTGCAGCCAGAAACGCAAGGTCGCGATATTGGGCTCGTGGTTGTACTGTTCGAAGAACATCCAGCGCAGCATGTCGGCCTGCGCGAAGCTATCCTGCGGGATCAGCGCGTTTTCACCATTCGCCGCAGAAGCCAGATACCAGCACGCCGCATTGCTTTCGGGCAGGAAGCGTGTGGGCTGATCGCTTTCGATCTCAAGCACCGGAATACGGCCATTGGCATTCACATTGGCAAGGAAGTCCGGCGTGCGGGTTTCGCCCTGGAGGATGTCGTACTGCTTTGTCGCAAGCGGCAGGCCGAGCAGCGCTGCGGTCAGCTTGATCTTGTAGCAGTTGCCGCTGCGCGGATCCTCGTGGAGCGTGTAGGCTTCAGTCACCTGCTACCTGTAGCACGATCTTGCCGATATGATCACCTGCTTCCATGCGCGCATGCGCGGCGGCTGCCTCGGCCAGCGGGAAGGTCTGGTCCATCACCGGCTTCAATTCGCGAGACGTGAACAGCTGCCATGCGGTCTGCGCAATCTCGTCGCACAGCGCGGCCTTGAAGGCATCGCTGCGCGGCCGCAGGGTCGAGCCGGTCAGAGTGAGGCGCTTCATCATTACGAAGGCCATGTTGAGTTCCGCCTTCGGCCCGCCAAGTACCGCGATCGTCACATGACGCCCGTCTTCGGCGAGACACTGGAGGTTGCGCGCAACATAGTCGCCCGAAACCATGTCGAGCACGACATTGACGCCCTTCCCGCCGGTATGCTCCTTCACCGCCTCGACGAAATCGGTCTCGCGGTAATTGATAGCGAGATCGGCACCGAGTTCGCGCGCCGCGTCGCATTTGGCATCGTCGCCGCAGGTCACGATCACCTCGGCATCGAAGGCCTTGGCGAGCATGATCGCCATCGTCCCGATCCCGCTCGTTCCGCCATGCACCAGCAGACGCTCGCCGTCACCGAGCATTCCGCGCTCGAACACATTGTGCCACACGGTGAACAGCGTCTCGGGGAGCGCGGCGGCCTCGTCCAATGGCATGTCGTCGGGCACGGAAAGGCAATGCTGCCAGGGAGCGGTGCAATACTCCGCATAGCCGCCACCGGGCGTCAGCGCCGCGACGCGCGCGCCGAGCATTTCGCCGGGCACTTCGTCGCCCACGGCGACGACTTCGCCTGCAACTTCGAGACCGAGAATCGGCGAGGCTCCGGGCGGAGCGGGGTAATTCCCGGCGCGCTGGATACAGTCGGGTCGGTTCACCCCTGCGAAGGCGACGCGAATCAAGACATCGCCCGGCCCGCACTGCGGCACGGAGACGGTTTCGGGCCGAAGCACATCTGGCCCGCCCGGCTCGTCAAAGCCCACTGACTGCATCATTTCGGGCAAACTTGCGCTCATACCGTCCCCACGGTTGTTAAATTACCCCCACGCGGCGCAAGGCGTTGGAAAACTTGCGTCGCAGCGCGCAACT
The DNA here is from genome assembly GCF_900177715.1 of Altererythrobacter xiamenensis. Taxonomy (GTDB): domain Bacteria; phylum Pseudomonadota; class Alphaproteobacteria; order Sphingomonadales; family Sphingomonadaceae; genus Erythrobacter; species Erythrobacter xiamenensis. Next base: position 226,915 of record NZ_FXWG01000002.1, on the reverse strand, counting down.
AGCCGCACGCTGCATTGACAGCAACCCGCTCTGCTTGCGATGTTTGTAACAAATGGAAGACGACGACCGCCCACGCCCTAGAGGCGATGCCGCGAGCAAGCTCGCCGCCGAGGATCTTTCGCCATACTCGCAGGATGAGCTGGAAGAGCGCGTGCGGCTGCTCGAGGTCGAAATTGCCCGCGTCGAAAGCCACCGGCTCAAGGCTGCAGCGCACCGCGACGCCGCCGATGCGCTGTTCAAGAAGTCCGATTCATGACGCGAAGAAGGCCTATCGCATCCAAAACACGTGAGGATTCGTATTTTTCACGAGGCTTCCCATATGCTTCTTAACCAAGCACCTTCATGCTCTCTCTCAAGAGCCAGGTCGCCGCTTCGGGTTATATAACCCAGACTATCGATAAAGAGACCCACGCATGCCTAGCTTCGCCCAGAACCTCGAAAGAACGCTCCACAACGCACTCGCCAATGCGTCGGAGCGCCGCCACGAATACGCAACGCTCGAACACCTGCTGCTCGCGCTGATCGATGACGAGGATGGCGCGCAGGTCATGGCCGCTTGCGGGGTCGACCTTGCCGAGCTGGGCGAGGTAGTGAAGCAGTATCTCGACCAGGAATACCAGTCGCTCAAAACGGAGGAAGGCACCGAACCGCAGCCGACCGCCGGTTTCCAGCGGGTGATCCAGCGCGCGATCCTCCATGTCCAGTCTTCGGGCAAGGATACGGTGACGGGCGCGAACGTGCTGGTCGCGCTGTTTTCGGAGCGCGACAGCTACGCGGTCTATTTCCTGCAGCAGCAGGACATGAGCCGCCTCGATGCGGTGAGCTTCATCAGCCACGGCATCGGCAAGGGCGGTCGCCAGCTCGAATCGAAATCGCCGCAAGGTGCCGACGAGGCGCAGGGCGGCGAAGGCGAGCAGGCGAAAGACGGTAACAAGAAGGAAACCGCGCTCGACCAGTTCACGGTCAACCTCAATGCCAAGGCTGAGGCGGGCAAGGTCGATCCGCTTATCGGCCGCGGACCGGAAGTCGATCGCACGATCCAGATTCTCTGCCGCCGCAGCAAGAACAACCCGCTTTACGTCGGTGACCCGGGCGTCGGTAAGACCGCGATTGCCGAAGGCCTCGCTCGCAAGATCGTCGAAGGCGAAGTGCCCGAAGTCCTCAAGGACGCGGTGATCTACTCGCTCGACATGGGCGCGCTGCTCGCCGGTACGCGTTATCGCGGCGATTTCGAGGAGCGGCTGAAGCAGGTCGTCTCCGAACTCGAGGGGATGCCCGATGCGATCCTCTTCATCGACGAGATTCACACCGTGATCGGCGCCGGCGCGACCAGCGGCGGAGCGATGGACGCGTCAAACCTCTTGAAGCCCGCGCTGTCGAGCGGTGCGATCCGCTGCGTCGGTTCGACGACTTACAAGGAGTTCCGCAACCATTTCGAGAAGGACCGCGCGCTGCTGCGTCGCTTCCAGAAGATCGATGTGAACGAGCCGACCGTGGATGAAACCATCAAGATCCTGAAAGGGCTCAAGACTGCTTTCGAGGATCATCACCAGGTTAAGTATACGCCTGATGCGATCAAGACCGCGGTGGAGCTATCGGCGCGCTACATCAACGACCGCAAGCTTCCCGACAAGGCGATCGACGTGATCGACGAGGTCGGCGCGATGCAGATGCTGGTCCCGCCGAGCCGCCGCAAGAAGAAGATCACTGCGCGCGAGATCGAAGCGGTGATCGCTACGATGGCGCGCATTCCGCCGAAATCGGTCAGCAAGGACGACAAGAAGGCGCTCGAGAACCTCGAACGCGATCTCAAGCATGTCGTCTTCGGCCAGGACGAGGCGATCCATCGCCTCTCGACCGCGATGAAGCTGAGCCGTGCAGGGCTGCGCGATCCGGACAAGCCGATCGGCTCGTTCCTGTTCTCCGGTCCGACAGGCGTCGGCAAGACCGAGGTCGCGCGCCAGCTCGCCTCGATCATGGGGATCGAACTCAAGCGCTTCGACATGTCCGAATACATGGAGCGGCACTCGGTCAGCCGGTTGATCGGCGCGCCTCCGGGCTATGTTGGTTACGATCAGGGCGGTCTTTTAACCGATGCGGTTGATCAGAACCCGCATTGCGTCCTGTTGCTCGACGAAATCGAGAAGGCTCACCCCGACTTGTTCAACATCCTGCTGCAGGTGATGGATAACGGCCGCCTCACCGATCACCACGGCAAGACGGTCGACTTCCGCAATGTCGTGCTGATCATGACGACCAATGCCGGCGCCGCGCAGATGGCGACGCAGGGTATCGGTTTCGGCGACGTGTCGAAGGAAGACGCGGGCGAAGAAGCGGTGAAGAAGATGTTCACCCCCGAGTTCCGCAACCGCCTCGATGCGATCGTGCCGTTCGCCTATCTCGGCAAGAACACCGTTGCCCGCGTGGTCGACAAGTTCATCCTGCAACTCGAACTGCAGCTGGCCGAACAGAACGTCCACATCCAGTTCGACAAGGAAGCGCGCGACTGGATGGCCGACAAGGGTTATGACAAGCTCTACGGTGCACGTCCGATGGGCCGCCTGATCCAGGAAAAGATCAAGCAGCCGCTGGCCGAGGAACTGCTGTTCGGCAAGCTCTCCGACGGAGGCGAGGTCCATGTGACGGTCAAGGATGGCAAGCCGAGCTTCGAGCTCACGCCTTCTCCGCCCAAGGCCAAGCCGAAGCGCAAGAGCACGGCCAAGAAGAAGACTGCAGCGAAGAAGACGCCTGCGAAGAAAGCCGACCCAAAGCCCGACGCGGATGCCAGCGACGGCGGCAAGGGCGAAGGCTAGCATTAGCCTCGTGAATGTGCTTGATCGGTCCCTCGCAATAAGAGGGGCCGATCATGAAATTTCTTTTCGCCGCCGGGGCATTCCTGACATTCGCTGCTCCGGCCTTTGCCCAGGATAGCGAAAACGCCGCTTCGAAAGATGCCACCTCGGAAGAAGAAGGCGCCCCCAGCCCCTATTTCAGCGGTGACGATCTATTCGGGCTAAGTGTCGCGGCCGATCCGCAAATCAGTCCGGACGGTCGGCAGATAGCCTATGTCCGGCGCACCAACGACATCATGACCGACGCGGCCGTCTCTTCGATCTGGCTGATCGACGTGTCGAGCGGGTCGCAGACCCCGCTCGTGACGGGCGAGGGATCGCACGGTAGCCCGCGCTGGTCGCCTGACGGAACGCGGCTCGCCTATGTCTCGACCGAGAGCGGCGGCGGCCCCGAATTGCATGTCCGCTGGATGGAAAGCGGCGTCAGCGCCAATATCACCGCCCTGCCAGAAGCGCCGAGCGCGATCGCCTGGTCGCCCGACGGGACGCGTATCGCCTACTCCGCGCGGGTCCCGGGCGAAGGCCTCACGCTGGGCAAGCCGCCCGCGAAGCCCGAAGGTGCCGAATGGGGAGCGCCGCTCCAGATTTTCGACCGCGTTACCTATCGCAATGACGGTGGCGGATATGTGAAACCGGGCACGATGCAGCTGTTCGTGGTCGACGCGACCGGCGGAGCGCCGCGCCAACTCACTCATGGCGAGTACAGCAATGCAGGCTCGGTCGAATGGAGCCCTGACGGGCGAACGATCCTCTATTCGGGCAATCGGCGCGAGGATTGGGAGCTGGAACCGCTTGAAGCGGAAATCTACGCACTCGATGTCGCGAGCGGGGCAATTCGCCAGCTGACCAGCCGCAAGGGACCGGACTTCGGCGCGCAATATTCGCCGGATGGCAGGCGTATCGCCTATCTCGGCTTCGACGATGTAGGCAACGCTTTCGACCAGACCAATCTCTATGTCATGGACGCGGACGGCAGCAATTCGCGCCAGCTCGATGCCGCGCTCGACCGCGGGATCGACGACCTCGAATGGACCGATGCCGGGCTTTTCGCCAGTTACGAGGATGACGGCGAACATCGCGTCGCCAAAGTCGATCTCGGTGGCGACATCCGGCCGCTCAGCCCGCGCCTCGGGAGCACCTATTATGCGCTGCCCTATACCGGCGGGGAATGGTCGGTGAGCGATGGCGGGACGATCGCCTTTGCCGATGCGAGCAGTGTCCGCCCGCCGGACATCGCGGTCACCACACGCGGAGGCACACGGCGGCTGACCTCGCTCAACGATCTCAAACTGTCGGCCAAGCGGCTCGGCCAGACTCGCGAGCTTTCGGTAACCGCGCCAGATGGAACGACGATCCCCGCCTGGATCATGTTGCCGCCCGACTATGTCCCCGGAACGCAAGTGCCGACGGTGCTCGAAATGCACGGCGGGCCCTATGCCGCCTATGGCCCCGAGTTTTCCGCAGATTACCAGCTGTATGGTGCCGCAGGATACGCCGTCGTCTTTGCCAATCCGGGCGGTTCGACCGGGTATGGCGAAGCCTTCGCCGACCGGATCGAGGACAATTATCCGATCAGCAATTTCGAAGAGCTCATGGCGGTCGTCGATGCGGCGATCGCGGGCGGTTACGCCGACCCGGACAACCTCTTCGTCACGGGCGGATCGGGCGGAGGCGCGCTCACCGCCTGGCTGGTCGGCAAGACCGACCGGTTCAAGGCCGCCGCGACGCACAAGCCGGTGATCAACTGGACCAGCCAGGCGCTGATGGCCGACGGGACCGCCTTCTTCGGGCGCTACTGGCTCGGCGCCCTGCCCTGGGAGAACCCCGAGCATTACTGGGAGCGTTCGCCCCTCAGCCTCGTCGGAAACGTGAAAACGCCCACGCTGGTTCTCGTCGGGGCAGACGATTACCGTACCCCGCGCAGCGAGGCGGAGCAGTATTATGGCGCCCTGAAACTTGCGGGTGTCGATACGGCGCTCGTCGTCACGCCCGATTCGAGCCATAACAATCTGAGCCAGACCCCCAGCCAGCAGGCTGCGCGCACTGCATCCGTGATCGCGTGGTTCGACAAATATCGCGAGGGGGCGAACGCCGAGTAACGGGAAAGGTTTTCACCTGCGTTCGTTGGTTGGCCGATGAGCGCGCCATTTTCCTGGATCAAGCCCGAGCCCTGGGGCATCCATATCGAGCCAGCCGATGTCTGGGTCGATCCCGGGCGTGCGGTCGACAGGGCGCTCGTCACCCATGGTCACGCCGATCACGCACGCGGCGGCCATGGCGAAACCGTGGCCACGCCCGAGACGCTCGCGATCATGAAGTTGCGCTACGCAACTTCCGATGGTGCAAAGCCGGTCGAGTATGGCGAGACGATCCGGCTCGGCGGCGGTGTCGATGCGACCTATATTCCGGCCGGGCATGTCCTGGGCAGCGCGCAGATCCTACTCGAGCATGCGGGCGAGCGGGTGATCGTCACCGGCGATTACAAGCGCCGCTCCGACCCGACTTGCCCGCCCTTTCAGGTCACGCCCTGCGATATCTTCATTACCGAGGCGACCTTTGGCCTGCCGGTCTTCACTCACCCGCCGATCGAGGAAGAAATGGCGAAACTGCTGAAGGCGCTCGCCGACAATCCCGATCGCTGCGTGCTGGTCGGAGCCTATGCGCTGGGCAAGGCGCAACGCGTGATCGCCGAACTCCGCCGCTCCGGCCACACAGCACCGATCTATCTGCATGGCGCGATGGAGAAGATGTGCCGTCTCTACGAGGAACACGGCATCGACCTAGGGGAACTGCGGCTTGTCGCCGATCACACCAAGGACGAGATGCGCGGCAGCATCGTGATCTGCCCGCCAAGCGCATTGAACGATCGCTGGAGCCGCCGCCTTCCCGAACCGATCACCGCGATGGCGAGTGGCTGGATGCGCGTTCGCCAGCGTGCCCGCCAGCGCAATGTTGAGCTACCTTTGGTGATTTCAGACCACGCCGACTGGGATGAGCTCACCCGTACGATCGAAGAGGTCGATGCAGAGGAGAACTGGATCACCCATGGGCGCGAGGATGCGCTGCTTCGTTGGTGCCAGCTTGGGCAACGACGCGCCCGCGCGCTGGCGCTGGTGGGTCGCGAGGACGAGGATGAGTAGCCCCGACCTCGCGCCGCAACCTGCGTTGCGAACCGATCAGCCCATTTCAGAGGGTCTTGAGATCGGCGTCGATTGCGTCGAGCGTCTCGGCTTTGATACGCCCCTGCGAATACGGCATGATGGTGCGCAGGCTGACAGCCTTCATCTGATCGTAAGAGGGGTGCTTGTCGAGGCCGGGCATGTGCTTCAGTACGACAGCCTTGGCTTGTTCATTGGCCATCAGCGACTCCAGCGGCAGTTCGGTGCTCAGCGCAGCGGGTTTTTCCGCAGCAGCAGGCGCTGCCAAGAGGGCCATGCCGGCCGCAAGCGGCGTGGCGAGGCTCGACAACGCGCCGAATATCAAACTCTTTTTCATGACCGTAATCCTTTCCCGTCTGAAGCTGCCGTATGCAACCATGCTCCGAGCCTTCCTAATCAATTGCCGTGCATTCGAAAAGCCGGTTTGGACTCCTGATGGACCAATTCGCCGCTCTTATAGATGCTTTGGTCTACACCCGTAGCCGGAATCGCAAGCTGCAGCTGATCGCGGACTATCTGCGCGACACATCGCCACAGGACCGCGGCTGGGCATTGTCGGCTCTGACTGGTGAGCTCGACTTTCCCGCAGTGAAAAGCTCGACCATCCGCAATCTGATGAAAGAGCGCGTCGATCCGGTGCTCTGGTCGCTGAGCCGCGATTTCGTCGGTGACACCGCCGAGACCGCGAGTCTGCTCTGGCCCGAAGTTGAAGGTGCTGAGCCGGACCCGCCGACCGTCAGCGAAACCGTAGAAGCGCTATCGGGCATGACCCGAGCGAGCGTGATGGCGGAACTGCCGAAACTGCTCGACCGGCTCGACGCCAATGGCCGCTATGCCCTGATCAAGCTCGCCACCGGCGGCATGCGCATCGGTGTCTCGAGCCGCCTCGCCAAGACCGCTTTCGCGCAGGCCTTCGACGTTTCGGTCGATGATGTCGAGGAATACTGGCACGGATTGCAGCCGCCTTATGACGAGCTGTTCGCCTGGGCGGCCGAAGGTGCGGACCCGCCCGATATCGAGAACATGCCGACCTTCCGCCCGTTCATGCTCGCGCACCCTCTCGAAGAGACAGTGGTCAGCCTCGAGGATTATGCCGCCGAATGGAAATGGGACGGTATCCGCGTGCAACTGGTCAATGCAGGCGGGGAGACACGCGTCTATTCGCGCAGCGGCGACGACATCAGCCACACCTTCCCTGAACTGGTCGGCGCGCTCGACATTCCCGCCGTGCTCGATGGCGAATTGCTGGTCCGCGGCGCCCATCAGGGCGGCGAAGCAGGCGGTGCAGCGAGTTTCAACGCGCTCCAGCAGAGACTTGGGCGCAAGAACGTCTCGAAGAAGATGCTGACAGAGCTGCCGGCCTTTGTGCGGCTTTACGACGCTCTGATCATCGAGGGCGAGGATCTGCGTGACAGGGTATGGGAACACCGCCGCGAGCAGTTGGAAGCCTTGCACCCGCGCCTGCCCGAAACGCATTTCGACATCTCGCAACTGGTCGAGGCGCGCGATTTCGAACATCTTGCCGAGATCCGTGAAGGCACGCGCGACGATGCGATCGAAGGGCTGATGCTGAAGCGCCGCGACAGCCCCTATGTCGCCGGGCGCAAGACCGGGCTGTGGTACAAGTGGAAGCGCGATCCGCTGCTGGTCGATTGCGTGCTGATGTATGCCCAGCGCGGCAGCGGCAAACGCTCGAGTTTCTACTCCGACTACACATTCGGCTGCTGGGACGGCGATCCGGATAAGGGCGCGGACCTGCTCCCGGTGGGCAAGGCCTATTCGGGTTTTACCGACGAGGAATTGAAGAAGCTCGATCGCCATGTCCGACAGAACACGGTCAATCGCTTCGGCCCTGTGCGCGAGACCGACAAGAGCCTCGTGTTCGAAGTCGCCTTCGACAGCGTGCACGAGAGCAAGCGCCACAAGTCCGGTCTCGCCATGCGCTTTCCGCGCATCCACCGCATTCGCTGGGACAAGCCAGTGCACGAGGCTGACCGGATCGAAAGTCTGCGCTCTCTCATCCGGGATTGAAATCCATCGCCAGCGCGTCATTGTCGCGGCGATGCATCGCTACGATATCAATCGCCAACGGCTGGCGCTGGGGCTGGCATTCCTCGCCGGTCAGACCGACGCGATCGGTTTCATCGTCGCAGGCGGGTATTTTACCTCGTTCATGTCGGGCAACACGACAAGACTGGGCGTCGACCTTGTAGAAGCCGCCTCCACCGCTCTTGTACCCCTTGGCATCATCGGATCGTTCATGGTCGGAGTTGTAGCCGGAGCAACGACGGCGAACCGCTGGGCAAACTGGCGCAAGCGCATCCTGCTGGCTGTGGTGACATTGCTCCTCGGGCTTGGCGCAATTGCGGCCCTTGGCGGAGCCAATGCCGTCTTCCTTGCGGCGGCTGCGGCGGCCATGGGTTTCGCCAACAACACGTTTATTCGCAACGGCGAAGTCACCGTGGGTGTGACTTACATGACCGGCGCGCTCGTTCGCTTCGGTCAGGGCCTGGCAGCGCGCCTTTCGGGACGCCCGGCGAGCTCCATGAGGGGATATGGCAGCTTGTGGTTGGCACTCGCCGCTGGGGCAGCTTCGGGCGCATGGCTCTACACCATCGACAGGGCACTTGCGCCCTTTGCGATCTTCGGGGTGGCGGGCCTGCTGTGTGTCTTCGCCTTCCGGATTGAAGGAAAGGACAGCTAGCGCGCCACTTGCAGCAGTTTGTCGCGAGATGTTGCACCGCGCAGCAGTTCGACACGCGACGGCGCGACCGAGAGCGCTTGCGCGACCAGCTTGATAACCGCGTCATTGGCAGCGCCATCCTGGGGCTTGGCACGCGTCTTCACATGGAGCGTGCCGTCCGAAATCGTCATGGCCTCACTGCGCGCGCCCGGCGTTACGCGGACCGCGAGCCGTCCGTCCGGTTCGATCAGTTCCTCGATAGCCTGTTGGGGAGGTAGCACCGCCCGGGGCCGGGCCATCAGCCCTTCCCGAGCGCCTCGTGAACGGCTTCCGCATGGTGCTTCGCATTCTCGGCATAGTGAGCGACGCCCATCCGCATCCCGGCGATGGCCGCATCGGTCAGCTCCTTCATCGGCTTGGCCGGGCGGCCCGCCCACAGCGTGCGCGGCTCCATCACCTTGCCCTCGGTCAGCATCGCGCCGGCCGCCAGCATGGCATCGCTACCGATCACCGCCTTGTTCATGGCGATCGCGCCGAGCCCGACAAAGCCGCGATCATGAATCACACAGCCATGAACCATGGCCATGTGGCCGATCAAAACATCATCGCCGATCACCAGAGGCGAGCCGTCTTCGTCTCCCGGACGCGGCGGATCGCAGTGAAGTACGCTGCCGTCCTGGACATTGGTACGCTCGCCGATGCGGATGGTGAAAACGTCCGCGCGCAGCACGCAATTGTACCAGATCGAGCTTCCCGCACCGATCTCGACATCGCCGATGATCGTGCAACCCGGCGCGATGAACGCGGTCTCGTGGATCTTGGGTGTCTTCCCGTGAATCGGGATGATGTTCACGCCTGAACGTGTCGTCATTGTGATTTCTCCCATTGCTCTTGTCCGAGCGAATATTGAATCGTTGGATTGTCGCGCGCTTCATAGGACGGATCGACGAAGTCCAGATCCTCGCGCCGCTCCATCCCGAGCTTTTGCATGAGCCGCCAGCTGGGCTCGTTGCGCTCGCTCGTCAGCGCGACGAGATGCGGCGCATCATGGCGGGTAAAGGCCCAGTCGATCACCGCGCGCATCGCTTCCACAGCATAGCCGCGCCGCCAGCGATCCTCGCGCACCAGCCAACCGATCTCGTAGTCGCCCTGATTGGGCGCGTTTTCATTGTCGACCCGCTTGAGTCCTGCATGGCCGACGAGCTCGCCGGTGTCCTTTTCGATCATCATCATGAAGCCGAAGCCATGCTGGGCGAACCACGCCATGCTCTTGGCATGCTTGGCCTCGATCTCGTGAAGCTCCTTCACTCCGCCAAGACATTCCATCACGGCGGGCGTGTTGAGGACCGCGAACTGGAGCGCTGCATCGCCCTCCTCGATCCTACGCAGGATCAGCCGCTCGGTCTCGATCACGATGTCAGCCAACTTGCGCGCCCCAGGCATCGCGGGTGAGCGAATAGACGATGATCACCGGGTCATCGGGATCGAAATCGGCATTGGCAAAGTCGAGGTCCTCGCGGCGCTCCATCCCGAGCCGCTCCATCAGGCCCCAGCTCGCCGTATTGCCCGCCACCGTCAGCGCGACCACTTCATCGGCGCCGAAGCGATCGAAAGCCAGATCGAGCGAGGCGGTCGCCGCTTCCTTTGCGTAGCCCTTCCCCCAGGCGTCCTCGCGCAACCTCCAGCCGACCTCCATCATGCCGAGGGGGCCGCCCGCATGGTTGCAGCGCTTCAATCCGCAGAAGCCGAGGATCGCGCCATCATCCTTCCGCTCGAGCGCCCAGAAGGTGTGGCCGTGATCGCGTGAATAGCCGAGCAGGCGCTGCTTGGCCGCGTCGCGCTTGACCTCGTCGGACACACCGCCCAGCCAGCGCATGACCGCCTTCGTATTGGTCCCCTGCCAGAAAGGCTCCCAGTCCTCTTCACGCCAATCGCGCAGGATGAGGCGCTCGGTCTCGTAGTGAAAGGCGGTGGCGGTCTCAGCCATTCAGCAGCTTGGCCGCGTGAGCTGCATGGTACGTCAACACGCCCGAGCAACCCGCGCGCTTGAACGCCAGCAGCGTTTCCAGCACCAGCGCATCGCGGTCGCCCGCGCCAGCCGCCGCAGCCGCTTCGATCATCGCGTATTCGCCGGATACCTGATAGGCGAAGACCGGCACGTCGAAGCGTTCCTTCACCCGGCGCACGATGTCGAGATAGGCGAGACCCGGCTTGACCATGATGCTGTCGGCACCCTCGGCAATGTCGAGCCCCACTTCGCGTAGCGCCTCGTCCGAATTGGCCGGATCCATCTGGTAGGTTTTCTTGTCGCCCTTGAGCAGCCCGCGGCTCCCCACCGCATCGCGGAACGGCCCGTAGAATGCGCTCGCATATTTCGCGGCGTAACTCATGATCTGGACATTGGAATGGCCGTTCATTTCGAGCGCCATGCGGATCGCATGGACGCGGCCGTCCATCATGTCCGACGGGGCGATGATATCCGCGCCCGCCTCGGCCTGGTTAAGCGCCTGGTCGACCAGGATGGCGACCGTATCGTCATTGGTGACATAACCCGCGTCATCGACGAGCCCGTCCTGCCCATGCGCGGTATAGGGGTCGAGCGCGACATCGGTCAGGATGCCGATATCGTTGCCGCAAGCATCGCGGATCGCCTTGATCGCGCGGCACATCAGATTGTCTGGGTTGAGCGCCTCTGCGCCGTCGTCGCTGCGCTTGTCGGCAGGCGTATTGGGGAAGAGCGCGATACACGGAATGCCGAGGTCCACCGCCTCCCTGGCGCGTGCCGCAATCCCGTCGGTCGACCAGCGCGAGACGCCCGGCAATGTGGAAATAGGCTCCTCGACGCCTTCGCCCTGGGTGACGAACAGCGGCCAGATCAGGTCGGCGGGCGTGAGAAGGTTTTCGCGGTGGAGCGCGCGGCTCCAGCCGGTCGCGCGGGTGCGCCGCAGGCGAAGATTTGGATAGCTCGCTGTCATGCGGCACGTGTTGCCGCAATTGCCGGTGGGAGGCAATCGCCTAACGCGGCCCCGCCCGTGTGGTTCAGCTGATCTCGCGCTTCTGGTCGAGCTTTTCGATCTCGCGCTTCGGCGCATCGATTTCGTCCGAGCGCTTCTCGAGATCGGCGAGTGCCGCGCCCGGCTCGATATCCTTCAACTGGCGCAGGCGAGCGCGGAATTCCATCAGCTCACGCCCTTCGAGCTGCGCGCGGGTAACGAACCGCACGGAGGCGGGGTTCACTGCCCGGCCACCGCGATACATTTCGTAGTGGAGGTGTGCACCAGTTGAAAGGCCGGTCGAGCCGACATAGCCGATCACCTGTCCCCGCCGCACACCCTGTCCGCGGCTGACGGCAAGGCGGCTCATATGGCAATAGCGGGTGGAAAGGCTGTTGCCGTGATCCAGCCGCACGGCGATGCCGCAGCCGCCCATGCGGCCTGCTCCGGTAACGCGCCCATCGGTCACCGCAACGATCGGCGTGCCGTACCGCGCGCGGAAATCCATGCCCGCATGCATTCGGCGATAGCCAAGAATGGGGTGGCGACGCATGCCGAAGTTCGATGAAATGCTGCCCGGAACCGGCGCGACCAGGCCGTTGCGCTGCTCGCCCACCCCGGAGGCCTCGTAAAAGCGGCCCTCTTCGCCCCAGCGCATCAGCTGGGTCTTCGGTTCACCGCCGCGATCAATACCGGCATAGAGCAGTTGGCCTGCCTGGCGCTCGCCTGTCGCCGCGCGGCGATAGGAGATGATCATGTCGAACTCGTCGGATGCGGCGATCTGCCGCTCCATGTCGATCTGTCCGTCGAGAGCCTTGATATACTCCTGCACCGCGCTGGCGGGTGCACCAGCCGCGCGGGCCGAGCGGTAGAGGCTCTGCCCGACCGTGCCGCGAATACGCAGCGGCGTATCGTCGACCCGGATCGGATTGCGTTTGAGCGCAAGCATCCCGGCATCGTCGCGGAAAAGCTCGAGCTCGAGGTCGAAACGCGCGCGGAAAGACAGTTCGTCGAGCGGGCGCGGCGCACCGGGTTGGGCGCGTCGGCCAAGGGTGATGTCCATCCGTGTGCCGGCCTCGACCTCGGCAAGGTCGATCGCACCCGAAACAAGCGCATCGACGCGTTCCGCATCGGTGCCGCTCACGCCGGCGCGCTGCAATGTGCGCATGAAACTGTCGCCGGTGGAAAGCGTGGCGACCAGCTGGATCTGCGGACGTTCGGGGGCGGCTGCCAGCGGGATGACTTGCGAACCCGGCGCGCTCTGGCGACCGGTGTCGGCGCCGAGAGCAAGCGGCGCGATCGTCTGGCTTCGGAACTCGTCGCGGACGGATTGGTCGGCCTGCATCGCGGGCATGGCCTCGAGCGCGGAGAAATCGGGCCAGAAAGCCAGCGAAAGCGCGGCGAGACCCATCATCGTGCCGAGCCCCCGGAACCACCGGCCGCTGCCGATGTCCTGGGCGAGGTCGGGCGCGAGATCGAATTGCTCAAGCCGTTCTGAAACATCCTCACGCCATGTATGGAAGCGGTCGCGCCAATCGTGGCTCCGTTCGAGCACCATGGCCGACAGGCCTGCCGATTGTTCGGAGGAAACCCATTCGTCGCGCACGGGGCCGCTTTCGAAGACGTGATCGCTCACGTCCCCGTCACTACCCGCGGCGATGTCGCGCGAATGATCCAACTCTTCCCTCCGGCGCGCCCGGCGACCCTTTCGCCGCCCGTCCATGCGCCCCCTAATGGCGGATTTTCCTGCCCAATCAAAGTAAAGACCGCGTTAACAATCGATCAACCGAGTCCTGAGAGCGACATGTTGTGCATGGCTTGCGCCGGACGATGTCGGGCGGTTGCCCGGTTCGCGTGCCGATGCCACAAGGTCAGCCGTGTTTAGCGCAAATCCCGACACCCATGTGAAGGCGGTCCTGGGGCCGACCAATACCGGCAAGACGCATCTCGCGATCGAGCGGATGTGCGGTCATTCCTCCGGCATGATGGGTTTCCCGCTCCGCCTGCTGGCTCGCGAGGTTTACGACCGGGTCCGGGCGATCAAAGACGACAATGCCGTCGCACTAATCACGGGCGAGGAAAGGATCGAGCCCAAGGACGCCCGCTATTTCTGCTGCACGGTCGAAGCGATGGACCGCCTCGGTGGAGGCAAGGCTTTCGTCGCGCTCGACGAAGCACAGATAGGTGCCGATCCGGAGCGCGGGCACATCTTCACCGACCGGTTGCTCAATGCTCGCGGTCGGGAAGAGACCATGCTGCTCGGCTCATCCACGCTTGCCCCAATGGTCGATGCGCTGGTCCCGGGCGCGGAGAAGATCGAAAGGCCGCGCTTCTCCACGCTAAGCCACGCAGGCAGTTGCAAGCTTTCGCGCCTGCCACCGCGCAGTGCCGTGGTCGCTTTCAGCACAGAGCAGGTTTACGCGATGGCCGAAATGCTGCGGCGTTTCCGCGGCGGGGCGGCGGTAGTCATGGGGGCACTTTCACCGGAAACGCGCAACAAGCAGGTCGAATTGTTCCAATCTGGCGAGGTCGACTACATCGTCGCCACCGATGCCATCGGCATGGGATTGAACCTCGACCTGCATCACGTGGCCTTTGCCGCGCTCACCAAGTTCGACGGGCGGCGCAAGCGGCGCCTCACGCCTTCGGAAATGGCACAGATCGCCGGCCGCGCCGGCAGGCACCAGCGCGACGGCACTTTCGGCACGGTATCGGGCATGCGCGGCGCAAATGGCGCTCCGCCCGAGTTCACCGAGGAAGAGATCTACGCGATCGAGGAGCACCGCTTCCAGCCGTTGACCCATCTTTACTGGCGCGAACCCGAACCGCGCTTTGATTCACTCGGAACGCTGATCGCCGATCTGGAGGCCTCACCCGACAGGCCCGAATTGCGCGCCGCGCCCGAAGCGATCGATCTCGCCGTGCTCAAACGCCTCGCCGAAGAGCCATTGGCAACGCAGATAAAGGGCGCTGGCAAGGTCCGCCGTTTCTGGGAGGCATGCTCGCTCCCAGACTTCCGCCAGATCGGCGCGGACCAGCATGCGCGTTTTGTCGCGCGGCTGTGGCAGGATCTCCAGGGCGGTTATCTCGGGGCCGATTTCGTCGCTGCGCGGATTGCCGAGCTCGACCGCGTGCAGGGCGATATCGATACGCTGCAGGGGCGCATTGCCGCAATCCGCAGCTGGGCGTATATCTGCCAGCGGCCCGACTGGGTGCTCGCCCGCGATGAAATGGCGGCGCGCGCAATAGCGGTTGAAGCAAGGCTCTCCGACGCGCTACACGCGCGCCTCACCGAAAGATTTGTGAATCGAAGGACGACGATACTGATGAAATCCCTCGGCCAGGATGCCAGCGCGCTGCCGGTCAAGCTCGAAGAGGACGGCCGGTTGACCGTCGATGACGAGCCGATCGGACGACTGGAGGGATTTCGCTTCGCCGTCGATCCCGATGCGACCGTCGCCGATCGCAAGATGCTGCTCGCGGCCGGAGAGAAGGCGCTGCCCGGCATACTCACACAGCGTGCCGACTGGCTTCTGGGCGAAGGGCTGGGTGAGCTCGAACTGGCGGACGGAACAATTCGCTGGAAAGGCAGCCGGCTTGCCACGGTCGAAATGCCCGAGGATTTCAGGGAGGGCCGGATCACGCTCGCGCGCGAACTGACCATGCTGCCCGAAGGGCCGCGGACCCGGCTCGAAGCAGGTCTCAAGACGTGGCTCGCGGCGAAACTCGAACCGCTCGAGCCACTGCGCAAACTGGCCGCCGCAGCGCGCGATCCCGAGGCCGGGTCCGAAGCGCGCGCGCTCATCCATACTCTTATCGACGGGCACGGCGTCGTCAGCCGCGAGAAGGCCGGGCTCGAGCATTTGCCCAAGGAATTGCGGCCATATCTGCGCAAGCTCGGCGTGGTGTTCGGCGCACTCGACATCTTCGCGCACGCTTTGCTCAAGCCCGCGCCGCGCCAGTTGCTGCATGCGCTCGGCATCGATCATAGGCCGCTGCAGGAAGCGATGCTGCCGGTCATTCCCGAAACGCCGCGTCTCCCCGCGGGTTATCGACCGGCAGGCAAACAGGCGATTCGCGTCGATCTCGCGGAAAAGATCCTTCGTGCCGCTTTCGAATCGCGCGCCAAGGCAGGCGGCGAACGGAATGCACGCTTCCGGCTCGACACCGCGCTCGGCATTTCGATCGGCCTGGAAGAGGAAAACCTTGTGCGCCTGGTCGGCAGTGCCGGGTTCCGGCTGCAGCGTGCGCCTGCGCTCGACGAAAAGGCCTTCGGCCCACCCGCGCCCGATCGCTGGATCTGGCAGCCCCGTCGCAAGGATACCGGCCGCAACGATGGGCATCGGGATGGGCACCGCAAGAGCGGAAAGAATCAGCCGCAGCACTCCAGGGGCAAAGGCGGGCCGCGAAGCAAATCCAGGGACAAGCAACGCGGGCCGCGCAAGCCGAAGCCGGTCGATACAGGCCCCGCCAGGAGCGGCGGCGCCTTCGATGCGCTGGCGGATCTGCTCAAGTGAGCGGCGCTGCATAATGCGCAAGACGATGCGGCTCGACCGGCTGCTCGTCTATCTCCGTTTTGCGCGAACTCGCAGCAAGGCTGCTGCGATGATCGAAGCGGGCCACATGCGCTTGAACGGCATCCACGTGTCGCGCACCAGTGCGGAAGCTGGTCCCGGCGACGTGCTGGTTTTTCCATGGGGAAGCGGTGTCCGCATCGTGGAAATTCTGGAGCTTCCCGACAGGCGCGGATCGCCTGACATTGCCCGCTCGCAATATCGTGAGCTTGACCGCGCGGGCGAAATCTCCATAGCAGCGAACAAGAACTGCGATTGAAAGGGATGATCCTCAATGACCTACGTCGTCACCGACGCCTGCATCAAATGCAAATACACCGATTGTGTCGAGGTGTGCCCGGTGGATTGCTTCTACGAAGGCGAAACGATGCTGGTCATCAACCCTTCCGAATGTATCGATTGCGGCGTGTGCGAGCCGGAATGTCCGGCCGAGGCGATCCTGCCCGATACCGAGGATGGTCTGGAAAAGTGGCTTGAGCTCAACACCAAGTATTCGGCTGAGTGGCCCAACATCACCAGCCAGAAGGATCCGCCCGCAGATGCCGACGAGCACAAGGGCGAAGAGGGGAAGTTCGAGAAGTACTTCACTCCGGAGCCCGGCGAAGGCGACTGATTTTCAGGAACCATCGGGCGATTGATTCGTCGCTCGCACCATGGGTTCCGTGATCGATAGAGCCAAGCGGGCGTGGTCCGACGCCAGCGAGGAAAACATCACACTGCTGTCTGCGGGAATCGCGTTCTACGCCTTTCTCGCCATGGTGCCCCTGCTCGCCGTCGTCGTTCTGACCTACGGTCTCGTCGCCGACGCCGAGACCGTTGCAGGTCATGCGCAGACCCTGGCGGAGACCTTGCCACCCTCTGCCGCACAATTGGTGACCGACCAGCTCGATAGCGTAATCGAGACACGGACCGGAGCCCAGGGCCTGGGATTGCTCCTCGCGCTGTCATTGGCGCTGTTCAGCGCTCGCAGCGGCGCGCTGGCGATCATCACCGGAATGAACATCGCCTTCCACGCTGATGAAAACCGCGGGATCCTCAAAGCGAATCTGATGGCGCTCGCAATCACGGCCGGCGCGGTGCTGGCGCTGGGACTGGTCGCCGGCGCAAGCGCTCTATCGGGCATGCTGCGTGCGGGATTCGCTGGTGCCGCGAGTTTCCTCGTCGTTGGCGCCGCTGGCTTTGCGGGCGCTTGCATCCTCTACAGGATCGGGCCCAACCGCCCTTCGCCGGCCTGGCACGACATCAGGCCGGGCGCAGCCCTCTTCGCCATCGGGTGGATGATCGCAAGCGCAGGGTTCGGTTTTTATGCGGCGAATCTGGGGAGTTACAATGCCACCTACGGCTCTCTGGGCGCTGTGATTGTCCTCATGACGTGGCTGTTCCTGAGCGCCTTCTTCCTTCTCTTCGGGGCGCATTTTTCGGCTGTATGTGCCCGCGCACCAGCCAAATGACGCGGGACTCGCAATTTTGTTGCGATTATGTTATATAATCAATCAAGCCCGCCGGTTTGGTCTCGGTATCGGGCGTAGAGCGAGAAGGACAAGGACCAGCAATCAACAGCTCTGAAGTCCTGTGCGGTGCCACCTCGGTTGGCCCGAATGCAGACTTCGACTGTCGTAAAAGCTGGCCGGGTCGACAAGAAAGGAAAGTGCATGGCCACCAAGGCTCCTGCTTTTACCGTCGGCGACTATGTCGTCTATCCCAAGCACGGCGTTGGCCGTGTCATCGAACTTCAGAACGAAGAGATCGCGGGCATGCAGCTCGAACTTTACGTGTTGCGTTTCGAGAAGGAGCGCATGACGCTGCGCGTTCCGACCAACAAGGTTGAATCGATCGGCATGCGTAAGCTTTCGAGCGACAAGACGCTGAAGGAAGCGATGGAAACGCTCAAGGGCAAGCCCAAGGTCAAGCGCACCATGTGGTCGCGCCGCGCCCAGGAATACGAAGCCAAGATCAACTCGGGCGAGATCGTGCTGATCGCCGAAGTAACCCGCGACCTCTTCCGTCCGGACGACCAGCCCGAGCAGAGCTATTCGGAGCGCCAGATCTTCGAAGCTGCCTCGAGCCGCCTCGCGCGCGAACTTGCTGCGATGGAGGAAACCGACGAAGCGACTGCGCTCGAGAAAATCCTCGACGTGCTGCGCGAGCACGCTCCGCAATATTACGAGAATACCGAAGACGCCTGATCGCACGATTGATCGATCAAGGTCCTTTCGGGATCGATGAAGGGCTGCCCGTCGGGCGGCCCTTTTTCGTTGGGCGCTTGCAGCTTGGGGCTTGGTGTATTATGTCGGCAATACGCCAAGGGATTGGACATAGGATTTTTGGAGGAGACCACCGCCCATGCTTCACAAGCTTATCAAGGGAATTGCCCCGATTGCGGCACTCGCGCTCGGCGCCGCCGTATCAGGGTGCGATATGGACATCAGCATCAACGGTGAGGAAGGTGTTCCGCTAGCCGAGCTCGATACATCGGGCGATGCACCAACGAAGCTGGTCCTCGCGGGCCCTGATGAGGTGGTGGTTTCCGAAGGTAGCACGCTCGACATTGCAGTCGAAGGCGACAGCAAGGCAGCGGACCTGGTTCGCTTCACGCTCAAGGACGGCACGCTCGGCGTGATGCGCGAGAAGGGCAAATGGGGCGATGTCGGTACTGCAACCGTGCGCGTTACCATGCCCGCACCCGAATCGATCACCATCGCCGGGTCGGGCAAGGTCACCGCTGCCGCCATGGAAGGCGATACGGACATCACGATTGCCGGCTCCGGTTCGCTTGACGTGGCCGATGTGCGCGCAGGCAAGGCCAGCGTTACCCTCGCCGGTTCGGGCACCATGAGCGCTGGCGGCAGGGCCGACTCGCTCGATCTGACGGTGGCAGGTTCGGGGAAGGCCGACATGCAGGGCCTCAAGGTCGATAGCGCCGATATCAATATTGCCGGTTCGGGCGATGCGGCTTTCGCTTCCGATGGCAAGGTCGATGCCAACATCATGGGCTCGGGAACGGTCCGCGTCACCGGCCGCGCAACCTGCGAGGTCAAGTCGATGGGTTCGGGCAAGGTGATCTGTGAAGCGGCATCCGAGCCGGCTGAGGCTGAAGCGACCGAGGACGTCGCCAAGGCCGAACCGAAGGCGAAGAAGAAGGCCGCGAGCAAGAAGCGCGTGGCGAAGAAGGCCTCGCCGAAGAAACCGCGCAAGGCGTGATCCAATTGCGGTAAGCGCCCGCGCCGTTCACCGCACGGGCGTTGCACAGAACAAGACCGCGTGTCAGAAGCCACTGATGCGCGGTCTTTTTCTTGCTCTTCTGCCTGCAGCCAGTCTGATGCTCTCGGGCTGCCTCGTCAAAACGGCGGCTGATGTCGTGACGGCACCGGTCAAGATTGCGAGCAAGGGCGTCGATCTCGCCACTACCAGCCAGTCCGAAGCCGACGAGAAGCGCGGGCGCGAACTACGCAAGCGCGAGGAGCGGCTTGGCGAGCTCGAGCGCGAATACTGGAAGCTCGACGAGGAATGCGAGGACGGCAATCGCCGTGCCTGTGACGAACAACGCGCGGTCTATGACGAAATCGAAGCTGTCCGCGCGACGCTTCCGGCGCGCGAACCCGAGGATTGAGCGTCAGGCGGCGGCGCGGCGCAGCCTGTCGTTAATCGCCTTACCCACCTCATCGTCTGGAATCGGCGCGACTGCGATGCGCGGCTTCTCGCTGGCTGCCCCCTGGTGGAGGCAATCGTAGAGCCGGGCCGCCGCCTCCTGCAGGTCACCCGCTTCGGACAGGCTGCAATCACCCGACATCTCGCCAAAACCGATCATGAACTCGTCGGGCTCGCTGTCCCGAGCGTTGAGCCGCACCGGCTTGCCAGGAGCATAATGTTGAGCGAGCTGGCCCGGCGCTTCGATCGATGAACTCTCGGCAGGATCGCCCAAGTCGATAGGCCCCGGGCGAAGAACATCGACGCTTCCGTCAGCACGGATCGCGGCAATAGTCGATTCTAGCCCTGCTTCGCATGGTCCGCCATCGAGCACGAGGTCGATCCGCCCGTCGAGCGAAGCGAGCACATGCCCGGCAGTGGTCGGGCTGATGTAACCGCTGCGGTTGGCCGAAGGAGCAGCAAGCGGGAAGTCTATCTGTTTGAGCAAGGCCCTCATCACAGGGTGTGCAGGCGCACGCAGAGCAACCGTGTCGAGCCCAGCCGTCACGGTAGGTGCCAATCCCGCATCCTGTCGCAAAGACAGAACCAGCGTCAGCGGACCTGGCCAGTACGCCTCCGCGAGACTTCTGGCGGCCCCGGGCAGATCCGCATAGCGCGCCGCCTGCTCCTCATCGCGCACATGCACGATCAGCGGATTGAAGCTCGGACGGCCCTTCGCTTCGTAAATCTTCGCCACCGCCTCTGCGCTGTCCGCTCTCGCTGCGAGGCCGTAGACCGTTTCTGTCGGCACGGCGACCAGCCCGCCAGCGCGCAGCACTTCGGCCGCGCGGGCGATTCCCGCGTCGTCCGCAAGCAGCAATTCCGTAGCGGGTTTGCAGGTCATGGCCGCGCGCTATAGGTGATGCTCGGAATTGCCAAGTTTTTTGCCCAAGGAAGCCTCTGAAGTGACACCCTATACCCCGCCCACCCAGGAACAGCTCCTCGCCATTCGCGTGAACGCCGGGATCGAGGAACTCGCCGAATCCGAACGTTTTGCCGCGGCAGAGCCCGATCTGGTCGAGGCCATTGTCGAAGGCGTCGGGCAATTCGCCGCCGGCGAGTTCGCCCCGCTCAACCGCGTTGGCGATCTCGAGGGGGCAAAGCTTGAAAACGGGGTGGTCCGCCTGCCTGAAGGTTTCAAGGAAGCCTATGACGCCTATGTCGAGCAGGGCTGGAACGCGATCGCGTCGCCCGAAGAGTTCGGCGGACAGGGCCTGCCCTTTACGCTCTCGTGCAACGTGCTGGAGAACCTCGGCAGTGCGAACATGGCATTCAACCTGCTGCCGATGCTGAGCGTCGGCGCGATCGAGGCGCTCGAACATCATGGCTCGGACGCGCAGAAGGCAAAATACCTGCCCGACCTCGTTAGCGGCGCATGGTCCGGGACCATGAATCTGACCGAACCGCAGGCCGGATCCGATGTCGGAGCATTGCGCGCCACCGCCACCCCGATCACCGAAGGCGAGCATGCAGGCAAATATCTGATAAAAGGTCAGAAAATCTACATCACCTGGGGTGAACACGAGCTTGCAGGCAATATCATCCACCTCGTGCTGGCACGCCTGCCCGATGCGCCCGAAGGATCGCGCGGCATCTCGCTCTTCATCGTGCCCAAGTACCACGTGAAGGACGATGGCTCGCTCGGTCCGAAGAACGACCTGCGCTGCGTCAGTATCGAGCACAAGCTCGGCATCAACGCCTCGCCCACCTGCGTCATGAGCTATGGCGACAATGACGAATGCATCGGCGAAATCGTCGGCGAGGAAAACCGCGGGTTGATGGCGATGTTCACGATGATGAACAATGCGCGCATCAACGTCGGCAACCAGGGCGTCCAGATCGGCGAACGCGCGACCCAGCAGGCGATGGCCTATGCGAAAGAGCGCATCCAGTCGGCACGCGCGGGCTCTCCCGACAAGACCCCGGTAGCGATCCTCGAACATGCCGATGTCCGCCGCATGCTGCTTCGCATGAAGGCGCTGACCGAAGGCGCCCGTGCATTGCTCTATTATTGCGCGGGTCAGGTCGATCGCGGCACGCTGGGCAATCAGGCAGCAAAGATGCGCGCCGAAGTGCTCGTGCCGCTCGTCAAGGCATGGGGTACCGACGTGGGCGTCGAAATCGCCGGGATCGGCATCCAGGTCCACGGCGGCATGGGCTTCGTCGAGGAGACCGGCGCGGCGCAACACTGGCGTGATTCGAAAATCGCCCCGATCTACGAAGGCACCAACGGCATCCAGGCCGCAGACCTCGTCACCCGCAAGCTGGGACTCGATGGAGGTGACGCCGTGATATCGCTGCTCGAAGAAATTGCGCGCGATGCGGCGGATGAACCCACCTTGTTCGCACTCGCTGGCGATTGCGCGGCGATTGCTCGGTGGATGCGCGACGAGGCGAGCCTCGATGACCGGCTTGCGGGCAGCGTTCCCTTCTGCACCATGATGGCCGTCGCCGTCGCGGGTTGGCAGCTGATGAAGCAGGCCGAGGCTGTGGCGGGCGGCGCCGCACCCTCGCTCGCCAAGAGCAAGCCGGTGACGGTGCGCTTCTTCCTCGACCGCATCGTGCCTGAGGCAAGCGGCCTGAAGGCGTCAGCAACCGCGGGTGCCGACCTGCTCTACACTCTCCCCGCCGAAGAACTGGTTGGTTGATCGGAGTTGGACGCGTGAATGACCAGGGGGATCCGCTGGCTCGGATAGCCGAGGCGCTAGAGCGGATCGCTCCGGGTGCTCCGGCGGATTTCGACTGGACAGGGCATCCGGCCTATTTCTGGCATGCCGGGCGACTGCGTTCGGTCGAACAGATCGACGCATTGCCCTTGGAGAGGCTCAAGGGCATCGATCGGCAGAAACAGGCGGTGCGCGAGAATGTCGCGCGCCATGCGTCCGGCGCAGCATCGCATGACATGCTGCTGTGGGGCGCGCGCGGTATGGGGAAGTCCGCGCTCCTGCGGGCGGCGGTGGTTGACGAGCAATGCGCCAATCCTGGCAGTCTCGCACTCATCCAGCTCGATGTCGAAAGTCTCGCGGCCTTGCCCGAGCTGTTCGAAGCGATCGGATCGGTCGACCGGCGCTTCCTTCTCTATCTCGACGATCTGGCCTTCGATTACGGCGACGATGCGGTGCTGCGCCACCTGCGCAGCGCACTCGAGGGCAGCCTCGCACCGCGTCCCGTCAATGTGCGTCTTGCCGTCACTTCGAATCACCGCGCCATCCTCGCCCGCGACGAAACTGACCAGGCAGGGCCGCTGCATGCGCGTGACCGCATGGACGACACGCTCGCGCTGGCGGACCGCTTTGGGCTGCGGCTCGGCTTTCATCCCTGCAGCCAGGATGACTATCTCGATATCGTCGCGGCACATGCTGAGCCGCTGGATCTCGCGTTTTCCGCCGAGGAAGCCTTGGAATGGTCGCGAGCACGCGGGCCGCTATCGGGACGCAGCGCCTGGCAGTTCGTGACCGAGCTCGCCGGGCGGGCTGGCAAATCGATCTAGCGGCCCGGTCCCTTCCGGAGTTGCGCGGCGCAACTATTCCGCGGGCTGGGTCCGCGCGTAATCGTCCTCACCGAATGTCGCGCGCGCATCGCCCCGCAGCTCACGCTGCGGCCTGAGCGATTCTCCCGAGAGCCGCTCGATCGCCGCGCCTGGCTCCGCGCCCGGAGCCACGACCCGCCAGATGATACCGGCCGTGTCGTCGCTCACGAGCAGCGAGCCGTCGCTGGCCCACTCGACCCAGGTCGGGCGGCCCTTGGTCGTGCCATCGCCTGTAAGGAATCCGCCGAGCACCGGGATCGGTAAGCCGGTCGGATTGCCCATGTCGTCGAACTCGACATAAACGACGTCATAGCCCGACGGCGGCTTGCGGTTCCACGAGCCGTGGCGAGCGACAAACGCGCCGCTGCCGAAGCGATCCCCCATGCGTGCACCTTCTGCGCTGAAGACGAGACCCAGCGCGGCAACATGCGGGCCCATCGCATATTCGGGCCGGCGGATATATCCCGTCATGTACCCGGGAAGCGGGGCATCGACACGCTCGTCGCGGTTGTCTTTCCAGTAATACCACGGCCAGCCGTATTGCGCGCCGACGGGCACATTGGTGAGGTAATCCGGCACGAGATCGGACCCGAGCATGTCGCGTTCGTTGACCGTGGTCCACAATTCGCCTGTCCAGGGGCTGAAGTCGAGGCCATTGGCATTACGCAGACCTGTGGCGAAGATGCGCTGGCGATCGTTCTCGAGATTGTACTCCCAGATCATCGCGCGGCCTTCCTCGGCCTCCATCCCGCGTTCGCCGATATTGGAGGCGGAGCCCACTGCGACGAACAGCCGGTCTCCATCGGGATGGACCTCGAGATTGCGCATCCAGTGGTTGCCGCCCGGGGGCAGATCCATCAGCTTGCGAGGCTCGCCTTCGACCGTGTCGCTGCCAAGCTCATAAGGAAAAGCAAGGACTTCGTCGTGATTGGCCACGAAAAGCGTGCCGTCATGCCACCCCATGCCTGACGGAGAATCGAGGCCCTCTTCAAGCAGCACCCGCTGGGTTTCGGCTACACCGTCGCCATCCGCGTCGCGCAACAGCACGATCTGGTTGGGCGAAGTGCCAGCCGATCCAGCGCGCTCGAACAGGATCCCCGCAATGAAGCCTTCGATCGCCTGCATGATACCGCCGCCGCCATCGCTCTCCACCTTCGGAGCGCGGGTCAGGGTGACCAGCACATCGCCATTGGGGAGAGCGTAAAGCACGCGCGGGTGGTCGAGCCCTTCGGCAAAGCGGCCAACCGCCAGACCTTCGGCAGGGGTAGGCGCTTCTCCGACTTCCCAGCCGATCGGCTTGGCTATCTTGACCGTCGGGAATGCCTCGGCGTTCGGCTCTTCGAGGGTCGGTTCGGTACCCGAAACCGCATCCATGCCGAGCTCTGCGGTATCCCCGCGTAACAGCCACCAGATGGCGACAGCCAGGACCAGCAGAATAAACAGGATGGCGATGAGGATTTTCTTCAGAGTGCTCATGAGATTCGGATAGGCCACGAGCGGGCGCGCGGCAATGGTGAAGCGCACGACTGGTACCGGGGCTTGCGCCAGCGCAGCCTTCGGCTAGATGCGAGCCCATGTTCGATTTTGCTCCCGATCCCGACCTTCCTCTCGACGAGCGCTATCGCCAGCTGCGCGATGCGGTTGACGCCGTGACGCAGGACGAGCCCGACGGGATTGCAAACATGGCCAATGCCGCCGCGCTGATCGCCGAGTTCTGCCCCGACCTGAACTGGGCGGGCTTCTATCGGATGGTCGACGGAGAACTTGTTCTCGGGCCGTTCATTGGCCGCCCGGCTTGCATCCGCATTCCGCTGGAGCGCGGGGTCTGCGGCGCTGCTGCGTCAACTTGCGAAACCCAGCTGGTCGAGGATGTGCATGCCTTTCCGGGCCACATCGCCTGCGACGCGGCGAGCCGCTCCGAACTCGTCGTGCCGGTGAAAAGGGATGGCGCGGTCATTGCGGTCATCGATCTCGACAGCCCGAGCCCAGGGCGGTTTTCCGAGGAAGACGCATCGGGAGTTGAAGCGCTTGCCGAATTGCTGTCGGACCGGATTTGATCGGCGTTTCATGGTAAATTCGCGAGGCTTCGCCCCGAAACGGGACATTGCCTCCGAGGCCGTGTGAGACATGGTTTCCAAATGCTAAACACCCGTCCTAAGGCGAGAATCGTCTCGCATGAAAAGTACGGGGATTTCGATGACACTTTCGCGCAAGCTAGCCTTGGCCACCAGCGCCGCGGCTCTTTTCACGGCAGGACCGGTTTTCGCGCAGGATTCGAGCTCCATCCCGGCCGATTATCAGGAAATCCCGGCAGAGTATGCGCAAACCTCGGTCGAAGCCGTTGATGATGGAGTTGAAACCATCACCCGTACCCGCTGGATCCGGCGCGGAGCGGCTCGTGACATCGAGACCGCCACCGGAGCCGAGGGGGATGTCCCTCCGCATTCACACTTCGCCCATGGCGGATATGGCAGCACACCGGTCGCCATCGATCGCGAGACCTGGCTGGCCGAATGTTACGCCCGCACCCGCGGGGTCGAGCGCCAGAAGAAGGGCGGCATCATTGGCGCCCTGCTCGGTGCAATCACCGGGGGAATCATTGGCAATCGCGTCTGGGATAGCGAGCGTCTGGCTGGTACGCTGATCGGCGGTGTCGGCGGCGGACTTGCCGGGGCGGCTATCGGCAGCGCGATCGATTCCGGGCGCGATCGCGATGAATATCTGTACGACTGCGATGCCGCGCTCGACCGCTACATGAGCGGCGCCAGCTATCCGGCCGGTCGCATGGCGAGCCGCAGCATCCCCGCCTATGGCTATGCCTACGCGCCGGTGATGGCTTACGCGCCGGTTTACGCATCAGCCTATACCTATCCTCAGCAGCAGATGACCATGATCGAAACGCGCGAGGAAATCCCGCAGCAGGTAATCGTTCGCGAGAATGTGCGCGAGGAATGGTACGAGAAAATGGGTTCCGAACGGATTATCGAGGAAGTCCCGGTGCCCGCGACCCCTTCAAAGATGGTTCCGATCAAGCGTCGTCCCGGCAAGGTTCAGTCG
Organism: Altererythrobacter xiamenensis; assembly: GCF_900177715.1. Lineage (GTDB taxonomy): Bacteria > Pseudomonadota > Alphaproteobacteria > Sphingomonadales > Sphingomonadaceae > Erythrobacter > Erythrobacter xiamenensis. The sequence continues at coordinate 200,382 of NZ_FXWG01000002.1, read as the reverse complement.
ATCAAGGGGAATTGATCCTGCACGGATCGTATGCCCATCAAGGCGAGAGTTCATTGCCCCGGGCCGCAAGGCCAAGGGTTACCCCAAGGTCCGGAAGTTGCGCTACGCAACTTTCGGATCTTGTTTTTTCAGCAGCCGGCAGCACCACTGATGACAATCAGCTTGCAGACTTAGCTCGATAATTCAGCAGTTTAGGTCCGAGGCACCCGGCAAACAACTCAGGCCCCTAGATGTCTCCGCCCGTGAGACGCTGGCAGATCAGATCGAGCTGATCGAGTGTGCGGTAACGGATAGTTACGGCGCCCGAACGCGGGTCCGCATCGGTCTTGATCCGCACCGTGAGCCCCAAATACTCCTCGAGATGGGCCTGCACTGCCGCGATATCGGCATCCTTGGCCGGATCGCGCGAAGTCCTGGAGGGGGCCTTCGCACTTCCCTTCGGCTCAGCATCGCCGCGCGCCAGCTTCTCCACTTCGCGCACCGAAAGGTTGTCGTTCACGGCGCGCTTAGCGAGAGCGATCGCATCGTCATTGCCGATGAGCGCGCGGGCGTGACCCATGGAAAGCGAGCCGACCTCGACCAGCTTGAGCACTTGGTCGGGTAGTGCGAGCAAGCGTTGAAGGTTCGCGACATGGCTGCGCGATTTCTCCACCATCTGCGCGATTTCGGCTTGGGTCATGCCCTCTTCTTCGCTCAGCCGGTGGTAGGCACGCGCTTCCTCGACCGGATTGAGGTCTTCGCGCTGGATATTCTCGATCAGCGCAAGCGCCATCACTTCACGATCGTCGAGCTCGCGCACCAAAGCAGGAATTTCGTGCAGGCGCGCCTTTTGCGCGGCCCGCCAGCGTCGCTCGCCCGCCACGAGCTGGTAGCGACCCTGGCCACGAGCGCGAACGATTATAGGCTGGATTACACCGCGTGCAGCGATCGAAGCGGCAAGTTCGCCCAGCGCTTCATCATCGAAATGTTTGCGCGGCTGTCCCGGTAGCGGATCGATCGCTGAAACAGGCAAGGAAGCAAGGCCTTCCTTCGCATAACCGCCTGTTTCTTCGCCAGATTCTGCCGCGCCAGTGATCTCGCGCTTGACCAGAGGCTCTTCCTTGCGGCTTTCACCCAGAAGTGCGCCCAGACCCTTGCCGAGCTTTTTCTTGCGATCCGCGGCGCTACGCTGCGGAACCGAGAACTTTATAGGGTCGCTTGAATTGCTCATGCGGCTTTCCTTTCGCGCGGCAGACGGCCGATCAATTCGCGCGCCAATGCAATATAGGCCCGGCTTCCCGGGCAGTGATGATCATAGACGAGCGCCGGCATGCCGTGACTTGGCGCTTCGGAGAGTCGGACATTGCGCGGAATGACCGTTTCGAACACGAGATTGCCGAGGCATTCGCGCACGTCGTCTGCGACCTGGTCGGTCAAGCGGTTACGGCGGTCGAACATGGTCAGAGCGACACCGACGATACCCAGAGAGGGATTGAGCGCCTGCTGAACCCGTTCAACCGTCTGGAGAAGTTGGCTTAGCCCCTCGAGCGCAAAAAACTCGCACTGGAGCGGCACCAGAAGCGTGTCGGCAGCCGCAAGAGCGTTCAACGTGAGCAATCCGAGCGACGGCGGGCAATCGATAAAGCAGATGTCGTGTCCGCGATGACCCGAAAGCGCACTCGAAAGTCGCGCCGTGCGATCCTCCACCGATACCAGCTCCACCTCGGCCCCGCTGAGATCGACAGTGGCCGGGACGATATCGAGACCTGGGATCGAAGTGCCGACGATGGTTTCAGCAAGTGGGACCTCCTCGACCAGAATGTCGTAACTCGACAATCCCCGTGCCTCGCTGCCGACACCCATGCCGGTGGAAGCGTTTCCTTGCGGGTCAAGATCGATCAACAGCGTGCGCCAGCCGGTCGCAGCCATCGCCGTGGCGATGTTGATGGCGGTGGTGGTTTTTCCCACTCCGCCCTTCTGATTGGCTATCGCGATGGTGATCATGGGCGTTATTCCGCTGTTTTCGGGCACTTACCGACTGACAATGATCCCTGCATCGGATCCGGTCAATGATTGTTCCACGTGGAACATCTTTCGCTGCCGAGCCGGTAGCTCAGCAAGTTCTTGCGCTGCCGATCGCCCTTTCGGCAACAGGTAGGTAGTGCTGCTTGTGGAAAATGGTGCGGATAAACGAAGGAGTTTGGGCAGAGGAGCGAAGGCGCGTGCCGAAATGATACGGGCTTCGAACGGGGAAACCTGCTCCAATCGCTTGCCCTCGACCTGGCAGTTCTTGAGATCCATCGCCTCGATTGCTCTTTGGAGCCATTCGACGCGGCGCGCGCGCGATTCGACCAAAACCATAGGTAATTCAGGCCTGAGCGCTGCGACCACGAGCCCGGGAAAGCCCGCACCGGTTCCAAGATCGAGCCACGGACCCGATGTTTCACGTGGAACAAAGCGCAGCAGCTGCGCGCTGTCAGCCACATGCCTAAGCCAGATTTGCTCTTCGCTCGGTTTCGAAATCAGATTTTGCTCTCGGTTTTCCACCAGAAGGAGTTCGATGAGCTTATCGAGCCGCTCCATGGCCTGCGCGTCGCCCAACTCCGCGACGTATTCCCGCGCATGCGATTCGGTTTCCAGTAACTGTGTGGTCACGCCGCTTGCTGTCTCTTTCGCGCGTGAACCAGCAAGGCAGAAAGCGCTGCCGGAGTAATCCCCGGGACGCGCCCTGCTGCAGCCAGACTTTCCGGTTGGCTCGACACCAGCCGCTCGATCATCTCATTCGAGAGGCCCGGAACTTCGGCAAAGGGGAAGCCCTGCCCCAGTTCAACCGCCTCGCTGGCTCGCAAATCTCGCAATTCCGCGTCTTGGCGGGCGAGGTAAGGGGTATAGGCGGCATCTTCGGCCATCTCTGCGAGCAATGGATCGTCGGCGGACAAATTTTCGTCAAACCAGGGCGAAAGTTGCGAAAGTCCGATACCGTCATGCTGCAACCATTCGCGAATACGTTTGAGCCCACCATCGCGGCGCACCTGCATACCCGCCTCTTCAAGCTCCCGTGCATGCACTTCCCGTTCAAACGCATCGTGTAGGCTCGCCTTGCGGGTTTCACGTGTCTCAAACCATTTGGCTCTCTCAGAGCCGATGCATCCCGCTTCGATGCCGAGCGGTGTCAGCCGCGTCGAGGCGTTGTTCGCACGAAGACGCAAGCGATACTCGGCCCTTGCGGTGAGCATGCGATAGGGCTCCGAAACGCCCTGAAGGGTCAGATCGTCGACCATCACCGCGATATAAGAGTTTGCGCGGTCGAGCGCAGGCGGCGCTTTGCCGAGGACCCGCGCCGCGGCGTTCAACCCTGCCACCAGCCCTTGGGCCGCGGCCTCTTCATATCCGGTGGTCCCGTTGATCTGGCCGGCGCAATAGAGGCCCGGGATTGCACGAAGTTGCAAGTCCGCCATCAATGCTCGCGGATCGATATGGTCGTATTCCACGGCGTATCCCGGAACTTCCATCACGACCTGCTCCAGCCCCGGCATGGCGCGCAGCATCGTCAGCTGCACATCGATCGGCAGAGACGTGCTGATCCCGTTCGGATAGACCAGATGGGTGTCGAGACCTTCAGGCTCGAGAAAAACCTGGTGCCCGTTGCGATCGCCGAAGCGGTGGATCTTGTCCTCAATCGAAGGGCAATATCGCGGCCCCGTGGCGTCAATTGCGCCCGTAAACAGCGGCGAACGGTGGAGATTGGCGCGGATCGCGTCGTGCGCCACCTCGGTCGTACGAGTTATGGCGCAGAAAACCTGGGCGTTCGACCGCTTCGTGGAAAGCGCCGACATCGTCCAGCCCTCCCCGTCAGAGGGTTGTTCCTCCAACGCGCCCCAATCGATGGTGCGACCATCAAGGCGAGGCGGCGTGCCCGTCTTGAGCCGCGCCATCGGCAGATCAGCGCCCCGGAGTTGTTCAGCGAGGCGTTTCGCGGCGTTTTCACCAATACGGCCGCCCTCGAACCGCTCTTCCCCGCGAAACAGCCGCCCGCCAAGAAATGTCCCGGTGCAGAGAATGACGGCGTGCGCACCCAGACGCGTTCCATCGGCCAGATCGAGTCCTGCCACCCGGCCACCTTCTAACCACAGCGCAGCCGCCTCTCCGGCGATGGTATCGAGACCGTTTTGCTGCGCGACAGTCCGGCGAACCTCAGCACCAAACAATTTGCGGTCCGCCTGAACGCGCGGACCCCAAACCGCGCTGCCCTTCGATCGGTTGAGCATGCGGTAATGGATCGCGCCCGCGTCTGCCGCGCGTCCGATCACGCCATCGAGTGCATCGACTTCGCGGACCAGATGGCCCTTGCCCAGGCCTCCGATCGCCGGATTGCAGCTCATCGCGCCAATGGCATCGAGGTCGAAACTGACCAGACCGACACGCGCCCCCATGCGAGCGGCGCCGCAGGCCGCTTCGACGCCGGCATGTCCGCCGCCGACCACAAGGATGTCGTATTGCTGCATGGCGCGCCCAATAATGATGTCTGGAGCGGAGGTCAAAGCTGTTTCACGTGAAACAGTGATCGGAATGGCATGGCGAATGTTCCACGTGGAACACTCCGCAGCGTATCGGTTATTTCCCGATGCAAAAGCGTCCAAACAATGCGTCAAGCATGTCTTCGGTGGTCGCGCGCCCGACAAGCCGATCAAAAGCCACCCGCGCCCGCCTGAGGGACTCCCCGATAAGCAGTAGATCGCTCGTGTTCATCGCTTCCATGAGGGACTGATGCGCCTCTTCGACCCGCGCGTGCTGACGAGCATTAAGCGCAGCTTCGCCAGGTTTCGGCAATACGCCCCGCGCTCTATCGACCAGCGCCGACTTGAGGGTGGAAAGACCTTCTCCCGTCAGCGCTGAAACCCGGTAGAGCGGGTCCCGTTTGAGAACACGGTCCGCGCTATCAATCTGCGCCTCGATCTCCCAAGATCCCGCTGGACCTTCGCCTTCCGGCCCCAGCCAAAGAACCAGATCGGCACGATCCAGGGCACTGCGCGCCCGTTCGATGCCAATGCCTTCGATCGCATCGCTTCCTTCTTCACGAAGACCCGCCGTATCCGCGAAAGTGAAGGGAACTCCGCCGATGCCGATCGCGCGTTCGATCACGTCGCGCGTAGTACCTGCAATCGGAGAGGTGATCGCCGCCTCGCTTTCCACCAAAGCATTGAATAAGGTCGACTTTCCGCTGTTTGGTGGGCCAGCAAGCACGACCCGATAGCCCTCCCCCAGACGCTCGGCCCGTGGCCGTTCGAGCCAGACCGACAATTCCGCCGCGAATTCGCCAAGTTCACGTGAAAACTCGGGCGGCATTTCCTCGACATCATCCTCGTCGGAGAAATCAAGGGCCGCCTCGACCCGCGCTGAAAGCGTGAGCAAACGTGCGCGCCAACCCTCGACCTGCCCAGAGAGCGCCCCGCCCGCCATGGCCATCGCAGCGCTGCGCTGCAATTCCGTCTCGGCCGAAAGAAGGTCCGCGAGTCCTTCCGCCTCCGCCAGATCGATCCGTCCATTGGCAAAGGCGCGCCGCGTGAACTCGCCCGGCTCTGCCTTCCGCAGACCCTCAATGCGGCTCAGTTCCCTTTCGATCGCCGCGATCACGGCCCTTCCGCCGTGACAATGCAATTCGACGAGATCCTCGCCCGTTGCGGTATCCGGACCCGGAAACCAGAGCACCAGCGCTTCGTCGAGGACCGCACCCGCGGCATCACGCAGGCGCGCAAGACTTGGTCTGCGCGGCGCGAATTGCCGACCGGCAAGCTGTTCGAGCGCCTTTTCAGCCGATGAGCCGCTTATCCGGACAATTCCGATCGCCGCGGGCGGCGCACCGCTGGACAATGCGAAAATCGTGTCGGTCATGTGGCAGATTGAAGGTCTTGCCTAATCTTCGGTCTTCTTGCTCGAAGAACCGGCCTGTCCTGCCTTCATCCCGCCTTCGATGAAGCTTTGGAACATCTTCAAGCCGACCTGACCCATAGGGGCCAGTTGCTTGGCATATTCCTGCAGCTGATCGGGGTTGCTAACGCCCTTCATCGCCTTCGCCATGGTGTCGACATAGACGCTATTCGCCTTCGACACATCGGGCAGACCCATGAAGGTCCGTGCCTCTTCGGGCGTGCAATCGATTTCGATATGGACCTTCATCCTGTTTCCTCCGTTGGGGACTTGCGGGGCAGCCATATTCCCTGGCCGCATTCACATGTGCCCCTCATATTTGGGTTTGGCAAAGCCCCCCTGCAATGGATAAGCCCCCTAGGGCAAGAAACAAAGGAGCAAGAGACACGATGACCGAAACAGTGAAAGTCCCGACACTAAGCGGAGACAAGTCGTTTTCAGCCTATGTCGCGCGCCCGGAAGGCACGGCAAAAGCGGCGATCATCGTGATCCAGGAAATCTTCGGTGTGAACGCCGGTATTCGCCGCAAGTGCGACAAGCTCGCCGAGGAAGGTTATCTCGCCGTCGCTCCCGACCTGTTCTGGCAGCTGGAGCCCGGTATCGAGCTCGACCCCGACGTGGAACCCGAGTTCCAGAAGGCGCTCGACCTGATGGGCAAGTTCGACCAGGACGAGGGTATTCGCGATATCGAGGCGACTATCCACTGGATCCGTAACGAGGCAGGCGTCGCCAAGGTCGGCGCCGTGGGATATTGCCTCGGCGGTAGGCTCGCCTACATGACTGCGGCGCGCACCGATGTCGATGCGACTGTCGGCTATTACGGCGTCGGGATCGACGGCCTTCTGCGTGAGAAGCACGCCATCTCGAACCCGCTGATGCTTCACATCCCGACCGAAGACGGTTTCGTCGACAAGGATACGCAGAAGGCGATGCACGAGGGGCTGGACGACCATCCCAAGGTGACGATGCACGATTACGAGGGCCTCGACCACGGTTTCGCGACCGAGTTCGGCAAGCGCCGCGACGAAGAAGCGGCTAATCTCGCCGACAGTCGCACCGCCGACTTCTTCGCGAAGCACCTCGCTTGAGCTCCAGGGGTAAATCAGGCGCTTTTCCCGCCTGGCGATTCATCATTCCGGTGGCGGTGACGCTGGCCGCACTGGCCGGGTTACCGCTGCTGCCGGGTTTCTTCGCAAGCGCACTGTTGTTTGTTCTCGTATTGGCAACATTCACAGCATGGTGGGATTTCTTTCAGTCAGATCATACACTTAGGCGTAATTATCCGCTGATCGCACGAATCCGGTGGCTGGCCGAGGACCTGCGCCCCTTTGCCCAAAGCTATTTCGTCGAAGGCGATCTGGAGGGGCGACCCTTCAGCCACCAGGAACGTGCGCTGGTCTATGCGCGCGCAAAGGGAGATCTCGACTCCCACCCGATGGGAACCGAGCTCGACGTCTATTCGGACGAGTACGAATGGCTTAGCCACTCGATTGCGCCGCATCAGGATGTTCCCGAATACTGGCGGACGACCGTTGGCGCGGAAACCTGCGCCCAGCCCTATCAAAGCGCGCTGCTCAACATTTCCGCGATGAGTTTCGGCTCGCTTTCCGCAAAAGCCATCGAAGCGCTAAACCTTGGCGCCAAAATGGGCGGATTTGCCCACAATACCGGCGAGGGTAGCATCAGTCGCTATCACCGGGCTCATGGCGGCGACCTGATCTGGGAGCTAGGCAGCGGATATTTCGGAGCCCGCGCAGACGACGGGAGCTTCGATCCGGTAAAATTCGCCGACAACGCTGCCGATGATCAGGTCAAGATGATCGAGATCAAGCTCAGCCAAGGCGCAAAGCCGGGCCATGGCGGAGTGCTCCCCGGAGCCAAGGTAACCGAAGAAATCGCCGAGGCACGCGGTGTGCCGGTGGGTGAGACGGTCTATTCACCCGCGTCGCATTCAGCGTTCTCCACTCCCAAGGAAATGCTCGAATGGCTTTCCAGCCTGCGCGAGATGTCGGGCGGAAAACCCGTCGGCATCAAGCTGTGCGTCGGTCAACCGCATGAAATCATGGCGATTGCCAAGGCGATGCACGAAACCGGCATGCATCCCGACTTCATAACCGTCGACGGCGCGGAAGGCGGGACGGGGGCCGCCCCGCTCGAACTATCGAACGCGGTCGGCATGCCCTTGCGTGAAGGACTGATCATGGTCCGCAATGCGCTGGTCGGCACGAATATGAAAAAGAAGGTTTCGCTCGCCGCATCGGGAAAGATTCACTCGGGCGCGAAAATGGCCGTCGCCTTTGCGCTCGGCGCCGACTGGTGCAATGCCGCCCGCCCCTTCATGTTTTCGCTTGGATGCGTTCAATCGATGGAATGCCACACGGGCAATTGCCCCACAGGCGTCGCAACGCAGGTCGCCTGGCGGCAGAAGGGGTTGGTGGTCGAGGACAAGGGGCCGCGCGTGGCCCGCTACCAAAGACAGACCGTCCATTCGCTGCGCGAGATCGTTATCGCCATGGGTCTCGACAATCCCTGGGCGATCCAGCCGCAGGATATGCGCGAACGGCTTAACGGGGCCCGCTCAGATTCCATCGACAGGATCTATTCTTTCATCGAACCCGGTATCCTGCTCGAGGATCCGGAATCCACCCCGCTTGCGCGGCATTGGAATGCCGCTAGCCCAGAAACATTCAGGAGAGTTGCATGAGTGCCGAACAGGGATTGAAGAAGTGGCATGAGGTGATCGAGGGCGGCAACGATCCAGCGGCCCTCGCCGAGATCATTGCCGAGAACGCGGTTTTTCATTCGCCCGTCGTGCACACCCCGCAAGAAGGCCGCGCAATCGTCGTGGCCTATCTCTCAGCCGCGGGGCAGACACTCGCGAATGACAGTTTCACCTATGTTCGCGAGCTGGTCGACGGGAATGATGCCATGCTCGAGTTCACCACCGAAATGGAAGGTATCCACGTCAATGGAATCGATCTGATCCATTTCGATGACGATGGAATGATCAAGGATTTCAAGGTGATGGTACGGCCCTTGAAGGCGGTGAACAAGGTCTGGGAAATGATGGCTGCGCAGCTGGAGCGGCAGAAAGCCAGCTAGGCGGCAGTAGTTTCGAGAAACTCGTCGATTGCGTCCATCACGGCTTCGCCGCTTGGATTCGACGAAAGGCCCTCGCGAATTTCGTCGAGGGCCGATTGCCCGGTCGAACGCGACACGCGCTTCATCCGCCAGTTCGGAAAGCTACGTGCATCAATCTGCGTGCGCTCGAGAACCTCAAGCGAGTGGTGCCGTGGATCGCCGAGCAAATCATCGATCAGGCGGTCGAGTTCGTGGCCCGGCCCTTCGACCAGCTGCAGGAACCGGCCATCCCGAAAGATCAGGAAGCAGGTGATATCGCGCTGCGGATTGAGCCGCGAGGCTGTCTGAATGATCGTGAAGACCTCGTCGCTGCCGAGACCTTTGCGCGCGATGCTGGAATAAAGGACCTGTTCCACACTTCTCTCCTGCCCAGGCCGTCGGCCTAAGGCAGGAGCCGTGAAGAAAAACCTAACCGGCGATTCAGCCTACTGGTTCATCGTGTCGAAGAAGTCTTCGTTGGTCTTCGAATCCTTCATCTTGTCGAGCAGGAACTCCATCGCGTCGACCGTGCCCATCTGCATGAGGATACGGCGCAGGACCCACATCTTCGAAAGCTTGTCCTTCTCGACCAGCAGCTCTTCCTTGCGGGTGCCGGACTTGCCGACGTCGAGCGCCGGGAAGATACGCTTGTCGGCAACCTTGCGGTCGAGCACGATTTCGCTGTTACCAGTGCCCTTGAACTCTTCGAAAATGACCTCGTCCATGCGGCTGCCCGTGTCGATCAGCGCGGTGGCGATGATCGAGAGCGAACCGCCTTCCTCGATGTTACGCGCCGCACCGAAGAAACGCTTCGGACGCTGCAGCGCATTGGCATCGACGCCGCCGGTCAGCACCTTGCCCGAGCTCGGCACCACGGTGTTGTAGGCACGGCCAAGACGCGTGATCGAGTCGAGCAGGATGACGACATCCTTCTTGTGCTCGACCAGGCGCTTGGCCTTCTCGATCACCATTTCGGCGACCTGGACGTGACGGTTTGCAGGCTCGTCGAAGGTCGAGGAGATAACCTCGCCGTTCACGCTGCGCTGCATGTCGGTAACTTCCTCGGGACGCTCGTCGACGAGCAGAACCAGCAGGAAAACCTCGGGATGGTTGTCGGTAATCGCCTTGGCGATATTCTGCAGCAGCACGGTCTTACCGGTGCGCGGCGGCGCGACGATCAGCGCGCGCTGGCCCTTCCCCTGCGGGGCGATGATGTCGATCACCCGCGCGCTCTTGTCCTTTACCGTCGGGTCGAGCGTATCGAGCGACAGCTTGGAATCGGGATAGAGCGGCGTCAGGTTGTCGAAATTGGTCCGGTGGCGCACAGCCTCCGGATCCTCGAAATTCACGCTGGTAAGGCTTGTGAGAGCGAAATAGCGCTCGCCTTCCTTGGGGGCGCGGATCTCGCCTTCGACCGTATCACCGGTGCGCAGACCCCATTTGCGGATCTGGTTGGGGGAGACATAGATGTCGTCAGGACCGGCGAGATAGTTCGCCTCGGGCGAGCGGAGGAAGCCGAAGCCGTCCTGCAGCACCTCGATGGTGCCCACGCCCATGATCTTCTCTTCGTATTCCTCGTCTTCGGCGAGTTCGCGAAGGATGCAGAACATCAGGTCCTGCCGGCGCATGGTGGAGGCGCCTTCGACGCCCAGTTCTTCGGCCATGCTGACAAGCTCGGCCGGTGGTTTTGCTTTTAAATCTCTGAGATGCATTGCGATTGGTATTCCGTGTTGGATGGGCCGGCAGGTCAGTACCTCTGTGGACGAGGCGCCCCTTCAAACGGGGCCGGGCTTGGTGAAAGCAGACCGGGCTCGGCAGGATGCCGAAGCCTGTACCGGATAGAGTCGCGAAATAGTTTGACCGCGCAGCCGCGTCAATTGCGTTTGATGCCGCTAATCGACGAACGGCGGGATTAGAAGGGTCGGACCACCGCGAGGATCACGATCAGAACCGCGGCGAGGCCGGGCACTTCATTGAGCAGGCGCAGTTTCTTGCCTTCCATCGTCCGCTCGCCGCGCGCGAGTTTCTTGGCATAGGCGGAAAGCCAGCCGTGATAGCCTGAAAGCACGAGCACGATCAGCAGCTTGGCGTGGAACCAGCCCTGGGTGAAAGCACCAGTCGTCATCGCCAGCGCAAGTCCCAGCACCCAGACAACGACGATCGAAGGCAGCAGGATGATCTTCAGAAGGCGCCTCTCGCGATCGGTCCAAAGTGCATCGGCCTCGCTCCCCGGCTCACCATCCTCCTGGTGATAGACGAAGAAGCGCGGGAGCATGAACAACCCTGCCATCCAGAAGATGACGAACAGGATATGGCCGGCCTTGAGCCAGAGATAAGTCATCGCGATCAGATCCTGCATGCTGTCCACTTAAGAATGCCGCTCACGGATTCCACCCCCTCACAGCCTCGACGAGTTCCTCGACATGGGCAATCGGCGTGTGCTGCCCGATTCCGTGACCAAGGTTGAAGACATGCGGTCTGCCCGCAAAGGCATCGAGGATCGCGTGGATGCGCGAAATGAGACGCTCGCCGCCCGCCAATAACAGCAGCGGATCGAGATTGCCCTGCACCGGCATTCCTTCGGGAAGCGCTTCATGCGCCCAGACAGGATCCTGCGTTTCATCGAGGCCGATCGCATCGACCCCGGTCTCTCGCGCATAGGCGGGAAGCTTGGCACCTGCACCCTTCGGAAACCCGATGACCGGGATATCGGGATGCGAGGCCTTCAGGGCCGCCGTGATCCTGGCATTGGGAGCAATGACCCAGCGTTCGAACTCGTCGGGCGCAAGGCTGCCTGCCCAGCTGTCGAACAATTGCACCGCTTCTGCGCCTGCATCGATCTGGCCGCGCAGATAGATGATCGAGGTTTCGGCAATGGCGTCGATGATCGCCTGAAAGCCCGCAGGATCGCGATAGGCGAGTGCGCGAGTTTCTTGCTGGTCCTTCGACCCCTCGCCGTTCACCATGTAGGTCGCCACGGTCCAAGGACTGCCGGCAAAGCCCAACATGGTCACCGTGTCGTCGAGCTGCGCCCTGCATCTCCGCACGGTCTCGTAAACCGCTTCGAACCGCTCAGGATGTGGGCTGAAGCTTTCCAGCGAAGCATCGAGCAGCCTCGGCGAAAGCTTGGGTCCCTCGCCTGCCAGAAACTCGAGACCCTGCCCCATTGCATGCGGCACGATGAGGATATCGGAGAACAGGATCGCCCCGTCGAAGCCGAACCGCCTGAGCGGCTGGATCGTAACTTCGGCCGCAGCTTCGCTATCGTAAACGAGATCGAGAAACCCGCCTTTCTCGGCCCGCAGTTCGCGATATTCGGGTAGGTAGCGCCCTGCCTGCCGCATGAGCCACATGGGTACCCTGTCAGCGCGTTTTCCATTCAATGTGTCTAGCAAGAGGCCAGGCATGCGAGGAGTCCAATCAATAATAAAAGTATATTTATAGAAGGATTATGGAGTCTGTTGGCCCTGTGGAAATCGGGGACAAGCGTCCACTGCCCGATTTCTCCGGCGATGAACAGGGTTTTGCTGGACGCCGAATCGCCGCAACTCTTGAGTCGAGTCAAACTTTTCCCCGGTCTCCCCAGACTGTCGAAAAGCGCCCCCTTGTGTTGGCAGGTGACGGTGAGAATCGGCTGGCAGTGGGGAGCAAAACTCTTCCCGAACTTGTCGGCAGGTTTCTCCCGTGGTTTATGCCGCTAACTGTCCACAGGCCCGGCGGCGGGTCTCTGCAAGAGCAAACCATACCGCATGCACCTTCACCTTGTCTCCGATTCAACCGGCGAAACGCTCGAGATGATTGCCAAGGCGGCGCTCGCGCAGTTCGAGGATGCACAGGTGACGCGCCATTTCTGGCCGATGGTGCGCTCGCGCCAACATCTCGACCGGATCGTGCCCGACCTTGCGGATAATCCCGGCCTCGTGATGTTCACGCTGGTCAACACCGAAACGCGCGCCCGGCTGGAGGACCATTGCCGCCAGCTCGGCCTGCCGGCGGTGCCGGTGCTCGATGCGGTGACCGAGGCGCTGGAAGCGCAGCTCGGGCAGGAGGCGCATGGCCGCCCGGGCCGCCAGCACCTGATGGACGAGGCCTATTTCGACCGGGTCGAAGCGATCCAGTTCACCATCGCGCATGATGATGGGGTCGGTTGGGAGAACTGGGAGCAGGCCGATATCGTGCTCGCAGGCGTATCGCGCACCTCGAAAACGCCGACCAGCATCTATCTCGCCAACCGCGGCTACAAGACGGCGAACATCCCGATCGTGGTCGAAAGCCCGCCGCCCGATGCCCTGTTTCGCCTCCGCCGTCCGCTTGTCATCGGCCTGACCACCGCGCCGCAAAGGCTGGTTCAGATCCGTCGCAACCGGCTCCTGAGCCTGCACGAGGATACCGAAACCGCCTATGTCGATGACGATAGCGTGCAGGAAGAGGTCAAATATGCCCGCCGCATGTTCGCCGACAACGGGTGGCCGGTGATCGACGTTACGCGTCGCTCGATCGAGGAAACCGCGGCCGCCGCGATCCGCCTGCTCAACCAGCGCCGCGAAGGCGAGGATCCCTCTGCAACGGGCCTGGGGCCGGTATGAGCCTGATCCTTGCGTCCAAGTCGCAATCGCGCCGCGCGATGCTGGATGCCGCGGGGGTGCAATATGAAGCGATCCCGGCGCAAATCGACGAGCGTGCTGTCGAGGAAGGGCTCGTCGATTGCACTCCCGGCGAAGTGGCCGAAGCCTTGAGCGTCGCCAAGGCGGCAGCCGTCGCCACCGCCCATCCCGAACGGTTGGTCCTCGGCAGCGATAGCCTCGTCGTGTGCGATGGTCGCCGTTTCGACAAACCTGAAAGCCGCGAGCAGGCCGCCGAACATTTGCGCTTCTTTTCCGGCAAGGTAATGGAATTGCATAGCGCGGCGGCGCTGGTGCGCGGCAAGACTTGCGAATGGAGCGCGCCGTCCCTCGCCCGGCTCCATGTGCGCGAAATCTCTGACGATTTCATCGAGTATTACCTCGAGGCCGAGTGGCCGGAGGTTTCCTATTGCGTCGGAGTCTTCCGCATCGAGGCCATGGGCGTCCAGCTCTTCGACATGATCGAAGGCGACCAGTTCACCGTTCTCGGAATGCCGCTGTTAAGTGTTCTCGGCGCGCTACGCGAGTTGGGGGAGCTGCCCTCGTGAGCAAACCCTATGCCGAAGTGATCGGCGATCCCATCGCACAGTCGAAGTCGCCGGCGATCCATAATTTCTGGCTCGGCAAGCTGGGTATCGATGCCGAGTATCGCGCGTGCCACGTTACTCGCGACGGGCTGGCCGATTACCTTGCCGAGCGCCGCGCAGATCCCGACTGGCACGGCTCCAACGTCACCATGCCGCACAAGCAGGCGGTGATGCCGCTGCTCGAAAGGATCGAAGCACCCGCCGATGCGATCGGCGCGGTAAACACGATCTATCCTGCATCGGGCGGCGCGCTTGCCGGCACCAACACCGATGCCAATGGTTTTCTCGAGCCATTGCGCGACCAACTCAGCGGAGAGCACTATTTCCGCATGGCGCGCATCCTCGGCACTGGTGGCGCGGCGCGGGCGATCGTAACTGCCCTAGTGGGACACGGGTTCACTATTGTCCTCGCGGGCCGCAATCCAGACAAGGCGCGTGTACTTCTCGACGAACTTGCACCTGATGGCGAGCATCACGCGATCGATCTCGCGCATTTTGCCGATCCGACCGATTTCGCCTTCGACGACCGAGAAGGCTGCTGCGATCTTATCGTCAACGCATCGCCGTTGGGCATGCGCGGCCAGCCGCCGCTGCAATTCGACTGGAGCCATGCGCCCCCGGGGGCGATTGCCTATGACATCGTCACCGACCCGCTCGAAACCGAGTTTCTCAGGAATGCGCGCGATGCGGGTCACCGGACGATCGACGGGCTCTCCATGCTGATTGGGCAGGCGGCGCATGCCTTCGAATTGTTTTTCGGTGAGCGCCCACCACGCGATTGCGATGCCGAACTGCGGGAGATCATCACTCAATGAGCCATCCCCTCATTATCGGCCTCACCGGTTCGATCGGCATGGGAAAATCGACCGTGGCCGAGATGTTCGAGCGTTCAGGCGTTCCGGTCTTCGATGCCGATGCAGAGGTCCGCAAAATGCAGGGACCGGGCGGCGAACTGGTGCCCGCCATCGAGGAAGCCTTCCCCGGTTCGACTGGACCCGAAGGAGTGAAGCGCGATGAACTGGGCGCGCAAGTTTTCGGTGACAAGGATGCGCTCGCCCGGCTCGAGGCGATCGTCCATCCTGCGGTCGGGCGAAAGCGCGAGCTCTTCCTGCTCGAACATGCCGGCGCGCCGATGATCGTATTCGACATCCCGCTGCTGTTCGAAGGCGGCGGCGACAAGCGCGTCGATTCCGTCGTCGTCGTTTCGGCTCCGCCCGAGGTGCAGCGCAAGCGCGTGCTCGCCCGCGAAGGAATGACGCCCGAGAAGTTCGCGCATATCCTTTCGATTCAGGTGCCCGATGCGGAAAAGCGCGCGCGTGCGGATTACGTTATCGACACCGGCCAATCGCTTGCAGGAACAGAAGCTGACGTTATCGCGCTGATCGCGCAGCTAAAGGATCGTAATCGGGCCAAATAGCTGTGCGAAGCCTCTTGCCTCGCGGGGTTTGAAGGCCGATATGAGTTCCAATGCGCGAGATTGTTTTCGACACCGAAACCACCGGCCTTGACCCCAAGACAGGGGACCGGATGGTCGAAATCGGGTGTATCGAAATGGTCAATCGCGTCGCCACGGGCGAAAGCTTCCACGCCTATTTCAATCCCCAGCGCGATATGCCGGCCGGTGCAGAAGCCGTCCACGGCCTTTCCAGCGCCTTCCTGGCAGACAAGCCGCTGTTTGCCGACGTCGCTGCCGATTTGCTGGCTTTCATCGGCGATGCGCCGCTCGTCGCGCACAATGCGGGTTTCGATTTCGGCTTCCTCAATGCCGAACTGGAAATCGCCGCACTGGCACCGGTGTGCACCAGCCGCATGGTCGATACGGTTGCGATTGCGCGCAAGAAGCATCCGGGCGCGAAGCTGTCGCTCGACGCGCTCTGCACCCGTTACGGGGTCGATCGCAGCCACCGTGTGAAGCACGGCGCACTGCTCGACGCCGAATTGCTGGCGCAGGTCTATGTCGAACTGACCGGCGGCCGCCAGATCGGCCTCGAACTCGCTGCCGAACAGGCGGCCGAGACCGACGCACGACGTGACGGTGCCAAGGAAACCATTCTCGCCCGCGCGACCGGAAAGCGGCGGGAGCCGCGTCCGCATGCTGCGAGCGAAGCCGAACTTGCCCGGCACCAGGCTTTTATCGAGACGATCGAGAAGGCGGTCTGGGTGAGTTGATCCCACCGGTGGCGGTTTTTGGGCCACCGGCAAGATATGAAAAGGAGATAGTCCCCCATGGATATCCGCGTCTCAGGCCATCAGATGGAAACCGGCGATGCATTGCGCGAACATGTCAACGAGCGACTGGGGGGTATCGTCGACAAGTACTTCGATCGCGCGATTTCGTCGCACGTCACGTTCGGCAAGGCGCCGGCCGGAGCATTCAGTTGCGACATCGTGACCCACGTGATGCAAGGCCTGATCCTGAAGGCGCAAGGCCAGGCGCAGGATGCGCACCAGGCGCTCGATGCGGCAGCGGAGAAGATCGACAAGCAGCTGCGGCGCTACAAGCGGCGGCTCAAGGATCGGCATGAGCAGGCGCAGCACGCCATGCGTGAAGAAGAGGCTGCCTATGTGATTTTTGCGCCGACAGAGGAAAGCGAGGAGGAAAGCGAAGCGACCGATGCACCTCCGATCATCGCTGAAACCAAGACCGACATCCCCGAATATTCGGTCGCGGACGCCGTAATGATGCTTGATCTGCGCGACACGCCGGCGCTGTTTTTCAAAAATGCTGGCACTCAGCGGCATAATATGGTTTATCGCCGCGCTGATGGCTCGATCGGATGGGTCGAACCGAAATAACGCCTCGGGTCTTTGGACGGACCCGAAACGGGGGCACCACAAGGCATCGGGCTTGAAAAGCGCTGCTTTCAGCGGCTTGCCCGCCATTGCCGGTCGCACCAAGCTGGATTGAAATCGAAACAAGATAGAGATGAGCGTTAGTTTCAAATTGCTTCCCGAAGCGGTCGCGACCGCGCGTCTGGAAAACAAGCAGCAGGTTCTCGAACGGATCGCGCAGCTGTTTGCAGAGCGATACGGGCTCGACGCGAACGCCGCGCTGGACGGCCTCGAAGAGCGCGAGGCGCTTGGCTCGACTGGGTTTGGTCGCGGCGTCGCGATCCCGCATGCGCGCTCCAAGGCGGTCAATCGCCCGACCGTGGTTGTGCTGAAGCTGGATGCGCCGGTTGAATTCGATGCCGCAGACGGCATGCCGGTCGATGTCGTTTTCGGCATGTTGTCGCCCGAGAATGCCGGCGCGACGCACCTTCATGCCCTGGCCGCCTTGTCCCGGCTGGTCCGGGATGATGCTATGCACCAGGCTCTGGCCGACGCGCCGGATGGGGAGGCCCTGTTCGCCCTGCTCAGCAATCAGCTCGAACGTGATGCCGCCTGACGGCAACAATATCGCCGAGGACGCGGCGGGAGCCGAACTCCACTTCCGCGCGCTGGAGCGACTCTATGATTCCGCGCCGGTCAACAACCAGTTCGTCTCGAAACTTGCAGTACTGCGCGAGGGTCGCTCCCGCGTCACCTTCGAGGTCGACGAGAGCTGCTATCACGCCGCGGGCGCCGCGCACGGCACGATCTATTTCAAGATGCTCGACGATGCGGCCTTCTACGCCGCAAATACGCTGGTGACGGACCGTTTCCTGCTGACCACCAGCTTCAACCTCCATTTTACCAAGCCGATCAAGAGCGGCACAGTCATCGCCGAGGGGCGCTGGGTAAGCGGGCGCCGGCGCGTGTTCGTGGCGGAATCGCGGCTGGTGGATGAGGAGGGCGACGAGATCGGTCGCGGCACAGGCACCTTCATGAAATCGCGCATCCCGCTTTCAAGCCTACCGGGTTACTCGCCCGGCGAGGCGTAAGGGTGGACGATCGGCTTCCCGCGCACCTCGAAGTGGCGGGCCTAATCCGAATCGTGGACTCGCAAGGCGGCTTTGCCAGCGTCCTGCACAAGGGCGAACGCGATGCCGGGACCATTCTGATCTTAACCATCTATCGTGGTGAACCGGTTACACTTTACGAAAGAATGCCCCAGTTGGACGGGTCGCGACCGTTTATTGCTGCAAAGCGGCAAAACCCTGAAAATCCAACGGAATTATCCGAGTACGTCGCGCGACGTACGTCGCAGGACCCCGATATCTGGGTGATTGAGGCAGACATCGCGGATCCAGAACGGTTCATCGCATCTATCGCGCGTTAACTTGACCATTACGCCCGGCAGACTATTTGGCCCGCCAGCTTCCAGGTGCGCAGGCGGCACGTGCGGCAATAAGGCCCACGAGCAAGCACGCAGACGGGGGGCGGCCGGCAGGCCTTAACTTGGACCCACCTCTCAAACGCAAATAACGCGAAACAGGTCCCAGCCTGCGTCAGGGCTCGTCCACCGCACGAATGTGACGGGAATATGAGTCGTAAGACCCATAGTTTGAGTGCGGCTGCATTGATCGCAGCCACCAGTCTGACTTTTGCAAGCGCCGAGACTTCCGGCGCCTTCGCCCAGGATTCCGACGTTGAATCGATCCTGGCGGAAAATGCGGGCAATGCCGAAGCGGCAGTCTCTGAAGAGACGATGCCGGTCTTCGTCGCCGAAGAAGTCGTCCAGCAGGTGCCCGAAGAGGCCGCTGAAGAACTCCAGACCGAAATCGCCTCGGCGGCATCGCTGCACGAGCTCGTCGCAAAAACCGACAAGGGTTTTTCGCTGAGCGAGGAAATGCAGTGCCTTGCCGGAGCGGTCTATTTTGAATCACGCGGCGAACCGCTCGACGGACAGCTCGCCGTTGCGCAGGTCGTCATTAATCGCGCTGAAAGTGCGCGCTTCCCTTCGAGCTATTGCGGTGTCGTGTATCAGCGCGCGCAATTCTCGTTCGTGAAGAACGGCTCGATGCCGCGGATCCGGACCGGCTCCAACGCATGGAAGCGCGCCAAGGCCATCGCGCGCATCGCGCACGAAGGCCAGTGGGACAGCGAGGCCGGGGATTCGCTCTATTTCCATGCGAAATACGTGCGCCCGAGCTGGAGCCGCAAGAAGGTCGCCCGCGCGACCATCAACACGCACATTTTCTATAGGTGACCTCAAGCGCCGGCGCGGCCCATCCGGGCCGCTTGGCTTTCGGCCTAACCGGCCGGCGCGCGGTCGCGCTTGTGGGCGGGGGTAGAACCCCGCCCGTTTTCCGTTCAGATAAGACCTAGTCGCGTAGACGCGCCCAGACGGGTGTGTGGTCGCTCGCCTTCTCACGTCCGCGGTGTTCGCGGTCGACGCCGACGGCCTCCAGCCGGTCGGCCAGTTCCGGCGTGAGCAGGATATGATCGATGCGGAAGCCATGATCGCGCTGCCACGCGCCCGCCTGGTAATCCCAATAGGTCCAGACGCCGCCGCGCGGGTTGAGCGTGCGCACCGCATCGGTCCAGCCATCGGCGAGTAGCCGGAAATAGGCATCGCGGCTTTCGGGCTGCATCAGGGCGTCCTTCGCCATCGCCTTGGGTGACCAGACGTCGTCATCGTGCGGAATGACGTTGAAATCGCCGAGGACCGCAGCGGGTACTTCGCTCGACCAGATTTCGCCCATTCGCGCGCGCAGTTTCTCCATCCAGGCGAGCTTGTAATCGAACTTGGGCCCGGGATGCGGATTACCATTGGGAAGGTAGATGCACACGATCCGGGTCGGCCTCTCGCCCTCTTTGGCGACATCGATTTCGAGATAGCGCGCCTGCTCGCCCTCGCCATCCTTGGGACCATCAATGCCCAGCCCCCGCTGGACCTCGACCGGCGCCGAGTATCCGGCGTTCTTGTCGACAAGGATCGCGACGCCGTTGAAGGCCTTCTGACCGTGCGTCAGCACGTGGTAGCCGAGATCTTCGAGCTCGCTACCGGGAAAGCCATCATCCTGGCTCTTGATTTCCTGAAGGCAGGCGACGGTCGGGCGCGTTTCCTCGAGCCATTCCTTGAGCCGAGGGAGGCGGGCCTTGATCCCGTTGATGTTGAAAGTGGCGATTTTCATGGGTGGTGTAATGGCGGATGATTTTCTCGTCGTCCATCCGTGCCACCCGCGCCCTCCACCCTTCCGCCCGGAGCCTACCGGGATACAATCCGGGCGGAAGGGTGGAGGGTGTGGGTGGCGTGGCCGCTCAGGAACGCAGTGCCTGAGCGCCTCTCAACCCAAAGCCCTAAATCCCGAAGCTCGATCCGCAGCCGCAACCGGCAGCGGCCTGAGGGTTCTCGACGCGAAAGGCCGCTCCTCCAAGCGATTCCACGAAATCGACAACGCTGCCCGAAACGAGGTCGAAGCTGACCGGATCGACGACCAGCCGAACACCATCGGTCTCGCTCACCGCATCGTCACCATCGGGCGCTTCGGCGAGGTCGAACTTGTACTGGAAGCCCGAACACCCCCCGCCTTCGACCGAAAGCCGCAAGATAGCGGGCTTGGCCTGCTTTTCGGCAATCCATGCCACGCGCTTGGCTGCGGCGGGCGTCAGGGTCAGTGTGTCTGCCATATGAGTCAGATTTAGGAAGCGAGTGCGCCAGTCACAAGTCGGAAGTCAGCCGTGGGTGATATATTCGCGCATCGCCTCAGCCTCGTGCTGCACTTCGTCGAGCCGGCTTTTCACAAGGTCGCCGATCGAGACGAAGCCACGCATGTCCCCGTTCTCGACGACGGGGAGGTGGCGGAACCGGCGGCTGGTCATCAGGCTGAGCGCTTCGACGACGCTGGTGGAGGGAGTGACGGTGATCGCAGGGGCGGTCATGACCTGGCCGACCTGACGGCCGAGGCAAGCGTCGCCCTCCTCCCGCAAGCGATAGATGACGTCGCGTTCGGAGAAAATTCCGGCGACTCTCCCCCCTTCCATCACGGGCAGCGCGCCGATCCTCTTCTCGGCAAGAATGGCCACCGCATCGCGTACCAATGTCGAGACTTCGCAGGATATTACCTCGCTCGCGCTACGATTGGCGATGATCTGGGCAATATCCATGGGCGAGCCTCCTCCGCTATGAAGTTGGAAGAATGCCACCAAGCCGGGAAAAAAGCGAATCTATATGCCAGTCCGCAAGCATCGCGTGGGAATTTCCCATTGCCGCGGGCTGCCGCAACGCCCATCTGGGGCCCCATGACCGGCAAGTCCCCTCTCGACGATCCCGAAATGGCCGCACACGCATGGGCGCGGTATCGCCGCCTAATGCGCTTTATGTTCAGCGTGACGGTGGGCGTTGTCGTGATTGCGCTCGCCCTCCTTTACAAATTTCAGGGTGCGGTCTCGATTCACTTCTATATCGCGGTCGCGCTTGGCATCGGCTTCTCGATGTTGCTGACCAGCGCCCTGATGGGTCTCGTGTTCCTGTCGAACGGGACCGGGCATGACGCATCGGTCGATAACAACCTGCCACGCAGCGAGGAAGACCTCGACTAGGGTTCCGAAGTCTCAGGGGGCGCCGTCAGCCGGTAATCTTCGACGACCTGTCCGCCGATCACGTGTTCTTGCAGGATGCGCTCGAGCACGTCCTCATTGCAGGAATGATACCAGACGCGGTCCGGCCAGACGACCGCGATCGGACCGAACGCGCAGACCTGCAGGCAATCGGCCTTGGTGCGCTGGACGCCGCCGCTGCCGTCGCTGCGTTTCGGCCCGGCCAGCCCAAGCTGCTTCATCCGCTTCTTGAGATATTTCCACGCGGCTTCGCCTTCCTTGCGCGAGCAGCATTTCTGCTTCTCGCTTATCGCGCACAGGAAGATATGGCGCTCGATCGTCTCGCCGCCGATCTTGGCGAGCGCACGCTGCGCTTCGACGAGGCCCTTCTTCTTGCTCACTCGCTACCGGCTTCCGATGAATCTTCCTCGCCCAGCCAGCGATTGAGCCATGCGAACACGGTCTGGTGCCATTGCAGCGAGTTCTTCGCGCCCAGCACCCAGTGATTTTCTTCCGGAAAGACCAGAAGCTGCGAAGGAATGCCGCGCTCCTGCAGTGCGGTGAAGCTCTGGATGCCCTGCGTGTAGGGGACGCGGAAATCCTTCTCGCCCGTCACCACCAGCATTGGCGTCTGCCACTTGTCGACGTGGTTGACCGGGTTCCACTTTTCGTAAAGCTCGGGGTTTTCGGCATAGGATCCGCCGAAATCCCAGCGCGGGAACCACAATTCCTCCGTAGAGAAATAGAAGCTGCGCATGTCGAACAGCCCGTCATGCTGGACGAGGCATTTGAACCGATCGGGCCAGTTGCCTGCAATCCAGTTGACCATGTAGCCGCCATAGCTCGCGCCCATGGCGCAGGCGCGGTCTCCGTCGATCTGCGGATCCTTTGCGAGGGCTGCGGCGAGGCCGAGCTTCAGGTCCTCGAGCGGCTTGCCGCCCCAGTCCTGGTTGATCGCATCGGTGAACTCCTGCCCGTATCCGGTGCTCCCGTGGAAATCGACCGAGATGACCGCATAGCCCTGGCTCGCCAGTACGCGCGGGTTCCAGCGGCTGGACCAGCCATCGTTGAACGAACCCTGTGGTCCGCCGTGGATGTAGAGGATCGCGGGAATCGGCCCCTGCTGATTTTCGAGCTTGGTGATCTGGCCATAGACCGTGTCCCCGCCCGCGCCGGCAAAGCTGAAACGGGTGGTCTTGGTCGATGCCATTTCGCCCATCCGGCTCATCGCTACGTCAGTCAGCGGCTTTGCCTGTTTCCAGCCCTTCGAGAGATAAAGCTCGCTCGGCGTGCCAATCGAATCGCGAGTGAAGATCAGACGGTTTCCAGCCAAAGTGGAAATATTGCCGATATGCGCTTCATTCCCTGCCATCAGGTCGAGCTTCTCGACCGCGCCCGACTGCACGTCGATGCGGAAGGCAGGCGTGTCGAGCACGTCCTGTGCGGTCGCGACGATGAATCGCGAATCGGGCGTCCATGCGAGCGAGCCGAAGCTCCGATCGATGTCCTGCGTCAGCGCGCGGGTTTCGCCGGTGGCGAGATCGCGCAGCTGAACCACCAGCCGGTCCGCCTCGTATCCCGGGCGCGCCATCGCGACATAGGCGAGGTATTTCCCGTCGGGGGACGGGGAGGGAAGCGAATCATAGGCGGTGTTGGCCGCCGTCAGTTCGATCGGCGCGCGGCCTGAAAGGTCCGACCGGTAGATGTCGAGATCGGTCGAGGTGGGCTCGCTGGCGTCGGCGACACGCGCGGTAAAGAACACGCTCTGGCCATCGGCGGCCCATGCAATGTCCTCACCCCCGCCGAAGGGCATGGTTGGCGTATTGGCGGTGAGGCCCGTTTCCGGATCCTGACCGTCGAGCGGCACGCCGTCGCCAACCAGTTCGCCGTTTTCCATATCGAAGACGAAAACGCGGTTGGTCGTGCCGGGCGAAGTCCAGTGATCCCAGTGCCGAATGAAGCCGTCACTGCCGTCATAAAGACGGCCGTCACCCGGGCCGGGCAGGTGCTTCTTGCCATCGTCCTCGCAACCGAAGCGCGGGCAGTCGCGCGCGATAGCGGCCCAGACGGCGATCTTGTCGCCAGTCGGAGCGATATGAAAGCCGTCGATGCCCTCGCCATGGAAGTCTGCGAAGGGAAGCGCGCCGCGAATGACCCCATCGGCCGCCACTTCACCCCGCCAGACGCGAGAGTATCCTTCGACCTTTTCGATATCGTCTTCGGCAGGTGTGCGGCGGTCGGTCAGCCAGTAAATTGCGCCGTCCGGCCCGTAGGTGACCGAGCCCGCGCCTTCGCCCAGATTGAGGCGGATGGCAGGCATTTCGAGATCGTCGAGGCTGCGCAGGTAGAACGCTGGCGTGCGTTCGAGCGTCGTCGGATCGGTCTCCGTAACCTGATAGATGACATGGTGGCCGTCGGGGCTGACGCTTGGTGCACCGAGCCGCGGCATCGTCACGAGGTCACGTGCGCTCATCGGCGCATTCACCGCACCAGGGGCGTCGCGCTGTGCGCCGTGATTGTCGGCAATGGCTGGGTGTGCGTAAAGCGTGGCGCAAAACGCGGCGGCGAAGGCTAGGCCTGGGGCGAACCCGATATTTTTTATCATGGGAAGAGCGATTAGCGTGCCTCGCGTCGCTAATCCAGAGTCCGCAGACAGGGAAAGCGCAAGTTGGCGTGAATGCGAGAACGCCAGCGCGTCTAGACGCCGTTAGCTGAAATTAGGCGCTGTTAGCCCGGGTTAGCCGCGCTTGCCCGCGATCCGCGCGATTTCCGCCTGAACCATCTTTTCGACCATCCCGGGCAGGTTCTTGTCGAGCCATTCGGAGAGCATCGGGCGCAGCATGTCGCGCACCAAACCTTCGAGCGATGTTTCGCCGGAACGGACGATCTGCGGCTGCGCACCGGGTTCGGCCAGCAAGGCCAATGCAGCGAAATTCTCGCGCATCGAACTGGCGACCGCCTCGTTCGTCAGCGGGCTGTCGTCACCCTCGTCGCCATCACCGTCGTTGTCATCCTCGTCGTCTTCCGAGGAGGTTGGCGGGTCGAGATCCTCGGCAAACTCCATTTCGGCGAGATCGAGCACTTCCTCGGCCTCGCTCTCGTCCGCATCTTCGTCGGAACTCATGTGAGCAGCGGTCTGCGAACGGATCATGTCGGCGTGACGGCCATCGCTGCGACCATCCACCACACCTTCCGTTTCGCGGCGGCGGCGCAGCTCCATCGCGTCCTCGCGATTGTCGCGCGCGATCACCTTCTTGATCGATTCAAGAATCTCTTCGACCGACGCTTCGTTACCCTGGCCCATGCCAACTTGTTCCCCGTTTCGCGCCGTACCGGTTAGCCCGGTTAGTCGCCTTCCGATTGATCGACGGGTGATTCATCGATCGGGCCAATTGTCGCGTCAGGGGCGGGGATGTCAACGGTGCTGGTCGAAACCGCTTCCGGTTCGGGGTCGCGATCCCAGTCCCAGAACTTGCCGCTCACCCGATCGTAATTGATCTGCGGGTCGTAAAGCGGCCCGCCCGTATCGAGGTTGAGGTCGCGCGCTTCGGCGCGGCCCATCGCGGCAAGCAGGCTGAAACCGGCGACATAGGCATTGCGCCGCGCCGTCACGAGCTGAACACGCGCGCCCAGTAATTCCTGCTCGGCATTCAGCACATCGAGGATCGAGCGATTCCCGATCGAGTTTTCCGCGCGAACGCCTTCGAGGCTGAGCTCGGCTGCGGAAACCGCCGCCTGGCTTGATTCGATGATCGCATTGGCCGCCTGCCATGCCTCCCAGGCGGAGCGAACCTGAGCGATGACATTGCGCTCGGCAGCTACCGCCTGTTCGAGCGCCGCCGTTTCGCGCGCATAGGCCTGGCGCTGCTGCGCGGCTGGCCGTCCGCCCTGAAAGATCGGGATGGTCAGCTGCAAACCGAAGTTTGCCGTGGTCTCGTTCTGGTTGAAGTCCGCAGATACCGGTCCGCCGAGGGTGCCGAAATAATTCGTGTAGTCGAGGCCTGCGAAGGCTCCGAGCGTCGGAAGGCGGCCCGAACCCGCAACTTCGCTGTCGAAGCCGGCGGCAGCGGCGCGCTCCTTCGCAGCGATGAGGTCGGGATTGTTTTCGAGCGCGGTGACCACTGCGGTCCCGACGGTATCCGGCAGGCCGGGCAGCGGGGGCGGAGCCTGAAGATTGGTCGGCGCCTCGCCGACAAGCTGAATGTACGTCTCGCGCGCAGAAATCAGATTCGCCTGAGCGCTCCTCAGGTCGCTCTGTGCGACGGCGAGGCGCGATTGCGATTGCGCGACATCGGTACGGGTCAGATCGCCGATCTCGAAACGATCGCTTGTCGCCTGCAGGTTGACGCCCAGAACCTCAACCTGGTTTTCCGAGAGCGCGACAACGGCCTCGTTGCGAAGGACGTCCATATAGGCTGCCACGACCTGACTGAAGATCGCGCTTTCGGTGCCGCGCAGATCGGCTTGGCCCGCGGCGACTCGCTCCTTGGCCGCCTTGATCGAGTTCTTGATTGCACCCCCCGAATAGATCGGAACCTGGAGATCGGGGCCGATCTGCAGGCGGCGCTCGGGCGTCGTGAAGCTGTTGGGCGAAGTCTTGACGAACTCGATGTGATTACCCGTCACGGACACATCGGGGAGGGCGCGCGATTTCTGAATCGGCACCTCTTCGTCGGTTGCACGCTGCTGTGCGCGGGCGGCCTGCAGCGTCGGATTGGTTGTGTATGCACCGGCCAGCGCTTCGCGTAGCGTGTCAGCCTGGGCCGAAGTCGCGAGCGCCGTGCTGCCCAGCAACAGGGTGGCGGCCATCCGCCGACCAAGAATGGCCGCTTTACTCATGCGTCAGAAGCTCCAGCCCTTGGGCTTGTCGAATTGATGAAGGACAGGGATACCGATTTCAGCCTGTGGTTGCAGGGCAACCGATCCTGCGACCTTGCGACCGGTCGCGAGCCGGGTGACCCCGCGCGCGACGACGCCGGTCACGATCCGTCCGTTCTCGTCGAGCCGCTTGGCGAGGCCCGCAGGAACTTCTTCGATCGCGCCGTCGACCAGGATCAGCGAATAGGTCTTGCGCGGACTGCCCTTGCCCGCAGCCTTGTCGGCAGCAATGGTGTCGACTTCGGCGACGAGCGGACGGATCAGCTCGGCGAGATAGGAAGAGCCGTTCTCGACCACCAGCACGCGGTCATCGCTCTTCGGTGCCGCTTCGGCGAGCATCTTGCCATGAACCAGTGGCGAGCTGAGATAGCGCCCTTCGCCCAGCGGAATCGCGCGGTCCATATAGGCGACAGCTTTGGCGCTTTCGGGCACGAACTCTTCGCGCGCCACGGCGTTCATCCGGGCGAGCACGAATTCATCGTTCACGCCGCTCGTGCGCAACTGGCTGTCGATCATCGCCTTGCGGGCGGAAGTCATGTCGAATTGAGTCATCATCGTCTCGGATAAGCTGTATTACACTGACAACACAGTGCGTCAATCCTCCCTAGACAATGCACCGCCTCGCGCCAAGCGCTTTGACGCTAGGCATCACGAGTGCTTTAGGGGTTTGCGATTCGACCGACAGGAGCACAGCCTCGATGAGCGACATGACAATTATTCGCGAAGACGATCTGATCGAAACCGTCGCGGATGCGCTGCAATACATCTCCTACTATCACCCGATGGATTATATCCAGGCGCTGGGAGACGCCTATGAGGCGGAGCAGGGCCCGGCGGCGAAGGATGCGATCGCGCAGATCCTGACCAACAGCCGGATGTGCGCCGAAGGGCACCGCCCGATCTGCCAGGACACCGGCATCGTCAACGTCTTCATCAAATGGGGCCAGGATTGCCGGCTCGAATCATCGAGAAGCCTGCAGGAAGTCGTCGATGAAGGCGTGCGCCGCGCTTACAACCATCCCGACAACAAGCTGCGCGCCTCGATCCTCGCAGACCCGGCCTTCACGCGCCGTAACACCCGCGACAACACGCCGTGCGTGCTTTCGGTCGAGATGGTGCCGGGTAACACTATCGACATCGACGTGGCTGCAAAGGGCGGCGGCAGCGAGAACAAGTCCAAGTTCAAGATGATGAACCCGTCAGACAATATCGTCGAATGGGTGGTCGAACAGCTCCCCTCGATGGGCGCGGGCTGGTGTCCGCCCGGAATGCTCGGCATCGGTATCGGCGGAACTGCAGAGCATTGCATGAGCCTCGCCAAGAAAAGTCTGATGGATCCGATCGACATGGCGCAGCTGAAGGCTCGCGGGGCCGAGACGGATATCGAGCAGCTGCGGATCGACATCTTCGATGCGGTCAACGCCCAGGGTGTAGGCGCGCAGGGGCTCGGCGGTCTGTCGACTGTCCTTGACGTCAAGATTCTCGACTGGCCATGCCATGCGGCGGGCAAGCCTGTCGCCATGATCCCCAATTGCGCGGCCACCCGCCACGCTCATGTGACGATGGACGGTTCGGGCCCGGCCTATATTCCGCAGCCCGATCTCGACAAATGGCCCAAGGTTGAATGGCAGCCCGATGCCGAGGCGAAGCGGGTCGACCTCGACAATCTCACGCCCGAAGAAGTGGCCAGCTGGAAGGCGGGCGACCGCCTGCTTCTCAATGGCGCGATGCTCACCGGGCGCGACGCGGCCCACAAGCGCATCCAGGAGATGATCGATAGCGGCGAAGAGCTGCCGGTCGAGTTCAAGGGCCGTGCGATCTACTACGTCGGTCCGGTCGATCCGGTGATGGGTGAAGTCGTCGGGCCGGCCGGTCCGACCACCGCCACCCGCATGGACAAGTTCACCGAAATGATGCTCGACCTTGGCCTGCTGGCCATGATCGGCAAGGCAGAGCGTGGGCACGATGCTGTCGAAGTCATCAGCCGCTTCAAGGTCGCCTATCTGATGGCGGTAGGCGGCGCTGCGTACCTCGTCAGTCGCGCCATCAAGGAAGCCAGGGTCGTCGGATTCGAGGATCTCGGGATGGAGGCGATTTACGAGTTCACGGTCAAGGATATGCCTGTCACCGTCGCTGTCGACAGCGAAGGCACAAACGTCCATACGCTTGCCCCTGCGCAGTGGAAGGAGCGGATTTCAAAGGAGAATTTGCTCCAAAACGGCTGATGCCTCGCCCTTCGTCGGTCGATGAACTTTCGATGAACGACAATTCACGACCGACGACGGATTCGCCTTCGCTGCCGCCCGGCGCTAGATCGCAAGTCTGATGGATACAATTGCAACTAAAACGGGTCCGTCCGTCTCTTTCCGCACCGTGATCGTCTCGATCGTGGTGTTGTGGGCGGTCTATTTCATTCTCGCTTCGATCCGCTGGGAGATCATCGGGCTCGGTCATTCGGGCGAGATGATGCGCCTGCGCTCGATCGTCACGATCGGCGGGATCGCAGTCACCCTCGTCCTGTGGTCTCTGCTGAGACTTTTCGATGGCAAGGCGATCTGGGTTCAGGCGACAGCAGCCCTGTTGCTGGCAATGCCGGCAGCGCTCCTGTCGGCGCAGATCAACAACTACATCTTCTATGAAATGAACACGAAGTTCGCGACGATGTTCGAAGAGGATGCCCGCGGAGACGACGGATCGCAAATGGCCAATCCAGTTGACGGTGAGCGGGGCACCGAGCGGACCGAACGCGCATCGACCGACATGGACCTGATCGGCGAACCCGAACGAGATGGCAGGGGCGAAGGGGCAGTTGACCGCGAGTTCGGCGTGGTCGGCTTCATCGGACCGCTCGCGGAAATCGCGTTCAGCCGGTATTTCATGATGCTCGCCTGGTGTGCCATTTATTATGCGATGGTCGCGATCTCGAAAGCGCGCATTGCCGAACGGCGTGAACAGGAGTTTCGCAGCGCGGCCAAGGCGGCGGAGCTCAGGAGCCTGCGCTATCAGGTCAATCCGCATTTTCTCTTCAACACGCTCAATTCGCTCTCCGCTCTGGTGATGACCGGCAAGGCCGAGCGGGCCGAGCGCATGATCCAGACGATCTCGCGCTTCTATCGTCACAGCTTGGCGGACGATCCGACGACCGATGTGCGGCTGGACGACGAGTTCGACCTGCAAAAGCTCTACCTCGACATCGAGTCGGTGCGCTTCCCGGAACGATTGCGCTGCGAGTTCGATCTTCCCGAAGACCTCGCCGACGCGCGCGTCCCGGGCATGATCTTGCAGCCCCTGGTCGAAAACTCGGTCAAATATGCCGTCTCGCCGGTCAATCGCACGGTCACGATCACGCTTTCCGCACGTGAGGAGTTCGACCGGCTGGTCGTTACCGTCAGCGATGACGGACCGGGTGTTCCCGAAGGCTCCGCCCACGGTTTCGGCATCGGGCTCGCCAACGTCCGTGACCGGCTGGAGGCGCGCTTCGGACAGGACATCACGCTTGATTCCGGCCCTATTCCGGGTGGATACAAGACTGAAATGCGGATACCCTTGACCCGCAATGGCTGACGAACCCGACACGAACAGATCGCTTCGCACGCTGATCGTCGATGACGAGCCGCTCGCGGTCGAGCGCATTCAGGTGCTCTGCGCCGATATCGACGCGATCAGGGTCGTCGGCACGGCGAGCGACGGTGCTGCCGCACTGCGACTGGTCGAGGCTCTCAAACCCGATCTGGTGCTGCTCGATATGACCATGCCGGAAATGGACGGCTTGGCCGTGGCGGCGAAGCTCAGCAAGCTGGAGGTCAAGCCCGCCGTGATCTTCGTCACCGCGCATGAGAACTTCGCGGTGGAAGCGTTCGATCTTGAGGCGATCGACTACGTGCTGAAACCGGTCGCCGCCGACCGACTGTCTCGCGCGATCGAGCGTGCGCTTGCACGCAGCGGCGAGCCCAAGGAAGGCTCGAGCGCCTGGCTTGACGAGCTGTGGGTGCCGCATCGTAGCGAATTGCTGCGCATTGCGGTGAGTGAAGTCAGCCGGATCGATGCAGAGCGCGACTATGTCAGGCTCCATGTCGGGCTCCCCGGAGAGGGAGGGCGCTCCTATCTCTTGCTACAGACGATCGCGGGTCTCGAGGAAAAGCTCGATCCGTCCGAGTTCATTCGCATCCACCGATCGACGATCCTTCGCAAGGACCGGATCAGGGGACTTCGTCACGACGGCCTGGGTGTATGGTCGGCCGAGCTTGAGGACGGGGAAGCCATGCGTATCGGACGTACTTATCTTCCCAAAGTAAAGGCGATGGCCGGTCGCTAACCGGTGCAGTCGCCAGCCGGGGTCGGCTGCTGACAGCGTCGTGGCGCCTACGCCCCACCGGCGATCAGTGCGTTTGCATCCACGCAAAACAAAAAGCGGCCCGGACCCCGGGACTGGTATTGGGTCCGGACCGCTAACTGCACCGAAGTGCAATTGTCGTGTTGGGCTCAGCCGCCGAGCCGTTGCTCCTCGATAAGGGCTGCAACCTGTTTATGTGCAGCGGCGCGAACTTGCGCGACGCATGCCTTTGCCTTGCTCGACGGGATGCGCGTGCCGGTCTGTTCGGTGCCTGCACCGCAGAACTTGTTGGCGGCAGCGTCGATACGGCGGTCGAGAGCTTCCTGGCCTTGCGACGTTGCGAGGTTGAGGTCGCGATATTCGATCTGCAAGGTCTGATCGTCGTTCGATCCGGCCACGGCGGGGGCAGCGACCATTGCGAGGCCGAGGGCGGCCGATGCGATAGTTGTCTTCAACATATATTCCTCCATCTGCGGCGCTCTCTTCGGGGGGGGGTGAGGCGTTGTCCGCAGACAAAGAGTTAGGCGAATCAGCATATTGGCGCAGCACATGGTCGACCATCGCTAGCGCCCAGTCGATCGACGGTATGCCGTTCGGACCGGTGCCAGAAACTGCCCGACGAACGACTGTTTCCAACCGACGGGCGTTTACGCAATAATGAAACAATGATGATCGTCCTGGTTTTTATGCTCGGAGTTGCCAATTTCGCCCTGCACAAGGCGGTGCTGGAAAGCGGCCATCCGCTGCTGAGGCGCCTGCCCTGGTACGTTCACATGCTGGGTGGAAAGCTCACGCTCCTGACCGAGTTTATCGTCTTGCTAGCGGCGATGCTGCTGACTTCGACCGGTTGGGCAGGGGCTAGCTGGATCTATCTCGGCTATACCGCGCTCAACGGTGTCTCCGCCTGGCTGATATTCAGCGGCAAGGTGTGATTGCGCGCCGCCCCGCGGATGAATTAGCCCTTGCCAACCTGCGCCGATCAGGCTTGTCAGCCAACCATGACGACAACCATCTTCCATATGAGCGATCCGCATTTCGGGACCGAGAACCGCGATGCACTCGAAGCATTTGCTGCGGAGGCGAAGGATGCGCAGGCCGATCTCATATTGTGCACCGGCGATCTGACCCAACGTGCGACCCATGCCCAATATGACGCAGCGGCCGCGTATTTCGATCAGTTCGATGCACCGGTCGTGCTGTGCCCCGGCAATCATGACATGGCCTATTACAATCTGTGGGAGCGGTTCACAGACCCCTACCGCCGGTTCCGCAAGTTCTACGAGGGCATAGATAGCGACTTTGAATCGGAGGATTGCGTCCTTGTGCCGCTCAAGACGACTGTTCGCGCCCAGCCGCGCTTCCCCTGGTCGGACGGTTATGTGCGGGAGGAAGCGCTCGAGAAAACCCGCCAGCACCTGCACCGCCTGGCGGGCGACACGAGATTGAAGCTGGTCACCTGTCACCACCCCCTCCAGCCTGCGAGAGAGGGCGAAACCAATCCGACGATAGGCGGGGACGAGGCTTTTGCCGCGATCGCTGCGGGTGGCGCCGACGCGGTGATCTCGGGCCACGTCCACATTCCCTTCGATATCGAACGAGCCAGCGCGGGGACCAAAGTCCGCATGATCGGCAGCGGGACACTCTCGACACGCCTGCGCGGCGAACCGGCGAGCTACAGCATCCTGACCTGTTCGCGGGTGGATGGCATCGCGCTCGAACGACGCGTGGTCGATTTCGGATAAGATGGTTAGGATTGCCTTAACTCACTCTCCTGTATGTTCCGAAAGAATTGGGCCGCAGAAGCACAGGCAACGTGCCGCGGAGCAACGGGGAAGTAAGATGGAATTTATCAAGGCCGCCGGTCTTGGTGGCATTCTGACAGGCGTCGTGTCGCTGGTGATCGGCTCGCAAGGGTCGAGGGGCGGCCAATTGGCGATTCATCTCATGCAGGCCGGCGATTACGAGATCTACTGGTCGTGGCCGCTGTTCCTCGCCGGCACCGGTCTCGCCTGGGGCCTGATGATCATGCAGCGCTGAGCGCACCGCTGACACCGCAAGGCGATTACCAAAGAAAAAGGGCGGCCCCGAGAGGCCGCCCTTTTCGTATTGGCAGAAGAGCCGAAGATCAGCGCTTCGAGAACTGGAAGCTACGGCGTGCCTTGGCGCGGCCATACTTCTTACGCTCGACCACGCGGCTGTCGCGGGTGAGGAAGCCGGCTGCCTTGACCGTCGCGCGCAGCGCCGGCTCGTACTTGGTCAGAGCCTGGCTGATGCCGTGCTTGACCGCACCGGCCTGGCCCGAAAGACCACCGCCGCGAACGGTAGCGATCACGTCGTACTGGCCTTCACGCTCGGTGATGCCGAACGGCTGGTTGATGATCAGACGCAGGGTCGGACGCGCGAAATAGGTTTCCTGGTCCTTGCCATTGATCGTGATCACACCCTTGCCCGGCTTTACCCAGACGCGGGCGACCGCGTCCTTGCGGCGACCGGTTGCATAGGCGCGGCCGTGCTGGTCGAGCTCCTGCTCGCGCAGCGGCATGGTGCTTTCCGCGATGGTTGCCGCATCACCCTGGGGCGCGTCACCGGCGATGTCCTTCAGATCTGCGAGATCCGAAACGGTTTCGTTGTTCTGTTCGTCAGCCATTACGCGGTGACCTTGTTCTTGCGATTCATGGAAGCAACGTCGAGCACCTCGGGCTTCTGCCCTTCGTGCGGATGCTCGGTGCCGGCATAGAGGTGCAGAGCGCGCATCTGGTCACGGCCCAGCGGACCGCGCGGGATCATGCGCTCGATAGCCTTTTCGAGCACACGCTCGGGGAAGCGACCTTCGAGAACCTTCTCGGGAGTCGTTTCCTTGATGCCGCCCGGGTGGCCGGTGTGCTTGTAATATACCTTGTCGTTCATCTTCTTGCCGGTGAACTTCACCTTGCCGGCATTGATGATGATGACATGGTCGCCGCAATCGACATGCGGGGTGTAGCTCGGCTTGTGCTTGCCGCGCAGGATGTTGGCGACGATCGCGGCGAGACGGCCGACGACGAGGCCTTCCGCATCGATCAGGTGCCATTTCTTTTCGACTTCGGTCGGTTTGATCGACCGCGTCTGCTTGCTGAGCGCCTTCATTGGTCCAAAGTCCTAAATTAAACTGCCGCGACGGTAGGCCGCGGCATCGAATCGCGCCTTCGACATCATGCCGGAGCGCTGAAGCGAGGCGCATTTGTGCGGTCAGAGCCCGCAAGTCAAGCGAAACTGCGGTTCCCGGCGGAGGTAAAATAATACCGCGACATCTCGATGGGTAGAAATTGGCGCGTCAGGCGGGGGACAAGGTCCACGTTTCTCGCGAAATCCGTGTGGTATCGGCAACTGCCGTCGTCACGGTCCGATTGGCTCGCGCAAGCCATGGAGCTCCCACGCATCTTTCCGCTTCGTAACGAACCGCAATGACACCTGTCTTGCCGCCCGGAAGCGCTAGCGTACGCCTGTCGGTCCACGCGGTATCCCGGGGAAAAAACAGATCGCGCGGCATGGTGTCCAGCAATTGCGTACCCGCAGCCTCGATTGCGGCGAGATGTCGGCGATGATCGGAAACGTCCAGACCGGCGTGCGCAATCATCGACTGCGCCAACTGCACCGCCGCGGCCATTTCGTCGGAATCGTCGACATCACCGGCATCGACGATCTGACCGTCTGCCGACAATTCGATCGGAAACATTGCCGAAGTGTCGCGCTGCTCTTCGATTTGGGCAATCCGGGCGAGCGGCGCGGGCGCTTCGACCTCTACCGATATCTGGTTGCCCCGTATCAGGATGCCCGGGCCTCGACCGTTGAAATCGACGGCCCAATGGCGATCGACGATGATCGCCTCTCCATCCGAGAGACCGCGTTCGAGCCTGCGCCCAAGCTGCATTGGCCCGGCAGGATAAGCCGTGGAGCCCGCCGCCCAGGCCGGCCCCGCGGCAACAAAAATTCCGGCCAATCCGCATCGCAGCGCCATGCGACGTGAGAAATTCATGGTGTGCGCCCTTAAGCTTGCAAACCTGCAAGCCAGTTCATTGTAGCCGGTGCTGCAAAACTGCAATCCCAGCCGAGGACTGCGGGCGTATCATAAGGATGCAACTCGCCCAACCTTTTGGTTGCGCGGTCGAGTATGGTTTTGTCGGTTTTGAACAGGACGCCGACCTCGACAGCGCTGTCCAGCTCGCCTTCCCATGAAAAGAGCGACTCGACCTCGCCGAGAATATTTGCACAGGCGATCAGCTTCTCCTCGAGGAGTACGGCCGCAATTTCGCGCGCGCTGTCCCGGTCGGGGAAGGGGGCATACATCATGGCCGTCATGCAAGACGCTCTGTCGTACTTCCGGCGACATGCATCGCCCATGCCGTCGCGGCGACCAGCAGGGCGCCGACTAGCTGGTGGGCAACGGCTACCCAGAGCGATACGCCCGTCATCACCGTCGCGATGCCCAGAATGATCTGGATACCGAAGGCGGTGTGGACCGCCTTCGACGCGCGCCGGTCGAGCTGGCGAACGCGTCTGGCGAGCCAGATCAGCATGCCGACAGCGACCCATGCCCACCAGCGATGCAGGAAATGCAGCAGGAACGGATCGTGCGTCAGCGCCCAAACGGCTCCGCGGGAGGTGTCGAACTCGGGCACGAGCATGCCATTCATTAGCGGCCAATCGTATGCCGCATGACCGGCATTGAGCCCGGCGACCCAGGCACCCAGCAAGAGCTGGATGAACAGGACAAACGCGGTTGCTGTCGCCAGTCCTGTCAATCGCGCGGGCCGGGCGGCCGGATTTCGCGCCAGCGCCCTCAGGTCGAGCGCGGTCCACACAAGCCCCCCGAGCGTGAAGAGGGCGGTGAGCAAGTGGACCGATAGCCAGAAATGGCTCACATCCGTCATTTGCCCCGAAAGACCGGACCTCACCATCAGCCAACCGAACGCGCCTTGCAGTCCGCCCAGGGCCAGCAGGGCGACGAGACGCGGCTTGTAGCCTTTCGGAATAGCGCCTTTGAGCCAGAACCACGCGAGCGGCAGCGCAAATGCAAGCCCGATCAAGCGGCCTATGACGCGGTGGAACCACTCCCAGAAGAAGATGAACTTGAAGTCCGACAGCGTCATGCCGGCAGGGCCCGCTTCGTAAATGAACTCGGGTGTCTGGCGATACTCGGCAAACTCCGCCTGCCAGGCTTTTTCACTGAGTGGTGGCAGGATCCCGCTGACCGGATCCCACTGCGTGATCGAAAGCCCGCTTTCCGTCAGGCGGGTGATGCCGCCCACCATGACGATCAGCACCACCATGCCGGCGACGACCGACAACCAGTTCGCCAGCGCCGCTGGTCGGCTGGGCGATATTTCACTCGCGATGACCATGGCTGCGGCTGATGCGCACCACCTGTCCAAAGTGCAAGCCGTTTCGGCGCAAGCGGTGATGCGAAAATGTAAATCGGAACAGAGCCGGAGCGCTCCCGTTGGTAAGGGAAGGACGGGCCAATGGAGACACTAAAATGAAGAAGTTCCTCACCATAGTGGCCGCCAGCGGCACCATGCTGCTCGCCTCGGCCTGCAATACCGTTGATGGCGTGGGCGAAGATGTCGAATCCGTGGGCGACTGCGTCGATGGCGTCGAAGGCAACTGCTAGGGCGCATATTTTCGTCATTTCGACCGCGATTGGCCGCGAGCGCGCTTACATGGCGGCTTGCGGCTGATCCCGGGCCGAGCACCGATTAACGAACGCGCGGCTTGCAAGATGTTACACCGTTACATATCTAGGCATCGCGATGAGCAGCGCTTCTTCCCTGATTCGCCGTACGCTTGACCGTGCCGGCATCTGGCTTTCGAGCCTGTGCCTGCTGCATTGCCTGCTCAGCATTATCATCGTTTCAGCGCTCGGTATCGGAGGACAGTTCTTCTTCGCGCCAGAGATTCATCGTTATGGGCTCGCACTGGCGCTGATCATTGCCGCCGTGGCGATCGGCTGGGGAGCGCTGCGTCATCGCAAGGCCGCCCCTTTTGTTACTGCGATGATGGGCCTCACCTTCATGGGCGGTGCTCTGGCGGTTCCGCACGGGATCTATGAAGCCGTACTTACCATCATCGGCGTAACGCTGGTTTCGATCGGTCACTTCCTCAACCTGCGCTCGCACTTGTCTGAAGCGCATTGAGCGCTATGTCGCGCCGCATGAGCGCTTCAGTAGAAATCATCGTCAACGGCGAAAGCCGCCGGACCTCCGCCCCGACCATCGCTGCGCTGGCAGAAGAGCTAGAGCTCGATCCGGCCAAGCTTGCAGTCGAACGCAATGGCGAGATCGTGCCCCGCTCGACCCTCGGTGAGGCAAAGCTGGCTGACGGCGACAGGCTCGAAATCGTCCATTTCGTTGGCGGCGGCAGCGGAGCCGCTGATGACAGCTGGACCGTTGCGGGGCGGACCTTCGAGAGCCGCCTGATCGTCGGAACCGGTAAATACAAGGATTTCGAACAGAACGCCGCTGCCCTCGAGGCTTCGGGCGCTGAAATCGTCACCGTCGCCGTGCGCCGCGTCAACGTCAGCGATCCCAAGGCGCCGATGCTGACCGATTACATCGACCCCAAGAAAGTTACGTACCTGCCGAATACGGCGGGATGCTTCACGGCCGACGAGGCCATTCGTACGCTGCGCCTTGCGCGCGAAGCGGGCGGCTGGGACCTGGTCAAGCTGGAGGTGCTGGGCGAGGCACGCACACTCTATCCCGACATGCGCGAAACGCTGAAAGCGACCGAGGTGCTGGCCAAAGAGGGCTTCCTCCCAATGGTCTACTGCGTCGACGACCCGATCGCGGCGAAGCAGCTGGAAGAGGCGGGCGCCGTTGCGGTGATGCCGCTGGGCGCGCCGATCGGTTCGGGGCTCGGCATCCAGAACCAGGTGACGATCCGGC
Source organism: Altererythrobacter xiamenensis (assembly GCF_900177715.1). GTDB lineage: Bacteria > Pseudomonadota > Alphaproteobacteria > Sphingomonadales > Sphingomonadaceae > Erythrobacter > Erythrobacter xiamenensis. Next base: position 162,608 of record NZ_FXWG01000002.1, on the reverse strand, counting down.
TGATCGTGGAGGGCGCGAGCGTTCCGGTGCTGGTCGATGCGGGCGTTGGCACGGCGAGCGATGCTGCGGTCGGCATGGAACTGGGCTGCGACGGAATCCTCATGAATACCGCCATCGCCGAGGCGAAAGACCCGATCCGTATGGCGCGTGCCATGAAGCTTGCGGTGGAGGCGGGACGCGAGGCCTACCTCGCCGGCCGGATGGGGCGGCGAAAATATGCCGATCCATCGAGCCCGCTTGCGGGATTGATCTGATATATCGCTGGAAGAGCCCCACCAGCGCCCATCACCAAGATCATGGCAACCAAGGCGTGAACGGCGCCCCCGCCGAAAATTCACATCATCGCTTACGGCCCGTTAACCAAGTTTAGCGACACTGCCCTCACAACAGGGGGCATTACCATGGCAGTTACCAACGCCGCATCGATGACCATCAGCGAAATGCGCGAGTTCGCGGGTTTCGAACCGTGTGAGCAGCGCTACATCAAGCGTAGCCTCGATATCGGGCTCGGCCGTCAGGACGCATTCAAGCTCTGGGCCCGCAACGAGGGTGAGAGCGCGGGCATCCGCAGCCAGTATGTCGCCTATCAGGAACTGAAGACCCTGCGCGCAACGATCCCTTGCGAAACATCGCTGAGCCAGGTGGAGCATTTCATTGGCAAGCTCACCCGCGTCGCGGCCTTCGACCTCGCGCAGGAACGCATCGCCTGTTTCTCGTCATTCCGCTTCCTTTACGAGCGCCTGCTCGGTGCCGAGGCGCGTCCGTGGCTGCCGAGCGCCTTTTGCGCCGCCGCCGCGCTGCCGCACATCCGGCCCGAACGCCGCAAGATGCTGCTGCAGAGCCTCTCGGAAGCCGCCGCGACCGCACCCGGCTGGTCCGACCGCGCGCCCTGCTTCTATCCTGAATATGTCGAGGCTGCGGAAGCCGCCTAAAGCTCTTCGATGATGAGGTAGGTGACTGTCGTATCGCCGACGTTCACCACCTCATGCCATTCGACCCCATCGCTCGAATAGCTTGAGCCCGTTGCGATCGTGGCGGTGCGGGTCTGCTCGCCATCGGTTAGCTGCATCATGCCGCCCGACAGCGCATATCCCCAATGCGCGGGGTGATAATGCCGTTCATGGCCCACGCCCGGCGGAAAAGTGCAACGCAACACGCGGTGGGTTTCAGCCTGGTGCTGGAGTTCGCACACACGCTTGCCATCCCAGCCTGCTTCAAGCGCCGAGGGCAGAGGATCCTCGCTCGCGGAAAGGGTGGTGCAACCGGCAGCAAACAGCAAAACCGCGCCGAAAGGCGCGAATTTCCGGGTCATATCATTGATCACGAGCGATAGAGTCCGTCGATCCGTTCCTGATAGCGGTCGCGGATCTTGTGCCGGCGGATCTTCATGCTCGGCGTCATTTCTTCGTTCTCGATCGTGAAGGCTTCGTCGGCAAAGGCGAACTGGCGGACCTTCTCGATTACCGACAGGTCCTTGTTCACCCGATCGATCGCTGCGCGCACCGCGCTCTTGAACGCGGGCAGGTCCTGCAGCGCGGTCATGTCGAACTTCTCGTCATTGGCGCGCGCCCATTCCAGCGCCCATTCGGCATCGGGCACGATCAGACCGACGATATAAGGGCGCTTGTCGCCGCTCACCATCGCCTGCGCGATCTCGGGCTGGAGCGTCAGCATTCCCTCGATCTTCTGCGGTGCGACATTGTCGCCCTTGTCGTTGACGATCATGTCCTTCTTGCGATCGGTGATGACGATCCGGCCCGCTTCGTCGAGATGGCCGATGTCTCCAGTATGGAGCCAGCCGTCCTGGATCGTGCGCTCGGTCTCGGCCTTGTTCTGCCAGTAACCATGCATGACCAGTTCGCCGCGGACCAGGATTTCACCGTCTTCGGCAATCGACACCTCTACCCCGCGCATCGGCGGGCCGACCGTATCCATCTTGAGTCCGGCGCGGGGGCGGTTGCAGCTGATCACCGGCCCCGCCTCGGTCTGGCCATAGCCTTGCAGCATGGTAAGACCCATCGCCTCGAAGAAATTGCCGACATCGGGGTTGAGTGGCGCGCCGCCCGAAACCATCGCCTTCATCCGTCCGCCGAAACGCTGGCGAATCTTCGGACGCAGCGTGCGCTCAATCACCGCATCCATCGGCGCATCGCGGCGGCGCTTCTTGCCGCCGACCGATTTCTCGCTGATCGTCAACGCGCGATCCATCAGGAAGTTGGCGAGCTTCCCCTGCTTCTCGACCTGCTTCATGATGCGCGTGCGCAGCACTTCGAACAGGCGCGGCACGACGACCATGATTGTCGGGCGGGTTTCCTCGATATTGCTGGCGAGCTTTTCCAGCCCCTCGGCATAGAAGATTTCCGCGCCAACGCTGATCGGCAGATATTGCCCGCCGGTATGTTCGTATGCGTGGCTAAGCGGGAGGAAGGAGAGAAAACGTTCGTCCTGGATCCCGAAATCCTCGATCAGGATCTCGGCCGCACCAGCGATATTGCAAAGGATCGATCCATGGTGCTGCAGCACGCCGCGCGGCGCGCCGCCCGTGCCCGAAGTGTAGATGATGCAGGCGGTCGTGTCGCGCCCGATGGCGGCCATACGTTCATCGACTGCCTTGTGCGCTGCTGCCGCATCGCCCGACGTCACCGCATCCCAGCCGTGGTAGCCGAAACTGCCTGACTGCTGCCGGTGCAGGTCTTCGATCCCGATGACGTGCTCGACGATCCCGGTCGAATGGATTGCGCCGTGAAGCGGGCCGAGCAGCTTTTCGGTCGAGACGATCACGGCACGCGCGCCCGAATTGTCGAGAATGTGGGCGTGGTCGCGTTCGGTATTGGTGATGTAGGTGGGGACCGTGATGCAGCCAGCCGCCATGATGGCGAGGTCGGAGATGCACCATTCAGGGCGGTTTTCCGATACGATCGCGACACGGTCGCCGCTTTCGAGGCCGAGGCCGCGCAGGTTTTCCGCGAGCAGGCAGACGAGGTCGGCAACCTCGCGCCAGCTCTGGGTTACCCATTGTCCATTCTCTTTACGGCCGAGGAAGGGCGCATCGCCCTTCTCGTCGGCGCGCTTGAGGAAAAGCTCGACCAGATTATTGGCGGCGTCGATATCGTCCAGCGTCAAGGCACGGCTCCTGCTCTCCCGGGGAGGGGCTTGTCTTCAATACGTAGGAAATGGCTCTAGGCTCCCCCCGCCCTTGCGGCAAGATTGGCTCTCGCAATCAGGGAACCTGTAGCCCCACTTCGATCCGCGGATCGCGCGCTGCGACCCACCTTCCATTCTCGCGCAGCACCGCATTGCCCTTGATCGGAGCTTCTCGCACCACCAACCGCGTATGGCCGAGGGTTTCAAAAGCGGATTGCGAATCCGCGAGCCAGGTGCCCTCTTCGAGGAAGACCGCCTCCCCGAAACTCATGATGAATGGCAGCGCCAGGGCTTCCTCGGCGGACAGGTCGAAGTCGATCACGCCGATGATGGCGCGCGCGGTCGTTACCGGGATGGTCGTGCCGCCCGCCGCACCGACCGCCATGAAGGGCCGTCCATCGGGATCCCAGATCACCATTGGCGCCATCGAGCTGCGCGGCCGTTTGCCGCCCTCTACCCGATTGGCGACAAGCCTGCCGTCGACTTCCGGCGAGCGGCTGAAGTCGGTCAGCTCGTTGTTGAGGTAGAAGCCGTGGGCCATGAGCCCCGAACCGAATGGTCCCTCGATGGTCGAGGTGTAGCTCACCATCGTGCCGGCATCGTCGACCACGGCGAAATGCGAGGTGCCTTTCTCTTCCGGCTCATCGCCATCGGCGATCGCGATCGGCGCACCCTCCGGGCGCCCGGGTCCGACATTGGCGGCGCGCAGATCGGGATCGATCAGCGCGCTACGCTGCGCGAGATAGCCCTTGTCGATGAGGCCCGCGACCGGGACGGAAACAAAGTCGCTGTCGGCAAGATAGAGCTCGCGGTCGGCATAGGCGAGCCGCTGCGCCTCTACGAAGAGGTGCCATGTGACGGGGCTATCCTGGCCCAGCGCGCCGAGGTCGAAGCGTTCCAGCTGGCCGAGGATTTGCAGCACCGCCACTCCGCCGGAAGTCGGCGGACCCATCCCGCAGATGCGGTATTCGCGATAGGTAGAACAGATACCGTCGCGGCTCTTTGCGGCATAGCCTTCGATATCGGCCAGCGTCATCGCGCCTTCTCGCGGTGTCGCCTGTGCCACGGTCTGAACGATTTCGCCGGCAAAATCGGGATCGTAGAAAGCATCCGCCCCCTCGCTCGCAATCCGCTCGAGACTCTGGGCCAGCTTCTCGTTTGTCACGATGGAGCCAGCCGCAAGTGGCTCTCCTCCAGGGTAATAGATCGCGCGCGATTGCGCGTTTCCGCCAGCGCGCTCCGGCAACCGCTCGAGATAGCCTGCCAACCTGTTGTTCACCGCAAAGCCTTCGCGGGCGAGCGCGATGGCAGGCTCGAACAATTTCGCCCAGGGGAGGCTGCCATGCTCGGCATGTGCTTTTTCGGCGAGGCGGAGATTACCAGGCACGCCTACACTGAGGCCGCTCAGCACAGATTCCGAGAAGGGCGGCACGCTGCCATCCTCGGCAAGAAACCATTCGGGCGTCGCGCCGGCCGGGGCCGTTTCGCGCCCGTCATAGGTTATGAGCGACCCATCGGCGGCGCCTCGCACCATGAAGCCCCCTCCCCCGATACCGGAGCTTTGCGGTTCGACCACGGTGAGCGCGAGCATGACGGCGATCGCGGCGTCGGTTGCATTGCCGCCGGCGGCCAGCATGGCGCGTCCCGCCTCTTCGGCGCGCGGATCGGCTGCGCTGACGGCGCTGCCGGTAACCGGCTTCGTAGCGGGCGCAGTATCGGCGCTTCGGACGGAGAGGGTGTCGGTCTGAGGTGTGGCGCAGGCTGTGAGCGCCAGCGCGGCGAACGAAGTAGCGAAACGAAAGTTCATGGGCGCCTCGCTATTCGCTTCCGACCGCTTCGGCAATCGAAGCGAAACCATCGCGCTGCATCAGCCGCTCGATACCGCGCGCGATCTTTGCGCCAAGTCCGGGCCCTTCGTAGACCATCGCGCTGTAGAGCTGGACGAGGCTGGCCCCGGCGCGAATGCGCTCCCACGCGTCCTCCGCACTGGCAATACCGCCAACGCCCACCAGCGGGATGGCTCCGCCTGTAGCCTTGCGAAAATCGCGTAGTCTTTCGAGCGCCAGCTGCTTGAGCGGTGCCCCCGACAGGCCGCCGGTCTCGCCCGCATGGCGCGAGGTAAGGGGCGGGCGCGAGATGGTGGTGTTCGAAACGATCAGCGCGCCGAGTTTCGTGTCGAGCGCAATCCGCGCAATCGCGTCAACGTCCGCCGGTTCCAGATCGGGGGCGACCTTGAGGAAGACGGGCGGGGGGCTATCGGGTGTTGCTTCTGCGCGCGCTTGGAGCACAGCCTCCAGCAGGCCGGTGAGCGCGCCTTCGTCCTGCAGCGCGCGCAAGCCAGGTGTGTTGGGACTGGAGATATTGACCGTCAGATAAGACGCGTGCGGGGCCATGAGGCGCGTCATCGTCGCATAGTCGGCAACACGGTCTTCGGAATCCTTGTTGGCACCTACGTTGATGCCAAGGATACCGCAGCGACCGGATCGCGCCTCCAGCCGCCGCAGCGCAGCCTCCGCGCCGCTATTGTTGAACCCCATGCGGTTGATGACCGCCTTATCTTCGACCAGGCGGAACAGGCGCGGCTTCGGATTGCCTGCTTGCGGGCGCGGTGTGATCGAGCCCACTTCCACGAATCCGAAGCCGAGGCCCAGCAGGGCGTCGGGCACCTCGGCATCCTTGTCGAAACCGGCGGCAACACCGACCGGGTTAGGGAAAGTTAGCCCGGCAATCTCGATTGCCGTCTTCCCCGCGCGAGGCGGATTTTTCCTCGGCAGCAGCTTGAGGCCATCCACCGCGAGTCGATGCGCCCGCTCCGAGTCGAGCACGAAAATGGCGGGTTTCAAAAGTTGGAAGATCATTTCGCACGGCTATGGCAAGCGCTGCCGCGCCTGTCGAGCGCGCTCCGTAGAACTTTGAAAACGGGTGAAAATTTGGATGAGAACGACATTGTCGCCGAACTATGCCGCGCAATTGTCGTTTGCATACAATTATCCGCGCAACGAATCAGCTAACACACTCCTGCGACCCGAAGGGCTCGGAGCAGCGATGCGAAGAGTTCCTCAACTTCAGAGGGCGGTCTCCCACAAGGGGGCCGCCCCTTTTTTTTCGACTCGCAATCAGGCGCAGCTTCAGGCAGGACATCCCGAGAATTCGGGAAGCCTTGGAGAAACAACGCGATGAAACTCGCACGCCTGATAACCGCCAGCACCGCAGCCATGACCATCGCAGCCTGCGCGCCCTACGCGCAAGAGCCGGCGGCAGGGGTGCCGGTTGCCGTCGAGGCGCCCGACGAATCGCAAGATCTCTCGGCGCTGTTCGAGGAATATGACCAAGCGCAGCTCGCGCTTTCGCCCCTGTCGAAATCGTACCGCGGTATTCGCGACGAGGATTACGCGCGCTGGGGCGATTTCAGCGACGCCGCCGAGATCGCGTCGCAAGAGCTGACCCAATCGACCGCCGCGAGGATGCGTGAAAACTTCGCGCTGGCCGAACTGCCGGAGGAAGACCAGCTCTCCTATCGCCTGTTCGATGCGATGGCAGAGCGTAGCGCCGCACGCTTCGCCTATCGCCGGAACGGTTACATCTTCGACCAGATGAACGGTTCGCAAAGCGGACTGCCTGCCTTCCTCATCAACATCCACCGCGTATCGAATACGCAGCAGGCTGCCGCCTATGTCAGCCGGATCGAGGGGTTGGGCGATGTTCTCGACACGCTCATTGCGGAATCCCGCTCGCGGGCAAACGCGGGCGTAATGCCGCCGGACTGGGTCTATCCCTACGTCATTTCCGACATCGAGAACCTGCTTGCGGCGGGTGACGATAACGCGGTGCTCGAGGATTTTCGCGAGAAGGTGACCGTGCTCGAGATCGATGACGAGACCAAGACCGACCTCGTCGAATCGGCGGAGGCGGCGTGGCAGCAGTCCGCGCGTCCCGCTTACGAACGACTGCTTGCCGAGATGAAGCGCCAACAGCAGATCGCGCCGACCGATGACGGCGTGTGGCGCCTCGACGACGGCGCAGCCTACTACCAGACGCTCCTCAAGAGCTATACGACGACCGATCTGACCGCAGACGAGATACACAATATCGGCCTGCGCGAAGTCGAGCGCATTCACGGCGAGATGCGCGAGATCATGGACGAAGTCGGCTTCGAAGGTTCCCTTCAGGACTTCTTCCAGTACACACGGACGAACGATCGTTTCTTCTATGAGACGCGCGAGGCCTATCTCGCCGATGCAGAGGCCAAGCTCGAGGCGATGGAAGAGAAGCTACCGCAGTTCTTTGCCACCCTTCCGACCGACCCACTTGTGATCAAGCCTGTCGAAGCCTTCCGCGAGAAAAGCGCTGGCAAGGCTTTCTACCAGCGGCCGGCACCCGACGGCTCGCGTCCGGGGACCTATTATGTGAACCTCTACAATCTTCGCGATATGTCGAAGAACGAGCTCGAGGCGCTCGCCTATCACGAGGGGTTGCCGGGCCATCACCTGCAGCTCTCGATCCAGACGCAGCTTGGCGAGGTTCCCCCGTTCCGCCGGTTCGGTGGCATCACGGCCTATTCGGAGGGTTGGGGCCTTTATTCCGAGGAACTGGGCAAGGACATGGGCTTCTACACCGATCCCTATTCCGATTTCGGCCGCCTCGGCATGGAGTTGTGGCGGGCATGTCGACTGGTTGTCGACACCGGCATCCACCACAAGCGCTGGAGCCGCGAGGAAGCGATCCAGTACCTGACCGACAACACGCCCAACCCCGATGGCGATATTCGCAAGGCGATCGAGCGCTACATCGTCTATCCGGGCCAGGCGACGGCCTACATGATCGGCAAACTCAAGATCATGGAACTGCGCGATCGGGCGCGCCAGGAGCTGGGTGAAGACTTCGATATTCGCGGGTTCCACGATGCGATCCTCACCTCCGGGCCCGTCCCTCTCGACATCATGGAGGAGAATGTCGAAAAGTGGATCGCAGGGGCAAAGCAGGGCTGAAGCGAAACGATGGATTTCGACGGCGATTTTTCGGCGCTCGATAGCGTCTTTGATGACGGCGACAGCTTTGCGCTGACGCCGCAATCGCTGTTCGAGATCGATTACATCGCGCCGCCTGCCGACCTTAGCGACTACGTCACGACCTTCTACCATTTCCGTTGTGACGAGAGCGAGGTGCGCGATATCCAGCCCGCCTCGATCGGCTGGCTCGCGCTGTTTCCTCTGGGCAAGGGTACAATGCGGTTCGCCGACGGGCGCGAGGATCCCAATTACGAGACCAATTTGCTGACTCCCTTTTCGGTTGCCGCGCCTTTCGCGATGAAGGGTCCGGTGCACTCGATCGGAGCTGCGCTGTCGCCGCTGGGCTGGGCCGCGCTGACGGGGCTTCATGCGGCCGAATACGGCAATCGGCTGGTTCGCGCGGGGAAGCTGCTGGGTGAGGAGATCGATACGCTCGGCGCCAGACTCTGCGAGCGCTATCGAAACGGGGATATGAGCGGGTCGGAATGTGCCGCGGCGCTGGGAGATTACATTCGCGACAAGGTCAGTCCGGTTAGTGGGCGGCACCGCCGCTTGATCCGCGCGACCAACGACTGGCTTGGTAGTTCGCTCAATCCGCAGCTCGACGATCTGCTTGAGCGGGCGAACTATTCGGAGCGGCAGGTCCAGCGCCTCGTCGAGCGTTATTTCGGACTCGCTCCGACTGCGCTGGCGCGCAAGTATCGGGCCCTGCGAACGGCCGCACTGCTATCCTTCCCGAGCCTTACGCCCGAATACGAGGCGCAGATAGGTGACGCCTTTTACGACCAGTCGCATATGATCCGCGAGCTTCGCTTGTTCGTGGGTCGCACGCCTGCGAGGCTGACGGACGACGACAGCCCGTTCCTGAGCGAAATGATCGATCCAAAGAACTTCCGTGAGCTTCGCCCCGCTCATTCAGGGGGTTCCGCCTGACGGCATCCGTCATGAACAAGCCAGAGCGTCACGCATTCGAGTTTGTCCCGGCTCCCGAAGCTCTCGGGCCCTATCTCAATTCGCTCTACGTGCTGCGGATCGAGCGTGGCCTTAGTGAAATGCTGCCGGCGTACTCGGGCCAGCTGCTGCTGGTACAGGGCGGCAAAGGGCGGATCGATTTCGGAAATGGTCCGGTCGAAGCGCCCGAGCGTGGCTTCGTCATCGGACCTATGAGCAGCGCTCGCCGGTTCGAGATCGAAGGGCCCATGCTTGCCCTCGGCGCAAGCTTCAACTTCCACGGCTGGGCCGCTCTCACACGCTTGCCGGTTGCAAAACATGGCGATCGTTTCGTTGATCTGTCGACAGCCTTCGGGCCAGAGGCTGCCGATCGCCTGTTTTCGCTGTCTAGATCGATCGACGGCGATGCGGATTCCTACGAGGAACCACTGGCCGGGTTGGCCGACATCCTCCAACAATGCCTCAGTCCGCTGGCGGCAGGTCATGCGCAGGTGATCGAGGCGACCTATGCCTGGCTCAATTCGGGCTTCAATCCCGAAACTTGCGACCTGAGCGCCAGCCTCCCTCTGTCCGAGCGGCAGATTCAGCGTCTCGTCAAACGTTTCTTCGGGCTTTCGCCGTCCCGGCTGAAACGACGCTACCGCGCTATCCGTGCAGCGACGTTGCTGGCCGATCCCAACCTCGACTTCGCGAAACGACAGGAGGTTCTAGATGCCTTCTACGACCAGGCGCACATGATCAGGGAAATCCGCGAGTTTACGGGGCGCACGCCGCGAATTCTCACCTCAAGTTCGAACGGAATAATGGCCGATACATTGGGCCGGCAGGGGTACAGCGTGGCGACACTTTTCGCCGGAGAGCAAGAAAGCCAGCTATCCTCGGATAAAACCCGCAAATAACGCGCAGATTGCGCGAAGCCGCCTGGTGAAAGCGCGCAGCCCCGGCAGCTCTGTTCAGCGCTCAGCTGCTAACGACTCGCAACAGTCGGTTTTGCGTTGAATTCGCCGGTTTCGCGCACTAGCTGACTAATCGGAACGAATTGGTCCGATTAACGCTGGAATAGTATGCGCCTCTCCAATCTTGCAGATTACGCCGTCGTCACGATGAGCGCTGCGGCCCGCCATTGCGGCGGGGCGAGGACGAGCGCTGCGGAGCTTGCCGCCGAAACCGGCCTGCCTGCACCGACGGTGCAGAAGCTCGTGAGCAAGCTCAGCAAGGCAGGCCTGCTACGCTCGGTTCGCGGCGCGGGCGGAGGGCTCCAGCTTGCACGTCCGGCAGCGGCGATCACGGTCGCCGATATCGTCGAGGCGGTCGAAGGACCAATTGCGCTCACCCAATGCGTCGAGGCGGCGGAGTGCGATTACGAGCGCAGCTGCACGGTCAAGCCGCATTGGCCGATAATCAATCAGGCGCTGCGCGGCGCGCTGGCGGAGATCCCGCTGACGCAGCTCGCAGCCGAAGCGAGGCCTCAGGATAGGCCCGAAGAAAGGGAAGTCGCGTGAGCGAAGACCTCGATATCCAGGATCGGGAAGCCAAGGAAGCCGCTGCCAGGGCGGCCGAGTATGAACACGGCTGGTCCTCCGACATTGAAACCGAATATGCCGAGAAGGGTCTTTCGGAAGATACCGTGCGGTTCATTTCGGCCAAGAAGGGCGAGCCCGAGTGGATGCTCGAATGGCGGCTCAAGGCTTTCCGCCTGTGGCAGGACATGGAAGAGCCCGATTGGGCGAAGCTCGGCTATCCGGCGATCGACTATCAGAACGCCTATTATTACGCCGCGCCCAAGCCCAAGGAAAAGCTGAAGTCGCTCGACGAGCTCGATCCCGACATCAAGGCGGTGTACGACAAGCTCGGCATTCCCGTGGCGGAGCAGGAAGTGCTCGCCGGGGTCGAAGGTGCGCGCAAGGTTGCGGTCGATGCGGTCTTCGACAGCGTTTCGGTCGCCACCACCTTCCGGGAAGAATTAAAGAAGGCGGGCGTCATCTTCCTCTCGATCTCCGAAGCGATCAAGGAACACCCTGAGCTGGTGAAGAAATGGCTCGGCAAGGTAGTGCCGCAGCGCGACAATTTCTTCGCGACGCTCAACAGCGCGGTCTTTTCCGACGGAACCTTCGTCTACATCCCCGAAGGCGTGCGCTGCCCGATGGAACTCAGCACCTATTTCCGCATCAATGCGGAGAACACGGGCCAGTTCGAACGCACGCTGATCGTCGCCGAAAAAGGTTCCTACGTCAGCTATCTCGAAGGCTGCACCGCGCCGATGCGCGACGAGAACCAGCTCCACGCCGCCGTGGTCGAGCTGGTCGCGCTCGAAGATGCCGAGATCAAATATTCGACCGTGCAGAACTGGTATCCCGGCGATGCCGAGGGCAAGGGCGGGATCTACAACTTCGTCACAAAGCGCGGGCTGTGCCAGGGCGCGCGGTCGAAGATCAGCTGGACCCAGGTCGAAACCGGTAGTGCAGTGACGTGGAAATACCCGTCATGTGTCCTGAACGGCGAGGACAGCGTCGGCGAGTTCTACTCGGTAGCGGTTACAAATAACCACCAGCAGGCGGATACAGGAACCAAAATGGTTCACAACGCCAAGGGTTCGCGCTCCACCATCATCTCCAAGGGCATTTCGGCGGGCAAGTCGAACAACACCTATCGCGGTCTGGTTCGGGTCGGGCCTAATGCCGAGGGTGTGCGCAATCGCACCGAGTGCGATTCGCTCCTGATCGGCGATGAATGCGGCGCGCACACCGTACCCTATATCGAGGTGAAGAACCCCTCCGCGCAGATCGAGCATGAGGCGACCACCAGCAAGATCTCCGACGACCAGCTGTTCTATGCCATGCAGCGCGGGCTCGATGAGGAAGAGGCGATGGCGCTGATCGTCAACGGCTTTGCCAAGGAAGTGCTGAAGGAACTGCCGATGGAATTTGCCGTCGAGGCGCAGAAGCTGCTTGCGATCTCGCTCGAAGGGAGCGTGGGGTGACCGACCGCAAGACCCTCAACCTGCGCGAACCCTCCGGCGAAGCGCCCGCGATCAAGAAGCGCGGGCGCGGCTGGGAAATTTCGGACAAGCGCCTCGATGCGCTGCATGATCGTGCACGCGACATGAAGCGTCACGCGTCCCCTGCGCACAAGGCGCTCGCCGAGCGTTTCGCCAAGGCCGATTTCGGGCGCTATTCCTTCAAGCGCTTTGCCGTGGTCGGCAGCGCGATCGTCGACTTCAACTGCCACCAGCTCGGCATGGCGATCGTGATCGACGAGGAAGACACGCCCGCAGCGCTCGCCAAGCGTCGCGACAAGAGTCTCGAGGCGGTCGGCATCAAGGTGATGCATATTCCCGCCGCCGATATCCTCGAAAAGATGGAAGACGTGCTTCAGCGCATCACGCTCGGCATGCGGCAGCGTATCGCCGACAAGCAGCAGGCGCGCCGCGAACACCGCGAAAACTCGAAACCCAAACCAAGAACGTCAGGTCGCACCTTCCAAAGCCACGGAGACGACCCGACATGATCCCTGGAATGAATGACCTGCTCGCGCCGGACATGCAGAAAATTCTGGCCTTCCTCATCCCGGCGCTGATCGCGCTCAGCATCCTCGTGATGAACATGAGCCGCGGTTTTTCGACAGAGGGCACCGTTGCGATGGTCTTTTTCGCCGCCATCGCGATCTATTTCGTCCCGACCTTGCTGGAGGTCTTCTGACCAGTCCGGCACCCAGACAGATACGACCATTCGAAAGACAGCAATGCTAGAAATCAACAACCTCCACGCCGAGATCGACGGCAAGCAGATCCTTAACGGCCTGACGCTGACCGTCGCCGCGGGTGAAGTGCATGCCATCATGGGCCCCAACGGCGCGGGCAAATCGACGCTCGCCTATGTGCTGGGCGGACGGCCCGGCTACGAAATGACCGAGGGCAGCGTGACCTTCATGGGCGAAGACCTCCTCGACATGGAGCCGCATGAACGCGCCGCCGCCGGCATCTTCCTGGGCTTCCAGTATCCGGTCGAGATTCCGGGCGTATCGAACATCCAGTTCCTGCGCGAAGCCCTGAATTCGCAGCGCAAGGCACGCGGTGACGAACCGCTGTCAGGCGGCGATTTCCTCAAGCTCGCCAAGGAAAAGGCCGGCCTGCTCAAGCTCGACATGGACATGCTCAAGCGGCAGGTGAACGTCGGCTTTTCGGGCGGCGAGAAGAAGCGCGCCGAAATGGTGCAGATGGGCATTCTCGACCCGAAGTTCGCCGTGCTGGACGAAACCGACAGCGGGCTCGACATCGATGCGCTGCGCGTGGTGGGCGAGGGGATCAACGCGATCATGCGCGACCCTGCCAAGGGCGTGCTGCTGATTACCCACTATCAGCGCCTTCTCGACGTGGTGAAACCCGACAAGGTTTCCATCCTGGCCGCGGGCCGCATCGTTCAGACCGGTGGTCCCGAGCTTGCGCAGCAGCTCGAGGAAGAAGGTTACGACGCAATCATGGCAAGCGCATGAGCGAAGCAGAAACTCTTCCGACACGGCGCGACGAAGCCTGGCGCTATTCCGACACCGACACGGCGGCGAAGCTGTGGCCGGTTGAGGCCGAACGCATCGAGGTCGCCGCTGGCGAAAACCTCGACTGGCAGATTCTCATGGCGCCCGGCGCCGATGACGAAGGTGCCCAGCGCGTCGACCAGGAATTCGGCGGCGAGAGCAAGGCCAGCCATCGGTTCGAATCGGGCGACATCGCCGACGATGAAGCGATTGTGCGGCGGCTCGAAGTCACTGTGGGCGAAGGCGGGCGGTTCGCGCTCCATGCCTTGCTGGCAGGCGGCAAGCTCAACCGGCTGGCGATCGATGTGACGCTGGCGAAGGGCGCGCATTTCGAACTCGGCGGGATCACGCTCGGCGGCGGCAATTCGCTGCGCGAAATCGTCACCCATGTGACCCATGCCGAGCCTGACGGGACCAGCAACCAGGTGATCCGCAGCGTTCACTGGGGGCAGGGCACCGGCAATTTCCTCGGCCAGATCGACGTCGTGCGCCACGCGCAGAAGACCGACGCGGCGCAAGACTTCAAGGGCCTGCTGCTCGAAAAGGGCGCGAGCGTGAACGCTGTGCCGCAGCTCGAGATTTTCGCCGACGACGTGCAATGCGCTCATGGCGCGGCGATTGGCCAGCTTGACGAGAACGCGGCCTATTACATGGCGGCGCGCGGTATTCCGCCCAAGCTCGCACGCAAATTGCTGGTTCAGGCCTTTGTCGGAGATGCTTTCGTGGCGATCGAGGACGAGGAACTGCACGACCGCATGCTACAGGCTGCGCTCGACGCGCTGGAGGAGCGGGCACCGTGAACGCACCCGCCTCCATCCTGACAGACGTACGCACAGACTTCCCCGGCATGCTGACCGGTGAGGGCCAGCCGTGGCACTATCTCGATACCGCCGCGACCTCGCAGAAGCCGCAAGCGGTGATCGATGCGATGGCGCGCGCCTTGGGCGAGGATTACGCCACGGTGCATCGCGGGGTCTATGCGCGCTCGGCCGACATGACGCGGGCATACGAAGCGGCGCGGCGACGCGTGGCGGATTTCATCGGCGGGCATGAAGAGGAAGTGGTCTTCACCCGCGGCGCGACCGAGGCGATCAATCTCGTCGCGAGCACCTGGGGCGTGGCGAACCTCAAGGCCGGTGACCGCATTCTGCTTTCCACGCTGGAGCATCATTCGAACATCGTGCCGTGGCAAATGGTTGCCGAGCGCACGGGCGCGGAAATTGATGTCTGCCCGCTGACGCATGACGGGCAGATCGACCTAGATGCGGCGGCTGAGATTCTGACGGAAAAGCACAAGCTGGTCGCGCTGGCGCATGTCTCAAACGTGCTCGGATCGGTGCTCGATGCGAAGCGCGCAGCAGACCTCGCGCATGGCGTGGGCGCGAAGTTGCTGCTCGACGGGTGTCAGGCGGCACCGCGCCTCACGCTGGATGTGGCGGCGCTCGATTGCGATTTCTACGTCTTCAGCGCGCACAAGCTCTACGGACCGACGGCAATCGGAGCGCTCTGGGCGCGTTCGGAGATTCTCGACGGAATGCCTCCCTACCAGGGTGGCGGCGCGATGATAGACCGCGTGAGTTTCGAGAAAACGACCTATGCCCCGCCGCCGCAGCGCTTCGAAGCGGGCACGCCTGCGATTACCGAGGCGGTCGGGCTTCATGCCGCGATCGATTATGTCGAGAGCATCGGCCTCGACCGAATCCATGCGCGCGAGATGGCGCTGGTTGCCCAGCTGCGCGAAGCGCTCGGCGCGATGAACGATGTGACGCTGTACGGGCCGGCGGATACCGCCGGAATCCTCAGTTTCATGCTCGACGGGGTTCACCCGCACGATCTCGGCACCATATTGGATGAAGAGAATGTGGCGATCCGCGCCGGGCATCACTGCGCGCAGCCGCTGATGGAGCACCTCGGCGTTCCCGCGACGGCACGTGCGAGCTTCGGTCTCTATTCTGATGAAAGCGATGTCGAGGCGCTGCTGGAAGGCATCGCCCGCACGAGAAGGATTTTCGGCTAGGAACGACTATGAACAAGCCATCCGACGAGAAAGATTTCGTGGCGGCCCCGTCGCCAACCGAGCAGGTGGTCGAGAAAGCGCCCGAGAAGCCGCCGCGCGCGCGCGTCGAAGATGCGGTCGATCCGGATGCAGAAACCGCGCCAGAGAGCATGGGCGCGAAACTCGAGCGCAAGCGCGACTACCTCGAAGGCTTCCTCGCGAAGAAGCCGGAGAATGTCGCACCCGGTGAGCCGGGCGGCGATCTCCACGAGGCGGTCATTTCCGCGCTCAAGGAAATCTACGACCCCGAAATCCCGGTCAACATCTACGACCTCGGCCTGATCTACGGCGTCGAGATTACCGAAGAGAAGGACGCGCTCGTCACCATGACGCTGACGACGCCGCACTGCCCGGTGGCCGAAAGCATGCCGGGTGAAGTCGAACTGCGCGCCGCCAGCGTGCCGGGCGTGCGCGATGCGGAAGTCAGCCTCGTCTGGGACCCGCCGTGGGGCCCGGACAAGATGACCGATGAGGCACGCCTCGAACTGGGAATGCTGTGATGAATGACAAGACAACCCTTCGCGAACGTCCTGCGGCTGTCAGCCTGACGAAGAACGCCGAAGCGCGCGTCGCCGAACTCATGAGCAAGGCGCCCGACGATGCGATTGGCGTAAAGCTATCGACCCCGCGCCGGGGCTGTTCCGGCCTCGCCTATTCGGTCGACTATGTCACCGAAGAGCAGGGCTTCGACGAGAAGATCGAAACGCCAGGTGGCACCTTCTATATCGACGGAGCCTCGGTGCTTTACCTGATCGGATCGACCATGGACTGGGTCGAGGACGACTTCACCGCCGGCTTCGTGTTCGAAAACCCCAATGCCAAGGGCGCCTGTGGCTGCGGCGAAAGCTTCATGGTCTGAACCAGCCAATTTCGGCTGCAAATGTGCGGCCGACCGGTTTCAGCCCTCTTCGGTGATCCGGGCGAGCAGCGCGCGCTCGAGATCGTCGATCTCGCCATCGGCGTTGATCATGTCTTCGAGCCAGTCCGCTTCGTAATCGGTCACTTCTGCGCCGGCGGCTTCGAGCGCGGCGTAATCTTGCCCGCCCGATTTCTTGCCGAAAACCTTGCCGAAGTGGTTCCTCACCTCCGGCATTTCCTTCGCCATCGCGCCCATGAACCGCCCGACGCTCGCCTTGTTGTCGGCGATGAAGCTTTCGAGTTCTGTCATGCGTTCGTGGCTGACTTGCGCGTTCTGCAGCTGGAAGCCCTTGAGGAAATTGGCCACGCCGTCGACGAAAAGCTCGTCCCACTGGGGTGCGTTCTCTTCCTGCACGGTTTCGTCCTTGAGACGGAACAGGAACTCCGCGTCATAGCGCGTGACGGCAGCAGGGCCGTGGCCACCGCTGGCGAATATCAGGCGGCGCACGATGCGGCATTCCGCTGCGCTGATATGCGTAGCCGAAAGGTCGCCGCCATGGCGCGTCGGGCCGGTGCCGGTCAGCACCGCCTGTTCGACCTGGTGGAGCGCGTAATTCTTGAGCAGGACGGGGACGTTCTGCGCCTTCTCGACCACGCGGACGAGCAATTCCAGCTCGGTCATCGAATCGAGCTTGCCGTCATGGTCGAGCGACTGGATCAGCCAGCGCGCCTCGTCCTCGTCGCAATGGCCGCGCGGTTCGGTCCCGTTGAGAACGAACTCGCCGATCGCCTCGACGAAGAAATCGGTCCATTCCGGCGTGGGGTGGGTGACCGCATTGTTGATCGCAAAGATCGCATCCGCCTCGTTACGGAATATCTTGCCGTCGCCCCAGCCGAGTTGGCGCAGCGACTGAAGCTCGGACGGGCTGACGACCCCGTCGGTGGCGACCTGTTTGGCCAGTTCGGTAAAATCCATGGACATGGCGCACAATTCCCCTTCCGAATGCGGGGAAACTCGTCGCAGAATAGGCTTAAGTTCGGGTTACCGAGGCCTATCGGCTGAGGGCGCGAACGCAACTAGCGCGGTCGACGGCAGCCCCGTCGCTTGCTCTCCGCGCCTCGACGTGGGTGGCGCTGGGCGCTGCACCGGGCTGCATCGGGTAGAGATAGATATCGAGGACGCAGGGCTCGCCCGCGAATTGCAGCTTGCGCGCATCGCCCTCCCACACGTCTAGCTGCGCTGTGCCAAACTCCCGTTCGAGCTGTGCGGCGCTCCTGCCGATCACCCGCTCGAGGCCGGGCAGGCGCATGACCTGAGGCGCTCGAAAGCCGGATGCGGGTCGGGTCGGGGCGGGGGCCGGTCGCTGGGGCGGCGGTGTCGCGGCGGTCGTGGTCGAAGGGGCCTGCGCGCGCGGGACGCTGCCGGGCAGCGGAACGCCGCTGGTGCAACCGGCGAGCAGTGCGCCAAGCGACAGGATGAAAATGCTACGCATCAGTCGAGACCCTACGTTGAGAACTTTGATAGAGATGTGTGCCGGCGGCTGCTCCGATGATCGGTGCCAGCAGGTTGGCGAAGGGGACCAGCATCAGCCCGGCAATCCCCGCGCCGAGAAGGAAACGGCTCGCCGCACCGACTGGCGATTGCTCCTCCCCGGCCTCACGCTGGCGAAACCAGGCCATGTCGGTCAGCTCGCGGCCCAGCAGCACCGCGTTGACGAGCAGGAACACGATCGCGGGGCCCACTGCCGTGAACAGCAGCACCAGCGCAACCGGCGCCGCCAGCGCGTTGAACAGCAGTGCCCGCCCGACGCCCTTCAGCGAATTGGAGAGATCTTCGCGAAACGGGAGCTTGCGCGCCCGCTCGGCAGCTAGGGGGTAATGCTTGCGCTCGACCGCCAGCACCACCTCGTCCGCGAAGAACTGCAGTACGGCGAGTGCGACGATGCGAAAGAGCAACCAGGCCGCGAGCAGGAATATCAGCAGCGAGATGACGAGATAGGTATCCTCACCCAGATCGAGATAGGAGCCGACCAGCCAGGGCAGCGCCTCGTTCAGAGCGAAAGCGAAAGCGACGAAAATCACGAGCGTGATCGCCAGGCTCTTCATGAGAACACGCAGGATCGCGCCGTCACCGAGCTGGCCTATGGCAAGGGCGAAGGATTTGACGACAGCGCTCATTACGCTCGGCGTTTCGTGCCCGCACCCGGTGAAGTCAACGCTTTCTCACTCCTGCACTTGGCCTGCGGCCCGGGACCGGCTAGGCGCTGCGCAAGTTTTTCCCAGACATATTTCAAACGAGATATCCAGTGACCGAGAACACGCACGAACCGCGCTATGACGTCATCGCCATCGGCAATGCGATTGTCGATGTGATGGCGCCCGCTTCGGATGAATTGATCGACGAACTGCAGCTCAATCGCGGCGGCATGACGCTGGTCGATGCCGAAAGGGCGAAGGAGCTTTATGCGGCTATGGGCCCGGCACGGGAAATCTCCGGCGGTTCGGCAGCCAACACGCTGGCGGGTCTCTCGGCGCTCGGCGCGCAATGCGCTTTCATCGGGCAGGTCGCCGACGACCAGCTGGGCGAGGTCTTCGCGCATGACATCCGCGCTGTCGGCATCGATTTCGACGTCGCGCCGCGTCCGATCGACGGGTCGGAAACCAATCCGCCGACGGCGCGCTGCCTGATCTTCGTCACGCCCGACGCGCAGCGCACGATGAACACCTTCCTCGGCGCTTCGCAGTTCCTTCCCGCAGCAGCGCTGGACGAGGAAGCGATCGGCGGCGCGAAGGTGCTCTATCTCGAAGGCTATCTGTGGGATCCGGAAGAGCCGCGTGCCGCCATGCGACGCGCGATCGAAACCGCGAAAAAGGCGGGGCGCGAAGTTGCCTTTACCTTGTCCGAAGTCTTCGTGATCGACCGCCATGGTGATGATTTCCGCGCGCTGATCGACGATGGTCTGATTGATATCCTCTTTGCCAACCATCTCGAACTCGCGGCGCTGACCGGCACCGACGATATCGAGGAAGGTATTGCTGCGCTCAAGGACAAGGTTCCGACACTGGTCGTGACGCGCAGCGCGGAAGGCGCACTGGCGACCCGCAATGGCGAGCGGGCGGAAGTTCCTGCCGAACCGATCGACGAAGTCGTCGATACAACCGGTGCAGGCGATCTTTTCGCCGCCGGCTTCCTCTACGGCCATGTCCGCGGCGAGCCGCTCGAGACATGTCTGCGTCGCGGGGCGATCGCGGCGCGCGAGATCATCTCGCATTACGGCGCACGGACCGAGGCCGATCTCAAGGCACTGATGGCGCAGAAGCTGGGCTGAGTCAGAAGTGCCCGGTCAGTCCGGCAACCGCTGATAGTCCTCGCTGCGCAGGGTGAGCATATAGCCCGCAACGGCATCGACCTGCTCGGGGGCGAGGTCGACGTTCATCATCTCCGGATAGTTGTGCGCGTCGGCCAGCCAGGCCGCGAGCGATTTGCGCGTGAGCCAATCGCGATTGGCGATGTCGACGAAGCGAGGCGCCTGCGGATTGCTCGACAGACTGCCTCCCTCGATTGCGTGACAGCTCGCGCAATTGGCCTGGACGAAGGCAAAAGCCTCGGCTTGTTCCGCGTCCGCCGTTGTCGCAGACGAAGCCTCCGACTGGCCATGCACACAGGCCGCGCTCGCCAACAGCGCTGGAACTACCAGTAAGGTGGAAACGACAGTCCGGCGCATGAATCAGCCCTCCTCAGCAATTCATGCGTAGAGCCATGCCCTGCCACTGAGGCCCGGGGCAATGAGCCCGGTCAATTTTCGACGCCTTTTTGCCCTGGGCCTCCAGCCGTCAAAGCCGGCTGAACAGTCCGAAGATTCCGGACCTGGGGCTTTCTCCCATGGGGAGGATCGGGCCGAAGCGCGCGCGGCGCTGTGTCGGGTCGAGCGGTCGGCGGTCGGGAGACCAGGCGTTGGAGCCGGTGCTGTGGTATCTCAGCGAAGACATCATACCATCCTCTGGTTTGCCAGTTCTGGCGGTTGTTCTCATGCGACCGTATGATTGTCAGGCGCGCATCCTAGCCCTGCCCGCCGCGCCACGGGTAGGATCAATGCGACAAACCGCGCGGCCCTTTGTGGATAACTCAACGCTTCGTCGGAGCGCCCTGCGCTGGAGCGTTGGCGGATGCCGCGATCAGTCTCGCGTTGCCGCTTCGCGCGCTATCTCGCGGTGCCCGATGTCACTCCGATAGAAACCGCTCGGGAAGTCGATCGCCTCTACCGCGGTATAGGCGGCCGCAGCGGCCTCGGTCACATTCGCGCCGGTCGCGGTGACGTTGAGGACGCGCCCGCCATTGGCGACGAGCGTGCCGTCCTTGATCGCAGTTCCGGCGTGGAAGACCTTGGCGCCGCCCGCTTCGGATGCGCCCAAGTCGATCGGGCCACCTTTCTCGGGCGTGCCGGGATAGCCCTCGGCCGCCATGACCACAGTGATCGCGGTCTTGTCGCTGAACTTTGCCTCCTGCCCCGAAAGCTCACCCGTTGCGCAGGCGAGCATGATCTCAGTCAGATCGCTTTCGAGCCGCGTTATCAGCACCTGGCATTCGGGATCGCCGAAACGGCAGTTGTATTCGATCAGCTGCGGGCCCTTCGCGGTCAGCATCAGCCCTGCATAGAGCACGCCCGAATAGGGATTACCCTCGGCACGCATGGTCGCGACGGTCGGCTCGATGATCTCGCGCAGGACTTGCGCTTCGAGGTCTGGTGTCAGCACCGGCGCGGGCGAATAGGCACCCATTCCCCCGGTATTGGGGCCGGTATCGCCTTCGCCCACGCGCTTGTGATCCTGCGCGCTGCCGAAAGGGAGGATGGCGGTGCCGTCGGTCAGGGCGAAGAAGCTTGCTTCCTCGCCTTCGAGAAACTCCTCGATGACCACCTCGGCACCCGCCTCACCAAACTTGCCGCCGAACATGTCGATCAGCGCGGCCTCTGCTTCCTCGCGCGTTTCGGCGATGACTACGCCCTTGCCCGCGGCCAATCCGTCCGCCTTCAAGACATAAGGTGCTGCGAATGCCAGCAGCGCTTTCTTCGCTTCATCGAGCGTCGTCGCGCGGACATAACCCGCGGTCGGGATACTGGCGCGCTGGCACAGGTCCTTGGTGAAGCCCTTGCTCCCTTCGAGCTGGGCCGCTTCTTTCGAAGGGCCGAAAACCGGGATGCCAGCGGCGCGCAAGGTATCGGCGAGACCGTCCACCAGCGGCGCCTCCGGGCCGATCACCACCAGCCCGACAGCATGCTCGGTGCAGAAACTTGCGACCGCGCCATGATCGCCCGCATCGAGCGAAACGAGTTCGGCTTCTTCACCTATCCCCGGATTGCCGGGTGCGGCATAGAGCTTGGTGCAGCTCGGGGATTGCGCCAGCTTCCAGGCCAGCGCATGTTCGCGCCCGCCCGAGCCCAGAAGAAGGATATTCATGGCTGCTCCCGATGAGAATGACAGTGCAGGTGGGCTGGTAGCGCGCTCGGCCAAGGGCGACAACGCCGAGCCGCTGACAATTAGCGAGATTTCTTCCGCGCTCAAACGGACGGTGGAGGACCGCTTCGGCTACGTCCGCGTGCGCGGCGAGCTGTCGGGCGTGAAGCGCGCGGCATCGGGGCACCTCTATTGTGCGCTGAAGGATGACAAGGCGGTGCTCGACGGGGTGATGTGGCGCGGCAATGCAGGTCGTCTGCCCTTCGCTCCGGAAGATGGGCTCGAGGTCGTCGCGAGCGGCAAACTCACCACCTATCCCGGGCGCTCCAAATACCAGATCGTGATCGAAAGCCTGGAGATTGCGGGCGAGGGCGCGCTGCTGGCCCTGCTCGAAAAAACCAAGGCCAAACTGCAGGCGGAAGGGCTGTTTGCCCGCGAACGCAAGCAGCCCTTGCCCTTCCTGCCGCGCGTGATCGGCGTCGTCACGTCACCAACCGGATCGGTTATTCGCGATATCCTCCACCGGCTGGCCGATCGCTTCCCGTCCCATGTGCTGGTCTGGCCGGTGCTGGTGCAGGGTCGCGGAGCCGCAGAGCAGGTGGCGGGCGCAATCCGCGGATTTTCCGAGCTGAAGGCGGGTGGCGCCGTGCCGCGACCCGATCTAGTCATCGTTGCACGTGGCGGCGGCTCGATCGAGGACTTGTGGAGCTTCAACGAGGAGATCGTGGTCCGCGCCATTGCGAACTGTACCATTCCGGTTATTTCAGCGGTGGGTCACGA
This sequence comes from Altererythrobacter xiamenensis, assembly GCF_900177715.1. GTDB lineage: Bacteria > Pseudomonadota > Alphaproteobacteria > Sphingomonadales > Sphingomonadaceae > Erythrobacter > Erythrobacter xiamenensis. The sequence continues at coordinate 139,826 of NZ_FXWG01000002.1, read as the reverse complement.
GACCGATACGACGCTTGCGGACTATGCCGCCGATCGCCGCGCGCCAACACCCACGGCAGCTGCCGAGATGGCAGTGCCGGTGCGCGCCGATCTCGCTGCAACCATCGCCGATTTTGCCAATCGTCAGCAGCGGGCGATCTATCGTCCGGTCGAATTGGGCCGCGAAAGGCTTGAGGCGCGCGTCCGGCGCATGCCGAAGCCCGAGGCACTGCTTCAACCGCAGGCCCAGCGGCTCGACGAGCTCTCGGAACGTCTGCGCCGCGCATTGATGGATCGTGCGGGAGCAGGACGCGAGCGGCTTACCGGTCTCTCCGCCCGGCTTTCACCTCGCGTCCTGTCGCGCGGGCTCGAGGATGCCAGGCGTCGGCTCGATAGCGCGCGATTGAGGCCCGAGCTTGTAATGAGGCCAGTCGCTCAGCAGCGCGAGCGGCTCGATGCGCTGTGGCGATTGGCCAGCCAATTCCACCCGGAAAAGCCGCTCGAACGCGGCTATGCGATCGTGCGCGATGCCGGGGGGCAGGCGCTGACGCGCAAGGCGGCGGCGGAGAAGCACACCGCGCTCAGCCTTCAGTTCGCTGACGGCACCCTTGATGTGCGGCAGGGGGATGGTTCTGAGCCAGCAGCTCTACCCAGATCCAGGCCCAGGAAGCGCAAGTCCGATGATGGAACCGCACCCCGCCAGGATGATTTATTCGGTTAATTGCCGGTTCGACTGGCGCTTGCTAGAAAGCTTTCCATGTTGATGTCTTCGAGCGACGACGGGGCCAAGCTCCATTACGGGCCCAATTCCTTCCGCGTGCTGCGCGCCGGACAGCATGTCTATTGCGCGGTCACGGGCGAAGCTATCCCGCTCGAGGAGCTGCGCTACTGGAGCGCGGCGCTGCAGGAACCCTACGCCTCCGCCGAAGCTGCGACCAAGCGCCTCGCCGGGGAGGCATGAGAGCACACATTACGCGAATGGGCGGGATGGCTGGTGCGCTTGCGCTGACTGTCGGCTGTACTGCTGCGGCGAGTGAAGAACCCTCTTCGGTTGCGGACGCCCCGCCCGAGCCGGCAGTCGCCAGTGCTCCGCAGCCGCGACCTCCCGCAACCGCACCCGCTTCGGCACCTGAACCTGCGCCGCATTTCTCATATGCCGGGGAACTGACGCAGGGTGGCTGGATACGAGGGCAGGTCCCGCGTGGGACAGTGACGGCCAAGCTCAATTCCGAGCCGATAGATTTCGACACGTACGGCAATTTCTTCGCCGCTTTCGATCGCGATGCCGAGGTGCAGCACGTTCTCGCGGCCGAACTGCAGGATGGCCGCACGATCGATCAGACGATCCGGATCACCCCGCGCGACTGGGATATCGAGCACGTGAACGTCGCGCGCCGCACCGGCGGCCCGAGCGCCAGCTTCATGCAGCGTCGCCGCCCCGAGCTCGAACAGATCTGGGCAGCACGTGCGAAGAAAACAGGCGCGAAGGGCTGGCAGCAGGATTTCATCTGGCCGGTCAAGGGACGCCTGTCGGGCCGCTTCGGATCGCAGCGCATCTATCGCGGCGAACCCGGCAGCTATCATTCCGGAGCGGACATCGCGACCGGCGAGAGCGGCACGCCCTTCGTCGCCCCGGCGGACGGCGTCGTGACGCTCGCGGCGCAGGATTTCTCGCTTGAGGGCAAACTGCTGATCATCGACCATGGCAATGGCCTCAACAGCGCGTTCCTGCACGCCTCGCGGCTCACCGTCGCGGAGGGCGATATGGTGAAGCAGGGCCAGCAGATCGGCAATATCGGCTCGTCCGGGCGCGCCACCGGGCCGCATCTCCACTGGAGCATCAAGTGGAAGGATGCCCGGCTCGACCCACTGCTATTCGTCGGACCGATGAACTGATCCGTCTTCAAGGCATGAGCGTGCGGAAATGAGACGGCGGCTGGCACTCCTTGCCGTGGTGGCAATAGGCCTCGCGCCGGGCACCTTCGTGCGTACGCCCGCGCCTGTCCATGACGATCGGCAAGTCCTGGCGCTCGAGCGGATTGAGGTCGAGCCGGCGACGCGTGGCGAAGTGACGATCGAGGGACTGTGGGAGCTGAGCAGCCCCAACTCCAATTTCGGGAGCTATTCGGGCCTCGTCGCGCTGTCGCCTAACGAACTGCTGGCGGTGGGCGATGCTGGCGGGTGGCTGCGATTCTCCCCTCCGGACGGCCCTGCGTCCGAACCGCGTTTCGGCGCGCTGCGCAAAGCGGACCTGCGGAGCAAGAGTGCGGTCGATGCCGAGGCCGTCGACTATGACCCGGCTACAGACACGGTGTGGGTCGCGTATGAAGTCACCAATCTCATCGAAAGCTCCGGTCTGGACTTCACCGACGTCAAATCGGTTCAACCCGCATCGATGTCGCGATGGCCGATCACCAGCGGACCCGAAAGCATGGCACGTCTGTCCGATGGCCGCTTCATCGTGATCGGCGAAGGCTCGCCCGACTGGCTGGGTGATGGCTATCCCGGATTGCTGTTTGCGGGAGATCCGGTCGAGGGGGCTGATGTCCTCCGCTTCGGCTTCGTCCCGCCGGAGGGGTTTCGCGCGACCGATATGGCGACGCTTCCGGACGGGCGCGTCCTCATCCTGATGCGCAAGATCGAAGGCATCTTCCCGCCCGCCTTCGCGACGATGATCGCGGTGGCCGACCCTTCGACGATCGCGAAGGGAGAGGTCTGGCAAGCGCGTGAGATCGCCACGCTCGGCACCGATCTGCCGCATGACAATTTCGAGGGGATCGCGGCGATCCCGCGCGATGACGGCAGTTTCACCCTGTGGCTCATCTCCGACGACAACGGCGCAGCCTTGCAGGAATCCCTGCTCTACAAGCTGCACTGGATACCCGCAGCATCCTGAATCCAGGTCCTGCGAACGCGAAAAGGGCGTCCGGATCGCTCCGCACGCCTTTTCAAGCCGAAATGCAGCGCCCCGAAGGGCGCGTGCGAATCAGGCGGCTTCCTTGGCAGCCTTCTTGAGCTCGCGCTTCACCTTGAGCGCGCGCGAGGACAGCTTCTCGTCCTTGGTCTTGAGCAGCCAGTTGTCGAGGCCGCCGTTGTGCTCGACCGAACGCAGGCCCGCGGTCGAAACGCGGAACTTGAAGCCACGACCGAGCTTTTCGCTCAGCAGCGTGACGTTCTGCAGGTTCGGCAGGAACACCCGCTTGGTCTTGTTGTTGGCGTGGCTCACATTGTTGCCGACCAGACGGCCCTTGCCGGTGAGTTCGCAGATGCGCGACATGATATCTCTCGTTCGTTCAGTGTTGCGGGCCGCCAAGCGAATCGGTGGCCGCTCAATTACGGTGCTGAAACCAGTGGTTTCCCGGAAAGCGGCGCGCATAGCGGTGGGGACACTTTGCGTCAAGCAAAGTTGCGCCTCGCGGGCCAGCAGTCTAGCCGCGCTGTCATGAACCGCTGGCCGATTCCCGATCCCATGGCAAGAGCGCTCGACGCAGCGCGCACTGCTGCCGACCAGGGCGAGGTGCCAATCGGCGCGGTGGTCATGCGCGGGGACGAAGTGATCGCGGTCGCCGCGAACCGGACCCGGCAGCCGCCCGATCCGACCGGCCATGCAGAGATCATCGCGCTGCGCGCCGCGGCGGAAAAACTCGGCAGCGAGCGGCTCACCGGGTGCGATCTCCATGTCACGCTCGAACCATGCGCCATGTGCGCCGGTGCGATAAGCCATGCGCGGATCGCGCGCCTCTATTATGCCGCTCCCGATCCCAAGGGCGGGGCGGTCGAGCATGGCGCGCGCGTTTTCGAGCAGGCGCAATGCCTGCACGCGCCGGAAGTCTATTCGGGTATGGGCGAGGATGAGGCGAGCGAAATGCTTCGCGCCTTCTTTCGGGAGCGCCGCTAGAGGCCACGCCAGATCTTTGCGCGGGCTGTGTTTCCTGCGCCGAAAGTCGGTTTGTCGCAGCGGATCGGCCTGAAACGGCGCGAATAGCAGAGTCGCAGCTCCTCCAGCCAACCGCGATCGTTCAGCCGCACACCCACGGCGTCTTCGCGCCAGCCGGGGTTGGCATCGACGAAGGCCTTGCGAATATCGCCCGCGGTAAGCCCATCCTCGCGCGAAATGCGATCATAATCCGGCCAGCGCAGCGAGTTCCACAATATCCGCGTGACCTTGAAATAGGTTTCGGGTCGCCGGGTCATGCAGCTGCCGTGCTTGGCCCATTGCCGAGCCACCAGCCGTGCAGACGGGCTGAGACAGAGCTGCCGTGCGATCTCTGTTCCGGTTGGGTTTTGCCGCGTCGGGCACCATTGCGGCCATGTCCTGCCACTATCGGGCCACAGGCCGTGTACGACGAAGCCGAAGCGCCCATTCTTCCCCGAGCACTGCAGCGCGTCGCGCCGCCGGTTCTCGCGCCCCTTGCAATATTCGGGCGCCCAGCTGAGCGCGAGCGTATAGCCGGTGACCGGCATTTCCCGCACCGGACCATTTCGCTCGACGAAAGGCGCATCGAGCGCGCGCGGCATGCGACATTGATATGCTTGGGCATGCGCAGTGAAGGGGGTCGCCAGTGCAGCGATGATCGAAATTGAGGCGGCGCTTCCCAGGCGCAATCGTGGGGAGAACACAAAGCGGCCTCGATAGGGCAATTGGCGAAGCCAGCTGGCCGCGAGAATTCTCACAGCGGCGTAAAATCCAGTCCGATATCTGCTGCTGGCGCGCTTTGGGTAAGTCGCCCGACAGAGACGTAATCGACCCCAGTCGCCGCCTTCGCCTTGATCGTTCGAAGGTTGATTCCCCCGCTTGCTTCGGTTGGAACGCGCCCGTTCACCAGCGCTACCGCTTCGCGAAGCGTATCGGGCTCCATATTGTCGAGCAGGAGCCGCGTTGCGCCTGCGGCAAGCGCGGGTTCGATCTGGTCGATCCGGTCGACTTCGCAAATGATCTCTTGCACGCCTGCCTCGACAGCACGACGCACTGCTTCGCCCACGCTTCCGGCGACGAGGACGTGGTTGTCCTTGATCATCGCCGCGTCCCACAACCCCATGCGGTGATTGCTGCCGCCGCCCATGCGCACGGCGTATTTTTCCAAGTGGCGCAGGCCGGGAATGGTCTTGCGCGTATCGAGTAGGGTGCAATCGGGATTGTCCATCGCCGCAACGTAATCGGCGACCATGGTCGCGATACCGGAGAGGTGCTGGACCGTGTTGAGCGCAGCGCGTTCCGCCGTCAGCATCGCGCGGGCATTGCCGGTGAGCCGCATCAGGTCCGTACCCGGATCGACAGCATCGCCTTCCGAAACCAGCAATTCGATTTCCATCGCGGGATCGAGCGCACGAAAGAAGGCCTCGGCCACCGGCAATCCCGCGACGCGAATCGCGTCCCGGCTGTCCATCACGCCGGAAAAGCGCGCATCTTCAGGAATTACGCTCTCACTGGTGACGTCGTGACCGCCGCCCGGCAGCCCCTCGCCCAGATCCTCCGCCAGCGTGTCACGGACGAATGCGTCGAGGTCGAAGCCGGGAAGCGAGAATGAGGTCATGGGAACTCCTTATACGGACCCTTGCGGTTTGCTAGTCGCAAACCGGTCGGTACCAGCCAACAGCAGTCAGGGCGCGACTGCGCGTCGGCCGGTCAGGCCGCCCCATCCGAGGCGGTTGCACAAGCAACCAGCCGCGAGCGAAAATCAGTGCACGAAGCGCGCCACGACGTCCCTGTAGGACCGGCTCACCTTCACTTCGGCGCCTGAATCGAGCACCAGGAAGCATTCGCCATTGGTGTGGGGCCGCACCTGGCGGACCTGGTCGAGATTGACGATGGTCGAACGGTGCACACGCTGGAACTTGCGCGGATCGAGCCGCCGCTCGAGATCCTTCATCGTCTCGCGCAGGATCAGCGAATTGTCGCCGGTATAGATGCACATGTAGTCGCCGGCCGCCTCGATATGCTCGATCGTGTCGGTTTCGACGCGGAAGATCTGGCCGCGGTCCTTGACGTTGATGAGCTTCTCGTAGCGGTCGGAAGTCTCGCCGTCGCCATCGCCCATCTCTTCGGCCATATCCGGGGCAACCTCGGCCAGCACGTTCTTGAGTTTGTCCGCTTCCTCGGCGCTTTTCTTTTCGGCGAGGCGCTGGCGCACACGCTCGATCGTGTCGGCGAGCTTGTCCTCGTCGACCGGCTTCATAAGGTAATTGACGGCATTGGCCTCGAAGGCGCGAATGGCGTGCTCTTCGAAGGCGGTGACGAAGACGATCAGCGGGGGTTCGATCTCCATCACACCCTTCACGACGGAAAAGCCGTCGAAACCGGGCATCTGGATATCGAGAAAGACGAGATCGGGTTTCTCGGTCTTGATCTTGCGGATCGCCTCGCGCCCGTTGGCGCAGGTGTCGATCACCTCCACGTCTTCATAGGGTTCCAGCCTTAGCTGCAGGCCCTGAATGGCGAGCTTCTCGTCATCGACGAGGATAGTCCTGATAGTCATGCGTTACTTCCAATAATGCGGCCGCGAGCGAGGGGGGCAGGGGCCGCTGTTTCGGGGGTGGTATTGCCTGCGCCGGCGTTGCCCGGCGTCTTTTGTGTTTCGATCTGTCTGGGAGGTTCGGGGCTCTCCTCGGGAGCATCCTGCGATGCCGATTCGAACGGAATCTCGATAAGAACCGCGAAGCCGCCGCCTGGATCCGACCGTGTCTCGAACCGGTGATCCTCGCCATAGGCTTGCGCCAGGCGGTTGCGGATATTCGGCAGGCCAACACCGGTAGAGCTGGTGATGTTCGTGGACTGCGCGCCCAAGGCAAGGAGATCGCCCTGTTCGGGCCCTTCCAGCCCGGGTCCGGTATCCTCGACCGAGATTCGCAATCTTTCGCCCACGACCCGCGCGGTGAGGGTGATCTTGGCCCCCTCTTCCTGCGGCGAGACGGCGTATTTGATCGCATTCTCGATCAGCGGCTGAAGCAGCATGGAGGGAAGGGTGGCGTCCATGGCGGCATCGTCAATGGCGAATTCGGTCCGGAGCCGGTCTTCGAATCGCATGCGTTCGATCTCGAGATAGAGCTGCAGGGTCTCGACTTCCTGCGCCAGCGTCACCTGGCTACCGGGTTGGGTGACGAGGGTGTGCCGCAGGAAGGACGAGAGCCGCGTCAGCATCGCATTGGCGGGCTCGGTCTGCTTGAGAAGCACGAGCGTGCTGATCGAATTGAGCGTGTTGAACAGGAAATGCGGGTTGAGCTGGTAGCGCAGCATGGCGAGCTGGGCGCTTGTCGCCTGCGCCTCCAGCCGCTCGAGCCGGTCGGCCTGCTCTTCCAGCGTCAGAAAGTAATTGATCGCGAAATAAAGCGCGCTCCAGCCCCCCAGCAAGGTCAGCGGGATGTAGGACAAGCCGATGAATCTCTGGGCGAAAGTCGTCTCGCGCGTACCGGCATAATAGATCCCCTGCACCCAGGCATCGATCGAGGCGTGCAGGATGACGGCCCCGATCAGAACCAGGAAGGCCGAGGTCCACATCACCAGCGGCCGCTGGTTGATCAGCTGGCGGTAGATGACCGAGAGGACCAGCGTGATGGAGAAGCCGGTGATGGTGGTGACGAGGATCACCGCCAGGAGGTCGAACGACTGGCTGTTGGCGAGCGCGGACATCGCGCGCAGCAGGAACGCGCCTCCCCAGCCGGCGAACTGGAGATTCCAGAATGCCCGATTCTTGTTCGCGAAGAACGGCGTCGGTTGAAACGGCAGAACGGCCATAAACGCTCTCGTTAGCCGATTTCTGCGGGTTTTGGCAGATTGTTTTGCATGACGCCCGCCGTGTGCGCTACACTGCCTGCCGACGAGGAGAGAGACATGGACGTTACCGAAGAGACGCTGCACGGAGCGCGCGAGCACGCCAAGTTCACTGCCATGACCGAAGGGACGGCGGAAGACTGGGCGATCATCGGCAAGGAATACCGCACTTTTGCAAAGGGCGTGGCGGATCGCGTGCTGGACCACCTCAAGCTGCTCGAAGGCGATTTCGGCGGTTTTCCCGTGTGCCGGCTCGAACATTCGCTGCAGACCGCTACCCGCGCCCATCGCGACGGGCGGGACGAGCGCTATGTCGTGATGGCCCTGATGCACGATATCGGCGACACGCTCGGCACCTTTAACCACCCCGACGTCGCCGCCGCGATTATCAAGCCCTTCGTTTCCGAAGAGGCCCACTGGATCTGCGAGAAGCACGGTGCCTTCCAGGGCTATTATTATTTCCACCACGTCGGCATGGACCGCGACGTGCGCGAGCAATGGCGTGGCCATCCCTATTTCGAAGCTTGCGCGCATTTCTGCGAAAAATACGATCAGGCGGCCTTCGATCCCAATTACGACAGCGCACCGCTCAGCTTCTTCGAGCCGATGGTGCGCCGGGTGATGGAGAAGCCGATCAACTCGATGTACGCCAAGGTGATTGACGACTAATCGAGCGGGGTGAGTTCCCCGTTTTCGCCCAGTTCGCGGCGGAAGTGGGTTTTCCAGTCGGCCGAACCGTCCGGTGCGCGGTGTGTTTTGACGCGCTCGATTTCGGCCGCGATATGCACGGCGCGCTCGTCCCAGCCCTCGTGCGTGCGGGCGCGGAAGATCCCTGCCGAATGGTTCGGCCCCCAGCGCTCCATGAAGCGCAATGCCGCCTCGGGTTCGTAGCCCGCATTGGTGAGCAGCCAGGGCATAAGCCGGTCCGCCTCGCGCTCCGACGCGCGGACATTCTTGCGCTTGCGGCCATGCGTGTCGAGCCAGACGCGGTGTGCCAGAAGGTTATGCGACAGTTCGTGCGCGATGACGGCGGCAAGTTCTTCTTCGGGGAAGGTGAAGCCGACGAAATCCTCGCCGAAAATTACGCGCTTTCCTTCGGCGAGTGCGCGCTTGTGGCCTGAGCCAAGCTCAAAACGCGATGCACATGCCGGAACGCCGCTGAGGGTGATCGCTGCGCCCGCCAATGGCGTGATCGTAACGCCGCCATCCTGCGCCAGACTCGCATCGATCGCATCATGCGCGCGCGCCAGCCGTTGCCAATGGTTGCGTTCTTCGGCGGGCCATGCGCCGAACGCGTCGCCATCAAGCGCGATCACTTCCTCATTGGCGTGAAAATGCTCGGCGGCAGGAGAGCCCTCGGCCACGGTCTGGACTGCGAAATCACCTTTCAGGCCAAGCGCCGAACGGATCGCGGCGGGCTCGCTGAAAACCGCCATGTCCTGAAGCTGCAGGCCCACGGCCAGCTGTGTTCGTTCGCAAAAGGGAGCATTACCGGTGACGAGTTGCCAGCCGATGTCCTGCAGCCGCTGGTCCTTCGCATGAAAGGACGCAAGCTCGGCGGGCATGGCTGGGACGGGTGCTTCGGCTTCGTTCGCCAACGCGCCGACCATAGGCGTGCTCAGCGCCGCGCCTGCCAGCGCCAGCAGCCCGGCGCGGACGCGCCAACCCATCAGCTTTCGTCCGCCTCCAGCGCGGCTTTCAGTCCGGCATAACCGATTGCGCCTTCGAAGGCATCGTCTGCCGTGACCCAGCTTGGTGTGCCACTGAAACCGAGCTGCTGGGCGAGCATCTGATTGCGCTGGAGTTCCGTCTCGACCTGCTCGGACATCCCGTCTTCGCGCGCCTGGTCCATATCGAGCCCGGCTTCGCGCGCGGCAGCAGCGACCGACTCTGCAGTGACGGGGCCAAGCCGGAACATCGCATCGTGGAAGGCTTCGTACTTGCCCTGCATCGCGGCGGCGAGCGCCATGCGCGAGGCCACATCGCTGCCCTGGAAGATCGGCCACTCGCGGATCACCACCTTGACCTCGGGGTCGTCGGCAACGAGGCGCTTCACGTCCTCCATGCTCTGGCGGCAATAGGGGCAATTGTAATCGGTGAACTCGACCAGGACCTTGGAGCCTTCGGGATTGCCGATCACGGCACCCGGGAAGGCCTCGCGGACGTCCTGTGAAACGCTCGCCAGCCGCTCCTGCGCCTGCTTCTGCTGATAGGCGTCTGCCATTTGCTGAAGCAATTCGGGGTTCTCGAGCAAATATTCCTTGGTGCGCGTATCGGCGAGGCCGCTCCACGACCAGATCCCGGCTCCGAGAAAACCAAAAGCCAGCGCAACTACCGCGCTGACCAGCGCCGTCTTGAAACCGTTACCCATGAACTGCCCCACCTATCGTTCGTCGCGTATCCGTTCGAGCGCGGCACGCGCTTGCAGCGATATGTCCTGCGCGCGGATCCAGTCCGGCGTGCCCGGTTCCAGCCCCGCTTCTGCTGCCTGAGCGCTGCGCAATGCCTCGGGATAGCGCCGCGTCATAACCTGTTGTTCCGCGCTCGCAAGCCGCGCGCGCGGCATGTCACCCTTGGCCGCATAGACCACGCCCAGCTGATACCAGGCGAAGGGATTGAGGCGGTCGCGGGCGACAGCGGCGCGTAGCACGCGCTCTGCCTCTTCATGATTGGCTTCATCTTCGGTCGCGATCAGGGCGTGTCCGAACATCGAGGCGATCAGGGGCTCGTTGAGCGTCAGTTCGGTCGCATTTCGCAGCGCCGGAAGGGCCTCGTCGGGCTTGCCCGATTCGAGCAGAACCTGGCCCTTGAGTTCGAGGAAATAGGGATTGTCCGGATCGAGCGCGAGCAGCGCGTCAGTCTCGGCAATAGCCTGATCGACCAGCGCGCTCTTGTGGTAGGCATAGGCGCGGGCATAGCGCGCGGGAATACCGGTCTGCGTCTCGGGATAGGTGTTAAAGGTGCGCTCCGGCTCCTTGAGATAGCCGAAAAGCTTCGCCTTTACGCGCTCGAACCGCTGCTGCAGCACGGGATCGTCAGGCGCGTCCCAGGCGGCGTCGCGCGTGTAGCTTTCGCGCAGCGTTGCGATGCGATCGCCGGACAAAGGGTGGGTGCGGGTGAAGGCCGCATCGTCATCCTGGCTGTAGCCGTAGCGGAACTCCTGGTTGCGCAGCTTGCCGAAGAAGGCGAGCGATCCGCGTCCCGAAATACCGGCTTCGGAAAGATATTCGGCGCCTGCCGCGTCGGCTGCCGATTCCTGCACACGGCTGAAGGCAAGGAACTTGCCCATGGCCGCGCGCTGGCCCGCCATCATGACGCCCATCGCCGCGTCGCCTGCCCCGGCGAGCGCAGCGCCGACGCCGAGTAGCAGGCTGAGCAGCGAGATATTGGTCGCGGCGCTTGCGCCCTCGTTGAAGCGTACGACATGCCCGCCGGTGATGTGACCGAGTTCGTGCGCGATCACGCCCTGCACTTCGTTCGCCGTATCTGCGGCATCGATCAACCCGCTATGGATATAGACCGCCTGCCCGCCCGCGACGAAGGCGTTGATCGACGGATCGTTGATCAAAACGATATCGACATTGCCGGGCTCGAGCCCCGATGCCTCGACCAGCGGCGCGGCCATATCGCGAAGCAGCGCTTCGGTCTCTGCATCACGCAGGATCGATTGCGCCATGACCGGCTGCGCGGTGAGGGCGAACGCGAGCACAAAAGCGAGAAGCTGGCTGATCAGGCGCATCGGCTGTTGTGCTAGCGGGTTTGCGGCTGAACGGGAACTGAAGCTTTACCCCCCAGCACGAAATCGGTGACCGTATCGGCAACATCGCGGCGCGACAGCCAAGGCGTTGCCAGCGCGAGCAGCGGCGCATTGTGATCCATGCCGGGATAGAAGCGCGCCGTGACCGTGCCGCCCGCCTGTTCGAGCGCGCTTGCGAGAGCGCGGGTGTTGCGCGGCTTTACCAGCGTATCCTGCTCGCCGTGGATCAGCAGCAGTGGCGGCGCATCGCCGCGGACGTGGCTGATGGGCTGGGTCGCTTCGGGCTGCGGCGCGTCGCCGAACGCGTCCCTGGTCGAATCGCGGGCGAAAGGATAGAAATCGTATGGCCCGGAAAGTCCAATCACGCCTTTCACCGCGTCATCGCCGAGCCCTTCGCGTTCGAGCCACTGCCGGTCGAGCGCGAGCATCGCGACGTTGTAGGCGCCCGCCGAATGACCCATCAGGTAAACCCTGTCGGGGTCGCCGCCATAGTCGGCGATGTTCTCGCGAACCCAGGCGACGGCTGCGGCGCTGTCTTCCATCATGGCAGGCCAGCGTCCGTCCTCGCCGAGCCGGTACCCGGCATTGACCACGATCATTCCGCGCGATGCGAAATTGCGTCCGACGAAATTGTAATCTTCCGGATCGCCGCTGCGCCAGCTGCCGCCATGGAAGAACACCAGGACAGGCCGCGTCTCGTCCGCCTCGAAATATCTGAAGCGGTGGATGGTGAGTTTCTGCGCGGGATGCTCGCCATAGCGGACCAGCGGAAGGCGTTCGATCTCATCCGCCTCACCCGCAATCCGGTCGACCGTGTCGAGAACCGCCGGGCCATTCCGCGCAATAGCGACTTGCAAAGCGCCCGCCGCGCCAAGCAGCAGAGCGACGATAATCACTACCGTCAGGATCAATGTCCGCCTCCCCCGCTTGACCTTGCCGCCCATCGCTAATCCGCTTGTTTTTCGACCGTTTCGACGATCTGGCGCGCATCGCCATCGCCTGCAAGCCCTGCCTCGGCCAGAAACGCTTCACCGGTGTGATAGTCCTCGCCCATCCACAGCGGCACGCCCGCACCCTCGATGGCCGATTTCGCGGCTAGCTCTCCTTCGGTAAAAGCTTCTCCGGCCGCCTTGCGGATGAAGACAGCTGCGATGCGATCGGGGTTTTCTTCGACCACCGCACCATAGGCAGTGAGATCGCCCTGCGTATCGTCTCCGATAAGCGCAAAGCGCATTTGGGGGTAATCGCGCAGGATGCGGGCGATGGCCTCGCTCTTGTGGGTGCCGTGGCTCGAATGGCCGAAGGTCGTGCGATTGAGGCCCCAGTCGCGCAGCGCGATCGGACCCAGCGGCAAGCCGCGCATCCTCTTGAAAGCGACGAGATAGGAATAGAGGTTCCACGGGCTCGAAGAGACGTAGAAGAACGGCCGCGCAGGTGCGGGCAGTGCCACACCCACGGCGCCATCTTCGCCCGCATCCTCGTTCGCCCCGCCGAGCGCATTGTAGAACAGGTCGACGCCCGGCACGGCGATGCGCTCTTCGGGGAATTGCGCGAGTACGCGCCGCCAGTTGCGCCAGACCGCGCGGACACTGCCGGTGATACCGGTTTCGACGATGGTGTCGTCGATATCGGAGATTACTCCGAGGTCGGCTGAAAGCCCGGGGCTGAGGATATGGCCGGGCGCGCTTTGCCCGCCCTTGCGGTTTCGCCAGCCGAGCGAGACGACCTCCCAGCGCGTGTCCCCGGTGTGTGCCCAGTCCCCTTCCAGCGCCACGTCGAAATGGACGAAGCCTTCCTTGTCGGTCACCGCCTCATGACTGAAGCGCTTGCCGTCGGGCCGTTCGAGGTCAAGCGTCACGGCGAGATCGGGCACTTCGCGCGAGGCGAATTGCGACACCATGGTGCGCATGGCCTGGATTCGCCCGCTGCGCGAGAAATCCGGCGTGCCTGCACGAAGCGCCCGCGCGGACAGGCGCAGGCGTTGATGAGTGCGATAGCCGAAATAGGGCTGCACGCGGATGGGCTTGCCGTGGATGAAATCCATGGCGGGGAGCCCTAGCGGCGAAATTGCGCCGGGGCAAAAGCTGCCGGAAAAATCTGCGGTTTCAGCAGGTTTCGGTAACTTTTTCGGCCTTGGAGCGCTTATGCGACCAGTTTGCGTGCGACCTTCTCGATCAGCGCGATGTCGTCATCGACCTCGCCCAGCACGACGACTTCGCCGTCCTCGGTGCGGTAAAGCATGACGACCGAGAACTCGGCGCCTTCCGGATCGATCTGGCCAAGCGTCATCGCTTCGAGTTCGCGAAGTTTCTTGGCTAGTTCCTTGCGGACGGCGTCGATGGGATCGATCGTCTTGCCTGCCTCTTCGCGGCGGATCTGGCGTTCGGCCTTGACCACGCCCTTGAGCCCGCCCTCGGCTTCGCTGAGGAAGCTCGACAGCGCGCCGCGCTCGACGCCGACGCGGTGTGCGTGGCTGAGTACGGCGGCATATTCGGTGAGGCGCGTCTTGTCGTAGTCGGCGCCGAAGACCAGCTTGACCACCGGCGTCATCGGCGCGCGATCCTGCACGACGAGACCGTTTTCGGCGATCAGTTCTTCGTACTCCGCCGGCGATTCCTGCGCGGCAAGCGAGAAGTCGTAGGCGCGGCCGACGGCAGCATAGAGCGCCTGGCGGCTGCGGTCTTCCTTGGAGCGCGCGGTCTGGGCAAGCTCGCGGGCCGAAGCGAGATAATCATAAAGCCCCGCGTCTTCGTCGAGTTCGACGCTGGCGATTTCCGCAGACTGCTCGACTTCGGTAATTTCTTCGGCCGTCTCGTCATCCACGACATCGAACAGGTCGAGCGGCTCGACAGGTTCTTCGGCCGCCACCGGCTCGCTTCCGGAAGCAAATCCTGCGAGGTCGAGCGGTTCTTCACCCGCATCGTCATCGAGCGAAGTTTCGGCTTCGTCGGTCAGGTGGAGAGGATCGGTCGGCTCGTCAATCGACCCGGCGAATGCGCCTTCAGGCGCGATTTCGGGCACAATGTCTTCGTAAGAGGTTTCTTCGTGCGAAGTGTTGTCCACCTGCTCGGGCTCGTAGGCCATCGGAACTGCGGGCTGACCGCCATTCGGACCCTCGACGCCCGCGCCGAAGCTTTCGTCTTCATAGCCGATGTCATAGCCCACCGGCGGTTCTTCGTCCTCGTCGCCCAAGTCGAGCGAAAGCGCTTTCTTGATAGGTGCCTTGATGTGGTCGGTCAGCGAGGCGAAATCGTAATTTGCCTCGTCTTCCTCCTCGTCTTCCTCGTCGCCGAAGTCGTAGTCGCCGAAAGCAGGCGTCGGCAGACCCGAGGATGGGTCGATATCGACGTCGTCGCCAAAGCCGATCGGCTCGACGTTCTCGTCTTCGTCCTCATCGCCAAAGCCGAGATCGTCTGCGCTGGATGCGAACACGTCAGCTTCGAATACGGGTTCTTCCAGAGGTGCAATTGCCTCGTCTTCGCTGCCGGGACCATCGGCGTGCGGAGCGTCGATGATCGGAGCGGGCTCGACGGCGAGGATGTCTTCCGCATCGTCCTCTGCGGCATCACTCGCTTCGAGTGCCTGGTCGATTTCGAGCAGCAGTTCGTCCGCCTGCGCGGCCTCGGCCATCTCCTTCCAGTTGATGACGCCGTAGATGAAATCGATCGTCTCGTCGTCGCTGGAAAAGGGCAGCAGGATGCCGCGATAGAGCACGGTGTTGCCGCGCTGGTTGACGAACTCGGCCTCGAACCCGATCGGGGCCTGGTTCGCCAGGATCTGCATGTAATGGTCGGTGATGCGGCTCAACAAGGAGCGCGGCGGGACATCCGACAGCTTGCGGATTTCATCGTCGGTCCCGCATTCCTTAGCGAGTTCGGTGCCGAGAAATTGCACGGCCGGGTCTTCGATTCCGACCGAAAAATCGAGCAGGACGCCATACGGACCGAAGTCCTCATCGCTTGCCGGATCGAGCTCTTCGATGGAGGGGTAGTTGCGGTCGTCCAGCATGCCCGCCCAGAAGTTGTACGCGCGCACCTGCATGCGGCGCTCGTCCTGGCCGATCGAGGGCGGCGGGACGTCGCGACCGCTGTCTTCGTCACTGACGTCATAATCGCGCGAGTCGTCCGAAATGTCGGAGGAATCGAAATTGCCGCGCAGCGTGTCCATGACCCTGTTTGCCCCTTGCAGAATAACTTATGGGACGGGTTCTGGCGCACCATGGTAAACATACTGTTAAGTCATGGAGAAAAGTATCGAGGTCGCGGTGCAATGCGGCTTTGACGTCACTCTATCGGTGCGCCGCTTTGCGTGGCGGCAACCGTTCCTCAGAGCATGTAGCGCATTTTTATCCTGAGCACGCGCGCGTCTCCGCTGTAATCGAACGCGGCAGAATCGAAGCTCGGCGGACCCATGCGTACCTTGGCGTCGCGAGAAAAGCCGAAGCCCTCCTTGGGCATCATGCCAAGTGCGCGATCGGCCTTTCCGTTACCGTTCTCGTCATGCAGCAGCGCCACGGCATAGCGCCCGGGCTTTACGCCCGAAAACACCAGCTCGACCTTTTCGCCTGCAGGGACGACGGTGCGGTGCGAGGCAGGATCTTGGCGGCAGCGCGGGAAGATATCGGGATTGGTCGTCATGCAGGCCCGCACGACGCCCTCGCTCGAACGCAGATTGGTGACGGTGATCGCGACCTCGCCGGGCTTGGGCGGAGTGGCCGCGCCCAGCGGCAGAGCGGCAAGGGCAGCGATCAGGGCGAACTTGGCTTTCATGCGGTTTCCTCAAGCGGGCCCTTTCGGGGGCCTTGACGCTGCGCAAGCTTCTCCGACAAACCGCGATCAGTCCCGCAAAGCCGGTCCCAGAAGCGGAAGTACAGCCCGTAATTGCAGCGATATTCCTCGTGATGACGTTCGTGATGGCTCGCTGTTATCAGCCAGTTTCCTGCGCGGGAATGAACGAGCCAACGCGGGAACATCTCCCAACCCATATGGTTCGTAACGCCCATGAGCGTCATAATCGCCAGGACCAGGCCGAGTGCGCCGATGTGGATGGGGACAACAAACACCAGCGCAGGGATCACGACGGCGCCGGTGAGCGCCTCGATCGGGTGAAAACTCATTGCCGTCCAGGCGGTTGGTGGCTTGCTTGCATGGTGGACGGCATGGGCGATGCGGAACCACTTGGGACGATGCATCCAGCGGTGGGTCCAGTAGAACCACGTATCGTGCGCGAAGAGATAGATGAATAGCGAGAGCGGAATGTACCAGATTGGATGGCTGGCAATATCCGTATAGATCTTGGTCCAGCCAAGTTCCTGCCATGCCCATAGCGCGATACCCGCCGGAATGCCGTAGATCGCGGCAGAGGCTAGCGACCAGCCGATCTCGCTGCGGATCTGCGCGGAGAGACCTTCATAGAGGCCGGGGCGTAGTTTTTGCGTCGCCCAGGCGAACAGGCCGCTGGTCGCCAGATAGCGCAGCGCGACGATTACCGTCATGGCAAGGGCAGTGAGGAGCAATCCCGACATCGCGATGCCTTATGCCGCATGAGAGCGAGCGGCGACACCCCTTTAAGCGCTCATTCTCCGCGGAAAAGCCCTGCGCATTCGGGATCGATGACGCCGGCATGGCGCCGCATGGCCGCCCTCGCGAGCCGCTCGACCTCGGTCTTGCGCCGCGCCGCATTGAGCGGTTGCAGCGGAGCTGGGCGCAAGATCTCCGCGTCGTAGCCATCTGCCACGATCACGCCGCAGCAATCCGGCTTGAAATCGTTGCCTTCCAGCGGGCTGCGGTCGAGGTGCGGCGCGAGGCCCCAGTAAAAACGGTCGCAGAAATCGAGATAGTCGGGCCATTTACCGTCGCCCAGCAGGTCGGCACGCGCTACCTTGATCTCGACGATGATGATATGCCCCTTGGCATCGATCCCCATCAGGTCGGCACGGCGCCCGTTCCTCAATGGCATTTCCGGGATGCACCAGATGTCGTTGCGGGCAAACAACCGCCCGATCCCGCGCGCCACGGCAGCAGCGCCATCAGGCATCGTTTCGGATGCGCTGTCCGAATCGCGTGTAGCTATTATCCCGTCAGTCATTCGCACATGAATGGAACATAGCGCGAACGCGGTCAAGCGCCGGGACGGGTGAAAAATCGGTTATCGGGCCTGGCAGAGTGCGAGAAGGCTGGCGCGCGATGCGTGAACCTCTCGCCACAGCGCCAGTGCGGGCGCGGTGGTGTCCTGACCGCGCGCCTGGATCGCCAGCAGGGCGGTGAGGCCAGGCTGCATGATCGCGTCAATGTCCTCGAGTGTCAGTTCAGCCCAGGCAAGGCGCTCGTCGCCCGCTTCGCAGATCCGCTCCGGAAACTCGGCGATTTCGCCGTCATAGCTTTCGGTAGCGAGCGCGGCCATCGAGGCGATGATTTGCGCGTTCTCGTGCAGCGATTGCCAGCGTTCGGCGAGTGTGCCTTGCGCAGTTTGAGGCTGGGCGGATGCGAAAAGCTGATCGGGATGGTTGAGCGCTGACATGGTGAAGGCAGTGGTAATCCCCGATTGCTTGCCAAATTGCTAAGCCTCGGCTGCGCTAGTGCCCGCAGCGACCACCTGACCTCCGAGATTTTCCTGTGGCAGAGGCGAATACGCTTTGCTAAGCGCCGCGCTCGCCCGCTTGCGGGCCCGGCCACAGGCACCCGTAGCTCAGCTGGATAGAGCGCTGCCCTCCGAAGGCAGAGGTCACAGGTTCGAATCCTGTCGGGTGCGCCAGAAATTCAATAACTTAAGAGAAGACGACGCGGGTGGTACGTAATCCGTACGGAAAAGTGCGGTTCAAATTTCGGTGTCCAAAACCGCGTTTCTGGCTTTCCTCATCTGCATTCGCATTTGCCCTCAGAGCCTCTATACACTCGATAATCTAAGGAAAATTGTGAGGTAGTTATGAGCCGCAGATTGGGGCTGGCGTTTCTGTTCGGTGGAGCAGTGCTGATTCTCGGTTGTAGCGATCAGCCCAAGCTGTGGAAACGAAGTGAGATTGAAACGATTGCAGAGGATTTTGCAGATGCTTCGACTATCGGCGGCGCGTTAGAAGCTTCATATCAGGCGCGAATTTCAAGATTGGAGGAGGAGAACCAAGCACTTCGGGCGCAACTCGCACAGCAGCAACGCGAAATTGACCGACTGTTTGAGAATGACGAGGCAATACGCCAGAATTTCAATTACCTTGGGCGCCATCACGGAATTGCGCCAATGCCCAAAAGTGAATGAAATGAAATTATATTAGCATTGTGCATTTGGGCTGTCTTGCTTTTCTCCCCCGCGGTGCGAGATTGACTTGATTGGAGAAACAGTCGCTATGAAGTCTCTCATAAATATCGTTGCTGTGATTGCGATCCTTTGGCCATCTGCGGTTTGGGCTCAGACTAAATCTGAGGACCAAATCTCAATAAGAGAGATGTATGTTGCCTGCTATTTATTGGCGAACGATGTCGATCTCCCGATTGCCGCCGACCAAAGTACGCAGCGATACAATCCCCTTCACTGTTTGTTGGGGGCAGCTCGCACCCGATCAGTCGTTAGTGAGGGAAAGGCAACCAATATCTGTTTCCCTCGCGACGCTCGATTTGCGACGAACCCGACCCACGAATTAGCTCTAGCGTATATCGAGTTTTTTGAAGGCGCCCTCAATACTCTGTCGAAGGTGGGCGGCGCTTCAGCTGGCGATCCAAAGGGATACGACGCAATGATTCTCGCCGCATCAATAAAATGGCGCTGCTAGCCGCTTCACCCTCGGCTGATGGTCAGCCCGGCAAAGGCGGCAAGATGAAACAAATACACTTTGGAAGACCCATTGTTGGCCCATCGGGCGTCATCGCTTCAAACGTATAGATCGAAGCAACTCATGCACTTCGCGCCTAAGGGCAACTGCTTCCGCAGTGAAGCCGCCATGCCGCCACATACCGTTCCTCTTGCCCTTGGGCGCTCCTGAGCCTCTAGCGCCCCCGTGCATGCGGCATCTTGTCTTGCCCTTCACCGCCGGACACCTGCATGGCTTGCCCGCCCGGTTTTGTGCTTGGCAGAGCGGTGCATTGGTCAACAATCGTGGCGGGCGGTTCATGGGGTTGTCCTTCACTTTCGTCCTCCCCCCGGTGGTAATGCACATGCTGGTGCAGTTCCTTCCTTACCGTGATCGACTGGTGAGCGGTGCTCTTCTTGCCCCGCAGTGATTGCAGGGCATCCATTTGCAGCGTGAAGGTTCGCGCCAGTTTCGCAGCCGCAGAGGCGGTGCGCGTGTCGTATTCATGTTTGATCGCGAAAGCTGTCACCTTCATGGTGAGCAAGTGGATTGCCACCATTTGCGCGGCAAGCGCCGCTTCCATTTCGTTCCGGGGCTTCACGTTGTTGACCAAGGCAAGCGCCGCATTGAATTGGTTTTCGTCCAGCCGCCATTGCTTTGCTTCATCGTCCCAATGGCTCTGACCGCACAGGGCCTCCAGTTGGCTTAGAAACGTGGAAATGACGGAGCGGGATCGGGTGCCGAATGCATCGGCAAGTTGGAGCGTCCAAAGCGAATCGTCATTGTGGGGCGAGGTCCAATGCTCATCATCGAAACCCGCCGGTTCCAGCATTATGCCGGGCGGGTATGAACGGGCATGAGCGCGCTTGTCGGCTTCCGTTTCCCATTCGCGTAATTCGGCGGCTGGTTCAGGACGGTTGCGCTTGCGCCGTTTGCGTCGGGGCTTTGCGGCAGCGTCCAACTTGGCGGGATCAATGCGCCCGTCCTGCATATCATTCCGTTTGCTCATTGCGTTTGCCATGTTTTGCGCGCCTTCGCGCCGATATTCTGGGAGGTGCCGCAACGCTTTCCGATGATGCATCCGCCCGGCTCAAGTCGCTCCAGGCCGAATTGTGACGCGGCCTCAGGGCTTGCGCCTTTCAGGACATAGGCAAGCGCGGCCTCCAGATTGACGGCGTGGAGATCGGGATTGCCTGCCTCCAACCCTAGTCGCCCGCCAATCGGTTTGCTGTGGATTACACCGCGTCGATAGGGTTTGCCGCTTATCCGGCGCAACCAGCCCTTTTGAAGCTTACCAAGGCGCTGCACTTGTGCGGCTGGCACATGGGCTAGCAGGTGGCAGTGCGCGCCCTTTCCAACGCCGTTCTCGTGCACCCAAAGCCATGACGTCATGCTGCCGTGACGCCAGAGCATTTTGCTCATCAGATCGACAAAGCGACCGGTTGCGTTGGTCATGGCCTCTAGGGGCACACCAGCGGCCTCCCAGTGAATTGTGATCATCCGGGTAAATGGCAGGCCAATTGCGGCTGCATGGCGCTCAGCGGCCTTCATATTGGCAATCTGGGCAGCGGTAAGTGCATGGCTTTCACGGTCGGCACGGTTCCGCGCCCCGCCCCTGCCGGTTGTGCAAGCAGAATTGGCTGCAACACCTAGATTAGAGTATCTAATTGCATGCGGCGTGCCAGTTCGCGGCGATGGCTGTTTTCCGCCATTCTCAGCCGGTGGCTGTGCCAATGAAACTTCACCGAATCCGCGACCCGGTGAAGTTTCAAAGGTGCCACCATGCCGTTCGCAGGCACCTTGCTTGGGCATGGTGACAAACATCAGACTGCCACCCAGACGATGGCCATCTTGCCACTTGAGTTGGGGCGGCGCTGCCCGCAATCGCGGATCATGCCTTTCCGTTTCAACTCACTTGTGCGCGGCTGGATCGAATAGCGATCCATATCGAGCCGCACCGCCAATTCATCGGCGGTTAGGCCAATGAAGCCAGCATCGCGAATGGCCGCATGCGCCATGCGCTGGAGCCGCCCCAGCTTGGGGGTTAGCGCCTCGGCAGCGGCGATTGACGTTTCCACATTCCGGTGGCCCGGTGCATCGGGATAGGTGCTCATTGCTCCTCTCCTTCCGCCAAGCCGGGCAAACCGGCGCGATCCAGCAGCTTTGTTAGCCATTCAGCCTGCGCATCGCTCAGCGGCATTGTATCGACCGCTAGCTGGCCTAGAAACTGACCAGCCTTCCGAGTTAGGCGATTGTCGCTGTGTAAGAGCGCTAAAGCTGCGTCACGGTGTGTTGGGAATCTTGGGCTAGTCATCCCGCGCCTCCCCATAGCAGTGCCAGCAAACCTCGCGCGCCATCGAAGATGGCAGGCGATAGCGAGAGGCAAGAAGTTGCCAGCGCCAGCCCGGTGCGGTAAGACGATGTCGCGACCAGCCGCCAAGTTGATCGCGCGAAGCCCCGGCCTGCACGCCGGGGTTTTGCATATGTAGGCTCACAGTTCATTCTCCCGCGCCGAAGGTCGGAAGACTGGCTAGATATGCGTCCAATTCAGCGGCGGGTATTAAGGTACGCCTGCCCGCCTTACGGGCTGTCAGGGCACCCTGTTTCAAAGCCACATAAAGGGCGCTCCGCGATAGGCCGGAATATTCCACGGCCTCTGGCAATTTTAAGTAAGATTTGGTCATTTATCTTCGCTCCGTATCCACCGCGCTGCGTGCGGCTGGAGCGGGGTCTGACAGTATTTACTTGGACACTGTTACGGACACTCCCGGATTTTCTGAATGATGAATGTCCGGATCAAAGACCGGGAATGTGTTCAGCGGTAAACTGGACCGGCGTCGCGAGATGGCGTTGCCGCACCTCAGTGATAACGGCTTCAAAATCAGGAAGGTCATCCGGCTCTCTTGGAAACGCGAGAGCGATCATTCGCTGATAGAAGTCGCCAAATGCCTTGTGAGCTAATTCATTTGCGCCGAATGCGGCCAAATAAACTGGAGCGAGGCATTGACCGCGCTGTATCCGAATTTCGCGCCATTCGGCCTTCGTCCATTTTGGCGCTTGGGAAGGAATATTCCGCGCCACTTGATGTAGGTAACCAGACAACCAATCGAGTTGGCTCACTGCTTCATTGAAACGGTTCCAGCCGTCCGGAGTGCCAGACGCTAGATGGGGGGCTATTTCCTCGCCTCCTTTCCCATCCCAATGCCACCAGGAATAGGCCCAAACGGCATCTTCCGCTTCAGCACTCCGGCCTTCAAACAGCGCAGCCCAGAGCTTGCCAGTACGTTTGGCCAGTGCCTGTATTTCCTTGCGTGTGTCAGCGTTGCTTTGTCTTTCAGGCCCATCGCTTACGTTTCTCATTGTCATGGCCAGTGAGCGTCTAACTGCCATAGCAAGCCATTCCCAATCCCTGTCTCCTTTCAACCGTAAGAGAAAATGCCCTAACGCCTCTTTTGTGCTCTCGGCGGTCACGTGGGGCAAATACGCATCGCGATAGACAAAGGCATTAAATTCGTTTTCGTCGGCAAAACTCACAGCGCCAACTCTCCCAGCGCCTTTACTGCCGCGTCACTGGCGAGGTGACCATAATGGCGCTCGATCATCTCCGCGCTCGTGCCAGAGATTTGTGCAATGGTGAGAAGCGGCAGGCCAGCGCTCACAAGATCAGTGATGGTGCTATGCCGCAGCGTGTACGCAGTTGCTCCGGTTGGCAGGCCAGCTGCCTTGACCGCCGCAGCGATTGGAACCTTCCAGCTATTCTTGTCCCACGGCTTGCCGTTCTTGCGGTGAAATAGAGGCGCGGCTGGCAGCTTGTCCTTCAACTGCTTTGTCAGCAGTTTCGCGGCTTCAGCTGGCAACTGGATGCGCCGCGGCTTACCCGTCTTGTCCTTGCCAATGGTCAATTCAGCAGTTCGCTTGTCGAAGTCTCCAGCGGTAAGCCCCGCCAATGCGCCGGGTCGCAACGGCAGCAGACAGAGCGCGCGGACGAAAGGTGCGGCTTCCGCATCAGTCCTTGCCACCAGCTTACTGCGCTGGCTGCGATCAAGGTATAGGGTGCGCCGCCCATTGGCATTGGGAATGACTTTTAGCGCCTCTTGCCAAGCCGCCTCGCTGTTCGGAGCGCCGGGTGAAAGTACCTTGGCCAGCGCCGCGCGCAGTACGGCCATATCGCGGTTTACGGTGGAAGCCGCGCGTTTGCGATGGATCGGCTCGCCTTCTTTGCGACGGCTAACTAAGGCCGGTTGTGCCTCCAGCCGTTTGCGCCATTCCTTCACATGGCGACGGCGCAGCTTGTCCAGCTTCACTTTGGCGATTGCATCTTCGTATACGTAGCGTTTGAAGCGTTGCCCTGCCTCAGGACGGTCCTTTGCGTACTCACGGCAGGCATCGGCAACGGTTTCCATCTTGGCGCGTACTTCGCCACCCGATTCCACCAACTCCGCGAATGTCTCAGCCTCTGCCTTAGCGGCTGCAAACATTGCATTGCCAGCCAGTTTCCCGAAGTCGCCCAGAGCCTTGAGCCGATACTTCCCCGTATCCTCATCATAGGCACGGGCAATCCACGTTCCCTTTCCGCCACGTTTGGAAGGACGAAAGCCAAGAAAGCACCCTGCGCGCAGCCGTTGCCAGTGCGGCTCTCGCTTTGCCTTGAGCCGTTCTCGCTCGCCAACCTTGCTCAAATCCAGTGCCATCGCCAGCCGCCCTTTTCATTTCGTACGGAATGCGTACGGAATACATAAGAGGATGGCCTTGGACAAGATCGGACGGATACTCCCTGTTTTACAGGGGTTTCAATGTCCGGCTGGGTCCATGGCTGCCAGTAATCCCTGCACTCCGAAGGCAGAGGTCACAGGTTCGAATCCTGTCGGGTGCGCCAAGGGCGAGGTCTGCTCCAGCTGTTCGTGGCGCCAACGCTTCAATCCTAGAGCGCGCGAGCTACTCCCAGCCCCTCTCCAGAAACTCCAGCGCGCAGCCGGCCAACATTGCCGTGCCCTTGGGCAGCGCATTCTCGTCGACATGCATGCGCGGGCTATGGATCGCGCAGCACGAGCGCCAGTCCTCGCCTTCGTTGGCGACGCCGAGGAAGAACATCGCGCCCGGCACTTTCTCGAGCAGGTAGGAGAAATCCTCCGCCCCCATGATCGGGTCGGGGAGATCGCGCCAGCCTGCCTCGCCTCCGAGGCCAGTTGCAACGTGCTTGCCCAGCGCGACCGCGCGTTCGTCGCAGATCGTGACCGGAAAGCCCGCTTCGATTTCGCAGTCCGCTTCGACGCCATGCGCTTTCGCGACATGCGAGACAGTCTCGGAAACCAGCCTATGCACTTTCTCCCGGTGTTCGGGCGACAGCGTGCGAATGGTCCCCGCGAGCATCGCATCGTCCGGTATGATATTGTGCGCAGTGCCGGCGTGCATCTGCGTGACGGTCACCACCACCGCGCTCGCGGCGTTGAAGCGGCGGGTTACCATTGCCTGAATGGCCGAGACGATTGCGGCGGCAGCGGGTACGGGGTCCGCGCAGTCGTGCGGCATGGAGGCGTGACCGCCCCGGCCCTTGACCGTGATGGTGAACTGGTCGGCCGCGGCCATCAAAGGTCCGGCGCGCCCGGCGAGCACGCCGAATGCGGCATTGGGCATGATATGCAGCGCAAAGGCCGCGTCGGGCAGCGGGTCGATCAGCCCGTCATCGAGCATGAAGCGCGCGCCGTGATAGCCTTCTTCCCCCGGCTGGAACATGAAGTCGACCGTGCCGGCAAACTCCTCACGCTTTGCACTTAGCAGTCGTGCCGCACCCGCCAGCATGGCGGTGTGGGTGTCATGCCCGCAGGCGTGCATGGTGTTCGGAATCCTCGAGGCGAAGTCGAGTCCGGTCTTCTCCTCCATCGGCAGCGCGTCCATGTCGCCGCGCAGCAGCACGCGGCGGCCGGGTTTTGCGCCCTCCAGAGTCGCGACCTGGCCGGTGGTCGAGCTTCCCTCGCGCCATGTAAGCGGCCGATCGGCCAGCGCCTCGCGCACCTTGGCCATGGTCTTGGGTGTGTGCAGGCCAAGCTCTGGCTCGGCATGGATGGCGCGGCGGAGCGCGACGATGCCGTCCGAGAGGCCGCGCGCGCTTTCGAGGATGTCGGGTGTCAGCATGAAGGCAGGATAGCGCAATGCGCGGCGGACTCCATCGCTATTCGCATTGGCTGCGAGTTTCCGACAACCCCCTAGTGCAGCTACGTCTTTTCCCGCTAAAGGCGCTGGCGATGAGCGATACGCCGACCCCGACTGCCCGAGCGAGCGGCCTGCCTACGGTTGGCGTGATCTACAATCCGCGCAGCCACCGCAATAAGGGGCAGGACCTTGCTTCGGACCCCGCACCGCATGTCTTTGTGGCGCAGCCGGGCGCGCGCGACCAATTGCCGGTGGCGCTCGAACGGTTCAAGCAGCGCGGCATCGACCTTCTCGTCATCAACGGCGGCGACGGCACGGTGCGCGATGCGCTGACGGCGGGCCACGCAATATTCGGCGAGGACTGGCCCGCTGTCGCCGTCTTGCCGAAGGGCAAGACCAATGCGCTTACGGTCGATCTCGATGCGCCGAGCGAGTGGTCGCTGCAGGGCGCGATCGATGCCTTTCGCGACGGCCGCAGAATCCCGCGCAGGCCGCTTTCGATCACTCCGATCGCAGGCGAGGCACCGCCGATGCTCGGCTTCATTCTCGGCGCAGGTGCTTTCACGCTGGGCATCAGCAAGGGGCAGGATGCCCACAGGCTCGGCGCGTTCAACAGCCTCGCCGTTGGAGTGACGACCGTTTGGGGCGTGCTTACCGCGTTGATGGGCAGGGCGGACAATCCGTGGCGGCGCGGTTCGAAAATGGACATCCGCGTAGGCGAAGCGGGCGAACCGTTTCCGCGAAGTCAGATCGGGGATAGTGCGTATCGCCAACTTCTGCTTGCTTCCACGCTGGAGCGCTTTCCGGCCGGGATCATGCCATTCGGTAAGCTCACCCAGGGCCTGAAGATCGCCGTGATCGATCACGCGACGCGGAGCATTCTCCTGCGTCTCCCTCTGATTCTGCGCGGCAAACTGCCCGAGGAGATGGAGGCGAAAGGCATGCATCAGCGTGCCGTGGAGAGTTTCACGTTAAATATCGACGACTCCTTCATTCTCGACGGCGAGGCTTATCCAGGCGGCAAGTACGGAATCGCGCCGGGCCCCGAGATCGAGTTCGTTGCGCCAAAATGAGCGCGCTCGAAACACGGATCGCCGCGCAGCTCGACGCTACGGTCGATCCTGCTGTCGAGCACTTCGCCGAGCGGCTGGCGGAGGAAAGCGGCGCACTGGCGGTGCTTTTTTACGGTTCGAACCTGCGCACCGGCTCGCTCGAAGGCGTCCTCGATTATTACGTGCTGCTGCCGGGGCCGCAGAAGGAGAAGATCTGGCCGCGGGTAAGCTACCGCGAATGGGAGCATGATGGGGATATCCTACGCGCGAAGATCGCGACAATGTCGCTGGCGACCTTTGCTGAGGCTGCGCGCGGCGAATTGCTCGACACGACGATCTGGGCGCGTTTCGTTCAGCCGAGCGCACTGATCTGGCAGCGAAACGAGGCTGCGCGTTCCGAGGTGGTCGCCGCCATTGCCGATGCCGCCAAAACCGCGGCGCGGCTGGCGGTCGCGCTTGGCCCTCAAAGCGGCCAAGCCGAGGAATACTGGCGGGCGTTGTTCCGCGCTACGTATCAGGCAGAGTTCCGAGTCGAGAAGGCGGGGCGTGAGGACTCGATCCTCTCGGTCAACGCCGCGCATTTCGACGGCCTGTTGCCGCTAGCGATGGATGCAGGGGGGATCGCCTATCACCGCGACGGAGCCGTACTCACTCCGACGATGGAGCCGAGCGAGAAGCGCAGGATCATCAACTGGTGGAAGCGCCGCCGCCGTATGGGCAAACCGCTCAATGTCACGCGGCTGGTCAAGGCGAGCACGACCTTCGAAGGCGCAGCGCGCTATGCTGCATGGAAGATCGAGCGCCATACCGGCGTGCCGGTCGAGGTGACGCCCTTTCGCGAAAAACACCCGGTCCTCGCGGCACCGGGTGTCCTGTTTTCGCTCTGGCGAGAGAAGCGCAAAAGAGCCGGCTAGTGCCGCTCGCCCGCCACCTCAGATGCCTCACATATATTTCATCTGGATCGCGATCGACTTGACCCCGCCGTTCACGGCGAAGGCGGTCTTCTTGTAGCTCGGCTTGCCGAGGTTGAAGATGTTGATCGAGGGATTGTTCGACATGCCCCCGCCATCTTCCGAAATCTCGGTCTTGCCATTGCCGTTGACGTCGTGACGCACCGCGATGCCATAGGTCCCGCTCGACGGGACGGGCATGCAGAACGTCATCCGCCCGGCGCGTGCCGGCGCTTCGATGCGGTAGATCCACTTGCCCTTTTCAAGCCAGTCGGAGGCGGTTCCGCGGTAGCTTTGTACGCGGATCCTGCCCGAGGAGTTCTTTACCCCGTTGATCGTCACGCGAACGGCAGGCCCGGCGCCGGGGGCGCATTTGCTCATGTCGTTGCCGATCTGCTCTCGATAGGTCTGCGCGGCGGTCGGAACCGAAAAAGCCATTGTGCCCGCGGCAAGCGCGGCTCCGGCCCATCCAAGGTTCTTCCATCCGAGGGTCGCATTCGGTGTCATATGATCAATCCAAAAATCAGCTTGATGCCCTGTGCAGATCTTCACCGCAAACGTCTTCGGGCAAGTTGGCCTCCATCTGCCGTAACAGGTCTGAATTACGGCTGAATTGCACTCTTTGCCGGTGTTCAGCCGGGAAATTTACAAGCTTGCTGTGCATAAGCGCGCAACGCCGCGTACCGCTTGGGGAAAAGGGCGCCAAGACCGCTTGTGGCAAGCCCCGCGCATACCTAGGCCGTTAGCTAGCGCAACATAAGTATTTTCCGTCGGGCCCCACCATGGCGACACCTCTTATCTCTCCCTCGATCCTTTCGGCCGATTTTGCCAGGCTGGGCGAGGAAGTGCGCGCGGTGGACGAGGCGGGTGCCGACTGGATCCACGTCGATGTCATGGACGGCCACTATGTGCCCAACCTCACCATCGGGCCGATGGTGGTGAAGGCCCTGAGGCCGCATAGCCAGAAGACGTTCGACGTCCATCTGATGATTTCGCCGGTCGACCGCTATCTTGAAGAGTTTGCCGAGGCGGGCGCCGACATCATCACCATTCACCCCGAGGCCGGACCGCATGCCCACCGCACGGTGCAGGCGATCAAGGCCTTGGGCAAGAAGGCGGGTGTCTCGCTCAATCCCGGAACACCGGTCGAAGCGCTCGATTACCTGATCGACGATATCGACCTGGTTCTGGTGATGAGCGTGAACCCCGGCTTTGGCGGGCAGAGTTTTATTCACTCGCAACTCGACAAGATCCGCACGATTCGAGACATGATCGACGCTAACGGGCGCGACATCCATCTCGAGGTCGACGGCGGAGTAAACCCCGAAACCGCGAAGCTATGCGTCGAAGCGGGCGCCGACGTACTTGTCGCGGGATCGGCCACATTCAAAGGCGGGCCAGAACAATACGCCGCCAATATTTCCGCTTTGAAAGGAGCCGGATGATGGACGCCCTGTTCTCCGACGACGCGACCCTGAAGGAGAACGCCGACAACCAGACCGATCACGACAGCGGCGCGAGTGCATTTCCGCTCGATCGCGGAGGCGAACAGCCGGTCGTGCAGGTGGCCGTCGGCCCCAATGGTGCTGACGCTGACGGTTCCGAACCGCTCGACGCATCGCGCGCGCTCGTTCTCAGTGATTTCGTGCCGCCCTCCGCGGGCGCAGGCGAACGGCTCATCCGCCTCGCCTACCGCATGGGCATTCCGGGTTCTGCCCTCGCCGCACCATTCCGCAAGCCTGCCAAGACGCGGCTTCTGGCGACTGTCGACAGCCCGCTGATCGGCGACCGTACGGCGGGGGTCGCCCTTCGCGCCGGACATTTCCTGATCCACGGCGCAAAGGCCCCCATCGGTCAAGTCGAATTCGAAAGCTCCTCGCGCATGAGCCCGCCATTCGAACGGGTCATTCACGGCTTTTCGTGGCTGCGCGATCTCGCAGCTTCTGCTCCGCGCGAGCAGTGCGTCGCGACGGCGGAGCGGATTTCGAAGGCATGGCTCGACGCCAATCCGGAGCCGGGCAAATGCGCGGCATGGAAGGTCGAATATGTCGGTCAGCGCCTGCTTGCATGGCTGACCCATGCGCCTTTGGTTCTTTCGGGACTGGACCCGAAGCTGCGCACGCGCATGCTCACGGCGATCGAGGACACCGCGCGCTGGCTCGACCGCAAGGCCGGGCGTGCCGAGGACCAGTTCGGTGCAGTCGCTGGCTGGGTCGCCGTTACCGCTGCCGGTCTGCTGCTGCCCGATGGCAAGCCGCGCCGCCTGCATGGCGAGGCGGGGCTGGTGAAGGCGCTGGGCGAGTTCGTTGCCGAGGATGGCGGCGTGCTGTCGCGCAGTCCGCTGGCGCAGATGGATGCGATTGCGCTGCTGACCGATCTGCGCGCCTGTTATCAGGCGGTCGATCGCGATTTCCCCGATGCGCTGCAAGTGATGCTCGAGCTCCTGGTGCCGCCGCTGCTGGCGCTGCGCCATGGCGATGGCGGGCTGGGCAGCTGGCAGGGCGGCGGTGCGACCCGCGCCGATCGCGTTGCCGCGCTGATCGAAGCAAGCGGTGTGCGGACGCGGCCCTTGAAGGATATTCGCCACTGGGGCTTCCAGCGGCTCACCGGCGGCAACACCGTCGTTCAGATGGATGCCGCGCCACCGCCCAAGCCGCGCCAGGCGCGTTTCGGCTGCGCTTCGACGCTCGCCATCGAGGTGTCGGATGGCGCGCACCGGCTGATAGTCAATTGCGGCGGCGCAGCACTTGCCGGCGGACAGGTTCCGGCCCGGATCGAGCAAGGCCTGCGCGCAACCGCAGCGCACTCGACGCTGATCCTCGACAATGCCAACTCGACCGCCGTGCTGATCAACGGCGCGCTGGGCAAGGGTGCCGAGCAGGTCGAGGTCGAACGCCGCGTGATGCGCCAGAAGGGCGGCGAAGCTACCCGGATCGAAGCGAGTCACGATGGCTATGCAGCACGCTATGGCCTGACCCACCGCCGCATCCTTATGCTGCGCGGCGACGGCGAGGAATTGCGCGGCGAGGACATTCTCCTCCCCCGCAACAGCAAGGGCAAACGCGGCAAGATCGACTTTGCCATCCGCTTCCACCTAGGTCCGCATGTCGAGGCGCGGCTCGCCGAGGACAAGCGCGGCGCGAGCCTGTTGCTTCCCGACGGGTCGCTCTGGCAATTCCGAATTGGAGGCGATGACAGCGGGGCCACGCTTGGTCTAGAGGAGAGCCTCTGGGTCAGCGGCGGAGGCCGCCCACGCCCGATCGAGCAACTGGTGATCCAGGGCATGACATCTCGCAGCGGGGGACAATTCTCCTGGCTGCTCAAGAAAATGGGATAATTTCCGACGTGACGGATGTGGTAATCAAGCGGGCGCTGCTCTCGGTGTCCGACAAGAGCGGTTTGGTGGATCTGGGCAAGGCGCTGGCTGCGCGCGATGTCGAGCTGGTTTCGACCGGCGGGACGGCCAAGGCGCTGCGCGATGCGGGTCTGACGGTAAAGGACATTTCCGAACTGACCGGCTTTCCCGAAATGATGGACGGGCGGGTCAAGACGCTCCACCCCAAGGTGCACGGCGGACTGCTCGCGGTGCGGGACAATGCCGAACATGCTGCGGCCATGTCCGAACACGAAATCGGCGCGATCGACCTCGTCGTAGTCAATCTCTATCCCTTCGAAGCGACCGTGGCGAAGGGCGCCGAACGCGACGAGATCATCGAGAATATCGACATCGGCGGTCCGTCGATGGTGCGCAGCTCGGCCAAGAACCACGCCTATGTGACGATCGTCACCGACCCTGCGGATTACGACACGCTGATCGGTGAGCTGGAAGAGAAGAACGGCGCGACCGGCATCGATTTTCGCAAGAAATGCGCGGCCAAGGCTTTTGCCGCCACCGCCGCCTATGATTCGATGATCAGCCAATGGTTTGCTTTTGCCGACCAGCAGCAGATGTTCCCCGACATGCTGGCGGTGAACGGCAAGAACCCGGTGCCGCTGCGCTATGGCGAGAATCCGCACCAGATGGCCGCGCTCTATACGCCGGTCGGTCCGCATGCGCGCGGCATTGCGCAGGCCGAGCAATTGCAAGGCAAGGAGCTCAGTTACAACAATTATAACGACGCCGACGCCGCTCTCGAACTCTGTGCCGAGTTCAAGGACGGCGAGCCAGCGGTCGTGATCGTCAAGCACGCCAACCCTTGCGGTGTGGCGCAGGCAGGCTCGCTGGTCGATGCCTGGGAAGCTGCGCTGCAGTGCGACAGCGTGTCGGCCTTCGGCGGGATCGTCGCGGTCAATACCGAGCTCGACGGCGCGACGGCGGAAGAGATTGCCAAGATCTTCAGCGAGGTCGTGATTGCGCCAAGCGTCACCGACGAAGCGCGCGAGATCTTCGCGAAGAAGAAGAACCTGCGGTTGCTGACCGTGGGCGAACTGCCCGAACCGCGTCGCGGCGGCCTCGCGATCAAGCCGATCACCGGCGGACTGCTGGTGCAGACGCGCGACAATGGCGCGATCACCGAATCCGATCTCAAGGTAGTGACCGAACGCGAGCCGACAGAGCGGGAACTCAAGGATTGCCTGTTCGCCTGGACGGTTGCGCGCCACGTCAAATCGAACGCGATCGTTTATGCCAATGGCGGCGCGACCGCCGGCATCGGTGCGGGCCAGATGAACCGCCGCGACAGCTCGCGCATTGCCGCGATGAAGGCTGCCGAAGCGGCCGAGAAATACGGCTGGGCCGAAAGCAAGGCGATCGGCAGCGCAGTCGCTTCCGATGCTTTCTTTCCCTTTGCCGATGGCCTGCTCGCGGCGGCGGAAGCGGGCGCGACGGCGGTGATCCAGCCGGGCGGTTCGATCCGCGACGATGAAGTGATCGAAGCGGCCAACAAGGCAGGCCTCGCGATGGTCTTCACCGGGATGCGGCATTTCCGGCATTGATTCATCATGCTCACCCATCCGCGTGAGCGTCCTCGCCGCAATTCCTTTCGCTACGCTTCAGGGCGGCTGCGTGCACCCGGTCGGGCTTGCGGCGCGCTGATCGCGGCCCGGATCACATCCGCTAGCTAGGCCAACAAGAACGCATCTATTCTGTTGGCACTCGCGTAACTTCTGGTGACGACGCACCGAATGAATACATGACAACCGGCGCGTTCACCAATCGCTAAGCGGTGGCCCTTATACAGGGCTCAACACAGAAAGATTGTATCGAGAGTTTCGCCATGGGCATTTTCAAACCCGACCTTTATCGCAATTTCGGCATCGGCTTCGCGCTGGGCGCACTTGCGGTGGGTGCGATGACGGCGCAGGATTGGCGCGCCGAGTTCTCGAGCGAAGCCTATGCCGCTACCGATCAGGCTGAACGCGTCTCCGACTGAGGAGACAATATGAAACCCCTTTTCCCTATTGCTGCTGCCCTCGGGCTGGCGCTCGCCGGGTGCCAGCAGCCTGCCGCTGCTGCCGAAAGCTATTTCGAAGCGCCCGCTCCTGCGCGCATTGCCAAGGAAACGGGAGGCCTCAAGGTCGCCGTCTTTGCGGGGGGCTGTTTCTGGGGTGTTGAGGGCGTATTCAGTCACACCAAGGGCGTGAAGCGCGCCGTATCTGGCTATCATGGCGGCAATGCCGCGACCGCCAATTACAAGGCGACCAACTCCGGCGTCACCGGCCATGCCGAAGCGGTCAGGGTCGTCTACGACCCCAAGATCGTGCGCTATGACGAACTGCTGCAGATCTTCTTCTCGGTCGTCGCCGACCCCACGCTGAAGAACCGGCAGGGCCCCGATGTCGGCTCGCAATATCGCGCCGCGCTCGTCCCGATGAGCGCAGAACAGCGCGCGGTCGCCAGCGCCTATCTCGACCAGATGCAGAAGAGTGGAAAGTGGGACCGTCCGATCGTCACGGAGATAGAGAAGTACCGCAAGTTCTACCCGGCAGAGGGCTATCATCAGGACTTCATGGCGAAGAACCCGCGTCACGGATATATCCAGCGGTGGGACAAGCCGAAGGTCGCTGCTCTCCAGCGCTTCTTCCCCGAACATTACCGCGCCAGCTACCTGCGCGACCATAAGTAGCGCTCCAGGCGGTTCCGCCCTATATGGGTCCGATGGCCAAGCACGCAGAAGCACACCACGATCATTCGCACCACGAGCATTCGGGCAAGAATCTCGTCGAGGCGGCGCAGGAATCGCTGACCGAAGCGGGTGAGCAATGGACCGACATGCGCGAAAGCGTATTCACCGAACTCGCTAGGCATGATCGCCCGGTGTCTGCCTACGACATTGCCGACAATCTATCGGCGGCTCGCGGCAAGCGGGTTGCGCCCAACAGCGTCTACCGCATCCTCGACCTGTTCGTGGCGAACAATCTCGCCATGCGGGTCGAGAGCGCCAATGCATTCCTCGCCAACACCCACCCGGGCTGCGAGCATGACTGCATCTTTCTGGTCTGCGACCTGTGCGGAGAAGCGACCCATGTCGACAATGACGATGTCAGCCGAAAGGTGCGTGCAATCGCCAAGGAGCGCGACTTCAAGCCGGAACGCCCGGTGATAGAGATTCGCGGCCTTTGCAAGGCTTGCGCATGACGCTCGACCAGCGTTTTTTGGCGGCCAGCCGTGTATTTTCATCGATGGCTGGTTCATCGACAGTCTCTCAATTCGCGTGTAAGGGCCTGATCCCATGAGTCAGTCTCCTCCCAAGACCCCGCTGCTGGACACAGTCGGCACACCCGACGATCTGCGCGGGCTTGATAAATCACAGCTGCGCCAGCTTTCCGACGAATTGCGCGCCGAAATGATCGACGCGGTCAGCACCTCTGGCGGACATCTCGGTTCCGGCCTTGGCGTGGTCGAACTCACGGTTGCAATCCACTATGTCTTCAACACGCCGGACGACAAGCTGGTGTGGGACGTCGGGCACCAGTGCTATCCGCACAAGATCCTTACCGGCCGCCGCGACCGCATCCGCACCCTGCGCCAGGGTGGCGGGCTATCTGGCTTTACCAAGCGCAGCGAGAGCGAATACGATCCCTTTGGTGCGGCCCATAGCTCGACCTCAATCTCCGCCGCGCTTGGATTTGCCGTCGCCAACAAGCTCAACGACAAGCCGGGTCGCGGTATCGCGGTGATCGGCGACGGCGCGATGAGTGCGGGCATGGCCTACGAGGCAATGAACAATGCCGAACAGGCAGGCAATCGGCTTGTCGTGATCCTCAACGATAACGACATGTCGATCGCGCCGCCTGTGGGCGGGCTTTCGGCCTATCTCGCGCGCACCGTCTCCTCGAGCGAATATCTCGGCCTCAGGAGCCTTGCCTCGAAGGTGACCTCCAAGCTGTCGCGCCGGGTGCACAAGGCGCTCGACAAGGCCGAGGAATACACCCGCGGTATGG
The DNA here is from genome assembly GCF_900177715.1 of Altererythrobacter xiamenensis. Lineage (GTDB taxonomy): Bacteria > Pseudomonadota > Alphaproteobacteria > Sphingomonadales > Sphingomonadaceae > Erythrobacter > Erythrobacter xiamenensis. Next base: position 105,007 of record NZ_FXWG01000002.1, on the reverse strand, counting down.
TGACCGGCGGGACGCTGTTCGAAGAGCTGGGCTTCTATTATGTCGGCCCGATCGACGGCCACAACCTCGACCACCTCATCCCGGTCCTCGAGAATGTTCGCGACGCCGAGGAAGGCCCGGTCCTGATCCATGTCGTGACGACCAAGGGCAAGGGTTATGCCCCAGCCGAAAACAGCGCCGACAAATACCATGGCGTGCCCAAGTTCGATGTGGTGACCGGAGAGAAAGCGAAAAGCGCGAGCGGTCCCCCCGCGTATCAGAATGTTTTCGGCGACACGCTCGCCAAGCTGGCCGACACGGACAGGCGCATTTGCGCGATCACGGCAGCAATGCCGAGCGGCACGGGCGTTGACCGCTTTGCCAAGGCCCATCCCGAGCGCGCCTTCGATGTCGGTATCGCCGAACAGCACGGCGTCACTTTTGCAGCCGGGCTCGCTGCGCAGGGCATGCGGCCCTTTGCCGCAATCTATTCCACCTTCCTGCAGCGCGCCTACGACCAGGTCGTTCACGATGTCGCGATCCAGAATCTGCCGGTTCGCTTTGCGATCGACCGCGCCGGGCTGGTCGGGGCCGACGGCTCGACGCATGCCGGCAGTTTCGACATCACCTATCTCGCGACGCTGCCCAATTTCGTCGTGATGGCCGCCGCCGACGAGGCGGAACTGGTCCACATGACCTATACCGCCGCAGAACATGACGAGGGACCGATCGCGTTCCGCTATCCGCGCGGCAACGGCGTCGGCGTGGAACTGCCCGAAACCCCGCAGAAACTCGAAATCGGCAAGGGGCGCGTGGTTCGCGAAGGCAGCAAGGTCGCGATCCTCTCGCTGGGTGCGCGTCTCGCCGAAGCATTGAAGGCAGCCGACCAGCTTGAGGCCAAGGGGCTATCGACGACAGTGGCCGACATGCGCTTCGCCAAGCCGCTCGACACCGATCTGATCGAACGCCTGATGAAGACTCACGAGGTTGTGGTGACGGTGGAAGAAGGCGCGGTTGGCGGCCTCGGCGCCCATGTCCTTACCTTCGCTTCGGACGAGGGCCTGACCGACAACGGTCTGAAAATTCGCACCATGCGCCTGCCCGATGTTTTCCAGGATCAGGACTCGCCGGACAAGCAGTATGACGAGGCGGGCCTCAACGCCCCGCACATCGTCGATACGGTGCTCAAGGCGCTGCGGCATAATTCGGCAGGTGTCGAAGAGGCGCGGGCCTGAAAACAGGCGGTAAGGTTTATTGGCCTGAGTCGCTATCATCCTTGGTCGCGTGCGCGTCGGGGTCCCATTTCGACGTAAAGGGCCCGCTGGCAATCAGCAGGATGAGCACGATCAGCGATATCGCGATGCCCAGCCAGATTTCGCCCATGCCGCAGGTCAGCCCGATCGCTCCTGCCACCCAGATCGAGGCGGCCGAGCCTGCACCCTGGACAAAGTTACCCTGACGGAACATCGCCCCTGCACCGAGGAAGCCAATGCCGGTAATGACCCCTTCGATGACGCGCGTCGGGTCGATATTCGAGTTGGAGTCGGTGACGGATTGCAGCATCTCGATCGATGCCATGACCAGTCCGCATGCGCCGACGGAGATGATGACGAAGGGGCGGAAATCGATCGGCTTGCGGCGCAGAAAGCGCTCCAGCCCGATCATTAGTGGAAGAAGAGTTGCGAAAAACAGCCGCATTCCTGCGACTTCCCAACTCATCGTTTCCGGCGTGAATGCATCCATGTAGATATCTACGCTGTCCTCCCCCTAATGTTTCCCCATATCTGGAGTATCGCTTGGAAGCCGTCATCACCTCTACAGCAGTCGTTGCCTTGGCCGAGATTGGCGACAAGACGATGCTACTGGCGATTGTCCTGGCCGCGCGTTTCCGCAAGCCTGTGCCGATCATACTCGGCATCCTGGTGGCAACGCTGGCCAATCACGGCATCGCGGCCCTGGTTGGGCAGTCTGTCGCCAACCTGCTCGAAGGTGAGTGGTTTCGCTACGCGGTCGGCTTAAGCTTTATCGCGATGGCGGCATGGACGCTCGTGCCCGACAAGCTCGACGACGAGGAGCAGAAAACTCCGCGTTTCGGCGCGTTCCTGACCACGACGATTGCGTTCTTCCTCGTCGAAATTGGCGACAAGACGCAAGTGGCGACCATCGCTCTCGCCGCGCAATTTCAGGATGTCGTGCTCGTCACCATCGGCACCACGCTTGGCATGATGATCGCCAATGTCCCTGCCGTATTTCTCGGCCACCGGCTGGTGGAGCGCCTGTCGCTCGGCCTGATGCGCACCATCGCTGCACTGCTCTTCCTCGCCATCGGGATCTGGGTCATCGTCGAAACCGCCGGATTGGGGTGACGTGCCGCTGCAAGGCTGGCATGGGCAGCGGAGAGAGGAGACAACGCCATGTCCTTGCTGAAGATCGAAGCCGCTGAACACGTCACCACGCTGACGCTCGACCGTCCCGACACGATGAATCCTTTGGGAGCGAAAGGCGACGGCGACGCCTTTGCCGAGGCGTGCGATGCGATCAATGCCGACTTGGGCGTGCGCTGCGTCATCCTGACCGGCGCCGGGCGCGCGTTCAGCGCCGGCGGTGACATTAAGGCGATGAAGGAGCGGACCGGCACCTTCGGCGGTACCGCGCCCGAGATTTCCGACGGCTATCGCAACAACATCCACAAGGTGCTGCGCGCGCTATACGGCTTGCGCGTTCCGCTGATCGCCGCAGTGAATGGCCCGGCCATAGGGCTCGGCTGCGACCTCGCCTGCCTCGGCGATATCCGCATTTCCAGCGACCGAGCGAAGTTCGGCGTCACTTTCCTCAAGCTCGGCATCATCCCCGGCGACGGCGGCACATGGATCCTCCCGCGGATCATCGGCGAGGCGCGCGCGGCGGAGCTGTTCTATACCGGCGATGTGATCGATGCGCAGACGGCGCTCGACTGGGGCCTCGTTAGCCGCGTGGTCGATGGCGATAGCCTGATGGACGAAGCGCAGAGTCTAGCGAAGAAGATCGCCGCCATGCCGCCGCATGCCCTTCGCCATGCCAAGAACCTGATGCGGCAGGGCCGCTCGGTCACCTACGATACGGCGCTGGAAATGGCGGCGAACACACAGGCGCTGATGCACCTGACCGACGATCACATGGAAGGGATCGACGCGCTGCTCGAAAAACGCGCCGCCGATTTCAAAGGCGTTTAGTCCGGGTTAGCCGATCCAGCGGAAGACACCTGCCGGTATGCCGTCGGCCGGGATATGCGCCCAACTCAAGGCGAGCCACAGGGCGATACCGATCGCCCACCACAGCCAGCCAATCGAAAAGATCGCTCCAAGCCGCGGCCAGTAACTCGTTTTCGATTCCCAGGCGTACCACGCGTCGCCCATCAGCACGCGCTTCTTGAGGTCCTGCATATGCGCACCGACCAGGGCGAGAAAGCCCATCGATCCGGCGGTGATCATGGTGCGCGTGCTCCAGAACAGCAGCATATGCGATAGCGCCCAGAGGCCGAAGGCCCACATCATCGGATGGCGCGTCACCTTGAACACGCCCTTGGGTTCGGCATGAGCCTGCTTTTCGGCGCCGGGGTGGGGCAGAGCCGGGTTGCCTGCAAAGGACCCCGCGAGAAGGATCATGGCAGGGATCATCAGCAGTGTCGCGAGCACCCAACCGATGGTCCCGCTTCCGCCGAGATCGGCGGAGGGCATGGCCTTGAAGGCGAAGTAAATCCAGGCGAGCGCAGCCGCACTCACGATCGAATAAATCGCGGGGAACAGCTTTTCGCCGAACAACCGCACCATCGGCGCCCGTAGCGGATGCGACATGGCAAAATGGGTGCCGACGAAAGTCACATTCGCCGCGATAAGTTCTGCAAGTACATCCGGCATGGCCTTCTCCCTTGGTCGGAGAAAACCACACTAAGTTGCAGATTGCAACCCAAAATCGCAGAGAGCCTGTTTTACCAGTCGTAGGCCTTGGGCAAATCACCTTCATCGAGATCGCGATAGCGCTCCCGCAGGCGGCTCTGATGGCTGTCGAGCGGCTGTTCGATTCCATCGATGAAAACCCTCACGGGTGTCGAGGAGAGCTCGAGCGGATCGCCATTCCAAAGGACTAGATCACCTGCAGCGCCCGACTTCAGCACTCCGATCCTGCCGCCCATCCCGATCGCTTCCGCAGGGCGCGACGTGATCGACGCCAGCGCCTCGCCCCAGCTCAGACCGGTAGCGCGCGGCACACGCGAAAGCGCAACGAGGTTGCCGGCATGCTGCGTGAGGTGATGCACGTTCTCGATCGTGGAGGCATCGACCGAGACATTCACGCCAGCTGCGCGCATCCGTCCGATGTTGTTCTGGGTGGCGGCCAATTGCTCGAAGCGGTCGGGCAGGTCCTGCAGACTCTCGGCAATCACCGGTACGCCTGCTGCGGCGATCTCCTCAGCCACGCGCCACCCCTCGGTTGCGCCGACCAGCACGATGTCGAGCCGCGGAAATTCCCGGGTGAGCCCGAGCACTGCACGCAAGTCCGAGGTCCGGTGGGCATGGACGAAAAGCTTTTGCTCGCCGGCCACGACCGGGGCAAGCGCCTCGGCATCGGCACGGGTCAGAAGGTTGTCCTCGCCGCTCCAGCGACCGGCTGCGAAGTCGCTCGCCTCCCGCAGGGCGTTGCGCAGCTCGGCATGACTAGCCGTGCGGCTGCCCCCTGCAATGCGCGCTCCGCGTTCGGACAGCGTGACGGACTGAAAGGCGCGGGCGCGCGTTATCGCGTCGCCGTCTGCCCCGAGGTCGATCACGGCTCCCTGACCGCTGAAGATCGCGCCCGAGGGGTTGCCGGTGACTGCAGCGCGGGTAATCCCGTTCGCGCGCCCGAGCTTGATATGCTGGCTCTCGGGATTGATCGCGGGAGCGACATCGAGCGCAGCGCTGAAGCGCGCATCGCTTGCGGAGATGTCATTGCTCTCGCTGACAGCGCCGACGTCCCACAGGCCCAGATCGGTGACCGCCGCGACGAGGCCGGGGGTGACCCAGAGGCCGCTGCCGTCGATTGTCTGCATACCCGCCGGAACGGTCACACCGGTGCCGGCTGCGACAACCTTGCCGCCTCGCACGACGACCGTCGCACCTTCGATCGGCTCGCTTCCGTCACCGGTCGCGACGGTGGCGTTGGTGATGGCGACATTCTGCGCCGCCGCAGGCACAGCCATGAGGGCGAAAGCGGAGACTGCAAGTTTCAGCGCGCGCTTCATTTCACATCTCCTTCACCGGGCTGGCCAAGCTCGAAATCGCTCACCGGACGCCGCTTGGGATCGGCGGAATCGAACATCAACGCGCCATCGATCCAGACCTTCTCGGGGCGTGAATAGACTGACAGCGGATCGCCGTTCCACAAGACGACATCGGCCATCTTGCCCGGCTCCAGGCTGCCGGTCATCGCATCGATGCCCATTGCCTTGGCGGCGTTCAGCGTGAACCAGCGGACGACTTCACCATCGGGAATGTCGATGCCCATGCGGCGGCCCGCCGCCTGTGCCTTTGCCGCTTCCTGATTGAGCCGCTGGATGCCCTGGTCGCTGTCGGAATGGATCACGACGCATGCACCAGCCTGCTGCAGCAGTGCGCCATTTTCCGGAATGCCGTCATAGCTTTCCATCTTGAAGCCGTACCAGTCGGCCCAGATTGCGCTACACACGTCATTCTCGCGCAGCAGGTCGCCGATCTTGTAGCTTTCGACCGCGTGGTGGAAGGCGGAGACGCGGTATCCCATCTCCTTGGCCATATCCATGACGAGCGCCATCTCGTCGGCGCGGTAGCAGTGGTTGTGGACGAGGATTTCGCCTGCGAGCACGCCCTGCAGCGTTTCCTTGCCAAGGTCGCGCTTCTCGCCGTCATAGGCTTTCGCATCGAGCCAGGTCTGGCGGTTGACCGCGAAATTGCCCATCCGTGTCGAAGGCGTGCGGTTGCGATTGCCGTAAACGCGCTTGGGATTTTCCCCGCAAGCCATCTTGAAACCATATGGCGCGCCGGGGAACTTCATTCCCTGCACGGTGCGCGCCGGCACGTTCTTGAGCGTGACCGAGCGGCCGCCCATCAGGTTGGCAGAGCCCGGCAGGATCTGGAGAGCGGTGACACCGCCATTGGCGAGCGCGCGGCTGAATCCGGGGTCCTGCGGCCAGACCGAATGCTCGGCCCAGACATCGGGCGTGGTCGGATCGGTCGCCTCATTGCCATCCGAATGCGCATCGACGCTGGGCGATGGGTAATCGCCAAGGTGCGAATGGATATCGATCACGCCAGGTGTCACGAACTTGCCCGATCCGTCGATCACCGTGTAGCCCGCGGTATCTAGGCCCGTTCCCACCGCTTCAACCCGTCCGTCCCTGAACAGCACCGTGGTATTCTCGAACTGCCGCCCGGTGCCGTCGAAGACGGTCGCGCCGACGAGCGCCGTCGGAGTGCCCGGATAGGCTTCGTAGGTGGAGGGGTAAGGCGCTGAGGCCGACCCGGCTCCAGCAGGCGCAACAGAAGCGCTTTCGACGGAAGAACCGCCGTCACCTGTGGCCGTGCAGGCGGACATCGCGAGGGCCGTCCCTGCGAATAGAATCGATCGGATCATCGTGTTCCTCAAGACTTGGCAAGAAATGTAGGTCGCAAATGAAAAGGGCGCGGTGTGTGCCGCGCCCCTTCCTTTCGGTTTCGCTCAGTTCGGGCGAGTTGCCGGGTGGATGCCCGCGCCCTGCGGTTCGCCCGGACCTTCGGACTGGCCGAGCAGATCGTCGCCCACATCGTCGTCCTGGAGCGTGTCGAGGTGCATCAGCTTCTTGATCAGCGGACTGACCACCATGACCGCAACGCCGATGCCGACCGCGTACCAGCCGACGGTCGAGTAAACGTCGAGCACGATTTCCCTGCCCGCTTCCTCGCCGACGCCTTCTGCACCCGTAGCCGAGGCAATCAGGCCGGCAGCAAAGTTACCGGTCGCCGAAGCGAAGAACCATGTGCCCATGATGAGCGATGCCATATGAGCCGGCGCAAGGCGGTTCATCGCCGAAAGGCCAACCGGCGACAGACACAGCTCGCCAGTGGTGTGGAGCAGGTAGATCAGGAAAATGAAGATCACCGGCACGGCAGCATTGATGCCGACCGACTGTGCACCCCAGACCAGCACGAGGAAACCAAGGCCGACCTGGACCACGCCGAGGCCGAACTTGAGCGGTGCGCTCGGCTCCATGCCCTTACGACCCAGCGTCTGCCATACGACAGCGAAGACCGGTGCCAGCAGGATGATGTAGATCGCATTGATCGACTGGAAGACCGATGCCGGAACGCCGCCGCGATCGACGTGGCGATCGGTGAAGAGGTTGAGCGAGGAGCCCGCCTGCTCGAACAGCGCCCAGAAGACGATCGAGGTCAGGATCAGGAACATCGCGGCAAAAATGCGGTCACGCTCTTCACTCGGCAGTTTTACCACCGCCGTGAAGAGAACGTACAGGACCAGCGCGCCGCCGAATCCGCCGAGGACGTAGCCGACCAGATCCTGGAACTGGATCGCGAGCCAGCAGATGCCGACCATTGCAACGCCAGCGCCATACATGGTCCATTCGCGGCCCTTGGCGAGCGGCTTGGGCGGTTCGCCGCGGCCGAGCAGCAGCGGCTTGCCCCAGACGAAGACGACGAGGCCGGCAAGCATGCCGATACCGGCAAGGCCGAAGCCATAAGCCCAGCCATAGGTTTCGCCGATGTAACCGCACAGCAACGAACCGATCGCCGCGCCGAGGTTAATCCCCATGTAGAAGATGGTGTAGGCGGCATCGCGACGGGTGTCCGTGCGCGGGTAAAGCTGGCCGACGATCACCGAAATGTTCGCCTTCAGGAAGCCCGAACCGACGATGATCAGCGCCAGCGCCAGCCAGAAGACATAGACGATCGGATTGTTCTCCGTGCCCGCGCCCGGTTCACCCTCGAACGCCATGAAGAAGTGGCCGAGGGTCAGCAGCACGGCGCCGAACAACACCGCCTTTCTCTGTCCAAGGTATTTGTCGGCAAGGTAACCGCCGACCACCGGAGTGATGTAGACCAGCGCGGTATAGGCGCCGTAGATGATGCCTGCATCGCTGTCAGAGAACAGCCAGTGCTTGGTCAGATAGAAGATAAGGAGCGCGCGCATCCCGTAATAGGAAAAACGCTCCCACATTTCGGCGAAGAAAAGGACGAACAGCCCTTTCGGATGGCCGAGGAATGTCCCGGCGGAATCGCCATGCGGCACGGATTGGCTTTCCATTAAATAGAGCCCTCTTGGATATTGTCATGCAGGGCCCTGTTTGCATGGGCCCTCCCCGAAGCGGCGCACCCTAACGGTTCGCGCGCGCATGTGAAGCTTTAGTTGCAGCCGAAACCGCCTCGCGGCGTGTCTTGCCATGATGTCTCTACACACTCTTGCGCCTGTCAGAGGGATGGGGCGGGAACTTGACGCGCATCGCTGTATTATGGCACTATAGCGCCTTCTCGGGGAAGATGAGCAATGAGCCAGAACAGACCGGTTTACCTGAAGCTGCGCGACCAGATCGCGGCGGCCATTATCGAAGGATCCTATGCCGAGGGGGAGATGTTGCCCTCGGTCCGGGCGCTTGCCAGCGAGCAGGGTGCCAACCCGCTGACCGTGGCCAAGGCCTACCAGCAATTCCAGAACGATGGGCTGGTCGAAGTCCAGCGCGGGGTCGGCATGTATGTCGTCGAAGGCGCCGCGGAGCGCCTGCGGGAGCGCGAGCGCGAGGTTTTTCTGCGGGAAGAATGGCCGGAAATTCGTTCCAGAATGAAACGACTGGGCCTCAGCCCAGGGCAACTTCTTGAAAAGGCTGAATAAGTCCGTATTTTGCAAGGCCGGCCGCTGACGCAATTATTTTACCGGACTCAGCTTGCGATGTAATTCGCGCTCTGGCACCATCGCATCTGCGACATTGGCTGCCCGCGGGTCGGGGCGGTTCTGCCAACAAGGCCGGCGGTGGGCCGGTATTAACGGTTGCGCTTGGGATCGAGGCGACCGGGAGGTGGTGATGATAAGATCCGAACTTCTGCAATCCTTGCACAAGGATAATCCGGAATTGCGCGCCGAAGAAATCGAGCAGGTGGTCGATATCTTCTTCGACGAGATCGCCGAGCGGCTCGCCGAAGGGGGTCGGGTGGAGCTGCGCGGCTTCGGTGCGTTCTCGACGCGCGAGCGCGAGGCACGTCAGGGGCGCAATCCCCGGACCGGCGAAACGGTCGACGTTCCGGCCAAGCGCGTGCCCTATTTCAAGGCCGGCAAGGAAATGCGCCGTCGTCTCAACGACGATTGAGGCGCTCCGCGACGGCGTTCGCTCCGAACGTTTTTCAGCCTATCGACATTTGACCGTCCTCGCGGCGGATTGCCGCCTGGCGCTCCGGCAGCTAGGGAGCGCGCCATTGCGGGTGTGGCGGAATGGTAGACGCCGGGGACTTAAAATCCCCTGTCCTTTGGACGTGCGGGTTCGAGTCCCGCCACCCGCACCATAATCCATCCGCACGGCAGGCGGACCTCGCTGCCAGTCCGGAAGAGTGCAGCAATGGCTCAGGCACACGAACACCGCTGGTCTGGTCAGCTGTCTGCTTAACTCCGTTCTAACACTTATTTGGCTACTCGCACTCCGTTAGGCACGGCCGGGTATGGACTTAGAGAACCTGGGAACGAACCATGCCAGCGGGGGCAAGCAGGATGATGGAAGACGCGGCGAGTTTTCCGCCAGTAGTGAGTGGCGAAGCCGACAGTCCGGAACAACGGGCTGCTCCGCGGATGGCTTTGCTCATTCGCACCGCCAAGCTGGTAAGCGCACAGGGCGAGTTTGTCTGCGTCCTTCGCGACGTTTCGGCGACGGGGATCAGCGTGCGTCTGTTCCACCGGCTGCCCTCATGCGACGCGTTTACGCTCGAACTTCAGTCGGGAATGGCTTTTGAGGTCAAGAAGGTCAGGGAGAATGACCACGAGGCCGGCTTCCAGTTCGCAGCCCCGGTCGAGCTCGAAACCATCATCAAGGAGACAGGTCGTTTCCCCAAGCGCGGACTGAGGATGCACATCTGCTTCCCTGTAGTTCTGGCAACCAGACAGGATCGAAAGACCGGCACGATCCTCAACCTTTCGCAGCAGGGCGCGCGGCTCGAAAGCGATGCGCTCCTCTCGATCGACCAGACCATCGCGCTCGAAGGGCCCGATCTAGGCGAAATCCGCGCCAAGGTTCGCTGGCGCAAGGGCCGCGAATATGGCCTGGTGTTCGACGATACCTTCTCGCTGCAGAACTTCGCGTCGCTCGCCGCACGCCTGCAATGCCCGGCTCTCCTGCGCGCATGACTGCGCGATTCCCCTCCGATTATGGGGGGATCTTTACCATCCGCTAACCATTTTCGTTCAGTCCCGTTCAAGCGAAAGCAAACGGGGGTTTGAATGGTACAACACGCTGCCCAAATGCGTGAAAAGCCGCATGGCACGCTCGAGGTCGACGTTGCGATCATCGGAGCGGGTCCGGCGGGCCTGACGGCTGGATATCTGCTCAGCAAGCAGGGCAAGACGGTCGCGATTATCGAAAAGGATCCGACCTATGTCGGCGGCATCAGCCGCACGGTCGAACACGAAGGCTACCGCTTCGACATCGGCGGCCACCGTTTCTTTTCGAAAAGCGCGGCTGTCGTCGACCTGTGGAACGAGATCCTGCCCGACGATTTCATCCAGCGTCCGCGGATGAGCCGCATCTATTACGAGGGCAAGTTCTATTCCTACCCGCTGCGCGCCTTCGAAGCGCTCGGCAATCTCGGCGTGCTGCGCTCGACCGCCTGCATGCTGAGCTACCTGCGCTACAAGCTGTTTCCGATCAGGGACGTGAAGAGCTTCGAGGACTGGACCACCAACCAGTTCGGCCACAAGCTCTATTCGATCTTCTTCAAGACCTATACCGAGAAGGTGTGGGGCATGCCGTGCGACGAAATGAGCGCGGACTGGGCGGCGCAGCGCATCAAGGGCCTTTCGCTCTGGAATGCGGTGACCGACGGCCTGAAGCGCAGCCTCGGCCTCAACAGGAAACCGAACGACGGGCAGGAAGTGAAAACCCTGCTGGAAACCTTCCGCTATCCGCGGCTCGGCCCCGGCATGATGTGGGACGCAGCGCGCGACAAGATCGTCGCCAGCGGCAAGGGCACGGTGCTGATGGGTCACGCGCTCGACCGGCTCGCCGCCGATGGCGAGGGCTGGCGCATGAGCGCGAACGGTCCCGATGGCCGTGTCGAGATCCGCGCCGATCACGTGATCAGCTCCGCGCCGATGCGCGAACTTTCCCGCAGGCTGCACCCGCTGCCGCAGTCGACGCTGCAGGCGAATGAACTCAAGTATCGCGACTTCCTAACCGTCGCGCTGATGGTGAAATCGGAAGACCTCTTCCCTGACAACTGGATCTACATCCATGACGACCGGGTCCAGGTCGGCCGCGTGCAGAACTTCCGCAGCTGGTCGCCCGAAATGGTGCCGGACGAGGATATGGCCTGCGTCGGCCTCGAATATTTCTGCTTCGAAGGGGACGGCCTGTGGTCTTCCTCCGACGAGGATCTGGTGGCGCAGGCGACGCGCGAGATGGAAATCCTCGGCCTGTGCGATCCGGCGCGGGTCGTGAGCGGTGCGGTGGTTCGTCAGGAAAAGGCCTATCCGGTCTATGACGACACCTACGAGGCGAATGTCGATGCCATGCGGCGCGAACTGGACGAGAAGCATCCTTCGCTCCATTTGGTCGGGCGCAACGGGATGCACCGCTACAACAACCAGGATCACGCGATGATGACCGCCATGCTGACGGTCGAGAACATCCTCGCGGGCGAGCGTCTCTACGACACATGGTGCGTCAACGAGGATGCCGAATATCACGAAGCGGGCGACGAGGGGGCCGAGAAGGCTATCCCGACCCGCGAGGTAACTGCCGATCAGGCTGCCGCGCTCAATTCCGTGCGCGACGTACCGGGCCGCATCCGCGAGGACGAGGCTGCCTCCGACGACGAGCGCAAGGTCGCCTGACATGGCGAGCGTCGCCACATTCGGGGACGAGCTCTCCGGGACCGAGCCGCAGATGCCGACACCGGGGGCAAGGGCGCCCGGAGAATGGCACGCCTTTCGCAACTGGGCGCTGGTCTGGCTGGTGCTCGCCAATGCGGGCTTCGCGGTCATGTGGCTGGTTGGCGCACCGCCGCGTGCGGGCGAAATCGTCGGCATCGGAGCGATCGGGCTGTTCGTGCGAGACAAGCCGCTTTCGGTGCAGGTCTCGGCCTTCGTGCTGGCTCTGGCCTATTCGTTGCTCAGCTTCATCGCCGGACTGTTCAATCTCGGCGTGACCTCGCTGATCAGCTCGATGAAGTTCTTCGTCGAGATCGATCCGCTGCAGTCGGTCGAATATATCGCAGGCGGCATTGCCGTGACGCTGCTGATGGGTGCGGCAATCTGGCGCATGCGCCATCCGCAGGGCTTTACTTCGAACAGGATGCTGCTGCTGGCCGTCGGCGCGATCCTTTCGCTGGCGGCAATCGACACTGCGCTCGGCATGGGGATGCGCGGCCATTACAAACGCGCCGCGACGGCTGGCACGCCATTCGAATCCGCGACCGCCAAAAGCGGGTTTGCAGATGCCACCGCCGTGGCACAGCGCCGCCACCTGATGCTCATCATGGTCGAATCGCTCGGTGATCCGGTCGACAATCCGGAAATGAGCCGCCTGTTGTTCACTCGCTACAAATCCGGCGCACTCGCCGACCGCTTCGACATGAGTCAGGGCACCACGACCTATTACAATTCGACCACCGCGGGCGAAGTGCGCGAGATGTGCGGCCGCTGGGGCGATTATTATGAATTGCTCGACGGCGCCGATGACAGCTGCCTCCCCGCGCAGCTCGCAAGGCAGGGCTACGAAACCCGCGCCTTCCACTCCTTCACCGGCGATTTTTTCGAGCGCGAGAGCTGGTATCCCAATATCGGCTTCGCAGAGCAGACCTTCGCCGACGGGCTGGTCGAGCGCGGCGCGCGCCCTTGCGGCGGGGTCTTCCCCGGCGCGTGCGACCGGGACGTCCCTGCGATGCTGGCCGACACGCTCAAGCAAGCGGACACACCGCAATTCCTCTATTGGCTGACGCTCAACTCGCACCTTCCTGTCCCGCCGGGACTCAATCTCGAGGTCGACAATTGCGAGCGCGTTTCGCCCGCCCTTGCCGCCGATTTCCCGATGATCTGCCGTCAGTTCGCGATCTGGGATGCGGTCGACGCTGCCATCATTGAGCAGATCACCCAGCCAGACTTCCCGCCGACCGACATCCTGATCGTCGGCGATCACATGCCGCCCTATTTCGATCGTCACCACCGCAGCCAGTTCGCGCCCGACCGCGTGCCGTGGCTGATGCTGCGCTGGAAGGGCGACGAGACGCCCGCCGCAGAGGTGGCGCCATGAATATGCAGGAAGCGTTTCGGCGCCTGCTGGCGCTTTCGGCCTCGCGCTACATCGCGGTCAGTGCTGCCGCGCTGGTGACCGACATCGGCGTGTTCCTGACCGCGCTCTATGGCGGGATGGACGAAGTGCTCGCCGCCGTGCTCGGCTATTGCTGCGGTATCCAGCTGCACTGGCTGCTCTCGACACGCTTTGTCTTCGCGCATGGCGTTCGCGCGAAACGCGCAGCGCGCTTCGGGCAACAGGCGATGTTCATCGCCAGCGGCCTCCTCGGCCTGATGGTCACCGGTGCCGTGGTCGCACTGGGACGCGAGATCGGCTTTGCGCCGGAACTTTCCAAGCTGATCGCTGTCGGTGCGAGCTTCAGCCTGACCTGGGCGCTGCGCGCGCTGGTGATCTTCCGCCCGGTCGAGGCGAACGGGTAATGAGCGGCGCGGCGATCATCGAACGGCGTCGTCCGGCCTTCTCGGGCGATATGGTGGTTCGCGCCTCGCTTGCCTTCGTGCTTGTCGCGGCTCTTCTGATCGCGACCGGCTTCCCGTTCATCAGGGACCAGCTGTTTCCGGGGCCCGACGATGCGCTCCGGTTGGTGCAGGTGCGCGACCTGCTGGCGGGACAGAGCTGGTTCGACCTGACCCAGCACCGCGTCGATGCGCCTGCTGGCGGCGTGCCGATGCACTGGTCGCGCCTCGTCGATATTCCCCTGCTGCTTGTGATCGCCGCGCTTACGCCCCTGTTCGGCTCGGGTGTGGCAGAGAGCATTGCGCTGGTCGTCGTACCCTTGCTGACGCTCTATTGCGCGCTTCTTCTGGCCGCACGGATCGCCTGGCGGCTGTTCGGGATCGAGCTGGTCACGCTGACGTGCCTTGCGATGGCGCTCTCGGTGCCGGTGCTGAGCCAGCTGCGACCGATGCGGATCGACCACCACGGCTGGCAGATCGTGCTCGCGCTCGCTGCACTCAACGGACTGCTGGCGCGCAAGCCCAAGGTCGGCGGTTTCGTCACCGGTCTTGCGCTTGCCGCATGGCTGGCGATCTCGGTCGAGGGCCTGCCGATGGCAATCGCCTTCATGGCGGTATTTGCTGTCCGCTGGCTCTGCAATCGGCGCGATAGCGAGGGCTTCGCCGTGGCGATGGTCACACTCGCGCTGGGTAGCCTTGCGCTGTTTGTCACGACACGCGGCTGGTCTGAGCTTGCTCCCTATTGCGACGCGATTTCCCCCTGGCATATCGGCGTGTTCTGCTGGGGCGCTCTCGGCGCGCTCGTCCTGCAGCGGCTGGAGCCGATGCCGCGGGTGACGCTCATGGGTGGTTTCGGCGTGCTCGCAGCGGGCGGGGCGGGGATGCTGTTGTGGGCCGCACCGCAATGCGCCGCCGGTGGCTTCGCCGCGACCGATCCGCTTGTCGCTGAGGTCTGGCTCGCCAACGTCGCCGAAGGTCAGCCGCTGTGGACCCGCAGCTGGAGCGATATCATCGGCGTGGCGCTTCCCGGCCTGCTGGGACTGTTCGCGGCTGGCCGCCTGGCATCGCGCCACACGGCCTGGCTGGGCCGTTTCTGGTTCGAATATGCCGCATTGCTCGCCTGCGCGCTGACCGTGGCGCTGTTCGTTTCGCGTGCCGGAGCCGTGGCAGGCGCGCTCGCTGCGCCGCCGCTCGCCTGGCAGATCGACCAGTGGTTGCGCGCTGCTCGCAATTCTCGCCGAGAGAAGCGCGGATCACCCGCGCTCGCAGTAGTGGCGGCGACTGTACTGGTCCCTCTCGGCGTCGGCCTGCTTGTGAACGGGTACCGCGCCGAGGCTGGTTCGCCCCCTCCGGCGCGAACGCTGCAATTGCAGCGCGTGTCCGATTGCCGCATCGCGAGTGCCGGTGAAGCGCTTTCGCAATTGCCGCGCGGCGAGATCTTCGCGCCGCTCGACGCCGGCCCATCGCTCTTGCTGGCGTCGCCGCACAGCGTAGTCGCAACGGGGCACCACCGCGCGGATCGCACCATTCGCATGACGATCGAAGTCCTCGCGGGTTCACCGGACAACGCGCGCGCTCAGCTATCCGAGCGTGGGACGTCCTATGTCGCGCATTGCCCGGGGCTCGCAGAGACCGCGCTATTGGCAGCGAACAAGCCGGACAGCTTTGCCGCGTCGCTCGAAAGCGGGAACGCCCCCGACTGGCTCGAGCCGGTCGACATGCCCGGCGACACGGGCCTCAAGGTCTGGACAATCAAGCCCGGCGTTTAAGCGGGCACGAAGTCCATGGCGACGCCGTTGATGCAGTGGCGCTTGCCGGTCGGCTCGGGGCCGTCACCGAAGATATGCCCCAAGTGCCCGCCGCAATCGGCGCAGTGCACTTCGGTGCGCGGAACGCCGATCTTGTAATCGGTCGAGGTGCCGACCGCGCCCTTGTCGATCGGTGCCCAGAAGCTCGGCCAGCCCGTCTTGCTGTCGTATTTGGTCTTCGAGGAATAGAGCCGGTTGCCGCAACCCGCACAGACGAAAGTGCCGGCGCGCTTCTCGTCATTGAGCGGCGAGGAATAGGGCCGTTCGGTGCCCGCTTCGCGCAGGATGCGAAACTCTTCTTTCGTCAGCTTCTTGCGCCATTGCGCTTCGCTCATGGAGACGGGATAGTTCTTCGCCTCCGCTGGCGAGGAACCGCAGGCGGTCAGCACCACCAGCGAGGCACCAGCGCCAAGCGTACCCAGCATGGCGCGCCGGTCGAACGAGTTCGCGTTGAATCTACGCATGGAAAAGTCCTTTCACCCCTAGATACGGAGGGAACCGGCGAAAGGTTTCACGTTTGGGGAGAAATCCGCGCGTTCAGAACTCGTCGATTTCGACTTCCAGCTTGCGGAACCCATGCACGAAATTGGCACGGACGCGCTCGATCTCGCCAACGACGTTCACCCGCATCCGGCGCTTGTGCATTTCCTCGAGCAGCACGCGCAGCTGCAATTCGGCAAGCCGCGCACCGACACAGCGGTGGATGCCATAACCGAACGCGATGTGGCGGCGTGCATTCTCGCGTGCGAGGTCGAGCTTGTCCGGATTTTCGAACACTTCCTCGTCGCGATTGGCCGAGATATACCACAGCACGACCTTGTCGCCTGCCTTGATCTGCTGGCCGAACACCTCGGTATCCTCGACGCAGGTGCGGCGCATGTGTGCCAGCGGCGTCTGCATGCGGAGCATTTCCTGCACCGCATTGGGGATGATGTCGGGGTTCTGTTCGAACAGTTCGCGCTGATCGGGGTTCTTGTCGAGCTGGTAGACAAAGCCGCTCATCGAATTGCGCGTCGTGTCGTTACCGCCGACGATCAGGAGGATGAGATTGCCCATGAACTCCTGCGGGCTCATCTGGTTCATCGCATCCGAATGGATCATCATGCTGATGAGATCGTCGCCCGGCTCCTTGTCCTGCGTACGCTCAACCCACAGCGACTGGAAATAGGCCGCCATTTCCTGGAGGATTTCCCAGCGCACTTCGTCGAGGTCGCGCACGGTGGCGAGCTCGGTATCGCCCGACCAGTCCGACCAGAAGGTCAGCAGGCGGCGGTCTTCCCAGGGGAATCCGAACAGGATCGCAAGCATGCCGGTGGTCAGTTCGATCGAGACCTTGTCGACCCAGTCGAACTTTTCGCCGCGCGGCAGCGAATCGAGCAGTTCGCCGGTGCGCTGGCGGATTTCGCCCTCCATCTCGGCCATGCCGCTGGGGGTGAACTTGGGCGCGACGGTCCGGCGCTGGCCGGTGTGTTCGGGCCGGTCCATCGCGATGAACATCGGCAGCTCGCGGCGTTCCTCGATCCCGCGCTCGGCCAGTTCTTCTTCGGTCAGGCGGTTGAGAATGGTGATCCCGCCATGCTCCCAGCTCGACGAGAAGATGTCGGGCAGCGCCTCGATATGCTGGATCGCCTTGTGCCCGACCACAGCCCAATATGGGCCGAACGGACTTTCGGGGATGTAGTGAAGGGGCCCCGCTTCACGCATTTCGCGGAAGATCGCATGCCAGTTGTTGTTGGCGTAAATGTCGCTGCGGCTCACGTCCCACTTGTGCGGGTGGTTTAGCTTGTCCTCGGGATGCTGATCGTAGTGATCCTTGAGCGCCTGGTAGGCGGTAGGGGATGTGCGGACTTTGGGACGCTCGATTGCGGCGGTAGCCATATTTCTCTCCGTGCGACGCGACTCTTGGGGTGGCCACGTTCTTTCATCCCGCATCCTGCCCTTATTGACAGCGATGTCAATAGTGGGTTGCGAAAAGGGACTTATTCAGCCGGCTGGGGCGGAGGACGCCCGAAGAAGCGCCTGATCGAGAGGCGGCGTTTCCTCGCGCCCGCATCGCCCGACTTCATCACCCGCTTGCGGAACAGGTTGGAGCCCCAGCGGATGAACAGCGCCACCCACAGCAGCTGGTAGATGAAGGCGACGAGGTGCGGCCAAATCGCTTCGTACTGGGCTGCCTGTGCGGTCATCGCGAAGGGGGAGCTCAGCGGGAAGAGGATCGCAGCGGTCACCAGCACGGTCGCGCCACCGACCAGCGTGAAACTGGCGAAGAAGAAGATGAACAGCTGCAACATGGTAACCGGCATGGACAGCGTCTGCACCTCGCGCACCGTGCTCGCCAACGCGCCGATGGAAAGGAAGATCGATCCGATCAGCAGATAGCCCATCGAGAAATTGAGCACGAAAAGGAAGCAGAACAGCGGCCATCCGACGCCGGGTTCGGGCATGCCCCTGAGCATGGCGCCGACGCCGCCGAAGTCGCCCGCGAACAGGATGACGAGGCCTACGAGGCTTCCCCATACGGCGATACCCACCAGCGATATCGCGAGCATGGCGAACAGCTTGCCGAGGAAGACAGCATCCATCGGCAGCGCTGCGGCGAGGATTTCGATGATCTTGTTGGCTTTCTCCTCGACCAGGTTGGAGAGCACCATGCCGGCGAGCAGCATCATCAGCAGGAACAGCAGCGTCATGGAGATTTGCGCTGTATCCTGCCGCTCGTTCTTGGTTTTCGCGCCGCTCGTTTCAGCCACGACCGTTTCGAGCGGGGGATAGGAAATATCGGTGCCGTCACGGGCGAGGGCGAGATGCATGGTGATGAGGCCGTGCCATTGCCCCAGCCGTTCGCGCGTACCGGTAAGCACCGGCTGTTCCAGCGTGCCGGTCAGCGCCGCACCATAACGACCGCTCTTGTCGGCCAGCAACGCCTCGGGGTCGATCGGTCCGACTTCGTCGGTCGGCTCGAAATATTTGAAATGCGGAATGCGGCCATAGCCGAGTTCGGCCTCGATCCGCTCATGTGCCGACTGGAAAGCCTCGGTATCGGCCGCGGGCATCTGCATGGCGACGACGACTTCGGTCTTGCGCTCGTTCGCAGCCGCACCGAGCCCGCCCGACATCATGAAGACGACGGCGGGGAACAGCGGCCCCAAAAGGAAGAAGAGGAAGCTGCGGCTGAACAGGATCGCGAGGAAATCGCGCCGGGCGACCACGAACGCAGCTTGCAAGCGCGAGAGGCGGGCATTCTCGATCATCGGCGGCTCTCCCCTGCGGCATCGGCTTCGAGCGCGCGCGCCGCCGCCTCGCCGGCAATATGGACGAAGGCATCGTGCAGACCTGCGCGCTCGATTGAAAGCGAGAGGATCCCCGCGTCGCCTTCGATCAGCTGGCGCAGCAGCGGCTCGATCCCGCTTTCGGGCAGCGGGAAGGAGAAGAAGTCGCCCTCGCGCTTGGTGTCGCTTGGCAGCGCCTCCATCCATGCGCCTGTGCGGGCACGGGTCTCGAGGCGGACCTGCGCGGGGATGCGGTCACGCGCCGCCTCGACCGAGCCTGCATAGGGCACCTTGCCCCCGGCGATGATCGCCACGCCTTCGCACAAACGCTCGGCATGGTGGATCACGTGGGTCGAGAAGATCACCGTCGTGCCATCCTCGGCAAGCTGGCGAATCATCCGCTCGAGCTTGCCCTGGTTGATCGCGTCCAGGCCGCTGAAGGGTTCGTCGAGCACGACCAGTTTCGGTTCGTGAACCAGCGTGCCGAGCAGCTGGACGGTTTGCGCCATGCCTTTCGACAGCTGGCGGATGGTGCGCTCTGCCGCGTGGCCGAGATCGTGGCGTTCGAGCATTTCGCGCCCGCGGCGCCGCCCTTCGTCGAGCGACAGTCCGCGTAGCGCGCCCATGAAAGCGATCGCGTCGACCGCCTTCATCGCGGGATAGAGCCCGCGCTCCTCGGGCAGATAGCCGATCAGCCGCGCGATATCGTGCGGATTGTCATGGCCGAAGACGCGGCGCACGCCTTCGTCCGGGTCGATAATGCCGAGCAGCATACGCAAGGTCGTGGTCTTGCCCGCCCCATTGGGGCCGAGCACGCCATAGATCGCGCCCTCGGGCACGGAGATGTCCACGCCATCGACGGCGAGTGTCCCGTCGAAGCGTTTGACGAGGCCGCGCGCCTCGATTGCGAGTGCCCGTCCGCCGTCGCTTGCGGAATTGCCCGTGTGGCTCTGATCGCCTACCGCCATGTCCATGTCGCCCTGTTAACTTTGAGGGCTAAACGGGAGCAACCCCAAGAGTGGTTAATGCCGCCGCAACGAATGAATTGCGCACAGCCCTGCTTGCGGAGGCGAAGCGGCTCGGGTTCGTCGCGGTCGGCTTTGCTCCGGCGGCAGAAGATCCGCTGCGCGCCGAGCGGCTGGAGCAATGGCTGGCAGAGGGTAACCACGGCACGATGGAATGGATGGAGGCGCGCGCCGACGTGCGCCGCTCTCCCCATGCCATGTGGCCCGAGGCGCAGAGCGTCATCGCACTCGGCATGAGCTACGCGCCCGCGGACGATCCGCTCGCGCTGGAAGCGCATCCCGACCGGGCGCGCATTTCGGTCTATGCGCGCGGCAAGGATTACCATGACACGGTGAAGAAGCGCCTCAAGGCGCTCGCCCGCTGGTTGGTGGAACGTGCGCCCGACAGCGAGCTCAAGGTTTTCGTCGATACCGCGCCTGTGATGGAAAAGCCGCTGGGAGAGGCGGCGGGAATCGGCTGGCAAGGCAAGCATACCAACCTGGTTAGCAGGGATCATGGCAGCTGGCTCTTTTTGGGCGCGATCTACACGACCATTCGCTTTGCGCCCGACGAGCCGCATGACGATCGCTGCGGATCCTGCAATGCCTGCCAGATGGCCTGCCCGACCGATGCTTTCCCCGCGCCCTACCGGCTCGATGCGCGGCGCTGCATCTCCTACCTCACGATCGAGCACAAGGGACCGATCGCGGAGGAGTTTCGCGCGGCGCTGGGCAACCGCATCTACGGCTGCGACGATTGCCTGGCGGTATGCCCCTGGAACAAGTTTGCGCAAACGGCGCAGGCGCATCGCGACTTTCTGCCGCGCGGCGAGCTGACAGCCCCGCGCCTCGCTGACTTGCTCACGCTGGATGATGCGGGCTTCAGGCAGTTCTTCTCCGGCTCTCCGATCAAGCGGATCGGGCGGGACCGATTCGTGCGAAACTGCCTCTATGCGGCTGGCAATAGCGGCGACCGGTCACTGCTTGGACAAGTCGAACCGCTGCTTGGCGATCCCGATCCGGTCGTGGCCGAGGCCGCCCGATGGGCGCTCTCGCAGCTTAGAGCAGTTCCTTGAGCGGAACTTCGGGATTGGCAAGCGCTTCGAGATCGACTTGCTCGACGCCGCTTTCGAGCAGCTTGCGGCCCTGAACGTAATCCTTGACCGTATTGACGCAGTCGAAGGCGATCGGGCGCCCTTCCTTCAGATATACCACGGTGAACTTGCGGGTTTCCGGATCGCCACGAACCACCGTCTGGTCATAGTCGAGCGAGAGCCCGGCGGTCTGCAGCTTGAGATCGTACTGGTTCGACCAGAACCACGGCAGCGCGTGATAGGGCTGTTTGTCGCCCATGATCGCGCGCGCGACCGTGTTCGCCATGTCATTGGCGTTCTGGACCGATTCGAGCCGGATCACCGCCTTGTCGGCAAAATCATTGGCGTGCGCGGCACAGTCGCCGATGGCGTAAATGTCGTCGAGCGTCGTGCGGCAGAAGACGTCGACATCGACGCCGTTCGAACCTGCCGCCCCTGCCGCGATCAGCGGGCCGACGGCGGGCACGATGCCGATCCCGACGACGACCATGTCGCAAGGGATTACTTCACCGTCGGCGAGGCGCACCGCGGAGGCGATACGGTCTTCGCCCTCGATCGCCTCGACCTGGGTTTCGAGCCTGAGGTCGACTCCCTGGCGCCGGTGCTCGTCCTGATAGAAAGCGCTCAATTCCTCGCCCGCGACGCGCGCCAGCACGCGCGGCAAGGCTTCGAGTAAGGTGACCTCGCAGCCGAGCTTGCGCAGGACCGCCGCCGCTTCGAGCCCGATGTAGCCGCCGCCGATCACGACGGCGCGTTTCGCGCCCGCTTCGAGCGCTTCCATCATGGCGTCGGCATCGCGCTTGTCGCGTACCGAGAACACGTTCCTGAAATTGCCGCCGGGGCAGGAAAGCCGACGCGGATCGCCGCCGCCGGCCCAGATCAGCTTGCGATAGCCGATCCGCGTGCCATCGGTCAGCTCGACCTGATGGGCTGCCCAGTCGACTTCGGCCACGGCGCAGCCGAGGCGCAGATCGACATCCTTGTCCTGCCAGAATTTCTCCGGACGGATCATGATCCGCTCGAACGGCTTTTCGCCAGCGAGATACTCCTTGGAAAGCGGCGGGCGTTCGTAAGGCGGCACCTTGTCCCGCCCAAGCATGATGATCGAGCCCTCATGCCCCTGCTGCCTCAACGCGATGGCGGCTTGTGCGCCCCCATGCCCCGTTCCCACGATCACGACATCTGCTGCGTCCATGGGCGGGGTGCGTTGACCGAAAACGGCGCGAGGTCAAGCCTAGCGATCACCCCGGACCATGCGGTCCGGGACTGCGCAGCCAGTTTTCTACCGCTCCAGCAGGTTGCGCGCCTGGCTGGCGATCTGCGCCAGCATGGCGGGCGCCACGGGAGTATGCGCCTGCGCACGCCCGATGATCGCGCGGAACTGCTTCACCGCTGCGGCCTGCGTTCCGGCCCAGCGTTCGACCGCGGCCTGCGGACCCGTCTTGCCGCCCCCGCGCCTGCGGAGGAAGTCGAGCCGCATTTGCTGGAAATCGCGCGCCAGCCCGTTGACGAGCAGGCGTTCCCACGGATCGGAGGGGGCCATGCCCTCTGCGGTCTGCTGCGCCCAGTCGAGACCCAGGCGTTCGCCGAGTTCGATGAAGGCCCGGGTCAGCGTTTCGGTCGGTGTGCCGCTGCTGCGAGCGAGGCCGGCAAGGCCGATCGAACCGTCGATTTCGAACAGGTGCACGACCTTCGCCGCGATATCGGCGGGGGCGCCAGCCTCCACGAACTGCGTGGTCAAACGCTGAGATTGCTTGCGCGCCGCTTCTGACAGCAGCTTCTCGGTAGAACCCGAGAGCTTTTCGACGCCCTTTGCGAGATCGGCGATCGGCTTGCTCGGTTCGAGCACCGCGCCGCTTTCCCGCAGGAGGTCGGCGATATGCGAGCTCATCGCAGCCGCCGCCCGGTCGAGCATCAGGATGCGTGCTTCCTCGGGCATCTCCGCGGTTTCGATCGCGTGCCAGATCTCGCGCATGCCGAGCAGATGTTCGACCGCGACATAGGCAGAGGCGATCTGGTCGAGCGATGCGCCCTCTTCCTCGGCCAGCTCGAACGGGTAGATCAGCCCGAGCCGGTTGACGATGCGATTGGCGAGCTTGGTCGCAATCAGCTCATCGCGCAGGCGGTGCGTCGCGATCTGCTTGCGGAACTTCTTCTGGAGCGGCTGCGGGAAGCTGCCGACCAGCAGCGGTTCGAGCGCCTCGTCCTTGACCAGCGCGCTCTGCTCGATCGCGTCCTGCAGCACGAGCTTGGTCGATGACAGCAGCACGGCAAGTTCAGGCCGGGTCAGGCCATGCCCGTCGCTGGCGCGGCGCATCAGCGTTTCGTTATCCGCCAGCCCCTCGGTCCGGCGGTCGAGCGCGTTCATGTCCTCGAGCGTTTCGATGAGCCGCATGTGCGAGGCCGCAGAGCGTGCGCCGCCGCGCTCGGCGATCGAAAGCGCCAGTGCCTGAAGCCGGTTGTTCTCCAGCACGATCGCCGCGACTTCCTCGGTCATGTCCTCGAGCAAGGCGTTGCGTTTCTTCTCGGAAATCTTCCCCGCGCGCCGGGCAGCCGCCAGCGCGATCTTGATGTTCACTTCGTTGTCGGAGCAATCGACGCCAGCCGAATTGTCGATGAAGTCGGTGTTGATCCGACCGCCCTTCGTGGCGAAGGCGATGCGCCCGGCCTGGGTTACGCCCAGATTGGCGCCTTCGCCGATCGCCTTGGCGCGAACGTCCTGCGCATTCACCCGCAGGGCGTCATTGGCAGGGTCACCGACCTGGACGTTATTCTCGGCATCGGCCTTGATGTAGGTGCCGATGCCGCCGAACCAGATGAGGTCGACCGGCGCGCACAAAATAGCGCTGATGAGGGCTTCGGGTTCGAGTTCCGCCTCCTCGATGCCGAGCGCCTCGCGCGCAGCCTTGGACAGCTTGATCAGCTTCGATTCGCGCGAAAACACGCCGCCGCCCCTGGAGATCAGCTCGGGATCGTAATCCTCCCAGCTCGACCGCGGCAGGTCGTAGAGGCGCTGGCGTTCCTTCCAGCTTTTCGCCGGATCGGGGTCGGGATCGATGAAGATGTGGCGGTGGTCGAAAGCGGCGACCAGCTTGATCGCTTTCGACAGCAGCATGCCGTTGCCGAAGACGTCGCCCGACATGTCGCCGCAACCGACGACTTCGATCGAATCCGTCTGCACGTCCACGCCCATTTCGAGGAAGTGGCGCTGCACCGAGACCCAGGCCCCGCGCGCGGTGATGCCCATCGCCTTGTGGTCGTACCCGTTCGAACCGCCGCTGGCGAAAGCATCGTCGAGCCAGAAGCCCTTTTCCTCGGCAATCGCGTTCGCGACGTCGGAAAAGCGCGCCGTCCCCTTGTCGGCGGCGACGACGAAATAGGGATCCTCGCCATCGTGGATCACTACGCTGTCGGGATGCACCACCGTGTCATCGACGATGTTGTCGGTGACCGAGAGCAGCGTGCGAATGAAGAGTTCGTAGCTTGCCTGCCCCTCGGCGGCCCAGGCATCGCGATCCTTCGCCGGATTGGGGAGCAGCTTGGGATAGAAGCCGCCCTTCGCGCCGGTCGGCACGATGACCGCGTTCTTGACCCGCTGCGCCTTCATCAGGCCGAGAATCTCGGTGCGGAAATCGTCACGCCGGTCGGACCACCTGAGGCCCCCGCGCGCGATCGGTCCGGCGCGCAGGTGAATGCCTTCTACGCGGCGCGAATAGACGAAGATTTCCCGCCAGGGGATCGGCTTGGGCAGGTTCGGCACCAGGCTCGAATCGATCTTGAAGGCGAGCGCCTCTTCTGCCGCCGGAGCGAAGACGTTGGTGCGCAGGATGGCGCCGATCAGCGCATGATAGAGCCGCAGCAGGCGGTCGTCGTTGATCGCGGCAACCTTGGCCAGCCCGCGCTTGATCGCATCTTCGGCGGATCTGGCGGCAGCGGCGCGATCACCCTCGAATGCCGGATCGTGACGAGCGGTGAACAGCTCGATGATCGGGCGGGTCACCTGCGGCGCGGCGGCGAGCGCATCGACCACGGTGTAGATGGTGAAGCCCATGCCTGCCTGCCGCAGGTAGCGGTAGAATGCGCGCAACCAGTCGGCCTGCAATGCTGACAGGCCGGTCTGCACGACGAGGCGGTTGAACGGATCGTTCTCGGCGCGGCCGACCAGGACGGCAGCGATGGCCCGTTCGATCGCGTCGGCCCGTTCGAGCAACGGCGCTGCATTCTCGCCGTCGGGCAGGGCGAGCATGAAATCGTGGATCGTGCCGAGCTCGCCCTCGTCGAGGCTGGTGGGTATCTCGGAGAGGACCTTGAAGCCGAAATTCTCCAGCGCAGGCACCGCGTCCGACAGCGGCAGTGCCCCTTTGTGCTGGTAGACCTTGAGCCGCAGATGATCTGCCGGGTCGGTGTCGATCCGATAGAGACGCGCGTCGCGGCCGCTCGTTTCGTCACCATGCAGCGCCCGCAGACGGTGGAGGTCGAGCGCGGCTTCGGCAGCCCCGTAGTTGGAGCGGTAGCCGGCAGGGAATGCGGCGGCATAGCGCGCGGCGATGGCAGCGGCGCGAGAGGGTTCCTCGGTCTGGGCGAGATGCTTCTCGACCGCCTCTCCCCAGCCAAGCAGCATGTCCTGCAAGCGCTCGTCGAGAGCGGCTTCGTCATGCGGCTTCTTTGTCTCGCGAATGTCGAGGACGAAGCGGATCATGGCGAGATTGCCGCCTTCGACCTCGAGGCTCCAGTCGAGCAGTTCGGTGCCTTCGGGCTCGGTCAGAAGGTCCTGGATCTGCAGGCGAACCTGCGTCGAGAGCGTGTCGCGCGGCAGCCAGACGAAGGCGAACAGGTGGCGGGCAAGCGGCGCTTCGACCAGCGCAAGGCGGGGACGCGGGCGATCGACGAGACCCATCATCGTGGTCGCGACCCGCGCGATATCTTCCGAAGGGAACCCGACCATCAGATCGTGCGGCAGGACGGTCAGCGCGTGAACCAGCGCCTTGCCCGCGTGGCCGGCCCGGTCGAAACCGAGCTTTTCGGTCAGCTGGTCCAATGCATTGCGCAGCCGCGGAACCTTCTGCGGCGGACTGGCGAGCGCAGCGGAGGTCCAGACACCGGCATGGATGGAGAGCGCAGTGACCTTCTCCTTGCCGCGCGTCTCGTCACGGATCGGCACGATGAAGAGATCGAGCGGCACGCGGCGATGAACATTGGCGACCCGGTTCGCCTTGACGATGAGAAGCTCTCGCGGGCTGCCGTCGGGCTGGTCCTGCTCGAACCAGTCGAAGGCGCGTTCGTAGGAACTTTCGGCGAGCAACTGGCGCGCGCTCTTGCGGCACACGCCGTGCAGGCTGTTGTGGCTGCCGTCGCGGTTGCGGGTGAGATGGCCAAGCTGGGTGAGCATGCCCGAATTGAGCCATTCGAGCAGCGCGATATTCTCGGGCTTTTCGAGGCGCGTGATGTCCTCGCTCATCGCCGTCTGCATCTTGTGCCAGTCGTTCACCGCTGCGCGGACATCGCCAAGCGTCTGGCGCAGCTTGTCCTCGAGCGTCTTGCGCTGCCGCGCATCGACCCGCTCGGCCTCGACGAAGATCATCGACTCGCGGCAATCGGCCTTTGAATCGGCAGCGCCGAGATGGGTCAGCTCGCCATCGGAGTTGCGGCGCACAGGCACGATCGGGTGAACCAGCCGATTGATCGTGAGGCCTTCTGCGGCGATCGTCGAGGCGATCGAGTCGACCAGGAACGGCATGTCGTCATTGACGATGGCGATGCGCAGATAACGGTGTTCGTCGCTGATCGAGGCCATCGCAAGAGCGGAGCGGTCGGCTTCCCGATGCATCGCCGTTTCGAGCACGAAGCGGGCCGCTTCGGTCAGCGGTTTGCCGGAAAGTCCGGTGTCGCCGGGCAGGATCGATTCGCGCATGTGCTTGGCGAGGCGTTTCTGCATGTTGCTGAGGTCGGCGTCGTTCATCGTCGTCCTGCCAGACATCCCGGTCGTTTTGCCATTGGATTTGCGGGATTTGCCCGCCGCTTTGGAAACCATCGTCCTGCTCCAGTCGCCCGCTCTCTCCCGGGCATTGCGCAATATTCTTTTCCTGCCGCGCAGTAATATTCGCCGCCGATACGCTCGCTCTTACCCTACGGCAAGGCAGGAAATGCAACGAGCCGCCCGCTGGGGCTTCCAACCCTCTATAACCCTTGTGTGGCTGCCGAAATGCCCTTCCCTTCCGGCGCAGCGGCCGCCACTCGGTCCCTGGGTACCCAAGCCCGACCACCCGTGTTCGCAAGCTCAGCCGCCGATCACCTCCATGGTCAGTTCGAGCGAGCGGACGCGGGCATCGGGATCATAGGTCGCCCCCGCAAGGATAATCTCATCCGCCCTGGTTCGTTCCAGAAAGGCCGCGATGCTTTCGCGCACTTGCGCCGGCGTCCCGACAGCGGCCGCCTGGCCGACATGGTCGAGCATCGCTTTCGCCTGTGCCGGGAGCGTATCGGTATAGTTCTCGATCGGTGGCGGCAGCTTGCCCGGATTGCCGGTGCGCAATCGGACGAAACTTTGCTGCTGGCTTGATGCGAGCAGGCGCGCTTCTGCTTCGCTTTCCGCCGCAAAGGCATTCATCGCCACCATGACGTGCGGCGCGGGGCAGGCCTCCGAAGGCTGGAAATCGCGGCGGTAGGTCTCGAGCGCTGCATCGAGGTGATCGGGCGCGAAATGCGCGGCGAAAGCGTAGGGCATGCCCAGCCTGGCAGCGAGCTGCGCGCCGAACAGGCTCGATCCCAGCATCCAGAACTCGATTTTCGCGCCCAGTCCCGGTGTCGCCTTGATCGGCAGATCGACATCGCCGGTTATCAGTGCGCGCAGCTCGACCACGTCCTGCGGAAAATACTCGGCGGCCTGATGCAGATCCTTGCGCAGTGCGCGCTGCAATTCCGGCCCGGCCCCGGGTGCACGGCCCAGCCCGAGATCGACTCGTCCGGGGAAGAGCGCATCGAGCGTGCCGAACTGTTCGGCAATCTGGAATGGGGTGTGGTTGGGTAGCATGATCCCGCCCGATCCGATGCGGATGGTCGAGGTGGCATTGCCGATATGCGCCAGCACGACAGATGTCGCACCGCCCGCGATCCCCTCCATCGCGTGATGTTCGGCAACCCAGAAGCGCTTGCAACCAGCGCGTTCCGCCGCCTGTGCGAGCGTTGTCGCCGCATCGAATGCTTCGCTCAGCGTGCCGCCTTCGCGCACCGGGACGAGATCGAGGACAGAGAACTTTGTCATACGACGGTTTACTCCGCTCCGATCTGGGCAAGATAGCCACGCGCGGTACCGGCCTCCGCGCTGTCGGGTGCTAGCGCGGTCACCTGCTGCCATTGCGCGCGCGCATCCGCTTCACGTCCTGACAGCACCGCGATGACGCCTGCTTCGAGCGGTATCGCGGGGTTCTGGCTATCTCGCGCCAGTGCGACATCGATTGCGGCCTGCGCTTCGGCGAGCATGTCCTGTCGCCGGTACAGCGTTGCGAGGAGCAGCGGCGCTTCGCCCGATGTGGGGCGTAGCGCAGTCGCCTCCTCCAGCAGGGGAACGGCTTCTTCGGCGCGTTCGAGCGCGACCAGTACGCGCGCCTTGTCGACCGCAACCAGTCCGATCATGTCGCGCGCGGTGCTGGCCCGCGCATCGCTTTCGGCCTGGTCGAGCAGTGCCAGCGCGCCGGTCATGTCGCCTGTTGGCATGGCGGCATTGCCCGCCATCGCGCCGACCCTTGCGCGGAAGGCGCGGTCTTCCGCAGGGGAACCGTCGCGCGCCGCGACGAAGGCCGCGCGCGCTTCGTCCCAGCGTTCGAGCTGCGTTGCCGCAAGACCGAAGCAATGGTTGGCGAGCACGCGCTCGTTACCCTCACTCGCATCGCGGCGGATTTGCGCCTGCGAATGGGCGCGCGCAGGGTCGCTGTCGACCAGTTCGAAACATTCTTCGAGCCAGGTCGGAGTGACGCGATCGCCGACCGGCTCGCTCGGCGTTTGCTGGACTTCGCGGGCAGGGCGGTCCTGCACTTCCGCGGAATAATCGGGAATGGCTCCCGAAGAGGGATCGGGTCCGACCTGCATGAGCAGAGGGAGGATGAGGGCCATAGAATTCATGGGTTCGTCTCGTGTTGGAGGCAGAGGCTTTCCACCGTTTGCAGGAGCAGCGCGATGTCGCCGTCGCGCGAAAGCCGGTGGTCGCCGTCCTTGACAAGCGTCACCTTTACCGCGTCCGAACGCAGCGCTTCGGCAAGCTTCAGGCTGATCTCCCACGGCACGTCGGCGTCGCGCTGGCCGTGGAGCAGATGGACAGGGCAATTGATCGCGATGGTGCCGCTGAGCTTGCGGTTCTGCTCGGCATCATTCCAGAACAACGCATGGGTCGGCGTGGGTTCGGGGCCGTAAGGATTGTCCTCGTAAATGGTCTCGCCCGCGCTGAGTTTCGTCTTCTGCTCCTCGCTGAAGCCCCAGTCCGAAAAATCGGGTGCGGCGGCGATGCCGACCATGCCCGCAAGCTGATCGCCCAAGGCCTCGCCCACAAGCAGCATCAGCCAGCCCCCCATCGAGGAGCCGATGACGATGACTTCACCTTCGACCTGCGCGTCGATGAGTGCGAGCACCTCGTCGCGCCAGCGCCCTAGCGAGCCGTCGGCAAAGTCTCCGTCGCTCCGTCCGCAGCCCGAATAGTCGAGCAGCAGGCAGGCGCGGCCCGTTTCGCCCGCCCGGTCGAACAGCGCGGTCGCCTTGCCGCCGTCCATGTCGGACATGTAGCCGGGCAGGAAGACCAGCGTCGGCCCCGCGCCTTCGGAGTGGCGATAGGCGATGCGGGCGCCATCTGGCATTTCATGGAATCGGACATCGGATGCGCACTCGTTCATGCCGGCTCCATGCCCGTGAGCGGTGGGCGCTGGCAAGGGGTGCTGGTGACGATGAGACACGATCCCGCTTGTCATTTTTCCGACATGGGCGCAGCCTAACCCACAGTCATGATCGGATCCGAACCTCCTTTTCGCCCCTCTGCCCCGCTGACGCGCCGCGGCTTGTTCCAGCTTGGCGGGATTACCGCAGCGCTCGCCGCCAGCCCGGCGATCGCACGAACTTTCGGCAGTGGCTTCACGCACGGTGTCGCGAGCGGCGAACCCGGACAGAACCGCGTGCTGCTGTGGACGCGTTTTGTCGCAGAGCAGGAAACCCCGCTCTCCTGGCAAGTCAGTGAAAAGCAGGACTTTGGCGCGATCACGGCAGAAGGCAGCGCAGTGGCTGCGCCGACAAGCGACTGGTGCGTGAAGAGCTGGGCCGATGGTCTCGAACCGAACCGGTGGTATTATTATCGCTTCACCGCTCCCGATGGGTCGCGCTCGGAAATTGGCCGAACGCGTACCTTGCCCGCGGGCGGAACCGACCCGTTCCGCATGGCCGTGTTCTCATGCTCCAACTACGCCTTCGGCTATTTCAACGCCTATGCGCACGCGGCAGAGGCGAATGACGCCGATCTCGCGGTGCATCTCGGCGATTATATCTACGAGTACAGGCGCGGCACCTATCCTTCGGCAGACGAAGCACAGCCCGGGCGCCTGCTCTGGCCCGAGCACGAAATCGTCGCGCTGGCGGATTATCGCCTGCGCTATGCAACCTATCGCAGCGATCCGGACCTCAGGCGCATTCACCAGACGCTGCCGATGATTGCGATCTGGGACGATCACGAGAGCGCGAATGACAGCTGGACCGGCGGGGCGCAAAACCATCAGCCGGAAACCGAAGGCGACTGGGAGGTGCGCAAGGCGGCGGCCAAGCGTGCCTATCGCGAGTGGATGCCCGTCTCGGACGAAACCTATGCCGCCTACGAGATTGGCGACCTTGCCACGCTGATCCGGCTCGATACGCGACTGGAAGGGCGCGAGGAGCCATACAATCTGGCGAGCGTTCTGTCTGGCGCAGGCAGCGCCGCAGACGCTGTGGCAGCGCTCACGGCCTTTCGTGACGGTGCCTGGGCCGATCCCGACCGGACATTGCTCGGCATGAAACAGGAGGCATGGCTAGCCGATGCGCTCAAGGCGTCGCGCGGGAGCGGCAAGGTCTGGCAGGTTCTCGCCCAGCAGGTGGTGATGGGCAATCTTATGACGCCGCCCGATATCGTCGAAGCGCTGGCGGCAAATGCGCCGGATTTCATCCGCCAGCGGGTCACCGCAGCAGCGATGGCGGGGCGCGCTGGGCTGCCTTCGAACATGGACGCGTGGGACGGCTACCCCTCGGCGCGCGAGCGGTTGCTCGCCGCCGCGCGAGAGGCGGATGCGAACCTTGTCGTCCTCGCCGGAGATTCGCACAATGCCTGGACTTTCGAGCTTGCGCATGCAGGCGAGAAGGCGGGGGTCGAGTTCGCGGTGCAATCGGTCAGTTCGCCCGGGCTCGAAGCTTATCTGGGCGCGGCCGACCCCAGGCGACTGGCGGTCTCGCTTGCGACGCATAACGAGCGGCTGAAGTTCAGCGATACGTCGCACCGCGGCTATGGCTTGCTTGAACTGACGGGGGAGCGGGTGACGAACGAGTACCGGTTCCTCGATACCGTCCGCACGCGCTCGACCCGGCTGGCGGCGAAGGCCAGCTTCACCAGCGAGGCGTCGACGAACGTGCTCGCCGGATAGGCTGGTCTAGTCGCGCTCGAATATTTCCTCGATGGCGAGTTCGAACACGTCGGCGATCTTGAACGCGAGCGGCAGCGAGGGGTCGTAGCGCCCCGTCTCGATCGCATTGACGCTCTGGCGGCTGACGCCGAGCTGTTCGGCGAGGTGCTGCTGGCTCCAGTCGCGCTCGGCGCGGAGCACCTTGAGGCGGTTCTTCATTTCGCAATGCCTCGCAGCCGGAACCAGTAATAACTGATCACCCAGCCCAGGGTCAGAATGCCGACGATGTTGTCGCTGTCGAGTTCGGGCAGGCCAAGAGTCTTCTTCGCGATTATCCAGGCGAGGTGAACCAGCATGGTGGTCGCCATGCTGACGAGCGCTGCATTGGCGAGGATCTGGAACAGGTATTCCTCCGTGCATCGCCGATCGATGGCCGATCCAGCAGCCACCAGCAAGCTGAACAAGGCGGTCAGTCCCACGAGCACCGCGCCCTTGAGCCATGGGCCGACCTCCACCAGCACCTCGCGCGGGGGATCGATTTCCGCGATCATCAATATTCCCGCACTGGCTGGCAGGAGGAGAAACCAGTCAAGTCTCTGAATGGTCATTTTCATCATCTGATCTCTCCATAGGTGCCGTATTTCAGCTTGTTTGAAATTGCCCCGATGCCGATGCCGAAGCACCAGATCGTCGGCCACCAGAACGCGGCGACGGGTTCGACGATGTTATAGGTTTCGAGAAAGCCCCAGACGGCCGCGAGCGTGAAGGATATGCCGGTCGCGATCAGCCCCTGGCGAACGTAGAGCATGCGAAAGAACTCGTCCTGCTCCTCGACGATCAAGCCTCCGAATATCCAGATGATACCGGCGAAGGACAATCCCGGGAGGAAAGCAAGGAATGCCGCCAGCCAGCCTACCACCCCGCGATCCTCGATGAAGTGTTCGGCGAGGAAGAGCGTGATCAGGTAGAACGCCATGGTCAGCGCCATGCGCACCAGATAGCGATGCGACGCGCGCGAATTGTCCCTTGTCAGGCTCAGGCCCTTGACGAAGGCAAAGGCCATAAGACCGATGGGTATCGTCGCGAGAATGTAGGCAGTCGTCGCGTTTATCGCGTCGGATTTGAACAGGAACAGCAGCCCCAATCCGCTGAGCACGGACGAGATCGCCGCTCCGAGGCATGGTTTGGGGGTTGCCGTCGCGGTTTTGCTGCTCATTGCAGGCATCCCATTCCGCACGAACTACGCGAATTGATCGATCCCCATGCCGCGCCGGTAAGGCCGGTGACGAGAGCGAAAGACGCGCCGTCGCTCAGCCCCTGGCTGTTCGCGAGGAAAGCGGCCCCGAGGATTATGGCGGCCCACATCAGGGCCTTTGCACGAATGTCCATTGGTCAAGTCTCCTTTCAATTACGTAAAGCGTACTTGTCATTGATTCGTGCATTTGTCAAGCACACTTTCCAAAATGACGTGCGAGCTTTCCGGCTGCGGTCCAAGGCATGCCGGTAATGACATCGCAACGGACCATCGCTATATGTCCCCCCATGGCCAAGCTGCTGACTACCACCACGACCACTACGACCTCGGATATCCGGGGGCGGTCGGTCGCGGCTTAGTCGCACGATCCGCCACCCGATTTCGGGTGGCATCGGTGTCAGCCCCTCGAAATCGGCAAAGAATGACCGACACCGCTCTTCCGGTGCGCGCCGCTATGTGCAAAAGGCGCGCGCAAAGACGCGAAAGATTGAACGATGACCGAATTGCTCAAGATCAGCCTGCCCGATGGATCGGTGCGCGAGATGGAACCGGGATCGACCCCGGGAGACGTTGCGGCCGCGATCGGTCCGGGTCTTGCCAAGGCGGCTCTCGCCGCGCGCGTGGATGGGGAGGTGCGCGATCTCAACCGGCCTTTCGAAGGCGACGCCGAGCTTGCCCTGATCACTGCGCGCGACGAGGCGGATGCGCTCGAACTGGCGCGGCACGACTATGCCCACGTCCTCGCCGAGGCGGTGCAGGCGCTCTGGCCCGGCACGCAGATCACTTTCGGTCCGGCGACCGACGATGGCTTCTACTATGATGTGAAGGCCCCCGACACGCGCGAGCCGTTTTCGTCAGAGGATCTGCCCGCGATCGAGGAAAAGATGCGCGAGATCATCAAGGCGGACAAGCCGCTGGTGCGCGAAGTCTGGAGCCGCGAGCAGCTGATCGAGAAGTGGCAGGCCGAAGGCGAAACCTTCAAGGCCGAATGGGCCAGGGAACTGCCCGAGGACGAGGAGCTGACGGTCTACTGGTCGGGCGAACCGGGCAGCGAAGGCGCGTGGCTCGACATGTGCCGCGGGCCCCATCTGGCCTCGACCGGCAAGCTCGACCCGCAGGCGTTCAAGCTGATGCGCGTCGCCGGGGCATACTGGCGCGGCGATCAGAACAATGCGCAGCTGACGCGTATCTACGGCACCGGCTGGCTCAACAAGAAACAGCTGAATGCCCACCTCACGCGGCTGGAGGAAGCGGCCAAGCGCGACCACCGCAAGCTGGGGCGCGAGATGGACCTGTTCCACCTGCAGGAAGAAGCGCATGGCAGCGTGTTCTGGCATCCCAACGGCTATCGCATCTGGCGCGAGCTGGAGGCCTATATGCGCCGCAAGATGGACGCCGCCGGCTATCGGGAAATCAAGACGCCTCAGCTAATGGACGTGCGCCAGTGGGAGCAGTCCGGCCACTGGGGCAAATATGCTGAGAACATGTTCGCCGTGCCCGACATCGTGCCCGAAGTCGAAGGGCTGGGCGACGACAATGATGGCAAGGGCGCCAATCCGCATGTCGCCTCGGACGCCAACTGGATGGCGATCAAGCCGATGAACTGCCCGGCCCACGTGCTGGTCTTCAAGCAGGGCATCACCTCCTATCGCGACCTGCCGATCCGGCTGGGCGAGATGGGCTGCTGCCACCGCAACGAACCGCATGGCGCGCTCCACGGGCTGATGCGCGTGCGGCAGTTCACGCAGGACGATGCGCATATCTTCTGCACCGAGGCGCAGGTGGTCGAGGAAGTCCGCGCTTTCTGTCGCCTCGCCGCTGACGTCTACAAGGATTTCGGCTTCAATTTCGCGATCAAGCTCGCGCTGCGGCCCGAAAAGCGGCTCGGCTCCGATGCGGACTGGGACAAGGCGGAGCAGGAACTGCGCGATGCCGTCCGGGAAGCGGGCATGATGAACGACGAGTTCGGTTGGGAGGAACTTCCGGGCGAAGGCGCGTTCTATGCGCCCAAGCTCGAATGGCACCTGACCGACGCGATCGGACGGACGTGGCAGGTCGGCACGATCCAGGGCGACCGCGTGCTGCCCGACCGTCTCGATGCGACCTACATCGGCGAGGATGGCGAAAAGCACCGTCCAGTCATGCTGCACCGCGCGATCTTCGGCTCGTATGAGCGCTTCATCGGCATTCTGATCGAGCATTTCGCAGGGCGCTTGCCGGTATGGCTCGCGCCGACGCAGGCGGTGGTCGCGACGATCGTTTCGGATGCGGACGGCTATGCGAAGGAAGCGGTGGCCAAGCTGGAAGCTGCGGGCATTCGCGTCGAGAGCGATCTTCGCAACGAGAAGATCAACTACAAGGTGCGCGAACACTCGCTGGCGAAGGTTCCGCAGCTGCTGGTGGTCGGCAAGCGTGAAGCCGAGGAAGGCACCGTCGCGGTGCGCACGCTGGGCGAAAAGGACCAGCGCGTCATGACGCTCGACGAGGCGATTGCGATGCTGAAGGATGAAGCGACGCCGCCCGATCTTCGCTGATCGGGTTGGCGGTCAGCCAGGTTTCAAGTCAGTCTGCGCTCAAAAAGGGAGCGCGCGGCCGGCGGCAATGAGTGCGACAGCGCAAGATGTGACCAGCGTGAACCGGATCATCTCGGCCTGTGCCTCAGCGACTTTATCCGCCAACCGGACCGCGCGCGAAAGAGCAATGACCTTGGACATGGCGCCCATTTTCGCGGGCAATTACTAAGCAAGCGTTAAACGCGGTCTAATCCTTGGAAAGGCTCGGCATTTGCTGGCTGGCGCAGTGGAATCCGCCGCCGCCCGCCAGCACGGCATCGCCCGGGAGGCCGATCGTAGCGCGATCGGGGAAGAGCGCACCGATGGCAGCGACTCCGATCTCGTCATGGGGCGAGCCGAAGGTCGGGACCACGACCAGATTGCTGGTGATCGCGAAGTTGGCATAGCTTGCAGGCTCGACTCTCCCGTCGCGCTCGATCCGTCCGGGGGAAGGGATTTCGTGCAACGTCAGCCCGGCATCGAGAATGCGCGCCTTGGCATCGGCATAGATCGCCGCGTTGGGATCATCAGCGCCCGTCGCGCGCGGCAACACGAGTTCGCCGGGCGCCACGAAGCGCGCGAGATTGTCGACATGGCCGTCGGTGTGATCATTGATCAGGCCATCGCCCAGCCAGACCACGCGGGTGAAGCCGAGATCGCGCGCCAGTCGCGCCTCGATTTCCTCGCGTGACAGTTCTGGGTTGCGATTGGGGTTGAGCAGGCACTGCTCGGTCGTCAGCACCGTTCCGGTGCCGTCACCGTCAACCGCACCGCCTTCGAGTATCCAGTCGCTGGTGACGACGGGCAGGGCCGCATCGCGCGCAAGCTCTGCGCCGATCGTCTCGTCGCCGGGCATCTCATACTTCTCGCCCCACCCGTTGAAGCGGCAGCGCAGCGCGCTGCCATCGGCGCGCACGAGCGGGCCGGTATCGCGCAGCCAGACGTCACCGAAGACCCGGCGTTCGAGCTGGACTGCTCCGGACACAAGTTCGCGCGCGCGCGCCTCGTTCGCTTCGTCGCGCACCAGCAGGCGGACTTCCTGCCCGCTTTCTGCAACGGCATTGGCGAAACCGGCGATCTGTTCCTGAGCGCGTTCGAGATAGCCCGGCCATTCCTCGGCCAGATGCGGAAAGCCGATCCACAGCCAATCCTGCGGCGCCCATTCGGGAGGCATCACGATATTGGCCATGGACCGGTTTTCCGTTCTTGAGTTCGCGCGTCGATCAGCAGCCGGATTCGCTCGCGGCGCAGTCCTCGTCGCGGATGCCGCGGAACTCGTCGCCCTCGACCCAGTTCGGCCAGCTGCCGCTTTCCGCCAGCGAGCGGCCGATCCGGTAGAACAGCTGGAGGTCGGCCATCACGCCCGACCAGTCCCAGTTCTCGTCATACTCGTCCTTCGGACCGTGATAGCGGTTCTCGCGGTAGTCGGCTGCGACCGCCGCGCCCGCTTCCTTGCCGCCTTCGACGAGGTCTTCGCCGCCATCGACGTAGAGCATCGGCACGCCGCGCTTGGCGAAGGCGAAGTGGTCGGAGCGGTAGTAATAGCCCGCTTCGGGGTTGGGGTTGGGCGTGGCGGTACGACCATCGGCGGTCAGGGCACTATCGAGGAACTGGTCGAGCTGCGACTTGCCCGGGCCGACCACGACCACATCCTTCGATGGACCTGCGATCAGGAAAGCGTCCATGTTGATCCCGCCGACCGTCTGGGAGAGCGGGAAAACCGGGTTCTCGGCGTAATAATGCGCGCCGAGCAGGCCTGATTCCTCGGCCGTCACGGCGAGGAAGACCAGCGTACGCTTGGGCGCTCCGGCCTTGGCATGCGCTTCGGCCAGCGCGACCAGCGCCGCGGTGCCGGTGGCATTGTCGACCGCACCGTTGCAGATGTCGTCACCGTCAGGCGCAGCGGTGCAGCGGCCGAGGTGATCCCAGTGCGCTGTGTGGATGACATATTCGTCAGGACGTTCGCTGCCCGGCAGGATGCCGATCACGTTTTTCGAGGCGAAGGTGCGAATGTCGTTCTCGAATTCGGTGGAGGCGCTGAGGCCGAGCGGAACCGCTTCGAAGCCCTTCTTCTTCGCGGCTGCACTGAGCGCGTCGAGGTCCTGGCCTGCAGCCTTGAGAATTTCGCGCGCGACTTCCTTCTGCACCCAGCCGTTCATGGTGGTGAGCGGGGGCGCGTCCTCACCGCGCTGGGCATAGGCCTGCGGGCCCGACCAGCTGCTTTCGACGACGTTCCAGCCATAGCTTGCCGGCTCGGTGTCATGGACGATCAGGACACCGGCGGCACCCTGGCGCGCGGCTTCCTCGTATTTGTAGCTCCAGCGGCCGTAATAGGTCATGGCGCGGCCATTGAACGGACCTTCGAGGCCCTGGGTCTCGTAATCGGGGTCATTGACGAGGACGACCACCGTCTTGCCCTTCACGTCGACGCCTTCGTAATCGTTCCAGCCGCGTTCGGGGGCGTTGATGCCGTAACCGACAAAGACCATCTCGCTGTTCGCCAGCGTCGTCGCCGCGTCCTCGCGATAGGTCACGCCGACCCAGTCCTCGCCGAAATCATAGCTGAGATCGACACCGTCGCCCTTGATCGTGAGCGGGGCGAAGTCCCTGCCGGTGATCTCGACCAGCGGCACGTCCTGCACCCATGACCCATTGTTGCCGGGCTCGAGCCCCGCCGCTTCGAAACGTTCGGTCAACAGCGCGACGGTTTTCTCCTCGCCTGCCGAGCCGGGCATGCGCCCTTCGAACTCGTCGGAGGAAAGTATTCTCGTCACGTCCTTCATCGTGTCTTCGGAAATGTCGCCTTCCGCGACCTCGGGAATGTCGAGCGACGTGTCTGTTTCGCTTGCAGGTGCATCTCCGCAGGCGGAGAGCGACAGCGCGGCTGCTGCGAGCAGGGCAGTCCGGATCATGATTGTGTGGTTCCTCTCGTGGATCTGATCGCGCCTCCATCGCAGAGCATGGCAGGCGGGGCAAGGCGGCAGCGCTTGCGTGCGCCCGCTGCTGCGGGCAGGGAGCGGATATGGCGAGCGAATGGAGAGACGCACTGGAGCGCGCGAAGGCGGAGGCGCCTTTTCTCGCACGCGCGCTGTCCCGTCAGCCCGAACTCGAAAGCTTGCTGGCGAGCGGTGAAGGCGATGCGGCGCTCGAATGGGCGCGGCAGGCCGGAGCGGACGCACCATCGGTGGGCGCAGCCCTGCGGCGCGAACGGCTCGGCTATGCGACCGCGCTGGCGGTGGGCGATCTGGCCGGGGCATTTTCGCTCGACACCGTGATGGTCGAATTGTCCGACCTCGCCGACCGCGCGCTCGGCTTCGCCATCAGCGAGGCGATCACCCGGCGGGTGGAGAGCGGCGATCCCAATGGCATGATTGCCCTCGCCCTGGGCAAGCACGGCGCGCATGAGCTCAACTATTCATCCGACATCGACCCGATCCTGCTGTACGATCCCCAAACCCTGCCCCGCCGGGTGCGGGACGAGCCCGGCGAAGCGGCACAACGCTATGCGCGCGAGGTGGTCAAACTGCTCGGCGAGACGACGGACGAAGGCTATGTCTTCCGCGTCGACCTGCGCCTGCGCCCGGCGAGCGAAGTCAGCCCGCTTGCGATTTCGTGCAATGCGGCGCTCACGCACTATGAAAGCATGGCGCTCGCCTGGGAGCGGGCGGCTTACATTCGCGCGCGCGCGGCGGCCGGCGATATCGAGGCGGGCGAGCAGTTCCTTCGCCAGATCCAGCCCTTCGTCTGGCGATCGAGCCTCGACTTCGGTGCAATCGAAGAGATCCGCAGGCTCACCCAGCGGATTCGCGCCAATTACAAGGGGCCGAAGGATGTCGGGCCGGGCTTCAATTTGAAGCACGGGCGCGGCGGAATTCGCGAGATCGAATTCTTCGCCCAGACACATCAGCTGATCCACGGGGGGCGCAATCGCTCCCTGAGGGTGCGCGGTACGCGGGAGGCGCTCGATGCGCTGGCGGGCGCCGGGCTGATCGCGGCCGAGGAAGCGCAGATGCTGGGCGAATCCTATGACCGGCTGCGCGTCGTCGAGCACCGGCTGCAAATGGTTCATGACCGCCAGACCCATGCTCTGCCCGAAGGCGACGCGCTCGACAGCGTGGCGCGGCTCGACGGGCTGGCGGATGGTGCGGCGCTGGTGGAGGAACTGCGCGCAATTACAGAGGCCGTCGCCCGGTCCTACGATACGCTTATCACCGAGGGCGAGGACGCGACCATCGCCGCCGAGATCGATGCGGGCACGGAGGGCCATCTCGACAAACTCGGCTTTGCCGAGCCTGCGCGATTGGCAGATCGCATCGCTGGCTGGCGCGACGGGCGCTACCGCGCGCTTCGATCCCCGGCCGCACTCGAAGCCTTCGATGCGATGCTGCCTGCGCTGCTCGATGCGCTGGCCGGGGCTGACGATCCCGAACGGGCGTTGGTCAGGTGGGAGAACCTCCTCTCCAATGCCTCCTCGGCGATCAATCTCTTCCGCCTGCTGGAAGCGCGACCCGGCCTGCTCGACCAATTGCTGGCGATGCTTACCCTTGCTCCGACCCTTGCCGATGAACTCGGACGGCATCCCGAACTGCTCGACACGCTGATCGACAAGAGCGCGCTCGATCTGCCCGGCAGCGTCGACGCGCTGGCAAAGCGCATGCGCGCTCGCGATGCGGATGCCGACTACGAACGCCGCCTCGACCGGATCCGCGTGGTCACCGGCGAGCAGCGCTTCACGCTCGGCCTGCAATTGATCCAGGCGGTGCACGACCCGCTCGACATTGCAGAGGCGCTGTCACGCACCGCAGAAGCGGGCCTGAAAGTCGCCCATGAAGCGGCGAGCGAGGAATATGCGCGGAGGCACGGCCATATCGAGGGCAGCGAGCTGATCGTGCTGGGGCTTGGGAGGTTCGGCGGAGGCGCGCTGACCCATGCCTCTGACCTCGACATCATCTATCTCTTCACCGGAGAATCGGGCGCGGAATCGGACGGCGAACGCCCGCTGGGTGCAACGCACTATTTCAATCGCCTCGCCCAGCGGGTGAGCGCGGCACTTTCGGTCCCGACTGCTCAGGGCGCGCTTTACGAAGTCGATACGCGGCTGAGGCCGCAGGGCACGCAAGGGCCGCTTGCAGCGACGCTCGAAAGTTTCGCCAAGTACCAGCGCGAAGCGGCGTGGACCTGGGAGCATATGGCGCTGACCCGGGCTCGCGTCCTGATCGCATCCGATGTGGCGAAGGCGGAGCTCGAGGAGGTGATAGAGAGCGTCCTGTGCCAACCGCGAGACGTAGCCAGGCTGCGCGAGGACGTGCTGACGATGCGGGGTGAGATGGCGGCGCACAAGCCAGCGAAAGGGCCGCTCGAT
Source organism: Altererythrobacter xiamenensis (assembly GCF_900177715.1). Classification (GTDB taxonomy): domain Bacteria; phylum Pseudomonadota; class Alphaproteobacteria; order Sphingomonadales; family Sphingomonadaceae; genus Erythrobacter; species Erythrobacter xiamenensis. The sequence continues at coordinate 64,118 of NZ_FXWG01000002.1, read as the reverse complement.
GCCAAGCTGCTGCGCGGCGGACTGGTCGACCTCGAGTTCCTCATCCATTTCCTGCAACTGCGCGATCATACGGCGCTCACCCCCGATCTCGCGGGGGCCTGCGCGCAGCTGGCGGTCGACGGACTGGTGCCGACAGAACTGGTGGAGGCTCATGCCCTGATGACGCGAATTCTCGTCGCCGGGCGCCTGCTTGCGCCCGATCTCGTCAAGCCGGCAAAGGTAGCGGCACAGGCATTGGCGCAGGCCTGTGGGCAGGAAGACTTTGCGCGGCTGATGGATCGCTTTAGAGCGGCCCGGCAAGAGGTCGCAGCCGCGTGGGAGGCGACCTTCGACGAGAAACTGGAGATCGAGATATGAGCGAGAATCCCGGCGTCGGTGACGTCATGCCCGACATCGCGATGGAAACGCCCGATGGCGGCACGGTGAAGGTGTCCGACTTCAAGGGGCAGAAGCTGGTGCTGTTCTTCTATCCCAAGGACAATACGCCCGGCTGCACGACCGAGGCGAAGGACTTCACGGCGCTCAAACCCGAGTTCGACAAGACAGGGGTTGCGCTTCTCGGCGTGAGCAAGGATTCGCCCAAGAAGCATCAGAATTTCATCGCCAAGCACGAACTGACGACGCCGCTCGCCACCGATGCCGAGGAAGGCGGGCTGTCCGATGCAATCGGGATCTGGACCGAGAAGAAGAATTACGGCCGCACCTATATGGGCATGGTCCGTACGACCTATCTGATCGATGACGATGGCAAGATCGCGCAGGTCTGGAACAAGGTGCGCGTAAAGGGCCACGCCGAAGAGGTGCTCGAAGCGGCGAAAGCGCTCTGATTCCGTCGTGACGTCAAACGACCCGACCATCGCGCGCGCCATTCGCGCGGCATTGTTGACGCCGGACCCGCGCGCGAAATGTTTCGCGACGCGCAAGCTGGTGCGCGACTGGCGGCAGGGCAAGCTCGCCTTCGATTTCGACGTCGCGATGCCCGATCGGCCGGCCTGGCCTGATTCGCCGCAGCTGCTCGCGCCCAAGGAAATGCCGAGGCGCTCCAAAGGCGGATCGGAGCGCGGGCGAATCGCATTGTGGCACGCGCTGGCGCATATCGAGTTCGTCGCGATCGACCTCGCGCTCGACATGGCAGGGCGCTTCGGCGCCGATCAGGGACGCGAGTTCGTCGACGATTTTCTCTCTGTCGCCGCCGACGAGGCGATGCATTTCGCGCTGCTCGCGCGCAAACTCGAATCGATGGGGAGCCACTACGGCGCATTACCCGCGCATGACGGCTTGTGGCAGGCGGCGGAGGACACCGCGCACGACGTCCGGGCGCGGCTGGCAGTCGTGCCGATGGTGCTGGAGGCGCGCGGGCTTGACGTCACGCCTTCGACGCTGGAGCGGGTGCGGGCGCAGGGAGATGTAAACGGCGCGAAAATCCTGAGTCGCATCCTTGACGATGAAATCCGTCATGTGGCTGCGGGCACCAAGCACTTTGAGCGGCTTGCCGGTGAAACAGGCGAATCCCCCCAAAACCTTTGGAAAATCCTTCTCGAAAAGCATTTTCACGGGGCAGTTAAGCCACCGTTCAACGACTCAGCGCGTCTCGCAGCCGGTTTATCGCGGGACTATTACGCGGGTATTGCTTCGTAAACTTTTCGCTCGATAACTCGGCAACACACAAGGCGTCGATAAGTTCCGGCGCTTAACGAGTGGCCCGATATTCGACCGTTGGGGAGTGTCGAAACGGGTCGATAAACGGATCGCACGGCGCGGGGGCGCGCTGATAAAAGGACGGGTCATTGACGAAAGTCGCAACATTTTTTCGTAGTTCGAAGGCATGCCTGGCGCTGATCGCCGGCATCGCATCGATTGCCGCCACACCGGCACTAGCCAATTCTTCCGCCGCAGCCGCCGCCGATGTGACCGAACCGGTCCGTCAGGCACAGGGCGAAACGCTCACTTCGGGTGACACGCGTTTCCGCCAGCTCTTCGCCAGCTGGGAAGCGCTGGACACGGCAGGCCCGACCGGCCCGACCGCACAGCCGGCTGTTTCGATACCGTCGCGCATGCCGCTTGCCGGTTCGCGCCTTTCGAGCGGTTATGGCATGCGTGATCACCCGGTCATTGGCGGTCGTCGCAATCACAAGGGCGTCGATCTGGCCGCGCCGACCGGTACGCCGATCTACGCCACCGCTGACGGGATCGTTGGCCGGGCCGACTGGTTCTCCAGCTACGGTCTGTTCGTGCGTATCGAGCACGGCGCGGATCTCGAAACCCGTTATGCCCACATGTCGAAGCTGGCAGTCGCTGCCGGAGAGCAAGTGAAGAAGGGCGACATCATCGGCTATGTCGGCTCGACCGGTCGCTCGACCGGCCCGCACCTTCACTACGAAGTCCGCATCGACGGTGTTGCTGTCAACCCGATTCCCTATATGGTGGAGTCCGAAGCGCAGCAGGCCTTTGCCCTTGCGCAGAGCGGCGGCCAGGGCGGCCAGTAACGCTCTTTACAGGTTTCCCGCCTGGAAGCGGGTTCGGGCATAGGAGAGGATGTCCGATTATGGCGGCGGGTTTTCCCGCCGCCTTTTTTATTGTCGCCCCCTTTTTGCTTGTTGTGATGTCTCGATTGGTTAGGTTTCTTCCTGAAACGTGACGGCTATGAATGGCCGCAAGGGAGAGACTTCACGATGCATCCGATTCAGCACGCAGCTTCGCGACCCGATCACCCGGCGGTGATCATGGCCGGCAGCGGCGAGACCATTACCTTTGGCGAGATGGACGCCCGGTCGAACCAGTTCGCCCATCTTCTGAGAGCACGCGGCCTGGCGGCGAATGATGCCTTTGCCGTGCTGCTGGAAAACCGGATCGACTTCTACACCCTGATCTGGGGATCGCAGCGCGCCGGGACCATGCTGGTGCCGATCTCTACCCGCCTCACCGCGCCCGAGATCGCCTATATCTTGGAGGACAGCGAAGCGAAGCTGCTCATCACCTCCACCGCTTTCCAAGATGTGCTCGGCGATATCCGCAAGGCTGCGCCTGATGTCGAGGTGCTGGTCATGGACAGCGGCGATGACGAAGACTTCGCTGCGGCGCTAGGCGCTCAGCCGACCGATCCGATCGAGGACCAGACCGCGGGCATGGTCATGCTCTATAGCTCGGGCACGACCGGGCGGCCCAAGGGGATCCGCCCCAAGCCGCCGGAGGATCCCGATCCCCAAGCCGTCAATCCCCTGATGGGCCTCGCCACCATGGGTGCAGGCATGCCCGCCGATGGCAGCATGGTCTATCTTTCGCCCGCTCCGCTCTATCACGCCGCACCGATCGGCTGGAGCTCGACCGCGCACCGGCTCGGCGGAACGGTCGTGATGATGGAAAAATTCGATCCCGAAAGCGCGCTCGCCGCGATCGAGAAATACAAGGTCACCGACAGCCAGTGGGTGCCGACCCATTTCGTCCGCTTCCTGAAGCTCGATCCGGAGGCGCGCGAGAAATACGACCTTTCGACCCACCAGCGCGCGCTGCACGCGGCGGCGCCTTGCCCGGTCCCGATCAAGCAGGCGATGATCGAATGGTGGGGCCCGATCGTGAACGAATATTACGCCGGCTCGGAAGGTATCGGCATGACGCTGGTGAAATCCGAGCAATGGCTCACCCATCCCGGGACGGTCGGCATCCCGATCCACGGGAAACTGCACATCTGCGGCCCCGATGGCGAAGAAGTGCCGGCCGGCCAGGACGGCCTGATCTATTTCGAGAACGATATCCTGCCGACATATCACAAGGATCCGGCCAAGACGGCAGAGGCGATGCATCCCAAAGGCTGGATGACGCTGGGCGACATCGGCCATGTCGACGAGGACGGCTTTCTCTATCTGACCGACCGCAAGAGCCACATGATCATCTCGGGCGGGGTCAATATCTACCCGCAGGAGATCGAGAACCTGCTCGTCAGCCATGACAAGGTGATGGACGCCGCCGTGATCGGCGCGCCCGATTCCGACCTCGGCGAAAAGGTTGTCGCGGTGGTCCAGCCGACCGACATGGCACTCGTCGAAAGCGATGGCGGTGCCTCGCTCGAACAGGAACTGCGCGATTACCTCGCGCCGCAACTCGCCCGCATCAAGATGCCCAAGCTGTTCGATTTCCGTCCCGATCTGCCGCGGGAGGCGAATGGCAAGCTCTACAAACGCGAGCTGCGCGACGAATATGCGGCCAAGGCCACGGAAGGGGCCGCGTAATGGCCGGGGAAGCCGTTCTTCCGCCCGACGTTGCGCGCGAAGTGATCGACCCGCATTCCTATGCCCAATGGGACGGGTTGCTCGACACTTTCGACCGGCTTCGCGAGGAAACTCCGGTGGCGAAGGTCGTGCCGGAGGATGGCAAGCTGTTCGACCCGTTCTGGCTCGTCACCCGCTACGACGACGTCATGCGGATATCGAAGGACAACAAGACCTTCCTCAACAATCCGCGCCCCGTCGTCTTCAGCTTCCGCGATGCGATAGAGTTCAGCCGCAAGGCGACCGGCAGCAACATGCTGGTGGATTCGCTGGTCGTTTTCGATGCGCCGATCCATCCCAAGTACCGGCGGCTGACGCAGGACTGGTTCATGCCGCGCAACCTCGCCAGGATGGAGGAGGAGATCCGCGGCATCGCCAACGCGACGGTCGATCGTCTGATGGCGGAGGGGCCAGAGGCCGATTTCGTCAAGCTCGTGTCCGGCCCTTATCCGCTCCATGTGGTGATGCAGATCCTCGGCGTACCGGAAGAGGATGAGCCGCGCATGCAGATGCTCACCCAGCAATTGTTCGGCGGACAGGATGCCGACCTTTCGGGAACCGGAATGGACAGCATGACGCCCGAACAGGTCGTCCAGCTGGTCGCCGGCGCGGTGAAGAACTTCGAGGAATATTTCGCCGGGATCACCGCCGATCGCCGGGCCAATCCGACCGAAGATGTCGCCAGCGTTATCGCCAATGCGACCGTAGATGGAGAGCCGCTGCCCGAGCGCGACATGGCGGGCTATTACATCATCGTCGCAACGGCCGGGCACGACACCACCTCGGCCTCGACTGCAGGCGCCATGCAGGCGTTGGCGCAGGACCCCGAACAATGGGCGCGTGTGCGCGCAGATCGCTCGCTGCTACCGGGCATCGTCGAAGAAGCGATCCGCTGGACCACACCGGTGCAGCATTTCATGCGGACCGCCGCCGAAGACGTCGAGCTGGGCGGACAACAGGTAAAGAAGGGCGACTGGCTGATGATCAACTATGTCGCGGCCAATCACGATCCTTCGCAATTCGACGATCCGCGCAAGTTCGATGCGGCGCGCTCGCCCAATCGCCATCTCGCCTTCGGGGCCGGCGCGCACCAGTGCCTCGGCCTGCATCTCGCCCGGATGGAGATGAAGATCCTGTTCGAAACGCTGCTCGACCGGATCGAGACGATCGAGCTGGCTGGCGAGCCGAAACGGGCCACATCGACCTTCGTCGGCGGGCTCAAGTCGCTGCCGGTTCGGTTCACGGGGGCCTGACGCATGGGCGCCTGGGGGGCAGGAAGTTTCGAGAATGACGCCGCGCTCGACTTCGCTGGCGAGATCGAAAGCCTCGACGATGTGAAGGCCGAGTTCGCGGCGGAGGGTCAGGAAAAGATCGAGGCCGATCTGGCCTCACGCGTGATTGTAGCGGCGGAATGTGTCGCCGCGATGCGCGGGCATCACAATCCGGATATGCCCGCCGGTCTGGCCGAGCGAGTGCATGGCTTTGGCAAGCCCTCGATCGAGCTGTTCGACACGGCGCGCAACAATCTGTCGGCAGTGATGAGCCGTAGTGAGCTGGTCGATCTATGGACGGAGGAAGGTTCGGGCGAATGGAATCGGGCGGTGACCGAGCTGATGGAACGGCTCAACAAGCCGCAGGGCCGTCGCTCGAAGCCCAAGAAGAAGGCCGCACCCACACCCAATCTCTCGCCCTGCATGTTCTGCGACGAACCGATGGGCGAGGGTGCCTTTCACATGATCGACATCACCATCGCGGAAGACGACATCTCGACGATGAAGAAGGGCGGATGGGTGCATCTGCAGTGCCTCAACGCCGCGCTTCACCCCCGGCACATGATGCAGACCTGGCAGTTCGATGACGAGCTCCTCGACTGGGTCATGAAAAAGCTCGATCTGGAGCGGGACGGCGAATAAGCGACGTCGCCCGAGCGATTACTTCAGCAGACGTTCCGCCATGGCGCGCACTTGCGCGCCCATGTCATCGCGTTCGAGCGCCAGCGCGAGCGTCGCCTCGACGAAGCCCAGCTTGCTTCCGCAATCATAGCGTCGGCCATCGAAGGTGACCGCATGGAACGGCTGGTCGCCGATCATCTTCGCCATTGCATCTGTCAGCTGGATCTCTCCGCCCGCGCCCTTGCCCTGCGTTTCGAGCGTGCGCATGACTTCGGGCTGGAGGATGTAGCGGCCCGACACGATCTTGTTCGAGGGGGCTTCCTCCACCGGCGGCTTTTCGACCAGACCTTTCACCTCGGTCAGCGCGCCATCGGTGGCGCCCGGATCGATCACTCCGTAGCTCGACACCTCATCGTGCGGCACTTCGAGCACGCTGATCAGATTGCCGCCGACCTTCTCGTATGCATCGACCATCTGCTTCATGCAGCCGGTCCCGCCCTCCTTGTGGGCGACCATCAGCTCGTCGGGCAGGAAGATGGCGAAAGGTTCATCGCCGACGATGGCGCGGGCGCACCAGATCGCGTGACCCAGGCCCATCGGCACCTGCTGGCGAACGGTGATGATGTCGCCCGGTGTGAACCGCGTCGGCTCGAGAATGTCGAGGCTCTTGCCGCGCTCGCTCATGGTGTCTTCAAGCTCGTAGGCGACATCGAAATGTTCGACGATGGCGGTCTTGCCGCGCCCGGTAACGAAGATCATCTGCTCGATCCCCGCTTCGCGCGCCTCGTCGACCGCATACTGGATCAGCGGCCGGTCGACGATCGGCAGCAATTCCTTGGGGATCGCCTTGGTCGCGGGGAGGAAGCGCGTGCCCAGCCCAGCAACGGGAAAGACGGCTTTCTTGATCGGTTTGCGTGTGGTCATGGTGCAGGGGTTAGGGTTTGCCCGCTGGCAAGGTCAACCGTTTCCCCGTGCAGGGCCGCCAAAGGGGATAAGGGAAGTAAGCTTGCGGGATGGGGCCAATCGGCTAAAGCCGCTGGCATGGACAAACTGCTTATCCGCGGCGGCAATCGCCTCGAAGGGACTATCCCGATTTCGGGCGCCAAGAACGCCGCCCTCACGCTCATTCCCTGCGCGCTGCTCACCGAAGAGCCGCTGACGCTCAGAAATCTGCCGCGGCTGGCTGATATTGACGGCTTCCAGCACCTGATGACGCAGTTCGGAGTTTCCGTCGGGATCCAGGGCAAGCGGCCCGAAGATTTCGGCCGTGTCGTGACCTTCGAAGCGCCGCGCCTGACCTCTACCGTCGCGCCCTACGACCTGGTGCGCAAGATGCGCGCCTCGATCCTCGTACTCGGCCCGATGCTGGCGCGTGCCGGCGAAGCGACCGTCTCGATGCCCGGCGGCTGCGCCATCGGAAACCGGCCGATCGACCTCCACTTGAAGGCTTTGGAAGCGCTCGGCGGCGAGATCGAGCTCGCGCAAGGCTATGTGAGGGCGACCGCGCCTGCGGGCGGGCTGCCCGGCGGCGAATTCGACTTCCCCGTCGTTTCTGTCGGCGCGACCGAGAACGCGGTGATGGCGGCCGTCCTCGCCAAGGGCACCTCGCGACTGTTCAACTCGGCGCGCGAACCCGAAATCATCGACCTGTGCAACCTCCTCACCGCGATGGGCGCGGAGATCGAGGGCATTGGCACCTCGGACCTCGTGATCCACGGCGTCGACCGGCTCAACGGCGCGACCTACAAGGTGATGGCCGACCGGATCGAGGCGGGCTCTTACGCCTGCGCCGCGGCGATCACCGGTGGCGACGTCCGGCTGGAAGGCGCGAATGCCGAAGAAATGGCGGCAACGATCCACGCACTGCGCAATATCGGCGTCGAGGTGGAGGAAGACCGCAAGGGCATCCATGTCCGCGCCAATGGTCCGCTCAAGCCGACCAACCTGACTACCGCCCCTTATCCGGGGCTCGCCACTGACATGCAGGCGCAATTCATGGCGCTGTTGTGCAAGGCGCAGGGCACCAGCGTGCTCAAGGAAACGATTTTCGAAAATCGGTACATGCACGTGCCCGAGCTGAGCCGCATGGGTGCGGACATCGAAACCGAAGGCCGCACCGCGATCGTGAAGGGCGTCGACAAGCTGACCGGCGCGGAAGTGATGGCGACCGACCTGCGCGCTTCCATGTCGCTCGTCATCGCAGCGCTGGCTGCAGAGGGTGAGACCACGGTTCGCCGGATCTACCATCTCGACCGCGGTTACGAGCGGCTGGAGGAGAAGCTCCAGCTGGTCGGCGCAGATATCGAACGGGTCGGCGACGACTAGATCAAGCCACCGAAATTGCCGGACCTTTCTCTCCCCTCGACCGTTGGTGGGGTAAGAAAGGACGTGCACTATGCTTATCAAACTCGCAGCACTCGGCGCGCTCGGCTACGTCGGCTATCGCGCGTACGAAAAATCGAAGATCGACAAGAATGGCGTGGCTTTCGCCGATGGCGAACCGCGAGGCAGCTTCCGCAATGCGGGGGCCGAGTCCACCGGCACCAAGGGCGATGCCATGAGCAAGACGGACGAAGCGCTCGACGAAACCTATCCGGCGAGCGACGCGACCGCCAAGTACTAAACCCATTTCACCGACCCCCCGAAAGGGCGATCTCGTTACGCGGGGTCGCCCTTTTTCATGCGCGCTCTCATTCGTGCGACCAGCCAGATGCGGATGGCGCCGGCAAGCCCCGGCGGCGTCTCCGACTGGATGCGCTCCTCGTCGATCCGCGCCACGACCGCATTGACCGGCACGCCTTCTTCGGCCGCCGCATCGCGCAGCATGTCCCAGAACATCGGTTCGAGGCTGATCGAGGTCTTGTGCCCGGCGATCTCGACCGAGCGTTTGACCGGCGGGTGATAAGGCGGCGCATGCGTCACGCCGTGATCCTTAGGCTGGTCCTGGCAATCGCGAAAGCCCGGGGCCTGCCCAAGCCTATCAGTACATGTGCTGGCCGCCGTTGATCGACATGGTCGAGCCGGTCATGAAGCCGCCGTTCTCGCTGGTGAGGAAAGCCACGCCGCGCGCGATTTCCTCTGCCATGCCGAGCCTGCCGACCGGGATCTTCCCAACGATCTTCTCGAGCACCGGTTCGGGTACGGCGGCGACCATGTCGGTATCGATATAGCCGGGCGCGATCGCGTTGACGGTAACGCCGAACTTGGCGCCTTCCTGAGCCAGTGCCTTGGTGAAACCGTGGATGCCCGATTTCGCCGCGGCATAATTGACCTGGCCATACTGCCCGGCCTGCCCGTTGATCGAACCGATGTTGACGATGCGGCCCCAGCCGCGCTCGCGCATTCCGGGGAAGGTCGCCTTGGCCATGTTGAAGCAGCCGCCGAGGTTGACGCGTATCACGTCGTTCCAGTCGTCGAAGCTCATCCGGTGCAGAGTGGCGTCGCGGGTGATACCGGCGTTGTTGATGACGATGTCGATGGGGCCATGTTCCGCCTCGATCGCGGCGCATCCTTCGAGACAGGCCTCGTGATCGCCGACATCCCACTTGGCGACCGGAATGCCGGTTTCCTTCGAAAAGGCCTGCGCCGCTTCGTCATTGCCGCCGTAATTGGCGATAACCTTGTGTCCCTGCCGTTTCAAGCGGTCGGTGATGGCCTTGCCGATTCCCCGCGTTCCGCCGGTGACAACTGCTACGCGCGCCATTGTTCGATTCCCCTTTCTCGCGTCCTCTCGCCTTCAGCTTAACCGCGCCCCTTCATCTGGCAAAGAAAAACCCCGCCAAAGCGGGGTCTTGCATACGAATGATCGCGTTTCGCTGGCGAGTATCAGAAGCGGAACTGGGTTCCGACATAGACCGCCTGGCTGTCCTGCGCCGAGTCGGTAAGCGGATCGATGCGATCGCGCTCCTGCGAAATTCGCACACCCGCCGTGACGTCGAGATTGCGGGTCACACGATAGGCGCCGCCGACATCGACCGACTGGCGGCCCAGCCCTTCGAGCGTGCCACGGGTGCGTCCGGCGTTTTCCTTGTCCTCCAGCGCGATGCGCGGCTGGAACCGGCTCGGCTTGTCAGCTGCGGTCGGGCCGGCGGGCTCGAAGCTCGACAGATCGGGCATGTCGATCTTGCGAACGCTGTCGGGCAGCACGGTCGGGCGAGCGAAGCTCTGATACCCGCGCGCAATGCCGAGATCGTATTTGGTCGGGGCGATTGCCGTCGAAAGACTCTCGCGCGTACCGGGAACAGTATCGATGGCGTTGCGGATCGAGATCGCACGCGCCGTGTCGCCATCGACACGGACGGCGACGGTCACCGTGCGGTCGCGCTTGGTCGCGCTGCCTGCGGGAGTGAACCGAATGCCTTCGCTTATCGCCTGCTGCTGCACACGCAGCGCCAACTGCGGATCGACCGTGGCTGGCGTGAAAAATCCGTGACCTTCCGGGGCCTGAACACCCGGCGCATCGGAGAAGGCGACGACCGCGAGGCCGGCCGAGGGGACGCCGAAAGCCAGCCCGGCAGCAGCAAGCAGCAAGGGAAGCTTGCGCCCCATGCCTGCCTTTGGCGTTACCGCCTTTGCTACTTCAGCCTTGGCCATTGCCCCAGCTTCTCCCAGTCCGCGCCGCGGAGTTGCGGCACATATCCTATACATTAATCGCATTCTGGCTGAACCGTTCCTGACTTGGCAGGGCAATTCACGTGCGACTCGCATCGGATTTCAATAGACTAGGGGTGCTAATGCCTTGCGCGCAATCGGTTAGGTGCTTTTCACGAGGAATGCGCAAGATTCTGTTGCAATGAGTCAACAGACGGGCTGGCCAGCTTGTCTATTCATGCCCCGTAAAGCGCAAAAAGTCCCATGGTCGATTGCCGCTGCGGCGGTCGGTCTGTCCACGCTTGGCGTCAGCCAGCAGTGAATGGGCTTGCTTGATGCCTTGCCGGGTGCGAGGAGCAAGTTATAGAGCGCCTGAGAAACGAGCCCGCGAGACAGGCGCGCTCGCAAATGCCTTTGGAGGACTATCCGTGACAAGTTTTCGCCGCCCTGCCCGCAATTGGGCCCGTATCGCGCTCACCGGCGCGGCGCTGGCTACGCTGGCCGCCTGTGGCGGAAACGAGCGTCCCCAGGCCGATCTCGCTGCGGCGCAGGTCAACACGATCGGTGTGAACTCCTATCTCTGGCGTGCCGCGCTCGAGACGGTCAGCTTCGCACCGCTGCTGCAGGCTGACAGCGCCGGCGGCGTGATCGTGACCGACTGGTATGCGAATCCGCAGAATCCGGGCGAGCGCGTGAAGATGACCGTCACCATCCTCGACACCGATCTGCGCGCCGATGCGCTGCGGGTTGCGGCGAGCCGCCAGGTGGCCCAGGGCGGCAACTGGGTCGAGGCACCCGTGCAGGCTGCCACCGTGCAGAAGCTCGAAGACATTATCCTGACGAAAGCCCGCGAACTGCGCCGCAAGGCTGTGGCTTCCTGATTTCACCGATAGTCGGGCTGCAAATCCCCGCCCGGTGCGTTTCCGGTGCTCACGACCCGCAAGGTCGCTGCGCGCCGGTCATACCGGTTCGGAATTTTCGCCACGATCTCGGCAAAATCCGTTGAAGCCCCAGCAACGCGCTTCCATTCGCATGTGAAATCCCTAACAGGCATTGCATGACCGATACGCGTTTCGATCCGTCCCAGGCCGACGGCCGCTGGCAGCGCGCCTGGGAAGAGGCCGGTACTTTCGAGGCCGACAGCAATTCAGCGAAGCCCAAGAGCTACGTGCTCGAGATGTTCCCCTATCCTTCGGGGCGCATCCACATGGGCCACGTCCGCAATTACACCATGGGGGACGTGCTCGCGCGCTACAAGAAGATGCGCGGACACGAAGTTCTCCATCCGATGGGCTGGGACGCCTTCGGCATGCCGGCGGAAAACGCCGCGATGGAAAAGGGCGTGCATCCGGGCGGCTGGACCCGCGACAATATCGAAACGATGAAGGCGCAGCTGAAGCGCATCGGCTTCGCGCTCGACTGGAGCCGCGAAATCGCCACCTGCGATCCCGAATATTACGGGCACGAACAGGCGCTGTTCCTCGACATGTATGCTGCCGGTCTTGTTTACCGCAAGGAAAGCGAGGTCAACTGGGACCCGGTCGACATGACCGTGCTTGCCAACGAGCAGGTCATCGATGGCAAGGGCTGGCGTTCGGGGGCGGAGATCGAGAAGCGCAAGCTCAACCAGTGGTTCCTGAAGATCACGGATTTCGCCGAGGACTTGCTCGACGGCCTCGATACGCTCGAGGACTGGCCCGAGAAGGTCCGGCTGATGCAGGAGAACTGGATCGGCAAGTCGCAGGGCCTCGAGTTCAGCTTCGATCTGTCGAACGGCGACAAGCTGCCGGTCTATTCGACCCGGCCCGACACGATCTTCGGCGCGAGCTTCGTCGCGGTTGCCGCCGACCATCCCGTGGCGCAGACACTCGACAGCGACGCCGCGCGCGATTTCATCGAGCGGTGCAAGAAGGGCGGCACCACCGCCGCCGAACTCGAAACGGCCGAGAAGCTGGGCTTCGACACCGGCATCACCGCCCGCCATCCCTTCACCGGGGAGCCGCTGCCGGTCTTCATCGCGAACTTCGTGCTGATGGATTACGGCACCGGCGCGGTCATGGGTGTGCCGGGGCACGACCAGCGCGACTTCGAATTCGCGACCAAATACGAGCTGCCGATCACCCGCGTGGTCGCGTCTTCACCCGAAGATGCCGACAAGCCCTTCGCAGGCGAGGCAGAGGCCGGTGACGGCGTGATCGTCAATTCGGATTTCCTCAACGGCATGAGCGTCGAAGAGGCCAAGGCCGCCGTCAACGCGCGCGCCGAAGGCGAAGGCTGGGGCGAAGGCAAAACCGTCTGGCGCCTGCGCGACTGGGGCGTTTCGCGCCAGCGTTACTGGGGTACGCCGATCCCCTTCATCCATTGCGACACCTGTGGTGTGGTTCCGGTGCCGAAGGACCAGTTGCCGGTCACCCTGCCGGAAGATGTCGATTTCCAGACGCCGGGCAATCCGCTGCTGCGCCACCCGACATGGAAGCATGTCGAATGCCCCGGGTGCGGCGGCAAGGCCGAGCGCGAGACCGACACGCTCGACACCTTCACCAACTCTTCCTGGTACTTCCTGCGCTTCGCCAGCCAGCCCGCCGACAAGCCGTTCGACAAGGAAGAAGTCGCCAAGTGGCTGCCGGTCGAACAATATATCGGCGGGATCGAGCACGCGATCCTGCACCTGCTCTACGCCCGCTTCTGGACGCGCGCATTGAAGCACATGGGCCTCGTCGATTTCGCCGAGCCTTTCGCGAGCCTGTTCACGCAGGGCATGGTGACGCACGAGACCTATCAGCTGGGTGACGGCAGCTGGCTCTCGCCCGACGAAGTGCGCAAGGACGGGGCCGATTGGGTCACGATCGAGGATGGCGCGCCGGTTACTGCGGGCCGCGTCATCAAGATGTCCAAGTCTAAGAAGAACGTGGTCGATCCCGATGCGATCATCGCGCGCTTCGGCGCCGACGCGGTGCGTTGGTTCATGCTGTCCGACAGCCCGCCCGAACGCGATTTGCCGTGGTCCGAAGCCGGGATCGAAGGCTGCGGCCGCTTCGTCCAGCGGTTGTGGCGTCTGTTCGAAAGCGCCGACCCGAATGCGACGGGCGAGGACAAGGCGCTGGAGCGCAAGGCGCATCAGGCGATCGCGGCGGTTGCCGAAGATATCGAGGCGCTTTCCTTCAACAAGGCTGTTGCGCGGATTTACGAGCTAACGTCTGCGGCGGAAAAGGCGCAGCCCTCCGCTTCGCGCAATTTCGCGATCCGCACCGTGCTGATGCTCGTCAGCCCGATGATGCCGCACCTCGCGGAAGAAGCTTGGGCCAAAGCTGGCAATAGCGGACTCATCGCCGACGCCGCATGGCCCGAGGTCGATCCCGCCCTGCTGGTCGAGGACGAGGTGACCATCGCTGTCCAGCACATGGGCAAGCTGCGCGACACGCTGACCGCGCCCAAGGGCGCATCGAAAGAAGACCTCGAAGCGCTTGCGCTGGCGAGCGAGAAGGTCCAGCGTTCGATCGATGGAGCAGACATCCGCAAGGTGATCGTGGTGCCCGACAGGCTGGTAAATATCGTGACATGACGCGCTCTGCCGCCTTTCTGGCGCTGTCAGCGGCCTGTCTGTCGCTTTCGGCATGCGGGTTGCAGCCGATGTATGCCGGCGGTGCCAGCGCCCCGGTCGCACAGGGCCTCGCCGCAGTCGAAGTCCCTGCAATTCCGGGCCGGGCAGGCTGGCTGGTCCGCAATGCGCTGAACGACAAGCTCGGCGTCGCGGGCGAGGCCGCAGCGCGTTACCGGCTCGATGTCAGGCTCGACGATTCGCTCGAGGGGCTGGGCGTTCTCAACGACGACACGATCAGCCGGGAACGGCGCATTCTGCGCGCACGCTACCAGCTGATCGATATCACCAGCGATGAAATCCTGCTCGATGCGACCGCCGGATCGGATGCCGGCATCGATGTCGTCTCGAGCGAATATGCGACGATCGCGGCTGAACAGCGCGCGCTCGAAAACCTCGCGAAGGACATCGCCGACCGTATGGTCCGCCGCATCGCGCTGACGCTGCGGGAGCGCGAGGCTGGCGCTTCCCCGGAATGATGGGCCGGGAATGAAGGCGACCCAGCGCGATTTCCGCCAGACTGCCGAGCGGGCCGCTGCCCAATGCGCGATGTTCTTCTTCTGCGGTCCGGACGAAGCGGGCGCTTCGGCTGCCGCGGCGCAGATCACCGAGTTGCTTCCCGACGCAGGCGAGCGATTTGAAATTTCGGGCGCCGACCTGCGCAAGGACCCGGCCATGCTCGGTGACGAGGCGCGCTCGAACTCGCTCTTCGGCGAGAAGCGGCACATTTATGTCCGGGCCAATGGCGACGAGGCGCACGACGCATTGAAGACGCTCATCGAGACGCGCGACGCGGGCGCGGGCGACGCTGCCCCGGTGCTGGTGGTGGCGACGTCGGCAACAGACAAGTCGCGCACCGCGAAACTGCTCGAAAAGCGCAAGGATGCGCTGGTGGCGATGTTCTACCCGCCCGATCTTTCCACCGTCGCCATGTCGGTCCGGCAGATGGCCGATGCTGCGGGTCTGCGTCTTTCCGGCGATCTGGCCGAGCGGATCGCGCGGGCCTCCGGGCTTGACGTGCGGCTCGCCCAATCCGAAGTGACCAAGCTCGCTCTCTATTGCGATGCTTCCCCGCAAGCGCCCAAGCCGGTCGACCCGGACGATCTCGAAGCGATTGGCGCCGCGACCGAAGAGGATGGCTTCATGCCGCTCGTCAACGCGGTGCTGTCGGGCGAGACGGGCAAGCTCGACCGGGAGATTCGCCGAATGCGCGAGCACGGCATCAATCCGGTCGGGCTGCTTCTGGCGATCGAGCGCCGCGCATCGCAGCTGGCGCAGATTACCGCCAGGCTCGGGCCACGCGGGTCGTTCGATAATCTCGGCAAGGGCGAGAAGGCGCAGCTCGGCATATTCTGGCGCGAGGAACGCGAAATTCGCGGCCAGATGGCACGCTGGAATCGCCGCAAGCTCGAACGGCTCGGGCCGCGCCTGATGGCGCTCCACCGCGCACTGCTCGCCAACAGCCAGGCGGCAGAAACACTGCTGGCACAGGAGCTTGTGGAGATCGCGCGGTTCGCCTCTCGCAGATAGAGCCGGCTTTCCGGGTGGCGGATGCGCGACTGCGCAGAAAATCTAATGAACAGATTTTAACGGACCGTTGCTCCACATTACGTAGAATTAGCCATAGATTCCCGCGTCATGACGGGACCGCGGGCCTCATGAACAAACCGGCGCAGGATCTGGCCAAGGCGCAAGGCTTCGGCGTCCGGCTTGGCGGCGCCTCGGTGCCGCTTGAAAAGCGCCGCATCCGTGCGTTCATCGCGCTTCTGATCCTCGATCTTGCCGCCCTGCAAACCGGCTTCATCCTCGCGGGCTTGATTTATGAGGGCGTATGGATGGAGTGGCGCGCGCAAATGCAGGCGACCGCTCTCAGCGCTGTGTTCGTGACCATCGCCTTGCTCAGCCAGACCTATAGCGCGCAAGTGCTGGAGGATTGGCGGCACGCGATGCGCAAAGTTGGGGTCGCGCTCATCGGGTCTGCCGCGCTGCTCAACTTCATCGCCTTTTTTCTCAAGGCGAACGCGAACTTCTCGCGCGTCAGCTTCACCCTGGGGCTGGTGCTGACGCTGGCCCTGTTCGGCCTCTATCGCTGGATCGCCATCCGGCTGATCCGGAGGCGCTGGGGCGGGCGGGTGCGCAACCTGCTCGTGATCGAGGATGGCGGGCCTGCGTTCCGGCTGGACAAGGCGACCCACCTCGCCGCTTCCGAAGTCGGGCTGGTCCCGGTGAGCGACGATCCCTTCCTGCTCGACCGGCTTGGCAAGCTGACCCAGCATCAGGACCGGGTGATCGTGACCTGCCCGCCGGTGAGGCATGAACGCTGGGCAATGTTACTCAAGTCGTCAGGCGTGCGCGGCGAGATCGTCAGCAAGCCGCTCCATGCGCTGGGGGCGCTCGGCGTAAACCACTATCCGGCGCAGAGCAGCACGACCTTGATCGTCTCGACCGGTCCGCTCGGCATTCGGGCCCGCGCCGCCAAGCGGCTGTTCGATATCGCGTTGGCGTCGGCCGGTCTCGTCCTGCTCTCGCCGCTGCTCGCCTGGGCCGCGCTGCGCATCAAGTTTGAGGATGGCGGGCCGGTATTTTTTGTCCAGCGACGGCTCGGCCGGGGCAATTGCTTCTTCGACATGGTCAAACTGCGCACAATGCGGGCCGAGGCGCAGGACGCGGACGGACAGCAGTCGACTTGCCGCGAGGATGAGCGGGTGACGCGGATCGGGCGCTTTTTGCGCGCGACCAGTATCGACGAGTTGCCCCAGCTATGGAACGTGCTGCGCGGGGACATGTCGATCGTCGGACCGCGACCCCATGCGGTCGGGAGCCGGGCGAATGACAAGCTGTTCTGGGATATCGACGCACGTTACTGGCGGCGTCACTCGCTGCGTCCGGGGCTGACGGGACTCGCGCAGGTGCGCGGCTATCGCGGCAGCACCGAGCATGAGCGCGATCTGACCGATCGCCTTCAATCGGATCTAGAATATATCAGTGGCTGGTCACTGATGCGCGACGTCGCGATCGTTATTCGCACCTTGCGGGTGCTGCGGCACGAGCGCGCTTTCTAGGACGCCTCGCTGGCGCGGATAGCTACCGCGCTCGCAGCTCAATCCTGCGGAACGGTGAAGCTACCGGTCACGCGGCCGCCGCGTGTTTCGGTGGTTCCGGCAACTCCGGTCGAACCCGAAGCCTGGCCGTCGACGCTCGAAACGCCGCTGGCGAGGTCGATCACGAGCCGCCCGCCCGACAGCGTATCCCCGCCGCGCCGCAACCGTACATCGCCCGCCATAGTGATGATCCGCCGGCTGAAGTCATAGACCGCGACATTGCCCGAAGCCGCCTCGTTTCCGCGCGTCACGGTGACCCCGCCGGTCGCGGTGATGCGGTTGATGTCGACGCCCGAAGCATCGCTGTAGTTGACCAGCATGCGGTCCGATTTCACCGTGAGGCCAGCCTGCGTCACGGTCACGCTGCCCGACAGGACGACGCGGTTCTGGCGGTCCTGCAGCTCGATCCGCCCGGCGTCGAAATTGACAGGCGCGCGCGAATTGTGCCCCGCGATTGCCTGAGCGTGGAGATGCATCCCGCCTGCCGCGACGAGCGTGAGGGCAAAGGCCCCCAGGCCAGAACGAAGGGCGACGGTTCCAAGCTTGCGATGGGCAGTCTTCATCATGGCATCCTCAATTCGCCCGGGCGCATTCTAAGCTGGGCATTGCCGATAAGGGTCACGGTCCGCTCTGCCAAATCGGCCTCGATCCGGTCGGCGGAAAAGGTCCCTGCGGGCACTGCGCCTTCGACTCCGCCGGTTCCGGTCATCCGCTTGGTCTCCAGATTCACCGATACATCGTTTGCGACCATGCGATAGCCGTCCGCCGCGGTGAGGCGCAGCGGGCCGATCACCGACATCACTTCCTCGTCGATGTCATAGGCGCCGGCGTCTGCGGCAATGCGTGCGGGACCTTCGGGCAGGAGGATCCGCGCAATCAGCTCGTTCATCCGCACGATGCCTTCGCTGCTCGAACGCTGGACCGCTTCGCCCGCGGTAAGCGAAAAAGGCCGCCCCTGGTTGTCCTGGCCGCGATACATCGCGTTATCGACCGAGAGGCGCTCGTCGATCATCGCCACCTTGTTGCGGTCGAGCAGAAAGCTGATCTCGCCGCGTGGGCTTAGGGGTGTGATGATCATCAGCGCGGCAACCACCCCGACCGCCATCGGCAGGGCGCGCGCGAGAAAATGCACAAGCTTGTCATGGCTGCCGCCCGGCGCAGCGAAATGCTGCCGCTTGCCGCGCAGCTCCTTCGCTTCACTGGTTTCGATGCGGCGTTTGACGACCATGACAGCGGGTTAGCCCATGCTCCTTACGCGTGGCTGAAGATATCGTGTTCGGCCCAGCCGGCGATGTCGAGACGGGCGCGGGTCGGGAGAAAATCGAAACAGGCCTGCGCCATTTCCATACGCCCTTCGCGTTCGAGCCGCACCAGCAGTTCCTCGCGCATGCGGTGGAGGTAGCGCACATCGGAGGCGGCGTATTCGCGCTGCGCCTCGTTCAGGACGGGGCCGCCCCAGTCGCTCGACTGCTGGACCTTGGACATGCTTTCGCCGAGCAATTCGTCGACGAGGTTCTTCAGCCCGTGGCGGTCGGTGTAGGTGCGCACCAGCTTGCTCGCGATCTTGGTGCAGAAGACGGGCGCGGCCATCACGCCGAGGTAATATTCGATCGCGGCAAGGTCGAAGCGACCGAAGTGATAGAGCTTGAGCCGGTTGGGATCGCCCAGCAGCGCTTTCAGATTGGGCGCGTCATAGGTGCTTTCGGGCCCGAAACGAACGAGGTGTTCGTCCGGTCCGCCGTCGCTGATCTGGACGACACAAAGCCGGTCGCGGTGGGTGACGAGGCCCATGGTCTCGGTATCGACCGCGAGCGGTGCATCGCCGGTCAATACGCCTGCGGGAAGGTCTTCTTCGTGAAAATGAACAGCCATATGGCTCAGGGCTTTAGGCGCATTGGCCTGATAGGGAAAGGGGGGGAAAGAGGCGCGAGGGGTGGTGGTGAGCGTCGGAAAGCCGGCCTATCCTGCAGACGATGACCGAGGCTATTCCCCCCAGCTGGCAGGCGGCACTCGAGCCGGTGTTGCAAAGCGCGGAGTCGCGAAAGCTGGGCGGTTGGCTGCGCGCCGAGGAAGACGCGGGCAAGACGGTCTATCCCCCGCGCGGCCAACGCCTGAACGCACTCGCGCTGACTCCGCTCGATGAGGTGCGCGTCGTGATCCTGGGGCAAGACCCCTATCACGGACCGGGCCAGGCGCATGGCCTTGCTTTCTCGGTGCAGGACGGGGTCAAGGTGCCGCCCTCACTGGTCAATATCTACAAGGAGCTGGAGAGCGATCTCGGCATTCCGCGGCGCGACCACGGCAACCTCTCCGGCTGGGCGCGGCAGGGTGTGCTGCTGCTCAACAACACGCTGACGGTCGAGGCGGGACAGGCGGGCAGCCACGCTGGACGCGGGTGGGATGCGATCACCGATGCCGCCGTTGCAGCGGTGGTGGAGCGCGGCGATCCCGCGGTCTTCATCCTGTGGGGCAGCCATGCGAAGAAGAAAGCAGGGCGGGTGAAAGGCCTCGGCACTGCCGATCGTCACCTCGTCCTCACCAGCCCGCATCCCAGCCCCTTGTCTGCGCATTCGGGCTTCTTCGGGTCGAAACCGTTCAGCCAGGCCAACGCCTTTCTCGAACGTCATGGCATCGCGCCGATCGACTGGTCGCAATAGCGAGCGGATCCTCGCGCAACTCAGGCTTGGCCTCGCGACATCTTGGTGCCAGATTGCCCCTGACAACGGGGAGAACTTCATGAAACGCCTGATTGCATTCGCTGCCGCTTTGACAGCCACCACCGCGCTGACCGCCACTGCGCAAGGTGCCGGGTTCGACCATCACGCAGCTGCCGATTCCGAAACCGCTGCGAACGCCGACGACGGCAAGGCGAAGGAGGCGGCGGCGATGAGTGAAGCGCTGCGTCTCGCCGGTATCTGGCTGGAGACGGAGCGGGCTTACGAGAACATCCCGGCGATGTCGGTCGCGGTGGTCAAGGGCCAGGACACCGTCTGGGCCAGGGGGTTCGGCCATACCGATCGCGCGCGCAAGAAAGCGGCCACCGCCGATACGATCTATTCGATCTGCTCGATCTCGAAACTCTTCACTGCGGTTGCCTTCATGCAGGAGTGGGAGAAGGGCACGGTTCGCCTCGACGAGCCGGTCGCGACCTACCTTCCGTGGGCGACGCTCGCCCCCGATGATCGCGACAGCGTGCCGGTGACGATGCGCGGGCTGCTCACGCACTCTGCGGGTCTCCCGCGCGAAGCGGTCAATCCTTACTGGACGGGCCCCGATTTCCCCTTCCCGACGCAGGACGAGATTCGCGCAGGGATAGGGGCGCAGAATCCGCTCTATCCCGCCTCGCGCACTTTCCAGTATTCGAACCTCGGCCTGACGCTGGTTGGCGAGACGGTCGAGGCGGTGTCTGACACGCCCTACGGCGACTATGTCAGCGCAAATATCCTGACCCCGCTGGGCATGGAGGACACCAAGCCATTCATTCAGTCTGACGAGTACGGCAAGCAGATGGCGGTCGGCTGGGGCTCGCTCGAACCTGATGGCACGCGCCCTGCGGTAAAGCTGTTCGATGCGCGCGGTATCAATCCGGCGGCGGGCTTCAGCTCCTCGGTCAATGACCTCGCGAAGTTCGCCAAGTGGCAGTTCCGCCTCCTGAAGAGCGAGGAAGCCGAATTGCTGCGCGCTTCCACCCTGCGCGAAATGCACCGGGTGCATTACATCACGCCCGATCGCGAGACGAGTTGGGGCCTCGGCTTCGTCAATTACCCGATGGATGGGAGCGATATCGTCGGCCACGGCGGTTCGTGCCCGGGCTATCGCAGCACGCTGATGATCGATCCGAAGAACGAAACCGCCATCGCGCTCGCCATGAACACCATGGAAAACCCGGGGCGGATTGCGCAGCGGCTGGCTTCGCTGCTGGGCAAGCGGATGGATGCCAAGCCCTTCGAAGCGCCCGAAAGCGCCACGGTCAACCTGGAGGATTATGCCGGATACTACTCCGCCCAGCCATGGGCGCGCGATTTCGTGATCCTCCCCTGGGCCGGCGGCCTTGCCTCCGTGGACGTCGCCTATGGCGATCCGGCCGACAGCATCGGACGGCTGAAGCCGCTCGGCGATGATCGGTTCAAGGTCGTGACCGATAAGGGCGAGGAGCGGGAAACGATCACCTTCCACCGCAAGGCGGACGGCAGCATTTCGCATCTCGAACGGCACGGCAACCTCACCTATCGCATCCGTCCGCTCGATTGAGATGACCGACGAGGACGCTCGTTCGGCCCTCGAAGCGCGGCTGGCGGCGCTCGATCGCGAAGCGGGGGCCAATGCCGATTCGCGCGACACTGTCGAGCTGCAACAGGACAGCGTCGGACGGCTCTCGCGGATGGATGCGCTCCAGCGGCAGGCGATGGCGCAGGCGCAGGAGCGCCGCCGCGAGGGGGAGCGCAAGCGGATCCTTGCCGCGCTCGAGCGGATCGAGGAAGGCGAGTGGGGTTATTGCCTCGGCTGCGGTGAAGAGATTGCGGAACAACGTCTCGCACATGACCCCAGCGTCCCGCGCTGCGTCAAATGTGCGAGCGGAAAGAGTTAGGAGAGCCTGGATGAGTGACGAAACGGTACTGCTCGAAATTGACAATGGCGTGGCGCTGGTCACGCTCAACCGGCCGGAGGCGATGAACGCGTTGTCGAAGGCGCTGCGCGCGCGGCTCTACCGCGTGATGAAGCAGGTCGATGAAGATGACAGTGTGCGGGCCGTCATCCTGACAGGCGCGGGGGAGCGCGCCTTTACCGCCGGGCTCGACCTCAAGGAACTCGGCTCGGAAGAAGGCGCGCTCGGTGCCGCCAATGCCGAAGGCGCGGACGAGAATCCGGTCAAGGCGATCGAGGTTTGCCGCAAGCCGGTGATCGGCGCGATCAATGGCGTTGCCATCACCGGCGGCTTCGAAGTTGCGATTGCCTGTGACGTGCTGGTGGCGAGCAGCAATGCGCGCTTTGCCGATACCCATGCGCGGGTCGGGATCGTGCCGGGCTGGGGCCTGTCGCAGAAGCTTTCCCGCATGATCGGCATCTCGCGGGCCAAGGAACTGTCTTTCACCGGCAATTTCCTCGATGCGGAAACGGCGAAAGACTGGGGCCTCGTCAATCACGTGGTCGAGCCTGAGGAACTGCTGCCGCTCGCACGCAAACTGGCGGAGGACATGGCGACAATCGACCCGACCTTCCTCGCCAATTACAAGCGGCTGATCGATGACGGTTATGCCGCGACCTTCGGCGATGGGATGAAGCTTGAAGCGCAGCTTTCGTCCGAAGCCAATTCGCAGGTTACGCCCGAGGAAGTCGAAGCGCGCCGTGCAGGTGTGCAAGCGCGCGGACGCGGTCAGGGCTGAGGCCGGGCTTATTCGGGCGGTTTCATGCGGCGGTAGGTGTCGCCGCCCGATTCCTCGGTGAAGGTAAGGACATCGCCCTCGAGCCTCGCGGCCATGCCGGTGAAGTCCATCACGCCACAATCGCCTGGCTGAAACTCGAAGCGGATGGTCTTGCCGGGCTGCCAGCCATTCTCCGCCAGATCGAATACGGGCCAGTCGGCTTCGACCCCCGGGATCAGCACGCGTACGCTGACGGGGTCTGGACATTGTTCAGGGTTGGGCGAGCTCCCTTCCGGCCCGACCCGGCCGAGGAAGGTCTGCCCGTCGGCGCATTTTGTCAGGGTGGAGCTATGCTCGACCGGATCGCCGTTCTCGTGGAAGACCCGAAGCATCGGCCCGCCAGGATTGTCGTTCACGCCAATCAGCGCGATCGTCGTCGGAACAGGTACGGGGTCGGAGGCAAAGGTGACGGTGTCGCCTTCGGCCCGCCAATTGCCTTGCGCGGTCATGTCGAGCCCGCCCACGGTCAGTGCCCATTCGAACGTCCGGTCTTCGTTGAGCCGCAGGAACATGGCGGTCTCGAAACTGCTGCCATCCCAGCTTCCGACGAAGGGTGACGCGGCTTCCGCCTGCACAGCTTGCGCGGATTCGAGCGCGGTAGAAGAGGCAGCGCAGGCTGCGAGCATCAGAACCGGAGAAAGAATCGCCAATCGCATTCGAAAACTCAGAACTTCGCTGTCAGCCTCAATCCGGCAAGGACCCCAGCATCGCGGGCGGCAACTGCACTGTCAACGACCTGCACATTGGCGGTCACGCTGAACTGATCGGAGAGGCCGAGGGTGTAGAAATACTCGACACCTTCCTCGTCCTCGAGCGCGAGGCGGCCCGACAGAACGTCGACCAGCCGATCGGTCAGCGAATAGCGGAACCAGGCCGCGCCGAAGCGGTCCTGCGGGCGGCTGCGCGGGTTGCCTGAAAAGCCGATGAAGCCGCTCTTGTCGAGGAAGGTCGGGTCGCCGTTCGAGACATAGATCTGGCCGAAAATACCCCAACCCTTGCCGGGGGCTTCGGGATAAAGCTCGATGAACTGATATCCGGCGAGCACAGCGCTGAACTCGCCCTTGCGCCCGCCAAAGGCAGAGCCGGGGGCTGGCACCAGCGCGGGAGGAAGCGCCTCGGCAGCGATTTCGCTACGGGTCGATCCGGCCATTTTCAGCGCGTAATAGCCGGGCTTGCCGCCGATCTTGACCGGTAGCGTGACCGAGCCAAGGAAAGCGACGCCGCTTTCGAAACCGGTTTCGAAGCCGGTCCGCTCCGACTGCAGGTCGGGGTCGAACACCCAGAGGCGATAGAGCGCTTTCTTGGTCGGCACGTTGAGCAGCGCGCCAGTGATCGATCCAGGCACGATCGCGCTTGGCGGCAGTGCCATGGCGAGGTTCTGGAAGCCTTCGTGCCCGCCGCCGCCGACCACCGGAAGCTGCGCCGCGAGGTCGAGCACATTGACCTTGCCGACCGTCAGCGACGTGCCCGATTGCCAGCGCTTGGTGACGTTGACGTTGAGGTCGAATACCTCGCCTTCGCCGGGATAGAACATCTGCGTGTTGCTGGGCAGCAGGCCGATCTCACCATTGGCGCTTTCGCCATATTTGAACTCGGGATGGATATGCAGCGACCAGCTGTCGTCCACGCCCAGAGTGCTGCCGGCGACATCGAAATAGGCATCGATCTTGCCGCCATAGCGAAGCGTTTCCGCCGCATCGCCCGAAACCGGCATGTCGGCAAATTGCGAGAACAATACGCGCGTCTTGACCGCCGGTTTGTCCGGTTCTTCGGGAGGAGGCGGTACAGAGGCGGCGGGCGCAGAAAGAAGCAGGCTGGCAGCGTCACCCGATTCGGATGCAAGGTCCGAGCCGCCATCTTGCGTCTGCGCGCTGAGCGGCGTTGCGGCCAACGGAGTGCAGAGCGCACAAATCCCTGCGGCAAGCGCTGTGCGCTTCGACCCTCCTTGCATTACGACCCCTCCAGCTCTTGACGGCGTTTGAAACGTCTTATGAATCAAGAGCGTGAGGGCGCATTGGATGAAAACGACAAGATCGTTTTCAAGCGCAAACTATTGTCAGCGTGGCAATTCGCTCACACCCATCAGCGCTTCGTCGACCGCCCGTGCACACTGGCGCCCTTCGCGGATTGCCCAGACGACGAGGCTCTGGCCGCGCCGCATATCGCCGCAGGCCCAGACCTTGTCGACGCTGGTCTTGTAGTCGTCCGTATTGGCCGCGACATTGCCGCGTTCGCTCAGCTCGACGCCCGCCTGCTCGAGCAGACCGGCCTTCTTCGGTCCGACAAAGCCCATGGCGAGCAGGATCAGATCGGCGGGCAGTGTGAATTCGCTGCCTTCGATTTCCTGCATCTGGCCGTCCTTCCACTCGACGCGGACGCATTCGAGCCCGGTCACCGTCTCGCCATCGCCGACGACCCGCTTGGTCAGAACCGCCCAGTCACGCTCCACACCTTCCTCATGGCTCGAGGACGTGCGCAGCTTGAGCGGCCAGTCGGGCCAGGTCAGCGCCTTGTCTTCCTTCTCAGGAGGTTTGGGCATGATCTCGAGCTGCACGACGCTTTCCGCGCCCTGGCGGTTCGACGTGCCGACGCAGTCGCTGCCGGTGTCGCCGCCGCCGATCACGACGACCTTCTTGCCGGTCGCCGTCAGCGTGCCGCGCGGTGCCGCGCGCTGTTCGTCATCGCCTGCATTGCGCTTGTTCTGCTGGGTAAGGAATTCCATCGCCAGCCGCACGCCGTTCTTCTCGGCGCCGGGGATCGCGAGCGCGCGCGCATCTTCCGCACCGCCCGACAGGACGATTGCATCGTAATTCTCGTCGAGCGATTTGAACGAGACGTCGACACCGATTTCCTTCGACGTTCTGAACTCGACTCCCTCGGCCTCCATCTGCACGCAGCGGCGATTGATGAGGTGCTTTTCCATCTTGAAGTCGGGAATGCCATAGCGAAGCAAGCCCCCGATCCGGTCGTTCTTCTCGAAAAGGGTCACCGAATGTCCGGCGCGCGCCAATTGCTGGGCACATGCCATGCCGGCCGGACCCGAACCCACGACTGCGACCGATTTGCCGGTCTTCTTTTCGGGAATCTGCGGGGTAATCCAGCCTTCTTCCCAACCACGGTCGACGATCGCGCATTCGATCGACTTGATCGTCACGGGCTGGTCGATGATGTTGAGCGTGCAGCTTGCCTCGCACGGTGCCGGGCAGATGCGACCGGTGAACTCCGGGAAATTATTGGTCGAATGGAGCACGTCGAGCGCGTTCTTCCAGTCGCCTTCATAGACGAGGTGGTTCCAGTCCGGGATGATGTTGTTCACCGGACAGCCGTTGTGACAATAGGGAATGCCGCAATTCATGCAGCGCGCAGCCTGGCCCTTCAGCGTCTCCTCATCCGGCTGGACGACAAACTCGCGATAGTTGCCGAGCCGCTCCTTGGGATCGAGATAGTCACGTTCCCTGCGGTCGAGCTCTAGAAAACCCGTTTCTTTACCCATTGTGCTGACCCTTATTCCGCTGCGACCGTTTCGGCTTCGAGCCGCTCTGCCTCGAGCGCTTCGAGCGCACGCTTGTAATCGCGCGGCATCACTTTCACGAACTTCTTCACGCTGGCGTCCCAATCATCGAGCAGGGCCGCCGCCTTCGCGCTACCTGTGTGGAGCTTGTGCCGTTCGACGAGGATCCTGAGGCGTTCCGCGTCATGGCGCAGCATATCGCCCATGCCGAAATCATGCACCGAGCTGTGCCGCTGCGACGGACGGCCCGTTCCCTCCTCGTCATCGCGCTCGCCGGTCATCGGGACGAGATCGACCTGCGCCATGTTGACGAGCGGCGCAAACTTGCCCTCGGGATCGTAGACGTAAGCGATCCCGCCGCTCATGCCGGCTGCAAAGTTGCGCCCTGTATCACCGAGCACCACGACGACACCGCCGGTCATGTACTCGCAGCAGTGATCGCCCGAACCTTCGACCACGGCGATGGCGCCCGAATTGCGAACGGCGAAACGCTCGCCCGCCACGCCGTTGAAGAAGGCTTCGCCCGCAATCGCGCCGTAAAGTACGGTGTTGCCGACGATGATGTTCTCGCCCGGTTCGCGGTCGACGCCATCGGGCTGGCGCACGATGATCCGGCCGCCCGACATGCCCTTGCCGACATAGTCATTGGCATCGCCGGTAAGGTCGAGCGTTACGCCGTGGGCGAGCCAAGCGCCGAAGCTCTGCCCGGCGACCCCAGTAAAGTTGATGCGGATGGTGTCGGGCGCGAGGCCTTCATGGCCGTAAGCCTTGGCGATTTCGCCTGACAGCATCGTGCCGACCGTGCGGTTGACGTTGCGGATGGTGCGTTCGAGCTGCACCGGCTCGCCCGATTTGATCGCGGGCTCGCACGCCTTGATCAGTTCGTTATCGAGCGCGCCGCTGAGCCCATGGTCCTGGTTCATCGTATGATGAAGCGGCTGACCTTCTTCGAGCGTAACCGTGTGGAGCAGGCGCGAAAGATCGACCCCGTCCGCCTTCCAGTGGCGGTGGACGCGGCTCATGTCGAGCCGGTCGACCCGGCCGACCATTTCCTCGACCGTGCGGAAGCCCATCTCCGCCATGATCTGGCGCAGTTCTTCGGCGACGAAGAAGAAGTAGTTGATCACATGTTCCGGCGTGCCGGTGAAACGCTTGCGCAGAACCGGGTCCTGCGTCGCGACGCCGACCGGGCAGGTGTTGAGATGGCACTTGCGCATCATGATGCAGCCTGCCGCAATCAGCGGTGCGGTTGCGAAGCCGAACTCGTCCGCGCCGAGCAACGCGCCGATGGCGACATCGCGCCCCGTGCGCAGGCCGCCATCGACTTGCACAGCGATACGGCTGCGCAGATCGTTCAGCAGCAGCGTCTGCTGGGTTTCGGCGAGGCCGATTTCCCACGGTGATCCCGCGTGGGTGAGGCTGGTCAGCGGCGAAGCGCCCGTCCCGCCTTCATAGCCGGAAATCGTGACATGGTCGGCGCGCGCCTTGGAGACGCCCGCAGCAACCGTGCCAACGCCGACTTCCGAGACGAGCTTGACCGAAATGCGCGCCGTCGGCTGCACATTCTTGAGGTCGTGGATCAGCTGGGCGAGATCTTCGATCGAATAGATGTCGTGGTGCGGCGGCGGCGAGATGAGGCCCACGCCCGGGGTCGAATGACGGACCGCGCCGATGCGCTTGTCGACCTTGTGGCCGGGCAGCTGTCCGCCTTCGCCGGGCTTTGCGCCCTGCGCCATCTTGATCTGGATATCGTCCGAATTGGCGAGATATTCGGTGGTGACGCCAAAGCGCCCCGAGGCCACCTGCTTGATCCGGCTGCGCATCGAATCGCCATTGTCGAGCGGCTTGAAGCGCTCGGGCTCCTCGCCGCCTTCGCCGGTGTTCGAACGACCGCCGATGCGGTTCATCGCGATGGCGAGTGTCGAGTGCGCTTCGTGGCTGATCGAGCCGAAGCTCATCGCGCCGGTCGAAAAGCGCTTCACGATCTCGGCCGCGGGCTCAACCTCATCGAGCGGAACCGGCTCTTCGCCGAGCTTGAACTCCATCAGCCCGCGGATCGTCAGCAGGCGTTCGGACTGCTCGTTGATCGACTTCGCGAACTCTTCGTAGTTCTTGTGGTCGTTGCCGCGCACCGCGTGCTGGAGATGCGCGACATTGGCTGGCGTCCACGCGTGTTCCTCGCCGCGCAGGCGGTACTGATAGATACCGCCGACATCGAGCATCGACTTGTAGATCGGGTTGTCGCCATAAGCCTGTGCGTGGCGCCGCACCGCCTCTTCGGCGACTTCCTTCAGGCCGACGCCCTCGATCGTCGTCGCGGTGCCGGTGAAGTAGTTCTCGATGAACTCGGAGGAGAGGCCGACCGCATCGAAAATCTGCGCGCCGCAATAGGACTGGTAGGTGGAAATGCCCATCTTGGACATCACCTTGCGGATGCCCTTGCCGACGGCCTTGATGTAATTCTGCTCGACCGCCTGCGTGTCCAACTCGGGGTGCTTGTGGGCGCGAAGGTCTTCGAGCGTTTCGAAGGCGACGTAGGGATTGATCGCTTCTGCGCCATATCCCGCCAGCACGCAGAAGTGATGCACTTCGCGCGCTTCGCCGGTTTCGATGACGAGCCCGGTCTGCATCCGCAGGCCCTGACGTACGAGGTGATGATGCACCGCTGCGGTTGCGAGCAGGGCGGGCATGGGAATGCGGTCCGGCCCCTGCGCGCGATCGGACAGGATCAGGATGTTGTGGTCCTGCAGCACCGCTTCGGTCGCGGCCCAGCACATTTCCTTCAAGGCCATCTTCAGACCTTTGGCGCCCTTCTTGGCGTTCCAGGTGATGTCGATGGTTTCGGTGCGGAAGGCGCCGTCGAGTGCAGCCTCAACCGAGCGGATCTTGGCGAGATCCTCGTTGGTGAGGATCGGCTGCATGACTTCGAGCCGCTTGTGCGTGCCGCCGTCAGCGCCGAGAAGATTGGGGCGCGGACCGACCATCGAGAGCAGGCTCATCACCAGCTCTTCGCGGATCGGATCGATCGGCGGGTTGGTAACCTGCGCGAAGTTCTGCTTGAAATAATCGTAGAGCAGGCGCGAGCGGGCCGAGAGCACGGCGAGCGGCGTGTCGGTACCCATCGAACCAATCGGGTCGTCGGCATTGACCATCATCGGTTCGAGGAAGCGCATGACGTCTTCCTGCGTGTAACCGAAGGCCTGCTGGCGCTGCAGCAAGGTGGTCTCGTGGCTCGGCACCTCGGAGAGCTCGGGCTCGATATGGTCGAGATCGTCGAGCTTGTACTGTGCCTGCTCGAGCCACTTTTCGTAAGGCTGGGCGGAGGCGAGATCGGCCTTGAGTTCGCTATCCTCGATAATGCGGCCCTGCTCGAAATCGATCAGCAGCATCTTGCCCGGCTGGAGACGCCACTTGCGCGTGATGTCCTCTTCGGCGAACGGCAGCACGCCACTTTCCGAAGCGAGGCAGACGATGTCGTCCTTGGTCACGCAGAAGCGTGCCGGGCGCAGGCCGTTGCGGTCGAGTGTCGCGCCGATCTGGCGGCCATCGGTGAAGGCGACGGCGGCAGGGCCGTCCCAGGGTTCCATCAGCGCAGCGTGATATTCGTAGAATGCGCGGCGCGCCGGATCCATCAGCTCGTTCTTCGCCCAGGCCTCCGGGATCAGCATCATCATCGCATGGGCGAGGCTGTATCCGCCCGCGAGCAACAGTTCGAGCGCGTTATCGAGGCAGGCGGTGTCCGACTGGCCGTGCGGGATCAACGGCCACATCTTGTCGAGGTCGGCACCCAGCAGCGCCGATTCCATCGTGCGGCGGCGCGCGTTCATCCAGTTCACATTGCCGCGCACCGTGTTGATCTCGCCATTGTGCGCGATCAGGCGATAGGGGTGGGCGAGCCGCCAGCTGGGGAAAGTATTGGTCGAAAAGCGCTGGTGGACGAGGCCGAGCGCGGACTTGCAGTCCTCGTCACGCAAGTCGTCGTAAAAGCTGCCGACCTGGTTGGCGAGCAGCAGGCCCTTGTAGACGATCGTCCGGCTCGAGAAGCTCGGGATGTAGGATTGGGTGAGGCCCGGCAGATCATGCTTTTCGGCCAGCTTAGCGAGCGGGTTCAGGGTCTGCTTGCGGATCACGATCAGCTTGCGCTCGAACGCATCCTGATCGGCGCAATTCTCGCCGCGCGCGATGATCGCCTGCTGCATGACCGGCATCGAATCGACTACCGCCTTGCCGAGGCCGTCGAGAGTTGTCGGCACTTCGCGCCAGCCGATCAGCCGCTGGCCTTCCTTGGCAACGAATTTTTCGAACTGCTCGGTGACGAAATGCCGCGCCGCATCGTCCTGCGGCATGAAGCACATCGCCACGGCATAGTCGCCGGGCCGGGGCAGCTCCTTGCCTTCGCTTTCGGCCCATTTGCGGAATAGGGGATCGGGAATCTGCAGCAGGATTCCTGCGCCATCGCCCAGCAGCGGGTCGGCGCCGACCGCGCCGCGATGGTCGATATTCTCGAGAATCTGGAGCGCCTGGGTAACGATGGCATGCGATTTCTCGCCCTTGATATGGGCGACGAAACCCACACCACAGGCATCATGTTCATTGCGAGGATCGTAAAGGCCCTGCCCATCGGGAAGGCCGTGCACCTGGTAACCCATTCAAACTCCGTCTCGTCATCGCCGCGCATCGTACCGGACACCCAGAGGGAGCGCACCGGCAATGAAGCGCGATTCGCCCTGCCGCGCAGGGATACGAAAATGTCGCGAGGTTTCCCTTTGGCGAAACGAACGTGTTTTTGCAACTGCGAAGGCGCGTGCATTCGTTTGCTGCGGGCAAAGCGCAGCTATCGGCAAAGGGCAAGACGAAGGGTCGGTTGCAGCTGCCGAAACGGCAAGTGCGGATAATGCATCAACCGCCGCTGAGCTTCTGGAGTTTCTCCAGCGCGTCGCGCAGGGCATCTTCGGTCGCTTCGGCCTCTTCGCGGGTCGACAGGTCAAGCGCGGCATTGCCATCGGTGGCGTAGACACCGCCAGCGACACCGGCATTGCGGTTCAGCGCCGGAAGCGCACGAAGCGTCTCGGCCATCTGCTCTGCCTGCTGGTTGGCCTGCGCGGCGGTCGAAGCCGGTTTGCGATTCTGGATTTCACGGTAATCGTCCATTGCGAAAGCGAGCCGCTCGATCATCTGGACGAGGCTCATCTGCGACAGGTCCTGAGCGCGCAGCTTGGCCGCGGCGTGTTCACCCGGCTCGGCCACGATGTCAGGTTGCGGCTCGGGCTCGGGCTGGCTCGCGGTTTGCGGCACGGATTCGTCGACCGGCTCCGGCGAGGCACCATGGGCCACGGCGAGCGCTGCGCCCGGATTCGTCCATTCGGGCGTTCCGGCGGGCCAGGCATCGTCCGAGCCGTCATCCTCGCCATCATCTTCGACGTCGTCGAAGTCTGCGTCCGGGCTGGCGTTCGCGTCGAAACCGCCTTGGTCGCCATCGAGCTGCAATTCCTCGATCGAGAGATATTGCGGCTCGGCATCCTGCGCGACTTCCGGTTCGCTCTCGATTGCCTCGGCACCTTCGGCTTCGGCAGCCTCGTTATCGATGGCTTCGACCGGCGCAACCTCCTCGACGGGGTTGGGGCGGCAGGACCGCGAGGCGAGAATATGTTCGAGGTCGGCGTCCGGGTTTTCATCGAACGTAGCCTCGAGGTCGTGATCTGCCTCGGCGGCGCTCTCTTCGCCTTCATCGGGCCCGAGCACTCGGCGCAGGCGCTTGTCGCGTTCGGTTTCGGGCACTTCTTCGTCGGCGCTTTCCGCACTGCCGCCCATCCTTGTCACAAGGTAGCGGCCGAGCAGACCGCCAGCGATCGCACCGAGCGCGGCATGGAGCGCGCTCCCCTGCACGATGTAGGCGCCGGCACCCAGCACCAGCACCAGCCAGCCAGTCACGATTAGCGGAAATGCCCGGTTCGCGCGCAATGCGGTGATGTCGATCTTCTTGACCCTTGCAATGAAGGTCATGCCCCGTTCCTCAGCTTCAGGCCGCGCGATTTGCGCGGTTGTTCACCGTGCGGGCTATCAGATCGTGGTAAACAAGCTGATAACGCTGCATATTCGCCGCCCAGTCGTGCTGCTCACGGACATGGGCGCTGGCGCGGGCCTTCATCGCGTCCCACTCTCCGCGATTGTCCAAGAGGTCGGCCAGAGCGTCGGCGCAGGCTGCCGGATCGTCAGCCGGGAACAGTACGCCTTGTTCCCCATCGCGCATCAATTC
Organism: Altererythrobacter xiamenensis; assembly: GCF_900177715.1. Lineage (GTDB taxonomy): Bacteria > Pseudomonadota > Alphaproteobacteria > Sphingomonadales > Sphingomonadaceae > Erythrobacter > Erythrobacter xiamenensis. The sequence goes on along the minus strand of NZ_FXWG01000002.1, from coordinate 31,482 downwards.
GCGGTGTCCGCCGACGTTGGATGCGGCGACAAGACGCTGCTGGGCCATCGCCTCCAGCGGCTTCAATGGCGTGACCAGATCGGTGAGGCGCGAACGCTTGCGCGGATAGGCGAGCACGTCGACGAGCGAGTAGTAGCGCTCGACTTCCTGATGCGGCACGCGGCCGGTGAAAATCACGCAGGATGGGTCAGGTAGTGTGGCGGCCTGCGCGCGCAGCGCCTCCTCCATCGGTCCGCCGCCGGTAAGAAGCAGGCACGCACGCGGGTGGCGCTCCTTCAACATGGGCATGGCCGCGATGAGATCGTCCAGACCTTCGTAATCGTAGAAGCTGCCGATGAAGCCGATCAGCGGTTCGCCCGCTGCGATACCGAGATCGGAGGCGAGCGCCTCGTCGCGTGCGATTGGCTCGCCGAACAGCGAGAGGTCGACGCCATTGGGCGATATGCCGATCTTCCCCGGGGCAACGCCGCGCGCGATGAGATCGTCGCGCAATCCGTGGCAGATCGTGAAGACCGCATCGGCGCTCGCGACCACGCGGTTTTCGAGCGCGCGCGTCAGCCGGTATTTGACCGAGCCTTCGCTCCCTGTGCCGTTGCCGACCGCGGCATCCTCCCAGAAGGCGCGGATTTCATAGACCAGCGGAATGCCGTGACGCCGCGCGACTTTCGCTGCCGCCGCGCCGCAGATGGCGGGCGAATGCGCGTGGAGCACATCGGGCCGCCAGTCGCGCACGACTTTCTCGATGCCATCTGCGAAGCGCGCGATCTCGCGCCATTCGCGCAGGCCTGTCGGTCCCTCGGCACTGCCCGCAGTGCGGTGAAACAGCAGGCCGTCCACCTGCTCGACCGAAGGGCCCTCGGCTTCATGGCGCAGTCCGGTCACGCCGCGCACATCCATTCCTGCAGCCTGCTGGGCCTTGAGGATCGCCCGCGTGCGGAAGGTGTAGCCGCTGTGGAGCGGCAGCGAATGGTCGAGGACATGGAGGACGCGTGTCATGCGAAGTTCTTTGCCAGAATGTGCTTAACGGGCCGTCAACTGCATCCTGCTAACCGGCAGAAAGAATGGGCGCGCTGTGCGCCCGCAGCAGGATTTACCCGCGCGTGATCGACTACTTCGCCCTTGCCCTTGCCCATGCGCTGCTGGCGATCGCCGTTCTTCGGCTGGCCGGCAACGATCGGCTCGACCGTGAGGAGGATGATACGCCGGAGGCAGAGCCGATCCGTAAGCGCAGGGGGCGACGCGCGTGATCGATCTCGTCTTCCTCGCCTTTATCGGCTTCATCCTGGTGCTGGGCCTGCGCCGCCCGTTCCTGTGGGTGCTGGCCTATGCCTATATCGACATCCTTGCCCCGCAGAAGATCGGCTACGGGATGATCCAGTCGATCCCGGTTTCGCTGATCGCCTTTCTTGCGGCGTTCGGCGGCTGGCTGCTGATGGATTACAAGAAGGGTGCGCGTTTCACCTTCCGGCAGGGGCTGATTCTCGCGCTGCTCGTCTATTGCGCCTGGACCACCGGGCATGCCGACTTCCCCGAACCTGCCTCGACCAAGTGGGACTGGGTGTGGAAGGCGATGGTTTTCGCGATCTTCCTGCCGCTGACGCTGACCACGCGGCTGCGGCTCGAGGCGCTGGGCCTCGTGCTCGTGCTGTCGGTCGGGGCGATCGTCATCAGCGCGGGGATGAAGACCGCGCTCGGTGGGGGCGGCTATGAAAGCCTCTACTTCTTCGTCAACGACAACAGCGGCCTTTACGAAAGCTCGACGCTTTCGACGGTCGCGATTGCCATCATCCCGTTGATCGCATGGTTCATGCGCCATGGCACCGTCTTCACGCCCGACTGGCGAGTAAAGGCATTCGGCGCGGCGCTGATTTTCGCCTGCCTGCTGATCCCGGTCGGGACGGAGGCGCGCACGGGCTTGCTCTGCATCGCGGTTCTCGGCGTGCTACTGCTGCGCGACGTCAAGCGGCGGCTGACCTTCATTGCTGCGGGCGCCGCGCTCGGCCTCGTCGCGCTGCCGTTCCTGCCGCAGAGCTATTACGAACGTATGGCGACGATCGGCTCGCCCTCGGGCGACGAGAGCGCTTCGACCCGCGTCGCGGTGTGGAAGTGGACGCTCGACTATGTCGCCGCCAATCCATTGGGCGGCGGGTTCGACGCCTATCGCGGCAACAAGTTCACTTACGACATGGCTGTGAAGGAAGTTTCGGGCAACACCACCAGCGTCGAGTTCAAGGAAGTGACCGACGAGGCGCGCGCCTATCATTCTTCCTTCTTCGAAGTGCTGGGCGAGCAGGGCTGGCCGGGCTTCATCATCTGGATCTGGCTGCAACTGCTCGGCATCTGGCACATGGAAAAACTGCGCCGCCGCTGGAAGGGGCGTGATGGGGCCGATCAGCAGTGGCAGGCGCCGCTCGCCATCGCATTGCAGATCGCCAGCATTATCTATCTGGTCGGTGCGACATTCCAGGGCATTGCCTATCAGCCGGTCATGTTCATGATCATCGGACTGCAGATTGGCTTCCATTCCTATTGTCGACGGATTGATTCGCAGGTCGATGCGGATGCGTCGTTTCCGGTTCGCCCAAACCGCAGCCGCGGTGCCACCGATGCCGTAGCGGCAGGTTGACGTTTACGGAAACCACGTTGCGCTAAGCCGCTCCATGCGCCATGAGTCCCGCCAACCCGGCGAGACTCGCCGCGCAATCGAGAGGAGACGCGCATGACCCCGCAAGAATTGGCCGCAAAGACCGGCGAAAACATCGGAACCAGCGAATGGGTGGAGATGAGCCAGGAGCGCATCAACCAGTTCGCCGACGCGACCGGTGACCATCAGTTCATCCATATCGACGAGGAAAAGGCCAAGATGACGCCGTTCGGCGGCACCATCGCGCATGGCTTCCTGACGCTTTCGATGATCCCCTATCTTTCCGCCAAGAGCGACATGCCGAAGATCGACGGCGTGAAGATGGGCGTGAACTACGGCGGCAACAAAACGCGTTTCATCAGCCCCGTTCGCGCGGGCAAGCGCATCCGCGGCCACTGGAAGCTTGTCGAAATGATCGAGAAGCGGCCCGGCCAGTGGCAGCAGACGTCCGAGATCACGATGGAAATCGAAGGCGAGGACAAGCCTGCCCTCATTTGCGAGTGGATCACGCAGCTCTTCGTCTGAGCCACTGATCTGCCCTCGGCACCTCCTCCCCGGGGCCGAACGAACAATTTAGACCAATAGAAGGAGCTCGCCATGCGCGACGCAGTCATCGTTTCCACCGCCCGTACCCCCATCGGCCGCGCCTACAAGGGCGGCTTCAACGTCACACCGGGCGCAACGCTCGGCTCCTACTCGCTTGCTCCGGCCGTTGAACGCGCTGGCATCGAGGGCGGTGAGATCGACGATGTCGTGTGGGGCTGCGTCCTCACCCAGGGCACCCAGTCGGGCAACATCGGTCGCCAGGTTGCCCTGCGCGCCGGCCTGCCGGTATCGGTCGCGGCACAGACGATCGACCGCCAGTGCTCTTCGGGCCTGATGGCTATCTCGACCGCGGCCAAGCAGATCATCGTCGACAACATGGATATCGTCGTCGGCGGCGGACAGGATTCGATCTCGATGGTGCAGACGCCGGAAATGCGCGTCGCGCCGGACAAGTCGCTGATCGCGATGCACAAGGACGTCTACATGCCGATGCTGCAGACTGCCGAAACGGTCGCAGAGCGCTATGGCATCAGCCGCGAGGCGCAGGACGAATACGCCCTTCAGAGCCAGATGCGCACCGCAGCCGGCCAGGAAGCGGGCAAGTTCGACGACGAGATCGTTCCCGTGACCGCCACCATGGCCGTGAAGGACAAGGAAACCGGCGAGGTTTCCATGCAGGAAGTCACCATCACCAAGGACGAGGGCAACCGCCCCTCGACCACGCTTGAAGGCCTTCAGGCGCTCCAGCCGGTCATGGGTCCGGGCAAGGTCATTACCGCGGGTAACGCCTCGCAGCTGTCGGACGGCTCTTCTGCCTCGATCCTGATGGAAGCCAAGGTTGCCGAGAAGAAGGGCCTGCAGCCGCTCGGCCGCTATGTCGGCATGGCGGTTGCCGGTACCGAGCCCGACGAAATGGGCATCGGCCCCGTCTTCGCCATCCCCAAGCTGCTCGAACAGACCGGCGTGAAGATGGATGAGGTCGGCCTGTGGGAATTGAACGAGGCATTCGCCGTTCAGGTCCTCTATTGCCGCGACAAGCTCGGCATCGATAACGACATCCTCAACGTCAACGGCGGCTCGATCTCGATCGGCCACCCCTATGGCATGACCGGTGCACGCTGCGTCGGCCACGCTCTGATCGAAGGCAAGCGCCGCGGCGCGAAATATGTCGTCGTGACCATGTGCGTCGGTGGCGGCATGGGCGCAGCCGGCATGTTCGAGGTGTTCTGATGCGCCTACCGCTCCGTTACTTGAGGCGCGTAGTCTGATGCGCCTCAAGGCACCTCGTATCGAGCCGGTCGACATGGACCGGCTCGACGAGGAGCAGAAGGCCGCGATCGAGCGGTTTCTCAACGTCCCGGATGACAAGGTCGGCGGCGGCAAGGTGCTCAACATCTTCCGCACCTTGCTGCACGCGCCAAAGGCGCTCGCCGGCTTCCTCGCCTGGGGAAATTATGTCCTCTCGCGCCGCAATGCGCTGCCCCCGCGCGAGCGCGAAATGGTCATCCTTCGCACCGGCTGGCTGTGCAGGTCGGGCTACGAGTTTGCCCAGCACACCCGCATAGGAAAGAACTGCGGGCTGACCGACGAGGAAATCGCGCGGATCAAGGCAGGTCCCGATGCAGAGGGCTGGACCCCGCTTGAAAGCGCAATGCTGCGGTCGGCGGACGAGCTGGTGGCAAACCACCATGTTTCCGACGCCACCTGGTCCGCTCTCGCCGAACTGGGGGACAAAGGCCGGATGGACCTCGTTTTCACGGTCGGCCAGTACACCCAGGTCTCGATGATCCTCAACAGCTTCGGCGTTCAGGTCGAAGAGGGCGAGAACCTCGATCCCGACCTCGACTTGCGCTGAGGCGCGAGCAGGCGCATTCTTCCCTCTGGTTTAGGGGAGCGCGCTCATGGGCATCATGGAAATCATCGGGATAGCTGGCAGCGTCAGCCTGCTCTCCGGGTGGCGGCTGTATCTGTGCATTTTCGCCACGGGCCTCGCCATGCGGTTCGACGCGATTCCGATACCCGAACATCTTGCTGCGCTGGGTGTGCTGGCGAATCCATGGGTGATGGGGATCGCTGCGGTGGGCGCGCTGGCGGAGTTTTTCGTCGACAAGGTCATGTGGCTCGATAGCATCTGGGACACAGTCCATACGCTGGTCCGCCCGGTCGGCGGCGCGCTTCTCGCACTGGCGATCGTCGATCCGTCCGACCCGGCGATGCAGGTGATCGCCTTCCTGCTTGGCGGAGGAGCGAGTTTCCTCGCGCATGGCGGCAAGGCCTCGGCGCGCGCCGTGGTCAACACTTCGCCCGAGCCGGTGAGCAACGTGGCCGCCTCCAGCGTCGAGGACGTCGCGACCGTCGGACTGCTCTGGCTCGCTTACGAATATCCGGTTGCGGCGGGCGTGGTAGCCTTCGCTTTGCTGGTGCTGGTCGTGATGCTGCTGCTGTGGGCGCGCCGCGTGATCAAGCGGATCTTCGTCCGTATGCCCAGGGTGAAGCGCGGCGAGGAACTGCCGCCGCTCGGCTAGAACCGGCCCTGCTTTTGCTGCTTGCCGAAAATCAGGAATGCTTGGCGATGAACTTCTCGACTTCGGGAGCAACCTTGTCGCGCCATTTGCTACCGTTGAAGATGCCGTAATGCCCGGCGCCTTCGGCCATGTAATAGCGCTTCTTGCTCTCCGCGAGGCCCTTGGCGAGCTTGAGCGCGGCCTTGGTCTGGCCGAGGCCCGAGATGTCGTCGCGTTCGCCTTCGATCGCGAGCAGCGCGGTCTTGTCGATCTTGCCGAGATCGACGATCTCGCCCTTGTGGCGGAACTCGCCATTGGGGATCGAATGCTTCTGGAACACTTCCTCGACCGTCTGGAGGTAGAACTCGGCGGTCATGTCGCACACGGCGCGATACTCGTCGTAGAAATCCTTGGTCGCCTGTGCGCTGTCATCATCGCCCACGGTAAGATGTTTGAACATCTCCCAGTGGCTCATCATGTGATTGCCGAGGTTCATGCTCATGAACGCGGATAACTGCATGAAGCCGGGATAGACCCGTCGGCCGGCACCGCGATATTGGGATGGCACGGTGGCGATCACGCTCTGGCGAAACCATTCGATCGGGCGGTTCATCGCATGGTCGTTGACCGAGGTCGGGCTTTCGCGCGTGTCGATCGGTCCGCCCATCATGGTCAGCGTCTTGGGCGTCGCGGGCGAATCATGCTGGTTGAGCAGCGCGGTGGCGGCAAAGGCCGGGACGGAGGGCTGACACACCGCCATCATGTGCGGCCGCTCTCCGTCGCCTTCGACGCGGACCTGCTCGAGAAAATCCATCAGATAGTCGATGTAGTCGTCGAGGTCGAAATGCCCCTCGTGCATCGGCACCAGCTTCGCATCCGCCCAGTCGGTGATGTAGACGATGCAGCTTTGCAGCATGCGTTCGACCGTGCCGCGCAACAGGGTGGCGTAGTGCCCGCTCATCGGGGCGACAATCAGGATGCGCGGAGAGCTTTCCGGCAGGCCGGTGTGGCGGAAACGCTTGAGATCGCCGAACGGGCGATTGACCACGGTCGCTTCTTCGACGGGGTGCGCTTCTCCATTCACCTCGATCTCGGTGATGTTGAATGCGGGCTTGCCATAGCTGGCGGTCGCGTGGGCAAATACCTCGAGCGCGTTTGCGGTCATCGGACCGACGGCCGTATGGCTCCAGGGATTGGCCGGGTTAGACATCATTTCCGATGCGATCGAGGCCCAGGCGCTGGCGCCGTTCAGCAAAGAGCGCTGGATTTCGTAAGCGTGGTAGAGCAAGTTATTCCCCTGTTGCGACCGATATATACGGCGCCTCTTCGCGGGCGATTGAACCCACAACATGGGCCTCAGGGCGCAATTGTGCAATGCACAAAAAGATAATCGGCTCCCGATCGCACGCCCTTGTGTGGATTTTGCACGTGAAATTTCTGCATCCTGTGCCTACTTGTCCCGGCAATGGACGGGAATGTCGAAACACAGGATACCACCGGGGCACCTCGCCGCGGATTGATCGGCCGTCTGCGGCGGCGGAGCGAAGCTGAGGACGGAGCCGAAACGGACGCCCAAGAGCCGAAGAAGGCCAAGTCGCTCGGCCCGCTCAAGATGGTCTATGCCGCGGCTGCGAAGTATCCTACGCAGATCGCGCTTGCCTTCGTGGCGCTGCTGATCACGGCAGGTGCCACCCTGGCAATTCCAGCCGGTTTCAAGATGGTGATCGACCGTGGTTTTGCCGAAGGCGGCGATCCCGCCGATATCGCTCGCTGGTTTCGCTATCTCCTGATGATTGTCGGCGTACTCGCAATCGGCACTGCGCTGCGGTTCTATTTCGTCAGCTGGATCGGCGAGCGCGTGGTCGCCGATATCCGGCTGAAGGTGCAGCAGAACCTGCTACGGCTTGCGCCCGGCTTCTACGAAGAGAATTCGCCCAAGGAAATCTCCAGCCGGATGACGAGCGATACCGCGATCATCGAGCAAGTCGTCGGCACCACCGTTTCCGTCGCCCTCCGCAACACGCTGATGGCGATCGGCGGTACGATCTACCTATTCTACCTTGCGCCGCAGATGACATTGGGCCTCGCGCTCGTCATTCCCGCCATCGTGATCCCGATCACCGTCTTCGGACGGCGGCTGCGCACCGTCTCGCGCACCAGCCAGGACCGCGTCGCAGACGTCGGCGCGATGGTGACCGAAGTGCTTTCGGGCATGAAGATCGTCCAGGCCTTCAACCAGGAAAGCCGAGAGCACGCCCGGTTCGGCGCGGCGGTGGAGCGGACCTTCACCATCGCCAAGCGGCGCATCCTGATCCGTGCGGTGATGACCTCCGTCATCATCCTGATGATCTTCGGTTCGATCACGCTGCTGATGTGGCGCGGCGCGGTAGGCGTGGCCGAAGGCGCGATTTCCGGCGGCACCATCGCCGCTTTCGTCATCACCGGCGGGCTTGTGGCGGGCGCATTCGGTTCCTTGACCGAGGTTTACGGCGATCTGTTGCGCGGCGCAGGCGCGGCGAGCCGCCTCAACGAATTGCTCAACACGCAGGCGGTGATCGCGCCTCCTGCGCGGCCCGAGAAACTGCCCGAGCCGCCGCGCGGCGCGCTATCCTTCCGCAATGTCACCTTCCGTTATCCGACCCGGCCCGAAACCGCCGCATTGAAGGATTTCACGCTCGAGGTCGAACCGGGAGAAACCGTCGCCATCGTCGGCCCGTCGGGCGCGGGCAAGTCGACCATCTTCCAGCTGGTCGAGCGGTTCTATGATCCGCAGGCGGGCACGGTCCGCCTCGACGGGGTGCCGTTGACCAAGGCCGACCCGGCCGACATTCGCGAGCGCATCGCCTTCGTCCCGCAGGACGGCGTGCTCTTCAGCGCCGATGCGCGCGACAATTTGCGCTACGGCAACTGGCAGGCCGATGACGAGGCGATCTGGGAAGCGGCGCGCGCCGCCAATGCCGAACGCTTCATCAAGGAGTTGCCGGACGGCCTCGACACCTATCTTGGCGAAAGCGGCACGCGGCTATCGGGCGGGCAGCAGCAACGCATTGCCATCGCTCGCGCGCTGCTGCGCGATGCGCCGATCCTGCTGCTCGACGAGGCGACCAGCGCGCTCGATGCCGAGAGCGAACAGCTCGTTCAGCAGGCGTTAGACCGGCTTATGGCAGACCGCACGACATTGGTGATCGCCCACCGGCTCGCCACTGTACGCAAGGCTGATCGCATCGTCGTACTGGACGAAGGGCGTATCGTCGAACAGGGCACCCACACCCAGCTCGCGAAGGCCGGAGGTCTCTACGCGCGGCTCGCCTCGCTGCAATTCGCCGCGACAGAGGCTGCCTGACTGCGATTGTCCGCCGAGCAATCGACAAAGTTGCTACCGAAACCGACCAGCGACAACGCGCAGGGGCCTGCAGCATCTAAGAGTGTCGGCAGAACATCGAATTAAAGAACATCAAAAGGGGACGCATTTTCATGATCCGCGATACTATCAAGCTGGGTGCCAGTGCGCTCGCGCTCGCGCTCGCCATGCCGGCGCTCGCCGACAATCACGAGGCCGATGCGAAGACAGAGGCTACCACGACCACGCCGACAATGGATTTCGGAAGCTGGGGTGTCGGGCTCGACCTGATCGACCAGGAGGTCAAGCCGGGCGACGACTTCAACGCCTATGTCAACGGCAAGTGGATCGCGAGCAACGAGATCCCGGCGGACCGCCAGCGCTTCGGCGCTTTCGACATGCTGCGCGAAGGGGCGATTTTCGACGTTCGGGCGCTGGTCAACGATCTGGTGGCGTCCAATCCCGAGCCGGGTACTTCGGCCCGTCGGATCGTCGATGCCTACAACGCCTACATGGATGTAGAGGCGATCGAGGCTAGCGGGCTCGCGCCGGCGCAGCCTTACCTCGACACGATATTCGCAGCCGAGGATCTCGACGCTCTGGTTTCGCTGTTCGGAAAGCCGGGCTATCCTTCGCTGGTCGCGGCGGGAGTGGGGATCGATGCCCGCAACCCGACCCAATATGCGGTGAGCATCGGCTTCGACGGGATGGGCCTGCCCGACCGTGACTATTATCTGGTCGATTCGGAGAGCAATCTGAAGATACGCGCGGCCTATAAGGATTACCTGGCGAAGATGCTTGGTGCGGCCGGCTATGCCGACGCCGATGCCGCTGCCGAGGCGGTCTATGCATTCGAGCGCAAGGTGGCCGAGCTTGAGTGGGCCCGTCAGGTTCTGCGCATGCCGCAGCTCACCTATAACGAGCTCTCGCCTGCCGATCTCTCGGAAATGGCCGGCGACTTCCCGATCGAAACGCTCCTCACATCTGCCGAACTGGCCGGCCAGGAACGTTTCCTCGCAAGCCAGCTGCCCCCGACTGCCGAAGAAATCGAGAGCCTGGATCTCACCGAGGAGCAGCTCGGGATGATTGGCGGCGGCCTGCCGGCCATGATGGAGCTTCTGACCGAGACCCCGCTCGCGACGCTCAAGGCGTTCATGGCCAAGAGCTTCCTGCAGGACAACGCAGCGGTTCTTTCGGCCGACCTCGACCGGGCGAATTTCGATTTCTACGGCCGCACCATCAACGGTCAGGAAGAACAGCAGGAGCGCTGGAAGCGCGCCATCAGTTCGGTCGAAGGTGCGCTCGGTGAACAGCTCGGTGCGCTTTATGTCGAGCGCTACTTTCCGCCCGAAAGCAAGGAGCGCATGGACGCGCTGGTCGCGAACCTCTCGCGCGCAATGAGCCTCGCGCTCGACGAGAACGAATGGATGACGCCTGCAACCATTGAGGAGGCGCGTGCCAAGCTCAACGGGTTCGTTCCGATGATCGGCTATCCCGACGAGTTCGAAGCCTACGACGGCCTCGAGATTGCCGCGGACGACCCGCTCGGCAATCGCCTCAATGCGGTGCGCTGGAACGTCGAGGACAATCGCTCGCGTCTCGGCACCGAGGTCGACCCGACCGAATGGGGCATGTTCCCTCAGACGGTGAACGCCTATTATTCGCCGCTCACCAACCGGATCGTATTCCCCGCAGCGATCTTGCAGCCTCCCTTCTTCAACGCAGAAGCGGACGAGGCCGTCAATTACGGCGGGATCGGTGCGGTTATCGGCCACGAGATCGGCCATGGCTATGACGACCAGGGCTCGCAGTTCGATGCGACGGGAACCCTGCGCAACTGGTGGCAGGACACGGACCGGCAGGGGTTTGAGGAATACACCGAACGCATGGCCGAGTTCATCGAGGCCTTCTGCCCAGTCGATAGCCCGGAAGGGCCGGTCTGCCTGCGCGGCCGCCAGTCGATGGGCGAGACGCTGGGCGACGTGGTTGGCCTGCAGATGGCTTACCGCGCCTATCGCCTGTCGCTCGACGGCAAGGAACCGCCGGTGATCGACGGATTGACCGGTGACCAGCGCTTCTTCCTCGGTTTCGCCCAGATCTGGCGCGGGATGGAACGCGAGGAGAGCCTGCGCAATCGCGTGATGACGGCGAACCACCCGCCGGGCGAATTCCGCCTCAACAATGCGGTGCGTCACCTGGATGCCTGGTACGATGCATTCAACGTTCAGCCGGGCGACGATCTTTACCTGCCGCCCGAAGAACGCATCCGCATCTGGTGATACCGGCTTTCGCATTCCTATATACGGGGGCGATTTCCTCTCTCACACCACCCGAAAATGCGGTTGGACTCTCGTTAATCAATTGACTTGGCCCGCGCTTCCGACAAGAGGCGCGGGCCATGACTTTTTTCCAGCTCCTGCTGATTGCGGTGGTCCAGGGGATCACCGAATTTCTCCCGATTTCATCATCGGGGCACCTCATACTCATCCCCTATCTGACAGACTTCCCCGATCAGGGGCCAATGATCGACGTTGCGGTCCATGTCGGCTCGCTGCTCGCGATCATCGTCTATTTTTTCAAGGACGTGGTCGTGCTGGCGCGCGGGGGTTTCGCCAGCGTCGGCATAGGTGATGCACCGGCTGAACGGCGACTGTTCTGGTGGATCGTGCTGGGCACCCTGCCTGCGGTCGCCTTCGGCCTCGCGATCAAGCTGGGCGTGTTCAATTCATTCGTTGAGACGATGTTCGGCATTACCGTCGTCCATGACGATCTCATGGGGTCGATCCGTTTCACCGAACTGATTGCCTTCAACCTGATATTCTATGGCATCCTGCTGGGCCTTGCCGACTGGATCGGCAAGGACGTCAAATCCTTCGAGGACATGAGCTGGCGTGACGGGCTGATCGTGGGCCTGGCGCAGGCGCTGGCTATCATTCCGGGCACCAGCCGCTCGGGCGTCACGATGACGGCGGCCCGCGTTCTTGGCTACAAGCGGGTCGAGGCCGCGCGCTTTTCCTTCCTCCTGTCGATCCCGGCTGTGGCGGGCGCGGGAGTGCTTATCGTGCCAGAGATTATCGAAGCGGGCGCGACCCTGGCGCTCGACGCGCTGATTGCCGGTTTCCTCACCTTCCTGTCCGCCTTTGCGACGATGGCTTTCCTGATGAATTTCCTCAAGAAAGCCTCGATGATGGTCTTCGTGATCTATCGTATCGCGATGGGCGTTGCGCTGCTTGTTTTCTTCTAAAACAAGTCTGTTTGCATTGCCGCTGGAACCAATTTGCCGATTTGCTTGTTATTATCCCGGGACCAAGTGGGAAATTAGCAAATGGCCTTGATTTTGTTGATCGTTATTGGCGCTCTCATAGGGTGGCTTGCATCGATCATCGCGCGTTGCGAGGATTCTCGCGGCGTTCTCGTCCAGATCGGACTGGGAACTGCCGTTGCGGTCGTCGCAGGTTTGCTGATCAACAACGGTGCCATTCTCGGCGGCTTGAGCGCAACCGCTCTGTTGCTGGCCGTCGCCATCACGTCAATCGCGATGGCGGTCTACAATCTTACCGTCAGATCGAATGCCAACGCCTGACTTAAACCTCACACAAATTTTGACGGAAGACTTCAACCCTGCCGAGATTCGGCAAATTTCCAATTAGGGGAAACAGAATGAAGATTACCAAGAAAAGCGCTGCATTTGCATCGATCGCCGCACTTGGCCTGAGCCTCGCAGCTTGCGACAGCCCTGCTGAGAACGAAGCGGAAGAGAACATCGAGGAGATGGAAGACGCGCGTGATGCGCAGGTCAACGAGATGGAAGCCGAAGGTATGATTACCGACGAGCAAGCCGATGCGATGGACGATCAGACCGACGCCATGGAAGAGTCCATGGAAGAGCAGGCTGACGAAATCGACGAGATGTAATCTCGCGCTTAACAGCGAAAACGCAAAAGCGGCCTCGGAGCGATCCGGGGCCGTTTTTGTATGCGCTGATGACAAAAGATGATCGGACCAGAGGTCCGCCGGCGCTTGAGGTCTACACCGGCTTCGCGCCGCTACCGCGCCCGCCGCGCAGCAGATACTCCTGCGTGCCGCGATTGAGCACGTAGTCGACGTCTATCACCGCCGAATTGGCATAAGTGAAGGCCGGCGCGAGGTTGCTGTAGAGCCGATCGAAATCGCGCTCCACCGTTTGACGGTATAGATCCTCGAAGCTCTCGATCACGAAATAGGTGGGTTGGAGATCGCTGATGACGTAATCGGTGCGCATCACCCTATCGACATTGAGCATGATGCGATTGGGGCTCTGTGCCTCGGTCGCGAAGACAACCTCCGTAGGGCCGGACAGAATGCCTGCGCCATAGGCGCGAATGTCATCCGGCGCTTCCTCGATCAGGCCGAACTCGACCGTGTACCAGTAGAGCGCGCCCAGCGCCTTGAGCCGGTTGTAGCGCATCGCCTTCCACCCGGCGCGGCCATATTCCTGCATGTAATCGGCGAAGACCGGATCGGTCAGCATCGGCACATGGCCGAAGACATCGTGGAAGACGTCAGGCTCCTGGATATAGTCGAAGGTCTCGCGCGTGCGGATGAAATTGCCCGCCGGGAAGCGGCGGTTGGCGAGGTGCCAGAAGAATACGTGGTCGGGGATCAGCATGGGTACGGGCACCACGCTCCATCCGGTCAGCGCGTCCAGCTCTTCCGACATCTTGCCGAACTCCGGCACGCCGCCACGGCCAAGGTCGAGCTTCTCCAGCCCTTCCATGAAGGCGGTCGCTGCGCGGCCCGGCAAAACGCCCATCTGGCGTTCGAACAGATCGTCCCAGATCGCGTCTTCCTCGCTCGAATATCGCGTCTGGGCAGGTTCGAGCCAGTCGTCGCCCACATGCTCCGGCTTTTTGAGCGGAGCGGTGAAGACATCCTCCGGTAAATCGGGCAGGATCGTGTAGTCCTGATCGTCTGTGATTGCAGTCGCCATAGTTTCAATTGATACCATTATTGCGCCGCGTGCGCAAACAGGAGGTGGGCTTGGGCAAGAGCGAAGACAAGCTGAAAGGCAAGGAATACCGCGCATTGCTCGAACCGCTCGAGCTCGAACTGGTGGGCATGGCGCGCTGGGCCAAGGCCACCGGCGCGCGCATCGTCGTGCTGTTCGAGGGGCGCGATACGGCGGGCAAGGGCGGTGCGATCCGCGCCGTGAGCGAGCGGCTCAACCCGCGCCAGTGCAGGATCGTGGCGCTGTCGAAGCCGAGCGAGGACGAGAGCACGCAGTGGTATTTCCAGCGCTATGCCGCGCACTTGCCGAGTGCAGGTGAAATCGTGCTCTACGATCGCAGCTGGTATAACCGCGCCGGGGTCGAGAAGGTCATGGGCTTTGCCGATGAGGCGCAGGTCGACGCGTTTCTCAAACAGGCGCCGGTGTTCGAAAAGCAGCTCGTCGATGACGGAATCCTGCTGTTCAAGTACTGGCTGACGACCGATCAGGACAATCAGGAAGAGCGCTTGCGCGAGCGGCTCGAAGATCCGCTCAAGCGCTGGAAGCTCTCGCCGATCGACCTAGCCGCGCGTGAGCAATACGAAGCCTATACCGAGGCGCGCGAGGCGATGCTGGCGGCGACGCATACCGAATGGGCACCGTGGACGCTGGTCGATTTCAACGATCAGAAACGCGGGCGGCTGACACTCGTCCGGGATTTGCTCGACCGGCTACCCGACATGCATATCGACCCGCCGGGGCTCGAGTTTCCCGAGCTTGGCCATGAGCCATTTGACGAGAGCTACGGAGTGCTCAGGCCCATCGCGGATTACAAGATTTCGGATTAGGCTGGCTATGGCGCTCTAGATGCCAGCGCTCGCCTTCACGCACTGCCGGCCGTCGCTGGCGAAGGCGCCGAGTTCGAGGCCATCATCGCTCTTGCGCAAGGCAAGGTGCAGCACCTCGTCGGCAATGGCAGGGCTGACCGCGCGGAAGGCAAAGCTCTTGAGGGCGTTCCCGCCAAGCTGTTTCGCTGCCATTTGCAGCAGCATGCTTGCCATCAGCGGGCCGTGGACCACCAGGCCGCGATAACGCTCGACATCGCGCGCATAAGGCGCGTCGTAATGGATGCGGTGGGTGTTGAAGGTGAGCGCGGAAAAGCGGAACAGCAGCCGCGGATCGGGCGTCACCATGCGATGCGCGTCCCATTCCGATATCGCAAATTGCCCGTCACCCGGTTCGGGTGGAGACAGCGGCGCATCATGCGGCGCGGCATCGCGGTAGACGAGCGTCTGCGTCTCGCGCACGGCCTCCTCGCCATCGGCTCGGGTGACATGCTCGACCTCGACGAAGCCCAGCTTGCCGGTCTTGCCTTCTTTCTCTGCGATGGAGGCAATGCGGCTTGTGCGTTCGATCACCGCGCCGATCCTGAGCGGGGCGACAAAACTGATGTCGCTCGCCGCCCACATCCGGCGCGGCAGCGGGATCGGCGGGAAGAAACTGTTCTCGCTCTCGTCGCGCTGCGGATGGCCGTCCTCACCCAATTGCTCGGTGCGCGCTTCGGGCGTGCAGAGACACAGGTGGATGCCCTGCGGCATGACGCCATCATCGGGGACGGGCAGGTCGAATGTCGCGCACCAGCGCCGCGCAAGCGCCGAATCGAGCGTGTCGCCCTGGACCTGCTCGCGCCCGATCCAGCTGTCCCACTCGCTCATGGTCAGGCCGCCCGTTCGAAGATCGCGGCGATGCCCTGTCCCCCGCCGATGCACATGGTTTCGAGCCCGTAGCGCACATCGCGGCGATGCATTTCGGCAGCCATGTCGGCGAGGATACGTCCGCCGGTCGCGCCAATCGGATGGCCCAGCGAAATGCCCGAACCATTGACGTTGAGCATGTCCATGCGGCTGTCATCCTTCGACCAGCCCCACCCCTTGAGCACGGCGAGAACCTGCGGCGCGAAGGCTTCATTGAGTTCGACGAGGCCGATGTCGTCCCAGCCCATGCCAGTGCGGGCGAACAGTCGCTCGACCGCCGGGACCGGACCGATGCCCATCCGGCTCGGGTCGCAGCCCGCCGCCGCCCAGCCGTTGAACCAGAGCGAGGGGGTGAGGCCCATTTCCTCAAGCTTGTCCTCCGCCACGACGAGGCAGGCCGCTGCCGCATCGTTCTGCTGGCTGGCATTGCCTGCCGTTACGATCGCGTCGGGGTCGCGTTTGAGGTCGATGGCGCGCAATCCGCCGAGCGATTCCACGGTGGCGTCGGCGCGGTAGCCTTCGTCATGATCGAACACGAGTGCGTCACCGCGACGCTGCGGTACTTCGACAGGAACGAGGTGATCGGCGAACTTGCCTTCCTCCCACGCCCTGGCCGCGTTCTGGTGGCTGCGCACCGCATAGGCGTCCGCCTCTTCGCGGCTGATGTCGTAATCCTTGGCGAGGTTTTCGGCCGTCTCGATCATGCCGGTGATCACGCCGAAGCGCTCTATCGGCTGGCTCATCAAGCGCCCGCGCGTCAGACGGTCGTGCAGTTTCATGTCGCCCATGCGCACGCCGTTCCTGAGGTCGGTGGTGTAGTGCTCGACGTTCGACATGCTCTCGCAGCCGCCCGCCACCACGACATCGGCCATGCCGGTTTCGACCATCATGGCAGCGGTCGCGACCGCCTGAACGCCCGAGCCGCAACGCCGGTCGAGCTGGAAGCCGGGAACTTCCATCGGGAGGTCTGCAGCAAGCCAGCTCCAGTGGCCGATCGCAGGGGCTTCGCCATTGCCATAGCCCTGGCTGAAGACGACATCGTCGACGCGCGCCGGGTCGATCCCGGTGCGCTCCATCAGGGCCTTGAGGATGACCGCGCCCAGCTTGCCCGCATCGAGCGGCGCGAGCGTGCCGAGGAATTTGCCCACGGGCGTGCGGAGGGGCGAAACGATGGCTGCGCGTCTGGTCATTGATCTGTCCTTAGAAACGGTTGGCGTCACTGGTGGCGACGGTTCCGGCGTCGATCATCGTGCCGATCTGGCCCGATGACAGCCCGAGCCGTTCCGCCAGCACTTCTTCGCTGTGCTGGCCGAGATAGGGTGCGGGGGCAGGATCGCCGGCCTGCTGGTCCGGGATATTGGCGAAGCTGCGGGTGGCGGGATATTCGAAACCCGAGGGATTGGCGGGCGAAGGGCCGAACAGCGGGTTCTCGTCGACAAGAACCGGGTCGTTCGCGGCTTCGTGCATGGTGCGGTAGCGTTCGAAGGTGCAGCCGTGTTCGGCCATCTTCGCCGCGAGCGTTTCATAGTCCATCGCGCCGGCTCTCGCCTGGAACAGGTCGAACAACCGGTGGCGATGTTCGAACCGCGGGCGGTCGCCATCGGCAAACCGCACGCCGACCGTCTCTTCGAGCGAAGCGATCTCTTCGGCGATGTCGAAGGCCGCGATCAGCCCGTCCCATTGCTTGGCGGTGAGGGCTGCAACCATGAAGCGCTTGCCGTCTTTCGAACGGAAGTCGCGCCCGAAAGCGCCCCAGATCGCATTGCCGAGCCGCTCGCGGTCAGCCCCGCGGTAAAGCATCTCCGCCATTGCGCCGGAATTGGCCATGGTGCCGATGGCAACGTCGCCCAGCGGAATGCGGACTTCGCTTCCCTTACCGGTCGCGTCGCGGTGACGCAGCGCGGCGAGCAGCGCAAAGGCACCATAGGCACCGGTGATGAAATCCCATGCGGGCAGGACCTGATTGACCGGCGGCGCAGTGGCCATGTCCCAGTCCTCGGGACCGCACATCAGCGGGTACCCGCTGGCTGCATTGACGGTGAAGTCCATCGCCTGGCGCCCGTCGTGCCAGCCCATGATGCGCAAGCTCACCATGTCGTCGCGCCCCTTGGCCATCGCCTCGTGGCTGAGGAAGCTCTTTTCCGGGAGATTTGTGACGCACTGCCCTGTCGTACGTGCCAGTTCGACGCACAGCTCGCGTCCCTCGGGTGAGCGCAAATCCAGCGCGACCGATTTCTTAGCTCGGTTGAGGTTTTCCCAGCTGAGCGAGCGGCCTTCCTTCGTCAGCATGTAGCGGTCGTAATCGAGCCCGCCCGCCTTGTGGTCGACGCGGATCACCTCGGCCCCCATCTGCGCGCAATAGAGCCCGATGGTGGGGGAGGCGACGAAGCTGGAGACCTCGATGACGCTGAGGTCGGTCAGGAGATTGTACACGCGTTTCCTCTCTTTCGTGCCGGGGCCACCTGCGCCCTCCGCCCTTCCACCCGGAGCCTGCCGGGATACAATCCGGATGGAAGGGTGGAGGGCGCAGGTGGTTCGGCTAAAGGATCGGGCGGATGCCCGATCCTCCCAAAATTCCTACCTCCTTACCCGTTTTCCGCAGCCCATTCGCGCAGCATGTGCTTGGCGATCTGGAGATAGAGGATCTGGGTCGTGCCTTCGTAGATGCGGTAGATGCGCGCATCCCGGAAGAAGCGTTCGGCATCATATTCGGCGAGATAGCCCGCGCCGCCATAGACCTGCACCACGCGGTCGACCACGCGCCCGCACATTTCCGATGCGAAGACCTTGAAGGCGGCGGCCTTGCGGATCACGTTCTCGCCGCGATCGGCGCGTTCGGTCACATCGCGCATCATCGCTTCGGCGGCGTAAATCTCCATGTCGCTCTCGGCGAGCATCTGCTGGATCAGCTGGAAATTGGCGATCGGTTCGCCGAACGCCTTGCGCTCGTTGGCATAACGCACCGCGCTGTCGAGCGCACGGCGGGCATAGCCGGTTGCCGCCGCGCCCACCGAGATGCGGCCATTGTCGAGGCTCATCATGGCAAAGCGGAAGCCCTGGCCCGTTTCCCCGCCGAGCAGCGCGTCACCGGGCACATGGACATCGTCGAGCATGATGTCGGAGATGTGGCTGCCTTCCTGGCCCATTTTCTTGTCCGGGCTGCCGGTCGACATGCCGGGCGTATCCATTGGCACGATGAAGGCGCTGACATGCGCATTCTTGGGCAGCGCGTCCTTTTCGGTGCGGGCCATGATCAGCGCGACGTCGGCATGCGGCGCATTGGTGATGTAGCGCTTGGTCCCGTTGAGGATCCAGCCATTGCCGTCAGGGTCCGGCTTGGCCGTGGTCTGCATCGCGGCACTGTCGCTGCCCGAACCCGGCTCGGTCAGGCCGAAGCAGGCGATCGCGCCTTCGGCGATCCTGGGCCACCACTCGGCCTTCTGCGCGTCGGTCGCGCCGTTCTTGATCGCCGAATTGAACATCCCGACGTTGATCGAGAAGATCGAGCGATATGCCGGCGCGGCATAGGCCATGGTGTTCACGACCTTCGCATATTGCGAGGTGTTGAGACCGGCACCGCCATATTCTTCCGGGACGGTAAGGCCGAACAGCCCCATTTCCTTCATCTCCTCGACGATATCGTCGGGGATCTTGTCATTGGCGATGACGTCTTTTTCCGCCGGGATCAGCCGTTCGCGCACATAGCGTTCGAGTTGATCGATGAACTGGTCGAAGATGTCGGGATCCATGCCGGTCTGGCTCATTTTTAAGGTCGGTCCTTCTGGTGAATTGTCGTCAAACGACGGTGCTATTCTACCGGCTGTTCAGCCGCATCCTGGGGAGGGAGCGGAATGTCGCTGTCGTCTGTCTCGGGCAGGGCATCTTCGGGCAATCGGCGAGCTTCGATCATCTCGGCCGCTTCGTCCAGCGCCTTGGCCTCGCCAATGCTGACGCCGCCCGGACCGCTGTCATTATCGTTCGGCCCACAAGCGGCAAGCGCTGCTAGGCCTATCGACAGGGTAACAAGGCGGCGGCGAATCTGCATCGCGGGGACCATAGCGAACCTGCCGCAAAGCAAAAGCCGGAAGGTCCCGCTCCAGGCTACGATTTTCGCGAGCCCGATGCCGAACGATCCGGCCATTCCTCGCGAGGAGCCAGCGCGTTGCCAGCTCCCCGTCGATATCTTATTCGGACATTTCTTCGGCAGCGGCCGCAGCATCTCCGGCAGCATCGGCTGCCTCGGCAGCGGCGGCGGCTTCGGCAGCGACCTCGGCGGCGGCTTCGCCGGCAGCTTCGGCAGCGGCGGTTTCGCTCTCGCCGGCAGCTTCGCCTGCTTCCACAGCGTTGGCGTCCGCATCTTCCACCGCGTCCTCGGTGACATCCTCGAGCGCTGCATCGGCGGGCATTTCAACCGTATCGGCGGTCGCTTCGGTCGATGCATCGTCGGCGCTGCCGCAAGCGGCCAGTGCGAGCGAGGCGGCCGACACTGTCAGCAGGGCGGAAAACTTTTTCATGTAAAACTCCTTGAACTTTGGTCTGCCGGTGCGCGAGGGCAGCGGATGCGGGGACATACACCGAGAGTTTCACGCGCGCCAAGCCCCTTGCAGGCGCCCTGTCGCCGGCCGCGCCCCGCCCATCAGTCTTATCGGGCCGTTAACCCATACTCGCTATCATGCGCGTCATGGTGGACTCGCCCATTCCTGAACGCAGTGCGGCGTTGCGCTGGATCGGTATTGCTACCGTCGTTCTGGCGGTGGCGGCCATTCCCATTGCCGCCTTGCTGGCGCAACCTGCAGGCGGCGCGTTCACCAACCGCGAAAGCGGCGAGCGTTTCCAATCCTTGCAGCAGGCGCTCGATGCGGTCGGCAATTCTCGCGCGACCATCTCCGTTGCGCCCGGTACCTATCGCGAATGCGCGGTACAGCGGGCAGGGGTTGTCCGCATCGAGGCGGAACAGCCGGGCAGCGCGATTTTCGACGGGGTAGCTTGCGAGGGCAAGGCGGCGCTGGTGCTGCGCGGGCGTGAGGCCAACATTAACGGCCTCGTGTTTCGCAATATCAACGTCAGCGACGGCAACGGGGCAGGCATCCGGCTTGAGCAGGGCAATCTCAACGTCTTCCAGAGCTGGTTTGCCGATAGCCAGCAAGGGATACTGACGGCCAACGATCCCGACGCCTGGATCGCGATCGAAAAATCGACTTTCAGCGGCCTCGGCACCTGCGAGAACTCGGCCGGTTGCGCGCACTCGATCTACATCGGCGATTACGGCGCGCTGCGCGTCGTCCAGAACCGTTTCGAAAAAGGAACGGGCGGCCATTACGTGAAGGCTCGCGCAGGCCGCGTCGAAATCCGCTCCAACAGTTTCGACGACAGCGCGGGGCGCGGCACCAACTACATGATCGACCTGCCAGCCGGCGCGACCGGTGAGGTCGTCGGCAACTGGTTCGTCCAGGGCCGCGACAAGGAAAATTACTCCGCCTTCATCGCGGTCGGGGCAGAGGATTTGCTCCACAATGCGGACGGGCTGGCAATCGCGGGCAACAGGGCGCGTTTCGTTCCGGGCCTGCGCCGCAGTTCTGCCTTCGTTGCCGACTGGACCGGGCACGAGATCGCCATCGGCGAAAACGAGATTTCTCCGGGCATCAAACCCTACGAGCGGCGTTAGGAACCCGCCCCTCCCTCCACCCGTTATTGCGGCAAGGAGACGTGTGATGGCCGGCGGATGGGCGCGCGATGGCGCTGTACAGGACCAGATTGACGATACTGTAGGTGACGCTGTGGCGGCAGCGAGAGCAAGACTGCCGCGCGGCGAAAGCGCGCGATATTGTGACGAATGCGGCGAGAAAATCCCGGAAAAGCGTCGCGAGGCTATTCCAGGCGTGCGAACCTGCGTCGAATGTCAGTCAGGAAAGGACCGCGTGGTTCGGCATTCGGCCGTCAACCGCCGTGGCAGTAAGGACAGCCAGCTGCGCTAGCCGAATGCGGGCGTGTAACGCACTTCGCCGGTGGGCAGATCGCCATCGAGCACCACTGCCTGGAAGTATTCGGCTGGTGCACCGGGATAGGTGAGCTGCGGTTCGTGCCTGAAGCCGAAGCGTGCGTAATATTGCGGATCACCCAACAGGACGATGCCCTTCGCACCGCTCTCGCGCATGTCGGCGATTCCGCGCTGGATCAGGCGAAAACCTATGCCCTGCTTTTGCAGCCGGGGGATAACGCTCACCGGGCCGAGGCCATACCAGCCCTGCGTCCCGTCGCTGATCGTGACCGGCGAGAACGCGATATGGCCGACTATCTGTCCGCCATCTTCCGCCACCAGCGAAAGCGAAAGATCACCCGCGTCGCGCAGCTTGTCGACGAGGTCTGCTTCATCGCCATCGGAATAGGGCATATCGCGAAACGCCGCCTCGGTCAGCTCGTGGATCGCGCCATGGTCATGCGGCAATTCGGGGCGAAGGAGGACTGTGGTCATTTCAGGAGGTGTCCCGATTTGTCGCGCTTGGTGGCGAGGTAGCGCGCATTGTGCGGGTTGTCCGGCAGCTGGTGCGGAACGCGCTCGGTCACGGTCACGCCTGCGGCTTCGATCGCTGCCACTTTCTTCGGATTGTTGGTCATCAGCCGCACGCTGCGCACGCCGAGCAGGTCGAGCATTCTTGCAGCCGTGGCGAAATCGCGCGCTTCGTCGGGCAGGCCGAGCCGCTGGTTCGCCTCTACCGTGTCGAAGCCCTGATCCTGCAGCGCATAGGCGCGCAGCTTGTTGACGAGGCCGATCCCGCGCCCTTCCTGCCGCATGTAGAGCAATACGCCCCACCCGTCGTTCGCTTCGGCCTCTGCCGCCATCGCAGCGAGCGCCGCGTCGAGTTGCGGCCCGCAATCGCATTTGAGGCTGCCGAGGATATCGCCGGTGAGGCATTCCGAATGGAGACGCACCAGCGGCACCGTGTCACCGGTCTGCTTGCCGATTATCAGGGCGACATGCTCGCGCGTGTCGTCGGCACTGCGGAAGGCGACGATCTGCGCATCGTCGCTGGCGCTGACCGGCAGGCGCGCCCGCGTCGCAATGGAGAGGCGCGATGCGTCTGACCATTGGGCGAGGTCGCTCGCGGCGATCGGCTGGGCTTCGCCTGCTTTCACAGGATCGACCAGGAACGCGGGGAGAATGCCGGAAATCCGCGCCAGGTCCATCGCTGCTCGCGCCACGTCCCCCCAATCGAGGTGTTCGGCGCGGAACGGACCCTTCAGCGGGTTCGCCAGATCGAGCGCCGGATCGGCGATAGGCAGCGCGGATGTGAGGTCGAAGTCCTCTCCGCCGGCGATCAGCACCGGAGCATGGGGCTCGGCCGCTTCGCGCTGATTGGCAAGCTTGAGCGTTGCCGCGCGCGCCGCCGAGATCAGCATGCGCTGCGAAGTCGCCTCGCGCGCAACGGCTGTCTCGACCGGCAGCAGCACAGGCCCTCCCTCGAACGCCAGCGGCCAGCCGTGGCGCAGGGCATCGACCGCCTGTGCCACACGCCTCGATGAAGAGGGCGCCGGGCTAGGAGGGCGGGGCTCGCTCAGAGGCTGAACTCCGTAAACAGCGGAATATGGTCGGAGGGCTTTTCCCAGTCGCGGGCATCTTCGCGCAGCCAGTGCTTTCCGGCCTGTTTCGCGAGATCGGGGCTGGCCCACATATGGTCGAGCCGCCGCCCGCGATCATTCGCCTTCCAATCCTTCGCGCGGTAGCTCCACCAGCTGTAATAGCGCTCGGGATCGCGGATGTGCTCGCGCCCGATATCGGTCCAGCCATGCGCATCCTTGAAACGCTGGAGCGTGTCGACCTCCACCGGCGTATGGCTGACGACCTTGAGCAATTGCTTGTGATTCCACACATCGCTTTCGAGTGGGGCGATGTTGAAATCGCCCACGATCAGCGTCGGACGGTCGACCTTTTCCGCCCAGCGCGTCATGCGTTCGAGAAAATCGAGCTTCTGCCCGAACTTCACGTTCTTTTCGCGGTCGGGTTCGTCACCGCCAGCTGGCACATAGACATTCTCGATCACCATGCCCTGATGCGCGGGATCGGTCAGCTCGACGCCGACATGGCGTGCCTCGCCATTGTCCTGCCAGTCGTGGCGCGAGAACTCCTTCATCGGGATGCGGCTCACCGTCGCAACGCCGTGATATCCCTTCTGCCCGTGCACGGCCTGATATGTGTAGCCGAGATCGGCCAGCGCCTCGGCCGGGAACTGGTGTTCCTGGCACTTGATTTCCTGCAGGCACAGCACGTCGGGCGCCTCTTCCTGCAGGATACGCTCGACGATCGGCAGGCGGAGGCGGACCGAATTGATATTCCAAGTAGCGATTGAAACCATGCGCAAGCACTTAGGGAGCCTCGCCAGCGGGGTCTAGGTCTGTGACTGCGGCCTTCAAGGTTTTCCTTTCCCGCGGCGCGTGCACCAGCTAGCGACGGGCCCGAAGGAGAGAACCCAGATGACCAGTCGCACCCGCATGCTCGCCCTCATAACCGCGCTTGCGCTCCCGCTCGGAGCATGCACCACGGATGGCGGTGCACGGAGCGTGGCGAGCGCGCCACCTGCTCCCGCCGCAGAGGAAGCGCCGCGCGCGAAGAACGTAATCGTCTTCATCGGTGACGGAATGGGCGTTTCCACCATCACCGCGATGCGGATCTATGCCGGGCAGAAGCGCGGCCAGTCGGGCGAGGAATATGTCCTGCCCTTCGAAAACTTCGATAATGTTGCGCTGGTCAAGACCTATAATACCAATGCGCAGGTGCCGGATAGCGCAGGCACGGCAACCGCAATCCACTCCGGACAGAAGACCAAGATCGGCATGCTCGGCGTCGGGCCGGAAACCGAGTACGGCAATTGCGTTTCGGGTCTTGCCAATCCCTTGCCGTTAATCGGTGAAGAGGTGAAGGAACGCGGACTGGCGCTCGGCATCGTCAGCACCGCGCGGATCACGCATGCCACTCCGGCAAGCGTTTATGCACGCAGCGCGAGCCGCGACTGGGAAGCCTATATCGGCACCGAGGGGCAGGCGGATGCGAGCTGCAAGGATATCGCGACGCAGCTGGTCGAATTCGATTTCGACGTCGCGCTGGGCGGCGGCAAGCGTTCCTTCGTGGATAGCGCGCGGGGCGGTGATCGCCGCGAGGAGCAGGCCGACCTCGCCGTCAGCTGGGCCGAGCGTACCGGCGGCAGCTACGTCGAGAATCGCAGCGCGCTCGCTGCGGCGCCAATCGATCGCCCGGTCCTCGGCCTCTTCAATTCGAGCCACATGGCCTACATGGCCGACCCTTCGCGCGATGCGAGCGAACCCACGCTGACCGAGATGACTGCAGAGGCGATCAAACGGCTGCGTCAGGACGAGGACGGCTATTACCTGATGGTTGAATCGGGGCGGATCGATCACGCCCACCACATGGGCCAGGCCGGGGTTGCGCTGGAAGAAGGCAACGAGTTCGCCAATGCGATCCAGTATGCGATCGACAATACCGATCCGGCGGAAACGCTGATCCTTGTCACTGCCGACCATAGCCATGTCTTCACCATGGCCGGCTATCCGAGGCGCGGTAACGACATTCTCGGCCTTGTCAGGCCGCCGGAGGATGGCAGCGAAGTACTGGCCGAAGTGACCACGGCGGAGGACGGCAAGCCTTATACGACGCTCGGCTACATGAACGGGCCGGGCGCGATTGCCGGCATGGAGGAACGCCCTGTTCCGGAAACCGGCATCGGGGCGACGCAGCAGGCGGCGATCCCCTTGCGCAGCGAAACCCATGCGGGCGAGGATGTCGCGCTTTACGGTCACGGGCCGGGGTCCGAGAACGTGCGCGGGGTGATCGAACAGAACGTCGTTTACGACATCATCCGCAAGGCATTCGGCTGGTAACGCTCAGCCTTCGCGGGTGA
The DNA here is from genome assembly GCF_900177715.1 of Altererythrobacter xiamenensis. Classification (GTDB taxonomy): domain Bacteria; phylum Pseudomonadota; class Alphaproteobacteria; order Sphingomonadales; family Sphingomonadaceae; genus Erythrobacter; species Erythrobacter xiamenensis. Next base: position 5,817 of record NZ_FXWG01000002.1, on the reverse strand, counting down.
GCAGCAGCAGCGCTATGGCGCTCTGATCATAGCCGACGAAGGCCCATTCGATTTTCGCCTCGCTGATCGGATTCCAGCCGAAATACATGCGGTTGGTCAGGATCGTGCGCTGGAACAGATCGAAGCATTCGAGGAAGTCCTGCGCGCACCGCCTGGCTCGTTCTTCGCCCAGCCATTGCTGCTGGGGGAGGGCCATGTCCATCGTGAGCGCGTCGGCCATTGCCGCGATGGCAGAGCGCGGCGCATCCGCGTCGCTGCCGGGATCGAGCATTTCCCAGTTCGCGCCGATCGGTGTGTAGCCCAGCGATCCTACGAAGCTGTCGGCGATGGCCGAGGGGGTGCCGGAAATGTCATCCAGTTCGCGTGTTTCGAAAACCAGCTGAGCGCCGGATTCGAGCGGTGCGCGCCAGCGGTGGGAGAAGGCTTCGAGATTGGCGAGCGTATCGCTCACCCGCGTTTGCCGAACAGCGCGGTGCCGACGCGCACATGCGTCGCACCCAGCATCACCGCCGTTTCATAATCGCCGCTCATGCCCATGCTCAATTGGTCGAGACCGTTTTCATCGGCCAGCTTGGCCAGCAGCGCGAAGAAGGGCGCAGGTTCGATATCGGCGGGCGGAATGCACATCAGGCCGATGACAGGGATATCTGCCGCCCGTGCCTGCTCCAGCAAACCGGGCAGGTCCGCGATGTCGCAGCCGCCCTTCTGCTCCTCGCTGCCGATGTTGACCTGAACGAAGCACGGCACGCGCTTGCCCGATTTCTCCATTGCCTTGCCCAGCGCCTTGACTAGGCTCTTGCGGTCGAGCCCGTGAATACAGTCGAAAAGCTCGACTGCGTCCTCGGCCTTGTTCGATTGCAGCTGGCCGATCAGATGCAGTTCGACATCGGGATAGCGCTCGCGCAATTCGGGCCACTTGCCCTGCGCTTCCTGAACGCGGTTCTCGCCGAAGACGCGCTGGCCCTGCTCGAGCAGCGGCTCGATCGTTTCGACGGGATGAGTCTTGCTGACCGCGATGAGCGTGATGTCCGCAGGCTCGCGGCGCGAGGCCTTGCACGCCTTGGCGATGTTCGCGCGGACTTCGTCGAGAGGGGTTGCTGGATTGTCCATCGCGCCGCGCTATAGCGTTCTCGTGGCGAAGATACAGACCCTGCCTGCTCTCTGGCTCCTGTCGGACGAGCGCAATGACGCCGTGCTCGATGACGCGCTGGTTCGCCTGCCGCGCGGATCGGGCTTCGTCTACCGCCACTATCACCTCGGCGATCCGGCACGCTGGGCGCGGTTTCGCGCGCTGCGCCATCTGGCGAAATCGCACGGCCACATGGTCATTCTCGCCGACAGCGCACTGACCGCGCGCGAATGGGGCGCTGACGGCATCTATGGCGCGCCGCGTGCGCTTTATCCGCGCCGCCGCGACCTCGTGCAGCTCGCGACCGCGCATGACTTGGGCGAAATCGGCGAGGCCAATCGCTTCGGAGCCGATGCGGTAATGCTCTCGCCCGCCTTTCCCACCCGCTCCCATCCCGGTGCGCCGAGCCTCGGACCCGCGCGGTTTCGCTTGCTGGCGCAACGTTCGCTTGCGCCGGTGATTGCATTGGGAGGGATGACTCAAGCAACCGCTCACCGTCTCGACTGGCCGCGCTGGGCCGCAATCGATGGTCTTAGCAAGTAAGTGAGATTTGTTGTTCCGCGACGCCCATCCGGGCGCGCGATCTCCTCGCTCACGCGACCTGAAGGTCGCGTCGCTGCGAACGGCCTTTCAGGTGTCCTATGGACAGCTGCGTCTTCGACTTCGCTTCCGGCCTTGCGGCTGCTGCGCAGCCGATCCAGCGCTTCTCCACTCACCTCTCTCTTCTTGACCCCGAGTCCGCGAGGATTCATGGTGTGTTCCGACAGGAGGACGCCGCATGGCGACACGAGCAATGAGCACCCGCAAAACCCGCGGCAATACTGACTGGCGCGCGGCTTTCCGCCGTTCGATGCGCCGTGCCGCGCAGATGACGGGGGCAGTCGCGCTCTTCGCCGCGATGATTTTCCTCGCGCTGGCGCTCGCCAGCTACACGCAGACCGATCCTTCGGGCTCGACCGCCGCTTCCGGCAATGACATCCGCAACTGGATGGGTGCGAGCGGGGCATGGGCCGCCGACAAGGTGCTCGGCGCCTTCGGCATTACCTCGGTACTGTTCCTGCCGCTGCTCTACATCACCGCGCGCGGGCTGTGGCGCGAGATCGAGCATGAGGACGAGGAGGAGGGCACGCGCTGGTGGCTGCCGCTCGGCATGCTGGTGCTGGCGATGACACTGATCTCGACCGTGCTCGCGCTCGCATTCGATGGCCCGGGCGGATCTCTCCCCGCACAGGCGGGCGGCATATCCGGCCTGCTCGGCGCTGCGGCGATCGAGGCTATTGCAGCGCGTTTCGGTGAAGGCGCAGACGGCTGGATCATTCTCGGCGGCGCACTCGCCGCGCTTGCAGGCGGCGTCGCGCTCGTCACGCGGGTCTTCGCCATCGACTGGCGCAGTCTCCTCACCCTTCCGGAGTTTGCGAGCGAGCGCATCGCCGCATGGCGCGGCCGCGATCGTTATGTCGAGAGCGACGAGGATGAACCGGCCGCACCGCGCAAGGCACGTGTGGCCAGGCGCAGCAAGGCGGATGCCGAACCGCGTCCCGAACCGGCCCCGCGCCGTGCGCCCGAGATCAGCGATCCGTCGGCTCCGCCCAAGAAGGCTGCGCTGGCCAAGGCCAAGCAGCGCGACATGTTCGCCAATTTCGACCTGCCGAGCCTCGACCTGCTGGCCGATCCGCCCGCCGCCGCCGCGCCCAAGCTCGACAAGCTGGCGCTCGAACGCAATGCGCGCCTGCTCGAAAACGTGCTCGACGATTTCAACGTAAAGGGCGAGATCACCGCCGTGCGTACAGGGCCCGTCGTGACCATGTACGAGCTTGAGCCTGCGCCCGGGATCAAGGCGAGCCGCGTCATCGGCCTTGCCGAAGACATCGCCCGCAACATGAGCGCGATCTCGGCGCGCGTTTCGCCCATTCCGGGCAAGACCGTCATGGGGATCGAACTGCCCAACGCCGACCGCGCGATGGTCAGCTTCAAGGAACTGGCCGCTTGCGCTGCCTTTGCCGAGAACAAGGGCGCGCTGCCGATCATCCTCGGCAAGGATATCGCGGGCGAGCCGATCGTCGCCGATCTTGCGGCCATGCCTCACCTGCTGGTGGCAGGTACCACCGGCTCGGGTAAGTCGGTCGGTCTCAACGCGATCCTGCTGTCGCTGCTCTACCGTTTCACGCCCGCCGAATGCCGGTTGATCCTGATCGATCCCAAGGTGCTCGAATTGAAGAGCTATGACGACATTCCGCACCTTCTCTCGCCGGTGGTGACCGAGCCGCACAAGTCGGTGCGCGCGCTCAAATGGGCGGTCGAGGAGATGGAGCGCCGCTATCGCATGATGAGCAGCGTCAACTCGCGCAATATCGCGAGCTTCAACGAGAAGGTGACCGCCGCCGCCGCCAAGGGCAAGCCGCTGGGACGCCGCGTGCAGACCGGTTTCGACCCCGAGACGGGCGAGGAGCTCTACGAGGAAGAGCAGCTCGATTACGAACCGCTGCCGCAGATCGTGCTGATCGTGGACGAGCTTGCCGACCTCATGGTGACGGTAGGCAAGGAGATCGAGGTGCTGATCCAGCGCCTCTCGCAGAAGTCACGCGCCGCGGGCATCCACCTCATCATGGCGACGCAGCGACCCTCGGTCGATGTCATCACCGGCGTCATCAAGGCAAACCTGCCGACCCGCATCAGCTTCAAGGTGACGAGCCGCATCGACAGCCGGACGATCCTGGGCGAGCAGGGTGCAGAGCAGCTGCTGGGCAAGGGCGACATGCTCTATAAGCCCAACACCGGCGCGCTGGTGCGCGTCCACGGGCCGTTCGTGTCGGATGAAGAGGTCGAACAGGTTGCGGATTTCTGGCGCGGCCAGGGCAAGCCCGACTATGTCGATGCCGTGACCGAGGAGCCGGAGGATGGCGGCGGCCTCAATTTCGAGGACGAACTGACCGCTTCGGACAGTCCCGAAGAACGCAAGTATCGCCAGGCCTGCCAGATCGTGATCGAGAACCAGAAGGCGAGCGGGTCATGGCTCCAGCGCCAGATGGGCGTTGGCTACAACACCGCCGCCAAGTGGATCGAACGGATGGAGAGCGAAGGGCTCGTCGGCCCGGCCAACCATGTCGGTCGGCGCGAAATCTTCCGCGACCAGGATGGCAATCCGCTCTGAGTGAGGCCTCGGGCTTCGGCCCGTAAGGTCAGCTGTTCATCTGTTCGGCGAAGGCGTCGGCGGACGTCTTGAGATCGCGCAGGTTGCTGTCTAGCGCCACCACGCTCTCGCTCACCTCGCCCACATCGCGGGCGACGTCGCCGGCACGGCGGCTGATTTCCTCGACCGCCTCGGCTGTCGCTTCGGCGCTCTGCGCCGTCTCGTCGATACAGGCGGCAATGGCCGTGACGCTGCTCGATTGCTCGCCGACCCGTTGCTGCAACTTGCTCGCGCTTTCGCGAAGCATGCTGAATTGCTCTGCCATGGAACGGTTCGCGGCGATCGACTGCGAAGTCGTCTCGCCGATGCCGCCAAGCTGTTCGGCGATGTCCTGCGTTGCGGTTTCGGTCTGACTTGCCAGCGCCTTCATCTCGTTTGCGACCACGGCAAAACCAGCCCCGGCCTTGCCAGCCTGGGCAGCTTCGATAAGCGCGTTGAGCGCGAGGATGCTGGTCTGATCGGCGATATCGCGGATCAGCTTGACGATGTTCTCGATCGACTTGCTGTGTTCGGTCAGTTGGGAAGCACTGGCGACCGCTTCATCGGCAGTCTGCGACAGCGAATCGAAACTGTCGAAGCTGGCACGCAGTTCGTTGTCGATCTGCTCGATCGTCGCGTTGAGCGAGCCCGACATGCGCGCTGCATCGGTCATGGCGGAGGTCGACTGGCTCGACGCGGCTGCCACTTCGCTCGCCAGCGCGAGGAGGGTGTCGGCCGCGTCGGCGACCTTGCCCGATTTCTCTTTGGTCACCGCGCTTTGTTCGCTCGAGGTCTCGATCGTGGTTCCCACCGTATCCTCGAAGACCTGAGCGGTCTTGCGCATCGCGGCGGCGAATGCCTCCTTCTCGAGCCTCTGGATGGTGGAGACCATGATCTCGGCTTCGAGACCGGCAATGCGCAGGAAGAGATCGACAAGTCGGCGCCCTTCCTCTTCGTTTTGGGCACCGTTGAAAATCAGCTCAGCCGAGACACGATGCGAATTGTTGAGAGCCGCAAGGTTAATGAACAGCGGCGCGCCGATCTTGTACTGCAGTGCGCCCATCTTCTCGATGCGGCGGATCCATTCGCCATTGATCGGAGGAGTGTACTTATCACGGGTATAACCCGCAGTTTTCTCGATCTGGGAGTCGAGAAACTCCTGGGTGTGTTCAATCTCGGCGTGCTTGAAATAGTCGAGGAGAAACGACTTCGCCAAGGTGACGGAATGCGGTCTCAGGATATCGCTGATCCGTTCGAAATCCTTGCCGAATTTTTCCTCGATCCCGAAACACTTCAGACGTTTCGCGTCCTCGGTCGTCGGGACCACGATTTTCCCCTCGAGCATTTTTATCGCCTCCATCCGCGGCAAATGTAAACGACGCTTGGTTAATGCTCCGTAAGCGACAATTAATCTGCCGCAGTCGCTCAACAAAAACGCCGCCCCGTCTGTGTGACGGAGCGGCGCTTCTCGCTGATGCAGCGATGGCTGTATCGGGTCGGGGGTTTACTTGAGGTCGTC
>NZ_FXWG01000003.1 GCF_900177715.1 Altererythrobacter xiamenensis | reverse complement strand
GTCCGATCAAACGATCCTGAAAAACCATTTGTTCCGACATCGCGATTGCACGAAGAGCTATCGCCAGAGGGGCCCGGTAACCCCCGTCAAATATGCAAACGGCACAGGTTTACAAGTGTTGCCGTGTCGATCAGTCAGGCCGTCATCGGATAGATCCAAAATTGCGCTAAAAAGCGAGCCCAACGGAGAAAAGATGAACTTCGAGATTCCTTCCGCCTTCTACACATCCGATGCGTTTGCGTCGGCTTCGCTTCTTCTGGTCCTGCTCGCCGCAAGGCTGATCGCGGGTCGGACGTTACGGCGGCGCGATGATCTCACCGAGCAGGTAGCGCGGCGTTGGACGGCGAACTTCCGTAATTTGCTCCTCTTGATCGCAGTCATAGGTCTGGTCATGATCTGGGCGCCGCAATTGAGAACCTTCGCCCTTTCGCTCACGGCGGTAGCAGTCGCGATCGTCGTAGCGACGAAGGAACTCATTCTCTGTCTTTCAGGCGCTGCTCTGCGCACCTTCACCAGAGCTTTCTCGGTCGGGGACATGATCGAGATCGGCACGACCAAAGGCGAGGTTCTGGACCTCAATCTGTTGGCTACACGATTGCAAGAATTCGAAAGCCGGGAGGGATCGATCGTGCCCACTGGTCGGGTCGTTACGCTGCCATACAGCCTGCTGTTCAGCTCCCCGGCGAAAGTTCTTCCCCACGGTGGAAGGGCTATTGAGCACGCCTTTGAAATGACCTTCGAACCCGACGTGGACGTGTTCGCCTTGCGTCAACAGCTCATGCAAGCTGCCGAAGAGGCGCTGGCTCAAAATAGCGGAAATGAGGAATGCACAGGCCCCATCGAAGGACAGGCTTCGCGTTGCGACATCAACTTCGGAACAAGCGAGATCGGCAAATATCGCCTCGAGATCGTGCTGACCGGACCATTGCGAAATCCGCGCAGCGCGGAAAACGCGGTTGCTTGCGCGATCGGCTCATTGTTCCATTCGCAGCGAAAGAACACAAGGATCTCATAGGCAGGGTTGTCCGTTTTCGGGTCGGCAGTAGAATATCTGCTTTCGGCGCATTTCCGAACAGAATCGGACAGTCCGGTACCGGCCGAATTTTTGACCTTAGCCAACGGCGGGGATTGGGTGGAAAGCGGAAATCCGAGAACTTCTATTGAACAAGCCGCTCTGGGCCGGCAGCTGACATTCAAAGATTGACAAACGAGACCGCCAAAGCAGGAATTCTTCGAGGCCTGAACCTATCGGTTGCAAACTTTGGCCCCTGCTCAAGTGCGCATCCGCAAGTCCGGTCGTTACATGTTGGCCAACGTGCGTGGCATCGAACCGCCTAAGTCTGTCCCGTCCCTCTCGGAGCTCATGGGCGATGATCCGAACTGGCGCCTGGCCGAGATCAGTTTCACTCCTCCAAACTGCGCGCAGAAAGAGTTGCAGGATTAACTGGCACTGGAACTGTAGGCCCTGCAACAGAATCAGATGTTCTTGGCGCAGCGCCAAATGAAGGTGGCCCGGACGCCGTGATCGTCTGATTCGTGCGTAACAGACGTTCCCTGATCGTTGCGCAAAGCTACTTGGATCAGCCTGCAGCCAAATCCGCTATCCGGCTCGTCCGTGGACAATTCGCTGCCCCTGGCGGTGCTCTCTTCCCACTTCAGCAGGACTTCCGCTTCGCGTTTTTCACAGGTCAGCGAGATCGCACCATACTGCTGAGCGAGAACGCCATATTTCGATGAATTGGTTGCAAGCTCGAACAGAGCCAAAGTGAGCCCATGAACGTATCGCGCAGGGACCGTGACGCTGTCATGACATTCGATGCTGATGCGCGGATTGGGAAGAAATGGGTTTAGAGCAGCTTGCGCCAGATCTTCAACGGTAGCAGCCACCTCGCCGCGCTTTCGCAATACATCCTGCGCCGTGGCCAAGGCACCCAGCCGTTTCGACAGGAGTTCTCGATATTCTTCCAAATCGTTGGTGTCGTTCATAGTCCCCATGGCGATGGATTGAACGACAGCGATCAGATTCTTGATGCGGTGTATCGCTTCCTGCGCATCGTAGTCGCGGAGTTCTTCGCTTGCGATGGCCAGATCCAGTGCGTGACGGGCGAACCCAACCGTCAGCGTGAGGAAGAGTGCGCTCACGCCGTAAATCTCAAGGGAGAGCAGGCCGGTTGGCGCTTCAATGGTGAAGCTTGAGTGAGGTGGGAGAAACCATAGCCAGGCGATCAAAATGCTGAGCAGAGTGATCAACAAACCCCTTCTGGCGCCCACGATCAAGGCGGCCAGCACAACAGCAGGATAGAGGAAAATGAACGGTGGCAAGCGGCCGCCCGCGACATCATCAACAGCGAACTTCAGCACCGTCGCGCCGCCGAGAAGCGCTAGTGCAATTAAAGCTGCCCAGACAGACTTGCGCTGGGGGAGATACGAATGAAGGCGGAAGGCGAAGTCCCACCGCTGCCCAGAAAGTATGGCCTCAAGCCGATTGAGCCGCTCCGGCATTAATTCTCCTCTCCCGCGTCGGCCAGCCCAAGCGCCTGTTTTTGAAACGCGTTTTTCCCTCAAGTCTCTAGAGATAAAAAGGAGGCATTTGGCAAGCGCGGCAGGCATTCGCGGCCCACGCAGAGCAGAGACTGGAACTCGAAGAATGAGGAAGACCACCACGGCGAATGCCAAGGGGTCATTATGCGCGATCAGCTGAAGTGAGCAAGCCGCCCCAAATGGGTCGGGTCAGACGAACTCGACCGGAGTGCCAGTTTTCACGGCCTTGGCGAAGGCGGCGGCATCCCAGTTGGTGAGCCGCACGCAACCATGGCTGGCACGCTTGGCTACCATTTGCGGATCGGGCGATCCGTGAATGCCGTAACCGTCCTTGCCGAGATCAATCCAGGTGCCGCCGACGGGATTGTTGGGCCCGGGGGGAATTATGAAAGTCTTGTCCGGACCCCACTCCTGGTCCTCGGGATCGAAGGTGTAATTGGGCGCAGGTGCAATGGCGGCGACTTCCATTTGCCCGCTGGGGCTCGGAAAGTCCGAACTGCCGATGGTCGCGGGATAGCTGACCACGATCCCGCCCGCCCCATCGAGACCCACCACCGTGCTCTCGCCTTTGCGCACCTCGATCCTGGCGATGTCTGCATCGAGCGCGTTGTCGCCATGGCTGACTATGACCAGCTTGGTCCCGGCCTTGGAAAAATCGGCATCGGGGTTAAGCGCGCTCAGAAAGTCCTGATCCATGTGGAACCGCTCGGCCAGCATCTCCTTGGCATCGCGGTATCCCAGCTTTTCCATCTCAGCCATCGCGGGAAATTCTTCCGGGATTTCGTAGAACTGGTGCGAGACGTCCTTCTCGGTGATCGTGTAGGACCGGAAGATGTCGCCACCATAATTGTCCATCAACGAGGCAAGCAATTCACTGTCGACCGCCGTACCGGCGGGCAAGCTGTGCGCTTCGCGGTAATATTCGATTGCGCGCTCTGTGTTGCCGCCCATCCTGCCGTCGATCACACCCGGCGAGTGGCGGCTCTTGTCGAGCATGACCTGGACCGCGATCAGCTTCTTAGAGCGATCGCCGAGCATGGAGGATGTGACGTTTTCCGGGAGACTAAGCGAAAGCCGGCCGTCCTTTTGGCTGGCTTCCGCCTTGCTGGCCGATTCCTCGTCGTCATATCCTTGCCTGTCCGTGAAATTGGCGGCGAAGTCCTGCTCATTTGCTGCGCCATCGGCGGCTGACGAAGGGTCGTTCTGTGAAGCGGTTTGGGTTGTCGCCGTGTCATCGGCCTCTGCGCTTGGTGCATCGCCGCAGGATGCGAGGGTTACGGTCGATGCGGCGATTGATGCTAGAAGAAGGTTTCTCATGACTAATGAACGGCATCCCCTGCGCGGCGTTCCGACATACCCTCAGCTCGGACTCCATGCACGGGCGTCTCACTTCCCGTTCGCCCCTTTTCCGCCCATTCAATTCTTGTGTGTCCGCAATCGGGTCGGTTGCAGACTGTCCGGTTGCTAGCAAGTCTCTAGTTCGCCCATCCGATCACGAAGGGGGTTGGAATGCCGGCGTGTCGCTCGCCGCATCCAACCCCTGAAAAGGTCATTGTCCGAGCCTGGTGGGTGGTGGCGGTGCATTGTCCGCATTGCGTGGGGGCGTGTTTCCGATCTGCTCCATGATGTAGCTGATGGCCGCTTCCAACTGGGTGTCGCGTCCTTGATCCAGCGCCATTTGATCAAGCTCGACACGGTAGTCTGGTGCCACGCCTTCATTCTCGATCCGATATTCACCTTCCGGTGTGTAGAAGCGGAAGAACGGCACGACCACACCGCCGCCGTCCACCAGGCCGGGGTTTGCGGAAATACCGATAAGGCCGCCCCATGTGCGGGTGCCGATCAATGGGCCAAGGCCGGTATAGCGGAAGGCGTATGGCATGAAATCGCCGCCCGAACCCGCATCCTGGTCGATCAGCATCGCCTTGGGACCTGTCATGACTGCGCCCGGGGTGGTCCAGGGAAGTCCTTCACGATCGCGCCAGCCGGCCAGCAGCGGGCGGTTGAGCAATTCTATGACATAATTTGCCGCCTGACCGCCGTTGTTCGACCTGTCGTCCATGATCAGCGCGTCGCGACCTGCCTGAGCAAAGAACATCCGGTTGAACGAGGTAAAGCCGCCGCCCGCGGTGTCCGGCATGTAAACATATGCGACCCGGCCGTTTGTAGCTTCGTCGACCCGCGCGCGGTTGGTCTCGATCCAGTCCCAAAGACGAAGATCATATTCGCTCGCTGTCGGTTCGACCACTACTTCGCGGCTGTCCGTACCTGTCGGGCTGGATCCCAGGGTCAGCGTGATCTGCCTGCCTTTCGACCCCGACAGATGGCGGAAGATGTTGTCACCTCCGGTCAGTTCTTGGCCGTTTATGGCGAGGATATACTCGCCTTCCCGCGCGTTCACACCCGGCTCCGCCAGCGGAGCATCGAGGAACGGGTTCCACCGCACGCCGTCGAAGATTCTGGCGATCCGATACCTGCCATTGGCCACTTCGAGGTCTGCACCGAGCAGTCCGGGCCTGGCCGAGCTGTTGTCATAGACATCGCCGCCGCCCACGCGATTGTGGCCGACGTGAAGCTCTGCAATCATCTCGACCATCAGCGCGTTCAGATCTTCACGCCGCCCGACATGTGGCAGGAACCGGACATAGCGATCGCGCACAGCGTCCCAGTCGAGACCGTGCATATTGGGATCGTAGAAGTATGCCTTTTCAAAGCGCCATACATCATTGAAGATCTGAGCCCATTCGACAGCGGGATCGATCAGCATCCGCAAATCGGACAGGCTCAGATTCTCGAGTTCGATTTTCTCGCCAGCCTTGGCGGTCGCGTAGCTGTTGTCGTGCTTGCCCACGAGCAGGGTCTTGCCAGCCCGATCGATCTCGAGGCTGGTGACGCCCGTTGCCAGCTCGCTTGCGGTTCGTTCCTTGAAATCGAAACGACCCAGCACAGCGCCCGATTGTGCGGAATTGTCTGGTGCTTGTGTCGCGCCGCCGGGCTGCACCAGGCTGACGTAGTAAATCGAGCCATCTTCTGCGGTGGCGAGGTCGGAATAGAACTCCTCGTTGACCGGAAGCGATATGATGCGGTCGGAAATCCCGGCGGGATCCACGATCACCGTTGCCTTCTTCTTCTCCTCCTTGCCGTCTTCGCCATCCTTGTCGTCAGCATCCGGCTTTTCGTCACCAAGCTGAGGCGCCAGTGGATTTTCGCCGTCTGCTGCAAGGATCGCGGCATAAATGCCGGCGCGATACGGCTGCTGCTGCGTCGACATATCGAGCCCCATCTGCGTCGGGCCAGCATTGGTCGATGCGGTGAAGAAGAGAAGCGCTCCGTCCCGGCTGAAGGTGGGTGAGCCAATGTCTGCCCATGCGCCCGTCACTTCATGAAGGCTTCGCTGCTGCAGATCATACAGGAAGAGCGCAGAATTGTAATTTGGCTGGGTGAGGGTGAAGGCGACCCAACGGCCCTGGGGTGAAATATCCACCCCTCCGATCCCGCGCCGCGCTGCCGTGGCAATCGTCCACAACTGGCCGCTGGAAATGTCGATCGCACGCAGGCGCAACTTGTTGTCGGTGAAGAGCACATGGTTGCCGTGCCAGTCGACGAGCGAATTGAAATGCTCTCCGAGCGGGAAGCGGCGCCTGTCGCCTATCCCCGTCTGGTCTTCGATAACGAGCATTTGCTGCGTGCCGTTGTCCTCGACATAGGCCAGTTGCGTGCCCTTATCCGACCAGATGCCGCTGTAATCGCGATCTCCCGGCGTCGCTGTGATATTGCGAATGCTTCCCTGATCGATCGGCACGGTAAATACTTCGCCGCGGGCGGTGACGGAAACGCGTTGCCCGGTGGGCGAAATGCTGACGCTTTCGATTTGCCCCGAAACGTCGTGCCATTGGGGCTGGCGCGCGGGCAGATCTGCCGGCAGACGAATGGAGAGGGTGGTCTTGGTGCCGCTCGCCAGATCGAAAGAATGGATGCGTCCTCCGGCTTCGTAGACGAGCGTGCCGCCTTCTCCCCCGATTGCGCGAACATCGAATTCGGTTTCATCGGTCAGCCTGGTGAGAGCACCGCCGCCATCGTGCCGAAATACATTGAGCCGCGCGTCATCGCGATCCGAGATGACGTAGAGGGTGCCGTCTATCCAGTGGGGATCCCACTCCGTCGTGCGGTCTCCCGGAATCTCGCTTACCGTGTCTGCATCGAAATCGATGAGCTGGATGCTCGGCGCCGCGCCGCCGCGATAACCGCGCCAACCGGCCGAACCGCCAGCCAGACCGTTATAAGCTGGGCGCACCGGCACATTTGCGTATGTTTCACCATCCTCGGACCAGGCCCCGGCAAAGGTCCGGGCTTCAGAAACCTTTTCGGGTAGTCCCCCGCTCAAGGCCACGCGATAGAGCTGACCTGCACGCCCGTGGCGGCGCTCGCGAGCGCTCGTGAAGTAGACATGCCGGCCGTCCGGCGAGAAGCCGACCACATCGTCGTCACCGGGATGCCAGGTAAGGCGCGCGGGCTGTCCACCTGCGGCAGGGACGACGAATACATCGTAGTTGCCGTCATGGTTCGCCGAATAGGTGATCATGGATCCATCGGCCGAGAAAAGCGGATTGCGAGCATCGGCCGGATGGGAGGTCAATCGGCGCGGTGCGGTGCCGTCACGATTGGCGATCCATATGTCGCCAGCATAGGCAAAAACGAGATTTGTGGCCGATAGATCAGGGGATCTGAGCAACAGGGTTTCTTCTTGCGCAGCTGCCGTCGTGGCAGCCGAGGCAAGGCTTATTGCGAGTGCTGCGGCACTTACGAAACGTAGCATGAGATGTGTTCCCCCCAATTGAACCCAACTGTCCCACGGAAACGAATGCCATGACCCTTGGCCGAATGCTAGTCCGCTTGATGCTTGGCGGTCACCTCCCGCCACTTCGTCCGCTTGTAACGGAGTGCCAACCGATTGAAGTGGTCAAAAGCTGGGTGGAAAGCGGACATTGTGTATTGCGCGACTTGTTCAAGCAGCGCATCGCCAAAGAAATGAGAAGTCTTGCCGATAAGTGGTGGAATGAAGACCGACGCGACCTCTTTCGGTCGCTAGAAGTCATCGCGTCGGACACGCCCAATCCGGACGGGATTGGCTTGAGCCTCGACACAATCCTCAACGACCTCGAACTTTACGACGATCCAATGCAGGGACGCGGTTCTTGGCTCTTCGATAACGAACTCCACCTTGCAAGGGCTCTCGGCGAAAAACTTAAGAAGACCGTGGATCAAGCGAGGCTCGTTGAAGCGGGTCCGGCGACGCTTGCCAGCGTGTCATGGCCGGACGCGCGGCGCACGGCAGTTTCACTATTAAGTCTGATGGCTGTCAATGGAGACTTCACTGGCTGAACGTCCTCATTCGGCTCGTTAGCGATCGGTCCGCTCTTCTCCGGGCAAAGCGGCATCGCTTCATAATCCCGCAAGTATCAAACTAGGCCGCCTGGTCTTCCGTGACCGGGCGTTGTGCCAGTTCCATTCTCTGCAATTTCCCGAGCATGTCGCGCGGTAATTGGTCGACGAACTCGATATAGCGAGGGCGCTTGTATCCCGCGATCTGGCCCTTGAAACGAGCGGTGATCTCCTCGCGGGTCAATGTTTCGCCCGGTTTTAGCACGACGAAGGCCTTTACCGCCTCGCCCCATTGCTTGTCCGGCACGCCGCAGCAGCCCGCGTCGGCAACTTCGGGCATGGCGGCGAAGACCGCATCCACCTCTGCGGGATAGACGTTTTCGCCGCCGGTCTTGATCAGCTCTTTCGAACGGCCGAGCAGGTAGACGAGGCCCTTTTCGTCCATCGTCCCAAGATCCCCGCTGCGCAGCCAGCCGTGGCCGAGCGCCGCTTCGGTCGCGTCCTCGTTGCGCCAGTAGCCGAGCATGACAGTCGGCCCGCGCATGCAGATTTCGCCCTCTTCGCCAGGGGGCAGGACGTTGCCGTCAGGATCGAGGATAGCGAACTCCACATGCGGCATGGCCCAGCCGATCGAGCGCGGATGCTCGCGCATATCGGCATAGTCGATTGCGGTAGCGAAGCCGCAGATCTCGGTCTGACCGTAACCGCCGACGACGCGTGCGTCCCACTCGCTCTCGATAAACGTGTATAGCTTGTCGAAACCCGGCCCCGCACCGCCTGTGTAGTTGGTGAGCGGCATCTGGCCGTCACGAACAGGCTCGTGCTCGCGCCAGGGCATCAGGATCTGCGGGAAGGCGCTGGTGGTGGTGCATTGCTCGGCATGGAGCAGGTCGAGCATGGCCGCCGGGTCGTCGTCACGCTGTGCGAAAACCAATGTGCCCCCGCAAGCAATCATCGCCGCAACCTGCTGCATGCCGACGACATGGAAAAGCGGATTGACCGAGAGCAGCCGCTCCTCATGCGTCCAGCCGCGCCGCGTGCACATGCCCAGCGCCGCTGTCGCGACCGCGCTGCCCGCCTGCAGGCAGCCCTTCGGCCGTCCGGTCGTGCCGCTGGTGTACATCATGTAGAGCGGGCGGTCGGGGGCGAGGGTAGGTGCGATCTGCTGAGGCTGATCGGTGTTGACGATGCTCTCGAATGCGCCCTGCGGATCGTGCTTCTCGTCCACCAGTATCACTTCGCCTGCCTCGCCTTCGGCAAGCAAGTGTTCGAAGCGCGGATTGGCGAAGGTCAGGCTCGGCTCGGCGTTGCCCATGATCCACGCGATCTCTGCAGGCGCGAGCCGCCAGTTGAGCAGCACCGCGATCGCGCCGATCCGTCCGCAGGCGAGCAGGGCGGTAACGAATGGCGCGCCATCGGTGAGCAGCAGCGCAACACGGTCGCCCGGGCCGATGCCCTTCGCCAGCAGCCAGCGCGCGAGGTTCTCGACGCGTTGATCAAGTTCGCTCCAGGTGAGTCGCTGAGTGCCATCCAGGCTTGCTTCACGGTCCGCCAGGCGCAGCGCATTGGCGCGAAGCATGGTGTCGAGGGAGAAATCGCGTGGGTGCATGCAAGCAGGCTTAGCGGCGTGCGGAGATTTGCTCCAATATCGATTTTGCGAAGGTGGTGAGCGTGTCGTCGCGTGCGCCCATGATGACGATCCGGTCTCCCGGCTGCGCGAGTTCGACCATCCGCGTGCCGCAATCCTCGCGGGAGGGGACGTGTTCCGCCTTACCGCCGTGCTCCTCGATCATGGCGATAATCCGCTCGGTGCCTTCGCTCCGGTCGACCGTCCCGCCGAAATAGACCGGGTCGCACATGATGGTGATATCGTCCGCATCGAGCTCGCGTGCGAAAGTCTCGGCGAGTTCCGCGCCCATCTGCCGCAGCGGGCCGTAACCATGCGGCTGGAAGAAGGCGATGACGCGGCCGGGCGAGCTTTTGACCGTGCGGAGCGTCGCGGCGCATTTTTCCGGATTGTGACCGAAATCGTCGATCACCGTCACGCCGCTGGGCGAAGCGCCGATCACGTCGAACCGCCGCGCAAGTCCGGCAAAACTGCCCAAAGCCTCGACCGCAAGCGCCACCGGCACACCGGCGCAAGCGGCACCCGCAATCGCGGCGAGCGCGTTTGAAAGATTGTGCCATCCGGGCATGCCGAGCACCAGCGCATGTTCGCTGTCATCGTGCCGGTCGATGACCGTCGCGGCCTGACGCACCGGACCGTCGGCAATGCTGCCAGGCACGATCCCGATCTGCGCCTTGTCCTGCTCGATCCCGAAGGTCACGACCTCTTTCGCGCGGGGGAGCAGGGCGAGCGCTTCTGCATCGTCGGCATTGATCGCTGCAATCCGGCTGCGCTCGAGATAATCGCCGAACAGCTGGCGCAGTTCTTCCATGCTCTTGTGATCGAGGCTGACGTTCAGGAGCACGCCGACCGCCGGGCGATAGAGCGCGATCGAGCCGTCGCTTTCATCGACTTCGCTGACATAGATGCTGCGCCCGCCGACGACCGCGCTGGCATAGGGGCGATCCTCGCTGACGAAGTTCTTCATCACCGCGCCGTTCATGATGGTCGGCTCTCGCCCGGCATATTGCATTATCCAGCCGAGCATGGCGGTGACGGTCGACTTGCCGCTCGTCCCGGCCACCGCGATGCCTGCGCCGCTGGTGTTGAACAGGATCGAATTGAGCTCGGCGCGCGTCAGCTTGAGATTGCCCAGCTCCTTCGCACGAACCATCTCGGGCACCGTGTCCTCGACCGCGGCAGAGGCGACCAGCACCTGATCCTTCGCCGTGATGCCGCTCCCGTCCTGCGGATGCAGTTCGTAGCCCTGCCGCTCGAGCGCGGCGAACTTCTCCGGCGTGCGGCCCTGGTCGAAACTGCGGTCCGATCCGGCGACGTCCACGCCGCGGCCTTTGAGGATCTGCGCCAGCGGCAACATACCAGAACCGCCGATGCCGCAGAAGAAGAAGGGGCGGGCCAGAAGTTCGTCATAGGTGGGGAATTCACTCATGCGCGGACCGGTATTGAGTTGTGCGAGGCAACACAAGCGGGCAGGATGCCGGTATGACACGAATTGCCGTCTGCGCCCCCGCAACGCCCATCACCCGCGATCATGCCGAGGCTGCCGAGGCGCTCGTCGCGCAAGAGTTTCCCGAACACTCGATCTATTTCCACGAACAGTGTTTCAAAAGCGCCGGGCATTTCGCAGGGACCGATCTTGAACGGTTGGAGGCGCTGGTCGAGCTTGCCAACGATCCCGAATATGACGCCGTCTGGTTCGCCAAGGGGGGCTACGGGTCGAATCGCATTGCGGAAGCGGCGGTGACCCGAATGAATGGGGCGGCGCGCTCCAAGACCTATGTCGGTTTCTCCGATATGGGCTATCTGCTCGCCGCGCTCTACCGCTACAATATCGGCCAGCCGGTGCATGGCTCCATGCCGGTCAGCGCGCGGAGCGAACGCGGCCGCGAGGCGGTGCGTCGCGTGCTCAAATGGTTCAGCGGCGATGGCAGCGGGTTGGAGCCAAGCCTCGATGGGAAGACACCGGCGGTCGCTTTCAACCTCATCACGCTCGCCATGCTGACGAACACGCCGATGATGCCCGACCTCACCGGACACGTGGTAATGGTGGAAGAAGTCAGCGAGCACCTCTACTCGGTCGACCGACTGTTTTTTCACCTGGCCAACACCTTGCCCCGCCTCGCTGGTTTGCGGCTGGGTCAGGTCACCGACGTCCCCGAGAACTATGTCGAATTCGGTCAGGAGGCTGAGGATATCGCGAAGTTCTGGTGTAATCGCGCCGGTATACCGTATCTCGGCCGGGCGGAGATCGGCCATACCGCTGCCAACAGGATCGTGCCCTTCGGCCTTGCGAGTCCCTCGACCGCTGGCTAACCGCGGCTGTGATTGATCTGGGAGCAGGTCCACCCGCTCCCTCCACCCTTCCGCCCGGATCCTACCGGGACATCATCCGGGCGGAAGGGTGGAGGGCGCGGGTGGCAAGGCCAATTAAATAGGAATTAACATGAGAGCTTTCGTTTTTCCGGGGCAGGGCAGCCAGAAGGTCGGCATGGGTGCCGAACTGGCAGATGCAAGCGCGACCGCCCGCGAGGTGTTCGAGGAAGTCGACGAAGCACTGTCGCAGAAGCTCTCGGGCATCATGCGTGACGGCCCAGAAGACCAGCTGACGCTGACCGAGAATGCACAGCCGGCGATCATGGCCAATGCCATCGCCACCTTGCGCGTGCTGGAGAAGGATTTCGGGATCTCGCTGGCGGACAAGGGCGCCTGCCTCGCCGGTCACTCGCTTGGCGAGTACTCGGCACTGTGTGCGGTCGGCGCGTTTTCGCTCGCGGATACGGCTCGGCTGCTCAAGCTCCGCGGACAGGCGATGCAGGCAGCCGTTCCCGTGGGTGAGGGCGCGATGGCGGCTCTGCTCGGCGCGGATATCGAAAAGGCGCAGGCGCTCGCCGAAGCCGCCGCGCAGGGCGAAGTTTGCGAAGTCGCCAATGACAATGATCCGACGCAGGTGGTCATTTCCGGCCATAAGGGCGCGATCGAACGTGCAATCGAGCTGGCCAAGGAGCATGGGATCAAGCGCGGCATACTGCTGCCTGTATCCGCTCCGTTTCACTGCTCGCTGATGCAGCCCGCCGCCGACCGGATGGAAGAGGCCTTGGCCGCGACATCGCCAAGCGCGCTCGCGCTCCCGGTCTATGCCAATGTTACCGCCGCCAAGGTCGCTGATCCCGCCGAAGAGCAGCGCTTGCTGGTCGAGCAGGTGACGGGCCGCGTGCGCTGGCGCGAAAGCGTTCTGGCGATGCGCGCCGATGGTATAGAACAGTTCGTCGAACTGGGCGGCAAGGTGCTCTGCCCGATGATCGGCAGGATCGACAAGGAGGCTGCGACCACCAGCCTCATCACCATGGAAGACCTCGAAGGTTTTGCGAAGGAGATCGCGTAATGTTCAGCCTCGACGGAATGAACGCCCTCGTCACTGGTGCCAGCGGCGGGATCGGCTCGTCCATCTGCCGTGCGCTTGCCGCGCAGGGCGCGCGCCTCGCGATCTCTGGATCCAATGCGGCCAAGCTTCGTGCCTTTCGTGACGAACTCAATGACAAGTACGAGCACGACCACGGCGAACACGTCGAAATCACCTGCAACCTCTCCAACACCGAGCAGGTCGAGGAGCTGATTCCGGCAACGCTCGACACGCTGGGCGGAATCGACATCCTCGTGAACAATGCCGGTATCACGCGAGACAACCTCGCGATGCGGATGAAGGACGAGGAGTGGGACGAGGTTATCCGCATCAATCTCGAAGCGGCTTTCCGCCTGATGCGCGCTTCTGCACGCCCGATGATGAAGGGCCGGTTCGGCCGCATCATAACCATCACCAGCGTCGTGGGCGCCACCGGCAATCCGGGTCAGATGAACTACGCCGCTGCAAAGGCCGGCCTGACCGGCATGACCAAGAGCTTCGCGCAGGAGGTCGCCAGTCGCGGAATTACCGCCAATTGCGTCGCGCCGGGCTTCATCCGCACCGCCATGACCGACCAATTGCCCGATGCGCAGAAGGAAGCGCTTAATGCGCGCATTCCGATGGGCCGGATGGGCGAGGGGGCCGATATTGGCGCAGCAGTCGCTTTCCTCGCCAGCCGCGAAGCCGGGTACATCACCGGCGAAACGCTGCATGTGAACGGCGGGATGGCCATGCTGGGCTAAGGGCCGGGTTGGGCGCTGGGCCGCGCAGGTCGCCCGGATTTCTCCTTTTTCCCCAAGGAATCGCTCAACAAAGGCCAATCTGGCCCCGGTGAACTTGCCGCTCTAGCCATGCGCGCTAAGGTCGATGGCGAACTATCCGGCGCGAAGGGGCGATTCCGGCCCCGAGGCGTCATCTGGGACATGAGAAGGTAGAGATGAAGGCCACAATCGAACGCGCGACGCTGCTGCGTTGTCTTTCTCACGTGCAATCGGTGGTGGAACGCCGTAACACCATTCCGATCCTTTCCAACGTGTTGATAGAAGCCTCCGATGGCGGTTCGCTCAAGGTCATGGCGACCGACCTCGACCTTCAAGTGGTCGAGAACATGAGTGCGGCTTCGGTCGAAAGCCCGGGCGCGATCACCGTTTCCGCGCACCTGCTCTTCGATATCGCGCGCAAGCTCCCCGAGGGAAGCCAGGTCAGCCTGGAGACCGCCGATAACCGGATGGAAATCAAGGCAGGGCGCAGCCGGTTCAAATTGCCGACGCTGCCGAAGGACGATTTCCCCGTGATCGTCGAAGGCGACCTTCCGACGAGCTTCGAAATCCCTGCCAAGACACTGGCCGAGATCATCGACCGCACGCGCTTCGCGATCTCGACCGAAGAAACCCGTTATTACCTCAACGGCATCTTCTTCCACGTCACCGATGATGACGAGCCGGTGCTGAAAGCCGCAGCGACCGACGGTCACCGTCTCGCTCGTTTCACTCTTGCGCGCCCCGAAGGCGCCGAGGGCATGCCCGACGTCATCGTGCCGCGCAAAGCGGTGGCCGAACTGCGCAAGCTGCTCGAGGAATCGCTCGACGGAAACGTCCAGATCGATCTTTCGGCCAGCAAGATTCGCTTCACGCTTGGCGGCGAAGGCGGCGTAGTGCTCACCAGCAAGCTGATCGACGGCACGTTCCCCGATTACAGCCGCGTCATCCCGACGGGCAACGACAAGCTGCTCAAGGTCGACCCCAAGAGTTTTTACGCCGGCGTCGACCGCGTTGCGACCATCGCCACGGAGAAGACCCGCGCGGTCAAGATGGGCCTCGAGAATGACAAGGTCATCCTCTCGGTGACATCGCCGGACAACGGCACCGCTACTGAGGAAGTGGCGGCGGACTACGGTTCGGACAGTCTCGAGATCGGCTTCAACGCCAATTACCTAAAGGATATCCTGAGCCAGATCGATAGCGACACGGTCGAACTGCATCTCGCCGATGCTGGCGCGCCGACGCTGATCCGTGAGAGCGACAAGAGTCCGTCGCTCTATGTCCTCATGCCGATGCGGGTCTGATCATTTTCTGAAGAAAATGGCGCAAGTCAGCATGTGGTGTTAGGCAGGTTTCAAAGGGAGACTTGCCGATGACCACGCCTGCAACCGCAACTCAAGTTCATGTCCGCCGCAAAGCGCTGGATCAGGCTTCGCTAGTCGAGGTTCATCTGCCGCCGCTCGCCGACGGGGCTGTGCGGCTTGAGGTCGAAAGCTTCTCGGTCACCTCTAACAACATCACCTATGCGGTGGTGGGCGAGCAAATCGGCTACTGGAACTTCTTTCCTGCGCCCGAGGGTTTCGGCATCGTGCCCATGTGGGGTCACGCGAAGGTGATCGAAAGCAATTGCGCCGATATTACCGTGGGCGAGCGGGTCTATGGCTATCTCCCGATGGCCACGCATCTCGATGTCATGCCGGGCAAGGTTTCCGCGAGCGGCTTCGTCGACACGACCGACTATCGCGCGCCGTTGCCGCCGATCTATAACCAGTATTCGCGGCTCGCTGCCGACCCCGAGCACGACCCTGCGCGCGAAGACGAGCGGATGATTTTCGGTCCGCTGTTCAAGACCGGCTTTTTGATCGAATATTTCATGACCGCAAACGACTGGTTCGGGGCAGGGCGGGTGATCCTGACCAGCGCCTCATCCAAGACGGCGATGAGCCTTGCGAGCGTCGCAAAACAGAACTCGCCCGAGGTGACGCGGATCGGGCTTACGTCAGCGGGCAATGTCGATTTCGTGACAGCGACCGGGCTCTATGACGAGGTGCTCGCTTATGGCGATGTCGGCTCGCTGGCGCAGGAGCCTAGCGTTTCGGTCGATTTCGCTGGAAACGGCGCATTGCTGGTGCAGATTCACCAGCACCTCGGCGACAATCTCAAATACTCATGCCTTGTCGGCGTGACCCATATCGACGAGCGCAGCGGCCCGGCAGGTTCCGCCGAGGGTCTTCCAGGTCCGACGCCGACGCTGTTCTTCGCGCCGGATCACGCCATAGAGCTTTTCAAGGAACTCGGCCCCGAAGAAGCGGGCAAGCGCCTGGCTGCCGCTTGGCAGGGATTCCTGCAAACCGCAGAAGGGTCGGTCACGATCCAGCATCGCAAGGGTCTCGACGCAGCGCGTGAGACCTATCTCGCGATGGTGGGCGGCGACGTCGATCCGGCGCAGGGCATCGTGATCGAGCCCTAGGCCGGATCAAAGTGCTTCAGATTTCGACCGCGATCTTGCCGAAATGCTTGTTCGCGATCTGGTGACGGAAGGCGTCGGCCAGATTCTCGAGCGGGAAGGTGTCGGAGATCACAGGCTCGATGCCATTGGCCTCGATCGCTGCAATCATGTCGAGCTGCTGGGCGCGACTACCGACGGTCAGACCCTGCAAGCGTTGGTTCTTGCCCATTAACACCCCGGTCTGGACGTTGCCCGCAAAGCCGGTAAGCACGCCGATCAGCGCGATATGGCCACCGACGCGGGTGGCGACGATCGACTGGTCGAGCGTGCCCGGTCCGCCGATCTCGACAACGCAATCTACACCGCGGCCGCCCGTCAGTTCGAGCGCCTTGGCACCCCAGGCCTCCACTTCCTTGTAATTGATGAGGTGATCTGCGCCGAGCTCCTTCAATCGGTCGAGTTTTTCGCCCGATGAACTGGTCGAAATCACAGTCGCGCCCGCCATCTTGGCGAACTGCAGCGCAAATATGGATACGCCGCCGGTCCCTTGCGTCAGGACGATGTCACCCGGTTTGATCGCATTGTCGACGAACAGCGCGCGCCATGCGGTCAGGCCGGCGCAGGTCAGCGTTGCTGCCTGAGCGGGTGAATAACCCTTCGGTATGCGGGTGAAGGCAGTTGTCGGGGCGGTGACCGCTTCGCAGGCAAAACCGTCGATCCCGTCACCCGGGACGCCCGTGAAAGCCGTCGTCGGCGGCGCACCGTCGAGCCAGTCGGGGAAGAAGGTGGATACGACGGAATCGCCCACTGCATATTCGCTGACGCCTTCGCCCACCGCGGTCACTTCGCCCGCACCATCGGACATGGGAATGCGACCGAGGGGCGCGGGAATCATGCCGGAGACTACGGCATAGTCGTGGAAGTTGAGCGAGCTTGCCCCGACCCGGACGGTTATTTCGCCGGGTCCCGGAGCGGGCGCGTCCTCGACATCTACATATTCCAGTGCATCGAGGGTGGAGGGCGTCGCGCCCGTCTTGATTGCCTTCATTCTGCTGCCTCTGCCATTTCTATGCGTTGCGGTCCGCGGATCAGGCCACCTGGCGTGGCCCCCGTCCATTTACCGTCGCGGAAGGTAACGGTTCCGTTCTTGATCGTCGCGGCATAGCCATCGGCCTTCTGCAGCAGGCGCTTGCCGCCCGCTGGCAGGTCGAAAGCGAGCCAGGGCTTGCCAAGCTTCAGCTTGTCCATGTCGATCACGTTGAGATCGGCAAGATAGCCGGGCGCAATGATGCCGCGATCCTCGAGGCCATATAGCTTCGCCGTGTCCCAGCACTGCCGCTTGATGGCGTTTTCCAGGCTGATGCGGTCGCCGCGCTTACGGTCGCGGACCCAGTGCTGGAGCATGAAGGTGGGCGAAGCCGCATCGCAGATCGTGCCGCAATGCGCGCCACCGTCCGATAGCGAGTTCACCGTGTCGTCGCTGTGCTGCAGCGGGTGGAGGAACTCGAGATTGCCGTCGGCATAGTTGAGGATCGGGAAGTAGATGAAGCCCTTCGCATCGTCCCGGCAAAGCATGTCGTAGGCATATTCCTGCGGGTCGACACCGGCGGCCTCGGCACGCGCCTGCACGGTCGCATCCTGTGGCGGTTCGTAGTCGAAATCCTCGTCCATCTCGAACATCAGGCCCCAGCCATTGGTGAGGGCGAAGATCACTTCCTTTACGTCCTCTGCAACTTCCGAATAGTCGTTGGCTTCGGCAAGGAGCCCTTGCTTGAACTCGGGATCGAGCAGTTTGGCCTTCTTCTCTTCCCAGGAAAGGTCGGCCATCGCCTGCCAGCTGGGCCGCAGAACGAAGGGGTTCACCGTGCCCTGCCACGCCATGATGATTCCGTTGCCGCGCAGTGCGATCTGCGCGACGATGTTGGCGCCATTGTCATTCTCGGCGCGCATGTTGCTGATCTGCTCGTCGAGCGGCTGTTCCTTGGCGATCGATTGCAGCGCTGCGAAGGTGACGGGGAGGCCAGTTTCGCGGCTGAGATCGCCCATCCACTGAAACTCGTTCCACTCGCGGCGCAGGTCGCTGGCCATCTCGAACACGCCGTGGCCTGCGCGGCCCATCGCGCGGCCAAGCTCGACCAGTTCGTCTGCCGTGGCGGTCGTTCCGGGAACGAGGACGCCGTTCACGTCCTTGTGCAGCACAGTGCGACTGGTCGAGAAGCCCAGCGCCCCGGCGCGCACGCCGTCTTCCACGATCTGCGCCATCTGACGAATGTCCTCGTCAGTCGGGACAGCGCCCGGTTCCTCGCGATCGCCAAGCACATAGGCGCGCACCGCGCCATGCGGGACGTGTGTGCCGATATCGACGGTGCGAGGCATCTTCTCGAGCGCGTCGAGATATTCGGGGAAGGTCTCCCACTCCCATGTGATTCCTTCGGCGAGCGCTGTGCCGGGAATGTCCTCCACGCCCTCCATCAACTGGATCAGCCACTCGTGTCGGTCGGGCTTGGCGGGCGCAAAGCCGACGCCGCAATTGCCCATCACCACCGTGGTGACGCCGTGCCAGCTCGACGGGGCCATTTCCTGGTCCCAGGTTGCCTGGCCGTCATAGTGCGTATGAATGTCGACGAAGCCGGGCGCGACGATCTTGCCGCTGGCGTCGATTTCTTCTGCCGCGTCGCCCGATACTTCGCCGACTTGCGCGATTAGCCCGTCCTTGACGGCGATGTCTCCGGTGAAGCGTTCCGCTCCGGTACCATCGACGATGGTTCCGCCACGAATGATGAGGTCAAATGCAGGCATGGTCTCTCTCCCATTTCTATTTGCAACCGACATAGCACAGCGGGTCTGGTCTTGCTAAGCTGATAGTATGGACAGGCAGGCAAGCTGGAACCCCGATCCGGACAGCGGAATCGATATCGAGTGGATCGACGCCAACGGACTTACGTTTGAGGTTGCGACCGCAGGCGACCGGAAGAACGAAAGACTGGCGCTATGCCTGCATGGCTTTCCGGAACTGCACTACAGCTGGCGGCACCAGATGCCGTTGCTTGCACAGATGGGCTACCGGGTCTGGGCGCCGAACATGCGTGGCTATGGCGGCACGAATCGGCCCAATGGAATGAAGGCCTATCGTCTCGACAATCTCACTGCGGATGTCGCAGCACTGATCGATGCGCGCGGCGCGAAGGAAGTGACGCTGATCGCGCATGACTGGGGCGCGATCGTGGCCTGGCAATTCGCGATCCAGCAGATCAGGCCGCTGACCCGGCTCGTGATCATGAACGTGCCGCACCCCAAGTGTGCTCAGCGTGAGCTCAAGCATTGGCGGCAGTTGAAGAAGAGCTGGTACATTTTCTTCTTCCAATTGCCCGGCCTCCCGGAAATGATGCTGGGGCGCGACAACGCATCACGCGTTGGCAGCCTGTTTCGCCGCACCGCCGTCAACGAGGAGCAGTTCGGGCGCGAGGAATCGGAAGTTTACCGGAGTGCCGCTGCGCAGGACGGCGCACTGACCGCCATGTTCAACTACTACCGCGCGTTGCTCCAGACACCGGACGCTCGAAAGCTCGGCGATGGCAAGGTTCATGTGCCGACCCTGATGCTCTGGGGCGAGCAGGATGTAGCCATCGACATCCACACGCTCGACGGGACCGGGGACTACGTCGACAACCTCACCATTCGCCGCTTCCCCGATGCCTCGCATTGGGTTCAGCAGGACGTGCCTGACAAGGTGAATGCCGCTCTTATGGAATGGCTGCCGCGTGCCTCTGCGGCATCCTGACGAACAGCAGGATCGCAAGACCGATCAGGAACAGCAGCGAGATGGATGCCATGCCGACCCGCTGGCTGTTCGACCAAAGCGTAAAATATTCGACCAGCAGCGGCCCCATCCACACGGTGATCGTCCCGGCAATGGCATAGAGCCCGAAAAACTCGCCGCTGCGCCCGGGAGGGGCGAGGGTGACGAGCATTGCGCGACTGGAAGAAATGCTCGCCGTTGCCGCTATCGCGACCACGCTGATCGACGCGAGATAGACCAGATCGGACAGCGTCCTGAAGACCAGTCCGTCCCAGACCTGGTAATTCTCGACCGCGCCGAAAAGCAGGCTGTCCCGCGTGATGGAAAGCTGGAAAACCAGAGTGGCGACCATCGCCACGATCTCGATCACCAGGGCATATTTCACGCCGACCTTGCCATCGAGCCAGCCGCCAAACAGCCCGCCGGCAAAGGCGCATGCGCTGGCGAAGATGGCGTAGCAGAGCATTTCGAGCACACCCCAGCCGAGGAATAATGCGACATAGACCGCGCCCAGTGCCAGCAGCGCGGCCATGGCATCGGCGTAGAACATGCGAGCGATGAGGAAGCGTATTAGTTCGCGGTAATGCGCGGCCTCGCGCAGGGTCTGCAGTACGCTCCGCGCGCCATCCGATATCGCCGCTTTCCAGCTTGCGCCGGGCCTGCCCGGATCGCGCGCATTGCGGAAGAAGGGGATCGAGAAGAGCGCCAGCCAGACCGCGCAGATCGGCCCCGCGATGCGCAAGTGTTCGAACTTGGCGAGATCGAAACCGAATTGCGGGACGGCAAATGGCCAACCGATCATGCCGGGCAGGACGAAGAAGAGGACGAGCGCGATGAAGATCATCGTCGCTGCAAGGTTTCCCAGTCCGAGACCAAGACCCGAAATCATAGACAATCGGTCGGGAGCGCCCGCGACGGAAAGCATCGCGTTATGCGTCACTTCGGAATAGGTGAAGGCGACGTAGGCGATGACGAGCAGTGCCATGATTACCGGTACGGGCAAGCCTTGACCGCCCGGTATCGCAAACCACAAGAGCGCGGAACTGATGCAGATGGCGCCCAGCATCACGGCAAGTATCGGCTTGAGCCGACCCCCGCGATCGAGCGCCGCCCCGAGGAAGGGCGCGGTAAGGGCGGCGATCATGCCGGCCCATTTCGTCACCGATGCGATCGTGGCCTGTCCGCGCGCATTGGCTGTCGCACGCGCTTGCTCCGCCTCCATCCCGTCGAGCGCGCCACTCGCGAGCAAATCCGCGCCGATGATATCGCGCGCGAAATACGGCGCGAAAATATAGATCACGATCAGGATGTAATAGGGATTGCGCGCCCATTCGAAGACGGCCCAGGCAAAGCCTGTGCGACCCATCGGGCCTCCCACGCCCGGCGTCACGCTCTCCAGTTGCACCGCGGCCTGAGGGGGAAGGCTGGCCAAGCGATCAGACCTAGTCGCGTGCCTTGATCATCGCTTCGACATCGACGAATTTTTCGCGCGGGGCGCCTTCGCGCGCGGCTTTTTCCTCGGCTTCCTCGATCTTTTTCCAGTCGCGGAAAGTCACGACATCGAGCCCGCGCTCGTTCGCCAGTGCATCGAAGCCTTCGCGGCCCTTCTTGCCTTTGCGTCCGAGCGATCCGCTTTCCAGGTCTTCGGCAATCTTTTCGACGACGCTGTACCCGTCGGGCCGATTGGTCCCGATCGTTCCGGACGGTCCGCGCCGCGCCCATCCGACGCAATAGAGGCCGGGCAGGATCCGTCCTTCGTCATTGGCAAAACGTCCCGCGCGTTCGTCAAAGGGCACGTCGGGGATGGGCGACGTGCGATAGCCAATGCAGGCAATGACGAGGTCTGCCGGGATGTCGTATTGCTCGCCGGTACCTACAGCACGGCCTGCTTCGACTCTGGTCCGCTCGACGCGCACAGCCGAAACCTTGCCATCGCCGACGAACTCGACGGGACTTGCGAACATGTCGAAGTGGATTTCAATCGGCTTTTCGGCGTGCTGGTCTTCGGGAATGGCCGCAAAGCTGCGCAGATGGGCGACCGATTTGCGCAGGCCCGGCTCGAGGATCGCATCCTCGGATTCATCGGGTAGATCTTCGCGGTCGACCCTTGGCGAGGCGCGCTCGAGAGAGCCGAGTTCGCCCAGCTCCTTGGGCGTCATCATGATCTGGTGCGGGCCGCGCCGACCCACGATGGTGACCGTCTGGAGATCCGATCCGAGCAAGTCTTGGAGCGCATGCGCGACGATGTCGGACCCGGCGAATTCTTCCTCGGTCTTGGCGAGAATGCGCGCAACATCCAGCGCGACATTGCCCATCCCGATGACGGCGGCATGCTTGACCTTCAGATCGGGGTCCAGCGCTGCGAATTGCGGGTGGCCGTTGTACCAGCCCACGAAGGCAGCGCTGCCGAAAACATTGCCAAGGTCTTCCCCCGGAATGCCAAGCTCGCGGTCGTTGGGTGCGCCTGTCGCAAGGATGACTGCGTCATACAGTTCTTGCAGCTCGGGGATCGTGATGTCCGAGCCGACTTTTACATTTCCGACGAACCGCACGTTTTCGTTGAGCGCGGTTTTCTCGTAGCGCCGCGAGACGCCCTTGATCGACTGATGGTCGGGCGCGACGCCGAAACGGATCAGCCCATAGGGCACGGGCAGCATGTCGAAGATATCGACGCGAACGTCGTCACCCCAATGCTTTTGGGCAGCTTCTGCGGTGTAGTAGCCGGCAGGGCCGGAACCGATGATCGCGATATGCCGCATTGTCCTGGTTCCTCTCCCTGTTTACTCGGCCTTGCTTTATGCCGCTTCCGAAAGGCCGCTTTGTTCCGACTCGTCCAGGAAACGGTGTATCTCCGCCACGCATTCATCGCTGTGGCTGAGCAGGAAGAGATGTCCTCCGCCTCTCAGCACCACCAGTTCGCTGTTCGGAATGAGCTTGTCGAGCAACCAACCATTGGTCAGCGGCACGATGTGGTCCTCATCGCCCATCAGGATGAGCGTCTCCTTGCGCATGAAGGGCAGCACAGGCGCACTGGTCCAGCCGATCATCGCAAGCAACTGGTAGAAGTAACCACGCGGGGAAGGGGGCTTCAGCCGATGGATATGCTCCATCTTGTTTACCGCCTTGCCCAGCGCACCGCCGTAGAGCGTCTGGAAGTGTTCTTCCATGAAGGCGGCGTCGATGTAGCGACGCGGATCGGCCATCTTGCTGAGCGACGAGGGATTGCCGGGAACCATGATCATGCCGGGCGTTGTCGCCGCCAGGATGAGCTTGCGGGTACGGCCCGGATGCTGGATCGCGAAATGTTGCGCCATTGCGCCGCCCCAGCTGACGCCCATGACATCGACCGTGTCTACGCCCAGCTTGTCGAGCAGCTGGGTCGTCGTCCACGACATCGTGACCGGATTATAGGGGACGACCGGTTGCGGCGATCCGCCGATCCCCGGCATGTCGAACATGATGAAGGGCCGTTCGGGTAGTGCCTCTGCCAGCGGAGCAACCGCCTCGATATTGGCCCCGATGCCGTTGAAAAACAGCAGCGGCAAATGCTCGCTCGGCTGATCGAGCCGCCATGTGGCGACCCTCAGCTGGCGGCCGCCCACGGGCATGATCGAGATGTGCGCATCTCGCATCGCCTCGTCGAGAGCTCCTTCGAGCGCTTCGTCGACTTTATCGGTCAAACACGAATTCCTTGGTTGCGACCCGCCACGCGGGGCTGATTATCTCTCTTCCACTACGTACAAACCGGGCGCCGGGTCCAGAGGTTCATACTCAGCGTTCCCCACTTCCTTGGGCGCAGGCTTCTTGTCGCCCGAGCGTTTTTGCATCCATTCGATCCAGAATGGCCACCAGCTTCCGGCGACTTCCTCGGTTCCCTGGAGCCATTCGTCGGCAGTTGCGGGCAGCTTGCCCTTCTTTTTCTGGACGTAATACTTCGCCTTGGGATTGCCGGGCGGGTTGAGGATAGCCTGCATGTGGCCCGACTGGCTGAGGACATAGGTGATGTCCTTCGAACCGAACAATTCGGTGGAGCGATATGTCGCCTTCCACGGAGTTATGTGATCGGTCACGCCGCCCAGGATAAACATGTCGGATTTGACCTTGGACAGGTCGATCTTGTGACCCGCCATCTCGACCTCGCCCTTCTTGGTGAAGGCGAGCGTTTCGAACAGGGTGAGGAAATCACCCATCAGGCTGGCAGACAGGTTGGTTGCATCGGCATTCCAGAACAGCACGTCGAAGGCCGGCGGGTCCATGCCGAGCAGGTAGTTGTTGATGACATAGTTCCAGATGAGGTCGTTGGGTCGCAGCCACGCGAAGCCGCGCGCCAGGTCGTCGGCCTTGATAACCCCCGCCTTTTCGGCGCGCTTGCGGGCGAGAGCCATGCCGTTTTCCGAAACGAGCGAGGCTGCTTCGATATCCGTAGGCTTCGGGTGAAGCACGCACACCATCAGGGTAAGCGTGCCAAGCAAGTCGCTTTTCTCCGCGGCCAGTTTCGATGCGAGCACGCTGGCGGTTTGCCCGCCAGAGCAGCCGGCCGAGACGTTGACCTTCTTCGAACCGGTAATCTTGCTGACCGCCTCTATCGCTTCTTCGCAGGAGCGGATGTAGTCATCCATTCCCCACACACCCTGTTCCTTCGAAGGATTACGCCAGGAAATGACGAAGGTCTGGATGCCATTGTCGAGCTGGTATTTGACCACCGATTTATCGGGCGACAGATCGTTGATGTACATCTTGTTGATCTGCGGCGGGATGGTCAGCTGCGGTATCTCGTAAACTTCGTCGGTTGTCGGGGCATAATGCACCAGTTCCATCATCTCGGTACGCAGGACCACCGAACCCTTCGACGTTGCGATATTTTCGCCCAGCTTGAACGGACGCTTGTCGACCTGACTGACCATCCCCTTGTTATGGACCATGTCGTTATAGGCGTTTTGCAGCCCCTTGATGAGCGACAGGCCGCCTGAATTGATCAGCTGTTTCTGCGCCACCGGATTGCCGGCGAGAGTGTTGGTCGGAGCAAGGCCGTCGATGATGATGTTTGCGATGAAATTGGCCCGGTTGCGCTCCAGTTCGTCGAGTTCGAGTTCTTCGAGCCAGTTCCGCATGCCCTTCTGCACAGCGAGGTAATATTGCGCACCGGCGCGGAAGAACGGATTGTATTGCCAGGCCGGATCCATGAACCGCTTGTCCTTGGGATCGGGGGCGAGTTCGGACTTCCCGGTCATGATCTTGACCATGTCCTCGCCCATTTCCTTCGCATGGCGCATCAGGCGTTTCGGATCGGATGCGGTTTCACGCAGCAAGAGCGCTACTGCTCCGACGAAATCCTCGCGAGCTACCCCGATCAGGGGGCCCAGCGCATTGGTCGATTGCGCAGCTTCGTTTTCTAGCCTGGTTTCTTGAGCCATCAGGTCCTCTCACGATTTATTATGTTTTTCGATTCAGGCGAAAATGGCGCGGGCTCCGCCGCAATGCAAGTTGCCCTTATGGTTAAGCCGAATCTGAAACCGAGGTATGTATAAAGACGGCGCACCTGCCGGAGAGCGCAGGTCGCATTAGAGCTTTCGCAATGTTTGTTGGCTAGGCACGCCCACCGTAACAAAAAAGAAGTCTCGCAGGCTATTCGGGTGTCTGCGATCGGGAAGCATGAATGCCAGGATTTTTGGGCAAAAAGAACGGGACTGAAAACCGCGGCGTGAACTCGCCCGGCGGTCTCTCTCGTCTTTTTTCCAAAGGGCGCAACCGCCATAAGGCGGAAATGCTCGACAGTTTTGAGACATCCGGTCTCGGCTGGTTCTGGTCGACCGACGCGGATGGCAAGCTGACCTATCTTTCCGAAAATGCCATCAGGCAGATCGGTCGCAAGAGCGAAGAAATCATCGGCTGCGACTTCAGTGACCTGTGCGAACCCGATGAAGGCGACGAGAGCGATGACGGGCGCAAGCCGAGGCCGATCGCCTTTCTACTTCGCTCGCGCAATTCGATTTCAAAACTTACGGTACGCATCACCGATGCCGAAGAGCCTGTCTGGTGGCAGATAGCGGGAAAACCGCAATTCGACGCGAAGGGGCGTTTCTGCGGATATCGTGGTAGCGCCAAGGATCATACCGAGGCGCGTGAACGAGAGCGCGAGGCATCGCGACTGGCGCAATATGATCCGCTGACCGGCCTTTCCAATCGCCTGCGGATCAAGAGCCGTCTTACCGCCAAGCTGAGCAGTTATCGTAATACGAAACGAAGCTGTTCGCTGATCATGCTCGGTCTCGACCGCTTCAAACACGTAAACGACACGCTCGGTCACCAGGCCGGCGACGAATTGCTCAAGCAGGTGGCCAAGCGGCTGTCCCGCTTGGTCGATGACAAGGGCGAGGTCGCGCGGCTCGGCAGCGACGAGTTTCTCGTCATCCTCCCCGATATGGATGACCGCGGCGAACTGGCAGATCTGGCCAACCAGATCATCCAGATGCTTTCACAGCCCTATTCGGTCAACGGGATGCGCGCGATCGTAGGCGTGTCGGTTGGTATCGCCTCAGCACCCTATGACGGCGTCGACACCGACGAAATCATCAAGGCGGCCGATCTGGCGCTTAATGCCGCAAAGGATGTTCGAGCCAGCTATCGCTTCTATTCTTCCGAGCTCAAGGATGGTGTCAAACGCCGCCGCCAGATCGAGGAAGACCTGCGCGATGCACTCGTCCACGGTCAGTTGCAGATGCACTATCAGCCGATCGTCGACGCGGAAACGAAGAAGCTCAAGTGCCTCGAAGCGCTCATGCGCTGGGAGCATCCGGAGCGCGGAATGGTATCGCCCGCGCTGTTCATTCCGGTTGCAGAAGATATCGGACTGATCAAGCAGATGGGCGAATGGGCGCTCGAGGAGGCCTGTCGCCAGGCTCTCGAATGGCCGCAGGAACTGCGCGTTGCCGTCAACGTTTCGGCGATCCAGTTCATGGACGAGGACTTCCCGCAGAAGGTCGAACGCGCCTTGTTGAATACAGGCATCGCGCCCCGGCGGGTCGAACTCGAGATCACCGAAAGTGTCTTCATGGGCGACCAGACCCAGGCTCAACGGACGTTTGCCGAACTGAAGGCGCTGGGCGTGCGGCTGGCGCTCGACGATTTCGGCACCGGTTACAGCTCGCTAAGCTATCTTCGCAATGCGCCTTTCGACAAGATCAAGATCGACCAGAGCTTCGTGCGGGGTTCGACCGACGCTGACAACAACAATTCGGCGATCATCGCCTCGATCGTAAGTCTCGCAGCGGCGCTCAAGATGGAAACCGTTGCAGAAGGTGTGGAGACCAAGGACGAGCTCGAGCTTGTCACGAAGCTCGGCGCATCCTCTCTCCAGGGACGGTTGTTCTCCTTCGCGATCACGCATGAAGAGCTTATGGAGCGCATTGCCGGCGGTGATCTGACTTACGAGGCGCAAGGTCCTGACCGCTACCGCGCAGACCGGCGGACCGAATATCGCAGGATTGGTCTGGTTCATGACGACCACCGCTACAGCGTGGTCTTGCGAAATCTCTCCAAGACGGGCGCGCTCATTGAAGGGCTGATGGACGTACCGGTAGGCACTGATGTCGTTCTCGACCTTGGTGGAGGTCAGTTGGCCGTTGCAACGGTGCGACGTTCCATGGGCATCAGCCAGGGCGTCGAGTTTGAAACGCCGCTGATCAGCGACGGTGCAGAGGGACTATGCACCCGCCACCGTGTCTCGCCCTATCAGATCGAAGCGGCCGGCCGACCGCTCGCCTCGCTGCCTGACGATCCGTATGCGGT
The DNA here is from genome assembly GCF_900177715.1 of Altererythrobacter xiamenensis. GTDB lineage: Bacteria > Pseudomonadota > Alphaproteobacteria > Sphingomonadales > Sphingomonadaceae > Erythrobacter > Erythrobacter xiamenensis. The sequence continues at coordinate 816,407 of NZ_FXWG01000003.1, read as the reverse complement.
CTTAAGAGGCAACGGGGATGATGCGACCATGCAGATCAAGCCCCGTGCTTTTCGCCAGGTGGCAGGGATCGCTTCGAGCGCTCGCGCAGCATAACTCCGGCAATTCACATTATTTGCTTGCGGCGGGTCTGTCTTGCAGATCCTAAACTGATTTAACTCAGCAAATTAGGATAAAAATAACCAACCGGGTTTACCCCTCACTCAGGTGCCGTTCCCAACGGGAATGGCTGTGAGTTAGGAGACTTCTCGGGTGCCTCTCAAGGCTCTCTTGTCTGGTGCAAGAAACGCTGCTGTCAAAGCGGCGAACGGTCGTGTCCGCGGGACGCTGACCGACGCGGACAAGCTCGCCATGCTCGAGGAACTTGAGAGCTCGGGGCTCGGATGGTTCTGGGCTACAGACGCCGAAGGGACGCTCACCTATCTAAGCGACGCCATTGCCGATCGCATGGGCTGCTCGATCGATGAACTGGTCGGCAAGCCGCTCCAGTCTCAATTCCGCGCAATCGACGGTGACGGCCGTACCAAGTCGCTTGCGCTGAAGCTGGGTGCGCGCAAGGCGTTCACCGGTTTTCCCGTGTGCCCCGAAAGCAGTCGCGGCGATGTGGTCATCAGGCTCTCGGGCCGACCCCTACTGGGCAAGGATGGCCGCTTCGAAGGGTTCCGCGGAACCGGCACGGATATCACCGAGGAATATCGCCGCGAGGAAGAAACCGAGCGTCTCGCCAAGTTCGATTCGCTGACCGGATTGTCAAATCGCCATCGCATGGCGCAGATCATCGACAGCACCTTGACTGCGTTCCGTCAGGCCAAGCGCAATTGCGCGATCATGATGATGGACCTCGACCGGTTCAAACAGGTCAACGACACGCTTGGTCACGCCGCCGGCGACGAATTGCTCAAGGAGGTTGCAGCACGGCTCAATCGCGCGGTCGAGAGAGATTGCGAGATCGGCCGTCTCGGCGGCGATGAATTCCAGATCATGGTTCCCGATTGCGATGACCGCGGCGAGCTTGGTGAAATCGCATCGAAGATCATTGCGATGCTGACACAGCCCTATTCGCTTGAGGAAGGACGCTGCGTCATCGGCGCTTCGGTCGGGATTGCGATCGCGCCGCATGACGGCGTGACTGGCGATGCCGTTGTCCGTTCAGCAGACCTTGCTCTCTATGCCGCCAAGAACGGTGGGCGGGGGCAGTATCGTTTCTATACCGGTGACCTCGAGAACGAGACGATTTTCCGCAAACGTCTTGAAGGCGATCTGCTCGAGGCGATCCGCGAAGGTCAGCTGTTCCTGAAATACCAACCTGTCGTTTCTTCGAAAACCGAGAACGTCACCACTCTCGAAGCGCTCGTTTGCTGGAACCATCCGCAGCGCGGCGAAATCGACGAGGACGAATTCCAAACCATTGTCGAGGGGAGCAGCCTGCTCGTCGACGTGGGCGAATGGACTATCCGTCAAGCCTGCCAGGAAGCCGCCGCGTGGCCCGCTTCATTGCGCGTTGCCGTAAACGTTCCATCCAGTCAGTTCATGGCCGAGGGATTTGTCAGCTCGGTTTCGAAAGCTCTCCAGGATACCGATCTCGATCCGAGCCGGCTTGAACTGGAGGTCAAGGAAACCGTCTTCCTTGGCGACAACAACGTGGTCGACAAGAGTCTCGCCGCGCTGTTCAAACTTGGCGCGCGGCTGACGCTTGACGAGTTTGGCACAGGCTACTCTTCGCTTGGCTATCTGCGCCGCGCACCGTTCAACAACATCAAGATCGGTGACAACTTCACTGCGATTGCCACCAATCCCAACAGCCGCGAATTCGGCCTGATCAAGGCGATTGTCGCGCTGGCTGAAGCGCTGGGCATGGAGACCACCGCGACCGGTATCGAGACGATGGATTTTGTTGCCTTGCTCAAGGAAGCAGGGGTCAAATGTCTGCAGGGCGCGATCTACTCCGACCCGGTATCGGGCGAGGACGTCAAGGAAGAGATCGCGCAGGGTACCTGGACGCTCGAGCCGGGCAAACGCACCAAGCGTGCCAAACGCCGGACGGTCTATCGCAAGATCCAGGTGATACATGATGATCACTCCTATGAGGTGACCTTGCGCAACCTGTCCAAGTCGGGCGCGCTGATCGAAGGCCTGATCGACGTTCCAGTCGATACCCAGTTCGTTGTCGACCTGGGCGGCGGACAGTTGGCAGTCGCGACGGTGATCCGCTCCAACGGAGACACCCAGGGTCTCGAATTCGAATTGCCGTTGATCGACGACGGGGCAGGGGGGCTGTGTACCCGTCACCGCGTGTCGCCTTACGAGCTCGCTGCAGCCGGTGCGCCGCTCGAGGCTCTCTCGACGGGAGATTACAAGGGCATGCGTGGCGGCTTGCTTGATCCGACGAAGAGCATTCCGCAGTTCGCCTATGCGATCCAGCCGACCAACAATGCCGCCTGAGCGCCTGAAAATCGGGGTCTGACCCGGCGGCGGATCGATATTCGTGCTGACACGCGTTTCGCTTGGCGCTAATGGCGCGAGCGAAATGACCGACCTTTCCAAAATCCGCAATTTTTCGATTATTGCCCACATCGATCACGGCAAGTCGACGCTCGCCGATCGCCTTATCCAGCAATGCGGCGGCCTGACCGAACGCGAGATGAGCGAGCAGGTGCTCGACAACATGGATATCGAGCGCGAGCGTGGCATCACCATCAAGGCGCAGACCGTGCGGTTGAACTATACCGCGAAGGATGGCGAGACCTACGAGCTCAACCTCATGGACACGCCCGGCCACGTCGACTTCGCCTACGAGGTCAGCCGCAGCCTTGCCGCCTGCGAAGGTGCGCTTCTGGTCGTCGACGCGGCGCAGGGCGTGGAGGCGCAGACCCTCGCCAACGTCTACCAGTCGATCGAGCACGATCACGAGATCGTCCCCGTCATCAACAAGATCGACCTGCCGGCCGCTGAACCTGAAAAGGTGAAGGCTGAAATCGAGGATATCATCGGCCTCGACGCATCCGAAGCCGTGCTCACCAGCGCGAAATCGGGCATCGGGATCGAGGAGACGCTCGAAGCGATCGTGGCGAAGATCCCACCGCCCACAGGCGACCGCGACGCACCGCTCAAGGCGAGCCTCGTCGACTCATGGTACGACCCCTATCTCGGCGTGGTCATCCTCGTGCGCGTGATCGACGGCGTCCTGACCAAGGGGCTCAACGTCCGCTTCATGCAGGGCGGCACCCAGCACCTCGTCGACCGCGTCGGCTGCTTCACGCCCAAGCGCACCGACCTGCCGGAGATCGGCCCGGGCGAAATCGGCTTCATCACCGCGCAGATCAAGGAGGTCGAACAGGCCCGCGTCGGCGACACCATCACCACGGTTAAGGGCGGGGCGGACAAGCCTCTGCCCGGCTACAAGGAAGTGCAGCCGGTGGTCTTCTGCGGGCTGTTCCCGGTTGATGCCGCCGACTTCGAGAAGCTGCGCGAGAGCATCGGCAAACTGCGCCTCAACGACGCGAGCTTTTCCTACGAGATGGAAACGAGCGCGGCATTGGGCTTCGGCTTCCGCTGCGGCTTCCTCGGCCTGCTGCACCTCGAGATCATTCAGGAGCGCCTGAGCCGCGAGTACGATCTCGACCTCATCACGACGGCGCCTTCTGTCGTCTATCGCCTGCAACTCAGCAAGTCGAAGACGGAAGATGCGAAGGAGATCCTGCTCCACAACCCCGCCGACTGGCCCGACATCAACCGGATCGAGACCATCGAAGAACCGTGGATCAAGGCGGTGATCTACACGCCCGACGACTATCTTGGTGCGATCCTGAAGCTGTGCCAGGACAGGCGCGGCATCCAGACCGACCTGACCTATGTCGGCGGCCGTGCGCAGGTCACCTACGAGCTGCCTCTCAACGAAGTGGTGTTCGACTTCTACGACCGGTTGAAGAGCATCAGCCGCGGCTATGCCAGCTTCGACTATGAACAGATCGGCCTTCGCGAAGGCGACCTCGTGAAGATGAACATCCTCGTCAATAACGAGCCGGTCGACGCGCTCTCGCTGATCGTCCACGCGAGTGTTGCGGAAGAACGCGGCCGCGGAATGTGCGAGCGGCTGAAAGACCTCATCCCGCGCCACCTGTTCAAGATCCCGATCCAGGCCGCGATTGGTGGCAAGATCATCGCCCGCGAAACCATTTCGGCGCTGCGCAAGGACGTGACCGCGAAATGCTATGGCGGCGACATTACCCGTAAGAAAAAGCTGTTGGAAAAACAGAAAAAGGGCAAGGCCAAGATGCGGGAGTACGGGAACGTATCGATCCCGCAGGAGGCCTTTATCGCTGCGCTGAGGATGGGGGAGGAGTAAATTACCTCGGCAAAGCAAACGGCCCGCAGCTCGGGTCGGGAGCTACGGGCCGCTTTCTCGCCTGGAAGGGTCATGGCGAGGGGTCGTTGGTCGAAAATCAGACCGTGTTGGAATCGCTCATCGTGGTCGAGACGGTCGAGAAGGTCGTGGTGAGCTCGTTGCCCACGCTTTCCAGCGCTACGATCGCGGCAACCGCGATCAGGGCAGCGAGGAGGCCGTATTCGATAGCGGTCGCGCCGCTTTCGTCTTCCCAGAATTTCCGCAGCATGGTCATGTCTCTCTTATGGTCTTCGGCGGCCCATTTCGGCACCGCCTGTTGAGACATGTTCTAGGATCTAATCCTTACCGGGCTGTTAGGGATAAGTAGTTAAGAACAGATGAAATTTGCGATTGTCCTGCCCCCGTGCACTCGTTGGAAACACGTAAAGCCACGTTAACCATAACGGGGTTCGCGACCGGATTCAGGCATCAAAAAGGCCGCCCACCCCGGCGCGGGGCGGCGGCCTTGATCAGGCTAAACTTGGATGCGGGCCGGTTTCGGCCCGGCCGGTCAGATACCGGCGTTCGCTTCGCTCATCTCGTTCGAGGCATTGCTGAACGAAGAGGTGATCTCGTTGCCCAGGCTGTTCATCGATACGATTGCAGCTACCGCAATCAAGCTTGCGATCAGCGCATATTCGATTGCTGTGGCGCCCGTTTCGTCGCGGGCGAAAAGTTTCAACACGGTCGGTCTCCTGTGGTCTCCGCTGTACATTAAGCATGCGAGACCTTGCCATCGGGCCAAGCCTCGCAGTTAACCCGGAATTAGGGATGATGCCCCGGGGCAGCATTCACGTGGCCGCGCGAACGGGGAAACAGGGCGCAACTTCACTTGGCGTTCATTCGCGTGCTGGCTATAGGCGCTGGCCATGAAGAGAGATTTGCGCCTGCCGCTCAAGCCCGCCCTTGCTGCCTTTGCAGTCGGTTCGACCCTGTTCCTCGGTGCCTGCGCAGGCGGCGGGAGCGGGAATGAAGACGTCGCTTACGTCGCGCGCGATGTCGAATCGCTCTATGGCGAGGCACGTCGCCGGCTCGATCGCGGTAATGCTCGCCTGGCTGCCGCCTTGTTCGACGAGGTCGAGCGTCAGCACCCCTATTCGCCCTGGGCCCGCCGTGCGCAGCTGATGAGCGCGTTCAGCTATTACGTCACGCAGGACTATAACAAGGCGATCGCGAGCGCGCAGCGCTTCCTGTCGATCCACCCGGGTAACAAGGACGCGCCTTATGCCTATTACTTGATCGCGCTTTCCTATTACGAGCAGATCAGCGACGTTCAGCGCGACCAGAAGATCACCGAACAGGCGCGTACCGCGCTGACCGAGGTCAATCGTCGCTTCCCCGGCACCGAATATGCCGCCGACGCGCGTCTCAAACTCGACCTGGTCGAGGATCACCTTGCGGGCAAGGAAATGGAAATCGGCCGCTTCTACGCCAAGTCCGGTCGCTGGCTCTCCGCGCAGCTCCGTTTCCAGAACGTGGTCGAAGATTACCAGACAACCAGCCATGCGGCAGAGGCGCTCTACCGCCTGACCGAAACCAGCCTGGCGCTTGGTGTCCCGAGCGAGGCGGTCAAATACGCCTCTGTCCTGGGCGCGAACTATCCGGGCAGCAAATGGTATGACAAGGCCTACGAGCTGGTTCAGGACCACGCGGCGGGCGTAAGCGCCAGCTAGGCGAACTAGCCAGCGTGCGTGAGCGCGAAAAACTTGCGCTGGGTTAACCTGATTTCACGGAATATCCCGTAGGCGCAGCCCCATGTTCGGGGGGCTTCGCTTAACCATTCTCGCCGTGCTGGCCGCAATGCTGGCGTTGCCTGCCATGCCGGCAACGCTGCGCGCGCATCCGGCTGACGCTCTGGTCGGTGGAGCGCAGGCCGGTCCGGGAGAGGTGCGCATCGCAGGACTCCTCGACGGGCGGCGCGACCGCGTGAAGCTCAACGGTGTATTGGTCACCATCAACGGGACCGCTGCGGAACTTGCGCAAGACGGCCATTTTGCGGCCAGCGTCCCCATCGCCCCCTACTACCGTGTGGACGTCACCGGCGAACGCATCTTCGACATGGTGCAGACCTTCGGCAATGCCGAAATCCGCGACTCCTCATGCGATTGCCTCTCGTTTCCCGCGATCGAGCTTGTCGCGCGCAAGAAGGGGCGTATCGAACTGTTCTTCGGCGGAGACAGCATGGCCGGGCGCCGCTTTTTCGAGCCGCGCAAGGGCGAGCGCGTTCTGCTTCGCCAGGCGTCGCTCGATGCCGATCTCGATGCTCTGCTCGCGCCGATGAAGCCTTATATCGAGAGCGCCGATCTCGCCTCGATCAATCTCGAAACCGTGATCGCCGACTTCGCGCCGGGACCGCCGCTGGAGAATAAGCGGATCACCTTCTTCTCGCCAACGGCTTACGCCAAAGCCCTCAAAAGGGCAGGGGTCGATTTCGTCACGCTCGGCAACAACCATATCTACGACTACGGAGAGGCTGGCGTTGCCAGCACGATTGCGGCCATCGAAGCTGCCGGGCTGGCCCACTCTGGCGCGGGCCATAATGCCGAGGAGGCGGAGCGTCCTGCGAATATCGATTTCGAAAAGAACCCACTCTCGCTGCTCGGTTTCGTCGGTTGGGAGGGTTCTGGCGGGGCGCATCAGGTTGCAACCCCGGGGAAGGGCGGCGCGGCATTGGCTACGCGGGGCAAGATCAGGCGCAGCGTTCAAGCCGTTTCAAAGGCCAAACGCGTTCCCGTCATCCAGTATCACGGCGGAGCGGAATATATCGACCGGCCCAGTGCAACCACGACTGGCCGGTTGCGTGAGGCGGTCGATCAGGGGGCGCCTCTCGCCATCGGCCACCATCCGCACCTCGTGCAGGGGATCGAGATCTATCGCGACAGCCTGATCGCGCCTTCGATCGGCAATTTCATGTTCGATCAGAAGTTTGCGCGGACGCAGGTAAGCTATGTCGTGAAGGCGTGGCTGGAGAAAGGGCGGTTCATCCGTGCCGAGATCGTGCCGATCTCTGTCCTCGACTATCGTCCCGTACCGGCAATGGGGCGTGCGCGCGAAGCATCGCTGCGTCGCCTTTTCGGCCTTTCCGCCGAACGCGGCACCAGATTGGCGTTGAGCGGCGGTCATGCCGTCGTGCGGCCAGGTGAGTGGAGCACCGAGATGGCATGTCGCACCCCGGCAGAAGAGTTTCGCTTGCGCCAATTTGGACCCGCCTGCCTCTCAGGTGAAAGCACGAGCACGGGCCGTGATATTATTGCGAGGGGGAGCTTCGATCAGGCCACGAGCTTTGGCGCATGGGAGCGCCTGTTCGGTGCTGCCAATGCCGCCATCGATTTCGCTGGAGAGCCAGGCGGAGAACACGCGATGTTGCGCCCCGAGCGTGCGGATGGCGCAATCGCCTTCTACACGCAAGGCTATCTTCGCGACGTGCCCGCCGGAGATTATACTCTCAAGGCGCGCCTTCGTTTGCCGAGAGCAGCCCGCATAGAGTTTCTTGCCAAGGAACGACCGGCTCGCGGAGCCAAATCAAGCGCGCGCTGGCGCGGCGAATTGCTCGGGTCGAAAGGATTGCCAGCGAGCGATAGTTGGCAGGAGGTCGCTTTCGACTTCCGTCGCACTGTGGACGAAGAAGGCAGGGATGCGATGGCAAAACCGTTCCGCCCGATTATCCGGATCGTTTGGGAGGATGATCAGGGCACGAACCTTCCGGTCGGACTGGATGATTTTTCTCTTGTCAGCTGGATCGGCTCACCCACACCGGCGCAGGCCTGGCTTGCTTCCGATGTTCGCCCCGAGGGCCGAAAATCTTCACCGGGTCTCGCCGCCGAATAACGTGAAAGACAGGTGCTGCTGCGGCGCTCTGCTTCAGTTCTGCATGGGGACGGCTTCGTCCCACCGGAATCCGATCCCACCGCCTTGCCAGACGCCGTCTGATGGAAATGGGCTGGGGCCGTGAATGTCGACAAATTGCGGCAACCCGTCGAGCGGCGCCAGCGGGTGAGTCCCGCGCACCGTGCTGCGATGCATGATCCGCAGACCCTGCTGCTCTACCGAAGCATGCGCTTCGGGCGCGGCACGGTGGGCGACTGCCAGATTGTCGATGAAAACACAGTCGTTCTGCTCGTACTCGAATGCAATCGCATATCCGCGTTCGAGGCCCTCGGTCAGAAGCTGGTTGTAGCGCACGCACAGGTCGCGCATCTCGTTGGCGCCGAGCAGGCGGAAGGCGTCTTCCGCTTCCGCAATCTTTTCGATCACCGCACCAGTCATACCTAGGTGAAGCCACACGCAGTTCTGGCCAGATACCTCGTGTCTGTGGACCAAGGGATGCACCACGCCGGAATTGGAGTTCACCGAAGACAGCCTGCTCCAGAAGTCCTTCTCGCGGGCGGACAGAGCGTCATACGCCGCGCCGAGATGCGCGAAATGCGTGCCACCACCGTGTTCGGCAGGCCTGACGATATGGTAGCCGGAGTGCGAGAAGGTTTCGGCCAGAAAACTGCCGTCATTGTGCCACTGCGGACCGACGCCGGGGATGCCGTGCCTGCGATCGTTGGAGAGGCGGAAAATGTGGCGATTGCCGCCCGGTGTGGCCGGGTGCACGCCATGTGTGCTGTGCAATTCCCTGCCGCCCCACCAGCAGCTCGCGCGAAGGAAATCGTCTACGTGCAGCGGCTCGTCGCTCTTGAAGACCAGAAAGCCTCGCGAGGCCATTTCCGCTTCGAGCGCCTCGATCACTTCTGTCGGTGGTGGTTTCGGTGCAGCAAGGTCGATGCCGCGCACTTCGGCGCCGATCGGATCCAGAGGCAAAATCTCGCCTCCGCATGCTTCGATGATTGCTGTCCGGGAGGGATCAACGGGCGCGATCGGGGTGCTGTCGGGGCTCAACGAATGTGCCATCACACTCTCGATGTGGGAAGCATACGAGGCCATTGAAAGCGTTGATTGCTCCGGCATGGCCGAAAATTCCACATATAAGGCCGCTGCGGAGCGGTGACGCGCGCTCTGCGCTGCGCTAGAGCATGACGGAAATGCTCACCCGGCTTTCCATTCGCAATATCGTGCTGATCGAAGCGCTCGATCTCGACTTCGGGCGCGGGCTGGGCGTGCTCACCGGCGAAACCGGTGCGGGCAAGTCGATCCTGCTCGATGCGCTGGGCCTCGTGCTGGGCGACAGGGCGGAAACTGCGCTGGTGCGCAGCGGCGAGGCGAAAGCCAGCGTGACCGCCAGTTTCGACTTTGCCAAGCTGCCCGAGAGCGTGGCCGATGCGCTCGATGACGCGGATATCGAGATCGAGCCGGGCGAGGGGTTGATCATCCGCCGTCAGGTCAAGGCCGATGGCGGCTCCAAGGCGTTCATCAACGATCAGCCGGTGGGCGTTGCGCTGCTGCGCACTATTGCCCCGGCGCTGGTCGAACTGCACGGCCAGCATGACGATCGCGGTTTGGTCAATCCGCGCGGCCACCGCGCGTTGCTCGACCGCTTTGCCGACACCGATACAATCGGCCTTGCGAAAGCCTGGGAGGCGAAGCGCGATGCGGAAGCACGGTTGACGGCTGCGCGCGACGAAGTCGAGCAGGCCAAAGCCGATCAGGACTTGCTCCTCGCGCATCTGACCGAGCTGACCGCGCTCGAACCGCAGGCGGGTGAGGAAGCTCGGCTCGCCGAACAGCGCGCCTCGATGCAGAAGGGCGAGAAGCTTTCGGGCGATCTGGAGGAGCTGCGGCACCTTTGGGAAGGGTCGGATTCGCCGCTCGCGGCCTTGCGCGTCGCAGCGCGCCGGCTCGACCGGATTGCGCCCGAACACGCCCTGCTTGCCGAGGCACTGGCGGCGCTCGACCGCGCGGTGATCGAGGCGGGCGAGGCGGAAGACAAGCTCGCTGCCGCGGCCGAGGCGCTGGTGCATGATCCCGCGGCTCTCGACGCCGCCGAGACCCGGCTGTTCGAATTGCGCGCTATCGCCCGCAAGCATCGCTGCGAGGTTGACGAACTGCCCCACAAGATGCGCGAGATGCGCAAGGCGCTCGACGCGATCGAAGGCGGGGAGGCGGAGCTCGACGCGCTCGAGGTTGCCGCACGCGAGGCGAGCGAACGCTACGCCAGGAAGGCGGAAGCGGTGCATGCCGCACGGCTCAAGGCGGCGAAGAAACTCGACAAGGCGGTGGCTGCGGAACTCGCGCCACTCAAGCTCGATGCAGCGAGTTTCCTGACCGCCATCGGCAAGCTGCCGGAGGAGAAATGGGGACCGCAGGGCATCGACAGCGTCGAGTTCCTCATCGCTACCAATCCCGGTGCCGATTTCGCGCCGCTCGCCAAGATCGCATCGGGCGGCGAACTATCGCGCTTCATCCTCGCATTGAAGGTCGCGCTGGCAGAGAAGGGTGGCGCGGCGACTGTCATCTTCGACGAGATCGATCGCGGCGTAGGCGGGGCGGTCGCTTCGGCAATTGGCGAGCGCCTGGCGCGGCTCGCTCAGGACGGACAATTGCTCGCGGTAACGCACAGCCCGCAAGTCGCGGCGCGCGGGCGGGTCCATTATATGATCGCGAAAAGCTCCACCGGCACGGTGACGAAAACCAGCGTCGCGCTGCTGGACGAGACCGGGCGTCAGGAGGAAATCGCACGGATGCTGTCCGGCGCCGAAGTGACGCCGGAAGCACGCGCGCAAGCCGATCGCTTGCTGGAAGGTGCCTAGGCCTCTGCCTCTCGCTGGCCGAGATAGATCAGCACGAAAAATCCGAATGCAGCGAAGGTGAACGCATCGCTCATCGAGCCGTGGCCGATCTGAGTTTGCCACATGTTGTAAGCCGCGCCGCCGAACACGTTGAAGAGGCCGAACCAGGTGAAGATCACAAGTCCGCAGCCGATTTTCGCCGTGTTGAGCGCCGATGCGTAGGCAGCGGTGTCGCTACGCCCCGACCATAACTTCCATCCGCCCCACAGACAGACGACGCCCGCTGCGATCTCGCTGACGAAGATCACCGCAAGGACTATCCAGGCCGGGCCATCACCGACGGCAGGCATGATATTCGCCGGGTAGATTGCGTGGTCCTTCTGCGACAGGACGTAGCCGATGTTCTGGTGAGCGATCGACAGGTTGATGATGTTGTGGCCGACGTAAAACAGCGCCATCAGGCCCAGCAGCACCATGAACAGTGATTTGAGATAACGGTCCGTCATCGTCTTCTCCCCCAATTGAAGCCGCGACCCGTATGCAGGCGTCTTTCCCAGATGCCCTTGCTGATGCATAGCGTGACGCATGGGAATCGAGCAAACCCCGGGCGCTGACCCTGTGGACATGACAGAGGCCGAGGCGGCCAATGAGCTGATGCGGCTCGCGAAGGCTATCGCCAAACACGACCGGCTCTATCACGCCGAAGATTCCCCGGAGATCACCGACCAGGAATATGACGCGCTGGTGCGCCGGAATGCTGCACTGGAGGCGCAATTTCCGCAGCTGGTGCGTGACGACAGCCCGTCGAAGAATGTCGGCCATGCCGTTGCCTCCTCGCCGTTGAGCAAGGTGACGCACGAAGTTCGCATGATGAGCCTCGACAACGCCTTCAATGGCGAAGAGGTCGGAGAATGGGTGGCGCGCGTGCGGCGGTTCCTCTCGCTGGACGAGGGGGAGATGGTCGCGATCACCGCAGAGGACAAGATCGACGGCCTTTCCTGCTCGCTGCGCTACGAGAACGGCAAACTCAAGGTCGCGGCGACCCGCGGAGACGGGCAGGTGGGCGAGGATGTAACGCCCAATGTCGCATCGATCGGGGATATCCCGCAGGAACTGCCGGGCGGCGTGCCCGAAGTGTTCGAGGTGCGCGGCGAGGTTTACATGGCGAAAGCGGATTTCCTCGCGCTCAACAAGGCGCAGGAAGAGGCGGGCGGCAAGCTCTTCGCCAATCCCCGCAATGCAGCGGCAGGCTCGCTCCGGCAAAAGGATGCGAGCGTCACCGCCAAGCGTCCGCTGCGGTTCTGGGCCTATGGCTGGGGTGCAGCATCAGAAGTCCCCGAGCCGACGCAATATGCAATGATGCGGCTGATCGAAAGCTGGGGCTTCCCCGTCTCGCCTTTCCTTACGCGCACCGAAACGCTCGACGAAATGCTTGAGCATTATGCCGAAATCGGGCGGCAGCGTCCGCAACTTCCCTATGAAATCGACGGCGTTGTCTACAAGGTCGACCGGTTGGACTTCCAGCAACGGCTCGGTTTCGTCGCCAAGGCACCGCGCTGGGCTCTGGCGCACAAGTTCCCTGCGGAGCAGGCTGAGACCACGCTCGAATCGATCGACATCCAGGTGGGTCGCACTGGAAAGCTCACTCCGGTCGGGCGGCTTGCTCCCGTCATGGTGGGCGGTGTCACCGTAACCAATGTGACGCTCCACAATCGCGACGAGATTGCGCGGCTCGGCGTACGTCCGGGTGACCGCGTGGTGGTCCAGCGCGCGGGTGACGTTATTCCACAGCTTGTGGATAACCTGACCCGAGAGGTCGAGCGCGACCCCTATTTGTTCCCCGATCACTGCCCCGAATGCGGATCGGAGGCGGTTTCGGAAGAGGGTGAGGTCGATGTGCGCTGCACGGGCGGTCTCATTTGTCCCGCACAACGCACTCAAAGGCTTGAACATTTCGTCAGCCGCAAGGCGCTGGATATCGAAGGATTGGGGGAGAAAACCATCGCCCAGTTCTTTGGCCTCGGATGGCTCGAAAGCCCCGCCGATATCTTCAGATTGAGGAAGCGCCGAGAGGATATTCTCGCGCTCGAAGGATGGCAGGACAAGTCTGTGGATAACCTGTTGGCTTCCATCGAGGCCAAAAGGGAGCCCGATGCCGCAAGGCTGCTGTTCGGGCTCGGGATCCGTCATGTGGGAGAGGTGACCGCGCGCGATCTGATGAAGAACTTCCACGAGCTTGCCGCATTGCGCGAGACTGCAGAAAAAGCGCGTGCAGGTGACGAGGATGCAGCGCAGGACCTGACTTCGATCGATGGCGTCGGCCCGACAGTGGTCGAGGCTCTCGGCGATTTCTTCCACGAGCCGCACAATCTGGCGGTGTGGGAAGACCTGCTTTCCGAGCTTTCACCGCCGCCTTACATCGTCGAAACACTGGATTCACCGGTCGCGGGCAAGACCGTCGTATTCACCGGCAAGCTGGAGACGATGAGCCGGGACGAGGCCAAGGCGCAAGCAGAGAGGCTGGGCGCGAAGGCTGCTGGATCGGTCAGCGCCAAGACCGACCTGCTTGTCGCTGGCCCGGGTGCAGGCAGCAAGCTCAAGAAAGCGACCGAGCTCGGTATCGAAGTTATCGACGAGGCAGGCTGGGCGGAGATCGTGGCGGCTGCGGGATAGGGGAATAAAAGGGGAGGGGCATGGCCAGGCGCATATCGAAATGGCTGATCGCAGGGGCGGTTCTTCTGGCGGCTGGGCTGTTGATCGCCTGGGCAACTTCGCCCGATCCCAAGGGTAACCCAGCGAGCCTTGAAGACTCTCCCCTGGAACCGGCCATTGCGCCGCTTTCCGATGCGGTGACGCTGGCCAGTTATCGCACTCCCGATGGTCAGGTCGCCACCGTGCTGGTGAGCGAGCTGGTCGGCGACACGGTAACTGGTGTTGACCTTGCAACGCTTGGTGCCGACCGCACAGGCAATCCATTGCGCGATCTGGGCAGCATCGCCTGGAAACGGATCTATAATGCCATGCTTGAAGGCCGCGAGCGCGTTTCTCTCAAGATCTCCGACCTTCTGCCGTCTGCGCCCGGTGGGGAGCGCCACATCGGAACCGGAACCAATTTCCCGGAGCACGCGGAAGAAGCGAGCAGCGATGCAGTCTTTCGCTTTCCAAAGTTCGGGCGTGCTACTCCGGCAAGGACGACTGTCCGCGCCCAACCGGGCATTCTTCTCGATTACGAGGTAGAGCTTTGCATGCGGTTCGACCGTGACATCGCCTCGCTTGGGGATTTCGACGACGCGATCAAAGGCGTTTTCCTTTGCGGCGACTTCACCAATCGCAATGCACTGGTCGAGCTTGCGGACCCGGACAATCTCGATTCCGGCTTCGGCTTCTCGGATGCGAAGAGCGGCCTCGATTTCTACCCCTCCGGTCCATTCGTCGTCGTTCCACAGGACTGGAAGAGCTTTGTCGATCAGCTCCGGATGACGACCAGCGTCAATGGAGAGCCGCGCCAGGACGCGCGAGGGGAAGAGATGACGCAGGATTTTCGGCAGCTGGTCGAAGCCAGTCTCGCCGACATGAACGAGGCAAGGTTCTACTATGGGGGCGATTTCTACAAATTGTCCGATAATCGGCGAATCCCGGAGGATATGACTGTGATGTCAGGCACATCCGAGGGCGTGATTTTCGCGCCGCCCGCGCGCGCGGATTACATTGAGGGCGCTGTGCAATATCTGGGTAATGGCGGACCGTTCTCCGGAACCGGCATCGTTGATTCGATCAAGCAACGCTTCATCGCCAATGAGCTGCGCTCCGGTCATTTTCTCCAGCCGGGAGATGTCGTCCGGCATGACTCCAATCTCTTGGGCAACATCGAAGTCGAGGTGATCGCCCAATGATCCTTGCCGAACTTCACCCGCAAGCTTTGCGCATCGCGGAATTCTTGCGCGAGCGGGGAGAAAAGATCGCTGTGGCCGATGGTGCGACGGGGGGAATGATCGCAGCCTCGCTGCTGACGGTACCCGGTGCGCTCGATTTTTTCGTGGGAGGCGGGGTGGTTTATTCGTTCCGCGCCCGTGACGTGCTCTTCGACCTGCCACGCGAGGCGTACAAGGGCATGCGCGGGGCGAGCGAAGACTATGCGCTGCTTCAGGCGAGGGCGATCCGCGACAACTTCGGCTCGGAATGGGGTATCGCCGAAAGTGGCTCGGTGGGCGGGTCTTCTCACCCCTCGGGCGCGCCGGCGGGGCGTAGTGTCGCGGCGGTGGTCGGTCCCGAAGGCTTCGAGTTCACACGTGTGACCGAGACCGGCAGCGACGAGCGGATCGCGAATATGGAGGCGTTTACCCGAGCGGCATTGACTGCGCTGGAATCCGCGCTCTTCGAGATCGGTTAGTGAAAGCGACGGCGCACCGCAGTTTCTGCAGCGATTGCGGAAACTTGCTTCGCTGCGTCCGTTGAAGCGACATGGGGCAAACAATCCGCTTTTCGCTTCTCTTTCTGGGGCTTCTCGCCTTCCTGGGCACGGTGTTCGCAATGGCCACCTGGAAACCGGACGTGCCAGGGGCACGCACTGTTACCAGCAGCGAAAAGTCTTCTTTACCGCGCATCAAAAGCGAGCAGGAACGCACTTTCGAACAAGAGCTCGAGGAACTGGGCGCGGGGCTCCCCGGCGAAGTCGGCATCGCGGTCGTCGATGCGAAAACGGGATACAGCTACGACTTTGACGGAGAGGAGATTCTGCCCCAGCAAAGCGTGAGCAAGCTCTGGGTCACCATGGCGGCGCTCGACGCGGTCGATCGAGGAACGCTGGACCTGTCGGAACGCGTGACCGTCCGGCGCGAGGACCTCACCGTCTTCTACCAGCCGATCCGTGATCTGGTGAGAGCGCGGGGAAGCGTTACGACGGATTATGGCGATCTGATGCGGCGGGCGATCACGCGGAGCGACAACACTGCCAACGATCTGCTGCTGCGGCGGGTAGGCGGACCGGAAAAGGTGCAGGCTTACCTCGATGCGCGGGGCATCGAGAATGTCAGGTTCGGAACCGACGAGCGCACCAAACAAAGCGCAATCGCTGGTCTCGAATGGAAACAAAGCTATTCGTACGAGAACACCTTCTTCGATGCGCGCGATGACGTGCCGATTGGGCAGCGAAGGTTGGCGTTCGAGCGCTATCTTGCGGATCCGATCGACGGTGCCAGCCCTCTCGGGATAGCCAGGGCGCTGGCGATGCTGTCACGCGGCGAGCTGTTGTCGCCAGGATCCACCGCGTTTCTGCTCGACCTGCTGAGCCAGACAAAGAGCGGCCCGAACCGATTGAAGGGCGGAGTTCCGCCAGACTGGAGTTTCGGCCACAAGACGGGGACCGGCCAGTTCCTGGAAGGCGAGCAATCGGGTTATAACGATATCGGATTGCTGACAGCGCCTGATGGCAGGACCTATGCCATGGCCGTCATGATCGGACGGACGCGGGTGCCCACGCCCGAACGGATGGAAATGATGCAGGAGGTCGTGCGCGCCACCGTGCGGTTTCACGAAGCGCGCACGTTTCTACCCCCTGTTACAGGGGAAGCACCCTAGTCATTGGGCATGATGTGGATTTCGCGGACCGAAGCCGTTTCGGGCTGATCGAGCGCGAAAACCACGGCATTCGCGACATCCTCGGGCTGGATTTTGGTCGGCTTGGGCTCGTCGAAGAAGGCGGTGTCGACCATCCCGGGCGAAATGACCGTGCAGCGGCCGCCCCATTCGCGCATTTCTTCGGCAAGGTTCCCGGCAAAGCCATGCACGAACCACTTGGTCGCGCTGTAGATCGATCCCTTCATGTGGTCGCGCCCGGCCTTGGACCCGGTGACGACGAAATGGCCCTTGGTCTTCTTGAGATGCGGAATCGCCTCATGCGCGGCGTAGAGCACCGCGAGAATGTTGAGGTGGATCATGTCGTGCCATTGCTGCGGGTCGCCATTCTCCACGCCCGGCTTTTCAACGCCCATTCCCGCATTGGCGAAAACGGCGTCGAGCTGGCCGAACTTTGACGCGGTTCTGTCGAGCGCGGTCTTGATGAAATCGCGATCGGTCGCATCGCCGGGGATCGCCAGCGCTGCATCGCCGATCTCGCCTGCGAGCTTCTCCAGCTTATCCTCGGAGCGTGCCACCAGAGCGACATTCCATCCGGCTTCTGCGGCGACGCGTGCGGTTGCTTCTCCGATACCGGTCGAGGCGCCGGTTATGAAAAGAGTCTTGGTCATGGGGGATGTCCTTTGAAAATTGGGGGTTCTCAAAGACAATGGACCCGATGTGCGCGCGGTTCCGCCAGGCCTGGAAAACTATTGGTTCGCGGGCACCCACTTCATCACGCCGCCTGCCATCGGCGTCCACCAGCCGGTTTCGATACCGGCCTCGGCCAGCGTATCGCTGGTCCACTGGTTACAGGTCTGCCCAAGATGATAGGTGCCCGGCGCGTCGTAGAACACATCGTAGCTTTCGTAGCCGGGGTAGGATGTGCGCGCCGGGGGTGGAACGATCTCGCGCTCGATCGCGGCGATGAGCCGGGCGTATTGCGCCTGCGTGATGGTAAGCGGACGCGCATCTTCCGAAGGCGCGGGGCGTACGTAATGCGACACGTGCAGCAGTCCGTCGCCACCGATCATCGCTCCGACAGCGGTCGGCAGCGTGAGGTCGGCCCAGCTCGGCGTATTGAGAAAGACCTCGCGCTCGCCCCAGCTTACCGAAACGTGCGTGTAGGGCCGCGTCGGATCGACGAGGTCGCTCGCGGGAAAGTCGATGCGCCAATCCTTCTGCGGCGTGACGAGCGGCATGACGATCGCGGTGTGGACGCCATTGGTCTCGACCATGATCTCCACACCGTCCGCAGGCTCTTCCCAATTGCCGTTGCGCGGGATGGAGGAGCCGATCCATGCGGCAAGGAAAAACAGCAGGACAAGAATCGCGAGCCCCGCCAGCGCCCGCAATGCGAGGCGTTTGGCGAGGTTCAGCGCGGGGTTCGCTTGCGCAGCCACAGGATCGACCAGTCGCCGTTGACGAGGCGCGACGCGAGGCGGAAGCCGGCCTTGCGATAGGCGCGGCGTACACGCGGCTCCTGTTCGGTCAGCAGGCCCGCCAGCAGGACATGGCCACCGGGAGTGACCTCTCTGCCAAAATCGGGGGCAAGTTCGACCAATGGCCCGGCAAGGATATTGGCGATCAGCAGGTCATAGGGTCCGCGCGCCTGCAGCAGTGGGTCCTGCATGCCGTCAGCGACGACCATGGTGAGTTCGCCGCGACGAGCGCCCATGGGAACCGCATTGAGCTCGGCATTGTGGGCCACCACGCCTGCGCACACCGCGTCGATGTCAGAGGCGGTGGCGAGCGCGCGCGGCCACAGGCGTAATGCGGCGAATGCAAGCAGACCCGTTCCCGTTCCGATGTCGGCGATATTACGCGCGGCGATGCCCTGACGCTTCATCGCGTCGAGCATGACAAGGCACCCCGCGGTGGTTTCATGCTGACCCGTCCCGAATGCCTGGCTGGCGGGAACGCAGAGGTTCTCCGCATCAGCTTCAGGTTCAAACTCGGGCGTGTGGACATAGAAACGCCCGGCGCGGATCGGTTCGACGCCTTGCTGGCTGAGCGTCAGCCAATCCTCGTCGGGCAGTTTCTCGACTGCGAACGGCGGTGCATCGCCATCGAATAGCGCCGCGATTTCTGTCTGCTGCGCCTTTGTTGGCTTTTTGGGATACCACGCCTCGATCACCCAGTCCTGCGGCCGGTCCTCCGCCACCTCGCGGCCCGAAACGACAATGTCGAAGTCCCACTCCTCGCTTGCGTCATGCGCGAGCAGCGCAGCCTGGATCACTGGCTTGGGCGCGAAACCGGAAAGCTTCCAGCTGCTCATTCGGATTCGGCCTCTTTGGCAAGCCGCGCATCGAGACGCTTTTCGACCGCATCGGCATATTGGATGCAGTTCATCCCGCCTTCGAGCGAGCCGGAAGCAGCGCGTTCGACCATGTTGCTTGCCGAGGGATGCGGGGTGAGGAGAATGTCGCATTTGACCTCGCGCAGGCGTTGCAGCCCCGCGCGATATTCCGCGATGTACTCGGGATGGTCTGAGAAGCGGTAATCGACTCGGCTGACGGGCGAGAGGCTGTCAGCGTAGACGATCGAGAGACATTCGCCGCCACGCTCACAGGATTTCCATTGCCAGCTTAGTGCGCCGGGAGTGTGCCCCGGCGTGGCAATGGCCATCAGCATGGCGGTTTCGGTGCGCACCGTCTCGCCATCGTCGACAATCACGTCGACACCGACGGGCTCCATCGCCTCGTGCATACCGAGTTGCGGATCCTGCGGGTCGGCCTCGCCAGTTCTGAGGGCCTCGGCAGCGCGGCGCGATGCAACCACATGCGCACCGCTTGCCTCCTTGACGAGGGCGTGTCCGCCCACGTGGTCGAAGTGCTCATGACTGTGAAGAAGGCTGGCAATCTCGTTGGGCCGAAAGCCGAGCTTGCCGATGTTTTCGAGCACGATGGCAGCGCCCGCTCTGGTCCCCGAATCTATCAGTAGGTTTCCCCGATCGCCAGCGATGAGGATCGCGGAGATGCCGCAGGTCCCGACATAATAGGTCGAGCCATGGATCAGATAGGGCGGGGCGGGTTTGTCCCATTCGTCCCATTCGGTACAAGTCGCGGCCCATTCCTGCGGAGTTATCCGTTGGGGCTCGGGCAGCGGATCGGGCCGCTGGATCGGTGGAGCACAGGAGACAAGAGCGGCTACCAGTGCCAGCGGAAAAATCGGCCTAACGAACAAAGCTTGCTCCGTTCGCATCGATCACCGCGCCGGTCATGCTTTCGGGGGCGTCGAGCGCGCAATAGGTGATAATCGAGGCGATCTCTTCAGGTTCTGCAACGCGGCCCAGAGGAATATCCTTGAGCAGCTCCGCACCGCCGCGGCTTTCGAGATAGTCTCCCGCCATTGCGGTATCGGTGAAGCCGGGAGTGACGGCGAAGCTCAGGATGCCTTGAGAGGCATATTGCCGCGCGATGGTCTTGTGCATCGCGACCATGCCGCCCTTGGCCGCCGCATAGTGCCAGTGCTGCGGCGAATCGCCGCGATAGGCCGCGCGGCTCGCGACGTGAACGATGCGCCCCTTCACGCCGCGCTCCTGCCAGTGCCTGACCGCGAAACGGCTCAATTGAGCAGCGGCGGTGAGGTTTATCCGCAAGGTTTC
Organism: Altererythrobacter xiamenensis; assembly: GCF_900177715.1. Lineage (GTDB taxonomy): Bacteria > Pseudomonadota > Alphaproteobacteria > Sphingomonadales > Sphingomonadaceae > Erythrobacter > Erythrobacter xiamenensis. The sequence continues at coordinate 796,134 of NZ_FXWG01000003.1, read as the reverse complement.
TTCCCAGCGGTCGAGCCATTCGATGTCGGAAGCATCGAGCTCGCTGGCGGAGAACAGCCCGGCATTGTTGATAAGCACATCGATCTGGCCATCGGCACGGTCGAGCGCTTCTTCCCACAACATCTGCGGGGCGGCTGGAGCGGTGAAGTCGGCGGGAATCGTGGTTTGGTCCAGTTGCGCGGTAGCGTGGCCGATCACTTTCGCGCCGCGCGCTTCGAGAGAAGTCTTGGCTGCCGCTCCGATTCCGCGGCTCGATCCGGTTAGCAAGATGCTTGTCATACAACCCCTATCCAAAACTTTGCATGCGGAGTCGAGCGTCCACCGCTTGCACCGTGCTGTGAGACCGCTAAGGGGAGGGCACACAGGGATTTACCGGAAATAACGTCATGGCCAACAGACCGCTTTCACCGCACCTATCGATCTGGAAATGGGGACCGCACATGCTGGTCTCGATCCTCCACCGCGTCAGCGGAGATGGATTGGCGCTGGTCGGTCTGGGCGTGCTGGTCTGGTGGCTGGGCGCGCTTGCAAGCGGGCCGGAGGCCTATGGCCAGTTCCAGGCAGTGGCGACCAGTATACCGGGCTATATCGTGCTGGTCGGCCTCAGCTGGGCATTCTTCAATCACTTGATGAGCGGCCTTCGCCACTTCGTTCTCGACATTGGCGCAGGTTACGAGCTCGACACCAACAAGATGTGGTCGATCGCTTCGCCGATCATCGCCATTCTTCTTACAGTGGCCTTCTGGGCCCTGATCCTGATCAAGTAAGGCATAATCGCATGGGTAACGGAACCTCCATCGGGAAGGTGCGCGGGCTTGGCTCGGCGCACGAAGGCGCGCATCACTGGTTGCTGCAGCGCTTTACTGCGGTCGGCAATCTGGTGCTGGCGCTGTGGCTGGTCACAAGCTTCGTCCTGTTGCCGGACATGAGCTATGGAACGGTAAGCAAATGGCTCGCCGCGCCCATTCCGGCGACCGCCATGATCCTGCTGATCATCAGCACGTTCTGGCACGCGCGGCTGGGTCTCCAGGTCCTGATCGAAGATTACGTCCACAACAGCGGCACCAAGTTCGGAGTCATCACCTTGCTCAATCTCGCCGTGATCGGCGGCGGCGCATTCGCCGTCTTCAGCGTGGCACGCCTCGCGCTCACCCCGGTTGTCGGAGGAGCCGCATAATGGTCGACACCAGCAAATACACCATCGTTGATCACACCTATGACGTGGTCGTCGTTGGCGCAGGCGGTTCGGGTCTGCGCGCCACCATGGGCGCTGCCGAAAGCGGCCTGCGTACAGCGAATATCTCCAAGGTTTTCCCGACCCGTTCGCACACCGTCGCGGCCCAGGGCGGCATCGCCGCTTCGCTCGGCAACAATTCGCCCGACCACTGGTCCTGGCACATGTACGACACGGTGAAGGGTGCCGACTGGCTCGGCGACCAGGACGCGATCGAATATCTCGCGCGCGAAGCCCCGGCAGCTGTTTACGAGCTGGAGCATGCCGGCGTGCCCTTCAGCCGCAATGCCGACGGCACGATCTATCAGCGGCCGTTCGGCGGCCACATGCAGAACATGGGTGAAGGTCCGCCGGTTCAGCGCACCGCCGCAGCGGCCGACCGCACCGGCCACGCCATGCTCCACGCGCTCTACCAGCAGAGCCTGAAGTATGACGCGGACTTCTTCATCGAGTATTTCGCGCTCGACCTGATCATGACGGGCGAGGGCGCCGACCGCAAATGTGTCGGCGTGATCGCCATGTGCCTCGACGACGGGACGATCCACCGCTTCCGCGCGCAGGCCGTTGTTCTTGCAACCGGCGGCTATGGCCGTTGCTACTACACCGCGACCAGCGCCCACACCTGTACGGGCGACGGCGGCGGCATGGTGCTGCGCGCAGGCCTGCCCCTGCAGGACATGGAGTTCGTGCAATTCCATCCGACCGGCATTTACGGCGCGGGCGTACTCATCACCGAAGGTGCGCGCGGCGAGGGCGGCTACCTCACCAATTCCGAAGGCGAGCGCTTCATGGAGCGTTATGCGCCTAGCGCTAAGGACCTCGCATCGCGCGATGTCGTCTCGCGCTCGATGGCGCTCGAAATGCGCGAAGGGCGCGGTGTTGGCCCCGATGGCGACCACATCTACCTGCACCTCGATCATATCGATCCCAAGGTGCTGGCGGAGCGCCTGCCGGGCATCACCGAAAGCGGCAAGATCTTTGCAGGCGTCGACCTGACGAAGGAACCGCTGCCGGTTACCCCCACGGTGCACTACAACATGGGCGGCATCCCTTGTAACTATCACGGCGAAGTCGTGACGATCGGTCCGGACGGCAATCCCGACCACGTCGTGCCTGGCCTGTTTGCAGTGGGCGAAGCAGCCTGCGTTTCGGTCCATGGCGCAAACCGCCTCGGCTCGAACTCGCTGATCGACCTCGTGGTGTTCGGACGTGCGACCGGCCACCGCCTCAACGAATTGCTGACCGGCGGGGCGAGCCAGCCGGAACTGCCGGCTGACAGCGCCGAGCTTTCACTGACCCGCCTCGATCACTTCCGCTATGCCGATGGCGGCACGCCGACTGCGAAGGTGCGCGAGGAAATGCAGAAGGCCATGCAGAAGCATGCTGCGGTCTTCCGCGACAGCAAGCTGTTGTCGGAAGGCGTCGATGCGCTCAAGGCGGTCAACAAGCGGATGGAAGACGTTCACGTCTCCGACCGCTCGCTGATCTGGAACAGCGACCTCATCGAAACGCTCGAGCTCGACAACCTCATGGCGCAGGCGAATGTCACCATGGCCTCTGCGGAAAACCGCAAGGAAAGCCGCGGCGCGCATGCGCATGAGGACTTCCCCGACCGCAATGATGCCGAATGGATGAAGCACACCGTGGCGTGGTTCGAAGGCTGGGGCGGCAATGGTGGCGCGGTGAAGATCGATTACCGCCCAGTGCACGACTACACGCTGACCGACGACATCGAATACATCAAGCCGAAGAAGCGGGTGTATTGATCGGATGCTTGATCGCCTCAAGGGCCGTGCAACTGCACTGTCTTTGGGTGCAATGGTTTCGATTGGATTCGCATTCATCGCCTATGGGCACAGTTTGCCAGAATATCTCGATCTCGACCGGGCGAATGAACTAAAAGGGATCCATGCCTGCGATGAGAATGGCGTGATCCCGGGATGGTTCGACGAACTCTACTCCCTAGAAACGTTGAGATATCCGCTCATACAGAGTGGCATGAGTTTGATCCTTGCGGCAGCTACAATTGCTGCTCTCCTTGGGGTCTTTGGAAACCGTCAGCGCCCACAAATCTTGGCTACGCCTGCATCCATACCAGTCTTCTTTTTGCTTGGCTGCAGCGCCGTAGGGTTAAGCTGGTTCTCGCAAATGATCAGCCTGGATATCGATCTGGGGCGAGGCGACTTTCCTTGGTGTGCCGACACAATCTTCATCCCGATGGCAGAGCTATCTATCTTTTACGCGGGATTGCTGATTCTCTGCTGCGCTGCTGGCGGATTGCTTGCTGTAAAGTTTCAGAATCTACCGGTTTCGCTGTTTGCATGGCGCCAAGACATTCCCGCAAAAAGCTGGATGGTCTCGCTACCATTTTTTCTTATCGGCATCGTGATTATTTTGCTGGGGCTAGATGGGGCATATCGCTCGACATTCCTGGGGACACCAGCTGCACTTATCTCTCTGTATCTTACCGAGTCTGCCCGATCGGCTTTGGTATGTAGTCTAAGGGAACCTTCTCACTCTTGACCCCGCGCCCCCAATCGCGGCAGCTTGGGTTGCATGGGACGGGGCAGGGCATCGGGAGTATTGGCAAGCGCGCTCGCGGCGGCGGTGTCGCTGGTGGCCGTGTCCGCAAGCCACGCCGCGCAACCGCCGGAGCATTCCGCACCGTGGCCGGGCCTCGGCTCGGGCGCCAACCAGCAGGAAATCGGCGAGAGCCTCAAGCTCGGGCCCGAACTTCACCGCAATGTCTCGGCCGCAGACATGCTGCGCGAGCGGCGCGTCCTCGATGCCGCGCTGCGCAAGCTCGCGCCCGCGAAGAAGGGCGTGGTCGAGGCATTCGTTATCGCGATAGCGCTAGATAGCGATCCGGTTTTCGCCCGTGAAGCGCGCGAGGCGGGCAAGGTGCTGGGCCGCAGATACAACGCCGCGAACCGCACGCTGGTGCTCGCCGGTCCCGACGGGCGCAGCGACGGGCTACCAAAGGGTTCGATCAGCGCGCTGTTCGTCTCGCTCGCGCATATCGCGGAGGTCATGAACGAGGGCGAGGATGTGCTGGTGCTATACTCGACCAGCCACGGCGTGCCGCAGGGCCTGACTTACCACTATGGCGATACCGGATACGGCTTGCTCTCGCCCGAGCGCTTCAAGAGCGAGCTCGAGGCGCTTGGGATGAGGCGGCGAATTCTCATGCTCAGCGCATGCTATTCAGGGATTTTCGTGGAGCCGCTGGCTAGTCCTGACACTGCAATCCTGACCGCATCCTACGAGAGCCGCACCAGCTTCGGCTGCGCGGCGGAGAACGACTGGACGTTCTTCGGCGATGCGCTGATCAATCGCGCGCTACGCCAGCCTGTGAGCCTGGATGAGGCTTCTGCGGCAGCGCATCGCGACATCGCTTCGTGGGAGGCGAAAAGCCGCTTGCCTGCTTCGCTTCCGCAAACGCGGATCGGCGAAGGGGTCGCCAGCTGGCTCGCCGCGCTCGAGGCCCGTATGCCGCAGACAGCAACCGAACCTGTCGGCAGGCCTGCGGTGGGCGAATAGCGCCTATTTGCTGGCGTCCACCTCCACCCGGCGCATATCGACGATCTCGACCGGACTGGCCAGCAGCTGCCCCTTCAGAAAGCCTTCCCCCTTGTCGGGATCGATCTTCGCAGCGTGGATCGCGTGGACCACGTCCATGCCTTCGACCACATATCCGAACACTGCAAAACCGGGGCGCTGGGCGGGATCTTCGGCGGATGGCTTGGCGTCGAGCCCGATCTGATCCTTGATCATGATCGAGAAATCGCCGGTCGCGGTGCCGGGGTCGTAACGCGCCATGGAAAGCGCCCCGTCCGTATGGCTCAAGCCCGTTTCATTGGTCGGTTCATGCGCGATACCGTCGAGCACGCGCTTCGGGTCCATCTGCGTTCCGCACTGGAGCAGGCCGTTGGGCGGCTCGCCCCATTTGAGGTGCATGGCGCGGTAGCACTTCGTCCCGCCGAAACGGTCCTCATCGACATAGCGCAGGAAATTGGCGGCAGTGATCGGCGCCCTCTCGGTCTCGAGATCGACGGTGATCTCGCCCATTGTCGTCTCGATTACCACGCGCGTGGTTTCATACGTGCGCTCTGGCTCTTGCGGGGCTTCGGCAGGCGTTTCGACCTGTGTTTGCGCCTGAAAAAGCAGCGGAAGGGCGAGGAGGCTTGCGATCCATGTCATTGATCCATCCTGATATGTCGTTCGCAGAGAAGCAAGCGAGATGAACAGCCATTCACATAGGCTTCATGTTTACAGACGTAGTCGAAATGACTACAGGTGTAATCAATAACACCGTTTCAGATGGTCCAGAGGGCCGGGAGGACGCTTTCACGATGAGCGACGAAAGCAAGCCAGAGCGCATCAGCGAAGCCGAGCATGCGGTGATGGAAGTGCTGTGGGACAAGAGCCCGCTTTCCGCCACCGAAGTCTGCGATGCGGTCTGCGAGGCGCGTGGATGGAGTCTCGCGACAGTCAAGACGCTGCTCAGCCGCCTTGCGGCCAAGCAGGCCATCGCGGCAGAGCCTGATGGCCGCCGCTTTCTCTACACCCCGCAGATTGCCCGCGCCGACTATGTCGGTGGGGAGTCGCGTCGCCTGGTCGAACGCCTGTTCGGGGGGAAGCCTGCAACTCTCTTCGCCCATCTCGCCGAGCAGGAGGCGCTGAGCGCCGCTGACGTTGCCGAGATCGAAGCCCTGTTGAAGGAGCTCAAGCAATGATGGACTGGCTGCTTGATACGATCGTCTGGACCGCCGCGCTGATCGCGCTCGTCCTCGTCCTGCGTCGCCCGGTGGCGCGCTGGTTTGGCCCGCAAGTCGCCTATTCACTGTGGCTCCTGCCCATCCTGCGGGTCGTCCTGCCGCCGATCGAGCTGCCGGCATGGATGGCACCGACGCAGGACGCTTTGCCTGCCACGCCGCTTGCAGCCGCCAGCGCCAGCGAGGGAGAGCAATTCGTCCTGACGCTGGGCGCCGAGCCGGTCGCCACTGCTTCCGAAAGCTGGTTCGCCTCACTACCGCTGACCGAAATTGCGGTCGGAGCATGGCTGATCGGTGCAGCCATATTCCTTTATTCGCGGCTCAACGGATATGCGCGGATGCGCGCCGAAATGCTCGCGAATGGGCGCGAAGTGGGGCGGCAGGGCAAGGTCCGCTTTATCGAAACGCCCGCGACCAACTCACCGCTTGCGTTCGGAGTGAGCGACAAGGTCATCGCGCTGCCGAAGGGGTTTCTCGCACATCACGACCGCGAGGCGCGCGATCTCGCGCTGGCGCACGAGCTGGCCCACCACGAGGGGCATGACCTGCTCGTCAACTTCCTCGCGCAGCCGCTCTTCGCAATGCACTGGTTCAATCCGCTCGGCCGGCTTGGCTGGCTTGCGCTGCGGCGCGACCAGGAGGCCGCCTGCGACGCGCGCGTCGTTGAAGGGCGCGGGGCCGCGACCCGCGCGACCTATGCCACAGTCATTGCCAGTTTCGCAGCCGGACCCGATGCAGCGCTCGCCGCGCCCATGGCCTGTCCGGTGTTGGGGGATAAATCGATAATCCAACGCTTGAGGAGCCTCAATATGAACGATCTTTCTGCGCGTCGGCGCCTTGCCGGCCGCGGCCTGATGGCGGCCGCGCTCGTCGCCCTGCCGCTTACCGCCTCGATCAGCTACGCTGCCAGCGATGCGATGCCTGCACCGCCGGCACCACCTGCCGCACCCGCTGCCCCCAATGCTCCGGTGCCGCCCGCACCGCCGGTTCCGCCCGCTGCTCCCGATGCGCCGCTGCCACCGCTAGCGCCCATAGCATTCCAGTCGAGCGCCGATGCGGATGTCGATGTCGATAAAGACGTCGACAATTGGGAAGTGCGCGAAGTGATCGTCGACAAGGACGGCAAGCGCAAGGAAATCCACAAGCGGCACAAGGTCGTCATCAAGGACGGTGACCACAAGATGACGGCGGAAGAGCGTGCAGAGCTTCGCCGAGAACTTCGCCAGGAGCTTGCCGAAGCTGACATGGAGATCAAGGAAGCGATGGAAGAAGCGCGCGTCGCACTTCTCGAAGTCCGGAATGGCGAGCATGGTGTGACCTCGATCAACATGGAGTGCAAGAACGGCAAGGGCGGCGAGTTCATCGACGACAAGGGTCACAAGACCGTGATGCTGTGCACCAGCGAGATCATGGCCAATGCGCTCACCGGCCTGAAGGAAGCACGCAAGGCCATCGCCAAGGACAGCGAGATGACTGCCGACATGAAGGCGGAAGTTCTCCGGGCGCTCGACGAGCAGATCGCCAACTGGAACAAGAAGCAGGGCTAAGCCCGGACAAGCAGTTCCCCTGCAGCAAACGGGAACCTAAGGGGCGCGGATCGTTGAGGTCCGCGCCCTTTTTCTCGCGAGAAGCAAGCAAGCGGCAGGTTCATAGGCAATTCATTTCGTCGCCCATAGGCAACGCTTCATCGCAGCCGATAGGAGGATGACATGGCGCGCGAACGTTCCCCCGGAATGAAATTGCTGTTTGCCGCGCTGGTCGGCGCGGCCCTCATTATACCGCTGCTGATGGTCTACGGTCTCGTCAGTGATCGCCAGCACCAGGCCAGAGTGGCGCAGGACTCGATTGCTGCAGGCTGGGCCGGGCCGCAAGTCGTCTCCGGTCCCGTGCTCGTTATCCCTTATAATGACGAGCGCGTGACGAGTGAGGTCGTCGACGGTCGCACGGTGACGCGTACAGTCAGGGTGCGCGACGAGCTCTATCTTTCTCCCGAACGCCAGCAGGTCGATACGAAGATCGATCCCGACGTGAAGGAACGCGCGATCTACAAGTCGGTGATCTATTCGGTCGGGCTCACGGGTTCTGCCGAGTTCAGCCTGCCCGACGATCTGGCGCGCTTCGGTGTCGAACGCGATCAACTGTTGCTCGACGAAGCGGAAATCCGCCTCGGCATGTCGGACCCGCGCGGCCTGCAGACCGACGCCAGGCTGGCGGTTGGCGGAGAGGCGCTGGCATTGAAACCCGGCAATGGCGTCGCTGCGAGTGGCGGTGCCGGCGTCCACGCATTCTACGATTGGTCGGCGGCTGAGCCTGTTGCCGTACAATGGTCCTACACCCTTCGTGGCAGCCGCTCGTTCAGCCTCGTCCCGCGCGGCAAGGATACGCAATGGACCGCAAGTTCGAGCTGGCCGCACCCCAGCTTTGCCGGAAGCTTCCTGCCCGGTGACGATGACCGCACGATCGGGGGCGACGGTTTCGAGGCGAAATGGTCGATCTCCAACCTCGCATTGGGGCAGGCCATGGTCATGGAAGAAGATCCACGCGCGCCCTTCATCGAGGAGGACGGAGCGCCGATGATTTACCCTGAGGCAGTTGCTGAGCGCGGTGCAGCGCCGCAAAGCATGGCGGCGACCATCCGTCTGGTCGATCCGGTCGATCTCTACAGCCGGGTCGATCGCGCGGTAAAATACGGCTTCCTCTTCATCGGCTTCACCTTTCTCGCCTTCCTGATGTTTGACGTGGTAGGCGGGGCAAGGGTCGCGGCGGCGGAATACCTGCTGACCGGCGCGGGTCTGGTGCTGTTCTTCGTGATGCTGCTTGCCTTTGCCGAGATGATCGGCTTCGTGCTGGCCTATCTAGTCGCCAGCGCCGCGATCATCGGGCTGCTGACGAGCTACAGTGCTGCCGTGCTGGGCAGCTGGAAGCGTGCGCAGGTGATCGGCGGATTGCTGGTCGGACTATATGCATTGCTCTACGTCCTGCTCAACCTCGAGGCTTGGTCCCTGGTGATCGGATCGATCCTGCTTTTCGTTGCGCTGGCAGCCGTGATGTACGCGACGCGCAAGATCGACTGGTCTAGCGTCAACCGGCGCGAGGAGGCCGAGGCGGAAGGCTACGCCGCAAGCTGAGCCTCCGCTCGAATTGACCGGCTTGGGAGAGCCCGGGGCGACTAACCTTTGGTCGCTTCGGGCTCTTGCTTTCCGGCCTTGTCGTCTTCCGGCTCTTCCAGCTCGATCACGGTCTCCTCATCGATTGCGATGCGGGTGAAGGCAGGGCGGGCGGGGTAGGGGCAACCGCTGGCCTGGCCGAGCCCCTTCAGGAAGGCACGGCGCACCATCCCGGCCATGATTGCGGCCTGGAAATCGCGCTGATGATCGGCGGCTCCCGAAACTTCGCGGATTATGCTGCGGAAGGGGATGAAGGACCCTACGATGCTCTGGGCGATGCGCCCTTCGCTCAACCGGTCGCCTTCATGGTCTTCCAGATCGTAATCGGGGCCGAGCACGCGATCGAGATCGGCTATTGCCTTTTCGATGCCATCGCAGCCTGGCGCATTCGCGGGAGCATAGGGCCCCCTCGCGGCGGTCAGCAGCACTTCGGGAATATCGTCCTTGGCGATGTTGAGATCCGAAATCGGCGTGGTCGCGACATCGCCCATGTCGGGCTCGCGGTCGCGGACGTTCTCATCGTCATCCTGTGCCGCAGCCGCGCCCGAGATCAGCAGCAGGGCCGCGGCGAGGACCGACTTAGTTGAAGTCGAAATAGCGGTCACACTGCGTGTCATCTGCACTCTCCAGGCCCAATCGCAGCGCTTCGACGCGTTGGGCACTTGTTCCATGGGTGAAGCTTTCCGGATTTACGCGTCCGGTCGAGTTGCGTTGCAGTGTATCGTCTCCGATCGCGCTGGCGGCGCGCAGCCCTTCCTGCATGTCGCCCGGTTCGATCAGATTGCGGTTCTTGCCCGCCCAAACGCCGGCATAGCAATCGGCCTGCAGTTCCATCCGCACTTGCAGCTGGTTGGCCTGACGCGGGTTCTGCTGCTGGACGCTGCGCACCTGCGCGGCGAGCCCGGTCAGGTTCTGGATATGGTGGCCGTATTCATGCGCCATCACGTAATAGCGCGCGAAATCGCCGCTGGCGCCCAGCTGGCGGGCCATCACGTCATAGAAATTGGTGTCGATGTAGATTCCGCTGTCCGCAGGACAGTAGAATGGTCCGGCCGCCGAACTAGCGCTGCCACACCCCTCGGTCGTCACACCGCCGCTGTAGAAAGTCAGTAGCGGATCCTGAAATTCGATACCGGCGCGCTGGAATTCGGGCGCCCACGTCTCGTTGAGAGAAGTGAGCGCGTTGCAGGCTTCGGTCGCGTAGGGGCCGCTCGTGCACAGTTCCTGCTCGCTGACATCGGCTCTAGGTTGGCTCGGCGCGCTCTGCTGAACGCCTTCGACCACGCCGATGGTCTGCATCGGATCGAGCCCGAAGACGACCGCGCCGATCAGCGCAATGACGAGGGTTCCGCAACCGACACCTCCCGCGCGGCGCATTCCGCCTCCGCCGCCGCCGGAACGCACACGGATCTTGTCGGTATTGAATGGATTCAATCGCACTTCGGGTCCCCCCTCGAAATTGGGCGTGTTACGCTTTAACTCTGGACAGCAGCGAATGCGAAGGCAAAGGCTTTCCTGCGGACTTTCAATAAAACAGGCTGGAGTTTCGAATGTTCCTCAAAGGTAAGCGTGCGCTTGTGACCGGTTCTACTTCGGGCATCGGCCTCGCGGTTGCGCGTGCGCTTCATGCCGAGGGGGCGGATGTCGTACTCAACGGGTTCGGAGACGAGACCGAGATCGCCAAGCTTTGCGAAGAGATGTCGGCACAGCATTCGGCGGCCAATTTGCTCGACGTGGGCGAGATCGAGACGATGATGGCAGAGCACGGGCCGTTCGACATTCTCGTCAACAATGCCGGGATGCAGCATGTCTCGCCGGTCGATGAGTTTCCGGTCGAGAAATGGGACGCGATCATCGGGCTCAACCTGACCGCGGCCTTCCACACTACTCGGCTCGCCCTGCCCGCTATGAAGGAGAAGGGGTGGGGGCGGATCATCAATACCGCCAGCGCCCACTCGAAGGTCGCCTCGCCATTCAAGAGCGCCTACAATGCCTCCAAGCACGGCATCGTCGGTTTTACCAAGACGGTTGCGCTTGAAGTGGCGCAGGCGGGTATTACCGCCAATTGCATCAGCCCCGGCTATGTCTGGACTCCGCTGATCGAGGGGCAGATCCCCGATACGATGAAGGCGCGCGGCATGACGCGCGACGAGGTAATCAACGATGTGCTGCTCGCCACCACGCCGAGCAAGAAGTTCGTGCAGCCCGCCGAAATCGGAGCGCTCGCCGTGTTCCTGTGCCGCGAGGAAGCGGGCAATGTGACGGGTGCGAACTGGAGCATCGACGGGGGCTGGACGACGCATTGATGCGCAAGGGCATTTGCTCATCCTTGATACTCGCAGCACTGGCCTTCCTCGCCAGTGCTTGCGCCACTGTGCCGACGGGGCAGGTGCCCAAGTCGGAGTTTGCCGCGCTCGAAACCGCAATTGCAGGCCATATCACCACGCTCGCCAGCGACGAGTATCTCGGACGCCGCCCGGGAACCGAGGGTGAGGCGCTCACGCTCGACTATCTCCAGCGCGAGCTCGAAGCGGCAGGTTTCGTTTCGGGCACCAATGATCCGGGCAATCCCTGGCGCGCACCTGTGCCGCTGATCAGCACTCTACCTGAAGACGGCTCGGCGCGGTTGCGTTTCGGTAGGCGCGAGGTTGTGCTCGATACCGAAGACACGCTTGTCTTGACCAATTGGCAGCGTAGCCTCGTCAACGGATCGGACATGCTCTTCGTCGGGCGGCTCGGTGACGAGGTTTCGGAGGCCGAGGTACGCGGCAAGGTCATCGTCTTGTTGGCGGATCCCGGCCAAAGTGCTTCGCGTCGTGACGATTTTTTCACAAAGGGCGCCGGCGCCGTCATAACGGTTGTCAATGACGAGGAAGACGTCGAGGCTCTGCGCATTGCGCGCAGCACCGAGCGGTTTCAGCTCGACGGGTTCGACGTGGACGAATTGAGCGTCTTCACCACCGCAGCCGCGATGTCCAAGGCTTTGGGGCAGGAGCGATGGTCAGAGCTCGAGACAAAGGCATCCGAGGACGGTTTCACTCCCGTCGCGCTCCAACCCAAGGCCGTGATCGAAGCCGCCTCGCGGCGCCGCGAAGTGCCATCCTCCAACCTCATCGGCATGTTGCCCGGCACCGATCCGGAGTCGGGCGCCGTGCTGCTGCTCGCGCATTGGGACCATTTCGGCAATTGCGGTGTCGAGGGTGACGAAGACCGGCTGTGCAACGGCGCAGCGGATAATGCGAGCGGTCTCGCCGTCATGCTCGAACTCGGCAAGCGCCTTGCCGCGCAGGGTCCATATGACCGCGATATCTATGTTCTTGCGACCACCGCAGAAGAATGGGGACTGCTGGGCGCGCAGGCTTTCGCCGAAAATCCGCCGGTCCCGCTTGAGGATATCGTCGCAGCCTTCAATTTCGACACAGTGGCGATTGCTCCGCGCGGCACCGCAGTCGGCTTCGTGGGGGAGGGCAGGACCGCGCTCGACACCATTGTCCGCGAGGTCGTGAACGAGAGCGGGCGCGGTTTCGGCAGCCCTATCCTCGCCGAGCAATTCCTGCAGAGGCAGGATGGCTGGGCGCTGCTCCAGCGCGATGTTCCCAGCGTGGTGATTTCGAGCGCGTTCGGTAATGAGGAGACGCTCAACGCGTATCTCGCCGCGCGCTACCACCAGGCGGGTGATGAAGCGGAAATGGTCGAGCTGGGCGGTGCGATCGAGGACCTGCTGCTGCACGAGGAACTCGTGAAGCGGATTGCCGATACCGCCCGTTATCCCGCCGTCGGGGAATAAGCCGCGTTTAGCCTCTGGCGATTGTCACGATGTGCGGTTACATGGGCCGCCACGAATCTCCCCAGATAAGAATTTACGCGATTAGAAAGTGGCAATCATGGACATCCCTCTCGGCTTAACCTTCGACGACGTGCTTCTGCGTCCGGCCGAAAGCGAAGTTTTGCCTTCCATGGCTCAGACGGCGACGCGGCTGACGCGCGAAATCGGGCTTAACATTCCTATCCTTTCCGCCGCGATGGACACGGTGACCGAAGCCGACATGGCGATCGTGATGGCGCAGCTCGGTGGGATCGGCGTTCTGCACCGCAATCTCGACATCGAGGAACAGTGCGCGGCGGTGCGCGCGGTCAAGCGCTTCGAAAGCGGCATGGTCGTCAACCCGATCACCATTGGCCCTGACGCGACGCTTGGCGAAGCGCAGGCGGTGATGACTACCAACCGCATCAGCGGAATTCCGGTTACCGATCGTTCGGGCAAGCTGGTGGGCATCCTCACCAACCGCGACGTGCGCTTTGCCGAAAATCCCAACCAGCCCGTGCGCGAGCTGATGACGACCGAAAACCTCGCGACCGTGCCGCTCGGCACCGGGCAGGAGGAAGCGCGCCGGATGCTGCATCAGCGGCGTATCGAGAAGCTGCTTGTGGTCGATGACGACGGGCATTGCGTCGGGCTGATCACGGTCAAGGATATCGAGAAGGCGGTTACCTATCCCACGGCGACCAAGGATGTGACGGGCAGGCTCCGCGTCGCTGCGGCAACAACGGTGGGCGACAAGGGTTTCGAACGGACACAGGCGCTTGTCGATGCCGAAGTCGACGTGGTCATCATCGATACCGCGCACGGCCATAACAAGGACGTTGCGCGCGCTGTCGAAGCGGCGAAGAAACTCTCCAATTCCGTCCAGGTTATCGCGGGCAATGTCGCTACCGCCGAAGCTACACGCGCGCTGATCGACGCGGGCGCGGATGCGGTCAAGGTCGGTATCGGTCCGGGCTCGATCTGCACCACGCGCGTCGTCGCAGGTGTTGGCGTACCGCAGCTGACCGCAGTAATGGAGAGCGCCGAGGAAGCCGCCAAGTCGGGCGTTCCCGTGATCGCCGATGGCGGCCTGCGTACCTCTGGCGACGCCGCCAAGGCGCTTGCCGCCGGCGCTTCGACCGTGATGATCGGTTCGATGCTGGCGGGTACGGCGGAAAGCCCGGGCGAGACCTTCCTCTACCAGGGGCGCAGCTACAAGGCCTATCGCGGTATGGGCAGCGTCAGTGCGATGGCGCGCGGCAGTGCAGACCGTTATTTCCAGCAGGACGTCTCGGCGATGAAACTCGTACCGGAAGGTATCGAGGGGCAGGTACCTTTCAAGGGCCCCGCGGCAGACGTCATCCACCAGCTCGTTGGCGGTGTGAAGGCGGCCATGGGCTACACCGGTTCGGCCACCATCGAAGAGCTGCAGAACCGCGCGCAATTCGTTCGCATCACCAATGCAGGGCTTTCCGAAAGCCACGTCCACGACGTTGCGATCACCCGCGAGGCACCGAACTATCCGACGCGCTGATATCGGGAGCGCAAGGCAATGACGCCCGCCGCGCGGGTCCAGGCTGCGATCGAGATCCTCGACGAGGTAATCGAGGCGGCGAAGCGCGAAGGTGCGCCTGCCGACAGGATCATCGCGGACTATTTCAAGCAGCGCCGCTATGCCGGATCGAAAGACCGGCGCGCGGTGCGCGAACTGGTCTATTCCGCGATCCGCATTTGTGGTGAGATGCCCCAGTGCGGCCGGGCAGCGATGCTTGCTTTCGCCGAGCAGGACGCCAGCTTGCCCGCATTGTTCGATGGTTCGACCCACGCGCCCGCGCCGATCGGTAAGAGCGAACAAGCGGCAAAGCCCGGCGTCGCTCCGGATTGGCTGGTCGAGCGATTGGTTGCAGCAAGCATTGCAGGAGATGAGCTTGCCGCGTTGATGGGTCGTGCTCCGCTGGATGTGCGCGTGAACGCGCTCAAATCCGATCGATCGACTGTTGATCTGCCTGAAGCCGGGGAAACGCTTGCCGCGCCGCAAGCGCTGCGGTTCGACGGCGGTACGCAGGTCGAGCAATGGCCCGCCTGGCGCGATGGGCTGATCGAGGTGCAGGACCACGGTAGCCAGCTGGTCTGTCAGGCGCTCGGCGCGTCTCCCGGCGAAACGGTCATCGATTTGTGCGCGGGGGCTGGCGGGAAGTCGCTCGCACTCGCAGCGGCAATGGACAATCGAGGCCGGATCATTGCCAGCGATGTCGACAAGCGCCGCTTGGGTAATTTGCCGCCGCGCGCCGAGCGAGCAGGTGCAGCGGTGATCGAACCGTTGCTGCTCGATCCAGGTAAGGAGCTCGAGGCGCTGTCTGATGTCGCGGGCGCCGCCGATCTCGTTCTTGTCGATGCGCCGTGTTCTGGCACCGGCACCTGGCGGCGCAAGCCCGAGGCCAAGTGGCGGCTGACGCCCGAACGGCTCGCGAAATTTGCGCAAACGCAGGACAACCTGCTCGATATCGCGGCGCAACTGGTCAAGCCGGGCGGCCGGATCGGCTTCGTGACCTGCTCCCTGCTCGACGAGGAAGGCGCGGCGAGGATCGATGCATTCCTTGCTCGGCATGCCGGATGGAGCGCCGAAGCGCCTGCGCTTCCGTTAGGCCGGCAATATGGCAAGGGAACACGCCTGACACCGTTCCACGATGGCACGGACGGGTTTTTTGTCGCAATGCTCCATTCAGCCTGTTAGGCTTAAGCGTTATGGAAAGGCCTTCATCCAACCGA
This sequence comes from Altererythrobacter xiamenensis, assembly GCF_900177715.1. Classification (GTDB taxonomy): domain Bacteria; phylum Pseudomonadota; class Alphaproteobacteria; order Sphingomonadales; family Sphingomonadaceae; genus Erythrobacter; species Erythrobacter xiamenensis. The sequence continues at coordinate 780,384 of NZ_FXWG01000003.1, read as the reverse complement.
ATGGCTGCCCCGAAGGAGTTGTTCATGCGTTTTGCGCCCGCCGCCGCCGCCCTTTCGCTCGCTCTCGCCGTCACGTCGAGTGTCGGTCTGGCCGATGCGCCGAAGCCGAGCGCGCGTGCGGCAATGCTGATTGCAGAAGGGCGCGCTGCGCTGTCTGCGGGGGAAACGCAGGCTGCAATCGATGCGTATGAGGCCGCCCTGGCGGTCGATCCCGGCTATTCGCCGCTATTCCTCGATCTCGCCGAAGCGGCCCGCCGTGACGGACTGCAGGGCAAGGCAATTCGGTATTACCGCGAGCTGCTTGACCGTGACCCGGGCAATCTTGCCGCCATTTCGGGTGAGGGTGCTGCGCTGGTCGAGAAGGGCGCACTGGAAAAGGCGAAGCGGAACCTCGCCAAGCTGGAAAGCATGTGCGGATCTTCCTGCCCCGAAACCAGCCGTCTTGCTTCGACCATTTCGACCGCGAACACACCGCGCATGGCGGCGGAGACCAACGGGCAGGAAGAGATGGCGCAGTAAGCCAAGGGTCGCGATCAGATCATCGCGATGAATTCCTTCACCACCGCTCGATAGACGTCGCGTTTGAACGGCACGATCAAGTCGGGCAATTCGTTCGGCTTGACCCATTGCCATTCGCAGAACTCTGGCGGCTCATGGGCATTGAGGTCGATGTCCGAATCCTCGCCCTTGAACCGGCCGAGAAACCAGTTCTGTTCCTGTCCGCGATATTTCCCGCCCCATAGCTTTCCAATGAGCTCGGGCGGCAAGTCGTAGCGGACGGGATAGGGCATGCGTCCGATGATATCGACGAGGTGAGAGCCTACGCCGGTTTCCTCATGCAGTTCGCGCAGAGCCGCTTCCTCGAGATGTTCGCCGGGGTCGACACCGCCCTGCGGCATTTGCCAGGCGCCAAGGTTCTTGGAATCGATCCGCTGGCCGACGAAGACTTCGCCCTGCCGGTTGGCCAGCATGAACCCGGCGCAGGGCCGGTAAGCAAGCTCGCTCATTCCGAATGCTCCAGCATCAGTTTCATCGCTGCGAAGACGCGCTCGAGTTCAGCCTGATAGCTCGGAATGCCCTGGCGCAAATTGGTGAAGCTGTGGGTGCCGCCTTTGACTTCGATGAAAACGTGATCGACCCCAGCTTGACTGAGCGCCGCGCCATAGTCGCGCCCGGAATCGCGGATCGGGTCGAGGCTGGCCGTGACCAGCACGGTCGGCGGCGTGCCCGCGTGCTCGCCAAGGATCGGCATGGCGCGCTTGTCATCGCGTACCGGCGCATAGGCCGCGTCGAAGAACTCGATCGCCGCCTTTGTAAGGATGAAGCCTTCGGCAAACTCGTCCAGGCTTTTCGATCCCATGGCATCGCTGGCCAAGGGGAAAATGGGAACCTGCAGGAGCACTGGAACGTCTGCGGCGGATTCAGTCAGGGCTTGCGTCACCACGATCGTCGCGTTGCCGCCTGCGCTGTCACCGATGGTGACAATGCCCGTGGCCTTCCGTTCGAGCGCTTCGGGTGAACTTGCAATCCAGCGGCTCGCCGCTTCGCAATCCTCGATCGCGGCGGGGAAGGGGTGTTCGGGCGCACGGCGGTAATCGACCGCGACCACCGGAAGGTCCATCTGGTGCGCGATTTCGGTGCACAGATTGTGGTGGGTATCGAGGTCCCCGATCACGAACCCGCCACCGTGGTAGAAAACGATCACGGGTGAGGGATCGCGCTCCTTGCGCGTGTCATAAAGCCTGAGGGGGATGTCTCCGGCGGGGCCGGGGCAGGCGAGATCGCGGATCACTGCCAGTTCGCGGGCCGGGGCATCGGCCATCTGGTGCAGCGCAACGTAGCTTTGCCGCGCTTCGTCCAGCGTCATGTCGGCGATCGCCGGTCCATCCGCAGCCTCAAGAACCGCCAGGAACGCTTTTACGTCCTCGCGCACATAAGGTTCCTGCGCGCCAGATTGCCCTTCAGCCATGCAATTTCCTCTCAAATGCTATTTATTTGCACAGGGTAGGCAGGGTTAAACCGTATTTCCACTCGACAATTTGGCCCATGAGGAGAAAAACTTCATTGCGGGAGAGGGCGACGCTGCATAGGTGCGCATCTCTGATGGACTGGCACCGGACAAGACCGGGCCGCGAAAAGGAATGCGAATGGCTACTCAAGCCGTGGACAACACGCCCGAACAGGCATCCCCCCAAGAACCCGATGCCGTTGTGGTCCGCTTTGCGGGCGACAGTGGCGACGGCATGCAGCTGACAGGCGGGCAATTCACGCTCTCGACAGCGCTTGCCGGCAATGATCTGGCGACTTTCCCCGATTTCCCGGCGGAAATTCGCGCTCCCCAAGGCACGCTTTTCGGGGTGTCGGCTTTCCAGATCAATTTCGGCAGTCGCGAGATCAATACAGCGGGCGACGCGCCCGATGTGCTCGTCGCGATGAACCCGGCGGCGCTCAAGGTGAACCTGTCTGCCTTGAAGCCGGGCGGGCTGATCATCGCCGACACGGGTGAGTTCACCAAGCGCAACCTCGACAAGGCGAAATACGAGACCAATCCGCTCGAGGACGGCAGCCTCGCAAAATACGACCTGCTCGCCTTCGACATCAGCGCGCTGACGATCGAGGCGGTGAAGCCATTCGGTCTCGGCAACAAGGATGCGCTGCGTTCCAAGAACATGTGGACGCTGGGCCTTGCGCTGTGGATGTTCGACCGTCCGCGCGAGCCTATCCAGGACTGGCTCAAGGCGAAGTTCAAGTCGAAGCCCGAAATCGCAGAAGCCAACATTGCCGCGCTCAACGCAGGCCATGCCTATGGCGAGACTGCCGAACTTTCGACCCCGATCAAGCAACCGAGCCTGCCGCCGGTCGAGAGCGAACCCGGCCTCTACCGCACGATCACTGGCGCCGAAGCGGTCTCGCTCGGGCTCGTCGCGGGCGCGCAGCTGGCCGAACTGCCAATGTTCTTCGGCGGCTATCCGATCACGCCTGCGTCGGCGATCCTGCACCACCTCGCGCGGCTCAAGGAATATGACGTCACGACTTTCCAGGCTGAAGACGAGATTGCCGCGATCTGCGCCGCCATCGGTGCGAGCTATGCCGGCAGCCTTGGCGTCACCTCGTCGTCTGGCCCCGGTATCGCGCTGAAGGGCGAGGCGATGGGCCTCGCGATCATGACCGAGCTTCCGCTCGTCATCGTCAATTCGCAGCGCGGTGGCCCGTCGACGGGCCTACCGACGAAGACCGAGCAGTCCGACCTTTATCAGGCCGTATTTGGCCGCAACGGCGATGCGCCGATGCCGGTCATCGCCGCGCGCAGCCCGGGCGACGCATTCGAAGTTGCGATCGAGGCCTGCCGTATTGCGACGCAGTATATGACCCCGGTCATGCTGCTCACCGATGGCTATATCGCCAATGCTGCCGAGCCTTGGAAAGTGCCCGACCCGGCAAGCTTCGAGCCGTTCCCGGCCACGTTCCTTGAGAGCAAGAACAGCGACGATGGCGAGACGCTGCTTCCCTACAAGCGCGATGACAAGGGCGCGCGACCCTGGATCAAGCCGGGCACGCCCGAATTGATGCACCGCATCGGCGGGATCGAGAAAGACTCGCTCACCGGCAACATCAGTTACGAACCCGAGAACCACCAGACGATGACCGACCTGCGCAAGGGCAAGGTCGATGGCGTCGCCGTGCCCGATCAGGAGATCGCGGTTGGCGAGGCGGGCGGCAAGCTCGTGGTCGTCGGGTGGGGCTCGACCTATGGCCCGATTCACCAGGCGGTGAACCGCGCCCGCGCCAAGGGGCTGGACGTCAGCCAGATCCACGTGCGCCACATCTGGCCGATGCCCGGCAATCTCGGCGATCTGCTGAAGAGCTATGACAAGGTGCTGGTGCCCGAAATGAACACCGGCCAGTTCAAGACGCTGCTGCGTGATCAATTCCTGGTCGATGCGCAGCCCTACACCAAGACGAGCGGCCAGCCGTTCTACATTCACGAGCTTGAAGCCGCCATCGAGGAGGCGCTGTCATGAACGAGATGACAAAAATCGAAACCACGCTGAAGGATTGGGAAACCGACCAGGAAGTACGCTGGTGCCCGGGTTGCGGCGACTACGCGATCCTGAAGGCCGTGCAGCGCACGCTGCCCCAGCTCGGCGCGGACCCGGCAAAGACCTGCTTCATCAGCGGGATCGGCTGTTCGAGCCGCTTTCCCTATTACGTCGAAAGCTACGGCTTCCACACGATCCACGGTCGTGCGCCTGCCTTCGCCACGGGCGCAAAGCTCGCCAATCCCGAGCTCGATATCTGGCTGGTGACTGGCGACGGTGACGGTCTTTCGATCGGCGGCAACCATCTGATGCATGTGCTGCGCCGCAATGTGAACATGCAGATCATGCTGTTCAACAACGAGATCTACGGCCTGACCAAGGGGCAGTTCTCGCCCACCAGTCGTGAAGGCACGAAGAGTCCATCGACCCCGGTCGGTTCGTTCGACCGTCCCGCCAATCCGGCAGCCTTCGCTTTGGGCGCAGGCGCGCGTTTCGTCGGCCGCGGCTTCGACGTGTCGAAAAACCTGCCCGATGTGCTCAAGGCGGCCCACGCGCATGAAGGCGCGGCCTTCATCGAGATTTTTCAGAACTGCATCGTCTACAACAAGGACGTGTTCGACGATTTCGCCGCGCCCAAGGGTGCAGGCGACCGCCAGCTCTGGCTCGAACATGGCAAGCCGATGCTGTTCGGCGATCCGAAGACCGGCATGGACAAGGGCATCGCGCTCGACCGTAACGGGCTCAACCTCAAGGTTGTCGAGGCGACCGAGGACAATTGGGAAGAGGCCGGCGTGCTTGTTCACGATGCGACCAACCGCGTAATCGCGCATATGCTGGTCGAAATGCCCTTCGGTCCGTTCCCGATGGCGCTTGGCGTGCTTTACGACGATCCGCGCCCGACCTTCGAGACCGCCGTTGCCGAGGAACGCGAGCGCGCGACCAAGGGCAAGGAGGCGAACCTCGCCAAGCTGCTCGGCACCGGGCAGACCTGGACGGTCAGCGGCACCGCGCAGGACCCCGTGTAACGGAGTTCGGGCGGGCTTTGCAGCCCGCCTGATCTCGCCTTTTTTTGAACGATCTCCGTTCCGATGCATTGATCGGATGAATTGATGCGCCCGAAGTGGCGCAGGAAAACGGAGATATTACAATGAGATTTGCCAAGCTAATTCTCGCCTCGAGTGCCGCCATCGCCCTTACGGCATGTGGTTCGGAAGATGTCGAGAATACCCCTGTCGATGACATCGACGAAATCGTCGACAACGATACCGAGTATGATCCGATGACCAGGGATTATACCTTGTCGGAAGAAGCACAGGCCCGCCGCGACCAGTTTGACGAGGAAGCGACTGCCGAGGAATACGGTCAGTATCGCGACGAAATCATGGCCGAGCAGGATACGGCGGAAAGCATGGCTTCCGAGCGCGAAGATAATGCCAGCGCGATGGCCCCTTCGGACGGCGGCAGCGACAGCGCGTCGGGAAGCTCGACCGATACGATGGCTTCGTCTGGTGAAGCGTCCAGCAACGACATGCCAGAGCGCGATTCCGAAACCAACATGCGTACGCGCGCTTCGATGACATGGAGCTACCTCGATCGCGACGACAGCAATCGCCTTTCGGTGGCCGAATACGCCATTTGGGCCATCCCGCTCGATCCGACGGAGCCGGAGCCCAACGATGCCAAGCCACCCTATGTTGAGACCGAGGAAATCAACAAGGCGGCAGACAGCTTCTTCTATTACGATATCGATGGCGACAGCTATCTTGACCGCCGCGAGTTCACCGCAGCGCGTCGGGGCGAGAACTTCGACCCGCAGGAAACCACCGGCTAGGTTCAGTCATCAGGCAAGAGACGGGCTGCGTTTTCAGCGTCGCCCTTTTCTTTGCCTGCAAAGGCGGTAAAGCCCGCGATCAATGGACAATCTGACACACAGCCTTGTCGGCGCGCTGATCGGGCAGGCGGGGCTCAAGAAGAAGACAGGGCTGGCGATGCCGGCGCTGATCATCGGGGCGAACCTCCCCGATGTCGATGCGGCGTGCTTCTTCTGGCTCGACGGGGTGGAGCATCTCGGCTTTCGCCGCGGGATCACGCATGGTCCGCCCGCGCTGGTGCTGCTGCCGCTTATATTGGCCGGGCTGCTGTGGGGCTTCGACCGTTGGCAGACGAAACGGGGCAAGCGGCCCGAGGCGCGCCTGCCGGTGAACTTCAAATGGCTTTACCTGCTGAGTTTTATCGGCTGCCTGACGCACCCGGCGCTCGACTGGCTCAATGTCTATGGCATCCGCCTGCTGGAGCCGTTTTCGTCGCAATGGTTCTACGGCGACACGCTCTTCATCATCGATGTATGGCTGTGGGCGCTGTTGGGCCTTGCGACGTGGTTCTCGCTGCGTCGGGAGAAACGGGGCGGTGAGTGGCGGCGACCTGCACGCAGCGCGCTCGCGGTGGCGCTGGCGTATATCGGGGTGAACGGGGCGATTACCCATTCACATGAGCGGATGACGGATATGAGTGCGGTGGGTCCGACCATCGCAAGCCCGTTGCCTTTCGCGTTTTGGCAACGCGAGATCATTATCCCATTGGATAACGGTCGTTATCGTATAGTCCCGGAGTACTCCGGGCCGTCTGAAGAGCCGGGGGAGGCGTATACACTTGGCGACCCTGAGTTGTCCTATTTCTGCAATCTCGAAGATATCGCCAACCTCAATTCGCAGGCCCGAGCATTTCTGTTCTGGTCGCGTACGCCGCTTCTAGAGCGATCTGAAAATGGCGAAGTGTTACTCCACGACGCGCGGTTCTATGACCCTCGCGCCCGGGACCGCTTCTCCGTCGCGCTGCCTAATGTGAAATGTGAACCACTAGCGGAACCGTCATCCTGAATTCTTTTCAGGATAACTCGCTCCGCCACCGTCATGCATGGCGTGGAGATGCTATGCTGAAACAAGTTCAGCATGACGGCGTTGGTCTGGCATGACTTCGAAGAGGGGCGAATGACCAAACCACAAATCGTTTGGCTGCGGCGCGACCTGCGCATGGCCGACAATCCCGCGCTCTATGCCGCCGCCCAACAGGGTCCGGTGGTCGCGGTCTATGTCCTCGATGACGAGGCGGCGGGCGATCACAAATATGGCGGCGCGTCGCGCTGGTGGCTGCACCACTCGCTCGAAAGCCTGTCCAAGAGTTTCGGCGCGCGCAACTCGCGGATCGTCCTGCGACGCGGCGATGCTGTTGAGGAGGTCACCAAGGTGGCAAACGCCGTCGGGGCCGAGACTGTCCACGCCAATCGCCATTACGAGCCGTGGTGGCGCAAGGCACAGGGTAAGCTCGCCAAAGAACTCGACCTGCAGCTTTATGACGGGAATTACCTCTTCCCGCCGGGTTACATCACCACGGGTTCGGGCGACCCTTACAAGATCTACACCCCGTTTTCGAAGGCGACGAAGGAGCAGTTCCCGCCGCGTGACGAGCTGCCTGAGCCCGAAACGCTCTCATCCCCTGAAGAATGGCCGGCGAGCGACAGTCTCGAAGACTGGGACCTTCTCCCGACGAAGCCAAACTGGGCGACCGGCATTGCGGACTTCTGGGAAGTTGGCGAGGCCGCCGCGCACGAACGGCTCGACTGGTGGGACGATGAAGTCGACAGATATGAGGACGGCCGCAATCTCCCCTCGGTCGATGAAACCAGCCAGATGTCGCCGCATCTCCACTGGGGCGAAATCTCGCCGATCCAGATCTGGCACCGGTTCAAGGACAAGCGCAGCGAGGGGTGGAAGACTTACGAGAAAGAGCTGATCTGGCGCGACTACGCGCAGAACGTGATCTGCCAGTTTCCTTCCTATGCCAAGGAAAGCTATCGCGAGGGGTGGGACAGCGACATGGGCTGGCGCAATCCCAATCGCGGACACGTGATCCAGGAAGAGCTCGAGGCCTGGCAGCAGGGCCGCACCGGCTATCCGATCGTCGATGCCGGAATGCGGCAGCTGTGGCAGACCGGTTGGATGCACAACCGCGTGCGGATGATCACGGCGAGCTTCCTCATCAAGCACCTGCTGATCGACTGGAAACATGGCGAACGCTGGTTCTGGGATTGTCTCGTTGACGCCGATTACGGCTCCAACGGCACGAACTGGCAGTGGGTCGCGGGTACCGGCGTCGATTCGAACATGTTCAGCCGGATCATGGCGCCGCTCACCCAGTCGGAGAAGTTCGATGCGGCAGGCTATATCCGGACCTACGTGCCCGAGCTTGCCAACTTGCCGGATGACAAGATCCACGACCCCGAGGAACACGGCTGCAAGCCCGAGGATTACCCCTCGAAGATCATCGGTCACAAGGAAGCGCGCGAGCGTGCCCTCGAAACCTATCGCGCCATGAAATCCTAGCGCTCGGCTTGCCCCCTCTGCTGATGGGGGTATGAGGGGGCGCATGACTGCTCAGGGGCTAAATCGCGGCGATCAATTGCTCAGCGGGGGGGAGCGGTTTGCGTCCTCGCCCGGGCTGCTCGCGCGAATGGTCGCCCCCGGTTTCCAGAAAGTACTCGACCTCGTCGACAAGGGACTGGAGCGCGGCGCGATCCTTGGACATCTGCCAGACGGGACGACGCGGTTGCTCGGCGGGCGCGCGCCCGGTTTCGAGGCGGAGGTGCATCTGAAGGACTGGCGCGGTCTGCTCCGCCTCGCCTCCAACGGCTCGATCGGATGGTACCAGGCATGGGAAGCGGGTGAGTGGACGTCGCCCGATCTCGTCCCGGTCTTCGCGATCTTTGCCGATAATGCGCGCACGCTAGGTCAGACAGGGCGCGCGAAAGGGCCATTTCGCTGGGCGGCGCATTTCGCCCATCGCTTCAACCGCAACAGCAAGGCTGGCTCGCAGCGCAATATCGAGGCGCATTACGACCTCGGCAATGATTTCTACGCCGAATGGCTCGATCCGACGATGACCTATTCCTCGGCGCTGTTCGAGGGAACGGATGACCTCGAGGAGGCGCAACATGCCAAGTGGCAGTCGCTGTCCGATCGGATCGGTAATGCGGCGACCGTGCTGGAGATCGGATGCGGTTGGGGATCGCTCGCCAATCATCTTAGCGAGGAGGGAGGGGCGCAGGTCACCGCGATCAGCCTCTCCGACGAGCAACTTGCCTGGGCACGCGCGCAGCATGACCCGCAGATTACCTTTCTCAAGCAGGACTATCGCGACACATCCGGCCAGTTCGATGCCATCGTCAGCGTCGAAATGGTCGAAGCGCTGGGGCGCGAATACTGGCCGACTTTCATGGATTGCGTCGCGCGTAACCTCAAAAGCGGCGGGCGCGCGGCTATCCAGTATATCTCGATGGCCGATGACCTGTTCGATGCATATGCCGAGAGCGCCGACTTCATTCAGGCCTATATCTTCCCGGGCGGGCTGCTGATCCGCACCAGCGAGTTTCGCAAGCTGGCCGAAGATCGCGGCCTCGAATGGCACGACCAGCATGATTTCGGGCGCGACTATGCCCGGACGCTCAACCAGTGGCGCGCCAACTTCGACCGCACTGTCGAGAATGGCGAACTGCCCGAGGGATTCGACCAGCGCTTTGTCCGGCTGTGGCGCTACTATCTCGATTATTGCGAAGGCGGGTTTCGCGCCGGTACGATCGATGTCCACCAGGTAACGCTGGTGAAGAAAGTTTGAGAGAGGAATGAAAATGCGGCAGTTTTTTGGATGCGCCGTCGCGGCGCTGGCTCTGGCAGGATGTACGGCGAGTTACTCCGGACCGGTAGAGACGCTTCCTGCCGCGAACGCGGTGACAGTTGTGACGCCGCCGGAGCGCGATCCGTCCGAACTGCAGGTCCTGTTCTGGAATGACGAGCAGCGCAACACGCGTTTCCGCGACATGGAAAGCTGGTTTGCCGGGCACGAAGTCAAGGCATCCGCCGATCCCCGCGCGCTTCCCGAAGGCGAGCGCCTCCCGCCACGCGTCACCGCCGCGATCCGCGAGTTTATGGCGGACAGCAATGTAGCCGGACTAATGGTGCTAGAGGATGGCAAGGTCCGCTTCGAGGAATATGCGCTCGGCTTCGGGCCGGAACAGCGCTGGACCAGCTTCTCGGTCGCCAAGAGTTTCACCTCGACGCTGCTCGGCGCGGCGGTGAAGGACGGTTTCATCACCAGCCTCGACGATCCGGTGACGAAATACGTGCCGGACCTGGCAGGGTCGGCCTATGATGGCGTCACGGTGCGCCAGATTGCCACGATGACGTCGGGCGTTGCCTGGAACGAGGATTACACCGATCCGAACAGCGATGTCGCGCAGATGCAGGAGTTCATCAATTCCTACGGTGCCGACGCGATGGTGGCGCAACTCAAGGAACTCGATCGCGAGACGGCACCTGGCGAAAAATGGGTTTACAAGACGGGCGAAACCAATCTCATCGGCATGGTAGTCGAAAACGCGGTGGGTCTACCGCTCGCGACCTATGCCAAGGAAAAGATCGTCGATGCCGCCGGTTTCGAAGGCGATCTCTTCTGGATGAGCGACCCGCGTGGCGGAAGCATCGGCGGGTGCTGTTTGTCGATCCGCTTGTCCGACTATGCCCGCATGGGGCAGTTCGCGCTGGAAGGTGGCGGTGACGTTGTGCCCGAAGGCTGGTTCGCCGAGGCAACCGCGCCGCAAGTGAGCTTTGGCGAGCGCGCGCCCGGTTACGGCTATGGCTACCAGTGGTGGACCTATCCCGGCGGCAATTACGGCGCGCAGGGTATCTTTGGTCAAGCAATTACGGTCGTCCCCGCAGAGAACGTCGTGGTGGCCGTGGTCAGCAACTGGCCGAAAGCGACCAGCAGCGACTTCCGCCAGAAATGGGGTGAACTCGTCGGAGCGATCGCACTCGCCGACTGACGCGCCTTTTTCGACCCGAAGGGCGCAATCAGATTGCGCTGCGATAGATTCCGGTGCTGCTGTAACGCTGCAGGATGTTGTCATGCACGATCGGGCTGAGTAGCTCCGAAAACGCGCAGCCGACGATGCAGTTGTCCCACCACACGACCTGAGCCTGCAGCGATTCAAGCCCAGGCAACGTCAGCCAGCAGAGCTGGCCTTCGTGCATGCGGTTGATCGACGCGGCCGAAAAGCCCGAGATCGAAAGGTCATGCACCACGCTCTGGAACGCGCGTCCGCCAGACGCGCGCAGCGACGCCGGGATGGTCAGCTTCGTCCGCGGTGCGCAGCGATCTTCCTGCGCAGCAATGTGATAGCGGTCGTCGGTTGTCTGCATGGCGTCTTTCCCGAATGGTGCGATCGTGTGAACCTTGCCCTCGAACAAGGCCGGCAGGCTTCGCGCCTGCGCGGTCATCAGCCACTCTGGCGTCAACGCGTTTCCAAATTGGTAGGAATTAGAATTAGCGCGGTGTTAACCATCCGCGGCTTCGACACGCTCGCGATGGCGGGTCGGGAAGTCCTCCTGGACGAGTGCGACGAGGCGGTTGGCGACGTCCTCGGCGGGCTTGACCGTCGCGGGATCTTCGCCCGGATAGGCGCGAGCACGCATATCGGTGCGTGTGGCGCCAGGATCGACGATCGCGACGCGGATACCGCTAAGTTTTTCAACCTCTTGCGCGTAACTGTCGAGAATATTTTCGAAGGCTGCCTTGGTCGAGCCGTAAGCCGCCCAATAGGCGCGCGGGCCAGCGCCGACGCTGCTGGTAAGACCGATGATCCGCGCAGCCTCGGCACGCTTCAGCATCGGATCGAAACCTGCAAGCAGAGACTGTGTCGCCATGACATTGGTCGTCAGAGCCTGCCCGAACTGCTTCGGGTCGATCTGTGTAACGGGTGTAAGGCTTGGCAAATAAGCTGCTGATAGAACGAGGATATCGAGCTTGTCCCAACGCCCCGAAACAGCCGATGCGAGGCGCGCGACTCCATCGGCCTCGGCGAGATCGAGCGGAGCGATCGTGGAACTGCCGCCGGCGGCATGGATGCGATCTTCGACGGCTTCCAGTTTCTTGACGTCGCGTGCCGTCAGAACGACATGTGCGCCCGCTGACGCCAGAGCTTCTGCCGTCGCAGCGCCAATCCCCTTGCTGGCGCCGGTCACGAGCGCAAGGCGCCCTTCGAGTGGTTTGTTGTTATCGGTCATGAATCAGGCGGCCTTGTGATCGGCAAAGGATAGCTGCGCGGCCTTGTTTTGGCTGCCTGTCAAATCGGTCAGGCGCGTCGGATAGTCGCCGGTGAAGCATGCGTCGCAGAATTGCGGGCAGGAATTGTTGCGCGCCTCGGCGCCGACAGCGCGATAGAGCCCGTCGATCGATACGAAGGCAAGGCTGTCGGCCTTGATGAACTCACGCATCGGTTCAACGTCCATCCTCGCGGCGAGCAGCTTGGCGCGTTCCGGCGTGTCGACCCCGTAATAGCAGCTGTTGGCGGTCGGCGGGCTCGCGACGCGGAAGTGCACTTCGCTCGCGCCCGCTTCTCGCATCATCTCGACGATCTTCATCGAAGTGGTTCCGCGCACGATCGAATCGTCGATCAACACGATCCGTTTGCCGGCGACGAGCCCGCGATTGGCGTTGTGCTTGCGCTTCACGCTCGAATGGCGTGCGCCGTCCGAAGGCTGGATGAAAGTGCGCCCGACATAGTGCGATCGGATGATGCCGAGCTCGAAGGGCAGACCCGATTGCTGGGCGAATCCGATTGCCGCGGGGACACCGCTGTCGGGTACAGGCACGACCAGGTCGACGTCGCAAGGGTTTTCGATAGCGAGCTGTTCGCCGATCGCCTTGCGCGCCTCGTAAACGGGGCGTCCCGTGAAAACCGAATCGGGTCGGCTGAAATAGACGTGCTCAAAGATGCAGGGACGTGACTTGTGCTGGCCGAAGGGATGGATCGACTCGATTTCTCCATCGAAGCCGACGCGGATCAGTTCGCCCGGCTCCACTTCGCGCACAAATTCAGCGCCTACGACATCGAATGCAACTGTCTCGCTGGCGAAGACCACTGCATCGCCCATTCGACCCATGACGAGCGGACGAATGCCGAGCGGATCGCGGCAGCCGATCATTCCCTCCGGCGTCATCACGATCAGCGCGTAGGCACCCTCGACGAGGCGCAGGGCATCGACCAGCCGGTCGATCATGGTCGGATAGCGGCTCGTCGCTACGAGGTGGATGATCACCTCGGTATCGGAGGTCGACTGGAAGATCGCACCCTTGTTGACGAGTTCATGCCGCAAGGTGCGTGCGTTAGAGATATTGCCGTTATGCGCGACCGCGAATCCGCCGGATGCGAGATCAGCGAAGAGCGGCTGCACGTTCCTCAGGCCCGAACCGCCCGTTGTCGAATATCGAACGTGGCCGGCCGCCATGAAACCTGGCAGTTCGGCAATCGCTTCGGAGGTTGAGAAATTTTCCGCGACATGGCCGAGCCCGCGGCGCGAGAAGAACTCCTTGCCGTCGAAGCTCGTAATACCCGCCGCCTCTTGTCCTCGGTGTTGCAGCGCATGTAGCCCCAGTGCGGTCGCCGCAGCCGCATCGGATGCGTTGATCGCGCCAAACACGCCGCATTCCTCGCGCAGCTTGTCGCCGTCGAGGTCCAGAAAATGATCGCTAGAATTCATGGCAAAGCCTGTCCGCTGCTCGCCCCCGTGCCTGCCGGGGTCAATGGCGATGTTACGGCTCGATTACAAGGGGCGAACCGGCAGCTGTCACAATGTTTCGGGACAATTGTTTCGTGAATAGCGCGGGTTTTGCGATTGCGCGGGCAACGGGCGCTGCCTACAGCGCGGGTTCAGGATAGCATGAGCAAAGAAGCCGGGTTTTGATCCTCTCTCCATTCGAAAGCATGATTGCGAAACGCTACCTCCTTCCCGGGAAGGGGGAGGCATTCATAGCGCTCGTCGCGGGGATCAGTGTGGGCGTCGTCATGCTGTCGGTCGCCATGCTGGTCGTGGTGATGAGCGTGATGAACGGTTTTCGCGCGGAGCTGCTCGACAAGATCGTGGGACTCAACGGTCACGCGATCGTCCAGGCTTATGGCGGACGGCTCGACGATTGGGAAAGTGTGCTTGCCGAGATCGAACAGACACCGGGTGTAGTCGATGCCTCACCGTTGATCGAACAGCCGCTGCTCGTCACCTTCAACGGCCGGGTCGAGGGTATCCTCGTGCGGGGCAACACGTCTGACGACATTGCCGCGCTTTCGGACAAGGTGTTGCTGGGCAATATCGGCGAGCTCCAGCCGCGATCGGGCACGGTCGCGATCGGATCTCGCCTGGCGCAGAATATCGGCGCTAGGGTCGGCGATACCATAACAATCATCAATCCGCAGGGGCGCTCAACGCCTTTCGGCACATCGATGCGACAAGTCGGATATCAGGTCGCCGCGATTTTCGAGGTCGGAATCTATGATTATGACCAGAAGTTCATTGTCATGCCGATGGAGGATGCCCAGACGCTGCTGCTCCTTGGCGACAAGGTTTCCATGATCGAGATCACGGTCGACGATCCCGACAACGTCGGCGAAATCCTCGCGCCTGTCGAGGCAGCCGTGGCGGGAAGGGCGGTGGTGGCCGACTGGAAGACGATCAATTCCTCGCTGTTCGAGGCCTTGCAGGTCGAACGCGTGGCAATGTTCTTCGCGCTGAGCTTCATGGTATTGGTGGCCGCCTTCAATATCCTTTCCAGCCTCGTCATGCTGGTACGCGCCAAGACGCGCGACATCGCCATCATGCGAACCATGGGCGCGACGCGGCGCAGCCTGCTCAAGATCTTCGTTACGACCGGCTTCACGGTCGGAGCCATCGGCACTGTCGCGGGCCTGATCTTCGGCTTCATCGTGCTTTATTTCCGCGAGGGGATCGTAAAGATCATCGCGGCGGTGACAGGCCAGCAGCTGTGGGATCCGGAGGTTCGCTTCCTCTCGCAACTGCCGGCCCGGGTCGATCCGGTCGAAATCATCGGGATCGTGCTGCTGGCGCTGGTGCTGAGTTTCCTCGCCACGCTGTATCCCGCCTTCAAGGCTTCGAGTACCGATCCGGTACAGGTGCTTCGCTATGAGTGATGCTGTTGCAACTCCCGGCGTGCCGCCGGTCGTGCGCCTCCGCGGATTGAAGCGCAGCTTCAAGCAGGGCGATACCGTGATCGAAGTCCTGCGCGGGGTCGATCTGGACATCATGCCGGGCGAGATCGTCGCGCTGCTCGGCCCTTCCGGCACTGGCAAATCGACCATGCTGCAAGCGGTCGGCCTGCTTGAGGGCGGTTTCGAAGGCTCGATCGCCATTGCGGGCAATCAGGCAGAGGACATGGAATCGGACGAGCGCACGCGCGTGCGCCGCGAACATCTCGGCTTCGTCTACCAGTTCCACCACTTGCTGCCCGATTTCAACGCGCGCGAGAATGTCGTCATGCCGCAGATGGTGGCCGGCGTTGATCGCGCCATCGCCGATCAGCGGGCAGAGCATCTGCTCGGGGCGCTGGGCCTGGCGCACCGTCTCGAACATCGTCCCAGCCAGCTTTCGGGCGGCGAGCAGCAGCGCGTCGCTGTCGCCCGAGCTCTCGCCAACCGGCCGACTCTGGTGCTGGCGGACGAGCCGACCGGTAACCTCGACGAGGCAACCTCCGAAAAGGTGCTGAACCAGTTCCTCGACCTTGTCCGGGGCGAGGGCAGCGCGGCGCTTGTCGCTACGCATAACGAGCGGCTCGCCAACAAGATGGACCGCGTGGTGCGGCTCCACGAAGGTTTGCTCGAATAGCGGACCTTTCGGGTCGCTCCTGCGTTTCTTCTTCAAAGGAGGAAAATCATGAGCGACCATCCAAGTACTTACGACGGCACACCTGAAAAATCGGGCCCCATGGCCTGGGACGACCGTGCTTCACTGCACCGGGCAGACGACGGCCAGGGCGTTTTCGATGGTGCCAATGCGCTGAACCGCGGCACCTTCGCAGAGATGATCCGTCACTTGACGCGCCTGCCTGAGGAAGAGCGCGGCAAATATGTGATCCAGAAAGCAGGCGATCGCCAATATACGTCCAGCGAGGCCGCGATGCTTGCGACGCGTGACGATTTCCCCGCCGAGGCCGAAAGCTAAGGGCATTTCGGCGAAGCTGATCGCGCATTGGCCGATGCGCAGTTGATCCGGGGCGCTGGTCGGCCAGTCCTTGTCCCCCTCAGATCAGGAGGGGGACCATGTCGACCACGCTTGCTGCTATCATTGCCATATTTCAGGCGGCTTCCGTACAAACGCAGCCGCCTACGCCGCCGTCCAGCCCACCACCGGCATGCGACACCGAAGGGCACGCGGGCTTCGATTTCTGGGTCGGCGAGTGGGACGTCTATGCCGCGCGCGATCTCGAAACCAAGGTCGCCGACAGCCGGATCGAGCGCAAGCACAATGGCTGCGCGGTGATCGAAAGCTGGATGCCGCTGCGCGGGCAGGGCGGCACCAGCCTTAACCACTATGACGTCGCGACGCAGCGCTGGCACCAGAAGTGGGTCGGACAGGCGCCGGGCGCGGTCTATTTCGAAGGCGGCGTGGTCGATGGCACCATGGTGCTGACCGGCTATTGGCCCAATGGCGCGGGGGCCGGGCAAGACGCTTTGACCCGCATGTCCTACAAGAGGAGGGAGGATGACAGCGTGCGCCAGCACGGAGAAGCCTCGACGGACCATGGCCTTTCGTGGCAAACGAGTTTCGACTTCATCTACAAGCCGAAACAGGATGCCGCCAAATGACCGATATCGCCGATTTCACCGTCACCACCAATCGCGGTGAAAAGCTCGACCTCGCCACCAAGAAGGGCAACGTCCTGCTGGTGGTCAACACCGCCAGCAAATGCGGCTTTACACCGCAGTATGACGGGCTCGAGGCGCTCTACCAGAAATACAAGGACAAGGGCTTCGAAGTGCTCGGCTTCCCCTGCAACCAGTTCGGGGCGCAGGAGCCGGGGAGTGCCGAAGAGATCGACGAGTTCTGCAAGGTCAATTTCGGCGTCACCTTCCCGCTGATGGAGAAAATCGACGTCAACGGCCCCGATGCCTCGCCGCTGTTCGACTGGATGAAGGGGGAAGCCAAGGGCATCCTGGGTACCACCGCGATCAAATGGAACTTCACCAAGTTCCTGATCGACCGAGATGGCAATGTCGTGAAGCGCTACGGCTCGACCGACAAGCCGGCCAGTATCGCGAAGGATATCGAGAAGCTGCTGTAAGTCCGGCTAGACGAGCAAAGGCGAATGGAGAGCGCAGCACACGAAGGGTTGGAGCGGCTGAGGGTACTTTTGAAGGGGCTGAAAGATGACGCACAAGAGGCAGTGGGCCTGTTGCTCGCGCCTTCGGGATACCAAACTCCTTATGAAGCGAAGCCGCGCAGCGCCCTCGTGTTTGCGTCGACCGGAGGAGATGGCGTTCATTTCAGCCTGATCCCAAACGAGATGACTGCGCCGGAAAATTGGCCTGTGGTGATGACCGTGCCGATGCAGTTTGATCGACCTAACCTCGTCGTCGGCGCCAATCTTCCCGAGTTTCTCGGTTTAGGGTTGAAGGTTGGATACTTCGTGCTCGAACAGCTCGCTTACGACTTCGATGGAATGATCCGATTGCTCGACCGGAATCAGACCGGCGATGAAAGCGAGGATGCCATGGCTTCGACCCTTCAGGCCATCGCAGAGGCCTTTTCGATCAGCCCATGGAGAGAGCATCGCCGACGTCTCCAATGGCTCCAGCAGAATTATCCTCAACCTGTGGAGAATTGAAGCGCCAAAGCGCTGGAGAATCACGCGCGAACTTCTCATATTCGACCGATGCCTTTCGCCCCCTTTGTCCCGCTGCGTGTGCTCTCGTCCTATTCGATGCTCGAAGGAGCCATCGATCCCAAGGCGATTGCCAAGCTGGCGAAGGAGCGCGGCTTTCCCGCCATCGCGATCTGCGACCGCAACGGCCTGTATGGCGCGGTCATGTTTGCGGGCGCCTGCAAGGCCGAGGGCATCCAGCCGATCATCGGCACGCTGCTGGGCGTGGCGCGCGACGAGGAAGGCCGCCAGGTCGACTATCTGCCGCTCTATGCGCAGGACGAGGCGGGTTATGACAATCTCTGCCACCTCGTGTCGAAGGCGCATCTCGAGCGCCCGCTCGAGTTCGAACCGCATGTCCAGCTGGAAGACCTCAACGGCCATACCGATGGCCTGATCGCGCTGACGGGAGCGGGGGACGGCGCGCTGACGCAGCTCCTTGCAGAAGGGCAGATGAACCATGGCGAGGCGCTGTGCGACCGCTTGCATGCGCTCTTCCCGGAGCGGCTCTACATCGAGCTTGCCCGCAACGGCGATCCGGCCGCCGAGCGCGCCGAAGAGGCTCTGATCGACCTCGCCTATGCGCGCGATCTGCCGCTGGTTGCCACAAATCCCGCCAATTTCGCCGAGCCGCATATGTACAAGGCGCATGACGCCATGCTGTGCATAGCGAACTCGACCCATATCGAGGCGGAGGAGCGTCCGCATTCGAACCGACAGGCCTTCGTGAAATCGGCGCCGATGATGGAGGAGGCCTTTGCCGACCTGCCGGAAGCGACCGCCAACACGCTCGTGATCGCGCAGCGTTGCGCCTATGCGCCGCCCTATCGCGATCCCATCCTGCCGAGCCTTGCAGGCGACCTCGAAGGCGAGGCCAGAATGCTGGCCGAGGACGCGCGCAAGGGGCTGGAGGCGCGGCTCGAACCCTATGGCGAGATGTCGGAGGAAGAGCGCAAGGTCTATTTCGACCGGCTCGATTTCGAGGTCGGGATCATCAACGAGATGGGCTTTCCCGGCTACTTCCTGATCGTTGCCGACTTCATCAAATGGGCCAAGGATCACGACATTCCGGTTGGGCCGGGCCGTGGTTCGGGTGCAGGCTCGCTGGTCGCATGGGCGCTGACCATCACCGATCTCGACCCGATCAAGCTCGGCCTGCTGTTCGAGCGCTTCCTCAATCCCGAACGTGTGTCGATGCCCGACTTCGACATCGACTTCTGCGAAACGCGGCGGGGCGAAGTGATCCGCTATGTGCAGCGCAAGTACGGCCACGATCACGTCGCGCAGATCATCACCTTCGGCAAGATGAAGGCGCGCGCCGTGCTGCGCGACTGCGGGCGCATCCTGCAGATGAGCTATGGCCACGTCGACCGGCTCTGCAAGATGGTGCCCAACCATCCGACCGATCCGTGGACGCTGCCGCGCGCGCTCAATGGGGCCGCCGATTTCAAGCACGAATATGACAATGACAACGAAGTGAAGCGCCTCGTCGATCTGGCGCTCCAGCTCGAAGGTCTACCGCGCAACAGCTCGACCCACGCCGCCGGTGTGGTGATCGGCGACCGTCCGCTGGCGCAGCTCGTGCCGCTCTACCGCGATCCGCGTTCGGACATGCCGGTGACGCAATACGACATGAAGAATGTCGAGAGCTCGGGCCTCGTAAAGTTCGACTTCCTCGGGCTGAAGACGCTCTCGGTGTTGCAGAAGGCGGTGAAGCTGCTCGAGAAGCGCGGGATCGAGCTCGACCTCTCGACGCTGCCGCTCGACGATACCGCGGTTTACGACCTTATGCAGTCGGGAAACACGGTCGGCGTCTTCCAGCTGGAATCGGAAGGAATGCGGCGCACGCTGACGGCGGTGAAGCCGACCAATTTCGGCGACATCATCGCGCTCGTCTCGCTCTATCGCCCGGGGCCGATGGACAACATCCCGCTGTTCGGCCAGCGCAAGGCTGGCGAAGTGCCGATCGAGTACCCGCATCCGAAACTCGAAGGCATTCTGGCCGAGACCTACGGGATTTTCGTCTATCAGGAACAGGTCATGCAGGCCGCTCAGATCCTCGCCGGATATTCGCTCGGCGATGCTGACTTGCTGCGCCGCGCGATGGGCAAGAAAGTCCAGGCGGAAATGGACGCGCAGCGCGAGCGCTTCGTCGAAGGCTGCAAGAGAGTATCCGGAATCGAGCCGAAGCGCGCGAACGAGCTGTTCGACTTGATCGACAAGTTTGCAGGCTACGGCTTCAACAAATCGCACGCCGCGGCCTACGCCTTGCTCGCCTACCAGACCGCGTGGTTGAAGGCGCATTATCCGGAAGAGTTCTACGCCGCCTCGATGTGCTTCGACATCCATCAGTCGGAAAAGCTCGCGATTTTCGTCGACGATGCGCGGCGCTATCCCGGCACAAGCGGCGGGATTGAGGTGTTGCCACCTTGCGTGAACGCGTCCGAAGCGCGTTTCACGGTCGAGGCAACCGACACTGGCTATGCCGTGCGCTATGCGCTGGCCGGTATCCGCAATGTCGGTGAGAAGGCGATGGAGGCGGTGGTTGCCGAGCGTCAGGGGAGCGGGCCGTACACCAGCCTGCAGGATCTCTTCGAGCGGATGCCCAAGGGTGCGATGAACTCGCGCCAGCTTGAAGGCTTGGCCGCTGCCGGAGCACTTGATGCGCTTGAACCGGACCGGGCGAAGGTCTTCGAGAATGCCGACATGCTGCTTGCCGTCGCGGATGCGGCAGAGCGCGAGCGTTCGAGCGGGCAGGCGGGGCTGTTCGGTGGCGAGGGAGAAGCAGAGGATACGCTCCGCCTCAAGGAGGTCGAGCCGTGGAGCCGCACCGACCGGATGGCGAAGGAACGTGAGAACTTCGGTTTCTATTTCTCTGCCCACCCCGTGCAGCAATTCTGGCCGGTTGCCTCGGCTAACGGCGCGCGCACCTATCAGAGCCTGATGGAAGGGGGCGCGACACCGGGCGGACGCTCCTCGGCTGTCATGGCGGCCATGGTCGAAGGTTATGCCAAGCTTCGGACCAAGCGCGGCGCGGACTATGTGCGCGCGGATTTCTCCGATACCACCGGGCAATTTTCAGCGGCGTGTTTCGAGGAAAGCCTCGTCCCCGCATTCGAACAATGGGCGAAAGACGGTGCCTGCCTGTTGCTGACAGTCGAACTCGACGCTCCCAATCCCGGCGATGCCCCGCGCATAACCGTGCGCGGCGCGCGCCCGCTCGATGAGGTCAAGGGCGGCACCCGGATGCAGCTGACGCTCGACGTGCTCAGTGTCGAGGCACTGACCGACCTCAAGCTCGAGCTTGTGGCGAGCGCGGAAGGCCAGGACGATGAAGGGCAGGGCGAAGTGATCGTCAGCCTCCTGTTGCCCGATGGTGCCAGCCCGCAATTGCGGCTCGGCCGTAATTTCCATCTCGATGGAGGTCTCGCAGAGCGGCTTTCGGCGATCGAAGGCATCGACAAGGTCGAGCTCAAGCCGCTTCGCAGTAAGGCGCGGCTGCGTCTCGTCGCGTAATGAACGAGGGGCTGGCCGACCTCACCGACAAGGAGAAGGAAGCGCTGCGCCTGCTCCTCGCCGGCCACGACGCCAAATCGAGCGCGAATGAACTCGATATTTCGGTCCACACGGTCAACGATCGCCTCCGCAATGCGCGCCGCAAATTGAATGTGTCGAGCAGCCGCGAGGCCGCAAGAATCTTGGGGGATGCCGAGGAAAAGGCACCCCAAAATCCTGCACACACATCAATTGGGATCGCGCCGCAAGCGGACAGCGGTGACAATGCAGGCCTCATCAACACGAAGCGAGCGGGGCCTTTCGGCCTCACTTGGCTCGCAGGAGGAATGCTCATCATGTCGATACTGATTGCTGCCGCCGTCCTTGGCCTCATGTACACATCCGGCGACCAGGCGCCTGCCGCCGCAAAAACCGAAGTCGCAGCCGAAAAGAGCGCTGTTGAAGATCCCGCCTCTCTGCCTCGCGCAGAGTATTTCCTCGCAGCGGTCGATCAGGGCAATTGGCAGGAAAGCTGGGACAGGGCCGGCCCCTATTTCCAGTCGCAGATCAGCGCCGATCAATGGGCCGCGCAAGGGAAGCCGGTGCGGCAGCCGCTTGGTGCAGTCACCTCTCGTGAACTTTCGAACGTGAACCGTGCCTCCACGCTTCCGGGTGCGCCCGAAGGCGAATACGAGGTGCTGCAGTTCACGACCAAGTTTGCCGCGGTGGAGAAGCCTGCGATCGAGACCGTCGTCATGCTGATGGGCGACGATGGCTGGGAAGTGGTGGGATACTTCGTTCGGCCCGGCGCCTGACCCGACCATTCCTTAACTCAGATGAATACCGCGAAAGGGGGGCGAGTTACCGCCCCCCTTTCAGCTTGCGAAATCCTCTCAACCTGAACGATTGCCAATCGGCGTGTCTATGGGCATGAAAAGCGCAAACGTATCAAGGAGAGGACGAGCAATGGCCACAGCACCTTTGGGAGCGATGCAGGACTGGACCATGCGGATCACGCACGTGATCGATCACGCCGCACGCGAGGCGGGTGAGCGCGAGATCGTGACCCGCTGGGCAGATGGCAGCGAGACCCGCACCAACTGGGCTGAAATCAAACGCGATGCGAAGAAGATGGCGCAGGCGCTTCTGGCGCTGGGGATCAAGAAGGGCGACCGCGTGGCAAGCCTCGCCATGAACCACTCGCGCCACCTCGTCAGCTGGTACGGTGTCGCTGGCATGGGCGGCGTGCTCCACACGGTGAACCCGCGCCTGTTCGACGACCAGCTCGAGTACATCGTCAACCACGCCGAGGACAAGGTGCTGTGCTACGACGCCGCGTTCCAGCCGATCGTCGACCGGATGAAGTCCCGCTGGACCACGGTCGAACATTACATCTGCTATGACAGCGGCGAGCATGCGCCCGCCTTCGAAGACTGGATCGGGGAGCAGGACGGCGACTTCGAATGGGTCGGCGGCGCGGAAACCGATCCCTGCATGATCTGCTACACCTCTGGCACCACGGGCAATCCCAAGGGCGTGCAATACGAGCACCGTTCGACGATGATGCATGCTCTCGCTGGCTTGCAGCCCTCGGCGTTCAACTTCAGCGCTTCGTCCGTCATGTTGCCGGTCGTCCCGATGTTCCACGCGGCCAGCTGGGGGCTGCCCTATGCCGGCGCGATGGCGGGCATCAAGTTCGTGTTCAGCGCGGTCAACGATCCGGCGGTGCTGCATGAACTGATGATCCGCGAAGGTGTGACCGATAGCGCCGGTGTGCCGACCGTCTGGCTCGCGCATTTCCAGTATTGCGACAAGGAAGGCCTCGACCTGCCGCCCTTGAAGGCCGCGACCATCGGTGGCTCGGCCTGCCCGAAGTTCATGATCGAGCGGCTGATGAAGAACGGCACGCGCGTCCAGCATGCCTGGGGCATGACCGAGACCAGCCCCATCGGAACCGTTGGCGGACCGACCTGGAACTGGGACGAGCTCAGTTTCGAAGAGAAAGTCGCCAAGACCGCGATGCAGGGCCGCCCGATCTTCGGCGTGGAGCTGCGCACGGTGGATCTGGACGACATGATGACCGAGCTGCCGCGCGATGGCGAAAGCTCGGGCGCGCTGCAGATCCGCGGTCCGTGGATCATCAAGCGTTACTTCAAGGCGGAGAAGGACGCGGTGAACAATGACGGTTGGTTCGACACCGGCGACGTCGGCATCATCCATCCCGACGGGACTCTGCAACTGACCGACCGCACGAAGGACGTGATCAAGTCCGGCGGTGAATGGATCAGCTCGGTCGAGCTCGAAAACGCAGCTGTTGGCCATCCCGCTGTGGCGGAAGCTGCTGCCGTTGGCATGTACCACCCGAAGTGGGACGAACGCCCGGTACTCTTCGTCGTAAAGAAAGAAGGTGCGGAAGTGACCTCGGGCGAGGTTATCGAGTTCCTCGCGGACAAGGTAGCCAAGTGGTGGCTGCCCGACGCGGTCGAGTTCATCGACGAGATTCCACACACCGCGACGGGCAAGATTTCGAAGAAGGATCTGCGCGACCAGTTCGCCGATTACAAGCTGGAGGATGCTTCATGAGCGACGTCTACATCGACCCATCGCCGGTAAACTTCCAGGCGTTCAAGGACCTCCCGCGTGACGAGCCGATCCATATGCTCAACCTGCTGCTCTACCGCGACCTAGCCGAATACCCCGAAGGACATGAGCATCACGGCAATGGCTGGAGCGGTCGGCGCGCTTATGAGGAATATGGCAAGACCAGCGGTCCGATCTTCCGCCGCGTGGGCGGCAGCATCGTGTGGCGCGGCGCGTTCCAGACGATGGTGACGGGGCCGGATGACCGCCAGTGGCACGATGGTTTTGTGGCGCAATATCCGAACTCGGGCGCATTCTTCGAGATGATCAAGGACCCGGACTATCAGAAGGCGGTGGTCAACCGCACTGCCGCGCTGGTCGACAGCCGGCTGATCCGTTTCAAGCCGGGCGAGGGCGGGGACGGGTTTGGTTAGGTCCGCTAACGACCCGAAAGCAGACATTCGGACGAACGATAACTTTCGCTCAAATGAAGCAGTCCTCGCGGCTGGGCGGCCAATTTTGGGTTTGCGACAATTCATGCTAAAACGTGGTCATTCGGGTCGCCAGCGACAAGAGATCTACTGATCTTTACTGGTGAGGCACGTCGATGAAAACTTCCCGACCACTCGCATTGCTGCTGTGTGCAGCTCTCTCTGCAACCGCATTCGCCAAACCTCCGCCGGACAAGGGTAATGGTGGTGGCAATGGAGGAGACGATCCTCCGGCAGCTTTCGATCCTGAGTTTGCGGGAATTAGGCTCGGCGGCCGCAATAAACCTGATCAGCTCGTGCTTAAAAACAGAGACTTTTCCGCCGAAGTCATCGCTTATGAGGCCGACGAAATCCGGTCTCCTCAGCTCTCGGTCGACAGTGCCGGCCTTATTGCAACTCTCGTCGGCTTCGACACGATAATGCTCCAGTCTTGGTCTGCTGAGAACGGCTTTTCCATAACTGCGCCCCAACCAGTTCACTCGAACTCGCTTGGTCTCGGGCCGCCGTCCTTCTCTCCAGACGGGACGCGCATGGCCTACCTCGAAGCGGATAGTGCCGGAGATCCGGTTCTGAGCGTTTGCATCATTCACCCGACAGAGCTTGCGTGTGAAGCTTTTCAGTCGGAACCAGCACTCCTTGGTTGGACATTGCGGACTGTCACTTTTCACCCGGAGGATAACGACAAAGTCGTCATATTCGGTAGTCCGCAGGGTGTCATCACGGAGGGAGTTTATATTCACACCCTTGGCAGTCAAAATGCTCCAGGACCGGCGGTCACACAGTCAGTTGATGGCGTTGGCGACGCTGGCCGGGCACAAGGCGGCTATCCTCCTCTGTTCGTTCAAAGTGAAGGCGCGCAGCCTAGCTTTTACAGTCTTATCGATGGCCAGAAGGTCGACATACCCTTTGCTGGGTTCGGTTACAATTTCACATTCAACTGCAGAGGCGACACTTTATTCCACCTAGAAACTGGTAGCGGTGGTGCGTCTCTGGCTGTCACCCCTTTCGGCGGTCCCATTGAAAAGGTGGGGAGAAAAGAAGGGTTCAATATCAATGCAGGCTACGACTGGATGCCCAAAGACTGCCCGCCCATGCAGGCAAATTAACTAGCTTTCCCGGCAAGAAAGGCAGGCGCACTGCTCTAGTCATAAACCTTATTGGCCAACGCAGCGCAGTCTCGTGATTGTATGACGTTTTTAGCCGCAGAAGGCTCATTCTAGACAAGTGTGAGCGTCGGCTTTCCACCCCCACATTCGGACATTACAGCAAGCGCATCTGGCCGCCGACCTCAGGCGGTCTGAACTTCGTGCAATCGAGCTCGAACTTCGCCTTTCCCAGCCCCGCCCGTTTGCACGCCACCCTAAACCGCGAGCGGAACAGGTCCGCCCACACGCCCGTCGGCCTGAGGCGGGAGAAGAAATTGGGGTCGTTGTCCTTGCCGCTCCGGATCGATTGCACGATGCTCATCACCTTGCCCGCGCGGTCGGGAAAGTGAACTTCCAGCCACTCGCGAAATAATGGCGAGACTTCATGCGGCAGGCGCAAGGGTATCCACCCGCAGCTATCAACGCCCAGCGCTGCTGCGCGCTGGACGATCTCCTCCATGAACTCGTCTGTTATGGCGGGGATGACCGGCGCGACCGAGCAATGGGTGGGTATGCCCGCCTCGGCCAGTTTTCCCAGCGCAATGAGTCGCTTGGCAGGCGCAGCTGCGCGCGGTTCGAGCTTACCCGAAAGCTTCGGGTCGAGGCTCGTTACCGAAATCGCCACCGCCACCAGCCGCTGCTTTGCCATTTCGGCGAGCAGGTCGATATCGTCCACCACCCTGTCCGACTTGGTCGTGATCGTCACCGGATGGCGCGCATCGAGGCACACCTCCAGCACGGAGCGCGTGATGCGGTAGCGCCGCTCGATCGGTTGGTAGGGATCCGTATTGGTCCCCATGGCGATCGGTTTGGGCCTGTACTTCGGCTTTGCCAGCGTTTCGCGCAGCAGTTCCGCCGCATTGGGCTTGACGAAAAGCTGGGACTCGAAGTCCAGTCCGGGCGAAAGGTCGTGATAGGCGTGGGTCGGGCGCGCAAAGCAATAGACGCAGCCGTGCTCGCAGCCGCGATAGGCATTGATCGAACGGTCGAAGCCGATGTCGGGTGACTGGTTGAAGCTGAGGATCGTGCGCGGGCGTTCTTCTGTCACATGGGTGCGCAGCGGGGGAGGGGTGCCGTCCAGCGTCTCCACCCAGTCGCGCCAGTCGCCATCCGCCTCGCGTTCGGACAGGCCGAACCGCGTGGAAACCTCAGCGGATTGCGCCCCGCGTCCTTTGACCGACTCTCTTTGCATGAACGGAACATACAAAGAACAAATGCATCAGTCTATCTCAGATTTCCTTGAGGCGCGGCATGAGCTCGACGAAATTGCAGGGCCGGTTTCGGCTGTCGAGCTGTTCGGCGAGAATGCCGTCCCAACCGTCCTTCACCGCGCCGTTCGAACCGGGCAAGGCGAAGATGTAAGTGCCGCCCGCCACCACCGCGCAGGCGCGCGACTGGACGGTGCTGGTCCCGATGGTTTGCAGGCTGAGATAGCGGAACACCTCGCCGAAACCCGGAATGTCGCGACCCTGGTGCGCTTCACGCACCCGGTCGAGCGCCTCGGGCGTCACGTCGCGCCCGGTCAGACCGGTGCCACCGGTGGAGACCACCGCATCGACATTCGGATCGGCGATCCACATATCCAGCTGCTCGGCGATGACACTGGCATCGTCACGCAGGATCAGCCGAGCGGCGACCGTGTGACCTGCGCTTTCCGCCCGCGCTGCGAGGATATCGCCCGAGGTATCGTTCTCCGCGGTCCGCGTGTCGGAAACCGTCAGTACCGCGATGTTGATGGGTTTGAATTCGCGGGCTTCGTCGATGGCCATCAATTGCTCCGTGTCAGGCGTATTCCACGCCCGCCACTAGCATAGGGGAAGGTCGGCCACATCCCCTGAGCGAGAGCGGCACGAGAGAAGGATTTCACGCCCGCCTGCCGCTCGTACATCCAGTAATTGCGCATTACGATCGCAACGTAGCTGCGCGTTTCCCAATAGGGGATCGATTCCATGTAGAGCAGCGGATCGCCCTGATCGTTGATTTCGCTGTTCCAGCGGGTCACCGGCGTCAGGCCAGCGTTATAGGCAGCCATGATCTTCGGCAGCAGGCCC
The DNA here is from genome assembly GCF_900177715.1 of Altererythrobacter xiamenensis. Lineage (GTDB taxonomy): Bacteria > Pseudomonadota > Alphaproteobacteria > Sphingomonadales > Sphingomonadaceae > Erythrobacter > Erythrobacter xiamenensis. The sequence goes on along the minus strand of NZ_FXWG01000003.1, from coordinate 752,827 downwards.
TGCGTCGCGCCGCTGTCGCGCAGCATCTCGAGATTTTCCTGACCGAAGGCGAGATTGACCTCCGGATCGTTCAGATTGACGTAGCTCGCACTCATGTTCAGCCGGCCGGCGTGCTGTCGCACGGTGATCGGTGTAATCTGCATCAGCCCGCGTGCGTTGGCCGGGCTCACGGCTGCGGTGCGGAAGTTCGATTCCTGCAGAGCATGGGCGAAGGCGAGGGCGGGGTCGACCTGCCAGCCATTGCTCGGGCTCCACTTCGCGGTCGGATAGCGCAGCGAAGGCTCGGAGCGGGTGCCATATGGCGCGTTATAGGCCATCCAAAGCTGCGTCTGCGGCATACCGAGATCGCGCGCGAGGCGAGAGAGCGAGTCATATTGCGAAGGATCGCCGATGCGTGCCTGGTGGCGCAGGACTTCATCGGCGAGCGAAGTGCGCCCGATTTCCGCCAGCGAAACCGCGGTGCGCACATTGGGCACGCTACGGAGCTCCTGCCAGTCCGCGCTGTTGAAGTCGGGCGTGGTGTGCCCCGCCGGGATGTCCTGACCTCGCGCCTCGATCGCGAGCATGCCGTAGAGCGTCTCGTCGAACTGCGCGGCAGAGGCGAGATGGCGCTCGGCTTCGCCGGGCTGGCGACAGCGAGTGTAGGCGCGATTGGCCCAGAAATGCGCGGCTGAGCGAAGCTCCACATTGGCCGCACCGCTCGCCGACCGGGCAAAGGCGCGAGCAGAGGTCTCGCAATCGCCCAAGCGCCATGCCGCAAGCCCGGCGACCCAATCGCCTTCGGCCACCCATTCGCCAGACCCGTCTGATACAGTCTGCGCCATGTTCAGCGATGCGGTGTCCTGGTTCTCGATGTAATAGCTCCAGGCGACCCGCTGCCGCCATTCGGCGCGGGCCTGCGGACTGAGCATCGCGTCGATCCCGTCGAGCAGCATGCGTGCCCCGTCAGGATCGTCATTCTTGATCCGGTCGAGGATTGCGCTGCGCAAATCGCTCGGCATCGTACCGTCTTCGACCGTGCGCGGGAGGAGGCGCTTGGACGAATAAGGCTGGCGCACCAGTCGCTGTTCCTGCGGCAGGGGCGGGGCGTATTCGAGCCCGCGCTTCTCGCCGAGGCGAACGAGCTGTTCGGCCTGGGGCAGCAAGGTCCCTTCCTCGAGCCAGGCGGCGATCTGCTCCGCGCTCACCTTGGGGCTATTGGCGTGTGTGTAATATTCGGCGCGGGCGACGGTGTGGAGCGGCCCTTCGCTGCGGTTCTGGAGCAGCGTTTCGACCTCGTCCCATTGCTCGCGGTCGATCGCGCGGAAGAGGTTGGTGTAATATTCCTTCTCGTCCTGGCTCAGCAGGGCGGGGACGGTGCTGTCCGTGATGCGGGCGCGGAAATACTCGGCGCTGGTATTGGCGGAGGCTGCAACGGGTGAGAATGTGGCGATTCCGGCCGCAAGAGCCATGAAAGCTGTGGCTGCACGTGTTCTACGCCCGCGCAAATGTACCATCTTCAATCGTCCGTCCATTCAAGCCATCTTCGCCAGAAGCGAGCCTTCAGCCGCGGCATCGCCATCAGGCTGTCGAGTCCCTCGCTAACGAGAAGCGGCACCCTGCCTCTCTCATGGTTGATTTCGCGTAAAGGTTTAGTCCCCTGCGCCGCATTGTGCCCCAAAAGCGGCAAAATGTTTGCGCCGAAGGCAATAATCTTGTGCGGAGCTTTCAGCGCGATGTGATGCATCAGCACTTCGTGATAGCCGGCGTCGGCCATCGCGCTGCCTTCGGCGAGGGGCATGTGGCGGGGCAGGGCCGATGCGAGGTAGAAATCCTGCTCGCCAAAACCCATTGCTGTCAGCATCCGGTCGAGCAAGCGCCCCTGCGGGCCGGACAGGAGTTTTTCTGCGTCGTTTTCTTCCGGATCGGTGACGAGGACCATCAAATCGGCATCGGGGTTCCCGCGCGGTGCCACCCGGCCACGCGGTCCGATTGGATCGAGGCCGGGCGCGGTCAGCCACCATTCGTGAAACGCGGCAAGGTCTGACGGCCGACTGCCAGCGAAAAGATCGATTTTTTCAGGTGCCGCGGGTTTCGCGACAGGTGCGGCTGCACCTCCAGATTGCGCTGCAGTCTCAGGCGTCTTTTCCGCCTCCGGCTCTGCCAGCCAATCCGTAGCGTCATCGGCGAAGTCGCAATCGACCCCGGCATCGCGCCACCAGTCGAGCGCTGCTGCAAAATCGCGCGGATCGAGGGGGTTTGCCTGGGTCATACTCACTATTGCAGGTCTTGACCTTCAAGAGCCCAGCAATCAAGGCGTTGCGTAAAGATTGGACACCGAATTTTGCCAAGGACGAAAGCGCCATGACAGACGAAACGACCGCCGAAGATATCGAACGTGAATCGATGCCCTGTGATGTTGTCATCGTGGGTGGAGGCGTTGCCGGCCTCTCCGCCGCGATCCGGCTGAAACAGATCAACGAGGAACTCGAGGTCGTCGTGCTCGAAAAGGGCAGCGAAATCGGGGCGCATATCCTCTCGGGCGCGGTCGTCGATCCCAAGGCGCTCGACGAGCTCTTCCCAGAATGGCGCGAGATGGACTGTCCGATGGCGGAAACGCCGGTGACCGACAACTGGCACTGGGTCCTCTCGAAGGGTAAGAAATACTCGCTGCCACACGCTATGATGCCGCCGCTGATGAGCAATCACGGCTGCTATACCGGCTCGCTCGGCAATCTTACCCGCTGGCTGGGCGAACAGGCAGAGGCGCTGGGCGTCATGGTCTTCCCGGGTTTCCCGGCTTCGGAAGTCATGTTCAATGAAGCGGGCGCTGTCACCGGCGTCATCACGCAGGACATGGGCGTCGCTGCGGATGGATCGCACAAGGGCGATTACCAGCCCGGCATGGAGATCGAAGCGAAATACACGCTCTTCGCAGAGGGTGCGCGCGGCAACCTCACCAAGAAGATGAAGGCGAAGTTCGACCTCGAGGCGAATTGCGAGCCGCAGGTCTATGGCCTCGGCATCAAGGAATTGTGGGACATCGATCCCGACAAGCACGTGCCGGGCCGCGTCATCCACACGCAGGGCTGGCCGCTTTCGGAAAGCGATAGCTGGGGCGGGGGCTTCCTCTATCATCAGGCAAACGGTCAGGTGGCGCTCGGTTTCGTGACCGCGCTCGATTACAAGAACCCTTACGTTTCGCCCTATCAGGAATTCCAGCGCTGGAAGCAGCACCCGGCGATCCGCGAATATCTCGAAGGCGGCAAGCGCGTGGCCTATGGCGCGCGCGCCATCAACGAAGGTGGCTGGCAGTCGGTGCCCAAGCTCGCCTTCCCCGGCGGCGCGCTGATCGGCTGCGCTGCGGGCTTCGTCAACGTGCCGCGCATCAAGGGCAGCCATACCGCGATGAAGAGCGGCATGCTGGCAGCAGACAGCATCGCTGCGGCGATCGCTGCGGGTAGCGAGCACACCGAGGTCGGCGATTACGAGGCGACCCTGCGCGAAAGCTGGATCGCGGACGAATTGAAGAAGGTGCAGAACGCAGAGCCTGCCGTCGCCAAGTTCGGCGGCGAATTGGGCACGATCATCGGCGGTATCGACATGTGGATGCGCACGCTCAAGATCGGCCTGCCGATTTCGATGGGCCACCACCGCGACTACGAGCAGCTTCAGCGCGCCGATCTCTACGAGCCGATCGACTATCCCAAGCCGGATAACGAAATCACCTTCGACCGGCTTACGAACGTCGCCTTCTCCTTCACCAACCATGCCGAAGATCAGCGCAACCATCTCAAGGTGTGCGATCTCGAATTGCAGAAGGAAAGCGAACTGGAAGTCTTCGCCGGTCCTTCGGCCCGCTATTGCCCCGCCGGGGTCTATGAATGGCTGGAGGACGAAGATACGGGCGAGATGAAGTTCCAGATCAACTCGCAGAACTGCGTCCACTGCAAGACCTGCGACATCAAGGATCCGAACCAGAACATCGAGTGGACCACGCCCGAAGGCGGCGGCGGACCGAACTATCCGAATATGTGATTGTGGCGATCCTCCTCTTTTCGAGCGGGGAGGATCACTTTCCTACTTCACGCGAAGCTGGCATCCGACAGGCTGCTCTTTCGCATCGTCGGATTCCTTGTGCGTTTTCCAGAATGCGCGATTTGTGTAGGCAAAGTGTCAAGTTGACCTTTTGTCATTAAGCCCCTGTGTTCAAACAGGAAATGCGCAAATCGGCTGCTTGACAGGGTGTCAATTGTGTCAAGTTTGTTGGGAATGGCAGACAAGCGCCATTCCGCCCGCTAAGCCAATTGCGTGACACTCACCGAAACCGCATTCGCCAAGATCAATCTTGCCCTGCATGTGCGGGGCAAGCGGGACGACGGCTATCACGAGCTCGAAACGCTGTTCGCCTTCGTCGATGCGGGCGATACGCTCACCGCGCGACCTGCCGAGGCGGACCGGCTCGAGACGTTGGGCGAGTTTGCCGGAACGCTCGACAATCCGTTCGACAACCTCGTCTCTCGCGCGCTGACTTCGCTCCCGCGTCCGCAGGGCCTGCACATCACGCTCGAAAAGAACCTACCCGTCGCGGCGGGGCTGGGCGGCGGCTCGGCCGATGCGGGCGCGGTGTTCCGCATCGTCGAGCATCTGCATGGACTGCCAGACGACTGGGAGGAGCGTGCGACGCGCCTCGGTGCAGACGTACCCGCCTGTGTCCGCAGCGAAATGGCGGTCGGGCGCGGCACCGGCACCGATCTCGAACCGGTCAAGAACGATATGGCGGGCATGGCGGTTTTGCTGGTCAATCCGCGCATTCCACTCCCCACGGGTCCGGTCTTCAAGGCCTGGTCCGAAAATGGCGGCGAGGATCTGGGGCCGCTCCTCAAGGGCTCGGCTCGCAAAATCGCCGAGACAGGCCGCAACGATCTGCGCGAGCCGGCGATCGGCATTTGCCCGGCCATCGGTGACGTGCTCGCCAAGCTGGGCCATACCGAGCCGTGGATGCATGAAATGTCCGGTTCCGGGGCGACCTGCTTTGCGCTCTATGAATCCGTGGAGCACCGTGACAGGGCGGCGCGGGTGCTAGCGGAACTGGAACCGCATTGGTGGCAAATGGTAGGTCTTTTGAGATGATCCTTGACGACAATCCCTATCGCCAGGTCGGCGAAGTCAAGCGCGGCGGAATCGTCTGCGTGGCCGACCATGCCTCCAACTTCGTGCCTGACGATATCGACCTCGGCATACCGGCCGAATTGCTGAACGAGCATGTCGCGCTCGACATCGGGGTCGAAGGCATCGCCGAAAGGCTCGCCCGTCGTCACGGCGTTGCGGCACATATCGCCTGCGTCAGCCGTCTCGTCTGCGATCTCCACCGGGAGGAGGACCATCCCAAGGTCGTCCCGACCGAGAGTGACGGTCACCTCATCCCCGGTAACATCGGTGCGGATATCGAGAAGCGGCTCGAGCTGTATCATCGCCCCTATCATGAGGCTCTCGGCAAATGGCTCGATCAGATTCAGCCCGAACTGATCGTCTCGTTGCACAGCTTCACGCCCGAACTGGCGACGAGCGACGAGGAGCGTCCGTGGGAATGCGCGCTGCTCTACAATGAAGACGATCGCGCGGCGCGTCACGCGATCCGATTGTTCTCGGAGCTCGGCCTCAATGTCGGCGATAACGAGCCCTATTCGGGCAAGCAGTTGAACGCGACGATGAACCGCCATGCCGAGGCGCATGGCCGCTATTACCTCGCGCTCGAGATAAGGCAGGACCTGATTGCAACGCGCGCCGAGCAGTCGCGCTGGGCGGCGATGGTCGCCGATGTTGCGGGCCGGGTGCTGCTCGCGCTCAAGGCGCAGGCCTGAGGCAGTGGGCCTGATCCAGAAAGCCCGAAACAAGCGCTGACGCGGCGCTTTCAAGAAATTCTGTTTCGCGCAGGGCTGTTGCTGCGATAGATTTACTGCCATTGCGGCCTGCGAAAGCCTTGCAAGCCGCCAAAGCGTAATGGAGTATCGCATGCCTGCCTATCGTTCCCGCACCACCACCCACGGCCGCAACATGGCCGGCGCGCGCGGATTGTGGCGCGCAACGGGGATGAAGGACGATGATTTCGGCAAACCGATCATCGCCATCGCCAACAGCTTCACGCAGTTCGTGCCGGGGCATGTGCATCTGAAGGATCTCGGCCAGCTGGTCGCGCGGCAGGTCGAGGCGGCGGGCGGCGTTGCCAAGGAGTTCAACACCATCGCTGTCGATGATGGCATCGCGATGGGCCATGACGGGATGCTCTATTCGCTGCCGAGCCGCGACCTGATCGCGGACAGCGTCGAATACATGACGAACGCCCATTGCGCCGATGCGCTGGTGTGCATCTCGAACTGCGACAAGATTACGCCGGGGATGCTGATGGCGGCAATGCGGCTTAACATCCCGGTGGTCTTCGTCTCGGGCGGCCCGATGGAAGCGGGCAAGGTCGTGGTGAAGGGCAAGGAGGTCGCCCTCGACCTCGTCGACGCCATGGTTGCCGCCGCCGACGATTCCTATTCGGACGATGAGGTCACCGCGATCGAGCAGAATGCCTGCCCGACCTGTGGCTCTTGTTCGGGCATGTTTACCGCCAACTCGATGAACTGCCTGACCGAGGCGCTTGGCCTCTCGCTACCCGGCAATGGCTCCACTCTCGCAACGCACGCCGACCGCAAGCAATTGTTCGAGCGGGCAGGGCGCCTCGTCGTCGCGCTCGCCAAGCGGTATTACGAGGAGGATGACGATACCGTCCTGCCGCGCAAGATCGCCACGTTCGAGGCTTTCGAGAATGCGATGAGCCTCGACATCGCCATGGGCGGTTCGACCAACACCGTGCTGCACCTGCTCGCCGCTGCGCACGAAGCGGGCATCGATTTCACCATGCGCGACATCGACCGGCTGAGCCGCAAGGTGCCGTGCCTGTCGAAAGTCGCTCCGGCAAAGTCGGACGTGCACATGGAAGACGTTCACCGGGCGGGCGGGATCATGGCGATCCTAGGGGAGCTCGAGAAAGCCGGGTTGCTGCACACCGCCGTGCCTACCGTGCACAGTCCGACGATGGGCGATGCGCTCGACGATTGGGACATCGGGCGTACGAAGAACAACAACGTGCGCGAACTCTATTCCGCAGCGCCGGGCGGCGTGCCGACACAGACCGCCTTCAGCCAGGATCGTCGCTGGGCGGAACTCGATCTCGACCGCGAGAATGGCGTGATCCGCAGCGCCGAGCATGCCTTCAGCAAGGATGGCGGTCTTGCGGTGCTTTACGGAAATATCGCGCGCGACGGTTGCATCGTGAAGACCGCGGGCGTGGATGAAAGCATCCTCAAGTTCTCAGGTCCCGCCAAGGTATACGAGAGCCAGGACGATGCTGTGACCGCGATCCTCACCGGTCAGGTGGTTGAAGGCGACGTGGTCGTCATTCGCTACGAAGGACCGCGTGGCGGACCGGGTATGCAGGAAATGCTCTATCCCACCAGCTATCTCAAATCGAAGGGGCTGGGTGCTGCCTGCGCTCTGCTGACAGACGGACGCTTCTCGGGTGGAACGTCGGGCCTGTCGATCGGCCATGTGTCGCCCGAGGCGGCCGAAGGTGGTGAAATTGCTCTGGTCGAGAACGGTGACACCATAGCGATCGATATTCCGGGTCGCACAATCATGCTCGAGGTTTCGGACGATGTGCTGGCGCAGCGTCGCGAAGCCATGGAGGCGAAGGGCGACGAAGCATTCCAGCCAGCCGAACAGCGCGAACGCAAGGTCAGCGAGGCGCTGCAGGCCTATGCGATGATGACGACAAGCGCGGCCCGCGGAGCGGTGCGGGATATCTCGCAGCTCAAACGGCGCTGACATATGCGCACTGCGTTTGCCTGCTTTGCCACGTTCGGTGCGGTTGCATGTGCCGCGGAAAGCGCGCCCACACCTGGTGACGCGATCGAATGTGCGCTCGGGCAGGGTGCAGAATTCGAAGCGGTGTGCACCATGGAGCGCGCGAGCGAAGATGGCGCGCAGCAGATAATTCTTCACCATCCCGATGGCGGTTTTCGCAGGCTGACACTTCTTCCGGATGGCAAGGGTGTCGAGCCTGCCGATGGCGCTGGTGCCCTGGCGCAAAATCTTTCCGGCAACCGTCTTGAAGTTTCAATCGATGGAGATCGCTACCGCCTGCCAGCGAAGCCGATGGAGACAGCGACCCGTGAGTAACTCTCAGGTTCTCACGGTTTCGCAGATGCAGGCCGCCGAGCAGGCGATCTTCGACGAAGGCACCAGCGTCGACGAACTTATGCGCATTGCCGGGACCGGCGCGGCCGAATGGGTTTGGCGCGTCGCGGCGAGTCGTTCTGTCACTGTCCTGTGCGGCCCCGGAAACAATGGCGGCGATGGCTATGTTATAGCGGAAACTCTGCGCAAGCGCGGGCTTCCAGTGCAGGTTGTCGCGCCGATCGCTCCAAAAACCGATGCCGCGCGGAACGCGCACCGTGCCTTTCGCGGCAATACGCTGAGCTCGGGCAAGGATGCCAAGGGTCAGGTTCTGGTTGATTGCCTGTTCGGTTCGGGCCTGACGCGCGAGCTTTCTCCCGAGCACCACCTGTTGCTGCGCGATCTCGCTGCGCGGCATGGCACCCGTATCGCGATCGACCTGCCTTCCGGTGTCGAAAGCGATAGCGGTAACCAGTTGAACGAACGCCTGCCCACTTACCATCTCACACTGGCTCTCGGCGCGTGGAAGTTTGCGCATTGGCGTCTGCCCGCCAGAACGAACATGGGCGAATTGCGGCTCGTAGAAATCGGAGTCCCGGCTACGCCCGGTGCCGCGGAACTGATCGAGAAGCCTGCGCTCAATCCACCCGCCGATGACGCACACAAATACAAGCGCGGGCTCTGCGCGGTCGTGGGAGGTGCAATGGCCGGCGCAGCGCTGCTGGCGAGCAAGGCCGCGATGCGGGGCGGGGCAGGCTATGTGAAGTTGTTCGCTCCGCATTCCCATCCGGCGGCGCCTGCAGGGCTGGTGATCGACGAGGGCTCGCTCGACCAGAATCTGGCTGATGAGCGGATTGATGCCGTGCTTGCCGGCCCCGGTCTGGGCCGGGACGCCGACGCGGCTGATCGACTGCGCGCGGTGTTGAAGCATGATCGGCCGGCGGTGCTTGATGCCGATGCGCTGGTGCTCCTTGATCCGGACATGCTGGGAGAAGCGGCGGGCTTTCTTGCGACGCCGCATGACGGGGAACTTGAAACACTCTGCCGCACATTTGCGGTCGTCGCTACTGGTAGGCAGGAACGGGCGCAGGCGCTTGCCAAGGTCAGCGGCATGGTGGTCTGCGCCAAGGGCCCTGACACCATTATCGCAGCGCCCGACGGCAGATTGGCTCTCGCAACACCTTCTCCAAGCTGGCTTTCAACCGCCGGAACCGGCGATGTTCTGGCGGGAATTGCAGCGAGCCGCATGGCGACGGGACGCGATCCATTCGAGGCTGCCCGCGAAGCGGTATGGCTCCATGGCGAGGCGGCTCGGCAATGCGGACCGGCGTTTACGGCAGACGAGCTTGCGGATGCGGTATCGGGTGCTATCGCCGCCGCACTATGAGGCGCACCACTTGAGCGACACTTCCGAAATTATCCGCATCGCCGCGAAGGGGGATGGCGTCACGGCGGACGGAAAGCATGTTTCGGGCGCGGTCCCGGGTGATGTCCTGCGCTCTGACGGTTCGCTCGATCTCGGACCGCACCACGTTTCGCCGCCCTGCCGTCACTTCGGCACGTGTGGTGGTTGCCAACTGCAACACGCGGACGAGGTGACCCTTCGGCAGTTCGTCACCGACAGGGTGTTGAACGCTGCTGAGGGGCAGGAGATAACGCCAGAAGAGGTGCTGGAGACGCATCTCTCGCCGCCGCGCAGTCGGCGCCGTGCAACGCTTCATGCCATGCGCATCGCCGACGGCGCGGTGCTGGGTTTTCGCGAAAGCGGTTCGCACCGCATCGTCGATCTGGCAGAATGTCATGTCATCGCGCCCGAATTGTTCGATACGATTGCGCCTATTCGCGATTTCGTCGGCAAGCATGGCGGGAAAGGCGCTGTCGATGTCGAACTCACACTCACCGATCAGGGTGTGGACTGCGGCCTCAAAAATCTGACGGTCGAGGGGCTGGAGGCGACGGAGGCGGCGCTCGAACTGGCACAGCGCAACGGATTTGCGCGTCTCACTCTCGACATGGGCTTCGGGCCGGAGGCGATGTGGGAGCCGGAGCCGGTCACCATCACACTGGGCGGTGTGCCGGTCGGCTTTCCATCCGGCTCGTTCCTGCAAGCGACGCAAGATGCAGAAGCGGTGATGATCGCAGATACGCGCGAGTGGCTGCAAGGGGCCTCGCCGATTGCGGACCTCTTTTCGGGTCTCGGAACTTTTGCATATTCGCTGGCGGACCCGGCCAAGTTGCTGGCGGTGGAGGCGGCGCGCGATGCTTTTCTGGCATGCAAGAGCGCCGCCGGGCGCAGCGGGAAACCCGTCCATGCTCTTCACCGCGACCTGTTTCGCAATCCGTTGCAGCCCGACGAACTGAACCGGTTCGGAGCCGTGTTGCTCGATCCGCCTCGTGCCGGGGCCAAGGATCAGATCGACCGGATAGCGGAAAGCACGCTGGAGCGGGTGGTCTATGTCAGCTGCAATCCGTCAAGCTGGGCACGCGATGCCAAGCGCCTGGTCGAAGCAGGATTCACGCTCAAGAAATTACGCCCTGTCGGCCAGTTCCGCTGGTCGACCCACGTGGAACTAACCAGCTATTTCACGCGCTAGCTGCGCAACGCAGCCAGTATCTGCTCAAGCAGCCATTTGCGCGCTTCCGGCTCGACATAGGCGTGGCTGCCCCCTTCGCAGCGGGCAATACGCGGGTCTGCTTTGTCCCACGCGTTGTCGAACAGCTGAGCGGTGCGATCTGAACTCGCGAGAAGAATACGGGTATCGCCGACGAATGCCTCGAGTCCAACGCGCATTTCTTCGGCGAGACCGGTCGGCGCTGTTCTGGACACAACCGAGGACGCCAGTCCGCGCGCCAGCTTGCGGAGGTCGACGCCGCCGGTGACGAGGCGCTTCAGCTCCGCCGGATTACGCAGCTTGTCGAGATAGCGCGAACGGATCGCATCGGGCGGGGGCAGGTCGCTCCCCTCGGCTTCGTCCTCGATGGTCCAGGGATTCGATAGCACCAGCGCGTCGCATTCGGACCCTGAGGCAAGCATCAGAGCCGAGGCTGCATCGCAATTGCCGAAGCCGACGACCCGATCCACCTGTGGAGCGATCGCGCGGAATGCTTCGATTGCAGCGCGCATATCCTTTTTCGACTTGCGGAAGCCGCGGTTCTCGCCCTCGCTGTCGCCTATGCCGCGCCGGTCGAAGCGGAAGACGGGAAATCCCGCCTTTGCGACCTGCTGCGCGAGCATGGCCTGACCGGAGAACGCCCCCGACCGGAGTTCATTCCCGCCCGTCACAATGAGCAAGCCGCTCGTGCCGGGTGCTGTATCGAGCGTGCCAGCAAGCTTGTGCGTGCCACAGCCGAACTGGAGATGGAGGCGGCTCATGCGTCTGCCTCGCCCACACCTAGCGAGCGTGCGATGATTTCGGCGAGCGCATCGGCCTGTTCAAGGTTCTCGTCGGGTTCTGCGCGTAGCCAAAGGCCCGTTCCGCCCAAATCCGACTGAGCAATTGTCAATTGCTGGGGCGTAGACACAGGCTCGGCGGTCTCAAGGGCGGAAAACATCGCCGCCGAAAGCTGCCATCCGGCCAGTTCGATGCCCTGTGTGCGACCCAGTTCCTGCAATTCGGCCAGTGTCTCCTCGCGGCCAGCCTCGCGTGCGGAAATCGTGCGCGCCCTGAGCATGCTGCGGAGCAGTTTCGCGCCGCCCACTGGCGCATATTGCCAACCCGGGAGATTTGCCGGCGCGAGGATGGCACCGCCACGCCATGTAAGCACATGGGTCGCATTGCAGTGCTGGCCAGCGGCATCGGCGGCTGCGGTCCAATGGGTGAGGGAAAGGCTATCGAGAGGAACGAGGCTCTCGTTCATTCCCGGCAAGCCGGGCAGGAATGTGTCGATGCCCGCCAGATCGAGCCTACGCATCACTTCGACGGCCTGTCGCCTGAGTTTGTTGGCTTCATCGAACAGGGCCGGGAGTACGAGCACTCGCGCATCGCGGCTCTCATCGATCTGGACCGCCAATTCCTCGCTTGTCTGCCCATTGGGCAGCGCGCAGGTCCAGCTGGTGACCAGCAAAGGCTCTAGCCCTCGATCACCTTGGCCTCGGCAAAGGCGAGCAATCCGCCATAAGTCTCGAGCATTTCACCATCGACGTCGTCATCTTCGATCAGGATGTCGAGCCGATCTTCCATTTCCGTGAGAAGCCCCGCGACGGCCATCGAATCGAGTTCAGGAATATGTCCGAACAGGCCGGTTTCATTGTCGAATTCGGCAACGACCGAAGGTTCGAGGCCGAGCACGTCGCACAGGACGGACTTGAGCTCGCGATCTATCTGGGCGCGGCTCGGTCCAACAGCGGAATCGGCGGCATTCGCGCCTTCCGCGTTCTCGTCAGTGCTCCTTGCGGTATCGCCGGTCATTCTGAAGCCAATCCCCTGCGTCAACGGGCGCTCGCCTTAGCCTTGGCGAAAGCGCTGTGCAAGCGGGCGCAGTTTACGCTTGGCTAACTCAGGCCAGCTGCGGGTCTGGCGCAGATCGAGGCAGTCGATCTCGAAGCGCGGGCGGACCTCTTCCATCCAGTCCGCCTTGTACGGATCGTTACCGGTGCCAAAGTCGACCAGGTCGACGCGATCGACGTCGATGACATGCTCGAAAAGCGCTGCGGTCAGCGTCGTTCCGGCCGAAAGCGGCTTGTGACTTTCGAGATGGGCGAGCTTGTGAATATAGGCTTGGCCGTTCTCGACGGTCCAGAACTGCGCGGCGACGGGGACGCCCTCGTGACGCGCTATGCCGAGCCGGATGCGACCGGCAGCGCCTTCTTCTTCGGCGAAGCGTCGCAACAGATCCGGGCGGTCTTCCGCAGGCTTCCAGCTCTCCGAGTAGATTTCCTCGTAGCTTGCCCAGACATCTGCATCGAATCGCGTCAGAATTTCGACATCTACCTTCTTGGCCTTACGTTTGAGCGTGGTGCGCATCCGGCCGGCCCGCGATTCCCAATATTGGGCGAAGCTGCGTCCCTTCACGGGCAGAACGTGGTTGTAGTCGCACTGCTTGCGTGTGACCGACCATCCGGCCTTGCGGAATGCGGCATCGAGCCTCGTCGCCGAGCCATCTTCATCCGGCACGGGCCACAGCGTTACGCGGTGCGAACGCGACCGCAGCTGTCGCGCAATCTCCGTCAGCATCGCATCCCCGCCGGGGCCTTCCGGTGCCAATTGCCGCCAGGTAAAGCTGTACCAGTGGCGAAGCGGCTCGATCCGGTGACCTGTTTCAGTGAGGGCGAGCGCGGCGGAGCCCTCGTCGTCACTCGCCAGAACCACCAGCGGATCGAGCCCCGCGTCGGCAAGCAATGCGAACCACTCGGAACGTTCAAAAGGTGAGGGCGCAGGCTGACACACGCCTTGCAAGACGTTAACCGTCTTATGGTAGCTCATCGCCGTCACGTGATACCGCTCCTGGAAACCCAATGAAATCTGCGCCTGATCCCGTTCCCTTGCCGCTCGACCATCTTGCCGAACGTGGCCGGGAAAACGACCCTGCGCTGGTTCTCAAACACGAGACCCTTAACCATGAGGAGTTAAGGCATCGTGTCGCGCGGCTTGCTTCGTGGCTGGTGAGCGAAGTGCCCGAGAGGGGCGCGCGGGTCGCGACCTGGGCTGCCAAGGGCGAGCTGACTTGTCTTATGCCTCTGGCAGCGGCTCGCGCAGGGCTGGTCCATGTGCCGATCAATCCGCTGCTCAAGCACGCGCAGGTGGCGCATATCCTGGCTGACAGCGGCGCGGTGATGCTGATCGGGACCAAGGCGCGGCTCGCGACGCTGGAGGATGGCAATGTTCCCGAGGGGTGCCGCGTGCTCGAGGAGCAGGAGGCGCTCGATGCTGTCGCCGCGCATGATGGCAGCCTTGGTCCGAGCGAGGCCGACACGGACGATCTCGCTGCGATACTCTATACCAGCGGATCCACGGGGCGGCCCAAGGGCGTGATGCTCAGCCATGCGAACATGTGGCTCGGTGCGGTGAGCGTGGCGCATTATCTCGGCATGGAAAGCGATGACGTAACGCTCGGCGTTCTGCCGCTGTCGTTCGACTATGGCCAGAACCAGCTGCTTTCGACCTGGTATGCTGGCGGCAGCGTGGTTCCGCTCGATTACCTGTTTCCGCGCGACGTGATGAAAGCCTGTGCGAAGCATGGTGTGACGACGCTTGCAGCGGTGCCGCCTCTCTGGGTGCAATTGACCGAGCTCGAGTGGAGCGATGATGCGACGCAGACCATGCGGCGGCTGACCAATAGTGGCGGCGCGTTGACCGTCGATCTGGTGCGCGATTTGCGGGGTATCTTTCCCGATGCGCGGCTGTTTCCGATGTATGGCCTGACGGAGGCTTTCCGCTCGACCTTCCTTGACCCGAAACTGGTGGATTCACATCCAACTTCAATGGGTAACGCGATACCCTTCGCAGAGATTCTCGTGATCAATGACGCTGGCGATGTTGCCGCGCCGGGTGAGGAGGGTGAGCTGGTCCATTGCGGTCCGCTGGTGGCTCATGGCTATTGGCAGGATGCCGAGCCGACGGCCCAAAGGTTCAGGCCCGCGCCGACGGCAAGCACCTATGGCGGAACGGCGGTCTGGTCCGGGGATCGCGTGAAGCGCGAAGCGGACGGGTTGCTGTATTTCGTCGGGCGGCGAGATGCGATGATCAAGAGCGCGGGCAATCGCATAAGCCCACAGGAAGTCGAAGAAGCGGCGCTGGCCACCGGATTTGTCGCCGAAGCGGTCGCGCTCGGCATTCCCGACGAGCGGGTTGGCCATGCGGTGCATCTGGTGGTGCGGGCAGAGCCAGGTGCACAGGATGCAGAAGTGCAATTGCCAAAACTTCTATCAAAAGAGCTGCCTAACTTCATGAACCCTCAGGAAATTCACTGGCGCGAAGCCATGCCGCTCAACCCCAATGGCAAAATCGACCGCACAGCCTTGCTTAAGGAGCTTTCGCAATGAAGCCGCTTGGTCCCATACCTAAAGGTTTCGAGGCGATCGGCGGCGAACTTGCCGTGGGCGGCAAGCCGGTCAGCGCGCTGGTCGAGGAGGCGGGCTCGACGCCGCTGTTTGTCTATTCGCGCGAGCGCCTGAGCCAGCGTGTCGCCGAATTGCGCGCCGCGATGCCCGAACGGCTCGGCATCAACTACGCAGTGAAGGCCAATCCCTATGGCCCGGTGCTCGAGCACATGGCGACGTTGGTGGACGGATTCGACATTGCCTCGGGCGGCGAGCTCGAGATTGTACGCAAGGCTGGTATCGACCCTGCCAAGGTCAGTTTTGCAGGGCCCGGCAAGCGCGACGAGGAATTGCAGGCTGCGATTGCGGCGGGCGTGACGCTGAATTGCGAATCCCCGGGCGAACTCGACCGCACGCTGGACCTGGCAAAGCGCATGGGGACGACCCCGCGCATCGCCTTCCGCGTAAACCCAAGTTTCGAGATCAAGGGCTCGGGCATGAAGATGGGGGGCGGCGCCAAGCCCTTCGGCAGCGATGTCGATTTGGTCCCTGAAATGATCGCGCGCGCGCTCGTGAACGGTGCCGAATGGCGCGGGCTGCATATCTTCGCCGGATCGCAGGCGCTTTCGGCAGAGGCACTGGTAGAAACGCAGGCCAAGACTTTGGAATTGGCCGGAAAAATCGCACACGCTGTTGGAAATCCCCTGCCGAAGCTGAACATGGGCGGTGGTTTCGGCATCCCCTATTTCCCGGGCGATGAGCCGCTAGATATCGCTGCAATCGGCTCAGAACTGGGGGAGAAACTCGCGCATTTGCCTGCCGAGCTTGGGGAAGCGGAGTTCTGTATCGAACTCGGTCGCTACCTCGTAGGCGAAGCCGGAGTTTACCTCACGCGCATCGTCGATCGGAAGGAAAGCCACGGGACGACCTATCTGGTGACCGACGGCGGGCTCCACCATCAGCTTGCCGCATCGGGCAATTTCGGCACGGTCGTCCGCCGCAACTATCCTGTCGCGATCGCTTCGAAATTCACCGCCGAACCGGAGGAGGAAGCAAACGTTATTGGCTGCCTGTGCACCCCGCTCGACCGGCTTGCCGATGCGGCGCACCTGCCGCGAGCCGACGTCGGCGATATCGTCGCGGTGTTCTGCGCCGGAGCATATGGCGCGACAGCAAGTCCTGCGCAATTCCTCGGCCAGGGTCCGGCTGCCGAGTTGCTTGTTTAGAAAGCGTTAAGACCCTGTCCCGAAACGGGAATGTTACAACAAAGACCTAGCATCACTAACGAGATGTTCACCCTTTTAAGCGAGGGAAAGTGCCTGTTCCGCGGGTTCGGAGCAGGCAGGTCGCTCCTGCCGGACGCATCGATCCCGCATGCCAAGGCAAGGATGTGCATTGATGCAAGGTTTCAAACTCCGCTCGCTTCACGCTGGCTGCGCGCTGGCCGTGCTCGCTCTCACCGGCTGTGCCGGGGGTAGCGGTCAGGAGCTTCCGCCCGCTTCTTTCGTCGCCCTGCAAGAGGGTCCGGGCGAAGAATATGTGATCGGTCCGCTCGACGAGCTGACGATCCACGTGTGGCGCAATCCCGAACTGAGCGCGGAGAAAATCCAGGTTCGCCCCGATGGGCGGATCACCATCCCGCTGGTCCGCGATATGCCGGCCGTCGGCAAGACGCCGACCATGCTGCAGGAGGATATCCGCCTCCAGCTGTCGCAATACATCCAGGAGCCGATCGTTTCGGTGATCGTGAACGAGTTCGCCGGCACCTTCAGCCAGCAGGTTCGGATCGTCGGTTCGACCGAGAAGCCGGCCTCGCTGCCCTACCGCGCGAACATGACCGTGCTCGATGCGATGATCGCGGTGGGCGGCCTCAGCGAGTTTGCCGCTGGCAACCGCGCCAAGCTGATCCGCTTCGACAAGCAGAGCGGCAAACAGGAAGAGTTCGGCCTGCGCCTGACCGACCTGCTTAAGCGCGGCGACAGCAAGGCCAACGTCATGCTCAAGCCCGGGGATGTGATCATCATCCCGGAAAGCACGTTCTGAGGGGGCTGACGGGGGCATGAGCGAAGTCTTCGAAGAATTGCGCGCCGCGCTCTATTCGGTGTGGCACCGCCGCTGGCTGGCGCTTGGCGTCGCCTGGAGCGTGTGCCTGCTCGGATGGCTCGTAGTGGCAATGATCCCGAACAGCTACCAGTCGCGGGCGCGTATCTATGTCGACCTCGACGATGTGCTGTCCGAGCAGATCGGCATTGCCGGGGACGGCAAGCAGGAAATCATGCGCGTGCGCCAGACGCTCGCCAGTTCGGTCAATCTCGAGAAGGTGATCCGTTCGACGCGCCTCGGCGAAGAGATACAGGATCGCGGCCAGATGGACGCGGCAATCGCCGACCTAACGAAGAAGGTCGAGATCAAGAGCGAAGAGGACAACCTCTTCGAACTCAACGCGACCGTCGGCAAGAGCGACTTCTCCGACGCCGAGAACGCGGTGCTCGCACGCGACGTCGTCCAGAAACTGATCGATATTTTCCGCGAGGAGAACATCGCCGGCAACCGCAGCGAAGTCGCGGGCACCATGGTATTCCTCGACCAGCAGCTCGAAGATCGCAAACGCGAGCTTGAAGCGGCCGAACAGCGCCGCCTTGCTTTCGAAGCGCAATATCCCGAGTTGATCGGCGGTTCGAGCACGCTCGCCACCAAGATCCAGCAGGTCCGCACCGAGTTGCGCGGGGTCGAAGGTGACCTCGCCGCTGCGCAGAGTGCGCTTGCGGCCATCAACGGCCAGATCGCCGGTACGCCGCGCACCATCGTGACCTCTAGCGATGCGGGCGGGGCACGCGGAGCGCTGATGCAGGCGCAGTCGCAGCTTGCCCAGTTGCGCGGGCGCGGGCTGACCGACGAACATCCCGATATCGTGGCCACCACGCGCCAGATCGAGCTGCTGCGCCGCCAGGTCCAGGCCGAAGGGCCGAACAGCGCGTCCGGCACACCCAATCCGGCCTATACATCGCTCATTTCGATCCGCGCGGAACGCCAGGCCAATGTCGAAGCCATGCAGGCGCGCCGCGCCGCGCTTCAGTCGGACATTGCCGCACTGCTCGGCAGTCAGGCAACCGAACCCGAAGTCGCTGCCGAAGCCAACCGGATCAGCCGCGATTACGAGGTTCTCAAGACCAAGTATGACGAGCTTCTGCAGGACCGAGAGGAAATCCGCCTGCGCGGCCAGGTCGAAAACGAGCGGTCCTCGCTCAAATTCGACGTGATCGATCCGCCGGTGGTGCCGCGCAAACCCGCTGCGCCCAACCGTCCGCTGCTGCTGCTAGGCGTGCTGCTGGCGGGCCTCGGTGCAGGGGCCGGTGTCGCCTACGCCATGGGCCAACTGCGCTCGACCTTCAGCACTGCGAGCAAGCTCGAACGCACGCTCAAACTGCCGGTCGTGGGATCGATTTCGCACACGGTGAAGGAGGGCGCGAAAGCGCTCCAGGCCAAGCGGTTCAAGCAATTCGTGGGCGCAACTGCGGCGCTGGGCGGGGTCTTCGTGATCCTGCTCGCGATCGAGTTCGTCCAGGTCGGCAGCGTGGCGTGAGGGGATAGACGATGACCGATCAGAGCAAGATCCCCACCAAGGGTGCCAAGCCCGTAGACGCCGCCGGTTCGCTCTACGAGCGGGCCAACGGCATTTACGGCTTCGATTCGCTGCGCCCGAACGCGCCGCCGCGCAATCTGCCGCCCGCGCACAACGTAGCCCCGGTGCCGAGGCAGGCTCCTCAGCCTGTCGCTCGGCAAACGCCCTTCGCAGGCGTCGCAGAAGCACCGGTTACACCGGATGCGCCGGTAAAACCGCAAGCGCAGCGCGTGGCGCTTTCTGGCGGGCATGTCGCGATCGACCGAGAGCATCTGCGCGCCGGAGGCATGATCGTGCCCGACGGCCCGGTTACCGCGCTGCTTGAGGAATTCCGCATCGTGAAGCGCGAGATCCTGGGCGATGCGCGCGAAACCGGCACCGATGCTGCGCGCTGCATTCTCGTATGTTCGCCGCATTCGGGCGAGGGCAAGACCTATTGCGCGACCAATCTCGCAATCGCGATGGCGGCAGAGCGCGACATTGAAGTCGTTCTGGTCGATGCCGATTTCCACAAGCCGTCCGTTCCGCGCGTGCTCGGATTCGAGTCGCAGGCAGGGTTTATGGATACGCTGGCCGATCCCTCGATCGCGCCCGAAAGTCTCGTCCTCGAGACCGATATCGAGGGGCTTTTCGTCCTGCCCTCGGGCTCTCGCACGACGAGCGATGCAGAGTATCTCGCGAGCGAGCGCACCAGCGAAGTGCTGAGGCGTCTGACGCAGGGCGCGCCCAACCGTTTCCTCGTGTTCGACACGCCGCCTGCACTGGCTGCTTCTCCTGCCGCAGAGCTGGCCAAGCATGTCGGCCAGGCCCTGCTTGTCGCACGGGCGGATTCCACCGGGCAAAGCGCGCTCGAAGACGCGCACCAGCTGCTCTCGGCCTGTCCGGACATCAAGCTTCTTCTCAACGCAACCCACTTCTCTCCCTCGGGCCGCAGTTTCGGCACCTACGAGGGTTTCGGGAGCTAACCGATGCGTCTCACTCACTCATTCGGCGCTGCAATGACGGCCCTGGCGATGATCGCCTCGCCCGCCCTTGCGCAGGACAATGCCGGAGCGCCGCAACGAGGCCAGTCGGGCCGTGCGGTGGAGCTGTCGCCCTATATCGAGGTCTCGCAGGTGGTTCTCGCCGAGCTTTCGCCGGGCGACGACGTGCTCACCTACACCCAGGTCGCGGCCGGCGTCGACGCGGTCCTCACCGGTCGCAACAGCGGCGGTTCGGTCTCGCTGCGTTACGAACGAAATATCAGCTACGGCGACGATCAGCTCGATTCCGACACGATCAGCGGCGTTGCGCGCGGCTACATGTCGATCGTGCCCAATACGGTCACGCTGGAGGCCGGCGCTCTGGCGAGCCGCACCACGGTCGACGGCAGCGGCGGCACCTCTGCCAATCCGCTCGTCGTGCAAGACCAGGAAAGCCGCATCTATTCGGCCTATGCCGGGCCCAACGTGACCACCCGTGCGGGCGACGTTCACGTCAACGCGCTGGGCCGCGTGGGTTACACTCGCGTCGAATCGCCCGATGCGATCGTGACGACAGCGGGCGCAGAACCGCTCGACGTGTTCGATGACAGCGTGACCTATCGCGGTGAAGTGCACCTGGCGACCAAGCCGGGTGAACCGCTGCCTGTCGGAATTGCCGTAGGCGGGGGGATCTTCCAGGAAGACATCTCAAACCTCGACCAGCGCGTGCGTGATATCCACTGGCGCTCCGATGTAACCGTGCCGGTGTCCCCGACGCTCGCCGTGGTCGGCGGCGTCGGTTACGAGGATGTCGAGATATCGAGCCGCGACGTGCTGCGCGATGCCAATGGTACACCGGTTGTCGGCAGCGATGGACGTTTCGTAACCGACACATCCGCCCCGCGCCGGATTGCCTTCGACGTCGACGGCCTGATCTGGGATGCCGGTGTCATCTGGCGCCCGAGCCGCCGCACTTCGCTCGAGGCGCATGTCGGCCGCCGCTATGGCTCGACCACATATTACGGCAGCTTCGCCTGGGCGCCGAGCCCGCGCAGCGCCTTCAACCTCTCGGTCTATGACGGCGTCACCGGCTTCGGCGGCGTGCTGACCAACTCGCTGGCCGCTCTGCCGACGAAGTTCGAAGCGACGCGCAACGCGCTGACCGGCGACTTCAGCGGATGTGTCGCGGGGGAAACCGGCGCAAACTGCCTCGGCGTATTCGGTTCGATCCGCAGCTCGACCTTCCGTGGTCGCGGCGTGCAGGCGAGTTATTCGCGACAGGTCGGCAGGTACAGCGCCGCTGTCGCCGCCGGTTATGACCGCCGCAAGTTCATCGCTGCGCCGGGCACGATCCTCGCTGCGGCAAACGGCGTGACCGATGAAAGCTATTACATCACGACATCGGTTTCGGGCGAGCTCGGTGCCAACGCAGGTTTCACCGTCGGCAGCTATGTAAACTGGTTCGAGAGCGGCTTTGCCGATGGCGGCGATGTCGTCGCGATGGGTTCGTCGGCTTCGTATCGCCGCACGCTGACACCGAACCTCTCGGCGCGCGCCGCAGTGTCGCTCGATTATCTCGATTCCGATCTTTCGCCCGAAGACATCAAGGCAGCGAGCGGGCTGCTTGGTCTTCGCTACGACTTCTAAAGGGGCTTTGCAGTGTACGAGCATTTCTATGGCCTGAGCGGACGCCCGTTCCAGCTGACGCCCGATCCCGATTTCTACTTCGAAAGCGCAACCCACCGGAAGGCGCTGTCCTACCTCGGCTATGGCCTTGCGCAGGGTGAGGGCTTCATCGTCATCACGGGCGAAATCGGGGCGGGCAAATCCACGCTGGTCGCGCACCTGATGGGGCGCATCAATCCGGCGGAGCTGACCATCGCTCACGTGGTGACCAGCGCGCTCGACGGCGAGGAACTGATCCACGTCGTCGCGCAGAGCTTCGGTCTCCAGGTCCAGGGCCACGACAAGGCGACGGCGCTCGGCGTAATCGAACGATTCCTGCAGGATGAGGCGCGCGCAGGCCGCCGCTGCCTGCTGGTCGTCGACGAATGCCAGAACCTCGATATCGAGGCGCTGGAAGAGCTGCGCATGCTCTCGAACTTCCAGCTTGGTTCGCATCCGCTGCTGCAGAGCCTGCTGCTGGGTCAGCCGGAGTTCCGTGCACTCGTAGCCAATCATCCGGAGCTTGAACAACTGCGCCAGCGCATCATCGCTTCGCATCATCTCGATGCGCTGAAGCAGGGCGAGCTGCAGGCCTATGTCGAACACCGCATGACGCAGGTCGGGTGGCAGGGCAATCCGGCGCTCGACGCTGATTTCTTCGCCGCGCTCTACAAGGCGAGTGCCGGCATTCCGCGCCGCGTCAACCAGGTGATGAACCGCATGCTGCTGTTCGGCGCCGTCGAAGAACGGACCGAGTTCACGCCCGACATGCTTGCAGCTGTCATCGCCGAAATGGCGGGCGATACGCAGCACGGTTCTCAAAACGCACCTGTCCGCGCCGTGGCACCCGCGAAGGCGCAGCTGGCGTCCGCCAGTGCTCAGCCCCAGACTGACAACCGCGCCGAGATCGCTGCGCTTCTGAAACAGCGTGACGATCGAATCCTCCAGCTCGAACAGACGGTGGCGCAGCTTGCCCGCTCGAAGGCAACCGAGCCCGCCCCGATCGATGACGAGAGCAAGGCTGCGATTGCGGAGCTTGCATCGCGTTTCGAAGACCAGGAGCAATCGCTGCGTCATGTGCTGACCATGCTGATCGAGTGGTTCGAGGACGGAATCACGCGCGAGGCTGCCTGATGAACGACATGAGCGGCTTTCCCGCGTCCGACGCGCCGCGACCCGTCGTCAACGGCCTGTCGGTCGATGTCGAGGACTGGTTCCAGGTCGGCGCATTCGAAAACGTCATCGACCGCGACGACTGGGACTCGATTGCGACCCGCGTCGAGAGCAATGTCGATGCAATCATCGACCTGTTTGCCGAGGCCGATGTGAAAGCGACCTTCTTCACGCTGGGTTGGGTGGCGAAGCGCCATCCGGCGATGATGCGCCGCATCGTCGCAGCTGGTCACGAGGTCGCGAGCCATGGTTACGACCATGCGCGCGTGTTCACCTTCGACCCCAAGCAGTTTGCCGAGGACATCCAGCTCGCCCGCGACATTCTGCAGGAGACCACGGGGCAAGCTGTCACCGGCTACCGCGCGCCGAGCTTTTCGATCGACCAGCGCACCCCCTGGGCCTTCGATGTGCTGGCCGAGCATGGCTATGCCTACTCTTCCAGCGTCGCGCCTGTGGTCCATGACCATTATGGCTGGCCCGAGGCCCCGCGATTTGCTTTCAAGCCGATCGCGCATGCGAAGCTGATCGAGATTCCGGTCACGACCGCCCTGTTTCGCAATCGCCGCCTTGCAGCCGGGGGAGGGGGCTTCTTCCGCGTCCTGCCCTACGGTTTTTCGCGCTGGGCGATCCGTCAGGTCAACCGCGTCGCAGGGCGTCCGGCGGTGTTCTATTTTCATCCTTGGGAAGTCGATCCCGATCAGCCGCGCGTCGAGAATGCGCCGCTGCGGTCGCGCTTCCGGCACTACACCAATCTGAACCGGATGGCCGGCAAGCTGCGCGCGCTCACGAACGAGTTCGCCTGGGGCCGGATGGATGAGATCGCGACGTTGGAAGCCACTCGCGCTACGCGCTTCAATGTCTCCGACGAATTGGAGCCTGCCGAGTGAATGCGCCGCTCCGCCATTCTACCCGCATTCGCGCCATCGATCTGAGCGATCCGAACGAAACGTCGCGGATCGAGGGCTTCGTGCGCGATAACGGCGGATCGCTGTTCCAGCGCCCGCTCTGGCTACAAGCGGTGGAGCGTGGAACGGGGCAGGCTGCAACGGGGCTTGTGGCGGAAAAACTCGGCACAGTGACGGGGTGGTTGCCGCTGTCATCTGTGCAGTCGCCGCTGTTTGGGCGCGCGCTGGTGTCGAGCGGGTTCGGCGTTGGCGGCGGCGTGCTGGCCGTTGGTCCGGACACGGGCGAGGCGCTTTGCCGCGCCGTTCAGGAATATGCGGTGCGCACGTCGCATGCCTCGATCGAACTGCGGGGCGGGGCGATACCGGCTGATTGGGATAGTTGGGACGATCGCCATGCCAATTTTGCTGCCGATTTGGCTGATGATGAAGAGGCGCAACTGCTGTGGGTGCCGCGCAAACAGCGCGCCGACATTCGCAAGAGCCTCGATACCGATCTGACGGTTACGACCGGAAGCGACGAGCCGCATCGCGCCGCGCATTATGCGATCTATGCGGCCAGCGTGCACAATCTCGGCACGCCTGTTTTTCCCCGTTCGCTGTTCGACGCGATGCTCGACGCGTTTGGCGATAATGCCGATATCCTGACCGTCCACCATGCAGGCGAGCCGATCGCGAGCGTGCTGTCCTTCTATCATCGCGAAACCGTCATGCCGTTCTGGGGCGGCGGTGTGTTTGCCGCGCGCGCGCTCAAGGCCAATGAGCGGATGTATTACGAACTGATGCTCCATGCACGCAGGCGGGGCATGACCCGCTTCGATTTCGGACGTTCGAAAACCGGCAGCGGTCCGTTCAAATACAAGAAGAACTGGGGCTTTGAACCCGAAGCACTGACCTATGGCCTGTGGAGTGCGCCCGGAAGCGAGCCGCGCGATCTCGACCCGACCGATGCCTCCTATGCTGCCAAGATCGCGCTGTGGAAGAAGCTTCCCCTGCGCGTCGCCAATCTGATCGGACCCCATATCGCCCGCGGATTGGCGTGATGGGCGATATCCTCTTCCTTGCGCACCGCATTCCGTTCCCGCCCGACCGCGGCGACAAGATCCGCGCACATCATCTGCTCAAGCACCTTGCCGGCTTCGCGCCGGTGCACGTCGGCTGTTTCTGGGAAACCGAGAAAGACCGCGAGGCCGAGGGCGATCTGGCTCAGGTCGCGGCGAGCCATTGCCTCCTCCGGCGGGCGAAGCCGCTAGCCCTGGCGGGTGTCGAGGCGGTGCTTTCGGCGCGTCCGGTCAGCCTGACCGCATTTCATCATCGCACAATCGCCGAATGGGTCACACGCACAATTGCCGAACGCGACATCACGACGATCTTCGTCTTTTCGGGTCAGATGGGGCAGTACATCCCGCAAGATTTTGCCGGACAGGTGATCGTCGACTTGTGCGACGTGGATTCAGTCAAGTTCGAGGATTATGCCGAGGCTGGCGAGCGTGTCTGGCTCAACCGCCGTGAAGGGCGCTTGCTGCGGCAGGAAGAGGAACGCCTCGCGCACCGCGCCGATACGACGCTCCTGATCAGCGAGAATGAGAAGGCGGTGTTTCAAACCCGTCTCGGTAATGCGGCAGGTGCGCGCATTGCAGCGATTGGCAATGGTATCGACGCAGGCTTCTTCGATCCTTCGGTTGTCGAGCCGCATGGCGAGATTGCCTCGCGGCCAGGACCGCATTTCGTCTTCACCGGGCAGATGGATTACCGCCCGAACGAGGCTGCGGCGCTCTGGACGATCGAGCATTTCATGCCGGCGGTGCACACACGCTATCCGCAAGCCGAGTACCATGTGGTCGGCCGCAATCCGACCGCTGCCTTGCTGACGATAGCGAACGCGCCGGGTGTGACGGTATGGGGGGAGGTGCCCGATGTCCGGCCTTTCCTCGCCGCCGCCGATATTGCACTCACGCCGCTCACCATCGCGCGCGGGGTGCAGAACAAGGTGCTTGAGGCGATGGCGATGGAACTGCCGGTCCTGCTGACCGAGCAGGCCGCGACCGGCATCGCCGCGCAGGACGGTCAGGACTGGCTGGTCGCGCCTGCCGACGCTGACGCGATGGTGGAGCGGTTCGGAGCGCTGTGGTCCGACCGGACGGCGCATCATACCATGGGCAAAGCCGCCCGGCGCTTCGTGCTGGAGCATCACAGCTGGCCGGCCATGCTGGCCCCGCTCGATGCGATGGTCGCGGCATCCGCAGAGGCGCGCGATGCAGCCTGAGGTGATCTCGAACGACTGGCGCGAGCGCGGACTGGCCGGGCGTTTGCCCGATGGTTGGCGTGTGCCCCTCGGCTCGCTCGCGATCGCGTGGCTAGCCCTGATTGGTCTTGCCGCGCGCGAATGGGGCGAGATTCTCCACCAGTGGTGGAACATCGATACCTATAATCACATACTGCTGATCCCGCCGATCATCGCATGGCTCGTGGCGCTGCGCCGCGACGAATTGGTTCGGATCGAACCGAAGGCATGGTTGCCCGGGCTGGCTCTGGTTCTTGGCGCGCTCACGCTGTGGCTGATCGGACGCGCCACCGGCATCAACCTGATTGCCCATGCGGGCGCTGTTGCGGCGCTTCAGGCTGCGGTGATTGCGGTCCTCGGTCTGCGCACCAGCGCTTTGCTGTTTTTGCCACTCACCTTCATGGTCTTCCTCGTGCCCTTCGGCGACGAGCTCGTTCCCACGCTCCAGATGATCACCGCAGATATCGCCATCACGCTCACGCATTGGAGCGGCGTCCCTGCTGCCATCGACGGCATTTTCATCGATACTCCAGTCGGCCTGTTTATCGTTGCCGAAGCCTGTTCGGGTGTGAAATTCCTTGTCGCCATGGTCGCTTTGGGGACGCTCGTCTGCTTCACGGCCTTCGAAAGCTGGATGAAGCGGGCGCTGTTCATGCTTGCCTGCGTCATCGTCCCGATCCTCGCCAATGGCGTGCGCGCATGGGGCACGATCTACATCGCGCAAAGCCAGGGGGTGGAGTTTGCAGAGGGTTTCGACCACATTTTCTATGGCTGGATCTTCTTCGCCATCGTCGTGGCGATCCTGCTCGGCGCTGCGTGGCGTTTCATCGAGCGTGAGCCGGAGGATGCAGGGTGGTCACTCGACCAGATCGACGCCCAGGTACTGGTGGGCAAAGCCGAGGAACGTCCCATCCGCGCCACGACAGCACTTGCCGCAGTTCTCGCACTTGTCCTCATTTTCGCGCTCGTCGCGATTTACGCCACCGATGCGCTGATCTAGGCCGCCCAAATGTGCGGGATTGCGGGAATATTCCATCCTGAGACGGTGAAGCCGGTCGATCCCGTCCGGGTCGAGCGCATGTGCGATGCCATGGTCCATCGCGGCCCCGATGGTTCAGGCGTCTGGACAGCGCCGGGTATAGGCCTCGGCCATCGCCGCCTGTCGATCATCGACCTCGCAGGATCGCCCCAGCCGATGCACTCGGCAGACGGGCGCGCAGTGCTCAGCTTCAACGGCGAGATCTATAACTTCCGAGAGCTGCGCCGCGAGCTCGAGCGTGAGGGCGCGCGCTTCAAAACCGATGGCGACAGCGAGGTGATCCTCGCCGCGTGGCAGCGCTGGGGTGTCAATTGCCTTTCGCGGCTCGACGGAATGTTCGCCTTCGCCATCTGGGATACAGAGAAGCGCACGCTGTTCCTCGCCCGCGACAGGCTAGGCGTGAAGCCGCTGTTCTACACGCGGCTGAGCGATGGCAGCATCGCCTTCGCCTCCGAGCTAAAGGGGTTGCTGGCCCACCCGCTATTACGCCGCCGCGTCGATCTCGCGGCCGTCGATGACTTCCTCGCCTGGGGCTATGTCCCCGATACGCGCTCCATCCTCGAAGGGGTGCACAAGCTTCCCGCCGGCCATTTCATGCTGCTCGAGCAGGGCAAGCGCGTGAGCGAACCGAGGCGTTGGTGGGACGTCAGCTTTGCCGAGCGCCGCAAGGGTTCCGAAGCTGACCTGTCGGCGGAACTGGTCCACTTGCTGCGCGAAGCGGTGAGAAGCCGGATGGTCGCCGATGTTCCGCTCGGCGCGTTTCTATCGGGCGGGGTCGATTCCTCTTCGGTCGTGGCGCTGATGAGCGAAGCGAGCAACTCACCGGTAAAGACATGCTCGATCGGTTTCGACGTCGCCTCGGTAGACGAGACATCCTATGCCGAGACCATCGCGCAGCGCTATGCGACGGAGCATCGCAGCCGCACGGTCGGGCAGGATGACTTCGCCGAGATCGACCGGATTGCGGCGATGTTCGATGAACCCTTCGCCGATGCCTCTGCCTTGCCGACTTGGCGTGTATGCCAGCTTGCGCGCGAAAACGTCACCGTGGCCTTGTCGGGCGACGGGGCGGACGAGGCCTTTGCCGGGTATCGCCGGCAGGTCTTCCATGCGCATGAGGAGCGGGCGAGAGCGCTCATGCCCCCCGGATTGCGCAGTTCAATCTTCGGTACGCTTGGGCGCGCTTGGCCCAAGGCGGACTGGGCGCCGCGGTCATTGCGAGCCAAGGCAACCCTGCTCGCACTCGCGGAAAGCGGCGAGGAGGGGTACGCGCGGGGACTTTCGGTGCTCACCGCTCCGCAGCGTCAGCGCCTGTATGGTGATCGCGCGCGCCATGTGCTCGGGAACTATCGCGCGGAGGATGCCCTGACCCGGCTAATGCGCGAAGCGCCAGCTCGCAGCGGCTTGGACCGTGCGCAATATGCCGATCTCATGTTCTGGCTGCCCGGAGATATCCTGACCAAGGTCGATCGCACGAGCATGGCCGTCAGCCTCGAAGCACGCGAACCGCTGCTCGACCATCGCTTGATCGAGTTCGCGGCGAGCCTGCCCGACCGGATGCGGGTGAGGAGAAGCACAGGCAAGTATCTGCTCAAGAAGAGCATGGAGCGATATCTGCCCGACGACATACTCTATCGACCGAAACAGGGCTTTGTTACGCCAATCGCGCAATGGTTGCGCGGGCCGCTCGCAAATAGTGCCCGTGCCATCGCGAAAAGCGAAATGGTGGCGCAAACCGGCTGGTTCGACGCGCGCCGGATAAGCGATCTGGCCGAGGCGCATATTGCCGGAAAGCAGGACAATTCCAGAACCTTGTGGCAATTGATCATGCTCGAAAAATCCCTGTCGGGTCTCGCAATCAGTGAATGAATGGCCTGTGGTAGATTAGCCACAACAGGGCCCTGCGATGTCCCGATCAGGGACTCGGCTATCGTTAAAATGTAAAATTATATTTGCAAAGCAAGCGCCTGAAGGCCAAGATTCGGTTCAGCGGGAATTGGTTTTTGAGATTTTCTGACCCTGACTAGTAATCAGCTAGCCGGTTCAGTGACCTGGGGGCGCTAGTAATGGATGGTGCGGTAAGCAGAGCCATTCCCTTGTCGAGCGAGGAAGAAATCTTCGCGGAAAGTGCGCTGCACGCGACAATTCCGGCAGAACTATTTCAGCTCAAGGAGCTCGACGTCCTGTACGAGGACGCTTCGAATACCTTGTGGACTTTCATGAATCCGGAAGGCCGGCCGAGCTTTACGCCGTCCATGCTGCACGATTTCGAAAGCTGGCAGAGCATCATAACGCAAGGCTTCGGAGAGGGTGGTGTGCCCTTGCGGTACCTCGTCCTGGGCAGCAGGGCGCAGGATGTGTTCTGTTTCGGCGGCGATCTGGACTTGTTCCAGTCCCTCATTCGCAAGGGCGATCGCGATTCGCTGGTCGAGTACGGCCATCGGTGCTGCGCTATTCTCCATCGCAACATCAACACGCTCGGCATTCCGATGCTGACCATCGGTCTGGTGCAGGGCGCGGCGCTCGGTGGCGGCTTCGAAGCGCTGCTTTCGTTCGATTACATCGTCGCCGAACGCACTGCGACTTTCGGATTGCCTGAAGTGATGTTCGGTCTTTTCCCGGGGATGGGGGCACATGCTCTGCTTTCGCGGAAGATCGGCAGCGCGATGGCTGATCGTCTGATCGTGTCGAACGAGACCTTCACCGCCGAACAAATGTACGACCTCGGCATCGTTCACCATCTCGCCGAACCTGGCGACGGTGTGAATGCCTGCCGCGACTTCATCAAGAAATCCGAGCGCCGCCATGCCGGCCTGGTCGGCTCGCGCAAGGCGATGAAGCATGTCTGGGGGCTGGAACTGGAAGAACTCAATCGCATCACGGAACTGTGGGCCGATACCGCGCTGCAACTGCGTGAGCAGGATCTCAAGGTGATGAACCGTCTTGTTTCCGCCCAGGCGCGCCTGGCCGAGAGAATGGCTGCTGCCTGAAGCGCTTGCGGCCAGTTAACCCGCGCCGTGGCCGCGCGCCATGTACTCGTCGCTCTGCATTTCCCTGAGGCGGCTTGCGGTGCGTTCGAACTCGAAACTTCCGTCGCCCGCCTGATACAGCTCTTCGGGCTCGGCATCGGCGGTCGCGAAAAGCTTGACCTTCATCTCGTAGAGCGCATCGATCAGCTTGGTAAAGCGGATTGCTTCATTGCGCATGTCGGGGCCCATCTGCGGGATGCCTACGAGGATCACGGTGTGATAGCTGCGGGCGATCGCGAGGTAGTCGGACGATCCCCGGTTCTGACCGCAGAGGCGCTTGAAGCTGAAGACTGCCACGCCTTTGAGGCTCTTGGGCACGAAGAGCGTTCGTCCCCCGCCTAGCTCCAATTCCCCGCTCGGCACATGGTCGGCGTCCTCGGGCTTGTAGTCGGTCAGACGGAAGAACGCTTCGCGCACCTGCCGGGTTGCCGCATCACCGAGCGGGGTGTGCCAGCTTTCGATATCACCCAACCGGTCGAGCCTGTAGTCAACCGGCCCATCGAGCGCGAGGACGTCGAGTTCGGCTTCGACCAGATCGATGAATGGCAGGAATAGCGAGCGATTGAGACCGTCCTTGTAGAGGTCCTTCGGTGGCCGGTTGCTGGTGGTGACCACGGTCACCGAATGATCGACCATGAGTGCGGTGAAAAGCCGCGCCATGATCGCTGCGTCGGCCGTATTGGTGACAACCATCTCGTCAAAGGCGAGGCAGCGGACGCCCTCTGCAATGTCGCGCGCCGTCTTGGCGATGGGATCGCCCGGATCGGCTTCGCGCCAGGCGCGCATGCGCTGGTCCACCTCGAGCATGAATTCGTGAAAATGGACGCGCCGCTTCTCGTCGATCCCCAAGGTCTCGACGAACAGGTCCATTAGCATCGATTTGCCGCGACCGACGCCGCCCCACATGTAGACCCCGCGCGGGTTCGATTGCTTGCGCGCGAAGAGCTGCGAGAGAAGCCCTCCCGATGTTTCGGCTTCCAGTTCTTTCTGCAGCTGGTTGAGACGTTCGGCCGCTTTGCGCTGGTCGGGATCGGGCCGTAGCTCACCGGCTTCGACCAGCCGCTCGTAGCGGGCCAGCACTCCGCTCATGCGTTGAGCGGGCGCGGCGGAAACTTGCGGATGATGCCGCTGTAGGCGCAGATCGTTTCGTCTTCCTGCACCACTTCGCCGCGCACGAACACGAGCTTGCCGGTCTCGCGCGTGATCTCGGTCACCGCATCGAGCGGCTTCTTCGGGTCACCCCCGCCGATGAACTGCGTCGAAAGCTCCAGCGTGACAGAAGGTCCGGCATTACCGCTCCCGACCACATGCATGGTCGTGAAGAGCGATATGTCGATCAACGCGAGCGAGATCGCGCCATGAATGATGCCCTGAAGGTTCTCATGCTTGCGTTCCGGGAACATCCGCAAGCGACACTTGTCACCTTCACGCCGGGTGATGAGCTTACCCATCACCGCGCCATTAAACAGCGTGTCGTCCTTCAGGTTCCAGTGATTCCAGCCGGGGTTGTCCGGATCGGGCCCGTGCTCGAATACGTCGTCTTTCAGCGCCATCAAGGGATCAGATCTGACGCTCGGCCATCATCTTCTTCGTCTCGGCGATCGCCTTGGCGGGCGAGAGACCCTTCGGGCAGACATTCGCGCAGTTCATGATCGTGTGGCAACGATAGAGGCGGAAGGGGTCTTCCAGCTGGTCGAGCCGTTCGCCGGTCATTTCGTCGCGGCTGTCGGCCAGCCAGCGATAGGCCTGAAGCAGGATCGCCGGGCCAAGAAACTTGTCGCTATTCCACCAATAGCTCGGGCAACTGGTCGAGCAGCAGGCGCACAGGATGCACTCATACAGCCCGTCGAGCTTCTCGCGCTGTTCGGGCGACTGCAGCCGTTCCTTGCCGCTCGGCGTCGGGCTGACGGTCTGCAGCCAGGGACGGATCGAGGCGTATTGCGCGTAGAAATGCGTGAAGTCGGGCACGAGATCCTTGATCACGTCCATATGCGGAAGCGGCGTGATGCGAATCTCGCCCTTTAGATCTTCGATCGCCGTGGTGCAGGCGAGACCGTTCTTGCCGTTCATGTTCATCGCGCAGGATCCGCAGATCCCCTCGCGGCAAGAACGACGGAAGGTCAGCGTCGGATCGACTTCGTTCTTGATCTTGAACAGTGCGTCGAGAACCATCGGCCCGCAATTATCGAGGTCGAGCTCGAACGTGTCGTACCGCGGATTCTCTCCGCTGTCGGGATCAAAGCGATAGATCTTGAACTTCTTTATGCGGCCAGCGCCTTCCGCCCTATGCTCGCGGGTCTTGCCCGTGATCTTCGAGTTCTTGGGGAGGGTGAAAGTGGCCATATCGCTTGGTTTCCCGGGTAAATTGCTGGTGCCTATCTAACGATTTCGCCGCATGGCACAAGGGCGGGAAAGCGTGTGTTTGTGGCCAATTGTGCAACACAAGTCCTACTGGATGGAACACATGGAACGCAGTTCTGGCAAAAGAAATGAGGAGCATATGCGAAGCGCGGCAAGGAAAGAGCGAGCGGGAACCTGTTGGCCATGTCCGGCGCTCTACCGGTGATGGGCGATATAGGACAGGATTTCAGCTGCGCGGCGGTCTTCGGGGCAAGCGGCGGCATTGGCAAAGCACTGGTCGAAGGGCTGGCCGCCGGCGGCGTGTCGAAAATCCATGCCGGATCGCGTAGCGGGGCTGCGCTGGAAAGCGATGGGATCATTCCTTTCCGCTTCGATTATGATGATCCCGCCAGCATCGCCGATGCCGTAGAGGGCATGGGTGAGAACCCTCCAGCTCTGGTGATCGTGGCGACTGGCGTTCTGACGCTGGACGACGGCAGCGGGCCGGAAAAGAGCTTCAAGCAGATCGAGCCTGAGGTCATGGCTCGCACGCTCATGCTCAACACGGTCGGACCTGCGCTGGTCGCAAAGCACATGCTACCGCTTTTCCCGCGCAACCGACGCAGTGTTTTTGCAGCTCTCTCCGCCCGCGTCGGTTCGATCTCCGACAACCGTCTTGGCGGTTGGCATAGCTATCGCGCCTCGAAGGCGGCGCTGAATATGCTCATCCGCAACTATGCGATCGAGTTGGGCCGTACCCATGAGCAAGCCACAGTGGTGGGTCTCCATCCGGGGACCGTAGACACGCGGCTCTCGGAGCCATTTCAGGGCAACGTCCCCGAAAGCCAGCTCTTCACGCCCGAACGGTCTGCCAACCATTTGCTCGATGTTATTTCAGCCTTGACCCCGACAGACAGCGGCAAGTGCTTCGATTGGAAAGGCGAGGAAATTCCCGCCTGAGCGTTCGCACATTTTTATTGTCCCGATGTGGCCGTAATCGAAAATAATCTAAGGTCGCTTGGCTCGCCCAAGTGACCTTTTTTCGCGGACGCCCTGAAGGAGTGATTTTTGGAAATCCCGGGACCCAGATTGCGAATTGGGCGTTTTGTGAAGGTCCAAAAAAAGGGTCGGTCAGGAAACAGAGTTCGATGAGTAGCAGCGACGACAGCAGGGGTGGTCTGAGAGGATCGGGCCAGGCCCATCGTCCCATACACCCCAATCAGGGCACGAGAATGGGCTTCGAAGGCGCGAGTGGTCTGCTTTTCGAGCAGGCCATGGCGCAGACGCGCATGGCGGTCTGTCTGACGGATCCACGGCTGCCTGACGACCCCATCATCTTCTGCAACGAGGCGTTCGAGCAACTCACCGGGTATCGCCGCGAAGAAATCATCGGTCGAAACTGCCGCTTCCTGCAGGGTCCGGATACCGACCAACGACAAGTCACCAAGATCCGCGAGGCGATCCAGGAGGAAGACGTCGTCGTGGTCGAAATTCTGAATTATCGGAAAGACGGTTCCAGCTTCTGGAACACGCTTCACCTCGGCCCGATTTATGATGCAGAAGGCAACCTCACTTACTTCTTCGGTAGCCAATGGGACGTCACCGACATTCACCAATCCCGTGCAGAGGAACGCCATGCGAAGGCGCTGGCACGTGAAATTTCGCACCGCATGAAAAACGTCTTCGCCGTTATCGGCGGCATCGTGAACATCACCGGCCGCTCGATGGATGCGAAAAACGTTGCCAACAAGATCAACGACCGGGTCCAGGCGCTGGGGCGTTCTTACGAGCCGACGCTTGATGATGCCGTGCTCGGGACGATCCAGGTCGGCCAGGCGATTCGCGCTGTGCTCGCACCCTACGATCCGGAAGGCGATCGCATAAAGTTCAACGGCAATGGCGTACGTACAGAGCCAAACGCTATCTCGGCGATCGGATTGGCCCTGCACGAGCTTGCGGCCAACGCTACCAAATACGGCGCGCTGTCCAATGAAAACGGGGTGGTCGAAGTTTCCTGGGTCCACCGCAAAGACAAATTCGATCGCAATTCACTGGAGATCGAATGGGTTGAGAATGGCGGACCGCCGATCAAGGGCGAGCCGGATCCCGGTGGTACAGGTTTCGACATTGCCGATACCCTCTTGTCCCATTCGCGAGGCACCTTGGAGCGAGAATGGAATCCGGCCGGATTGCGCGCGGTAATTACCGTGCCGATCGGCAGTAGATAGGCCACCTAATGCAGACATTTCTAATTCTCGAAGACGAGCCATTGATCGCGATGGATCTCAAGATGGCTTTCGAAGACGCAGGCTATGCCGCTGTAACGACCATCGACAATTCCGAAGCAATTTCATGCATCGAACAATCGAACATCGAAGGTGCTATCCTCGATGTGAGCCTTGGCGGCGGGGAAACCTGCAGGAAGACGGCAGATTGCCTGTCGGAACGGAAAATCCCGTTCATCCTGCACACGGGCGACCTCGATAGGGTCGGCGAGTCGCTTCGTGCTATCGATGCTCCCGTGATAGCCAAGCCGCGCCCTGCCGATGACGTTATCGCAGCGCTGCTAACACTTCTCGGTTCGACGAAACCGCCGGTCGAGACCCACTAGCCCTTCGTCAGGCCGTTGCGGCGCAGGCTCTCGGCGAGGATCGTCTCGATCAACTGATCTTGCGTCCAGCCAGCCAGTTTAGCGGCACGACCGAAGACCTTTTCCGACCACAGATTGCAGTTCAGATTGAGCTCGAGGAAGGTCACCTCGCCGGTCTCTTCGTTGACCCGGAACTCGAAGCGACCGTAATCGAACGGGCGATACTCCTGCATCGCCTTGCGCGTGTATTCGGCAATGGTCGCGATCATGTCCTCGTTCTCGAACGGGTCGAGCGAGTATTTCTGGCTGCGGTCCACCAGGTCGCGCTTCTCCTGGTATGTCCGCAGGTGCGACGGATCGGCCTGGCGGAAGATCATCATCGGAAGGATCATGGGTTCGCCATTGATGGTGACGACCGGAACCTCGACATCGCTGCCATCGATGAAGGGCTCGACCAATGCATCGTGACCGAGCGCATGGACGCTGTTCACCGCTTCGAGAACGCTGTCCCAATCAGTCGCATCGTTGACGCCCCAACTGGCTGAGGATGCGTTTGGCTTGACCACGTAGCGCTCGCCCTGCGGGCACTTCGCCGGATCGATCGGCGCGCCCTTGCGGTATATTGCCCAAGGGGCCGTCGGCACCCCGGCCTCGCGCACCATATGCTTGGCGAGGTGTTTATCGTCCGACAGGCCGCGCAGGATCGGACTTGCGCCGAGATAGGGAATGCCCGCGCGTTCGCACAGCAGGGGGCCGAACATCTCCGAATTGAAGAAGCCGGCGCGATTGAGGAGCGGGAAGACGAAATCGAAATTCGGATCTTCGAGCAGATGTTCGAACCGGTTGCCGATGGTGAGGTTCAGGCCGAGCCCCTCCAGCACCTGGCGCATTTCGCGATGGTATTTGGCGTGATTGCCGTCTTCAGGGCTGCCCGTGCCGTCCCACAGCGCGTTCTTTGCGATAAACAGGATGTGGGTGTCGCGCTTGGTCGCTTCGTCGAGCACCAGGGGCGAATGGGTGAATTGCACGAGGTTGGGCCTTTCCATAATTGGCGCAGGCCCATAAAGCGGCGCGCGAAGGTCGCCAAGAGAAACGAGACGTAATGAGCACCAGAATCGCAATATTCCCCGATTTAGCGGGGAGTGTCGATGCATCTGTCGAGGCGGTTGAGCTGATCGAGGCTCTCTCATGCGGTGGGGATGCACGCATCACGCTCGATCCGGTGTCGGGGCTCAACCGTTATTTCTCAGCGCCTTATCCGCGCAAGACGCTGGCATATGCATCGTCGACCGCCAACGACTTGTCGCCTGACGCCTTTGCGCATCTCTTGGCGATGCAGGCAGAGGGTTTTCCAGAATATTCTGCTTGGCTCGAACAGATACGCGCGCGAATCCGTGCAGCTTATCGACTCGGCTCCGACATTGAGGTGGTATTCGCGCCATCCGGAACCGATCTCGAATATGTAGCGCTTGCCGCAGTGCAGGAAAAAGCATCGGGCGGCGTGCACAATATCCTTTTGGGTGCGGACGAGGTCGGTAGCGGCTGCATCCATTCGGCCCACGGTTGCTATTTCGCCAGCGAGACCGCGCTGGGCCTCGCAAGCGAGGTGGGACAGGAAGTCGAAGGTTTCGCCTCGATCAGCCTTGCCGATGTCCCGGTGCGTTGCGGCTACGGGCTCGCCAGATCGAGTGTACAGATTGCGCAGGCGATCGAGCAGGAAATCACGATCGCGCAAATGGCGGGAAGGCATGCGCTCATCCATGTCGTGCATGGCTCCAAGACCGGACTGATTTTGCCTGACATCGTGCAGATGGATGCTCTGCAACAGCGCTATTCCGATAATACGACCTTCGTGATCGATGCCTGCCAGGCACGGATCACGACAGAAGCCTTGCATGACTATCTCGATCGCGATGCCATAGTATTCCTGACCGGATCGAAGTTCATGGGCGGCCCTCCGTTCAACGGCTTTGCCCTGATGCGCAGGGAGGCGGTACAAAACGCGGCTAAGCTACCTGAGGGATTTGCGCGCATTTTCCGGAGAGCGGAGTTTCCGGCGCACTGGGCTGGCTGCGAGAGCCTGAACGATAGCGAGAACATCTCGCTTGCGCTTCGCTACGAAGCCTCCGTTTTCGAGCTCGAGCGATTTCAGAAGCTGCCCTTGGCGCAGATCGAACGGATCATCGCGGCGTTCTCGCAAGCGCTCGAGGATCAGATCCTCGCACCGCTCGGCCTGTCGCTGGTGGCACCGCATGCGGCCGGTGAGATTGGCGAGCCCGCCGAACACCCGATAGAAATGCAAACCCTGGCGACGGTGGATGTCAGCAGCCTGCCAGGCCTTGCGACCTTTGCCGATGCACAAAAGTGCCACCGCGAGTTGGCTTTGAGTGGCCTGCGTCTGGGTCAACCGGTCAAAAGTGTACGCAAGGATGGCGAATGGGGCGGCACATTGCGTATCGGTATGTCGATGCCACAGTTCGCGAGTTTCGCCATGCTTGACGATGATGCGCTTGCCGACCGGCTTTCAACGGACATGGCTCAGATCGCCAAAGCGATCAGCTCTTACCGACCCTGATCCTTTTTGGCGTTCCCAGAGGGCATTTTCGCGCTAGAAAGTTGCAGGATGGTTGATCTGGCAGAGGATGCCCGATGGGATTACAGAGTTGGTATGACGCGCATGTGATGCCGAAACTGGTCACCATGGCTTGTAGTCAGGGTCAGATCATGAAGCGGCGCTCGCAATTGGTGCCGCTGGCTTCAGGCGATGTTTTCGAGCTTGGCTGTGGCGGCGGACTCAATCAGCAATTTTACCAGACCAGTCTGGTTTCCAGCTTTTCCGGTATCGATCCGCATGGCGGGTTGCTCGATGCCGCACGCGAACGCGCCCGCGCCAAGGGGCTGCGTGCCGACATCAAGCAGGGAGCAGGGGAGGATATTCCCTTTGCCGACAGCCGCTTCGACACGGTTGTGTGCACTTTTACGCTGTGCTCGGTGGAAGACCCGGCGAGGGTAATGAAGGAAATGCGCCGCATTTTGAAGCCGGGTGGAAAGCTCCTCTTTCTCGAGCACGGGCGTGCACCCGACACCGATGTTGCAAAATGGCAGGATCGGATCGAGCCGATCTGGAAGCGCATGGCTGGCGGCTGCCACCTGACGCGTCCGATCGGGGCCGCGCTTCGCAGCGCGGGTTTCGATGTGGAACCGCTGGGGCAGGGCTATCTCCCGAAGGCGCCCAGGTTTGCCAGTTGGAACGAGTGGGGTGTGGCGCGCAGAGCAGGGGCCTGAAGCCACACTGCGCCGCGCGCCATCGACTCACATAACCGGCGCATTACTCACCAAACGTACGCTGCCACCAACCGCGGCGTGGTTTGCCGTCATCCGCTGTCGTGGGGGATGCGTCGCCTGAACCGTCGTCGTTGGATGCTTCCGCTGCTTTGGTTTCTTCCGCGGGAGATTCCTTGGGTTTCGACTTGGCCGGCGATTTGCGCTTCGGCTTTGGCTCTTCAGATGGTGCTGCCGCATCCTGCTTGGCGACCTCGTCGGTCGCATCATCGGATTTCTTTTTCCGCGGCGCGCGCTTTTTCTTCGGCTTTTCCTCCGCAGTTTTATCCGCATCGGCATCGGCATCGGCATCGGCTTCCGAAGTCGCGTCAGCCTTTTTCTTGCGGGGAGCGCGCTTCTTCTTCGGCTTCTCCTCAGCCATCTCTTCGGCGGTTTCCGGTGCGTCATCGGGACCGGCGACGACCGGCATGTCCTCGACCACCTGTTCCGAAACCTCTTCGAGGTTCTCGGCGTCGGACTTGCTCACCGCTTCGCCGTCGTCTTTCTTCTTCCGGCGGCGTCCACCGCGGCTGCGGCGTTTTTTCTTCGGCTGATCGTCATCACCATCACCGGGAGATTCCTCGGAGTCCTCCGTTGACTGGTTGCTGTCGTTGTCCTCTCCTTCCTGCGATTGATCGTCCTGGCGCTTCTTCCCGCGACCTCGGCCGCCACGACGGCGGCGGCGACGCTTCTTCTTCGGTGCATCGTCGTCATCATTGTCTGTGTCGGCGTCGGTCTCATTCTCATCCTCGTCGTCGAGGATGTCGTCATCGTCATCATCATCGACAATCGGATCGAACTTCGGCGCTTCGGAGGGGCGGGGCCCCGCACTCGAAACGCTCATCTTGGCGCCTTCGTCTTCGCCTTCCGGGCATACTTCCACGGTGACGCCATAGCGCTGCTCGATCTCCACGAGATCGTTGCGCTTTTCGTTGAGCAGATAGATCGCCGCTTCGGTGCTCGCACCCAGCTTGATGATCGTGCCTTTGCCCTTGGCCGCCTCGTCCTCGATAAGACGCAGGGCCGAAAGTCCGGCCGAGGAGGCGGTGCGGACGAGACCGGTCCCGTCGCAGTGAGGACATTCGCGTGTCGTCGCTTCGAGCACGCCCGTGCGCAGACGCTGGCGGCTCATTTCCATGAGGCCGAAGCCCGAAATGCGGCCGACCTGGATCCGCGCGCGGTCGGTCTTGAGCGCGTCCTTCATCGCGCGCTCGACCTTCCGGACGTTGGAATTGTATTCCATGTCGATGAAGTCGATCACCACGAGGCCCGCCATGTCGCGCAGGCGCAGCTGGCGTGCAATTTCTCGCGCTGCTTCGAGATTGGTGTGGAGCGCGGTCTGCTCGATCCCGTGTTCCTTGGTCGAACGGCCGGAGTTGATGTCGATCGAAACCAACGCCTCGGTCGGGTTAATGATCAGATAGCCGCCCGATTTGAGCTGGACCATCGGGTCATACATGGCCCGCAACTGGTCCTCCGCGCCATACCGCTGGAACAGCGGAACCGGGTCCGAATAGGCTTTCACCCTTCGGGCATGGCTCGGCATCAGCAGCTTCATGAACTGCTTGGCAGACTTATAACCTTCCTCACCCTCGACCACGACTTCCTCGATGTCGCGATTGTAGATGTCGCGGATCGCACGTTTGATCAGGTCGCTGTCCGAGTGGATCAGTGCAGGGGCGGTGGAGGACAGAGTCTTCTCGCGTATTTCGTCCCACAGCCGCGCAAGGTAATCGAAATCGCGCTTGATCTCGGTCTTGGTGCGGCTGAGGCCCGCCGTACGAACGATCAGGCCCATCGTCTTGGGCAGCTTGAGGTCGGAGACGACCTGCTTCAACCGCTTGCGGTCGCTGGCGGAGTTGATCTTGCGACTGATCCCGC
Organism: Altererythrobacter xiamenensis; assembly: GCF_900177715.1. Taxonomy (GTDB): domain Bacteria; phylum Pseudomonadota; class Alphaproteobacteria; order Sphingomonadales; family Sphingomonadaceae; genus Erythrobacter; species Erythrobacter xiamenensis. The sequence goes on along the minus strand of NZ_FXWG01000003.1, from coordinate 712,838 downwards.
CGCCATGCGACGAGTTCGGCATGAGCACGGTGTAACGCCCGGCGAGGCTGAGATAAGTGGTCAGCGCGGCACCCTTGTTGCCGCGTTCTTCCTTCACGACCTGGACGAGCAGTACCTGGCGGCGCTGAATAACGTCCTGAATCTTGTAGCGGCGACGCAGCGCCATGCGCTTTGCGCGGACTTCGTCGACTTCCTTGGAGCGCGAACGACCGCCCTTGTTCTTGGCGCCTTGGCGCCGGCGACCGCGCCCACGCCGGCCACGACCTTGATTGTTGTCATCGTCCGAGGAGTCAGAATCATCATCATCTTCGTCGTCATCATCTTCATCGCCATTCCCATCGACATGTCCGTCTTCGATGGTTGCGACCTTGTCCTTCTCGCTGGTGTCGATTTCCTCGACCCCGTCCTCGGCGAGGTCTTCTGCCAGCGCCTCGGCCGATTCTTCATCATCGGCATCGTATTCATCGCCGGGAATTTCGCCGCGATCTTCTTCTTCGGCGCGCAGACGCGCTTCTTCTTCAGCCGCTTCTGCCTCTTCGGCGAGCAGTCTTGCGCGATCCTCATGAGGGATCTGGTAGTAATCGGGGTGGATTTCGTTGAAGGCGAGGAAGCCGTGGCGATTGCCGCCAAAATCGACGAATGCCGCCTGCAGCGATGGTTCTACTCGGGTTACCTTGGCGAGGTAGATATTTCCTTTGATCTGCTTGTGTTCAGCAGATTCGAAATCAAATTCGTCGATCCGGTTGCCTTTGAGCACCGCTACCCGGGTCTCTTCCGAGTGGCGCGCGTCGATTAGCATGCGCGTTGCCATGTAATTGTCTCCAGGCGCCGCTTCGCAAGGGAGTTTCATCCCGAGTGGGCGGCGCGTCTATATGATTGCCTGGCGGGAGCGTTGCGCCCGCGGCATATTTTGATGTGAGGATATCCCCGAAGATTAACGACGGGGAGGAAAGCTTCGTGTCTGCAGGGGCGAGACTGCACATCCATTGTGCCGTCCGGCCCGCGTAATCCGCCGCGCGCGACAAGCGCTGCTGCTGGAATTGCGGGGAGGAACGTCGCGTCACTGCATCAACCTGTTACGGGGCCCTGGGAAATTGTTTCCCGAGGCTTCGGTAGGAATAGCCGCAGCAAGTAAAAACTGTGCAAACGGGCAAACTCGTTACCGGTTTGTCCTGCTAGCATCGTGTATTACGCCTCGCAACCATATTGCGTTTGTCCTGCGCAACAACGTAACCAAATGCGGTCATGACGCTTCGCGCACATATCCTGCTGATCGTGCTGCTGCCGGTGCTGCTGTTCGCCGGGCTTGCCGCTACAGGGACGAAGCTATCGGTGCCGGCTTTGGGGCGAGAATATGTGCTGCGGCTGTTAATGCCCGACACCGCAGAACGCGTTGCGCTGCCCAATGTGCTGGGCCCCGATGATCCGTCGCGCCCGCTCGTCGTAATCGATGCCGGGCACGGCGGCCGCGATCCGGGTGCAGTGGGCCAGGGTGTGCGCGAGAAGGATATTACCTTGGCGTTAGCTCTCGCGCTGCGTGACGAACTGCTCGAACAGGGCGGTACGCGCATCGCACTGACCCGCAGCGACGATCGGCTTCTGGTGCTTGGAGAGCGGCCCGAGATAGCGCGGCGAATGGATGCCGATCTCTTCCTCTCCATTCACGCGGATTCAGCTGGCGAGAAGAGCGACGTCGGCGGGGCGAGCATCTACACTCTTTCGAACAGGGCATCGTCGCAGGCAGCGGCAAGATTTGCAGCGCGCGAGAACGATGCGGACCGCCTCAACGGCATATCGATCGAGGGGCAGAGCGAGGAAGTAAGCTCGATCCTCGTGGAATTGTCGCAGCGCAGGTCGCAGGAACAATCCAACGAGTTCGCCTCGCTCATCTTGCGCGAGGGGGAGGGGCGATTGGCGTTTCATCCCAGTCCGAAGCGCTCCGCGGCTCTTGCCGTGTTGCGCGCGCCCGACATGCCATCGGTCCTGTTCGAATCGGGCTTCGTGACCAATCCCGAAGAGGCGCAGCGGCTTACTTCCGAGGAATGGCGTCAAGAATTTGCCGAAACGATGGCGCGAGCCATCCGCATCTATTTCGCGCGCCGGTCGCAGGGCTGATCGTTCGGAAACCGTTCAGCGCAATCGCGCTAGCGTAGCGACAAATCCCCGTGCTAAGGCCCCACCCAGATCATGGAAGACCAATCGACAATCGAATATGTGCGCTATCGCGTGAAGCGTGACAGCTCCCGGGCCCTCGCGTGGTTCCGCGACAATTGGCGCGAGCGCCGCCTGTTCCGCTGGGGCGCAGCGCTGGTGGGTGTGTCGCTGCTCGTCTGGATCATTGCGTGGGCGCTGCTTGCGCGAGGCTTGCCGGATGCTGAATCGCTGCTCGAATACGAGACACCGCTTCCGTCCGTCGTGCGCGGGATCGATGGCGAAATCGTCCATTCCTACGCTCGCGAACGGCGCGTGCAGCTGCAATATCGTGATTTTCCCGAGCAATTGATCGAAGCCTTCCTCGCGGTCGAGGATGAGACGTTCTTCAGCCATGGCGGGGTCGATCTGACCGGCACCGCAAATGCCGTGGTCGACTATGTCAGCAAGTTCGGTTCCGGCGAGCGCGCAGTTGGTGGCTCGACGATCACCCAACAGGTGGCAAAGAACCTCCTGTTGGGCGACGAGTATTCGGTCACGCGCAAGCTCAAGGAAATGATCCTCGCACGGCGTATCGAGGGTGTGCTCGACAAGCAGGAAATCCTCGAACTCTATCTCAACGAAATCCCACTGGGTCGCCGCAGCTTCGGTGTCCAGGCAGCTGCGCGTGCCTATTTCGACAAGGACGTCGCCGATCTCGACCTGCATGAGATGGCGTTCCTCTCCATCCTGCCCAAGGCGCCAGAGCGTTACGGCCGCAAGGCGAACGAGGCGCTGGCGATCGAGCGCCGCAATTTTGCGCTGCGCCAGATGGAAGACAATGGCTTCATCAACGAACAGCAGATGCGCGCTGCGCAGGCAAAGCCGCTTGGTCTCGTCACCCAGCGGCAGGAACGCTCGGCCGATGCCGGCTACTTTCTCGAAGAAGTGCGCCGCCAATTGATCGACCAGTTCGGCGAAACCGCGGAAGAAAGCCCCAATAGCGTCTACGCCGGCGGTCTGTGGGTTCGCACTTCGCTCGACACCGAACTGCAGGAAGCGGGACGCGAAGCCTTGCGCGCCGGCCTGCTCCGCTATCACGGCAACAGGGGCTGGACCGGCCCGATCGCCACGATCGACGTCAGCGAGGGGAACTGGGCGAGCCAGCTTGCCAGCTCCTATCTTGGTGTGCGCTACAAGGATTGGCGCGTTGGCGTCGTGACGCAGCGTTCCGGCTCAAGCGCGACGATCGGTTTTTCCAACGGTGACGAGGCACCGCTCAGCGGCCTTCCCGATGCGCTCAAGGTAGGCGATGTCATTGCCGTATCTCCAAGTGGTTCGGGTTACCGCGTGCGGACCATCCCCGAGGTCTCGGGAGGCTTCCTTGCCGAGTCCGTGCAAACCGGTCGCATCCTTGCGATGCAGGGCGGTTTCGATCATCGGCTGAGCGATTTCAATCGCGCCACGCAGGCGCAGCGGCAGCCCGGGTCGACCATCAAGCCCTTCGTTTACGCAACGGGTCTCGACAATGGCATGACCCCGGCCAGCGAAGTTCCCGACCAGACATTCTGCTATTACCAAGGTGCGAACCTGGGCGAAAAATGCTTCCGCAACTTTGGCGGCGGGGGAGGCGGCACGCACACCATGCGCTGGGGTCTCGAACAGTCTCGCAACCTCATGACCGTTCACGTCGCGATGGACGCCGGAATGCCCGCCGTAATCGAAACCTTCGAGAAGGTCGGCATCGGATCATACCAGCCCTATCCCGCCTTTGCGCTGGGCGCAGGCGATACAACGGTAGAGAAAATGGTGAATGCCTATGCTGCGCTAGCCAACCACGGCCGGCTGCATCAACCGACCGTCATCGATTATGTGCAGGATCGCCGGGGCAAGGTCATCTGGCGCGCCGACAAGCGTAAATGCGACGGCTGCAACATGCCGCAATGGGACGGCCAGCCGATGCCGCGCTTCGGCCCGATGGGCAAACAGGTGCTCGACCCCCGTACGGCCTATCAGGTCGTCCATATGCTCGAAGGCGTGGTAACCCGCGGAACCGCAACCCGTCTGCGCGATCTGGAATTGCCGCTGTTCGGCAAGACCGGTACGACTTCGGGTCCGACCAACGCATGGTTCGTGGGTGGCTCTCCCGAGATTGTCGCCGGTGTCTATGTCGGGCACGATCAGCCGCGCAATCTCGGCGGATGGGTGCAGGGCGGCAATACCGCCGCGCCGATTTTTAAGGAGTTCGTCCAGGCGACCAAGGATAAGTGGGCTGATGAGCCCGCCGTCGCGCCTCCGGGCGTGCGGATGGTCCGGATCGATCGCCTCTCCGGCAAGCGCGTGTTTGACGGAACGCCGAGCGATGATCCCCGGGCCTCGATCATATGGGAGGCATTCAAACCCGATACCGAGCCACCGCGCGCCACGCGTCAGGATGCGATTGCGGCAAAGCGAGAAGAAATCCTCGCTCTCATTCGGTCCGGCAGGCAGGGCGCAGGCGAGCAGCAGGTCGTCGTGACCGATGGCGATGGCGAACCCGCCGATTTCGTCGAAGATCAGGGCGGCATTTACTGACGCGCGCAATCCCGTGCGAAAGAGAGGTTGATATGAGCAGGACATTCAAGAGTATCGCGCTGGCACTGGCAGCATCCTCGATGTTTGCCGCACCCGCTTGGGCCGAGCTGCCCAAAGGAGCCAAGGCACCTGTCTTTTCGACGCAGGCGGCGCTCGCCGGGCAAAGCTTCGGCTTCAACCTGCGTACCGCGCTCGCGAAGGGGCCGGTCGTGCTCTATTTCTATCCCAAGGCTTTCACCAAGGGGTGCACGCTGGAGGCAAACGCCTTTGCCGAGGCAATGCCCGAGTTTCGCAAGGCGGGGGCAAGCGTTGTCGGCATGTCGAATGACGACATCGAAACGCTCAAGCGGTTCAGCCGCGAAGAATGCCGCGATGCCTTCGCAGTGGGCGTCGCCAATCCCAAGCTCATCGAGGCTTATGACGTGGCGCTTGTTCGTGACGGCAAGGACACCGGGGTCACCAGCCGAACAAGCTATGTCATCGCGCAAGATGGCCGGATCGTGATGGTCCATTCGGACATGGATTATCGCGATCATGTCTCCAAGACGCTGGCGGCGGTAAAGGCGCTGGCCGACTGAGCTATCCGCGGGACGATCGCCCTCGTTTCTTTACAATCGCATGCTGTCCGCTAAGCGGGCAGCGAAATTGACTGAAGGATAATTTATGCGTGCCGAAGGGCAGGCCCAGATTGATCGTATCGAAGCCGCACTTGCGCTGGTGCGCCAGTCGCTTGACTGGGAAGTGGCGCTGCGCCGCCTCGACGAGTTGAATGCGCGCGTGCAGGATCCAACTCTTTGGGACAATCCCAAGGAGGCACAGGCGGTCAGCCGTGAACAGAAACAGCTCGAAAGCGCGATCAACACCGTGAACGAGATTTCCGCCGAAATGGGCGATGCGATCGAGTTCGTGGAGATGGGCGAGGCTGAAGGCGAGGAAAGCGTTGTCGAGGATGGCCTCAAGAGCCTCGAAAGATTGGCCGAACGTGCCGATGCCGACAAGGTTCAGGCGCTGCTTTCCGGTGAGGCCGACGGCAATGACACCTATATCGAGATCCACGCAGGCGCAGGCGGGACCGAAAGCCAGGACTGGGCCGAAATGCTTTTCCGGATGTATGGCCGCTGGGCCGAGCGGAAAGGCTTCAAGGTCGAGACGGTCGAATACCAGGCCGGCGATCAGGCGGGGATCAAGTCGGCTACGCTGCTGGTCAAGGGCGAGAACGCCTACGGCTATGCCAAGACCGAAAGCGGTGTTCACCGCCTCGTCCGCATAAGCCCCTATGACAGCTCTGCGCGGCGACACACCAGTTTCAGCTCGGTCTGGGTCTATCCCGTAATCGATGACAACATCGAGATCGAGATCAACGAGAGCGACCTCAAGATCGATACCTACCGCGCTAGCGGCGCAGGCGGTCAGCACGTCAACACGACCGACAGTGCTGTGCGCATTACCCACCAGCCGACCGGCATCGTCGTTGCGAGCCAGAACGACCGCAGCCAGCACAAGAACCGCGCCACCGCCATGAACATGCTGAAGGCGCGACTGTTCGAGCGCGAGATGGCAGAGCGCGAGGCAGCAGCCTCGGGTGAGTACCAGGAAAAGAGCGATATTGGCTGGGGCCACCAGATCCGCAGCTATGTTCTCCAGCCCTATCAGATGGTGAAGGACCTCCGCACGGGCGTGACCTCGACCTCACCTGACAATGTGCTCGACGGCGCACTTGACGAGTTTATCGCGGCTTCGCTCGCCCAGCGCGTGACCGGCGAGAAGGTCGAGGTGGAGGACGTCGAATAGTGAGGGCGGCGGCAATCCTTGCTGTCCTGTTCGCGCTGAGCGCCTGTGAGCCGTCCGTGCCGGACATCGTCCGTTCCGACAGCGCATCGCGGTTTCCAATGCCGGACCGTCCGGTATCCGAAATAACCGCGAACCAGTTCCAGACCGAGGATGTGCGCGACAGCCGTGGCGAAGCGCAAAAGGTAATGGACCTCGCCGATATCAGTGCCGGCATGACCGTTGCCGATATCGGGGCGGGCGAAGGCTATTATACCGTTCGCCTGGCGGAGCGGGTGGGCGAGGGCGGTCGCGTCCTTGCTCAGGATATCGACCGGGATGCGCTGGGGCGGCTTGGCGAGAGGATCGAACGCGAGCGGTTCGATAATGTCTCGATCAAGCTCGGCAAGCCGGCCGATCCGCAATTGCCGGTCGACAGTTTCGACCGGATTTTCCTCGTTCACATGTATCACGAAGTGGCCGAACCCTATTCGTTCCTCTGGCATCTCTGGCCCGCGCTGACGCAGGGTGGACAGGTAATCGTTGTCGACACGGATCGGCCCACCGATCAGCATGGAATTCCGCCGCTTCTGCTAACTTGCGAGTTCAAGGCCGTCGGCTACCGACTGGTCGAGTTCGTCGAGAAACCGGACATCCGCGGCTATTTCGCGCGGTTCGAACGCGCGGATGAAAGACCGGAGCCGGAACAAATCGAAGCCTGCGCCCTTCAGGGGTGATACCTCCGGGCGCATGTCCACAAGCGTGCGCCAGTTTTTCCTACGCTTCGGGCGATCAGTCAGCTAGGGCGGGGCCGATATTCAGCCGCAGCCACCGGAGCGCGGCAGTTAAGGGAGCTTTTCATTGTTCAAGGGACTTCAGCCGATCAACTATGGCGGCCGTGAGGTATGGCCGATAGTAGAAGGCGGCAAGGGCGTATCGGCGACCAATCACATGAGTTCGGGTGCATGGGCCGCTGCAGGCGGCATCGGCACAGTCAGTGCGGTCAACGCCGACAGCTATGACGAAGACGGCAATCCGATCCCGCAGGTCTATCCGCAGGCAACCCGCAAGGAGCGGTTCGAGCAGCTCGTACGCTATGGCATCGAAGGCGGGACCGAACAGGTCAAGCGCGCTCATGAGATTGCCAATGGCCAGGGCGCCATCAACATCAATGTGCTGTGGGAAATGGGCGGCGCGCAGCAGGTTCTCGAAGGCATTCTCGAGAATTGCCCCGGCCTCGTCACAGGCGTTACCTGCGGTGCGGGCATGCCTTACAAGCTCGCCGAGATCGCCGCGCGCTACAACGTCAACTATCTCCCAATCATCAGCTCGGCGCGCGCTTTCCGCGCGCTGTGGAAGCGCAGCTATTCGAAGGTGCCTGACCTGATGGCGGCGGTGGTCTATGAGGACCCCTGGCTTGCAGGCGGTCACAATGGCCTCTCCAATGCAGAGGATCCGACCAAGCCCGAAGATCCCTATCCGCGCGTCAAGGCGCTGCGCGAAACCATGCGCAACGAGGGCGTTTCGGAAGATACCGCCATCGTCATGGCAGGCGGTGTCTGGTTCCTGCGCGAATGGAACGACTGGATCGACAATCCCGAGCTTGGCAAGATCGCTTTCCAGTTCGGTACGCGGCCTCTGCTGACGAAGGAGAGCCCGATCCCGCAGGTCTGGAAGGACATGCTGCGGACGGTCGAGCCGGGCGATGTGCTGCTGCACAAGTTCTCGCCGACCGGGTTCTACTCGTCAGCTGTGAAAACGCCGTTCCTCTACGACCTTATGCACCGCTCGGAGCGCCAGATCCCGATCTTCAAGCGTGACGAGGAGGAGGGCACGATCCCACTCTCCGATCACGGCAAGGCGAAGTATTTCTGGGTCCATCCCGGCGACCAGCGCAAGGCTCAGTCGTGGATGCAGGAAGGCTTCACCGAAGCGCTCAAGACGCCTGACAATACGGTCGTATTCACCACGCCCGAAAGCGCCGAGCAGATCCGCGCGGACCAGCAGGGTTGCATGGGCTGCCTGTCGCACTGCCAGTTCTCAAGCTGGAAGGATCATGACGACCACACCACCGGTCGCCTCGCCGATCCGCGCAGCTTCTGCATCCAGAAGACACTGCAGGACATCGCCCATGGCGGTGATCCGGATGACAACCTCGCTTTCGCCGGTCATGCCGCATACCGCTTCAAGCAGGACCCGTTCTACTCGAACAATTTCACCCCGACGGTGAAGGAACTGGTCGAGCGTATCCTGACCGGCGACTGATCACCCGCAACGTGCGAACGCGGGCCGGGCTCAATCGAACTCCCAGCCGCGTTCGCCGTGGCTGGTGATGTCGAGGCCTTCGCGTTCCGCATCGCTCGAAACACGCATCGGAAACACGAGGCTTACCATCAGCGCGATGATCGCGCTCGCAATCGCGCTCCAGATCGCGACGATGACGACCGAGATCGCCTGGCCGCCAAGCTGGCTGCCCATTCCCATGCCCTCGGCGTAACCGGTGCCGCCAAACTCCGGCGCGAGGAAGATGCCGAGCAGCAAGGTGCCGAGGATTCCTCCGACGCCGTGGACCGCGAAGACATCGAGCGAGTCGTCGATATTCATGCGGTGCTTCACGAGCTGGATCGCGCCGTAGCAGATCACACCGGCCAGAATGCCGAAGAGAATTGCCGCGCCGGGGGAGATAAAGCCTGCCGCAGGAGTGACGGTGGCAAGGCCGGCAATTGCGCCTGTTGCCCAGCCGATACCTGTCGGCTTCCCGATCATGAACTTCTCGACCAGCAGCCAGGTCAGCGCTGCCGCACTTGCTGCGACATGGGTGTTGATTATCGCGGTCGAAGCATCGTCGGTCGCGGCGAAAGCAGAGCCGCCGTTGAAGCCGAACCAGCCGACCCACAGCATCGCCGCACCCATCATGGTGAGCGTTGGCGCATGCGGCAGCAGCGGTTTTTCGGGGAAACCTTCCCTGCGGCCGAGCAGCAGGGCGATGACCAGTGCCGAGACACCCGCAGTCGTATGGACCACGATGCCGCCAGCGAAATCGAGCACGCCGAATTGTTGCGCCATCCAGCCGCCGCCCCAGATCCAATGCGCGACAGGTGCGTAAACGATAAGGCCCCACAGCGCGCAAAAGCCGATTACCCAGCCGAACCGTGCCCGCTCCACCCAGGCGCCGACCATCAGGGCGGGGGTAATCACGGCGAAGGTCATCTGAAACAGGCCGAAAGTGCTTTCCGGCATGGTCGTGCCTTCGCGCAGCGCGCCCATCTCGATCATCATCCATGCATTGCCTGCACCGAGCCATCCATTGGTCAACCCGCCGAAGGCGAGCGTGTAGCCGACCACGATCCAGAGTACCGAGGCGACCGCAGCGATGGCTCCGCATTGCAGCACGACGGACAGCACGTTCTTCGTGCGGACCAGCCCGCCGTAAAACAGCGCCAGGCCAGGGAGCGTCATCATCAGGACGAGCGCCGAGGAAGTGAGGATCCAGGCGGTATCGCCGCTGTCGCTTACCGCCACCTGCACTGTGTCTTGTGCGCTAGCCGCAGTCGCGATCGTCAACAGCGCGCCAAACCCGGCGATCCATCTTGCAAGCACGTGTCTTCCCCCACCCCGTTATAATGGTTGAAGGCCATTGGACAGAATCTGAGGCTGGCACAAGTGTCCGCGCAAGGATCGTGCGGAAATTCGTCTCCGAGGCTTAAACCAGCCCTTCGAGAACCTGGTCGGGTGGTCTGTGGCCGTCCATCCAGAAACGGATGTTGGCAATGACCTTCTCGCCCGAAGCTTCGCGTCCCTCTGCCGTCGCACTGCCGATATGAGGCAAGGTCATGACGTTGGGATGTTCGAGCAGGCGCTTGTCCACGTTCGGCTCGTCTGGATAGACGTCGAGCCCCGCTCCGACGAGATGGCCACTGGCTAGAGCCTCGATCAATGCTTCCTGATCGATCAATTCGCCGCGCGCGGTGTTGATGATGCACGAACCCCGTTTCATCAGCCCGATCCGACGGGAATCGATCATGCCGCGCGTTTGTTCGGTCAAAGGACAATGGAGGGAAACGATGTCCGCTTGCCCGAGCAAATCTTCCAGGCTGTCCACATGACGCGCGCCGAACATCTGCTCGAGCGCTTCTGGCAGGGGCTTGCGATTGTGATAAATGATCTCCAGCCCGAAGGCCTTCGCACGGTGTGCAACGGCTTGTCCGATCCGGCCCATCCCGATGATGCCGAGGACCTTGCCACCCAGCTTGCGCCCCAGCAGGCCAGAGGGTGCCCATCCGGTCCATTCTCCGCGACGCACCAACGCCACGCCTTCGCGAACACGGCGCGGGACGCCGATCACCATCTCCATCGCGATGTCGGCGGTGTCATCGGTAAAAACACCGGGGGTGTTGGTGACCATGATCTTGCGCCGAGCGGCGGCGGTGAGATCGATATGTTCGGTGCCCGCTCCAAAGCTTGCGATCAGCTTGAGCTTGTCTCCGGCCGCCTCGATCATATCGGCATCGATCGTGTCGGTAACGGTCGGGACCAGCACGTCGGCAGACTGCATCGCCGCGATCAATTCTTCGCGAGACATCGGCGCATCATCGGTGTTGAGGGTCGTGTCGAAGAGCTCGCACATGCGTAGCTCGACCGATGGCATGAGATGGCGCGTGACGATTACCTTGGGTTTGCCGTCGATCGGTTTTCTCGAATGCGCTTCGTGGCCTGCCATTTCTGCGGGCTAGGACGGGTAGGGCGGGGCGGTCAAGCTATCTGTCACGTGTCTTGAAGGAATTGCCGTGGGCAAGTAACTGCATGGCGATGTATCGCTTCCTCATGCTCCTTGTCGCCGGCCTTTGCGCCATGGCCAGCCTTCCTGCGCATGGGCAGGACCGCGATGTGCCTTACTGGGCCTCGATCCGGGCAGATGTACTGAACATGCGTGTCGGGCCGAGCCAGGACTATCGCATAGAGTGGGTCTATAAGCGCAAGGGACTGCCGCTCAGGGTCATCCGTCGCGTCGAGGCCTGGCGGTTCGTCGAAGACCCCGATGGCGCGCAAGGCTGGGTCAGCGCAAGCCTGTTGAGCCCGGAACGTTCGGCCATCATCATCGGTGATGGATTGGCGGCGATTCGCGCCGAACCCGATCCGGGATCCAAGCTCAAATGGAATGCGGAACCGGGTGTGGTGGGCTATCTCGGAAAATGCGAGAACGGCTTCTGCCAGTTCAACACCGATGGACACAAGGGATGGGTACAGGCCGACCGCTTGTGGGGCGCGGGCGAGCCTTGATCCCTAAACAAAGACGGACGGCCAAACTGGCCGCCCGCTTTGATATTAAAGGCTGCTTATTCCGCCGCGACTTCTTCAACCGCTGCTGCTGCAGGTCTGACGGTAACCGGATCGCCTTCGTCGGGGGTTGCCGTAAATGACCCGTCTTCGGCAGGCTCGCTTTCGGTAAAGCACATCGCCTCAACGCCTTCTGTCGTAGGCGTGAAGCAGGTCTTCCCGTCGACAACGGCCCAGCTGCCTTCCGCAACGACATTCCCCTCGGCATCGCTGTCCGTATAGGTGCCGTCCTCGTTGATCACGGTGGTCATCACCGTGCCATCGGCTGCGGTTGCCTCGTAGGTGCCGGGAGCCGAACCGTTAGCAACGGTGACCGCTTCGGGTGCTTCGGTGACAGTTTCCTCGACGACTGGCTCTTCAGCCGGCTCAGACTGGCAGGCAGCCAGTGCCGCAATGGAGGCAATCGCAATCAGCTTCTTCATCGCATTTCCCCTCTTCAATGCGACCCGTTCCGCTGTGCCATAGCTGGCGCGAAGCGGACATTTTCAGCTTTCGCAGGCCGATTGTCGAGGGATTTTTGCACGCAGCCCCTTGGCCGGGGCATTCCGGAAATTGCTAGGTCAGTTCGACCGCAACTGCAGTCGCTTCGCCGCCGCCGATGCAGAGGCTGGCGACACCCTTTGTCTTGCCCTGTTCCTTCAGCGCGTTGAGCAGGGTCACGATGATGCGGGTGCCGCTCGCGCCGATCGGGTGGCCGAGCGCAGTACCGCCTCCGTTAACGTTGATCTTCTCGTGCGGGATGCCGATGTCGCGCATGGCGAACATCGCGACGCAGGCGAAAGCCTCGTTGACTTCCCAGAGATCGACCTCGTCCTTGTCCCAGCCCGCGCGCTCGAGGACTTTCTCGATTGCGCCGATGGGGGCGGTGGTGAACTTTGCCGGCTCGTGGGCGTGGGCTGCCATCGCGACAATCTTTGCCACCGGCTCCTTGCCCTCTGCCTTCGCCACGCTTTCGCGGGTCAGCACGAGTGCCGCCGCGCCGTCGGAGATCGAGCTCGAAGTAGCGGCCGTAATCGTGCCGTCCTTGGCGAAAGCCGGCCGAAGCGTCGGGATCTTGTCCGGACGGCCACGACCGGGCTGCTCGTCATGCTCGACGGTGACATCGCCCTTGCGACTGGAGATAGTAACCGGAACGACTTCGCCCGCGAAAGCGCCGCTTTCGATAGCGGCATTGGCGCGGCGCAGCGATTCGATGGAGTATTCGTCCATTTCCTCGCGCGTCATCTGATATTCGTCGGCCGTTTCCTGCGCGAAGGTACCCATGGCGCGACCTTCTTCGTAGGCATCTTCCAGCCCGTCCAAGAACATGTGGTCGTAGGCCGTATCGTGGCCGATCCGCGCGCCCGAACGATGCTTCTTCAGGAGGTACGGCGCATTGGTCATGCTCTCCATCCCACCCGAGATAACGTAGTCGATCGTGCCGGAGGCGAGGGCTTCGGCGCCCATGATGACGGTCTGCATTCCGCTGCCGCAGACCTTGTTGACCGTGGTGGCCTGAACCGACTTGGGCAGACCTGCCTTGATTGCAGCCTGGCGGGCAGGGGCCTGACCGAGGCCGGCGGGTAGAACGCAGCCCATGTAGATCCGGTCGAATTTGTCGCCGCTCACACCGGCCCGCTCGACAGCGGCCTTCACCGCAGTTGCGCCGAGTTCGGTCGCCGAAGCGTCGGCCAGTGCGCCCTGCATGCCACCCATGGGGGTGCGGGCATAAGACAGGATGACGATCGGATCGGCTTGGGAGAACTGCGGCATGGGGCTATTCCTGCTTGAGTTATGAGTTTGTGCGGCAAGGCTCTAATGCTGCAATGCGGCAAACGCAATCGGTTCGCCGCGTTACGGCCTCGGCCGTGAGGTATGGCCTTGTCACAGCGCCGCGCATGGGCAAGAACCATCGCAAATTGAAACCAAAAAGAGAGGAAGTCCCCGTGGCAAACGACAAACGTGCAGAGATGGAGCGAATCCTCAAGCTGCAACGCGACACCTTCACCGACCAGCGGCCCGAGCCGATGTCGAAGCGCAAGGACCGGATCAAGCGCGCCATCGCGCTGCTCAGCGATCACGGCGAGGATCTTGCCAAGACGATGAGCGCTGATTTCGGCAATCGCAGCATGCAGCAGTCGATGATTACCGACATCGCCTCCACCGTGGGGGCGGGCAAGGATGCGCTCAAGCGGATGGACAAGTGGGCGAGGACCGAAAAGCGCAAGGTGCAGTTTCCTCTCGGCCTGCTCGGCGCGAAGGCCGAGCTACGCTATGAGCCCAAGGGTGTGATTGGCATCCTGTCGCCGTGGAACTTTCCGGTGAATCTCGCTTTCGGGCCGCTGATGCAGGTCTTCGCTGCGGGCAACCGCGCGATGATCAAGCCGTCCGAGTTCACCGAGAAAACAAGCCTGCTGATGAAGAATCTCGTCGATCAATACTTCACGCCCGACGAACTGGCAGTGATTACCGGTGGCCCGGAAGTCGCCGCTGCCTTCTCCTCGCTGCCGTTCGACCATCTCGTGTTCACGGGTTCGACCGCAACGGGGAGGCGCGTCATGGAGGCAGCTTCTGCGAACCTCGTGCCCGTAACGCTCGAACTGGGCGGCAAGAGCCCCGTTTTCATGGGCCGCAGCGCCGACTTCGCCAAGGCTGGCGAGCGTATCGCCCTAGGCAAGATGATGAACGCGGGCCAGATCTGTCTTGCGCCCGATTACATGTATGTGCCCGCCGACAAGGAGGACGAAGCGATCGCCGGCGTCACCCAGGGCGTCGCCAATATGTATCCGACATTGCTCGACAATGACGACTACGCCTCGGTCGTCAGCGACCGCCATTTCGAGCGGCTCCACGGTCTCGTGGAAGATGCGCGCGAGAAGGGTGCGGAGGTCATCGAGGTCAATCCCGGCGGCGAGGACTTCGCGAACGCCAACCAGCGCAAGATGCCGCTCAACATCATTCGCGGGGCGACCGATGACATGAAGGTAATGCAGGAGGAAATCTTCGGGCCTGTCCTGCCGGTCAAGACCTACAAGCAGATCGACGAAGCGATCGACTATGTGAACCGGAACGACCGTCCGCTCGGCCTTTATTATTTCGGTGAGGACAAGGGCGAGCAGGAGCAGGTGCTGACCCGCACGATTTCCGGCGGCGTGACCACCAATGACGTGATCTTCCACGTATCGATGGAAGACCTGCCGTTCGGCGGGGTCGGGCCGTCGGGCATCGGTTCCTATCATGCGGTCGAAGGCTTCCGCGAGTTCAGCCATGCGCGCTCGGTCTATCACCAGCCCAAGATCGACATCGCCAAGCTAGGCGGGTTCAAGCCGCCCTATGGCAAGGCGACGGACAAGGCGATTGCGACCATGATGAAGTGATGAGAGGTCTTGCAAGGCCTTTCATCGCAGGTTTTGCGCTTGCGCTATCGGCACCGGTAGTCGCGAAGGACGCCGAAGAGGCAACCTCTGTCGCCGCTTGGCGTGCGGTCGATGCCGAGACCGGGAAAATTGGCGATGTCGAAGGGCTCGAACAGCTCGCACGCGATTTTCCCGATAGCGGCAGCGTACGGCTTCGTATGCTTCAGCCGCTTATCGATGCAGGCGAGATCGACAAGGTGCTCGAGACGCTCGAGTGGCTCTATGACCGCGGCTACGTCTTCAGCGACGTGGCGCAAACCCAGATCGAGAAGCTGGTCGGCTCGGTCGCGCCGGGCAGGGTGGCCGAGCGTCTGCGCGCAGAAGCCGAAGTCATCGCGGCAAGCGAGGTTATCGATTTTGTCATCTCCGATGCGCGGCTTGTGGAAAGCGTTCTGCACGATCCGATCGACGACCGGCTGATCGTAAGCAGCGTGATCGACAAGGCCGTCTTCGGGCACAAATGGACTGAGACTTGGGAAGGCTATCGACCCAGAAACGCTTCGAACATCAGCGGAATCGGACTTTCGCAGCCCGATGGCCAGGTGATCTGGATGGCTTCCGGGCGGATCGATGGCTCCGATGCGGAGGATGAATTCCACGGATTGATCGGGCTTGGCCGTGTGGGACTCCAAGAGTTTCGTATCCCGACACCGGACAACGCTTCAATTTCTGACATCACCGTCGCGGATGATGGAAGAATATATGCCAGCGACCCGCTCGGCGGCGGAGTATACCGAGCCAGTCCTGATGCGATCGAAATGGAACAACTTGTCGCGCCCGGCACATTCCGTTCGCCTCAGGGGCTCGCCACCAGCGCCGATGGAACGAAGCTATACGTCTCCGACTATCGCTACGGAATTGCCATTGTCGATCTCGCCACCCGCAAAGTCTCGCGGCTCGCCAGCGACCTTCCGCTGATCCTCGACGGGGTCGACGGCATGTGGCGGTACAAGAACGAGCTCATCGCGGTACAGAACGGAACCAGTCCGATGCGCATCGCGGCATTCGAATTGTCGGAGGATGGCATGCGCGTCGTCGGCCATCGCATTCTCGAACAATCCAATCCGGAATGGACCGAACCGCTGTCGGGCAGCATCGACGGCGATGCACTGATTTACATCGGTAATGGCCAGTGGGACCGATATGTCGATGGCGAACTGGCCCAGGGCAAGGAGGCACTTTCCACCCAGATCAGGCGACTTCCCCTCGATTGAGCGGCTTGTGTCGCTCTTTGTGCAACATAACCGACAGGGAATACACGATTCGCGCCCTTGCGAAGCGTGGGCGAGGGGCCTAGAGGCACGGCAGTTTTAGCCCCTAGGATTCCCGCGTGGTCGATCTCAGCCAATATCTTCCAATTCTGATCTTCCTCTTCATCGCGCTCGCGCTGTCGAGCCTCTTCGTGTTCCTGCCGATGGGTGTTTCCTACCTCACCGGCACGCACAATCCCGATGCCGAGAAGCTCAGCGAATATGAGTGCGGGTTTCCCGCGTTCGAAGATTCGCGCAGCCAGTTCGACGTGCGGTTCTACCTCGTCGCGATCAGTTTCATCATCTTCGATCTGGAAGCGGCGTTCCTGTTTCCTTGGGCAGTCAGCCTCGACGAGACCGGATGGGTTGGCTGGGGCGCGATGATGACGTTCCTGGGGATCCTCGCCATCGGTCTCGCCTATGAATGGAAGAAGGGAGCTCTGGACTGGGAATGAGCATCAACCCTGACAAAGACCCAGCTTTCGCCGGCGAAACCGCACTCAATCCCGCGCTCGACGGGCAGCGGATGCGTGATGCCGCCGTACCGACCGCGAAGGGCGGCGAAGTCCGCCAGCCTGACGCGGACTACTTCAACGCGCTGCAGACCGAGGTGAATGACAAGGGTTTCCTCGTCACTTCGACCGAGGAGCTGTTCCAGTGGGCGCGCACCGGCAGCCTGTGGTGGATGACCTTCGGTCTTGCATGCTGCGCGGTCGAGATGATCCACGTGAACATGCCGCGCTACGACATGGAGCGGTTTGGCGTTGCCCCGCGCGCCTCGCCGCGCCAGTCGGACGTGATGATCGTTGCGGGGACGCTCTGCAACAAGATGGCGCCTGCGCTGCGCAAGGTCTACGACCAGATGTCGGACCCGAAATACGTCATCTCGATGGGCAGCTGCGCCAACGGCGGCGGCTATTACCACTATAGCTACTCGGTCGTTCGCGGCTGCGACCGGATTGTCCCGGTCGATATCTACATCCCCGGCTGTCCTCCGACTGCAGAAGCACTCCTTTATGGCGTGATGCAGCTGCAGCGGAAGATCCGCCGCGAAGGGACGATTGCGCGCTGATATGGCTGTTGTTCACTCCGCTCCGAAATTCGCCTCGAACGAAGGTGTTCGCGAAACGCTGGTAAAGGCGCTTGGCGATCATGTCGTCACGTCCAAGGAAGAGCACGGCGAGATCGTCATCACGGTCAAGCGTGACGCGATCGAAGTTGTGCTGCGCACTCTCCGCGACGAGCATGATTACCAGCAGCTGATGGAAATCGCCGGGGTCGACTATCCGTCGCGCGCCGAGCGTTTCGAAGTCGTCTACATGCTGCTTTCGGTGACCAAGAACCACCGTGTAATGGTGAAGGTCTCGACCGACGAAGCGACGCCGGTGCCGACGGTGACCACGCTGTGGCCCAATGCGGGTTGGCTCGAACGCGAAGTGTTCGACATGTATGGCGTGCTGTTCGCAGGCAATAACGACCTGCGCCGAATCCTGACCGATTACGGTTTCGAGGGGCATCCGTTCCGCAAGGATTTCCCGCTCACCGGCTATACCGAGCTGCGCTATTCCGAAGAGGAAAAGCGCGTCGTTTACGAACCGGTCGAGTTGGCCCAGGACCTTCGCCAGTTCGACTTCCTGTCGCCATGGGAGGGCATGACACCGCCGCTTCCGGGTGACGAGAAGGCCGAAATTCCGCCGGTGGATGAACCGCAAACGACCGGAAGCCCCGCGCAGACCGGCGCTGGCGCCAAGGCCGATGAAAAGGCTGCCGAGGACACTCCGGCCGATCCGCCCGCAATGGATGAGAAGGACGAGAAGGAGGACGACGCATGAGCCACGGCATGCAGCTCGAAGAGTCGCCCACCACCGGCGACGACGTCATCACCAACTACACGATCAACTTCGGGCCCCAGCACCCTGCGGCACACGGCGTGCTGCGCATGGTGATGGAGCTTGACGGCGAGGTCATCGAACGGATCGACCCGCACGTCGGCCTGCTCCACCGCGGCACCGAAAAGCTGATCGAGCACAAGACCTATCTGCAGGCGCTGCCCTATTTCGACCGCCTCGACTACTGCTCGCCGCTCTGCATGGAGCACAGCTATGTCCTCGCGATCGAGAAGCTGCTCAATCTCGAAGTTCCCGAGCGTGCCCAATACCTCCGCGTGCTGTTCGCCGAGCTGACGCGCATCTGCAACCACATGCTCAACATCGGCGCCCACGTGATGGACGTCGGCGCGATGACGCCGAACCTCTGGGTGTTCGAACTGCGCGAAGACTGCATGAACTTCTTCGAACGGGCTTCCGGCGCGCGTATGCACGCGGCCTGGTATCGCCCTGGCGGTGTCCATCAGGACGTGCCCGAGAAGCTGCTGGTCGATATCGGAGAATGGGTCGATACGCGCCTGCCGGAGCTGTTCGGCGACGCGATGAGCCTCGTGCTCGACAACCGCATCTTCAAGCAGCGCAATGTCGATATCGCGGTGGTGAACCGCGAAGATGCGATCAAGTGGGGCTTCTCCGGCCCAATGATCCGCGCTGCCGGTATCCCGTGGGATTTGCGCAAGTCGCAGCCTTATGACGTTTACGACCGGATGGAGTTCGACATTCCCGTCGGCACCAATTCGGACTGCTACGACCGCTTCGTGGTGCGCGTGAAGGAAGTTTACGAAAGCGCCAAGATCATCAAGCAGTGCATCGCGCAAATGCCGCAAGGGCCGGTTGCCAGCACGGCCAATAAGGTTTCGCCGCCTAGCCGCGGGAAGATGAAGCAGTCGATGGAAGCGCTGATCCATCACTTCAAGCTCTATACCGAGGGCTTCCACGTGCCCGCGGGCGAAGTTTACGTCGCAACCGAAAGCCCCAAGGGTGAGTTCGGCGTCTATCTCGTGAGCGACGGCACCAACAAGCCCTATCGCTGCAAGATCCGCCCGACGGCCTTTTCGCATCTTCAGGCAATGGATTTCATGAGCAAGGGCCACATGCTGCCAGACGCGACCGCCATTCTCGGCGCGATCGACGTCGTCTTCGGGGAGTGTGACCGGTGACGCGTATGACAGATATGCAATTTCGGCGGTACTATGCTGCGCTTAGCTTGCTGTCGCTTGGCATCCTTGCGGTTCTTATGCTGATCGGAACGGAACTTTTCGACGCGCTAAGGTTTGCGGGTGGATTTCTTGCTCTGACTGGATTCGTCCTTTTCGGATTCGGTCTTTGGTCTCGCCGCTACCGTGCCAGTGAGAATAGCAATGGCTGACCGTACACCTGCACCCGATACGCCCGAGCTGCGCGAGCGCTGGGGCAATTTCGCTTTCACCGAGGCCAACAAGGCTGCGGCGGACAAGCACATCGCGAAGTATCCCGAGGGTCGTCAGAAGTCTGCGGTGATGCCGCTGCTCGACCTTGCCCAGCGCCAGGTCGGTGAGGAAACGGATACGCAAGGCTGGCTGCCTCTGCCGGTAATCGAATATGTCGCCGCCTATCTCGACATGCCGGTGATCCGCGTTCTCGAAGTCGCGACCTTCTACTTCATGTACAACATGAAGCCGGTCGGGAAATATCACGTGCAGGTCTGCGGCACTACGCCCTGCATGCTACGCGGTTCGGACGGACTGTTCGAAACCTGCAAGAAGCGCGGGATGGAGAAGGGCCATGTGTCGGAAGATGGCCTCTGGACCCTTACCGAG
This sequence comes from Altererythrobacter xiamenensis, assembly GCF_900177715.1. Taxonomy (GTDB): domain Bacteria; phylum Pseudomonadota; class Alphaproteobacteria; order Sphingomonadales; family Sphingomonadaceae; genus Erythrobacter; species Erythrobacter xiamenensis. The sequence continues at coordinate 692,700 of NZ_FXWG01000003.1, read as the reverse complement.
GTTGAGTGCATGGGCAATTGCGCGACCGCGCCGATGGTCCAGATCAATGACGACAACTACGAAGATTTGACGCCCGAGCGACTCGACGCCGTGCTCGATGCGCTGGCCAAGGGGGAAAGCCCCAAGACCGGAACGCAAGAGCCCGGCCGCCATACGTCGGAGCCGAAGGATGGCCCGACCACGCTCAAGGAAATGGTCGAAGCCAACCACGATTATCGGGGTGACTGGTAATGGTCGGCGTTTTCGCTCTTGCTGTTGCAGGCCTCGGTCTGTTCCTCGCCGGCGTTGCCTTTGCCGGAGGTGGCGATCGCGGTCTCGGCATCGCGCTGATGATCGGCGGACTGATGGGGCAGGCGCTTGCGCTCAAGCAATTGCGTGCTCTCAGAAATAATGCGCCGTCGCGGGACGAACTCGCCGGTGCCGGCCAAGGCGAGCGGGGGGATCTATGATCAACCTCGTTTCCTTGCGCAGGCATGCTCGCCAGATCATGATGGTCGGCAGTCTCGGCATCCTCGCCGGGGCCGGAATCATGGTGCATGGCGAGATGAACTTTGGCGACGGCGTACTGATCGCCGGGATCGTGCTGTTCATCATCGGCGTGATCCTGCTCGCCCAGACGCCGACCGGTGACACGGACATGGATGACTATCTCGATGGGAACCCTGAGTGATGCTCGCTGACAAGGACCGCATCTTCACCAATGTCTATGGCTTCCAGGATTGGGGGCTGAAGGCTGCGCAGCAACGCGGTGACTGGGACAATACCAAGGCGCTGATCGAGAAGGGTCAGGACACCATTATCGAGGAGATCAAGGCCTCGGGATTGCGCGGACGGGGCGGGGCGGGCTTCCCCACCGGCCTCAAGTGGTCGTTCATGCCCAAGGAAAGCGCCGACGGGCGTCCCAGCTTCCTCGTTATCAATGCCGACGAATCCGAACCCGGTTCCTGCAAGGATCGCGAGATCATCCGTCATGATCCGCACAAGCTGGTCGAAGGCGCGCTGGTCGCAGGCTTCGCCATGCGCGCGCGGGCGGCCTATATCTACATTCGCGGCGAGTACATCCGCGAGGCCGAAACGCTGCAGGCGGCGATCGACGAGGCGTATGACGCGGGTCTGATCGGCAAGAATGCAAGCGGCTCGGGTTACGACTTCGACGTGTTCATGCACCGCGGTGCGGGCGCTTACATCTGCGGCGAAGAGACCGCGATGATCGAAAGCCTCGAAGGCAAGAAGGGCCAGCCGCGCCTCAAGCCGCCGTTTCCGGCAGGTGCAGGCCTCTACGGCTGCCCCACAACGGTCAACAATGTCGAAAGCATCGCGGTCGTACCGACGATCCTGCGGCGCGGCGCTTCGTGGTTCGCGAGCTTTGGCCGCGAGAACAACCACGGGACCAAGCTCTTCCAGATCTCCGGCCATGTCGAACAGCCCTGCGTGGTCGAGGAAGCGATGAGCATCCCCTTCCGCGAACTGATCGAGAAGCATTGCGGCGGCGTCACCGGCGGATGGGACAATCTCCTCGCCGTGATCCCGGGTGGTTCGTCTGTCCCACTGGTCCCTGCCAAGGAAATCATGGACGCGCCGATGGATTTCGACGGGCTCAAGGAAGTCGGCTCGGGCCTCGGTACTGCAGCGGTTATCGTGATGGACAAGTCGACCGACATCGTCCGCGCGATTTCGCGTCTCAGCTATTTCTACAAGCACGAGAGCTGCGGCCAGTGCACGCCCTGTCGCGAAGGCACGGGCTGGATGTGGCGCGTGATGGAGCGCCTGCGCACCGGCGACGCCGCGATCGAAGAGATCGACATGCTGTACCAGGTCACCAAGCAGGTCGAAGGCCACACGATCTGCGCGCTCGGCGATGCGGCAGCCTGGCCGATCCAGGGCCTGCTTCGCCACTTCCGCCCGGAGCTGGAGCGCCGGATCGAAGAACACAACGCGAAATTCGCGGAGGCTGCGGAGTGATGCTTGGCAAATATCTTGCCGGCTTTTCTGTGTTGGTCTTGGCCGCAACCAGCGTCTCTGCGCAGTGGACCGGCACGCGTCTCGGCGGCAATATCCGCAAGACCGACAGCGTCGAACTGATGCAATTGACGGTCGAGTGCATCGCCGAACGTGGTCCAGCTTATGCGGCCAAAGTCCTTGAAACCGTTCCGGGTTCGGATGCAGAATTCCGACTTATTAGAAAGAATGCGGGCGACATTGAAGTTTGCATGGGCGGTTCAGATACGCCCGTTGGCGGAATAAAGATGACCTTTACGCAAAGACCATTCAGGCGTGCGCTCGCTGCCGAAATGGTGAAGTTGCAGCTGGCTCGAGAAATCGATCTTTCTCAGATTGCTGCACCGGATCCCTGGTATCTGGTTTCGCTTGGCGGACTACCGGAAGGAGAACGTTCCGACGCGGCATATTTGGCCTACATGGAGTTCGGAGATTGTGTGTTCCTCAAGAGTCCGCAGGCAACGATCGATTATTTAAGGACCGAACAAGACAGCAAGGAGGAGGGTATGGCGATCCAGAAGCTTATGCCAGCCTTGTCACCATGTGTCGCTGCCGGTCAGGAGCTCGAACTTTCCCACAAGGCGTTGCAGATCGCGTTGAACGAGCCCGTTTATCATCGCCTACGGCGTATGGAACCTGAAAGCTGAATTATGCCTAAAGTCACCGTAGACGGACAGGAAATCGACGCCCCCGATGGCGCAACGGTTCTTCAGGCCTGCGAAATGGCCGGCAAGGAGATTCCGCGCTTCTGCTATCATGAGCGGCTGAGCATCGCCGGCAACTGCCGCATGTGCCTGGTCGAAGTGAAGCCCGGGCCGCCCAAGCCACAAGCGAGCTGCGCGCTGCCAGCGACCGAGGGGCAGGAAATCCGCACCGACACCGAAATGGTGAAGACCGCGCGCGAAGGGGTGATGGAGTTTCTCCTCATCAACCACCCGCTCGATTGCCCGATCTGCGACCAGGGCGGTGAATGCGACCTGCAGGACCAGGCGGTGGCCTATGGCCGCGGCGGTTCGCGCTATGAGGAAAACAAGCGCGCCGTCACCGAGAAATACATGGGCCCGCTGATCAAGACGATCATGACCCGCTGCATCCACTGTACCCGCTGCGTGCGTTTCTCCGAAGAGATCGCAGGCGTGGACGAAATCGGCGCACTCTATCGCGGCGAGGACATGCAGATCACGACCTATCTCGAGCATGCTGCCGAGCATGAATTGAGCGCCAATGTGATCGATCTCTGCCCGGTCGGTGCGCTGACTTCGCGCCCCTATGCGTTCGAGGCTCGCCCCTGGGAGCTGAAGCGCACGCTCAGCATCGATGTCTCCGACGCGATCGGTGCGAATATCCGTCTCGACAGCCGTGGCCGCGAAGTCATGCGCGCGCTCCCGCGCGTCAATGACGAGGTCAACGAGGAATGGATCAGCGACAAGGCGCGCTACCAGGTTGACGGGCTATCCAAACGCCGTCTCGACAAGGTCTACATGCGCAAGCGCGGCAAGCTGACTGAATCGAGCTGGGAAGAGGCGTTCAAGGCGATCGCCAAGCAGCTCAAATCGGACAAGAAATCCATCGCGGCTGTAGCCGGCGACATGCTCGATTGTGAGACGATGTTCGCGGCGAAGTCGCTCCTCAAGGCCTGCGGTTCGACGCTGATCGAAGGCCGTCAGACCGGCATGGATTACGACGTGTCGAACCTCGCCGCCGTCAATTTCAACTCGACGCTTGCCGGTATCGAGGAAGCCGAAGCGATCCTGATCGTCGGCAGCCACATCCGCTGGGAAGCGCCGCTCTTGAACGTTCGCCTGCGCAAGGCGGTGAAGCGCGGTGCCAAGGTCTTCGTAGTCGGTCCCGAGTGGGAAACGACTTTCCCGGCGACCTTCCTCGGCAGCGACCTTGGTGTACTCAACGATCTGCCTTCGGAAGTGACCGAAACTTTCGGGAATGCCGATCGCAGCGCGGTGATCGTTGGTGGCGGCGCGCTCAAGGGTGCGCATGGCAAGGCGCTTGCGTTGGCGCAGGGTTGGGGCGCTGATTTCAACGTACTGCATTTCTCGGCTGCGCGCATGGGCGGGCTGATGCTCGGCTTCGCGCAGAAGGGCGGCATGGCCGACATCGCCAAGGCATCGCCCAAGGTGCTGCTGGCGCTTGGCGCGGACGAGATGGATTTCGAACCCTACGCGGACAGCCTCAAGGTCTATATCGGCCATCACGGCGACAAGGGCGCGCATGCGGCAGATATCATCCTTCCGGCGGCCAGCTATGCTGAAAAGGACGGGACTTACGTCAACACTGAAGGTCGCGTGCAATTCGCCGAAAAGGCCGTATTTGCGCCGGGTGACGCGCGGGAAGACTGGACGATCCTGCGCGCGCTCGCCGATGCGCTGAAGGTCGAGGTCGGCTTCGACAGCTTCGGCGAGTTGCAGGACGCGATGATCGCAGAAGTGCCCGCATTGGGCGAAGAAGGGCTAGCGGATTACGGCGACCTTCCGAAAGCCGACGCGAATGCCAAAGCGGAAGGCGTCATGGAAAGCTATCCGATCAAGGATTTCTACCTGACCAACCCGATCGCCCGCGCCAGCGCGGTGATGCAGCAGTGTTCGGCAGAACTCCTCCACGGCGATGAGCTGAAGGAGGCTGCGGAATGACCGAGTTCTTCCAATCCCTCGGCATGTCCTACGAATGGGCGTGGTTCATCGCCACGATCAGCGGTATCCTGCTGATCGCACTGCCGCTCATGCTCGCAGTTGCGATGGTCATCTATGTCGATCGCAAGGTCTGGGCGGCAATCAACCTGCGCCGCGGTCCGAACGTGGTCGGTCCCTTCGGCATCCTGCAAAGTTTCGCCGACGGTTTGAAGGTGTTCCTCCAGGAAACCATCATCCCGACCGCTTCCAACAAGGGCATTTTCCTCCTCGCACCGATCATCACCTTCACCGTGGCGCTCGCCGCCTGGGCGGTGGTGCCGTTCGATGCAGGCGTGGTGCTGGCGGATATCAATGTCGGCCTGCTCTACATCCTCGCGATCAGCTCGCTGTCGGTTTACGGCGTGGTGATGAGCGGTTGGGCGTCGAATTCCAAATACCCGTTCTTCTCGGCCATGCGCGCCGCCGCTCAGATGATCAGCTATGAAGTCTCGATTGGCTTCATCCTCGTTTGCGTCGTGCTGTGGGCAGGTACCTTCAACCTGACCGAGATCGTCGAAGGCCAGCGGGGCCACGGATTCGGGATCATCAACGGATATTATTTCAACCTGCTGCTGTTCCCGATGTGGGTGGTGTTCTTCATCTCCAGCCTCGCAGAAACGGCACGCGTTCCGTTCGACCTGACCGAGGCGGAGTCCGAACTCGTCGCGGGTTACCAGACCGAATACAGCTCGATGAGCTTCGCGCTCTTCTGGTTGGGTGAGTATGCCAACATCCTGCTGATGTGTTCGCTCAACACGATCCTGTTCTTCGGTGGCTGGCTGCCGCCGATCGACTGGGCACCGCTTTACGCCGTGCCGGGAATCATCTGGTTCCTGCTCAAGACGTTCTTCTTCTTCTTGATGTTCAGCTGGGTCATGGCGACAGTTCCGCGCTACCGCTACGATCAGCTGATGCGCCTTGGCTGGAAGGTATTCCTGCCGATGAGCCTTATCTTCGTCGCCGTCATTTCCGGCTACCTCATGGCAACTGGACACTACGGATGAGCACCGTCTCTCACCTCATCAAGTCATTCACCCTCTGGGAGTTCGTGAAGGCGCATGCCCTCACGCTGAAGTACTTCTTCAAGCCCAAGGTGACGATCAACTATCCGTTCGAAAAGAACCCGCTGTCGCCGCGTTTCCGCGGGGAGCATGCGCTGCGTCGCTATCCCAATGGCGAGGAACGCTGCATCGCCTGCAAGCTGTGCGAGGCGATCTGCCCGGCGCAGGCGATCACGATCGAGAGCGAACCGCGCGATGACGGCAGCCGCCGCACCACGCGATACGACATCGATATGACGAAGTGCATCTACTGCGGCTTCTGCCAGGAAGCCTGCCCGGTCGATGCCATCGTCGAGGGTCCGAATTTCGAATACGCGACCGAAACTCGCGAAGAACTGCTTTACGACAAGGCGAAATTGCTGGCCAACGGGGACAAGTGGGAGCGGGCGATTGCCGCGAACCTTGAAGCCGACGCGCCCTATCGCTAGGCGGCGCCGGAACTGGAAACGGGGTTCATGATTCAGACACTCGCCTTTTACCTGTTCGCTGCCCTCGTGCTGGCAAGCGCGGTCATGGTCATCATGGCCCGCAACCCGGTGCACAGCGTGCTGTGGCTCATCCTCGCATTCTTTAACGGTGCGGGCCTCATGGTGCTCGTCGGCGCAGAGTTCATTGCGATGCTGCTGGTGATCGTTTACGTCGGCGCGGTCGCTGTGCTGTTCCTGTTCGTGGTGATGATGCTCGACATCGATTTCGCCGAAATGCGGGCGGGTTTCATCAAGAACTTCCCGCTCGGCATCGCGATCGCGGTGATCCTGTTCGTCGAACTGTTCGTCGGCCTTGCCGCATACAATGCAGGCGGGCTGGAACTCGCAACGGCTGACGGGGCATCTGCCACGCCGATGGGTGAAAGCAATATCGAGGCGGTCGGCGCGCTGCTCTATAGTCGCTACGTCCTGCTGTTCGAAGTTGCCGGTATCATCCTGCTCGTCGCGATGATCGGGGCCATCGTCCTTACCCATCGCCAGCGTCCGGAGGGGACCCGCAGCAGCCAGGATATCGGCAAGCAGAACCGCCGCCGTCCGGAAGATGCGACCGTCATGAAACAGCCCGAAGTGGGCAAGGGAGTCGAGCTATGATGGAATCAGGCATCGGCATCGAGCACTATGTCACGGTCAGCGCGGCGCTGTTCGTGCTGGGCGTGCTCGGCATTTTCCTCAACCGTAAGAACGTGATCGTGATCCTCATGGCGATCGAGCTGATTCTGCTTGCGGTGAATATCAATCTCGTCGGCTTCAGCGCCTTCATGAACGATCTCGTAGGCCAGATTTTTGCGATGATGGTCCTGACCGTCGCCGCGGCAGAAGCCGCCATCGGCCTGGCGATCCTGGTGATCTACTTCCGCAACCGCGGCACCATCGCGGTCGACGATGCGAACCAGATGAAGGGATAAGCTGAAAAGTGCAGACCTCCATCCTCCTCATCGTCTTCCTGCCCCTGCTCGCTGCGATTGTCGGCGGCCTGGGCAATCGGGCGCTTGGCAACACCGTCGTCAAATCGCTGACGACCGGCGCGCTGTTCATTTCCAGCGCGCTGAGCTGGCCTATCTTCATCGGTTTCCTCGGCGGCGACGTGGAAGCGACCGTCGTACCCGTGCTCAAATGGGTCGAAAGCGGCACGCTGACCTTCGACTGGGCGCTGCGCGTGGACACGCTGACCGCCGTCATGCTGGTGGTGATCACCACCGTTTCGGCGCTCGTCCACCTGTATAGCTGGGGCTATATGGAGGAGGATCCGGATCAACCGCGCTTCTTCGCCTACCTCTCGCTCTTCACTTTCGCCATGCTAATGCTGGTGACCGCCAACAACCTCGTCCAGATGTTCTTCGGATGGGAAGGAGTGGGCCTCGCCAGCTACCTGCTGATCGGTTTCTGGTACAAGAAGCCGAGCGCCAACGCTGCTGCAATCAAGGCATTCGTGGTCAACCGCGTGGGCGACCTCGGCTTCATGCTAGGTATCTTCGGTACCTATCTGGTGTTCCAGACGACCTCGATCCCCGAGATCCTCGAGGCGGCACCGGGCATGACCGGATCGACCATCGGCTTCCTCGGCTACCGCATGCACACGATGGATATCCTGTGCATCCTCTTGTTCATCGGCGCGATGGGTAAGTCGGCGCAGCTTGGCCTGCACACCTGGCTTCCCGACGCGATGGAAGGTCCGACTCCGGTCTCCGCACTGATCCACGCCGCGACGATGGTCACCGCCGGCGTCTTCATGGTTTGCCGTCTGTCGCCGATGTTCGAAACCGCGCCGATTGCACTCGGCTTCGTCACTTTCATCGGTGCGGCAACCTGTATCTTCGCTGCAACCATCGGCACGACGCAGTGGGACATCAAGCGCGTCATCGCCTATTCGACCTGTTCGCAGCTCGGCTACATGTTCTTCGCTGCGGGCGTCGGCGCTTATGGCGCGGCGATGTTCCACCTGTTCACGCACGCCTTCTTCAAGGCGCTGCTGTTCCTTGGCGCTGGCTCGGTGATCCACGCGATGCACCACGAGCAGGACATGCGCTACTATGGCGGCCTGCGTAAGGAGATCCCGTTCACCTTCTGGGCGATGATGTTCGGCACGCTCGCGATCACCGGCGTCGGTATCTATCACCTCGGGGCAGGTTTCGCCGGTTTCTGGTCGAAGGATGCAATCATCGAAGTCGCCTTTGCGCGCGGCACCGATGTTGCCACCTTCGCTTTCTGGATGGGCGTTTTCGCCGCGCTGCTGACCAGCTTCTACAGCTGGCGCCTGATGTTCCTTACCTTCTGGGGCAAGCCGCGCTGGGCGGATAGCGAGCATATCCAGCACGCTGTTGCGCATGGCCATGATGAACCGCATCCGGACAATCCGCCGATCCAGGAAAATTCCGGTGAGGACGTGAAGCACCATGTTCCATCGCCAGACGAGTACGATGGCACCGCTGGCTATCATCCGCACGAAAGCCCGCTCTCGATGCTCATTCCGCTTGGAGTGCTTTCGCTCGGCGCGATCGTCGCAGGTCAGCTTTTCGCGCCTGCCTTCCTCGACAGTCCGGAGTTCTGGAACGGGTCGATCTTCTATAACGAACCGCTGATCCATGCGATGCATGCCGTGCCCTATTGGGTAAAGTACTCGGCCTTCTTCGTGATGCTGCTCGGCCTGTTCGGCGCCTGGCTCGCCTACATCAAGGACACCTCGATTCCCGGCAAGTTCGTCGAGCAGTTCCGCTACGTACACAATTTCGTCTACAACAAGTGGTACTTCGACGAGCTCTACAACGCCGTATTCGTGAAGCCTGCGTTCTGGCTCGGTCGTCAGTTCTGGAAACTTGGTGACGTCGGCACGATCGATCGCTTCGGACCTAACGGCGTCGCCTGGATTGTACAGCGCGGTGCGCTCGGCGCGAAGAAGGTGCAGTCCGGATACCTCTATAGCTATGCGCTGATCATGCTGCTCGGGCTGATCGCCGCGATTACCTGGGTCCTCTTCTGATGGAAGGCTTTCCCATCCTCTCGCTGATGCTTCTCGTCCCGCTCGTTGCGGGGATCGCATGCTTCTTCCTCGATGCGGGCGCCTCGCGGGTGACCGCGCTTGCGGCAACGCTGGTCAATTTCGTTCTCGGCATACTGCTGTGGGCGAATTACGAGATCGGCGGCGCGCAGTGGCAATTCGTCGAACGGGCCGAGCTTTTTGCAGGCTTCTCCTATGCGCTCGGGATCGATGGCATCGCGCTGATGCTGATCATGCTCAGCGTTTTCCTGATGCCGATCTGCATCCTCGCCAGCATGGACGGGATCAAGAACCGCGTCGGCGAATACATGGCCGCGTTCCTGATCATGGAAACGCTGATGATCGGCGTCTTTGCAGCGCAGGACCTCTTCCTGTTCTACATCTTCTTCGAAGCCGGCCTCATCCCGATGTACCTGATCATCGGCGTGTGGGGCGGCGACAACCGCATCTACGCAAGCTACAAATTCTTCCTCTACACGCTGCTCGGATCGGTGCTGATGCTGATCGCGATGTTCTGGGTGGTGGCAGAAGCCGGCACCAGCGACATCCCGACGCTGATGCAATACGACTTCCCGCCAGCGGCTCAGACATGGCTCTGGCTGGCGTTCTTCGCCAGCTTCGCCGTGAAAATGCCGATGTGGCCGGTGCACACATGGCTGCCTGATGCCCACGTTCAGGCGCCCACCGCAGGCTCGGTAATCCTCGCGGGCGTGCTGTTGAAGCTCGGAGGCTACGGCTTCATCCGCTTCAGCCTGCCGATGTTCCCGGAAGCGAGCGCGCAGTTCGCCTGGCTCGTATTCATCCTCTCGATGATCGCTGTGGTTTACACATCGCTCGTCGCGCTGGTTCAGCACGATATGAAGAAGCTGATCGCCTATTCATCGGTCGCCCATATGGCGATCGTGACGGTCGGCCTGTTCGCCTTCAACGTGCAAGGGCTTGAGGGCGCAATGATGGTGATGCTCGGTCACGGCTTGGTATCGGGAGCGCTCTTCCTGTGCGTCGGCGTTATCTACGACCGTCTGCACACGCGCGAAATCGACCGCTACGGCGGCCTCAGCACCAACATGCCGAAATACGCGCTGTTCTTCATGCTCTTCACGATGGCGGCTGTCGGTCTGCCGGGTACCAGCAACTTCGTCGGCGAGTTCCTCGCGCTGGCCGGTATCTACCAGGTCTCGACCCTGGTGACGCTGGTCTGCACCACCGGTATCATCCTGGGTGCCGGCTATATGCTCTATCTTTATCGCCGGGTCGCGTTTGGCGAGCAGAAGAATGCAGATGCTGCGGCCATGCCCGATCTCAACGCGCGCGAATGGGCGATGCTGGCACCGCTTGCCGCAGCGGTTCTCTGGATGGGCGTCTACCCTGAGAGTTTCCTCGCCCCGATGCGCGCCGATATCGCTGCGCTCGATGCGCGGATCGCACGCGCAACACCCGCAAACGACAGCAATCTCATCGTGGGCGAGCCGACTGGACATTTCGCCAATGAACTAGCTCACGAGACTGCGGGCGAGGAGGCCCACTGATGGATTTTGCAGCCTCCTTCGCGCTGATAGCGCCCGAGATCCTTCTCGCCGTTTCCGGTCTGGCCCTGCTCCTTGCCGCCGCCTGGGGTGGCGACAAGATTGCGCGCCCGATTGCGATCGTTGCGGCCGCGGCCCTGTTTGGCGCAGGCTTCCTGCTTGTGCCCACCTTGCATGATGGTTTGATCGGCCCGGATGCGGCGGCATTCGGCACGCTTTTCGTCGCCGATAGCTTTGCCGCCTTCGCCAAGGCGCTGATCTATCTGGCCTCGATCGGCTGTCTAATCGTCGCGCCGGCCTATTTCTCTCGGCTCAATGCAATGAGGGCCGAATACCCGGTGCTCATAATCTTCGCGACGCTGGGCATGAGCATCATGGTTTCGGCGAGCGATTTTCTGACGCTATACGTCGGGTTGGAGCTGAACAGCCTGGCCGCCTATGTGCTTGCATCGATCCTGCGCAATGACCGCAAGTCGGCCGAAGCGGGTCTCAAATATTTTGTCTTGGGCGCGCTTGCTTCGGGCATTCTGCTTTACGGTATCAGCCTGCTTTACGGCTTCACCGGAGCGACCAGTTTCGGCGCTGTGAATGCAGCACTCGTTGGCGAACTGTCGACCGGCGCTTTGTTCGGCCTGATCTTCGTTCTCTCGGGCCTCGCGTTCAAGATCGCTGCCGTGCCGTTTCATATGTGGACCCCGGACGTTTACGAGGGCGCGCCGACGCCGGTCACGGCCTTCTTCGCCACCGCCCCAAAGGTTGCGGCGGTCGCCCTGACGGCGCGCGTCGCTCTCGAGGTGTTCGGCTCGCAAGCGGATGCTTGGCGGCAGATCGTGTTGTTCGCAGCGCTTGCCTCGATCATCATCGGCGCGCTCGGTGCCATCGGTCAGGAAAATCTCAAGCGCCTGCTCGCTTACAGCTCGATCAACAATGTGGGCTTCATCCTTCTGGGCCTCGCCGTGGCGACGACAGCGGGCGCAAGTTCGATGCTGGTTTATCTCTTCGTCTATGTGGCGATGGCGCTAGGCAGCTTTGTCGCGCTGCTGATGCTGCGTGACGAGGACGGCAATCTTTACGAAACTTTTGCCGACATCAGCGGGCTATCGGTAACGAAACCCTTGATTGCGTGGAGCCTGCTGCTGCTGATGTTCAGCCTTGCCGGTATTCCGCCGCTCCTCGGCTTCTACAGCAAGTTCGTCGTGTTCCAGGCAGCTGTCGAAGCAGGGCTCGTCGCGTTCGGCGCGATCGCCATCGCGGCCAGCGTGATTGGCGCATTCTATTACATCAAGTTCGTGAAGGTCATGTTCTTCGACGAGCCGGCGGGCAAGGTCACCGGTTCGAGTGGTGCAGGTCATTGGGCGGTGCTGGGGATCTGCGTCCTCATCGTTTCGCCGCTCGGCTATCTGCTGACGCCATCGCTGACCGACCTTGCCGACAAGGCCGCCTCGGCGCTGTTCTTCGCGATTTGATCCGTTTCGTCGAAGAGACCGGCTCCACCAACGCCGATTTGCTGGCGCTCCTGCGTAATCGCGAGCATGTCGGCGAAGGCGACTGGATCGTAACCAGGCGGCAGACTGCGGGGCGAGGGCGGCAGGGCCGCCAATGGTTCGACGGTGCGGGCAACTTCATGGGCTCGACCGTCGTTCGGGTGTCCGACCGCGATCCGCCAGCACCGTCCTTGGCGCTCGTGGCCGGACTTGCGGTATACGAAGCTCTGCTGCCCTATTGTCCCGATCCGCAGCAGCTGATGCTCAAATGGCCCAATGACATCCTGCTTCATGCTGCAAAATTATGCGGTATCCTGCTCGAAGCGCAGAGCGATGCAGTGGTCGTTGGTATCGGCGTCAATCTCGCAGCTAAGCCGGACCTTCCGGATCGGCCGACTATCGCATTGGCCGATGTCACTTCTCCGCCCGCTCCCGAGACCTTTGCCGAGCGGCTAGCTGACGCGTTCGCGACAGAGCTCGAACGATGGCGCACCTATGGGCTCGAACCTCTGATCCGTCGCTGGAGCAGCGTCGCGACGCCTGATGGCACGCCGCTGCGTGTTCACGAACCCGATGGATCGGTTGCCGAGGGACGTTTTACCGGGCTCGACCCCCAGGGAAACCTTCAACTGCGCTTGGAAGATGGCACTGTCCGTGCCATCCACGCGGGCGACGTGATGCTCGCTTCAGAGGAATAGGTCGCCATGCTGCTCGCCGCCGATGTCGGAAACACAAATGTCGTCTTCGCCCTGTTCGAAGGTCGCGAGATACGCGCGCGCTGGCGTATTGCCACCGATCCGCGCCGGACGGGCGATGAATATGCGGTCTGGCTGCTCCAGCTCTTGCAGATCGAAGGCGTCGCGCGCGAAGATATCACTCAGCTCATATTCGCTTCGGTCGTGCCGCGCGCCAATCACAACCTCACTGTGCTTGCGGAGAAGTATTTCGGCAAGACCCCGATCATCGCTGGGCAGGGTGATGCGGCCTGGCCCTTTGCGATCGATGTCGATCAGCCCAGTTCTCTGGGCGCGGACCGTGCCCTCAATATCCTCGCAGCGCATGAGAAATACGGTGGCGACCTGATCGTCGTCGATTTCGGCACTGCGACCAAGTTCGAGGCGATCGATTTCAACGGGACCTATAAGGGCGGCATCATCGCGCCCGGCATCAATCTCTCGCTCGACGCACTGGTAGGCAAGACCGCGAAGCTGCCGCGCATTGCCATCCGGGCGCCGGACGACACAAGCGTGATTGGTCGCAATACCGAAGATCAGATGCTGATTGGTGTGTTCTGGGCCCACGTCGCCATGATGGAAGGACTGATTGCCCGGATGCGAGAGGAAATCGGGCGCCCGGCAAAGGTCGTTGCTACCGGCGGGCTAGCAATCCTCTTCGACCAGAAGACCGACATTTTCGACTATGTCGATGCCGACCTGACAATCGAGGGCCTTGCGATCCTGGCCGAGAAAGTCGGCGGATAACGGACAGCGAATGAAGAAGAATTACACCCCCGAAAAAGAGCTGCTGTTCCTTGCCCTTGGCGGATCGGGCGAAATCGGCATGAACGTCAACCTTTACGGTTGCGACGGGAAATGGCTGATGGTCGATCTCGGCATGACCTTTTCCGGCAATGAGTATCCGGGCGTCGATCTGGTTTTTGCAGACCTTGAGTTCATCGAGGATCGCGTGGACGATCTGCTCGGGATCGTGCTCACCCACGCGCATGAGGACCACATCGGGGCCGTCCCCTATTTCGCGGGCGAACTCGGCGTGCCGCTATACGCGACCCCGTTCACGGCCGACCTCGTCATACGCAAGCTGGAAGAGGCAGGTCTCGCCGACGAGGTGGAGGTCAATGTGATCGAGGAGGATCACGGCAGCTTCGACATTGGTCATTTCAACGTGACCTACATTCCGCTGGCGCACTCGATTGCCGAGGGCAATGCCCTGCTGATCGAGACGCCATACGGGCGGGTTTTTCACACCGGCGACTGGAAGCTCGATGAAGAGCCGATCATCGGTGAGCCCACTACTGAAGAAGAATTGACCGCGATTGGGGACGAAGGCGTGCTGGCGCTGGTTTGCGATAGCACCAATGTCTTCAACCCCGAGCCAAGCGGTTCGGAAGGTGCGGTCCATCGCGGATTGATGGAAGAAGTAGCGAAACATGCCGGCAAGCGGGTGCTGGTCACCACTTTCGCCTCCAATGTCGCACGGCTGCAGACGCTGGGCGAAGTGGCGCGCGAAACCGGCCGCCAGCTTTGTGTTGCAGGGCGTTCGCTCGATCGCATCATCGCAGTGGCGCAGGACAATGGCTATTTGCAGGATTTCCCCGAAACGGTCGATTTCGACACCGCGATGGGGCTGCCGCGCGGAGAAGTCCTGATCCTTGCGACAGGCGGGCAAGGGGAGCCACGTGCTGCGCTCGCTCGTATTGCCGATAACAGCCATCCGATCGAACTTGTCAGAGGTGACGTCGTGCTCTTCTCAAGCCGCCAGATTCCCGGCAACGAGTTGTCGATTGGCAAGGTGCAGAACCAGCTCGCCGCGCGCGGCATCACCATGGTGACCGACCGCCAGAGCTTCATCCACGTGTCGGGTCATCCCGGCCGGCCGGAGCTCGAGGCGCTGTATAGCTGGCTCCGTCCGGACATCCTCGTCCCCGTGCATGGCGAAATGCGACACATGCTCGAGCAGGCCCGCGTCGGGAAAAGCAATGGTATCGATCATGCGGTGACGCAATCCAATGGCGACATTGTGCGCCTCGCCCCCGGGGAGCCAGGCAAGGTTGCAGAGGTTCGGGCGGGGCGGCTCGTGCTCGATGGCGACATTATCGCGCCTGCCGATGGCGAGGCCATCACCATGCGGCGCAGGCTGTCTCGCGACGGGTTCATCATGGTCGTGCTCGATCAACGCAATCGCCCAACGATCGAAGCGATCGGCGTGCCTCTTGATGAAGACATGACCGAGTTTCTTTCCGAGGCGGCTACGGATGTCGTCAAGGCGATTGGCAAACTCGCGTCGAAGCGCGGCGCAACGCGCGACGATATCGAGGAAGCTGCCAGGCTGGCGACCCGCCGTGCGGCGCAGCGCTGGTCTGGCAAGCGGCCTCAGGTGCGCGTGATTTCGGTCGGCGGAGCAGACTGAGATGGCCTGGACTTCGATCCTCGCGATTTTTGCCCTGTTCTGGGTGATGAGTGCCTTCGTCATGCTACCTTTCGGGGTGAAAACGCATGAGGAACTGGGCGTGGAGAAGGTGCCGGGGCAAGCGGATAGCGCACCTGCCAACTTCCGTCCCGGCCGTCTTGTCTTGCGCGCGACGGGAATAGCGATTGTCCTGACGGCGCTATACGTCCTCAATTACGAATATGGCTGGATCGGTGTCGACGACATCAACTTCTTCCCCGATCCGCCGCCGCTCGAAGACCAGCTCGGCGATCGGGACTAGTTGCGCAGACGTTCGATAGCTTGAGCGAGCGCTACGTAGAGCTTGCCCATATCGGACCCCAGCACGGTCACACCCAGCGCATTGCCGTCCCGGGTGGAAAGCACCGAGCGCAGCATCGCTTCGAAGTCGTGGATGTAGCGCGACACGTGCTCGCGAAACTCTCCGTCGCTCTCATAGAGCTCCACGATTTCGCGCGCCTCGCTGTTGTCGATCAAGCTGACCGCGCGACGCGTGAAGATCCCGCGATCACCCTTGAGATATGACGCCCACGCGGTGTCGGTTATGTCGGCAGAGAATGCCTTGGCGATGTCGATCGCATTGGAATTGAGACTCTCGGTGATGAGCGCCATGCGGCGAGAGAAGTCATTGTCGACACGCTCTTCCGCCAGTTCCCGCGTTCGGTTGACCCGCAATTCGAGATTGCCCGCGAGCTCGTTCACCTTTGCCAGCTGATCGCGCAGTTGCTTCGCGGTTTCGCGACCCATCTGCGATGCGCGCGAGGCCGCCATTTCGAGGTCTTCGACGGCGGCCTTGCTCTGGTCTTCCATCGCGCGTCCTATCGCCTCGCTGGCGATTCCGCCGATCCTGTCTGCGGTCCTGGCAACCGCTTCTTCGGAGTCGTTCTCGATAGTCTCGAAGGCCTTGCGCGATGCCTCCACCAGTTCACCGATCGCAGACTGCAGTTCTCCGCGTGACATGGCGAGGACACGCTCGCCATCGCTTTCGATCTCACCGAACTTCTTGCGCAATTCGTCTAGGTGCGCGCCGCTCTGGCGAGCATTCTCGGCAAGCTTACTGGCAAGCGCATCGACGCTTTCGCCGGCGTCTTCCGCATTCGACCGCGTGGTGACCAGGTAGTCGGAGATCGCCGTTCCGCGCTGGGCTGTCTCATCCATCGTATCACGCAGCATCATGGAGCGCTCCTCGATACGGGCGAGTGCAGATATGGCGTGCTCGATCGAGGCTGGAAGGTCTTCGCGGCTCTGCTTGGCTCCCGACTGGATGATCTCGAGCATGCGGATGCCCGACTCGGTCAGGGTGTCCAGCGCCTTGCCCGTCTCGGTCAGGTTGCGCCTGCTCTCGTCGAGCTTCGACGACATGTCCTCAAGCCCCCCACCAAGCACCTTCTCGGCATTCTCGGACTGGGCGGCGATGCTGTCGAACAGCGCGTTCAGCTCGCTAACCCGGCCGACAAGTTGTTCGCTCTTTGCCACGAGCTTCTCTGTCTCCGCCAGTTGCGCTTCGCGGCGCGCGTCGAGCGCATCGTCCAGTTCCGCCAAACGCTGGGCAAGCAGTTCGGATGCCTGCGCCTCTCGCGCTTCGAAAGCATCCTGACGCTTCGCCATGCCATCGCTGAACCGCAGCGCCCGCGCTGAAAGCGTCTCGTCGAAAGAATCCGCCGCGCTTTGAAGGGCGGAGAGCCGATCGCTAGCGGCTGCAGTAGCCTCTTCGTCCAGTGCACGCAGCGAAGTGGCGAGGGCAGTGATTTCTTCCTCAAGCTGAGCTTTCGAATGGCGCAGAGACGCAAGGCTACGCTCCTCGTTTGCCGCTATCTCGTCCCGCAGGCTTGCGGCGCCTTCGCGCAGAGCCTCGACCCGGGTGCGCATGGCTGCGAGTGCATCGACCTCCCTGTTATCGAGATCGGCGCGGAAGTCTTCGCTTTGCGCCTTGAGAGCGCCAAACCGCTCCTCGGCCAACTCATCGAGTCGCGCGACTTGTGCCTCGAACGTATCGAGCGTCGTTCCCACGTGTTTGCCAAGGGCTGTGACCTGTCGCTCGCTTGCCACCCCGAACTCGTTGAGGCGCTGAAAACCGGCCACGAGCTTGTCGAGCTGTTCATGCGCGGTCCGTCCGGCATTGCCGACCTGGTTCGACACATCGCGCGCCGAGGTGGCGATTACGGGAAGGTCATCGCGCAATTTCTGCATATTCGCGAGAGCAGTATCGCTGACACTTGCGATCGATTCGACCTGTTCGCCATTGGAATGAATAAGCGACTGCAGCTTGTCGGCATGGGTCGAGATGCGTTCACTGGCGATCCTCCCGAGCGATTCGAGATCGCGCGATTGCGACCCGAGAAACTCGCGTGCGAGGCTGAGTTCGCGGTTCACCACTTGCAGCCTCGTCTCGAGCTCACCTGCCTCTTGCGAAAGCAAAGCCGCAGTATCCGCAAAACGGTTCGATTCGCGCCTGCTGTTTCGCATCGCCAGAAGATAGGCAACGCCGATCAGGAGAACCGGCACCGACCAGTTCACGATCCAGATTACCCAGTCGGCAGGCGTGCCGCCTGCCAGCATAGGTTCGCGGAAGGTCCACCCGAAAAACGCCGTCCATGCAAGGACCAGTGCGGCAGCAATCGCCGGGATGACCCAGTCGTAACGGGGGCGCTCGACGGTTTCCTCGACCCAGTCTTCCTCCCAGCTTTCATCAAGGCTGAGCGGTTCTTCCTGAGTATTCTCAGGTGTTTGCGACTGCGCCTCTGGCGCGGCATCTGGACCCACGGCCCTGATATGTGATCCCCCGGACATGATCGGGATTCTAGCGCAATTTTCGCCATGTTAAACCCCGCTTTAACCCTGGGCGGTGTATGAAGCTCGAATGGTCCTTGAAAGCGGAGCCCTAAATGCAACCCTTGCAGCCGCAGCCGGCGATGATGCCGCGCTGATGGCTGAGCTGCGCACAGCTTTCGTCGAAAGCGCGCGTCGGCAACTGGATTTGCTCAAGCGGTCGCGCTGCGACGGGAACTGGACGATCGCTGCCATGCGCCTCAAGGGGCTTGCTGCCAGCTTCCATGCCGGCGAATTGAGCCGTGTGAGCGAGGAAGCGCTGCTTTGCGCTCCGGGCGAGCCGACGGTCATTCGCAAGATCGAAAACGCAATCGGCGAAATAGAGTCGAATTAAGCCGCGCACACCGCTTTCGCCGCTTGGCACAGCCTCCCAGAACCTATTAAGAAGCGGGTTTTCCAATATTGGGGGACCGAGCGGCTTTGCGCACCGCATTGCTATCTGCACTTGAACGTACGGAAACGGGTGTCCCGCGAGCTTTCCTCGAGCTTGGCGGGCGGCCGGTCATTGCCTGGCAGGCGGATCTTGTCCGCGAACTCGGTTGCAATCGGATTATTTGTCTGTGTGATGGACCGACGCCGGAATTGCTGGCCCTCCAGCAGGCTGCGGAGGCAGATGGCGTGCGGATCAACCTGATTCGCGGGCCCTTGCAACTGGTGGGGCTCGTGTCGGCAGATCAGGAACTTCTTGTTCTTGCAGACGGACTTGTGCCTGATCGCGCGATTGCGGAGCGCCTGTTCAGCGAGGGTCGCGGTGTCGCGACACTACCGGCAGAGGCGGGCATTGCAGCCGGCTTCGAACGGATCGACGCGGCAAATTCCTGGGGCGGGGTGACTGTCGCGCGAGGCAGTATTGTCGAGAAACTGGCGGACATGCCTCCGGACAGCGATTGCGTATCCCTGATCTTGAGGCTGGCGTTACAGTCGGGAACGAGAACTGTGGCGCTCGACACAGCCTGGCTGAATTCGGGCCAGTGGATGCTGATGAGCGACGCGGCACAGGTGTCGGCGCGGGAAAATGCCTTGCTCGATGCTCATGCGACTCAAGTGCACTGGACCGGCCCCGGACGCGCAATCGCGGCCAAGCTGGCGCGGCGGCTTTCCCCTGGGCAATTGCAGCGCGGCCCTGCGATATTCGGAGGGGCTTTCATATTGGGCGGCCTCGGCGCAATTGGCGCGGCGAGCCAAGATTATCCCCTTGTTGCCATGCTTCTGCTGGCTTTCTCCGGGTTTTGCCTTGCCACTGCGCGTGCGCTCGGGCGTTTCAAGAACGGCTTGTTCGGCCGCGAGATGCGACCGACTTTCGACAGGTATGGCAAGGACTTGCTGGATATTGTTGCGATTGCTTCACTGGCCGTTCCCACCAGCCTGCCCATGTTGGGCGGGCGGATATTCCTGCCATTGGTGCTCTTCGGACTCCTGCGATTGGCCGAGCGCATAACTGCGCCGCGCTTCCAGGCATTGTGGGGCGATCGAATTACCTTGGCCGTGATTCTCGCGGCCGGCGCGTGGCTTGGCGTTTTACCGGAAACGATGGCTGTATTGTCGCTCATGGCACTTGCGTTCTGCCTGTTTTTCAAGCCCAAAGCCTCCATAACGGCGGGTTAACCACGAGACGCTAAGAGCGGAGAATGAGCGAAACTGTGATAGACAGTTCTGGAGAAACGCAGTTCGGCGAGATGTTGCGCCGTGAACTGGTGCAGGGCGACAGGGCCCTCGCCGGCGTGCCTCCCGTGCTCGGGCATATGCTCGCCAGCACAGCTCCTTCGCTCGTCAGCGATGACATACTTGCGCATATCCGAGGAATGCTCGGCGATATCTCGCGCCAACTCATACGTGCGGAGACAGCCGCACTGCATTCTGATCGCAATCCTGAAGAAATACAGGATCGGGTCGATCGGCTTTCCAACCATCTGGCGGCAAGTAGCGCTCTGCTGAGCTTTTCCTTCGCTCTGGCAGTCGAAGGGCAGCTTGCCGAAGAGCTTCAGGAGCGGACCGGTATCGATCAGGTCCTGACGCCCATGATGCAGGAATTGATCGCGTCCGATGACGAATCGGTGGCGGAACTCGCCATGGCGACTCTGGCTGCTCAGGCACGTTTCATTCAGGCGCATCGCCGGATGAGCCTGCCGCTGGGCGAACTGCCTGCCGAACTTTTCCATGAGATCCTGCGGAGCTGGTCGCATTTCGCCAAGGACGTCAGCCCTGCGTCGAAAACGCAGGTCGAAGGCCTGCTTCGAGCGGCCTATGACGAAAGCGGCAGTAGAACAGGGATGCTCGGCCGCCTCGTATCGACAATGAACTCGGGCGCACGCGCCGGCCTCGTGATCGGACACAGCGGGCTCGCATTGTTTGCGACGGCACTTGCCCGCCTCTCGTATCAGCCTCGCGAGATGGCGGTGCTTTCCTGCCATACATCGCAGCTGGCACGCCTTGCTCTGGGTCTTCTTGCATCCGGTTTCGAGCCAGATGAGATTGCGCATACCTTCATGCAGCTGCATCCCGACTATTCCCCGCCTCGGGGCATCAAGTCTCTCAATCAGGAACAGGCCGCTGAACTCCTTGCCTCTACTATGCCCGGAAGCGGGTCCTAGAATGGCAAGTGATCCGATCCTTGCTGCCCGCGGCCTGACCGATGAGGAAGACCGCCTGTTGAGCGCCGACCTCCCGCTGGCTGAACTGCAGGAGCGATGCGGCGGTCAGATTCCCGGCAAGCTCGCCATACCCGAATTGCTCGACCTGGTCCGGCAGGGGCGGGAAATGGGCCTCAGGCTGGCGCGGGAGTTCTCCGCTTTCGACGGGGAAAGCATCGTAACAGGCTTCGTGCGCATCAATCCGCTCAGCGGTGAGGATGACGGGGCGGTTTGCGAGTTGCTGGTGGAAAATTGGCACCGGGAGTCGGGACCGAGCGAGGAAGAGCGCGAGACTTTCGCACGTATCGACGCAATCGATCGCAGCACTGCCGAACTTGTCGCCAATCTCGACGCATCACAACGCGTGCTGACGGTCGAAGCGCGGGCTGTCGATCTTGAACAATTGGTCGAGACAATGCGCCTCAATCCCGGCAAACCCTGGCCCGAATATCTCGATCTCATAGGGATCGAGCATCAACAGCCGATGCATTGGCGGCTGCTGGATGGTGCACGCTGCAAGATCGGCGGTTCCGCGCGCGAATGGCAAGTGCGGCTTTTGCCTGTGGGTGGATCAGGCAGCGACCCGGTCGGTTTCGAGCTATTGCTGGTGGCTAATCATCCGCTCCCGACCGGCCTGATCGAAGAGGTCACTGCCAACAGGTCCAAGCCGAACCGCTTCGTCGGGGAGGCTCTGACGCCCGCCTTGCGCCAACCGATCAAGCGGATCATTGCCAATGCGGAGACGATCAAGGCCAAGCTCGCCGGCCCCTTGCGCAAGGAGTATGCCGATTACGCTGGCAATATCTCCTACTCGGGCGAGTTGCTTTCCGATTTGCTTGACGATCTGGCGGATCTTGAAGTCGTTGAAGCGCCCGATTTCTCCACCTCGCGTGAACTGGTGGACCTCGCCGATGCTGCCCGGCGCGCGGGCGGTATTCAGGGCGTGAAGGCCTCGGGCAAGGATATCGCGATCGCCCTCCCTTCCAGGGATATCGAGGTTCCGGCCATCGGAGAGTTTCGCCGGGTCTTGCAGATCCTGCTCAATCTGATCGGCAACGCGATCAACTATTCACCGGAAGCGAGTTCGATCCATGTCGAGGCTTTCGAGGCTGCGGACCATATCGTCGGGGTGTCGGTGAGCGACAATGGACCCGGCCTCAGTGAGGACCAGCAGCGACGGGTCTTCGCCAAGTTCGAGCGCCTCGGCCGCGACGGTGATGGAGGCTCGGGATTGGGGCTCTACATCTCGCGCAGGCTTGCTCTCGCAATGGATGGCGACCTCACGGTCGAAAGCACGCCGGGGCAGGGCGCCCGGTTTACCTTGCTGCTACCGAAAGCGGACTAGCTCGCCTCAGCTGAGGTATGCCGCCGTTCCTCAGAGTTTGAGGCGGCGTGATACCCAGATCAGTAGTACGCCGACGATAACGGTGATGATGCCGTAGAATGCCCAGCTGCGGTCAGCGAGCATGAAGCTTTCAGCGGGCCACATGACCAGCCCGAGCCCCTGCAATGTCCAGAGCCCGCCGGAAAGGATCAGGGCAACGCCGAACACCATCAGCAAGAAGCGCAGAATTGTTCGTCCCATTGCCCTGATCTCCCTTTGATGCGCTTAGCGCTTGTCCATCGGTACATAGTCGCGCTGTGTGGGGCCGGTGTAAAGCTGGCGCGGGCGACCGATGACCTGGCCGGGGTCGGAAATCATCTCGTTCCACTGTGCCACCCAGCCCACGGTGCGGGCGAGAGCGAAAAGGGCCGTGAACATGGTGGTCGGGAAACCGATCGAATTGAGGATGATACCCGAATAGAAGTCAACATTGGGGAAGAGCTTCTTCTCCTTGAAGTAATCGTCATTGAGCGCGATTTCTTCAAGCCGCAGCGCAACTTCGAAGACCGGGTCTGTGACGTTCAATGCTTCGAAGACCTCACGCAGCGTCTGCTGCATGACCGTCGCACGCGGGTCATAATTCTTGTAGACCCGGTGGCCGAAGCCCATCAGGCGGAACGGATCGTTCTTGTCCTTGGCCCGCTCGATATAGTGCGGGATCTTGTCGGGCGTGCCGATTTCCTGAAGCATGTTGAGCGCCGCTTCATTGGCGCCGCCATGTGCCGGGCCCCAAAGACATGCGATACCGGCAGCAATGCAGGCAAACGGATTGGCACCCGAAGATCCGGCAAGACGCACGGTGGAAGTCGAAGCGTTCTGTTCGTGGTCGGCGTGGAGGATGAAGATCCGGTCCATCGCCTTCTCGACCGCCGGGATGACCTCATATTCCTCTGCAGGAACACCGAAGGTCATGCGCAGGAAGTTGCCTGTATAGCTGAGATTGTTGTCCGGCTGCATGAAAGGCTGGCCGATCGCGTATTTGTAAGCCCAGGCGGCGATGGTCGGCATCTTTGCGATCAAGCGATGCGAGCTGATCTTGCGGTGCTCGGGATCAGAAATATCCGTGCTGTCGTGGTAGAAGGCGGACAAGGCGCCAACCACGCCGCACATGATAGCCATCGGGTGCGCGTCACGGCGGAAGCCCTGATAGAATTGCCGTAGCTGATCATGCAGCATCGTGTGGCGCGTGATCGTGTAGGTGAAGTCGTCCAGTTCATCCTGGCTCGGCAGTTCGCCGTTGAGAAGCAGGTAGGAGACTTCCATGAAGCTCGACTGCTCTGCCAACTGGCCGATCGGATAACCGCGGTGCAGCAGGACGCCTTCGTCGCCATCGATATACGTCAGCGCGCTTTCGCAGCTGGCCGTCGACTTGTAGCCCGGGTCAAAAGTGAAAGCGCCGGTCTGGCCGTAAAGTTTCCTGATATCGATGACATCCGGTCCGGTGCTACCTTCCAGCACAGGGAAATCGTGAGTCTGACCACCGAAATCGAGTTTCGCCTGTTTGTCCGACAATATTCTTCTCCTCAATTCGTGTATTCGCGCTCAGCCTGCCGACGCAGCCTGCGCATCGATCCGCGCAAGTGCTTCTTCCCGCCCCAGCAGGACCAGAACGTCGAAAATACCGGGCGAGGTCGTCGTCCCGGTAAGGGCTGCGCGCATGGGCTG
This sequence comes from Altererythrobacter xiamenensis, assembly GCF_900177715.1. Classification (GTDB taxonomy): domain Bacteria; phylum Pseudomonadota; class Alphaproteobacteria; order Sphingomonadales; family Sphingomonadaceae; genus Erythrobacter; species Erythrobacter xiamenensis. Next base: position 668,770 of record NZ_FXWG01000003.1, on the reverse strand, counting down.
CGCGAGCTTGCCGAGGCCCAGTTCCAGTTCCTCGGCGGTTGCTTTCGTAGTGGCTTCGAGAGCCTCGATTGTCCAGTCATTTTGCGCTGCAAGACGCTCGGAAATGACGGCAAGCCGCGCTTTTCCGTCGTCGTCGAGCAGCTGGCCCGCCTTCTCCGTCATTTGGAGGGGGCGCTTGGCGAAAAGGAAGGCTGCACCTTCGGCCAGTTCGTCGAGATTCTTCGCGCGGGTCTTGAGGACCGGCATGGCCTCGGTGAGCAATTTCTCGTCGACTTCGCCCTCGATCCGCTGCGCCACAAGGCCGGCTAGCCGAGCGTCGTCCGCTTCACGGATGTAATGGCCGTTGAGATTTTCCAGCTTCTTGATGTCGAACCGCGAAGGGCTCTTACCCACGTGGTCCAGGCCGAAGAGCTCAATTGCTTCTTCGCGCGTAATCTCTTCCTTGTCGCCGTGTCCCCAACCAAGGCGAAGGAGGTAGTTGAAGAGCGCTTCGGGCAGGATGCCCATCTCGTCGCGGTAGGTATCAACGCCCAGGGCACCATGGCGCTTGGATAGTTTCGCGCCATCCTGACCGTGGATGAGCGGGACATGGGCATAGACAGGGTCCGGCCAGTCGCCCTCGATCTCGTTCATCGCGCGATAGATCGGAAGCTGGCGGAAAGCGTTGTTGAGGTGATCGTCGCCGCGGATGACATGGGTCACGCCCATATCGTGGTCGTCCACAACCGCCGCAAGCATGTAAGTCGGCGTTCCGTCCGCCCGCAGAATGACGTAATCGTCGAGTTCCGCGTTGCGGACAGTGACCTTGCCCTGGACCTTGTCCTCGATGCTTGCTTCGCCGTCTTCGGGAGCCTTCAACCGGACCACGAACGGCGCGCCAAGCGGCGCTTCCGAGGGGTCGCGGTGACGCCAGCGGCCGTCATAGCGCTGGGGCTCTTTCGCCGCGCGTTGGGCCGCGCGCATCTCTTCGAGTTCTTCGGGCGTGGCGAAGCATTTATACGCGTGTCCCGCTTCGAGCAGCTTTTCAGCGACCTCGACATGGCGCGATCCGCGTTCGGACTGGAATACCGGCGCTTCGTCATATTCGAGGCCGAGCCAGTCGAGGCCGTCGAGGATCGCATCGATCGCTTCCTGAGTGGAGCGCTTGCGGTCCGTATCTTCGATCCGCAGCAGGGCCTTGCCGCCGTGGTGACGGGAGAACAGCCAGTTGAAAAGCGCCGTACGCGCACCGCCGATATGGAGAAAGCCGGTCGGCGATGGCGCGAAGCGCGTGACCACCTTGCCGTCTTTTAATCCAGCATCGCTTGCCATAAAATCCTCAATCCTTTCAATCGCAGCATGGCGACGCATCATCCGCCGCGCGTCCCCTTGGGGGGCGGCGCCAGCGCGGGAAATGCTGCAGTGCAGCGCCCTTGGCGCACTGCGCCGCGCTTGTCCAGCGTCGGTGCGCTGGCGGAACGTTTCCTCGAACGGGCTGGGTTCGATCGCGGGCCCTGGTTGGTTGTCGCGTTTGCCGGTGGAATCGCCGCCTGGTTTGCGCTCGCCGAACCGTGGCAGTGGCTCGCTGCATTGTTCGCCAGCATTCTCATAGCGCTTTCAGCTCACACTTTACCCGGCATCTCCTCCGATTACGCCCGACTGCGCAATGCGTGCGTGGCGCTGGGATTGGCTTTTGCCGTCGGTGTGCTTGTCATCTGGGTGCGCTCGGAAACGGTCGGGGCCGAAGCGATCGAGCGTCCAAGCGTCATGCCAGTGCAAGGCTACGTTTTGACGCGCGAGGATCAACCGGCGCGCGGCCGGATCCGTCTGGAATTGGCAATTCGCGATGCAGAGACCGGCTCGGCGCGCAGGATCAGGGTCAATGTGCCGCTCGAGAAGGCGCGCAATTCCATGGCGGAAGGCGCTATTCTCAAGTTTCGGGCGCGGCTGATGCCGCCAGCATCTCCGATGCTTCCGGGGAGCTATGACTTCGCGCGAGCGGCATGGTTCAAGGGGCTTTCAGCTACCGGGAGCGTAATTGGAGACATCGAGGTTGTGCAGCCGTCGGCGAAGGCGGCACGAATAGCGCCAGTTCAACGAGCCCTCTCGGCCCACGTCAAATCCGAGCTGGACGGAGCAGCCGGGTCGATTGCGGCCGCCTTTGCCAGTGGCGACAGGGGCGGCATTGGCGAGGCGGATGAGGATGCAATGCGCGACGCGGGGCTTACCCATCTGCTGTCCATCAGCGGCCTTCACGTGAGTGCGGTGATCGCGGCCGCCTATGCGCTCGCTCTCAAGCTCCTGGGACTTTGGCCTTGGCTGGTCTTGCGAATACGTCTGCCGCTGGTGGCAGCGGGCGTCGGGGCGCTTGTGGGAATAGGATACACATTGCTGACCGGTGCCGAAGTGCCGACGGTTCGCAGCTGCATCGGTGCGCTGCTGGTCCTTGGCGCTCTTGCGCTGGGACGGGATGCGCTTTCCCTGCGGATGGTGGCGGTTGCCGCATTCTGTGTGCTGCTGCTCTGGCCGGAATCGCTGATCGGCCCCAGTTTCCAGATGAGCTTCTCGGCTGTCCTCGCGATCGTGGCGCTGCACAACACCGAAAGGGTGCGCGCCTTTCTGGCGCCGCGGGAGGAAGGCTGGTTGCGTTGGGCAGGGCGAAGAGCTCTCATGCTGCTGGCGACCGGATTCGTAATCGAGATCGCCTTGATGCCGATCGTCCTTTTCCATTTCCATCGTGCCGGAGTTTACGGCGCGTTCGCCAATGTTGTCGCCATTCCGCTGGTGACATTCGTGTCGATGCCCCTGATTGCCCTTGCTCTGTTTCTCGATCTGGCTGGCCTGGGCGGCCCCGTCTGGTGGCTTGTCGGGCGATCCCTCGATGCTCTGCTTTGGATTGCCCACACCACGGCCGAGCAGCCTGGGGCGGTTAAACTCTTGCCGCAAATGAGCGGCCTGACCTTCGCGCTATTCGTTGTTGGCGGACTCTGGCTGGCGCTTTGGAAGGGGAGGGCAAGATTATTCGGATTTGTGCCGGCAACTGTTGCAACCGTCTTGTTAATCACCACGCCAGTCCCGGACATCCTCATTTCATCAGATGGTCGGCACGTGGGGATAGTTTCACAAGGTGGGGAACTTGTGAGCTTACGCGAAAGTCGGTCGGATTACGCTCTGGACAATTTGCTTGAACTTGCAGGCGCGCAAGGTGAGCCAGTGGCGATGGAGGACTTTGCGAACAGCAGGTGCAGCGGAGAGTTTTGCAGCGTTACTGTCGAGGCAGGAGGGCGTGATTGGCAACTGTTGATGGCGCGAGGCAATCTGCGTGTGGAAGAACGCGCCCTGGCGGCAGCCTGTGAACGCGCCGATATCGTCATAGCCGACCGCTGGCTGCCAGCGTCATGTCGTCCACGCTGGTTGAAAGCTGACGAAAAGTTGCTCGACCAGACCGGCGGGCTAGCCCTTGTCCTCGCCGACAGACGGATTGACAGCGTGGCTGACCATCAGGGCGAGCACGGGTGGTGGCGGGGGGCCCGTTGAAGAGAACCGCCCGGCCACCCGCGCCACGCCATTCAAATCAGTGATAGCGCCTCAGAAGTCCTGCCAGCTTGCCCTGCACGACCACTTCCTCCGGTCGATAGACCTGCGGGTCATACATGCCGTTGGCCGGATCGAGCCGGATCATTCCGCCGTCCTTGTGAAGATATTTAAGCGTTGCTTCCTCGCCCCGCACAAGGGCAACCACGATCTCGCCATCACGTGCGCTGTCTGTGCGGCGGACAAGCGCGAAGTCGCCGTCGAAGATGCCAGCCTCTATCATCGAATCGCCTGACACCTCGAGCGCATAGTGTTCGCCCGGGCCGAGTAATGCGGCCGGAACCGGTAGGTGGGATTGACCTTCGAGAGCTTCGATCGGCGCGCCCGCCGCGATCCGCCCATGCAGTGGGATTTCGATCACGTCGTTCGCCGGTTCAGGCCTAGATGAAGCCACGGTCGTTGCTGCCGCCACCACATCGTTCGCCGGTCGGCTGCGACCCACCGGTGTCGAATCTTCCGGCATCTTGATCACTTCAAGCGCCCGGGCGCGGTTCGGCAGGCGACGGATGAAACCGCGCTCCTCCAAGGCCGAAATCAGGCGATGGACACCGGACTTGCTCTTGAGGTCCAGAGCCTCCTTCATTTCCTCGAAAGAAGGCGAGATGCCAGTCTCTTCGAGGCGTTGCTGGATGAACTGGATCAATTCGTGCTGCTTTGCCGTCAGCATGGCGAAAACCTCCCTTGGTCGCCCATTAAACCGCGCACCAATAAGGTGAACGAATGTGGAACAAGTAGGAAACGCGATTCGCTAAGTCAAGCAATTCCGCCATTTTCGAGCAGGAAGGCTACAACTGCCTCGCCAGTCTCGACCGATGCCGCCTCGGCAGGGCGGTCTATGAGGCAATTGGCACTCGCCAATGCCGCCAAGGCCGAGGAATCCTGCGAATCGACACAGCGCGCCACTTGTCCGTCCCAGTAGGCGCGGAGGAACTCCCGCCGCGATCCGCCTTCAGGCAGGTGATCTCCTGAATCGACGCGACATTGCGAGGGCAAGGGTTTTCCAGCGCCCATCGCGGCTCTCACAAGGGGCAGGACGAAGAGGAAAGCGGTAACAAAGCTCGAGACCGGATTGCCTGGCAGGCCGACAATGACCTGCTTACCGCGAGTAGCCACCATCAGCGGCTTGCCGGGTTTGATGGCGACTTTCCAGAAATCGAGCGTGGCGCCCCATCGTTCGAGCGCGGGGCGCATGAGGTCATGATCACCAACCGAAGCGCCACCGCTGGTTACGAGGATGTCGGCGGTTTCGCTCTCTCGCAATGCCGCAGCGAGCGCGTCCATATCATCGGCGACAGGGCCGATGCGCCGTGTCTCGCAGCCCTGCTGGGCCAACATTGCGGCCAGCATCGCTCCGTTCGAAGCAGGTATCTGGTCGGGTCCACAATCTCCCGGATCGGCGCAAAGCTCGTCACCGCTATCGAGTATCGCCACAAGCGGTCGGCGCGCCACGCCAAGATGAGCATGACCGCCAGCCATCGCCAGCGCGATCTGTGCAGGCCCGAGCCGCGTCCCGGTGTCCAGCAGCCGGTCGCCGTCCGCGAAGTCGAAACCACGACGTCGCACGTGCTTTCCAGCATCTGGCATGTCCTGCGTACAGCGAACCTCATCCAACTCCACCGCCGCATTTTCCTGGATGAGAACGCGGTCGGCGCCAGAAGGCATATGCGCGCCGGTCGAGATGCGGACGCATTGCCCCGGTTCAAGCGCGCCGTCGAAGGGCGCGCCTGCGCGGCTCTCCCCGACAAGCACCCACGGGCCGTGACCGCAAATCGCATAGCCATCCATCGCCGAGAGATCCGCCGGAGGTTGCGTCCGGGCCGCCTTGAGCGGACCGGCGAGATAGCGTCCCAGCGAAGCTTCGATAGCGCACGTTTCCGTCTCTGGCTTAGGTGCCAGAGCAAGCAGGCGTGATTGCGCTTCTTCGAGGGTGAGCATCGCGCTCACAACGCGGGCGCTACCCAGTGCCCGGACTTGCCGCCGCTCTTCTCGAGCAGGCGAACCTCTTCGATCACCATGCCCTTGTCGAGCGCCTTGGCCATGTCATAAATCGTGAGCAGCGCAGTCGAGGCGGCAACCATAGCCTCCATCTCGACCCCGGTCCTGCCGGTCAGCGACGCGATTGCCGTGACGCGCACACCAGCTTCCTCCAGGCTGAAGTCGACGTCTACCGCGTCGAGCCCGAGTGGATGGCACAGCGGTATGATCTCCGCCGTGCGCTTCGCGGCCATGATCGCCGCGATCCGCGCGGTGCCGAGCACATCGCCCTTGGGCGCATCGCCACTCTCGATCGCCGCCCGAGCTTCGGCGCTCATCCGGATGAACCCACCAGCGACTGCGCGACGTGCCGTATCGGGCTTGGCCCCGACATCAACCATACGTGCCGTCCCGCTCTCATCGAGATGGGTGAGTTTGCTCATCCGCTTGCTCATGCGCGCGCCTTCAAATCCAACTGGATTGAACACATGGAACACTGTCCTGGCGAAGGAAATTCAACCAAGCAAGACTGTGAGAGATCGAAGCGGAGTGGCGGGAGTTTGCGATCGGACATGGCGCGTTTCTGCCAGTTTTGCGCGGCGTAGGACAGCCCCCGAATGTGACAGCTCAACCCTGCAGCAGATTGCGCGTTGCTGCCGCGACATCCTCCTGCCGCATCAGGCTCTCGCCTACCAGAAAAGTGCGCACTCCGGCGGCGGCCAGACGCTCGCAATCGGCGTGCGTGTTGATACCGCTTTCACCGACGAGCAGCGTTCCCTCGGGCGCGAGTGAAACCAGCCTTTCGGTCGTGGCGAGATCGGTGGTGAATGTTTTCAGGTCGCGGTTGTTCACGCCGATCAGGCGAGAGTTGAGCCGCGCTGCACGCTCCATTTCCGCCTCGTCGTGAACTTCGACGAGCACGTCCATCTTGCGCTCTCTCGCTGCGGCTTCGATCTCGGCCATCACGCTATCTTCCAGCGCGGCGACGATGATGAGGATCGCATCTGCACCGATGCTGCGCGCTTCGGCCACCTGCCAGGGGTCGACCATGAAATCCTTGCGAAGGACGGGGAGGCTACAGGCCTCTCGCGCCTCGACCAGATAGTCCTCGTGACCCTGAAAGTAGGGCGCATCGGTGAGCACGGAAAGGCAAGTGGCGCCGCCCGCCTCGTAGGCGCGCGCGTGATCCGCAGGCTGGAAATCCGCGCGGATCAGTCCCTTCGAAGGGGAAGCCTTCTTGATCTCGGCGATCAGGGCGAATCCGTCATTTGCGCGCTTGCGCAGGGCATTTTCGAAGCCGCGCGGCGCGGATCGGCCTGCGGCGCGGTGGTCGAGAGCCGTGACAGACCGTTCGGCACGCCTCTGGCCGACTTCGACGCGCTTGTTCGCGCAGATTTCCTCTAGCTTGTTCATCCGTGAGTCCTAGCGCGCCATCTCGATCCATTGCGAGAGCAGTCGCGATGCCGCTCCGCTGTCGAGTGCGCGTTTTGCCATGCCAGCACCCGCCAGCCAGTTCTCCGCTTCGCCCGAGACAACCAGCGTTGCTGCAGCGTTGAAGATGACCGCGTCACGGTAGGGGCCGGGTGTTCCGTCGAGAAGAGACTTCAGAGCCTTCGCATTGTGGGTCGCATCACCGCCGCGGATGGCTTCGACCGGAGAATGGGGCAATCCTATGATATCAGCATCGACACGGCGCATTTCGAACGCGTTTCCCGTAACATCGGCAACTTCATTGCCGCCAGCGAGGCTGAGTTCGTCGAGGCCTTCATCGCCCGAAACGATCATGGTGCGCTCCGTCCCGAGCCGCGCCTTGGCATCGGCATAGATCGGGACGTATCCCGGGCGCGCGATGCCGATCAGTTGGCGCTTCACGCCTGCGGGATTGGAAAGCGGGCCCATCAGGTTGAAGATCGTGCGCTTGCCGATGCGCTGGCGGATGGGCTGAATCCGCCCCATCGCCGGGTGGTGATTCTTGGCAAAGAGGAAACAGATGCCGATCTCGGCCAGCGTTTTCTCGGCCGTGCGGCCTGCAGCCTCCATGTCGAGGCCCAGCGCCTCCAGTGTGTCGGCTGCCCCTGACTTTGACGAGGCTGCGCGGTTGCCGTGTTTCGCGACGGGTACGCCGTTGGCCGCGACGACCAGGCTCACTGCAGTGGAGACGTTGAGCGTGTGATGCCCGTCGCCACCGGTGCCGCAGCAATCGATGGCATTCTCGGGCGCATCGACCGGGATTAGGCGCGCCCGCAGTGCACGCGCTGCCCCCGCGATTTCCTCGGCGGTTTCGCTGCGCTCGGTCATCTCGATCAGGTAGCGCGCGATCTCTTCCTCGCTGGTTTCCCCGTCGAGGATCCATCCGAAGGCTTCTTCGGCCTCTTTCTCGGTAAGATGTTCGCTGGCTGATGGCAGGCGCTTCATGATCGTTCCTCGGGCTCGATGCCGCAAATCCGCATGAAATTGGCGAGCAGGGCGTGGCCGTGTTGTGTGGCGATGCTCTCAGGATGGAATTGCACGCCGTGTATGGGCAGCGTCTGGTGCCGGAATCCCATGGTGTAACCATCCTCCGATGTTGCATTGACGATCAGTTCGTCCGGCTGATCCTGCACGACGAGGCTGTGATAGCGCGTCGCCTGATAGGGGGAGGGGATCCCTGCGAACAGCCCGCTATTGTCATGAGTGACGGCTGAAGTCTTGCCATGCATCAGCCCGCCGCGCTCGACCCGGGCGCCGAAATGCTGGCCGATCGCCTGGTGGCCTAGGCACACGCCGAGCAGGGGCTTTCCAGCACCCGCACAGGCCGCGACGAGATCGAGGCTCACGCCCGCCTCGTTCGGCGTGCAGGGGCCGGGCGAAATCAGAAAGCCCGCTGCATTGGTCGCCAGAGCCTCCTGCGCCGTCAGCGCGTCATTGCGCTCCACGCGGACATCTGCGCCCAGTTCCATCAGGTAGTGAACGAGGTTGAAGGTGAAGCTGTCGTAATTGTCTATGACGAGGATCATGTCTTCCCCGCCAGTTCGTCGGTCGCCCGCACGAGACCGTCGATAATACCCGGCTCGCCCGCACTGTGTCCGGCATCATGGACAATCCTGAGATCGCATTCGGGCCATGCCTTCTTCACCGCCCAGGCGGCGGCAGGCGGGGTGCAGATATCGTGGCGACCCTGGACGATAATGCCCGGGATGTCCCTGATCTTGTCGATGCCGCGCAGCAGCTGGTTCTCTTCGAGGAAAAAATCTTCGAGGAAGAACCGCGCGCAGATCCGCGCGAAGGGCACGGCCTTGGCTGGGTCTTCGAAATCGCTCATCAGGTCTTCATTGGGGAGCAGCGTCGCGACCGAGCCTTCCCACAGCGACCATTCACGCGCAGCGGCAAGACGCGTTGCCTCGTCATCGCTGGTCAGTCTCTTGTGATAGGCGCGCACGAGGTCGCCGCGCTCCCCTTCGGGAATGAGGCCAGTAAACTGATCCCATTGCTCAGCCATGATCTCGCTCGCGCCGTATTCGTAGAGCCAGCTCTTCTCTTGCGCGCGAGCAAGGAAAACACCACGCAGGACGATCTCGCTGGTGCGTTCGGGATAGCTTTCGGCATAGGCGAGCGCGAGGGTCGCGCCCCAGCTTCCGCCGAAGACCTGCCATTTCTCGTGCCCGCACATTTTGCGAAGGCGCTCGATGTCCTCGACAATGCGCCAGGTATCGTTGTTCTCGATCTCGGCGAAGGGCGTCGACTTGCCGCAGCCGCGCTGGTCGAACAGCAGCACGTCGTAGAGTTCGGGGTTCCACTGGCGACGGTGTGCCGGAGACATGCCGCCACCCGGTCCGCCGTGGAGGAAGACGGCGGGTTTCGCGCCGGGCGTGCCGCAACGCTCCCAGTAAAGGCTGTGACCTTCGCCCACGTCGAGCATGCCGGTCTCGTACGGCTCGATCTCGGGATACAGCGCTCTTTCGTATTCCATCGCCTCAATCCTCGCGATTTTTCACTGCGATCAACGGGCCGATCTGGGCGCCGGTATCGAGCCGCTCTGCGAGCGGGTCCCACAAGGCGGAGACGTTCCCGTCGAGGAACAGCGCGTCTGATACCTTGAGTTCGTCACGATAAAACCGCGCCAGCTGGCCGAAGCTGAGCGGCGCATCCGCGATGACGAAATGCGCGCGGCCTTCTTCGTCGACGCCCACGCCGTTGCGGATTGCCTTTGACGGCCCGTCATCCTGTATTTCAGGGTGAAGCCTGCCGCCGATCACCAGCATTGGGCCGGACTGCGTGCCGAATTGGGGGCGATCGCCGACATTGGCGTAGAAATTGTCGCTGGTCCGCACTTCCCACTTGCCATCGGTTCCGAAGAAGACGCCGTTTGGCTTGAGATGGAAATTACCTGGGCCATCCGCGCGGTTCAGTTCCTTCAGCCTCTCGCCATCCTCGACGTAATAACCGATCGGCTCGCCGTCGCCGTCGTACATCCCGCCGTTGACGGCGAAGGCGATGTTTACCGCATCGTCACCCAGCGCTTCGCCGTAAGCGCGCAGCGAGCGATAGGGCTGGCCCTCGTCATTCGCGAGGACGGTGGTGATGGTGTGCTTGGCCGGATCGGCGACGCAATGCGTCAGCGGCACGGTTTCGAAGATCACCACTTCGCACGGCGATAGCGAGCGGCGCGCGGTCGTCATCTCCTGCGAACCCTTGCCAATCTCGGTTCGCATCACCGGCTCTCCGCCCTGCTGGTCGCAGCCAACGAGGGCGAGGGAGAACGCGAAGAGAGGGAGGGCTGTCTTCATTGACCGTATTCCGCTTCACTGGCGACCCTTGCCGCTTCGCGCGCTGCAGCGATCAGCGCACCGGCCTTGGCCTTGCATTCATCGAGTTCATAGTCGGGATCGCTGTCGGCGACGATTCCCGCACCCGCCTGTACATGCATGGTGCCGTCTTTCACCACCGCGGTGCGCAGGACAATGCAGCTGTCGACCGAACCGTCCGGCGCGAAGTACCCGACACCGCCGGCATAGGCGCCGCGCGTTTCCGGCTCCAGCTCCGCGATGATTTCGCAGGCGCGAACCTTGGGCGCGCCGGAAACCGTTCCGGCGGGAAAGCCCGCAAACAGCGCGTCGAGAGCGTCGTGGCTGGCATCGAGCCGTCCCACCACATTGCTGACGATGTGCATGACATGGCTGTAACGTTCGATCGTGAAGCTGTCGGTGACTTCCACGCTGCCACGCTCGGCCACACGGCCGACATCATTGCGCCCGAGGTCGAGCAGCATGAGATGTTCGGCGCGTTCCTTGGCGTCGGCGAGCAGGCTTTGCTCGTTTGCCACATCCTCCCGCGCATCGCTGCCGCGAGGGCGCGTTCCGGCAATCGGCCTGATCGTGACTTCGCCATCGCGCACGCGGACGAGGATTTCCGGGCTTGATCCGACCACCGCAAAGCCGGGCAGGTCGAGGAAATAGAGGAAGGGAGAGGGGTTGACCCTGCGGAGGGCGCGATAAAGCGCCAGTGGCGGCAACAGGAACGGGCAGGTGAAACGCTGCGCCAGCACCACCTGGAAAATGTCGCCTGCGGTGATGTAATCCTTCGCCCGCGCAACCATGGCCTTGTAATCGCTTGCTGGCATCACCGGATCTAGCGACATGTCCGGTAGATCGCTGCGGCGTTCGTCAGGTGCGCTCGCGCTCGACAGTTGACGCAGAACCTCGTCGATCTGCTCGCCTGCGCGCTCAATCGCGCGTTCGATAGCGCCATCCGCTTGCTCCACCGACCAGATCGGCGCGATGCAGAAAAGCTCGTCGGTCAGGCCATCGAACACGAGGATGACCTGCGGACGGACGAACAGCATGTCGGGAAGGTCGAGCTCGCTTTTCGGCGCACGCGGCAGCTTTTCGACGAGACCTATCGTTTCGTATCCGAAATAGCCGACGAGGCAGGCGAGAGCTGGTGGCAATTCTTCAGGCGTTTCGATCCGGCATGCCGAAGCGAGCGCGCGCAGTTCGGCCAGCGCATCGCCATCGCACGGCTCGAACGCATCGCGATCATGTTGCCAAGTCCAGTTGATCTCGGCGTTCGCTCCGGAAGCGCGAAAAACCAGGTCCGGATCGAGGCCGAGCAGGCTGTAGCGCCCGCGGACTTCGCCGCCTTCGACGGATTCAAGCAGGAAATCGCCGCGGCCTTCCTCGATCAGTTTTACCGCCGCGCCTACCGGCGTTTCAGTGTCGGCAATGACCTTGCGCCAGACTAGGGCAGGGCGACCTGCCGCTAGCTCATCCGTCGCATTGGCTGCATTCGCTGGCAGAAAGGACTGGGTCACCGGCTCCGGTCAGCTTTCGCCGAGCAGCTGCTTGCGGACAGCCTCGATTGCGCTCTCGTTCTTCTCGACGCCAAGTTCTTCGCGCATTGCGGCCACCAGCTGAGACGAATACTCCTGTGCGAGCGTATCGCCGAGCTGCTGCCGCGTCGCGACAACGATCGGATCGTCCGCTGCAACCTCATCGGTCGATATCTCGTCGAGATCGACCACGAACCAGCCCAGATCGTTCGGAGCCTCGAGGCGCTTGGCCGTGCCCTGCGCCATGCTGAAGAGCAGCGCGAGCGGTGCGGGCACCCGCTGCTGACGCTGGGCAAGCTGTTCGCGGGTGAGGTTGATAGAATCGACCGGCGGAAGGCGCTCTTCTTCCTGGCGAACGGCGGCGGCAAGGGTGGTATCCTCGCCCAACCGCTCCATTACCCGATCGGCAGCTTCGCGAGCCAGACGCGCACCTTCTGCAAGGCGCCACTGCGTTATCACCTGCTCCCGTATCTCGTTCAGTGGAGCGGTTGCAGAGGGCGTGATGTCTGCCGCTTCGAAGATGAGGAAGGTTTCGCCACGCACGATCTCGGCGAGTTGCGGTTCGCCTTCATCCATCTGGAATGCGACGCTCACCGCATCCTGCAATTGCTCGGGTGCTCCGCGGCCCTGCTCTCCATAGACGCGGCCATCTGCTGTCAAAGGTGGCGAAGTGTTGACCTCGATCCCGAGTTCTTCGGCCACTTCGCTGAGCGGGGCGCCGCCGTCGATCTGCTCCTCGACTCGCGAGCTCAGGTCGGCGAGGGCTTCGTTGCGCTTTTCGACGAGCAAGGCCTCACGGATCGAAGGCGTCGCCTGGGCCAGTGTCTGCGCAGGCGTGCTTTCGATCCCGTCCACGCGGACAACATGCCAGCCGAGACCGCTGCGGGCCGGCGTGGCAATGCTTCCACGAGGAGCCGCGAAGGCCGCTGCGGCAACCTGAGGGCTGGCGCTATCGGCCAGTTCACCACGCTCGACAGGACCGACAGAGCTGGTGCTGAACCCTGCTTCGCGAGCGACCGCTTCCAGCGAAGCGCCGCCACTCACGCGCTGCCGGATGGCATTGGCTGCATCTTCGGTCGGGACGATCAACTGCGTAATCGTCCGGCTTTCCTTTGCCGCATACTGCTCTGCATCTCGCTCATAGCGTGCTGCGATATCGGCCGGGGTGGGGGCAACGCTTGCATCGATCGCTCCGATGCCGAAGCTCGCATAGCGGATGGTGCGGCGTTCGGGGCGGATATAGCGGCTCCGGTTCTCTTCGTAGAATGCCTGCAGCTGCGCGTTGCTCGGATCGCCCTCGGGCGCGAACACAGCGCTGGGGATCAGAGCGATCGAGCCTTCGCGGCGCTCACGCAGCAGCGCGGCGTAATTGCGTGCCAGCTTGGTCGGGATGGCCGTGCCTGCAGTGGCGCTCTGCATGATCTGCCTTTCGATCAGCGAGGTGCGCAGATCATCGCGCAGCATGGCGTCTGTCAGGCTCTGCTGGTTCAACGCCGCCTGATAGACCTCCTGACTGAAACTGCCGTCAGGGCCTCGGAATGCAGGGATCTGGAGGATCTCGCTATTCACGAGATTATCGCCCGCGCGAATACCGTACTCGTCCGCATATCCTGTAATTGCAAAACGATCGATCATTCGCTCAAGCACGCCATCAAGACCGCCCTGTTCGACAAAGGCCTGCATCGAGAGCGTCGGGTTTTCCTGACGAATCCCTTGCAACGCATTCTGCGCACGGCGGTTGAGATCGGCCGTCCCGATTTTCTCGTCGCCGACAACCGCCACGCGGTCGCCACCCGATACACCTCCGAACGTGGCCGTGCCCGACACGTCCATGCTGGCGAAGGCCAGCGCGATCAGCCCGAGAAAGGCGAGCGTGATGCCAAGACCGATCTTGGAAGAGAAGAATCTGCGGAAAAGCTGGATCATGAGGGGCTAACTTGACTCAAGTAGTGGATAGAGGCGGGCGAATGGCCCGAACAGGTCCAGCGCTTTATCCGCCCTGCGACCTCCCCGCAACAGGTGACAAACGGTTTTGACTGGATCGTGAAGGTCGGCTAGCGGACGCGGCCCCCCACGCCCTATATCAGGGCAAGATTCGTTTACATTTCAGGAAATACGCATGGCCCTCAGGCCCTACATAGTCGGAAATTGGAAAATGAACGGGACACGCGCGATGCTTTCCGAAGCACGCGCGATCGACCGTGCAGCCCAACGCCACATGAAAGTAGAGGTGGCAATCGCGCCGCCATACACTCTGATCCATGCCGCTCACCGTGAAGCGGAACAGATCGGCATTGGCGCGCAGGATTGCCATCCCGGCGAGGATGGCGCCTTTACGGGCGATATTTCCGCTCCGATGCTGGCCGATGCGGGCGCCAAGTTCGTGATCCTCGGACACAGCGAAAGGCGCGAATGCCACGGCGAGAGCAACGAGCTCGTCCGTTCCAAGGCAGAGGCCGCGCTCAAGGCCGGTATGCGGGTCATCATGTGCTGCGGCGAAAGCGCCAGCACGCGCGATGCCGGCAAGGCGGTGAAGTTCGTCACCGACCAGTTGCGTGCCTCGCTGCCCGAGATCGAGGATCCGGACAACCTCCTCACGGTCGCGTACGAGCCGATCTGGGCGATCGGTACCGGAAACACCGCGACGGTCGCAGATATCGAGGAAATGCATCGCGCCATTCGCGCCTTGCTGGTCGAGCTCTACGGTGCGGAAAAGGGGGCGGAAATCCGCATTCTTTATGGTGGTTCGGTCAAGCCCGACAATGCGCGCGAAATCCTCGCTGCTGACGAAGTTGGCGGGGCTCTGGTGGGCGGAGCAAGCCTCACTGCAGACAGTTTCATGGGCATTGCGCTCGCCGCCGGGGAAACCTCCGAAGGCTGATAAGGCGCGCCTCGCCCTTGTCGCAATGGCCTGCGGCGCCTAAATGCGCCGCGCAAACCTATTTCCGGAAGTCATCGATATGTCGCTCTTCATCTTTCTCACCGTGGTCCAGACGATCGTCGCCGCAGCCCTTGTCGGGGTCATCCTGATGCAGCGCTCGGAAGGCGGCGGCCTCGGTATCGGCGGAAGCCCGGGCGGCCTGATGGGTGCGCGCGGCGCGGCAGACTTCCTTACCCGCACGACCAAGTGGCTGGCAGTCGCCTTTGTCGCGCTGTCGATCGCGCTCGCTGCGGTGGCCGTCGAAACCACCGGTGCGGACGAGATTACCTCGACTATCGACCGCAATGTCGCACCGGCCGATCCGCTGGGCGGCGCGGCAGACCCGCTGGCCGCTCCGGCAGAACCGGCAGGCGAACCTGCTCCTGCGAGCGACGATCCGCTCGCCGGCCAGACCGAATAATCCATCGCAAGCAGTCGTGACTGTGGATTGCGGCGCTCCCGCAATCGCAATTTGCTTGCGCCGAATCCCATTGAACGCTTAAGGCCCGACTCCCATGGCGCGGTATATTTTCATCACCGGCGGCGTGGTCTCCTCGCTCGGTAAAGGTCTTATGGCAGCTAGCCTCGCGGCGCTCTTGCAGGCGCGTGGCTACAAGGTCCGGATTCGCAAGTTCGATCCCTATCTCAACGTCGATCCAGGGACGATGAGCCCCTATCAGCACGGCGAGGTCTATGTGACCGACGACGGGGCCGAGACCGACCTCGACCTGGGGCACTACGAACGCTTCACGGGTGTTTCAGCGCGCCAGAGCGACAACATAACCTCGGGCCGCGTCTATCGCGATATTATCGCGAAGGAGCGTCGCGGCGATTATCTCGGCGCGACGGTGCAGGTGATCCCGCACGTCACTGACGCGATCAAGGCCTTCGCGCTCGACGATCAGGACGATCACGATTTCATCCTGTGCGAGATCGGCGGTACCGTGGGCGACATTGAATCGCTCCCGTTCATGGAAGCGATCCGCCAGCTGCGAAACGAGCTCGAGCCCGATCAGACGGTTTCGGTCCACGTCACGCTTGTGCCCTACATCGCGGCAGCAGGCGAGTTGAAGACCAAGCCGACCCAGCACTCGGTCCGCGAACTGGCGAGCCTCGGCATCAAGCCCGACGTGCTGCTTTGCCGTGCAGAGCATCCCATCCCGGACAGCGAGCGCCGCAAGATTGCGCAGTTCTGCAACGTGCGCGCGGAATCGGTCATTCCCGCGCTCGACGCACCTTCGATCTACTCGGTGCCGCAGCAGTATCACGACGAAGGTCTCGATACCGAAGTCCTGCGCGCCTTCGGGATAAATGATGCGCCCGCGCCCGATCTTTCTGCCTGGGAAGACGTCACCGACCGCTACTTCCACCCCGAAGGCGAAGTGACCATCGGCGTCGTCGGCAAGTATGTCGGCCTGCCCGATGCCTATAAGTCATTGAACGAGGCGCTGGTGCACGGTGGCCTCGCCAACCGCGTCAAGGTCAACATCCGCTGGATCGATGCCGAGGTGTTCGAAGGCGATGATGCCGATATCGCTGCGAAGCTCGAACCGTTACATGGTATCCTTGTGCCCGGGGGCTTCGGCGAGCGCGGTAGCGAGGGCAAGATCGCCAGCGTCCGCTTCGCACGCGAGCGCAAGGTGCCTTTTTTCGGGATTTGCCTGGGCATGCAGATGGCCTGCATCGAAGGCGCGCGCGCAGCGGGTTTCGAGACGGCGAGCTCGACCGAGTTCGGCGAAACCAGCGAACCGGTTGTCGGCATCATTACCGAATGGATGAGTGAAGAAGGATTGCAGACCCGAGAAGCGGGTGGCGATCTCGGCGGCACCATGCGTCTCGGCGCTTATGACGCGAAGCTCGCGGGCAACAGTCACGTCTCGCGAATTTATGGAGGGGCGACCGAAATTTCGGAGCGTCACCGCCACCGCTACGAGGTCAACGGGAAATACATCGAACCGCTTCAGAAGCAGGGCCTCGTCTTTTCCGGCATGTCGCCGGATGGGCTTCTGCCTGAAATCGTCGAGCGCCCCGACCATCCCTGGTTCGTCGGTGTGCAATTCCACCCTGAGCTCAAGTCGAAGCCGTTCGCTCCGCACCCGTTGTTCGCTCGATTTATCGAAGCTGCGGTGGAGCAATCTCGATTGGTCTGACCGGGGTTTGCTGCAGTTCGCAAGGTACACGACGGGGGCAAATTACGCTCTCGCGAAATAGTCTGTCGTGTTTGTACAAGCCGACGAGAAAAACCTTGCGCCATCAGCATTTTTCGCGCACCCCAAGAGCCGGACCTTCATGTTTTATGAAGGGGGAGGACAGCAATTTGTCCGTTTGAAATTGCGGGGGGCATTCACAACGGTTTTCCGCGCATGAGCTCGATCTGGGGCTGACCGTCTTCTGCGACCCGGACGGTCAGATCCAGACGAGGCGACTTTATTGGTCGCGGGGGCGGGCCTTACGGCTCGCCCCCATGCTTTTCAGCCAGGTATGTGTAGAGCGGATCAGCGCGCCTCAGGCGTCGCTCTCGTCACTCTTCTCGCTCTCAATGGTCTTGATACCATTCACGGCGATCTTCTTCGGCTTCATCGCCTCGGGCACTTCGCGCACGAGGTCGACTGAGAGCAGGCCATCAGCCAGATCGGCATTTTCGACACGCACATAGTCTGCGAGTTCGAAGCGACGTTCGAAACCGCGGTTGGCAATGCCGACATGCAGCATTTCGCCTGTCGGATCGTCTTCGCGCTTCTTGCCCTGGATCACCAGCAGGTTCTGCTGGGCAGTGATGTCGATATCCTGCGGGCGGAATCCGGCGACGGCGAGCGTGATGCGGTAAACATCCTCACCGCGGCGCTCAATGTTGAAAGGGGGATAGTTATCGCCGGAATTGGCTCGCGCCTGACCTTCGAGGAGGTCAAAAAGGCGGTCGAAACCGACAGTCGAACGGCGATATGGGGTAAGGTCGATACGTGACATAGAAACAAATCCTCTCTTGAGCAATTTGAACACTGTGCAGGACCTGCTAATCGAGCATCCTGCAATTGCGTCGTCCGCTCCCGATTGTGGCGAGTGGCGACGCAGGAAAGATAGGTTTGCGCCCATGGTCTTTCAAGACATCCGGCTGCGCGAACTGAGCAATAACAGGCAAGGGTCCACAATGAGCACTCCGGTAATCGACATCTACACAAAGTTCGGCTGCGGCTTCTGCTATCGCGCGAAAAGCCTGCTCGACAGCAAGGGGGCGGAATACAACGAGTTCGACATCACCATGGGCGGGCCGAAACGCGAGGAAATGCTGGAGCGCGCGCCCAATGCGCGCACCGTCCCGCAGATCTTCATCGGCGACACCTATGTTGGCGGGTCGGACGAACTTGCCGCGCTCGAACGTGATGGCAAGCTCGACACGTTGCTGGCAGGCTGAGACGTTCCGCCGTGACCCGCATCGCTCTGCTTCAGATGAACTCGGGTATCGATCCCGAGGCAAACTGCGAGACCATCGTCAGCGCCGCGAAGAACGCTCGCGAGGGCGGGGCGGATATACTGTTTACGCCGGAAATGGCGCTCCTCCTCGACCGCGACCGGTCACGGGCGGCCGCCTGGATCGAGAGTAGCGGGCCCGCAGAGATGGCCGAGAAACTCGCGAAGACCGCGCAAGATATCGGCATCGACATCGCCTTGGGGTCTATGCCGACCAAGGGAAGCGGCAACCGCTGGGCAAACCGCTCGGTCTACTTCCGATCAGGTGGGGGCGACCCGGTCCAGTACGACAAGATCCATATGTTCGATGTCGAACTTGCAGGCGGAGAAAGCTGGCGCGAGAGCAACGCGTATGAGCCCGGCCAAGAGGTCGTCACCGTCGACGATACGCCGATCGGAAAACTCGGCCTCACCGTCTGCTACGACGTACGCTTTCCCGCCCTGTTCGAAGAACTGGGGCAGCGCCGCTGCGATGCGATCTCCGTACCGGCCGCTTTCACCGTACCCACGGGCGAAGCGCATTGGCATCTCATGTTGCGAGCGCGCGCAGTCGAAGCCAGCGCTTTCGTGATCGCTGCAGCGCAGGTCGGCGAGCATCAGGACGGACGTTCGACCTATGGCCACAGCCTGGTAGTCGATCCTTGGGGCGAGGTCCTGCTCGATATGGCCGGGGAAGGACCGGGACTTGGCTTTGCCGACATCGACCTCGAACGGATTGCTCAGGTCAGAGCGCAAGTTCCGAGCCTTGCCAATCGCCGTCCAATCCCTAAGTCAGAGACCTCAAGTTAAGAATGTAAGCGTATTATCTGAACGACATGATCGTATACGACCTCATATGTGACCACGGCCATCGCTTCGAAGGCTGGTTCGGCTCTTCAGGCGATTTCGCCGAACAGCGCGAGAGTGGACTGCTCGCGTGTCCGGAATGCGGCTCGGCCGAAGTGGAGAAGGCTCCCATGGCGCCGGCAGTCCCTGCCAAAGGTAACTCGCGATCCGAAGCGGCACCTGTCGAGGTTGCCGAAAGCGACCAGCATCCGGTTTCGAACACGCCTATGCCGGCCGAGGTCAAGAAGGCGCTTGCCGCTCTGGCCAAGGCTCAGGCCAAAGCGCTCGAGAAGAGCACCTGGGTGGGCGACAAGTTCGCTGAGAAGTCTCGCGCCATGCACTATGGCGAGGCGGACGAGACCCCCATCCATGGTCAGGCGAGCGCCGAGGAGGCCAAGGGGCTCATCGATGAAGGGATCGCTGTCGCTCCGCTGCCGTTTCCGGTCGCGCCGCCCGACAAGCTCAACTGAAGAAGTAACCGTTCAGTTCGGCAGGCTTTGCGGACGACCCACATCGGCCATCGTCTGAACGTCCTCGATCGTGGTGTCCTTTTGCGGAATGACGGTCATTTCGCCATTGGTTTCGAGAATGACCCAGTTGGCGTCGGAGAGCTGGGTCATGCCGTGCTGACGCAGGGCACTCGCAATCTCTTCCTTCGATATCCGCATACGCTTCATCGCGTCTTCGAGATACTCACCCTTGTGAGTGAGCAGAGTGGGTTCGGCTTTCACGACCCGCGAAAATAGCTTGCTGTGAAGGACGAGCCACGTCGTGAACCATTGTGCCGCTGCCAGAATGATTATCGCCGCAACCGCCTCGATAATGGCGATGTCGCGCAACAGAATGCCGCTCGCAGCAAGGCTCCCCACGGCGATGGTGATAATCCAGTCGAAATTGTTCATCTGACTGGTCGTGCGCTTGCCGAGTATCCTCACCAGGAGAACGATGAAGGCGTAAAAGAATATCGCGCCAATCGCGACATTCTGCATCCTGTCCCAGCTTTCGAACCACCCGATGACGTCTTGTGCTTGATCCATGCAAGACCAATGACGCGGAGGTTTCAATGTTCCGATTGCGGTAGGCTTGGCGTGGCGATAGAGAGCGCAGCGGGCGCCCGTAGCTCAGCAGGATAGAGCACCAGATTCCTAATCTGGGGGCCACAGGTTCGAATCCTGTCGGGCGCACCATCCACCGACATGGCGAATTGGCCTGAAGGCACCGGGCCGCCGGGTTCGGCTTACGCCTGTCGTGCGCGCCAGCTCCGTTCCGCCATTATGGACATTGCCGTCACCACTATGGATGCCATCAAGATTGCGGCGCAAGTGCCGGCCCAACCGTAGGTATCGAAGCTCCAGGTTCCCAGGATACTCCCGATTCCTCCGCCAACGAACATGATAACTATGTAGATAGTGGTCAGGCGCGTACGGATCGACGGATCGAGCGACAGGAATGTCATCCTCCCCGCTACATCCACGCTTGGCCCGACGAGATTGATCAGCACCAGCGGCACGATCAGGGCCCATGCGCTGAAACCCAGGGGATAGAGCAGGGCGACACCGAAAAGCTGGAGCAGGGCTGCGTAGACCCGCGCGCGGCGGGCGCCGATCTTGTCCGCCAATCTGCCCAGCCTGGGCGTCGCAAAGATGCTGACGACAGCGATACCGGCGAGATAGCCCACCGTATCGACGCCATATCCGAGCGAGGGACTGGTGAGGTGTAGGGCCAGGGCCAGCCAGGTTGCGGTGAACATGGCGAAGTTGAGCGCCTGAATTGCTGCGGACCAGAGAACCTCGGGGTAGGTGCGGGTCAAGCGGAATACTGAGAGGACAAGCTCGTGATAGGAGCCGGTGGGCGTCTTGTCCGCGCTGGTCTCACTTCTCATCGAAACGGGCAGCATCAAGGTCACCGCGAACATCAGCGCGACGGCGATCCAGTAGACTGTGCGCCAGCCAAACTGCTCGGCAACGATACCTGCCCCGACGCGAGCGACGAGAATACCGAAGATGACACCTGCGGTGAGGAAAGCGGTGACCTGACCGAGCCGCTCCGGTGCGACCCGCTTCGAGGCGAATGCAGGCAGCAGATACGGCGCGACAGTCACGAAACCGAGGATCGTGGATGCGGCCGTGAACACCAGAAACTGTGTGGCGAGTGCCATGCCCAGCATCGCGAGGCTCTGCAGCGATACGAACAGGATGCAGAGCCTGCGGTTCGAATAGCGATCGCCGAGCGGGAGGAGCAGCAAAATGCCGAGCGCCAGCGCAAGCTGATTGAGCGCCGGGACAATGCCGATCTCGGCTTGCCCCACCGAAAAGCTGTCAGCCACTTCGCTGATGATCGGGTGAATGTAGTAGGCGTTGGCCGTCACGACCGCGGTGGTCGCCGCGAGCCCGTATTCCTGCGCGCGGCTGAGATAATGTGACTCGCTCAAGCGAGAAATCCGGCTTTGCGCGCCATGTCGATGATGCCTTGTGAAAGCTCCAGCGGCCGATCTTCCTGGCAGAAATGTCCGCATTGGCTCAGCATGGCATGGGGTTGACCCTCGGCTCCCCTGATGCGCTTCGAAAGCTGCTCGCCAAGCCCGCCTGTCACCGGATCGTCTTCACCGAACAGGGTCAGAAATGGCTTGTCGTATTGGGAAAGACCAGTCCATGCTGCCTTGTTCTGCGCTATTCCGTCCATCCCGTCCTCGACCGGAACGAGAGCGGGGAACGCGCGTGCGCCAGCCTTGCTGGGTTCGTCGGGGAAGGGCGCATCATAGGCTGCGATCTCCGCCGCGCTTCGCTCTGTTTGGGTCGCACGTTGCAGAAGCTCGCCTATCTTGAACTCGGGCGAGGATTTGGCGAATTCCCGCCAGGCTAGGAAAGCTTGAGACGGCGTTCCCCCGACAGGCAGGAAGGTGTTGCTTGCGACAACGCATGCAAAACGGTCGGGTTCTTCTCCCACCATCCGCAAACCGAGCAATCCGCCCCAATCCTGGCAGAAGAGCGCCGCTTTCTGCGGCACCACCGCTTCGCGCCAATGCTTGAGCCAACTGATATGCCTGTCATAAGTATAAAAGGCCTGGTCATCAGGCTTGTCGCTTTTCCCAAACCCAATGAGATCAGGTGCCAGGCATCTGAAACCGGCATCGAGCAGGACCGGGATCATCTTGCGATAGAGAAAGCTCCAGCTCGGCTCGCCGTGAAACAAAAGCACGGGCGGCGCAGCTTTCGACCCCTCGTCGAGATAATGCATTCGGCCCGTATGCCCATCGCCAAGATCGATTTCGATCCAGTTCTCGGCAAAAGCGTAGTCGGGCAGGTCATTAAACCGTGCGGGATCGTATGAGAGCACTTCCATCGCATCGTCTCCTTGCAGCGGAGGGCGGAAGGAAGGGCTCTATGCGTTTGGTTCGCCCGGTTCCTTGCCCAATGGCACCCTCTCCTTGAAGGTATGCGTAACATAGGGGAAGGGAATTTCGATCCCCGCATTATCGAGAGCCCGCTTGATCGCGCGAACGACCTGGTCGCGGCTTTCATGCCCATCGCGCGGCTTGGAGCCTGACCACCAGCGCACCTTGTAGTTCACCGAGCTTGCCCCGAACTCATAGGCGAAGACGTCGATGCCTTTTTCGGTATCGACGTTGCTGCAGCTTTCGACTGCCTTGCGGATTACCTCGGCCGCCTCGTCGAGATCGGTATCGTAGGACACCCCTGCATCGACTTCATGACGACGCTTGGTCTCGTCGGTGAAGATCTCGACAGGGTTCTTGAACAGTATCGAGTTGGGCACGACGGTAAGTTCGCCCGAGAGCTTGCGCACATGCGTTTCGCGCAGGGTAATATGCTCGACCTTGCCGGTAATGCCCTCTGCCTCGATCACGTCGCCGATGCGCATTTTCTCGCGCAGCATGATGAGCACACCTGCGAGGAAGTTTTCGAAGATGTCCTGGAAGGCGAAGCCGATGGCGACCGCGCCGATACCAAGGCCTGCGATGAGGCTTCCGACGGTCAGGCCGGGGAAGACCACGATGGCGGCGACGAATATGCCGGTGAGCCAGACACCGAGTTTGACCAGCGTTTCGATCAGATTACGCAGCGAAGGACGAATGTCGGTCTTGCCGACGATTTTGTCAGCGATCTTTGCAGCAAAGCTGGCAACCAACCCCGTAATCAGCAGGATCGCAAAGGCGATCATCATCTGCGGGATCAGCTGAACGAAGCTGGTCCACATGATGTTGAGCTGATTGTTGATGATATCGAACATTAAAACCCCCGTCTTTGGCGAGTTAACGGATTTTGGCGCGCTGGGTTCCATTTCCGCCGAACTGGTGCAACTCGCTATCCCCAATGCGAACGGGCTCTCTTGGTCTTATTAATTACCCGATTGCGCCAACTTCGCGTAGAATACGCTTGTTTCGGGGCGTTAACTGTGATTCTGTGAGCATATGAAGCGTGGGGGAATCTTTCAGCGGCTGCCGCGGGAGCAGGTGAGGCAGGGCTTGGCTCTGGCCGGACTGTTGTGCCTGACGGTTCTCGCTATCGCCGGACCGACCGGCCTTCTGTCGTGGAGCGAACAGGCTTCGCTGCTCGAACAGCGCGAGGCGCGGATCAATACGCTCACCGCAAAGCGTGACGAGCTCCGCAATCGCGTGGCTCTGCTCGACCCTGCTGCCGCCGATCCCGACCTGGTGGGCGAGTTGCTGCGGTCTGATCTCAACGTCGTCCATCCGGACGAGGTCGTGATTACGCTCGAGGATTGAGCGCGAACTTCCGATACAGTCCGGTTTTTCGTATGCAGAGACGCGCTTGACGTTGCGTAACCCGATCGCTTGTGACTATAGCCGCGACGGCCTTATTCCTCCCCAGGGCCTAACGCAACGCAAGGAAAACAGCTTGGCCAAAGCGTCTGAGAAAGCGGCAGCGAAGAGCGCGAAGGCGCCCGCCGACAATCCCGATTTCATCCTTCACAGCCTGCAGGAAGCGCACGAGAAAAACCCGCGCTATGATGCGAGCGAAGAGGAGATGCTCACCTTCTACGAGCAGATGCTGCTCATTCGCCGGTTCGAGGAAAAGGCAGGCCAGCTTTACGGCCTGGGCCTGATCGGAGGCTTCTGCCACCTCTACATCGGGCAGGAAGCGGTCGCGATCGGCCTGCAAAGCGCGCTCGACAACGATCGCGACAGCGTGATCACCGGATACCGCGATCACGGCCACATGCTCGCCTATGGCATCGATCCCAATGTCATCATGGCAGAACTGACAGGGCGCCAGGCCGGTATTTCGAAGGGCAAGGGCGGGTCGATGCACATGTTCTCGACCGAGCATAAGTTTTACGGCGGCCACGGCATCGTCGGAGCGCAGGTTTCGCTCGGCGGCGGTCTCGCTCTCGCACACAAGTACCGCGACGATGGCGGGCTGTGCCTCGCCTACTTCGGGGACGGCGCAGCCAACCAGGGGCAGGTTTACGAGACCTTCAACATGGCTGCCCTCTGGAACCTGCCCATCGTGTTCGTGGTCGAGAACAACCAGTACGCGATGGGAACAAGCACGGCGCGTTCCAGCGCCGAGACCGAGTTCCACCGGCGCGGCACCGCCTTCCGCATTCCGGGCATGGATGTGAACGGTATGGACGTGCTCGAAGTGCGCGGTGCGGCCGAAATTGCCTTCAAGCACGTTCGCGAGGGCAAGGGCCCGGTGCTGATGGAGTGCAATACCTATCGCTATCGCGGTCACTCGATGTCCGATCCTGCTAAATATCGCAGCCGTGAGGAAGTCCAGGATGTTCGCGAACACAAGGACCCGATCGAAGGCATCAAGAAGATCCTGATGGAAAAGGGCAAGACCGAGGACGACCTGAAGGCAATCGACAAGTCGATCCGTTCGCGCGTCGCCGAAAGTGCCGATTTCGCAGAGAGCTCGCCTGAGCCGGATCCGTCCGAACTCTACACCGATGTTCTGGTGGGAGAATACTGATGGCGATCGAGCTCAAGATGCCCGCGCTCTCCCCGACAATGGAGGAAGGCACTCTCGCGAAATGGCTGAAGCAGGAAGGCGACACCATTTCTTCCGGCGACATCATCGCTGAAATCGAAACCGACAAGGCGACGATGGAATTCGAAGCGGTCGATGAAGGCACGCTCGCCAAGATACTCATTGCTGAGGGCACCGAGGAGGTGAAGGTCGGCACTGTCATCGCCATGCTCGCCGAAGAAGGCGAGGACGCTGGCGATGTGGAGGCGCCATCGAGCGATACCGCCGATGATGCGGCGGAAGTCGACGATGTTCCGGGCGAGGGCAAGGACGTCGGCCGCGAGGACGACGATGGCTCGATGACTCCGGAAAAGCCGAGGACCGAACCGAAGAACGATCCCGACATTCCCGAAGGCACCAGCTTTACCAGCACCTCGGTTCGCGAGGCGTTGCGTGACGCTATGGCGGAAGAAATGCGCCGCGACGACCGGGTCTTCGTGATGGGCGAAGAGGTCGCCGAGTACCAGGGTGCCTACAAGGTCACTCAAGGCCTGCTCGACGAGTTCGGCGCCAAGCGCGTGATCGACACGCCGATCACCGAATACGGATTTGCCGGTATCGGAACGGGCGCGGCGATGGGCGGCCTACGCCCGATTGTCGAGTTCATGACGTTTAATTTCGCCATGCAGGCGATCGACCATATCATCAACTCGGCGGCCAAGACCAACTACATGTCGGGCGGCCAGATGCGCTGCCCGGTCGTGTTCCGCGGCCCCAATGGCGCGGCCTCACGCGTCGGCGCGCAGCACAGCCAGAACTACGGGCCATGGTACGCCTCGGTCCCCGGGCTGATCGTGATCGCACCTTACGATTCGGCCGATGCAAAGGGTCTGATGAAAGCTGCGATCCGCTGCGAAGACCCCGTAGTCTTTCTCGAGAATGAGCTCGTCTATGGGCGGAGCTTCGACGTTCCCGACCTCGACGACCATGTCCTGCCGATCGGCAAGGCGCGGATCATGCGCGAAGGCTCCGACGTCACGATCGTCAGCTATTCGATCGGTGTCGGTTTTGCTCTCGAAGCGGCTGAGGCGCTGGCGGGCGAGGGCATAGATGCGGAGGTGATCGACCTGCGCACGCTGCGTCCGCTCGACCGCGAAACGATCCTGACCTCGCTTGCCAAGACCAACCGTCTGGTGATTGCCGAAGAGGGTTGGCCGACCTGCTCCATCGCGTCTGAAGTGATTGCGATCTGCATGGAGGAAGGGTTCGACCATCTCGATGCGCCGGTCCTGCGCGTCTGCAACGAGGATGTGCCGCTGCCCTACGCCGCCAACCTCGAAAAGCTCGCGCTGATCGATGCGCCTCGCATCGTGAAGGCAGCAAAGAAGGTGTGCTACAAGGATTGATCCGATGATGGGGCGGGCCGAGCGGGCCCGCCTTGTCAGCTATTCTTCCGCCTCGCCTTCGCCTTCCGAAGAGCCACCACCGGCATCTTCCTTTATCACGAAGATCGGGCGCTTGTGTTCGATCGTCGGCGCCTCAAAGCCCATGAAGCTGAGCACAGAGGGGATGTCGTACCTGATCGTGAACGCGAACTCTTTTGCGCCGTCAATGCGCTGTGTATCGGGCTCGGTTACCTCGACCTCAAGGCTCTCACCGTCGAGTAGATAGGGCGCGGAAACCGATGTCGCGAGCGCTGTCTGCTTGATCTGGTTGGCGGATAGCTTGTTGTTGGTGAGGTACTCTATCATCACGTCGCGCGACACGTCCGATGCGACATTGCGGATCGCATTGTAGGACTGCATCCCCATGCCGACCTGCACCACGCCGAGAAGCATAGCGAGAAATACCGGCCCGATCAGGGCGAACTCCACGATCACGGCACCGTCATTGTCACGACGAAGTCGGAGCAATCTCTCGGCGGCCCGCATCATGACACCTGCACCGTGCGCTCGACATCGTATTCGACCGGCTCGCCGATCCCGAACTCCACCCATTGCGGCGTGTATGTGTCCTTCACGCGAATACGGATGAAGGTGCTGATTTCCTCGGTCGAGTAGCCGCCCTCGTCGATATCGTCACCATCGGTCGCGTCGTCGCCAAGACAGATAAGCCGCGAGTTTGTATAGTTTTCCTCGACACCGCAGCGATAGGCGAACTCGAGCGTCACCTTGTTGTCCGCAAGGCCTGTAGATGCCTCGATCACATCTTCGACTACTGCGCGTTCCTCGTCGGTTTCGGGCGGACTTGCCTGCACGATGCTGGAAGCCTCTGCAGCAGCGCTCTGCAATTCACCGTGTCGCGCGATCATCTGACTGGCTTCGAACCCGCCTATACTCAAGGTCACGAGGACGGGCGCGAGAAACGCCGTTTCGATAGCCATGGTGCCACGCGTATCGCGTCCGAAGTTTCTGAGCCGCTGCATCATGCGACCAACCTCACCAGCGATTTCGTCGTCAGAACGGTTTCGTCGATCACCTCATCGGGCGGACAGAAGCTCGTCATATCCGCAGTTCCACCTATGTCGATGGTGCTGGCGGCAAGCATGAAGCACTGGCTGGTCACGCTGGCCGTGCCGTTGAACCTCACATGGCTCTTCGGCAGGTAAACGATTCCATTCAGGACGGTCGAGGCATTGCCGTTGATGACGTGATCCTTGCTTGCTTCGTCGCCGTTCGGATCTTCGAATATCAGCATACCTGCCAGTTTTTCGGCATCTTCGGCAGAAACGCCGGCCGCTATCAACTCACCGATGGTCATCGCGGTAAGGTTTACCGAGGATCCGCCGTTGATCTTGATGTTGGCGCCGTCTTTCAGAACGAACATCACGCCGTTTCCGGTCAGGTCGTCCTGAGCATTGATGTCGAGCGATCCGCCTTCGATCACATAGATACCGCCGGCAAGAATCGTGTCGCACTGGATCGTGAGATCGGAATAGGTGCCGGGTTGGAGACTGGCGAACTTGCTGCCCCTGTTGTTCTGGCATTTGTATTCGCGCGGCGTCGGATTGTCTGGCGGGGTCAAGTCGTCATAGGGATCTTCGAGCCCCTCAACATATTCGAGGAGCTGGTTGTCGCCGAGGCTGGTCAGCGCATCGTCGATCCCGCCTGCCGACATGATGTAACCGGCGTCGACTTGAGGGTTCCCGTCAACGATAATTGCCTGATCGGAATTGGAAAGTGCAGCCATGCCGCAACCTGCTGTTAGCGTCGCGTTGCCACGGATCGTGATAGCGCCGTCATCATCGTCATCGGTTGCAATCACGCAGCTTGTGTAGCTGGCGCCCTGCTGAAAGCGGGCCTGGCTGAATACGCTGACGGTCGTGCCTTTGCCGGTCAGGAAGCTGCTGAAGGGAAGAGTGGCGGTAGCCGAGGCGCGGACGATCACGCTGTTATCGGTGCCGCCATTGTAGCTCGCCAGAGAAATGTCCGGCTCCGACGCAATATCCGCAGTGATCGCGAGATTGGCTTCGAACTCCTGCTCGGCACGCGTCGCGTAATCCTGCTGTGTGATCTCCTTGGACTGCGCATAAGCCCCCGCAATTGCGGCCTGGTCGGTCGCAAACTGCAATTCCTGCTTCCAGGTGTACCATTGCGCGGTGTCGACGGCATATCCTGTTCCGCCGATCAGTGCCGGCATACCCAAAGCCACGATCAGCGCGGCGTTGCCGGACTTGTCACTGCGTAAATTGCGCAGGAAACTACGAAATCCCATCGGTTGCCTCGTCCATATTACCTGCGATCTCTCTATCGCGAGACTCAATAGGTCTAGTTGC
The DNA here is from genome assembly GCF_900177715.1 of Altererythrobacter xiamenensis. Lineage (GTDB taxonomy): Bacteria > Pseudomonadota > Alphaproteobacteria > Sphingomonadales > Sphingomonadaceae > Erythrobacter > Erythrobacter xiamenensis. The sequence continues at coordinate 639,974 of NZ_FXWG01000003.1, read as the reverse complement.
AGATGACGGTTAACTTTCGTCTAATATACTGGATTTTACGTAGCTGGGCGGGGGGCTTAGGGGCTTCGAACCTGGTTGACAGCCGAGCTTGGGGATGGTCCGTGCGGCGCCATGGATTTACCAGAAATCGAAGGTGAACCGCTCGCCGCCGAGCATCGCATTGCGATCGGTTACATGGCCCGCAACCTGCGCGCGCCAATGTCGGTTTACTTTGCGCTCGATCAGCGGCTCGGCAGGATCGTCGCAAAGACTACCGAACCCATGCTCGGGCAGATGCGGCTCGCCTGGTGGCGCGACATGTTTGCCAACCCTGTCGCTATGCGTCCCACAGGTGATGCCGTGCTCGATGCAATCGGCAACCATTGGGAAGGGCAGGAGGAGGCGCTTTCGGCTCTCGTCGATGGCTGGGAGCATATGCTGGTAGAGCCGCCCCTCAGCGAAAGCTCGCTGCTGAATTTCGCCAACGGGCGGATAGCTCCAATGTTGACCCTGGTTGCTCCTCTGAACGAGGCGTCCCCCACGGATGCGGGAGCGGCGTTGCGCCGCTGGGCGTTGGCGGATGCAGCTGCCAATACAGCGCAGGGCGATGAAAGGCTTTTAATGCTGCGTCTGGCAAGTTCCCAAGGTAGCTCTCCTAAACGCTTTGCTCGCGGTTTTCGCGGGTTTGCCGTGCTTGATGCGCTGGCCCGTCGCTCTGTGGAACGCGGCGGTCGCCCGCTGATGGAGGGGCGGACTGCGGCGCTCATCGCCTTGCGAGCAGGGGTGACTGGCAACTAGGCGACGACAATCTCAGGGGGGCAATATTGGGGCGAGTGATACTCGGATTGTTCCTCGGCCTTATCGTTTCAAGTGTCGGGCTCTACTGGTGGGAAAGTCGCGCGCAGGTCGAGGAAAAAGCGCCGCCGCCGCCCGAGGTGGAGGACGCTGCGCCCGACCCGGAAGAACTGCCGGTGACCGATCCCACCGACATGACCGGCCCGGAACCGCCCGAAGCGAGTGAGCTGACCCGCGAACAGCGCCGCTTCTTCCGCTATGATCGCAATCGCGATCTCACCATCACCCGCAACGAAATGCTTTCGACCCGCAGCGACGGTTTCCGCAGGCTCGACGTCGACGGCAACAACCTGCTGACCTTCGAGGAATGGGCGGTAACCACGGCAGATCGCTTCGAAGGAGCCGATGCAGACGGCAATGGCAAGCTCACGCAGCGCGAGTTCGCGACCACGGCGCCCAAACGCTCAAAGCCCAAGAAGCCAAGTTGCCGCTGTTAGGCGGGTAGCGGCTCGCTCGCCGCAATCCACTCGACAAGGTCGCGCTTGGCCCGGTCGGTATAGGCCTCCTTGCGCTGTTTCTTCTTCACTTCGTGCAGTGGCGGAAAGAGTCCGAAATTGACGTTCATGGGCTGGAATGTGGCTGCTTCTGCGTCCCCGGTAATGTGGCTGAGCAGCGCCCCCATCGCGGTTGAGCGCGGCAGGGCGGGCCAGTCGCGCCCGGCCAATTCGCTCGCTGCCATCATACCCGCCATCAGGCCCACAGCGGCGCTCTCGACATAACCCTCGCACCCCGTCACCTGCCCGGCAAAGCGGATATGCGGCGCGTTGCGCAACCGAAGCTGGCGGTCGAGTACCAGCGGAGAGTTCAGGAACGTGTTGCGATGCAGGCCGCCCAGACGCGCGAACTCGGCATTCTCCAGCCCGGGAATGGTTCGAAACAGCTCGATCTGGGCGCCATACTTAAGCTTGGTCTGAAAACCGACCATGTTCCAAAGTGTACCAAGCTTGTTGTCTTGCCTCAGCTGGACGACGGCGTAGGGCCAGCGACCCTGCGGATGTTCCTCGCTCGTGTCATAAGGGTTATCGAGCCCGACACCCTTCATTGGTCCGTAGCGCAGGGTTTCGACACCGCGTTCGGCCATGACCTCGATCGGCATGCACCCGTCGAAATAGGGCGTGTCCTTCTCCCACTCGCGAAACTCGGTCTTCTCGCCGTCGATCAGCCCCTGATGGAAAGCGAGATATTGCTCCTTCGTCATCGGGCAATTGATGTAATCACCGTCTTCGTTCGAGGCCTCGGTGCGCTTGTTCCAGCGCGACTGGATCCAGCACTTCGACATGTCGATGCTTTCGCGGTGCACGATGGGCGCAATCGCGTCGAAGAAGGCGAGGCGCTCCTGCCCAGTCGCCGTGACGATGCTTTCGGCAAGCGACTGTGCGGTTAACGGCCCCGTCGCGACAATCGTCATGCCGGCTTCGGGCAGCTGGTCGACCCGTTCGCGGACGATCGTGACGTTTGGATGCTCACTGAGCGTCTTTTCGACTTCGGCAGAGAAGACATCGCGATCGACCGCCATTGCGCTACCCGCTGGCACACGAGCCACTTCCCCGGCCCGCATCACCAGACTGTCGAACTGGCGCATTTCGTGATGGAGCAGGCCGACGGCGTTCTTCGTGTCATCGTCCGACCGAAAACTGTTCGAGCAGACGAGTTCGGCCAGTCCATCCGTCTGGTGCGCCGGGGTCATTTCCCCCGAACCGCGCATTTCGGACAGGCGGACTGTATAGCCGCGCCGGGCCAATTGCCATGCGGCTTCGCTGCCGGCGAGCCCGCCGCCGATAATGTGTACATCATGCGTCATGCGCCGCACCTAGTGCTTGCCCCCCATGGTCTTCAAGTCCAATAGTCGCCGCAATCAAACGGGAGGGCAAATGCCGAAACGTGCTCTGGTCGATCATAGACCATGGTTGCTTGTCAGCCTGGCTGCCGCGATCGCCTTCTATTTCCTGCGCGACAATCCCATCGGCGGGATCTGGTTGATGCTGCTGAAGGGCACCGGTGTGGCGCTGCTCGGCATCTATGCCGTGCGGCGAGGCGTGGGCGAGGGCGCTACGCTGATCGCTCTTGTCATGTTCTTCTCGGCGCTGGGCGACATGGGTATCGAGCTGTCGTTCGAGCTCGGTGGCGGGCTGTTCTTCCTGTCGCATCTGGTCGCGATGACGCTCTATCTGCGCAATCGCCGCGAACACACCAGCGCCAGTCAGAAGGCACTCGCGGTCGTCCTGCTACTGGGGACGCCGCTGATCAGCTATATGCTGAGCGGGAGCTGGGCGGTTGCGCTTTACGGTTTGGCCTTGGGCGGAATGGCATCAACCGCCTGGATGAGCCACTTCCCTCGCTACCGTGTGGGGTTGGGCGCGGTGCTTTTTGTCGTGTCGGACTGGCTGATTTTCTCGCGAGAAAGCCTGCTGGCAGATAGTCCGATCCCTGATCTGGCGATCTGGCCGCTCTATTACATCGGGCAGTTCATGATCGCGACCGGCGTCGTGCAGACGCTCAGGCACGAACTTGCCGAAGAGGACGACTAGGCGGCTGCAGCAATAGTGGTGCGGTGCAGTTCGCGCCGGTGGCCCTCGTAGCCGCCGGTCGCCTTGTGCAGCACGCTGCGATTGTCCCAGATGACCAGCATGTCCGGCTCCCAGCGGTGGCGATAGACGAACTCGTCTCGCACCTGCCACTGCGCGAGTTCGGATAGCAGCGCGATGGCCTCTGGCTGCTCCATCCCCTCGATCCCGATGATGTAACCGAGCGTCGAGAAGATTGCCTCTTCTCCCGTTTCGGGATGTGGCTGGATCAACGGGTGCAACTGCGTCGCATTGGCGCTTTCATCGGGCCGGATCGCCATGGATCGCCCCTCGTCCTTCTCGCCATAAGTGCCGTCGGGCGCATAGGCGAGCCTGGCGCTATGGATCGCGATGAGACTGCGTAGCGCGTCCTTGCGATCATCGGGGAGGGCGGCAAAGGCCGCGATCTGATTCGCGAACAGCGTATCGCCACCGCTCGGCGGAATGTCGATGGCGAGCAGGCAGGTTCCGGCCGGCGGCCTATCGAGGAAACTCCAGTCGCTGTGCCAGTTCTCGGCGAACAGCGGCGCGGTTTCGCCAGCCTCGCGTAGTATTGCGGCGATGTGCTCGCGCCCTGCGATCGGCGCGAAGAAGGGGTCTTCGCCAAAGCCGCCCATCGCCAGAGTAAAGCGTTCGAGCGCATCGTCATCCATGCGCTGTCCGGCGAAGGCGAGCACGCGATGTTCGAGCCAGGCAGTGCGAATCTTGCCTATCAGTTCAGGCGACAGATCACCCGCGAGATCGACCCCGTCGACGCGCGCGCCGCAGCTCGATCCCGATGGTGTGATCTTCATGCCTAGCCTCCTGGCTCGTCTTCGATGTTCTTGTCTGAATGGGCAGTGGTGTCGGGCGAAGTTTCATCGCCGCCACCGCGCCGCTCGACCATTTCTTCGACGACAGCTTCCTCGGCTTCGTTCTCGGGTTCTTCGGTTTCGTCGATCAGAGCCGCGCCGACGATCTGCTCGTTCTTCGCGACGTTAAAAATCCGAACACCCGAAGAGCCACGTCCGGAAATCGAGAAGCCAACATGGTTCTCGAATCCGCCCTCGACCTCGTGACGGAATGCGATCGGCAGACGGATGAGCTTGGCCTGGTCGGTAACGAGCATCAGCTGCGAACCGTGCTTGACCGGGAAGCTCGCCACGACCGAACCATTGCGATCCTTGTCGGAGGGTTCGCCGATATTTGTAAGTCCCTGACCGCCGCGCCCGATCGTGCGATATTCGTAAGCAGACGAAATCTTGCCGTATCCGCGCGACGTCAGCGTGAGGATAAACTCCTCATCCTCGGCCATCTGGGCAACCTTTTCCGCGTCAAGCGTCGGTTCCGCATCGTTGTTCTTCCAGGCAGCAGCGCGCAAGTAGGCGTCGCGCACCTCGGTATCGCGCTCGCCCGCATCGAGCACCGCCATCGAAACGACCTTCTGCCCATCCTTCAGCTTCATGCCGCGAACACCGATGCCGGTACGGCTCTTGGTTTCACGGGCATCGGTGGCCGAGAAGCGGATCGCCTTGCCCGAATCCGAGGCAAGGAAGATTTCCTGATCCTCAGTCAGAAGTTCGACGCCGATCAGCCGGTCTCCGCTGCCTTCGACGAAGCCCATCGCGTATTTGCCATTCGAGGGGACGTTGGTGAAAGCGTCCATCGAATTGCGGCGCACCATGCCCTGCTCGGTAGCGAAGACGATGTTGAGCGCTTCCCACTCGCTTTCGTCTTCGGGCAGCGAAAGGACATTCGTGACGCGCTCGTCATCGCCGAGCGGCAGCAGGTTCACCATCGGCCGGCCCTTGGTTTGTGGGCCACCCTCGGGCAGTTTCCAAACCTTGAGGCGATAGACGCGTCCGGTATTGGTGAAGAACAGGACCGGATTGTGGGTCGAGGTGACGAACATTTCGACCACGGCGTCTTCGTCCTTGGTCGCCATGCCGCTGCGACCCTTGCCGCCACGTGCCTGCGCCCGGAATGTCCCCAGCGGAGTTCGCTTGATGTAACCGCTATGCGTGACGGTCACGACCATGTCATCGCGTTCGATGAGATCTTCGTCTTCGAGCCCGTCCCACGCAGGAGCGATCTCGGACACGCGCGGCGTGGCATAGGTCGAGCGGATCTCTTCCAGTTCCTCGCGCATGACGCGGTACAGCTTCACGCGGTCGGCGAGGATCGAGAGATATTCCTCAATCGCCAGCGCCAGTTCCTTGAGCTCGTCCCCGATCTCGTCACGGCCGAGCGCCGTCAGACGGTGGAGGCGAAGTTCGAGGATCGCCTTCACCTGCCGTTCGCTCAGCTGGTAGGTGCCACCTGCTTCGTCGGCTGTCGGCTCGATCGCTTCAACGAGGCGGATATACTGCGCGATATCGCCGATAGGCCATTCGCGGGCCAGCAGGCGTTCGCGGGCCTGGGCCGGGTTGGCCGCCCCGCGAATGATCGCCACCACCTCATCGAGGTTTGAGACCGCCACCACGAGGCCGAGCAAGATATGTGCACGGTCGCGCGCCTTGTTGAGCTCGAACTTGGTGCGCCGGGTGATGACTTCCTCGCGGAAGCCGATGAAGCTCTGCACGATATCGCGTAGCGTGAGGACCTCCGGTCGTCCGCCGCGGATCGCCAGCATGTTCGCCGGGAAGCTCGACTGCGCAGGCGTGTAGCGCCAGATCTGGTTGAGCACGACTTCGGGCGAAGCATCACGCTTGAGATCGACCACAACGCGGACGCCTTCGCGGGAGCTTTCGTCGCGGATGTCCGAAATGCCTTCGATCCGCTTTTCCTTGGCGGCTTCGGCGATTTTCTCGACGAGGCCGGACTTGCCGACCTGATAGGGAATCGAGCTGAGCACGATCGACTGGCGATCGCCTTTCCTGGTCTCGATTTCATGGCGTGCGCGCATGAGAATCGAGCCGCGACCAGTCGTATAGGCCGCCCTCGCTCCCGATTGGCCGAGGATGAGCGGTGCGGTCGGGAAGTCAGGTCCGGGTATGTACTCGATCAGCTCTTCCGAAGAAATCGCCGGATTTTCGATAAAGGCAAGACAGCCATCAATCACCTCGCCGAGGTTGTGTGGCGGAACATTGGTCGCCATGCCGACCGCAATCCCGCCAGCACCATTGACGAGCAGGTTGGGGAAGCGCGCTGGCAATACCTGCGGTTCGCGGCGCGAGCCGTCATAATTGTCGGCGAAATCGACCGTATCCTTGTCGAGATCGTCGAGCAGGCTGTTGGCGACGCGGGCGAGCCGCGCCTCGGTATACCGCATGCTGGCAGGCGGATCGGGGTCCATCGAACCGAAGTTCCCCTGACCATCGACCAATGGTACGCGCATCGACCAGGGCTGAGTCATGCGGGCCAGCGCATCGTAAATCGCGGCATCGCCATGCGGGTGATAGTTACCCATCACGTCGCCGACGATTTTCGCGCTCTTGCGATAGGGCCGGCCGGCGACGAAGCCGCCTTCCTGACTGGCGAACAGAATACGGCGGTGAACCGGTTTCAAGCCGTCGCGCACATCCGGCAGAGCACGACTTACGATCACGCTCATCGCGTAATCGAGATAGCTTGTCTTCATTTCATCGACGATGTCGATGCGTTCGTAGTCACCCATTGGAGAAGGCGGGGTAAGTGTATCGTTTTCGTCGCTCAAAACGGGACCGATCTAATATTTTGCCATGGTTGTAAAAACGTGTCGCCAATGTAGGGATTGCGCGCCGCTTTCACCACCGACGGAGGGAACAAAAGCCCCCTAAAAGCGTCGTTTTCCACATATAGAAGGCCGGTTTTGCGCGATTGGACCTGACCGCGTCTGAATGCCGCATTCAATGCCCATTCAGCCGCGTATCGCTAGGAAGAATTGCAAATTGCTGGCAGGCGGTCCATTGGCCCCGACACAGTTTTGCGCGCCCGGAGAGGGGCGCCATTTTCAGTTCCAGGAGACCCATTGATGACTATTTTCAATCGCAATCTGCGCACGCGTTCGAAGCGCACCTCGCATTTCGCCCTTGCTATCGCTCTTGCGACCGGCACGGCTGTTGCGGCGGTGGGCGTAGCCGAACCTGCCTATGCTCAGAAGAAAAAGAAGCAGGCACAGGCAGAGTACTCGAAGGAGTATGTCGCGGCGTTCCAGCCCGTCCAGGAAGCCATGAGCGCTGAAGGCGATCTCGCCGCGCTCAAGCCGCAGATCGAAGGCCTGATTGCGATGGCATCGACCCCTGACGAAAAGCTCACTGCCGGGCAGGTTGCAGTCAATGCAGGCAGCAAGCTGAATGACGCCGATCTGCAGCTCGCAGGTCTTGCCAGCATGCTCGAAAGCGGAAAGACGGCTGCTGAAGATGTCGGCAAGTACAACTTCTTCGCCTACCAGCTCGCCAATCAGAAGTCGCAGTTCGATCGCGCGCGTACCTATCTTCAGGGTGCGATCGACGCCAACTACACCTTCACCGGCCAGCTGTCGGATGGTTCGACGAAGAACTTTACGACCGATGACCTGCGCCTGATGATGTTCGAAAGCTATATCAGCGAGAACCAGATCCAGCCCGGTTTCGACTATCTCAACGGCGTAATTGCAGAACGTCAGGCTGCGGGTCAGCAGGTCAGCGATACCTGGATCCGTCGCGGTCTGTCGGTTGCGATCAACAATTCGCTCAATAGCGAAATGGATCGTTATGCAACGCTTTACGTGACCGAGTACCCGGGTGAAGCATCCTGGCGTGACGCGGTGGCGACCATCTACAACCGTGGCGGCCTCCAGCCCGATGCCGTGCTCGACCTGCTGCGTCTGGCACGCCGGACCGATGCGCTTCAGAATGCGCTGATGTATGGCGAGTATATCGATAGCGCGGATCCGCGTAAGCTTCCGCAGGAAGTCGTGACCCTGATCGATGAAGCCTATGCCAGTGGCATGGTTGATCGGTCGGATGGTTACATGAAGGATGCCCGCGAACTGGCCGCAGGCCGTGTCCAGATGGACAAGAACGACCTGCCGTCGCTCGAGCGTGACGCACGTGCCGGCTCTGCGAGCCTTCGTACCGTCGTGGCAGCGGCTGACACCTTCCTCAGCTACGGTCAGTACGCCAAGGCTGAAGAGTTCTATCAGAAGGCTCTCGGCATGCCTGGTGCAGATACCCCGATGGTGCTGACTCGCCTCGGCATCGCGCAAACCGAACTTGGCAAGCACGATGAAGCGCAGGAAACCTTCACCAAGGTGCAGGGCGCCCGCCAGGCGGTCGCACGTCTCTGGGCCGCATATGCAAGTGAGCAGGCTCCGGCGACGACGGCAGCCGTCACGGGCGGCTAACGACTTCTCAATCTATAAGAAAGCGGCGCGGCTCCTGATGGAACCGCGCCGTTTTTCTTTGCGCGTTTTGTTTTGCGCCTCGTATTTTGCGATCAGCGCAGTCGCTTGACGTAGAGCGTGTTATCGCGGCGCTCGACCTTGAACTGCTCCATTGCTTCGAACAGGTCGGACAACCGCTTGTAGCCATAGTTGCGCACGTCGAAGCTGGACCGGTTTCCGGCGAGACTGCCGACCTCACCCAGCTGGGCATATCCATCCTCGTCGCGATTGGCGGCTTTCCACGCCGTGCCGAGCAATTCGACGAGTTCCTCATCCACCGCACCCTTGGTGCCGGACTTGGGTTTCTTCGCCGTCCCATCCTCTTCGGACGCGCCTGCGATCAAGGCGTCGATATCGATGAAGCGGGTGCACGCGCTCTTGAAGGCATCGGGCGTCTTGTTCTTGCTACCGAAGCCATAGACGATCAGCCCGTCCTGCCGCAGCCGCGTCGCGAGCGGTGTGAAATCGCTGTCCGAGCTCATGATGCCGAAACCATCGACCTTGCCCTGATAGAGAAGGTCGATCGCGTCGATCGTCATTGCCATGTCGGTGGCGTTCTTGCCTGCTGTCAGATCGAATTGCTGCTGCGGACGAATGCCGAACTTGTGCGTGATAGTGCCCCAGTTCGCGAGATTGTTTTTTGCGAAATTGCCATAGGCCCGCTTGATGTTCACCTGGCCCAGTTCGGCCATGACGGTGAGCACCGGGTCGATCCCGCGTGGCGTAGTGTTGTCCGCGTCGATCAGCAGCGCGATATTCTTGAGTTCTGTAGAAGACATGCGTGCCCTATCGCAGCGCAGCCCTTGGTGGGCAAGCGCAAGAGATCAAACGATGGCGTGGAACTTGCCGCTATCCTCGTCGAGCAGATGCAGCAGACCGTCGGAGATGGCGAAATGCGCGCCGCGCAGCATGAGCTGGCCGCTTTCCACCTTCTCGCGCACGAAAGGAAACGTCATCAGATTGGCGAGACTGACCTTGACCGCGGCGAGCTCCATCTCGAGCTCCGCCTGACGGCTCTCGGTGCCGTGCTTTTTGGCGACCGGTATCCGCGCCTCGTCGAGCAGCGAAATCCATTGCTGGACAAAGGCGCCGTCACCGTAATCCGCGCCTTCCATCATCTGGGTCAGCGCCGCCTTGCAACCGCCGCACAGGCCGTGCCCCATGACCAGCACTTCCCTGACTTCCAGGACCTGCACCGCGAATTCGAGCGCGGCCGACACACCGTGCTGACCCGGTGTCGTCTCATATGGAGGGACAAGCGCCGCCACGTTCCTGACCACAAACAGTTCGCCCGGATCGACATCGAAGATCTGCGATGGATCGACCCGGCTATCCGAACAGGAAATGACCATGAAAGGTGGGGACTGACCCTCCTTCAGTTCGCTCCATCGGGCGCGGCTACCGGCCCAGCCTTGTTCGCGGAAGCGGTGATAGCCCTCGATCAGGCTCTTCATTTCGGGAGTTTGGTTGGTAATCACTCGGGTGCCATGCCGCTGGCCATTGTTTCTGGCAAGTCCAAACGCTAGATGGGGCCGCATGAACGATCTCTCCAACCCTCCGTCCCACGGCGACGCACCGCGCCCGCCGCGCCAGCGCAAGCCCGACTGGATTCGAGTCCGGGCGCCGGTGAGCGAGGGCTATAACGAAACGCGCAAGCTGATGCGCGAGCTCAATCTCAACACCGTGTGCGAAGAAGCGGCCTGTCCGAATATCGGAGAGTGCTGGACGAAAAAGCACGCGACGGTGATGATCCTGGGCGACGTTTGCACGCGCGCCTGTGCGTTTTGCAACGTCAAGACCGGCATGCCGCGTCCGGTCGATCCGCTCGAGCCGGAGCATACTGCGATTGCCGCAGCCAAGATGGGCCTTGAGCACATCGTCATCACCAGCGTCGATCGTGACGACCTGCCCGATGGCGGGGCAGGGCAGTTCGTCAAGGTGATCGAGGCGCTGCGCCGCAATACGCCGGACACCACGATCGAGATCCTGACGCCCGATTTCCGCGGCAAGATGCGCGCAGCGGTCGAAGCGATCTGCGAAGCCGGGCCCGACGTCTACAACCACAATCTCGAGACCGTGCCGCGGCTCTACCCGACTATCCGTCCGGGCGCGCGCTATTATGCCTCGCTGCGCCTGCTGGAAGAGGTGAAGCGGCACGATCCGATGATCTTCACCAAGTCGGGCGTGATGCTGGGCCTCGGCGAGCAGCGCCTCGAAGTGCACCAGGTGATGGACGACATGCGCAGCGCGGAAGTCGATTTCATCACCATGGGGCAATATCTCCAGCCTACGCCCAAGCATGCCAAGGTCGACGAATTCGTCACCCCCAAGGCATTTGACGCCTATGGCTCGATTGCCCGCGCCAAGGGCTTCCTGCAGGTCGCATCGAGCCCGCTCACGCGTTCGAGCTACCACGCGGGCGATGATTTTGCCGAGATGAAAGCGGCGCGCGCCGAGAGACTCGCAAAGCAGGCTGCCAAGAAGAACGCCTGATGCCTGGCATCCGCGAAACACGGCGGCTGCCCTATAGCTGCGAGCAGATGTTCGACCTGGTGGCCGACGTCGGTCGCTATGGCGAGTTTCTGCCGTGGGTCATTGCTACGCGGGTTCGGTCGGACACAGAGACAGAGATGGTTGCCGACATGGTGGTCGGGTTCAAATCCCTGCGGGAGAAGTTCACCTCCCGCGTGGAGAAGCGCCGGCCCGACCGGATCGAGGTTTTCTACGTCGACGGACCACTCAAGAATCTCGACAATCTGTGGCTCTTCCACTGCCTGGAAGATGGCGGGTGCGAAATCGAGTTTTCGGTAGAGTTCACCTTCCGCAACGCGGTGTTCGAAGCGCTCGCCGGGCAATATTTCGACCGCGCTTTCCGTAAGATGGTTCAAGCATTCGAAGCGCGTGCGGATGAACTTTACGGACGCGAGAACGCACCAGCGAACCGCTAAGGAAGAAGCAGTTCGAGCGCGCAGATCGTCGCTTCGCGGCGAACCCCGGCACGGCCGATCTCGCCATATTGTTTGAGTTCCCCCTTCGGATCACCTTCTTCACCGCGTTCAACCTTGGCAAACACCACCGTGCCAACCGGTTTGAGCTGGGATCCGCCACCTGGCCCGGCGACACCGCTGATCGCAACGGCTACGTCCGCGTCGCTGCGCTCCAGCGCGCCCTGTGCCATCGCCCAGACGCACGCGATCGAAACGGCGCCAAAGGTCTCGATAATGTCCTGTGCGACGCCGAGGCTCTCCATTTTCGCCTCGTTCGAATAAGTCACGAAGCCGCGGTCGAGCACTGCGGAGGATCCCGGAATCTCGGTTATCGCTGCCGCAACGAGACCACCGGTGCAGCTCTCTGCCAGCACGATCTTGCGACCTTTGGCTGCATTTTCCTCGACGACGCGCTTGGCGAGTTCGTCGATCTCTGCGGGAAGGAGGCTGCCTTGATCCATTGTCGTACTCCGCTTGTCAGCGCCGTTCGAGGCTGACGACGGCCTGCGCCGCTATACCTTCGCCGCGTCCGGTGAAGCCGAGCCTTTCGGTCGTCGTGGCCTTCACGCTTACGCGGCTCTGATCGATTCCCAGCAGTTCGGCAAGCTTGCCACGCATGGCGTCCCGGTGTGGGCCGATCTTGGGCGCTTCGCAAATGATTGTGAGATCGACATTGCCGATACCGTATCCGGCCTCGTCCACCAGCTTGGCTGCATGCTCGAGGAACATGGGGGAGGGCGCGCCTTTCCATTGCGGGTCGCTCGGCGGGAAATGGGTGCCGATGTCGCCATTGCCGATCGCGCCGAGCAGCGCGTCGACCACCGCGTGCAGCGCGACGTCGGCATCCGAATGTCCGGCAAGCCCCTTGTCATGCTCGATCTTGAGGCCGCAGAGCCACAATTCCTCGCCGGTAACGAGGCGGTGCACGTCGAAGCCCGATCCGACCCGGATTGCAGGAATGCTGTCCACGAAATCCTCCGCAAAGGTAATTTTCTTCAATCGCTCGTCGCCATCGACCAACGCTACCGAGCCGCCGCTTGCCATGAGCACTTGTGCATCGTCACCGGCATCGGGCGTGCCTGCCCAGGCGCGGTGCGCCATGAGGATATCGATAAAGCGAAAGGCCTGCGGAGTTTGCACGCGGCGAAGCGTCTCTCGGTCTGCCTTGCCACTCATCAGGCCCCCTTGGGCTACGGCGATACTGTCGACCACTGGTAGTACGGGTATCGCGCCGGGATGATCATCAAGTGCCTCGAGCAGCTTTGCAGTGACCTCATCGGGCAGGTCAGGGCGCGCGGCATCATGGATCAGCACGCGAGCGCAGGATCCGTCCTCAAGGGCCTCAAGCGCATTGCGGACCGATTGCTGGCGCGTTTCGCCGCCTATTACCAGTGTGTATCCGTCAAGCCCGTTCAGTGCCTGGTCTGCGAGGTCTTTGCCACCTTCAGGGATCGCTACGATGATTTGGCCGGCCCCTTGAACCTGAAGCGCCTCGACCGAATGTCGAACCAGCGGCTTACCGCGCCACTTGCGAAACTGCTTCGGAATCTCGCTGCCCGCGCGCAGGCCTTGTCCGGCGGCTACGACAATCGCCGCGAAAGGGGGAAGGGTGGTGGAGCCCTGCATCGCGCCGGTGCGCTTAGGGACTGGACGCTCCCCGCGCAATCCACTATGCGCTGCCCAATTTTTAGGCACATCTCGAATTATGAGCAATCTACCCTCTCCACCGGCACTCAAGCCCATCCGGATCGGTCCGGTCGAAATCGCCGATCCGGTCGTGCTCGCGCCCATGACAGGCGTAACCGACCTGCCGTTCCGCAAGCTCGTGCGGCGCTATGGTTCGGGCCTCAACGTGACCGAGATGATTGCGAGCCAGGCCGCCATTCGCGAGACGCGTCAGTCGATCCAGAAGGCGGAATGGGACGCAATCGAAGAGCCCGTTTCGATGCAGCTGGTAGGTTGTGATCCCGAAAGCATGGCCGAGGCTGCCAAGCTGCAGGAAGGCAATGGCGCGGCAATAATCGACATCAATTTTGGTTGCCCGGTGCGCAAGATCGTCAACGGCTTTGCCGGCAGTGCGCTGATGCGTGAAGTGCCGCTCGCGACCAAGCTGATGGAAGCGACGGTCAAAGCGGTCGACGTGCCGGTGACGGTCAAGATGCGGATGGGCTGGGACCATGCCAGCCTCAACGCGCCCGAACTTGCCAAGGTCGCCGAGGACGTTGGGGTCAAGATGATCACCGTCCACGGTCGCACCCGGAACCAGATGTACAAGGGCAGCGCCGACTGGGCCTTCGTCCAGAAGGTCAAGGACGCGGTGTCGATCCCGGTCATCGTCAATGGCGACATCTGCGGTATCGAGGATGCGGCAACCGCACTTGAACAATCGGGTGCGGACGGCGTGATGATCGGACGCGGCGCCTATGGCAAACCGTGGTTGCTGGGCCAGGTCATGCATTGGTGGCGCACCGGCGAGATGCTCGAAAGCCCGAGCTTCGACGAGCAGTACAAGGTGCTGGTCGAGCATTATAACGCCATGCTCGAGCACTATGGCCGCGATGTCGGGACCAAGATCGCGCGCAAGCATCTGGGTTGGTACACCAAGGGAATGCACGGCTCGGCCGAGTTCCGCAATCACGCCAATTTCATCGACGATCCCGATCAGGTGCTGGGTGAGATCGAGCGCTTCTACACGCCGTTCCTGCGGCGGCGCGCTGCGTGAAAGCGATGGAAGCAGCGGCGTCCATTCGACCCGATGCGGCGGCGCAGATCGGCAGCCTGATCTTTGCATTGATGCTGGTGGATGAGCGTGAGATCGTCGTCGAAGCCAATCAGGCGACGGAACACCTGCTTGGTCGCGGTGCCAAGCGCATGATCGGTCGTCCGGTGCTCGATGTTCTCAAGCTGGTCGAGCCCTGGGTGGTCGAGCGGATGCGGGATACCGAAGGGGCCCTGGTCGCGCGCAATGTGGGCCTCGAGATTTCGGGACACGAACGAAGGGTCAATCTCACCGTTTCGCCGATGACCAATTATCCCGGTTGGCGCGTCATCACGATTTCCGATGCCCGCCGCGATGAAGAAGGCCGCGAGGAAAAACTCGACGCGACATCGCTCGGCGCACCGAGCATTCTCGCGCATGAGATCAAGAACCCGCTCGCCGCGATCCGCGGGGCAGGGCAACTCATCTCGCGCAAACTGAAGCCCGAGGATAAGCGGCTTTCACAGATGATCACCGATGAGGTGGATCGCATCGCACGCCTGATCGACCGGATGCAACAATTGGGCAGCACCGCCTCCGAACCGGTTGCGCCCGTCAATCTTCACGAAGCGATCCGGTCGGCAATAGCGACGGTGCAGACTGCGGGCACCCAGGGGGTGCGGATCGACGAGGAGTTCGATCCATCGCTTCCCCCCGTCCTCGCCAATCGCGATGCTCTGGAGCAGGTCCTGATCAATCTCATCTCGAACGCGCGCGATGCAGCAAGCGCCATGGACGAGGGGGAGGTTGTCGTGCGCACGCGTTTCGTCAGCGGCCTGGCGTTCAGCGCGATACGGTTTGGCCAGAAGGTCAAGCTGCCAATCGAGATTACCGTGTCCGACAATGGCGCCGGTATCGCTCCGAAGATCCGCGATCATGTGTTCGAACCGTTCATCAGCTCCAAGAAATCGGGTCAGGGCCTCGGCCTCGCTCTCGTGCGCAAGCTGGTGCGCGACATGAACGGGAGGATTGGACATGAGCGCGATAGCGGAAAAGGCCTGACCCATTTCCGCCTGCACCTGCCTCGTGCACTGGAGGGTGGAGCGTGACGAACGGCGATATTCTTCTGGTCGAAGACGACAAATCGATTGCGACGGTGATTATGGCCGCGCTCGAGGATGAGGGCTTTTCGGTCGCCAATTGCGAGAGCATCGAGGCGCGCGACAGGCTCCTGTCCCAAGGCAGCTATGACGCGATGCTGACCGACGTCATGCTGACAGATGGCGACGGTATCGCTGCCTTGCCCAAGGTCCGCGAGCAGCATCCAACCATGCCGGTCATCGTGCTGTCTGCCCAGAACACGCTCGATACGGCGGTCAGGGCGAGCGAGACCCAGGCATTCGAATACTTTCCCAAGCCGTTCGATCTCGATGAGCTGGTCAAGGCCGTTCGCCAGGCTGTGGGCCAGCGGCAGGAAGCGGACACCTCGCCTGCGGCTGAAGGCGATGGCATGCCGCTCGTCGGACGCAGTCCGGCGATGCAGGGCGTCTACCGGATGATCACGCGCGTTCTGCGCAACGATTTGACCGTGCTTGTCACCGGCGAATCCGGTACCGGCAAGGAATTGGTGGCTGAAGCCATCCATCAGCTAGGCGCTCGCAAGTCCGGGCCTTTCGTCGCGGTCAATACCGCGGCCATCCCCTCCGAATTGATCGAGAGCGAACTCTTCGGACACGAGAAGGGCGCGTTCACCGGCGCGACCAACCAGGCGATCGGCAAGTTCGAACAGGCCAATGGCGGGACGCTGTTCCTTGACGAAATTGGCGACATGCCTGCCGAAGCGCAAACGCGGCTCCTGCGCGCGTTGCAATCGGGCCGCATCCGCCGTGTCGGTGGTCGGCAGGAAATCGCGGTCGATGTCCGCATTATCGCGGCTACCAATCGCGATCTCGCACCGATGATTGCTGCTGGCACTTTCCGCGAAGACCTGTTTTATCGCCTCAACGTCGTTCCCATCGAGGTGCCGCCCCTGCGAGAGCGCAACGAGGATATTGGCGTTCTCGCCAGTCATTTCCTGCACCTCGCGAGCGAAGAGGGGCTTCCGCGCCGCAGCATCAGCGATGAAGCGAAGGTGATGCTTCGCGAGCGGAAATGGCGCGGCAACGTTCGCGAACTGCGCAATGTGATGTACCGGCTCGCGCTGATGTCCCGCAAAGACGTTATCGATCCCGGCACGATCGAAGAGGTCATCGGTTCGGAGAAAGCCGCATCCGACAGCTCACCCGAAACTGCGTTTGGGCATGCGCTTGAACAGTGGCTTACTGCCAACAGCCCGCCTTCAGGTGCGCTGTATCATTCGGCTCTAGCCGCTTTCGAAAAGCCGCTGATCGAGCACGCGCTTGGCAAGACCGGCGGTAACCAACTACGCGCTGCAGGGCTCTTGGGGATCAACCGGAATACGTTGCGCAAGAGGCTGGGAGAGCTTGCGATCGACCCCGACCGTTTCGCGCGCCCGCTTTGACATACCGGTTCAACGCAAAAGCCACACATTTCGCTTGCATCCTTGCAACAGTAGCGTTGTAAACGCGCAACGATGGATGCCATGGCTACTTCAGAAACCCAGCGCTCTCCGCGCTGGTGGCGACGCTTCATAGTCGCATCGCGCCGCGCCAATGTATTTCTCGTTCTCGAAATATTCTGCGCGCTGGCTCTGTTGCTGGCCATCTGGAGCACTTGGTTCGCGTTCAGCACCGCTCCGCCCAACGGGCAGTTGCTTCCGTCGGCAAAGGTTGCGGTACTACTGATCGGGACGCTTATCCCGGCGATGGCACTGCTCGTGCTGCTGGGCCGGCGATTGGCGCTGAGACGCGCAGCAGGCAGCACGGCGCGCCTCCATGTCAGGCTTGTGTTCTTCTTCTCGATGGTCGCGGCCGTTCCAACCCTGTTGGTTGCTGCATTTGCGGCGTTCCTGTTCCAGTCGGGCGTCGATTTCTGGTTTTCCGACGATTCCCGCGGTCTGATGGAAAACACCCGCCAGCTTGCCGATACGTTTTACGAACAGAACCAGCTCGAGGTGGCGCAGGAAACCGTCACAATGGCGGGCGACCTTCGCTATTATCTCGACCAGCTCGACGAGGTGACGCTGGCAGATCTTGCCGACCAGCGCTTCGTCGATGTCGTGGCTTTCCAGATGCAGGGGAGGGACCTCAGCGAGACGGTCATTCTCCAGCGTGTGGAAGGCGACGATATGCGCGTTGCTGCAGCCTTCAACGTTACTGAGGGTAACGATCCCACCGGGTTCGCGCGTGCCTCGCTTGCACCGCTCGCCGCCGGGGAAGCAGTCAATATCTCCGCCAGCCCTAACCGTATCGAAGCGCTCGCCGCTATCGATCCCGAGGGAGGCATCTATCTCTACAACTCGCGCAATTCGGAAGCCGACCTGTTCACCACCTGGGAACGCGCCAAGTCCATTTCATCGGCCTATGACACGCTGGCGAGCAGGGCTCGAGCGCTGCAATTGCGTTTCAACCTGGCGTTGTTTGTCGTGAGCCTTGCGCTCGTTGGACTGGCCGTGTGGTTTGCATTGCGGTTCGCCGATCGTCAGGTGGAACCGCTTACCGAACTGGTCGGGGCTGCGCGCAAGGTAGGCGCAGGGAACTTCGCGCTTCGGGTATCTGGCCGGACAGGGGCCGACGAGATCGGACTTCTGAACCGCGCTTTCAATCGGATGACGGCGCAGTTGGAAAAGCAGACCGATGCGCTGGTCAGTGCCAATCGCCAGATCGATGACCGGCGCGCATTCACTGAAGCGGTCCTGGAATCCGTAACCTCCGGGGTCATCTCGCTGGACGGGGAAGGGCGGGTCCAGCTGATCAACGGCTCTGCCCAGACGCTCCTGATCGGGGAGGGGGGCGGCTCTCCAGTCGGCCGAAATCTGGCGAGTCTTTCCCCTCAGATCGCTCAGTTGGCCGAATCCGGGGTGTCAAGCGGTGTCGTCACGCACCAGCGCGGCGAGGAATTGCTCACGCTGGCGGTCAAACTAGCACCGGAGAAAGGTGGCCAGGTCATCACCTTTGAAGACATCACGCGCCAGTTGCTCGACCAGAGGCAGGCCGCGTGGTCCGATGTGGCTCGCCGTATTGCCCATGAAATCAAGAATCCGCTCACGCCAATCCAGCTGGCTACCGAGCGTCTCAACCGCCGCTATCGCAAGCAGATCGAAATCGACGGCGAGCTTTTCGACGAGTTGACGGGCACGATCATACGCCAGGTCGGCGACCTTAGGAAAATGGTCGACGAGTTCAGCTCCTTCGCCCGCTTGCCCAAGCCCAATTTTCGCCAGGAAGACGCGGTCGATCTCCTTCGGCAGGCACTTTTCCTGCAGGAAGTCGCGCATCCGCAAGTCGATTTCGCCTTGTCGCTCGACGAGGTCGAAGATCCGATCATCAGCTGTGATCGCCACCAGGTCGGCCAGGCGATGACCAATGTTCTGAAAAATGCGGTGGAGGCGGTCGAAGCTCGTGCACAAACGGAAGAGCCGGACTATCGCGGGCGGATCGGTGTGAAGATGGAAAGTTCCGATACCATGCTTACCGTTACGGTCGAGGATAACGGCGTCGGGCTGCCGCAGGAACGCGAGCGAATTACCGAACCATACATGACAACGCGAGAGAAAGGCACTGGCCTGGGCCTCGCAATCGTCAACAAGATCGTCGACGAGCACGGCGGCGACATGACTTTTTCGACCAATGAAGCCGGCGGAACCCGCGTCGTGCTTCGGCTTGCCCGCGACCCGCTGGAGCACGGCGCCGAGGACAAGAACTGATGACTGAATACGAAGGAACAACCTGACATGGCACTCGACATCCTGATCGTCGACGACGAACGAGATATTCGCGACCTTGTGGCAGGTGTGCTTAGCGACGAAGGCTATAATTGCCGAACGGCGGCAGATAGCACGAGCGCGCTCAATGCAATCGACGAACGTCGACCGAGCCTCGTCCTGCTCGACGTCTGGCTTCATGGGAGCGAGATGGATGGCCTTGAAGTGCTCGACGCTATCAAGGCGCGCGAGCCCGAATTGCCGGTCATCATCTTTTCAGGTCACGGCAATATCGACACTGCTGTTTCCGCCGTCGGTCGCGGAGCGATGGACTTCATCGAAAAGCCATTCGAGGCCGAGCGCCTGCTGCTGCTCGTCGAGCGTGCGACAGAGACCGAGCGACTGCGCCGCGAGAACACGCAGCTACGCGAGGGATTTACCCGCGGTGAGGAGTTCACCGGCAATTCGACCGCGATCAACGCCGTGCGCGCCACCCTGAAGCGCGTGGCTAACACCGGCAGCCGTGTGCTGATTTCGGGCCCGGCAGGGGCGGGCAAGGAGGTGGCGGCGCGGCTGCTCCACAGCTGGAGCCCCCGTGCGACGAGCGCTTTCGTCATCGTCAATTCGGCGCGCATAACGCCCGAGCGGTTCGAGCAGGAACTGTTCGGCGAAGAAGCCGACGGCAAGCTGGTGCGTCCCGGCCTGCTCGAACTTGCAGATGGCGGCACGCTCTACCTCGATGAGGTCGCTGACATGCCGCTATCGACACAGGCGCGCATCTTGCGCGTTCTCACCGACCAGAGCTTCGTGAGGGTAGGGGGCTCGCGCCAGATCGGGGTCGATGTCCGCGTCGTGTCCTCCACATCGCGCGATCTGGCCGGCGAAATGGAGCAAAAGCGCTTCCGTGAAGACCTCTTCTACAGGCTCAATGTAGTGCCGGTGACGATCCCCTCGCTGGCAGAGCGGCGGGACGATATCCCGGCTCTCACCGAGCATTTCTTCACACGCTATTCGATGGAGCAGGCCATTTCGCCGCCGGAAGTAACCGAGGAGGCGATGGCGGCGCTGCAGGCTTACGATTGGCCGGGCAATGTCCGCGAGCTGCGTAACGTCGTGGAACGAACGATCATCCTCGCTCCGCGGGACCGGCTCGAAAAGGTCGAGCCCGACATGCTCCCTGCAGAGATAACGGGCGGTGAAACGGCGGCAGCGAGCTCCGGCCTCACGCAGATGATGGGCGTGCCGCTGAGGGAGGCGCGGGAGAGTTTTGAGCGCGAATACCTCAATATCCAGATCCGCCGCTTTTCGGGCAATATCTCGAAGACCGCGACCTTCATCGGGATGGAGCGGTCGGCCCTCCACCGCAAGCTCAAGCTGCTCGGCATGACCGAACGCAAGGAAAACCAGAAAAGCTGACCCGTCGCGTCCGTCCAATTCTTGGATTGCCGTGGATGTAAAATAGGGGCATCATGATTCGTGATAACGGCGAGAAGGTGGTTTTCTCGCCAGATTGCGGACCGCAAGGGCGGCCGCCAATAAAACAAGGAGTTTCACAATGTCCGAAGGGCGTACCCTCTCTGCCCGTCCGCGCGAAGAGCGCGAGAGTCCCCCTGCCAAGGATAGCCGCCAGGGCAATCTGCAGGATGCATTCCTGAACCTGTTGCGCAAAAACAAGACACCGGTGACGATGTTCCTCGTCAAGGGCGTGAAGCTTCAGGGTATTGTCACCTGGTTCGACAATTTCTCGATCCTGCTGCGCCGCGACGGCCAGTCACAGCTGGTTTACAAGCACGCGATCTCGACGATCATGCCCGGACAGCCAATCGATGCGAGCCAGTTCGCCAGCCAGCCCGGCAACAAGAAGCAGCGTTTGCTGCAGGATGTCTTCCTCTCTCGCGTCAGCGATGTGGGCGTACAGGTGACCATGTTCCTCGTGAACGGTGTGATGCTGCAGGGCCGTATCGCGGCCTATGATCTGTTCTGCATGATGCTGGAGCGCGACGGTTTCGTGCAGCTGGCTTACAAGCACGCGGTCTCGACGATCCAGCCTGCAGCGCCGGTCGACCTGACCGACGAATGGGAAGGCGACGAAGACTGAGTTTCGATGACGACCTTCTGGGCGAAGTAACCCGCGGTGCGCGGGCCCTGGTGGTGTGCCCGGACATCGCCGGTCAGAGCTATGACCTCGACGCGGCAGAGCGACTGGAAGAGGCGTGCGGCCTCGCGCTCGCGATCGGCGTGAAAATCGCCGATAGCCAGATCATACGGGTTCGCGACGTTCGCCCCAATACCTTGTTCGGGGCAGGGCAGGTCGACAACATCGCGATCGCCTGCGAACAGAACGAGGCAGAGCTTGTCATCGTCGACGGAGCGCTCAGCCCGATCCAGCAACGCAATCTCGAAGAAAAGCTCAAACGCAAGGTCATCGATCGCACGGGTTTGATACTGGAGATATTCGGCGAACGCGCGGCGACGGCGGAAGGCCGCCTGCAGGTCGAACTCGCGCATCTCGACTACCAGCAGAGCCGGCTCGTACGCAGCTGGACCCACCTCGAACGGCAACGCGGCGGTTTCGGCTTCCTTGGCGGGCCGGGTGAAACCCAGATCGAGGCCGACAGGCGGATGATCCGCCAGCGCACGGGGCGCCTCCGCCGAGAACTGGAGCAAGTCCGCAAGACCCGAGGCCTTCACCGCGAACGGCGCGAGCGCGCGCCATGGCCTGTTGTCGCCTTGGTTGGCTACACCAATGCAGGAAAATCGACGCTTTTCAATCGCGTGACGGGCGCCGAAGTCATGGCGGAAGATTTACTTTTCGCAACGCTGGACCCGACGATGCGCGCCATTGCCTTGCCTGGTGTCGAAAAGGCGATCCTCTCTGACACTGTCGGGTTCATTTCGGACTTGCCGACGCAACTCGTCGCTGCCTTCCGAGCAACACTGGAGGAAGTGACGGCCGCCGACATCATCCTCCATGTCCGCGACCTGTCCAACCCCGCGCATGCCGCGCAGGCCAAGCAGGTCATGGCGGTCCTCGCCGATCTGGGCGTGATCGACGGAGACAATGGCGAGAGCAACATTCCAATCCTCGAGGTCTGGAACAAGCTCGACCTGGTCGATGAGGAACGACGCGAAGATTTGGCTTCGCAAGCCGAACAACGGGACGATGTCGTGTTTGTCTCGGCTGCGACGGGCGAGGGGATGGAGGCGCTGCTTGAGAAAGTCGGCGCGATGCTGACCAGCCACGCCAAGGAAGTGACCCTGCGAATCCCGGTCAGCGATGGACGCAGGCTCGCGTGGCTCCATGCCCACGGCGATGTGGTATCGGATCGGGAACTGGCAGGTGAGAACGGTGCGCCCCTGCGGGAAATGGTCGTGCGCCTCAATCCCAAGGAATTGGGTCAGTTCGAAACTCTATGAAGTTTCAGTGGCTTGTTCGCTGCACTTTACCTGCTGCCACAGTTCTTCCTGCTCATCGAGAGTAAGGTCGGCAAAGGCCTCACCAGCCAGTTTCTCCATGCCTTTGAACCGCCGCTCGAACTTCGCGTTGGCGTCGCGCAATGCATCTTCGGCGCTGATGCCATAGGCGCGGACGAGGTTGACCGCAGCGAACAAGAAATCTCCGGCTTCCTCATGGCGTTCCGCCTCTGAAGAACACGCGGCAAGTTCCTCGATCTCCTCGTGAACCTTCGCTCTTGGGCCGTCCGTATCGGGCCAATCGAAACCGGTCCGTGCTGCGCGCTTCTGTAGCTTTTGTGCGCGCATCAGTGCGGGAAGCGCATTGGCCACGCCATCGAGCGCGCTTCGTGCGCCTTTCGAAGCACGTTCTTCGGCCTTGAGAGCTTCCCAGCGTTCCTCGCGCATACCGCCGGGCATGACTTCATCACCGAAAATGTGCGGGTGTCGGGCTTCAAGCTTGTCCGACATCGCGCCAGCCACGGCCTCGAAGTCGAAGCGACCTGCTTCTTCGGCAATGCGGGCCTGGAATACGACCTGGAAGAGCAGATCGCCGAGCTCGTCAAGCAGATCTTCGTGATCCTGCCGTTGAACGGCATCGGCAACCTCGTAGGCTTCTTCGATCGTATGGGGGACGATGGTCTCGTGCGTTTGCGCCTTGTCCCATTCGCAGCCGCGCTCTGGATGACGGAGGGTCTCCATAATAGCGAGAAGGCGGGAAATTTGCTGGGTCACTGAAACTCGAACCTTAGTATGATAATCTATATTATGTTAAATACGAGTATGGTCGCGAGTGAGGTTTCAGCCCCCTCTTACGAGGTCAAACAAAACGAAGACCCCGACAAAGATCGCCAGCCAGGTCAGCGCCAGCTTGGCTGCCTTGCCCCAACTCAGTTTGTAGGAAGCCAGCGCACCGCCAACGAGGATCAACCAACCAAGCAGCGCAATGATCTGTACCCATTGAGTTTCGCTGTTCATGCTACAACCTCCAAACCGTCATAGCCGACAATGACATTGTCCGGCGTCTCTTCGCACAATGACGCGTAATCCATGCTCTTGTCGAGATGGCTCAGAACAAGCTTGCCGGCTCCGCAGCGCTCGGCAAGCTCCATCGCCATTGCCAAATGCGCATGTGTCGGATGCGGATCGCGTCGAAGGCAGTCGCTCACAAGAACGTCGACGCCTTCATACAGTTCGACCATCTCATCGGTTATCGCACTATAATCAGTGGCATAGGCGATAGACTTGCCATCGGCCTCGAAACGGTATCCGGTGGTTTCACCGGGACCATGCGGCATCTGGCACCATTCGACCCCGAACCCTGCAAAAAGCCGCAATCTATCAAGAACTTCCAGCGAAACGATGGTCGGATATCCGTGCTGTCCAGCAAAGACATAGCCGAAGCGCTGACGAAGGCGATATGCGGCATCTTCCGAAGCGAACCCCGGCAGGGGTCCACCGCGCCCATAGCGCATCACCCGCAAATCATCGATGCCATGGCAATGATCGGCATGATCGTGCGTCCAGAACACGCCATCGACACTGCCGATATCATTATCGAGCAATTGACGCCGCAGATCGGTCGACGTGTCGACGAGCAGGCGCTTGCCTTCATCGCTCTCTACGATGATCGAGACGCGGGTGCGGCGGTTACGCGGCTCGTTCGGATCGCAATCGCCCCAATCGTTTCCAATGCGCGGCACGCCAGTCGATGTGCCAGATCCGAGAAGCAATACCTTCAAAGCGATGCCTTGCTGAACAGCTTGAAGAAATTGGCGGTGGTCTGCTCGGCCAGTTTGTCGAGCGGCTCGTCGCGCAGCTCCGCCACGAATTGCGCAGTGTCGGCCACGAAAGCCGGCTCGCAAGGGCGCCCGCGGTGCGGAACCGGTGCCAGAAACGGACTGTCGGTCTCGACCAGCAATCGCTCGGCAGGAACCTGCTTCGCCACTTGCTGCAGTTCCTTGGCGTTCTTGAACGTCACGATGCCGGAAAGCGAGATCGTGAGGCCAAGATCGAGAACCTTGCGCCCGAACTCTTCGGAGGCCGTGAAGCAATGGATCAGAGCCGGGAATGCGCCCTTCTCCATTTCGTCCGCAAGAATTGCGAAGGTGTCATCCTCGGCATCGCGCGTGTGGATGATGAGCGGCAGCTGCGTATCGCGCGCCACACCGATGTGCATCCGGAACAGATCCTTTTGCGTCTCGCGTTCCGAATTGTCGTAATAATAATCGAGCCCGGTTTCCCCGATCGCTATGACGCGGGGGTTCTCTGTCGCCTTGCGCAGCACTTCTGCGCCGAGGTCGGCATGACCATCGGCCTCGTGCGGATGGATGCCGACACTGGCCCACACATCGCTTTCGCGCTCGGCCGTGCCCACGACCTGGTCCCATTCGCTCTGGCGGGTCGAGATATTGAGGAAACCCCCTACCCCGGCTTCGCGCGCCCGGGCCAGAACGCCGTCCTGATCATCGACGAGCCCTTTGTACTCCAGATGGCAGTGGCTATCGATAAGCATCAGGCAGCCTCATTCTCCGGGAGTTCGAGCCGCGGGAAGATCGGCGTGGGCTTGCCAACGGTAAAGCCTGTCTCGACCAGGCGCTTGTACCAGCCATCATCGGCGAGATCGGCGTAATTGCGGGCATCGCCGGCGATACCCAACTGATCGAGCAACGCGTCCGCCTTTTCCGGCACAACCGGGCGGATCGCGATCGCCAGATCGCGCAGGGCGAGGAACAGCGTCTGCAGCACGACTTTCATCCGTTCGAAGTCGGTCTTGCGTAGCGTCCAGGGTGCTTGTTCGTCGACATACTGGTTGCAGGCATAGACCGCCCGGATCCATTCTTCGATCCCGACTGAAAAAGCCAGCTTTTCAAATGCTTCCGGCAGCCCCTTGGAACTCGCGTTAAGCACGGTCTGCAGGAGTGCCTTGTCTTCCTCGGCAGGTTCGAAATCCTCCAGCGCACCGTCCATGTTCTTCGCGATCATCGACAACGTGCGCTGTGCGAGATTGCCGAAGCTGTTGGCGAGCTCGGCATTGGCCCGCGTCACGATGGCTTCGGGCGAATAACTGCCGTCCTGGCCGAAGGCGATTTCGCGCATGAAGAAATAGCGCAAATTGTCGACGCCGAACTGCTCGGCGAGGGCCATTGGATCGACGACGTTACCGGCGCTCTTGCTCATCTTCTCGCCGCCGCGAGCGAGCAGGAAACCATGTCCGAAAACCTGCTTCGGGAGCGGCAAGTCGGCGCTCATCAGGAATGCGGGCCAGTAGACCGTGTGGAAACGTACGATATCCTTGCCGATCATGTGGATGTCCGCCGGCCAGTACCGCTGGAACATCTCCCCTTGCGTATCGGGAAAGCCGACACCGGTCATGTAGGTCGTGAGCGCATCGACCCAGACATACATGACGTGTCCTTCGGAATCGGGCACGGGCACACCCCAGTCGAAACTGGTGCGCGAAACGCTCAGATCCTTGAGGCCGCCTTCGACGAAACGCATGACTTCGTTGCGGCGGCTTTCGGGCCGGATGAAATCGGGATTGTCGCGGTAGAGCGCGAGCAGCTTGTCCTGATATTTGGAAAGCCGGAAGAACCAGGTTTCCTCGGCAGTCCAATCGACAGGCGTGCCCTGTGGCGAGAGCTTTTCGCCCCCTTCCCCTTCGACCAGTTCGCTCTCATCGTAAAAAGCCTCGTCGCGAACCGAATACCAGCCTTCATAGCGGTCGAGATAGAGGTCGTCATTGGCCTCCATGCGGCGCCACAGCTCTAGGCTCCCGGCATGATGGCGTGGCTCTGTCGTGCGGACGAAATCGTCATAAGACAGGTTGAGCTTGTCCGCCATCTCACGGAAATAGCCCGACATTTCGTCGGCCAGGTCAATTGTCTTACGACCCAGCTTGCGTGCGGTCTGATCCATCTTCAGGCCGTGTTCGTCGGTTCCGGTGACGAAGCGCACGTCGCGCCCCATCTGGCGCTGGAAGCGCGCCATTGCGTCGGTGGCGATCCCCTCATAGGCATGGCCGATATGCGGACGACCATTGGGATAATTGATCGCGGTGGTGATATAGAAAGGCTCAGACATTGGCGCGCTCGCTAGCCTCCGTCGCGCGTGCAAGCAAGCCGCCAATCTCGCCCACCAGCAAACCGGCGTCAAAGTTGTAGGTCGGGGCCTGGCCCGCAAGTTCGACCAGCGCGGCATGCGTTTCGACCAGTCCGGGCCGCGTTTGAGGCGTCGCGGTAGCTGCTTGCTCGGCCACCAGTGCCCTCGCCAGTTCGAGTATCGCCTGAATGCGGTTGCGATCTGGGCGCGGTCCGATGGCCTTCGTCAGTCGGCCGCGCTGTTCGAAAGTCGTATCGGGCTCTGCAAGCAGACTGCGCAGCGCATTCGCCACCTCGCCCAGGTCCATTTCGAGGAAATTGAGCGCGCTTCCGAAAGACCCGCCTGCAGCGGCGATTGCAGCAGCACGGTCGGGCGCGCTCGCCTGCGGCGCCTCTTGCGCGAGGAGACGCTCGATCTGGTCAGCGCCAATCGTCGGAAAGCGCAACAGGCGACACCGCGACCGGATCGTCGGAAGCAGGCGCGCCGGGCGATGGGTTACCAGAAGGAAAAACGTGCCCTGCGGCGGCTCTTCAAGGCTCTTGAGCAAAGCGTTGGATGCGCCCCGCTCCATGTCGTCCGCCGGATCGATGATGACGGCGCGGCGCGATCCGAGCGTCGGGCGCGTGTTAAGCCGCTGCTGCATCTGGCGAATTTGTGCGACCGAGATGCTGCGCTTGGTCTCGTAGGGCTTGCCCTCTTCACGCTTTTTCTCCTCCTTCTCGTCCTTGGGGAGGTAGGTCAGCACGAGGATATCGGGATGGGCACCTTCGGGCTGCGCAATTCCATCCTCGCTCACGAGCTCGCGCGCGGCAGCCAGGGCAAAGTCGTGCTTTCCGAGACCTGCCTTGCCAGCAAACAGCCAGGCATGGTGCATGCGGTGTCCCGACAGAGCTTCGCGCCACGCCCGCCAGGCCTCGGTATGGTTCGGCCATTCCATCAGGCCGACCCCAAAAGCGGATTTAGCGCCTGCATGATGCGTTGGTGGACCTCTTCCGGCGAGCCTGAACCATCGATCACGGCAAACCCTTGCGGATCGGCTTCCGCATAGCGCCTGAAGGCGGCTGCAACCGCGCGGTGGTAATCGCCGTCGCGCCCGCCGATCGCGTCGGACTGGTCACCATCGCGAACGGCCAAACGTTCGGCAACTCGGGCTTCATCAGCCTCGATCAAAAGGGTGAGGTCTGGCCGTAAGCCTTGGCTGCCGATTTCATGCAGAGTGACAATCGCCTCGTCACCTAAAGCACCTGCCCCGCCCTGATATGCGCGGCTTGAATCGACAAACCTGTCCGACAGCACCCAGTCGCCGCGTTCCAGGGCCGGGCGGATCAGCTTCGCCACGTGGTCAGATCGGGCCGCAGCGAAGAGCAGCGCCTCAGCCTCGGCGCCCCATCCCTGCCCCGGAGGATCGAGAAGGAGAGAGCGGATCGCTTCTGCACCCGGCGTTCCGCCCGGCTCGCGCGTGGAGACAACCGGGATGCCCCGCGCCTCAAGAGCGTCGGCCAGCAGCCGGGCCTGCGTCGATTTGCCCGCGCCCTCGCCGCCTTCAAGCGCAATGAACTTCCCGCGGCTCATGAAAACCAGCCCGCGATACCGTTCCAGAACCGGTCGAGTATCCCCGCCTCGGCGACTTCCTCTGCCGCCACAAGCGGGATTTGCGAGGTCGGCATTCCTTCGACCTCCAGCTCTAGCATGGCCACCCGGTCACCCTCCGCGATCGGCGCCTTGAGCGGCCCCTCATAACGGATCCGGAGCGAGACTTCCGGGTCAGATCCTCTCGGAACAGACACAGAAATGGGGGCAAGCGGAATCAAGTCCACATGGCGCGCTTCGCCATTCTGGACGCGTGCAGTCCCGACTGTCGAGCCGCGAGCAAAGAGCGTCCGGTGACTGAAATTGCCAAAGCCCCATTCGATATAATCACGCGCCGCATTGTTGCGAACACGCGCGCTGTCGGCCGCGGCGATTACCATTATCAGGCGTCGACCGTTCCGCTCGACCGAGCCGAGGAAGCCATTTCCCGCCTCGTTCGTGAAGCCGGTCTTGATACCGTCGGCCCCTTCGACCCGTCCGATCAACGGATCGTGATTGGGTTGTGCGATCCCGTTGTAGCTGAAACCCTCGTTACCGATAAACGTGCGATAGCGCTGGGGGTGGCGCAATATCAGCGCCCTCGCCAACCGCGCCAGGTCCCGGGCGCTGACGAATGTCTTCCCCTCGTCCATCCAGCCATTGGGTGAGTGGAAGTGACTGTTTGTCATGCCGAGCTCTCGCGCCTTGGCATTCATCATCCCGGTCCACTGCGGCACCGAGCCCGCCGCGCCTTCAGCCAGCACGATCGAGCCATCATTGGCCGAGATATTCATGATGGCCATCAGCAGTTCCGCTACTGTGGGTCTTGCATCGGCGGGGAGAAACATGGTCGAACCCTTCCCGCTCCATTCGCGGAAAGTTTCAGGTCGAACCGCGAAGGTCTGACGGGGATCGAGCGCGCCCTCTTCCAGCAGCTCGAAAGCGACATAGGCGGTCATCGTCTTGGTGATCGAAGCAGGTACAAAACGCCGGTCGGCATTGCGTTCGTGCAGGACTTGCCCGCTCGTCGCATCGACCAGCAGCGCGATGGGCGCCTGCTCGGCCGTCGGTGGGGCAGGCGCAGCCTCGTCAACCTGCGAAGCCTGCGTTTGAGCCAAGGACGCAGGAGCAATTGCCGCGAATACCGCTGCCAGACATGCTCCGATAAAACGCAATTGAAAGCTCCCTCAGGCGCGGGGAGCTGCAATCAGTCAGCCCGCGTTGGCGACTCGTGCATCGCTATAACCGGCAGCCTTGACCTTGGCGAGCGCGGCATTGGCCTGTCCACGGGTTGTAAAGGGCCCTGTCTGCACACGATAAAACTTGCCACCCGGCACAACGAAACCGCCAAGTGCGTCAGCTGCCCGCCTGGCATTGGCTTCACTCGCAAAGGCTGCTGCCTGGACCACGAGCTTTTTCGCAGAGAGCTCTGTCCTTGGCGGAGCATCTTTTGCTGGCTCCGGTTTCGGAAGCTCATTCACAGTGGGCGCCGCCACCAAAGCCGATTTGCCCACCTCTGCATCAATCGGCAGTGCGCCGGCGATGGCGGGAGCAGCCTCTGGCGCATCCTCCGCCGCGTCACTCACACCCGGCTCCGCCGGCGCTGGAACAGGCTTCTTCGACAGCGCGAGGCTGGCTGACCCGCTTTCCGGCAACTTGCGCTTCAGAACGACCAGCAGGGATTGCGGTGTTTCGAGCCGGTCTGGCGCGCGTTCGCCGGCGCGCAGTGCGGCGCGCTCGACCTCGGGCGGATTGACCCGGCGCACCCGGACTGCGTCACCATCTTTCGCACCGATCTGGACAAGCGCATCGGGCGAAAGGGCCATGAGGCTCGGACCTGACATCGGGCCCCGTCTCTCCACGCGGACCAGAGCGGTCTTGCCCGAGTCCAGCGCCGTGACCTCGACATAGCTCGGCAGGGGCAGCGTGCGGTGAGCGGCGGTAATCCCGCCACTGCCAGCATCAAGCACGGCATAGCCGACCTCATCATAGTTCCAGCTGTCTGCGGGGACATATTCCACGCCGTCAACGGTAAAGGGATCGCCGATCACTACGGGGTAGTCGGCTTCCGGACCCGTCGATGCCAGGCCCTCAGCATTGTTCTCATTCACGGAAATAGCGGAATTTGGTCGCTCACCCCCGCCCAGCACGCCGCAGGCGGCGAGAGGTGCTGTCAGCGCGAGCGCAAACAGGCGTGGAAGGAACTCATTGGGCAATCTCATCTGCAAGCAATCCCACACTCATCGCGTAGTAATTCGAGCAGTTATATTCGAGGATGACCCGATAATTTGCGGTTAACAGCCAGGCAGGAGTGCCAGGCCCATCGGGCTGGAACAGGCTTGCCATCACGTCGTCGCCCAGCTGCCGCTGAGGTTGAATCCCGAGTTCACGCCACTCGCGCACAGTTTTCCACTGGCTATGGCGTTCGTGGACGCGCGGGCAGACTTGCGCATTCAGTTTCGTCTTGTACCGATCGACATCGAAACCGGCGGGTACATAGGCCCGTACTCCCCAAGGTTGCCCGGAACGCCAACCCGCGTCGCGGAAATAGTTGGCGATGGACGCGAATGTGTCGGCGCTATTGGAGAAGATATTGGCGCGCCCGTCACCATCGCCGTCCTTTGCGAGGCGCAGATAGACGCTCGGCAGGAATTGCGGATTGCCGAACGCGCCAGCCCAACTGCCAACCAGCATCGAGCGCGGATAGCCTTTGTCAGCAACCTTGAGCAGATTGACGAATTCGCTGGAGAAAAGCTCCCGGCGGCGGCCTTCCCATGCAAGGGTTGCAAGAGAGCGCGAGAGGTCGAACCCGCCCTTCACTCGCCCATAAGCTGTTTCGTGTCCGAAGATGGCAACGATGATTTCAGCCGGTACGCCGTATTCATTCTCGATGCGGGAAAGCGTCGAACGCTCGCCGCGATAGACGCTGCGCCCACCACTGATCCGGGCAGTGTCGACGTGACGCGAGATGTAATTATCGAGCGGCGGATAACCCGATTGCGTGGGTGTGCCGGGTTGGCCGCGGTCCAGCTCGATGACGCGATAATTCGGCGTGAGATCGCTCGTCATCCTGAGAATAGTCGTCTCGCTGACACCCTCTGCCCGAGCGCGCGCGATCAGCAGCTGCATATAGGCGTCGAAGGACATGTCCTGCCCCTGCGCTGCGACAGGTGCGGCGGAGATTGCGCTGGCGAAACCGGCAAGCGAAAGAGCAAGGCGTTTCAAGGTCATGGCAAGCATTGTGTCATCTCGTGGATGAAACTCCAATGACTGGATTGGCGATTTTTCGATTAAATGCCTCTTTTGCCAACCTAGTTCCTGATCGCATGCGCCTTGAGCGCCTCGTAATCGGACCGGCATGCCTCCGCGACGTCGCGATAAACGCCGTCGAGTTCGGGTAAGGGACCGGGCGGATCGCCAAATCCGGTGGAAGCGTTCACCTTGTCGTACCAGTGCACACCCCAGATGCCGTCTTCCGGGTGAGGCCCCTTTTCCCATGCGAGCATGGCCGGATCCCATCGAATGCCCAGAGCCTCGCACAGTTTCGACAAGACACCTGCAGGATCGCGCAAGATATCATCTGAATCGACCACCGGTGGGGTACGTCCGGAACGTTCGCGCTCCGCCTCGAAATAGCTGCGCAGCCTGGCAAAGCCGAGCATCTCGGGCTCTCGCAGCTCGTTCTTTGCGCGATAGCTTGCGACGACACGCTCGGGCGCACGGATCAGGAAGGCGTGCCGATGATCGGGGAAGTCGGAAATGCTGACCGGCCCGGTCATATGGTGAGGCATGTGCTTCTGATACCATACCGGCTTACCGCCCGGCACAGGGCCCGATTGCGTCTTCGTCACGCTATGCCAGTCGCAATCCATGTCGGCGATCGTCTCTGCCGCCATCGGGTGCGCTTCGCCGCTCGCCTTCAGGAATGCACCATAAAAGGGTTCGTCCGACACCGCGCAGTCCTGTCGCGCGCCGAAACTGCGCATCATCGCGGTCGAGATGTTGCGCGGCCCCGACCACATCGCAATCCGGATAGCTTCGCTCACGCTGCGACGTCCCGGTCCATCAGGGCCTTGTAGAGCCCCTGCAAGCGCTCGACCATCGGCCCCCTGCCCTCGGTTAACTTCCGGCCGTCGACTTCGGTTGCCGGCACGACACCTGCGAAAGTGCCCGTCACGAAGGCCTCATCCGCGCCGTAGACATCGGTGAGCGAGAAGTTCTTTTCGAACACTGGTATGCCCTCCTCGCGGCAGACACGGATGACATTGGCGCGCGTGATGCCGCCGAGGCAGTAATCCCCGCTGGAGGTCCACACTTCCCCTTTTCTCACGATGAAAAAATGGGTCGAATTGCAGGTCGCCACAAACCCTTGCGGATCGAGCATCAACGCTTCGTCTGCGCCCGCATTAATTGCCTGAATACAGGCCGTTATGCAGTTGAGCTTACTATGGGAATTAAGTTTCTGGTCTTGTACCGCAGGGTCACCGCGACGTACATGAACCGTAAACAGCCGGACTCCGTCCTCGATGACCGAGGGCAGCGGTGCCTTGTACTCCGGGATCATGACGATCGTCGCAGGCGAGATAACCACTCGCGGATCCTGGTAGGGGGTCGAGCGGATTCCGCGCGTCACCATCAGACGGATATGAACGCCCTCTTCGCCGCGCATTCCATTGGCGTCGACCGTTTCGTCGAGCCGCGCCCTCAATTCTTCGCGGGTAAGCCCTATGTCCATCGCGATCGTCTTGGCGCCTTCGTAAAGCCGGTCGAGATGGGCATCCAGGAAGGCAACTTTGCCCCTGTGAAGCCGCAGCCCTTCCCATACGCCGTCCCCCAGCATGAAGCCGCTATCGAAGACCGACACGACTGCCTCGGCGCGTGGCACCAGCTCGCCATTGACGTTGATCAGAATGGTCTCGTTACGCGGATCGGCCGCGTATTCATGTGTCCCCTTACCCATTTTTCGATTTGTAGGGCCGTTTGGGCTGGTGACAATAGCGCCTTCCCGCGCTAGCGAGCGCGACGAGCGGACAGGTGGCAGAGCGGTTGAATGCACCGGTCTTGAAAACCGGCAAGGGTGCAAGCCCTTCGTGGGTTCGAATCCCACCCTGTCCGCCACGTATATCCGAAAACCGCAGCAAACCCGGTAGTTGAACGGAAGCGCGACGAATCAAGCTGTCGTGCGGCCTTGCTGACGGTCGAAGATGTAAATCCTGCCCAAAAGTTATTTTTTTCCGAGCCAGCTCGGGTGTGGGCCGTTTACCGAAACTTTACCTCCCCTACCGGTCTCCTGCGCTGTTTCTCTTCGAATGGCCGGATATCGGTGCTTTTTCTACTGATCCCGCAATTCCTAATATCTTAACCAATCGGATCAACCGAACGGCGATTGCTCGTGCGTATGTGAGGCTCATCTGGAGGGCGTTTTTGGCGTCACCAACGATACTTGAAATGGCTCGCGAAATCGCAACCAGCCTTATCGACAAGGTCAGCGAGTCCTACTTCATCGACAATCACGAGATGAATGTGGGCGCATCGGTTGGGATTGCCGCAGTCACAGGTGATGGGACGAGCACCAGCGCGCTCATGACCAACGCCGATCTCGCGCTCTACGAAGCCAAGAACCGGGGGCGCGGCACGCATGCGGTTTACCGGGAAGCCATGCGCTCAAAGCTGGAAGAACGCTCCAACCTCCGCGGCGATTTGGCGAACGCCCTGGAAAATGGCCAGATGTCCATCTCCTACCAGCCCATCGTGCGACCGGATGGTCAGTCAGTCGCCTGTTATGAAGCGCTGATGCGCTGGGAGCATCCCGAGCGCGGACTGGTACCGCCGAGCGTATTCATTCCAATCGCGGAAGAGTCGCTGCTGATCGAACAACTGGGTGCGTGGATCCTGCGCAAGGCCTGTAGCGATGCCGCGCAATGGCCCGAAGATATCAAGCTCACGGTCAATGTCTCGAGCCTGCAACTATCGCAAGGAGAGTTCCTCGCTACCGTCGTCGAGGCTCTGGCGTCGAGTGGTCTGGCAGCCGACCGTCTCGTGCTCGAATTGACGGAGTCGATCGTGCTCGAAATGGACGAGCAGTTGGAAGCTCTCCTCATGAGCCTGCATGAGCTTGGGGTATCGCTTGCCCTCGATGATTTCGGGCGCGGCTATTCCTCGCTCAATTACATCGAGCGGATGTACTTCGCGATGATCAAGATCGATCGTGACTTCGTCCAGTCGGCTGCAGCTGGTTCGATCAAGAGCAAGGCAATCGTGACTGCGATCGTGTCGCTCGCGCGATCGCTCAAGATCGATGTCGTTGCAGAGGGCATGGAATATGAAGAGCAGGCTAGCGTGCTTGCAGAGCTTGGCTCTACCCTGTTTCAGGGCTTCCACTTCGGATATCCGCAGACGGCTTCGGAATGTCTCCGGAAATCCGTAGAAGTGACCGAACAGCGCAAGGTCGCCTGAAACCGCAAGACCTTCCGCGAATACGTCAGCTGCTCTCGCGACCGATAATCTCTTCCATTTGCGCCCGAAGTTTCGGATCCCATTCCTTGCGCAACTCGCGGATCCGCTCCATCAATTCCTCATTCTCCCAGGCGGGCAGATCCTCGACATAGAGCTCGGCAACTTCGCGCATCGATTTGCGGTCGGTTTCCTCCCAGGTATCGGTCATTTCCTGCGCTTCGCTGGGCTCATGACCCAGCGCCACATAGGCAGACCGACCCATTCTGAGTGAAGCGTCGTAGGTCTCGCGAATGATATCGCGGCAGCCCAACGACCATAGTTTATAGACATGATCACGGTCGATGGCGCGCGCGATCAAATGCAGGTCGGGAAAGTTCTTGCGCGCATATCGTACGAGCTTGTCGATCTGGTCCTTGTCGTCCAGCGCCACGATCAACAAACGGGCCTCGGCAATTCCCGCAGATTCCAGAAGGTCCGGCCTCGTGGCATCACCGAAATAGGATTGCATGCCGAATTTCTGGACGATCTCGATCTGGCGGCTGTCGTAGTCGATCACTGTCGCGTTGTATCCGGCCGCCGTGAGCATCCGGTCGATGATCCCGCCGACGCGCCCGCGGCCGGCCAGGATGATGTCGTTCTTTTCCTCGATTGCATCTGCCTTGCGCCGTTGCGCGCCTTCGTAACGCGGTCTCACGAGCTTCTCGTGAATGATGAAGAGCAGGGGCGTGATCAACATTGAAAAGGCAATGACAAGCAGCAGCAAGTCGGCCAATTCACGTCCGAAAACTGACGCGCCGACCGCTGCCGCAACCAGAACGAAACCGAACTCGCCCGCCTGAGCGAGGGAAAGCGCGAACAGCCAGCGATCTTCGCCCTGCACGTCGAACATCCTGCCCAGGATGAATAGGATCGCGATTTTGCTGACGATGACGATTGCGGTCCAGAACAGGACTTCGCCGAATTGCTCTTGCGCCAAACCGAAATCTATACCCGCGCCGACGGTGATGAAAAACAGGCCAAGCAGGATGCCCTTGAACGGCGCAATATCGGCTTCGAACTCGTGGCGATATTCGCTGTTGGCGAGGACCACACCCGCAACGAAGGTGCCCAGCGCCGGTGAAAGTCCGACGAACTGCATCAGCAAGGCGATACCGATAACGAACATCAGCGCGGCGGCGGTAAACAACTCCCGCAGCTTCGCACCCGCGATGTGCCGGAAGACCGGATGCGTAAGATAGGTACCCGCCAGAACGATCAGCCCCACTGCCGCAAGCGTGACGATCGCCTGTATCCAGGCGGGATAGCCTTCAACGAGGTTGAGGCCGCCATGGCCGCCATCGTGCCCCTCCCCCGCCGATCCAGCCGCGGAAGCCAGCTCCGGCATGGCGAGCAGCGGGAGAAGCGCGAGCATCGGGATGATCGCGATGTCCTGAACCAGCAGGACCGAAAACGCGGATTCTCCGCCCTCGGTCCGCATCCAGCCTTTTTCCTGCAAGGTCTGAAGGACGATCGCGGTCGAGGACAGCGCCAGCACCATCCCGATGGCGATCGCCGTTTTCCAGTTGTACTCGGTAAAGTACGCAATAGCGGCAAAGAGCAGCGTCGTGACAAGCACCTGCCCGCCGCCCAAACCGACCAGCCGCTTGCGCATCTGCCACAGCTTCTTGGGTTCGAGCTCCAGCCCGATTAGGAACAGCATCATCACGACGCCGAACTCGGAAAACCGCTGTAGCCCCTCGACATCGACGCCAAGCGTCCTGAGCAGGGGCGACAGCGCGGTTCCCGCGAGGAGGTATCCCAGGACCGATCCCAGACCGAAACGGGAGGCAAGCGGCACTGCGACGACCATTGCGACCAGCAGCACGAACGCAAGGAGGAGGAGACCGGCCATCGCTAGCAGCTACGCGTTATTGGCGATCGAGGATAGCCCATGCTTCGCAGGTCACTCCTCGAGTGTATCAGATGTGCAGAGCCCGGCCATAAGCCCCCAGTACGCTTTCGTGCATCATCTCCGATAGCGTGGGATGGGGGAAGACCGTCTGCATCAGCTCTGCCTCGGTCGTCTCCAGCTGCTTGCCAACGACATAGCCCTGGATCAGCTCTGTCACTTCGGCGCCGATCATATGAGCACCGAGCAGTTCGCCGGTCTTCGCATCGAACACGGTCTTGATGAAGCCTTCGGCCTCGCCCAGAGCGATGGCCTTGCCATTGCCGATGAAGGGGAAGTTGCCGACCTTGAGCTCGTATCCCGCTTCCTTCGCCGCCTTCTCGGTCATGCCGACCGAGGCGACCTGCGGATGGCTATAGGTGCAACCCGGGATGTTGTTGCGGTCGAGCGGGTGCGGGTGGACGTCCGTGTTGCCGAGTTCCTGCGCGATAGCCTCGGCAGCGGTTACGCCCTCGTGACTTGCCTTGTGCGCCAGCCAAGGCCCCGGCGTGCAGTCGCCAATCGCCCAAAGGCCCTTCGACTTCGTGCGACCATAGGGATCGATCTGGATGAAGCCGCGATCCATTTCGGCCAGTTTCTCGAGACCGATGTTCTCGGTATTGGGCTGAATGCCGATGGCGACGATGCAATGAGTGAAGTCGTGTTCGGCGGTCTTGCCGTCCTTCCCCTTGATCTTTGCCTTCACGACCTTGTCCGAGGCCTTGATATCCTCGACGCCAGCACCGGTCATGATCGTCATGCCCTGCTTGGTCAGCGACTTTTCGAGGAACGCCGAAACCTCGTGGTCCTCGACCGGCACCACCCGGTCGAGCATTTCTACAACGGTCACATCCGCGCCCATGTCGTTGTAGAAGCTGGCGAACTCGATGCCGATTGCGCCGCTGCCGATCACGAGCAGCTTCTTGGGCATTTCGGGCGGGGTCATCGCGGTGCGATAGGTCCAGATACGCTTGCCGTCGGCAGGAGCGAACGGCAGGTCGCGCGCGCGGGCGCCGGTGGCGACGATTACGTGCTTGGCGGTGAGCTTCTCCTCGCCCTTCTCGCCCTTCACGGCGAGGCTGGTCGGGCCGGTCAACGTCCCCTCCCCCATGTGCACCGTGATCTCGTTCTTCTTCATCAGATGCGTGACGCCCTGATTGAGCTGCTTGGCGACGCCGCGGCTGCGCTTCACCACCGCTTCGAGGTCCGCCTCGATCTCGCCCGCGACCGTGAGGCCGTAATCCTTGGCGTGGTCCATGTAGTGCTTGATCTCGGCCGAGCGCAGCAGCGCCTTGGTCGGGATACAGCCCCAGTTGAGGCAGATGCCGCCGAGCAGCTCGCGCTCGACTATCGCGGTCTTCAGGCCAAGCTGCGCACAGCGGATCGCCGCGACATAGCCGCCGGGGCCGGAGCCGAGAACGATGACGTCGTAGGAATTGTCAGCCATTATTTCCTCGTGGGATTCTAGTTATTTTCGCGGCGGCGACTTAGACCACCAGCCCCATCGGGTTCTCGATCAGCGAGCGGAACTGGTCGAGCAGCTTCGCGCCGTCCACGCCGTCGATCGCGCGGTGGTCGAAGCTGCCTGTGACACTCATCACCGTCGCAACCTGCAGCGCGCCGTCGACCACATAGGGCCGCTGCTCGCCCGCACCGACCGCGAGGATCATGCCCTGCGGCGGGTTGATGACTGCGTCGAACTGCTTGGTGCCGAACATGCCGAGGTTGGAGAGCGAGGCTGTTCCGCCCTGGTACTCGTGCGGCTGCAGCTTGCCGTCGCGCGCCTTGCCCGCAAGCTCCTTCATCTCGGTCGAGATTTCGGCGAGGCCCTTGCGCCCGGCATCCTTGATGATCGGAGTAATCAGGCCCGAAGGTGCAGCGACCGCGACGGAGATATCCTGACGCGAATACTGGTGCATCACATCGCCCTGGAAGCTGACGTTGCACTGCGGTTCACGCTGCAGCGCGCGGGCGAGCGCCTTGATGATGAGGTCGTTGACCGAAAGCTTGACGCCATCCGCCTCGAGCGAGGCATTGAGTTCCTTGCGCAGCTTGAGCAGCGCATCGAGCCGCACGTCCACGGTGAGGTAGATATGCGGAACCTGCTGCTTCGCTTCGGTCAGGCGGCGCGCAATGACCTTGCGGACATTGTTGAGCTTCTGTTCCTCGTAAGGTGCACCGCCATCCTCGGGCGTGACCGAAGGCGTGGGAGGCGCCGCTTCTGGTGCAGGCGCAGCAGCTTCCTTGGCTGGAGCCGCACCCGGTTCGGCGTCTTCGACGTCAGCCTTGACGATACGGCCATTGGGCCCGCTGCCCTTGATGGTCGAAAGGTCGAGGCCCTTCTGCTCGGCAATCCGCTTGGCGAGCGGCGAGGCGATGATGCGCTCGCCCGACGAGGCATCGGAGGCCGCCGGGGCCGGTGCAGGCGATGCAGCGGGGCTCGCAGGTGCAGAGCCACCCGGCGCATTCTCGACATCGTCCTTGGTGATCTTACCGCCCGGGCCGGTGCCTTCGATCGAATTGAGATCGACACCCTTCTCCTGAGCCAGCTTGCGCGCGCTCGGTGTGGCGGGCGGACCATCGCTCGCTGCAGGAGCAGGCGCTGGCGAAGGAGTTGGCGATGGAGCGGGAGCCGCTTCCGAATCACCGGAAGGCGCGCTTACGTCGCTCACGTCCTCACCCTCTTCGGCCAGCATTGCGATGACTGCGCCGACCGCGACATTCTCCGTGCCTTCTTCGACAAGGATCTTCGCGATGGTGCCTTCATCGACCGCTTCGAACTCCATCGTCGCCTTGTCGGTCTCGATCTCGGCCATGATATCGCCTGCCGAAACCTGGTCTCCTTCCTTGACCAGCCATTTGGCGAGCGTGCCTTCATCCATGGTCGGCGAGAGGGCTGGCATCTTGATTTCGATCGGCATTGTCAGGCGATACCCCTTGCAGCGTTACGTAGCGTCATGCCTCTGGCCTATACACAAGCGCGCGGCAAGGTTCTTGCGAAGAATACGATTTCAGCAGATATGATAGTCATGGACGAGGGGACCCGATGCGCACATTCTTGGTGATCATGGACGAGACGAAGGAGGCGCGCAGCGCCTTGCGCTTCGCATCCCGTCGGGCGGCTGCGGTCGACGGTGCGGTTCATATACTCGCGCTGGTCGCACAACAGAACGTCAGCGCGTTTGGCGCCGTCCAGGCGACGATCGAGCAGGAAGCGCACGACCGTGCCGAAATGCTGGCGCATAGCGCAGCCGGAAATCTGTTCAGCGAGAGCGGTATCATGCCGTCGATAACAGTAATGGTCGGCGGTGGGCAGAAGCTGGTCGCGCAATTCCTCTCCGATCACTCGGAGGTGGCAGCGCTGGTCTTGGGTGCGGCCTCAGGCAATCACCCCGGGCCGCTGGTTCAGCACTTCTCCGACAATGCCGGAAACCTGCCCTGTCCGCTCTACATCGTACCCGAGGGTTACGACGAGCCGGAAAACCATTCCTAGGTCAGCGTTCCGCGCGTCGGATATCCGTTGTTCAGCGTGTGATCGATGCCCTTGATCAGCTCGTCGAGCGAGGGCCGCGTGAAGGGCGCGTTCTGGACGACCGCAAAGTGCAGCGTCATATCGGGTTTGATCAGGAAGAGGCCGGGTTCCGAGAACTTGTCGGGCTCATCGCTGTCCGCACGCTTTTCCGAAATATAGAGACCCCATTTCCGGGCCGTCTCCTCATTAAGGGAATGGGCGATAGGAAGGTCGTGCGTCTCCCACTCCTCATGGGCAACCTGTGCGCGGTCGGCCTCGTCCATTGAGATCGAGAACACATTGACGCCGCGCTGGGTGAAGTCATCGAGCCGTCCACCCAGTTCCTGCAGGTATGACTTGCAGATCGGGCAATGCTTGCCACGATAGAAAACTAGCATGGTGAACGCATCGGGGCTTTGCTTCGACAATTCGAAGCGCGCATCGATAGTGAGGGGCAGATCGAGATCGGGTACCGGCTGGCCGGGCTTGAGCATGAAATTCTCCTTTCCCAATCAATGAGGAAGGAGCGACGCTGTTCCGATTGCTGCCGCTATCGCTTCTTTCGTCCCTGATGGCGGATGTTGCCCGGTCGACCGCGCTTGCCGGTCTGGTACTTGCCCTTTTTCGGGCCGGTTTTCGGCCCGCCCTTCGCGCCTCCCTTGGGAGGGCCGCGTCGTGATGCTGGCCGGTTGCCGCGCGGTTCGATCGCATTGCCATCGGCATCGACCGGCTCGAACTTGAGAGCGCCTGTAAGCGCGTTGGATTCGGCCAGCTTGAGCTTCAGCCGGTCACCCGAAGCAAAGCGCGTGCCGCTATCTTCACCGATCAGCGCCTGCGCCGCCTCGTCATAGCGGAAATATTCACGGCCGAGCGTCGAGACTGGGACAAGGCCGTCCCCGCCCAGCCCCATGATCGTCGCGAAGAAGCCGAAGGCCTGCACACCGGTAATGCGGGTGTCGAACACCTCCCCGACACGGCCCGAAAGCCATGCAGCGACATAGCGATCTATCGTGTCGCGCTCTGCCTCCATT
The DNA here is from genome assembly GCF_900177715.1 of Altererythrobacter xiamenensis. Lineage (GTDB taxonomy): Bacteria > Pseudomonadota > Alphaproteobacteria > Sphingomonadales > Sphingomonadaceae > Erythrobacter > Erythrobacter xiamenensis. The sequence goes on along the minus strand of NZ_FXWG01000003.1, from coordinate 598,698 downwards.
GCGCGGCGCTCGGTCTGGCTAATGGCGTCGGTAATGGTTTGCAGGTTCTGCCGGTCGCGGTCGGCAAGGCCGGTCGCCTCCGGGAGGTCGAGTTTTGCAGTCGGCTTTGGTTGCTCCAGGCCGTAGGCATCGACCAGCGCACGGTGAACCAGCAAGTCCGAATAGCGCCGGATGGGCGAAGTGAAATGCGCGTATGAGCCAAGCGAAAGCCCGAAGTGGCCAGCGTTTGCTGGACCGTAATAGGCCTGCGATTGCGTTCGCAGCACGGCCTCCATGACCTGGACCTTTTCCGCCTCGTCGCTGACATCCTTTAGCATGCGGTTGAACAGGCTCGGCGTGATAACCTGGCCGAGCGCCATCTTGCGGTCCATCGTGGCGAGGTAGTCGCGAAGCGCGATCAGCTTCTCGCGGCTAGGCGGCTCATGGACGCGGTAGACCACCGGCGCGGTCTTGGCCTCGAGCGCCTTGGCCGCCGCGACATTGGCCGCAATCATGAAGTCCTCGACCACCCGGTGCGCGTCGAGGCGTTCGCGCACGGCAATCTCTGCGATCCTGCCCTCGTCATCGAGCTGGACGCGCCGCTCGGGGATTTCCAGTTCGAGCGGGTCGCGTTCGTGCCGCGCCTTGGCGAGCGCTTTCCAGCATGCCCAGAGGTGAGTGAGGTAATCGGGCGTTTCATCGCCATCGATCGCCGCCTGCGCATCCTCATAGGCAATGTTGTGATGGATCCGCACGATCGCTCGCGTGAAGCGCCAGCTAGTGACCTTGCCCTCTGCCGAGACATGGATGTGGCAGGCCATCGCCGCGCGGTCCTCGCCCTCTCGCAGCGAACAAACGTCCGCCGAAAGAACTTCGGGCAGCATCGGCACGACACGGTCGGGAAAATAGACCGAGTTTCCGCGTTTGCGCGCCTCGCGGTCGAGCGCGCCACCGGGGCGGACGTAATAGCTCACGTCGGCGATCGCGATCAGCGCGTTGAAGCCGCCCTTGCCGTCGGGCTCGGCCCAGATCGCATCGTCATGGTCGCGCGCGTCGGCGGGATCGATGGCAACGATGGGGACATTGCGCAGATCCTCGCGCTTGTCCTCGCTCAGCGTCAGTTCGGTGGCGTTCTGCGCCTCTTCAATCGCTTCTTGCGGGAAGACATGCGGAATGCCGTGCTTGGCAATAGCGATGAGGCTGAAGCTCTTGGGGGCAAGCGGATCGCCCACGACTTCGACGACCTTCACGCCCGATCGCTCGGAGCGTCCGACGCGTTCGGCGAGGACCAGCTGGCCTTCCTCAGCCCCGCCAAGATCGGCGATAGGAGAGGAATTGCGGATACGCTTGTCGACCGGCGCGAGCCAGGCCTTGCCGCTGCCGTCGAGCTCGACCACGCCCATCAGCCCTTCGGTCCGGGCTGGCAGCTTCTTCATCGGATGGGCGATCCACCCGTTGTCGGTTTCCTCTGTGCGCGAAAGCACCCGGTCGCCGCGCTTGAGCGCCGCCATGGGTTTGCCGCTCTTGCCGCCCTTCCCGCGCTGCTCCTTCATGATGATGCGGGGCGGCTTGCCCGGTGCATCGGGCGCCCAGTTTTCCGGTTCGGCAATCGCCTCGCCATCTTCGATCTCGACGACCTTGAGTACAGTGACCTTCGGCAGGCCGCCAAGCCGGTGATAGGCAGTCTTCTTCCCGTCGATCATCCCCTCTTCGGCCATGTCCTTGAGCACACGCTTGAGGGCGATCTTTTCCTGACCCTTGAGGCCAAACGCCTTCGCAATCTCCCGCTTTCCGGCGGGCTTGTCGGAGGTCTGGATGAATTCGAGTATCTGTTCTTTCGACGGCATGCCGGTCGTGCGGCCTTGCGGACGTCGCGATTTCTTCGTTTTGTTCTGATTATTCTGTTTTGTCATGCGCGCCATATGGGGACGCGCTTACTTGCTGTCATCCTCTGCCGGCGGAATAGGTGCGAAGGCGCCTGCAGGAACCGCGCTGGCCACAGGTCCGCAGTCACCCGCAGCGTTGCAGGAGCTGACCCCGAAGATCCAGTCGTCGCCGCGAAGACCGATGAACTCCACGCCGACTGCATCCACCCCGAACTCACTATCCGAGCCGCTGCTTTGCGCCGCGGCAGCAGCCTGGCCAGTATTCGCGTCGATGGTCGAAACCGGCTCCGGGTTCCACCCGGTTGCGTCAGTGCGGCGGAGCCAGACCTTGTAGCTTGCCGCACCCTCGACCGGCGCCCAAGTCACTTCTGTGGAGGTGCTCACGGCCGCTTCGGCCTTTGGCGCGGGCGGCATCGGCAGACCTGCGAGCCGGTCCAGCGCGCGCACGTTCAATTGGGTAACCTTCGCAAGATAGGCGAAGTCCATCTCGTCCGACGTATCACCATAGACCGTGCCATCTTCGGTGCGCAGGTCCTGGTGCTGGTGCTCGTAATCCTCGACCGCGACGGTGATACGGACAGCCGGATAGCCTTTCTCGAGGAAAGGTATCTGGTCGCCCCCGCGTCCCATCCGGTCCGTTCGCCAGATCTGGCGCACGTCGATGCTGTTCTCGGTGCTCTCCGCGAGGCCATCGAGCCAGCGTGAGAGGTTGCGTCCCGGCGCATCGTTTTCGCCGCCGTTACGGCGCTGCGCTGCCCGCACTTCGTCGGTCAAATCGGCGCGTGGCCCTTCGGAGAAGACCCGAACATGGTCGGGATCGCAATAGCCGTCGGAGCCGCAGCTTCCACCGACGATGTCGTTGTTCAAGACCGCCTTGACGGTATAGCCCTGGCTCTCGATCCAGTCGGCCATCAGCTGACCGCCGTAGAGACCTTGCTCTTCGCCCGACAGCAGCGCGTAAATGATCGTGGTCGGATAGCGCTTTTGCGACAGCACGCGCGCCGCTTCGATCGTGAGCGCCGTACCGGAGCCATCGTCGTTCGCGCCCGGCGCATCGCTCTGCCAGTCGAGCGGATCGCTCACGCGGCTGTCGATATGTCCCTGCACGATCACGACCTCGCTCGGGCGCTCGGTGCCGCGCTGAATGGCAACCGCATTCCGCAGCCGGGTCGGTGTGGGAATCCGGCGACCTTCGACAGTCGTTTCTGGCGCGACCACCTCGAGGCAGCCTCCGCAACTCGCGGAGATACGTCCGAACTCGGCAAGGCCCCAGTCGACCGCAGCCCCGATCCCGCGCTCCGGATTATCCTGTTCGGACAAGGTGTGACGCGTTCCGAAGCCGACCAGCGTGTCGATATCGGCGCGCAGGCGTTCTTCGGAGACATTATCGGCGGGATGGTCCTGCGCCGCCAGCGGGGCGGCAATGGCGACGGCGAGGGGCGAGGCAAGAAGGAGGAGCTTTGTCATGACCCCCTGTTGCGCTTCCCGCGCAGCAAACTCAAGTACTCGGTAGTGGGCGACTAGTACGCCTTGGCGATCAGGATCCGCTCAACCGCTGGTTCACCGGTGAAGATGCAGGTACCGTCGACGGCTTCCGCATTCATCGGAACATTGCGGATCGTCAGCTTGTGCGCCTTGAGCGTCTCGACCACCTTTTCGAGCGCATCGCCGGTCGGCTTGGACCACTGCACTTCGAGCCAGCCCGGATACTTGGTCTCCGCACTGTAGAACGCAGCGACCTCCTCCATCGAGGTAACGCCGCGCTTGATATTCGCATCGCGCCGCTCGCGCGCTTCTTCGAACATGTCCTGCTGGATCTGTTCGAGCATGGCAGGCGCCTCTACGATGAACGCATCGCGGTCGGTGAAGTCGAAATTGGTCTTGCCGTTCTCGAGGTTCCACAGGTCGCTGCGACGGATCAACGCGACCTTGCCGCCTTCCATGTCGCGCGATCCGACCTCGACGATCAGCGGCGCGCCCTTGCGTACCCAGTCCCAACGCTTGCCGGCTGCCTTGCCCGGGCGCTTGTCGAGCAGCACACGGAGGGGCTCGCCCATGCTCCACTGCTTGGCGAGCCCGGCGCACACTTCCTCGCAATAGGCGAGCAGCGCTTCGTCCTCGGGCTTGTCGCGCAGCATCGGCAAAATGACCACCTGATGCGGCGCAATGCGCGGCGGAACGCGCAACCCGTCATCATCGCCATGCGTCATGATCACGCCACCGATCATGCGGGTGGAGGTGCCCCAGCTGGTTGTGTGGCAGAGCTGCTCCGTGCCTTCGCGGTCCTGATATTTGATGCCCGCAGCCTGAGCGAAATTGGTGCCGAGATAGTGCGAGGTGCCAGCCTGCAGCGCCTTGCCATCCTGCATCATCGCCTCGATCGACCAGGTTTCGACAGCGCCAGGAAAGCGCTCGTTCTCCGGCTTCTCGCCGGTGATGACCGGAAGAGCGAGATCTTCTTCGACACAGGCGCGGTACATCTCGAGAGCACGCATTGTCTCTTCCTGGGCCTGCTCACGGTTCTCATGCGCCGTATGGCCTTCCTGCCAGAGGAACTCGCTGGTGCGCAGGAACATCCGGGTGCGCATTTCCCAGCGCACGACATTCGCCCACTGGTTGGTCAGCAGCGGAAGATCACGCCAGCTCTGGACCCAGCGTGCCATCGCATCGCCGATGATCGTCTCCGATGTCGGGCGCACGACGAGTGGCTCTTCCAGCTTCGCTTCGGGATCGGGAACCAACCCGCCTTTGCCGTCTGAAATAAGGCGATGGTGCGTGACCACCGCCATTTCCTTGGCAAAGCCCTCGACATGCTGCGCCTCGCGCTCGAAATTCTTGAGCGGGATGAAGATCGGGAAGTAGCAGTTCTGAACGCCGGCAGCCTTGATCCGGTCGTCCATCAGGCGCTGGATGCGCTCCCAGATACCGTAGCCCCACGGCTTGATGACCATGCAGCCGCGAACGCCCGAGTCCTCGGCCAGATCGGCCTCTGAAATGACAGCCTGGTACCAGGCGGCAAAATCGTCTTCGCGCTTAACGGAGAGTGCGTGGCGGATATTGGACACGTAAACTGGCTTTCTTCGAACGTAGTAACTGGCTCCTCGCCCCTTGAGGCGAGATCACGCCGATGGCCTCACTTGCCCAATTCGTCCAGCTTCTTTTGCATAGCGGCCATCTGCTCGCGCAGCGCAGCAATCTCGTCACCTTCCGACTGGCCCTTCGGCTTTTCGGCTACTCGCCCCGGACCATTCGGCATGAATGCATCGGCAACGCCGCGCATCATCGCCATGTTGGTTTCGTGGATCTTGGCAAGCGGTGTGTTGCTGATGCCCTTCTCGAAAGCCTCGCGAATCTTCGACTGGTTCTCGCGGAAGTTCTGCATGCTCGCTTCGAGATAGGACGGCATCATCGCCTGCATGGAATTGCCATACATGCTGATCAGCTGCCGCAGAAAGCTGATGGGGAGCATCTGTTCACCCTGCGCTTCCTCATCCATGATGATCTGCGTCAGGATCGAATGCGTGATGTCGTCGCCCGTCTTGGCGTCGAGCACCTGAAACTCGATATTCTCGCGCACCATGCCAGCCAGATCGTCGAGCGTGATATAGCTGGACGAGCTTGTGTTGTAGAGACGGCGATTGGCGTATTTCTTGACGATGATCGGTTCACCGTCGGATTTCGGTTTCTTGGCCATTGAATTCCTGCTCAGGCAGCTCCCAGTGTTCGGATCGCTTAGCACCTGCACAATGTGCAGTGCAACATTACCGTCACTGGCGGTCGTATCGTGTCCCAAGCAGGGTCAGTAATTCATATTGCGATAGAGTGCTTTGCTGCGCAGCATCAGGCAGGTGATAGGGCAGCGAAAGCCAGTCTCCCTCACCAATGTCGGGCGCCCCGGTGAGGTCCACGACGACCATGTCCATGGAGACCTTTCCGAGCACGGGAATGTTTCGTCCTTCGTGCTCGAACTTTCCCTTGCCGGTCCAGCAACGCAAATATCCATCGGCATAGCCAATCGAGACCACGCCCACGCGCATGTCACGGTCGGAAGTGAACACCGCGTTGTAGCCGACCGTCTCGCCAGCAGAGAGGTTGCGGGTCTGGATGATCGCCGCTTCGGGATAGGCGACCTGGCGAATGTCCTCAGCCAGCTCTTCCCGAGGAACACCCCCATAAAGCGAGAGCCCGGGACGGGTCAGGTCGAAGTGGTACTCACTGCCAAGCGCTATCCCTGCGCTATTGGCGAAACTGGCGCTCTTGTGCTTTATCCGGGGCAGGACCGAGCGGAAATCGGCAAGCTGCCGCGCGTTCATCGGCACATCCTCGTCGGCACAGGCAAGGTGCGACATCAAAACGTCGATATCCAGTGCATCGATCAGGGGATCGCTGATTTCGGTGAGTGAAATCCCGAGCCGGTTGATGCCGCTATCGACCATCAGGTGACAGCGCCCTCCCCCGCTTTCGGACCACAGCTTTGCCTGTCTGAGCGAGTCGATGACCGGTACGGCACCCGTCTGGCGCGCATATGTTGCTTCGTCTGCATTAAGCGGACCATGAAGCACCGCGATACGCTTTGCCGGAACATGAAGCGCGATCGCCTCAACCTCGCTCCAGTGGGCGACGAAGAAATGCTCCGCCCCCGCATCGCGCAGCACGGGCACGCATGTGTCGATGCCAAGGCCGTAGCAATTGGCTTTCACGGCCGCTCCGGCATGTGCCTCGCCCGACATGCGGTCGAGCGCAGTCCAGTTGTGCGCCAGTGCCTCGCGATCGAGCTTCAGCCTCAGGGTCGGCGGCGGTGCGTTAGCCATTCGTTCTCACGGCGTGACAGGCGATGCCGGCGGGGCATCGCCTGAATCTTCGAAGTCGCGCGGCGGCCCGCCGGGAATGCCCCAGATCGCCACGATCAGGCCAAAGGCGACAACGATCCAGGTGTACCACAGGCCGGAGTAGATATTGCCGGTGCTCGCCACAATTACGCCCGCGATCAAAGGCAGGAAGCCGCCGAGGTAGCCCGCACCGATGTGGTAGGGGATCGACATGGAGCTGTAGCGGATTTTCGGCGGGAACATTTCCGACAGGAGCGCCGCCACCGAACCGTATGTCAGCGCCGAGAGCATCCCCAGGCCGAGCAACAAGCCTACAATTCCAAGAAGATTGACTGCATCTGGTTGTTGCTTGGAAAAGTCGAAACCGTATTCGCTCAAAGCGCTGCGAATACCGTCGCGCCGTGCCGTCCCGTCCTCGAACCACGCCGGATCAAGCGCGATGGGCTGGCCCCCCGCCGCTAGCTGGAGGTTGGGGCCTTCTGTCAGCGTATAGGGCACGCCCGAGGCGGTGAGCGTCTCCAGTGCCTTGCCGCATTGTGTCTGTTCGCGGTTGAACAATTCGGCGAAGGGATCGGTCTCGCATTGCGGACCAATAACTGTGATCGGGGTTTCCTGCGCCGCGCGCTCCAGCCCCGGATTGGCGAGGCTGCCCAATCCCCAGAAAGCCGGGAACAGCAGCACTAGCGTCAACGCTGCGCCGATAATGATCGGCTTCTTGCGTCCGACACGGTCCGACCATTTGCCGACGAACACATAAAACGACATCGCGATGAGGCCGGAAACGAAAAGCAAGAGCTCGACCGTCAGATCATCGACATTCATCGGGCCGCGCAGGAAGCTCATCCCCGAAAAAAACGCGGTGTACCAGATCGTGGTCAGAATGCCGGTGATGCCGAACAGTGCCACGAAAATCCGCTTCTTGTTGCCGGGGTAGGTGAAACTTTCGACAAAGGGGTTCCTGGCCGTTTCGCCCGCTTCCTTCATCGCCCGGAAAACCGGGCTTTCAGAGAGCTTGAGACGCATCCACAGCGAAATGCCGAGCAGGATGATCGAAAGCAGGAAGGGGACGCGCCACCCCCATGCCACAAAGTCGTCAGCCGGGATCAGCCAGCGGCAGGCAAGTACAACTGCAATCGACAGCACGAAGCCGCCCGCAACGCTCGCCTGAATGAAGCTGGTGTAGAAACCGCGCTTCTCGGGCGGTGCGTGTTCGGCGACATAGATGGCTGCTCCGCCATACTCCCCGCCCAACGCCAGCCCCTGGATGACGCGGAGCAGGATTACGATAATGGGTGCAGCTATGCCGATTGTAGCAACAGTCGGAATTAGGCCTACTCCGGCCGTCGCGATGCCCATCAAGGTTACGGTGACGAGGAACGTATATTTCCGTCCCAGCCTGTCCCCGAGGAAGCCGAACAGGATCGCGCCGATCGGCCGGAATGCGAAGCCAACGGCAAAGGTCGACCAGACCAGCAGCAATCCGAGAGTCTCGTTATCGACGTCGTAAAACGCATCTTTCAGAATGTAGGCCAGCGTGCCGTAGATGAAGAAATCATACCACTCGAAGATGGTGCCGGCGCTGCTCGCACCGATGACGAGCCGGATTTCCTTGTCACTTGGCTCGCGTTGCGCTGGTTTCGCTGTCTCGGTCATGTCAGCAGCATCCTCCCCCAAAGGCCAGACTGATAATTGGTCTCACGCCCTAGCCCGTCACATTTGCCTTGGAAAGCGCATCTAGCGCCGCGTTCCACGGCAGCAGTATCGCGCCATGACGACCGGAATACGCGCCTGCTGGCTCGATCGCTTCGAACCCAGGCCATTCGGGGAGCGGCCCACCATGTTCCAGCCAGCGCGCGATCTGCTGCTGCACTGCGCTCAATTCCACACTCGTCTTTCCGCCAAGACCGCGCGCCATGATGGCAGCAGAAGCCTGCCCGATGGCGCAGGCGGAAATCTTCATTCCGACCGCATCGATCAAACCCGTACCGGTCAGTCTGAGGCCAAGGCTGGCGGTACTGCCACAGGTGCGGGAACGCCCTTCACCGCGTAGCGGGAGGTCATCAGTCAGCCGGAAATGCGCCAGTTCGGTCGCGAGAGCCAGCAGTTCAGGCGTATAGAGCTTGCCGGCAGGGCCGGTGTTCATTCGACTTCATCCGCCTCTTGTCGAAGGCGCTCGCGACGCTCGGCGATCACCTGGACCATTTCCCGTGAACCCGCATCTACGACAGGATAGGTCCGAGCCGTGCTGATCCACGCCGGCCGGCCCTCATAACCCCAGACCGTGTCGTAACCGAGCACGAGAACGGAGAAAGCGATCACGGTGATGAGCGCGCCCTTGATCGCTCCGAATCCGAAGCCAAGCACCCGGTCGATCGGGCCGAGGATCGAATTGCGAGAAGCCTCTCCGACGTTGGTCGCAATAACTTTCATTGCGGCATAGGGAATGAGCAAGAGCAACGCGAACGCGAGGATCGATGTCGTTGGCTCGGTATCGAGATATTCCAGCAGCCCCTCGGTCAAAGGCGTGTGGAGGTAATAGATTGCGAAGGCCGCAAGTATCCAGGCGGCCAGCGACAACACTTCTTGCACGAGCCCGCGCATGAAACCGCCAATCGCGGCTACGCCGACAATGATGAGCACGATGATGTCGAACAGCGTCATGGCAGGCGGAATTATGCGGTTCCCATCACCCGGTCAACGAGATTACCGAGTTGTCCCAAGCCATTGTAGGTTAACGCCCCGCCCTTCGCCTTTGCATCCTTCGGGCCGAACCCTTTTGAAAAGCCGAGTTTCTCGGCTTCGCGTACGCGCAGACTGGCGTGCGAGACAGGGCGGATTTCGCCCGCCAGCGAAAGCTCGCCAAACCATACGCTGCCATTGGGAAGGGGCTTGTCCGCCAGTGCCGAAACCAGCGCGGCTGCCACGGCGAGATCTGCCGCTGGATCGGACAAGCGATAGCCGCCAGCGATATTGAGATAGACCTCTGCGGAACTGAAATTCAGCCCGCAGCGCGATTCCAGCACCGCCAGCAACATCGCGAGCCGACCATTGTCCCAGCCCACGACCGCACGGCGTGGGGTCGCGCCCGATTGCAGCCGCACGATCAACGCCTGGATCTCGACCAGCACCGGACGCGTGCCCTCAAGTGCCGGGAAGACCGCGCTTCCTGCCAGCGGCTCATCGCGCCCAGACAGAAACAGCATCGAAGGATTGGAGACTTCTTCCAACCCCTCCTGCGCCATCGAGAACACACCGATCTCGTCTACCGCGCCGAAGCGGTTCTTGAGTGCGCGCAGGATGCGGTATTGGTGACTACGCTCCCCCTCGAAACTCATGACCACATCGACCATGTGTTCGAGCACGCGCGGTCCGGCGATATTGCCATCCTTGGTGACATGGCCCACGAGCACGAGCGCGACGCCATTTTCCTTGGCATAGCGGATCAGTTCGAAGGCGCAGCCGCGCACCTGGCTGACGGTGCCGGGCGCACCTTCGATCGTGTCGGAATGCATCGTCTGGATCGAATCGATCACCAGCAGCGCGGGCGGCTCCATCCTGTGCAGAGTGGTGAGAATGTCGCGCACGGACGTATCGGAAGCGAGGCGGATCGGCGCATCGGCAAGGCCCAGTCGGGATGCCCGCATGCGGATCTGCCCTGAGGCTTCCTCGCCGCTCACATAAACCACCTCGCCTCCAGAGCGCGCGACGGTCGCAGCAGTCTGGAGCAGAAGGGTCGATTTGCCGATACCGGGATCGCCGCCCATCAGCACGGCGGAGCCTGGCACCAGCCCTCCGCCCAGCGCGCGGTCGAACTCGGCAAGTCCGGTAGGACGACGCTTCGGCAGTTCAGCAGGCTCATTGAGCGCGACAAATTCAAGTGCCCTGCCCCCGCTCGACAGGTCGTGTTTCTGCGAGAAGACCGTCGCAGGGGCCTCTTCGCTCATCGTGTTCCATTCGGCGCAGTCGGGGCATTGCCCCTGCCAGCGGTGCGTCACACTGCCACAGGCCTGGCAGACATAGCGTTTCTTGGGCTTGGCCATGCACCGCCGATAACCGGAACATAGATAGAACGCAATTGCCTTCCTGAATTATCCCCTTACACGGAGGGCATGCGTCAGAAGGAACTCCGGATCGCTCTCGTTTGCTATGGCGGCGTCAGTCTCGCCGTTTACATGCATGGCGTCACGAAGGAGATCTGGCACCTGGCACGCGCGAGCCGCGCGTTTCATTCGCATGATGCAACGCCCCTTGCCGGGCGCACCCATGGGGTCGATACCGTCTATCGAGAGCTACTGGAATATATCGAAGACAAGCATGCGTTGAGGCTCCGTTTCCTGCCGGATATTCTCTCGGGCGCGAGCGCGGGCGGGATCAACGCAGTCTTTCTCGCCCAAGCCGTCTATTCGGGTCATTCGCTCGAACCGCTGACCGACCTGTGGCTCAAGAAAGCCGATGTCGACGAATTGGTCGATCCTGAAGCCCAGCCCATGTGGCGCTACGCAAAGTTCTGGGCACAACCGATCGCCAACTGGCTGCTCAAACGTCCCGGCAATGCCGTCAGCGAGAGTGTCTCGCCCGAAACCCGCCGGGAAGTTAGGCGCAAGGTTTCACAGCTGGTGCGGAGCCGCTGGTTCGAGCCACCCTTCTCGGGAATCGGCTTTTCGCACATGTTGTACGACGCATTCATGGCAATGGAAGCGGCCGAGCGCGGGCCTTCGCTCCTGCCGCCGCGCCACCCAGTCGATCTCTTCGTGACCGCAACCGATTTTCGCGGGCATCTCGAGTATCTTCGATTGAACAGCCCGCCAGTCGTGGAAGAGACCGAGCACCGCATGCCAATCTCCTTCCATTGCCGCGCGAAGAATGCGCCGGGATCCTCACTTGCCGATCCACTCGAATTGACGTTCGCAGCACGCGCTACGGCCAGTTTCCCCGGCGCATTTCCGCCGCTTCAGGTTGCAGAGATCGACCAGCTCGCGGCGGAGAATGGCGCGCATTGGCCGAACCGCGAAACTTTTCTCGCCCGCGTGATGCCCTCGCACTTGCGGGGAGGCAATGAGATGTCCGTGTCGCTGATTGACGGCTCAGTGTTGATCAACAAACCGTTCGGCGGGGCGATGGACGCGCTGAAAGGACGTCCGGCGCAGCGCGAAGTCGACCGGCGGTTCGTCTATATCGATCCGAGACCAGATCGCGTTGGTTCGATGCGCGAGGAAGCAGGGCGTCCGGTGGGTTTCTTCAACGCGATCTTCGGTTCGATTTCGATCATCCCGCGCGAGCAACCGATCCGCGACAATCTCGAGGCTCTCGAACAGCAATCGCGCGATGCCGAACGTCTCCGCCGGATCGTTATGGGGCTAAGGCCAGACGTCGAATACGCGGTAGAGAAGCTGTTCGGCAGAACCTTTTTCCTCGACAGCCCCACGCCCAAGCGACTCAAGAACTGGCGAGCCAAGGCGCAGCAGGCGGCAGCGCAGGATGCCGGCTATGCTTTCCAGCCCTATGCGCAGACAAAGTTCGCAGCGATCATCGAGCGGCTCGCGACACTGGTCCATGAGGCGGCCCCGCAGCTCGCTTTGCCCGATACGGCTCCGATCGAGGATGCCCTGCGCGCTGAATTGGCGAGGCGCGGGCTGGACACGCTGTCTGCGCCGTCGGGCGGTGCGAGCGATGCTGCGGTCGACTTTTTCCGTATCCATGACATGGGCTATCGCGTACGCCGCCTGCGGTTGCTCGCCCGAAGGCTCGCCCGGGATTGGGAAATCGATCCGGAGATCGATGATGAGGCGCTCGATAGGGCCCGCGAGGCCATTTACGACATCCTCGGGCATTATTTCCGCCACGACGGAGTCGATGCGCTCGGCAAGGAGTTTCCTGCCCTCGCCGCGAAGATATTCGAGAACCCCGGCGCAGTGATCGACTATTTCGCGGCCAACAGGCTGCGGCCGGAAGTCGACGAGGAAGCCGAAGTGCTCTTTGCCGAGGCGCTTGAGACGATGCCCAAGAACCTCAGGCGGCGAATGCTGCTGACCTACCTCGGCTTCCCGTTCTACGATGTCGCGACGCTCGCCTTGCTCAGGGGCGAAGGCGGCATGTCCGAATATGATGCAATCAAGGTCGACCGCATCTCTCCGGATGATGCCCGCTCGATCCGGGAAGGGGGCACACGTGCAACCCTTCGTGGCACCGAGTTCTACAATTTCGGAGCATTTTTCAGCCGCGCCTATCGCGAAAACGATTACCTGTGGGGACGCCTGCACGGGGCGGAGCGCATGATCGACCTCGTCTGTTCGACGGTCGACGGCGGCATCGACGATGCCAAGTGCCGCGAGTTCAAACGCCGTGCCTTTATCGCCATCATCGAGGAAGAAGAGCGTGTCGGGCGCTGCCGTGAAGTCTCACTTGAACTGTTGCGAGCGGAAGTCGAGGAGCGCCTCGGCCCCGCTCACTAGTCGAGGCTGTCCCAGACCGCTGCGATGAACTCATCCTCGCTGATGAAGCCCTCGCCCCGCTCGAAACTGTCGAGCGGACGGCGCGCCTGCGCATCCTCGAGCGAAACGCCAATGTCCTTGAGCGCGCGGATTCGGGTCACGGCTTCGCCCACGATATTGCGATAGGCCGTGAGACCGGCCCGGTCCGACATAGGGCCGTGGCCCGGGATGACCTTGGTATCCTCGTCCATCATCGCGATGGCGCTATCGATCGAGTATAACGCCTTTTCGATCCCGCCCCCAGACGACACGTCGATAAAAGGCCAGCCCGGCGAGTTGAAATACAGGTCGCCCATGTGGACGACGTTCTTCTCGCGCCAGCGCACGATGCTGTCACCATCGGTATGACCGCCGCCGAGAAACATCACGTCGATCGTGTCGCCATTGAGGTGGAGCGTCACGCCGCGCTCATAAGTAACGACCGGGAGAGCCTCCGCAGGCGCTGGTGGGATTTTCCAGCGGCCATCGGGATCACCGACCTTGAGGCGCTTGCGGACATTGTCATGCGCGAAGATCTTGGCGCCGCGCTTGCCGAAGTTCTCGTTTCCGCCGGTGTGATCGAAGTGCCAATGGGTGTTGATGACATATTCTGCCGGGCTTGCGCCGAGGCCAGCAACAGCTGCTTCGATTTTCTCGGTGAGCGGCGCAAACTGATCGTCGATGAGGATCGTCGCATCTTCGCCGTGACTTACACCGATATTGCCACCCGCGCCGAACAGCACGGCAACGCCCGGCGCAACCTCCTCTGCCGTGATCTTCACGTCATTCAGGTTACCCTGAGCAAGCGTCGGCGTTGCAAGCAGGATTGAAAGGGCGGCGAAGCCCGATGCGGCAGTACGGTTCATGGGAAAGTCCCCTCCTCTGTTTCTCCACAGCCTATCCGCAGCCGCCGAGAGAGTCACGGGACTAGCGCGTCAACCGCCGAAAGCGTCCTTGAGCTTGTCGAAGAAACCGCGACTTTCGGGGCACTCCTCGCCGGTTTCGGTTTCCCGAAACTCCACAAGGATTTCCTTCTGTTTCTTCGAAAGCCTGGTCGGCGTTTCGACCGCGATTTCGACCACCAGGTCACCCCTGCCGCGTCCTTGCAGGACCGGCATACCGGCACCGCGAACGCGCAATTGCTTGCCCGACTGGATGCCAGCAGGGATGTCCACCGTGTTCGTCTCGCCCGACAGGTCTGGAATATCGACCGAGCCGCCGAGCGCGGCAGTCGTGAAGCTGATCGGAACGCGCGTAGCGAGCGTCGTCCCTTCGCGGTGATAGACCGCATGCGGTTTCACATGAACGAAGATGTAGAGGTCGCCGGACGGCGCACCGCGCGGCCCTGCTTCACCCTTGCCGGAAAGGCGGATACGTGTGCCGGTATCGACGCCGGCGGGAATTTCGACTGCAAGCGATTGCGGACGATCCACCCGTCCTTCGCCGCGGCAATCACTGCACGGGTCTTCGATCACAGCTCCGCGGCCATGGCAGGTCGGACACGGACGTTCGACAACGAAGAAACCCTGCTTGGCGCGGACCTTGCCCATGCCATTGCACAGGTTGCATTCGCGCTCGCCGGTACTTGGTGTCGCGCCCGAGCCGTCACAGGTCTTGCAGCTTTGCGAGACTTCGATCTCGATCTCGGTCGATTTGCCGTGGAACGCCTCGTCGAGCGAGATTTCCATGTCGTAGCGCAGGTCGGCACCGCGGCGCCGCTGCTGGCGAGCACCGCCACCGCCGCCGAAAGCGCTGCCGAAAATCGTTTCGAAGATGTCTCCGATATCGCCGAAGTCGGCGCCCGGATGGCCACCACCGCCGCCCATGCCCTGCTGGAAGGCAGCATGGCCGAAACGGTCGTATGCCGCGCGCTTCTGCGGATCCTTGAGGCAGTCATACGCCTCGTTGATCGCCTTGAACTTGGCTTCGCTCTCGCCGCATCCCGGATTCTTGTCCGGGTGATACTTCATTGCGAGCTTGCGATAGGCGCTCTTGATCGTTCCTCCGTCGGCATCGCGGGAAACTTCGAGCAGTTGGTAGTAATCTATTTCAGTAGCTGACATTTCGACCCCGTCCGTCCGTCAAACGTTAACCGCCACCGGCGCGAATTGCACCGGTGGCGGTTTCGTTTTCATCAGGACATCAGCCCTTGTTGTCTTCGTCGACTTCCGAGAACTCGGCATCGACAACGTCATCGTCTTCCGATGAGCTGCCTGAAGCTTCGCCCTCACCAGCTTCACCTGCAGGAGCGGCAGAAGCCTGCTCCTTCTCGTAGATCTGCTGGCCCATCTTCATGGCTGCATCGGTGAGAGCCTGAGCCTTGGCATTGATCGCGTCGACATCGTCGCCTTCGAGCGCTTCCTTGGTTTCGGCCAAGGCGCTTTCTACGGCCGACTTGGTATCGGCATCGATCTTGTCGCCATGCTCTTCAAGCTGCTTCTCCGTCGCATGGACCAGGCTTTCGGCCTGGTTACGCGCTTCGGCGGATTCGCGACGCTTCTTGTCTTCGTCAGCGAACTTTTCGGCATCCTGGACCATCTGGTCGATATCGCTTTCGCTGAGACCGCCCGAGGCCTGGATCTTGATCTGCTGCTCCTTGCCGGTGCCCTTGTCCTTGGCCGACACGTTGACGATGCCGTTCGCGTCGATGTCGAAAGTGACTTCGATCTGCGGCACGCCGCGCGGCGCCGGAGGGATGCCGACGAGGTCGAACTGGCCGAGCAGCTTGTTGTCCGCCGCCATTTCACGCTCACCCTGGAAGACCCGGATCGTCACCGCATTCTGGTTGTCTTCAGCGGTCGAATAGGTCTGCGTCTTCTTGGTCGGAATCGTCGTGTTGCGATCGATCATGCGGGTGAATACACCGCCCAGCGTTTCGATACCCAGCGATAGCGGGGTGACGTCGAGCAGCAGTACATCCTTGACGTCGCCCTGAAGGACGCCCGCTTGAATGGCAGCACCCATGGCCACGACTTCATCGGGGTTCACGCCGGTGTGCGGCTTCGAACCGAAGAACTGTTCGACCACTTCGCGAACCTTGGGCATGCGGGTCATACCGCCGACCAGGATCACTTCGTCGATGCCGTCCTTGGTAACGCCCGCATCTTCGAGCGCCTTCTTGCAGGGCTCGAGTGTGCGCTTGATCAGGTCACCGACCAGCTTTTCGAGGTCCGAACGGCTGATCGTTTCGACGAGGTGCAGCGGGGTGGAGCTGCCGCCTTCCATGCGTGCGGTGATGAAGGGCAGGTTGACCTCGGTCGTCTGCGAGCTCGACAGCTCGATCTTGGCCTTTTCCGCCGCTTCCTTCAGGCGCTGCAGGGCAAGCTTGTCCTGCCGCAGGTCCATGTTTTCCTTCTTCTGGAACTGGCTTGCGAGATATTCGACGATTTCATTGTCGAAGTCTTCACCGCCGAGGAAGGTGTCGCCATTGGTCGACTTCACTTCGAAGACGCCGTCGCCGATTTCGAGGACGGAGACGTCGAAGGTGCCGCCGCCAAGGTCATAGACAGCGATGGTCTTGCCATCTTCCTTGTCGAGACCGTAGGCGAGCGCGGCCGCAGTCGGCTCGTTGATGATACGCAGGACTTCGAGGCCGGCGATCTGGCCGGCGTCCTTCGTCGCCTGACGCTGCGCGTCGTTGAAGTAGGCCGGAACGGTGATGACCGCCTGCTTGACGTCTTCACCGAGATAGCTTTCGGCGGTTTCCTTCATCTTCTGCAGGATGAAGGCGGAAATCTGGCTGGGCGAATACTCTTCGCCGCCCGCTTCGACCCAGGCATCGCCGTTCTTGCCCTTGACGATGTCGTAAGGAACGATCTCCATGTCCTTCTTGGTCATCGGATCGTCGAACCGGCGACCGATAAGGCGCTTGATCGCGAACAGCGTGTTGTCCGGATTGGTCACTGCCTGGCGCTTGGCCGGCTGACCGATCAGACGCTCGTTGTCCTTGGTGAAGGCAACGATCGAAGGCGTCGTGCGTGCGCCTTCCGAATTCTCGATGACCTTGGGTTTACCCCCATCCATGACGGCTACGCAAGAGTTCGTGGTGCCGAGGTCGATACCGATAACTTTGGCCATTATTTCCCCATTCTCTTCAATAGTTGGACACCGCGCGATCGGATCCCCGTCCAAGGCGAAACCGGTTGGCGGCTCTAGGTAAAGGTGTGTTACCCGGGTGATATAGGTGCGGTTTCGCTTGGCACAAGGGATCAGGCGGACTAGTTTCCGCACCATCCAAAAGGGGGAGAAATCCAAGTGAAAATGAACGGGTTTGCAGTCGCACTTCTGGCAGGGGCGAGCCTTGCCGTGTCCGCTTGCGGGGGTAACGAAGCCCCGGTCGAGGCCGAGCCTGAAGGCGTTCCGGGCATGTCTGTCGAAAATGCGCGTATGGTCCTCGCACCGGTCGCGGGCAATCCGGCAGCAGTCTATTTCGATCTGTCGTATGAAGGGGATCGCGGGCTCACGATCCGCCGTGCCGATGTTGCAGACGCCGAGAGCGCGATGCTGCACGACTATGGCGAGTACGACTTCAAGGTGCAGATGATGGAAGCGCTGCCGATCGGCATCAAGAAAGGCGACAAGGTCAGTTTCGAGCCCGGCGCCAAGCATGTGATGGCGATGAACGTCTCGCCCGACCTCAAGCCGGGAGATACCACCGAAGTGACGCTGACCGTGTCCGGCGGTGACAAGTTCAGCTTCCCCGCAGAGGTACGCGCCGCCGGGGAAGATCGCTGAGCGCAATCGAACCGCTATCAAAAGAAATACCGCTCGCCCCCAGCTGTCCGGTTGGCGGCGAGCGGCCACTGACACCCGGCGAGATTGTTCTCGCCCGCACAATCTTCGGCGACGCGATCGACTACGAAAAAGTCACGATCCGCCGCCGCAAGTGGTTTCCGTTCCAGCCACGACGCATCACGATGGCGCCCTGGGGGCACCTCCACTTCCATCCCCGCGGCGAAGCCTATTGCGATGATTTCGCTAGGGTGAAGATCCAACGCCAGGCGCATTTCATCCACGAAATGACCCATGTGTGGCAGACCCAGACGCACGGATGGTGGTATCTGCCACTCGTCCGGCCCTTTTCACGCAGATACGATTACAGCCTCAAGCCTGGCTGGCCGTTGAACCGCTACGGTATCGAGCAGCAGGCGGAAATCGTGCGCCATGCTTTCATGCTGCGTAACGGGATGCGGATAGCAGGGGTCGCGGATGCCAAGGCATACGATCTGATCGTCAATTTTCCCGGTGCCGCATGACAGATTTCGAATATATCATCGTGCTTTACGCCCTGCTCCTTGGCCTGTCTCTGGTCGAGCTGCTTTCCGGCTTCGGCAGAACGCTGGAGCGTGAGTTCGAAACAGCTTCCGATGGGCAACGCTTCTCAATCGGCTGGCTAACGCCGCTGCTGGGGCTATTCGTTATTCTCGATCTGCTGTCGTTCTGGATATTTGCCTGGACTATCCGGTCCCTACTCGAAGTCACGCCCACGACCTTGCTTGGCGTAATCCTGTTCGCTGGTGCGTATTACCTTGCGGCGAGGCTTGTCTTCCCGACAAATCCGGACCGGTTCAAAGATCTGAACAACCACTATTTCCGCGTCCATCGCACGATAATGGCAATCCTCATCGGATTGGTTTTCGTGCAATGGTTTTATCTCCTGAGCTTTGAGCAGATCAGGACGCAAATGCTGTCACCGCTTAACATAGGACTGACTGTCATGCTTGTCGCGATGATGGGCGCAACCTTGATATTCAAGAACCGTCATGTTCAGTCCGTGCTGCTCGTGGCGCTCAACTTGCGCTATCTCGTCCTCTATCTTCTGTAGCGATGAGGCTGCGATTGGTGCGCTCTGAAGCCTTCGAGCGGTTGATCACAAAAAAGGGGGCCAGCGTGGCCCCTTTCGTCGCTCTTCGCTGGCTCAATTACCAGTAACGCGCATAGCGATCGTTGTAGCGGCAATCGTCATCGACGTAGCGACCATCGCCATAATAGCCGTCGCATTCGTCGTTCTTGTCGGTCGCATATCCGACTACGCCACCGATCGCGGCGCCAGCGAGGGCATAGGTCTCGATATCTTCGCCTAGAATAGCGCTAAGTCCGGCGCCTGCAGCGGCACCCGCAGCAGCACCTTCCACTGCGTAATTCTGTGCACATGCGCCAAGGCCAAGGGTGGAAAGAGCCAGTGCGGGGGCGAGTAAAAGCTTGTTGTTCATCGGAGTTCTCCGTTTGCGTCCCTGTCTCGGAACTTACGGACGAAACCCCTGCCTGTTCCGAGATTAGTCGTATTCGACCCCCGGAAGTCCTTTCCCCCCATCGGCAATAAAGGCATCGATGCGTTCCTCGAGGACCGGGAGCGGAACCGAGCCAAGCGACAGTATGACATCGTGGAATTTGCGAATGTCGAAGTCGTTGCCAAGCTCCGCTTCGGCCTTCGCGCGAACACGGCGAATGGTCATTTCGCCAAGCTTGTAGGCAAGCGCCTGCCCCGGCCAGCTGATATAACGATCGACCTCTGTATTGACCTCATGCTCCGAAAGCGCCGTGCGCGTAGCGAGGTAGTCCACCGCCTGTTCGCGGCTCCAGCCATAGTGGTGAATACCGGTGTCGATCACGAGGCGGACAGCGCGCCACATTTCGTAGCTCAGCCGTCCGAAGCGCTCGTAAGGCGTGCGGTAGATGCCCATCTCTTCGCCGAGATATTCAGTGTAGAGTCCCCAACCCTCCCCGAAGCCGGAGAAATAGGTCTGACGGCGGAACTTCGGCGCTTCGGGTTGTTCGAGCGCGATCGCCGCCTGGAAACTGTGCCCCGGAGCGCACTCGTGCAGTGTCAGCGCCGGGATATTGTAGAGCGGCCTGGAAGGCAGATCGTAAGTGTTCATCTGGCAGTATTCGAGGCCACCGCGCCCGGCAGTGTAGAACGGCGCGATGGCGGGATCGACCGGCCTGATCGAAAAGCGGTGGCGCGGCAGGAAGCCGAAATACTTGGCCAGCTCTCCATCGACGCGCTTGGCCGTGTAGGCGGAGACACCCATCAACTCGTCGCCCGTGTCGGCGACAAACTGCGGATCGGTGCGCAGGAAGGTGACGAACTCGGGCAGCGTTCCTTCGAAACCCGCTTCGGCCTTCACCTTTTCCATCTCGGCGGTAATGCGCGCGACTTCCTCAAGGCCGATCTGGTGGATTTCCTCGGCAGTCATATCGAGCGTCGTAAATTGTCTGATCTGCTGCGCGTAGAAGGCCGGGCCCTCAGGCATGGCGTTGGCGGCGAGCGATGTGCGAGTTTGCGGCAGATACTCGTCACGGAAAAAGGTGAGAAGCTCGCGATAGGCAGGCGTCACTGCGTCAGCGATGGCAGCACGGCCTGCGGCCTGCAGACGATCGGCATCAGCCTGCGAAAACCGCTCAGGCATCCTCTTGAATGCACCCCAGAACGGGCTCTCCTCAGGATCATCGACGACATAGGCCACGAGAGAGGCGTCGCGCCCTTCCAGCGTCACCCGGGGTACCGAAAATCCACGCGCCAGCCCGCTGCGGGCATTGGCGATGTTCTCGTCGAAATAGCGCGGCAGATCGCGCATCCGCGAAATGTAGCGCTCGTAATCCTCGACCGTCTGGAGCGGCCGCGTCGCGGCAAGATAACTCCAGAAATTGTTGTCGGAATCGAACGGCATTTCCCACTCGCGGAAACGCGCGTCGCCGATCTCTTCCTGAAGCAGGGTTTCGAATACGGCCGCGTCGATCCGCTCGCGTTCGGTGAGCGCATTGCGATCGATTGCGGCCAGCGCCTCAAGCATTTCTTTCGCATACTGAGCGCGCGCAATCTGAGCCTCAGGCGTCACCGACGAGAGCCGCGCACCGGCACTGGTGCTCCCGTTTGCTTCCTCGATCCGGCCCGATTGCTCGACCTGGTAATCGTAATAGCGCTCGGTCAGTTCGGAGAGCTTCTCGCCCTCGCTCTCCGCCATCGCAGGCGTCACGGCGAAAAGGGAGGCGAGGACCGCCACCCGTGTGATTGCAGTCCTCATCATGCTCTCCAAAAAGTTCCGGTAAACTCAGTCGGGCTTCTTTGCGACGCCGACCATCGCCGGTCGCAGCAGGCGATCCTTGATCATCCAGCCCGACTGCATTTCCTGCACCACCGTGCCCGGTTCATGCTCGTCGCTCGGCACTTCCATCATCGCCTGATGCTGGTTGGGGTCGAGCGGCAGGCCTTGAGCCGCGATCCGCGTGATACCGTGCTGGCCGAAGACTTTCTCGAGCTCGCGCTGGGTCGCCTCGATACCGGTCACGAGACCGCGCATTCTTTCGTCTTCGCGCAGGCTTTCGGGGATAGCCTCGATTGCGCGTGCAAGATTGTCGGCAACGCTCAGGATATCGCGCGCAAAACCGGTTGCGGCATAGGCACGCGCGTCCTGCATATCCTTCTCGAGACGACGCCGGACGTTCTGCGTTTCTGCCTGCGCGTAGAGCGCGTCCTGCTTGGCCGCCTCCAGATCCGCGCGAAGCGATGCGATGGCATCGTCGAGCGAGTTTCCATCCTCATCCTCCGTGCCGTCGTCGAGCATTTCCTCCGGCACGCCTTCCAGTTCCTTTTCAACCGCTTCGTCGTGCGGCTTGTCATTGTCGATCATGATGTATGTTTTCCAGAGCTATCCGATGAGCTTGCCCAGAGACCGGGCTGTGAGATCCACCATGGGGACGACACGCGCGTAATTCAACCGCGTTGGGCCTATCACGCCCAGCACGCCGACCACCTGTCCCTCGCGGTCGCGATAGGGCGAAGCGATGACCGACGATCCCGAAAGTGCAAACAGCCGATTCTCGCTCCCGATGAAGATGCGCGTCGCATCGGCATCGCGCGCGCTGTCGAGCAATTCGGCCACCGATTGCTTGTTTTCGAGGTCGTCGAGCAACGACCGGATGCGCTCGATATCTCCCATCGCGCTCTCGTCGAGCAGCTTGGCCTGTCCGCGAATGATCAGCACGGGCCGCTGAGCGGCATCCTCGCTCCATACGGCTAGGCCGCGCTCGACTAAATCCCTGCTCGCTACATCGAGTTGCGATTTTCCGGCCTTGATTTCTGCTCGCATTGCGCTGGCAGCGTCGGCGAGCGTCCGTCCTGCGAGACGAGCGGTGATGTAATTGCTCGCCTGCTCGAGCACGGAAGGTGCTATCGCCTCGCCCAGTTCGACCACACGGTTTTCGACACCGCCATCCTCGCTCACCAGCACGGCGAGCGCCCTGCCCTGCCCGAGGTTGACGAGGCTAAACTGCGCCAACCTTGCTTCGCGGGTAGGCACCATGACCATGCCGGCAGCACCTGAAAGGTCCGACAGCACGGTGCTTGCCTGTTCCAGTGCCTGTTCGATCGGTCCGGGCTCGGCAAGCCTCTTTTCGATCGCGGCACGCTCCTCGGCGGTCGGTGCTGCGACCCGCATCATGCCATCGACGAACATGCGTAGCCCGCTGTCGGTCGGCATGCGACCTGCACTCGTATGCGGCGCGGCAAGCAAGCCGATTTGCTCCAGATCCGCCAGAACCGAACGGATAGAGGCTGGGGAGAGGTTTACGGAGGCATCGCTCGCCAGGGTTTTCGAACCGACCGGCTGGCCGCTTTCCAGATAGCCTTCGACCACGAGGCGGAAGATATCCCTCGCGCGATCTGACAGTTCGGAAATCGGCGGTGACGACATGATCTCTATCTAGCGACTGCTCATCCAGCCTCAAGCCTTGCGGGCAAGGCCTTACACGGCCAAACCGCGCCCAAGCGAATCGTACAAGGATATTTCATGCGACCTTCAGGACGCGCGCCCGATGAAATGCGCGCCATCACTATCGAAACCGGCTTCACCAAACATGCCGAGGGATCATGCCTCGTCAGCTTCGGCGATACGCGGGTGCTGTGCACTGCCAGCATCGAAGAACGCATTCCGCCGTGGCTGCGCGGCAAGGGTGAAGGCTGGGTCACGGGTGAGTATTCGATGCTCCCGCGCTCGACTCACACGCGTAGCTCACGCGAAGCCGCACGCGGCAAGCAGTCGGGCCGGACGCAGGAAATCCAGCGCTTGATCGGGCGCAGTTTGCGCGCAGTCGTCGACCTCAAGAAGCTGGGCGAGCGTCAGATCACGCTCGATTGCGACGTCATTCAGGCCGACGGCGGCACGCGCACGGCGTCGATCTCCGGCGCCTGGGTAGCTCTGCGGCTCGCGGTCAACGGACTGATCGAAGCCGGATCTCTGACCGAAGACCCAATCACCGGCCAGGTCGCGGCGATCAGCTGCGGTATTTTCGAAGGCACGCCGGTGCTCGACCTCGATTACCCTGAGGACTCCTCGGCTGAAGCGGACGCGAACTTCGTGCTGATCGAAGGCGGTCAGATTGCGGAAGTACAAGCCACCGCCGAAGGCGCGACCTATGACGAAGAAGGCCTGCTTCGCCTTCTGCGCCTGGCACGCATCGGTTGCGACGAAATCTTCGCAGCGCAGCGGGACGCCGTAAAATGACAAGACGTCTCGGTTCGGGCAGCCTCGTCATCGCGACGCATAACGAGGGCAAGCTGAAAGAGATTTCGGCGCTGCTCGAGCCATATGGCGTGAAGTGCATTTCGGCAGGGTCTCTGGGCCTGCCGGAGCCCGCCGAGACAGGAAAGACCTTCGTCGAGAACGCACTAATCAAGGCGCGCGCGGCGGCCGAGGCTTCGGGTCTCGCCGCGCTCGCCGACGATAGCGGGCTGTCGGTCGATGCGCTCGATGGCAGGCCGGGCGTCTATACCGCAGACTGGGCCGAGCGGCAGTGGTTCGAAGGCGATCCGGGCCGCGACTGGTATATGGCCATGGGCAAGGTCGAGGGGATGCTCCAGCAACTCGGCACCGATGTCGATCGCTCGGCCGCCTTCCATTGCGTGCTGGCGTTGGCCTGGCCCAATGGCGAATACGAAGTTTACGAAGGTAAATGCGCGGGTTCGCTAACCTGGCCACCACGCGGAACCCTTGGCTTCGGCTATGATCCGGTATTCGTGCCTCAAGGCCGCGAGCAGACCTTTGCCGAGATCGATCCGGCAGAAAAGCACGGCATCAGCCACCGCGCCGATGCCTTTGCAAAGCTGACCGCCGAACAGTTCGGGACCTAGCTCTCAGCGGATCTCGTGGCCGTAGGTATTGCCGGCCGGCCAATAACGACAGACAAGGAAATCATCGCGCTGGTTGCGGACAACCGCGCAGCCGATCTGACGCGTGTCGTGCCAGACAACCTGCGTGTAGTGGCCCACGTCACGCCAGTTGCCCGTGCGCGATATGTGCGGGAACTTGCCCGGTTTGAAGTGGCGCTTTTCCGCTGCGAAAGCCTCGACCATGAAGCTCGCCGAGTAGTTGCCGGCCGACCCCATCCAGAGGTTTTCACCCGCGCCTCCCCGGTCGGCTTGCGTGGAATGGCGCATCCGGCCTTCCCGTGCGAGCTGTTGCGCCCATTCATGAGCCTCGCGCGCCAGCTTGTCGCTCCAGGCAACACGCGGCGCGCCGAAGCGATCTCGCTCCAGATTGTGCGCATCGAGCAATTCTGCCGCAAAGCTGTTGCGGGGCGCGTTATCGCGCGCAGAGATATTCGGCGTGGCTGCAATAGCCGCGCATGCGCCCATGAGCGCCAGTATTCGACCCGTTTTCATGACCCTACCCTTGATCCCGAAAGGCTTTCGTCGAACTTAGAAAAGAGGTTAACGGCGGCCGCGTCAAACCCACTTGCTACCAAACGGTGGTCAGGTGCCGCAGGCTGTTACACATTTGGGACGAGTGGGGTTTTTCGACAATGACGATTGGCAATCCGGCCCGAAAAAGAGCATAGGATCGCGCCACCGTGGCACGCGCTCTCTACATCCATTGGCCCTTCTGCGCGAAGAAATGCCCCTATTGCGACTTCAACAGCCATGTCCGCGAGACGGTCGAGATGGAAGCTTGGCATGAGGCGCTTCTGGCCGACACGCGGCACGAGGCGGAATTGGCAGGCGGCGAGAAACTGCACTCGATCTTTTTCGGCGGCGGCACGCCTTCGCTGATGCCCCCCGCGCTCGTTGGAGCACTGCTGGCGGAGGCTGAGAAACTGTGGGGCTTCGAGCCGGAAATCGAGATCACGCTGGAAGCCAACCCGTCCTCGGTAGAAGCAAACAATTTCACGTCGCTCGCTAGCGCCGGGGTCAACCGGATGTCCCTCGGCATTCAGTCCTTCGATGACGATGTGCTGCAATTTCTCGGCCGCCTGCACTCCTCAGAAGAGGGGCAGAAAGCGCTGGAAACGGCGCAGAAGGCGTTCGATCGCGTCAGTTTCGACCTGATTTATGCGCGTCCCGGCCAAACCGAAGCGCAATGGACTGAAGAGCTTCAGCGTGCACTCGCCTACGGCACCGGCCACCTCTCGCTCTACCAATTGACGATCGAGCCGAGCACGCGGTTTGCGAGCGATGTGCGGACCGGCAAGTTCACCCCGCTCGACGATGATCCGGCGGCCGATCTCTATGCGTTGACGCAGGCCATGACCGCGGCGGCGGGCTTGCCGCCCTACGAAATCTCGAACTACGCCAAACCGGGCGAGGAAAGCCGCCACAATCTCACCTACTGGCGTTACGAGGACTATTGCGGGATCGGCCCCGGCGCGCATGGCAGGCGTTGCGGCATGGCGACAACGCGCCACCGCAAACCGGAGAATTTCCTCGCGGCGGTCGCGAAGTCGCAGCACGGGATCGCGGAAGAGCGCGCACTATCGCTGACCGAGCAAGCCTCCGAGGCGTTGCTGGTCGGTCTTCGGCTGGTCGAGGGGATCGACCTCGCTCGGATCGAGCAGCGCTTCGGCATTGCCAGCAGCAATTTGATCGATACCGCGAAGCTCGAATTGCACCAGAACCTCGGCCTCGTCTGGCGTGAGGGTGAGCGCATCGGCCTGACCCGCGAAGGCATGCCCTTGCTCGACGCCCTGCTGGGCGATCTGGTTGCCGACGAGCTTGTCTCGGCATGAGCGCGGCTGATCTCCTCGAAGCGTGGCGCGATCACCTCGCCAATGCCCGCAGACGAAGCGAGCATACGGTGCGCGCCTACCTCGCCAGCGCCGACCGCCTGCTCAAGGCACGTGACCTCGGCGATTGGGCGTCCGTCTCACGCATCGAAGGCCCCGACCTGCGCCGCCACCTCGCTGACCGCCGCCAATCCGGCATCGGCAATGCGAGCGCCGCCCGCGAACTCTCGGCGCTCAAGGCTTTCGTCAAATTTGCCCGCGAGCAGGCGGGTGAGACCGAGGCTTCCGCCCCGCGCCTTCGCGGGCCGCGGCTCAAGAAAGGGCTGCCCCGCCCGGTGACGCCCGACGATGCAGTCAATATCGCAGATCTCGTCGCCGGAACCGCCAACGAGGACTGGGTTGGCGCACGCGACCGTGCCGTGCTGCTGCTAATGTATGGTTCCGGCCTACGCATAGCCGAAGCACTCTCGCTCAAGGGCAAGGACGCGCCTCTCGCCGAGGTGCTGCAGGTGACCGGCAAGGGCAACAAGCAACGGATGGTCCCCACGCTTCCGATCACGCGCGCGGCGGTTGAGGACTACACGCGCAGATGCCCCTGGCCGCTCTCTCCAGACAAAGCGCTCTTTCGCGGGGTCAAGGGCGGTCCGTTGAGCCAGGCAATGGTGCAGCGGGCAATGGCGCGCGCGCGGATCGCGCTCGGCCTGCCGGAAACCGCCACACCACACGCTTTGCGGCATAGTTTCGCGACGCATCTGCTGGGTGCGGGCGCCGACCTCAGGAGCTTGCAGGAGCTGCTCGGCCACGCCTCGCTCGGCTCGACCCAGATCTATACGAAGGTCGATGCCGCAACGATGCTCGACAATTACCGCAATGCGCATCCCCGAGCCGGTAAAGGCACGCGCGAGAAAGGTTAGCTTTCTGCCAGCGCCGCGTGGCGGCGCTCGATCGCGTCCCAGATCATCGCAGCCGTATCGGTCCCGTTGAACCGGTCGATTGCGACGATGCCGGTCGGCGACGTGACATTGATCTCCGTGAGATATTTCCCGCCGATCACGTCAATCCCGACGAAGGTCAGGCCGAGACGCTTGAGGTCGGGCCCCATCGCCTCGCAGATCTCACGCTCGCGATCGGTCAGCTCGGTCGCCTCCGCGCTGCCGCCCATGGCAAGGTTCGAGCGGAACTCGCCCTTGCCGGGAATACGGTTGATCGCGCCTGCGATCTCGCCATCGACCAGGACGATGCGCTTGTCGCCCTTGGCCACCTCGGGAAGGAAAGGCTGCAGCATGTGCGGCTCGGGCCAGGTCTGGTTGAAGACTTCGAACAGCGCGGTCAGATTGTCGCCGTCCGCCGGAATGCGGAAGATCGCCTTGCCGCCGTTCCCGTGGATCGGTTTCATCACGATTGCGCCATGCTCTTCCATGAACCGCCGCGCCTCATCGACCGAGCGCGTGACCAGCGTCGGCGGCATGAAGCGCCGGTAATTGAGCACCATGACCTTTTCAGGCGCATTGCGGACATGGACGGGATCATTGACCACCAGCGTTTCGTTCTGGATCCGCTCGAGCAAATGCGTCGCGGTGATATAACCCATGTGAAACGGCGGGTCCTGCCGCATCAGCACGACATCGATATCGCGCCCGAGGTCGAGCCGCTGCGCCTCACCCTTGGTAAAGTGATCACCCTCGACCCGCTGGACCGTTACCGGATAGCACTGCGCATAGAGGCGATCCTCGGAATCCAGCGACAGGCTCTCCACGTGATACTCGTAGACCGAATACCCTCGCTCCTGCGCGGCCAGCATCAGTGCGAAAGAGGAATCGCCCGCGATATTGATGTTCTCGATCGGGTCCATCTGGACGGCGATACGCAGGCTCATAGTGTTATCCTCATGGCTGCCAGGCGTTGACGATGTGGCGAGGGATTGCGCCCGGCGCAAGGAGGATCACGTCGACACGGATATCTTCCCCCGCCCCAGCATATTCATGCGCGACGCATTCCACCGCGGCGGCCACCCTTCGCAAGCGGTAAGCGTCTATCGCATGGTCGAGTTCTTCGCGCCTCTTGCGCCACTTCACTTCGATGAACGCGACGAGACCGCGTTTACGCGCGATAAGGTCGATCTCTCCGCGCGGCGTCTTCACCCGCTCTGCGAGGACCTGCCCGCCCTTGAGGCGCAGCCACGTGGCCGCCCAGCGCTCGCTTTCCCGGCCCTGCCTTTCGGCCTGCTGCCGCTTCATTCCGCCTTGATTTCCATCGCCAGCGTGTAGAGCTCCTTGCGATCACGTCCGGTTGCCTTGGCAACTTGCGCGACCGCCTGCGATGGCTTGAGCGTTTCGAGCGCCTGGCGCAGCAAGGCCTCGGCATCGATCTCGCCTGCTTCTTCGGCTGGCGGTCCCACAAGAAGGACGATCTCTCCCTTGGGCGGACGCTCGCCATAATGCGCGGCAAGTTCACCGGCGGCCCCTGTCCGGCACTCCTCGTGCAGCTTGGTGAGCTCGCGTGCCACGGCCACTTCACGGTACGGCCAGATTTCCGCCATGGTCTCCAGCGATTTCACCAGGCGCGGCCCGGTCTCGTAGAAGACCAGCGTGGCGTCGATGCCCGCCAGTTCCTCCAGCATGTCGCGCCGCGCCTTGTCCTTGACCGGCAGGAACCCTGCGAAAAGGAACCGATCGTTAGGCAGTCCCGAGAGCGTCAGCCCCGCAATGGCAGCGCAAGCGCCGGGCAGGCTTGTCACCGAAACACCGGCAGCCCTTGCATCGCGGACGAGCCGGTAACCCGGGTCGGACACCAGCGGAGTCCCCGCATCGCTCACCAGCACCACGGCCTGTTCTTGCATCGCCACGACAAGCCTTGCCCGGTCGTTCTCGCCGGCGTGATCGTCATAGCGCCAGAGCGGCTTCGACAGCCCCAGATGCTTCAATAATTTGCCCGTAACGCGCGTGTCTTCGCAGGCAATTGCATCGCATCGGCTCAACACGTCGACAGCACGCATCGTTACATCGCCGAGATTGCCAATCGGCGTTGCAACGATATAGAGCCCGGGTTCGAGAGGTTCAGACACGCTTGATTCAGAGTTGGTGGTGTTTTGCACCCCTCCCTTTTGATCGAGCAGCATAGGGTCGGCAAGCATGAAGCGGAATTTGTTCAATCGTCGCAACTGGATGGTGGCTGGTACTGCCATGCTGCTGGGGGCGTGTCAGATCATCCCCAAGACGGGGCCCGATACGACCGGACCGGTCACCGGACCGACGACGGAACCCAGTGCCACCGCACTTCCGACCGACGAGACGCGTCATCGCATCGCTCTGCTCGTTCCGATGTCGGGCACCAATGGGAGCGTCGGCCAATCGATTGCCAATGCGACGACCATGGCGCTGCTCGATACCAATGCGAGCAACCTGCGTATCACCACCTATGACACCACACAGGGTGCACGCAGCGCGGCCGAAAAGGCTGTTGCCGATGGCAACCGGCTGATTCTGGGCCCGCTGCTTGCCGACAATGTCCAGCAGGTTTCCTCGGTCGCAGCACCCAACAACGTGCCGCTCATTTCCTTCTCGAACGACACCAGTGTCGCCAGCGAAGATGTCTTCGTGATGGGGCACATCCCTGAGCAGTCGATCGAGCGCAGCGTAGCCTATGCCCGTCAACGCGGATCGAACAATTTCGCAGTGCTCCTGCCGTCCGGCGATTATGGCCAGCGTGCAGAGAGCGCCCTGACAAATGCCCTGCGCGAATATGGCGGCTCACTTGCTACGTCTGAAAACTATGCGCGCGGCAACACCTCGATCGTCAGCGCTGCACAGCGCCTCAGGGCGCGTGGTGGCTACGATACCGTCCTGATCGCCGACGGGGCGCGGCTTGCGACCCAGGCAGCGGGCGAGATCAAGTCGGGCGACGGTGCGGGGACGCAAATCCTCGGGACCGAGCTGTGGAGCGGCGAAAGCGCCGTGACCCGCGCCGCCGCGCTTCGCGGAGCACTGTTCTCTGCCGTCTCCGACAATCGCTTCCGGCGCTATCGCGACAGCTACCAGGATCGCTTCGGCGGCTCGCCGCACCGGATTTCGACGCTTGGTTATGACGCGGTACTGATGACCCTGCGCGTGGCGCGCGACTGGCGCGTGGGTGACCGTTTTCCCAAGAGGATTCTCTACAGCGATGGCGGCTTTCTGGGGGTGGACGGCGCCTTCCGCTTCAACCGCAATGGCGTGATCCAGCGCGCATGGGAAGTTCGCGAGGTTCGCAATGGTGAAGTTTCGGTGGTGGCTAACGCACCCACCAGCTTCAGCGACTGAAGATAACCTGCGCGCCCCGCTTGTGGGGGCACAGACGCAGGGCATATAGCTCGATCTATGTCCGAAGACCTGTTTGATGGCACGCCTGCTTCCAGCGGCGATTACGACTCCTCCTCTATCGAGGTGCTGGAGGGGCTCGAGCCCGTCCGCCGCCGCCCCGGCATGTATATCGGCGGAACCGATGACCGCGCCCTGCACCATCTCGCTGCCGAAGTGCTGGACAACGCGATGGACGAAGCCGTCGCAGGTCATGCAAGCCGGATCGAGGTGAAGCTGGAAGAAGGAAACCGGCTTTCCATTGCCGACAACGGGCGCGGTATTCCGGTCGACGAACATCCCAAGTTTCCGGGCAAATCGACGCTCGAGGTGATCCTTTCGACACTGCACTCGGGCGGCAAGTTCTCGGGCAAGGCCTACGCCACCTCGGGCGGCCTCCACGGCGTCGGCGTCAGCGTCGTCAATGCGCTGTCCGAGCATACCCGCGTCGAGGTCGCGCGCGACCGGCAGCTTTATGCGCAGGAGTTTTCCAAGGGTCAGACGCTCGGGCCGATCGAGGAGCTTGGCCCGACCCCGAACCGGCGCGGCACCACCGTCACCTTCACGCCCGATACCGAGATATTCAGCGATCGGCAGTTCAAACCGGCCCGCCTGTTCAAGCTCGCCCGCTCCAAGGCTTACCTGTTCGCAGGGGTCGAGATCCGCTGGAAATGCGCGCCTTCGCTCGCCAGCGAGGATGTGCCCGAGGAAGCGACCTTCAAGTTTCCCGGCGGCCTTGCCGATCACCTCGCCGAACAGATCGGCGAACGTGAATGCGTCACCTCCCAGCCCTTCACGGGGACGCAGGAGTTTCCGGACGAGCAGGGTCGTGTCGAATGGGCGGTCGCTTGGCCGCTCTACTCGGACGGATCGACCAGCTGGTATTGTAACACCGTGCCGACCCCCGATGGCGGCACGCATGAGCAGGGCCTGCGCGCGGCGCTGACCAAGGGGCTTCGCGCCTTCGGCGAGCTGACGCAGACCAAGAAGGCCAAGGACATCACCGCCGACGACGTGATGACCGGTGGCGAGGTCATGCTCAGCGTCTTCATCCGCGATCCGCAGTTCCAGTCGCAGACCAAGGACCGGCTGACCTCGCCCGAGGCTGCGCGCCTGGTCGAAAACGCCATCCGCGATCACTTCGACCATTTCCTCACCGGCAATATGGAACGCGGCAAGGCACTGCTCGGCCAGGTGATGGAGCGCATGGACGAGCGGCTCCGGCGCAAGCAGGAACGCGAGATCAAGCGCAAGACCGCGACCAACGCGAAGAAGCTGCGCTTACCCGGCAAGCTGACCGACTGTTCGGGCGATGGCGAGGGTGAGACCGAGCTGTTTATCGTCGAAGGCGATTCGGCAGGCGGCAGCGCCAAGCAGGCCCGCAATCGCAAGACGCAGGCGATCCTGCCGATCCGCGGCAAGATCCTCAACGTGGCCTCGGCCACTGCCGACAAGATCCGCGCAAATGCGGAAATCGCTGACCTGACGCTCGCCATGGGTTGCGGCACGCGAAAGGACTGCGACCCGGAAAACCTGCGCTACGATCGCATCATCATCATGACCGACGCGGACGTCGATGGCGCGCATATCGCGACGCTGTTGATGACGTTCTTCTTCCAGGAAATGCCCGAAGTCGTGCGCAAGGGGCACCTGTTCCTCGCCCAGCCCCCGCTCTATCGCCTCACCGCAGGCAAGGAGAGCCGCTACGCCCGCGACGATGCGCATCGCGCAGAGCTGGAAGAAACGGTGTTCAAGGGCAAGAAGGTCGATGTCGCGCGCTTCAAGGGTCTGGGCGAAATGAACCCCGCACAATTGCGCGAGACGACGATGAACCCCGAAACGCGCTCGCTCATCCGCATCACCCTGCCGCAGGAATTCGAAGATCGCGCCGGTGTCGCCCGCCTCGTGGACGAATTGATGGGCCGCAACCCCGAACACCGGTTCAACTTCATCCAGAACCACGCAAGCGACGTCGATCGCGATCTGATCGACGCGTAGAAATGCGCGCTCAACCGCGCTCCGTATGGATGTGCAGATGGCCCTCCAGCGTGCGGTGCACCGGACACTTGTCGGCGATTTCGATAATCCTTGCCCGCTGATCTTCGGTCAGCCGGTCGCCCAATAGCACTATCTTTCGCTTGATGGCCTGGACCTGAGCCCCCTCTTCGAGCGGATGTTCACAATCTTCGGCGTGATCGCGTTCGTGGGTGAGGTATATCCGCGTCCCCTCGAACGGCCACTTCTTGCGGTCGGCATACATCTTCATCGTCATCGCAGTGCAGGTGCCGAGCGCGCCTAGCAGCAGATCGTAGGGTGTGGGGCCGGTATCGTCCCCGCCGTAACTCCTCGGTTCGTCCGCGATGAAGGAATGGCTGACCGTATGCACTTCCGTACCGAACTTTCCGTGTCCGGTCTGCACCACGACGCCCTCTTCCGGCATCGGCCAGTCATCCTTCATCGGGATATAGCGTGCGCCCCAGGTGGCAATCATTCGCGCCGCAAAGCTGGCATCTCGCTCTTCCAGCAGAAGGTGATCGGCATCCATCAGGCTGACGAAGCTCTTGGGGTGCTTGGCCGCGCTGAACAGGGCTGTCGCATGTTCGACCCCAACCACGCTGTCGGTCGGTGAGTGGAGGAACAGCAAGGGCACGCGCACACGGGCGACTTCGCCCAGCAGGTCGATCGCTTTCGTTTTCTCGATGAATTCGCGGCTCAATGCGAAGTCGCGGCCACCGATGGAAACCGCTCCTTCTCCATCTTGCTCGACCGCATTCAGGTCGCCCTCGATCCGCTCGAGCACGTGCGGCACGTCCGAAGGCGCGCCGATGGTCGCGATGGCCGCAATATGCTCGAAGCCGAGGTCGTCTGCCGCCGCGAGTACTGCGGCTCCGCCAAGGCTATGGCCGACCATGAGGATAGGCTTGCCGAATCGTTCGACCATGTGCTGCGCCGCCGCCACGAGATCCGCGACATCGGTGGCAAACCCGGCGCGACCGAAATCGCCGCCGCTTCCCCCAAGACCGGTGAAATCGAAGCGCAGGCAGGCGATCCCCTCTTTTGCCAGCGCGCGAGAGACCGCCACGGCCGCCTTCGATTGCTTGGTGCAGGTAAAGCAATGCGCGAACAGTGCGGCACCGCGCACCAATCCTGTGGGCAATTCCAACGCGCCCGAAAGATCGTGACCGGCGCTGGTCGAAATGGCGATGGCTTCTGTCGGCATGGACGCTCCCTTTGTGGCGGCTCTTTCATGATTATACGCAGCAGCCGCGCGATTGTTACCCGCATAGCCCGCCAGCGCTCGCCAATTGGATAGCTTACGCAGCGTCACCCTTGCACAGCGGTTCGCCCGTCCCTAACGCTTACGTAAAGTTCCATTGCCCAATGAAACACAAGTTAGGAAACCGATGACCGACCAGCGCTTCGAAGGCACCGAAAGCTATATTGCGACCGATGATCTCAAGGTAGCGGTGAATGCTGCCGTTACCTTGCGCCGCCCGCTGCTGGTCAAGGGCGAGCCGGGCACGGGCAAGACCGTGCTGGCGCACGAAATCTCCAAGGCAATCGGCGCGCCCCTGATCGAGTGGAACGTCAAGTCGACCACCAAGGCTCAACAGGGTCTATACGAGTATGACGCGGTGGCGCGCCTGCGCGACGGCCAGCTGGGCGACGAACGCGTCCACGATATCTCCAACTACATCAAGAAGGGCAAGCTGTGGGAGGCGTTCACATCGCCTGAACTGCCCGTTCTGCTGATCGACGAGATCGACAAGGCCGATATCGAGTTTCCGAACGATCTCTTGCAAGAACTCGATCGGATGAGCTTCGACGTTTATGAAACGCATGAGACCATCACCGCGAAAGAGCGCCCGATCGTAGTCATTACCTCGAACAACGAGAAGGAACTGCCCGACGCATTCCTGCGCCGCTGCTTCTTCCACTACATCAAGTTCCCCGACCGCGACACGATGCGCGAGATCATCGAGGTGCACCATCCCGGCATCCAGAAGAACCTCGTCACCAAGGCGATGGATATCTTCTACGAGCTGCGCGAAGTCCCTGGCCTGAAGAAGAAACCCTCGACGAGCGAGTTGATCGACTGGCTCAAGCTGCTCCTGAACGAGGATATGCCGGTCGAGGTTCTGCAGGATTCAAATCCGAACAGCGCCATTCCGCCGCTCCACGGCGCTCTGCTCAAGAACGAGCAGGATGTGATGATGTTCGAACGGCTTGCCTTCATGGCTCGCCGCAACCCCAGCTGACAGCGGCCATCGGAGCCGGCACTTCAGGTGCCGGTTGTTCCTCAGTTGAAGGCGTAGGCCAGTTCGCAATCGCCCCAGCGGCGTCCGTTGATCACGAGCGGAACGTAGATGTTGCGCACGATGACGTAATTGGTGCCGTCGCCTTCCTGGCGATAGACCGCCATCGTGTAGGGATCGCTGGTCTTCTTCGCGACGAGGTCGATCCCCTCCAGGATGATCCGGCCATTGCGGCAATATTGCGTGTCATGCGCAAGATCACCCGTCGGCGCTTTCGAATGTGCGGTGACGTGGGTCGGCAGGAAACCGTTCATGTCCGCCTGCGACGAGATGATGACGTCACCGCCCTCAGCCACCGTACGGTCGTTGATCGGACGCCAGTTCTTGTCTGCCCAGTCACAGAGGCTCGTGCGATAGCGCTTGGGGTTCGACCCCGGAATTTCCCGGTAGTCCTGATCGAAAAGCTGGCTCATTGACAGGTCACCCTTTTCGATCGCCTTCTCGGCAACCTCGGCCAGTTCCGCGGCAATTTCCTGCGCTTTTTCGACCATCAGACTGTCGCGCGGTGAAAGGCCGGCCTTGACGAGCTGATCGAACATCTCGCTCGCCGTCAGTTCGAGTTCTTCCATCCGTCGATGCGCTTCGGACAGCTTGGATTCGTTGTCGATCGCTGCCTTGTCGAAGCTGTCGAGGACGTCCTGCACACGCGTGACATGGCCGCTGATCGTGCTGGTCGAACGCGCGATCTGGTCGTTCTGCTTGTCGACCTCTTCCACAAGGTCGCTCACGCTCAGCATGGTGGACTCGATCTGTGCGACCGATTCCTTCGCCTCGTCGCTCGCTTTCGAGCCCGACTCAATTCGTTCGATCACCGTATTCGCCTCGATGCCGAGAGCCTCGACGGTCGCGGAAATCTCTTCTGTAGCCTTGCGGGTATCGTTGGCGAGGCTCTTCACCTCACCGGCGACAACCGCGAAAGTGCGGCCCGCGTCACCGGCGCGCATCGCTTCGATCGTGGCATTGAGAGCGAGGATGTTGGTGGTTTCGGCAATCTGGTCGATGTCCTGCGCGCTGCGCCGGACCTGCTCCATCGCGGCTGCAAAACTCGTGACGTGCTGGGACAGGGATTCGACAAGTGTCAGGACGCCGTTGATCTTGCCAAGCGAGGACTGGATGAGATCGGTGCCCTCGCCCAGGCGCTCGATGGCACGCTCCGAAAGCAAGCGCGCTTCGTCGCTGGCTTGCGCGACACGCTCCTGGTCTGCCTCGAGTTCGCCCACCGTCCCGCGCAGCGCATCGTGTTCCGCACGCAGATTTTTCGAGGACTGGATGACTGCTTCGACAATACCCGCGACATCGGTGCAGCCGATGGTCACATCGCCACATTTGACCGGTATCTGATCGAGTGCGGTACCGGCCTGCGGATCAATCTCTACTGGCTTCATTAATTTCGACCCCTGTTCGTTGATTACAGCGGTAACGAACCTTGGTTATCGAAGCATTAAATTGGTTAGGGCCTGCGCGAAATGCTGGCGCTCGCCGTTTCTGCGGGCTAGGTTCCGGCCATGTTTTTCAACTTTGTCGACGAATTGCGCGAAGCCGGCATCTCCGCGAGCTTCAAGGAGCACCTCACATTGCTGGAGGCGCTCGACAAGGATGTGATCGAACAGTCTCCCGAGGCGTTCTATTACCTCTCACGTGCCACCTTCGTGAAAGACGAAGGTCTGCTCGACCGGTTCGACCAGGTTTTCCAGAAGGTCTTCAAGGGTATCCTGACCGACTACGGCCAGAACCCGGTGGAAATCCCGGAGGACTGGCTCAAGGCTGTGGCCGAGAAGTTCCTTTCCGAAGAAGAGATGGAAAAGATCAAGTCGCTGGGTGACTGGGACGAGATCATGGAGACGCTGAAGAAGCGTCTGGAGGAACAGGAAAAGCGGCACCAGGGTGGCAACAAATGGGTCGGCACCGGCGGGACCTCGCCCTTCGGCAATTCGGGCTACAATCCCGAAGGTGTGCGCATCGGCGGAGAGAGCAAGCACAAGCGCGCGATCAAGGTGTGGGACAAGCGCGAGTTCAAGAACCTAGACAACACGAAAGAGCTCGGCACCCGCAACATCAAGATGGCGCTGCGCCGCCTGCGCCGTTTCGCGCGCGAGGGTGCGGCAGACCAGCTCGACCTCGACGCGACGATCGACGGCACCGCGAAGCAGGGCTGGCTCGATATTCACATGCGCCCCGAACGCCGCAATGCGGTGAAGCTGTTGCTTTTTCTCGATGTTGGCGGCTCGATGGACCCGTTCATCAAGCTTTGCGAAGAGCTCTTCAGTGCAGCCACTACCGAGTTCAAAAACCTGGAGTTTTTCTATTTCCACAATTGCCTTTACGAAGGGGTATGGAAGGATAACCGCAGGCGCTGGCAGGAGCGGACCAAGACCTGGGACATCCTCCACAAATACGGCCACGACTACAAGGTGATCTTCGTCGGCGATGCCGCGATGAGCCCCTATGAGATCACCCATCCGGGCGGCAGCGTCGAGCACATGAACGAAGAAGCCGGCGCGATCTGGATGCAGCGCGTGGCCAACACCTATCCGGCGACCGTCTGGCTCAATCCAGTGCCGGAAAAGCAGTGGGGCTATTCGCAGTCGACCAAGATCATGAAGCAGCTGATCAACGACCGGATGTATCCGCTCACGCTCGATGGTCTGGACGATGCAATGCGCGAATTGAGCCGGAAACAGGGGCATTGAGCCTGGGAGGATTGCCCCCTGGCATAGCGCTGCGCGACCCGCGACCGATCGCTGCCGAAGCGCCCTACACCTTTTTCATGCCGCATCCCCAAGAGCTCGAAGCTCTAAGGCCCGGCGATGGTATAAAGGCGATTTTCACCCAGACCGAGGGTGAAACGAAATACGATGCCGAACGTATGTGGGTGCTGATCGAGCGCATCGAGGATGGGGTGGTGTATGGCACGCTCGACAATGACCCTTCCGACATGTCCTTGATCGAGGCGGGCAATCCGGTCGCAATCCCCCTCACCCACGTGATTTCGACCGCTTTTCACAAGGACAATCCGCGGCCTGAAACGCCCGAACGGCGCGAGTATTGGGAGCGTTGTCTTGTCGATGCCTGCATTGTCGAAGGGCGAAGCCACGTCGATTATCTCTACCGCGAAACACCCGACATGACGCGCGAAGGTGACGAATACGAAGATAGCGGCTGGCGTTTGCGCGGAAGCGAGGCCGAAGTCGAGGCGGATCAGGCAAATGACTCGGCACCGCGATACATTGCGCTGGGAGCGGTCCTCAATCGTGACGACCGCTGGATACACCTCCTCGACGAAGAGCCGGGCGTTGCCTTCCAATGGGATGGCGACGCGCAGGATTACATCAGATTCAATCGACCCGACCTGGCTGAGGCAGACGATCAGTAACTATCGACCGCGTCAAACAGCGCCCTGATCTGTTTACGCTCAGCCTCGCTGATTTCGGGCCTCCACACATCGAAAATCAGGACGATCCGATCTTCCGCGCTGTCGTTGATCGCTTCGTGCTCGACCGTATCGTCGAACAGCATCAATTCGCCTTCGACCCACTCCCTGGTCTGGCTCCCGACACGAAACCGGCAATTGTCCGGTATGACCAGTGGCAGGTGGCAGATCAGCCTCGTGTTGAGCATCCCGGTGTGAGGAGGGATTCGAAAACCTGCGCGGAGCAGCGAATAAAGCACGGACGGCGCACGATTGGGAACATCACACAGCGGAACGTCTCGCTGCATCGCTGCCCAGGTCTTCGCACATTGCCGGGTCCGCTCAGGTAATTCACGGCCTTTTTCGGTCAGATAGAAGGTGCTCCAGCGGTCGTCTTCCATCAGCCCGTGAACGTCGCCCTGCGGCCGGGACTGGTCTGCTTTGACATATGCACTGAATGTCCCCGCTGTTTCCAGCATGCTGAGGGCTTCTTTCCGAATGGCGTCCGTTTGCGCTTCGAGCTCGGAAACCCACGCATGACTGGTTCGGTCGGAAAACTCGCAATATTCTGTATCCGGGTAGAAATAGGTCATCGGAATTTGCGGATACGGGACGTATTCCGGCTCACGCTGCCTTTGACCGAACATGATCTCCAGAGATTTCTGAAATCTCGGATGCCTCTCATTCTGCGTCATGCCACTGGCATCGAGGGATGAAAGGATCTGTTCTCGAAATCGCACCGCGAGCCATTGTGCTGCGCTATTCGCTCGTGCGAGTTCATCGGCGCTGATTACCGAGCCAGTGGCAGCCAATTTACCGACCTGACCATAATAGGCACTGGCGGCGCGATGGTCCCTTGCCAACATTCGATGGTCAGCCTTGGCCAGCATGGCGACAGCATCGCGATTGTTCGCCGTAAGAAGGCCTTCGGCTTCCTTTTCGGTCATGATCGGAGAAGGGTTTTCGTGGTCCATATCCGCTCGGCCCGATCAGTAGAGCAGGTGATCGCGCACGGTCGCGATCCAGCTTGCCTCGTCATTGCTCGCCAGGGCATCGAGATCGGATGGCCTGGCCGAGGGATCATCGACCCATTCGCGCAGTGACGACCCGCCGTTGATGACGTCGATCGCGAGAACGTCTTCGGTATACTCGTATTTGAAATCCGTGCCGCGCCAGATAGGGTAGTCCGGATAAAGGGTCCGGATCGCCTTGAAGGCGAGCGCCTGCATCCGCCACGGTTTGAAATTGTCGTGC
This sequence comes from Altererythrobacter xiamenensis, assembly GCF_900177715.1. Lineage (GTDB taxonomy): Bacteria > Pseudomonadota > Alphaproteobacteria > Sphingomonadales > Sphingomonadaceae > Erythrobacter > Erythrobacter xiamenensis. The sequence goes on along the minus strand of NZ_FXWG01000003.1, from coordinate 559,225 downwards.
TGGTAAAACGGCCCTTCTGCGTGGATCATCAGCGCGTTGCAGAGCGTTCCTGCATGCTTGTGGAAGGTCGGCTCGAACCAGCATTCGCGGATCGCGCAGCCTTCCATCCAGTCGGGCGCCAGCGACCACATCTCCGCCAGCACCGCCTTGGCATCGATATCGGGCGCGCCGAACAGGACTTCGAGCGGGCGGGTGGTCCCCCGCCCTTCACTCAGTGTCGCGCCTTCGATCATGACCGTGCCGGCATAGGCACGCGCCATGTTGACGTTGGCAGCGTTTGGCGAGGGATTGATCCAGATCCGATCGGTCGGCCAGCCATGCCCCGGCCCGTCCGGCTCCCAGCCCTCCATCGCGACGACGCGATAATCAACGTCGAGGCCGAAGTGATCGATGAACCAGTGCCCCATTTCACCCATCGTAAGCCCGTGCCGCATCGGCATCGGTGCTGCGCCGACGAAGCTTTCGTTACCGGGTACGAGCAGCGTCCCCTCGACCGGACGGCCGGCAGGATTGGGTCGGTCCAGAACCCACACGCTCTTTCCCGTTTTCGAAGCCTCTTCAAGGAGATAGAGTAAAGTGGTGACAAAGGTGTAGATGCGGCAGCCGAGGTCCTGCAGGTCGAACAGGAAGACGTCGGCACTCGACATCATCTGGCCGGTCGGTCGGCGCACCTCGCCATAGAGCGAGAAGACCGGAATGCCGTATTGCGGATCGGTCTCGTCCGCGGTCTCGACCATATTGTCCTGCTTGTCGCCCTTGAGGCCGTGCTGCGGCCCGAACGCGCTCGTCACGTTCACGCCCGCCGCAATCAGTGCGTCGAGACTATGGGTAAGGTCCTTGGTCACACTCGCCGGATGGGCGACTAGCGCGACGCGCTTGCCCTCGAGTTCACCGAGGAGCTTTTGGTCGGACAGCAGACGATCGATACCGAATTTCATGGAGCGTCGGTTGCGGGAATTGTCGCTGCGAAGCAAGCGGTATGATGGAAATCGGGCTTCCCTTCAGGATGAACGATCGACCAGTAGCTTTTTATGCCGCCCTCCTCCTCGAGCACGGCGGTTATGGCTACATCCGCTGGCAGGCGTGGCAGCGCGCCGCGCGGAATCGCAGCGTCGAACAGCACGAAGCTCGATCCTGCGTGGAGTTGCCCATCTGGCTCGCGCGCAACATCCCGTTCGCGCATTCCCTCGCGATAGCTGTCAAAGTCGTAAGCGTTCCAGCGCCGGGAAGGGGAGAGGTTCCATTCGCTATAGGCGCCGCCGTCTTGGGGTCTCACGAACAATTCGAAACACGTCGTCTGCCACAATCCGTCTGCGCGCGCTTTCGTCCCGATCTTCGGCAGGATCAGCGCGCCGACGCCATCTATTCGCCAGCGGATCCGCAGCCAGTTCGGATCATCACTGCGCAAGCGGGCTTCAATGCCCGAGACCTCGAGCGGCGGATGCGAAGGGTGCGCGATGAGTTGATGCGTTTGCATTACCCCCTCTCCATGCTAACCGCGCCCTCCCAAGGCAAGAGAACACGATGACCACCTACCAGTCCGATCTTCTGCGCGTCCTCGAAGAGCGCGGGTATATCCACCAGATGACCAATGCAGAGGGCCTCGATGCCCTTGCCAGCAAGCAGGTCGTTCCCGGCTATATCGGATTCGATGCGACCGCACCTTCGCTGCACATCGGCAGCCTGGTCCAGATCATGATGCTCCGCCGACTTCAACAGGCCCGCCACAAGCCCATCGTGCTAATGGGTGGCGGAACGACGCGCATCGGCGATCCGACCGGGCGCGACGAGAGTCGCAAGATGCTAACCGACGAAGCCATTGAAGAAAACATCGCCGGCATACGCACGGTTTTCGAAAAGCTTCTGACTTTCGGCGACGGCCCAACCGACGCGGTAATGGTCAACAATAACGACTGGCTCGGCAAGCTGGGTTACATCGAACTGCTACAGGAAGTCGGCACGCATTTCACGGTGAACCGCATGCTGACCTTCGATTCGGTCAAATTGCGCCTCGAACGAGAGCAGCCGATGACGTTTCTCGAGTTCAACTACATGATCCTTCAGGGCTACGATTTCCGTTACCTGGCAAAGGAAATGGGCGTTCGCCTGCAGATGGGCGGAAGCGACCAATGGGGCAATATCGTCAACGGTATGGAGCTTGGCCGGCGCATGGACGGCATGGAGCTGTTCGGCCTGACCACGCCGCTTCTGACGACTGCGGACGGGGCAAAGATGGGCAAGACCGCGGCAGGCGCGGTCTGGCTTAACGAAGCGCAGCTGCCGAGTTACGACTTCTGGCAGTACTGGCGCAATGTGGATGACCGCGATGTCGGGCGTTTCCTCAAACTCTTCACCGACCTGCCGCTGGACGAGATCGCGCGGCTAGAAGCGCTCGAGGGTGCCCAGATCAACGACGCCAAGGTGATCCTCGCGAACGAGGTAACTGCGCTGGTGCGCGGACGGGATGCCGCCCGGGCTGCAGAAGCGACAGCGCAAGAGACCTTTGCAGGCTCGGGCGCAGGCGAGGATCTGCCGACGCTATCGCTCGGTGCCGAGGGCATGCGGATCGGTGCGGCGCTTACCGCGATCGGTTTCACCGCCTCCAATGGCGAGGCCAAGCGCAAGATTGCGGAGGGTGCGGTCAAGCTGGACGATCAGACCGTAAGCGATCCCGGAATGCTGGTGCAACCCGGTGCCGGGGAAACGATTCGCCTCAGCCTGGGCAAGAAAAAGCACGGATTGCTCGTCGAATAGGGCGAGAATACAAGGCCAAATGTCCCGAATTTAGACAAAAGCGGCTTTACTAAATGTCAGGCTTTATGGCGCATTAAGTCCGTTCGTAACGACACAGAACGGAGGGTCATGCGCCGTGACGGCAGGAGCTAATCTGAGTGTAACCGACTTGCGCCGTGCCGCGCGTCATCCGGTGGATTTTCCGGTGATCGTCGAACACAACACCCACGGAGATATCGATCTCCATGTCGCGAACATTTCGGCCCATGGATTCATGGTTGACGACGCGAAGAGATTGCAACGCGGCGATCGCGTAATCATCCGCCTTCCGGTCGTTGGCCGGATCGAGGCCTATGTGATCTGGACCCGTGACGAGCGCGCCGGCTTCCAGTTCGAACGGATTATCCGTTTCGACGATTTCATGGCGATCATCGATACGCTGCAGCCCAATCCGCGCCTGCGTCGCCCGCGCTGATAAGGAATGCTTGAAAGGCGGCAATAGCGCCGCTTCCGACATGGCTAGATTTTGACGTCTTGGCAGGCCCTTTGCGGCCTGCCATTGCGCATTTGTGAGCGACGAACAGCAAACCGAGCGCCATCCGTTTCACGTCGCGAATTTCCGCGCGTACTGGGTTTCACGCCTTTCGATGACGCTGGCGCAGTATGCCATGCTGCTCATCATCGGCTGGCAAACCTACAATATCGCGCGCGACAGCGGGATGTCGGTTGGCGGGGCATCCGGCCAGTTGGCCCTTATCGGGCTGCTGCAATTCGCGCCGCTATTTTTTCTTACGCCCTTCGCCGGCCTGGCGGCCGACCGTTTCGACCGGCGCAACACTGGCCGCATAACCGTTCTCCTGCAGCTTGCTTGCGCGGCCGTGCTGGCCTGGGTCACATGGCAGGACGCCATGACCCTGCCCGTGCTGTTTTCGATAGCTGTGGCACTTGGGATTGCCCGCGCGTTTGCGGGCCCCGCCCTGTCCGCCCTCGCCCCCAACCTGGTGCCCAAGGTAATTCTGCCCAACGCGATCGCGCTGTCCTCGATCGCCTGGCAAGTCGGCATGATTGTTGGCCCAGCTCTCGGTGGGTATTTCTACGTAGTCGATCAAGCCCTGCCATACGCGATTGCTGCCGCGCTATTTCTCGTATCGATCATCTCGCTGAGCCTGATCGGAAAGGTGCCGCAGCCCGCCGTGCGCAAGGATCAGCGGCCCATCGGACAGGTCATCGACGGGCTCCACTATGTGTGGCGCAACAAGATGGTGCTTGGCGCGATCACACTCGATCTGTTCGCCGTTTTCTTGGCCGGAGCCACGGCACTCTTCCCGGTCTATGCCCGCGACATCCTCGATGTCGGAGCGCCGGGCCTCAGCCAGCTCGCCATGGCGCCAGCCATAGGCGCTGCGCTCACCGCGCTGATTTTCAGCTTTCGCCCGCTCAAGAGCAATGTCGGCCCGAAAATGCTCTGGGCGGTGTTCGTATTCGGGCTGGCCACGATCATCTTCGGTTTCTCGACTTCAATGCCGCTCAGCCTCGCGATGCTGTTCATTGTCGGAGCGGCAGACATGTTCAGCGTTTATATCCGCCAGTCGCTTATCCAGTTGCATACGCCAGACGACAAGCGTGGGCGCGTTTCCTCGGTCAGTCTGCTCACCATCAGCGCTTCGAACGAGTTCGGGGATTTCTTCTCCGGAAGCCTCGCTTTCCTGATAGGACCTGTCGCCGCGGTTGTGACCGGAGGCGCGGGCGCAATCGTCACCGTGGCGCTGTGGAGCCGCATCTTCCCGGTGCTGCGAACCACAAAAACCTTCGATCCGCCCGAAGAACTGCTAGACCACCATTCAGACACGCGATCCCAGGAGGCCTGACATGAAAGCCGCAAATATTCTCGAAACCATTGGCGGAACACCGCACATCCGGCTCTCGCGCCTGTTCCCCGACCACGAAGTGTGGGTGAAATCGGAACGCGCCAACCCCGGTGGATCGATCAAGGACCGCATCGGTCTTGCCATGGTCGAGGACGCCGAAGCATCCGGCGCGCTGAAGCCCGGCGGCACCATCATCGAGCCGACGAGCGGCAACACCGGTATCGGTCTTGCCATGGTGGCAGCGGTCAAGGGCTACAAGCTGGTGCTCGTCATGCCGGAGAGCATGAGCCTCGAACGGCGCCGCCTGATGCTGGCCTATGGTGCAACCTTCGACCTTACGCCGAAGGAAAAGGGCATGAAGGGCGCGATCGAACGCGCGACCGAACTGGTCGAGCAAACCGAAGGCGCATGGATGCCGAGCCAGTTCGACAATGATGCCAACTGGAAAGTGCACGTCCGCACGACTGCGAAAGAAATCCTCGCCGACTTCGCCGATGATCCGATCGACGTGATGATCACCGGCGTCGGTACCGGCGGACACCTGACGGGCTGCGCGGAAGAGCTGAAGCGCCATTGGGGTGATATGAAAGCCTATGCGGTCGAGCCGACGGCTTCGCCCGTTATCAGCGGCGGCCAGCCCGGCCCTCACCCGATCCAGGGGATCGGTGCCGGTTTCATCCCGGGCAACCTTCATACCAGCTCGATCGACGGCGCCATCCAGGTCGAGCCCGAAGACGCCAAGGAAATGGCGCGCCGCGCTGCTGCCGAGGAAGGCATGCTCGTCGGCATTTCTTCGGGCGCAACTCTCGCCGCGATCGCGAAGAAGCTGCCCGAACTCGATGCGGGCACGCGGGTGCTCGGGTTCAACTACGATACGGGCGAGCGTTACCTCTCGGTGCCGGATTTCCTGCCCGAGTGATGCAATTCGAGAAGATCGCATACCGCGACGGCGATACACCCCTCACCGGCTTGTACGCCCAGCCCGAAGGAGCTGTGCGCGCAGCCGTGGCGGTTTTCCCGACCTTCATGAACACCACGCCCGGTGTCGAGGCCAAGGCGCAGGGCCTGGTCGATCAGGGCTATGCGGTTTTCATCGGCGACTTCTACGGCCCCGATGCGCCGTCCAATCCCGACGAAGCCTTCGGCGCGATGAAGGCCCTACGTTCCGATCCTGCCGCGATGCGCAAAAGGTTGCGCGCGACGATCGCCAAGCTTCGCGAGCTGGAACCCGATCTGCCGCAACTGGCGATCGGGTTCTGCCTCGGCGGAATGGCCGTGCTAGAGATGGCACGCGATGGGAAGGACTTGCTTGCCGTCGCCAGCTTTCACGGCTTGCTCGAAACGGGATTGCCCGCCGACAAGCCTATCGCAGCGCGAATTCTCGTCTGTCACGGTGATGCCGACAGTCTCGTCCCGCGCGAACAGGTTCTCGCATTCTGGGAAGAGATGGATGCCGTGAAAGCCGACTGGCACTTTCACAGCTATGCCGGGATCGAACACGGCTTCACCACCCAGCGCACCTTCGATGGCTCCCCCCACCCTGCCTACAACGAAAGCGCCGACCGCCAGAGCTGGGCTTCCTTGCTGAGCTTCTTCGACGAGGTGCTGGGACAATAGAAAAGGGCGCCGGCATCACGCCAACGCCCCTTTCAAATCACGATCGAAGAAATCAGGCCGCGGTTTGGAAAGCGTCTTCTTCCAGAGCCATCATGTTCTCGCTGCCGGTCTCGATCTTGCGGCGCAGCGCGCCTGCATCGGGCAGGAAGCGATCGGCGTAGTACTTCGCGGAAACCAGCTTGGCTTCGTAGAAAGCCTTGTCTTCCGGCTCGCCGGTGAGCTTTTCGAGCGCGACCTTGGACATCCGCAGCCACATCAGGCCGAGCACCACGATCCCCATGATGTGCATGTAGTGATGCGCCCCGGCGCCGAGGTTGTTCGGGTTCGCCATCGCGTTCTGCATGAACCACATGGTCGCAGCCTTCTGCTCGCCCAGTGCTTTTTCGAGGCGGGTTGCAAGATCGGCAAGCTGTTCGTTTTCTTTCGCCGCAGCGATTTCCTCGTCGACAAGCTTGAAGAAGGCCTGGATCGCAGCGCCGCCGTTCTGCGCCAGCTTGCGGCCGCACAGGTCCATCGCCTGCACGCCATTGGTCCCTTCATAGATCATGGCGATACGGGCATCGCGCACGAACTGGCTCATGCCCCATTCCTCGACATAGCCGTGGCCGCCAAAGACCTGCTGCATGTTGGTTGCAACATCATAGCCCTTGTCGGTGCCGTAGCCCTTTATGACCGGGGTCAGCAGGCCGATCAGAGCATCCGCCTCGGCGCGTTCCTCTTCGGTCGCTGCCTTGTGACTCAGGTCCACCAGAAGCGCGCCCCACAGGCACAGCGCACGCATGCTCTCGGTGAACACCTTGCCGTCCATCAGCATACGGCGGACGTCGGGATGGACGAAAATCGGGTCGGCCTTTTCCTCCGGCTCTTCAGGACCGGTGAGAGCGCGACCTTGGCGACGGTCGAGCGCGTAAGCGACCGCGTTCTGGTAAGCGGCTTCTGCCTGCGAAAGACCCTGGATGCCGACGCCGAGACGCGCTGCGTTCATCATGATGAACATGGCGGCGAGTCCCTTGTTCTCCTCGCCGACGAGCCAGCCCGTCGCCCCGTCGTAGTTCAGCACGCAGGTGGCGTTGGCATGGATGCCCATCTTGTGTTCGATCGAGCCACAGGAAACGCCGTTGCGCTCGCCCAGCGAACCGTCGTCGTTCACGATGAACTTCGGAACGACGAAAAGCGAAATGCCCTTCGTGCTATCCGGCGCGCCCGGCGTCTTGGCGAGCACGAGGTGGATGATGTTCTCCGCCATGTCGTGCTCACCGGCGGAGATGAAGATCTTGGTCCCGGTGATGGCATAGCTGCCATCGCCATTGGGCTCCGCCTTGGTACGAATAAGGCCAAGATCCGTGCCGCAATGCGGCTCAGTCAGGTTCATCGTGCCGGTCCACTCGTTGGAGATCATCTTCGGAAGATATTTCTCCTTCTGCTCCTGACTGCCCTTGGCAATCAGGGCCGAAACGGCGCCATTGGTCAGGCCGGGATACATCCCGAAGGCTTGGTTGGCGCCGGAGATGAACTCTTCCATCACCATCCCGAGAACGTGGGGCATACCCTGACCGCCGAACTCTTCGGGAGAGGAGAGCGTGCCCCAGCCCGCCTCGCGGAACTGGTCGAAGGCTTCCTTGAAGCCGTCCGGCGTGGTCACGCTGCCATCGGGATGGCGGGTGCAACCCTGCTGGTCACCCGACAGGTTGATCGGGGCAAGCACTTCAGAACAGAACTTGCCGCCTTCATTGATGACGGCGTCAGTCACATCCTCGGTCGCCATCTCGAAGCCCGGCAAATTGCCGTAGCTTGCAAGGTCGAGGACCTCGTTGACGATAAAGCGCGTGTCGCGTGTGGGAGCGGAGTAGATGGGCATCTAGCGTGTCCTTGGAAGAAGTGGGGGTATTGTAAACTCGTCGTGGTGTCGGCTTCGGGTCAATCGAAATCGAGATCTTCGATCATCTTGATGAACTCGCTGAGCTCCTTGATCGAGGAATCGATATCGGCACGCTGGCGTTTCAGCTTGGCGACATGCGCCTTGCATTTTTCCACCGTCACACGGCGCTGTTCGACCCGGCCGTCATCGAGATCGTAGAGATCGATCATCTCGCGGATTTCGGTCAGGCTGAAACCGACATTCTTCGCGCGCATGATCCATGCAAGTCGCGCACGGTCCCGCTTCGAATAGACGCGGGTCAGACCGACGCGAGAGGGCGAGATCAGGCCCTCGTCCTCGTAGAATCGCAGAGCGCGGGCGGTACAATCGAACTCGCTGGTAAGGTCGGAGATCGAGAATTGCTCGCGCGCGTGCTTGTCGGGACGATCGAGATGAGCGCCGCCGTGCTTGCGCGCTTCACCCTTGTTCGAGTCTTGTGCTGGTGCTGAAGCCATGACCGGGGTCGTAGCTTACCTTTACGTTAGCGTCAAGAATTGACCCTTACGAGAGAACGCGGGTCAGCCCATCGTCCTCCAGTTTTCGATAGAAGCAACTGACCGCACCGGTATGGCAGGTCGGACCAGCAGGCGTGCAGCGCAGAACAAGCGCGTCCTGGTCGCAATCGACCAGCACTTCATCGACCTGCAAGGTATTGCCGGAGGTCTCGCCCTTCTTCCACAACGCCTGCCGAGACCGCGACCAGAAATGCGCAACGCCCGTTTCCTGCGTCAAGGCAAGCGCCTCCTCATTCATGAACGCGACCATCAGCACTTCGCCGCTGCTCGAATCGGTTACGACGGCGGTAAGCAGACCGCGATCGTCGAATTTCGGCATGAAGTTCGAACCGGTTTCCCGATCTTTGCTGGCATCGGTTGAATGGGACAATTGCGCTCTCTCTAGCAAATGGGGGACAAATCGAGCCCTGCATACGACCATTTGTTGCAGGATAACCACAGAAAACGGTCAAAATGACAAACAAATCAAGATGACGCTTTAATGAACGGCTTTCCAATGAGAAACCTTGGCTTACGGACCTTACGGTTCGTCCACCGAACAGCGGTGCCAACAGAGCGCCAGGTTCAGGGGGTGGCCGGAAGTTGCCTACCGGGGGGTACTGGCGCTTGCGGTATGAACGATGAGGGATAGGACCCTGACGACCGAATTAGGGGGCGGTCGGCTGAGCTCTGAAGAGCGGGTTCGTTGACATTCGTCACGTGGCGCCCGAGGTCTTCGCGACCTCGGGCGTTTCGCTTTTCAGGCCGTCCTGCATTCTCGCCACATCCAGCGCCTCCTCCATCACACGGGCGAAACAGGCGATCTGCACCGAACGTGCGCCCGACTTGAGCAGCGCCGAAACACAGGTACTGGCCGTCGTGCCGCTCGTGAGAACGTCATCCACGAGCACGATGCCCCTGCCTTTCACCGTCGAACGATGTCTCGCGGGAACCTCGATCGCACCCGACAGGGCGCGTTCGCGAGCCTTCCGCCCAAGCCCTCCCAGTGACGGGGTTGCTTTTCTCCGCACAAGCGCGTCGGGGACGAATGTCCCCTTCGCCAGTTTTTCGAGCTCTCTGGCGAGCAATGCCGCCTGGTTGTATCCGCGCTTCCAAAGCCTCCAGCGGTGCAGCGGAACCGGCACAAGTAGCGGCGAATCCTCCGTCGGTTCCGGCAGTCGCGCCGCGATCAGCCGTGCCAAGAGCGGTGCGAGACCGATCTTTCCGCCATGCTTGAAGGCAAGCACGAGCTTGCGAGAAGGCTCGTTATAGAGCGTGGCGGCAAATACTCCGTCGTGACGCGGCGGCTGGGCAAGGCAAGGGGCGCAAACCTGCCCCTCTTGAGCGCCCGGGGCGAAGGGCCGTGAGCAACGCGAACAGCTGGGCTCGCCCGGTATGACGAGCTCGCTCCAGCAGGTCAGGCAAAGGCCGCCATGCCGGCCGACGCCCTCTCCGCAAATCGGGCAACGCGGTGGATAGACAAGGTCCACGAGAGGGGCGAGCCCCTCGGCAATCTGCGACCCGAATGACATGCGATCTTCCGTCGCATGGGTTGAACTTGAATGGCAAGCGCGGCACTGCGCTCGCATGGAAGAGCGTAAAGTCCCTCAAATCTTCGACAAGGTTCGCCGAGCCGCACGGTGGAAGCGGGCAGAGGCTCTGTCCGATGCGGAAGACAGCGCGGATTTCTTGCGTGAGGACATGCAGGAAGAGGTTCTCGAACGTCTCGATTTCATGCGACTGCGTGAAGGGCGAGCGCTGCTCTTGGGGGTGCTAAACGGCGGAATTGTGCGGGAGCTGGAGCGTCGCGGCTTCGAAGTCGAGATGCAAAGAATTGCCGATTTCGATGAGGAGCAACCATACCCTGTCGAGCCTTGCGACCTCGTCGTGAGTCTGAGCACGCTCGACACGCTCAACGACCTTCCGGGCGCGTTGATCCACGCCCGAAATGCACTCGCCGATAACGGTCTTTTCATCGGCCAGATGACAGGCGCAGGCTCCCTTCCCACCCTTCGAAAGATCATGCTTGCTGCCGATGGCGATCGACCGGCACCGCGAATCCATCCGCAAATCGACAACCGCGCCGCGACCGCGCTGCTCGAACGGGCGGGGTTCAAACGCCAGGTCGTCGATTCGCGTAATCTCAAAGTGAGCTATCGTAGCTTCGACCGGATGATTGCCGACCTACGCGAACAGGCGCTCACCTCGGTGCTCCAGACCAAGGCGCCGCCTGTCGGAAAATCCGGACTTGCCCGTGCGCAAGAGGCTTTCGATGCGCTCAAGGATGACGAAGGCCGCGTCACCGAGACCTTCGAAATCCTGACCCTGACTGGCTGGCGCTAAGCCTTGAGCGCAGCCTGAGCCGCTGCAAGCCGCGCGATCGGCACGCGGTATGGCGAGGCCGAAACGTAATCCAGCCCGACCTTCTCGCAGAACCCGATCGACGCCGGGTCGCCGCCGTGCTCGCCGCAAATGCCGAGCTTGATGTCGGGCCGTGTCGCCCTGCCCCGCTCAGCCGCCATTTCGACCAGCTGGCCGACACCATCGATGTCGAGGCTGACGAACGGATCGCGAGCGAAAATGCCCTTTTCGACGTAGGGAGCGAGGAAGCGCGCACTGTCATCGCGCGAAACGCCCAGCGTCGTCTGCGTCAGATCGTTCGTGCCGAAGGAGAAGAATGCGCCTTCCTCGGCGATTTCACCGGCCATGAGAGCCGCGCGAGGCAGTTCGATCATCGTGCCGACGAGGTAGTCAACCTCGAGGCCCTTCTCCTCGAACACCGTCTTCGCGGTGCGGTCGACCAGCGCCTTGAGCAGTTCGAGCTCGCGCTTCGTCGCGACAAGCGGGATCATGATTTCGGGCAGAGGCGCTTCGCCGCTTTCCTTCCTCACATCACAAGCGGCCTCGAAAATCGCGCGCGCCTGCATTTCGTAGATTTCCGGGAAAGTAATGCCGAGGCGGCACCCGCGATGGCCCAGCATCGGGTTGAACTCGTGCAATTCCTCGGCCCGGCGCTTGAGGTGGTCGACGCCGTAGCCCGTGGCATCCGCCAGTTCCTCGAACTCTGTATCGCCATGCGGCAGGAACTCGTGCAGCGGCGGGTCGAGCAGACGGATCGTGCAAGGCAGGCCAACCATGACTTCGAAGATCTCATGGAAATCCTTGCGCTGTTCGGGCAGGAGCTTCTCAAGCGCCTTGCGGCGGCCCTTCTCGTCTTCGGCGAGGATCATCTGGCGCACCGCGCTGATGCGCTCTGCATCGAAGAACATGTGCTCGGTACGGCAAAGCCCGATGCCCTCGGCCCCGAACTGGCGCGCCATGCGGCAATCTTCAGGCGTTTCGGCATTGGTGCGAACGCGCATCCGGCGGTGCTTGTCGGCCCATTCCATCAGCGTGCCGAAATCGCCGGCAAGCTCCGGCTCGATGGTCGGCACTTCGCCGGCCATGACCTGCCCGTTGCCGCCGTCGAGCGTCAGCGTATCGCCTTCCTTGAGCTCGCGTCCGCCGATTCGCAGAGTGCGCGCCTTCACGTCGATCGATACGCCCGAGGCGCCCGAAACGCATGGGCGCCCCATGCCGCGCGCCACGACCGCCGCATGCGACGTCATGCCGCCGCGCGCGGTGAGGATGCCCTGCGCTGCATGCATGCCGTGGATGTCTTCGGGCGAGGTCTCGACCCGCACCAGGATGACCTTGTCACCGCGCTGCGCCCATGTCTCGGCAGTATCCGCATCGAGCACGATCTTGCCGCTCGCCGCGCCGGGAGAAGCCGGCAGGCCGCTCGTCAGCACGTCTCGCTCCGCATCGGGATCGAGCGTCGGGTGGAGCAGCTGGTCCAGAGCCATCGGATCGACGCGGCGGATGGCGGCTTCCTCGTCGATGAGGCCTTCTTCCACCATATCGACCGCCATCTTGAGCGCGGCCTTGGCGGTCCTCTTGCCAGTGCGGGTCTGCAGCATCCACAGCGTGCCCTGCTGCACGGTGAACTCGATATCCTGCATATCCTTGTAGTGCCGTTCGAGCAGGTCGAACACGCGGGCGAGCTCGCCGTAGGCATCAGGCAGAGCCTCTTCCATCGACAGCGGCTTTGCGCCTGCAGCCTCGCGCGCAGCCCTGGTCAGATATTGCGGCGTGCGGATGCCCGCCACCACGTCCTCGCCCTGCGCGTTGATCAGATACTCGCCGTAATAGGCGCGCTCACCGGTCGCCGGATCGCGGGTGAAGGCAACGCCCGTTGCGGAGGTATCGCCCATGTTGCCGAACACCATCGCCTGCACGTTGACGGCCGTGCCCCAATTGGCAGGGATGTCATTCAGGCGGCGGTAGATCTTGGCCCGCTCGCTGTCCCAGCTTGCGAATACGGCAATGATCGCGCCCCATAGCTGGTCGAGCGGATCGGCGGGGAATGGCTCGCCAAGCTCGTCCTGGACGATCTGCTTGTATTCCGCGACCAGCGTCTTCCAGTCGTCGGCTTCCATCTCGGTATCGGCGTAGAAGCCCTTGTCTTCCTTCGCGATTTCGAGCGCTTCCTCGAACAACCCGTGATCGAGCCCGAGCACCACATCCGCATACATCTGGATAAAGCGGCGATAGCTGTCCCAGGCAAAGCGTTCATCGCCCGACACCTTCGCGAGCCCCGCCACCGTCTCGTCATTGAGGCCGAGGTTGAGCACCGTGTCCATCATGCCGGGCATGGAGACACGTGCACCCGAGCGGACCGAGACGAGCAGCGGATCGGCGGCATCGCCGAATGTCTTGCCGACGGTTTGCTCGATATGGGCGAGCGCGTCCGCCACCTTGTCTTCAAGCTGTGGGCGAATGTCCTCCCCGTTCAGGTGCTGAACGCTGACTTCGGTGGTGATGGTGAAACCGGGAGGGACCGGCAGGCCGATCGAGGCCATTTCGGCAAGGTTCGCGCCCTTGCCGCCGGTAACGGTCTTGTCCTTCTGCCGCGGGTCGTCATGCGGGGCGTTTCCGCCAAAGGTGTAGACCGTTTTCACTCTTCTATCTCCTACAAACTTGACACAATTGACAGCGCGTCAAGTTCAATACTCTCTATAACTCGCTGAAAGATCATAGATTTTGTCTGTTGGATCAGCTTGACACTTTACCAACAGAAACCCGCTCTCAGCCCTCGATCCTTCCAAAATCCGCGACCTGGTGCACCGCATCGCGGAAGCGCGCTAGCAGGTCGAGCCGGGCTGCGCGCACATGCTTTTCTTCGGCGTTGACAATCACGTCTTCAAAGAACCGGTCGATCGGTGCGCGCAGGGAAGCCAGCGCGGACATTGCCGCGGCGAAGTCCTCTGCCTCTACGGCTGCCGCGGCCTTGGGTTCCGCGCTGTCGAGCGCATCGATCAGCGCCTTTTCGCTCGGTTCGGGCGAGTAGGAAAGGCCGTTGCCGCCAGCATCGTTCCCCATGTGGCTGGCCATCGCCTCGTCGAACTCGGGCTTGCCGGCGAGCGCCAGCGGATCTTCCTCACCGGTATGCTCGGGTTCGGAAGAGGCTTGGCCGTCCCAATCTTCTTTCTTGAGAATGTTGGCCGCGCGCTTGTAACCCGCGAGCAGGTTCGCGCCGTCGTCTGTCTCCATGAAGGACTGGAGCGCGTGAACGCGGGCGAGCAGACGGACGAGATCGTCTTCACCACCTAGTGCGAACACGGCGTCGATCAGGTCGTGACGGATGCCCGCTTCGCGCTGCTGAACCTTGAGGCGGTCGGCGAAGAAAGTCGGAAGTGAGGCAAGACCGAGATACCAATTGGTCCGCGTGTAGCCAATTTGACCCTTCGAGGCGATATTGTCCCCGATATCCTCAGCTTCCATGATCATCCGCGAAGTCCACACGAAATCGCGTGCGTAGATTAGAAAGTGAATGGCATACTCGTCGTCACCTGGCCCCTGTTCTAACAGCCACCGCGCCGCCTGATAAATGGCTCCTTGCATTCTGAAGCGCAGATTATTCTCAGAAATAATCCGTAAAACGGCAATGACTGCCCGTCGCAGCGCGTAAGGATCTTTCGATCCAGTTGGTTGTTCGCCAGATAAAAAGAATGCCACCAAGGTATCCAGCTTGTCCGCGAGGCTCACCGCCACGGTGACCGGTGCGGTCGGCACTTCGTCGCCCTGCCCAACCGGCTTGTAGTGATCGCGGATCGCGTCGCTGACTTCCTGCGGCAGACCTTCCTTCTCGGCGTAATATCCGCCCATCAGGCCCTGCAGTTCGGGAAACTCGCCGACCATCTCTGTGACGAGGTCGGCCTTGGAAAGCCGCGCCGCCTGTTCGGCGAGGTCGGGATCGGCTGCAACGATCTTCTCTTCCGCGAGCCAGCGCGCAAGCTTGGCCACGCGCTCGACCTTGTCGGCCACGGTGCCCAGCTTCTCGTGGAAGGTGATGCGCTTTAAGCCTTCCGCATGGTCCGCGAGCGTCGTCTTCTGATCGAGTTCCCAGAAGAAGCGCGCATCGGACAGCCGCGCCGCGAGCACCTTGCGATTGCCGTCGACCACAACAGCCGGATCGACCGCCTCGATATTGGCGGTGCAGATGAAGGCGTTCGCCAGTTTTCCGGCGCTGTCTTCGCACACGAAATACTTCTGGTTCACGCGCGCGGTCAGCTGGATGACCTCTGGCGGAACATCGAGATAGTCCTCATCGAATCGGCCGAGCAGCGGCACTGGCCATTCGGTCAGGCCCGCGTTCTCGATCACCAGACCTTCATCTTCTACCAGCTTGAGGCCAGCCACTTCGGCAACCTGTTTCGCGCCGGTACGTATCGCGTCCTGCCGCTCCTCGTGATCGACGATCACATGGCCCGCGCGCAGCTTCATCGCATAGTCGTCGGCATTGCCGATCGTGATGTCGCCCGAATGGTGGAAGCGATGGCCGAGCGTCACAGCGCCGCTCGTCACGCCATGCACTTCGCATTCGATCACATCATCGCCGAGCAGCGCAACGATGCCCGATAGCGGACGCACCCAGCGTAAGCTTTCGGTCGAGATCGAGTCCGCGCCCCAGCGCATCGACTTGGGCCAGGCGAAGTCGCGGATGATTGCCGGAATGGCGTCAGCCAGCAGGTCTTTCGTCGCCTGCCCCGGTTTCTCGATCACGGCAAAATACGTGTTGCGTCCTTTGACGTCGCGCAGTTCCAGCTGGTCGCGTGTGACGCCGTTCTTGCGGCAGAAACCGTCGATGGCCTGATCGGGCGCACCCTCGGGCGGGCCCTTGGCTTCTTCGCGCACGGCCTCGGTCGCTTCGGGAAGGCCGCGCGCGATCAGCGCAAGGCGGCGCGGGGTCGACCACACGGTGATCTCGCCTGTCGCGACACCAGCAGCGTCCATTTCGCGGCGGAACAGCTTTTCCAGCTCTGCGCGGGCGCCCGCCTGCATCCGGGCGGGGATTTCTTCGCTGCGGAGTTCGAGGAGGAAGTCGCTCATTTCGACCACTCCGGATATTTCTCGGCCCAGACGGGCGCTTCCTTCGCCATATACGCTTCGCACGATCCGCGAGCGAGGTCACGGACGCGGCCCATGTAGCTGGCGCGTTCCTGCACGCTGATCACGCCGCGCGCTTGCAGCAGGTTGAAGATGTGGCTCGCCTCCACCGCCTGTTCGTAGGCGGCGATCGGCACGTCATGCGCGAGCGCATTCTTGCACTCGGCCTCTGCTTTGTTGAACAGGTCGAACAGCGCGTCTGTTTCGGCGACTTCGAAGTTCCACTTCGACATCTGCCTCTCGTTTTCGAGAAAGACATCACCGTAGCTCACGCCCTGCTTGTTGAACGCGAGGTCGTACACATTGTCGACGCCCTGGATGTACACGGCGAGGCGTTCGAGCCCGTAGGTCAGCTCACCCGCGACCGGCTTGCAGTCGAACCCGCCCATCTGCTGGAAATAGGTGAACTGGGTGACTTCCATCCCGTCACACCAGACTTCCCAGCCCAGCCCCCAGGCGCCGAGCGTGGGCGATTCCCAGTCATCCTCGACGAAGCGGATATCGTGCTTGAGCGGGTCGATCCCGATCTGGCGCAGGCTTTCGAGATAAAGCTCCTGAATGTCGGGCGGGCTCGGCTTCAGGATTACCTGATACTGATAGTAATGCTGCAGCCGGTTCGGGTTCTCGCCATATCGGCCATCGGTCGGGCGGCGGCACGGCTGGACGAAGGCCGCATTCCACGGCTCCGGCCCGAGCGCGCGCAGCGTGGTAGCGGTATGAAAAGTGCCCGCGCCCATGCGCATGTCATAGGGCTGCAGGATGACGCATCCTTGGGCGCTCCAGAAGTCATGGAGCGTCAGGATCATGTCCTGGAAGGACTTGGTCGGATCTCTCCGGGCGGGCTCAGCTGTCATGCCGCGCGCTTTGGCGCAACGCCCCGAGAGGGTCAATGCCGCAGTGCAGCACTTGTCCGTCGGTTATGGTCGGTCGCACGTAGGAGTTTGCAAATTGCAGGGCGACAGGCGCGACCTTTTCAGCTAGCATTAAAGCAATTGATCCAAGGACTGTCTTCCATGAAAACATTCACGAAATCGCTCGCTGCGGCGCTGTGCGCGTCCTCCGTTCTGTTCTCCGGTCCGGCCCTCGCCGATCACCATGCCGAGCAAGAGGCCGCCGCTGCCGCGGAGGTCGAAGCCGCCGCCGACGCTGCCGCCAATGTCGAAGCTGCTGGAGACGCGGTCGAGGCTGCTGTTGGCGGGGAAACTCAAACCGGCACACCCGCCATGTGGAAAGTCGCGGACGAGGACACCACGATCTACCTCTTCGGCACGGTTCATGCGCTGCCCAAGGAGGTGAACTGGCTCAACTCGTCGATCAGCGACGCGCTCGGCTCTTCGGATTCGATCGTGACCGAAATCCTGATGGACGACAGCGTCGAGGCGAAGATGGTCCAATTGGTCGGCGCCAAGGGCATCCTGCCTGCCGATACCACCCTGCGTTCGCTGCTCGATGAAGAGCAGAAAGCGACCTACGAAGCCGCGCTGGGCAAGCTCGGCATGCCCGCCGCCGCCTTCGACCGGTTCGAGCCGTGGTATGCCGGCATGGTGCTGACCATGCTGCCGCTGATGCAGCAGGGCTATTCGCCCGATGCAGGGGTCGAGAAGATCCTGATCGATCAGGCAGGCGAGAAGGATCGTGCCGCGCTCGAAACCATCGAGTTCCAGATCGGCCTGTTCGACGGGTTGCCGCAGGAATCGCAGATCGCTTTTCTTGTCGAGACGGCCGACAATGTGGACGAGATCAAGAGCCAGCTCGATGCGATGGTAGCCGAGTGGCTCGAGGGCGATGCCGATGATCTGGCAAAGCTCATGAACGAAGGCATGACCGACAAGACGCTCGCCGAACAGCTGCTCTATGCGCGCAATCGCAACTGGGCGAACTGGATCGACGAGCGGCTCGATACTCCGGGTACCGTATTCATCGCTGTCGGCGCAGGTCACCTTGCGGGCGAAGAGAGCGTCCAGGATGCTCTCGAAGATCTCGGCATCGTGACGCAACGCGTTCAGTAGATGCTTCGCTGGCTGCTCCTCCTTGCCTTCGGGGCCATGCTCGGTGCCTGCGGGGAGGATGTGGCCGAAACCGCGTCAGATGGCGCTGCACCGACGCCGCTGCTGTACGAGGTTTCGGACCGCGGCGGCGCGGTGCGCGGTTGGCTGTTCGGGACGATCCATTCGCTGCCTGACGGAACGCGCTGGCGCACCGGCACGCTGGAAGACAGGATCGACGCGGCCGACCTGCTGATGGTGGAGATCGCAGACCTTGCCGATAGCGCGGGCCTCGCCGAAACGTTTTCAAGGCTCGCGATCGGTGGGGAGCAGCCCGATCTTTCCCTGCGGGTCGAACCCTCCGCCCGGCCCGACCTCGTCCGGCTGATCGAACGTTCCGACTTCAGCGAGGCCGATTTTCACCGGATCGAGACCTGGGCGGCTGCTTTGATGCTCGCCCGCCTTGTCGAAAGCGGCAAAAGCGAAAACGGCGCCGATCGCGCGATGATCGCAGCATTCGCCGGACGCGAAATTCGCGAGTTCGAGGGAGCCGAGGTGCAACTGGGCATCTTCGACCAACTGCCCGAGAGCGAACAGGAAGACCTCCTTATCGCTGTCGTCGAAGAAGTCGAAAACCGCACGGCCGATCCCGCAGAGCTGCGCCGCGCCTGGCTCGCGGGCGATGTCGAGGCGCTGGTCGAAGCCAGCGAAAGCGGAATTCTCGCCGATCCCGAATTGCGCGAAGCCCTTCTGACCGGACGCAACAGGCGTTGGACGGATGACCTCGTGCGGGTCATGGATCAGGGGCGGCTACCCTTCGTTGCGGTTGGTGCTGCGCACCTGGTCGGGCCTGACGGGCTCAAGGCCATGCTGGAAGAGCGCGGCTTTACCGTCTCGCGAATCCAGTAGCAGGCCCGCCACCTCGCGCACCCAACTGCAGGCTTGCCAATCGGGCCGCATCGCACTAAAGGCCCGCGCTTCGGCGCCATGGTCATCCCTGGAGGCGTGGCGGACCGAATGACAAACCAATGCAATTCGAAAGGTAAGTGACATGAGCGACGCTCTGACCCTGCCGGCCGAGACGCGCGAACGGGCTGGCAAGGGAGCCTCCCGTGCACTGCGTCGCGAAGGCCGCGTCCCCGCCGTGATCTATGGCGGCAAGGAAGAACCCACGATGATCCACGTGGAAGCGAAGGAACTAGTCCGCCAGCTTGGCACCGGACACTTCATGAACTCCATCGTGACGATCGAAGTGGACGGCAAGTCCGTCCGCACCCTGCCCAAGGACGTGGCGCTTCACCCTGTCACCGACCGTCCCGAACACGTCGACTTCTTCCGCCTCGCCAAGGGTGCGAAGGTCGAAGTCTCGGTTCCGGTTATCTTCGCCAACGAAGAAGCTTCGCCGGGTCTCAAGAAGGGCGGCGTTCTCAACGTGGTCCGTCACGAGCTCGAACTGGTCTGCGACGCGGACAAGATCCCGAACGAGATCGAAATCGACGTAACCGGCAAGGAAGTCGGCGATTCGATCCACGTCAGCGAAGTGACCCTGCCCGAGGGCAGCGAGAGCGCGATCACCGATCGCGACTTCACGATCGCTACGCTCGTCGCTCCGTCCGCTCTCAAGAAGAGCGAAGGCGCTGAAGGCGAAGAGGACGAAGAAGTCGATGCAGATGCAGTCCCCGCAACCGAACAGGGCGAGGATGCAGACGCAGCCGAAGAACAGGAAGAGAAGAGCGAAGACTAAGCTCTGTCTGCTTCACGCAATCACCAAGGCGCCGGGGTTCTCACGAACTCCGGCGTTTTTGTTTGCCCCAGACATTGGTCAATCGCGCGTCCAGCCCTTCTCGGCCATGCATCGCACGAGGACAGCATCTCTGGCGTCGGGATCGGAAGTTTCCGCTGCCGTTTTCTGGCAGTCTGCAAGAGCTTCTTCGAACGGCTCTGCCCCCTGCCCGGACCAGCCAGGCTCGTAGGTCGCACAGGCGCAAAGCAGTGCTATCAACGGCAGCGACGCAAACTTGAAATAGTCCATGGTTCCCCGCTCGCATTTATCGCCCGATAATTACTCCCAATTCTCAGTTTGGACAAAGCGGAATCGTGCACGGCAATTGTATTTTCGTGGGGCCACGCTAGGGGCCTCCCATGCAGATTTGGGTAGGCCTCGGAAATCCCGGACCACGCTATGCGATGCACCGGCACAATGTCGGCTTCATGGCGTGCGACGTCATCGCCGACATGTACGACTTCGCACCGCCGCAGAAGAAGTTCCAGGGCTGGGCCCAGGAAGGCCGGATCGGCAGCGAGAAGATCCTGCTGTTGAAGCCCGCGACCTTCATGAACGAAAGCGGGCGGAGCGTGGGTGAAGCGCTGCGCTTCTACAAGCTCGGGACCGACGCGCTGACCGTTTTCCATGACGAGCTCGACCTCGCCCCGTTCAAGGTGAAGGTGAAGCAGGGCGGCGGAACCGCGGGGCACAACGGGTTGCGCTCCATCGACAAGCATCTCGGCCCGGACTTCCGGCGGGTTCGGATCGGTATCGGCCACCCCGGTCACAAGGACCGCGTTTCGGGCTATGTGCTGGGCAATTACGCCAAGGCCGAGCAGGACGATCTCGTCCAGATGCTCGGGGCAATCGGGGCCGAGGCGGAATGGCTCGCCAAGGGAGACGATCCCCGCTTCATGAGCGATGTCGCGCTCCGGATGCAATGAGCGACGGGTCCCGAACTTCAAACGTGCATCTGGCTGATATCCCGCTCGGCAAGCTCGTCACGCTTGTCGGTTTGCAAGCGGCCTTTTTTACCGGGCTGGGATTTGCGCTCTGGTGGTTTTCAGGCAGGGAGCCCGCGCAGTTTCTGAGCGCTGCCCCACATGAATGGTATCGCGGAATCGCACTTGGTGCCCTGCTGAGCGCGGGCGCAGCGTTCAGCTTCTATGCCTTCCCGAAAATCACCGACACGCTCGTCCGCTTTCAGGGCAAGACCTATGCCTTTCTCAAGAATCCGCTTCCACTATGGGCGATCGTGTGGATTTCCATCTGCGCCGGTGTGAGCGAAGAAGCACTGTTCCGCGCCGGGCTTCAGACACTGCTCGGCGATTATATCGGGACCGTCGCTGCCATACTCGTAAGCTCGGCAATCTTTGCCCTGGTTCACATGGCGAAACCGGTCGTCGCCGGTATCATTTTCACGATCGGCGTGTTGTTCGGCGTGGTTTACGTGGAAACGGGCAGCCTTTTGACCGTTATGCTGGCACACGCCATCTATGATATCTTTGCCCTTTGGTACCTGCAGAAACGCCTCCATGAACTGGATTTCTTTGCGGAAACCGACACGGCTTAGGAGAGCAACAATGCCATCGATCGACCGCCGCCAACTTCTTGCCGGGGCTGCCGCAACCGGCGCGCTCGCAGCGACCGCAAGCGTCGCACAGAGCGATATGGTCGCGCCTGCCGCGCCCGACCTCACTGGCAAGTCGATTCTCATTACCGGCTGCTCGTCGGGCTTCGGCAGGCTTGGTGCGGAATATTACGCGCGCCTCGGGGCCAAGGTCTTCGCCACCATGCGCAGCACGCCGCGTCCGGAAGCAGAAGAGCTGATAGCCCTCGCCGAACGGGATGGTCTCGACATTCATGTCCTGCGGCTCGACGTACTGCTCGATCACGAGATCGATGACGCGATGGCTGCCGTCGATCGCATCCTCGGCGGCGGGCAGGTCGATGTGCTGATCAACAATGCCGGAATCGGGATTACCTCGCCTGTCGAAGTGCAGGACATGGAGGCGACCCGCCTCATCTTCGAAACCAACGTCTTTGGCGCGCACCGCATGACGCGCGCTGTCCTGCCCGGAATGCGCGAACGCGGTTCGGGGCAGATCTTCCAGATATCATCGCAATTGGGACGCGTGATCGTGCCCTATTCCGGGCATTACTCCGCCACGAAATTCGCGCTTGAGGCGATGAGCGAGCAACTCGCCTACGAGCTCGTGCCGCACAATATCGATGTGACGATCATCGAACCGGGGGGCTACCCGACGGAGGTCTGGGTCAATCGCAACCATTATTCCGAACAGTTGAAGGAGCGCCTGACCGGCGTTCATGCCGCAGGCTATCCGCAGCAGGTCGCGCGCATGGGCAAGGAAGACGGGACCACTCGCACTGCAGATCCGATGGACGTGCCGCGCGCAATAGCTCGACTCATTGCGGCGCCTGCGGGGACGCGCCCGCTGCGCCTGCCTGTCCATCCGGGCAACAAGCCGCAGATCCCGATCAACGAGGTCACGGCGCGCGTGCAGACCGACTGGCTCGGCAATTCCGGCTACGGTCCGCTGATCATGGCGGTGCACAAGCTCTAGCTTTCGCCCGCCCTCCCCGCTAAGGGCCGCGCCAAGCCAATATTTCCGGAGTTCACGATGGGTTTCCGTTGCGGGATCGTCGGCTTGCCCAATGTCGGCAAGTCCACCCTCTTCAATGCATTGACCGAAACGCAGGCCGCGCAGGCTGCAAACTATCCCTTCTGCACGATCGAACCCAATGTCGGGCAGGTCGCGGTCCCTGACGATCGCCTCGACAAGATCGCGGCGATTGCAGGTTCGGCCAAGATCATTCCGACGCAGCTTGCCTTTGTCGATATCGCGGGCCTCGTGAAGGGTGCGAGCAAGGGCGAAGGCCTTGGCAACCAGTTCCTCGGCAATATCCGCGAGGTCGATGCGGTCGTCCACGTTCTACGTTGCTTCGAGGATGACGACATCCAGCACGTTTCGAACAAGGTCGACCCAATCGCGGACGCCGAAGTGGTCGAAACCGAGCTGATGCTGGCCGATCTCGAAAGCCTCGAAAAGCGCGTGCCCGCCGCGGCAAAGCGCGCGACCGGCGGGGACAAGGAAGCGAAAATCATGGCGAGCGTGCTCGGCCAGGCGCTCGACCTGCTGCGCGATGGCAAGCCCGCGCGCCTTACCGAGCCCAAGGATGACGAGGAGGCGCGCATCTTTGCGCAGGCCCAGCTGCTGACCGCCAAGCCGGTGCTCTATGTTTGCAATGTCGCGGAAGAAGACGCCGCCGAAGGCAACGCGCTGTCGGCGCAGGTCTTCGCCAAGGCCGAGGCAGAAGGCGCACAGGCGGTCGTAGTCTCTGCCGCGATCGAAGCCGAACTCGTGGCCATGCCGCAGGAAGATCGCGCCGAGTATCTCGCCGAACTCGGCCTCACCGAAAGCGGCCTCGCCCGAGTCATCCGCGCCGGTTACGAACTGCTCGGCCTGCAGACCTTCTTCACCGCCGGCCCCAAGGAATCGCGCGCCTGGACCTTCCCCAAAGGGTCGAAGGCTCCGCAGGCCGCGGGCGAAATCCATACCGATTTCGAAAAGGGCTTCATCCGCGCCGAGACGATCGCCTACGATGATTATGTTTCGCTCGGCGGCGAAAGCGGCGCGCGCGAAGCGGGCAAATTGCGTCAGGAGGGCAAGGAATATCTCGTCCAGGATGGCGACGTGATGCTGTTCAAGTTCAACGTCTAGGCGCAATTTAAGGGACCGTTTGCGCGTTTCGCCCGTTGCCACCCCAAACCACTCTTTGGGGAAGGCATCCATGGTCGATAAATCGGAAAAGTTTCGCTGGCTGGTACGCGTGGGCTATTTCAGCCGCGCCATGCTGTATTCGGTGCTCGGCATCATCGCGCTCACCAGCGTGGGTCAGATCAGTCAGGGCACTGACGGCATTTTCCGCGCGATCGAGAATTTTCCCCTCGGTGAAGTGATCCTCTGGATCATGGTCGTGGGGCTCATCGCCTATGGCCTGTTCCGCCTTTCCTCGTTCCTGTTCGATATCGAGAACCAGGGCAGCGACGCCGTCGGCTGGGGCAAACGCCTCGGCCATGCCGGTAGCGCCATCGGCCACTTCGCCCTCGCCTATTCGGCATGGAAGTTTGCCGGCAACAACAGCGAAGGCGCCGGATCGGGCGGCGGCGCGCAGGAGGCTGCAGCGGGCGTGCTTTCCGTCGAGTTCGGCGGATTTGTCCTGGGCGTCCTCGGCATCGCCTTCTTCCTCGCTGCGTTCAATCAGGCGAAGAAGGGCCTGACGGGCAGCTTCATGGCGCGCATTTCGGGCAGCGCCCCGTCTCAAACGCGTCTGCTGGGCGGAATCGGTTATTCTGCCCGCGCAGTGGTATTCGCCATCATTGGCTGGTCGCTCTTCAAGGCCGGTTTCATGTCCGGCGGAAGCGGGCAGATCAAGACGCTGGGCGACGCCGTGGCGTCACTGGCCGGACAAGGGTTCGTCTTCACGCTGGTGGCGGTCGGCTTGCTGATCTTCGGCCTCTTCAGCCTGATCCTCGCGCGCTATCGCATCATCCCCGACATGGGCAGCGAAGGCCGCGTGCCGGCATATCGCGCGTGACTTGAACATACCCCCCAGGGGTATATATTGAGGTGATGACCGAAACCGCAAAACTCTATCGAATGGTGATGGACAAGCATGTCTGTCCCTATGGAACGAAATCCAAATATCTCCTCGAAAAGGAGGGATACGAGGTAGAGGATCATCACCTCACCACGCGTGAGGAAACCGACGCCTTCAAGGCGAAGCACGATGTGCAAACTACGCCGCAGACGTTCATCGGTGGCGAGCGAATCGGCGGCTATGACGCGCTGAGAAAACATTTCGGCAAAGCGAAGGATGACGGTGGCAAAAGCTACCGTCCCGTCCTTGCGGTTTTCGCCACAGGTCTTCTCCTGGCGCTGTCGCTGAGCATGTTTGCGTTCGGATCGCCCTTCACCATTCGCGCCGCCGAATGGTTCGTCGCCTTCTCGATGGCCATGCTGGCAATGCTCAAGCTGCAGGATGTAGAGCAATTCTCGACCATGTTCGTCGGCTATGACCTGCTCGGCATGCGCTGGGTGCCCTACGCCTATCTCTATCCCTATCTCGAGCTCCTTGCCGCGGTTCTGATGGCAGGTCGCATCCTCCCAGTCGTATCGATCCCCGTGGCCTTCACGATCGGGACGATCGGCGCCGTCAGCGTATTTTATGCGGTCTATGTGCAGAAGCGCGACATCAAATGCGCCTGCGTCGGCGGCAGCGGCGACGTGCCGCTTGGCTTTATTTCGCTCAGCGAGAACCTCGCGATGATTGCGATGGCCGTCTGGATGCTTATACGCCCGACCTTGTGAACCGCAGGGAGGTTGCGTTGAATTACTACGAGGACATCGAGATCGGGCGTCGCCAGAGCTTTGGTCGTTACGAGGTCACGCGCGAAGAAGTGCTCGAATTTGCCAACAAGTATGATCCGCAGGCCTTCCATCTCGATGACGAAGCCGCAGCGAAAACCCATTTCGGGCGCATTTCGGCGAGTGGCTGGCACACCTGCGCGATGACCATGGCGATGATGGTCGAGAACATGAAGACTTCAAAGCAGGCGGGACTCGGTTCCCCCGGGATCGACAATCTTCGCTGGAAGAAGCCGGTCTATCCCGGTGACACCCTGCGCGTCGAAAGCGAAGTGATCGAGAAGCGCCGCAGCCAGTCACGCCGCGACATGGGCATATTCAAATCGAAAGCGCAGGTCTTCAACCAGAACGACGAGGTCGTGCTCGAGATGGTGTCCAACGGGCTTATTGCCGTGCGCAATCCCGAGGCTTCGATCGAGGATTGATCAGGCCCCGCATTGCCATTGCCCGGTGGCCGAATAGGCAAACCGGCCGCGCGGATCCCTGATTTCCAGCGTGCCGCGATAATAGGTCACCTCGGGTGACTGAACCTGTTCAGTGTCCGGCGCCTGTTCAGCGTCCGCTGCCTGTTCAGTGTCCGCCGCCTGTTCGGTGTCCGCCGCCTGGTCGGAATCCTGCGCCTTTGCGGTATCCATCGCCAACCAGATTTCGGCGCTATGGGTCAGGCCGTCATATTCGGTCCGGACGCCATAGGGCAGTTCTCTTGAACCCACATCAGGGGACATCCCGACCAGGCGGTTTTCGAGCAGGAAATGTGCGCGCGTTTGGTCCACGACGAACACCGGTTCCTCGCTGGCGTCCGGCGTGAAATTGCAGCCAGCTCCGAGAAGGTCATGCTCGGACAGCTTCCGAAACGTCAGAGGCTCCGGCTCGATGCGATCGACCGGACCCATCGCGTCCTCGTTGATCTTGTCCATATCGATCGGTTCTTCCGGAGCCTCGGATGCGCCGCAAGCGACCAGCACCGGGAGAAGGAACAGTGCAAAAACTATGCGACGCATCGATGGCTCCTCCTCAATCCTCGTCCGGATATTTGTAATCGAACGGATCGCTATCCTGCGGGGCCTGCGGGATCGGTTCGCGCGGCAGCGCATCCTCGTCATTCGCCGCCGCCAGCAGTACGCCCGCCATCACAGTCGAGGTCTGGCGCAGATCGTCGGGCCTCAAGTGATCGAAGGTGTCGGCATTGGTGTGATGTAGCCGTGCGAAGTAGTCGAGTGGATCCTGCACGAACTGGAAGGCGGGCAGTCCGACCGCCTGAAAATAGACGTGGTCGGTACCGCCGGTATTGCCGGCAACCACCTGCGATGCGCCGAGATCTGCGAAAGGTGAGAGCCAGCTGCGCATTAATTTCTCCGCCCCGACATTCCCCTCTGCATGGATGCCGCGGAACTTGCCCGAGCCATTGTCCATGTTGAAATAGGCTTTCATCTGTGAATAGCCCGGCTTGGGAGTCGCCGGATAGAGGTAGCGCCACTCGCGGCCCAGCTCTCGCGGGCTGAGGCCTTCTTCCCCTTCGCGTTCCATCATGTGGCGGCGAATATAGGCGAGCGAGCCGTGAAGCCCCTGCTCTTCCGCACCCCAAAGCGCGAAGCGGATCGTCCGCTTGGGCTTCGCACCGATTGCCTTGAGGATGCGCGCTGCCTCCAGCACGGTGACACTGCCTGCGCCATTATCGACCGCCCCGTCAGCGGCGAACCAGCTGTCGAAGTGCGCGCCCGCCATGACGTAACCCGCCTTGGGATCGCTGCCGGAAATCTCGCCGATGATGTTGTAGGCTTGCGTGTCGTCATCGACGAAGCGCGTCTCGGCCATCAGCGAAAGGCGCGGAGCAGGCCCCGTTTTGGCAAGACGCGTCAGGCGGCGGTAATCTTCAGCGGCAATTTCGAAGCCGGGAAGGCTCGGCGTCTTGCCGCTTTCGAACGTATAGCCTGTGCCGTGGAGCAGCTTGCCATCACGGTATGACTTCTTGACCCAGGCAACCGCTCCTTCGCTGCGCAGGAACTCGTCCAGCTCGAGCGCATAGTCCGACTGCTCGCGACGCCGTTCGAGACTGTCGGGGTCGAAGCTCGGCAGGTCGATTGCGTCGCGCTTGGCGATCTCGCCATTGTCCAACCGGCGGAACGGCGCGGTTCCCGGCTCATCCCCGGTACCCGGCTTGGTTATCAGGACGATCTTGCCTGCCAGCTTGCCGCGATAGGCTTCGAAATGCTCCTTCTTGGCGATTGGCGCGACGACGATCTCCGCCTCGATCGTGCCGTTGGTGCCCGGGGTCCAGGCGACGGGCAGAGCGGCGAGTTCGAGCGGGCGCGGCGCGATCATGCGCACGTCTGACGCGATGTAATCCCACCCGCGACCGAACTCGAAGCCTTCCTTGCGCACGTTCTGCAGGCCAAGTTCGCGCATCTTCTCGACCGCCCAGGCCTCTGCCCTCCGCATGTTGGTCGAGTTGGTAAGACGCGGTCCGATCTGATCGACCAACTCATGCGCGAGCTGCTGGACCTGCGACTGTCCCAGGCCCTCGTCGATGATCTGCGCCGTCTCGTCGGGGTTTTCGGCCAGGGCGGGCATTGGGATGGCCGCCAGCATGGCAGCACTGATCAAACCGGTTGCGATCCGTTTCATTCTCGTTTTCCTTGTTGTGGCGACTAGTGGCGACCGAAAAGCTTTTCGACGTCCTCCATCGAAAGTTTCACCCAGGTCGGACGACCGTGATTGCATTGTCCCGAGCGCGGCGTTGCTTCCATTTCGCGCAGCAAGGCGTTCATCTCTTCGACCCGCAAGACCCGCCCTGCCCTGACCGATCCGTGGCAAGCCATGGTAGCGAGCACATACTCCAGCTTTTCGCCCAACAGCAACGCCTCACCGTGATTGGCGATATCGTCGGCGATATCCTGCAGCAGCTTTTGCGGGTTCGCCTTGGCCAGCGCATGGGGGAGCGCGCGCACCAGCATGGCCGCAGGACCGAAACGTTCGATCACCAGACCGAGGCCAGCCATCTGCTCGATGGCCGCTTCGAGCCGATCGCAATCCGTTTCGTCCATCTCGACCACGTCGGGCACCAGCAACGCCTGCGAGCGGGCGACCGCTTCCGATGCACCGGCAGCGCGTAACCTTTCAAGCACAAGCCGCTCATGCGCGGCGTGCTGATCGACCAGCACCAGCCCGTCCTTGGCTTCGGCGACGATATAAGTGTTGGCGACCTGGCCGCGCGCGATGCCGAGCGGATAGTCGGCATCCTCGGGCAGCGGCGCTGCCTCTTCCGCGCGGCCCATCGGCGCGGCGGAATCGGCAGCAGGGGCTGCGGTCATCACGCCCGCCTCCATTCCGCGCCAGGCGGAACGCGCTTCGCTCACTGCCGCTCTCGGCCCGGTCCAGTCGCGCCCGGTGAAAATCGAATGCAGCGCCGGCGAGGGTTCGTCGCGCATCGGCTCCTGCTGCCACCGGCTCATCGCCCCCGCATCGGGCGATTGCGCGCTGCGGCGGTCGCCGGTCGAAAGCGCCTCACGCAGGCCAGAGACGATAAAACCGCGCACGCCACGTGCATCGCGAAACCGCACCTCGGTCTTGGCAGGATGGACATTCACATCGACATCCTCGGGCGCCAGATCGAGGAACAACGCAAGCACCGCGTGACGGTCGCGCGCGAGCATGTCCGAATAGGCCCCGCGCACCGCGCCGACCAGCAAGCGGTCTTTCACAGGGCGTCCGTTGACGAAGAGATACTGGTGGTCGGCCACGCCGCGATTGTAGGTCGGGAGGCCCGCGATGCCCGTCAGGCGCATCATGCCGCCCGGACCGGGGCGCTCCATGTCGATCGCGACCGAATTGTCCTTGAGTTCGCGTGCGACGATACCCGAGACGCGGTCGGCCAGAGCCTCGTCCGCCTGTGTACCGATAATCTTGCGGTCCCCGTGTTCGAGGGTGAAGGCGATCTCCGGACGCGCCATGGCGAGCCGCCGCACGACGTCGAGACAGGCAGCATATTCGCTGCGCGGCGTGCGCAGGAACTTGCGGCGCGCAGGAACTTTCGCAAACAGGTTCTCGACCCGCACACGCGTCCCAGGCGGCAAGGCCGCAGGGCCCTCTTCCACCACGACGCCATGGTCGACCACCCGCTTCCAGCCCGTGTCCGCACCTTGCGGACGGCTTTCGAGCGTGAAGCGCGCAACACTGGCGATGCTTGGCAGCGCTTCGCCCCTGAAGCCCAGAGTCGCGACCTGCTCGATCGCCTCATCCGGCAGTTTCGAGGTTGCATGGCGTTCGAGCGCGAGCGTCATTTCGTCCGGCGTCATGCCGCAGCCATTGTCGGTCACTTCGATCCGGCCGAGCCCGCCCTCGACCAGCTTGACCGCGATTCTCGTTGCCCCGGCATCAACCGCGTTTTCGACCAGTTCCTTGAGCGCGGCGGCCGGACGTTCGACCACTTCACCGGCGGCAATACGGTTGACCAGGCTCTCGGGAAGGCGGCGAATTTGCGGCATGTGGCGCAGGCTAGCGGTCAGACGGCATAGAATCGAGGCCAGCGGTGGAAAATCCCCCTCACCTTCAACAATTATTTTGGCCTTTTCCCGCGCCTTTGGTTAGAGAGCGTGCACACCCCGCAACCTCGGTCATCAGTCGGGCGCCCTAACGCCAATTTGATTCTGACCATCACCATTCGACGGACTTGCACCAAGAAATGAGCTTCTTTTCCAATCTCCTGAAATTCGGTTCGCAAAACATGGCCATCGACCTCGGTACGGCCAACACGCTGGTCTATGTGCAAGACCAGGGAATCATCCTCAACGAACCGTCCGTCGTGGCAATCGAGACCGTTGACGGCTTCAAGCGCGTCAAGGCGGTGGGTGACGATGCGAAGATGATGATGGGCAAGACCCCGGACAGCATCGAGGCGATCCGGCCGCTGCGCGATGGCGTCATCGCCGACATCGAAATCGCCGAACACATGATCAAGCACTTCATCCGCAAGGTGCATGGCAAGCGTTCGCTGTTCCGTTATCCCGAGATTGTTATCTGTGTGCCTTCGGGCGCGACCTCGGTCGAGAAGCGCGCCATTCGCGATGCTGCATCGAACGCGGGTGCTTCCGAAGTTTACCTGATCCTCGAACCCATGGCCGCAGCCATCGGTGCCGACATGCCTGTGACCGAGCCGGTTGGCTCGATGGTGGTCGACATCGGCGGCGGCACCACCGAAGTGGCGGTGCTTTCGCTACGCGGCCTCGCCTACACTACCTCGGTCCGCACCGGCGGTGACAAGATGGACGAGGCGATCGTCTCCTACGTCCGCCGACACCACAATCTGCTGATCGGTGAAGCCACTGCAGAGAGGATCAAGAAGGATTACGGGATCGCCCGGATGCCTGAAGACGGCGTGGGCGAAACGATCACGATCAAGGGTCGTGATCTCGTCAACGGAGTGCCCAAGGAAATTACGATCAACCAGGCGCATATCGCCGAAGCATTGAGCGAACCCATCGGCGCAATCGTCGAAGGCGTCCGCATCGCGCTGGAAAATACGGCGCCCGAACTCGCTGCGGACATCGTGGATCAAGGCATCGTTCTTACCGGCGGTGGCGCACTCATCGGTCGGCTCGACGAACAACTTCGCGAAGAGACCGGCCTTCCGGTCAGCATCGCCGAAGATCCGCTTTCCTGCGTTGCGATCGGCACCGGCCGCGCCATGGAAGACCCGATCTATCGCGGCGTGCTGATGACGGCTTGATCGGAACCTGAAGGAGTCCGGGAGCATGGCATCGTCCTCATCCCGGCGCACTGGCCATTCGCGCAGGGCGCAATATTCGATCTTCACCGGCTACGTGGTCGCGGCGCTGGGTGCCCTCGTCGGTGCCGTCCTGCTTGGGGTATCGCTGTGGCAGCCCTCGGCCTTCAACGGCCTGCGCGGCGGTGCCCGCGATGTTGTTGAGCCGGCGGGGCAGGTGACAGCTGTGGCACGCGATACGCGCGTTGGTGTGATCGACACTATCACAGGCTATTTCAAAGCGGGCAGACAGAATTCCGCGTTGAAGGAAGAGCTCGAACTTGCGCGTGTTCGTCTCGCCGAGGCTGATGCGATCGAGCAAGAGAATCTTCGATTGCGCGCGCTTCTGGGTCTGCAGGAAACCGAGGTCAAAGCCGTCGCTGTCTCACGCCTGGTCGGATCGACCGCGTCGAGCGCGCGTCGCTTCGCTTATGTCGGCGCGGGCCGCGACAAGGGCGTCGAGCCGGGCATGCCGGTGCGCTCGCCCAAGGGTGTCGTAGGCCGGGTGCTCGAAGTTTCTGCAAGCAACGCCCGTGTGCTGCTCCTCACCGATAGTGAAAGCGTGCTGCCGGTTCGGCGCGCCATCGACGACACTGTTGCCTTTGCCCAGGGGCGCGGCGATGGTTTGCTCAACATCCGGCTCGTCAACCTCGGCATTAATCCGATCGAGAAAGGCGACGTCTTCGTGACGAGCGGCACCGGTGGTTACTACCGCCCGGGTGTTGCGGTCGCCATTGCAACCGAGATTACCGATGACGGTGCCATTGCGCGCCTCGTCGCCGATCCCGCCGCGGCCGACTTCGTTTCGATCGAACCGATCTGGCAGGAAGAGGCCGTCGAAAGCGCCGCCACACCCGCTGAAGTCGAAGTCAGCGACGAGGAACCGGAAGGCTGATGGAGCGCATCAATCCTCGCGCGCGCGCCGATCAGTATGGGAAACGGCTGAACCGCGAACAGTCCGCACTGCTTGCCTATACCCTGCCCTATCTGTCGATAATGCTGGGCTCGTTGCTGCCGGCCCTACCGCTGGCGGTCGGAATGCCGATCATTCCTCCGGTCGGCTTTGTCATGCTGCTGGCGTGGAGAGCGATGCGTCCCGGTCTCATGCCCTTGTGGATCGGAGTGCCTCTCGGCGCTTTCGACGATCTTTTCAGCGGTCAGCCGTTTGGCAGCGCAATCCTGCTCTGGTCGCTCGCCATGATAGCGCTTGAACTGGTCGAAACGCGCTTCCCGTGGCGCGGATTCTGGCAGGACTGGTTCAGCGCAGGTATAGTCATCGTCCTGTATCTCCTGCTCGCGATTCCCGCCGCGGGGATTGTGCCAAACATCCACCTCCTCTTCGCTATTCTGCCGCAAATGTTGCTGTCCGTCCTCCTTTACCCCATCATCTCGCGCATGGTCGCTGCCCTCGATACCTTGCGCCTGACGCGTTTCTGGAGAATCTGACTATGCCGCGGAAGAAGAAGCGGCAAATCGTCAATGCCTCCATCCTGAAACACGAGTTCGAGCGGCGCAGCTTTCTGGTCAGCGCCGGCATGGGCGGTATCGGCGTGCTGCTCGCGGCACGGCTGGGCTATCTCGCCATCGCCGAGAACGAGAAGTATCGGACGGAAAGCGAGAGCAACCGGGTCAACCTTACACTGATCCCGCCGCGGCGCGGCTGGATCCTCGACCGCAATGGCGCTCCGCTCGCATCGAACAGGGCCGACTTCCGCGTCGACATCATTCCCGAGCGGCTCAAGAATCCCGAAAAGACCGTCGATGAGCTTGGCAAGGTGCTCGGCCTGGATGCGGGCCGTATTTCGGACATCAAGCAGGAACTGGCGAATGCCCGCGGCTTCAAGCCGATCGAGGTTGCCAGCGGCCTCAATTATCGGGAGTTTGCCGCGATCAGCGTTCGCTTGCCCGATATGCAGGGTGTCGTGCCGCAGCGCGGCTTCTCGCGCTTCTATCCGACCGGACCTGCCGTGGGTCATCTGATCGGCTATGTCGGACCAGCCTCGGCCGAGGAATACGAGGAGGATCGCAATCCGCTCCTCATCACGCCGGGCTACAAGATTGGCAAGGACGGACTGGAAAAGCAGTTCGAACAGACCTTGCGCGGTGTGCCGGGCGCGCGCCGCGTGGAAGTCACCGCCTCAGGCCGGATCGTGCGCGACCTCGAAACCCGGGAGGATGTTCAGGGCAACCCGATCCGGCTTACCATCGACGGCCCCCTGCAGGATTACGCGGCCCGCCGCATTGGCCTCGAGAGCGGCTCGGTCGTGGTGATGGATTGCAAGACCGGCGACCTGATGTGCATGGCCTCCATGCCGAGTTTCGACCCCAACAGCTTCTCGGATGGTATCGGCAGCGTCGAATATTCGATGCTACGCGAGGATGAGCGCGTACCCCTGCGCAACAAGGTGCTCAAAGGGCTTTATCCCCCCGGATCAACGGTCAAACCGATGGTCTCCATGGCTTTCCTCAAGGAAGGCCTCGACCCCGAAGAGACCGTCTTTTGCGGCGGCGGGCTGCGCGTGGGTAATCGCGTTTTCCGCTGCTGGAAGCGTGGCGGGCACGGCACGGTCAACATGGCCAAGGGCATCTACCAGAGCTGCGACGTCTATTATTACTACTTCGCCCAGCGCATCGGGATGGACCCCATCGCGGCAATGGCGCGACGTTGCGGCATGGGTCAGGAATTCCCGCTGCCCGTTACCAGCCAGTTCTACGGGACCGTGCCCGACCCGGAGTGGAAGCAGAAGAAATACGACCGTGAATGGCAGGCCTTCGACACGGTCAACGCGACCATCGGGCAAGGCTATATGCTGGCCAGCCCGCTGCAACTGGCCGTGATGGCCTCGCGCATCGCGACCGGCGCGCATGTCATGCCGCGGCTCACCATGAACACCAAGCCCAAGGGTTTTGACGAGATCGACTTTCCGCCCGAACATGTCGCCTATGTGCGGCAGGCCATGAGCGATGTCGTAAACGGCCCCGGTACCGCTGGCCGCGGCCGCCTGCCGCTGGAAGATGTCCTGATGGCAGGGAAGACGGGGACGGCGCAGGTCGTGGGCCTCAACCTCTCGGATGGTAAGAGCGGACCGTGGAAATACCGCGATCACGGGCTCTTCATCTTTTTCGCTCCCTTCGACAAGCCGCGCTACGCAGGAGCAGTCGTGATTGAGCACGGCGGCGGCTCGGGTGCGGCCTATCCGATCGCGCGCGACGTGATGACCTTCATGTTCGATCCCGCAAAAGGCATGGAGGCGCTCCACGCCTATGAAAAACAGTGGGGCGGCACCGCGCAGGAACGGTTGAACGCAAAATACGCCGCCTATGCCGCAGCCGCAGGAGAAACCGTGGTGGCGCAGCCCCGGCGTGACGAGGAAATCTTCGACATGGTCGAGGCCGAGGCGCGCATCGCCGCGACCCAATCGGAAAATATTGCCGAAGACGCGATTGCACCACGTCCCGATCCCGTGGCGCGCGGAGCGCCTCGTGGAAACTCCGCCACCCCTGCCGGAGCTTCGGCTGAGTGAACAGCATCGTTCCGGAGCCGGTAGCACGCCAGCCTTGGCAGATGCTGATCCCGTTGTTCCTGCTTGTCGGGTTCGGCGCGGCCGTCCTCTATTCCGCTGCCGGCGGTGCGATGCAGCCATTCGCAGCGTCGCATCTGCTGCGCTTCGCCATATTCCTCGTGATGGCATCGGTCATCGCAGTATTTCCGAAACCCCTGGTCAAGTTTATGACCTACCCGGCCTATGTCGGCGTTCTTTTGCTGCTTATGGCCGTGGAGGCGATGGGCGCAATGGGCGGCGGTAGCCAGCGCTGGCTGGAGGTCGGACCGATCCGGATCCAGCCTTCCGAGCTGATGAAACCAGTGGTGATCCTGACGCTCGCGCGCTTCTACGATACCCTTCCCGCAGGCATGATCAACAGCTGGCGCGCGTTGGTACCGGCCTCGGTCATTATCGGACTGCCGATGGCGCTTGTGCTGATGCAACCCGACCTGGGCACGGCGCTCGCGATCGGATTTGGCGGAGCAGTCATAATGCTTCTCGCCGGGCTCCCCATGCGCTGGTTCGCGATCGGAGCGGGCGTTGGAGCGGTCGCAGTCCCGCTCGCCTACTTCTTCGCGCTCAAGGAATATCAGCAGCGCCGCGTAACCACTTTTCTCGACCCCGAAAGCGACCCTCTGGGCGCGGGCTATCACATCACCCAGTCGAAAATTGCGATCGGTTCCGGCGGGATCGGTGGCAAGGGGTTCAACGAGGGTTCCCAGAGCCATCTCAATTACCTGCCCGAACCGCACACTGATTTCGTCTTCGCGACTATGGCCGAGGAATGGGGCCTGATCGGCGGATTGTTCGTTCTGGGCGCCTTCGCGCTTATCCTGCGCTGGGGGATGAAGGTCGCCGCCGATGCGCCCGACCGCTTCTCGCACCTGCTGGCCTATGGGATGGTCGCGACAATCTTCTTCTACGTCTCGATCAACCTGATGATGGTTATGGGCCTTGCGCCCGTCGTCGGCATCCCCCTGCCATTCATGAGCCACGGCGGCTCCTCGATGCTCACCAACATGATCTGCGTGGGCATCTTGATGATGGTCAATCGCTGGAACCGTGAAGCCCCACGTCGACTGCTGGGCTGACTAGCTAATCTGCCCGGTCCCGCCCGCAACACCCTCTTAACTTTCGCCGCCTAAGCTTGCCCAAGGTGCCCAACGAAGCTGCACAAGCAGCACCAAGGCACCCGGAACTCATTCATTCGGGTCGCTTGCCTGCGACCTTCCAAAGGTCGCTAGTCACCGAATGTATGGATCGATTGTCGGCTTGCCAGGAAACCCGTGGCGAGTTGTCGTGGGCCTCGCGGCCATGAGAATGACAAGGGTCTTGCATGCGCGCAGTCGCAATCGGAAAGGTGGCGTGGCCTCGCTTTGCCATGCCGTGGGACAGGAGTTCCTCGTCCCGGCCAGACGGCGAGGACACCGCAGACTCCTCCAGCAAACTGCTCAGACTGGTTGACCTGCTGCGAAAAAGGCAGGGTAGTGGCAAGGCGACCGCGCTGCGCCAGCTGCATGCGGTATCGGGGGTCGATCAACCGCGCGCGCTGCGTCTGCTGAGGCAATTGCAGAATGCCGGACTGGCACGGATAGAGCCCGATTTGCACGATCCGCTGGGCTCGCTCGTGGTGCTGACCCCGGAAGCATTCGGCGTGCTCGACGAAGTTCTTTTGCGGGACTGACTTTCTGGCCTTGGCTTTGCCGGGACAGTCGCTATATGCAGCGCCTCGCGTGATTCGGATGGCTTCTTGGAGCCGCCGCCACGCCCCCGATGCCCGGCATCGTGTGGACGCATAGCTCAGTTGGTAGAGCAGCTGACTCTTAATCAGCGGGTCCTAGGTTCGAGCCCTAGTGCGTCCACCATTTTCCTCCCAATGCCAACGATTTTAAGCGCTGCTGCTCCTCTCCCAGCGCGACCTAATCACATTACACTGACTTAATGCTCAGGTTGCAATCACATTCAGATGTGATAGTTGGGCCGCATGAGCACATTGATCATAGACAAGGTTCGCGACCTGGTATCCTCGGGCGAAATTACCCGGGCAGGTCTTGCCCGCGCTGCCGGGCTACATGCCAACACCCTGCGCGATTGCGGCGATGACGGTTGGAATCCCACCGCAGACACTCTCGCTAAACTCGAGAGGTTTCTGCTGCAGAATGATGAACGCCCCGTGCTCGTCGGGATCGAGGAGATCATCGACGAAGCGCGCAACGGCAAGATGTACATTCTCGTCGATGACGAGGACCGCGAGAACGAAGGCGACCTCATTATCCCTGCGCAGATGGCAACGCCCATGGCGGTCAATTTCATGGCAACGCATGGCCGCGGCCTGATCTGCCTTGCGCTCGACCGCAAGCGGGTCGACGCTCTCGGCCTCGAACCGATGAGCCGTAATCATACGGAGAGCATGCAAACCGCCTTCACCACCTCGATCGAGGCCAAGGAAGGCGTCACCACCGGCATTTCAGCCGCCGATCGCGCGCGCACGGTCTCTGTCGCGATCGACGCCACCAAAGGGCCGGACGACATCGTCACCCCGGGCCACGTCTTCCCGCTGACCGCCCGCGATGGCGGTGTGCTGGTACGCGCCGGTCACACGGAAGCAGCCGTCGATATTTCCCGTCTCGCGGGCCTCAACCCTTCGGGCGTGATCTGCGAGATCATGAACGAAGACGGCTCGATGGCGCGGCTCGACGACTTGGTGACCTTCGCGCGCAAGCACGATCTCAAGATCGGCACGATCCGCGACCTGATCGAATATCGCATGCGCAACGATCACCTCGTCGAGCGCATCGACGAGCGCAGCTTCGAATCCTCCTACGGCGGCCAGTGGCGGCTGTTGACCTATCGCAACAAGGTTGATGGCAGCGAAGCCTATGTCCTGCAGAAGGGCCACGTGGTGCCAGGTGAACCTACCCTCGCACGCGTGCACCCGATCTCGATCCTCGATGATGTGCTGGGGCAGGAGAGCCCGCGCAAGCGCATCCTGCAACGATCCATGAAGGCCATCGGCGAGCATGGATCGGGCGTTATCGTGATATTGCGCGGCCGCTCGGCAACGGGCGATTACAGCACGGAGGACGAGGTTCGCAATGTCGGCATCGGTTCACAGATCCTCGCCGATCTCAACGTCCACGACATGATCCTGCTCAGCAATTCGCAACCCAATGTCGTCGCGATCGAAGGCTATGGCCTCAACATCGTCGACCACCATCCCATTCCGGAGTGACCCCATGGCCCGTTTCCTGATCGTCGAAGCCCGTTTCTACGGGCATCTCAATGACATGCTGGTCGAGGGCGCGCGCGGTGCGCTCGAGGCAGCCGGTCACGAAGCAGAGGTGCTGACCGTTCCGGGCGCGCTGGAAATCCCCGGCGCTATCGCGCTCGCAGTCGAAGGAGGCGGCTATGACGGCTTCGTCGCCATCGGCGTCGTCATTCGCGGGGAAACCTATCATTTCGAAATCGTCGCGGGCGAGAGCGCGCGCGCGATCATGGCGCTGACGATGGACGGCATCGCCATCGGCAATGGCATCCTTACAGTAGAGAACGAAGAGCAGGCGCTGGTCCGCGCCGATCCGGCACAGAAGGACAAGGGCGGCGAGGCGGCAAAGGCCGCGCTCGCACTATACGATCTTCAGCGCAAGTTCCTGCCTTAGCTGGAAAGCGCGCCGAAGCAGCCACGACCGGCATATTTCGCGTTGTCGCCCAGCTCTTCCTCGATCCGGATGAGCTGGTTGTACTTGGCGAGCCGGTCTGAACGCGCCAACGAGCCAGTCTTGATCTGACCGCAATTGGTCGCGACCGCGAGGTCAGCGATCGTTGCGTCCTCGGTCTCGCCCGAACGGTGGCTCATTACCGAGGTGTAGCCAGCGCGGTGCGCCATATCGACCGCCGCGAGCGTTTCGGTGAGCGAGCCGATCTGGTTGACCTTTACCAAGAGAGAGTTCGCGAGCCCCTTCTCGATGCCCATCGCAAGGCGCTCGGGATTGGTCACGAACAGGTCGTCGCCGACAAGCTGGACCTTGCTACCGATCAGGTCGGTCAGGATTTTCCAGCCTTCGAAATCATCTTCACCCATGCCGTCCTCGATCGAACGGATAGGATAGTCGTTGCACAGATCGGCTAGGTATTGCGCCATCTCTGCGCTCGACAGCGAGGTGCCCTCGCCCGCCATGTCGTAGCGCCCCTCGGAAAAGAACTCGGTCGAGGCGCAATCGAGCGCCAGGGCCACCTCTTCACCGGGCTTGAAGCCCGCCTGCTCGATCGACTTCATGATGAAATCGAGCGCGTCGCGCGTGCTGGCGAGATCCGGCGCAAAACCGCCCTCGTCGCCGACCGCCGTCGCCAGCCCCTTGTCCGACAGACCCTTCTTGAGCGTGTGGAAGATTTCCGCACCCCAACGGACAGCTTCTGCGAGGCTGCCCGCGCCCACCGGCATGATCATGAACTCCTGGATGTCGATCGGGTTGTCCGCATGTTCGCCGCCATTGATGATGTTCATCATCGGAACCGGCAGGACGTGCGCCGAAACGCCGCCGACATAGGAATAGAGCGGCAGCCCGCGTGCATTCGCCGCCGCCTTGGCAATTGCGAGGCTGGTGCCGAGAATGGCGTTCGCGCCGATGCGTCCCTTGTTGGGCGTTCCGTCAAGAGCGATCATCGCCATGTCGACGTCGCGCTGATCTTCTGCATCATAGGTATCGACGAGCAGTTCGCGGATCTCGGTATTCACTGCGAGGACCGCGTTGAGCACGCCCTTCCCGAGATAGCGGCTCTTGTCGCCGTCGCGCAGCTCGACCGCTTCGTGCGCTCCCGTCGACGCGCCCGAGGGAACCGCCGCGCGTCCGAAGCTTCCGTCTTCCAGGAGGACATCGACTTCAACCGTCGGGTTGCCTCGGCTATCGAGAATCTCACGGCCATGAAGGTCGATAATCGCGGTCATTTCGGGTCGCTCCGATGGTCTGGGTGTTGTAAACGGATAACACACCCCCATATGGGATGTGCCGCGCGCTCTATTCCTCGGAACACTCGGGCGCAAGCCGCGTTGTGATTCCGAGGGCCGAAACCGCGTTTCGGTGAGAGATAACTTTACGACCTATGGCAAGAGGGAAACACATCATGTCCGACGCGACAACAACCAAGAAAACCGCAACCAAACCGAAGAAGTCGACCAGCAAGAAGGCGTCGTCCAAAAAGGTGCCGGCCGCGACCACCGAAACCGTCGATAACCGCGCCGAAGCCAAGAGCCGCTTCAACGCAGCGCTTGACGAAGCGAAGGCTGGTGCAGCAGCGCTACGAGCAGAGGCTGGCGAACGTGCTGGCGCCTATCGCGCCCAAGCCAAGACCAAGAGTGGTGATCTCATGACCGAAGCCAAGAATTACGGAAACGAAGCCAAGACCAAGGCGGGCGAACTCGCCGTCGAAGGCAAGACCAAGGTCAGTGACGGACTTTCGTCGCTGGGCAAGGTCGTGGGCGATACCGCAACCGACATCGATGGCCGCTTCGGCGAACAGTATGGCGATTATGCCCGCAAGGCATCGCGCAGCCTGCAGGAAGCCTCGGCCAAGCTCGACGCAAAGAGCGTTGACGAGATCGGTGAAGACGCCCGCGAGTTCGTTCGCAAGAGCCCTGGCACCGCCGTCGGTATCGCAGCCATTTTCGGCTTCGTTCTCGCACGTATGTTCTCGGGCAGCCGCCGCGGATAATTAAGAAAACCGCGGGGGAAATCCATGCGCGATGATGACCTGTCCCAAGTAGGGCAGGAACCGGGAGCAGATGAATCTGAAGCCTCGCTCGGCGATGAACCGAGCGAGGCCAGAGCGTCTTCACCTTCACTTTCTGATGAAATTGCGGCCTTCGTTGAAGACGGCAAGACCTACGCCGAGGCGGAGATTGCCTACCAGAAGGCGCGGCTCGCGTTTACCGCAGATCGCGGGAAATCAGCTGCGCTTTTCGGCATTTTTGCCTTGGGCTTTGTCCATCTGGCGCTGATCGCGCTCGTGGTGGGCGCAGTCATCGTGCTGACGCCCTATGTCACCGCCCTGGGCGCGACATTGATCGTCGCCGGTGTTCTGCTTCTTCTCGCCGTCATCATGCTGCTGCGCGTACAGAGCGCAACGCGTGAAATCGGCGAAGCTTTCGAGGAAGGCGACTGATGGCAGGCTCGAAACAGCAATTGCGCGAAGATCGGGCGATCCGGGATGCTGCGCGTGCCCTGGTCAAGGCCGACATGGCTCACCTGAAGCAGGACCTGTCGGGCAAAAGTCTCAAGGATCGGATGTTCGGTCCCGTTAGTGAGGGCGCGAAGGACGTGCTCGAGCGAGCAGGCGAAGCTGCCGACAACAACCGCGGTGTTCTGGCCGCGTTGGTCGGCGCGGTAGTCCTGTGGTTCGCGCGCAATCCCATCATGGAATTGTTCTCCGACGAAGATGAGGATGACGGTTCCGAGACCGAAAGCCTTTCGGAACAATAGCCTGTGACGCCGCATTGGTTGAGCAAGGCACAAATAATTGGAGATAACGATGACATCGGATGAGAAACGCGCCGAACTGCGCGAAAAGATCGAAGCAGGCGAGAAACGCAATGAGGAACGTGCATTGGCCGACCGCGCTCGCGATGCTGCAGAAAGCGCCACAGAGTTCGTAAAGGCGCATCCTATTGCGACCATTGGCGGCGCTATCGCCATCGGCCTCGCCATCGGTGCGATGACCAAGCCGGGCCGCCGCGTGGCACGCCGTGGCGGAGTGCTCGCCACCTTGTTCGCCGATGCCGCCCTCGCCTATGGGATGCATGCAATCGACCGCGCCGGAGACCTCGCTCGCGACGGTCAGGACAAGCTGGAGGATCTTGGCGAGAGCATGGCCGCTAGTGCTCGTAGCGCGCGCCGTGACACCGCGTATTTCGCGGACAAGGCCGCAGACCGGACCGGCGTCGCAGCACGATCGGCTTCGCGCAAGGCAGGCCGGACAGTACGTAACCTGCGCTCGCGCATTACCCACTGATCCTTAAACACACCGCTTTAAACGGCGCGATGGGCTTGCCTGTCGCGCCGTTTTGCGTATGTGCGCGGCGATACCTCCCCAAGGACAGGATTATTTCTCCAATGGAAGAAAAAGAAACAAAGCAGCAGCTCTATCTGGTGATGGGCGGCCGAGTGACCGATCCGCGTGAACTTGAGTTCCAGGATCCGGAAAGCCTGCACGTCGCCGGCGTCTATGGCGATTACGATCGCGCGGTCGAAGCATGGCGTGGAAACGCCCAGCGGACGGTCGACGATGCGGAAATGAAATATGTGATCGTGCATCTGCACAAGTTGCTCGATCCCGAAGCCTGACACGCACGATCGCGACAGCCGGTGGCCTATGCCATTCGCCAATATCGCGAGGGTGATGCCGGCGCACTGGCCGAAATCACCGGAGCTGCCATCCACGCCATAGGGCCGCGCGCCTACTCGCGCGCGCAAGTCATGGCGTGGGCGGCCCGGCATCCCGGTGCGGAAAGGTTCGTATCGAGCGCAACCAAGGGCGCGCTGATATTCATTGCCGTTGACGATAATGACCGCCCCGTTGCCTACGCCTTGCTCGAACCCGACGGGCATCTCGACATGCTTTATTGTCATCCCGACCATACCCGGCGCGGCTTGGCCGGGCAGCTTCTGGCCGAGGCAGACCTCAACGCGAGGCGGCAGGGCATTTCGAAGTTATATACCGAGGCCAGCGAACTCGCTCGACCCGCCTTTCAACGCGCTGGCTACCGAGTCTCGCACAGGCGCGACTTCACGATCGAGTACGCCGGTGGCAGCGTACCGATCCACAACTACGCCATGACGAAAACGCTCGACTGAGCGCCTTCGCTGCAGGGTCAGATGAACTCGATCTTGTCGACGAGGTAGAACTTGTCGCCGCTCGGCACGGTGACTTCGATCTCGTCGCCCACTTCCTTGCCGATCAGCGCGCGGCCGATGGGCGAGTTGTAGGAGATGCGGCCCTTACTGGCTTCCGCCTCGGTCTGGCCGACGATCTGGTACTTCACCGGCTTATCGTCCTCGTCGAGCAAGGTGACGGTCGCGCCGAACACGATCTTGTCGCCCGAAAGCGAAGCCGGATCGATGATTTGAGCGCGGCTTACGCGATCCTCGATTTCGGAGATCTGCGCCTCGACCTGGCCCTGACGTTCCTTCGCGGCGTGGTATTCCGCGTTTTCCGACAGGTCTCCATGCGCGCGCGCTTCCTCGATCGCGTCGACGATCTTCGGGCGTTCCGCGCGCAGTGCCTTGAGATCGG
The DNA here is from genome assembly GCF_900177715.1 of Altererythrobacter xiamenensis. Taxonomy (GTDB): domain Bacteria; phylum Pseudomonadota; class Alphaproteobacteria; order Sphingomonadales; family Sphingomonadaceae; genus Erythrobacter; species Erythrobacter xiamenensis. The sequence goes on along the minus strand of NZ_FXWG01000003.1, from coordinate 516,315 downwards.
CCGTAAGCCGCTCGTAGCCTTCTGCCAGCATCGGAACCTTTTCCATCGTAGCCATCCTGTTCTTCCTTCAGCGCGCCCCGCCCTTTCGACCCGGAATTCGGGACATTTCGACACCAGCACCGCATCTGCCGAGCGGCACCGATTGGTCGAAATTTCGGGAGGGACGCTAAAACTCGTTCAGCTATAATAGTCCTGGAGCGAGCGGACTTCAAGCTGGCTTGCGTTTACCGCACGAATTGCGTTCGCCGCGGCAACGGAAGCGGCGGCCGTCGTGTAGTACGGCACCTTCTCCTCCAGTGCGGATGCGCGGATCGATTTCGAGTCGAGCAGGCTCTGCCAGCCCTCGGTCGTGTTGAAGATCAGGTCGACATCGCCATCGATGATCCGGTCGACGATATGCGGCTGCCCCTCCGCCACCTTGTTGACCCGTTCGACCGGCAGACCCTGTTCGGCAAGATGCGCCTGGGTCCCGCCCGTGGCGATCACCGAGAAGCCCTGCTCGATCAGCGTCTTCACTGCGGGCACGATATGGTCCTTGTCACTGTTCTTGACCGAAACGAACAGCGTTCCGCCGCTAGGGAGATTCATGCCCGCAGCGATCTGCGACTTGAGGAAAGCCGCTTCGAAACTGCGATCGATCCCCATGACTTCGCCGGTCGATTTCATCTCCGGGGTCAGGATCGGATCGCTGCCGGGGAAGCGGCTGAACGGGAACACCGCTTCCTTCACCGCCATATAGGGCAGATCGGTCTTGAACGGTTCGAAGTTCGACAGCGGCTCGCCCGCCATCACGCGGCTGGCGATCTTGGCGACCGGCTGCCCGATCGCCTTGGCGACAAAGGGCACCGTGCGGCTGGCACGCGGGTTCACTTCGATCAGATAGACTTCACCGTCCTTGACCGCGAATTGCACGTTCATCAGGCCGATGACGTTGAGCGCCCTCGCCAGCGCTTCGGCCTGCCGCTCCATCTCGCCCACGATATCGGCGGAGAGAGAGTATGGCGGCAGCGTGCAGGCGCTGTCGCCCGAGTGGACGCCCGCTTCCTCGATATGCTGCATGACGCCCGCGATGCGGACTTCGTGACCATCGCACACGACGTCGACATCGCATTCGATCGCATCGCGCAGATACTGGTCGACCAGCACGGGCGAATCGCCCGAGACGTTGACCGCCGTCTTGATGTAGTCATCGAGCTGCGCCTCGCTGTCGACGATCTCCATCGCGCGGCCACCCAGCACGTAGGACGGGCGCAGCAGCACCGGATAACCGATGCGCGCTGCCACGGCGGCGGCTTCGTCGCGGCTGTAGGCGATGCCGTTGTCGGGCTGCTTCAGCTTCAGCTTGTGGACCAGCTTGGCGAAGCGTTCGCGGTCTTCGGCAAGGTCGATCGCATCGGGCGAAGTGCCGAGGATGGGGATGCCAGCGTCCTCCAGAGCTTGCGCCAGTTTCAGCGGAGTCTGACCACCGAACTGGACGATCACGCCCACGAGCTCGCCCTTCGACTGTTCGACGCGCAGGATTTCCAGCACGTCTTCCGCCGTCAGTGGCTCGAAATAGAGCCGATCGGACGTGTCGTAATCGGTCGAGACGGTTTCCGGGTTGCAGTTGACCATGATGGTCTCGAAGCCTGCTTCGGCAAGTGCGAAACAGGCGTGGACGCAGCAATAGTCGAACTCGATGCCCTGCCCGATCCGGTTCGGACCGCCACCCAAGATCACGATCTTCTTCCGGTCGCTCGGGTCCGCCTCGTTCTCCGGCTCGCCAAAGGTCGGCGCTTCGTACGTCGAGTACATGTAGGGCGTGATCGCCTCGAACTCAGCGGCGCAGCTGTCGATCCGCTTGAACACCGGGCGCACGCCCAGCTTTTCGCGCAGCGCCCGCACCTCGTCCTCGCTGGTGGCACCGGCCATGACCTTCAGCGCATCGTGCAACAGGCCGGAACGGCGCGCCTGTGTCTCGGCCATACCGCCTGCGACACCGACCGAACGCACCGCGAGCGTCGCGAGGCGCTTGTCCGAAAAGCCCATGGCTTTGAGGCGGCGCAGCTCCGCCGCATCATTGGGCAGGCCATCGGCGCTGATCCGCTTTTCTGCAAGAATGATCGCCTCGATCTGGCGCAGGAACCACTTGTCGTAGGACGTCACCTGGTGGATGTCCTCCACGCTCATGCCCTCGCGGAATGCCTGCGCGACATTGAGCAGCCGGTCGGGCGTACGCTTCGACAGGGCAGCGGTGATAACCTCGCGGCTCACGCCTTCAAGCTCGGTCACGCGGTTGAAGCCGTCGAGCCCGGTTTCGAGCCCGCGCAGCGCCTTCTGCATCGATTCCTGGAAGTTGCGGCCGATCGCCATGACTTCGCCGACCGACTTCATCGCGGTGGCGAGTTCCGATTTCGCGCCCTTGAACTTCTCGAAGGCGAAGCGCGGGATCTTCGTCACCACGTAATCGATCGTCGGTTCGAAACTGGCCGGCGTCGCGCCGGTAATCTCGTTGGTGATCTCGTCCAGCGTGTAGCCGACCGCGAGTTTCGCCGCGACGCGCGCAATGGGGAAACCCGTCGCCTTCGACGCGAGCGCGGAGGAGCGCGAGACGCGCGGGTTCATCTCGATCACGATCAACCGGCCGTCATCCGGATTGACCGCGAACTGCACGTTCGATCCGCCCGTTTCGACACCGATCTCGCGCAGCACTTCGATGCTGGCGGTGCGCATGATCTGGTATTCCTTGTCGGTCAGCGTCAGTGCCGGGGCGACGGTGATCGAATCCCCAGTGTGCACGCCCATCGGATCGACGTTCTCGATCGAGCAGATGATGATGGCATTGTCGGCGCGATCGCGCACGACCTCCATCTCGTATTCCTTCCAGCCGAGCAGCGATTCCTCGATCAGCACTTCGGTGGTGGGCGATGCGTCGAGCCCTTCGCGCACGATCCGCTCGAACTCGGCCTTGTTGTAGGCAATGCCGCCACCCGTGCCGCCAAGCGTGAAGCTGGGGCGGATGATCGCGGGCAGGCCGGTGGTTTCGAGCACCGCGTGTGCCTGCTCCACGGTGTTCGCGATGCCGCTGCGCGCGCTTTCGAGGCCGATCTTGTCCATCGCCTCGCGGAAACGCTGGCGGTTTTCGGCCTTGTCGATCGCGTCGGCCTTGGCACCGATCATCTCGACGCCGAACTTCTCGAGCACGCCCATTTCGTCGAGCTTGAGCGCGCAGTTCAGCGCGGTCTGCCCGCCCATCGTCGGCAGCACCGCGTCGGGCCGTTCCTTCTCGATGATCTTGGCGACGATTTCGGGCGTGATCGGCTCGATATAGGTCGCATCGGCAAACTCGGGATCGGTCATGATCGTGGCCGGGTTCGAGTTCACCAGGATGACGCGATAGCCGTCTTCCTTCAGCGCCTTGATCGCCTGCGTGCCGGAGTAGTCGAACTCGCAGGCCTGCCCGATGATGATCGGACCGGCGCCAATGACGAGGATCGAGGAGATGTCAGTGCGTTTGGGCATTAAAAACTTTCCACCGGATCAGTGCCAGAAAAATCTGTTCCGCACTTTGTGCAGGCGGCTGGCAGGTTCCAAAGAATTTTCGAATTGAGTGGCGCCAATAATTGGTCCCGCTGATATTTCTGCTTCGCACTCCCGAATGCTCGATAGACAGGCCAAGAACATTTTCGGCATTGAAGATTAAATAGCCAAGCCGCAGGCATTGCGAACATCACAGCAAGCAGAGCAAGCCAGAATTTACCCAAAATCGCGGCCAGCAAAATGCAACCCATGGCCCCAAACATTATCCAACGCGCTTGAACTTGCCATCGTTTGGCAAATTTCAATCTCGGGATAGTGGTAGTCTCCAAGTTCACCCCAGCATCCCCACGAATTTCTCGAACAGGTAAAAACTGTCCTGAGGGCCAGGAGATGCCTCGGGGTGATATTGCACGCCGAACGCCTTCTTGCCGGCAATGCTGATCCCGCAGTTACTGCCATCGAAGAGCGAGACATGGGTCTGCTCGACGCCTGCCGGCAGAGTGTCCGCATCGACCGCGAAGCCGTGGTTCATGCTGGTGATCTCGACGAGGCCGGTGCTTTCGCCCCAACCCTCCCCGACACGCTGGACCGGATGGTTCGCGCCGCGGTGGCCCTGGTGCATCTTAGCCGTCTTCGCACCCGCCGCCAGCGCGAGCATCTGGTGGCCGAGGCAGATGCCGAACAACGGCACGTCACGTTCCAGCAGTTCCTTGATCACCGGAACCGCATAATCCCCCGTCGCCGCCGGATCCCCCGGACCGTTCGACAGGAACACGCCGTCGGGCTGTAGCGCCATGATCTCTTCGATCGAACTGCGCGCGGGCACCACGGTGACCTTCGCGCCCGCCTTCACGAGGTTGCGGAAGATATTGTCCTTCGCACCGTAATCGATCGCGACGACATGCGGCTTCACGGCGTTGCCTTCGCCATAGCCATGGCCGAGCTGCCAATGCGCGCCGCGCCAGTCCTCGTTTTCCTCACGGCTGACGCGCGGGACGAGGTCGAGCCCTTCCAGCCCGGAAAACTCGCGCGCCTGCTTGAGCAGAGCCACCATGTCGAACTTGCCCTGCGGATCATGCGCGATCACCGCATTGGGCGCACCGTTCAGCCGGATGCGGCGGGTCAGCGCGCGGGTGTCGACGCCCGAGAGGCCGACCTTGCCATGCTTCGCGCACCATTCGACGAACTCGTCACGCGCGCGGAAATTGGAGTGCGGGGTCACTTCCTCGCGCACGATGCAGCCGACGGCGCCGAGGCCGCGGCTTTCCACGTCTTCTTCGTTCGCGCCGACATTGCCGATATGCGGGAATGTGAAGGTGACGATCTGGCTGTCGTAGGAGGGATCGGTCATCACCTCCTGATAGCCCGTCATCGCGGTGTTGAAGCAGACCTCGCCCACTTCGCTGCCGACAGCGCCGAAGCCCTTGCCCCAGATAACGGTTCCGTCGGCCAGAACGAGGACTCCCGTCGCACCTTTGGGTTGCGCAGGAGTGGTGGCGGAAAGGGCCATGGGGCGCTCCGAGTAAGGGGTTTTCCAGCAATGTCGCTAAGTCTCAGCCGCTAGCCATCCAGCCATGCCGCGTCAACTGCGATACGCGCCAAAAACCGACTAATCGGGGCACAATTTCCATTTTTCGGAATAAGCCCTATCTGGCGGGGCAATCTACCCGTTCAAACGAATCTCAAGGGATCCACCAATGCTTCGCGACGATATCAAGACCGCCACCGTCACTTCGATGAAGGCAGGCGACAAGGAACGCACCGCTACGCTTCGCCTGATCGGGGCCAAGATCAAGGATCGCGATATCGAAGCGCGCACCGGCAAGGCCCCGGAGAATGACGACGAGCTCGTCACCGAAGTGCTGCAGAAGATGGCCAAGCAGCGCCGCGAATCGATCACCATGTACGAAGACGGCGGTCGTCAGGAACTGGCCGACCAGGAAAAGGCCGAGCTCGCGGTGATCGAGGAGTTCCTCCCGCAGATGATGGACGAGGCGCAGACCCGCGCCGCAATCGAGGAAGCCAAGGCGAGCACCGGGGCCGAATCGATCAGGGACATGGGGCGCGTGATGGCGGAGCTTAAGGCCAGGCACGGCGCTACGCTCGACATGGGCCTCGCCAGCGGACTGGTGAAATCCAGCTTCAGCTGAACCAGTCGGGGACAAGGTTGTGGAGTCAGGCTCTCCCGGCCCCCTCCCCCTCGACATGGCGCCCGCTCTAGGGCGATAAGGCAGTATGGCACTTTCCCCGCAATGGCTGGACGAATTGCGTGCACGTGTGACGCTTTCGAGTGTCATCATGCGCACGACCAAGCTCCAGCGTGCGGGGCGCGAGTGGAAAGCCTGCTGCCCCTTCCATGACGAGAAGACGCCGAGCTTCTACGTCAACGACCAGAAGGGCTTCTACCACTGCTTCGGCTGTCAGGCGCATGGCGATGTCATCCGCTGGATGACCGACCAGCGCGGCCTGCCCTTCATGGACGCGGTCAAGGAGCTGGCGAGCGAGGCGGGGATGGAAGTGCCCCGCCCCGACCCGCGCGAAGCCCAGCGTGCCGAAAAACGCGCCAGCCTCGTCGACGTGATGGAGGCGGCGCAGAAGCACTATGTCGCCAACCTCTATGGTGATGGTGGCGAGCGCGCGCGAGACTATTTGCGCTCACGTGGGTTCAGCCGCCGCATCGTCGAGGAGTTCGGCTTCGGCTATGCGCTCGACAGCAAGGTCGCGCTGAAGGGCGCGCTGTCCGAGTTTGAAGCGCCGATGCTGGTCGAGGGCGGGCTCCACATCGAAGTCGACGACAAGCCGCCCTACGACCGGTTTCGCGACCGGCTCATGCTGCCGATTCAGGATGCGCGCGGTCGCGTGATCGCGTTTGGTGGGCGTATCCTCGAAAGCCGGGACGGAGTGGCGAAGTACCTCAACTCGCCCGACACCCCGCTGTTCGACAAGGGCCGCACGCTCTACAATTTGCACCGCGCCGGACCGGCCAGTCGCAAGACCGACCGCATGGTGGTGGTCGAAGGTTACATGGACGTGATCGCGCTCGCCAATGCGGGTTTCGGCGATGCCGTTGCCCCGCTCGGTACCGCGCTCACGGAAACGCAGATCGAGATGCTGTGGCGCATGGTCGATGTGCCCGTGCTGTGTTTCGACGGTGACAATGCCGGGCTGCGCGCCGCCATGCGCGCCATTTCTCGTGCGCTTCCGATGCTGCGCCCGGGCAAGAGCCTGTCGATCGTGCGTCTGCCCACCGGGCTCGATCCCGACGATCTGATAAAGCAGCAAGGCGCAGGCGCGATGGAGAAGCTGCTGTCCGATCCCGCCAGCCTGCTCGATACGCTGTGGCGTTTCGAGCGCGATGCACAGCCGCTCAATACGCCGGAGGACAAGGCGGGCCTGAAGGCACGGCTGGTCGATCATGTCGAAACGATCGAGCATCCCGACATTCGCGCGCTCTACAAGCGCGAATTGCTCGAGCGCTTTTCTGCTTTTGCATTTCCGCCCCGCCCGCAGCGCGAATGGAAGCCGGACGGATTTTCCCAGCGCACGGCTGCTCCCAAGTCGCTGTCGAGCGACGCCGTCGCGCGACTGCGCAGCGCCATGTCGGGCGGTGCGCGCGATGCGCTGACCAGCGCAGTTTTTGCAGGGCTCGCCCGCTTCCCGCACGAAGTCGAGCGGCATACCGAAGCGCTCGGTCGCCTCGCTCAGCTCGACCCGAAAACCACAGAGATGGTCGAATCGCTTTTCGATTACGCGGAAACGCTTGATTCGCGCGCACAAGAAGCCATATCAGACGAACGAGGCCTTCCCGCCCCACCGGAACCTTATCGATACGCCTTCCTCAGAGAGGGCACAGACCCGGTAGATGCGCGCGAGGAACTGGCTGAAGCCGTATCTCTGCTGGTCGAAAGACCGGCACTAAAAGCCGCGCTTGCTGCTGCCGGAGCTCGTTTCGATGAAGATCCGGAAGAAGCTTTCGCCGAGCAGACGCGTCTGCGGGAACGGCTCAGCGTATTGGAAGAGCGGCTGAAGACATTCGGACGCAAGAAGGCCGCAAATGCGGCCGATTTGGACACTAATCTCGCACCGGTTGAAGAGCCGGTGACCGACCTGGAAACGGACTGAAACGGTTACAGATGGCAACCAAAGCGAAATCAAGCGACAAGGATGATGCTCCGCTGATCGACCTCAACGAGGCGCAGATCAAGAAGCTCATGACCAAGGCGAAGAAGAAGGGCTACATCACCTATGATGAGCTCAACGCCGCGCTTCCTTCGGGCGAGATGAGTCCCGACCAGATCGAGGATATCCAGACCGCTCTGTCGGAAATGGGCGTCCAGATCGTCGAGAACGACGAGGAAGCCGAAGCCGAGGCCGAGCAGGAAGCCGAAGTCGCGGAAATACAGGTCGGTGCCGACGGCAAGAAGACCGGCGCCAAGAAAGAAGCCAAGCCCGCTGCCGCCAAGAAGCCCGCCACCGGTGAACGTACCGATGACCCGGTTCGCATGTACCTGCGCGAAATGGGCGCGGTCGAGCTGCTCAGCCGCGAAGGTGAAATCGCGATCGCCAAGCGGATCGAGGCAGGCCGCGACATGATGATCATGGGCCTGTGCGAAAGCCCGATCACCTTCCACGCGATCATCCAGTGGTCGGAAGCGCTCAACAACGAAGACATGCAGCTGCGCGAGATCCTCGATCTCGACGCCATGCTTTCGAAGGAACCGCCGGCAGACAAGCTCGCGGAAGGTGCCGAAGACGATGACGACGACGGCGAAATTTCCGAAGAAACCGCAGGCCCTTCGATCCGCGACGACGACGAAGATGTCGACGACGAAGACGGCGATGAGGAAGACGAAGACGGCGAAGGCGGCAGCAAGAAAAGCGACGACGATGACGATGAGGACAACACCATGTCCCTCGCGCAGATGGAAGCCGCTCTGAAGCCCGACGCGATCGAGCGCTTTGCGCGCATCACCAAACTGTTCAAGACTTTCGAGAAGCTGCAGGCCGAGCGTGTCGAAACGCTCGCTGCCGGCAACGAATTCCCGAAGGCGAAGGAAAACAAGTACGAAAAGCTGGGCGAAGAGCTGACCAGCGAAGTGGAAAGCATGCAGTTCCACGCGACCAAGATCGAGTTTCTGGTCGACAATCTCTACGCCTTCAACCGCCGCCTGACCGCACTTGGCGGCCAGATGCTGCGTCTGGCGGAGCGCCACAAGGTCAAGCGGATCGATTTCCTCAATGCCTATGTCGGCAACGAACTCGATGATGCTTGGCTCAAGGAAAACGCCAAGAAGGACAAGAAGTGGGCTGCCTTCGCCGAGAAGGAAGCCGATGCGATCGACCGCATCCGTGCCGAGATTTCCGACATTGCCAGCCAGACCGGCATGTCGCTCGAAGAGTTCCGCCGCATCGTCAACATGGTGCAGAAGGGTGAGCGCGAAGCGCGTATCGCCAAGAAGGAAATGGTCGAGGCGAACCTGCGTCTCGTGATTTCCATTGCCAAGAAATACACCAACCGCGGCCTGCAGTTCCTCGACCTCATCCAGGAAGGCAACATCGGCCTGATGAAGGCGGTCGACAAGTTCGAATACCGCCGCGGCTACAAGTTCAGCACCTACGCCACCTGGTGGATCCGGCAAGCGATCACCCGCTCGATCGCCGACCAGGCGCGCACGATCCGTATCCCGGTCCACATGATCGAGACGATCAACAAGCTGGTCCGCACTTCGCGCCAGTTCCTCCACGAGGAAGGCCGTGAGCCGACGCCGGAAGAAATGGCCGCGCGTCTCTCGATGCCGCTCGAAAAGGTTCGCAAGGTGATGAAGATCGCCAAGGAGCCGATCAGCCTCGAAACGCCGATCGGTGACGAGGAAGATTCGCACCTCGGCGATTTCATCGAGGACAAGAACGCGGTGATCCCGGTCGATGCCGCGATCCAGGCGAACCTCAAGGAAACCGTCACCCGCGTGCTTGCCTCGCTCACGCCGCGTGAAGAACGCGTGCTGCGCATGCGTTTCGGCATCGGCATGAACACGGACCACACACTCGAGGAAGTCGGCCAGCAATTCTCGGTTACCCGCGAACGTATCCGTCAGATCGAGGCGAAGGCGCTGCGCAAGCTCAAGCACCCGAGCCGCAGCCGCAAGATGCGCAGCTTCCTGGATCAGTAAACAGGAAGCTGGCCTTGCCCGCTTGCGAGTCGGCAGTGGCTTTAATATATCGCGATTCGCTTGCGTGACTGACGAGACAGGCGGAGTACCGCCGGGGAGCGCAAGCCCTGGTTTGCCGCTCGTCTGGGCACCCTCCTAGCAACAAAGGTGTGCCATGCGCATTGCAATAGCATCCGATCATGCAGCCATCGAGCTTAAGGCCGAGCTGCGCGACTGGCTTATCGAACAGGGCCATGAGGTTGCCGATCTCGGGCCCGATACCAAGGAAAGCGTCGATTACCCCGACTTCGGCTACAAGCTGGCCGGGGTCGTAGCCGATGGCACCGCCGAACGGGGCATCGCGCTGTGCGGAAGCGGAATCGGCATTTCGATGAGCGTGAACCGCAACCCCGCCCTGCGCTGCGCGCTTGTGTCCGAGCCGGTTTCGGCCGAACTATGCCGCGAACACAATGATGCGAACTGCATCGCGATGGGCGCCCGGCTGATCGGGATCGACATGGCCAAGGCCTGCGTCACCGCATTTCTCGAAACCGAGTTTGCCGGTGGTCGTCATCAGCGCCGCGTGGACAAACTGTCCGACCCGCCTGGCGAAGGCGACCGCATCGAACCTCTCCAGTAATCGAGACTTACCCATGAGCAGCACAGCCGCCTCCACCGACACCGACATCATGAAGCGTTTCTGGCAGGACAGCCTTGCCGATGCCGATCCCGAAATCGCCGCCGCCGTGCGCAGCGAGCTGAAGCGCCAACAGGACAAGATCGAGCTGATCGCCAGCGAGAATATCGCCTCTCGCGCCGTGCTCGAAGCGACCGGCAGCGTCTTCACCAACAAGTACGCCGAAGGCTATCCGGGCAAGCGCTATTACGGCGGCTGCGACTATGCCGACGTGGTCGAAACGCTGGCAATAGACCGCGCCAAGGAGCTGTTTGGCTGCAATTTTGCCAATGTGCAGCCCAATTCCGGGTCGCAGATGAACCAGGCGGTATTCCTCGCCCTGCTCAACCCCGGCGACACCTTCATGGGGCTCGACCTCAATTCGGGCGGCCACCTCACCCACGGTTCGCCGGTGAACATGAGCGGCAAGTGGTTCAACCCCGTCGCCTATGGCGTGCGCAAGGATGACGAGCGCATCGACATGGACGAGGTTGCCGCGACCGCACGCGAGCACAAGCCCAAGATCATTATCGCCGGCGGCACCGCCTATTCGCGCGTCTGGGACTGGGCGGCATTCCGCGCTATCGCGGATGAAGTCGGCGCCTATCTCATGGCTGACATGAGCCACATTTCCGGCCTCGTCGCTGGCGGAGCGCACCCCTCGCCCTTCCCGCACGCTCATGTCGTCACCACCACGACCCACAAGAGCCTGCGCGGCCCGCGTTCGGGCGTGATCCTGTGGAATGACGAGGAACTTACCAAGCCGATCAACATGGCGGTCTTCCCCGGCATGCAGGGCGGCCCGCTGATGCATGTCGTCGCGGCCAAGGCGGTCGCTTTCCGCGAAGCGCTGCGCCCCGAGTTCAAGGCCTATGCCAGCGCCGTGGTCGAGAATGCCCGCGCGCTTGCGGCCAGCATCGAGGAAAACGGCCTGCGGATCGTCTCCGGCGGCACCGATAACCACTCGATGCTGGTCGATCTCACACCCAAGGACGTGACCGGCAAGGCAGCCGAAAAGGGTCTCGACCGTGCCTGGCTCACCTGCAACAAGAACGGCATTCCCTACGACACGCGCAGCCCCTTCGTGACCAGCGGTATCCGCCTCGGCACGCCGGCCGGCACTACGCGCGGCTTCGGTCCGGCCGAGTTCCGCAAGATCGGCGCGCTGATCGCCGAAGTGGTCGACGGGCTTGCCAAGAACGGGCCGGAGGGCGATGCTCAGGTAGAGGAAAGCGTGCGTGGCCGCGTCAGCGAGCTGTGCGACGCCTTCCCCGTGTACCCGGGCATGTAAGGAACCAAGTTATGTCCCCCCAAGACCCCAAGGGCCCTGAACACCAGGACCACGAACTGCTGCCCGATGCAGCGGCAGAACTCAAAGGCATTGCCAAGCAGGGCATGAAGCACCCCTCGACCAAGCCGGTGCTGACCGGTGCGGCAGTCGGCGCGCTGGCTGGTGGGCTGCTGCCCGTCGTGACCTGGCCGATCGGCCTCGTCGCGGGCGCAGGCGTCATGCTCTACAAGCGTATCCGCCCCTGAATTGAGGGACCACTGAACACACATGCGCTGCCCATTTTGTGCCCATGACGACAGTCAGGTCAAAGACAGTCGTCCGACCGAGGACAGCACCTCGATTCGTCGCCGCCGCCAGTGTTCGAGCTGCGGCGCTCGCTTCACCACCTTCGAACGTGTCCAGCTGCGCGAAGTGGTGGTGGTAAAGAGCGGAGACAGGCGCGAACCCTTCGACCGCAGCAAGATCGAACAGTCCGTCGCCCTCGCCTGCCGCAAGCGCGGGGTAGAGCAGGAACGGATCGACCAGTTGATCTCGGGTATCCAGCGTCAGGTCGAAACTGCAGGTGATGGCGAAATCCGTTCAGAGCGCATCGGCGAAATGGTGATGAACGGCCTCCATCAGATCGACACGGTCGCCTACATCCGCTTCGCATCGGTCTATCGCGACTTCAGCGAGGCGCGCGATTTCGAGGAATTCGCCAGCACCGTGCATGAAGCCGCGCAGGTCGAACAGGCGGCCAAGTAAGCCATGACGGCAACCAATCAGCCCGCCATCGTTCTGGTGCGGCCACAACTGGGCGAGAACATCGGCAAGGCGGCGCGCGCGATGCTCAATTTCGGGCTGACCGAAATGCGGCTCGTCGCTCCGCGTGATGGCTGGCCCAACCCCTCCGCAGGTCCTGCCGCTTCGGGCGCGGACATCGTTCTCGATCAGGCGAAGATCTACGACACCACCGCCGAAGCGGTTGCGGACTGCACCCATGTCTATGCGACGACGGTCCGCAAGCGCGGCGTGACCAAGCCGGTGGTCGGCCCCGACGAAGCGGGCCGGGCGATCCATTCCGAGCCTGGCAAGAGCGCTATCCTCTTCGGCAGGGAAGCTGCCGGGCTCGAAACCGAGGATGTCGCCCTCGCTCGCACCATACTGACTGTCCCGATCAATCCGGAGTTCGGATCGCTCAATCTCGCGCAGGCAGTCATCCTGTGCGCCTATGAGTGGTCGAAGCAGGCAGCACTGGTCCAACCAACGCAGGAGGAGCTGCTCCCCCCTGCCCCGCAAGGTGAGCTGGACGGGTTGATCGCTCATTTCGAACGCATGCTCGAACCCAAGGGATATTTCTTCCCGGAGAGCCGCGCTGAAGCGACCCGCAAGACGCTCCGCACAGTGCTGACCAAGCCGGGCTGGAACCACCTCGAAGTGCGCACCCTTCGCGGCGTATTGTCGAGCCTGGAGCGCAAGCCGCGCGACGGTGACGAGAAAGCTTGATTTACACGGCGCGGCTGCTATGTGCGCGCTTCGCGAATTGGCCCCGCACCCCGGTGAAGCGGTGGCCGCGCTGAAGGAAAGCTTCAGCGGTGCGATGCCGGGTTGAATGGCGGGCCAGTGGGGTTCGCTCAGCAAATTGAAGGATACGACTTATGTCGAAGCGCAAGAGCGCCAAGTACAAACTCGACCGCCGGATGGGTGAAAACATCTGGGGTCGTCCCAATTCTCCGGTCAACAAGCGTTCCTACGGTCCGGGCCAGCACGGCCAGCGCCGCAAGGGCAAGATGAGCGACTTCGGCCTGCAGCTTCGCGCCAAGCAGAAGCTCAAGGGCTATTACGGTGACGTCACCGAGAAGCAGTTCCGCTCGACCTACAAGGACGCCACCCGCATGAAGGGTGACACCGGCCAGAACCTGATCGGCCTGCTCGAGCGTCGTCTCGACATGATCGTGTACCGCGCCAAGTTCGCGCCGACGATCTTCGCTGCACGCCAGATCGTCAACCACGGTCACATCTATGTGAACGGCGTGAAGTGCAACATCCCGTCCCGTCGCTGCGACGTGGGCGATGTCATCAGCCTCGGTAACAAGGCCAAGGAAATGGCACTCGTGATCGAAGCGCAGAGCCTGCCCGAGCGTGACATTCCGGACTACGTCTCGACCGACGGCAACGAAAAGGTGACCTTTACCCGCGTGCCGAAGCTCGACGAAGTGCCCTATCCGGTCACCATGGAACCGAACCTGGTCGTCGAGTTCTACTCGCGCTAACCGGTCGGAAAACCGAATTTCAAAAGGGGCGGCTTTCGGGCCGCCCTTTTTTTTGCACTACTTCTCAAAGGCTTGGGAACCAGATGATGCATGGCCGGTTCGGTCTTTGCCATGATCAAATACCGCTTCATTACCAAGCATCGCAAAGGCAAATGGTACGCTTCGCTTGAGGAGGCTCAGGAGCGCGCGTGCTCGATCGGAGCCGGCTTCCTCGACCATTTGAGCGGCCAGTTCACCCCCTATCGCGGCACGATTCTGGAGATTGGCGACAGTCAGACGCGCTGACGATCCCACTCCACGAACTCATACGCGATCGAACCTTCGACCAGCGTTTCCCACATCTCGGCTATGACGTCTCCCGGAAGCCCGGCAGCTTCGGCCTGCGCGCGCGCTGCAGCGATGACCGCAGCCTTGCGCGCCTCGTCCCGCACGCTCTCTCGGGTCTGCTTGATGCGAGCGGCAGCCCGCATGTAGCCGAAGCGTCGTTCGAGCAGCGCAACAAGCTCACGATCGGTCGCATCCACGCCTTGGCGCACTTCCGCCATGGTGGTGCAGTCATCGGGAAGCTTGGCTTTCAGTTGGTCGGTCATCAATCGTCTTTGCTAAGGTAGTCGCGGCGGAAATCGCTGGCGAATGTGGCGAAGGTGCCTGCCGCGATCGCATCGCGCATGGCCTGCATCAATTGCTGGTAGAAGGCGAGATTGTGCTCGGTCACAAGCATGGCGCCGAGGATTTCGCCCGATTTCTGCAGGTGGTGGAGATAGGCGCGCGAATAGGTGCCGCAGACGGAACACGAGCAGCGCTCATCGAGCGGATCGGTATCCTCTGCATGGCGCGCATTGCGCAGGTTGAGCGGGCCGTTCCAGGTGAAGGCCTGCCCATTGCGCCCGGAGCGCGTTGGCAGCACGCAATCGAACATATCGATCCCGCGCTCGACCGCACCGACGAGATCGTCCGGCTTGCCGACTCCCATCAGATAGCGCGGCTTGTCTTCGGGTAGCTGACCGGGCGCAAACTCGAGCGTGGCGAACATCGCCTCCTGTCCCTCGCCCACGGCAAGGCCGCCGACCGCGTAGCCGTCAAACCCGATCTCGGTCAGTTTCTCGGCCGATATGCGCCGCAACTCCTCGTCGAGCGCGCCCTGCTGGATACCGAACAACGCCGAGCGCGCCGCGTGTTCCTCGCCCGCGTCGAAGCCCTCGCGGCTGCGTTTTGCCCAGCGCATCGAGAGTTCCATGCTGCTCGCGATAACGTCCCGCGACTGGTCGGCGCGCGGGCATTCGTCGAACGCCATCACGATATCGCTGCCCAGCAGGCGCTGGATCTCCATGCTGCGCTCCGGCGTCAGCATATGCTTCGAGCCGTCGATATGGCTGCGAAACTCGACCCCTTCTTCGCTCAACCGGCGAAGCTCGCTGAGGCTCATCACCTGGTAGCCGCCGCTGTCGGTGAGGATGGGCCGTTCCCAGTTCATGAACTGGTGCAATCCACCAAGGCGGGCGACGCGCTCCGCACCGGGGCGAAGCATAAGGTGGTAGGTATTGCCGAGAATGATGTCGGCGCCGATTTCGCGGACGGTTTCCGGCTTCATCGCCTTGACCGTCGCAGCCGTGCCGACCGGCATGAAGGCGGGCGTGCGGATTTCGCCGCGCTGCATGCGGATGCGGCCCGTGCGCGCCTTCCCATCGGTGGCGTGGATTTCGAAGTCGAAGCGGGTGCTCATTGCGCGCGTCCGTTAGCGGTTCACTCGCGCAGGCGCCACCCCGTCTTGAAGATGAAGGCAATGATCGCGACGCAAACCGCAAGGAAACCGAGCGTGAGGCCGAAGGATAGCCAGATATCGACGTCTGCCGAACCGTAGAAGGTCCAGCGCAGTCCGCTCACCAGATAGACGATCGGATTGGCGAGCGCGATCGTGTCCCAGGGCTTGGGCAGCATATCGATCGAGTAGAATGTGCCACCAAGGAAGGTCAGTGGGGTGAGGAAAAGCATCGGAATGATGCCGAGCTTTTCGAAATTGTCCGCCCAGACGCCGAGGATAAATCCGAAGAGCGAGAAACTCGCCGCCACCAGCATAATGTAGATCACCGCGAGGAACGGGTGCGCGATCGAGTAATCGACGAACAAGCGCGCTGTCAGCAGGATGATCGAGGCGAGGATCAGGCTTTTCGCAGCAGCCGCGCCGACGAAGCCGATCAGCGTCTCCGCCACTCCAACGGGGGCCGAAAGCAGTTCATAGATCGTGCCGGTGAAGCGCGGCATGTAGATGCCGAAACTGGCGTTGCTGGTCGTCTCCCCTAGTAGCGTCAGCATGAGCAGGCCGGGTATGATGAAGGCGCCGTAATCGACCCCGCCGAAATCGGGCATGCGATTGCCGATCGCCGCGCCAAAGACGATGAAATAGAGCGAGGTCGTGAGAACCGGCGCTAGGATCGACTGAAATGCCGTGCGAAATGCACGCATCACTTCGCGCGTGAAGATCGACCAGGTGCCGCGGAAGTTGAAACGCATCACGCGGCCTCCTGATTATCGGTCGATCCGCCAGTGTCGCCATCCTGAACGAGCCCGACGAAGATTTCTTCGAGCGAGCTCTCGCGCACGTCGATCCCGGTGTAATCGATCCCGGCGCGGGTTAGCGCCTTGGTCAGTTCGGCGACTTCTTCCTTGCCGCGCCCGGTCCCATCCCCGCCGCGATAGCACAGGCCCATGCCGCCATCCTCGATCTCGACCGGATAGCTGGCGATGGCGTCTGGCAGTTCAGTGAGCGGCGCGGCAAGCGCGATATGCGCTTCGGTCCGGCCCAGTCGCTTCATCATCGCCGCCTTGTCGTCGACCATGAGAATTCGGCCCTTGCTGATCACGCCGACGCGGTCCGCCATTTCTTCGGCTTCCTCGATGTAATGCGTGGTCAGAATGATCGTGACGCCGCGCTCGCGCATGATGCCGATCTGCTTCCACATGTCCTTGCGCAATTCCACGTCGACGCCGGCGGTGGGCTCGTCGAGAAACAACAGGTCGGGCTCATGCGCCAGCGCCTTCGCGATAAGCACGCGGCGTTTCATCCCGCCCGAGAGCTCCATGATGCGCGCATCGCGCTTGTCCCAAAGGCTGAGCGCGCGCAGGATTTCTTCGATCCGGCCCTTGTCGGGGGCATGACCGAAGAGGCCGCGCGAATAGGCCACCGCCCGCTCCACTTTTTCGAACATGTCGGTCGAGAGTTCCTGCGGGACGAGGCCGATCCGCGCCCTCGCCGCTCTCCAGTCGCGCGCCATGTCGAGTCCGAATGCCTCGATCTTACCCGAGCTTGGCCGCACCAGCCCGCAAACCGCGCCGATCAGCGTTGTCTTTCCTGCGCCATTCGGCCCCAGCAGGGCGAAAATCTCGCCCTTGCGAATGGAAAGATCGGCATTGTCGAGCGCCTTGACGCCGCCCGCATAGGTTTTCGAGAGGCCCGAAATCTCGAGAATAGGTTCGCTCATGCAACGCAGTTACGGCAGCAGGAGCGAGGAGTCACCATAGGAATAGAAGCGATATTTATGCGCGATGGCATGCGCATAGACATCCATCATCCGCTCGCGCCCCATCAGCGCGCTGACCAGCATCATCAGAGTCGACTTGGGCAGGTGGAAATTGGTCATCAGGCCATCGACCGCCTTGAAGCGATAGCCCGGTGTGATGAAGATCGCGGTGTCACCCGCAAAGGGCGCGATCGTGCCATCCTCTTGGGCCGCGCTTTCAAGCAAGCGCAGCGAGGTCGTGCCCACCGCGATGATCCTTCCCCCTGCAGCGCGGGCGGCATTGAGGCGCGCTGCCGTCTCCGGCTCGATCCGGCCCCATTCGGCGTGCATGGCGTGATCGTCGGTATCTTCCGCCTTGACCGGCAGGAACGTGCCCGCCCCCACGTGCAGAGTGAGCGTTTCGCGTCCAATGCCGGCTTCATCGAGTGTGGCAATCAGCTCGGGCGTGAAATGCAGAGAAGCGGTCGGTGCTGCGACCGCGCCATCCTTTTCCGCGAACATCGTCTGATAATCTTCGCGGTCCTGTGCATCGACCCCGCGCTTACCGGCGATATAGGGCGGAAGCGGCATGGTGCCCGCCCGCTCGAGCAAAACCTCGACCGGCTCATCCCCCTCGAAAGCCAGAGTGAAGCTACCATCGGCATGGCGCGCTTCCGCTATTGCCGTGACGCCGCCACCGAAGGTCAACTGGTCGCCTTCGCGCACACGTTTGGCGTTACGGATGAAGGCCTGCCAGCGCCGGAGATCGAGGCGCTTGTGCAGGGTTGCGCCAATCTTCGCTTCGCCGCGCCTGCCTTCGAGCTGCGCGGGGATGACGCGTGTATCGTTGAATACGAGGATATCGCCCGGGCGCAGCAAACTCGGCAGATCGCGCACACCGCGATCCTCAAGCGGAGCATCGCTTCCCTTGACCACAAGCATGCGCGCCGCATCGCGCGGCCGCACAGGGCGCAGCGCTATCAGCTCTTGCGGAAGGTCGAAATCAAACAGGTCTACGCGCATCGGGCGCGCTGTAGTGGCCTTGCAGCCACCTGCAAAGCCTTACTCTTCGATCGGCGCGCTCAGCATGTCGGCTGAGATTTCCTCTTCCTGCTCTACGGGCGCAGCCGCGGGAACAGGGCGATTGTCCGAGGCAAGCGACGCCTGCAGGATAC
The DNA here is from genome assembly GCF_900177715.1 of Altererythrobacter xiamenensis. Lineage (GTDB taxonomy): Bacteria > Pseudomonadota > Alphaproteobacteria > Sphingomonadales > Sphingomonadaceae > Erythrobacter > Erythrobacter xiamenensis. Next base: position 497,756 of record NZ_FXWG01000003.1, on the reverse strand, counting down.
GTGTCGGGTTCGCCGGAGGCTCGCCCTTGGCGATCGCGTCGACACCGGCCATGTTGTCGATCACCCGGCCGAGATTGGTATAGCGCTTGTCGAGGCTGAAACGCGGGTAGAACACGATGAAGAACTGGCTGTTGGCGCTGTCTTCGCTCGCCGCGCGGGCCATCGAGAGCGTACCGCGGACATGCGGCATCGGGTTGAACTCTTCCTCGAGATCCGGAAGCTCGGACCCGCCCTGCCCGGTGCCGGTCGGATCGCCACCCTGCGCCATGAAGCCATCGATAACGCGGTGGAAGATCACGCCGTCATAGAAACCCTGGCGGGTCAGCGTCTTGATCCGCTCGACATGGCTCGGGGCCCAGCTCGGCATCAGGCGAATGGAGACACGCTCGCCATTGGAGAGGTCGAGCACCCAGACGTTTTCCGGGTCTTCTGCGACATTGTAATTGATCGGATTGAAGGCGCGCGGCGCGGTCGGCGCCTCTTCCTGCGCTGTCGCAACGCCTGGTACGGTAAGCATGGCCAATGAAGCCGCCGCAGCAAAAATGGTCTTGAGCATATGTCTTCGCGAAACCTGATATTTCTGTGTGGGCGCGGTCTAGCGCCGCGTGACTGTCACTTCAATGAATGATCACCCGGCCTCAACAGCTATGCTGTTCTGGCGCGGGATCAATAATCGCCCAGTCGGCCGATCTTTTCGACGCGCGAGATGACATCTTCGCATACGGCTGCGCTGACGAAAGGTGTGATGTCGCCGCCGAACAGCGCGATTTCCTTGACCAGTTTGCTGGCAATCGGTTGGAGCGAGACGTCGGCCATCAGGAACACCGTCTCGATATCGTCGTCGAGTTGCTGGTTCATGCCCGCCATCTGGTATTCGTATTCGAAGTCGGCGACGGCGCGGAGTCCGCGGACGAGGACGTTCGCACCTTCCTTTCGCGCAAACTTCACAAGCAGCGCGTTGAAGCCCTTCACCTCGACATTCTCGAGGCCGAGTTCCGCAACCTCACGCTTGACCATCGCGAGCCGCTCTTCGGTCGAGAACATCGGGTTCTTCGAAGGATTGGTCGTGACGCCAATTATCAGCTTGTCGACCAGCTTGCTCCCCCGGCGGATGATGTCCGCATGGCCGAGGGTGATCGGATCGAAGGTTCCGGGATAGATACCAATTCTCTGCGCGCTCATCTGTCCCTCTCCACGATATAGCGTGCGACCGCTCTCAACATGTCGGCGTCCTTCCCGTGACTGGCGAGGTGCCCGATCGCCTGCTCGACCAGCGCACGCGCCTGTTCGCGGGCCTTGTCGACCCCCATCAGGCTGACGAATGTCGCCTTGCCCTGTTCCTCGTCCTTGCGGAGGGCCTTGCCAGCCTTTTCTTCGTCCCCCTCGTAGTCGAGCAGGTCGTCGGCAATCTGGAAGGCCAGGCCGATATCGCGGGCGTAATTGCGCAGGTGAACGCGCCCTTCGGGTGGCACACGGCCCAGAATTGCGCCCATCTCGACCGATGCTGCGAGAAGCGCGCCGGTCTTCAATTGCTGGAGACGTGTAATGGTGTGGAGGTCGTAGTCCTCTTCCTCCGACATCATGTCCATCATCTGGCCGCCAGCCATGCCATTCATTCCGCTGGCCGAGCCAAGCGTCGCGATCAGTTCGGAACGGATGAACGGATCGGTGCTGGTCGCCTGTTCGGAGAGAATCTCGAATGCCAGCGCGTGCAGGGAATCGCCCGCCAGAACTGCGGTCGCCTCGTCGAATTCCTTGTGCACCGTCGGTTTGCCCCGACGAAGATCGTCATCGTCCATGCACGGCAAATCGTCATGGATGAGCGAATAGACATGGATCGCTTCTACGGCGCAAGCGGCTCTCAATGCGGCATCGCGATCGACACCGAAAAGCTCGGCCGTGCTGACCAGCAGCAGGGGGCGAACGCGCTTGCCACCGCCGATCGCGGCATAGCGCATCGCTTCGACGAGACGGGCGCGGGAATCCTGCGGGACAGGGAGGAACGCGTCGAACACTTCGTCGACCTCGCGCTGAACCCGCACGAGACCTTCCGCAAGCAAATTTGCATCGATTTCGGTTTGCACGATCCTATCCGTCCGAATCGAGCGGCGCCGTGCTGGATGGCGCACCGGATTGGTCGGTCACGATTCGCTCGATTCGATGCTGCGCGCTGTCGAGCCGGGCCTGACACGCCTTGCGCAGCGCCTCTCCGCGTTCATAGAGCTCGATCGACCGGTCGAGCGGCACGCTGCCGCTTTCCAACTGCTGGACGATCTCTTCGAGGGCGGCCAGCGCCTGCTCGAAGCTCATCTGCGAAATATCGGAAGCATTTTCGGTAATTGGTTCGCTCTCCTCCATGGCGTGGAGCATTGACCGGCGCGGCTCACACGGTCAAGGCTATGCAAAACAAACGGGGTGAGAAATGATAAAGTTCGTCGTCGCATATGTGGTCGCCGCGGTCGCTTTCGGCATTCTCGATGCAATCTGGCTGCGCTGGGCCGGCCCCAATCTCTACCGGCCGGTGATAGGCGAGATCATGGCGGAGGAATTCCGCGCTGCGCCCGCAATCGCATTTTATCTGATCTACCTCGTCGGCATGGTCTATTTTGCCATCCGGCCCGGTCTGGAGGCCGGTAGCGTCGTCACGGCGATGTTGAACGGAGCGATGCTGGGCGCGCTATGCTATGCGACCTTCGACCTCACCAGCCAGGCCGTCATGAAGGTCTGGTCGACGCATATCAGCCTGATGGACATTGCCTGGGGTGCCGTTGCCACCGCTGCAGCCAGCGCCATCGCCACAGCTGTCACTCTACGCGTCACGGGATAGCTCATGTTCATCGGACACTTCGCACCTGCTTTTGCGGCAGCGGCCATCAGCGAGCGCGCCCCCAAGCTCGCCACGCTCTTCATCGGAGCGCAGCTGGTCGACTGGGCTTTCTTCATCTTCGCGGCGGTGGGGATCGAGAAGATGCGGATCGAGCCCGGCGCAACCAAGATGGTCCCGTTCGATCTCTACCACATGCCTTACACTCACAGCCTGCTGGGCAGCGCGGTCTGGGCGGTAATGTTCGGCCTGGTGATCGTTGCGGTGCGGCGGGACGTTTTTGCAGGGATACTGGGCGCGGCAGTCGTGCTGTCTCACTGGGTGCTCGATTTCATCTCTCATCGCCCGGATCTGACGATTGCCGGCGGGGAGCGGACCTTCGGCCTCGGCCTGTGGAATTACCCGGTCGCGGCGATCGCACTGGAGCTTTTCATCACGATCGGAGCCTTCGTCTGGTTCATCAAGCGGACCAAGGGGCCGATCGGTCCGGCAGCGATCCTGCTGGTCGTGATGCTGCTGTTCCAGGCCATCAACTGGTTCGGCCCGGAGCCTGTCGAGGCAGGCCTTGGCCTCTACATCCAGGCGCTGCTCGCGTTCGGCGTGCTCACCGCAATTGCGTGGTGGGTGGGCGACACGAGGTGGCATAAACGCGAGGTGGGACTGGCGGTGCCGACGATGCGCCGCTAAAGGCGCGCGCATGGCTACGATTGAGTCTCAGATCACACCCGAAGTCGTCGAACAGCACGGCCTATCTCCCGAAGAATACGACCGCGTCCTGCATGCGCTGGGGCGCGAGCCCAATCTCGTCGAACTCGGGATATTCTCGGTCATGTGGAGCGAGCACTGCTCCTACAAGAGCTCGCGCCTGCATCTGAAGAAACTGCCGACCGAGGCGCCCTGGGTTATCTGCGGTCCGGGCGAAAATGCGGGCGTGATCGATATCGGTGACGGGCAGGCGGCGATCTTCAAGATGGAGAGCCACAACCACCCCAGCTACATCGAACCTTACCAAGGCGCGGCAACCGGCGTTGGCGGCATCCTGCGCGACGTCTTCACAATGGGCGCGCGCCCGGTGGCGAATGCCAATGCGCTTCGCTTCGGCAGGCCCGACCATCCCAAGATGCAGCACCTCGTCAAGGGCGTGGTCGCGGGCATCGGCGGCTACGGCAATTGCGTCGGCGTGCCGACCGTTGCGGGCGAGACCAATTTCCACCCGGCCTATGACGGCAATATCCTTGTCAACGCGATGACCGTGGGCGTCGCGGATGCGGACAAGATTTTCTACAGCGCCGCGACCGGCGTCGGCAATCCGATCGTCTATGTCGGCTCGAAGACAGGCCGCGACGGGATTCACGGCGCAACCATGGCGAGCGCGGACTTCGAGGAAGATGCCGAGGCAAAGCGTCCGACCGTGCAGGTCGGCGATCCCTTCACCGAGAAGCTGCTGATCGAAGCCTGCCTCGAACTGATGGCGACCGATGCAATCGTCGCGATCCAGGACATGGGCGCAGCGGGCCTCACCTCCTCCAGCGTCGAAATGGCGACCAATGGCAAGGCGGGCATCCGGCTCGACATGGACAAGGTGCCGTGCCGCGAAGAGGGCATGACGCCCTACGAAATGATGCTGTCGGAAAGCCAGGAGCGCATGCTCATGGTGCTGAAGCCCGGCAAGGAAGAGATGGCCGCGGCTATCTTCGAGAAGTGGGAGCTCGATTTCGCGGTTATCGGGGAAGTCACCGATACGCAGCACATGGTGCTGGAGTTCGGCGGCGAAGTGGTTTGCGACATCCCGCTCGGCCCGCTTGCGGCGGATGCGCCGGAGTACGACCGGCCCTACCTCTCGAAGGCTGAGTACACCGACTGGGCTGGCATCAAGCCGATGACCGACGTGCCGGACAGTACGGATGTCGGCGCGGACCTGCTCAAGCTGATGGCATCGCCCAACCTCGCCTCGCGCCGCTGGATCGCCGAGCAATATGACAGCCAGGTCGGCGCAGACACGCTGCAGACCGGTGGCGATGCGGGCGTCGTGCGCGTCCACAGTACAAAGAAGGCGCTGGCGATCAGCACCGACTGCACACCGCGCTATGTCTTTGCCGACCCTTACGAGGGCGGGAAGCAGGCAATTGCCGAGGCCTATCGCAATCTGTGCGCGGTTGGCGCGCGTCCGCTCGCCGTGACAAACTGCCTCAATTTCGCGAACCCGCAGCGGCCCGAGATCATGAGCCAGTTCGTCCATGCCCTCGAAGGCATGGGTGACGCTTGCCGCGCGCTCGACTTCCCGATCGTTTCGGGCAACGTCAGCCTCTACAACGAGAGCAAGGCGACCGGCGGCGGCTCGGCCATCCTGCCCACCCCCGCAATCGGCGGTGTCGGCATCATCGAAGATTATTCGAAGATGATGACCATGGGCTTCAAAAGCGAAGGCGACACGCTCTATCTCGTCGGGCCGGAATTCTGGGCGAAGCCCGATCCGACCCGCTCGCATCTCGGCAAGTCGCTATGGCTCGACGTGATCCATGGCCGCGACGAGGGGCGCACGCCGCCGACCGATCTGACCATCGAGCGCAATTCGGGCGAGATCATCCGCGAGCTTATCGACGATGGACTGGTCAATGCGGTGCACGACCTCTCCGATGGCGGGCTCGCCGTCGCGCTTGCCGAAATGGCACTGGCAAGCGGCCTCGGCGCAAAGGTAGAAACGAACCCTGACTATACGCTTGCCCAGTGGTGGTTCGGCGAGGACCAGGGACGCTACGTGATCTCGGTGCCCGATACAGAAGCGCTGAACGCGCAGCTCGCAAAGGGCACGCGCGATGCGGATACCGCCCAGATTGGGTTCCGCCGCATCGGCACGGTCGGCGGTGACAGCCTGCTGGGGGTTTCGCTGGCAGATCTGCGCGAAGCGCACGCAAGCTTCTTCCGCGACTGGATGGAAGCATAGAGATTCTCCAGCCAATCCTGCATTACGGCGGGCACTGGCTGGTGCCGTTCGCCATCGCGTGGATCGTGTGGCGCGATAACTGGAAAGCGGCTGGCGCGGTCATCGCCGCGGCCAATCTGATCGATTTCGATCACCTGCTGGCCGATCCGATCTTCGATCCCGATCGCTGCAGCATCGGGTTTCACTTACTTCATGGGTGGGAGGCGGCCGTCGCCTACCTGCTGATGCTGGGTGTACCGAAATGGTGGGTGCGCGCGCTTGGCGTCGGTGCACTGTGGCATCTGGCGGTCGATTGGGGCGACTGCGCGATGCAGTCGCTTTAGCTCTGCGAACTAGGCTGCCTGCGCCTGAGCATCTTGTGGCTGCATGAGGTCGCTATCGAGATAGCCCTCTGCCTCCAGCGTAGCGAGGCACTGGCGATAGACCACCGGCTCACCGATCTTCAGCCGCTTGCGGGCCGCGTCGATATCCTCGCGCATCAGCGCCTCGATATCCTCATGCGCGATCCGGCCCGCCTCCCGACCCAGCCTGCGGCCTTCGCTCACCGCTTTGAAAAGCGGTGCCTTGGTGCCGGTCGATTTGCGGATCTCGTTGGCGCCCGCATAGGCGATGAACTTGATACCGAGATTGTGGTTCTGCTCATAGCTGTAACCGAGCAGGCACGCCTCACCCAGGGCATCGCGCCCGTATGTCGTGAGCACATGGAACAGGTCGTGCGTGTCACGCAGGCGCTCGAAATACCATTCGGTCTTGTCCTGTATCCGCTGATCGGCAGGCTGCCACTTGTGGCTTTCCTCCACGAGGCCCGCTGCGCTCAAGCCCTCACGTTTCATGAAACGGATATAATGCTGAGCGACGGTGTTCGGTCCGCAATCGGCCCACCGTTCGTGATCGTCGAGCATGCCGGGAATATCGACTTCCCTGCGCATGAACGCCTCGCCCTTTTCCGACTGGATGAAATCCCACGCCTGCCGGTGGCTCTTCTTGCCCTTCATCGCTTCGATTATGTGGAAGACCTGCTCTGTATCTTCCTTGTCGGCGACCAGCTTGCGGAAATGGTGTAACACCTTGAAAGGATGAAAGCCCGAGGTCTTGCGATCGGGGTCGCAGAGCGGTCGGTCGATGACAGCCATGGTAAACTCCTCAAGAGGCGCAATCGCGTAGCAGGCAACAACTTACAACAATGTAAATTGCATGTCCACGTAACGCCTTTCCTCCGGCCCGCGAAAGAGGGATAGGAGGGGCCATGAAAGACCACGACACAATCCCCTATTCGCTTCCCGCTCTCAACGATGCGGAAAGTATCGCACGCGCCGAGGCCTTGCGTGACCGACTCAAGAAGCGTCGCAGCTGCCGCTACTTTTCGGACGAGCCGGTGCCGCGTGAGGTCATAGAAGCAGCGATCGAGGCCGCAGGCACTGCGCCCAATGGGGCCAATCACCAGCCCTGGCACTTCGCCGTCGTCTCCTCGCCTGAGAAAAAGCGCGCCATCCGCGAAGCCGCCGAAGAGGAGGAGCGCGTGTTTTATGCCGGCAAGGCCAGCGAACATTGGCTCGATGCGCTCGCGCCGCTTGGGACCGACGCCGAGAAGCCCTTCCTCGAAACCGCGCCGTGGCTGATCGTGGTCTTCGCCCAACGAAAGGGCGGGATCCAAGAGGACGGCAAGACGCAGAACTATTACGTCAACGAAAGCGTCGGCATCGCCTGCGGCATGCTGATCGCGACGCTGCACGAAGCGGGCTGCAGCACCCTCACCCACACGCCCTCGCCCATGGGCTTCCTGCGCGATCTATGCGGCCGCCCGGAACATGAAAAGCCGCTGATGATCGTGGTGGTCGGCCACCCTAGCGAGGACGCGACTGTGCCGGCTCATGCGCTGCGCAAGAAGCCTCTCGCGCAGATTAGCACCTGGCTTTAGCCCGCAATCCACTCGCTTTCGGGAATGTCGAGCAGCTTGAGCAGCGAGGTCAGATCGCCGCGGTCGATCCGCCCGGTTGCTGCATCGCGCGCGACAGGTTTTGCGCGGAAAGCCACGCCGTAATCGGCCGCTTGCAGCATCGGCACATCATTCGCGCCGTCTCCGGTCGCAAGCGAAATTGCGCCCGCGCCCAGCTTGCCCATTTCTTCTTCCAGCGTTGCGCGTTTCACGCCGCTATCGGTGATCGGGCCAATCAGGCCGCCGGTTAGCTTGCCGCCTTCGACTTCGAGGCGATTGGCAACGACATGTTCGAAGCCCAGTTGTTCTGCAACCGGATCGGCGAAGTGATGGAACCCGCCCGTCACCAGCACGGTGCGGCACCCCTTCGAACGCAGGGTTTCGACCAAAGTGCGCGCGCCTTCCATCGGCTTGATACGCTCGGCAAGGCATTGCTCGATCGCGCTTTCGCCCAGCCCTTCGAGCAAGGCGACGCGTTCGCGCAGTGCGCTTTCGAAATCGAGTTCACCCTGCATAGCGCGCTCCGTGATGGCCGCGATCTGCGGCTTTATCCCGGCATAGTCGGCCAGCTCGTCGATGCATTCCTGTCCGATCATGGTCGAATCCATGTCCGAGATGAAGAGATGCGGTGTCGCAAAATCGCGTTTCGCAACGAGCATGTCCGCAGGCGCGAAATGTTCGTCGAGAACCTTCAGTAGGTCGCTTGCTTCGCCTTCTGGCAGGGAAAGCTGCACGACTTCGCCGTGATGATCGAGCATGCGTGCAAGCGCCAGGCGCAGTCCGCGCTCCTCCAGCGCGTTCGTCGCCGCTTCAAGCCGCGTTTCCAATGTGGCCGGGTCTGCTATCAGACGGGCGATGAGCAATTCAGTTTCTCCTGACGAGACCGGGGGGCATGGCCAAAATGATAAGCCGGTCGCGCTCATTGCAGGACCGACTGCGAGCGGCAAGAGCGGATTGGCGCTTTCACTTGCCGATGCGCTGGCCCATGTCGGTAAGAGCGCGGTGATTATCAATGCCGACAGCATGCAGGTCTATCGCGATATCCCGATCGTCTCTGCCGCGCCGAGCAAAGAAGAACGCGAAGCATGCCCGCACAGGCTCTATCTCGAATGGGACGGAGCAGTGGCCTGTTCGGCTGCGGACTGGGCAAACCGCGCCAAGGTGGAGATCGCAGCGGCGCATCAGGCGGGATCAGTGCCGATCCTTGTCGGCGGCACCGGCATGTATATCCGCACCCTGCTGGACGGAATTGCGCCAATCCCGGCGATCGATCCGCAAGTTCGCGAAGTGGTGCGCGGGCTGCCGACCGCTGAGGCCTATGCGGAACTCGCGCAGGCAGACCCAGACCGCGCCGCTCGGCTCGATCCCGGTGACAGCCAACGCGTCGCCCGTGCGCTGGAGGTGGTCCGCTCGACCGGAAAGACGCTCGGCGAATGGCAATCGCGGAAAGAAGGCGGGATCGGGGGCGAGATCGATCTCCACCCGCTGATCCTACTGCCCGAACGTGAGTGGCTATACGAAAGGTGCGACCGGCGTTTCCTCGAAATGCTCGGCCAGGGAGCCGTCGAAGAGATCGAAGCGCTTCTCGCCCGCGACCTCTCTCCCGACCTTCCTGTCATGCGTGCCATAGGCGTGCCGGAGATCGCAGCAATAATCCGGGGCGAGCTTTCGCATGAGGATGCCATCGCCGCCGGACAGCAATCGACCCGCAATTACGCGAAACGGCAATATACCTGGTTTCGCCGCCAGCCCCCTGAAGATTGGGCGCGAAATGAGTCACAGGATTGCCAGATAGGCACCGAATTCGCACGATTATTACAATCTTAGGGGTTGACGCGATAGATTCGAACGAATAGCGAGGCGGTCCAAGGCTCGGTGCGTCAGTCCCTGCACCGGGCCCTATTTTTGTTATGCCAGGGCGTGATATTGCCTCGGGCATGGAAGGAAAAATAACGTGAGTGGCGAGCGCAGCAGCGGCGCATCAATTCTGGTCGAATGCCTGGTCGAACAGGGGGTCGAATATGTCTTCGGCTATCCCGGCGGCGCGGTGCTCCCGATCTATGATGAACTGTTCGGTGATGAGCGGATTCGCCATATCCTCGTGCGACATGAAGCCGGAGCCGCGCACGCAGCAGAAGGCTATGCCCGCTCGACCGGCAAGCCTGGGGTCGTTCTCGTCACCTCGGGCCCGGGTGCAACCAATGCCGTCACGGGCATTGCCGACGCCTTCCTCGATTCGATTCCCTTGGTCGTCATCACCGGTCAGGTCCCTACCCCGCTGATCGGGACCGATGCGTTTCAGGAAGCCGATACGGTCGGAATCACCCGCCACTGCACCAAGCACAATTATCTCGTGAAGGAGCCCGCCGACCTCAAACCGACGCTGGAGGAAGCCTTCCGCATTGCGACCACGGGGCGCCCCGGCCCCGTCGTGGTCGATATTCCCAAGGATGTGCAGATCGCCAATCCCTGGCAGAAGGATTCAGCAGTTCCGCCGGGCTCGCATCGTTACGAACCGCAGATGGTGGGTTCGGCCGAGCAGATCGCGGAAGCGATCGAACTGATGGAACAGGCCGAGCGTCCGGTCTTCTACACCGGCGGCGGCGTCATCAATTCCGGCCCGCGCGCATCCGAACTGCTGCGGCAGTTGCAGGATCTGACCGGCGCGCCGCTGACCTCGACCCTGATGGGCCTCGGTGCCTTCCCGCATGACCATCCCGACTGGCTTGGCATGCTCGGCATGCACGGAACCTACGAAGCCAATATGGCGATGAACAAGTGCGACCTGATGATTTGCATCGGCGCGCGCTTCGATGACCGTGTGACCGGGCGGCTGGATGCCTTCTCGCCGGGTTCGACCAAGATCCACATCGATATCGACCGCAGCTCGATCAACAAGACGGTCCAGGTCGACCTCCCGATTCTGGGCGATTGCGCCACGGTCCTCGAACAACTGGTCGATGCATGGGGTACGCGCAAGCCGCGTGACCTTGGCGAATGGAAGGCGCGCATTGCCGGATGGCGCGCGCGCGAATGTCTCGCCTACCCGGAAAAATCCGACATGATCATGCCGCAAAAGGCCGTTGAACGCCTGTTCGCGCTGACCAAGGATCGCAGCCCGATCATCTCGACCGAGGTCGGCCAGCACCAGATGTGGGCCGCGCAGTATTTCGGCTTCGATCAGCCGAACAAGTGGCTCACCTCCGGCGGTCTCGGCACGATGGGCTATGGCCTGCCTGCCGCGATCGGCGCGCAACTCGGCAATCCGGATGATCTCGTGATCGATATCGCTGGCGAAGCCTCGATCCAGATGAACATCCAGGAGCTCGGCACGGCATCGCAATACCGCCTGCCGGTGAAGGTCTTCATCCTCAACAACGAATACATGGGCATGGTCCGCCAGTGGCAGGAACTGACCTATGAAAGCCGTTATTCGAACAGCTATTCGGACAGCCTGCCCGACTTCGTTAAACTGTGCGAAGCCTATGGCTGGAAGGGTATCCGCATCCATGACGAGAGCGATCTCGACGCGGGCATTCAGGCCATGCTCGACCATGACGGGCCGGTTATGGTGGATTGTCTCGTGTCGAAGGAGGCGAACTGCTTCCCCATGATTCCGTCAGGTGCGGCGCATACCGATATGCTGCTGTATGGCGATCAGGTCGAAGGCACGATGGACGACGAAGCCAAGGCGCTGGTCTAGGACACTGAACACATGAAAATCGAAGCAGCAGCCTCAGAGAGGCACGTCCTCAACGTCACCGTCGACAACGAGAGCGGTATTCTCGCCAAGATCGCGGGGCTTTTCACCGCGCGCGGATACAACATCGACAGCCTGACCGTGGCCGACATCACCGAAAACCACGCTGTGAGCCGGATCACAATCGTCACCAACGGTCCGCCGCAAGTGATCGACCAGATCGAAGCCCAGCTCGAGCGGCTGGTGCCAGTTCACAAGGTCGTGGACCTGACACAGGCCGGGCCGCATGTGGAGCGCGAACTCGCTCTGGTGAAGGTCCAGGGGACTGGAGACCAGCGGGTAGAGGCCCTGCGGATCGCAGACGTCTTCCGCGCCAGCGTGGTCGACACCACCACCGAAAGTTTCGTCTTCGAATTGACCGGCGCGCCGGACAAGATCGACAGTTTCATCGCGCTGATGCGTGGTCTCGGCCTCGTCGAGGTCGGCCGCAGCGGCGTGGTTGGCATGATGCGCGGCGCTCAAGGCGCCTGACAATACCCGAAGGAAAAGAGACACCGATGAAAGTTTATTACGACGCCGACGCCGATCTGGGCCTCATCAAGGACAAGAAGATCGCCGTACTCGGCTACGGCAGCCAGGGCCACGCCCATGCCCAGAACCTGCGCGACAGCGGCGTGAAGGACGTCGCCATTGCCCTTCGCGAAGGCTCCGCCACCGCGAAAAAGGCGCAAGGCGCGGGCTTCAAGGTGCTTTCCAACGGCGATGCGGCCGAATGGGCCGACATCCTCATGATCCTGGCACCCGACGAACACCAGGCGGCGATCTGGGAGAACGATCTAAAGGGCCGTATGCGCCCGGGTAGCGCGCTCGCCTTTGCCCACGGCCTCAATATCCATTTCGGCCTGATCGAAGCGCCGCAAGATATCGACGTCATCATGATCGCGCCCAAGGGCCCGGGTCACACGGTGCGCTCCGAATATCAGCGCGGTGGCGGCGTTCCCTGCCTCATCGCCATCCACCAGGATTCGAGCGGCAGCGCACATGACATCGCACTCGCCTATGCGAGCGGCGTCGGCGGCGGACGCAGCGGCATCATCGAGACGAACTTCAAGGAAGAGTGCGAAACCGACCTGTTCGGCGAACAGGCGGTGCTTTGCGGCGGTATCACTCACCTGATCCAGGCGGGCTTCGAGACGCTCGTCGAGGCTGGTTACGCCCCCGAAATGGCCTATTTCGAATGCCTCCACGAAACCAAGCTGATCGTCGACCTGCTCTATGAAGGCGGCATCGCCAACATGCGCTATTCGATCTCGAACACCGCCGAATATGGCGACATCAAAACGGGTCCGCGCATTATCACCGAGGATACCAAGGCCGAGATGAAGCGCGTGCTCGCCGACATCACCAGTGGCCGCTTCGTGAAGGATTTCGTCCTCGACAACCGTGCCGGGCAGCCCGAGTTGAAGGCGAGCCGCAAGGCGGCGGAAGCGCATCCGATCGAAAAGACCGGCGCAGAGCTTCGCGCAATGATGCCCTGGATCAGCGCCAACAAGCTGGTCGACAAGGAAAAGAACTGATCACGACCGTGATCTAAGGAACCTCCGCAATCTCATGCTGTTCATACTGGTGAACCAGCAATTGCGGAGGTTACCTTGAAAAAATCTGTTCTTGCCCTCGCCCTTCTCGCGAGTGGCACTCTGGCGATATCGTCAATTTCGGCGCAGGATTCCTCTCAGCTTCCGGGCATTGTGGACGTGTCGCGTGTTCAAAGCGGCACTTATGCGCTCGATCCAAAACACACTCTGGTATCGTGGAGGATCAACCATTTCGGCTTCAACGATTACATCGGGCTGTTCGGCGATATCAGCGGAACGATGGAACTCGACCCGGCGAATGTCGAAGATGCGAGCTTCAATGTGACGATCCCGATCGCTGACGTAACGGTCGCGAGCGAGGACCTTCGCGAACACCTGTTGCGCCCCGGCAAGGATGGCGCGGACCCGGATTTTTTCGGACCTGATCCGCAAGCCGCCACCTTCGTTTCAACAAATGTCCGCCAGACCGGCGACACCAGCGCCATCGTGAGCGGAATGCTGACGATGAATGGCGAGAGCAATCCCGTGACGATGGCGGTCGACTTTACCGGCGCCGGGACCAATCCGATGAGCAAGGCTGAAACGGTCGGCTTCGAAGCGCGCGCGCAGATCGATCGCACGCAGTGGGGCCTGACGACATTCTCGCCGCTGGTTGGCAACAATGTCGAGCTCGAGATTAGCGCCGCGTTCGAACGTCAGTGATCCCTTTAAGGACAAGAACTGATCACCGAAGGGAACGCTGGGCAAGCTTTGGGGATTGGGAAGGCATGAAGCATTCATTCCTACCCATCCCCCTCGCCCTCGCCGCCGCACTTTCCGCTTGCGGCGATGCCCGAGAGGCCGAAGAGGCCGAGCCCATTCCTGCCGACGAAGCGGAGTTCGGCGATTATTCGCGCGATACGCCCGATCTGCCCGATCCCGACCTCGAATCGGACAAGTGCAATTCGCGTCTCGCAGCACCCTACATCGGTCAGGAACTCGACGCCGATACGCGCGGTGAATTGATGACCGCCGTCGCGCCGATCGTGACGGTGCGCTGGATCGGGCCCGGCGAGGCAACGACCGACGACCTCAATCCCCAGCGGCTCAATGTCATGTATGGCGCCGACAATGTCATAACCTCTGTGGGTTGCGGCTGAGAACACCGGCAGCGCAGCATCGACAAGTCAGGATTTAGCCGCTTATGAGGCGTGCATGCGCCTCTCCGACTGCCACAATATCGATGATTTCCGGAAACTGGCAAAGGCACGCCTGCCGTGGCCGGTGTTCGACTATATCGACGGGGCGGCCGATGACGAGCTGACCAAGGCGCGCAACACCGAGGCTTTCGACGACGCCGACCTCGTGCCAGACGTGCTCGCAGGCGTGGCCGAGATCGACACCAGCTGCACCATCCTTGGCCGGAAAAGCGCCCTGCCCCTGATGCTCAGCCCGACGGCAGTTCAACGCGCCTTCCACCACCAGGGAGAGACGGCGGTTGCCAGAGCGGCCGAGAAGTTTGGCCTGTGGTTCGGCATTTCCAGCCTCGCGACGCGTAGTATCGAGGAAATTGCGGCGCTCACGGATGGGCCCAAACTGTTCCAACTCTACGTCCACAAGGACAAGGGCCTGAACGCCAGCATGATCGAGCGGTGCCAGCAATCGGGTTTCGACGCGCTCGCGCTGACGGTCGATACGATCGTCTCGGGGAAGCGCGAGCGGTGTCTGCGCAGCGGCTTCACCACTCCGCCCCGCTTTACGCCCAGCGCTGTCTGGAGTTACGCGACCCGGCCGCGCTGGACGCTCGACTACCTGTTGCGCGAGAAATTCCGCCTCCCCAATCTCGACACCCATGTCAGCGAAGGCAGCGGGAAGGCCGTAAGTATCGCGGAATACTTCAACACGATGCTCGACACGTCCATGGATTGGGACACGGCGGCGAAGATCAGGCAGGATTGGGGCGGCAAGTTCGCCCTGAAAGGAGTGATGAGCGCCAATGACGCGCGCCGGGCGGTCGAGATCGGCGCCGATGCGATCATGATCTCGAACCATGGCGGGCGGCAGCTCGATGGCAGCCGCGCACCCTTCGACCAGTTGCGCGAGATCGTGAATACCGTCGGCGGCGAGATCGAGATCATCGTCGATGGCGGGGTTCGCCGCGGGACGCATGTGCTCAAGAGCCTTTGTGCGGGAGCGACCGCCGCGTCGGGCGGGAGGTTATACCTCTATGCACTCGCTGCGGCGGGCCAGCCAGGCGTCGAGCGCGCGATCGGCATCCTCAAGGACGAGATCGAACGCGGAATGCGATTGATGGGCGTGACCTCGGTTGAGCAGCTGACTTCGGACAGGCTGCGCTGGCGCTAGACCATCTGGGCGAAACAGGCCTGCAGTTCGCTGACGAATAGATCGGGCTGTTCCCAGGCGGCGAAATGCCCTCCCTTCGCCACATCGTTCCAATAGACGAGGTTGGTGTAGCGACGCTCGGCCCACTTGCGCGGCGCGGGAATGATCTCTTTGGGGAATTGGCTCGCTCCTGCCGGAATGGCAACTTCGCCCTCCCCGAACTTGGCGAAACTTTCCCAATAGAGCCGCGCTGACGAGGCACCCGTTGCAGGCAGCCAGTAGAGCATGATGTTGTCGAGGATCTGATCCTTGGACAGCGCGTCAAAGGGTGAACCATCATTGTCGGTCCACGCCCACATCTTCTCGAAAATCCATCCGGCCAGCCCGACCGGAGAATCGACCAAACCGTAACCGACCGTTTGCGGGCGCGTGCTCTGCTGTTTCGAGTATCCCGAATCCCACTCCTGATAATGCTGGAGCGCCTGCAGCGCCTTGAGCTCATCCGGCGTCGGTTGCGCCATGTCCTCTTCGGTCGGACGCCCGATCGGCATGTTCACGTGGATCCCGGCGCAACCCTTGGGCGCCTGCGCGCCGATCGCGGTCGTCACGGCACTGCCCCAGTCGCCGCCCTGCGCGACCCAGCGTTCATAGCCGAGGCGGTTCATCAATTCGGCCCAGGCGCTCGCGATTTTTTCGACACCCCAGCCGGTTTGCTTCGGCTTGCCGGAAAAGCCGAAACCGGGAAGCGAGGGCGCGACGACGTGGAACGCCTGGCCATTCTCAGGTTCGGTCAGCTGGGGAATGACCCCCATGAATTCGATGACCGAACCCGGCCAGCCATGCGTGATGATGAGGGGAATTGCGTCTTCCCGCGAAGAGCGGACGTGCAGGAAGTGAATGTCGAGCCCGTCGATCTCGGTCGTGAACTGGCCGAGTGAGTTGAGCTGCGCCTCGCACCGCCGCCAATCGTAGCCGTGCCGCCAGTACTCGCAGAGCTCGCGCAATGCCGCGAGCGGTGTGCCCTGCGACCAATCATCGACCGCCTCCTTCTCGGGCCAGCGCGCTATGTCGAGCCGCAGGTGCAAATCGGCGAGTTCGGTATCGTGAACCTTGAGGTTGAAGGGCTTGATTTCGCTCATCGGCGTGCCTCCTCGGAAGCCTTGATAACCCGCGACTTGTCGGCAATCAGGATCGTGCTCGTGCCCTTGGCCAGCACCGTCCCGTCCATCGCCTTGATATGCCCTTCGTAGAAACTGGTGCGCTTGCCATGACGCTCGACCCAGCCTTCCGCGATAAGCAGGCCAGGACGCGCGGGCGCGAAGAAGCTGACCTTCAGCTCAAGCGACATCGGCACGATCTCCGGCCCGTTCTTGGCCATCGCGGCATGTGCCATCGCAGCGTCAATCCAGCCCGAGATGAAGCCGCCCTGCACCACGCCGCCCGAATGGCACATCTCTTCCCGCGCTTCGTATTCGATAGAAGCGAAGCCCTCGGCGTCCATCTTCACGATGCGGTGAAGCCCCATGTAACTGTAAAGCGAGTTCTCGGGCTGATTGTTGTCCGGCATGTCCTCTCCCTGGGCCGCGAAACATAATTACCCGCGATGGGGCCATCGCTTTCGCTTTACAAGCATCAATCGAGGCACCATAGAGTCCCCATGGCTATCGACTACGGACTACTCCTGCGACTTACACGCCCTTGGGCGTGACCTGCGGCGTGCCTTGAAGAGCGCGCCACGCGCTCAAGGGACCGAACACCAGCCCTGACAGTCAATTTCGAAAAGCCAATTCCCATGAACACTCAACGCAACATGTTGCGCGACCCGTCCGCCAAGTACCGCCCGTTTCCGCAGGTTCCGCTGGAGAACCGCCAGTGGCCCGGCCGCACCATCACCAGCCCGCCGCGCTGGCTCTCGACCGATCTGCGCGACGGCAACCAGTCGATCATCGACCCGATGGATGCAGTGAAGAAGAACCGCTTCTTCGACCTGCTGGTGGAAATCGGGGTCAAGGAAATCGAAGTCGGTTTTCCGAGCGCGGGCGCGACCGAGTTCGACTTCATCTCCAGCCTCGTAAAATCCGGGCGCATCCCCGACGACGTTTTCGTTCAGGTCCTGACGCAAAGCCGCGAAGACCTGATCCGCACCAGCTTCGAAAGCCTCGCAGGCGCGAAGCAGGCGATCGTCCATCTCTACAATGCCGTGTCCCCTGCATGGCGCGATATCGTGTTCCGCATGTCGAAGGACGAGGTGCGGCAGATCGCGGTCGAAGGGGCCAAGGTGCTGCGCGACGAAGCGGCGAAGCGTCCCGACACCGACTGGCACTTCGAATATTCGCCCGAAACCTTCTCGACCGCAGAGCTCGATTTCAGCATTTCGGTCTGCGAAGCGGTGATGGAGGTGCTTCAGCCGACGCCTGAGCGCCCGATCATCCTCAACCTGCCGGCGACGGTCGAGGCGGCAACGCCCAATATCTACGCCGACCAGATCGAATATTTCTGCCGCAACCTCCCCAATCGCGAAAGCGCGGTCATCAGCCTCCACACGCATAACGATCGCGGCACCGGTGTTGCTGCGGCGGAACTGGGCCTGATGGCAGGCGCGGACCGCGTCGAGGGCTGCCTGTTCGGCAATGGCGAGCGGACCGGCAATTGCTGCCTCGTGACCGTCGCGCTCAACATGTACACGCAGGGAGTCGATCCCGGCCTCGACTTCTCCGATATCGACAAGGTCATCGAGACAGTCGAATATTGCAACGAACTGCCCGTTCATCAGCGCCACCCATATGGCGGCGAACTGGTCTTCACCGCCTTTTCCGGATCGCATCAGGACGCGATCAAGAAGGGCTTCGAAGCCCATTCGCAGCAGAACGACGAGCAATGGCGCGTTCCGTATCTGCCGATTGACCCGGCCGATCTGGGGCGCGACTACGAAGCCGTCATTCGCGTCAATTCGCAGAGCGGCAAAGGCGGTTTCGCCTGGGTTCTGGAGCAGGACCAGGGTCTCAAGCTGCCGAAGAAAATGCAGGCGGATTTCTCCAAACACGTCCAGCGTATGGCGGACGAGCTTGGCCGTGAGCTTAACGCCCCCGACATCTGGGAAGCATTCAAATCGGCCTACCATGTGCAGACCGAGAACAAGCATTTCCAGCTCGTCGACTATGAGGAAAGCCGCGCTGCCGACGGTACGCGCGTCTTCTCGGGCAAGATCGCGGTCAAGGGGCAGGAACAGAGCGTCAGCGGACGCGGCAACGGTCTGATCTCGTCCGTCGTCTCGACGCTGGAGGACAGTTTCGGCCTCGACCTCAAGGTGCTGGACTATACCGAGCACGCGCTGGGATCTGGCCGCGATGCGCGCGCAGCCGCCTATCTGATGTGCGAGTCGGGCGACCGGATCATCTGGGGTTGCGGGATCGACGAAGATATTGCGACAGCCAGCGTGCGTGCCGTGCTGAGCGCGGCGAACAGCGCGGTCGCAGACGGTTAAAGCGGGCGCTTAAGGCAAGCGTTTCAGCCGGAGGCGATCACCTTCGAGCTCATCATGCAGGGTGAGCCGATCGCCTTTGGCCTCGATCCTGAAGAACAGGTCGGTATCGTCCACCAGCAGCCTGTCACCGGTGATCTGAAAGGTCTGACGCGAGGTGGCATCCATACCCGGCCCGCTTCGGCGCGTGATCAGCAGTTCCCGCTCCCGCGTCAGTTCCAGCAGGTCGCCTTTCCGCGCGCCGGCGAGCCCTTTTTGAGAGAGCACTTCCCAGCGGCCTGCGATCGCTTCGAGCAAGGCAAGGCTTCCGGTATTCTCTTCGATCGCTCTCAACTTGCGCTCGATCGCGGCGACGATCTGGCGCTCGTCGTCCAGCGATCCATAAGGGGGCGTGCGCATCCGCTCCTGCAGTCGTTCGAGTTCCTGCCGCGCTTCGGCGATGTCCCCGCCGGTATGATAGGTTTCCAACGCGCCCGTTACGGTCAGGTGAGTGTCGATGATGGCCTGTGCCTCGCCCATCTGGCCTTTCGCCATATCCGTGCTCAACTGCGGAGCAACCGAGAACTCGGCGCCATCTTCTCGAGTAGCCGTAAGATTGACGTCGAGCCCTGCCATCCCTCCCGCATCGCCTTCATCGGGACCCGCTATGGACGCATAAATGCCGCGATCACCTGCCTCCACGAAGCCCCCGCCCAGAGCGATGGAAACGCGGCCATTGTCTTCCACGCTGACCAGTTCTTCAGGCACGCCATAGAGCGCGGTGACGCGCTGTCCTGCATCCGGACCAAAGTGCAATTGCACGTTTCTGGCCGGGTCGGATACGAGACTGGCGAAATTCTTCGCGAGCAGCGCTGCACCGTCCTCACCTTCGGCCCAGTCGAGGAAACGCCCGCCGGGAATGGCTGAAAGTCGCATGGCAAGCACGTTGTCGAATGTCTGGTGGACCCCGACGGTCGATAGTCCGACGGATTGAGCGGCTCCGGCTCTGGCAAGATCGATCAGTCCGTCTTGCATGGCGGGATCGAGGTTCGGCCATTGATCGGTAATGAGGAGGAGGCGCCGGTCTTGTCCCGGAGTAGCGGCTCCTTTCATCGCAGTACGGAAGCCGAGGTCGAGCCCGTCTTCCAGATTGGTCAGCCCAGAAGGTTCGAGCGACGAGATCGCATCGACGATTTTTTCGCGTCGCCCCCCTACCTCGCCCAGTGGCACCAGCAGCTCGGAGCTTTCGCCAAAAGCCACCACGGCAAGGCGATCCGAATCCCGCAACGCCGGTAGCGCCGTAAGCAGACCGCGCTTCATCTGCTCCAGCTTGCCATCCTCCATCGATCCCGACCGATCGATGACCAGCACGAGTTCGATGGGGCCATCCGGAAGCTGGGCGACCGGAGATGCGAGTAAATCCAGCCGGACCAACCGGGTGTCGTCGGGCCGCCCCGGCAGATTGGCGGGTGCCGAATGCGCAGCGATACAAACGCGCGCATCGCAGGGTGCTGCGTGGGAAGCGGTCTGAAAATGGGTGGCGAGCAATGCTTCGACCGGAAACATGTCCGGCTTCGGCAGGAATACGCTGTCGAGGGAAATCCTCTCCATCTCTGCAAGGTCGAGCATGCTGTTTCTGCCCGGCTCCTCCGCAAAAACGTCTACTGGTTCCTGGGCTGATCGCGCAGTCGCAGCACCAAAGCCGGAACCCAGGAGCAAACCAGCGATCGCGCAGGTCGCAAAGCGCCAAGAGCTGGTTGCTGCCACGGCATTCCTCCAAACAAAGCCAGACACTCTTCTAGGGGTAACTGCGTAAATCCAAAGCCGAGAGGCGCTATCCGATGTGGAAAGCTGCCCTCAAGAGGTTGCGCCTCGGCGCAAACTGCCGAGGTTGAAGCAAACCCCGGCATTCTTTCCTACCGCATTCGGCCTTGCTACTTCTCGCGTCGTGGAGAATGATCCGAGCATAAGGAGAGGGGGCCCCGGTTTGAACAGGCGAGAGTGCTCCCACTTTCCTCTATCTGAACACTGTTCCATGTGTTCCATCCGGTAGGAATTAAGGGAGAAGAATTGCGATGGGTGAAGCGACAAACCAGGCCGAAGAGATCCTCGAACCCGATCTTCCGATCATCGATCCACATCATCATCTGTGGGACCTGCGCCCGCTGGTCGGCGCCTTTCCCGAACCGCATCACCCTTTCATCGCAGCCCTGATCGACAACGCCTATTACACGTTCGACGAACTTCACGCCCATACGACGAGCGGTCACAACATCATCGGCACGGTCTTCATGGAGTGCGGTGCTTTCTATCGCGCCGATGCCAGCGACGCGATGAAGGTCGTGGGTGAGGTCGAGTTCGTGAACGGGGTCGCCGCACAATCGGCGAGCGGCCTTTACGGCGATTTCCGCGCCTGCGCCGCGATCATCGGACATGCCGACCTGACGCTGGGCGACGGAGTCGAGCCTGTGCTCGATCGGTTGCAGGCGGCATCGCCGGACCGCTTCAAGGGAATCCGTCATCAAGGCGCCTGGGATGCCGATGGTGAAGTGCTCGGCGCGCCCTTCCATGCTCCCGAAGGTCTCTATCGCGACGCAAGTTTTCGCGAAGGCTTTGCGCATCTCGGCAAGAAAGGCCTGACTTTCGACGCCTGGCTGCTCGAGCCGCAATTGCCCGACGTGATCGACCTTGCCCGCGCCTTCCCCGATCAGCCGATCTGCCTCGACCATTGCGGCACGCCGCTCAATATCGCGAGCTACACGGGCAAGCTGCACGAGCGCTTCGACGGCTGGCGCGACAACATCCACGAACTCGCCAAGTGCGAGAACGTCGTTGTCAAATTGGGTGGGCTGGCGATGGCGTTTTGCGGGCTTCCCGAGAAAGGGCCGGCTGCCGGATTCGGCTCCGAAGACTTGGGCGCGATGTGGCGGCCCTATATCGAGACTTGCATCGAGGCCTTCGGACCGCAGCGTGCCATGTTCGAAAGCAATTTCCCGGTCGACTACTGGGGCGCGGATTACGCGACGCTCTGGAATGCGTTCAAACGCATCACCATGGGTGCTTCGGCTGATGAGAAAAGCGCGCTCTATGCGGGCAATGCCGCGCGGTTTTACGGCATCGAACACATCCTGCCCAAGGGGTGACGTTACGGCATCGCGGCACTAGCAAACCCTAACAGAATCACCCGCTCGACAGCGCCGTTTGACCGACTTAAGCGACGGTCAAGAGCAAGCAATCCTGGAGCAAGTTATGGCCCTTCCCGCCCCGTTCGATCGTCTTCGCCTGCCGCTGATCGGCTCCCCGCTTTTCATCGTATCGGGGCCCGAACTGGTGATCGCGCAATGCAAGGCCGGGATCATCGGCAGTTTCCCGGCGCTCAATGCACGGCCGCAAACGCTGCTCGACGAATGGCTCCACCAGATTACCGAGGAACTGGCCAAGCATAATCGCGAGAACCCCGATCGTCCGGCAGCGCCCTTTGCCGTCAACCAGATCATTCACAAGTCGAATGACCGGGTCGAGGCCGACATGGCGACTTGCGAGAAGTGGCAGGTGCCGATGATCATCACTTCGCTCGGCGCGCGCGAGGAAGTCTTCAGCGCCGTGCGCAACTGGGGCGGGATCACCATGCACGACGTGATCAACAACCGCTTCGCCAGGAAAGCGATTGAAAAGGGTGCGGACGGGTTGATCCCGGTCGCAGCCGGCGCTGGCGGCCATGCCGGTGCGCTTTCGCCCTTCGCGCTTATGCAGGAAATCCGCGAGTGGTTCGACGGGTTGGTCGCGCTTTCCGGCTCGATCGCCAACGGCTATTCGATTCTCGCCGCTCAGGCGATGCGCGCCGACTTCGCCTACATGGGCAGCGCCTTCATCGCGACCGAGGAAGCGAATGCCGATCAGCGTTACAAGGAGGGTATCGTGGAAGGAAGCGCGGAGGGGATCGTCTACACCAACCTCTTCACCGGCGTGCATGGCAACTACCTGCGCTCCTCGATCGAAAACGCCGGTCTTGATCCCGATGACTTGCCGGTCAGCGACCCGTCCAAGATGAACTTCGGCAGCGGCGGCAACACGAAGGCGAAGGCCTGGAAGGACATCTGGGGTTCGGGACAGGGTGTCGGCGCAGTCAAGTCGGTCGGGACCGTCGAGGACATGGTCGCGCGGCTGGAGCGCGAATATCACGCCGCCAAGGCCGAGCTGGACAGCAAGAGCGGTTATACCGCGTGGAACAGCTAGCACCGATCGCCTAGCGCGCGCTCCAGAGCTGTTCGGCCATCGCGTCGAGCTCCGTAAAATCGTATCCGGTGCCGAGCGGGTCGTTCTTGTTCAGGACGAGCCGCCGGCGCTCCGCAAGCAGGCGACGCCTCAATGCGTCTTGCAGCAGGCTGAGCCTGAATAGCGCGCTACGCAGCGCCGCGTCGGGATTCTGAGCCCGCTCGGCAGACCAGCTTTCCTCGATCCGGCCCACCCGCGCGATTACCACCAGGTTATAATGTCGATGCGGCCCGCGATGCAGCGGCATCCCGATCCGCAGCGCCGCGTTCTCGTTAGCTGGCAAGAGAAGTCCGTTGGCGCGAAAATCGTCGAACCCGATACGCTTGCGTCCGATTGCCGAAAACATCGCTTCGCATGCGCCGACCGAGAGCAGTTGCAGTGGCAGAATGTGATGACGCTGGAGACCGGGATCGTAGCTCAGACTGCCACGGCAATTCACGCGCCTGAAGGGGATCGCAGGCAAGCGCGAGAAAGAATTGAACGTATTGCCGACCCCCCATTGGCGCATTTAGCTCATTCGCCCTGCACCCTCACGAACTTGCCGTTTTCCGAGGGCTCCACCCGCAATCGCTGCCCGTCGGGCGCGATGACGTATTCCCCCTCGGTTACTCGTCCGACCAGAACGAGCTGGTTTATCAGGCGAACGCCTAGCCGCGTTGCCGCAACCTTGTCTGCGGCGAGCGATGGTTCAATCCGCAGTTCCTGACCGATCAGGTAATCGAGGCCGACACTGTGCAACCCTCCATCCACAGTCTCACGGAAAGCTGTGAGCCCGAGCGCGGGGAAAGCGCCTCCATCAACCCAGGCAGTCACCGTCGATTCGAAGAAGCGCCTGCCGATTACGCTCTGGGAAGGTGCCCAGATCACCGCTTCAATTGTCGGGAAGTGATGTACGATATCGCGCGCCAGGGCGAACATCGCCTTGAGCACTGGCAGGGTGCGTTCGCCGCCCGAAAGATGCGAGCCCGGAACCAGTTCGATGGCTTCGAAATCGGATTTTGAAGGTCTCCGATCGAAATCGACCAGATATTCAGTTCGGGGAATTGGGACGCCAGGCGGCGGTACGAGTCCGCGCAGATCGAAGGTCAGTCCGGAGTGGACGAGCTCGATCCACTGGTGTTCTTCAAGGTCGGGCATTTCGCCTGCGGCGATGCTTTGTGCGTCGACAGCTTTGAGGGGTGGACGTTCGGCCGGATCGAAAGACACCGAAACCGTCGCGTGACGACCCGCAAACTCGCGGACTGCCAAGCGATCGGGTCGTGCGCCAGAGGCAAACAACAGGCACACGCCGTGAACGCTCACGCGCCGAACCTTCCTCGCAATGGCAGCATCGAATGCTCTCCCCCTTCGAGCATCTATCTCTCTGCTCGGCGGGCTAAGCGTGGTTCCTCGGTCACGCTGGGTCCGCCGTCCCGTCATTATCAACACCCCTGTGGCATCAATAAATGCCCAAGGATAGCCCCTCGGCCAATGCCGATCCGAGGTTTTTACAACTTTCAAGTGTATTGAGAGGCACTTGCTTTGTCGCCATGATTTCTTCCGGAGTTTGCGCATCGAAGTTCACGATCATCGGATCGGAAACCCGCTTCAACCGCCACCCCGTGGCAATGCGATCGATCTGTTTCTGGGCCCCCTCGCCATCCGATCCGGCGGCGATGATGGTGGCATAGGCACGCCCTTCGATCTTGCCGAGAACGGGATAATAGCACCGGTCGAACATCTCTTTCATCTCACCGCTCATGCTTGCGAGGTTTTCCGGACACACGAAAAGGTAGGCCCCCGCTGAGAGCAGGTCTTCCGGCATGACTTCAGTCGCTCGCATCAGCACCGCATTGTCGCCCGCACCTTCAAACGCTGCTTCGGCCATTGCTTTGCTGGCATCGGTGCGGCTGTGCCAAGCGATCAGGAGTTTCGTTTCGTCCATGGCCCGGTCAAAGACTTGCCGCTGTCGATTGTCAATTGCAGCCCATTGTCGAGGGCCAAACCATTGGGTTAAAACGGGGTAATGGCTACACGATCGCTCTCCACGGCACTCGGAATCGAGATGTCCCTTTCAGGGCGGGCCTGGAGATGGCGTGGCGGCAATATGGCGCTCGAGGATGGCGCAGCCTCACTCGAAAACGACATCGTCGCGCAACTGCTGATGACCAGAGGCGTCGCGCAAGACGACATCGAACGTCACGCGAAGCCTACGCTTCGCGACTTTCTCCCCGACCCGTCCGAGTTTCGCGACATGGAAACCGCGGCCGAGCGGATCGTGCAGGCGGTTCTGGGCGGCGAAGCCGTCACGATCTACGGCGACTACGACGTCGACGGCGCAACCAGCGCCGCGCTTCTGGTCAGCCTCTTGCGCGATCTGGGTGCCGACGCGAATTACTACATCCCGGACAGGCTGCTCGAAGGCTACGGACCAAGTGGAGAGGCGCTCGTCCGGCTCGCGGAACAGGGTTCGAGCCTGATCGTCACGGTCGATTGCGGTGCGATGGCCTTCGAAGCGCTCGAACAGGCGCATACTGCAGGGATCGATGTGATCGTCGTCGATCACCACAAATGTGCAGCCGAGCTTCCCAAGGCGGCCGCGCTCGTGAACCCCAACCGTCTCGACGAAAACGATCTGGCCGCGAGCCACGGTCATCTCGCGGCGGTCGGCGTCGCCTTCCTTCTCGCAATCGCGATCGTCAGGACGCTGCGGAAGCGCGGATATTTCGAGACGCGAAAAGAGCCCGACCTCATGGGCCTGCTCGACCTCGTCGCGCTGGGCACCGTTGCCGATGTTGCGGCACTGCACGGCCTCAATCGGGCTTTCGTCGCGCAGGGGCTGAAAGTCATGGCGCGCCGCGACAGGATCGGTATGGCGGCGCTGATCGACGCCAGCAGGTTGAAACGCGCGCCGCAATGCAGCGACCTGGGCTTCGCATTGGGCCCGCGTATCAATGCAGGCGGACGAGTGGGCGAATCCACTCTGGGGGTGCGCCTTCTCACGACTGACGATCCCGAAGAAGCGCGCCAGATCGCCGAACAGCTCTCCGCTCTCAATGAAGAGCGCCGCGCGATCGAGGCGGAGGTGCAGGAAGCGGCCGAAGCGCAGATCGCTTCGCAGCACAACCAGTCGGTGCAGGTGCTATGCGGCGAAGGCTGGCATCCCGGGGTGATCGGGATCGTTGCCGGACGCATCAAGGAGAAGACCGGCAAACCGGCCATCGTCATTGCTCTCGACGAGGACGGCACCGGCAAGGGATCGGGTCGCTCGATCTCCGGCGTCGATCTTGGCGCGGCGATAATCGCGGCGCGCGAATCCGAACTGTTGGTGGCAGGCGGCGGTCACGCGATGGCGGCCGGCCTCACGATCGATCGCGACAAGCTCAGCGCGTTTGTGGAGTTTCTCGATCAGAGATTGGCACGCGATGTCGACCGGGCACGGCAAAGTCAGTCGATGCAGCTCGATCTCGCGCTTGCTCCGGGAGGGCTGACGCCCTCGCTTGTAGAGACGCTCGACGGCGCCGGGCCCTATGGCGTCGGCTGGCCGGGTCCGCGTGTGGCCGTCGGGCCAGTGCGAATCATCAAGGCAGACATTGTGGGCAAGGATCACTTGCGCATTATCGCGGCAGGCGAGGACGGTCGGTCATTGAAGGCGATCGCATTTCGCGCTGCCGAAACGGAGATGGCGCAAACCCTGCTTCATCGCTCTGCCGGGCGACGGTTCCACCTTGCCGGGCGGGCCAAGATCGACGACTGGGGCACCCGCCCGCAGGCCGAATTGCACCTTGAAGACGCAGCTTTTGCAGATTGAGTGAATGCGGGGGTTGACCGCATCACAACCGCCCCCTAAAGGCGCGCT
The DNA here is from genome assembly GCF_900177715.1 of Altererythrobacter xiamenensis. Classification (GTDB taxonomy): domain Bacteria; phylum Pseudomonadota; class Alphaproteobacteria; order Sphingomonadales; family Sphingomonadaceae; genus Erythrobacter; species Erythrobacter xiamenensis. The sequence goes on along the minus strand of NZ_FXWG01000003.1, from coordinate 470,862 downwards.
CTCCACCGCGTTGGCCCCTTCGTCTAGCGGTCTAGGACGCCGCCCTTTCACGGCGGAAACACGGGTTCGAGTCCCGTAGGGGTCACCACTTTTTCCGACATCGCAATATTCACCCCCGCAGGGGGAAAGCCGGTCAGGTTCTTTGCCCTGCTGCGCGATGCGGAGTGCTTTTCTTTGCACGAGCATCTGATATGCCCGCCCCGCGATGACGCCGTCCAACCCGATTCCCTTGTCCGGCATCCTGCTTGCACTGGTAGCGCTGGTTGCGATGTTCGCGATGGGTGTCGACCCGTTCCTCGCCATTGCGGTCGCGGTCGTCTGGATCGGCTCGCTTTTCCTCGCAGTCGCCTCCCCACCCGATTCACCTCTCATGGCGCAAGAGCAGCCGTTCACGCAGGATAATATGCGCGATCTGATCGAGCATTCGTCCACGCCGCTGCTTGTGACCGACAAGGACAAGGTCGCTCTCGCCAACCGCGCGGCGCGCAACCTTCTCGGCAGCCATGTCGTCAATCAGGACCTGCGCGTTGCGTTTCGTCAGCCCAAGGCAATCAAGCTGCTTTTGAAGCGGAAAGACGGCGCGACAGTCGTGAAAGGGCTGGTTCGTCGCCGCGACATCTGGCGCATCAACAGGCAGGGCATCGGTGACGGCCTCGCCGTGGTTGAATTGATCAATCTCACCGCAGAATCCGATATCAGCCGCGCACATACGGACTTCGTGGCGAACGCCAGCCACGAGTTGCGCACACCGCTCGCCTCGATAATCGGGTACGTAGAGACACTCCGCGACGAGGGGGAAGATCTCGATCCCAAGACCGCCGCCAAGTTTCACGAAACGATTCTCAAGGAAGCCAGGCGCCTGCAGTCTCTCGTCAGCGACCTCATGTCGCTTTCCAGGGTCGAGGCGGAGAAACACGAAGAACCGAGCGAGCCGCTCGATCTCGCCCCGCTGGTCGAGCGCGCCGCGCGCGATGCCGCAGGATCGGAGCGCGCCGATAATCTGCGCTTCGAGCTGGAAGCAGGCCACCAGGTCAGGGGCGATGCGAAGCAGCTCGAGCAACTCGTCCGCAACCTCGTCGACAACGCTCTCAAATATGGGGCGTCCGATGCACCTGTGGAGGTAAAGCTGGTCAAGGGCGCAGAAAACCGCATGCACCTGATCGTGACCGACCATGGCGAAGGTATTGCGGCAGAGCACATTCCCCACCTGACACGCCGCTTCTACCGCACCGATCCCGGGCGCAGCCGTGCCTCGGGCGGGACCGGCCTCGGCCTTGCCATCGTCAAACATATTGTTGAACGCCACCGCGGACGGCTCGACATAGAGAGCGAAGTCGGCAAAGGCACCTCTATCACCGTCCGAATCCCCTTGATCGATGAAGAGGTAGAGGCATTGTCATGAGATTGTCACATTTCTCGAACAACGCAGCCTCCGACAAAGCGGGGACGTGAGGCGAATTCAGCAATACGGGGGCCGCGCAGCCGTGACCAACCAACTCGACCGCAAGCCGCCATCCAGCAAGCCGTCCGTTTTGCACCCACCCCAGGCAGTTCCAAGACCGGAAGCAGACTAGTTCTTCATGTCGCTCGTAACACTTCTCCTCATGGCAATCGGTCTTGGTCTGGCCGGATGGCTGGCCGCGCGTGCCCGCGCCTGGACCTTTCAGAAGGAAAGCCCCGGTACGCGGCTTGCTGCGCGCCCCAATTACCACGGCTGGTACGTAGCGCTCTGGATCACCGTGCCGGTGCTCGTCTTCGGCGTGATCTGGTCGGCCATCGCGCCGCAACTTGTCATGCAATCGGTGCTTGCATCGCCTGCTGCAGCCGACCTTCCCCAATTCGGATTCGCACGTGATTCGATCCTTGCCGAGGCGCGCGCAGTGGCGTCAGGCAATGCGCAGGCCGTGTTCAATCCGCAGGCGGAAGCGCTGATCGAGCCTTTCCGCTCGGCGCTGAGCTTCTACAACTGGATCGGTATAGCGCTTATCGCGGCGATCGCCCTGGCGGCAGGAAGCTTCGCATTCCTGCGCCTCAAGCCGAATTTCACGGCGCGGACGCGGGTCGAGCGCACGGTGATGATCGTCCTGCTGCTTGCATCGCTGGTCGCGATCCTGACCACTTTCGGCATTTTTGCCAGCCTGGTTTTCGAGACGGTCCGCTTCTTCGGAATGGTCTCGCCCATAGATTTTCTCTTTGGAACGTTCTGGGGCCCCGACCCGATGAGCAACCCCGAAGCGGCCGACGGTTCGCGCTACGGCGCCATCCCGTTGTTCTGGGGCACGATCTACATCGGTGCGATCATCGCCATGATCGTCGCCATACCGCTCGGCCTGATGAGCGCGATCTATCTGACGCAATACGCCGATCCACGCCTGCGCGCCTGGCTCAAGCCTGCGCTCGAGATCCTCGCGGGCGTTCCGACTGTCGTTTATGGCTATTTTGCAGCGCTGACCGTGGCCCCGGCCATTCGCGACTTCGCCGTTTCGATCGGCATCACCAGCGCCTCCAGCGAAAGCGCACTCGCTGCCGGCCTCGTCATGGGCGTGATGATCATCCCGTTCGTCTCCTCGATGGCGGACGATTCGATTGCTGCAGTGCCCTCGGCGATGCGCGACGGTAGCCTTGCGATGGGTGCCACGACGTCGGAAACCATCCGGCGCGTGCTCGTGCCCGCTGCCCTCCCCGGTATTGTTGCAGGCGTCATGCTCGCGGTCAGTCGCGCGATCGGTGAAACCATGATCGTGGTGATGGCCGCAGGTGCAGCGGCCAACCTCACTGGCAACCCGCTTGAAGCGATGACAACCGTCACCTTCCAGATCGTGGCGATGCTCACCGGTGAAGGCAGTTTCGACCACCCTGCCACGCTGAGCGCCTTCGCACTCGGCTTCGTTCTCTTCATGGTCACGCTGGCGCTCAACTTCGTCGCTCTGCGTGTCGTCAAACGGTTCCGTGAAGCCTATGACTGATTCAATCATCCCCGACGGTCCCGACCACGGCGGCAATCCAACCAGGACCGACGCTTTCGCGCGGCGCCTGAAGAAGCGCTACGCCGCGGAGCGCCGGTTCAAGATGGCTGGCCTTGCCGCGATCCTGTTCTCTGTGGCCGTCCTGATCTTCCTGCTCGGCAACATGACGATCAACGGGTTCGGCGGCTTTCAGCGCGCAGAAGTCGAAGTGACAATCGACTTCCCCGAAGCCGGGATTTCCGCAGACCCGCAAAGCATGCAGTCGAGCGGCGCGCTGCAAAATCTCGAGGCGCAAGGGTTGCAGGAAGTGGTCGCTTTCTACGCCGAGCAGTCGCTGGGCGAAGAAGGTGCAGCCGAACTCAACTCCGAGGCATGGCGCGAAGTTGCCGCCGCTATCGCGGATAATCCGGAAATCCTGCGCAGCGAAACGACTTTCGAACTTCCCGCAAGCGCCAACCTTTCTGCAGGATACAATGGCGAAGGCTCGGAAGAGATGCAGGAGCTTGCCTCCCGTCTCGCTGAGGAAGGCAAGCTGTCGGAAAACTTCGATAGCGGCTTCCTGGAGCGGTCCGATGCTACCGATCCGCAGCAGGTCGGAATCTGGGGCGCCCTCAAAGGCTCCTTCCTGACGATGATCGTCACGCTTCTGATGGCTTTCCCGATTGGCGTGCTGGCCGCGCTTTACCTTGAAGAATACGCACCGAAAAACCGCTGGACCGACATTATCGAGGTTTCGATCAACAACCTCGCCGCAGTCCCATCGATCATCTTCGGCCTGCTTGGCCTTGCGGTGTTCCTCTGGATATTCCCGAACTACCGTTCGGCGCCACTCATCGGCGGTATGACGCTGGCGCTGATGACCATGCCGGTGATCGTTATCTCGGGCCGCAATGCGATCAAGGCGGTCCCGCCTTCAATCCGTGACGGCGCGCTCGCCATTGGCGCTTCGCCGGTGCAGGTGGTGTTCCACCATGTGCTGCCGCTCGCCCTGCCCGGCATCCTGACTGGCACGATCATCGGGATGGCCCGCGCGCTGGGCGAAACCGCGCCGCTGCTGATGATCGGCATGCGCGCCTTCGTCGCGACTCCGCCCGATGGCTTCACATCACCCGCCACCGTGTTGCCCGTCCAGATCTTCCTCTGGTCGGACGAAATCGACCGCGGTTTCGTCGAGCGTACGAGCGCTGCTATCATCGTGCTCTTGCTGTTCCTCCTCTTGATGAACGGCATAGCCATCTACCTTCGCAACAAATTCGAGAAGACCTGGTGACCGTAGTCCATCCCAACCTCGAGCAGACCAAAGCCAAGATGCGCGCGACCGACGTGTCGGTGTATTATGGCGACAAGAAAGCGATCGATAACGTCTCGATCGATATTCCGGAGAAGTACGTCACTGCCTTCATCGGCCCGTCGGGCTGCGGCAAATCGACCTTTCTCCGCACGCTCAACCGCATGAACGATACTATCCCGATTGCTCGCGTCGAGGGCACGATCGAGCTCGATGGCGAAGACGTCTACGCCTCGGGCATGGACGTGGTTCAGCTGCGCGCGCGTGTCGGCATGGTCTTTCAGAAACCCAACCCGTTTCCGAAGTCGATCTATGACAACATTGCATACGGCCCGCGCATCCACGGTCTTGCCGAACGCAAGGACGAGATCGACGCGATAGTCGAAAAGTCGCTGACCCGCGCCGGCCTTTGGGAAGAGGTCAAGGATCGCCTCGCCGATTCCGGTACCGCGCTTTCGGGCGGCCAGCAGCAGCGTCTGTGCATCGCTCGCGCCATCGCGGTCGATCCCGAAGTGATCCTGATGGACGAGCCCTGCTCGGCGCTCGATCCGATCGCGACGGCCAAGATCGAAGAGCTGATTGCCGATCTTTCCGGTCGCTATGCCATCGTCATCGTGACCCACTCCATGCAGCAGGCGGCCCGCGTGTCGCAGCGCACGGCCTTCTTCCACCTCGGCAAGATGGTGGAATACGGGCGCACATCGGATATCTTCACCAATCCGCTCGAGCAGCGGACTCAGGACTACATCACAGGGCGGTACGGCTGATGAGCGAACACACAGTAAAAGCGTTCGACGAGGACATCACGCGCCTTCGCGGTCTCATCACCGAGATGGGCGGCCTCGCCGAAGTTTCGATCCAGGAAGCGCTGGACGCACTGGTGAAGGGCGATCAGGACCTCGCCAAACAGGTGATCGACCGTGACAAGAAGATCGACGCGCTCGAATCCGAGATCGACAAGCTCGCGGTGCGGGTCATCGCCCTGCGTGCACCGATGGCGGACGACCTGCGCGAAGTTATCGCGGCGCTCAAGATCGCTGGCGTGGTCGAGCGTATCGGCGACTATTCCAAGAACATTGCCAAACGCGTCGGCAGCATCGAGGATCGCGGCCGCTTCGAGCCGCTGACCTTGCTCCCGGCGATGGGCGAACTGGCGGCCGAAATGGTCCATGACGTGCTGACCGCCTACGCGGCGCGCAATGCCGAGCTCGCGCTCGAAGTGATCCGCGCAGACGAGAAGGTCGATGCCTTCTACAACAGCATTTTCCGCAATCTCGTCAGTCATATGGTGGAGAATCCTTCGACCATTTCGACCGCGGCGCAATTGCTCTTCGTTGCGCGAAACATCGAACGGATCGGCGATCACGCGACCAATGTGGCTGAAATGGTCCACTTCTCCGCGACCGGTCTTTACCCACCGGACGAGGATGCCTGATCGCGACTGTTTTATGCGTTTGATTGACGCAAAACTGTAACGCGATGGTCATAAGTCGCCGGAGGACCTGAAGGAAAAGGAATACCGATGGCCACGGCGAAACTCTTGCTTGTCGAAGACGATCCGTCACTGTCCGAACTGCTGCGGTTTCGCTTCGAGAGCGAGGGATACAATGTTCGCGTGACGCCCGATGGCGACGAGGCACTCATTCTCGCCAGCGAAGACGTACCGGACCTCGTAATCCTCGACTGGATGATCGAGGGAACCAGCGGCATCGAGGTCTGCCGCCGGTTGCGACGCGACAAGCAGACCGCCCATGTCCCGATCATCATGCTTACCGCGCGCGAGGAAGAGGACGACCGGGTGCGCGGCCTCGAAACCGGTGCGGACGACTATCTGACCAAGCCTTTCAGCCCGCGCGAGCTGATTGCCCGAGTCGCCGCGGTCATGCGGCGGATCCGCCCTGCCCTTGCCGGAGAAGTTCTGGAAGTCGGGGATTTCCTGCTCGACACGGTTGCGCACAAGGTCTCGCGCGGAGGCGAGGAACTGCAACTCGGCCCGACCGAATACCGCCTCTTGCAATTTTTCATGGAGAGCCCCGGCCGGGTCTTCAGCCGCGGGCAGCTACTCGATGGCGTTTGGGGAACGGGCAGCGATATCGAATTGCGGACCGTCGACGTCCATATCCGCAGACTGCGCAAGGCGATTATGGAAAGCGGCAAACGCGATCCCATCCGCACCGTGCGATCGGCTGGATATGCATTCGAGCCCAACTGAAGCCTGACAGGTCTTTAGCGGCAGACTCCGGTCCAGCGCGTCCCCTGGTCGAGATGAAAGTGGTCTGCGTGGGCCGCGTTGTAATCCGGTGAGAGGACGGTCCTGAAGCTGTCGCAGGCGGCATCGCGCGCTGCCTTCAGGAAATTGCCCCTGACGTCATTCTTCCAATCATTCAGGACCGTGATCCTGCGACCATCGTCGAGCACGAACGCTTGAATGTCGATCGCATTGCCGGTGGCATGCTCGCTCCACGGGCTGTTGCGGCTGTCGCTGATGCGGCGACAGCTGTTCGTCCCGAGGTGCTCGATCCGAACGACGCGCGCACCAAGGTGCGTTTGGGCGGCCTGCTGCAAGCCATTGTTGAGCCAAATCTGGAGCCCGGCAGCGACTGGGCAAGTCGAAATCGGCGCGCTCGGCCTCAGCGGAGCGCTGGTCATTTGCGTGCGGTCGCGCCGCAGGCACGGCCCCTCGCCCACCGTCTCGAGAGTGCGAAACTCCACCCCGCTGGTGCTGAGCGCAGTGCGGCAGGCGCCGCGGTCTTCGGTAATATCCATCAGCTTCATCTTGGTAGCGAATCCGGGAGGATGGCGCAGATCGAGCGGGGCGAACGGATTGTGCTCGGGATTTTCGCGCAACCAGAAGGCACCGGCAAAAACCACCACCGCGAAAATGAGAATCGCGATGAGCCGGGTCTCGCCCATGAGGATTTCGATAGGCCGCGAGGCTTTGAAAGGGGATCGTGCCATGATGCGACTCAGTGGAAATCGCGTGACTTGGGCAGGATGCGGACATTGCGCGGATGGGTGCGCGTATTCGGTAATTCGTCGATCAGGTCGCGGGGGCGCAGCGCCGGTCTCTCGCCCGGTTTCCCATGGCTCGAAGGCAGCGGACTGTTGACATGATCAGCGCGCGCGACAGGCGCGTTGAGCAGATCGTCGGAAAGCGCGTGCAGCGCTTCGGTCGCATCGGTCATGTGATGTGCGATCACGTGAATTACCTCGTCGTCATATTCCACCCGCCCGCGCACCTCCATGAGGCGGGCTCCCATGACGACCCGGCGCTGTTTTTCTTTCAGGTCCGGCCAGACGACGAGATTAACGACTCCCGTCTCATCTTCAAGAGTGATGAAGCACACGCCCTTTGCACTGCCGGGTCTCTGCCGGATCAGGACGACGCCGGCGACCTGCACCATCGAGCGGAACTTGCGGTCCCTGAGATCGCAGGCGCGCACGAAGCCGCGTTCGGCGAGGCTGGCGCGCAGGAAGGCCATCGGATGCGCCTTCAGGCTGAGGCGCGTGGTCTGGTAATCGGCCACGACCTCTTCGGAAAGCGGCATCTGCGGCAGACGGGTTTGCGCCTTTTCCGCCCCCTCGTCCCGCTCCGCCGCCGCCTTGAACAGCGGCAAGTCGGGCACGCCGATCAGGCTGCGCGCATCCCACAAAGCCTGGCGCCGCGAAAGGTCTAGCGAGTTGAAGCAGTCGGCGCTCGCGAGCCGTTCGATATGAGCGGGCGAAAGGCCCGCGCGGTCCCTCAGCTCGGCCACATCGCGATAGGGCCCGTTCTCGGAGCGCTCCGCCACCAGCGCCGCCGCGACATGTTCGGGCAAGCCGTCGATCTGGCGCAGACCAAGGCGCAGGGCGATGTTTTCTCGCTTACGTTCGGGCGCCATGCCACCTATGCTTTCGGAGTCCGTAGCCGCCCGCTCCCTCCACCCTTCCACCCGGATGGTATCCCGGTAGGCTCCGGGCGGAAGGGTGGAGGGAGCGGGTGGCTTGGCACTTTCTTCCAACGTGCAATCCCACATGCTTGCGTTCACATCCGTCGGCAGTACCTCGACACCATGCTCACGTGCGTCACGTACGATCTGCGCCGGCGCGTAGAAACCCATGGGCTGCGAGTTGAGCAGCGCGCAGGCAAAGGCGGCGGGGAAGTGGCATTTGAGCCAGCTCGACACATAGACGAGGTGCGCGAAGCTCGCTGCATGGCTTTCGGGAAAGCCGTATTCGCCGAAACCGCGGATCTGGTTGAAGCAGCGCTCGGCGAAGTCGGGATCGTAGCCGCGCGTGACCATGCGCCCGACCATCATGTCCTGCAGCTCGTCGACCATGCCGCGACTGCGGAAGGTCGCCATGGCCTTTCTCAGCCGATTCGCCTCGGCGCTTGAAAACTTCGCCGCATCGAGCGCGATCTTCATCGCCTGCTCCTGGAAGATCGGCACGCCCAGCGTGCGCTCGAGAATGCTGGAAAGCTCGTCCGGCGGGCCATGTTCGGGCGAAGGCGCGGGGATAACCACTTCTTCCGCGCCCCTCCGGCGCTTGAGATAGGGATGCACCATATCGCCCTGGATCGGCCCCGGGCGCACGATCGCGACCTGGATCACGAGATCGTAGAACTCGCATGGGCGCAGGCGCGGCAGCATGTTCATCTGCGCCCTGCTTTCCACTTGGAACACGCCGAGCGAGTCCCCCTTGCGCAGCATGGCGTAGGTTTCGGGATCTTCGCGCGGCACCGTCGCGAGCGTGAGAGCCTGCCCATGATGATCCTCTAGCAAGTCGAGGCATTTCTTGATGCAGGTCAGCATGCCCAGCGCCAGCACATCGACCTTGAGGATGCCCAGCGCCTCGATATCGTCCTTGTCCCATTCGATGAAGCTGCGCTCCGGCATGGCCCCGTTTCCGATCGGCACCGTTTCGGTCAGTGCGCCCTCTGTCAGGATGAAGCCGCCGACATGCTGGCTGAGATGGCGCGGCATGCCGATCATCTGCTGGGTCAGCTTGAGCACGCGGCGCAGGTGCGGGTCGCTGAGGTCCATACCTGTCTCGGCGACATGCGCCTCGCCGATCTCGCGGCCCCATCCGCCCCATACGGTGCGGGCGAGCGCGCTGGTCACATCCTCCGACAGGCCCATCGCCTTGCCCACTTCGCGGATCGCCATGCGCGGGCGGTAGTGGATGACGGTCGCGGTCAGGCCGGCGCGGTGGCGGCCATACTTGCGGTAGATGTACTGGATCACCTCCTCACGCCGCTCGTGCTCGAAATCGACGTCGATATCGGGTGGCTCGCGGCGTTCTTCGGAGATGAAGCGGTCGAACAGCAACTGATGCTTGGCCGGATCGACGCTGGTGATTTCGAGGCAATAGCAGACGGCGGAATTGGCGGCGCTGCCCCTGCCCTGGCACAGAATCGGCGGATCGACCTGCCGGGCGAAATCGACGATATCCTTGATGGTCAGGAAATAGCGCGCGAGGTCGAGTTTCGCGATCAGCGCCAGCTCGCGTTCGAGCGTTTGCCCGACACTGTCGGGGACGCCGCCCGGATAGCGGTGGTCCGCCCCTTTCCACGTCTCGCTCTCGAGATATTGCTGCGGGGTCATCCCCTCGGGATAAATCTCCTCGGGATATTCGTAGCGCAATTCATCGAGGCTGAAGGTGCAGGCGTCTGCCACTTCGCGCGCGGCGCGGATCGCATGCGGCCAGCGCGCGAACAGGTGCTGCATCTCCTCCGGCGGTTTCAGGTGCCGCTCGGCATTGGGATGGAGCAGGTATCCTGCATCGGCGACGGTAGTCTTGTGCCGGATCGCGCTCATCACATCGTGCAGCGGGCGGCGCTCCGGCGCATGATAATGCACATCGTTTGTCGCCAGCAGCCCTAAGCTGTTTGCGCGCGCGAGCGCGTCGAGCCGGTCGATACGCGCCACGTCATCTCCGCTGTAGAGATAGCTCGCGGCGATGTGGCGCAGGGTGGTTAGCTGGCTCGCGAGGTGGGGCAGGAGATCGGGAAAAGGCGCGCTGACCTCGGCATCCTCGCGGAAACGATGAGCGTCGGTTTCGGGGAACGGCACCACATTGCTCGGGATAGTGATCGTGAACCTGGCCTCGAGGTCGTCGGGCGGCAGCAGGATGAGTTGCACCCCCTCGCTGTGCTCGGCCAGCATGGCGAGGCTGATGTCGCACGCGCCTTTCTCCTGCCATTCGCCGTCGAGCGTGCTCATCCGACCCGCGCTGATCAGGCGGCAGAGGCGCCCATAGGCGTCACGATCCTGCGGATAGGCGAGGAAGGCGAACCCTTCGACCGTCTCGATCCGCGTGCCGATGACGGGACGCAGTTTGAGCGTCGTCGCCTCGGTATGAATGCGCACCACGCCCGCCATGGAATTGGCATCGGCGATCCCGATCGCATCGTAACCAAGCGCGCGGGCAGTCATGGCAAGATCGACCGCATCCGAAGCCCCGCGCAGGAAGCTGAAACAGCTGACGAGGCCGAGCTCGACGAAGGGCGCACGCGGCGGCGCGTCTATGCTTGTCGGATCGATCTCGATCGTGCGCTTGGGGGGCTGGAGGTCATTCTCCGGCATCTCACGCCAGTTCCTCCAGACGTTCCTTCACCGCGGCAAGATCGGCCTCGAACAGCGCGGCCTGCCTATCGCGCGCGTCCCCGTCCAGACGCAGCAGATAGGAGGGGTGCGCCGTCACCCACAGTTCGCTCCCATCGTCGAGCGCGATGGGCTCTCCGCGCACCTTCGAAATGCTGACCGTCTTGCCGAGGATCCCGCGCGCCGCAGACGCGCCCATCGCCAGAATGACGCGCGGTTTCACGATCTCGCGTTCGGCCTCCAGCCACCAGCGGCAGGTGTCGATTTCCTTCGCTTGGGGGTTCTGGTGGAGCCGCCGCTTGCCGCGCATCACGAACTTGAAGTGCTTCACGGTGTTGGTGACGTAGGCCGCCTTGCGATCGAGCCCGACCTTTTGGAGATACTGATCAAGCAGCTGACCTGCAGGCCCGACGAAGGGGCGGCCCGCCTGATCCTCCTGATCGCCCGGCTGTTCGCCCAAGATCATCAGCGAAGCATCGCGCGGCCCCTCACCCATCACCGCGTGGTTGTCGAGCGCGCCGATCGGGCATTTGCGGCAACGGTGGATTGCCGCATCAATCGCGTCCAGCGTTTCAGGCCGGTCTTCGACATCCTCGCCGAACTTCGACGCACCTGCCGCAACCATCGCGCTCTCCCGCTTCTGCGCCCCGGCGACGAGATCGGGGATCAGCGCGGCCTCGGGCATGTTCTTCCAGTACTTCTTGGGCATTTCCTTGAGCATCGCCCCGACCTTCAGCCGCGCGGGATTGAAGATGGAGGCATAATAGGTCCGCCACAGCTCTTCGGTCGGATCGCCAGAGGGCGCCTCCGAGCGGTCGGCAGGCCCGCTTTCGCGCATAACCTCGCCGTCCCAGTGCAGGCATCCACGGGGCGTCAGGATCGACCAGCGCATGTTGGCGAAGCGCCGCATGAAGAAGCCCGCATTGGCGCGCATGATATGATGATCGGGCTCGAACCAGGCGACGTAATGCTCGCCGCCCTCGTCATCCTCGACCATTCGGAACCGGACAAAGGCGTGCATCTTGTGGCTGTCGCGCCGGACCGCCTTGTCGAGATCCTCGATCCGGCGGACATCGCTATCGGCCTTGTCCTCCATGATGCGCGGGTTCGACTGGAGCCGCCACAAGAGGCGATAGAGCAGTGCGAACCTTTGCGGGTCGGAATGCAGCGCAGCGTTCTTTGCCAGGCTGAGAAAGCGCTTGCTGGCACGCACGGGCCGCGCGCCGCTTTCCGGCACGGGTAGGCGCTTTTCCCCTCGCGATGGCCCTTCTTGAGCGAACAAGTCGCCCGTCCCGCCCGGTTCCACCCAGGACACCCGGTCGGGCGGCACATCGCATTGCACCAGTTGTCGCGCGCGCTCCCGCCAGAAGGCGAAATCATCCGGCTCCGGCAGGTGGACGACGTAATGCGCGCCGAGGCTGACATTTTGCGCAAAGGAGTTCAGGGCTGTCATGCCGCGAACAGCTCAAGCTGCTCCTGCTTCGGCGCGAGCATGCTCCTCAAGTCGGCACGGTCGGTGAGGAAAGTCGGCCGCCAATCGCAGGTGACGATGAAGGGCCGGACCTTGGTTATCGAGAGCGTCAGCTTTGCCACGTCATCGAGCCGCAGCGTCCGGTGCCGCCGCGCCGCCAGAATGCGCTTTACCGAAGTCGTCCCCAGCCCCGGCACACGCAGCAATTGCTCGCGGCTGGCGCGGTTCACATCGACCGGGAAGGCATCGCGAAACTTCAGCGCCCAGGCGAGCTTGGGATCGATGTCGAGCGGCAGATTGCCGTCCTTCTCCGCCGCCTGCACGATCTCGCCCGGCTTATAGCCGTAAAAACGCATCAGCCAGTCCGACTGATAGAGCCGGTGTTCGCGGATCAGCGGCGGACGCTTCAACGGCAGCACGGCGCTCGCATCGGGGATCGGCGAGAAAGCGCTGTAATAGACGCGGCGCAGGCTGAACGAATTGTAGAGCGTGCTCGCCTTGCCCACGATGTCGCTGTCGGTCGCGGCGTCCGCACCCACGATCATCTGGGTCGACTGGCCGGCAGGCGCAAAGCGCGGCGCATGGCGGAACCGTTTCTTCGCATCCTTCGCCTCGACGATGTCGGAGGTAGTTTTCGCCAGCGCGCCTTCGATCTGGCGCGCGTTCTTGTCAGGCGCGAGCCGGGTCAGCCCGCTGTCCGTCGGCAGTTCGACATTGATCGAGACACGGTCGGCATAAAGGCCTGCCTGGTGGATGATCTCCGGATCGGCCTCGGGGATGGTCTTGAGGTGGATATAGCCGCGGAAATCATGCTCCTCGCGCAGGATCCGCGCGACCTCCACCAGCTGCTCCATCGTGTGGTTCGAGTTCCTGATGATGCCCGAGGACAGGAACAGCCCCTCGATATAATTGCGGCGATAGAAATTGAGCGTGAGGTCGACCACCTCCTGCGGCGTGAAGCGGGCGCGCTCCACATTCGAGCTCTTGCGATTGATGCAATAGTGGCAATCGAAGATGCAGTGGTTGGTCAGCAGGACCTTGAGCAGCGAGATACAGCGGCCATCGGGCGCATAGGCGTGGCAGATGCCCATTCCCTCGGTCGAACCGATCCCCTTGCCGCCCAGCGAGTTCTTTTTCGCCGTCCCGGACGAGGCGCAGGAAGCATCGTATTTCGCCGCATCGGCGAGAATCCGAAGCTTCTGTATGATGGTTTGCGACGCCATCTGTTCTTTATATGTTCTTATCGGGGATTCGCCAATCCCCAATCTGATTTATGGTGAAATGGAGACGATTGGCCCGCTGACGGGCTTCGGGAGCTCAACCAGCGCGGCGCTGGGCCGATCCGGCGCGTTTCTCAAGCTGCTGCTTGTAGAGGTGGTCGATGACCGCCGGGTGCATCTTGCCGTCGAAAGCGACACCGGCATATTGCCCCTCGGTCCATACGACCGTGCCGAGCGGCGCGCGAATGCCGTCGACCTTGAGGGTTACGGTTTCACCGAGGCTGGTAAAGCCGAGCTTACCCTTCAGCTTGCAACCACCTTCCGAAACATCGACCAGTTCGACACAGACCGTGCGCGAGCGCAATCGCCCTTCGACAAGGACGTCGAGCGGCTTGCGCTCGGTTTCCCGCTTTCTTCCGAGTTCGGTCATGAGTGTCCTTTGCCACCTAACGGTAAACGAAAGGTATTTTACATCTCGAGAAAAACCATAACGGGCATATTCCGTTAAGGAAAAAAACCCTGCAAAAACCAGTGCGGTAGCCCTCCCCGGCCATCACCCAGGATACCATGTCGGTATACCCAGAAACGTCGCCCTTCGCTGTCCTCAAGCCGGTAGTAATCCCGCAGGCGGGTAGTGGATCGTTCGCGCCACCATTCCGGCGCAATCCGTTCCGGCCCCTCCACGCGGGCGACGTCATGCACCGATCCGCGCCAGCGAAACGCCTTTGGGCTGCCATCGGGCGAGGCATAGAGCACCGAGATCTTCTCTGGCCGGTCGAGCAGTTTCAGCGGGCGCTGGCGAAACTGCGGCTCGTTCTGGTCAACAGGCTCGGGTTCGAGCGGTGGCTGCCAGCGCTGCGCACGTTCGGGAATGTGGCTGGCGCAGCCGACCGGACGGCCGATCGCATCCGGCCCGAGCCGGACGCCGAGACGGTCGATACAGGCAGCCAGCGACGTGCCATGCTCTTCTGCAGAGCTTTCGATATCCCCCTGCTCCAGCTTGAGTTTTTCCGACCAACTCGCGCGCATCCGCACTGTCTCGATCCCGAAACCGGCATCGACATCGTCAAGCTTGGCAGCGAACAGCCGCAGGATATGCGCGGCGTCGCGCGTGGCGGCGGCAAGTTCCAGCCGCCTGCTCACCACTTCGCCATCGACGCGCCACAGGCCGAGATCGAGGCGGCGTGCACCCTCCCCCCTTCCTTCCAGTTCGCGAACCATATTCGCGGCAAGGTCGGCCATCACCTGATCGAGCAGGTCGCGGTGGCGGATCGGTTCGGCCAGCCGTCGCTGCACCAGCGGCATGGGCTGCGGCACCACCGGCAGCATCGGTTCGGGCACGCGGCCGAGCAGCTGGTCCATCCGCACGAGCGGATTGGCGGCAGGTGACTTGCGATTGCGGAAGCGGCGATGCAGCGCGTCGCGTCCGATCCCGTGAAGATCCTCCAGCCGCTTGAGACCGAGGCGGCGCAGGACGGTCAGAACATCGTCATCGAGCCTGAGCGCGGCCACCGGCAGCCTACCGAGCCGCGCCGCGGCATCCTCGTCCAGCCCGAGTATCGCGCCCTTCTGCCTCCCAGCCTCGCCGGAATAATGCGCGAGCCCCCAGGCGGCCCCCGCCGTCGGCGCTATCGCCAGCCGAACCTGCAGCTTTCGGCGGGCGAAGCTCTGCGCGACATCGGCAAGCAGCCGCCGCTCGCCGCCGAACAGATGCGCCACCGCGGTCACATCCACGATCAGCCCGTCGGGCGGGTCCATCGCGCTCCATGGCCCCCAGCGCTGCGCCCACAGGGCAAGCTTCTCCAGGAAAGCGAGGTCGCCCGCCGGATCGGACGGTGCCACGGCGATCTGCGGGCACAGCGTCCGCGCATCGGCCAGCATCATTCCCCGGCGCGCGCCCGCTTCCAGCCCGGCAGCATTGGCAGCATCGATCCGCGGACCATGCGCCGTCTCGGTAATCAGGGCGAGCGGCTGCGCATCGAGCCCTTCACCGGGCGCTATATTGTTAGAGAGCCGCCAGCGATCGACCGACAGTCGCGCGAGCCATATCGCCATGATCCGGCGTGGCTGGCTGCTGGCTGGCAGGTGCGACCGCGGCGAGACGTCCGTCATCATCGTGCAAGGTCCATTTTCCCGGGGCATGAATGCGGGCTCGGAACAGTTCGGCATGCCAGCTCGCCCGACCGGGCGCCTCTGCATTCCAGCGCGGCGGAGAGGAAGCTGCCGCCTCTACCCGCCAGCGCATCCGTGCAGAGGACAGTTCGGCCTGCGCGTCGAGCCGGACGAGCCACAGCGGCACTCCATGCTTCTCCGCCGTGAGGCTGAGCCGACGCGAAGCTGTGAAATCGAGCGCCTTCGGGTTGCCCGCCAACTCCCCGATTACAAAAGCCAGATCGCGGCACCTCAGCCCCTCTTCCAGGGCGAAGAGCGCATCTTCGGGCGTCTTTGCCGCGACATGGATCAGCCGGTGGCGCAATTCGTGTGGCAGGCCGTGGCGATAGGGCCGCCCGGTAAGGCGGATGGTTGCTGCATCCTGCACCCACAGCACCTGCCGGCGATCCTCGACCTCGCTCAAGGGATCATGCCCTGCCGCCTGCAATCCATCGCGGGCGAGCGCCAGTGCCAGCGCCGCCCCGCAGGCCGTGTCGCTGCCCGCAAAGACCTCGCTATGGGCCGGCGCATCCAGCCCCGTCCGCCAACGCTTTGCGCGGGTGGCAGACAGCGCTGCGAGGTCGCACCCTTTGCCAAGAGTGGAGAAAGACATATCCGGACGACTCATATGTTCTTACTATGTTCCATATCCGAAAGATTCGCAATCGCCTCTTTCGGTTCGTCAACACGCAGCCACGCCCCACCTCGTGCAGACGGAACAAATCGCCCGATAAGCCATTGATTAAGCAATAGCGAAGGAGATACCCCCCATGAAATATTCGACCGGTAATGCAGACGAACTGAAGACGAAGTTCTGGAAGGCGCTCGACGATTCGTCCTTCCTGTTTCTTCAGCGTAATGCCAATCCCGACAGCGCCGTCCCGATGACCGCGCAGCTGGACAAGGACGCCAATAGCTCGATCTGGTTCTTCACCCAAAAGAACAGCGATTTCGCCAAGCTCGGCCCCGTGACCGCAACCTTCGAGAGCAAGGGCCATGACCTCTTTGCCCGGTTCACCGGTACGCTCGCTATCGAAGAAGACCAGGGCCGTTTCGAACAGTTCTGGAGCAACTTCGTGAAGGCCTGGTATGATGGCGGCAAGGACGATCCCGACATCCTGTTCCTGCGTATGGACCTTGGCGACGCCGAGATCTGGAGCGGAGACCTCGGCATCCTGACCACCGCCAAGATGGCGCTGGGTCAGACCATCCATGACGAAGTGCAGGACAAGCACGCCGAAACCACGCTCTGATAGAGCGCAAGACCACAACAAGGGTCGCAAGGGGCCGCTTCCCGTCGAGGGGAGCGGCCCTTTTCTCATGCTTTCCGAAGTGCGCTAGCTCGAAAGCCCCACCACCAGAATGGCGATCAGCGCCAGCGGGCAGAGAAACCGGACGAGGAAACGCCAGAGCTTGTGCAAAGCCCCGTCGAGGCCGTTTTCGCTATCGATCAGGCGCGTATCGGCGATCCACCCCACGAACACGCAGGTCAGGATCGCGCCGATCGGCATGAACAGCTTGGCCGTCACGCCGTCCAGCGCGTCAAAGAAATTGGCCTCGGCGAAGGTCGGAATGAAACCGAGCGGACGGAAATCGGCCATCTCGTTGAATGAAAGCGCCGAGAGCGCCCCGAGGATCGCTGCACCGATCGCCACGATGATCGCGCTAGGCATGCGCCCTATTGCGAAACGCTCCATCGTCCAGGCCGTCGGCACTTCGAGCAGTGCCACCGAACTCGTGAGGGCAGCGAAGGCCACCATGACAAAGAACGCGACCCCGATCAGGGAGCCAAAGGGCATGTTCTGGAAAGCCACGGGAAGCGACTGGAACATCAGGCCCGGCCCTGCGCTGACCGAGAGACCAGCGGCGAAAACGATCGGAAAAATGCATAGACCTGCAATCAGAGCGACCGCCGTGTCAGCGCTGGCAATGATGCCGGAAGTCTTGCCCAAGTTCACGTCCTTCCCAGCGTAAGCGCCGTAGGTGATCATCCCTGCAACACCGAGCGAGAGCGAGAAGAATGCCTGCCCGACCGCCGCCAGCATGACTTCCGGCGTCAGCTTGGAAAAATCGAAGGTGAAGAGATAGGCCACCGTCTCGGAGGCAGCACCAGTGGCAAAACCGTAAATCGTGATGAGGATGAGGAGCGCAAAGAAGGCCGGCATCAACCAGGTCGCAACCCACTCGATCCCGCCCGATACGCCGCGCGCCACGAAATAGAGCGTCACTGCGAGGAACGCGAAGTCGAGACCCACCATCAGGCCGCCATTTCCGAACAGCGACGGCAGCAGGCTTTCGATATCGCTGGCAGGGCGCCCCTGGAAGGCACCGCCGGTCAGACCGGTCTGGAACAGGTCGGAAACGAAAACGCCAATATAGTAAAGGACCCAGCCGCCGACGACACAGTAGAAACTGAGGATCAGGAACGCGGCTGTCACACCCATTCCTGCCAGCACGCTCCAGTGTTTCGAAGCGCCGCTTTCCAATGCGACCCGCCGGACGCTTTCCGGAGCGGATGCCTGTCCATGCCGGCCGATCAGCGTCTCCGAAAGCAGCACGGGAAGACCGATCAGCGCCACACACAGAATGTAGAACAGGACGAAGGCACCGCCGCCATTCTCGCCTGCCTCGGCAGGAAAGCGCCACAAATTGCCCAGCCCGACAGCAGATCCGATGGCGGCGAGTATGAAAGCCGTGCGTGACGACCATCCTTCGCGCGGCGCCGCACCGTCTGTTGCACCCATGACTGCCATTCCCATTCCTCCCTGGCGCGATAACCGCGCATTGGTTTGCGCGATGCATGCAAGAAATTTCTCGAAGCGGCAACGCCATTGCTTTGCCTTATGCCCCGCCTCCGCCTAGAAGGCAGCCCATGTCCACGACCTTCAAACTCGATACTTCGACCAGCCGCGCGCATCCGACCCCGCAGCCGATGCGGCGCCTGACAGTCCCACGCATTCGCGCGCGCAAGAAAGACGGCGTGACCGAAGAGCCGATCGTGATGCTCACGGCTTACACTGCTAGGCAGGCACAACTGCTCGATGCGCATTGCGACATCCTGCTGGTGGGGGATTCTCTCGCGCAAGTTATCTACGGCCTCGAATCGACCGTCCCCGTAACGCTCGAAATGATGGCCAATCACGCCGCGGCCGTCGTGCGCGGCTCGTACCACTCGGTCGTCGTCGTCGACATGCCTTTCGGATCGTACGAAGCCTCCAAAGAGCAAGCGTTCGAAAGCGCTTCCTTTCTGCTCAAGCAATCAGGCGCAGCGGCGGTGAAACTCGAAGGCGGAGAGGCAATGGCCGAGACGGTCGCCTTCCTCAACCAGCGTGGCATCCCCGTCATGGGCCACGTCGGCCTTACGCCACAGGCAGTGAATGTGCTGGGCGGATATGCCGCACGCGGCCGCAGCGATAGCGAGGCAGAGAAGATCGTAAGCGATGCCAAGGCGCTCGACGATGCAGGGGCTTTTGCCATCGTCATCGAAGGCGTGGTGGAGCCGATCGCGATCGAAGCCACCAAGGCAGTCTCTTGTCCGACCATCGGGATCGGTGCTTCGGCCCAATGCGATGGCCAGGTCCTCGTCACGGACGATATGCTCGGCATGTTCGACCGCGTCCCTCGCTTCGTGAAGCAATACGAGGATATCGCGAGCATTATCGAGAAGACCGTCGCGACCTATGCCGAGGAGGTGCGCGCGCGCAGCTTCCCCAGCGAGGAACAAACTTACCAGCCCAAGGATTAAGCAGCCCATGCAAACGCTGCTGCGCTATTACACATTCTCGCTCATCTTCACCGCGATCTGCTTTGGGCTGGCCGCCTGGTATGGCTGGGCCAGCACGGGGTCGCTGACGGCAACGCTCGGCATATTATGGATCGTCATTGTCCTCTCGATCCTCGAAGTATCGCTGAGCTTCGACAATGCTGTCGTGAATGCGACCGTGCTGCGAGAGATGGACCCGGTGTGGCAGCAACGCTTCCTTACCTGGGGTATCCTGATCGCCGTATTCGGCATGCGGATCATCTTCCCGATCGCCATTGTCGCGATTGCAGCGGGTCTCGGGCCGGTTGAGGCGATCAATCTCTCCTTGAACGACCCTGTGCGCTACGAAGAGATTGTCTCCAGCGCGCATGTCGGCATCGCGGGCTTCGGCGGAGCATTCCTGGCGATGGTCGGCCTCACTTTCTTCTTCGAAGAAGAGAAGGAAGTACACTGGATCCATGCCGTAGAGCGCTGGATCTCCAAGTTCTCCAGCGTGCCCGCGGTAGAGATCGGACTGGTTCTACTGCTCGTTTATGGCGTTTCGACAGCGTTGCCAGAGGCGGATGTCGTGACATTCCTGACAGCTGCTATCCTCGGTCTTGTCACCTTCATCAGTGTGCATGCAATCGGGGCAATCATCGAGGAGCGCGAAGCGCGCAAGAAAGCGGCCGGAGAGATCGTGAAGTCCGGCCTAGGCGGGTTTCTCTATCTCGAAGTGCTCGACGCGTCTTTCAGCTTCGATGGAGTTATCGGTGCCTTCGCGCTTTCGAACAACATGATCATTATCGCCCTCGGCCTATCGGTCGGTGCAATGTTCGTGCGCTCGATGACGATCCACCTCGTTCGCACCGGCACCCTAGCCCAATATCGCTATCTCGAACACGGTGCCTTCTGGGCAATCATCGTGCTCGGCGTGATCATGCTCTTGTCGGCGCGCTGGCATATCCCGGAAACCATCACGGGACTTATCGGCGCGGTGCTGATCGGCCTCAGCTTCTGGTGGTCGGTGCGGCACAACCGCCGCGAGGGAGCCGAGAGGGTCAATCTGCAGAGTGCGCCAACCGACTAGCAATCGGTGCAGCAATCACGAGCTGCAGGAAGTGGTAGAGAATCAGCGGCGCAATAACGAAGCCGGCCACCTCGGGCGCGAACAATATCGCTGCGAGCGGCGCGCCAATAGCGACGCTCTTCTGCGCGCCGGCGAACAGGAATGCTGTCCGGTCTGTATGGGTGTAACCCAGCAAGGCACTGGCCCACCAGGCGCCCAGATTGGCCAACAGCAGAAATGCGCAGACGAGACCTAGGAGCACGACACCGCTCAACGGATCGAACATCGTCAGAAGTCCCTGTTCGACCGCACCCGAAAACGCGACGAATACCGCGATTCCGATCACGATACGGTCGAGCCAGACGATCCTTGCCTTGCGGGCAATCACCCAATCGCGTGTCCAGCCCTGCACCGCCTGCCCGATCAGAAACGGCAGCACGAGGATCATCCCGATCCTGACGATTACGTCATTGCCGATCTCCGCCGCCTCGCTGCCTGCCAACAGCGCGAAAAGCGGCGCGGTCACGAAAACTCCGGCAATGTTGATGAGCGCGGCTCCGACCACGGAAAGTGCGATATTGCCATTGGCGAGCGTGGTGTAGGAAATCGCCGACTGGATCGTCGATGGCAGCGTGCCGAGGTATAGGAAGCCGAGCGCCACCAGAGGCGGCAGAAAGCCCTGCGCGAGATGCGATGCGCCGAGGCCTAGCAACGCCATCGCTCCGAACACCCAGAGGAACAGCGGCAGGAAAAAGCGCCAATTGACGAAAGCACGCGCAATTTCGCCGCGCGCGATTCGCATTCCATTGACTAAAAACAGCAGGAATATGCCCGCGCTCGATATGCTGCGCGCGATATCGGCGCCCTCCCCCTTCGCTGGCAGAACCAGTGCAAGCAAAGTCGCCGCCAGCAGGACCAGGATCATCGGGTCATTGAGAAAGGCTGGTTTGCGCAACATCAGCCGCCACTGCCCTTGGAAAGTTGCGCTGTCGAGAGCCAACGCAATCGAAGCTAACGATCAGCGCCGGGCGAGTTCGCTGGAGCTACGAGTCAAACTCTCCTCGCCCGCCTGCGCGTCCGCAATGCGGGCACGAAGTGCCAAGAGGTGCGTATCGCGGCCTCCGCCGTGGGCCAGCGCGTGATGGAGCATGCTTGCCGCCTCGGACCAGCGCCGCATATCCGCGAGCGCAGCAGCAGCCATTCCGGCTGCCTCGGCATTGCCCGGCTCGCCTTTCAGGTGGGAATAGAGCAACGCGTTCGCCTCGTCTCCCTGCCCGGCTTCGCGATAGGCCATGATCATCCGCTTGGTGAGCGGCCAAGGTCTGCGCACCGCCGCAGATGCCTCGTATCTTTCGATTGCGCCTTGAACATCGCCGCCGGCGAATGCAGCATCGCCAGCCAGGCTGAGCGCGTCGGCGCTCCCCGCATAGCGCTGCAACAACTCGCGCGACTTGCGCACCGCCGCGGAGCTTCGATCGGAACCGATGTCCGCCCGAATGCTGGCGAAGATCTCCGCTCCGCTTGCATCCTCACGGCCCCCTGAAGGCGAATAATCCTCAGCAACCTCGATCGGTACCAGACCAGCTGGTAGCGGTTTCGCCGCTGCATCCAGAAATGGCGCGGCGGCCCCACGATTGCCTTTGCCCTCATGAGCCCGGCCGACGAGGGTCATCAGATAGGGGGATGCGCCAGGTCGCGTTGCGCGGTCCGCATAGCGATAAATCAATTCGTTCTCGCTGCGTCCGAGGAGAAGCGCCCGCGCCAGTAAAGCCTGGACGCGGTGATTGTCCGGCTGTCTTTCAGCCAGTCGCGCGAGTTGCTGCGCGGCGCTGGCGTGATTGGCATTCTGCATGTCGATCAGCGCCGAGAGCAGCATCGCAGCAGGCACCTGCCGCTCGAGATTGCCGCTGCGTTGCAGCAGCGCACGGGCGAGTACCGGCTTACCGCCACGCGCCGCCAATACTGCCTGCAGGAAATGCACCTGCGGATTGTCTGGATCGACCTCGGCAAGATGCCTGACCGCAGCAAGCATCTCCTTCGCCCGTCCCAGTTCGCCGAGCGTTGCTGCGTAATCTGCGAGCACCGCGGGATTGCCGGGATCTTGCTTCAGCGCCGCTTCAAACCATGGCAGCGCTGCAGCCATTCCATGAGAATCGCGCAAGAGCTGACCGCGAAAATGCAGCGCGGCGGCATTGGCAGGGCCAAGAGCGACGGCCCGCTCCGCTGCCTCGATCGCCTGAAGCTGTTCACCGCCACGATAGCGCAGGCGGCCAATATCGACCCACAATTCCGGATTGTCAGGATCTTCGGCCAAGGCGCGGTCATATGCCGCACCCGCCGCAGCAAGATTTCCGCTTAGTACCTCGAGTTGGCCCAGAAGATGGAAGCCTTTTGCCCGCATTTGAGGTGCGAACTCGCCCGGCTCCAGCCATATGCGCGCTTCGGCCAGATTTCCTTGAGCGAGCTGTGCCTCACCCATAAGCGCGGCGACCCTTGCTCGCGCAACGCCGGCATCCATTGCGCGGCGCAAATCTGCCTCGGCAGCAATGCCATCGCCCGATTGCAGCGCATTTTCTGCGCGCTCGAGTGGATCTTCCGGAAGCGCGCCTTCCTCCGTGCACGCCGAAAGGACCGGCAGACAGGCCAGCAAGAGCGCCGCTGTGACCGCGCCTAAAGGGCGATCACGCGCTGAGATCATACTGCTTGAGGAGATCGTAGAGCGTCGGGCGACTGATCCCGAGCAGCTTGGCCGTATTCGAGATATTGCCTTCGCTGCGCGCCAATGCGTGACGGATGACGAGCCGGTCGGACTGTTCGCGCGCACTCTTGAGATTGAGCACGTCGTCGCGATCCTCGCCGTTTTCCTGCAGGTCGAGATCGCCCGCACCGACCAGCTTGCCTTCGGCCATGATCACTGCCCGTTTCACCCGGTTTTCGAGCTCGCGCACATTGCCCGGCCATTTCCAGTCGTCGATCGCGGCAAGCGCATCGGGACCAAAGCCAGTGACCTGCGGATTCATCTCCTCGGCAAAGCGCTTGAGGAAAGCCTTGGCCAGCAGAACTGCGTCGCCGGGCCGTTCTTCTAGCGAGGGAATCTTCACCACGATTTCGGCAAGCCGGTAGTAGAGGTCTTCGCGGAAACGCCCGTCGGCGGTCATCGCTTCGAGGTCCTGGTGGGTCGCGCAGACGATGCGCGTATCGACTGCGATCTCCTTGCGCCCGCCGATCCGCTCGATCGTGCGTTCCTGCAAAAACCGCAGCAGCTTTACCTGAAGCGCGAGGGGAATATCGCCGACCTCGTCGAGGAAGAGCGTACCGCCATTGGCGCTTTCGATCTTGCCCTCGGTCGTCTTCACCGCACCGGTGAAGGCACCCTTCTCGTGCCCGAATAGCTCGCTTTCGAGCAGATTTTCAGGGATCGCAGCGCAGTTGATCGCAACGAAAGGCTTGTCACGGCGATCACTGGCATCGTGCAGTCCGCGCGCGAGTAGCTCCTTGCCGGTACCGCTTGCGCCGAGCAGCATGACCGAGACATTCGTATCGGCGACGCGCTCGATCGTGCGCGCGACCTTGGCCATTTCCGGCGCGCCTGTGATGAGACTGCCGAGCACGGTTTTGTCCTCGCCCACACGCTCGCTCAGCCGGCGGTTCTCGTCCTCGATCTCGTGCAGGTTGAAAGCGCGTCGAACGATCAGACCGAGCGCCTCGATATCGACAGGCTTCTGGTAGAAATCATAAGCGCCGTTCTCGATCGCTTTCAGCGCGCTTTCGCGGGCGCCGTGTCCCGAAGCAACGATCACCTTGGTGTCAGGCTTCAGTTCCATGATCGCATCGAGCACGGCGAAGCCTTCGCTCGTACCATCGGGATCAGGTGGCAGACCGAGGTCGAGCGTGACCACAGAGGGTTCCAGCTGACGCAGAGCGGCAATTGCGCTCTCACGATCTAGTGCAGGGACGACTTCGAAATCGTCATAGGCCCATTTGAGCTGCGCCTGGAGACCTTCGTCATCTTCGACCACCAGCAGGATCGGTTTTTTCTCAGCCATTACGCAACCTCGCTTTGCACATTGCATTCATCTCTTGTCAGGCCAGTTGACGCGTGTAGCGGCAGCCAGACGGTGAACCTCGTTCCAATTTCCTCGCGCGATTCGACGCTGAGCCGTCCGCCCATGGCGCGAATGATCTCGCGCGCCTCGAATGCTCCGATGCCGAAACCCCCGTCTTTCGATGAGACGAAGGGTTTGAACAGGCCCCGACGGATAAACTCGGGTGACATGCCCTCGCCCGTGTCGATCACGTCGATCCTCGCATTGAGCCCGTCGACGGTGGCCTCCAGGAATACCGGTGCATCCTGCGGGCTGGCATCGATCGCGTTCTGGACGAGGTGCACGAGCGCCTGATCGAGACCTTCCATGTCGGCCATGGCGAGGCAGCTATCAGCCCGGTTGAGCACGATCGGATGCACGCTCCGGAACCGCTCGACCATCTGTTCGGCCAGCGCGCCGATATCCACCGCCTCGGGCGCGCCGGTATTGCCGGTGCCATAGCGGCCCAGGCGGGCGAGCAGCGCGTTGAGCTTGTCTGCACTGTTGCGTAGCGTCACGAGCATATCAGCCCGAAACTCGGGATTTTCGGCATGCTTTTCCGCATTGCGCGCGAGCAACGAGAGCTGGCTGGCAAGGTTCTTGATATCGTGCATGACGAAAGCGATGCGGCGATTGAACTCGTCAAACCGGCTCGCCTCCATCAAGGCCTGCTGGCCGGACTGTTCGGCGAGATAGCTAGCGAGTTGCTGGCCCACGACGCGCAACAGATCGAAGTCTTCCCAATCGAGGCGGCGTGCCGCTTGCGGTCTCGCCAGAACAACCGCTCCGACGAGGCGATCGAAGTGCAGCAGCGGGACAACCGCCCAGGCCCGCGGTTCGTCGAGTAGCCATCCTGGGACATGTTCGCGCTCACCGCGAAACTCTCCGCCCTCGCGCAATACGTCGAGGTCGAGAATGAAGCTTTCCTGTTCGAGCAGGCCCGCCAGTTCGTAGGTTGCGGCGACCGCCGGCACTTCGATGGAGGGCCAGCGCCAGCGTGCGACCAGTTCGAGCACCGCTTCCTCGTTGGGTGCGAGCAGCAGGCCCGCCGGGCTATCGGTGATGTCTGCCATCGCCTTGACCGCGCGCTCGTGGAAACTGACCTCCGCGCCGGTCTCGCTCCCGCTCTCGCTGATCGTCCGGGTGAAGCGCAGCCATTCGTTGCGGTAGTCGTAACGGTGCTGGAAGAGGTGCTTGGTGGCGGTCACACGGAGCCAGCTGCGCGCGCGGTTGGACGGCAACCAGAGCACCGCGATTACGCTTGCCGCGATCAGGAAGCCGACCTGCGCCATCCGGCCGAAATCGCCGCCGATCATGGGAAGCGACTGCGCGATGATCAGCATGACCATGAGATAGAGCCCGATCACCAGCAGAGAGAGCGTCTGGAATGTAACTGCGCGTGAAGGCTTGAACTGCAGGCCTGCCGACGCCGTGCTTGAACCGATGGCAAGCGAGAGAGCGAGGACCATTGCCGCACCGCCGCGCGTGGCAAGCAGCAGTGCGGGTGCCTCGCCGCTCATATACGCGATGGCGAAGAGATTGAGATCGTAGGCCCAGACACCAGCGAGCGAGAGCGCGCTCCATCGCAGCAATTGGCGCGAGGATGCCGCCGCCCCGGCATAGAGGTTGTGCAGCAGCATCAGCGCGCCGATGGCAACCAGCATCTGCAGCAGCATGGCAATCTGGAATGTAAGTTCTACCAGTTGCGGCGTAATGGCGAAACGCCAGGCCACGACAGTCAGAACGGGCTGCAGCAACGAAACAAAAGCCAATGAGAATACGACCGGCTTCACCGCACCCATGCTCTCGTCACGTCCGTCGTTTCCGAACAGCTTCAGCAGCAAGTAAATCCAGGCGAGGTTGCGTCCAGCCTCCAGCATGAGGACCGGCGGCGAAAGCGGCTCGAACGCAGCGGCAAAGGCACACCACAAACCCGTCAGCATGACTGCCGGGATTGCGGCAGAGCGATCCGACCGTGCAGCGTCACCGCGACGCAGGATCCACAAGGCCGAAATGGCGCAGGCCAGCGCGCCCGCAAGATACAGGATGAAGCTCAACGCAGGCAGGATATGCCAGGCTGCATCCTTCATCGCGCGCCCTCCGGCCAGAGGATCACCCGCACCGTCTGGAGCAGGACTACGAGGTCGAGGAAGGGCGTATAGTTCTTGGCGTAGTAGAGATCGTATTCGAGCTTCTTGCGGCTATCTTCGATCGACGCACCGTAAGGGTAATTGATCTGCGCCCAGCCCGTGATACCGGGTTTCACCATGTGGCGCTCAGCATAAAAAACGAGCTGTTCCTCGAGGTCGCCGACGAACTGCGGGATTTCGGGACGCGGTCCGACGAAGCTCATGTCGCCTTTCAGCACGCTCCAGGTCTGGGGTAGCTCGTCAATGCGAACCTTGCGGATGAAGCGCCCGACACGGGTCACGCGTGGATCATTCTCCTCGGCCCACTTCGCGCCATCCTTCTCCGCATCGGTTCGCATCGAGCGCAGCTTGATGAGATCGAATGTCTGGCCATAGAGCCCGACCCGCTTCTGGCGGAAAAAGGCCGGTCCCTTGCTGTCGAGCTTCACGATTAGCGCGAACAGCAGGATGATCGGAAATGTGAGCATCAGAAGGATCAAACTCGCGACGATATCGAAAATGCGCTTGGCGGCGCTCGAGATCATCCGGCCCGATGAGAAACCGTCGGAAAAGATGAGCCAGCTGGGATTGACCGTGTCGAGATCCACCCGACCCGTTTCGCGTTCGAGAAAGCTCGAGAAGTCGTTCACGTGGACGCCCTTGGTCTTCATGCGAAGAAGATCCTTGAGCGGCAGCGCATTGCGCCGTTCCTGCAGCGCGAGGATGACCTCGCTCACCCCGAGGTTTTCGACGAAACGTCCGAGATCGTGGATCGCCTCGCGCGGGATCGCCTCCTCGACCACGCGTTCGCCGTCGCTCATCGCGAGATAGGCGACCACGGCAAAGCCGCTCTCGGGCCGGTCGCCAAGCTCCCGGATACGCTGGGCACGGTCGCCCGAACCAAGAACCATGATACGTCGGCGAAATGCGCTCGAACCAAGGAAGTTGTTCAGGAAAAGCCGATCGGCGACCATGAACGCGATCGTCAGGCACATGGTGTAGAAAAGCGTGGATCGCCAGAAGGTAACGTCGTTTAGAACGAACTCGACAAGCGCGAGCGCCAGGACCGCGAGGCTGATAGCCACGAGCAAACGTGCCCCCGCATAACGAAGCGAGCGCAGGGCATATGGCCCGTAAACTCCGACCGAAATCATGGCGAGCCAGACCACAAGTGCCGAACCCGTCACGGCCGGCCAGCGCTCGGTAAACGTGCCGGGATCCATTCCGATCTGCGAAGCGCGGATCTGCCAGGCCAGCTCGCCAGCCAGCATGAGCAAGCCGAAATCGAGCAGGCCGAGCAGCAGCACGGCGTGCGGAATATAGTGTTTGAACAGTCGGATCATTGCTCCGGCGGTCTCTCAAATCGATCGATCTGGGGACCGCTCTAGGAGCGATAGGTGAAATGTCGGTAAACTTTACAACCCGGCTGCAAGCCGCGCGCTATCGCGCGTTCCGATCCTTAACAGGACGTCAATTGCCGTCGGTCACCTCGTTGGCGACATCCTGCACTGCATCGCCTGCCTGCTGTGCGGCATCGCCCACGTCATTGGCGGCACCGGCAATGGCGTTATCCTTGGCGATCTCGGCACCGCTTTGCTGGCTGAACAACCAGATGCCAGCGCCCACGGCAACTAACAGGACGAGGACAAGCAGGATGGTACCCCCACTGCCGCGGCTCGCGGATGCAGGTTCGCCCGTGGTCACGGTGCGGGTCGTCGTCGTGGTGCCATCGGCGTTTTCGGTGGTGGTAATACGTTCTTCGCTCATTGTTCAAAACTCCCCGAAGTGTCGCCTGAAAACGGGGAAGCTCGTCAGCGGTTCCCCGCTCAGCGTTCGGTTTTTCAGGCACTTGTGCCAAATTCGAACGGCGTCAGACCGCGGACGGTACTGTCGATCTGCAAGGGGGCGCCCCGAGGAGGAAGCGAACGCTGGCGGCATCCCACGATGTGGCAGCGCGCACAGCCAAGCCCGATCGCCTGCGCTGCATCCCGTTCCAGCCTGATGCCCTTGGCTGCCTGCATTTCGGTGGCAAGCCGGGCTTCGACGCCGAGCACGATCACGAAGCGCGCTTCGCCGGTCGAACCTGCCGCATCTACCGTGCGTGCAAAGGTCAGCCAGTGGTCCGGACCTGCATCGGCACCGTCCACCACCACGGGCTGTACGCAAAGTTCGCCGCGCCGCTCGAAGGCTTCGTGCACCGCCCACAAGGGGCAACTCGCATCGCTTTCGAGAATGGTGGCGCTGCTCGCCCCGGAAAATCGCTTTGAGAATTGCCCCGCCCGGTCGATCCTCGCCATGAAAAACGGAAGGCCCCGCTGGCCGACGCGCTGCAGCGTGGTCAGTCGGTGCGCGAGCTGCTCGAAACTGACCCCGAACCGGCGCAACAATGTGGTGAAATCATAGCCTGTCTGGTCGCAAGCGCGCAGAAATCGCCCATACGGCATCAACATCGCCGCGGCGACATAGGCCATCAGGTGACGTTCGAAGAGCTGGCGTGCGGCATCATCGGCAAGTCTTGCACCAGCGACGATACTGCTGATCGCCTTGCGGTGCTCGAGCTCGGCGAGCTGCAGCGCGATGTGGAAGTTGCGCGATGACCGGTCGAGCATTTCCGAGAGCTGGAGCTGCCGTGCATGGAGGTCGAGGCGCCGGACCGCGCCCGGCATGACTTCCAGAGGCAGGATGCGAACCGAGAGCTGATGTTTCTCCCGCAGACGTTCGGTCAGCGCGGCGCCGATTTCGCTGCGCGACAGGCGCATCTCGTCGGCCAGCGCTTCGGCTGCATGATCGAGGTCCGCGAAATGACCCTGCCAGCGTTCGATCTCGCGACGAGCGGCGGCAAGGGAATCGTTGACGGGCCCGGCCTCCGGACCGCCGCGATCGTACAGACGCGCGAAAGCGGTGGCGGCCTGAGGTGCCGCGGCGAGGAACTCGCTCACCTCGTCGCGATCAATGGCAAGGTCGGAAAAGCGCTCGTCCGCAAGGCGACGCGCTAGCCCATCGACCCCGCCAATGCTCTCGTCTTCGCGAAGCGAGCGCGGATCGAAATCGAACTGCTCGATAAGCTGCACCAGCACACGGGCGGAGACCGGGCGCTGGTTGCGCTCGATGAGATTGAGATAGCTTGGCGAAATGCCAAGCGCGGTGGACATTGCCGCCTGTGTCAGCCCCTCCCGCTTGCGCAAACGGCGCAGCGCGGGTCCGGCGAAGATGGATTTTTCTGCCATTGGACCGCCCTACACAGGCGAAACGAGGTTGTAAATATATTTACAACATTACACTTCAATCCGGCAATTCGGCCTCAGTCAGACAACAAAGTTTGTAATCTTTCATATCCGAATCGCAAGGATCTCTGCATTGTGCATGGGCAAGGGGCACCTCCCCGCCCATCAGGAGATATTCAATGAGCTACACCGAAACAATCGGCCAGATGCGCCAGACAATCGAACAGAACGGCCCATCCTGGGCAGCTATCGACCCGGAGTCGGCAGCACGCATGGTGATCCAGAACCGCTTCCGCACCGGTCTCGACATCGCGAAGTACACCGCGAAGATCATGCGCGAGGACATGGCCGCCTATGACAAGGACCCGGCGAACTACACCCAGTCGCTCGGCACCTGGCACGGCTTCATCGCGCAGCAGAAGATGATCTCGATCAAGAAGCATTTCGGCAGCACCAAGCAGCGCTACCTCTACCTGTCCGGGTGGATGGTCGCCGCCCTGCGCAGCGAGTTCGGACCGCTTCCCGACCAGTCGATGCACGAAAAGACCAGCGTTCCGGCGCTGATCGAGGAGCTCTACACCTTCCTCAAGCAGGCTGACGCCCGCGAGCTCGGCATGATGTTCCGCGACCTCGACGCAGCCCGTGAGCGCGGCGACGATGTCGAAGCGAAGCGCCTCGAAAACGCGATCGACAATTACGAAACGCATGTCGTTCCGATCATCGCCGACATCGACGCAGGTTTCGGCAATGCCGAGGCGACTTACCTGCTCGCCAAGAAGATGATCGAAGCCGGTGCCTGCGCGCTGCAGATCGAAAACCAGGTTTCGGACGAAAAGCAGTGCGGTCACCAGGACGGCAAGGTTACCGTTCCGCACGAAGACTTCCTGCAGAAGATCCGCGCCTGCCGCCACGCTTTCCTCGAACTCGGCATTGAAGACGGCATCATCGTTGCCCGCACCGACTCGCTCGGCGCTGGCCTGACGAAGCAGATCGCCTATTCGACCGAAGAAGGCGACCTCGGTGACCAGTACAACGCGTTTCTCGATTGCAACGAAGTCGATCCGGCCAACATCAGGAACGGCCAGGTCTTCATCAGCCGCGACGGCAAACTGCTTGAGCCCAAGCGCCTGCCTTCGAACCTCTACCAGTTCCGTGCCGGAACGGGCGAAGACCGCGTCGTGCTCGACTGCATCACCTCGCTCCAGAACGGTGCCGACCTGCTATGGATCGAAACCGAGAAGCCGCATGTCGAACAGATTGCCGGCATGGTCGATCGCATCCGCGAAGTCGTGCCCAATGCAAAGCTCGTCTACAACAACTCGCCGAGCTTCAACTGGACTCTCAACTTCCGCCAGCAAGTCTATGATGCATGGGCAGAAGCAGGCAAGGATGTGTCCGCTTTCGACCGCGACAAGCTGATGAGTGCAGACTACGACAGCACCGAACTGGCTGCCGAAGCCGACGAGAAGATCCGCACCTTCCAGGCCGATGCCGCGAAGCGCGCCGGTATCTTCCACCACCTCATCACGTTGCCGACCTACCACACGGCAGCACTGAGCACCGACAACCTCGCCCGCGAATACTTCGGCGAACAGGCGATGCTCGGCTACGTCAAGAACGTCCAGCGCCAGGAAATCCGCCAGGGTATCGCCTGCGTGAAGCACCAGAACATGGCTGGTTCGGACATCGGTGACGACCACAAGGAATACTTTGCCGGTGAAGCCGCATTGAAGGCTGGCGGCAAGGACAATACCATGAACCAATTCGAAGCTGCCTAAGCCCCGGATTGAGGAGAGAATTCATGAGTGAAGAACAGACCACCCCGGCGAGAGAACCAGGTCGCGCCCGCGCCCTGCTCTCGACCGCCGATTTCAAGCTGCTGCGCCGCGCTCTCGAGAGCCACGCAAAAGCGACCGAGGACCGTGAGGAACTGGCGAAGATCAACGCCCTTCACCACCGTCTCGGCACCTATAGCTAACTGGCTTTCCGCGCTCACGCAGCGCAGCGGTAGCGCGGATAAACATTCTCCTGGGGAGGAGAAACGGCCGTCGGAGCACCCCCAATGCTCCGGCGGCCGTCAATATTTTGGGCGCAGGCTATCCGGCCTGCGATTTCGGAGTTCAGCCCCCGCTAGCGGGCATCAGGTCGAGCGCAGCGCTCGCAAGCGCTTCGGCTGCGGTCTCGATCACCTTCTCCGCATCCGGCGCCCAGAAGGGCGAATGAAGCGAGGGCAGCGGCTTGCCCTCTTCTTCAAGTGCAGTGAGCATGTCATCGGGCGTTCCGCTGATCCAGAAGATCATCGACTTGACGTTTTCCGGATCTGCGCGGCGGAACTGGCTGAAGTCCTCCCCGCCCATTACAGCCGGCCACTGCATGACCCGCTTCTCTCCAAACCGCTCGGCAAAGGCTGCCGCGCGCTCTTCGCTGAAATCGGGATCGTTGAAGGTCGATGGCGTATAAGGTTCCTCGACCGTCACCACCGGCAGCAGCTCTTCCGGAAGGCCCGCTGTTATGGCCTCGCCACGCGCCACACGCCGAATGCCGTCGAGCAACAACTTCCGACTTTCATCCGAATAGCTGCGGACGGTCAGCTGAAGCTTCGCCTCGTCCGAGATGATGTTGTGCTTGGCACCCGCGTGAAAGCTGCCAACAGTAATCACTGCCGGATCGAGCGGCGAGGTGTTGCGGCTCACAACCGTCTGCAGCTTCATCACGATCGAGCTGGCGAGCACGACCGGATCGATCGTGGTGTGCGGGTAGGCGCCGTGCCCTCCGATCCCCTTCACCGTGATATCGACGCTATCGACATTGGCGAGTGCATAGCCCGGCGTATAGCCGATGGTGCCCGCCGGGGCCGGCGCTGCGGCATCATGGAAGGCGAGGACGTATTCGGGCTTGGGAAAACGCTCGTAAAGGCCGTCTTCAATCATCGCGATCGCGCCCAGGCCCAGTTCTTCGGCCGGCTGAAGGATCATCACCAGCGTACCCTGCCACTCGTCCTTGCGCTCTGCGAGCAACTGCGCCGCACCGATGAAGCCGGTCATGTGCGTGTCGTGCCCGCAAGCGTGCATGACGCCCGTTGTCACACCGCTGGCAGGGGTAGCGACGACCTTGCTCGCATAAGGGAGACCGGTCTGCTCGACCACGGGCAGACCGTCCATGTCCGCGCGCAGCATGACCACCGGGCCATCGCCGTTCTTCATGACCGAGACCACGCCGGTCTGGCCGACACCCTCGGTCACTTCGAAGCCCAGGGCGCGCATCCGCTCGGCCAGCTTGGCGGCGGTCTTGTGCTCTTCGAAGCTCAGTTCCGGATTGGCATGGAGATCGCGATAGAGTTCCATCAATTCGGGCATGTCGGCGGCGAGATCCTCGCGCAAATCATTTGCCTGCACCGGCGTCCCCAGTGCCAGGGCAATCAGCCCTGCCCCCATCAATGCGCTGCGTTTCATTGTCCTGTCCCCTTGTTTGAAGCGGCGGTCCTACATCCCGTAGGAGATCGCCAGAAGCACCGATAGCGAGGTCACCATGATGACGACCAGCGGCACGCCGGTGCGGATATAGTCACCGAAGTCATAACTTCCTTCGCCCATGATCAGCATGTTCGTCTGATAGGCAATCGGCGTCGCGTAACAAAGATTGCAGCCGAACAACACGGCAAGAACGAGCGGCTCGGCAGGCAGGCCAAGCTGGCTGGCAATGGCAAAGGCAATCGGCGTTCCCACCGTTGCGGCCGTCGCGTTCGAGGCGAAATTGGTCAGCACGGTGACGAACAGCATGATTGCAGCGACGACCCCTGCGGGCGGAAGATACTGAAGGCCGAGTGACAACGCCTCGCCCAACCATGCCGCGGCGCCGCTTTCGAGAATGATGCGCCCGATGGCGATACTCGCCGCCACCAGCACGATCACCTGACCGGACAGCGCGCGACCGACACGGTCGAATTTCACGCAGCCGGTCAGGAACATCAGGATCGCGCCAGCCAGCGCAGAAATGGCAATCGGGAAGATGCCGATCGAGGCGGTAAAGACCGCAACGCCCATGATGACCGCCGAAAGCACGGCCTTGGACTTGCGCGGGAGTTCACGCACCCCTTCGAGCATGAGCAGGCTGTCGCTGCGCGAGAAACGCTCGAGATCGTCGGCGAGGCCCATCACGAGCAGCACATCGCCTTCGACGATCCGCAGATCCCCGCCTTCGCTATACTGATCCTTTTCCCCCAACACACGTTCGGGACGGTGAATGCCGAGCACCGCGACGCCGTGCAGGTCGGCAATGCCCGAGGTCGGCAGCGTCCGGTTGATGAGGCGCGAATCCGCCGTGACCGTCATTTCGACGACGTTGATGTCCTGCCCCTTGGCGTCGGACTCGCGCCGGATTCGTTCGAGCACCCAGCTTGGCGCGAGTTCGCCCTTGAGCACGCGCACCGCGTCTTCGAGTGCGGAGTGCGTGCCGGAGATATGCAGCCGCTGCTGCGGCTGGAGCGGCCCGGTCGGTTCGTCGTGAAAACGAATATCCTCGGGCAGGCGCGGCAGGATAGCCGACAGTTCCTGGCCGGTCAGCGAGCTTTCCGAAGCGATCCTCAATCGGGTGTGAAAGCGCCGCTTCTCGCTCGTATCGGTGACGCGGTTGTCCCCCAGCATCTTGGGCATCACGAGCCACAGATAGGGCAACGCGATCAGCGAAGCGCCCAGCACGATCGGGGTAAAATGGAATACGCCCATCTCCTCCATCCCGAGGTCGACCGCGATCGAGACGACGAGGATGTTGGTGGATGTGCCGATGGTGGTCGCCAGCCCGCCGAGCAGCGACGCCGCATTCAGGGGCATGAGGGTTTTCGATGCGGGGAGCGCGCCGCGGTGCGCCAGCGCAACGAAGATGGGGATCATCAACACCAGAACTGGCGTGTTGTTGACCACCATTGAAAGTGAGAATGCAATCAGCAGCGAGACCAGCAGACCGAGCTGCAGGTTCGACTTGAATACACGCTCAAGGAATAGCGCTGCCGGCTCCAGCGCGCCTGTCACTACAAGGCCGCGACCCATCACCATGAGCGCGCAGATCGTGATCAGTGCGTAATGGCCGAAACCGCCGAATGCCAATGCAAGCCCGTCAATCGGGCGAGTTCCTTCGAGCGGGAAAAAATAGAGGCCCACCGCGATCACGGCGATGGTCAGGAGTGAGACGATCTCGATCGACATGCGGCCGCGCACGAAAGCCACGAACATGGCGATTGTGACCACCATCGCCGCTATCGCATGAAATGAAGGGAGCCCGATCATTGTATGGCAGGCTGAATCCCAAACAAGCGCGGTAATTACAAGCGGTTTTCTTGCAATGACATAAGTGCGAGTTCGCCCGGCACCGCGCAGATGAGAGTGCCCGGCGAGATTAGACGAATTGTCGAGACTGGTACCCCTGGCCGGACTCGAACCGGCACTTCGTTAGAAACTCGATTTTGAGTCGAGCGCGTCTACCAATTCCGCCACAGGGGCCCTGCGTAGGAGCGCGGCTGTTAGCGTCGCCGCATCCGCCTTTCAAGCCGTGTTTGCTCCAAGGCTCGCGCCTTATTTGAGCGCGCCCGCAAGGAGCTTGTGCAATTTCGAGTGCAACGCATCGTTTGCGGCGAGCACCTGCTTCGCGTGGATGGGCTGGCTCCGCCCGCGATAATCGCTGACGAAGCCGCCAGCCTCACGGATCAGCAGACAGCCTGCTGCGGTATCCCAATCACTGAGGCCGCTCTCCCAGAAACCGTCATACCGGCCCGCTGCGACCCATGCGAGGTCGAGCGATGCCGCACCGAAACGGCGAATCCCGGCGACTTGCGGGCCAATGGCGCCGTAGATCTTCATCCATTCGGAGGGATCGCCAGCGCCCTGGAAGGGGATTCCGGTCGCGATCAGCGCGTCCGACAGGCTCGAGCGCGCGGATACCCTCAGTCGCGCATCCTGCAGCCACGCGCCGCGTGATTTCTCCGCCCAGAAGGTCTCGTCGGTGATCGGCTGGTACACCACACCGGCGGTGACCTCGCCCCAGCCTGAACCGTCCAGCTTGGGCTCCTGCACCGCGATCGAGATCGCGAAATGCGGCAGGCCGTGAAGGAAGTTGCTGGTGCCGTCGAGCGGATCGATGATCCAGCGAGGCTTGGTCGGGTCGCCTTCGATGATGCCCGCTTCTTCGAGCACGAACCCCCAGTCGGGCCGCGCATGCAGCAGCTCGTCATAAAGCGTGCGCTCGGCGCGCATGTCCGCCTTGGAAACGAAGTCGGCCGGGCCCTTGCGGCTGACCTGGAGATGTTCGATCTCGCCGAAATCGCGGCGCAAACGACCGCCCGCCTTGCGAGCCGCCTTTTCCATAACGCGGACGAGGCCGGAATACATGGACATTTCTAGTTAATTCCTGTCAGTCGATCGCTATCCGGATCGAGCTGGCGGTGAGCTCGATTTCGCCCCAACCGCCCAGCATGTGAAAATATTCGCCGTCGAGCGTGGCGCTTTCGATCACGCTCAGATCGAGGTCGGCGCTGTCCGCGGCCCTGGTCTTCTTGAGCCGGAGGTCTTCCATATCGCTGAAGCGGATGAAGCCCTTGCGATAGCAACCCTCTTCGGCATCGGTATGCTCGAACCGCGGATGCCCTTCGAGCAGGTGGAAGTCCATTTCGAGTGTCAGCGAGACATCGTCGTAAATGACGCCCAGAACATAGCTCGTGTCGAGATCGACATTTTCAAGCTTGGGGTGTTTCTCGCCGCTCATGAAATCAACCTCCCTGGTTAATAATCAGCCTGCCTTGCCGACGTAGCTTTGTTCGTAGACGTCGACGATGATGCGGGTGCCGCTCTCGATATGCGGCGGCACCATGATGCGAACGCCATTGTCGAGAACCGCGGGTTTGTAGCTGGACGACGCGGTCTGGCCCTTCACCACCGCATCGGCCTCGACGATTTCGGCTTCTATCTGTGCCGGAAGCTCCACGCTGATCGGCTTTTCTTCCCACAGTTCGAGTTGCACCTGCATCCCGTCCTGAAGGAAGGGGCGCGCATCGCCGAGAAGGTCCGACGGCAGCATGATCTGCTCGTAGCTTTCCTGGTCCATGAACACGAGCATGTCGCCATCCTCGTAAAGGAACTGATACTCGCGGGTATCGAGCCGGACCTTTTCGACGGTGTCGGCGCTGCGAAAACGCACATTGGTCTTGCGGCCGTCCTGCAGGTTCTTCATCTCGACCTGCATGTAAGCCCCGCCCTTGCCCGGCTGGGTGTGCTGGATCTTGGCGACTTTCCAGATGCCGCCTTCATATTCGAGAATGTTACCCGGGCGGATATCGACGCCGCTGATCTTCATGAGAAGCTACCTTGAAAATGAAAAAGAGCTGGCCGCGACGAAACTGTCGCAACCGATTGGCCCGCGCCCTTAGCTTACGCTTCAGCCGGGGGCAAGGCGACTGGCGGTATGGCGCTTGCCATGATATTTGCCGACCCGATGAAACGCCTTCTTCCCGCCGCCGCAATCTTCGCGCCTCTGGCCCTGCTGCCCGCTAGCCCGGTTCAGGCCGAAATGCTCAAGACCATGCCCCATGGAACCTATGAATGCGCATTGCCCGGCGATGCCTCAGGGGCTGCGTGGGAGACGGTGGAGGATGCCGGTTTTCGCATCGCCCGCGCCTCGAGCTACCGTAGCCCCAATGGACGCGGCGTTTACCTGATGAAGGGCGACGTTCTGACTTTCACGCGCGGTCCGCTCAAGGGACGCCAGCTCAAGCGCACCGGCACCAATGTATTGCAGCAGATCGAGGACGACGGTTCGCTGGGCCGCATGACCTGCGTCAGAACCGCCGGCAGCCACTAGAACGGTTGGCGGTCGAAATCAGCGGCCGACAAGCAGGGGATAAGGATTGACCGCATTTGCCGGTTCCCACCACTCCGCATCGGCAGTGGTGCGCAAGATGGCGAAGTGGAGATGTGGCGCGTCCTTTTCGGCATTGCCTGAATGGCCCACCGTCCCGAGCCGCTGGCCTCGTCGAATGCGTTGACCTTCCTTCAGACCTTCGGCGTATTCGTCGAGATGCGCGTAGTAGTGGATCGTCTTGCGATCGGTCGAGCGGACATAGATCGTATTGCCGCCGGCCTCGGAAAAGAACAGCCGCTCGATCGTGCCCGGCGCCGCTGCGACGATGGACGTGCCGACAGGCGCCATGATGTCCAGCGCCTCATGCAAGCGATTGCCACCGCCCCGTTCGTCGAGGAACGTGTCGGACAAGTCCGCCGCCCTCACGTTGAGGACCGGGATGCGAAGGACGCCGGGAGGCGCAGATTCGCTCGATGAAGAGCCATCGGTATCAAGCGCCACCGGATCGCTCTTTGCGAGGTCGGTATCGTTCGACGCTCTTGCTGTAGCACCATCCGTCGGCGAGGGTTCCGGGCTTGGCTGCGCCTCTGCAGGCCTCATCGACGCCTCACCGGTCTGATCCTCGGCGAGCTTGATCAGGCTGCCGCCCGCGATGATCCACACCGCCGACGTCAGCGTGGCTGTGATGATAATGGTAAGAATGCGATCGATGATGCTCATACGTCACCTTATGGCCGCGATCAGGCCACGAATTCCACCCTTGTTTTCTGCGACACCATTTCCGCCAGACGCGCTGCATCCCAGTTGGTCAGGCGCACGCAGCCGCTGCTCTGTGCGCGGCCGATCGTTTCGGGTTCGGGCGTGCCGTGGATGCCGTAATGTTCCTTGCTGAGGTCGATCCAGACGACGCCGACCGGGCAATTGGGCCCCGGGGGAAGCTTGTAGGTCTCGCCATCGCCCTGACCCAGCACCTCGGGATCGTAGCTGTAGGGCGGATTGTAGGCTTCACCCAGAATGTCCCATTCGCCGAGTGGCAGCGGGAACTGGCTCGAGCCCGAGCTGACGGTGAACAGCGCGACCAGCTTGTCTCCCTTGAACGCCTTGAGCGTCTTGCCAACCTTGCTCACCACGATCCGGTCGACCTCGGGTTGTTCGGTGCCGACACCCAAAGAGGCAAGCGTCTGCTGCCAGCCGGAATCATCGACCGCGCCTGGAGCAATGCGGTCCGCGCCGATGTTGGGGACGCGGATCTGCTGGCCAGCGGTGAAATAGCTCTGCTGCCCGTCGGTTGCTTCTTCGGTGGTTCCACTGTCATCGGACGCCTGCTCAGCGGTTTCGTCAGGCGCGCTGGCCCCTGCGGGTCTGCCGTCGGGATTGAGCCGCTTGAGCACCTCCAGCGTGGTGTGGAAACGTTCGGCCAGCCGTTCGTCGAGCGAGGTGTAGTCCAGCCTGTCGAGCTCGGCCTTCTCGGCGGTCTCTTCCGGAATGTCGGTATAGTCCTTCGCGCTCCAATCCTGCGGGACGGTGACAACCCGGGTGGCCGCGATCCCGTCCGATTGTGCGAGCGCCTGCTTGGTCGCCTCGTCATGCTTGCCGGTGACCTCGAGCCCGTTCGCTTCCTGGAAACCGCGCAGCGCGTTTTCGGTACTCATGCCCATCTTGCCGTCGATCACGCCCGGACCGAAGCCGCGGCGGTCGAGCACGACCTGCAATTGCATGATCGGGCGTTCTTCACTGTCGGCTATCGTCTCTTTGGTGGTCTCACCCGCGCCGGGATCGTTCGAGGCCATGCTGTCGGCAAGATTGCCATTGTCGCGATTGACAACCTGGTCGGCGGCACTCGCCTGACGCTCGGCGTCGCCTTCTGCATCGTTCGCGCCACAGGCCGCGAGCACGAGAGCAAGACCCGTGGTAAGAATGAAGCGCATGGAAATCTCCTCGAATCCGGGACCGGACGGTCCCATTTGGGAGATCAACTCACTCGGCGCGCATTATATCCGAAAACGCTTTGATTGCCGTAACTTCGTCGCCGTTCCAGACAGCGCCCGACACGGCGAGGAAGTCCGCGCCCGCCTCGATCAGGGCTGCGCAGTTCTCGGGCGTGATGCCGCCGATGGCTACCGAGGGTATCTCGACCATCTCGTGCCACCATTCGAGCAGGTCGGTGTCTGCACGATGTTCGGTTTGCTTCGTTTCGCTCGGAAAGAATGCGCCGAACGCGACATAATCCGCGCCCGCTTCGCCCGCCTCC
The DNA here is from genome assembly GCF_900177715.1 of Altererythrobacter xiamenensis. Classification (GTDB taxonomy): domain Bacteria; phylum Pseudomonadota; class Alphaproteobacteria; order Sphingomonadales; family Sphingomonadaceae; genus Erythrobacter; species Erythrobacter xiamenensis. Next base: position 430,837 of record NZ_FXWG01000003.1, on the reverse strand, counting down.
AGCGCGAGGTGGCGCGAGGCATGGCAGGTAACGCCGATCTGCGCATCTTTGCCCAGTTCCTCGCGCGCTTCCTTCGGATCGCCATCCTGCTGGCCCAGATGGACCCCATCGGCACGCAGACGCTTCGCGAGCGCGATGCTGTCATTGACGATGAAGGCGACGTCATGCGCGGCGCAGATCGCCTGCAGCGGTTCGGCTAGCCGGGCTGCCTCGTGCTGGCCCACATCCTTCACGCGAAACTGGAAGGCGGTGACGAGGCCCTCGCCCGCCACCAGCGCGCGCTCGAGCCGGGCCGGAAACTCACCGGAGACGTCGAGCGGGGATATCAGGTAGAGCTGGGTCGGCACGCGTTCGTCGGTCATGACCGCTCCATAGCGTTGCTCACGGACGGAGCAAGCGCTTCGGGCGGAGCGTATGGTAAACGCGGCGGTAATTCTGTGCCCTTTGAGGACGCCGCGATCGGCGCAGGCGAACCGTGTTTGCGTCCGTGGTATCGGTCCGCTTTCAAAGGAGACAGTCCATGCCGATGACCCTCGCTGCCAGTGCCGCCCTTGCCCTCTCGCTCACGAGCGGCCCCGGATATGCGAGCGGCCTGCCCATGTTCGAACGTGCCGAGGTCGAACAGGGCGTCTCGCTCGTCACATACGGTGTGCTGCAGGACACGCGGTGCCGCAACGCGGAACTGTGCTTCCGCGAAGAGCGCCTGGTGCTCGCCGCGGTCGTCACATTCGATGGCGGATACCGCGAGGCTGTCGCGGTGGAACTCGGCGTGCCGGTTTACGTCGCAAGTGGCTGGCTGACGCTCAACGGGACCACGGCACAGCCGCGTGACAATGGCGCGATCCCGCTTTCCGAATACGAGCTCGACTACACGTTCGAGCCCGACCTCTAGAGACGGAACTCAGCCCGCGACCGATGCCGCGTAGATCGTGTCGATCGCGCCGGCGAGTGTCGCGTCGAACTCGGCGTCGCTCTGGCTGGCGCGCAGGTCCTGCAGCAGGCCTCGGCTGAAGCTGGCGATCATGCCCTTGTTCTTGGCCAGTTCGCGGCAGGCATCCTCGGTCGAGTAACCGCCCGAAAGCGCCACGACCTTCAGCACCTTGGGATGCTCGATCAGCGCGGCATAGGTGTTCGGCTCGACCGGAATGGTCAGCTTCCACATCACCTGCTTGCCTTCGGGCACGCGGTCCATCTGTTCAAGCGCATTGGCGAGCAGCAGCGCTTCTGCCTGGGCACGCGAATTGCTCTTCAGGCTCACCTCGGGCTCGAGCATGGGGACGAGGCCAGCGTTCAGGATCTGCAGGCCGAAATCCATCTGCTGGCGCACGACATCGGCTACGCCCTGCTCGTCCGCCTCGTGGATGACGGAGCGCATCTTGGTACCGAACACGCCGAGTTCTCGTGCACGCGCGCACTGCGCGTCGAGCTCGGGAATGTCCTTCATCAGCTGCGCTCCATTGGCTTCGTCATGCATGCCCTTGTCAACCTTGAGGAAGGGGACGATGCTCTTCGACCGCAGCCGCTCGGGAATCGGCATGCCATCGGGGTTGCAGCCTTCCATGGTGCGTTCGAACAGGATCGCGCCGACAATCTTTTCGCCGGTGAACTCGTCGCTTTCAACGATGCGGCAACGCATTTCGTGGATCTTGGCGAACATTTCCTCATCGCCCGACCACTCGCTTTCCTCGATACCGTAACCGGCGAGCGCCTTCGGCGTCGAACCGCCCGACTGGTCGAGAGCGGCGATGAAGCCGTTACCTTCGGCGATTTTGGCGGTCATTTCAGCAGTGTTCATGAGGTCTGCCCCGTGGTTGAGATTGTGCTTGTGGGAATCGTGCATACGAATGCGCTCTGGCGGGCCAATAGCTAGGCACTGCGGACCTTGCAACCGGTGCCTCGTAACCTTTCCGCGCCTCAAACGTTGAGTGTTCGAGAAGAGGAGAATTGGCTTGCTTGACCCGACCCAGGAACGACTTTGCGACGAGAACCGGACCGACTTCAGCGATCTCAAGGCGCTGACCATCAATTGCACACTGAAAAAGTCGCCCGAAGGATCTCATACCGACAAGCTGCTGGGCGTGACGGAAGCGATCCTCGTTCGCAATTCGGTTTCGCTCGAACAGGTTCGCCTCGTCGATCATGATATTGCGCCCGGTGTCTATCCCGACATGACCGAACACCGCGTGGAAAAAGACGACTGGCCAACAATCTGGGAAAGGGTGCGCGAAGCGGATATTCTCGTCATCGGCACCCCGATCTGGCTGGGGGAGAAATCGTCCGTGTGCCAGCGCCTGATCGAGCGGCTCTATGCCCACTCGGGTCAGACCAACGACAAGGGTCAGTACGTCTTCTATGGCAAGGTTGGCGGCTGCATCGTCACCGGGAACGAAGATGGCATCAAGCACGTCGGCATGGGCGTGCTCTATTCGCTCCAGCACGTGGGGTATACCATTCCGCCGCAGGCAGATGCTGGCTGGATCGGAGAAGCTGGCCCCGGACCCAGCTATGGTGACGCCAGGGAAGACGGTGAAGGCTATGTTGGTTTCGACAATGACTTCACTCGCCGCAACACGACGTTCATGACCTGGAACCTGATGCACATGGCGCGCATGCTCAAGGACGCAGGCGGCATTCCCGCGCATGGCAATTCGGTCGATCTGTGGAAGGAAGGGCGCCGTTTCGACGCGCCAAATCCGGACTATCGCTAAACGCTAGTGCGGCTTCTTGAGAGCCGCGATCAGGTTGATCGCGATCGAAATGCGCGTGCCAGAGCCGTAAAATGGACGGACCGCATGCTGAAGCCAGCTCGGAAAAATCACGATATCGCCCGATTTCGGACGGACAGGTATCTCGTTGACCATCTGTCCACCATCGGCATTGGCAAGCCGCAAATCGGGAGCAGTCATTCGAATCGACGGCATGCGAGGATCGAGCAAGAGCAGCTCCCCTCCAAGGGCAGGATCCTCATCCCCCTCATAGCCATCGTCGATATAGGCGACCGCCGACCAGAAGCTGCCCGGATGATAGTGATACTGATTGGCGTCGCCCGCGGTGCTGACATTCGCCCACATTTCCGGCACCCAGCCAAAGCGTGAATTACCCGGCGATTTGCTATCGATCGTGAGCGCGTCGGCCATCGTCATTGCCTTGTAGGCAAGAGCGCGGGCAGCCTCGCCACCCCAGTCGATCATGTTGGTATTGGAATGCCAGCCCCCGACATTGGAGATCCGGATGCCTTTGGGATCGCGTTTTCGCTCCGCCTCGATGGCTTGGCGCAGGACCGCGATACCCTCCTCGCTCTGCAGCATGTCTTTACCAAACGGTGTCGGGAAAAGACTATGCGTTTCGACCATCAGGTGCCCCTGCGTGGACCGACCCTGCGAATGATGCCTGTAAAACTGAGTACCGGTGCAGCGTCGGCGGTTACGATCCCTCTCACGTAGATAGTCTTTCCGCCCGCCCGTGTCACTTCGCCGCGCGCTTCTATCAACTGACCAACACGGGCAGCGTCGAGAAAATCGCCGGACAGGTTCATGGTGACGCCGTGAGAATCGCCCAGCGCATCGCTGGCGATCGTGAAAAGCGCCGAATCGGCAAAGGTCATCATGCATCCCCCGTGCATGAAGCCCGCACCGTTCATGTGCCGATCTTCTGCCCGAAATGCCGTGACCCGGCCGCCGCCTTCCTCCACGCGTTCGTAGAACGGACCGGCGCGCTGTTCGAAAGCGTCACCCTTCCATGTGGACCATCCTGCCCACTCACCCTCGGTAACGGGAACCAGTCCGCCAGAGGAACCGACAGCTTCGTTCTCGCTCACTTGGAAAGCGCCGCTACGCCGGGCAGTTCCTTGCCTTCCATCCATTCGAGGAAAGCGCCGCCTGCGGTCGAGATATAGGTCATGTCGCCCGCGACGCCTGCATGGGCAAGCGCCGCAACGGTATCGCCGCCGCCCGCAACCGAGGTGAGCGAGCCTTCCTGCGTCAGCGCCGCAGCCGTCTTTGCCAGCGCGACCGTGGCCGCATCGAACGGCTCGGTCTCGAAAGCGCCCAGCGGACCGTTCCACACCAGCGTGCGGCATGTCTTGAGCACGTCTGCGAGAGCCTCGACCGCTTGCGGGCCGACGTCGAGGATCATCTCGTCCTCGGCGACCTCGTGAACGTTGCAGGTGCGCAGCGAGGATGGATTGGCTGCGAATTCCTTCGCCACCACCACATCATAGGGCAGATGCACGGTGCACCCGGCATGATCGGCCTGATCCATGATCTTGTTGGCCGTATCGGTCAGCTCATGCTCGCACAGCGACTTGCCGACATTGACCCCGCGCGCAGCAAGGAAAGTGTTGGCCATGCCGCCACCGATGATCAGGTGCTGCACCTTGCCGACAAGGTTTTCGAGAACGTCGAGCTTGGTCGAGACCTTGGCCCCGCCGACCAAAGCCGCGACAGGCTGTTCGGGATTGCCGAGTGCGGCATCGAGCGCCTTCAGCTCTTTCTCCATCGCGCGGCCAGCATAGGCCGGAAGGAGATGCGCCAGCCCCTCGGTCGAGGCGTGCGCGCGGTGCGCGGCGGAAAAGGCGTCGTTGACGTAGAAATCGCCATGCGCGGCAATTGCCTTCGCAAACTCGGGATCGTTGGCTTCTTCACCCGGCCAGAAACGGATATTGTCGAGCAGGCCGATATCGCCGTCTCCGAGAATGCCGATCGACTGTTCGACCACGGGCCCTGCGACCTCGGGAATGAACATGATTTCCTTGCCGAGCACTTCCTCGACATCGCCCTGCACCATGCTGGTCGAGAGCACCGAGGAGCGTTTGCCGCCCGGACGACCGAAATGCGCGATCATGAGCACTTTCGCGCCCTTGTCGCACAGTTCGAGGATGGTCGGCTTGACTGCCTCCACTCGCGTAACGTCGGTGGCCGAACCATCCTTCATCGGAAGGTTCAGGTCTACGCGCACCAGCGCGACCTTGCCGGTCACATCACCGAGGTCATCGCTCAGGTCATCCAGGGTTTTGAAGGCAGCCATATTCGCGCTCCTTTAAAGGAAGCTCGCCATGACACCGGCGGTGTCGATCATGCGGTTCGAGAAGCCCCATTCATTGTCGTACCAGCTGACGACTCGCGCCAGCTTACCTTCCATGACGGAGGTTTCGAGGCTGTCGATGGTCGAGCTGGCTGGATAGTGGTTGAAGTCGCTCGAAACGAGCGGCTGGTCGGTGTAATCGAGCACGCCCTTCATCTTGCCTTCCGCAGCGGCCTTGAGCGCGGCGTTCAGTTCCTCTGCGCTGGTGTCGCGGCCGGGGGTGAAGACGAGGTCGACGAGGCTGACGTTCGGCGTCGGCACGCGAACCGAAGACCCGTCAAGCTTGCCGGCGAGTTCGGGCAGCACCAGACCGACCGCACGGGCAGCGCCAGTGGTCGTCGGGATCATGTTCTGCGCACCTCCGCGTGCACGCCGCATGTCCGAATGCATCTGGTCGAGCATACGCTGGTCGTTGGTATAGCTGTGGATAGTGGTCATGAAACCACGCTCGATGCCCACAGTGTCGTGCAGCACCTTCGCCATCGGCGAGAGGCAATTGGTGGTGCAGCTGGCGTTGGAGACAATCACGTCGTCTGCAGTCAGCGTCTCGTGGTTCACGCCATAAACGATCGTCGCAGAAACGTTCTTTGCGGGGGCCGAGATCAGGACGCGCTTGGCACCCGCCTTGATGTGCGGCTCCGCCGCTTCGTGGCTCTGGAAGAAGCCGGTGCATTCGAGCACGATGTCGATGCCCTGCTCACCATGCGGCAGATTGCCCGGATCACGCTCGCTGGTGACCTTGATCGCCTTGCCATTGACGACAATGCTGTCGCCATCGACTTCGACCGTGCCGGGGAAGCGGCCGTGCGTGCTGTCATACTGGAACAGCAACGCGTTCGACTTGGTGTCCGCGAGATCGTTGATCGAAACGAGATCGAGATCGTGGTCGTCCCGCTCCAGAATTGCCCGGGCGACAAGCCGCCCGATACGTCCGAAACCGTTGATCGCAACCTTGGTCGCCATGAGAGAAACTCCTGCTTAGCCGTTCAATTTGTTGTGAATTTTCGGGACGATTGCGTCCACGGTGAAACCGAATTTTTCAAAGAGCTGTTCTGCCGGGGCCGAAGCTCCGAAGCGGTCGAGACCGATCGTCAGCCCGTTCGCCATCGTGTAGCGCTCCCAGCCGAGCGTCGTGCCCGCCTCGATCGAGACGCGCAGGATTTCGGACGGGTCGACATTGGGCAACAGGTCTTGCTTGTAGGCTTCATCCTGCTGCTCGAACAGTTCCATGCACGGCATCGAGATCACGTCGGCACCGACGCCGTCTTGTTCCAGCTTTGCCGCGACTTCCATCGCCAGATGCACTTCCGATCCGGTCGCGATCAGAATGACCTTGCGCGCATTCTCCGCGGCCTTGAGGCGGTATGCGCCCTTGGCCGAGCGATTGCTGTCGACGCTCCAGTTCTCGTCACCCTCGCCGCGCAGCTGAGGAAGCCCCTGGCGCGACAGACAAAGGACAGAGGGCGTCCCAGGCGTACGCAAAGCCTGCGCCCAGCACTCCGCCGTCTCGATCACGTCGGCCGGACGATAGACATTGAGGTTCGGGATCAGCCGCAGGCTCATAACCTGCTCCACCGGCTGGTGGGTCGGGCCGTCTTCGCCAAGTCCGATCGAATCGTGGGTCATGACGTAGACCGGCTCACACTGCTGCAGCGCCGAGAGGCGGATCGCATTGCGGCAATAGTCGCTGAAGATCAGGAAGGTGCCGCCGTAAGGGATGATCCCGCCGTGCAGCGCCATGCCGTTCATCGCGGCGGCCATGCCGAACTCGCGGATGCCGTAATAGACATAGCGACCCGAATAGTCGTCCGCACCGAAGGCATCGGTCGAAGGCGTCTTGGTGTTGTTGGAGCCTGTAAGGTCGGCCGAACCGCCGATCATGTTCTCGATGTTCGCGGTCAGTTGGGTAAGCGCCATTTCGCTCGCCTTGCGGGTCGCAACCTTCTGCGGCTCCTTGGCAAGGCCGCTGATGAAAGCTTCGAGCGCAGGACCGGCCAGATCGCCGCCCGTCATCGTACCAGCTTCATAGGCGGCGCGGCGGTCCGCGTCCTCGGCCAGTCGCGCTTCCCACTCCTCGCGCGCCTTGTGACCTCGCTCGCCCGTCGAGCGCCAGTCCGACAAGATCTCATCGGGAATGACGAAGGGCTCTGCTTCCCAGCCCAGCGTTTGACGGGCGGCAGCGATTTCCTCTGGGCCGAGCGGCGCGCCGTGCGTGGCGCTGGTGCCCTGCTTGTTCGGCGCGCCCTTGCCGATCACCGTCCGGCACGCGATCAGCGAAGGGCGCTCGTGCGCCATCGCCTCTTGCATCGCACGGTCGATGTCGGCGAAGTCATGCCCGTCGCATTCGGTGACGTGCCAGCCGGTCGCTTCGTAGCGCGCCTTGATGTTCTCGCTGGTCGAAAGATCGGTTTCGCCGTCGATGGTGATGTTGTTGTCGTCCCAAAGCACGTTCATCTGGCCGAGCTTGAGGTGACCGGCGAGGCCGATCGCCTCGTGATTTATCCCTTCCATCAGGCAGCCGTCACCCGCGACCACCCAGGTGTGGTGATCGACGAGCTCGCTGCCGAACTTCGCATTGAGGTGCCGCTCGGCCATTGCCATGCCGACCGCCATCGCAAGACCCTGACCCAGCGGGCCGGTGGTGCACTCGACACCGGGCAGGAGGAAGTTTTCGGGGTGGCCTGCACAAGGCGAGCCGAGCTGACGGAAATTGCGGATGTCCTCCATCGTCGGTTGCTCGTAGCCCGACAGGTGCAGGAGGCTGTAGATCAGCATCGAGCCGTGGCCTGCAGAGAGGACGAAGCGATCGCGATCGTCCCAATTGGGCGCAGATGGATCGAACTTCAGATATTTCGACCAGAGGACGGTTGCGACATCGGCCATGCCCATCGGCATGCCGGGGTGGCCCGAATTGGCGGCTTGCACTGCGTCCATGGAAAGGGCGCGAATGGCATTGGCCATGTTCTGCATACGGGCGGGATCGAGGCTCATTCGGCGATGGCTCCTGATGGTGGGCGGAACAGCCGGAAAACAAAGGGCCGTCCGCGTGTCGATTCGGCGCGCGCGAAGCCTTCGCGGATGGGTTTGGCAAGGTCAACCCGCCCCCTCGCCAAACCCCCATTTCAGCGCAAGCCGTTCAAAGCCCAGAGGAGTTATCAACAGGATGGCGCAAGGCTTTGCTCCAAGGGCGAATATTGCTAAATCTCAGGCCATGAATGGGTCACGGACCGAAAGCGCCGTTGCACGGATCGAAGCCGCGCTTGCCCGGATCGACGCGGCGAGCAAGGCTGTGCGTTCGTCAGAGACAGGCACACCGCCCAATGTTCTCGGCCTCGTCAATCGTCATGAAAAGCTGCGCGAGGAAGTCGCCGGCACGCTGCACGACCTCGACAAGCTGATCGCGGAGATGGAGCAATGAGCGAAGTGACGCTCAGGATCGGTGGCCGCAGCTACAACGTTTCATGCCATGATGGCGAAGAGGCGCACATCCTCGACCTCGGCTCGATGATCGACGCGAAGATCGAGGCGATGGGCGCCAATCGCGCCCCGCAGGAGAGCCAGAACCTGCTGTTCGCCGCGCTCTTTCTCGCCGACGAATTGCACGAGGCGAAGTCCAGCTCGGGCAAGGCTGAGGCGACCCTCTTCGAAGCAGGTGATTCCGAGGAACTGCGCGCGAAGGTCGAAACCCTGGAGAAAGAGCGAAACGCGTTGTCGCAAAAGGTCGGCGAACTGGAACGAGCAGCAGAAAACGCGACTGCCCAGCAACCGACGCAGGATTTCAGCGGATTGCTCGAAGAAGTAGCCGAAAGCCTCGAAAAATGTGCCGACACGCTTGAGAGCGGGGCAACGGCCTCCTAAATAGCCTTTCGGCGGGACTGCCCGGCACGAGCCGTTTGAATATCCCTGAGGCTATAAGCAATCCTAGGGAGCTGTCCCTGCCCCGGAGTACGGGTTCGTCCTGGGCTCCAGGGTATACGGCGCCCACCTGACGTTTAGGCGTCAGAGGATTTCTCGAGCAACGACCCATGGTGGTTCCGCCACTCTATTTTCGCGCTACCGCTTCACTACTTGAGCGCGGGGAAGTTCGCGCTACCGCTGGGCTACTTGAGCGCCGGCCTATCAGCGGTCACGCTTCGCTGCGGGCGCCCGTTCGGGCTGAGCTTGTCCAAGCCCTGCGCTTCACTATCTTGCTGGTTCAATAGAAAGGGCAGCCCTCCGACAAGCTCAGGGGGCGAACGGAAATGGATAAGAAATCTCTCAGAAAACAACTCCGTGCCGCGCGGCGAGAGCATGTCGCGCAATTGCCCGATGCGATGCGCGGGCTGGTGTTTCGCCATCCCCCTGCCCCGCTGCTCGGTATGATCGGCGATGACGCCGTGATCGGTCTCTACCGCGCCATGCCGGAAGAGGCGCCGACAACGAGCTATGCCGGTTTCTTTCAGGAACGCGGTCACACCATCGCGCTTCCGCGGTTTACCGACCCCGCAGGACCGATGGAGTTCGCTTATCACAGCGACCCCTACGGCGAGACCGATATCGAAGAAGGCGCTTTCGGCCTGCATCAACCGCTTTCGGATGCGGAAAAGCTTTCACCCGATGTCCTGTTCGTCCCCCTCGTCGGCTTTACCGAGCGCGGTGAGCGGCTCGGCCAGGGCGGCGGGCACTACGATCGCTGGCTCGCCGATAATCCCGATTCACTGACGATCGGTTTGGCATGGGATTGCCAGAAGGTCGAGGCGCTGCCAATCGAGCCGCATGACCAGCCCCTTGCCGCCATTGTCACCCCCACCCGCCTTTACGGACCTTTCTGATGCGTGATCAGCCGACCTGGCGGATACCTGCGGGCATCATAGGCCTTTTCGTTGTTCTCATGATCTACGGCGTGGTCATCGCGCGCTACGCCCCTGACCTGATAGGTGGTTGGCCGACCTGGGCGCAGACGATCGTCTACATCGTGCTCGGCGTCGTCTGGCTCCTGCCTCTGCGCCGGTTCCTCATCTGGATGGAAACGGGCAGCTGGAGTCCGCCTGAAAAGTAAGTTTGCCTGTCATTCCCAATTTCCTTAGCTTCCCTCGCGGGAGAGAGGAGATTTCATGGATGTAGCACAGTCGGGGGCTATCGCCCCGGAGCGCGACAAGCCCTCTATCGGACTGAAGGTCGCGCATGGCATCGGCGCAGCTGCCTTCGGCATCAAGAACAACGGCTTCGACTACTTCCTGCTCTTCTTTTACGGCACGGTCATCGGCCTAGAACCGGGACTTGTCGGCCTCGCCATCCTGATCGCCCTCGTATTCGATGCAATCAGCGATCCGCTGGTTGGTTACTGGTCGGACAACTTCCGGTCCCGCTGGGGCAGGCGCCATCCCTTCATGTACGCCGCCGCGCTGCCGGTTGCGTTGAGCTATTTCCTGCTGTGGAATCCGCCGGATCTCGGCCAGAGCGGCCTGTTCGCATACCTCACCCTGATGGCGATCCTGATCCGCACCTTCATTACTTTCTACGAGACGCCGAGCTCCTCGCTGATCCCCGAATTATCGCGAGACTACGCCGAGCGCACCAGCATCCAGAGCTATCGCATCTTCTTCGGCTGGGCGGGCGGCAACATCATGAGCGTCGTGATGTTCGGCCTCCTGCTGACCGGCCCCTTGGGGATGCGCGACCGCGACGCTTACGAGACCTATGGCATGATCGGTTCGGCGGCGATCTTCATTGCGATCATGATTTCTGCGGTCGGCACGCATCACCGCATTCCGCACCTTCATTCGCCCACCGTTATGGGTGAGCGCTTCGGCATGCGGCGCATTTTCCGCGAAATGGTCGAGATTTTGAGCGAACGTAGCTTCATAGCGCTGTTCCTGGCAACCGTGCTGTTCTCGATCGCTACCGGCCTGAGCGCCGCGCTGGCTTTCCTCATGCTCAATTACTTCTGGCAGTTTTCCGAGGAGCAGATTTTCATCTGGACCGCGACGGTGTTCTTCTCCGCCCTGTTCGGATTCCTGCTGGCACCCTACGCCACGCGCAAGCTGGGCAAGAAGAGGGCGACCATCGTGATCGGCCTGCTAGCCTTCGGAATCCAGCCCATGCCGGTACTGCTGAGGCTGGTCGGCATCATGCCGGAGAACGGTGATCCGCTGCTGTTCCCGCTGGTGCTCGGGATCAACATCATCGACCTGTCGCTGATCATCGCGATGCAGGCGGTGAGCTTCTCGATGATCGCCGATCTGGTCGAATCAAACCAGCTCAAGACCGGTCGCCGCAACGAGGGCGTGTATTACGCTGCGATCACCTTCACCCGAAAGACGACGCAGGGACTGGGCGTGCTCGCCGCCGGGCTGATCCTGTCGGTCATTGCCTTTCCCGAGGGCGCTGATCCCGCAACCGTATCGCCCGATACGCTCTGGGCGCTCGGCGCGTGGTATGCACCGTCATTGCTGGCACTGTGGATGGGATCGCTATTCTTCGTTTCGCGCTACAAGATCAGCCGAGAGGATCATGAGGACAACCTGCGCAGGTTGGCCGAGGCGCCTACGAGTTGAAGGAGGCGGAAGTGACGAAGCGCAAATGGCTTATGGGTGCGGTCCTGTTGATCGCTGTCCTGTTTGCAATCTGGATCTTCGCCCAGCGCGCCATTGGGGAGCGCCTGTTCGATACCGCCGTCGCGCAGCGCGCAGGCGTCGACCGCAGCGCAGAGCTTCCCGACGGCCTCCACGCCTACGTCTGCGGGAGCGGCTCGCCCATGCCCGACGCAACGCGTGCCGGGCCTTGCATAGCGGTACTAGCGGGCAAACGCGGTTTCGTCTTCGACGCCGGTTCAGGCTCGGTGCGCAAGCTTGGCGCGATGGGCTTTCCGATGGACCGGCTCGATGCCGCTTTTCTGACCCACCTCCACTCCGATCACCTCGACGGCCTGGGCGAGTTGATGCTGCAGGCGTGGATGGCGGGCGGACGAAGCGCGCCGCTACCGATCTACGGACCCGAAGGGACAGAGCGCGTCGTCGCGGGCTTCATGGAAGCCTATGACATCGACCGGGGCTTTCGCATTGCGCATCACGGGCCGGAGGTGGCTCGACCCGGTGGGTTCGGCGGCGTGGCCCGCGTGATTTCCGATGGCGTTGTTTACGAGCAGGATGGAGTGACTATCCGCGCTTTGACCGTCGATCACGCCCCGGTGGATCATTCGCTCGCGTTTCGGGTCGATTACAAGGGGCGCTCGCTCGTGATCAGCGGCGATACGAAATACTCCGGGGAACTCGCCGCCTTATCGAAGGGAGCGGACGTGCTTTTCCACGAGGCGCTCAATCCGCGGATGGTCGGCACCATCGGCGATACGCTAGCGGAACGCGGCAATACCGACGGCGCGAGGATCATGGCCGATATTCCGGACTATCACACCTCGCCCGAGGATGCGGCGCGGGTGGCAGAACAGGCCGATGCGAAGGCGCTGGTGCTCTACCACCTCGTGCCTGCCCCGCCCGCAAGGCCGATCCAGCGCGCCTTCATAGGCGATGCCCCCGATCTGTTCGAGGGGCGATTGGAATTAGCGGAAGACGGCATGCTGGTCAGCCTGCCCGCGAAGGGGCAGGATGTCACATTCGACCAGCTGCTTTAGTGATTTTCCCTTGAGGGAAGAAAATGTCCCAAGTGGCGCGAGTGACGGGACTCGAACCCGCGACCTTCGGCGTGACAGGCCGACACTCTAACCAACTGAGCTACACCCGCGCATATTGAGCGGCTAGCGCCTCTTGGGAGACGCGCCAATAAGGCTGCCGACACATGGTGTCAACAAGCCTTGGCGCGAAAAAACGAACTTTATTCGGTCAGCAGCAGAACCGGTGTTTCAACGAGCTTTTTGAGCTCCTGAATGAAGCTTGCAGCGTCATAACCGTCGACCACGCGGTGGTCGCAGCTGATCGAGATATTCATCAGCTTGCGCTTCTCGATTCGCTCGCCGCCATTGCCGTCATCGACATACATCGGACGCTCGATAATCCGGTTGGGACCGATGATCGCAACTTCGGGCCGGTTGATGACCGGCGTGGTCGCTACACCGCCAAGCGGGCCGAGGGAGGTTACGGTTAGCGTCGAACCCGAAAGCTCTTCCGACTTGGCCGAACCGTCGCGCGCTGCCTCGGCCAGGCGGCCGATCTCGGTCGCGAGCTGCCAAAGATTGCGCGACTGGGCATCGCGGATCACCGGCACCATCAGCCCGTTGTCGGTCTGCGTGGCCATGCCGAGGTGCACCGCACCGTGGCGCGTCACCACGCCCGCTTCATCGTCATAGCGCGCGTTGATCATCGGATATTGCGGGATCAGCTTGCAGATCGCGGTGATCAGCATCGGCAGCATGGTGAGCTTGGGCTTCGAACCGCGATTGGCGTTGAGGTCTGCGCGCATCCGCTCCATCTCGGTCACGTCGATTTCCTCGACATAGGAGAAGTGCGGTATGTTGCGCTTCGACGCGGCCATGTTCTGCGCGATGCGTTTGCGCAGACCGATGACCTTCTTTTCCTCATCCGCGCGCGCCTTGCCCGCAGGAGCAAACCCGCCGCCTGCGTTGTAAGCAAGGAACTGGTCGAGATCGCCGTGACGGATACGGCCATCCTCGGCCGGTTTGATCTCCGAAAGATCGATGCCGAGGTCGCGCGCACGCTTGCGCACGGCAGGCGTCGCGAGGACTTTCGCATGAGAAGCCGGTTCGGGCGCCGGGGTCGGGTCGGGATCGGCGGCGAGCGCATCGTCCGCGTCGGAAGCGTCGGAGGTTTCGACCTCGATCCGGGTTTCGATTTCTTCCGATTTCGGGTCGGGCGGCGTGTGCTCGTCCTCGCCCCCGCGCTCATCATCGCCATTATCCTCGACGTCGTCGGGCACTTCGCCCTCGACCTCGATCACGAGCAGCATCGCCCCGACAGAGATCGTGTCACCGACCTCACCTGCAATTTCGAGAACCTTGCCGTCGACCGGGCTTTCGATGTCGATCGTCGCCTTGTCGGTCATCACGTCGACGAGGTGCTGATCCTCCGACACGGTGTCGCCGACCTTGACCTGCCATTCGACGATTTCCGCCTCGGCAACGCCTTCGCCCACGTCGGGCATGTTGAAAGTGAACTTGGCCATTGGGTCAGTCCTTCAAAATCTTGTCGATTGCTTCGCCGATCCGGACGGGACCGGGGAAGTAGGCCCATTCGAGGCTGTGGGGATAGGGCGTGTCGAAACCGGTGACGCGTTCGACCGGTGCTTCGAGGTGGTAGAAACAGCGTTCGGTCACGAGCGCGCTCAGTTCCGCGCCGAAGCCGGAAGTGCGCGTCGCTTCATGCACGATAAGGCAACGACCCGTACGCTCGACCGAGGCTTCGATCGCCTCGATATCGAGCGGCACCAGCGTGCGCAGGTCTAGGATGTCGGCTTCGACACCCTTGGTCTTGCACACGGATTCGGCAACATGAACCATGGTGCCATAGGCGAGGACGGTCAGCTGTTCGCCTTCGGTCACCTTGCGCGCCTTGCCCAGCGGGATGTTGTAGTAGCCCTCGGGCACGATCGAAGCTTCATGCTTCTTCCATGGCTCGACCGGCTTGTCGTAATATCCGGAGAACGGGCCGTTGTAGATGCGCTTGGGCTCGAAGAAGATGACGGGGTCATTGTCCTCGATCGCCGAGATCAGCAGGCCCTTTGCGTCGTAAGGCGTCGAAGGGATGACCGTCTTGAGGCCGGACACGTGCGTGAACAGCGCTTCCGGGCTCTGACTGTGGGTCTGGCCGCCGAAGATGCCGCCTCCGAAGGGCGAGCGCACCGTCAGCGGCGCGATGTAGTCGGTTGCCGAGCGATAGCGCAGCCGCGCAGCCTCGCTGATCAACTGGTCGAGCCCGGGATAGATGTAATCGGCAAACTGGATTTCGGGCACGGGGCGCAGTCCGTAAGCCCCCATCCCCACCGCAACACCGATGATGCCGCATTCGGAAATCGGCGTGTCGAACACACGCGTCTTGCCGTGCTTTTCCTGGAGGCCGGCGGTGCAGCGGAAGACGCCGCCAAAATAGCCGACGTCCTCGCCCAGGACGATCACGTCGGGGTCGCGCTCCAGCATGATGTCGAGCGCATCGTTGATCGCCTCGATCATGTTGATCCGGCGTTCGGTGGCCTGTTCGCCAGTTTTCGCGCCCGCTTTTTCTGCGGTCTGGTCTTTCACGTCGCCGCTCATTGCTTCGGCCTCCCCTCGGGCCACTTGATCTTGCGCTCGCGGATTGCCTGTTCGGCCTGCTCCTCGAGATGCCAGGGCAGCTCTTCGTAAACATCCTCGAACATGGTGTGGAACGGATGGTGGAAGCCGTGGCCGAGGATGCCGTTCTTCTCGGCCTCCTTGGTCGCCGCCTTCACGCGTTCGGCACATTCGAGGTCCATCTTTTCCTGCCGCTCCTCGTCCCATTCACCAATGGCGATGAGGTGCTTCTTCAGGCGCATGATCGGATCGCCGAGCGGCCATTCCTCGCGCTCCTGCGCGCTGCGGTAGCCGGAAGGATCGTCCGAGGTGGAATGTC
This sequence comes from Altererythrobacter xiamenensis, assembly GCF_900177715.1. Lineage (GTDB taxonomy): Bacteria > Pseudomonadota > Alphaproteobacteria > Sphingomonadales > Sphingomonadaceae > Erythrobacter > Erythrobacter xiamenensis. The sequence goes on along the minus strand of NZ_FXWG01000003.1, from coordinate 415,220 downwards.
CCTCTGCGCGGTAGGTGAAGTATTCGATCAGCGTCGGCCCGGCGTTGGCGCGGGCGCGGTTGGCGGCCCAGCGCTGCGCGGCATAGCAGGCCAGCGCATCATTGCCGTCGACGCGCAGACCGGCAAGGCCATAGCCCAGTGCGCGGGCGGCGAAGGTGGTGCGCTCTGCGCCTGCAAAACCGGAGAAGCTCGAAATCGCCCACTGGTTGTTGATCACGTTGAGGATGACCGGCGCGTTGTAGACCGTCGCGAATGTGCAGGCGGAGTGGAAGTCGCCCTCCGCGGTCGAACCCTCGCCCACCCAGGTTGCCGCGATCCGGCTGTCGCCTTTCACCGCACTCGCCATCGCCCAGCCGACCGCCTGCGGGGTCTGCGTTGCGAGGTTGCCGGAGATCGAGAAGAAACTGTGTTCGCGGCTCGAATACATGATCGGCAGCTGGCGGCCCTTCAGCTTGTCGCCCTTGTTCGAATAGATCTGGTTGATCATCTCGATGAGGGGGTAGCCGCGCGCGATCAAAATGCCCTGCTGCGATAGCTCGGGAAAACCATGTCGTCCGATGCGAGTGCCATGCTGGCAGCGACGCTGGTCGCTTCCTCGCCCGTACACTTCATGTAGAAGCTGGTCTTGCCCTGCCGCTGACCGCGGAACATGCGCTCGTCGAATGCACGGACCAAGGCCATGTGGCCGAGCATGGTGCGCAGCGTTTCAGGATCGAGTTTCGGATCCCAGGGGCCATGCGCCTTGTCGTCGTCTCCCAGGACCCGCACGAGATCGAAAGCCATCCCCTGCATATCCTTGGGATCGCAGGCTTCGTCCGGGCGCGGCTGCTCACCTGCCGGCGGAATTACGATGTGGCTGAAGTCGGCCTCGTCGCCGGGCCGGTACTTGGGTTCGGGTACGTGCAGCTTGAGCGTGGGCTTGTTCTGCCCTCCGCCAGCGGCATTGTCCGGCCTGTCGGCCATAGATGTTCTCCCAGACGCAATCTTACGCGTTGGCGATATTTTATTTCAACGCCCGAGGGCGGTCAAGCGCGGCGCGGCGCCGGGCATCAAACCGCAACAGGTGCCTTGATCGGCGGCATCGGGGCGTAATCATGCACCACGAAATCCTCTATCCGGTAGTCGAATATTGTTTCCGGCTTGCGCACTATCTCAAGCGATGGGTGGCCCTGCGGTTCCCGTGTCAGCTGTTCCTCGATCAGATGCTCGTGGTTGAGATAGAGGTGGACGTCCCCTCCCATCCACACGAGCTCGCCCGGCTGCATGTCGACCTGCTGCGCGATCATGCGAGTCAGGAGCGCCGCCGACCAGAGGTTGAACGGCAGGCCCAGCGCGACGTCGCAGCTGCGCTGGTAGAGCATGCAGCTGAGCCGCGCTTCCGGGCCCTCGCCGGCAACATGGAACTGGTAGGTCTTGTGGCACGGCGGCAGGGCCATGCGGTCGAGCTCAGCGACGTTCCAGCCTTCGATGATGTGGCGGCGGCTGCCGGGGCTGGTCCTCAGGCTCTCGACCACAGTAGCCACCTGGTTGATCCCCTCGCCTTTCTCGTAAAGGCCATCGGGGCGGTAGCGATAGGTCGGCCAATCGACCCATTGCTTGCCATATACCGGGCCGAGATCGCCCCATTTCGCCGCGAAATCCGCGTCATCCGCGATGCGCTGAACGAAGTCCTCGAGCGCGATATCCTCGCCCGTCTCCTTGACGTAGCGCGCGTGCGGCCACTCGTTCCATATCTTCACGCCCTGCAGCACCAGGGGGCGGATATTGGTCTCTCCGGTAAGGAACCAGAGCATCTCGCGCGTGGCGGTCTTCCAGTAGACTCGCTTGGTCGTGAGCAGCGGCATGGCGCCATCGGCCAGATCGAATCGAAGCATGGCACCTGCGACGGATCGTGTGCCGATGCCGGTGCGGTCGATCCGCTCGCTTCCCTGCGTCCAGATCTGGCGCATTAGGGCGAGATATTGTTCTTCGGGATGCGTTTTCATCGCCAGAAGGGTTAGCGGGAAAAAGTGCGCTTGCCACCCCGTTCATCCACACCTATAGGGCGCGCCTTGCCTCGACCCGCGTGGCAGCTATGCAGCGCGGGGCCGACACGGTCGGGGAGTAGCTCAGCCTGGTAGAGCACTGTCTTCGGGAGGCAGGGGCCGGAGGTTCGAATCCTCTCTCCCCGACCAATTTTCTCACGATGCTATGTCGCACTTCCCATCGCGGCCTTTGTGCCAGGCGCTGGCCTTTGAGCTACGCGCTTCACATCTCATAGATAGCCCGATTTTACATTTTACATGTGTTTACCCCGTGAATCCGTTGGCTGTGATATCCGGCGCGCAACGTCACGCGGAGATGCCCGGCGACAAGGGAGGCTGACTTGAGGATCACAACGACCGCGAAGAGTCGTTCGCAGACCGAACTGCGCCTCGGGATCGGCCTTGCCGGGCTTTTCGTGATTGGCTGCTTCGTCGCAGCGATCGAACTGGTCGCTGGCGACAGTCGGGTTTCCAGTGAACCCCAAGAAGTCGTTCGGGTTGCAAGGACGATAACACGATAAACGATCTGCCAGGGGCGATCGTTTCATCGCCCGTGACTGCCTGTTCGAGCTCTTTCGGGTCGCCAGAGCCAAAGAGAACAGCGGCAGCATGAGCCACGATGGTGCCCCTTGTTCGCTCATCCGTGGCGGGATGGCGTTATTCGACGAATAGCGGTATTCCGTGGGGGCTGATGAGCGACAAGGGGCATTTGCAAGAGGATGCAATCAATCGACAAGCCACTGATGCTGCGGCCTCGTATCCCGGCCGCTATCATTCTTGCTTTGGGCGCGCTCTCACTGGCGCAGACCGGTCCGGCGCAAGCCCAGTCGAGTAACCAATCTGACGACATCACCTATCGTGTGGAGCCCGGCGACACGCTTTATGACTTGAGGCGCGAATACCTGCTCGGTGCAAACGCCGCCGCAGCCATCGCGCGCTACAACCGCATTCGCAACCCGCGCCGCATCCCGATTGGCAAGGAACTGCGCCTGCCGCGCGACCTTCTCGCCTACAAGCCGGCTCGCCTGAGAGTGCGCAGCTTTTCCGGCCCGGTCGAAATCGACGGCGCCGTGCCGCAGCCGGGTGCGGAAATCGCGGAAGGTGCGCTCGTCACGACCGGTGCACGCGGTTTCATCAGCTTCGTATCAGATGCCGGATCGAGCATTTCGCTGCCGTCCAACTCGCGCGCACGACTTGACCGCGCACGGATCTACAAGCTGCGCGATCTGCGCGACATTTCCTTCACCATCCTCGACGGGCGCGGTGAAGTGACCGTGCCGAGCCTGAAGGAAGGCGAGCGCTTCGACACCGGCACGCCGATTGCAGTCACCGCCGTGCGCGGCACCACCTTCCGTGTCGCGCATGACGGACAGTCAGAACGCAGCCTCACCGAAGTGGTCGAAGGCAAGGTCTCGGTCGCAAACGAGGCGGGCGAAACTCTCGCTACCGAAGGCTTCGGCCTTGCCGCTACACAGAGCGGCCCGGGCACGCCCGAAGAACTGCTCTCCGCGGTCGACGTCGAAGACGCGGGCCGCGTACAGACCGGCGAAATTGTCGAGTTCGTGCTAGCCCCGCCGCAGGGTGCCGTTGCCAGCCGTACGCAGATCGCGCGCGATGCGGGCTTTCTCGAAATCGTCGCCGAAGAAATCGGCAGTGATCAGCAAGCCGATTTCGCCGACCTCGAGAACGGTCGCTATTTCGTCCGTTCGCGCGCAATCGCTGAGTCGGGCCTCGAAGGTTTTGCCGAAGTTTACAGCTTCCGCCGCAAGCGGCTCGGCGTATCGGCCTCGGTCGAGGAATCCGAGCTTGACGACGCCTTCAAGTTCGCGTGGTTGCCCGAGGGAGAAGGCAGCGTGCTTTATGCATTCCAGCTCTGGCGCGAAGGCGACCAGGACAGGATGCTGGTCGACGAACTCGCCCCCGCCGGTGGCAGCCTGCTTCTCTCGGGCCTCGAACCCGGAACATATATCTGGCGTGTCGCGGCGATGCAGGCCGATGAAGGCGACTGGCTCAAGGTCTGGGGCCCCGAGCAGCGTCTCAACGTGAGCGAATAGGTGCGAGCCTCGCGGCAATGCTTCCGCGCAAGATTATCCTGATCGGCGAACGATGAAGAAACGCCTTTTCCTGGAATGGATCCTGCTGCTTGCAGTCGGCATGCTGCTCGCCTTTGCGATGACCTCGACCCGGTTCACCCAGCGGCTCGATGCGCTCATGCTCGATAGGTCTGCCGCCTTGGGTCGCAGCGCTCCAGACACCGACATCGCAATCGTCGCCATCGACGATGATAGCCTTTCCCAAATCGGCGCCTGGCCCTGGTCGCGAGAAAGCCACGCTGCTTTGATCCAAGCGCTCTCCGATGCCGGTGCACGCCAGATCTACTATGATATCCTGTTCATGGAGCCGACGAGCCCGGAGGCCGACGGCGACCTCGCAGACGCTGTCGGCAATGCAGGCAATGTCGTCCTCCCGATGAGCTTTGCGCCTGCGCCCAACAGGATCACGGGCGCGGTCGCCGCCCTGCCCCTCCCCGCGCTGGTCGAACAGGCGCAAGCGGTCGGTCATGTTGCCGCGACGCCCGATACGGACGGAGTGTTGCGGCGCTTCGACCTTGAACGCAGCACCGCCACAGGCGACACCTATCCGCACTTCGTTGCCGCAGGGCTCGGCGGGCAGACCGACAGGGACTGGCCAGACGCTCCCGTCATCTCTGCGCATTCTGCGGGCACCTATCCGACCGTTTCTGCCGCTGCAGTCATCGCTGGTGAAGTGCCACGCAGCTTATTCGAAGGGCGCGACGTTCTGGTGGGCGCAACGGCGCAGGGCATGGGCGATCGCTATCCGGTAGCCGCCGGTTCCGCCGTCCTCATGCCAGGGGTGGAGGCGCAAGCAAACCTGCTCGACGCGCTGCGAAACGGGACCTATTTGCGAGAGGCGCAATGGGCCTGGTCCGCCGCACTCGCAGCGCTTGCCCTGATCCTGCAGTTCCTCGTCTTCTGGAAACTTCCTGCCCGCACGGCGCTCTACGCGACCATCGCAATTGCTCTGGGCAGCCTTGCGTTAAGCGCGCTGCTTGTCCCTCTTGCCGGGTTCTGGGTAGCTCCCGCTACCGCCGTCATCCTCGTGGGCTTCGCCTATCCCTTCTGGAGCTGGCGACGCCTCACTGCGGTCAGCTCCTATCTCGAACGCGAGGCTGCAAGGCTCGAACAGCGGGCCGATATCCGTGAGACCGGTGAAGGTTTCGACATCATCGCACGGCAAGTATCCCGTGTCAGGTCACTGGTGGGGCACGTCAACCGAAGCTTTGCTTTCTTGCGCAGCGTAATCGAAGCCGCACCCGATGCGATCGTGGTGTTCGACGAGACCGGCAAGAGCGCGATGGCCAACCGGCGCTTCCTCGAAATCATGCCCGATTTCGCCGATAATGAGGATGTTCCCTTCGCTACATTTCTCGACCGGAGCGGCGCGCAGTTCGACGATCCTGCAGGCGAACTGGTGCTCGCCGACGGTCGGACATTCCTCGTCGCCTCCCGCCAGTTCGAAATGCAGAACCGCGAGGGTTCCTGGGACATCATGGCGCTGCGCGACGTGACGGAGGCGCGCGAGCGCGAGCAGGAATGGCGCGAGATGCTCGAGTTTCTTTCTCATGACATGCGCACGCCGCAGGTTGCGATCATCGGGCTCGCGGATCGCGTCGATGGCGAGCGCAAACCCGACAGCATTGGTCAACGCATCCGGCTGCAGGCGGAAAAGACGCTCAAGCTGGCGGACGATTTCGTCCAGCTTGCACGCCTCAACGAAGCCGAACTGGAGTGCGAGGAAACCGATCTTGCTGCGCTTGCCGACGAGGCCTGCGATGCTGCCTATTCACAGGCGCGGCGCAAGAATATCTCGGTCCGGACCGAATATGCGCCCGAAGAGCATTTCGCCGTCCAGGCCGATCCATCGCTCATCGCCCGGCTGCTCGACAATCTGGTAGGCAATGCGATCAAATACTCGCCCGAGGGCAGCGCGGTGCTGGTTGCGCTCGAACCATCGGGCGACGACGCGATTCAATTGAGCGTATCCGATAGTGGCCCCGGCCTTCCGCCAGAGCGCATGGCCTCCCCGTTCGACAGATTTGGCTCGAGAGCGACCCAGGGAGCGATCAGCTCCGGGCTCGGCCTGTCCTTCGTCAAAAGGGTGGTCGATCGCCACAAGGGCACGGTGACCGTCGGAAGCAGCGAGGAAGGTGGAACGCGGTTTCGCGTCATCCTCCCGCGAGGATCAGTTCCGGGGTAGCGCGCCCTTGCTCTGAGCGTCGGCAATCAGCGCCTCCGCCAATTGCCGCACCTGCCCATCGGTGGCCGCGCAGGTGTCCATATCTCCCGTACCGCGATAGGCGACCGTGCCGCTGGCGCGGTCAACCAGCAACAGGCCAGCACGCAGCCGCGTCACATCGCAGCCGTCGAACAGCTTCGATTTGCGCTCGTCGGACTGCCAGGTGACGTCCGTAGCGCCCGGTTGAAGCGGATCGGCAATGCCGGTTTCCGCATCGCGCTGGGAAATGGAATATTCGAGGATCAGCGGCGCGTTATCAACGATGCCGACGGTGTTGTCTTGCAAGGATTTGCGTAAAGCCGCCGCGAAGGTCGCCCTCGTCCCGTCTTCACTATCTTCCCGTGCCATGGCAACGGCGCCCTGCGCTGCCACCGGCTCTGCTGTCGAAGATAGCGTGATATCGGAAGGCACCGTGCAGGATGGTAACGTCAATGCCGCAAACAGCACCCCAAGTTTCGGGATCATCCTATTGCCCGATGCGATTCCGATCATACGCGCCAATCCCTCCCGCAATCTGTGCGGCGGTCAGCTATCTTCGTCGGAATACTGATCCATGCGATAACCAAAGCCGAACACCGTCCGGATAGCGAAGCCGTTGTGCGGTCGCAAATCAAGTTTCGACCGGATACGAGACACATGCATGTCGAGCGTGCGCGTCGCCACATCGGCGGCCCCGCCCCACACGCTCGTGTAGATGTAAGCGCGCGACATCGGGCGATCGAGATTGTCGAAGAACAGGCAGGCGAGCTGGTACTCCTTGCCCGTAAGCTTGATCGGATCGCCGTTCAGCCTGATGGCATTTTCGACCGTATCGATCTGATAGGCGCCGTAATCGAGAATCCGCTCACGACGCGGTGAGCCGCCATTGCGCCGCGCAGCCGCCTCGATCCGGGCGATCACGACGTCCTCGCTCTCGGGCTTTACGATATAGTCGCTTGCGCCCCCTTCCAGCGCCTCGACTATGTCCGACTTGTCGGACCGGCTGGTGAGCAAGATGAAAGCTGGCGGGTGTTCGAGATTTTCGACACCCCAGCTGACGAGTTCGAAACCGGTTGCGCCCGGCATGTTCCAATCGACCAGCACCACGTCGTAGGTATCGCGCCGCAACGCGGTCATCAGATCGCGACCGTTGGAGAATTTCTCCACATTATACAAAGCATTGCGAAGACTTTGCGAAATGCTCTCGAGAATTTCCCGATCATCATCAGCCACAGCGACGCGTAATTGTCGCTTGCGGCTATGCCCCAAGATTTCCGAACCATCAGTCATGAAATGGCCATATTGTAAAAAGACCCCCAATGACCATGCCAAGACCCTCAATTGGCCGAAGAATTTGCAATAATTTACATTTGGCCGAGAGCCGGAAGTGGCGGGTTTCTACTTCACCTGGAGATCGAGCGTTCTGCACCCTTGGCAATCTAGCAGAAAGGTTGCAGATGCTAGCTATAGCTTTTCGACATTGCAGATAGGGACCGTCCCATGCGCCGCCTTACGATTGCCTCGCTCCTCGTTTTCTCGCTTGCCCTTTCCGCCTGCAACACGGTTCGCGGGCTGGGTCAGGATCTCGAATCCGTCGCGAATGCCGGTGACGAAGTTACCTGAGACACCTCAGACGCGCTGAAGCGCGACTATTCCCAGTAAGATCGTCAGTACGCCAAGGCCCACCGAAAGGTGGATGCGGAGGCGCATGAATGCGCTGCCGCTCAGGTCGAGGCGGCGGTCGATCAGTGGCGAAATCCCGATAAACAGGCCGAGCCAAAGCAGCGATGGACCCGGCCAGGCGTAGCCGAGCGTCCAGGGCAAGAATAGCGCGAGCGCAATAAGGCTAGGCAGAACTGCCGCAACAAATGTGCCCGCACCCACTCTTTCCGCTGCGAGCGCCTGACCCCACCATACTCCGCCCAGGAAGCTGAAGATCAGCGCGCCGTAGGCAAACCCGCCGGCAAGAGCGACGAAACCCCACTCATTGCTGGAAAGAGAGAGCAGCAGCGCGAGGGCTTGCGGTAACAGACCCGCATAGCCGAGCCAGCGCGCTTCCGGAGGCAGGGATTGTTCGGTCATGCCTTGTGAATAGCCGTTGTGCGCAAGAGTTCCTCCTGATCAAAACACGACTTGCTGAGCGCCATAGCTTACGGCAGTTTGCAGCGCATGGAACTCTTTGATCTTACAGGTCACGTATCGGTCGTGACAGGCGGCAATGGCGGACTTGGGCTTGGCATGGCGCGGGGGCTGGCGAAAGCCGGGTCCAGCGTCGCCATCTGGGGGCGTAACGAGGAAAAAAACCGTGCTGCGGTGGACGAACTCAATGCCTTGGGAAAAGGAAAAGCTGCAGCGATCAACTGCGACGTTGCCGACGAAGGGCAGATCGAGGCTGCGATGGCCGCGACTCTCGAACATTTCGGTAAGGTCGATTGCTGTTTCGCCAATGCCGGAATTGGCGGAACTGGCCTCGCTATTCCCGACATGACGGAAGATGCCTGGCAGCGGGTCATGACGGTCAACACGGAAGGGACCGCCCTCACCTACAAGCATGTCACGCGCCACATGATCGAGCGCGGGCCGAACGAATTTGGCGGCGGCAAGTTGATCGCAACCTCATCGGGCCAGTCGATCATGGGGGTCAACCGAAGCTCCAACTATGCTGCGTCGAAGGCAGCAGTGAACGGCCTGACGCGTGGTGCTGCATTCGAACTCGCGCGTTACAATATTACCGCAAACGCCCTGCTTTTCGGCTATTACGAGACCGATCTTACCGCGCAGGCCGATCCGAAGTTTGCCGAGTGGATGTCGAAGCGAATTCCGCTGCGCCGCCCTGGCGATCATGAGGGACTGGAAGGCCTCGCGGTATTTTTCGCCTCGCGCTACAGCGATTATATTACCGGCCAGTGCCTGCCGGTCGATGGCGGGCTCTGCATCAGTTGATCCGCCGAAAGGTTCCCGAAAATCTTTCGGAACTTCAGGCGCGCGCGGTCAGTTGATTTGTCAAAGGCAGGCGCAATTGTGCGTCGTGCAACAGACAATCGAAGGACCCCCGATCATGATGGCAATCATCACCCTTATCGCCACTATCCTCGTTCCGCCGCTGGGCGTTGCGCTGAAGCACGGCCTCGACCGCGATTTCTGGATCAACCTGATCCTCACGCTGCTGATGTTCGTACCTGGCCTGATCCACGGTATCTACGTCAACTACCTGCGTGGCGGTGGTCGCGCGATCGCCTAACGACGCGGCAAACCGAACAACACGGCGGCGAGCTCTCCCTTCGAGAGTTCGCCGTTCGTCTTTGAGGTGCTAGGGAAGCGCGATGAGCGAGCAATCTGACGAACCAGCGGACCCTTTTGCCGACGACCGTCGCCGCCAGCGCAGCGTTCCGAGTGGACGCCTCTCCCGATTGGCTGGCTTCGGCGGACTGGCGGCAGGTGTCGCGGGATCCGTCATCGGAGGAGGCGCGAGGAGACTTGCTGCAGGTGAACGGCCACGTCTCGAAGAACTCATCCTGACGCCTGGCAATGCGAAACGGCTGACGGACCGGCTCTCGCATCTGCGCGGTGCTGCCATGAAGCTGGGGCAGATGATCAGCATGGACGCGGGCGATTTCCTGCCCGCGGAACTCTCCGACATCCTCGCCGCCTTGCGCGACCGCGCGCATTTCATGCCTGCCCGCCAATTGGACAAGGTTCTTGCCGCAGAATGGGGCAAGGATTGGCGCCGCCAGTTCCGCTGGTTCAATCCGCGTCCGATCGCCGCCGCTTCCATCGGGCAAGTGCACAAGGCAATGACCCGCGATGGGGAAGAACTGGCGATCAAGGTCCAGTACCCCGGCGTCGCCGACAGTATCGATGCCGATGTCGACAATGTCGCTGCGCTGCTCCGGATATCGGGATTGCTGCCGGATGAGCTCGACATCGCTCCCTTGCTCGGTGCCGCCAAGGAGCAATTGAAGGAAGAAGCGGACTACATCCGCGAAGGCGATCAGATGCGCCTCTATGCGGAGCGGCTGAAAGGCGAAGACGGCTTCGTCATTCCGCGCCTTCATGAAGAGCTGACTCGCCCTCGCATCCTCGCCATGAGCTTCGAGGAAGGCGTACCGATCGAAGTGCTGGGCGAGGAAGACCAGGCGCTTAAGGATACCACGTTCGAGCGCCTGATCCACCTCGTCGCGCGCGAGCTGTTCGAGTTCGGGGTGATGCAGACCGATCCCAATTTCGCCAACTACCGTTTCCGCCGCTCCGACGGGGCAATCATTCTGCTCGACTTTGGCGCGACCCGCGCAGTCGCTCCGGACGTGCAAGGCAGCTATCGCCGATTGCTGCAGGCAGGCCTCGACGCCGATGCCGAGCGCGTCCGCGAAGAAGCGGTGGCGGCAGGCTTCATCAGCCCTGTCGTGATAGAGCGTCACCCGGAACGCGTTGACCGCATGATTGCGATCATCATTGGCGAAATGAGCCGCGACGCGCCGTTCGACTTCGGTGACCGATCCTTCGTCCCGTTACTGCGCGACGAAGGCATGGCGATCGCGAGGGACCGCGCAGCGTGGCACCTCCCGCCCGCCGAGACGTTGTTCGTTCAGCGCAAGGTGAGCGGTACGGCCCTCATGGGAGCGCGGATCGGCGCCGTGGTGAACATCAGGCGCGTCGTCGAAGAAACTCTGGAGAAAACCGCATGAGGCCCGTCGCATGAGCCAAAAAGCCGTCCTTTTCGTCTGTCTCGGCAATATCTGCCGCTCGCCTCTCGCCGAAGCCGCCTTTCGTGCCGCTGCTGACGAACACGGGCTGGATGTTCACATCGATAGTGCAGGCACCGCCGCCTATCATGTCGATGCGCCGCCCGACCCGCGATCGGTCGAAACAGCCCGCGGGCAAGGGATCGACATCACTCATTACCGCGGCCGCCAGATCGTGGCCGAGGATTTTGCACGCTTCGACTACATCTTCGCCATGGATCACCAGAACCTGCGCAATATCCGTGCGATCGAGCCTGCCGACAGCAAGGCGCAAGTGCTGCTGCTGATGGACCTGGTGAAAGGGCGCGAAGGCGCTGCAATCGCCGATCCCTATTATGACGGCGAGGACCAGTTCGATGTGACCTGGGCCGATGTGAACGCCGCCGCGCAGGCTCTGGTGGCCGTGCTGGTGGCCGAGCAGGAGTGACATTGAACGGCGCCGACCTGAACTTTGCGATCGGGCGCGCACTCGGCTCGGAAGTCTCCGGATCAGAACGTCTCGCTGGCAGAGACATATCGGGCGCGACCCGCCTCGAACTGGCCGATGGCCGCAAAATTGTCGCCAAGTCCGGCCCACTCGTATCGGTAGAGGCGGACATGCTTCGCGCGATGGCGGAAACCGGGGCGCCGGTGCCTGGCGTTCTGGCGAATGAAGGCGATTGGCTGGCGATGGACTATGTCGCGCCGGCGGGCTGCGCCGATAAGTGGAGCGCCCTAGCCTCGACCTTGAGGACGCTTCATCAACCGACGGACCACCCCTACGGCTGGGATGCGGATTATGCCTTTGGTCCGGTCTCAATCGAGAATGACCGAAGTGAGACGTGGTCCGCGTTCTGGGCCGAGCGACGCCTGCTGTCGCATTGCCCTCACATCGATACCGGGCTTGCCAGCCGCCTTGAGCATTTGTGCGAGGGTATCGACAGTCTCCTGCCAGAGAAACCGCTCGCCGCCCTGCTCCATGGCGATCTGTGGGGCGGCAATATCGTCTGGACGCGCGACACCGCATTCCTGATCGATCCGGCGAGCTATTACGGGGACCGAGAGGTCGATCTCGCCATGCTCACGCTGTTCGATCATCCGCCCGAGAGCTTCTTCGATACGCTTGGACTCGATACCGGTTGGCGGGAGCGGCAGCCGCTCTACCGCCTCTGGCCCTGGCTGGTCCATCTGCGGCTTTTCGGAGACAGCTATCGTGTTCCGGTCGAACGTGAATTGTCGGCGCTAGGCTACTGATATTGCGCGCTTCAATGGCTCCTGCGGTTCAAGGTCAAACCTAGCCGCCGCGCAACAGCTGTACGCCCCAGTCGCGTTCGAACAGGTATAGCAGGTAGCGCGCGGCCTCGCCCCTTTCCGACGCTAAACCGCCGTCTCGATCCATCAACAGGCGTGCATCGTCATGCGCTGCAGGCAAGAGCCGGGTGATTTGCTCAAGATTGGCGACATTGAACGGCGTGTCGCCCGATTGCCGCGTGCCGAGCAGTTCGCCCCCGCCGCGCAGCTCGAGATCCTCCTCGGCGATGCGAAACCCGTCCTGCGTCTCGCGCATCAGGGCGAGCCGCTTGCGGCCCGTCTCGCTCAGCGCTGAACCGCGCAACAGGAGGCACACGCTCTTCTCGCTGCCCCGCCCCACGCGTCCACGCAATTGGTGTAGCTGGGCGAGGCCGAAACGTTCGGCCTGTTCGATCACCATCAGCGTCGCGGCGGGCACATCCACCCCGACCTCGATTACCGTGGTCGCGACGAGCAGCTTCGCCTGTCCGCTGGCGAAGCGCTCCATCGCTGCGTCCTTCGCCTCCGGCTTGAGCTGGCCATGGACCAGCACGACGTCATCGCCGAAACGCTCCTTGAGCATGGCATAGCGTTCTTCCGCGGCGGCGATATCGGCGGTTTCGTTGTCTCGCACCATCGGGCAGACCCAATAGGCCTGCTGTCCCCCACCCTTTTCATTGGCGCCGATGTGTCGGGCGACCCCCGCTACCACGTCTTCCATCCGGTCCTGCGAAACAACCACAGTGTCTATCGGCTGGCGGCCCGGCGGCATTTCGTCGAGACGACTGACATCCATGTCGCCATATTGCGCGAGGGTCAGCGTGCGCGGGATCGGTGTCGCCGTCATCGCCAGCGTATGCGGCGCAGCCCGTCCCTTGCTCGCCAGTTGCAGGCGCTGTTGCACCCCGAAGCGATGCTGTTCGTCGATCACGACCAGCGCGAGATCCTTGTAACTCACGCTGTCCTGGAAGATCGCGTGGGTGCCGACGACGACATCAATCGAACCATCCATCAGCCCCATCAGGATGCTTTCGCGTGTCTTGCCCTTGTCGCGCCCCGTCAGCAGCGCGACTTCGATCCCTGTGGGCGCGGCCATCTGGCGCAGCGTCTCGTAGTGTTGCCGCGCGAGGATTTCTGTCGGCGCAAGCAGTGCCGCCTGTTTGCCCGCCTCATTCGCCATCAGCATGGCGTAGAGTGCGACCACGGTCTTACCCGCCCCGACGTCGCCCTGCAGCAGCCGCAGCATTGGCGCTTCCTGCGCAAGATCGCCTTCGATCTCCCGCACGGATCGCGCCTGCGCGCCGGTCAGCGAATAGGGCAACTGCAGCCTGTCACGAAGGTGTCCGTCACCATTCAGCGCCTGTCCCTTGCGCCGCCGGTTGTCGGCGCGCACCAGCATCAGCGCGAGCGAATTGGCGAGCAGTTCGTCATAGGCCAGCCGGTCGCGCGCGCCTTGATTCTCGCCCTTGTGCGCTAGGTGCAGCGCATCGCGCCAGTTCGGCCAGCCCTCCTTCTCGAACTGCCTCGGTTCGATCCATTCCGGCAATCCGGGGAGGCGCTCTAGCGCCTGTGCGACGAGCGCCGCGACACGCGGCTGCGTCAGCCCCTCCGACAGCGCATAGACCGGCTCGTTGAGCCGCCCCAGCGCATCTCCTCCCTCCTCCTCGACATGGTCGGGATGGACGATCTGCAGCATGTCGCCGTAGCGTTCGAGCTTGCCCGAAACCCAGCGCTTTTCCCCCACCGGCAGCAGCTTCTTCGCGGTGAAGGATGCGCGCCCGAAATAGGTCAGCGCGCAGATATTGCCCGCCGCATCCTGCGCCAGCACGCGATAGGGCCCGCGCTGGTTGCGGCTCGACCGGTATTCGGTCGGGGTGAGTGCAATGACGATCTGTTCGCCCTCGCTAGCCTCATCCAGATTGTCGACCACGCGCCGCGTCACGAAGCGTTCGGGCAGATGATAGGCGAGGTCGCGCACTCGCGTCAGCCCGAGCTTGTCGAGCGGCTTCTTGAGCTTGGGCCCCACGCCGTCCAGCGCGTCTGTCTCGACGAACAGCGGATTGAGAGCTTCAGGGCGCATAAGGGGTGCTCTACCCCCAATGAACCATGTTGCGAAGCACCCCCCTCCCCTTGCCAGTGGAATGAATCAGGCGTCTAATCCGCGGCAGGCGACACTTGGGGGGAAAGGTCGCATCCTCACCGCAGTGATACAGCCAGATCCGCACGGGTCGCGGCAACAACCACTGAGGGGACTGATTATGTTGAGGAAAACTGCACTGGCAATCTCGGCGACTGCATTCATGCTGACCGCCGCACCGGCATTCGCGCAGGACGAGGAAGAAGAGGCCCGGACGACCTACCGCATCGAATTCCTGAAGTTCAAACCCGGTGCGGCCGAACGTTGGAACGAGATGGGCGAGAAATACTGGGGACCCGCGACCGACAAAGCCGGCATGCCGCAACCCACCATTCACTGGATGATGGCTGGCCCGTGGGACATCATGATGGTCATGGAAATGCCGCGCGGCCTGGAGATGCTGGACTCGCATAACCCGCCGGAACGCGCCGCCTTCCGCAAGGCCTTTGCCGAAATTGCCGGAGGCGAAGAAGCGGCCAAGAAGCTGATGGACGAGGATGGCGGCCTGATCGCCAATTCCATGGTGACCTACAGCCACACGCATCCCTGATCGCAGCTCGCCCTTGATCGCGAGGGCATGATCGGACAGAGGGGCGCTACTTCTCCGCAAGAATGGCGCCCCTTTTCCATGCCCGAGTCCCTCACTTTCGAAGCCCGCCTCGCCCGCGCGAAATTCCGCGCCTGGCATCGCGGCACGCGTGAAGCAGACTATATCTTCGGTGGCTTCTTCGATCGCTACTCGGCCGATTGGGAGGGCGAACAGCTCGCCTGGTTCGAGCGTCTGCTCGACGAGGAGGACGTCGATGTCATGGCTTGGGCGATGAAGACGGCCCCGGTCCCTCCGCACTTCCAAGGCCCGATGATCGAAGCCATGCAGCGTCTCGACTACGTCGATATCCCGCGCTAGCGGAACGCAGCCCGCGCCCGCGGATTTGAACAGAACATGCCCGACCTATCCCGCATTCTTTCGGCCAAGGCGCCGCTGACGCTTTCCTCGGTCGCACGCGGCGCACAGCCGCTGGTGATGAGCGACCTTGCCCGCGCATCGAAGGCGCGCGCAGTGTTCATCGCGCCCGACGAAGCGGCGATGCGCTCTGTCGCCGACGCGGCGCAATTCTTCGCGCCGGAACTGGAAGTCATCGAGTTTCCGGCGTGGGACTGCCTGCCCTACGACCGCGCCAGCCCCGCGCTCTCGGTCAGCGCGAAGCGACTGTCCGCGCTGTTCCGCCTTCAGGCGAGCAATACCGGCTCGCAATTGCTGGTGACGACGGTCAACGCGCTGACCCAGCGCGTCCTCACGCCCTTCCGAATCCGCGAGAGTGTGCGCCAGTTCAAACAGGGCACCGAAATCGGCCATGAAAGCCTCGCCGCGCTGCTGCAGCGTCAAGGCTATTCGCGCACCGACACGGTGGTCGATCACGGCGAATACGCACTCCGGGGCTCGATCGTGGACATCTTCCCCTCGAGCCTCGATCAGGGGCTGCGGCTCGATTTCTTCGGGGACGAGCTCGAAAGCCTGCGGCTGTTCGATCCGAACACGCAGATGAGCACGGGCAGGCTCGACGAGCACCTGCTGTTGCCCGCTTCGGAGGCCTTGCTCGACGAGGAAACGATCAAGCGGTTCCGCAGCCGATATCGCGAAAAGTTCGGCGCCGCGGCGACGCAGGATCCGCTCTACGAAGCGGTGAGCGAGGGCCGCCGTCTTGCCGGACTTGAACACTGGATGCCGCTGCTCGAAGAGCGGCTCGCGACGCTGTTCGACTATTTCGGCGATGACGATGTGGTGGTGATCGATGCTGCCGCACAGGCCGCGAGCGAGGAACGGTTCAAGGACGTCGCCGATTATCACCAGGCCCGGATGAAAGCCGCCGGACAGGCAGCAGGCAGCTATCGCCCGCTGGCGGAAGACGCGCTCTATCTGGGCGCGGAGGAAATGGCTGGCCTGCTTGAACAGCACACCGCCCATCGCACGGTAATCTTCGCCGAGCCCGAAAGCGATCGCGTGGTGGATTTCGGGTTCAGTTCTGCGCGCGACTTCGCACCCGAACGGGCGCGCGGCGACAATGTCTACGAAGCCGCCGCCAAGCATCTCTCGGCGCTTTCCAAGGCAGGCAAGCGGCCACTGATCGCCGCCTATTCGACCGGTAGCCGCGCGCGCATCGCCTCGATCCTGTCGGAAGCGGGTGCCGATACCCAGCTTGCCGAGAGCTGGCAGGATGCGCTCGGCAAGTCCGTTAAGGGCCGGCCCACCGCGATGGTCCTGCCGCTCGAAACCGGCTTCGCCAATGACGAAATGGAGCTGCTGACCGAGCAGGACATTCTCGGCGACCGGCTCGTCCGCCGCAAGAAACGCCGCAAGGATTCGGACGCGTTTCTGGCCGAGTTGCAGGCCCTCAATCGCGGCGACCTGGTGGTTCATGTCGAGCACGGCATCGGCAAGTATCTGGGCCTCGAGCCGGTGCCTGTCGGCAAGAGCCAGCACGACTGCGTCATGCTTGAATACAAGGGCGGCGACAAACTCTACATTCCGGTCGAGAATATCGACGTCCTGTCGCGCTACGGCAGTAGCGAAGAGGCGGTCATGCTCGACCGGCTCGGCGGCGAGGCATGGCAGAAGCGCCGCGCCCGCCTTAAAGAGCGTATCCGAGAGATCGCGGGCGAACTGATGCAGGTCGCAGCCGAACGCGCGCTGAAGAAGGCGCCGGTGCTTGAGGCCGAAGATGGCCCCTATAACCAGTTCGTCGAGAAGTTTCCCTGGGACGAAACCGACGATCAGGACCGCGCGATCGAAGACGTGTTGCGCGATCTCGAAAGCGGCCGTCCGATGGACCGGCTCGTCTGCGGCGATGTCGGCTTCGGCAAGACCGAGGTCGCACTACGCGCTGCCTTCGTGGCGGCGATGAACGGCCAGCAGGTCGCGGTTGTCGCCCCAACCACGCTCCTTGCCCGCCAGCACTACACCAATTTCACCGAGCGTTTCGCCGGTTTCCCGCTCAAGATCGGGCGCCTTTCACGCCTCGTCCCTTCCAAGGAAATGACAGAAACGCGCGAGGCCCTGGAAAAGGGCGATATCGACATCGTGATCGGCACCCACGCAATCCTCTCGAAATCGACCAAGTTCCGCGATCTGGGGCTCGTTATCGTCGATGAGGAACAGCGCTTCGGCGTGACGCACAAGGAGAAGCTCAAGCAGCTTCGCGCCGACGTCCATGTCCTGACGCTGACCGCGACACCGATCCCGCGTACCTTGCAGATGGCGATGTCGGGCCTGCGCGAGCTATCCACCATCCAGACCCCGCCGGTCGACCGCCTCGCCGTGCGAACCTATGTGATGGAATGGGACGACATGGTGATGCGCGAGGCCCTACTGCGCGAACATCATCGCGGCGGCCAGAGCTTCATCGTCGTGCCGCGTATCTCCGACATGGCCGAAGTCGAAGACTGGCTCCACGAGAATGTGCCGGAGGTGAAATACATCGCCGCACACGGGCAGATGTCGCCAGGCGAAGTGGAAGAACGCATGAGCGCATTCTACGACCGCAAGTACGACGTCCTGCTCTCGACCACCATCGTCGAATCCGGCCTCGATATTCCGAGCGCGAATACGATCATCATTCACCGTGCCGACCGCTTCGGCCTTGCCCAGCTTTACCAGCTGCGCGGCCGCGTGGGCCGTTCGAAACTGCGTGCCTATGCCTACCTTACCTACGGCAAGGACGTGCAGCTTTCGGAAGTCGCCGAAAAGCGGCTTAAGGTGCTGGGCGATCTCGACAGCCTCGGCGCCGGTTTCCAGCTCGCCAGTCACGACCTCGACATTCGCGGCGCCGGCAATCTGCTGGGCGACGAACAATCGGGTCATATCCGCGAGGTCGGTTTCGAACTCTACCAGTCGATGCTGGAGGATGCGATCCTCGCCGCCAAGGCTGGCGCGGCAGGGCTCGAAGCCAAGCCGGAAACGGTCAGCCCGCAGATCACCGTCGATGCACCGATCATGATCCCCGAGGACTACGTGCCCGATCTCGCCGTCCGCATGGCGCTCTACCGACGCCTCAACGATGCGCAGGACAAGGCCGAGATCGAGGCGATGGCTGCAGAGATGATCGACCGCTTCGGCCCACTACCCGATGCGACGCAGAACCTCGTCCGCCTGATCGAGATCAAGCACCAGGCGATTACCGCCAATATCGCGAAGATCGATGTCGGTGCGCGCGGCACGCTCGTCACCTTCCACAATGACGATTTCCCTGATGGCCCGGGCCTGATCGCCTATGTCGACAGGCTGCAGGGTACGGCGAAGCTACGTCCGGACATGAAGCTGGTGATCAACCGCGCCTGGGGCGACCCGAAGAGCCGCCTCAACGGGCTATTCCAGCTGACCAAAGGGCTCTCGGGCATTGTCAGGAAGGCGAAGAAGCGAGAAAAGCAAGCGGCCTAAGGCGGTTCCAAGCTAGGCCGCGTCGCCCAGCATTTGCAGCAAGGCGTTGCTCCGCATCGGTGCCGCGCGCAGGAAACCCTGCCAATAGGCGCAGCCTTCGCTGACGATGACGTCGCGCTGGCCATCGGTCTCGACCCCCTCGGCAACCACGTCCAACCCAAGCGCATGTGCCATCGTTACGATGGCGCGGAGGACTGCAAGATCGCGTTCGTCTTCACAGATGCCCTGCACCATCACCCGGTCGAGCTTGAGCGCGTCGAGTGGCAATAATTTGAGATAGTGGAAGTTGCAGAATCCCGCGCCGAAATCGTCGAGCGCCACGCGCATCCCCGTCTTCTTGAGCGCGGCCAATGCTTCTGCCGCCGTGTCGAGATCGCCAAGCAGGACGTCCTCGGTAATCTCCATTGTCAGCCGCTTGGGCGACATGGAAGACCGCCCGATCAGCGAGGCAAACTCGCGCGCGAACTCCGCATCGGCGATTTCCTCAGGCGTGACGTTGAGCGACAGCGTGAGATGTTGCGGCCAATGGCACGCCTGCTCCAGCGCCTGCGCTACGACATGGCGCGAAAGCGGCGCGACTAGCCGCGCCTTCTCGGCAATGTTGAACAGGTCGCGAGCACCGATCTCGCCGAGCGTCGGATGCTGCCAGCGCGCCAGCGCCTCGGCCCCGATCAGTTCCTCACTTGCGCTCGAGAACTGCGGTTGGAACAGCACCTCGATCTCGCCCTGGCCGAACGCTTTGACCAGCTCGCTTTCCAGCGATCGAGCGAGTGCGGATGGCAGACCGCCATCGCGCATCGATCGAAACGGGGGCTTCGTATAAGCCATGCTTGCTGCATCTCACATTCTGCGAGCGGGTTAAATGTAACATATCGTAATCGTGGCGAATTGCGCCTGCGATTTGTGATGCGTTGAAAAATGGCACAGCTACCCATAGGGTCGCGCTAGCGCGCCGCGCCACGGGAGGGGCCGAATTGTCCGAGAAGACCAATTATTCGAAGCTTGCCCTGCTCGCTTCCGATACCGAACGCGCTCAGGAAGCGCGTGAGGCGCTCGCTGCTCAGCATGATTGGGTCGATATCGACGAGGCCGATGCAGTCATCGTGCTCGGCGGCGACGGATTCATGCTCCAGACATTGCATTCAATGCTCGACAGCGGGCGAATCCTGCCGGTTTACGGAATGAATGTGGGCACCGTGGGATTTCTCATGAATCGCCACCGGAACGGCGCGACCATCGACAAGCGCCTCCAGAAAGCGCGGGCGGTGGCCATCGCTCCCCTGCACATGCGTGCAATCACGCAGGCCGGAACCACCTGTGAGTGGAATGCGATCAACGAAGTCTCACTCCTGCGTGAAACGCGCCAGACCGCGAAGATCGAGGTCTCCGTGGACGACAAGGTCCGGATAGACGAACTCGTTTGCGACGGGGTACTGCTGTCCACGCCCGCTGGCTCGACCGCCTACAATTTGTCGGCAAACGGGCCGATCCTGCCGCTAGATTCGAACCTGCTCGCGCTAACCCCGATCAGCGCGTTCCGCCCGCGCCGCTGGGGTGGTGCGATCCTGCCCGACCGCAGCCGGGTAAAGTTTCGCATTCTCGAACCGGCGAAGCGGCCGGTGCTGGCTGTCGCCGATCAAAAGGAACTGCGCGATATCGCCGAGGTTTCGCTCGAGATCGCGCGCGAATCGGAACTGACGCTGCTGTTCGACCCCGGCCATGCGCTCGATGAGCGTATCGTCGCGGAACAATTCGTTGTCTGAGGCGCGAAAAGCGGCGAAAACGGGGTTGCATTGGACGCGCGGCGACCATATAGGCTCGCCTCCGCCGTAAGGCTGCTCCCCGATAGCTCAGCGGTAGAGTAGGTGACTGTTAATCACTTGGTCGTTGGTTCGAATCCAACTCGGGGAGCCACTTTTCAAGCCCTTAGCTGATACCTGACTAGACGCTAGGTAGCGTATAGGTAACCTCCATGCCGTATTCTTGTGGATTGCGGCCCCACCCTATTTCCTTCCCTTGGGAAACGCGCACAAGGTGCGTTTTGAAAGAGGTGAGGCTATGTGGGAAACCCTTCTGATCGCGATAGTGGGCGGACTACTCGCAACTCTTGGCCAAGTTGCCACACCGATAGTCAATCACGTCCTATCGAAGAAGATCAAAAGTGAGGAGCGCAAGCGTGATCAGGCTTTGCAAGCGCTTGAAGCTTTGGCGGAACTGGACGCCTACGTCCAAGCCATGATCAATATAAACGCCTGGGGCCATGACATCGCACCGCCATCCAGCCCTGCGTGGAAGATTCGCACTACCGTGGGCATGCACTTTCCTGACCTAGACGCCGAGATTCTGCAGTTCAATTTGAGTCTTGTGGAGCTTGAGAAATGGACGATTGATGCTGGTTTGCGCCGTTTGCATGGCAAAATCGACCAAATTAAAGATGACTTTTTGTCAGCATATCAGCCGTGGTATCTAGCTCGAAACTCTCTTGAAGACCGCCTTGTGGGAATAGCCCGCGAGTGGGATGGGAAAGCTTAGGTTCAATCGGGACATTCTGTCCGACTTGATTTGCGCCCCTAATTTCGCTTCACCCCGCGAAGCTCATCCGCAGCCAGCTCTGAACCTTTGATGATGGCCCTTCCTCACGGATCACTTGTCAGCAATGAAGTTGCTGCCACATCGCAAGCAATACCATTGCTTATTCCAACGTTCTATTTCGGATCGATCTTGAGGCTCCAGATAAGACTGGAGCGCGATCACCGAAATGGGCACACCAATCAGGGCCACCATAAACCCGATTACAGCATTGTCGAAAATGCTGGGGAAGATAATTAGTCCAAATACCGTCGCGACGATGAGAAGCAAAACCCAGCGAATAGGCACTTCATACCTTGGTGGAGCATTGCTCGAACTGGCTCCGGTCTGACTGAAGCCAGAGGTTCGCCCTGCAGCAACGCCCACTCCCCCTGAGCCGATCAATCCACCTTTGGTTTCGGTGTGGATCTCACTAAGCCCTTCCTCCCAAACGACAGAACTTTTCCTAGTTTTGTTCGATCCGCAGTTAGGACAGGAATAGTCCTTTGGCCCACGATTGCTCTCTTCGCTTTCACCCATGATCACAACTCCCGCCGACCGCTCTCGCTTTGGGGTCTATCATTTCCAAGTCCGAAAATCTTTGGCTCTGCAGTAAGGTGCAACCAACTTAGATAATGAGCTATTCGGCCACTTCGTATGGGATCGGCTCATTGGTAAAAGCAGTGACGATCTGGCCCGGAAGCATAACTGCCGAGCGACCACTAATCACAATTGACCCGAGTAGCGCGCCAACCGTGTTGCCTCGACCTTCCTGGCGATACTGGCCGGTCATAGCGTAGGATTTGCCTTTCAAGCTCACGCTCTCGAACGCCACCTCAAACTTGCCAGATTTGCCACCGATTGCGCGCCCCGTCTTCCAAGGAATGTTAGCCCGAACGACTGAGCCGCGAGGTATGACAACGGTTCCGTTCTCAACCACATCGTCGACCACCACGAAAGCCACTCGCTGTCCTTCCTCTACTCGCTTGGAAGAAATCTCTTCGCGAGGTGTAACTGAAACGAGTGTGTTGGCAGGCATCATGTGCACTTTCGCCGGCTTGGCATCAGCTTCAGCCCGGGCCTCAACCTCGGCTTGCCGCTCCGATTGCATCTGTCCGATGTTGATGACCGCCTCGCGCGATTGCGC
The DNA here is from genome assembly GCF_900177715.1 of Altererythrobacter xiamenensis. Lineage (GTDB taxonomy): Bacteria > Pseudomonadota > Alphaproteobacteria > Sphingomonadales > Sphingomonadaceae > Erythrobacter > Erythrobacter xiamenensis. Next base: position 392,602 of record NZ_FXWG01000003.1, on the reverse strand, counting down.
GAGCAATGTGGTGGGTGTCGCTGCGACCCAAAGTGCCATACAAAAAGAAAACGATTTCATAGTGCTCCCCTGAAGACTGGAGGGAAGATTTCTTGTGTTTCGGATGGAAGTCAATCTGTCCGAACGGTGCTACCCCTTTATAGCTTCATCAACTAAATGAGCCGATGTATTCTTGAATTGATGGTCACCAACAAAGAGGTTCCCCATGCTCTTTCTCGCCGCAGCGCTTTCAGCTTGTGTCGCTGTCGATGGCGACAGTCTCAACTGCAATGGAGAGCGCATCCGTCTTGTCGGAATAGATGCGCCGGAGTTCAATTGCCCTCGGAACCGGCAGTGCGTGGAGGGCGATCCACAGAACGCAAAAGACTACCTTGCTTCACATTTGCGCGGCAAACTCACCATCGAGCGTCTGGGAAAGGACAGATACGGGCGCACAATCGGCGCTGTCTATGCTGACGGCTACAATCTTTCCTGTGAGATGATACTTGAAGGCCACGCGGCATATGTGGCTCGCTGGGACAATGGAGGGATCGTTGCACGTGATTGTTAGAGCCAGCTTGATTGTTTCGTGCCTTCTGACGGCGGCCTGTTCAGATAGCGACCCCATGCGAAAGTATGAACTACGGGATGACCGGATTGCTGACGCTCTCTCCAACAATGATGAGGTGAGCAGCCTCGGCAACAAAGCTGTTTGGCTTGTCAAAACCTCATCCGCCGCGCCAAACGACCGCCTTTCGGCCTTCTTCGGATATATGGATAACTACGAGGCCTGTTTGGCAGTAGTAGAATTGTATAGCGAGAAATTCCCGAATGACAGTTATCGCTGTGAGGTAATAGCCTGACATTCACATTCACGATTAGCACTGAGCATTCGTGCTAGGCCTGTCGGTGTAGAGACCGTCCTCCAATTCCATTATTCTCGCGCCCCAGAACTTGGCAAATTCCCACAATGTTCTTTTACTTTAAAGTGTTCCCCATCTGGGTGATCGAATTTCGCAAGACTAACAGTATTAGCGCCGGATTTTCTCTGTTGGACAATCTCCGAAAAATCAGAGAGCATGCGATACGAATCAGGGGGATAACTATGCGGACACTCATTCTAGCAGTGGCATTTGTCTTCAGTGCCTCGGCTGTCGCTCAATCTGTGAAATCGACGGTCCAGACGTCGACCGGTATTGATGTGACATTGTACTCGGACGAGTTTGCCGACCGATATGAATACACCTCCCCTTCGGTAGAGATTCCTGGAACCCAAGGCATAGCTATGGTCGCATACATCAAAAGTGCTGGCACGGTGCGCGGTCCGGAGATCATCGGGTCGGTAGTCTACAGGGGAGAATGGCGACGCTATAACTCTGCCATCCTCCGGGGTGGCAAGGAATTGAGCGCCGACTTCGGCTCTCGTGACGTCATATCATGTCGCGGCTCTCGCTACAGCAGTGGCTGTCTATTGAGCGAACAATTCAGGGTGAGGCTTACGACCGAAGAGTGGGAAAGCGTGTTACAGAGCGGAAAGCTTGAGATGCAATTGAGAGCGTACAGCGGACCGGCTGTCATGGTTACAATTCCCGCGAGGCACTATCGTGCGCTCCTAGAGGCTGCGGGCCTGACCGCTGTAGAGCCTACTCCTGTTGCTCCGTCTGAATCGAAAGAGCCAACTGTTGACCAGCCAACGCCGCGCATAACTTGCCCCACTTGCAACTAATCTTGAGGTCCCACCTCATCTAATCGACCCGCAAAAAGAGGAAGTAGCGTAGGTGCCCCCTCTCACTAATTAGTTTAGCCTCCGCATTTACGTATATCCGCTTGAAATTAATGCGGCGGGCATCGGATGGAGTTGTGGACTAAGACGCCTTCTAATCAGCCCCCCAAGTTTTGAATTGCGGATGCGCGCGTTTCAGTTCCGCAGCGCCAGAATGAGAGGAAAGCGCTGAAGTTCAGACACCCCCCTCTCACCCGAAAGGCCCGGCGGCGAACCTTGCAAGAAAACCGCCGGGAATTGATTAGGCGGGCGGAATAATGCCCGCGAGTTCGCAGAAGGCCTTCGGCTGTGCGAGCTGAACGTCCATGCGAGCGTGCACCAGAATGCCGATCTGACCGCTGCCTGCGTAGAGCTGATCCAGAATGCGGATGTTGATGCTTTCGCGCATACCCAGGAACATCTGGCGATAGTCGCCGTAAACGATGCTCGAAGCGTCGTTAGCCGTGCCTTGCGTGTCATCGATCGGCGCTGCAGTCGTGGAAAGCAGCGGGATATTCGACACCATCGCAGGAACGCCGAGCGGGTTGTTGTCAGCGTCCTTCAGCTTGGCTAGCTCGCGCCCCGTTCGCGGATGATGAACTCCAGCGGTCGGGTTCGGCACGTTGTCAGCGTGTAGCTCATAGATCGCATCGATGAGATCATCGTAGCTTGTGAGAGCCGCGCCATTGGTCCCCATGCTCACGGTGTTGATCCCGACCGTATTGACCACGCCAGTCGGCTCATTGCTCGAACCGCTCCCCCAGATGGCTGCACGGTCCATTTCAAGAGCCATGGTCTGCGCAAGCGCGTTCTCGATCATCTCGCCCACGTTGAGGCTGTCAGCCATCAATTCACGCGAAACCTTCAAGATACCGGCAAGCGACTTGGCAGTGAGCGTCACCGCGCCAAAAGTCGGGTCGCCTTCCGCGATGCTCGCGTTTTCAGCGCGCCAGCCAATTGTCGGGTCGGTTTCGAGCCTCGCGATAGCTAGGGTCTGTGATTCCATCGGCACAGTGCGAGCGCCAGCGCGCACGGCCACGGACTGCGAGCGCAGCCGGTCGATAAACCAGGAGGCCAGCGGGGTCGGAACGGTGTAGCCACCTGCACTGTCAGTGCCTTCCGAAAGGGCGCGGCGCTCAGTGTCATTGCGAGCGCCTGTAATCATCGCGCGCACAGTGTCGCCAAGAGCATTACCACGCTGTCGCGTATCACTGAACCGGTCGGTGTTTTCCAGAACGCGGACCGCGTTCCCCTTTTCATCGACCCACTCGCCGCGCCCTTCACCGCCCCAAGCTCGGGCAAAGTCGCTAGCGCCGTCATCGGCACCACCGCAGCTGCCCTCGGAATGAGGGCGGCGACTTAGGCGCAAAGCTTCATCGGCTGCACTCAGCTGCTCTTCTTCAATGTCGAGCTTGTTCTCGTCGAGCGAGCGCATCGCTGCGTCATGCTTTCGTTCAAGCTCGCGAGCCTTTGAGGTGTCGGTTTCGCTTTCCAGTTCGCGCAAGATTTCGCGCGCCTCATCCCTCAGGGCGAGGCGGTCGCGTTCCAGTTCGATAAGTTTTGTGGTCTTCATGATCCGTCCTTGAATGTCGAGGGACGGAGCAAATGCGTAGCCAAGGCCGTCCCGTTATCAGTGGGCGGGGTATCAGCACCCCGTGGGCCTCGGCAGATCGCCGGATGTGTGTGGCGCTAGCATAGATTCTCGGCAAAGTCAATCTACGCCTATCTCGCCCAGGACTTGCTTCTCGCACTTATCAGCAACGTCTCGCAGGCGTTCGCAAGCCTCATAAGGTCCGATCTGGCGAGCGATGATTTCGGCCATCGCGGCTCCGGCCACGTTTGCCGCGTCGTCACGTTCAAAGCCGTAAGCCTCGAAAGCGTCCAGGACAGTCTGCGCCACGGCGCGGGTTGCTTCGACAAATTGAGCTTCGTTCAGTTTCATAGTTCACCTCTAGTGTTGCAATCGCCTCGCGCGCGCGCGCGAGAAGCGGTTTCGAGAAGATTTAGGTGTTAGATGTTTTGCGGACGTTCCCCGCCGCCATAGATCCCCATCGCTCCAGCGATCGGATGCACCCCCCCATGTTTTGAATTGCGGATGCGGTCTTTTCAGGCACGCACCGCCAGGAGGCCGGCCGAATTGAGAAAACGCGCGCACCCCCACCCATGCGCGCCTCCATCAAGTGAGGGCGCGGGCGGCACAGAGGCCGCGCCCGATATACCTTTAGGTATAGAGTGTGCGGGGGGTAGTTCGGGCGGATAGTTCGGGGATGATCGGGATCAGTGTTCGGGATTAGTTCGGGGAGCAGTTCGGGGGTCATGGTTTGACCTCCCGAATGATTGTTACGTCGCGCCCTTTTGCTGTGTTGCGATGCGTGTGTGTCTCAATCGCATTGATCGTGAAGAGCCGTTCCATCGCCCGGCGGAGCGCTTGGCGATCTAGGCCCTTGGCCTCGGTCATCCCTTCAAATTGAGTTGGCGCATAGTTTGGGCCAGGTGTCGCTCCGACATGCCGTCCATCACCTTGCTCGGCACGTTTCCTCAGACAGGCGAGAAAAGCCTCGTTCTCCGATGCGGCCCGCGATGCTTTCGCCAATTCCTCGGCGTAATCGTCGGGCATCTCGTCATCCAACCACAGGGAAAAGTCGTGCCAGCGAAACCTGATTTCGGTGTCAGAGCGCGCATAGTTCGCTTTGCCGACACGCAGCAGCCTTGCATCAGGATCAAGCGGGTCGGGCTTCTCGATAACCAGTTGAGAGCGCACAGCATTGAGCCATGCCGTCGAACCTGAATAGGTATCGCCCGACTTGTTTGGGTGCCCGACAAGCAGGACCGTTACCTTCAGCGAGTAGAGAAGGTTGATGAATGCAGTGACTTGGGCGCGGTCGTTCTCATTGCCTGTGAAAAGGTGAGCAACGTTATCGAGAACTACGAGATCAGAGCCGGTCGCATCGATTGTGTCTTTAAGCTCTTCAAACGTTCGGGTTGGCTCGATACGGCCTTGGCCATCGAACGTGGCCAACTCGTTATTGAGACGTCCCCTTACGCTCGAAAGGTGAACCTTGCCGACTAGCGATTGCGGGTCGATACCGAGGTTGGCGCACTGGCGCTCATGCACCCACTGCAGGCGGTCGAAGTCATCCTCCGCCGTCGCATAGATTGAGTTTCCAGGCTCAACATCCTCGCCCAGAAATGGAAGTCCTGCAGCGCGGCAAATTACAAGCTGGTGGCCCGCCGTCGATTTGTTCGAACCACCGGGACCATCGAGCTTGGCGACTTCGTCTTTCGCAATCCGCCCAGCCCACAGATGAGCTTTGGGCTTTGCCCTTGCGTTTGCCCAGCTGGCCAGATCAGCCAAGGGGAGCAAACTGTCACGCCCTAGGCTCTCAGGTGAAAGCGGCTCACGGTAGCTCTCAGCAAGGGCTTGCAGCCTCTCGCTCTCTTGCGCAGTAGCAGCAAAATCGCTCACTATACCGCCTCCGCAATCGGGATTTCGCCAGGACCAAACTGGGCGATGTTCTCCGCTTGAATGGCGGTAAGCATCAGCCGGTTGAACAAGCGGTTCAAATCCTCAAGTTCAGCCTCCTGCGCAGCCGCGTAGAGCCAATCTGTGGCCGCCTCGACGACGATCCAGGCTAGCTGCCGAGAAGCGCTGCACTCGGTTTTGGCGATCATCGCTGAAGCGGTGTTGCGCAGCGAGCGCATCCTGGCGCGCAAGGCATATTCCCGCTCTCCGATGTTCGGCAGGAAGGTTCGAATATCGTCCAGAGAAGCGTTCATTCTGGCCCTCCCACGTATTCGCAGGCATTGTTATGCGCGAAGATCAGCGCGTAGCGTAGCGCTTGCCACCAAGTATCCTGCACGATGAACGTCGCATCGCCCGGATTATCGAGCGGCATGATGAAGGCGCCCGGCTTGCCGGATTGCGTGTATGTCCAGCCAGTTTGGATATCGCCAAGGGTGCGAGTTTCAGCCATGCCGCACCTCCATTCTCCAACCCCAAAGCAGGGCCGAGAGGCGCGCGCGCATGGCCGCATTTGCTTGCAAAATTGGTCGATCTTGGGTAAGGCTTCGAGCATCCGTAGCAATGGATACCGAAGCCCCTGCGCCTGTCCCTTCAGCGCGGGGGTTTTTCGTATCCATCAGGCGTTCTCCCGCTCCACCTGCTGGGCCATCCATGCTTCGACCAAATGCGCCTCGTATGCGAGGCGACGCTCCGTCAAGCGAATTGGGGTTGGGAAGCGGCCATCAGCGACCATGCGGTCTAGCGTAGCGCGGCTCAGTGCAATCTTGGCGCAAACTTGCTTAGGAGTGAGGAATTGCATCGGTAAGGCTCCATGTGTTTCCATGGAGCCCGTTTATCCGTTACGGAATCGGACAGCGGCCTAGGTGTCCGACCTTTTTTGTTTGTGACGGTTCCATTGCCGCACAATAGCTTCGGCGCTGCCTAGTTGCTCGCGTTCGCATTGCGCGGCGGCGCTTTGCAGGCTCATTTTCGGTAGCAATTGTCCTATACGAGCAAAGCGCCGTTCTCGCATCGATCCATGCTTAGCATTTGTGAGTGCTGCAGCTTCCTTTTGTGCCGCTGCCACCTTTTTGCCCCGCGCCGCATCGAGCCGCATGCCAGTTTCGATGTAGTCACCGCGCAACTGCCATAGGGCCTTGGCTTCTTCAGCCTTATCTCGGCGCTCACTTTCCCTTAGGTCACAGTTCATCGAAAGCTTTTCGGCTGCCTTGGCACGCTTCTCGCACTCATTGGCGAGGGCTACATACTTTTCGCTCACGCTCTGTTCGGCCATCAGCTGCGCTCCATTTTCATCACGTTGCCGCCTCCCTCGCCGTTGACTGCGCGATCAATTTCAGCCGCCCACACTTCTAGCGCATTGCGCTTCTCCGGAGCGTAGGAGTGGAGCGCATAGACTTGCGCGGTAACGCCCTTCGCAGCGTGATTTAGCACTCTTCCGACAACTGTCTCTGAGATACCGAGTCTCACCATATGCGTTGCCGCTGTACGGCGCAGGTCGTGAAAGCGCCAAGGCTTCAGAGGATCACCCTTGCCCGCAATAAACTTGTCGAGCGTGAGTTTGGTTTTCGCGAAACCGTTGATCGGCTTGTCGCCTGTTGTGGTAAAAACATACTCACCCAGCTGTGGCATTTCGCGCAGTATCGTGACCACCGCATCAGTGAGCGGGACTAGGTTAGCCCTATCGGCCTTGTTGTCCGCAATCAGCCAACTGCCAGCGTCAAGGTTCAGGTCGGCCCATTTCATCTGAGTGACTTCTCCGCCCCTCTGAGCGGTAAGCATCAAGATGCGGGTCCAATGGCCCTCGGGAAAGCCGAGAAGGCCAGCAGAGTGCCAGACGCGCGCAACTTCGCCCATATCCAGCACCCTATCGCGCGGCTTCTCGCTTTTGGGCTTTTCGATACCTTCTACTGGCGAGGCCTCGATCCAGTCGCGTGAAAGTGCATAGCGGAAAATGGTTTTAACGAGAGCGAGGATTCGGTTCGGTAAAACCTTGCCCTCGATCCCGTCGATAAAGTCCCTGATTTCGCGCCGCTTGATCTCCACAATCTTTCGAGCGCCGAACGCTGGCAGAACGTGCTTGTTCAATTGCGCCTCTTGGTGTTGCCAGCGCTTGTTCTTTTCCTTCGCCTTATTCTCAAGCCAATGAGTCGCAACGTCTGCGAAGGTGCGGTCTATCCCGTCTGTCGTGCCCTCCAACTCGATAGAAGCGATAATCGTCTCTGCTGCGCTTCTAGCTGCAGCGAGCTTCATGCTCGGATATGAGCCTAGTTTGCGGTTAACGGTCTTAGACCCCGCGCGCTTGCGAAGGGTCCAGGTTTTCGTTCCACCGGCACCAACGCGAAGGCGAAGGCCCGTCACCTTGTGATCGGGATGCTCTTCTTGGCCTGTCGCGGGTGGCTTGATCGATGCGATACGAGTGTCGGTCAACATCACTGCGGCTCGACTTTCCTTTTGGCTCGCCTGTTACCTGAACGGCAATAGGTAACACTCTAGGTAACTCAGAGTGCGGTAGCATGCAAAAGATGGTAGCAATAAAACGTTGAAAACCGGCATATTGCGGCTCTTGCGAGCCTATGAGAACCGTTCGACAGGACTGTTAATCACTTGGTCGTTGGTTCGAATCCAACTCGGGGAGCCACTTTTCACCCAGATCGCTGATAGTCGCGCCGGTCACAGACCGAAGAGCAATCTCGCGCCGACCCAGATAACCAGCGCAGCGGTCATCCAGCGGATAAGGCGCTGCGGCAGGAACTTCACCGCCATCAGGCTTCCGATCTGACCGCCGATCGCAACCGCGATGAGTAACGGCAATCCTCCTGAAACGGCCGCTCCGAGCATGTCCGAACCATTCTTGATGAGCTGCCCTGCCAGGCCGAATATCGAGTTCACAAAAATGAAGAGGCTTGCCGTCGCGGCAATTGCACGCGCGTCCCGCCAACGCGTCAAATGCAGCAGCGGGGCAAGGAATATGCCTCCACCGATGCCGACGAGACCCGCTAGGTAGCCGAGCGGCGCTGCAATCACCGGCATGAAGCGCGCTATCGCAGACGGCTCCCCCTCCCGGTTGTCGCGGATCGGCAAGAACATCGTCGCGCCCGTCAGCAAGAGGCTCGCGCCGAGCAGCAGCATGAAGCTTTCCTGCGCAATCGGGGTGAGACCACCGAGGAGCGCAGCCGGGGCCGCGAGCGCCGTCACCGTCAGCGCTCCCTTCCAAGGAGTAACCCCGGCCCGCGCGAAGCGCACTGTGCTGCCTGCAACCACCACGATATTGCAGGCAAGAGCGAGGATTGGCAGCAGGCGGTAGTCGAGGCCCGAAAGCGCCAGCAGCGCCGCATAGGTCGAGCCTCCGCCGAAACCGACCGCCGCATAAAGCAGCGCGGTCGCGAAGAACCCGACAATCAGGAGAATGGGGACGGCACCGATCATCTCAGCCCGTCCCCTTCCTGTGTCCTCGCTGCAAACCGTAGCAGATCAGGCGACGGTCGCTGCCCCGTGGCAATGCTTGTACTTGCTGCCCGAACCGCAGGGACACGGCGCGTTGCGGCTGATGTCCATGCCGGCATAGGGGTTTTCGGTGTTCGAACCGCCCGGGCTTGCCGCAGCGCGAGCCGAGCCCGCCAGCGAACCGAAGGTTTCGGGACGCTGTTCCGATCCGTCTCCATCGTCCGAATTGTCGAGTCCGGTAAAGGGATCGATATGCCCCGTCAGGAAGTCGGGAAGATCGGGCAGAGCCTGCTGCGGAGGCGGCGCGGCAGCGCGGATTTCCGACTTCACGAGGATCTTCGTCGTATCCTCACGCAGCGTGTCGAGCATCTTCTCGAACAGGCCGAATGCTTCCTGCTTGTATTCGTTGATAGGCTGCTTCTGCGCATAGGCGCGCAGGAAGACGACCTGACGCAGCGCATCGAGCGTCGCGAGGTGCTCCTTCCAGTGATAGTCGAGCCGTTCGAGCAGGACGCTCTTTTCGACGTGCCGCCAGAAACCTGGTTCCTGTTCGGCGATCTTCTTTTCCATGATCGCATCGGTTTCGGCGCGAATGCGCTCTTCGAGGATCTCGGGTTCGACCTGGTCTTCCTCGAGCCAGGAATCGATCGGCGGAGTGATTCCGAAGACCTCCTCGACCTTTTCCTTCAGCCCGTCGATATCCCACTGCTCCGGGTAGGAGCCCGGAGGGCATGCCTCGCCGACGATGGAGTTCACCGTGTCGTGGCGCATGTCGACCACGACATCGTCCACGGACTCGGATTCCATGATTTCGGCGCGCTGTTCGTAGATGACCTTGCGCTGGTCGTTCATCACGTCGTCGTATTGAACGACCTGCTTACGCACGTCGTAGTTGCGCGCCTCGACCTTCTTCTGCGCGGTCTCGATCGCCTTCGAGAGCCACTTAGAACCGATCGCCTCGCCATCGGCAAGGTTCGAATTCATCATCTTGGCAAAGAGCGTGTCCGGCCCGAAGATGCGCAGCAGGTCGTCTTCCAGACAGAGGTAGAAGCGCGACAGGCCGGGGTCGCCCTGGCGGCCCGAACGACCGCGCAGCTGGTTGTCGATCCGGCGGCTTTCGTGTCGCTCGGTACCGAGAACGAACAGGCCGCCCGCTTCGAGAACTTTCTGCTTTTCGGCTTCGACCTCGGCCTTGATCCGATCGATTTCGAGCTGCTTCTTGGGATCATCATCCGCCATCTCGGACAGCTCGTCGCCGATGCGGAAATCGACGTTACCGCCGAGCTGAATATCGGTACCGCGACCAGCCATATTGGTGGCGATGGTCACGGCGCCAATGCGGCCGGCCTGCGCCACGATATGCGCCTCGCGCTCGTGCTGGCGGGCGTTGAGCACTTCATGCTTCACGCCTTCCTTCTCGAGGAACTGGCTGAGAAGCTCCGACTTCTCGATCGAAACGGTGCCGACGAGCACCGGCTGGCCGATCTCGTTCTTCTCCTTGATCGCCTTGGCGATGGCAGCGAACTTGTCGAGCGTGTTCTTGTAGAACTCGTCTTCCTCGTCGATGCGTCGGATCGGAACGTTAGTCGGGATCTCGACCACATTCATCTTGTAGATGTCCCAGAATTCGGCCGCTTCGGTCGCTGCCGTACCGGTCATGCCTGAAAGCTTGGGATACATGCGGAAGTAATTCTGGAAGGTGATCGAGGCCATCGTCTGGTTCTCGGGCTCGATCTTGACGCCTTCCTTGGCTTCGACCGCCTGGTGCAGGCCGTTGGACCAGCGCCGCCCGTCCATCATGCGGCCGGTGAACTCGTCGATGATCACGACCTTGTCGTCCTTGACGATGTAGTCGGTGTCCTTCTTGAACATGTGGACGGCCTTCAGGGCCTGGTCCATGTGGTGGACGACCTGCGTGTTCTCGACGTCGTAGAGGTTGTCGGTTTCGAGCAGACCCTTCTCGATCAGCAGTTTCTCGATTTCTTCGGTGCCGTCCTCGGTCAGCTGGATGTTCTTGCTCTTCTCGTCCTTCTCGAACCAGTCTTCGGGAATTCCCTTCACCACTTCGTCAAGCGCGACATAGAGGTCGGACTTGTCTTCCGTCGGGCCGGAGATGATCAGCGGGGTCCGCGCCTCGTCGATCAGGATCGAGTCGACCTCGTCGACGATGGCAAAGTTGAAGGGGCGCTGGACCATGTCCTCGCGCGAATGCTTCATATTGTCGCGCAGGTAGTCGAAGCCGAACTCGTTATTCGTGCCGTAAGTGATGTCGGCGTTGTAAGCGTCGCGCTTCTCGTACTCGTTCATGTTCGGCACGGCGACACCCACGGTCAGGCCGAGCCAGCGATAGAGCTGGCCCATCCATTCGGCGTCACGGCGAGCGAGGTAATCGTTGACCGTGACAACGTGGACGCCCTTGCCCTCGATCGCATTGAGATAGGTCGCCAGCGTTGCAACCAGCGTCTTGCCCTCACCGGTTTTCATCTCGGCGATTTCACCGCGGTGGAGCACCACACCGCCAACCATCTGCACGTCGAAGTGCCGCATGCCGAAAACGCGGACCGAAGCTTCGCGTACGGTGGCGAACGCTTCGGGCAGGATGTCGTCGAGCTTGGCGCCGTCATCCAGCATGCGGCGAAACTTGTCGGTCTGGGCCTTGAGCTCCTCGTCGGAGAGCGCCTGGATCTGCGGCTCGAGCGCGTTGATCTGGTTGACGATCTTGCCGATCGACTTGACGTAGCGATCGTTGGACGAGCCGAAGATCGATTTGGCGAGAGAGTTGAGCATGTCGGAATTCCTGTGACGAGATCCCAGGCGGGACCCGAAATCTGTATTTGTAAGCGAGAAATGCCAGTCCGGCGCTGTGGCGCTCGCTGGCTAAACCGGACGGTCTATGAAATCGGGCGCGCTACTCGTGCGCGCGGTCGACACCGAAAAGGATCGGTGGACGAATATAGCGCTTTTCGCGCTTGGCAGGATCGGTCACCTTGCCGTGCTCACCACGAGGGTTTTTCGCGACTTTTTCTTCGCAAGACCGGTGGTCTTCCGAAGCATCGTCCTGCGCATCGGCGGCAACGCCAATTTCGCACTGCAACGCCTCCACGATCGAAGCGTTTGCAGTCGCTCCGATGGCGGAAAGGCCCGTAAGAAGGGCAAAACAGGCGAGAATGCGACTTAGCATCGTGCGGCGATATAGGTCATGCAGCCCCGAACGTCCACTGCGAGAAGCGGATTTACTGTGCGCGCACCTGTGCCTAGAGGTTCGCGCCATGGAACTCGATCCGTCACCGCTCGCCCTGCCCTTCCCCGAAATGCCCCCGATAGAGGGCGTGACGCTGCGCGTCGCAAGGGCGCGTTACAAGGATTGGGGCCGCGCGGACCTGACCTATGCCGAACTGGCCGAAGGGACGGCTGTCGCGGGTGTCTTCACCCAGAGCGCCTGCGCGTCGTCGGAGGTCGAGATGGGACGCGAGCAGGTGAAGCGCGGCGGCGCACGGGCACTGATCGTCAATGCCGGCAATTCAAACGCCTTTACCGGCTATCGCGGACGTGAGGCGGTGGAGCAGATCATGGCGCAGGTCGCCGAAGGGATCGGCTGCGCGCCAGAAGAAGTCTTCGTTTCCTCGACCGGCGTGATCGGCGTGCCTCTTCCCAAGGACAAGGCCCGGGCAGGCGTTGCCGAAGCCCTCAACGCCAAGCCCTGCACCTGGGAAGATGCGGCCCGCGCTATCGGCACCACCGACACTTTTACCAAGGGCGCCCACGCCAGCGCCGTGGTCGGCGGCGAGCGGGTCGAATTGTGCGGGATCATCAAGGGTTCGGGTATGATCGCGCCCGACATGGCGACGATGCTGGGTTATATCTTTACCGACGCCGCGGTGGAGCCGGGTTTCCTCCAGGAAATGCTTTCCCGCGCCAATGGGGCGACATTCAGCTGCATCACGGTCGATGGGGACACCTCGACCAGCGACACCGTGTTGTCTTTCGCGACGGGCAAGACCGGGAATGCTGCCTTGGGATCCTGGGACGACGCGGGAGCCGACGCGTTCTACGCCGCTCTGAAGGATGTCTGCCGCCAGCTGGCACAGCTCGTGGTGCGCGACGGCGAAGGCGCGCAGAAACTCATCGAAATCGCGGTATCGGGTTCGGTGAGCGACGACAGCGCGCGGCGGGTCGCCCTCGCCATCGCGAACTCGCCGCTTGTCAAAACCGCGATCGCGGGCGGCGATGCCAATTGGGGCCGGGTCGTAATGGCCGTCGGAAAGGCGGGCGAACCGGCTGACCGAGACAAGCTTTCGATCGGTTTCGGCGGCACCTGGGCGGCGAAGGATGGCCAGCCGCTCGCCGATTATGACGAAACGCCGGTCGCGAAACATCTCGAAGGGCGCGAAATCCGCGTGGACGTCGATCTGGGCATAGGCAAAGGGCGCGCGACCGTATGGACCTGCGACCTCACCCACGGATACATCTCGATCAATGCGGATTACCGCTCGTGAGCCCGCTCGACAAATCCGTGCTCGAATTGATGCGGACAGTGACCGAGGAAGTTATTCTCCCGCGCTTTCGCAATCTGGCCAGCCATGAAGTCATCGAAAAAGCCGCCGACGATCTCGTCACCGTGGCTGACCGGGAGGCGGAGGCAGCGCTGGAAGAAGGCCTCGCCAAGATCGACCCTTCACTCGCCATCGTCGGCGAAGAGGCCGCGCATGCCGATGCCACGGTGCTCGAAGCCTTGTCCGATGACTGCTGGATCGTCGATCCCATCGACGGCACGCATAATTTCGCGCATGGGCATGCGCCCTTCGGCATCATCCTCGCCCAGGCGTCGGGCGGCGAATGTCAGTCCGGTTGGCTCTACGACTGTCTGTCAGGGCGGTTCTGTCACGCGCATCGCGGCGAAGGCGCCTTCGTCAACGGTGAGGCAACCAAAGCGCAAACAACCGGTCAGGAGCAGCCCATCGCCGCGATTTCGCGCATCTTCCTGACAGAGGAACAGCGCGCGCAGGTCGATAGAAAGCTCGCCCCGCATTACACCATGGTCGAAATACCGCGTTGCGCGGCCGAGCAATATCCGCGCCTCGCGCTGGGCGAAAACGACGTGTCGAGCTTCAAGCGCACGCTGGCATGGGATCACGCGGCAGGCGTGTTGTGGCTCAACGAAGCAGGCGGCAAGGCAGCGCGGCTCGACGGCAGCGCCTATCGCGTGGACGAACAGAGCAAGCCGGGCCTGGTGGGTGCATCAAGCCCGGCTATCTGGGACACATTCGTGGAAAGGGTCCTGGCTGATTAGACCAGATCAGGCTGGCCGAGCCGCCTGACCGAGCAATCAAAGCTCGCTTTCGAGCCAATCCTTGAGCTGGCTCTTGGGAGCGGCGCCGAGCTTCTGTGCAACCGGCTGGCCGTTCTTGAACAGCACCATCAGCGGGATCGACTGGACGCCCATTTCACCGGGAACGCCGGTGTTTTCCATGATGTCCATCTTGGCGATCGTCACCTTGTCGCCCAGTTCCTCGCTGATTTCTTCGAGCGCGGGGGCGATCATCTTGCACGGGCCGCACCAATCGGCCCAGAAATCGACCAGAACGGGCTTGTCTGATTCAAGCACATCGGACTTGAAGCTGTTATCGGTCACATTGACGGTCGCCATCGGTAATCTCCTAAATTCTGTTGCATCCTATCTAGGTAACTTTCGCGCGCACTCAACGCTTGGCACCAAATAGCTTTGCTACGCCTGTGCAAATGCCGCTTTGTGCGTGGTCAATTTCGCTTCGGATAACAGAAATATCTGAGGGGTCTGGGTGTAAAGCACCGCGGCGCGAACGTTGCGCCCGGGGTAAATCGCCTCGAGCGCCGCGACATAGGCCGCCATCTGGCGAACTGTGCTCTCCGGAACCTGATCCTCGGAGGTCGGGGGACGGCGCGCGGTCTTGAAGTCTACCACCGTTACGGAATCGCTCGTCACCAGCAAGCGGTCGGCAATCCCCGCCACAACCTCGTCACCGACCGTCGCCGCAAGCGGCACTTCCGCCAGCGCAGCGGGCGAGAATACCTCGCTGAAGCGCGGATCTTTCAGCACGGCAAGCGCGCGGATGATGATCTCGCTCCGCTGCTCCTCCGAAAGATCCTTGCCCTGTTGCGCCAGCCAGGCGCTCGCCGCATCACGGCGCTCGTCTTCGGCGAGTTCGGGCAAGCGTTCCAGCAGGCGGTGGATCAGCACGCCCCTCCGCGCCGCTTCCCGCGCCTGGTCGGGTGGAAGCGGAGGATCGCTGCCCTGCTCCTCGCCAGCCGAGGATGGCGCGAGCGGGCGCGGCGGACGCGGCTCCGGACCGATCGGATGGAGAAGCCACTGCGGCAGGTCGAGGATCGGCGCGGCCATTTCCGCAGTTGGCTGCGCGGATACCGGCTCCGCCCGCTCGCCCAATTCACGCCGCGCGCCCCACAGAGGGTCCTCGATCGCATCTTCCCCGAAGATCGGCGCAACCCGCGCGTACCAGCTGTCGGGATCGGGACCCTTTCGCTCCTTCGGTCCGAGCGAGCCCCCGATAAACAGCGCCTCTTCGGCCCGCGTCATCGCGACATACATCAGCCGCCAGTGTTCCTGCAGTTCAGCCGCACGCGCCGCTTCATGCGCCTCTTCCACCGGACCGGCGCGCTCGTCCTTGCGAAGGCCCGGCAGCGGCACCGTGCGCCCGCTTTTCTGACCAAGCGGTGCTTCGTCGAGTGACAGCTCACCGCCCTCGCCCGGTTTGCCTGTGGCATCGGCGAGAATGACGATCGGCGCTTGCAGCCCCTTCGAGCCATGCACTGTCATCACCCGGACAAGGTCCGGTGCCTCACCTGCATCGCGCTTCAACTCGCCCTCACCCGCGTCGAACCACTGAATGAATCCGGCAAGGCTCGGCGTGTGCAGCGCTTCGTAGGCAAAGGCGGCGTTCACAAGCTCGTCGATCGGATCGCCCGCTTCTCGTCCGAGCCGCGCCAGCAGTTTGGCGCGCCCGCGCCACGGCCCGACAAGCATCCATTGGAGCAGCGCCTCCGGCGTATCGAAATCTGCACGCGCCAGCAGTTCGCGCAGTTGCGCCACCGTCGCCGCGACCTTCGGCTCGTCACTCTTGCGCAGATGATGCCATAGCCGCACGCCCTCTGCGCGCGGTACATGGGCGAGCAGATCGTCCTGGTTCCATCCGATCAGGGGGGAGGCGAGCAAGTTGGCGAGGTTCAGATCGTCGAGCGGTTGCGAGGCAAAGCGCAAAGCCGCCATCAGGTCCTTGACTGCCAAAGGCGCGCCGAGTCTTAGCCGGTCGACACCTGCCACGGGCACGCCCTTGGCATGGAGGCGGGCAACGATGAGCGAGGCGAGTTCCCGCCGCTTGCGCACCAGTACCATGACATCGCCAGCGCTGGCATTGCGTTTCTCGCCCTTTTCTAGCGCGAAGGGTTCAGTGCCGTCGGTCCAGCGTTTGACTTGGCGCGCAATCTTGTCGGCGAGCAGTCGATCGTGACGCGAGAGCCAGTTCTCCTCGCCCTCCTCGCTTGCATCGTCCTCGCCATCATGGACGGGGTTCCACAGGGTGACGAGACCGGCGCGCAACTGCCCGACATGCGGTTCAAAGACCTTGAGGCCGAGCGCAGTGTGTCCGACCGCATCGACCGCGCGATCGACAAAGGCGAGGACATGGTGCGATGTGCGGAAGCTCTGGTTGAGGCTCGGTTCCCGCGGCACACGCGCGGAATTGCGGCCGCGCACGGAAGCGGCATTCTCCGCCGCGCCCATCATCGCCGCTTTGACCCGCTCCTTCGCGCGCTCGAAATTCTCGGGACTGGTTCCCTGGAAGCCGAAGATCGCCTGCTTGTAATCGCCCACGGTGAAGATCGTGCGAACCTTGCCGGAAGCAGCGCCCTCACCCGCGAAGAAATCATCGATCAGCCCGTCGATGATCCGCCACTGTTCCTCATTGGTGTCCTGCGCCTCGTCGACGAGAATGTGGTCGAACTGGCGGTCCAGCTTGTAGCGGATCCAGTCGGCAGCGGCCTTGTCGTTGAGAAGGCTGGCGGCGCGCTGGATGAGGTCGTCGAAATCGAGCAGCCCTTCGCGGGTCTTGGCCTCGTCCCATTTCAGGGCGAATGTCCTGCCGAGCTCGAGCGCGGGAGCAACAAAATCGGCGAGGTCGAGCAATGCCAGGTAATCGCGGATAAGCGCAATATGCTCCTGCACCCGCTCGATAAACTGCCCATAGTCGGGATCGCGTTTCAACACGTTCGCAAGCTGTTTCGGCGCATCGGTGGTTTTCGTGAAAAGACCGAAATAGAGGTCGTCGATCCGGGCCGCGCGATCCCGTGGCGAGAGCGCGAGCCACGTCGCGATTGCCTCGCTTCCTTCGCTACCGGCCTTCGTGTTCCACTCGGACAGCGTTTGCCAGCAACGCCGCAAGCTGACCGTGTCGAACGTGTCGTCGTCGCACATCTCGGCAACATGGGAGAGGTCCGCATCGCTTGGAAGTCCGAGCAATTGCAGGACCTGCGGCTTCATTGGAGGCTTCCACGCGCTCTTGCCGAACCACATGTCGTGTGTGCGAGCACAGCGCATCAGCCACGCCTTGAGCGCGTCAGGATCCTTGCGACAGGTGAAGAGGCTGACGGCATCGAGCGCCACCTTGTCGGAGGTTCGCTCGGCCTCGACCAGCATGTCGCTCAGCACTTCGCGGGAGAGCAATTCGCGCTCGCGATCCTCCATCGGGCGTGCGCCGGGAATGAGTTCGGCCTCGCTCGGAAAGTTGGCCAGCAGCCATTGCGAAAAGGCATGGATCGTATCGATCCGTAGCCCCCCTCCGGGGCAATCGAGCACACTCGCAAAAAGCGTCCGCGCGCGGGCACGCGTTTCAGGCTCGCTCGCCGCGCCGAGATGGCCTAACTCGGTAGCGAGCGCTGTGTCGGGGAGCCGCACCCAGCGCGCCAGCACCTCGTTGATCCGGACAGCCATCTCCGCAGCGCCCGCCTTGGTGAAGGTCAGACAGAGGATTTCCGACGGATCGACATCGGGTTGCAACAAGAGTCGGAGAACGCGCGCAGAGAGCACCTGCGTCTTGCCCGTCCCTGCCGAGGCGGAAAGCCACACGCTTTCCTGCGGGTCGACCGCATCACGCTGCTGGCCTTTGAGGGGATAGACCGCACCGCTCACTGTCCGGCCTCCTCGATATCGGCGAGGAAGATCTGCCATTCCTCAAGCCGCATCAATTGGTCATAATCGGTGTATCCCGGATAGTCGGGGTTTTCCTTGGCGAGGAAAGGATCGCGGCCCTTGATGAACCGTCGGATCGCTTCCTTCAGATAGCGGAGGTGCTCGGGGAGGAACTCCTCCGGCTCGAGACCCTTCTGCTGATTGCTACGCTTCACCGGATCGCTGACATAGCCGAACCCGTCTTCCTTGTTGCGCGACAGCGACCAGTACTCGAACGCAGTCGCTTCGCCCGTAAGTCCATCGAAATCACCTTCACGCGCGATCAGGCCGAGAAGCCCAAGCTGCAGGGCGAACCCTGCCGCAACCTGCGATCCACCGGGCGGCTTGCCGGTCTTGTAATCGACGATCGCGAGCGTCCCGTCATCGAGCCGGTCGATGCGGTCGGCGCGGCCATAAACACGCACACCATCGACTTTCATCGCGCCCTTGGCCTCGACCGCGAGCACCTCTCGGCCCTCGTATCGATTGATCTCGGCTTCGATCCATTCGAGCGCTGCGAAGAGACGCGGCTTCCACAGGCCCAGCACAACCGGGTGGAGATGGTTCGCCGCCAGCACTGCCTCCGCCACCGGGATAATCGGCGCCTTCGGGTCGGACTTTCGCGCCTTGTGCCATTCTTCGAGCACCTTATGCGCGAGCGTACCCTGAAGCGCGGCTGTCGCCTCGGCATCGAGCGCGTCAAGCGGGCGCAGCGCAAGGATCTCGGCGGCGTAGAACTGGAACGGGTCGCCCAGCAGCGGGTCGAGTCCGGTCACCTTGATCGGCACATTGCGCAGATCGGGCTCGGGATCGGGCGCAGGCCGCTGGTAGGCCGCGATCTCGTCGCGCCGCGCATCGATCTCGGCGGTGAGCTTCGGAGCCTTTGTCTCGCGATGGTCCCTCGCCTGCTCGCCCAGCAACGCCTCGATCCTCAACAGGAAGCGCGAGGGGATCGTTGGGCCGTCCATGTCACGCTGGGCGCGAGACAGCACGACCTCGGGCGCACCCAGCGCGCCCGCGAGGTCATGCGCGGAAAGGCCAATGCGGAACTCGGCCGCAGGCACACCCAGAGCGCGCAGGATCGCCGGGGCAAGCAAGGGATCGCTGCTCGACACACCGGGCCAGGTCCCTTCGTTGAGACCGGCGCAGATTACAAGATCGGCCCGCGTCATGCGGCTTTCGAGCAGACCGTAGATCGCAACACGCGGGTGTCCGCCATAGGGCGGTCGGACCGCGATCTGCTCCATCGCATCGCTCAGCGCGGCATGGAGATCGCTCGTGGCGATCGTGGTGCCGCTGTCGCGCGCGTGCTGCCGCAGATCCTCCACGAAGCGAGAAAGCGCGCGGCCATCCTCCTGCGACCACAGCTCTTCCCCGGCGAGCTTTTCGGCTAATTCGACCAGACAATCGAGCGCATTCGCGAGCTCCGTCCGGTCTCCGAATCCGGCACAGCTTTCGAGCAGTGGCGCAACTTCGTCCCACCAGTCGGCGACCTTCGCCTTTGCCGCGATCTCGCTCAAATTCTCCAGCCCCGGCGCCGGTCGCGGGCCGCGCAGCCTACGTTCGAAGGCCCGCAGGTTTTCGAGCCAGGCGCGCCGATCCTCGCCGCGCTTCACCAGCGGATGGGCCAGCGCCGCAATCAACGGCACGGGTGAGACATTCTCGCTTGCCAGTTCGGCTAGCTGAAGCAGGAAACGCCCCGCCGGAGTCAGATTAAGCGGCCGCCCAGCCGTATCATCGGCGACGATGTTCCAGCGTTCGAGGTGCTGAATGACGCGGCGGGCCAAGGCGCGGTCGGGCGTGATCACCGCGACGCGCCGCTCGGGAACCTCCAGAGCCTCGCGCACAAGAACCGCAATCGCCTGCGCTTCGGCTTCTGTATTGGGCATGGTGAGCAGTCTGACGCCCGAAAGCCTGCGCTTTTCAGCCGGCAGATCGACCCACACCTTGCTCGCCTCGGCAGGCAGGAAGAGCGAGGAGATCGCGTGGCTGCGCTCCCACAGGGCGGCTCCGATCCCCTTGCGATGCCACGGCTTCACCTCAGCGCGGTTCACGCCCATGCGATTAAGCAGCAGTTTGAGATGATATTGCGGATGGGTCAGCGCGTCGGAGCGGGCGAAAACTTCGCCATCGGGGTCGGGTGACTGACCGGCCCGGCCCAGTTCCTCCCAGGCTGCATCATCCATCGCGAGATCGAGATCGGGCAGGATCACAGAGCCCAGCGGCAGATCCGCAATCACGCGAAGCATCTTCGCGAGCGCGGGTGCGGCACTGGTTACGCCTGCTGCAACGATCGGCGTATCTGGCGGGCTTTCCCGCCATTTCCTCGCCGCGCGCTCGAACAGCAGATTGCGGCGCGTAGCGGTATCGACCTCGCCACGTTCCTGCAGGGTCGCCAGCCAACGCGCCTGAACCCGGGCGAACAGCTGAATGCTCTCGCGCCAATGGTCCGAGAGGCTTCCGACCAGCAGGTCCATCACGCGCGGGCTCATCAGGTCTTCGGGAGCGACCTGCTCGACCAACAAGCGGTCCATCGTTGCGGCGGTTTCGCGCGCAAGCCGCAACAGCCCGGCATCTCCCGGCACGGTGCGACCAAGCGCCTCCATCTCCTCGCGGAGCAATTCCGCCAGCTCAAGCCAGCGCCGCGTCGGCTCGACCGCGGGCGGAATGTCGCTCGCGCCCAGTGGATCGATCAGCGGCCCGAGCGTTTCGTCGAGGTCGAGATCGCCGACCAGCGCCATGCGCGGCATCAGCATTCCAGCCCGTCCTTCTTCCCCGTTCAGCCGGATGAAGGCTTCTGTGAGAGTACGCGCCGCTCGGCTCGACGGCAGCAGCAACGTGAGACGCGAGAGGCCGAGCTCCGGATCGGCGAATCGCGGAACGAGACCCGCCACCAGGGCGTCAGCGAAACCGCGATGCGCGGCAATCGAATAGACGGAAGGGTCGGGCCTGCTACCCACGCTTCAGGGCGTTTTCGGTCGGCTTGATGGCTTCGGGCGTGCCGACCTCGAACCATTGGCCGGTGAAGGAGGTGCCATAGAGGCGTCCTTCTTCGATCGCGCGGCTCCACAGGACATTGGTCGAGAATTTGCCCTCGGGCGCGTCGCGCAGCAGCCGATGAGACACTAGCTGGATGCCGGTGTAGATGAAGGGCGCGATGCGGCCTGGCTTGCGGCGCGACAATCGGCCAAGGCCGTCCATGTGAAAATCGCCCGGGCCGGAGAAGTTGATCGCGCGAGAGTGCGGCACCACGAGCAGCAGCGCGTCCATCGCCTCCGGATCCCAACGGCGCGAAAGGTCGTAGAAACCACTGCGCGGCCCATCGAGCCAGATATTGTCGGCATTGAGACAGAAGAAGGGGTCGGGAAGCTGATCCTGCGCCTTGATCATCCCGCCACCCGTTTCGAGCAGTTCCGCCCGCTCGTCCGATATCGCGATTTCGGGCTGCTTGCGCTCCTTGAGATGGGCCTCGAGCGTATCGGCGAGGTAATGCACATTGACCACCGCCCTACCCACGCCCGCTTCTTGCAGCCGGTCGAGCGCGTGATCGATCAGCGGCTTGCCCGCGACCCGTACCATCGGCTTCGGCTGGCTCGCGGTGAGCGGGCGCATGCGCTTGCCCAACCCCGCTGCCATGACCATTGCAGTGTCGGAAACGAGATCGCTCAAGAGATTGTGCCTCCACCCGATGTGCGCAGTTCGGTCGGAATATTTGCATCGAACCAGCGCGCCACCGGAGCCAGCGCGGGATGCGCCAGATCGCGCTCCATCGCGTTCCAGACGCGCGGGATCATGTCGAGATAGCGCGGCTTCCCGTCGCGCTTGAAGAGCCGCGTGAAGATGCCGACGATCTTGGCATTGCGCTGCGCGCCGAGCCGCGCGTAATCCGCCTCGAAATCAGCGCCCGCATCGACCGCGCCGAGATAGCGGTCGAGCATGGCGCGCTCCAGTTCCTCCGAAACGTCGCGCCGCGCGTCCTGCAACAGGCTGACAAGATCGTAGGCGGGGTGGCCGACGAGCGCGTCCTGAAAATCGATCAGGCCCTGTTCCGCACCCTGTCGCGGATCGCCAAGCAGCATGATGTTTTCCGCATGATAATCGCGCAGCACGGTCACGCCGGGCTGCTGGCGTTCCATCATGGGCGAAAGCGCCTCGTCCCACGCAGCACGATAAGCCGCTGCATCGACCTCCAGCCCCGCCGCGGGCGCATACCATTCGGTGAGCAGGTCGGTTTCGCGCTGGTAAGTCGCCATGTCATAGGGTGCGAAAGGACCCGGCGGCTTGGCATGGAGTTCGACCAGAGCGTCGATCGCCCCCGCATAGGCGGCGTGTTCGGCATCGGGATTGTCGTCGAGCCAGTCGCGCATCCGGTCATTGCCGAAATCCTCCAGCAGCACCCAGCCCTCGCGCGGCTCGGCGGCGTAGATGCGGGGGGCACGAAGGCCGAATTCGGTCAGCCAATTTCCGACGGTCAGGAAGGGCTGCGGGTCTTCATGCGGGGGAGGCGCATGCATCAGCATCGCCGGCTCGCCGTCGCGGTTGAGCCGAAAATAGCGGCGGAAGGAGGCATCTCCGGGAATGGGGTCGATCGCCGCATTCTCCCAGCCCGCGCTTTCGAGAAAATCGCGCAATCCGTCAGGCAGTTCGCTCATGGCATACGCTCTAGCCAATCGGCTCCACCATGGGCAATCGCGCTTCGCCCTTCTTCCGCAAATTCCAGGCCAATCGACAGGCATTGCGCTTCATCCGCGAAGCCGCCCGCATGATCGGGCCATTCGGCGATCAACACTGCCCCTTCGCGATAGTCGTCGAGACCGATCTCCTCGGCTTCCGAAGGATCTTCCAGCCGGTAGAAGTCTGCGTGCACCGCCGGGATTCGCATCTCCGGACCGTCATAAGTCTCGATGATCGTGAAGGTCGGCGACGGCACCTCGCCCCGATGGCCCAGCGCGTGCAGGATCGCGCGGGCAAGCGTCGATTTGCCCACACCCAGATCGCCGCTCAGTGCCACCACATCGCCGGGCTGGACCCGCGCGGCAATCCGTGCGCCGAGCGCTTCTATGGCGGCCAGATCGGGAAGTGCGATTGTCACGGCAGGCGGATCATCGCAGTGGTGCCTGCGCCTTTCTCGCTTTGCAGCGTCAGCGTGCCGCCATGTGCTTCGACCAACTGCCGAGCCAGCGGAATACCAAGGCCCTGTCGCCGCTCGAGCGAACCATCTTCCTTGGCCCGCATCCCGTCGAGCGCCCGCGATAGCTCTTCGTTCTCCATGCCCGAGCCATTGTCGGAAATCACGATCCGCGCACCGCTCTTGCCCCTCGCGATGTCGACGAGGATCTTGCCGCCCTCGCCCGTCGCGCCGATAGCATTGTCGAGCAGATTGCCGATCGCGCGCCCGAGCTGGCGCTTGTCGGCTTCGATCGAGCCGCCCGCATTGCCACGGAGATCGAGCGACAGCCCGCCATCGAGAATGGCCTTTTCCCGGCTCCGCACGACTTCGGTAACGAAGGGCAACAGCTCCACGCGCTCCAGGTTGAGCGGCAAAAGACCCGCCTCGCTTTGCGATAGGTCGAGCACGTTCTCGACCTGCTCGGTCAGCCGCCCGACCGATTCGAGGATCGCATCGGTATACTCCTTGAGCTGATCGGACACTTCGCCCGCTGCGCCGCTCTGTATCAGCTCGGCAAAGCCGCCGATCGAAGTCAGCGGCGTGCGGAACTCGTAGGACATGTTGGCGAGGAAGCGCGCCTTGACCGCATCTGCTTCTTCCAGCGCGATATTACGTTCGCGCAGCGCATTCTCGGCCTTCTGCGAATCGGTGATGTCGAGCACGGTCAGCAGGCCGTTGCCGTCGGGTAGCGGGACCCCGGCGAACTCCAGCGTGCGCCCATCGGCCAGCTCGATCCGCCCGCCCTTCTCCTGCCGATCGAGCGTCGCAGCGCGAATGATCTCTCCGATCACCTTGGCCCTCGCCGGACGCGCGAGATTGGGCGCGATGAGCTTCAGCAGTTGATCGGCACTGGGATGTGAATCGAGCTCGTCCTCATCAAGGCCCCAGGTGCCGGCAAAGCTCCGGTTCCATAGTTGCAGCGAGCCATCGGGCGCGAAGACGGCGAGCGCCTCGAACAGGCTGTCGAGCGTCGCGGTTCGCGTGCGGAGCAGCGTGTCCCGCGTGGCCGACAGCGCGAGTTGTTCGGTCCGGTCCTCTGCAATCAGGACAAGACCACCGTCGGGCATGGGCTGCGCAACGATGCGCAGGTGGACTCCGCCTGGGAGCGGCCAGGCTTCCTCCTGCGTGTCGCGTGTTCCGAACCAGGCGAGGTGCTCTGCCCGCCATGCAGGAAAATCGCGGACCTCGGGAGTGCGGCGCTTTTCACGCGCATCGCTGAGGAAGCGGTCGAACGGCAGCGCATCGGTGATCGCGCCGAAAGAAAGGTCGAACTGGCGCAGGAACGGCTTGTTCGCAAAGACGAGCTTCTGGCTCGCATCGAATTGCGCGACGCCCAAGGAAAGCTGGTCGAGCATGGCGCGCTGCGCCTCGCGGAAGGCGCGGAACTCGCGCGCCTGCTGCTCCATTTCCTCGATGTCGATGGCGTAGCCTGCCACGCCCTCGCTACCCAGCGGCAGGTCGCTGACCCTGTAAGAGCGGCGCTGGCCATGAGTAGTAGCGGGAACGATCCGTTCTGCCGCCAGACCCTGCTGCGCCGCCTGTTGCGCAATCTGCGCCGGCCCCAAACCGTCGATTTCCTCGATCAACTCGATCTGTTTGGAGACGACCTGTTCGGCATCCTCCGCGTCGACTGCCTCGACATATGCCCGGTTGACGAGGCGCAGGCGCGCATCGGGACCGCGGAACCACATCGGCATGGGTGCCGCTTCGATGAGGCCGACAAGCGCTGCAAAGTCGCCTTTCGCGCGCGTCGCTTCTTCACGCAGTTCGGACAGTTCCGCCTCGCTCTCCGAGAAATCGAAGATCCAGACTTGTGCCGAACCGCCGGGGGAAACCGCCGGATCGGCGAGCGAACCCCGCAGGGCGAGACTTCGTTTTGAACCAGGCGGCGTGATCGCCATACGAAAGGGGGCCGCCGATTTCTGCGTCGCCTTGATCGCATCGGAAAGCTGTTCGAGCTGTTCGGGTGACAGGCCCTTGCCTTGCCCCCCGGCAAGCTCGCTCAAATACTGGGGCTTCTTGTCCAGGCCGAGCCAGCCCGCCAGTTTCTCGGGCGCTTCAACCCTGCCGTCCGCGCGAACGAGCAGCGGAACGGCGGGTGCTTCGTCCAGCAGTTTGCTCATCCGCCGTACGCTGGTTCGCAGAGCATCCAGCCGGCGCAATTTTCGCGAAGAGCGCAGAATGATCGCAGCCGCACCAAGCGTCCATGCCGCCAGGATAAGGCCGATCAGCGCAATGGCGGTGGGCGAAAGTTCCATGGCATCCAGCTATGCGCCGCGCCGCCGCGATGCAATGGCCCCAAACGCGAAAAGCCCCCGCAATTGCGAGGGCTTTCCCCTAGTTTCGGTCGAGCCGTGCTTCGGCGGCCGATCAGTAGCGGTAATGGTCCGGCTTGAACGGTCCTTCCTTCGGCACGCCGATGTAATCGGCCTGCTTCTGGCTTAGCTGGGTCAGCGTAACGCCCAGCTTTTCCAAGTGCAGCGCAGCGACCTTTTCGTCGAGGTGCTTGGGAAGGACGTAAACGTCGTTCTCATACTCATCCGACTTGGTGAAGAGCTCGATCTGCGCCAGCGTCTGGTTGGTGAAGCTGGAGCTCATGACGAAGCTCGGGTGGCCTGTGGCGCAACCCAGGTTCACAAGACGACCCTTTGCCAGCACCAAGATCGACTTGCCATCGGGGAAAGTGACCATGTCGGTGCCTTCCTTGATTTCCTTCCACTCGTAATTGTCGAGCGCGGAAATCTGGATCTCGCTGTCGAAGTGGCCGATGTTCGAGACGATTGCCATATTCTTCATGTTCTTCATGTGCTCGCCAGTGATGACGTCTTCATTGCCGGTCGCGGTCACGAAGATGTCGGCGCGCTTCACGGCCTCGTCCATAGTGACCACTTCAAAGCCATCCATGGCCGCCTGGAGCGCGCAGATCGGGTCGATCTCGGTCACCATGACACGGGCACCGCCGTCGCGCAGCGATGCTGCCGAACCCTTGCCGACGTCACCATAACCGGCAACGCAGGCGACCTTGCCCGCCAGCATCACGTCGGTCGCGCGGCGGATCGCATCGACGAGCGATTCCTTGCAGCCGTAGAGGTTGTCGAACTTCGACTTGGTCACAGAGTCGTTCACGTTGATCGCCGGGAAAGGCAGCTTGCCCTGCTTGGCAATCTGGTAGAGGCGCATGACGCCCGTGGTCGTCTCTTCCGACACGCCCTTGATGTTCTCGACCGACCTGGTGAGGTAGCCGGGCTTCGCCTTCACGAAGGCCTTGAGAGCGCGCTGGAACTCGATTTCCTCGGCATTGGCCGGATCGGGCATGGTTTCGCCCGCCTCGATCCGCGCCCCCCAGAGAGCGAACATGGTGGCGTCCCCGCCATCGTCGAGGATCATGTTGGCGGTGAGATCAGCATCGCTGTCCGTCGACCAGTCGAAGATACGACCGACATAATCCCAATAGTCCGCCAGGCTCTCGCCCTTGATGGCAAAGACGGGGATACCCTGATCGGCGATCGCGGCAGCTGCGTGGTCTTGGGTCGAGAAGATGTTGCAGGTTGCCCAGCGCACTTCGGCACCGAGTGCCACGAGCGTCTCGATCAGAACGGCGGTCTGGATCGTCATGTGGAGCGAGCCGGTGATGCGCGCGCCCTTCAAGGGCTGCGCTTCGCCATATTCCTCGCGCAGGGCCATCAGCCCGGGCATTTCGGTTTCGGCAATGGCGATTTCGTCGCGGCCATACTGGGCCAGCGCAATATCCTTGATCACATAGTTCTGATTGGCGGTCACGTGGGTGTCCCTCGTCTTTTGCATTGGGGGGAAATCATGAGGGCGCCGCATACGAAGAGGGCGGCACTCTGCTTAAGCGCCGCCCCTAGCCCGCTCTCAGGGCCTTGGCAACTTCACCTTTGGGTTACTTCTTTGCGACGTAGCGCGCCAACATGACCGAGTTTGCCCGCGGGCTGTCTGCCAGCAATTCATCGGCTGCTGCGACAAGCTCGTGCGATTGATGCTTTTGGACCAGGTCCCTGGTCACCTGCTTGAGCTCACCGCAACCCAGCCACGGGTGACCTAGGCCATAGCGATTGGCCATGCCGACACTGATCTTGTCGAGCTGCCGTTTTGCCCCTTTGGTGCCGTGCCGCCGACTTAGATCGGCGTGCATTTCGCGGCTTGCCGCATTGAGCTTGTGCAAATGCTTTGCCGAGAACTCGCGATATTCCGGCTGGAAATTGTCTTCGCCGAACCTGCAACGCAGCGAACTCACCATCAGCATGATGTCGAGCTTGCGCAGCTTCTCCGCACTGGCGATGTCGCCATCGGCGCTAGCGACCCCGGGCGTCAACGCCGCGATGCCCAATGTAGCCGCGACGAAAGCGGCCCGTGCAATAGTCCTCATGTTCCAGTCTCCCGATCAGGCACCCCTGCCCGCCGGAAACTGTGAACAGTCGGACCTAGCGCGGATTAAACCGCATTGGTGAAGCCAAATTAACTCGGTCTACCCGCTTGCCTGTAACGCGTCAGAGACTATGTCGATCATCAACACGGACGAGACATAAAGGAAGGACATTGGACATGACGATTTCTGTTGGCGACAAGCTGCCCGAAGTAACCCTGGTCAAGGCAACCGCCGAAGGGCCACAACAAGTTTCCTCTTCCGAATATTTCGCCGGCAAGAAAGTCGCGTTGTTCTCCGTGCCGGGCGCTTTCACCCCGACCTGCTCGGCGCGCCACCTGCCCGGCTACGTCGAGAAGGCGAGCGAGCTCAAGGCCAAGGGTGTCGATGAAATCGCCGCCACCGCGGTCAATGACGCCTTCGTCATGGGGGCCTGGAACCAGGCTGCGGGCAGCGAGGACATCACTATGCTGGCAGACGGCAATGGTGATTTCGCCGAAGCTATCGGCCTCACCATGGACGGTTCGGGCTTCGGCCTGGGCAAGCGCGGACAGCGCTGGTCGGCGATTGTCGAAGACGGCGTGGTGAAGGAACTCAATGTCGAGGCACCGGGCGATTTCTCGGTTTCGAGCGCGGAGCACATGCTCGGTCAGCTCTAGGCTCGATTGTTCTTTTTGCTTTCATAAGGCCCGTCAGCTTCATCGCCGGCGGGCCTTCTGCTTTGCCCAAGCGTTTCAGGGAATGGCGTAAGTGACCGTCGACTGAGCGACGATATGGCTCTCTTCACCCTGCCACAACCGGACGTCGACACTGGCAAGCTTGCGCCCCAGCTTGAGTAAGGTCGCATCAGCGAACAGCTCTTGCTTCTGCACGCCGCGCAGGAAACTCATGTTGAGATTGCTGGTCACCGCCATCGCAACGGGACCGATGTGTGCCAGGATGACCGCATAGGCCGCACGATCCGCCAAAGCCATTTGCGTGGGACCGGAAACAAGCTCCCCCGGTCGCAACATCGTATCATCGGGCACCAGTTTGATGCGGAGAAAGCCAGTTTCGAACCGGTCGAATGTGAAATTGCGCTGAGGATCTCCGGGAAAGGCCTGCACGAAGAATTCGGACAGATCGTCTGTCGTCATCTTCAACTCGAATGCGCGCGCCATAGTCTCTGCTTACTGGCCCGCCTCAGCCATAGCCCATCAGGCTCAGCACTTCCTTGCGGCTGCGCTGGTCATCGAGGAAGCAACCACAAAGCCGGCTCGTGACCATATTGACGCCTGGCGTGCGGACGCCGCGGCCGGTCATGCAGCCATGCTGTGCCTCGATCACGACCGCGACACCATGCGGTTCGAGATTATCCCAGATGCACGAAGCAACCTCGGCGGTGAGCCGTTCCTGGATTTGCAGTCTGCGGGCAAAGCCGTGCAACACGCGCGCAAGCTTCGAAATGCCGACAACCTTGTTCTTGGGCAGATAGGCGATCGCCGCCTTGCCGGTAATCGGAGCCATGTGGTGTTCGCAGTGGCTCTGGAACGGAATGTCCTTGAGCAGGACGATCTCGTCATAGCCTCCGACTTCCTCGAACACGCGGCTGAGATGGATCGCAGGGTCTTCCTGATAGCCCTGGCAATACTCGAGCCAGGCGCGTCCCACGCGCTTCGGCGTATCGATCAGTCCTTCGCGCGTCGGGTCATCGCCCGACCACTCGATCAGCGTGCGGATGGCGTCCTGCACGTGCTCAGGAACCTCGGGCTTCTGTGGAGCGCCGGGATCATCAACGTAGCCATCATCGCAACTCATTTCGGCTAATTTCCTTTTACCTTCTTGCGAACCCGATCCAGCAAGCTTCCCTTGCGGAAAAGTCCGCCCTTGGCAAATGGCTCGAACATATCGTCCGGGTCTTCGGGATCGAGAAGTTCGGATTCCGCGAGCTTCTCCTCTGCTTCTCCGAGGTCTGGAAGCTCGAAATGACAGAGCCTCTTCTCGCCCTCCGGCCCCACACGCTCGATCGCTTCGATCATGCTGTCGGCTCCGTCGAGCAATTCGCGCATGACCTGCTCATCCGTGCCGCAATGCTCGGCGATGAGAGAATACCGGATAGCCTTGATCTTCTCCTCGAACCCACGGTTCTGATTGGCTTCGCGTGTGCAATCGATGAATATGTCGCATTCGCTGTCGAGCCCCATCGAGCGGTTGTTGAGGTTGGCCGAACCAATGCGGAGAATGCAGTCATCCACGATCATCAGCTTGGCATGGATATAAATGTTCTCATCCCCAGAATTGGCAATCATGAGGTGGAACCGATTCTTCTTGTCCACTTCACCGAGCATTTCCGTCAATGCCGCGCGAGCATGGTCCATCGCCTGCTGTTCCAGCCAGCCTTCGGCCGTTTCAGGATGAACCACGATAATCTCGGGCGGATCCTCCTCGGTCAGGCGCTGGCAAATCGCCTCGCCAATCTTGCGCGAAGTGAAATACTGGTTCTCGATATAGATGAACTTGCGCGCCGCCTTGATCTGGCCAATGATCAGGTCCTCGATTTCGGTCACCGCCGGAACGCCCTCATATTCGGCGCGCGTTCGGGCAATCCCGATTTCGACATCTTCGAAATCCGTCTGGAGATCTTCGGGCCAGGGACTCTCCTCAGGGGGCTTGAATTCCTCGAGCGCTGGCGCACCGGCCCGCTGCCAGCGAGCCTGACATAACTCGGACAGCGTGATTGCGATCTCGCCCTCCATCATCATGGTAATGTCGTGCCAGGGTTTATGAATCTCACCGCCCGGACGCCGGCGACGGGAATCCTTTTCGCGATGGCTCCGTGTATCCCAACGACCGGCCGTCAGGTCGATCCCTCCACAAACCGCGAGTTTGCGGTCGAGCACGGCCAGTTTCTGATGATGCGAGCAGCCAACCGGATGTTTGGTATCGAACTTGAAGGTGATCCGCCGCCTTGGCCACATCCGCATTATGTCTAGCGTCATCGAGCCGCGCGTCAGCAGCTGAAATATCGATAGCCCCCATTTGAGGACATTGATCTCCAAACCCTTGCGATGACGCGACAGCCACAAGATGAAACTTCCCAACCGGGAGGGGTAGTCGCCATCTATGGGGCGCTCATGCCATCTGCGCCCATGAGTAAGGTGGATGCGCGTATCGAAATCCCAGCCGACCAGCATGATGCGCCGGCGCGCCTTGAGCATCGCCTGCTGCATCAGGCAAAAATAGTCTTCGGCGTCGATGATCACGCCGACCCGGTCGGCATGAGCATATCGCCATACGCCCGGAGCGACCGATTCGTCGCCCTCGGGCACAATTTTGGAATCCTCGCTCATCCGCCCCTCCTTCGCGGATTACTCCTTGGCGTCTTCCTTTTTCTCAGGAGTTACCTCGGCCTCGGCCTTTTCTTCCTCCTTGCGGCGCTGGAAGACCTTTTCCATGTGCTGCGTATCCTTGTCGTCGAGATACTCGGCAAAATCTGGGAAGTGATCGTCTTCCTCTTCCTCGATATGGTGGCGGTAGCGGTGTTCGAAGTCCTTGAACTTCTGCAACCATGCGCCCGTCGACATGTCGGTCGCGGCGAGATCGTTGAGCATCTCATCGATTTCGTGATGCTCGGCCACCGAGTGGCGCGTTTCATCGGTCGTCGGCGGTTTACGCAGCATGGTCGAATATAGCGCCTGCTCTTCGGCGGCCGCGTGGCTCTTCAGTTCCTTGGTCAGCATGGTGAAGAGCTCCTTGCGCTCTTCCGTCTCTCCCGAGGTTTCGCCGATCTTGTCGAGCAACTCGCGATGTCGGTCGTGATCCTGCTTGAGACGATCGAAGATTGCGCTGGAATCGGCCATGGGAAGTCTCCTTGTAGATGTTTCCCGATCAATGGGTCAGACGCGGACAAGTTCCCCTGCTTGCCCCCCGCGCGCGTCAACCCCATATCGAATGACATGGACCGTCCACTGACCGGCCCCGCTGCCGAAAAATTCGAAGCCATCGCGGCCGAGGCCATCGCTGGCATGCCCGCAGCTTTTCGCGAGCAGATGACCGGCGTAGTCGTGCGGATCGAAGAGTTCGCCAGCGCAGAACAGCTCGCTGCCGTTGAAATGCATCACGAGGAGCGCTGGTACCTGACAGGGCTATACGAAGGCCGGCCCCTTACCGAAGAGTCGGTTTGGGAATCGGGCGGGATGCCGCCGGTCATCAGTCTTTTCCGCCAACCTCTTCTTCTAGAAATGCGAGAGACCGGCGTTGCG
Source organism: Altererythrobacter xiamenensis (assembly GCF_900177715.1). Lineage (GTDB taxonomy): Bacteria > Pseudomonadota > Alphaproteobacteria > Sphingomonadales > Sphingomonadaceae > Erythrobacter > Erythrobacter xiamenensis. The sequence goes on along the minus strand of NZ_FXWG01000003.1, from coordinate 360,879 downwards.
CTCGAAGCGCTGGTGAAACACGTCGTCATTCACGAGGCGGGCCACCACTTCGGCTTTTCCGACGAAGAGATGCACGCGCTGGAGGATCAGGTGGAGTGATCTGCCCTTGAGCCGGGCACAAAAAAACCCACCCCCGAAGGGATGGGTTTTTTATGGCGCGCCAGGAAGGATTCGAACCTCCGACCGCCTGATTCGTAGTCAGGTACTCTATCCAGCTGAGCTACTGGCGCGCGTGAGGGGCGGCACATAAGGGGGCCTTGGCGGCTTGGCAATCCCCTATTGCCCATTCCGGCCAAACAAATGTCGACAGAGCGACACATCGAGCGGCGGTCGATCGAGTCGGCACGCCGTTTCCGGGCGGAACCACTCTATATCACCTCCTTCGAGCGGCTGGGGCTCACCTGTCCAGCGGGCAATTGTGTAAAGCAAAATTACAATCGGTGAAGGTGTGGCGCCGGGCGCTTCCTGCGCGAAACCCGCCGGGACGAGATCCTCCGCCCGGATCTCTATGCCCAGTTCCTCGTGAAGTTCGCGAATCAACGCATTTGCAGGGGTTTCGCCTGGATCTACCTTGCCGCCGGGGAACTCCCAGAGACCGCCATGATGCTTTTCCAATGGGCGTTTATGCATCAGCCACCGGCCTTCTGCATCGTGCAGGGCGCCGGCCACCACCAGGCGGAATGTCGGATTATTTTCCATTTTCGCGCGCCCCTTCAACACAATCTTAACTGAATCCGGACGAAAAGGCCGTCAGTCAGACACGTATTGATGGGTGTTTCCATGAAATTGACGACATTTCTGAAATCTTTCGGAAGCGACAATTCCGGCGGAACTGCCATCGAATACGGCCTGATCGCGAGCTTGATCGTGATTGCCTCCATTGGTGCGTTCGATTCTGTTGCGAACGAAAACACCGGTCTTTGGGCGGTGGTCACGAACAAGGTCGAAGGGGTGATGAACGAGCAGTAACTTTTTCGAAAGGCCTTGAATTAGGAATTTCTCAAGAGCTGCCAGCTATCTCTCAGATGTCTGTTCGCAATTTAACGGGCGGGCACGGGTACCGAAGACTGAAACCAGGAGACTAATAATGAAGTTCTTCAACAAGCTGCTCAAGGACGAGCAGGGCGCGACCGCCATCGAATACGGCCTGATTGCTGCACTGATCGCTGTTGCTGCGATCACTGCAATGCAGAGCCTCGGCAACGAGCTCAGCACGACTTTCTCGACCGTCTCGACCAAGATGAGCGAGTCGAACACCGTCGCCTAAGGCGGGTTCTACCCAGAAAGAAGGGCGGTGGGAGTGATCCCGCCGCCCTTTTTCTATGCGCGCCCGGTTCTGGCCCGGGCCTTGCTCATGTCGGAATGCACTTAGCGTCCGCGCACGACAATCTTTACCTTCTGGCCGGCACGCAGAACATCGTTGGTGCCGAGAGAATTGAGCACACGGAAGCGTTCGACCTGTGCACTGTCGTAGGCCATGCGATTGGCAAGCGACTGGACCGTGTCGCCACTGCGCACCGTGACGACGTCTAGGCGCCGCGGAATAATACCTGCAGCTTCCGAATCGCTCACCCGGCGCATCGAATTGAACATCGGCGAGAATACGCCGGAGCGCCCGGCGGGTGTGATCGCGGCAAAGTGATAAGCCCTGTCATTCGAGAACTCGTAGGCGAAAATCACCACATCGACCTGGCTATTGCCATTGTTGACTCGCGCCGTGCCATAGGCTGCGGGAATGCCGTTTACCGTTGTGCGTTCGAGATTCGACGGAGCGAGCTGCTGGTTCTCGCCGCCCAGGGCCGCAAATTGCTGGCGAACGTAAGTCTCGAGATTGCCGCCATACTGCGCCAGCGTCATCTGTGCCTTGCCGCTTTCGCCATTGATCGAAACGGCGCGGGTGCCGTTCACCATGTAGAAGCCCGAGGGCGCAGTGAAGGCGAGGCGCAATTCGGGATGGATGAAGGTCCGCCCCTCGATCATGCCCTGCGACGGACTGTCGCCATAGATCAGGCCATCTATCCGGGTCAGGAACGTGTCCTGGTTGGTGACGCCATCACCCAGCGGTTGCGCTTTCTGCAGGGCTGTCTGGACACGGCTGCCCGGATCGGGGTGAGTCGAAGCCCATTCGGGAAGCTTCGCGTCACCGCGTCCGAGCAATTGCGCATCGAGCGCGTTTTGCTGGGCTAGGCTCGCAAGAACCGTGCCCATCGCGTCAGGATCATAGCCTGCACTGTCGAGATACTGGATGCCGAGATCATCGGCCTGAAGTTCCTGACTGCGGGAGAATTTCAGTGTCAGCAGCTGCGAACCCTGCAGGAATGTGCGCGAAAGCGTGTTACCGATTTCGCTGTTGCCGAGCAGGATCGAACTCGCGATCGCCCCGAGAATACCGCCAATCTGATTGCGCTGCGCGGCCTGCTGGCGACGTTGCGAATGGCGCGCGGCGACGTGAGCGACTTCGTGGCCGAGTACCGCAGCCAATTCCGCCTCGTTATCCATCAGCGCGACCAGCTGGCGCGTCGTGTAGACATAGCCGCCGGGGATAGCGAATGCGTTATTGACCGAGCTGTCTACCAGAGAAACCGTGAAGGAATCGCGCGCATTGCCCAAGCCGGACTGAACCGCGATGTTCTTGCCGACCTGCTCGACATATTGCGCCTGTGTGCCGGACATCGCGCCGCCGAATTCGGCAAGAAGCTGCGGGTGAAGTTCCGCGCCCTGCTGGGCTTCGGACTGAGTTATCGGAGCGGAAGCGCTCGGAATATCTCCTCCGCCGATGCATCCTGAAAGCGCCAGCGAAAGCGGCGCTGCGGCTGCAAGAGCGAGCGTTCTGGTCGAAAATGCCATTATTTATTGTCCTCCTGGGTCGTACGGCCGCGCCCACCATTCACCGCCGATTATTCCATCAGCTTTCGAACATTTAAAGGGCTGCGATGTTCCCGAAGAGGACTAATTCAGGAGGCCCCTATCTGAAGGAACCGTTCTTCGCGCATCCGGCGAATCGTCTCCGCCGGGAGGTTCGAAAGAGCATCGATTTCCTCACCGATCGCCTTGCCGAGCGACTTGGCCGTTGCAACCGGGTCGCGTTGCGCACCGCCGACAGGCTCGCGGATGATCCGGTCGATCACCTTGAGGCGCTTGAGATGTTGCGCGGTAACCTTCATCGCCTGCGCCGCATCGGCCGCCTTTTCGGCTGTCCGCCACAGGATAGACGCGCATCCCTCGGGCGAGATCACGGAATAGATCGCATGTTCGAGCATCAACACGCGCTCGGCACTCGCCAGAGCGACTGCGCCGCCCGAACCGCCCTCGCCCACGATCGTCGCGACCATCGGGGTCGGCAGAGCGAGGCAGGCTTCGGTAGAGCGGGCGATGGCTTCCGCCTGTCCGCGTTCTTCCGCTTCAACACCGGGGAATGCCCCGGAGGTATCGACCAGTGTCACCACCGGGAGCCCGAAGCGCCCCGCAAGTTCCATCAGGCGGATCGCCTTGCGATAACCCTCCGGCTTGCCCATGCCAAAATTGTGCTTGATGCGGGTTTCCGTGTCATGCCCCTTCTCGTGCCCGATGAGCATGATCCGGCGCCCGTCGAGCTTGGCGAAACCACCCAGTATCGCCTGATCGTCGCCATAAAGGCGGTCGCCGCCCAGCGGGACGAAATCGTCGAACGCGTGCTCGACGAAATCGCGGAAATGCGGGCGATTGGGATGCCGCGCGACCTGCGTCTTCTGCCACGGCGTGAGCGAGGCATAGGTGCTGGCGAGCAAGTCCGCGCTCTTGGTTTCGAGGCGCTTCAATTCAGCAGCGATATCGACCTCGTCGCTTTCGGCTGCAGCGCGAAGTTCGGCAATGCGCTCGTCGAGCTGGGCGACGGGCTTCTCGAAGTCGAGATAGGAAATCATGCAATCCCGCTAGTCGGATGTGCGCGCGCGGGCAAGAGGATGGCGCGTATTGACCAGCTCGACCAGCCGCGCCGCGTCGACATGAGTGTAAATCTGCGTCGTGGATATGTCGGCATGTCCGAGCAGCGTCTGAAGCACCCGCAGGTCTGCCCCGCCCTCCAGCAAATGCGTCGCGAAGGCATGGCGCAGCACGTGTGGACTGATTCCCTCGGGCGCGATATCGGCGCGCACCGCAAGTTCCTTGAGCATCTGGAACAGCCGCACGCGGCTCAGATGCTTGCCGCGAGAAGGAAACAGGTAACGCGATTTGTCGTCGCGCAAGGGCATCCAGCGAGAGAGCGCTTCTCGCGCGCGATCGCTGACAGGGACCATCCGCGCCTGACCACCCTTCCCCATCACCGTGAGCATGGGCGCATCGCGCGGGACCGCGCTGACTGGCAGGGAGACAAGCTCGGTCGCGCGAAGGCCCGAGCCGTAGAGCAATTCGAGCAGCGTCAGCTGGCGTACTGCCGCTGGCTTTCCACTTTCCGCCTCGAGCTCTGCGCGGGCGAACAGCTTGTCGACCGCGTCATGCGATAGCACCTTGGGCAGGGGTCGGCGCGCGGGCGGGCGCGGCAACGCGCCGGAGGGGTCATCCGAACGCCAGCCCTCGTCCACCGCGAAACCGAAAAACTGCCGCAGCGCCGAACTCTTGCGAGCGACTGTCGAGGGCGCGAGGCGTGACCATTGCCCGGCGAGCCCCGAAACCTTTTCGCGGTCAGCGCTGACGAGTTCGCCGATCGCCTCTTCCGCCCCCTCTAGATCTCGACGATAGGCGGCCAGCGTATTGGCCGCTGCGCCGCGTTCTGCGGCCAACATGTCGAGGAAGTCTTCTATCGCGGCGGACATACGCCAGCCCTATCCGCGTGCGATCGCCTCCGCGGCGATCATGCGCGCTTCAGCATCGAGTCCGACGCGGTTCAGTGCCGAGACGATGTGATAGAGATGCCGGGGCGTCATCTGCGACCAGCTCTCCCCCTGCATGCCGAGGCCAGCGAGCATTGCGACAAGTGCACGGTTATCGACTTCTGCTGCACGGGTAATCGCCCGGCTCCAGCGGCTCTCGCGGGAGAGATTAAGCTCGGTCCGCCCGACGAAATCATTGAGGTCACCCTGCGCAATTCGCCCCAGGCCTGCGAGCGAGGCGAGCATCATGTGCGACTTGCGATAGTCGCTGCTGTCATCGTCGTCGATAAAGGCGTCGATGTCCTCGCGCGAGGCAATGCGATTGTCGCCCGGCCTTGCCGCCGCGATCTGCGCCCACGCCAGGCTGCCCTGCGGCACGGCTCTCAACCAGTTTTCGGCATCACGATCGAGACCCGCCGTGAGGATCGAAGCGATGATATTGTCGCTCGAGGATGCGAGCGCATCGGTGACCGGCAAACGGGCTGCAGCATAGGCCGTAAGCACCATTCGACCGTAGTCGGGCTCGTCCGTTCCGCCCCAGATGGTCTCTATCGCTGCGAACCGGTCTGCGCCGGTTTCCGCGACATAGCCATCACGCAGCAACGATGCGGTGAGCGCGGCGTCGCCCTCGATCCCCTCGGTAACGTAGATCTGGCTGTAGAGATCGACCATCGCGTCAGCCGAAAGAATGCCTTCGCGGGCCGCCCTGTCCGCGCTTCGGGCGCGCTCTGCGAGGGGAAGCATGGGGGCCGTCGCCCAGCTGCGTTCGTAGTAGGCCCCGGCGTCATCGCGCAGCCCTTGGGGGATTTCCTCACCGACCGCATTGGCAAGCGCAGCGCGCCAGGGATTGAGCTCCTCGACCCCTTCCCATTCGATCTCGACAGCGCGGCGGCCACGACCTGCGGCACCGGCGTAGCGCTGTGCGAGCAGCAGGTCGATGCGCGGGGCCTCTTCGCGGCGAAGGGCCCGGTCGAGCTGGCGCCCGGCCTGCGATTCCTCTCCCGCATATGCAGCACAAATGGACTGTAGAATGGACCAGAAAGCATCATCGCGATCTGTTCCGCTGAGCCGCACTGCCGGACAGGCACCGACGATATCCGCCGTTCCGACATAGGCGTCGAGGGCGGCATCGGTCAGCGCATTGTCCCAGTTGCTGGTATCGATGTCCTGCGCAATCGCCCGGGCAGCAGCGTGCTCGCCCATGCTGTTGAGTACATTGGCGCGCAGTGCAGCGAATTCCACGGGATTCATGCCTTCGGGCGCAGCAAGGCGGCTAGCAAGCGCACGGCGCAGAAGGATATGTCCCCACCGGGAGACAAGCGGGCCATCCGTCCCTTGCAGGATTGCGCGTACGAGAGATGCGGGCTGCGAAGCGAGCGAACCGGTCGGCAGTCCGCCTTCAGACGGAGCGAGTATCCCGACACGTTCGAGCGAACGCCGCGCAGCGGGCGGAATATCGAATTTCGGTTTAAGCCCGAGCAGCTCGTCGAGTTCGTCGGTCGACATCGATTCGAGCTCTTCCAGCGATGGAAGCCGGCTCAAATCGGGTGCCGGGCCCTGTTCTCCGTCGCCCGGGCCGACCGGGAGCGGCTGCACAGTCGGTATGCCCGGTGCTGCTGGCACGGCCGGATCGGCCGGTGTCGCCGGTGCCTGTGTCGGCCGCGGCGCGGGCGTTGGCGAAGGCGCCGGAGCGGGATCGTCGAACCCCGGCGGCAGCAAGCTCTCGGGCGCGTCCTGCGCAATCGCGAGGCTCGCCCCGAGCGCAATGGCGGCACTGCCCGCCCACAGCCACTTCTTCATTATCGTCCCTCCGGCACGGGAATATCCTGAACGATCGGCCTGATCGGCTCCTCGCCTCCGTCGTACCAGGCCAGCCCCAGTGCCACGATCAATACCAATGCCACTGTCAAACCGATCCGTCTTTTGCGACCCATTGCCATGCCACTACCTGCCATGGGCTGAATCGAATTGTTACTGCGAGCCATATTGCGCCCGCATTAGCCCATCTATAGGCCAAACAGCAATGACCGAGGATTGCCAGAACATCAGCAAGGAACATGCCGCGGCGGTCGCGCGTCGGATCGATCGACCTGTGGTGCTGGTCGGCCTCATGGGGGTCGGCAAATCGACTGTCGGCAGCCGGCTTGCCGGTTTGATCGGACGCGATTTCGTCGACGCCGACCAGGAGATCGAGAAAGCTGCGCAGCGCTCCATCGCCGAGATATTCGAAGATTTCGGCGAAGCCTATTTCCGCGATGGAGAACGGCGCGTGATTGCGCGATTGATGGAAGAGCGCAGAGGTGTAATCGCGACCGGCGGCGGCGCCTTCGTCGACCCGGAAACCCGCGCACTCATCCTCGAAAATGGTATCGCAGTCTGGATCGATTGCGCGATCGATACTCTCGTCGAGCGCACCAGTCGCAAGAAGACGCGCCCGCTCCTGAGAAACGGCGACCCGCACGAAATACTCACCCGTCTCTATCGCGAACGCGAACCCTTCTATTCGCAGGCGCCGATCCGTGTCATGAGCGACGAAGGGCCGCATATCGAGACGGCGATGAAAATCGTGGAGGCAGTGGACGCATGGCTGTGATCCCCGTCGAACTGGCGGGCCGAAGTTACGAGGTACGGGTGGGCCACGGTCTGCTGGAAGATGCTGTCGTTCAAGCCCGGAAATTTCTTCGCAAGAAACGTGTGCCGGTGGTCGCGGACGCCAATGCATGGGCAGCGCATGGCGATCGGCTAACACATTCGCTCGGCTCCGACGGGTTCGAGATCGCTCTGTATCAGGTGCCTTCCGGTGAAGCTTCGAAAAGCTGGGAGGGCTTGCAATCGCTCACCGACTGGCTGCTTGCCGAGGGTGTCGAGCGCGGTGACCACGTGATCGCGCTCGGCGGAGGCGTGGTCGGTGACTTGACCGGTTTCGCCTGTTCGATCCTCAAGCGCGGCTGCGGCTTCATCCAGGTTCCCACGACATTGCTGGCGCAGGTCGACAGCTCGGTCGGCGGAAAGACCGCGATCAATACCACCGCCGGCAAGAACCTTATCGGCGCCTTTCACCAACCCTCGTTGGTGCTGGCCGATCTCACGGCTTTGGACAGCCTGCCCGACCGCGAAATGCGTGCAGGTTACGCCGAGGTGATCAAGTACGGCATTCTGGGCGATGCGGAGTTCTTTGCCTGGCTCGAAGCAAATGGCCCGAAAGTGCTGGCCCACGATCCGCAAGCGCTCGAGCAAGCCGTTGCAACGAGCGTGGCCGCGAAAGCGCGGATCGTCGCCGAGGACGAGCGCGAAACCTCCGGCACCCGTGCCCTGCTCAACCTCGGGCATACTTTCGGCCACGCGCTGGAGGCGGAGACCGGTTTCTCTAGCAAGCTGTTGCATGGCGAGGGTGTCGCGCTCGGCATGGTGCTGGCGGCGCGGTATTCGGCCCGGCGCGAACTGATGCGCGGAGACGATGCCGCGCGGGTCGCCCGCGCGATCGACATGGCAGGGTTGCCTTCGGAAATCGCGGCGCTCGGCCTCGAATGCGACGGCCAGCGCCTTGCCGACCACATGCTCCATGACAAGAAGATGGATGCCGGCACCCTGCCCTTCATCCTGCTGAAGGGCATTGGCGAGGCCTTCATGGCGCGCGACGTCGAACTGGCGGACGTTGCTGCCTTCCTCGACGAGCAATTGCAGGCGCATTAGGACTGTTGCACATGACCCGCTTCATCGACCTCTCGATCCCGATCACCAATGACGTGATTTCCGATCCCGAGGTGATGCGGCCGAAAATCCAGTACATGACCCACGAGAATACGTGGGAGCAAATCGCCATGTTCTTTCCCGGGCTGGAGAAGAAAGACTTGCCCGACGGCGAAGGCTGGGCGGTCGAGATGCTCGAACTTTCGACGCATAACGGCACCCACATGGACGCGCCGTGGCATTATCACTCGACGACTGACGCAGGCGCATCACCTGCTCCGAGCATCGACGAGGCCCCGCTCGACCGGTTCTTCCGCCCGGGCGTAAAGCTCGATTTCTCTCACCTTTCGCATGGCCATGTTGTCAGCGCAGCAGAACTTGAGGACGCTTTCAAGGCGATCGGCTACGATCTGCAGCCGCTCGACATCGTGCTGATCCAGTCGGGCGCGGTCTATGGCACCGACAATTTCACCGATCAGGGCGTGGGATTGGGTGCGGAGGCGACCTTGTGGCTGACCGAGCGCGGGGTCGAGGTCGTTGGTACTGACGCGTGGAGCTGGGACGCGCCGTTCAGCCATACGGCGAAGCGGTGGGCGGAAAAGCGCGATCCTTCGATCATCTGGGAGGGACACAAGGCAGGCCGTATCCGCCCCTATTACCAGATCGAGAAACTGACCAATCTCGCCGCGTTGCCCAGCCACGGCTTCATGTTCAGCTGCTTCCCGGTCAAGATCGAGCGCGCCAGCGCGGGATGGATCCGCGCGGTCGCGATGATAGACGGGTAAGCTCTTCGCTCAGGCTTTCAGTCGCGTGACATTATTCGGACGTGCGGCAGCGCTGCCAGCGTCCGCCATCATCGCATCATGCTCTGCGAACAATTGCTCGATATCGCTCCGGCGGTCGAGCAGCGTGTGCGCGATGCCGGGCGCGAGACTCTCTTTCTCGCCGATTTGCCCAAGGAGCGATGCCAGATCGCTGCGCGTCGCCTCCTCAGGCGTCTTGAAAAATTGGCCCTTCCTGTCGAAGTAGCCGGTGCCTCTTTGTGCCATGTCCTGCCTCCTGTTTGGTCTGGAAGCGACTCGAAGGACTCAAAGCATCAAATGGATGTAAGAAAACTCCTAGCGGATTAACCACGAAAAGTATCGTCACCAATCCACAGGGTGCGTTTGCTGCGAGTACTGGTAACAATATTTCTGGCGATGATCGATTAAGTAAAGGAGCGCTACCGCTTTGCATCGCGCGCCTTAACCATCTTGTACTTTCAGCAGGCTCAGAACAGCCGAGAGCCATTGGGAACGGGCGAATCAGGCTGGAAAAGCACCACCTCCCCATCTTCGTCAGCAAAACCGACGGTCAGCACTTCGGACATCGCCGGCCCGATCTGCCGCGGCGGAAAGTTCACCACCGCCGCCACCTGACGCCCGACCAGTTCATCGGGCGAATACCGCGCGGCGATCTGCGCGCAGCTCTTCTTGCTTCCAATCGTCGGTCCAAGGTCGATGACCAGCTTGAGGCTGGGCTTGCGCGCCTCCGGAAACGGCTCGGCGCTCACCACCGTCCCCGCCCGGATATCGGTCTTGAGGAACGTGTCGAAATCCGTTTCCTCCGCCGCCGGGGCGTCGTGAGCGTGGAGGAGATGCATGCTATTCGAGTTCCAGGATGATGGCGTCGACCGCCAGGCTTTCGCCTTCCTCGGCATTGACCTTGCTCACCACAGCCTGCTTTTCGGCACGAAGGATGTTCTCCATCTTCATCGCCTCGACTGTCGCGAGCGGCTGACCGGGCTGGACCTCCTCGCCCTCGCCCACATGCAGTTTCACGAGGAGGCCCGGCATCGGACAGATGAGCAGCTTGGAAAGATCCGGCGGTTCCTTCTCGATCATGTGACCCGCAAGATGCGCCACTCGCTGCGGCAGGATCCGCAAGTTGTGCGTCGCACCGCGCGTCGTCAGCTCATAGCCGGTACGTGTGGGAGAGAGCTGAACCGTGAGAGCGTCCTCGCCCAGCTGGACGTCGATCATCGTCTCGCCGGGCGTATAGTCGAAGCTGACATCGACCGGCTCGCCATCGACGAGGATCGCATCCTCCTCCAGCCGCACCTCGTAATGGGTCGCGTCCGCTTCGGTCAGGCCGATCCGCACCGCCCAGTCGCCCGGCGCGTAGAGATCATCCGACAGCTGCCCTTCGATCCGCCGCGCACGGTCGGCGTCGGCAGTGGCGATCACCCCACCAATTGCGGCGAGCCCACGCTTGAGTTCGTCCGAAGCCGCAGCTCCTTCGAAACCTTCGGGATATTCCTCTGCGATGAAGCCGGTGGTCAGTTCTCCCGAGCGGAAGCGCGGGTGCTGCATGATCGCGCTCAGGAAGTCGACATTATGCCCCAGCCCCTTGATCCGGAAGGCGTCGAGCGCTTCTATCTGCAGGTCGGCCGCTTCGTCGCGCGTCTCGCCCCAGGTCACCAGCTTGGCGATCATCGGGTCGTAGAACATGGAAACTTCGCCGCCTTCGTAGACTCCGTCGTCCACGCGCACGCCATCTACGCCGCGGCGACCGTTAGCCTTGCCATCGTCGGTCCAGCCCTCGAGTGGTGGCTTGTATTCGACGAGGCGCCCGGTCGAGGGAAGGAAGCCGCGATAGGGGTCTTCGGCATAGACGCGGTTTTCGATCGCCCAGCCATCGATGCCGATATCGTCTTGCGTCATCGCCAGCTTCTCGCCCGCAGCAACGCGGATCATCTGCTCGACGAGGTCGATACCCGTGATCGCTTCGGTCACGGGATGTTCGACCTGCAGACGCGTGTTCATTTCGAGGAAGTAGAAGCTCTCGCCAGTCTTGTCCGCGCCGCTGACGATGAGTTCGACCGTGCCGGCGGAGTGATAATCCACTGCCCGCGAAAGAGCGACGCATTGCTCGCCCATCGCCTTGCGCATCTTGGGCGTGACGAAAGGCGACGGCGCTTCCTCGACCACCTTCTGGTGGCGGCGCTGGATCGAGCATTCGCGCTCGTTCAGATAGAGAATGTTGCCGTGCTTATCGCCCAGAATCTGGATTTCGATATGGCGCGGGTCCTCGATGAATTTCTCGATGAAGACGCGGTCATCGCCGAAGCTGTTGAGGCCCTCGCGCTTGGTCGCCTCGAAGCCTTCGCGCACGTCCTTTTCCGAATAAGCGAGGCGCATGCCCTTGCCGCCGCCGCCGGCACTGGCCTTCATCATCACCGGGTAGCCGATGTCGTTCGATATCTCGACCGCGTGGTCGGTATCGCGGATTTCGCCAACAAAGCCGGGGACGACGTTGACGCCCGCTTCCTTGGCGAGCTTCTTGGATTCGATCTTGTCGCCCATTGCAGCGATCGCGCCAGCGGGCGGGCCGATGAAGGCGATGTTTTCCTTGGCGAGCGCCTCGACGAAGCTCGCACGCTCCGAGAGGAAGCCATAGCCCGGATGCACTGCTTCGGCACCGGTCTGCTTGCACGCCTCGATGATCTTGTCCGCGATCAGGTAACTTTCCGCGGCAGGCGGAGGGCCGATATGCACCGCCTCGTCAGCCATTTTCACGAAGGGCGCGCGCGCGTCGGCGTCCGAATAGACCGCGACGGTTTCGATACCCATGCGGCGAGCGGTCTTGATGACGCGGCAGGCGATTTCGCCACGGTTTGCGATAAGGATTTTCTTGAACATCAGATGCTTGCCAAGCCTTTCTCGAGATCAGCGATAATGTCGTCGACATGTTCGATGCCGATGGAGACACGAACCACATCCGGCCCTGCGCCTGCTGCAACCAGCGCTTCGCCTTCCAGCTGGCTGTGAGTGGTTGAGGCCGGGTGGATAATGAGAGAGCGCGTGTCGCCGATATTGGCGAGGTGACTGAACAGCTCGACGCCCTGCACCAGCTTCACGCCGGCGTCGTAACCGCCCTTCACACCGAAAGTGAACACGGAGCCGCCCTTGCCGCCGAGGTATTTGTCGGCGAGTGACTTGTAGGCGTTACCTTCAAGGCCAGCATAGCTGACCCATTCGATCTTCGGGTGGTCCTGAAGCCACCTGGCCACGGCCAGCGCATTGTCGCAATGCCGCTCCATCCGCAGCGCCAAGGTCTCCATACCGGTCAGCGCCAGCCAGGCATTCTGCGGGGATAGCGCCGGGCCGAGGTCACGCAGGCCGAGCACGCGGCAGGCCACGATGAAGGCAATGGGACCGATCGGCTCGAGAGCATCGACCAGCACCGCGCCGTGATACGAACCGTTGGGCTGGGTCAGGCTGGGGAACTTGTCGCCCTGCGCCTTCCAGTCGAACTTACCGCTGTCGACGATCACGCCGCCGATGGCATTGCCGTGCCCGTTCAGGAACTTGGTTGTGGAGTGCGTCACGATGTCCGCGCCGTGCTCGAACGGACGGCAGAGCGCCGGGCTGGCCATCGTGTTGTCGACGATCAGCGGTACGCCGCCCTCATGCGCGATATCGGCAATCGCCGCGATATCGGTCACGACACCGCCGGGATTGGCCAGGCTTTCGATGAACACGCAGCGCGTCTTGTCATCCATCGCCGCGCGCACGTTTTCGACATCGTCGGTGTCGACGAAGCGCGTTTCCCAACCGAACTTGCGAAACGCCTCGCCCATCTGGTTGAGCGATCCGCCATAGAGCTTCTTCGCCGCCACGATGTTGCAGCCCGGCTCCATCAGCGTGTGGAATGCGATCAGTTGCGCGGCATGGCCCGATGCGACACCCAATGCACCCACGCCGCCCTCGAGTGCGGCGATCTTCTGCTCCAGCGCATCATTGGTGGGATTCATGATGCGCGAATAGATGTTGCCGAATTCCTTGAGCGCGAAGAGGTTTGCTGCGTGCTCGGCGTCGTTGAACACGTAGCTCGCCGTCTGGTAGATCGGTGTGATCCGGGCATTGGTGGTCGGATCGGGCTGCTGGCCCGCGTGAATGGTGAGCGTTTCGAGTTTATGTTCCAACATCAGCCTGCTCTCTCCAGTTCCTGGCGCTTCGCATAGCCGATTAGTGCGTCTGCGTAAGCCCCTGCGCCGCGCCGATCGCCCTCACCTGTCAAAAGCGATGAGACGGCCGTGGCGAGGCGCTGGATATTTGCTTGTGACAGCGCGCTCAGCGCCGACACATAGATGCCTATGGTAAAGAGGATTGCGCCGGTCTTGGGGAGGCGGCGTAGCGTCTGGCGTTCGGAGCGGACGAAAAGCGTCTCTCCTGCATTATCGCTCGTGACATCGGCAAAGGCCTGCGCGGGAGGCTCTGCCACCCAGCGCTTCTCGCCAGTGGCGGCGATGAACCAGTTGCAGCGTCCGTAGATCGCGCCCGGTTTAAGCTTGGCCATGAAATTATCGACGCCGCTCGCCAGCTGCTCCTCATAACCCTGGATCGGCCCATGAAGGGCGCGCAGCGGCAGGCCCATCTTGTCTGCAGGCGCCCAGTCGGAAGGCCATGCGACCGCTGCGCCAACGAGACGGTATTGCTCGTCACCTTCGCGCAGAGTGAGGAGGCACATGTCCTCGTGATGCGCCCGCGCAGCTTCAGGGAGACCCCCGGGCAGGCCGAGCATCGCGGCGAGTTCCGCGCCCGGTGCCTCGCCCTCGGGCGCGATCTGGACACCCTCGGGATAGGCAGCGAAACCTTCGGCGCGCGCGACAAGGTCCGGCTTCGGCTGAAGCCACTCGCTCTCCTCAAGCTTGGCGAGCCCCATCTTGAGCTGCCCTCCTCCGCGTGCCTTGGGCAACAGTTCATCGACGGAGAAGCCTAGGCTCACTCGGCAGGCTCCGCCACCTTGCAAGCCCGCATGGGTTCTTCCTGAGCAAGCGCCGTCAGCCCCAGCTTCGCGAAAAGCGCCGCATCGCTGTCGTCGCCCGCATTTGGCGCGGTCAGCAGCTTGTCGCCGGTGAAGATCGAATTCGCGCCGGCCATGAAGCACAGCGCCTGCGTCGCCTCGCTCATGCTTTCGCGCCCGGCGGAGAGGCGCACCATGCTCATCGGCATCGTGATACGCGCAACCGCCACGGTACGGACGAACTCGATATCGTCGATCTTGGCGAGCGGGGTGTCCGCCAGCATGTCACCGAGCACCGTGCCTTTGACCGGGACCAGCGCGTTGACGGGCACGCTTTCGGGATGGCGCTCGAGCGTGGCGAGCGTGTGGACGAAGCCGACCCGGTCCTCGCGCGTCTCGCCCATGCCGACGATCCCGCCGCTGCACACATTGATGCCCGCATCGCGCACGTTTTGCAGCGTATCGAGCCGGTCCTGGTAATTGCGGGTGGAGATCACGCGCTCGTAATATTCCGGCCCGGTGTCGACGTTGTGGTTATAATAATCGAGGCCTGCCTCGGCCAGCATATCCGCCTGTTTCGGCGTCAGCATGCCCAGCGTCATGCAGGTTTCGAGCCCCATGGCGCGCACGCCCTTCACGATCTCGACGATCGCGGGCATGTCGCGGTCCTTGGGATTGCGCCATGCCGCACCCATGCAGAAGCGCTGGGAGCCTGCATCCTTCGCCTGCGCCGCGCGCTGGAGGACCGATTGCACCTCCATGAGCTTGGTCGCCTCGACACCGGAGTCCGCCTTCACCGACTGCGAGCAATAGCCGCAATCCTCCGGACACCCGCCGGTCTTGATCGACAGCAGCGTGCAGAGCTGCACCTGCTCGGGCGGATGGAACTCGCGGTGGACGTTGGCGGCGCGGAAGAGCAGTTCGGTGAATGGAAGATCGAACAGCTCCGCGATTTCCTCGCGGGTCCAGTCGGTGCGGATTTCAGTCATTACTTGTCCTTGTCGAAGGGTCGCCAGATCAACGGCTCACTCCGCTGCCTCGTCCATGTCCTCGCCCGCAGGCGGCATATTGTGGCCGAGCAGCGTGAGGATATCCGCTGCGCATTCGACCACGTTCGAACCCGGGCCGTAGATGCCTTGCACGCCTTTCTCGCGCAGGAAGTCATAGTCCTGCGGCGGGATTACCCCACCGGCGGTCACCTTAATATCGGGCCGTCCGGCAGCCTTGAGCATGTCGATCAGTTCGGGGATAAGCGTCTTGTGTCCTGCAGCGAGGCTCGATGCGCCGACCACGTCGACTTCGTTCTCGAGCGCCATCTTGGCCGCTTCCTTGGGCGTCTGGAACAGCGGCCCCGAAATCACCTCGAAGCCCATGTCCGAGAACGCGCTGGCGATGACGTTCGCGCCGCGATCGTGGCCGTCCTGCCCCATCTTGGCGACCATGATGCGCGGTTTGCGCCCGAGGCGGCGTTCGACCGCATCGACACCATCGGTCACCTGCGTCCAGCGCTTGTCGAACTCGTAGGCGGTCTTGTAGACGCCGCTCACCGGCTTGGGCGTCGCATCGTGCCGTCCGAAGGCTTCTTCCATCGCCTTGGAGATTTCGCCCAGCGTCGCGTCATGGCGTGCCGCCTCGACCGCGCGGGCGAGCAGATTGGTATCGCCCGCCTTCTCCATCTCGGCGAGGACCGAGGGCGGTAGCGGAATGCCGTTTTCATCGCGACCCGTCCGCAGCGCCTCGTTGCTCGAACGCGGGTCAGCCTTCGCAGCCTCGGTCAGCGCGGCGAGCGCGGCCTGGCACGCCTCTTCATCGCGCTCTTCGCGCACGCGCTTGATGCGGTCGATCTGGCTCTGGCGGACCTTGTGGTTGTCGATGTCGAGCGTATCGATCGGGTCTTCCTTGTCCTTGCGGTACTTGTTGACCCCGACGATCACCGTCTCGCCCTTGTCGACATTGGTCTGCTTTTCCGCAGCCGCGCGCTCGATCGCCGCCTTGGGCGCGCCGGTCGCGACATATTGCGTCATGCCGCCCGCTTCGTCGACTTCGGCGATCAGCTTCTCAGCCTCTGCCACCAAAGTCGCCGTCAGGCTCTCGATGTAGTAGCTGCCGCCCAGCGGATCGACGACATTGGTGATGCCGCTTTCTTCCTGCAGCACCAGCTGCGTGTTGCGCGCGATGCGGGCTGAGAAGTCGGTCGGTAGCGCGATCGCTTCGTCGAGCGCATTGGTATGAAGCGACTGCGTGCCGCCCAGCACGGCCGCCATCGCCTCGACCGTGGTGCGGATCACGTTGTTGTAGGGGTCCTGCTCCTGCAGCGAAACGCCCGAAGTCTGGCAGTGCGTGCGCAGCATCTTGGACTTTTCGTTCCGAGCGCCCAGCCCCGCCATCACATCGTGCCACAGCTTGCGCGCGGCGCGCAGCTTGGCGATTTCCATGAAGAAGTTCATGCCGATGCCGAAGAAGAACGACAGGCGCGGCGCGAACTTGTCGAGGTCCTGCCCCGCTTCCATCGCGCGCTTCGCATATTCCTTGCCGTCGGCGATGGTGAAGGCAAGCTCCTGCACCGCCGTCGCCCCGGCCTCATGCATATGGTAGCCCGAGATCGAAATGCTGTTGAATCTCGGCATGTTGGCCGAAGTATATGCGATGATGTCCGAAACGATCCGCATCGAAGGTTCGGGCGGATAGATATAGGTGTTGCGGACCATAAACTCCTTGAGGATATCGTTCTGGATCGTGCCCGAGAGCTTTTCGGCAGGCACACCCTGCCGCTCGCCCGCGACGATGTAGAACGCCATGACGGGGATCACCGCGCCGTTCATGGTCATGGAGACGCTCATCTCGTCCAGCGGGATCTGGTCGAACAGGATTTCCATGTCGCGCACGGTGTCGATCGCGACGCCAGCCTTGCCGACATCGCCGACAACGCGCGGGTGATCGCTGTCATAACCGCGGTGGGTGGCAAGGTCGAAAGCGACCGAGAGGCCCTTCTGCCCCGCCGCCAGATTACGCCGATAGAAGGCGTTCGATTCCTCTGCGGTCGAGAAGCCCGCATACTGCCGGATCGTCCAGGGACGCCCGGTATACATCGATGCATAGGGGCCGCGCGTGAACGGCGCGAAACCCGGAAGGCCGGGGTCGATCCCGTCGGTGTCCTCTGCCGTATACAGCGGCTTGATGGTGAAGCCCTCGGGCGTGTCCCAGGTGAGCTCGCGCCCCTTCACTTCCTTGTCGGCAGCGGCTTGCCAGTCGGCGGGAGTCGGTTTGTCTGTCATGGTTGAACTCAGGCTTTTGAACTCGGGCGAGCGGACACGCGTTCGTGCCAGCCGCGCAGGTTTTCACAATCATCGGGCATACCACAGCCGACGAAATCGGCGAAGTCGGCGGTCGTCAGCAAAAGGATATCAGCCACGCTGAAATCCGGCCCTGCGAGATACTCGAAATTCTTCAGCGATTCGTCGAAGAAGCGGAACGCGTCCGCCACGCGCGGCCGGTTCGCCTCGCCCCACTCGGCATTGCGACCGGGCAAAGCGGCGGTGAACGGATGCGTGTTCACCCAGACCGCCCCGACGGCGGACATCAGGATCATCTCCACCCGCCTGCTCCACATCTCGATCGCAGCGATTTCCTTCGGCGTCGTCCCGAACATCGCTGGTTCGGGATGCAGCGCCTCCAGATAGCGCATGATCGCCACGCTTTCGGCGATCACCGTGCCATCGTCGAGTTCGAGTATCGGCGTCTGGCCGCGTGGGTTCTTTCCGAGATACTCCGGCGCCTTCTGCTCGCGCTTGGGGATAGAGACTTCCTGCGAGGGAAGCTCGATGCCCTTTTCCGCAGCAAAGATACGGACGCGGCGGGGGTTCGGCGCGGGATTGGGGCTGTCGTAGAACAGCATTACCTGCCCTTGAACTCTGCCTTGCGCTTCTGAAGGAAGGCCATGCCGCCTTCCTGCGCATCCTCGGACGCGCCGGCGAGGCGCTGGCCCTCGGCTTCTGCGATGAGCACCTGCTGCAGCGAGCCATCGGTCGCGAGCGCAATGTTCTGCTTCATCGTCTTGAGCGCAAGGGTCGGACCATTGGCGAGCTTTTCAGCCAGTGCGCGGGCCTCGCTCATCAGCGCATCGTCATCGACGGCCTTGTAGATCAGGCCCCATTCCTCGGCCTGTTCGGCGCCGATCTTCTCGCCCAGCATCATCATGCGGGTGGCGCGGGCGCGGCCGATCGCACGGACCAGCAGCCATGTCGAACCGCCATCGGGCACGAGGCCGATATTGACGAAGGCCTGAAGGAAATAGGCGTTCTTCGATGCAAGCGTGAAATCGCCCGCCAGCGCGAGCGAGCAGCCGACACCGGCAGCAGGACCGTTGACCGCGCAGATCACCGGCACCGGCGCGCGCAGCACCTGGCTGACTGCCGGGTTGTAGTGGTTTTGCAGGGCACGGTGGCTGCCGCCCTTCGATTGCAGCGCACTCGCATCGCCGCGCGCTGCAAGGTCCGCGCCCGAGCAGAAGCCCTTGCCTTCGCCCGTAATGAGAACGGCGCGCGCATCGCCGAGGTCGTAGAATGCCTCTCCGATCTCGTCCGCCATCTGCGGCGGCATGGCATTGAGGCGATCAGGCCGGTTGAGCGTGATGGTCATCAGCGGGCCTTCGCGTTCGACACGGATCGTTTCGTAGGTCATTGGTTCTACCTCTCTGAAAGGCTGTCATGCCGGACTTGTTTCAGCATGACCGCCTTGTGACGGGTGAGTGTTATCCTGAAACGAGTTCAGGACGACGAAGGGTGGATCAGTGCTCTGTGCCCTTCGGCGTTTCCATGATCTCCGTAAGCATGCCCTGCATATCCTTGGGATGGACGAAAAAGATAGGCGTGCCGTGCGCCCCGATGCGCGTGGGGCCAAGGATGCGCTTGCCCATCTCTTCGAACTCCTCGCGCGCCCTGGCGATATCGGGCACTTCGAAGCAGACATGGTGCTGTCCGCCAGCGGGGTTTTTCTCGAGGAAATTGTTGATCGGGGAGCTTTCGTCATAGGGCTCGATCAGCTCGATCTGCGTGCCGTTCATTCCGCTATCGGTCGGCGTGTTGACGAAGCAGACCTTCACGCCCTGTTCGGGCAGGTCGAAAGGTTCGGTGATATCGGTCGCGCCCATCACATCGCGGTAATGCGCGATGGAATCCGCGATCGAAGGCGTTGCAACGCCGATGTGATTGAGACGGCCGAGTTTCATTTAATCACCTGCCTGTTCGAGCATGACATAGTTTTGAAAAGCCAAAGCCGCGGCAAAAATGGTCATAAAAGCAATCGAAAACCATCCCGCAGTTCCAGAGAGTGCCTCGGTCTTCAGGCGCGGTCCTACTCCCGCTTTTCGGAGGCCGCTATAAAGTGCAGCAGATCCCAGCAAAATCCCCAAAAAGTATCCTCTATAGGTTCGCCAGGTTTGTGGTACGGGTTCGCCTTGCAGTGTAACGCCAACACGCCACAGCGCTACAGCGACCGCAACCCCGAGCAAAATTGCCGTAAGGAGTGACCGATTCTCAGAGATCACAACGGAATATTGTCATGCTTCTTCCACGGATTCTCGAGCTGCTTGGTGCGCAGCTTGCGCAGCCCCAGCGCGATGCGCCGCCGCGTCGAATGAGGGTAGATCACCTCGTCGATATAGCCGCGGCTCGCCGCCACGAAGGGGTTGGCAAAGCGGTCTTCATATTCTTTCGTCTTCTCGGCGATCTTGTCGGGATCGTCGCGGTCCTGGCGGAAGATGATCTCCACCGCGCCCTTCGCGCCCATCACCGCGATTTCGGCGGTCGGCCAGGCATAGTTGAGGTCGCCGCGCAGGTGCTTTGAGGCCATCACGTCGTAAGCACCGCCATAGGCCTTGCGCGTGATTACGGTGATCTTGGGCACGGTCGCCTCCGCATAGGCGAACAGCAGCTTCGCGCCGTGCTTGATGATGCCGTTATGCTCCTGCGCGGTGCCGGGCAGGAAGCCGGGCACATCGACGAAGGTCAGGATCGGGATTTCGAAGGCGTCGCAGAAGCGCACGAAGCGCGCGGCCTTCTTCGACGAATTGATGTCGAGCACGCCGGCGAGGACCATCGGCTGGTTCGCCACCACACCCACCGTGCGGCCTTCGACACGGCCGAAACCGCACAGGATATTGCCTGCGTGATTGGGCTGGATCTCGAAGAACTCGCCTTCGTCCAGCGTCTTCCGAATGACTTCGTGCATGTCGTAGGGCTGGTTGGCGTTATCGGGGATCAGCGTGTCGAGCGAAGGCTCCTCGCGGTCCCAGGCGTCGGCGGTCGGGCGCTCGGGAACTTCCTCGCGGTTCGAAAGCGGCAAATAGTCGACGAAATTGCGCGTCTGTAGCAGCGCTTCGATATCGTTTTCGAAAGCGATGTCTGCGACCGAGGTCTTGGTGGTGTGGGTCTTGGCACCGCCCAGTTCCTCTTGTGTCACCGTCTCGTTCGTCACGGTCTTCACGACGTCCGGCCCGGTGACGAACATGTAGCTCGAATCCTCCACCATGAAGATGAAGTCCGTCATGGCCGGCGAATAGACCGCACCGCCCGCGCACGGCCCCATGATGAGGCTGATCTGCGGGATGACACCTGATGCAAGCACGTTGCGCTGGAACACTTCGGCATAACCGCCGAGCGAAGCGACACCTTCCTGAATGCGTGCGCCGCCGCTGTCGTTGAGGCCGATAACCGGTGCGCCGACCTTCATCGCGGTGTCCATCACCTTGCAGATCTTCTCCGCATGGCGTTTCGAAAGACTACCGCCGAAAACCGTAAAGTCCTGAGAGAAGACGTAAACCAGGCGGCCATTGATCGTGCCCGAGCCGGTGACGACGCCATCGCCCGGGATTTTCTGCTCCTGCATGCCGAAATCGACACAATCATGCTCGACGTAAGCGTCGAGTTCTTCGAAGCTCCCCTCGTCGAGCAGGACATCTAGCCTTTCGCGCGCGGTCAGCTTGCCCTTGGCATGCTGCGCGGCAATGCGCTTCTCGCCCCCGCCCTGCTTGGCGGCTTCGCGGCGACGTTCCATTTCGGCGATATTGGCGGACATGCGATCTCCCTGTTCGGCCAGTGCAAATCGCCTAGCCACGCACAGGCGCGCGCGTCAACGTATCAAAAACGCTCAAAAGCGCAGCGTCACGCTCTTGGCCAAGGCGGGAGAAATAGCTTCCGCCACGCGCAAAGCCTTGGTCATGCCGATATTTGCTTCGTCGCGGTCCCGCTCAATCGCGACGAGGATCTGTCGCGCACATTCTTCAGCGGGCATCTTCTTCATGGGATTACCATCGTTCATCTGGGTATCGACGACCGGCGGCAGAGCCTCGATCACCTTTACCCCGGTATCCTTCAGCTGTTCGCGCAGGCCGAGCGAATAGAAGCGAAGCGCCGATTTCGTGGCGCAGTAGACCGGAGTGCGCGCTGCAGGCGCAATGGCCAGCCCTGAAGTCACATTGACGATCACCGCTTCGGCGCGCGCCTGCAATCGGTCCATGAAAGCCACTGTCAGCCGGATCGGGGCGTTGAGATTGGCATAGATGCAATCGTCCGCTGCATCGGGATCGGGTGCGCCTCGTCCCTTCTCGGCGCGAAAATCATGATCGACCAGCTGCCCGGCATTGTTGATCAGAATGTCGAGTTCGCGCTCGCCCCACGCCGCAATCAGCGCATCGACACCTGCCGCATTGGAAAGATCGGCACTGATCGCTTCGAAGCCTTCATCGCGCATCGCCGCGAGACGTTCAGGATTCCGCCCGGTGATGACCATATTGGCGCCCTTGGCCCTCATCTGGCGCGCCAGCTCGCGCCCGATACCGGCGCTTCCTCCGGTCAGGAGGACGGTTTTCCCCTGTACATCCATCAGACTTTCACGATCCCCTTTGCGACGAGACTGCGCACCGTATCTTCCAGCGTCTGTTCCGCCGAGATGAAAGTGAAACCCAGCGCATCTTCCGTATGCTTGCCCGAGACATCTCGGACGTTTCCAAGCTCGCCCTTGATCTGCTGCATTTCCGGCATGAACAGCGCGAGCAGCCTGACCAGCCAATCGGGCATCGGGCGGGTCGGCGCCTTGCCAGAGTATTCGGGAACGCGCTCGCGCACGATCTGCGCCATCTCGCGGATCCAGAGGAACTTGACCGAAGTCGGGAAGCGCTGCCCGCGTACCGTTTCCGCCGGCGCCTCGATCGCGCGCACATGCGCTTCGGCGACGTCGCGCACATCGGTGACGCAAATGCCCATATTGGGCGCGAGCGGGATCGAGCCATCGATCATTTTCTTCACCAGCTCGATGCTGGTCGAAAGGTCGTCGTTATAGACCGGTCCGAAAACCGCGACCGGATTGATCGAGCAGAACACCATATCGGGTGCGTGCTTCGCTACCCAGTCTCGCGCAGAGCGCTCTGCGACGGTCTTACTCTCGATATAGGGCGGCACGCCTGCCGAAAGGTTCGTCCAGTCGGTGTAGTCGAAATGATCCTTTTCCGGATGACCATAGGCGATGGCCGCCGCCGAGCTGGTCTGGACGAAGCGTTTGACGCCCGCCTCATGCGCAAAGCGCAGGGCGCGCAATGTGCCTTCGGTCGCTGGGACGACAAGCTCGTCCTTGTCCTTGGGAATGCTGAGCGGGAATGGCGAAGCGACATGGGCCACAGCATCGCAACCCGCATTGGCCTCGGCCCAGCCCTCGTCGCTCATCAGATCGGCCTGGAATATCTTGAGCCGGTCGCCCGCATCAGGCCAGCGTTCACGCAGTCGCGGCTCGCTCTTCGTCGCATTGCGAACGGTCGTGTTGACAGCGTATCCCTTGGCGAGAAGCTGGTCGATCACCTCACCGCCAATATAGCCGGTGCCGCCCGTTACGAGTACTGTGCCTGCCATTCAACTTTCTCCCCTTGGGTTCGAACCTAGAGAGTAAGGTTTCATCGGGCAACGGAGCAGCCATGCGAAGTGTCGATTATTGCGTGATTGGCGGCGGCATCGCCGGGCTGTCTGCGGCGGCTCGCCTTGCCCGTCATGGCGAAACGCTGGTGCTCGAGAGCGAGGATGCGCTTGGTTTCCATGCCTCGGGCCGCAGCGCTGCCTTCGCCCATTTCGACATGGATGCAAGGCTTGTGCGCGCGCTCACGGCAGCGAGCCTGCCGCATCTGAGTGAACCGGGCGCCCGCCGCCATCCCGCGCTGTTCATCGCGCTGGAGGGGCAAGAAGCGTTGCTCGATCAGCTTGAGACGAACTACCGCGAATGGGCACCACATGTGGAGCGGCTGACACCTGAAGAAGCACGCAATTGGGTGCCGGTGCTGGCGACGTCGGACGGTGCGATTTCCGGCGCGCTGCTCGATCGCGATGGGCGCAAGCTCGATGCGCACGCGCTGCTCGAAGGGCACCGCCGCATGCTGAATAAGGCCGGCGGAGAGGTTGCGACCGGCGCCCGCGCGACGGCGATCCGCCGCGATGACAATCGCTGGACCCTCGATACGCCGGGTGAGAGCTTCACGGCGAAGTGTCTGGTCAACGCGGCAGGCGCCTGGGCGGATGAAATCGCAATGCTCGCCGGGGTCGCTCCCATCGGTATCCGGCCCCTTCGCCGAACAGTCATAACCTTCGACGTGCCCGAGGGTATGGACGTTTCCGATTGGCCCTTCACCAAGACCGTCGGCCCCGGTTTCTATATCGAGCCGGAGGGGCGTGGGAGGCTGCTCGCCTGCCCGATGGACGAGGGAGAAAGCACGCCCTGCGATGCACAGGCGGAGGAGGAGGATGTCGCCCTTGCCGCATGGCGCGTGGAACAGGCGACCACGCTTTCCATTCCCCGTCTCGCGAGCAAATGGGCGGGCCTGAGAAGCTTTGCGCCCGATCGCCTGCCGGTCGCAGGCTTCGATCCGGAGGCGCCAGGGTTCTTCTGGCTGGCGGGCCAGGGCGGATTCGGTCTGCAAACCTCGCCCGCAATGGCGATGGCGGCAGAGGCGCTCGCCACCGGCACCGAATGGCCCGAAGAATTGCGTGCCGTCGGGGTAGAGGCCGATGCGCTCTCACCCCGAAGGCTGCGCGCCTAGCGCATCAGCACCAGTTCTTCGGCCATGGTCGGGTGGATCGCAGTGGTCGCGTCGAAGTCCGCCTTGGTCAGGCCCGCCTTCACCGCTATCGCCGCGGCCTGCATCATCTCCGGCGCTTCGGGCGCGATCATGTGAATGCCGACGATCCGCTCGTTATCGCCTTCGCAGATCAACTTGATCAGGCTGCGTTCGTTGCGCCCGGCAAGCACGTTCTTCATCGGGCGAAAGTCCGACAGGTACACCTTGACCGAACCGAGCTTGTTCTTGGCCTCACCCTCCGTCAGCCCCACAGCCGCAATCGGCGGGTGGCTGAACACGGCGCTGGGAATGCAGCTGTGATCGACGGCATAGGGCTCGCCCTTGCCGAACACGCTATCGGCAAAGGCCTGCCCTTCACGAATGGCGACCGGCGTCAGCTGCACCCGGTCGGTGACATCGCCGACGGCATAGATGTAATCGACATTGGTCTTGCTGAACCGGTCGACCTTGACCTCGCCATTATCGCCCAGTTCGACCCCGACCGTATCGAGGCCAAGCCCTTCAGTATTCGGAAGGCGGCCGACTGCAAACATGACGAGGTCGGCCTTTTCCTCGTCGGAATCGGAAAGTTTCACGAAATAGCCGCCCTCATCGCACGGCTTGATATATTCGAAGGTCGTGTTGAAGCGGAACTTGATCCCCTTCATCGTCGATATCTGCAGCAGGCGGTCGCGCACCGCCTCGTCATAGCTGCGCAGCAGCCGGTCACCGCGATTGACGATGTGCACGTCGCAGCCGAACTCGTTGAAGATTCCGGCGAACTCGTTGGCGATGTAACCGCCGCCTGCGATGATGATCTTCTTCGGAAGCTTGTCGAGGTGGAAAGCCTCGTTGGAACTGATGGCGTGTTCGGCACCCTGGCATTCCGGCATGCGCGGGCGCGCACCGGTGGCAATCAGGATGCGCTCGGCCGTGACCTTGCGCCCGCTGGCGAGCGTGATCTCATGGTCGCCCGTGATCTCGGCGCGTTCCTTGAAAATCGTGACGTCGTGATTTTCCAGCGTGTCGGTATAGGCACCCTCGAGCCGGTCGACATCGGCCAGCACATTGTCGCGAAGCTTGATCCAGTCGAAGCTCTTGCCCTCGATCTCCCAGCCGAAGCGCTGGCAGTCCTCGAGATCCTCGGCAAAATGCGCGCCATAAACGAGCATCTTCTTCGGCACGCAGCCGCGAATGACGCAGGTGCCGCCGACCCGGTGTTCCTCCGCAATGGCAACGCGAGCGCCATGCGCCGCCGCGACGCGCGACGCACGCACGCCGCCTGAACCGGCTCCGATGGTAAAGAGGTCGTAGTCGTATTCGGCCATGCGCTTGGGTCTCCTGTTAGGCGGGCGATATGGCCTTGCGGATGCCACTTGCCAACCACCGACCTGTCAGGAGACCCTTTCGCAGGCCCAGACGGGAAAGTTACCCGTTCGCTGCGCGCGGGCCGCGATTGCCGCCCGAACGCCTGCGACCGCCGCCGCCGGGACCACCCCTACCGCGATTGCCGCCACCGCCCGGTTTACCCTGAGGCTTGCCCTTGCGGTTCGTATGCTTGGGCGCGGGCTTCTTGCCCGAAGGACCGCCGCCGCCACGGCTGGCGGGCTTCGGCTTCACACGCTGGCGCTGCTGCTTGGGCGCAGGCTTCGTCGGCCCGACGCCTTCGACGACAGCGCGGAAGTTATCGGGGAGCGGCAGACGCTCGAACTCGGCGTCGGTCTGCTTGCGGATATCCTTGAGATATGCGCGTTCGTCCTCGGCGCAGAAGGCGATCGCAACCCCGTCCTTGCCCGCACGCGCGGTGCGACCGATGCGGTGGACATACTGTTCCGGCACGTTGGGCAGCTCGTAATTGATCACGTGGCTGACGCCCGGAATATCGATCCCGCGCGCGGCGACATCGGTCGCGACGAGGATCGGGGTCTTCGCCCGCTTGAACTCGTCGAGCGCGCGCTGACGCTGAGGCTGCGACTTGTTGCCGTGGATGGCGTTGGCGGGGATGCCGCACTGGCTGAGCTTCTTCACCACGCGGTCCGCGCCATGCTTCGTGCGGGTGAAGATCAGCACGCGTTCGAACTTGCCGGGTACCTGATGGCGCTCGGAAAGGATCAGCTCGAGCAGCGACTGCTTCTCGTCCTGCTGCACCATGAAGAGGTACTGGTCGATGCGTTCCGCCGTGCTGGCTGCCGGTGTAACACTGACCTGGACCGGATTGTTGCAGTAGCCCGAGACCAGCTCCTTGATCTGCTTTGGCATGGTCGCGCTGAAGAACAGCGTCTGCCGGTCGTCCGGGGCCAGCTCGCGAATCTTGCGCAGCGCGTGGATGAAGCCGAGGTCGAGCATCTGGTCGGCTTCGTCGAGCACCAGAACTTCGAGACCATTCAAGTTGAAAGCCTTCTGGTCGATCAGGTCGAGGAGGCGGCCCGGCGTTGCGACGAGAATGTCGCAGCCGCGATGCAGCTTGTTGCGGTCCTTGTTGACCGAGGTTCCGCCGACGATGCTGTGCACCTTCAGTCCTGCCAGCGCGCCGTAATCCTTGGCGCTCTGGGCGATCTGTCCGGCGAGCTCGCGCGTCGGTGCCAGCACCAGCATGCGGCAGCTCTTGAACGGGATCTGGTTGTCCGCCTCGCGCAGCCGATCGATGCTCGGCAGCATGAACGCCGCCGTCTTGCCGGTGCCGGTTTGCGCGATACCAAGCAGGTCACGCCCTTCGAGGACCGGCGGGATCGCCTGTTCCTGGATCGGCGTGGGTGTGGAATAGCCCTTCATGTCGAGGGCCTGCAGCACGGGCTGCGAAAGCCCGAGTTGGTCGAAAGTCGTTGTCATTATTGAGTTTCTAGCTCGCAATATTTGCGATGACATGCGCCGCGCCGGATGGATTCCGGGCGCGCACGATCGCGGTGGTTTCAAACCGCCCGCGTGAAAAGGGAAGTCTCTTGGATTAACCGAAACGCGGCCGGGGCGGATATTTTGGAAGTTTCCGCCGCTTCACGCTGGCTCAGGCATTTCGATAGCGGCTATTTGGATGTTGCACTGCAAAAAGTCAATCGGAACCTCTATGGTCGCCAGCACATTGATGTGACGAGAGTTACTTTGGGAGAGGCCCGAACACCGCCAGACAGGGGGAACAGCGACGATGATCGAGCCACTCGCGGAAACAGTCGACAAAGTCGAACAGAAAGCTGCATTGCTGCAGGACCCGGCAATGGCGATCGGTGCAGCGGCGCTGGCCATATTCATTGCGCTGCTCATCCACGCCGTCGTCTTCCGTATCTTGCGCAAGATCGCCAAACGCAGCGAAAACGAGAGCGACGACATCGTACTCCGCCGGATCGCCGCGCCGACCCGTATCGCACTGGTTGCCCTCTCGCTCGTCCTGGTGGCGCGCGAAGTTCCGATGGTCGAAAGCTTCTGGCAGCGGATCGCCAGCGTGGTGATGCCCGCCATACTCGGCTGGATCGCGCTCGCCATTCTCCATGCGCTGATCGAGGCGATGAAGCTACGCGCCGACGTTTCGGTGGAGGACAACCTCCAGGCACGGCGCAAACGCACGAAGCTGACGATGTTCAACCGCATCGCGACCTTCATCATCATCTTCGTCACCGTCGGTCTGATCCTGCTGTCGATCCCAAGTGTCCGCGATATCGGCGTGACGCTGGTCGCATCGGCCGGCCTCGCAGGTCTTGCAGTAGGTGCGGCTGCCCAGCCCGCGCTCAAGTCGCTCATCGCCGGTGTGCAGATGGCCCTGACCGAGCCGATCAATATCGACGACGTGGTGATCGTCGAAGGGGAATGGGGCTGGATCGAGGATATCCGCACGACCTACGTCGTGGTGAAGATCTGGGATCAGCGGCGATTGGTGGTGCCGACCACCTACTTCCTCGAAAAACCCTTCCAGAACTGGACCAAGAAAACCGCCGAATTGCTCGGCACAGTGTTTCTCTATCTCGATCCCGCGACCCGCGTCGCGCCAATCCGCGCGGAATTCGAACGCCTCATCAAGGCGAACGCGCGCTGGGATGGCCGCGTGCAGGTTCTGCAAGTGACCGAGACTCAGCGCGATGCAAAGGAAGTGCGGCTGCTGATGAGCGCAAAGGATTCGCCCACCCTGTTCGACCTGCGCTGCGACATCCGCGAAGCGATGCTCGAATGGCTGGCCGAAAATTATCCCGAAGCCTTTGCCAAGACGCGGCTCATGACGAGCGATGGGATGGCTTTGTCAGGGCCCGAAACCTGAAAACTCGATCCTCAGCGGGAACATTTTGCTTGCGGCAGGCATTCACTTCACCAAGGGCACTGATCAAGTGATTGATTCACTTAATCTTTGGCCCTGCCAACAATTGTTGGTGCACGCGCGAGTTCGATCGCCTGTTGCGGCATCGCAGCGGCTATTTGACGCATCATTTCGA
Organism: Altererythrobacter xiamenensis; assembly: GCF_900177715.1. Taxonomy (GTDB): domain Bacteria; phylum Pseudomonadota; class Alphaproteobacteria; order Sphingomonadales; family Sphingomonadaceae; genus Erythrobacter; species Erythrobacter xiamenensis. The sequence continues at coordinate 332,050 of NZ_FXWG01000003.1, read as the reverse complement.
AAAATTCCGAACCCGCAACGCCGGGTCAGATTACTTCAAGAACAAGGACCACATGGACACTCGAGAACTCACTGCGTACACGCTCATCGCGCTGATTGTTATTTCAATCGGTTTTGCAGCTCTCCACCTGCATCGGAAGCGCAAGAACGAACGCAAGCTGCGCGGCTATCGGCGCTGATCCGCGCCTGGGTCACCCCAACCCACTTTTCTCCAGCAGCGCCTTCGTGCTTGCGTCGAAGTCGCCTTCGCCCGCCTCGATTTCCTTGGCCATCTTCTTCCCCAGTTCGACCCCGAACTGGTCGAAGGGATTGATGCCCATCAGTACCGCGTTGGCGAAGGTGCGGTGCTCGTGAAAAGCGATCAGCGCGCCCAGTGTTGCCGCGTCGAGATCGTCGCACAGGATCGTCGCGCTCGGCCGGTCGCCCGGAAACGCGCGCGCCGGATCTTTCCCGTCCTTGGCCATGTTCCCGCCTGCCATCAGCGCCGCCCCTTGCGCGAAGCAATTGGTTAGCAGGATTGCGTGATGTGCGGGATCGAGAGCATCGCCCGGCGCAATGCTGGCGATGAAGTCCACCGGCACCAGATGCGTACCCTGGTGGAGCAGCTGGAACACCGCGTGCTGCGCATCGGTCCCTACCCCGCCCCAGGTGATCGGCGCGGTTGGACCGTCGACCGGCTCACCGCCTGACGTGACGCGCTTGCCATTGCTCTCCATCTCGAGCTGCTGGAGGTAATCGGGAAAGAGCGAAAGCCGCTCGTCATAGGCGAAAACCGCGCGCGTCTGGCAGCCGCGCAGGCGAGTGTAATACTGGTCTGCAAAGGCGGCGCGCAGGCAGAGATTGTCGCGCCCATCGGTGTCGCGAAAATGCTCTTCCACAGCGCGCGCGCCGGCAAGCATGGCCGAAAACTCGTCCCAGCCGACTGCCAGCGCAACCGGAAAACCGATCGACGACCAGATCGAATAGCGCCCGCCGACGCTTTCGGAAAACGGCAGTACGCGCGTTTCATCGACGCCCCATTCGACCGCCTTTTCCGGCGAAGCGGTGAGCGCGACGACGCGGCCCGATGGGTCGGACACGCCATTGTCCTTCAGCCATTTGAGCGCGCTTTCGGCATTGGTCATGGTCTCGATCGTGGTGAAGGTCTTGCTCGCTACCGCGATCATCGTGGTCGCCGGATCGCAGGCGGCGAAAGCCTCTTCCAGCGCAACCCCATCGATGTTGGAGACGACATGGACATCGACCAACTTGAGATCACGGGTGAGCGCATCCACTGCCAGCGCGGGGCCGAGCGCACTCCCGCCGATACCTATGTGAATGAGGTGGTTCACCTGTCCCAGTGCGCCTTCGTGGATCGCTTCGACCAGCATCTGCATACGTAGCTGCAGCGCCTCAGCCTCCTCGACCGAAGCCTCCGCACCGGTGCCGCGCTGCGCAGTATGCTCCGCCGCTCGTCCCTCGGTCACGTTGATTTTCGCGCCCGATAGAAGCGCGGCGCGTTTGCCGGTGAAATCGGACGCTTCTGCCAGCGCCTCGAAGCCCGACAGCAGATCGTCCGACAGATGCGTCTTCGACCAATCGAACAATATGCCCGTCTCGCCTTCCTCGGCGCGCCATTCGATCCGCCCGCTCATCGCTTCGACGCGGTTCTCGTCTGCAAAAAGCTCGACCAGCGTGGGCTGCGCGAGTGCTTCGAGGTGCTTCCAGGCGGCGGCTGTCGTATCGGTCATGCAAAATCTCTTTGATGGCGGTAAAACCGCGACTAGGGACACTGGCGATGGATGGAAAGAGCCTAGATACGAATGCGCCCGCTTCCCAGCCGGCGGCAGACAAGGATGAGGAAAGCTGGGGCAGTTTCGCGCTGTTCGTGCTCAAGCTGGCGCTTGCGGTGCTGATCTTCCGCAGCTTCATTTTCGCGCCCTTCTCGATCCCGTCTGAAAGCATGCTGCCGCGCCTGTGGAATGGCGATTACCTCGTCGCATCGAAGTGGTCTTACGGCTTCACCAGGCACTCGCTGCCCTTTTCGATGCCGCTGATTCCGGGCCGTGTGCTGGCCGAACAGCCCGAGCGCGGCGACATGGTGATTTTCAAGCATCCGGTGGACGGAAGCGATTATATCAAGCGCGTCATCGCCCTGCCCGGCGACACTGTGGAGATGCGTGGAGGAACTGTGTTCCTCAACGGTAATGCGATACCCAAGGAGCGTATCGAGGATTTCGTGATTCCGGTCTCGGAAAACACCCAATGCGCCTGGGGCGCTGTGGAGGAGAGGAACGCTGCGGGCGAGCAGATCTGCCGCTATGCGCGCTTCCGCGAGACGCTGCCTTCGGGCAAGAGCTACAACGTTCTCGATTTCGGTGATGTGCCGGCGGACAATTACGGGCCGATTATCGTCCCCGAAGGCCGCATGTTCCTCATGGGTGACAATCGCGACAATTCGCAGGACAGCCGTTTTCCGGCAGAGGCCGGTGGCGGAATCGGCTTGGTGCCGCAGGACAACCTTGTCGGTCAGGCGAGCGCTGTGATGTGGTCGACCGATGGCAGCGCCAGCTGGCTGCTCCCGTGGACCTGGTTCACTGCCGCGCGCTGGGACCGGATGGCGGAGGGCATATGAGCACGCTCGATCCAGAAACGCTCGCATGGCTGAACAAACTGGGGTTCGAACCGCAGGACCACGATTTATGGCTCGCGGCGCTGACCCACGGCAGTCATGATGCCGATGTCGATTACGAACGGCTGGAGTTCCTTGGCGACCGCGTGCTGGGCCTGTGCATGGCCGACTGGCTCTATCGCCACAATAACGCGCCCGAGGGCAAGCTTTCGCAGCGCCTCAATGCGCTCGTCAGCCGCGAGACCTGTGCCCGGATCGCCCGCAAGATCGAGCTTGGTGAGCATATCCGCATGGGCAAACAGGCGCGGGATGATGGCGGGCTGGAGAGCACCAATATCCTCGGCGACGTGGTCGAGGCGATGCTTGGCGCGGGCTTTCTCGATTGCGGATTCGAACCGATCTGCGAGCTGGTCCACGAAATCTGGAGCGACGAGTTCAATGGTGACACAGGCGAAGCCAAGCATCCCAAGAGCGCGCTTCAGGAATGGGCCGCAGGCAACCAGCGCAAGCCCCCGATGTACGAAGTGATCGACCGCAGCGGCCCGGACCATGCCGCGCAGTTCACGGTCAAGGTTAGCGTCCACAAGGTCGGCGAGGCGCAGGCGACCGCTTCGAACAAGCAGGAAGCCGAGAAGCGCGCTGCAAAAGCATTTATGGAGCGCTTCGGATGAGCGAGACGGAACAGACGAAATGCGGCGTCGTGGCGGTGATCGGTGCGCCGAATGCGGGCAAGTCGACGCTGGTCAACCAGTTGGTCGGGCAGAAGGTCGCGATCACTTCGGCCAAGGCGCAGACCACCCGCGCGCGCATGCTTGGCATCGCGCTCCACGGCAACACCCAGATGATACTGGTCGATACACCGGGCATTTTCGCACCGCGACGGCGCCTCGACCGCGCGATGGTGAGCGCCGCCTGGGAAGGCGCGGAAGCGGCCGATGCGATCGTGCTGCTTGTCGATCCGATCAAGCAGCGCCGCCACGAGCTGGAGCCGCTGGTCGAAGCGTTGGCGAACAGGCCCGAAAAGAAGATTCTTGTGCTGAACAAGGTCGACAAGGCGAAGAAGGAGCCGCTGCTCGAACTGGCGCAGGATCTATCCGGCAAGGTCGACTTTGCCGAGATTTTCTTCGTATCCGCCCTGACCGGGGACGGCGTGCCCGAAATGAAGCAGGCGCTGGCGGACATGATGCCCGAAGGCCCGTGGCACTATCCAGAAGATCAGGTCTCGGACGCTTCGGAACGGCTGCTCGCGGCCGAAGTCACGCGCGAACAGCTCTATCTGCAGCTGCACGAGGAACTCCCATACGATAGCGCCGTGCGGCCCGAACAGTACAAGCAACGCCCCGATGGCAGCCTCGAAATCCACCAGCAGATCGTGGTCGGACGAGAGAGCCAGCGCCCCATCGTGCTCGGCAAGGGTGGCAGCCGGATCAAGTCGATTGGCGAGGCCGCCCGTAAGGAACTCAGCGAGATACTCGGACAGAAGGTCCACCTCTTCCTCCACGTGAAGGTCAGCGAGAACTGGGCCGAAGACAAGGAAGTGTTCGAGGAAATGGGCCTCGACTGGGTGCGCTAAGGCCAATCCTGTGAGATAAGGCGGCGATGGTGACGACCGATCAGCTTCTGCCGATTGGCGCCGCGCTGGCGGTGGGCCTTCTCATTGGCATCGAGCGCGGCTGGCATTTGCGCGGCGAGGCTGAGGGCATGCGCGTCGCCGGGGTGCGAACCTTTTCGCTGCTGGGTCTGGCCGCCGGTGTTGCGGGCCTGCTCAGCCTCCTCGGCTACACCTACGTCTCTGCCGCCATTGTCGCAGGGTCGGCCGCGATCATAGCGATAGGCTACGCCAATGCGCTGCGCTCCAGCGGCAAGCCGGATGCGACATCAGCGATAGCGGCAATGGTAACGCTGGCACTCGGCTTTATCGCGGGCAGCGGCGAGCCAGCACTTGCGATCGCCATCGCGGCCATCGTGACGCTGATCCTGGCTCTGCGGACGAGCATGCACCGCGCGGTGAGCGCGCTCGACGAAGCGGATATCCATGCCTTCGCCCGCTATGCAGTCATCGCGCTCGCCGTTTTTCCCTTCCTGCCGGAAGGACGCTACGGCCCATACAACGCGTGGGAGCCCACGAAACTGTGGTTCGTGGTGATCATCGTCACCGGATTTTCCTTCCTCGGCTACGTTGCCAACCGCCTGTTCGGAGCGAAGCGCGGCACGATAGCCACCGCAGTCATCGGCGGCGCCTATAGCTCGACCGCGGTGACCCATTCCTTCTCGCAGCGGCTCGGCGCCGGACAGGGTGGCGAAGCGGAAAATGCAGGAATCGCGCTGGCGACAGCCGTCATGTATCTGCGCGTTATCGTGCTGGTCGCGGTGCTCGCGACCTCGATTCTCGAGCCGTTCGTCGTGCTGGTGCTGCCCGCGCTGCTGGTGGGGTTCGCCGTCAGTTACCGGCTCTACCGCAAGGCGACCCGCTCGGAAGGCCCCGCCCCGCCGGGTAACCCCATCGCCTTGCTACCCGCGCTCACCTTCGTCGCATTCGTCGCGTTTGCGGCAGTCGCCGCGCGCTGGGCCGAGGGGCGCTTCGGCGAGAAAGGGATTGCGGTGCTGCTGCTCGTGATGGGCACGATGGACGTCGATGCGGCAATCGTGACAGCAGGCGGACTCGAACCCGGCACGATCTCGGACGCGCTCGCGGCGCTCGCCATTGCCGGGACGATCCTCGCCAACATGACGGTCAAGCTGGGCGTAACGATCGTTTATGGGCGAACAGAGGCGCGGCCTGCCGCATGGGCGCTCGCCGCGAGCATGGCCGCGCTCGCAGTGAGCCTGGCGATCGGATATCTGCGTTTGTGACGCGGAAGGCGCCCTAGCGCGCCCCGAGTTTTTCGAGCTTTTCGCGCAGCATCGCTTCCTCGAAAGGTTTGACGATGTAATCGTCGGCACCGGCGCGTATCCCCTCATGGACATCTTTCGCCGTACCCTTGGAGGTGCAGAACACCACGGTCGGGCGATGCGGCGTCGGAATGGCGCGCAATGCGCTGACGAAATCGATCCCGTCCATCTCGGGCATCTGCCAATCGGTCAGCACGAGATCGGGCATGGATTTCTTGCAGCGCGCCAGCGCCTCTTCGCCATCCTGCGCCTCGATCACCGAATAGCCCAAGCTCGTGGCTATCTTACTCGAAACCTTGCGGATTACGCGGCTGTCATCGACGATCAGGCAGGTCTTGGCCTTCGCCTGACGGGTTTCGTCAATGTCGCGCATCGATTTCGCCGAACGCACGATCGCGTCGGTATCGACCGCCTCGCTATCGCCTGGGTTGTCGCCCAGCGCGCGGGCATCCACCACGTCGGCATCCCCTGCCGGCTCGGGCGCGGCCTCGGGCGACTTCGGCTCAGGCGTCGAGGACGGCTGGGCATCGGCCAGTTTCTGGGCAAGCGTCTTGCCCGCGTTGGGGCCGGTCGAGCGTTTAATCAGATGTTGAATGGCGCGAGCTCCCGCTTGATGTCGTAGCCACCCTGGCTCGGCTGAGATTGTTCCGGCTCTGCCGGCGTCAGGCGGACATGAAGATACGGCACCCAGACATCGCCGAACTCGGCTTTCTGATACCACACGTCGAGTACGTCATAGCTCGCCCACAAGCCGTCAGGTTCCTTGAGGCGCAGGCCCTCGCCGATTCGCGGCACGGCGGCAAAGCGCACGCGGTGCTGCGTCTGGTGCGTTTCGTTCTGGACTTCGATTTCAATCACGTAGCTGGTCCTCGAATTGAGAACACTACCTAAGCGGAAACCGTTGAAGATTTACCAACGCGCCAAGCTGAAGGCGGTATGCGTGAAGATGGTTACTTTGCGCTTGCCTTCTTCTTTTTTGCCGGACTTTTCCGACGCTTCTTCTTCGGCGGGCCCTTTGCGGCGCGCGCATCGATCAGCTCGATTGCCTGCTGTTCCGTCACGTCTTCCGCCTTCACATCCTTGGGGATGGTGGCATTGGTCGTGCCGTCGGTGACGTAGGGGCCATAGCGGCCCGGCATCACCTTCATTTCGCCGCCGCTGGTCGGATGCTCGCCCAGCGTCTTGATCGGTTCGGCCTTCTGCCGTCCGCCGCCCTTGCGATTGGCTGCTTCGGCCAGCATCGTCACAGCCGCATTCATACCCGTTTCGAAAACATCGCGGGTCGATTGCAGCTTCGCATATTTCCCGTCGTGGCGAAGATAGGGCCCATAACGCCCGATGGCGGCTTCGATTTCCTTGCCGGTTTCGGGATGCTCGCCGACGATACGTGGCAGCCCGAGCAGCTTGATCGCCCATTCGAGATCGAAATCGTCGAGGTCCTTGGGGATCGAGGCGCGCTTCTTCTCGCCGTCGACTTCCATCTCGATATAGGGGCCGAACCGCCCGGTCTTGCGATGGATTTCAGCGCCCGTTTCGGGATCGGTGCCCATCACGCCGTCGTCCTCGCCCGCGCCGCCATCGGCGCCCGGCTGGGCGAAACGGCGGGTGAACTTGCATTCGGGGTAGTTGGCGCAGGCAACGAATGCACCATAGCGCCCGCCCCTCAGCGCCAGGCGACCGCCCTCGCGCCCTTCCTTGTCGCACAGTGGGCAATAGCGCGGGTCCTTGCCGTCGTCGCGTTCGGGGAAGAGGAAGTCGGAGAGATAGCCGTCGAGCACTTCGGTGACTTCGGACGGCATCTTGTCCATGACTTCGTCGGCCTTGGGCTTGAAGTCCTTCCAGAACTTGGCGAGCAAATCCTTGTACGCCTCGCGCCCGTCGGAAACCGTATCGAGTTCGTCCTCCATACCCGCAGTAAAGTCATAGGCGACGTAGGTCGGGAAAAAGCGTTCAAGAAACGCGGTCAGCAGACGCCCCGATTCCTCTGCAAAGAAACGGTTTTTCTCCATCCGCACGTAATTTCGGTCGCGCAGGGTCTGGATGGTCGAAGCATAGGTCGAGGGGCGCCCGATCCCGAGTTCCTCAAGCCGCTTGACCAGCGATGCTTCGGAAAAACGCGGCGGCGGCTGGGTGAAGTGCTGGTTGGCTTCGACACTCTTCTTCAGCGGGCTGTCACCCTTGTGCATGGCGGGCAGCAAGCCGTCTTCATCATCGTCCGACTTGTCGTCGAACCCTTCCTGATAGACCGCGAAGAAGCCCGGGAACTTGACCACCTGGCCCGTCGCGCGCAGCTCGTGCTGGCCGGTCGCATCGCGCAGCGTCACGGTAGTCCGCTCAAGCTGGGCGGCAGCCATCTGGCTCGCCATCGCGCGCTTGAAGATCAGCGAATAAAGCTTCGCCTCGTCGCCCGAGCCGACTGCGTCGCGGCTGAAATTGGTCGGCCGGATCGCCTCGTGGGCTTCCTGCGCATTCTTGGCCTTGGTCGAATAGAAGCGCGGCTTTTCGGGGAGGTAGGAACTGTCGTAGCGCTCGCCGATCGCGTCGCGAAGCGAATTGATCGCCCCCGGGTCCATCTGCACGCCGTCGGTACGCATGTAGGTGATCGCGCCCGCTTCGTAGAGCGACTGCGCACACCGCATGGTGTGACTGGCGGAGAAGCCCAGCTTGCGCGCGGCCTCCTGCTGCAAGGTCGAGGTGGTGAACGGCGGTGCGGGATTGCGCTTGAGCGGTTTTGTCTCGATCTCCTCGACCGTAAAGCGCCCGTTCTCGACCGCGGCTTTTGCCGCCATCGCCGAGCCTTCATTGCCGAGCGCCAGCTTGTCGAGCTTCTTGCCTTCGAACTTGACCAGCCGCGCGTCGAACTCGGTGCCGTCCTGTTCCAGCTTGGCGAGGACCGACCAGTACTCGTCGGGCTTGAATATCTCGATCTCGTGCTCGCGCTCGCAGATTAGGCGCAGCGCGACCGACTGGACGCGGCCAGCGGACTTCGCGCCGGGCAGCTTGCGCCACAGCACGGGCGAGAGCGTGAAACCGAACAGGTAATCGAGCGCGCGGCGCGCGAGATAGGCGTCGATCAGGTCTGTATCGAGCTGCCGAGGGCTCTTCATCGCGTCGGTCACCGCGGTCTTGGTGATCGCGTTGAAGGTGACGCGGTCGACCTTTGTCGGCAGCGCCTTCCTTTTCTTCAGCAGTTCCTGGACGTGCCAGCTGATCGCTTCGCCTTCGCGGTCAGGGTCAGTCGCGAGGACGAGCCGGTCGGCGTTCTTCGCAGCATCGGCGATTTCCTTGAAGCGGCTCTGCTTGTCGCGATAGAGTTCCCAGTCCATCGCGAAGTCCTCGTCCGGGCGGACGCTGCCATCCTTGGGCGGCAGGTCGCGGACATGGCCATAGCTGGCGAGAACCTTGAAGTCCTTGCCCAGATATTTCTCGATGGTTTTCGCCTTGGCCGGCGACTCAACGATGACGAGTTGCATTATGTTTTCGTGTATCCCTTACGCGTATACGTGTGCGTACGCGCAAAGTGGGGGCCGGTTTCGCATCCCGTCAAGAGGCTTGCATACTTGCCTCAGCTGAAAACTTCGGCGGTGTGCTCGCTGTCGTCATGGACCAGCATGTAGACTGCGAGACCGAAGACGAGAAACAGCGCGTTGCTCGCCGCGTCCACCAGGCTGGCGATGGAGGCGACCGCCACCGAGATACCGGTAAAGGTCAAACTGCCGACGAGGACGGCTGAAACTATCAGCAGTCCGATCCCGAGCACCAGCCCGGCAAAGAAGATCGGCCAGCTGTGCCCACGCGTCGCGTCCCAGCTTGCGCTGAGGCTTTCCGTAATGCCCTTGCGCGCGCCGATGAGGAAACCGGATGACGCGGACCAGCGCACCGCCAGGATGATGCCCGGAACGATCAGAAGCATGAACCCGATCGCCATTCCCAGGAAGGCGAGGATCACCATTCCGACATAGGCCCAGATACGGGTGGTGGTTTCACGCAGCCTGCCGCTGTTGGCCAGCACGCTCTGCAACAGCAAATAGGATGCCACGACAGACAAGACTGCGACGCCGAACTGATAGAGGGCCGCGCCGAAACCCATCGCGCTGGTGTATTCGAAATCGAACCCGAAACTGGTGAAGGTGTCACTCTCGTCGACAAAGCCGAAAATCAGGCCGAACGCATTGGCCGCGCCGAGGACGATCACGTAAATCGCGACCTCTCTGGCATTGCGACCGATCAGGTCGAAAGTCTGACCCAGAAAACCGCCAACATCGGTGTCACGCTGCATTAGTTCCGCCCCCCATGGCATTTAGCCAGCGCGTGATACGCGGCTCCCCGCATGTCTGTCCAATTCTCCGGCAATTTCAAGCTCGAGCAGCGCCATGTGCACAGCCGCCGGCGCTTCGCCCGACTGTCGGATCAACTCGTCCACTGCGATCGGCGCATGGGTGAGCAAGCGTGCGATGTCGACCGGCTCCGCCTCGGCCAATTCCTCGCATTCGTGATCGAAGTAGAATTGCGGCGCTGCCTCGCGAAATGTCGAGCGCGGCTCGCCGTCGAAGCCGCGCAGCAGTTCCGCAACTTCCTCTGGCGACTGCACCAGCACCGCACCGTCCCGGATCAGCTGGTTGCATCCGGACGAGCGCGCATCCAGCGGCGAGCCGGGAATCGCCATGACCTCCCTCCCCGCCTCGCCCGCCAGCCGCGCGGTGATGAGCGAGCCGGACTTGGGGGCCGCCTCGACAACCAGCGTCCCCGCAGCAAGCCCTGCGATGATGCGATTGCGGCTGGGAAAGTGGCTGCCGCGCGGTTCGGTCCCGGGTGGTTGCTCGGCGATCAGCAGGCCCTCGCACGCAATGCGCTCCTGCAATTCTGCGTGCTGGGGCGGATAGGTGACATCGATCCCGCTCGCGATGACGCCGATGGTCGCGGGCATCGCTCCCTCGTGACAGGCTCCGTCGATCCCCCGCGCCAATCCCGAAACAACGACAAACCCTTGCGCGGCAAGCTCCGAGGCGAACTCCCGGGCCAGCTTGACCGCCGCCGCACTCGCATTGCGTGCACCAACCATGGCTACGCTAGGCTTGCTGGCGAGAGCGAGATCGCCGCGCCAGGTCAGGATCGGCGGCGCGCTTTCGATCTGGCCTAGCAGCGCGGGATAGTCGGGCTGGTCATGAAAGACATATCTCGCGCCTGCCGCACGGACTGCCTCAACCTCGCGCTCGATCCGGTCGGCAGGCGTGGCGCGATAGGTCCGCTTGCCGCGCTGGGCGAGATCGGGGAGCGCCTCCAGCGCCTCTGCCGCCGAACCATAGCGCGCCAGGAGCTGTCGATAGCTCACCGGGCCGATGTTGGGCGAGCGCAGCAGGCGAATCCGGGCAAAGGCTTCGGCTTGGGAAATCTCGGTCAAGGCCCACCCCTGCAAACGGCGAAAAACCGCAGCCTAGGCGCTCGTCCCTGATGGACCCAATTAACGGCTTGTAATCGCGCCGGGCGAGCGGTCAGGAATCATTCTTGCCGCCGCCGACTTTCGGCTCCTCACCGCGCATCAACCGCCCGATATTCGCGCGATGCTGGATGATGACGATCAGCGCGATGGCGATCAGCGGAGCGATGACCTGCGGATACCCCATGGCCCACGCGATGAGCGGAGCCGCGATCACTGTCGTCATCGAGGAAACCGAGGAAATGCGGCTCACCGCAAGTGTGGCCGCCCAGACCGCCGCACAGGCCAACATCACTGGCCAGGCGAGCGCCAGAAGCACGCCTGCCGCCGTGGCGAACCCCTTGCCTCCCTTGAAGTTGAGCCAGGGGGTGAAGCAGTGCCCGGCAACCGCAGCAACCCCCGCGACACCTTCCGTGCCGGGCCAGAAGTACGCCGCGATGAGCACCGGCACCGCACCCTTTGCCGCATCGAGAAGCACGGTCGCCGCTGCCAGCCCCTTGTTCCCCGTGCGCAGCACATTGGTCGCTCCGATGCTGCCCGAACCGATATCGCGCACATCGCCGAGTCCGGCAGCACGGGTCAGCAGCAGTCCGAAGGGGATCGAGCCGAGGAAAAATCCCAACAAGGCGGCGAACAAGGTTTCCAATGAAAACTCCGTATTGGCAGGGCCTATCGCAGGCCTGCCTTCCCTTTTGCCGATGCGTAAGTAAAAGGCAGCGCTTCGACAAGCTCAGCGCGAACGGAATGAGAAATTAGCGACTCCGCCTCCCCCATTTTGCTGTTCGATTCGGGTGTCGGCGGGCTGACCGTGCTGGCCGAACTGCGCAAGCTGCTGCCCGATGCGCCGGTGATCTACGCCGCCGATCTCGCCGGGCTACCCTATGGCACGAAATCCGAAGCGGAGATTGCCGCGCGTGTCGCCGGATTGCTTGGCCGGATGAGCGAGCGGTATGAGCCGCGCCTTGTCTGCATTGCCTGCAACACCGCCAGCACGATCGCGCTTGGCATGGTGCGCGACGTGCTCGAGATACCGATCGTCGGCACCGTGCCCGCGATCAAGCCAGCCGCTGCCATGACGCACACCGGCGTGATCGGACTGCTCGGCACCGAGGCGACGATCCGGCAAGCCTATGTCGACAATCTCGAAGCCGAGTTTGCGAACGGCAAGACCTTGCTGCGCCATGCGGCACCCGGCCTTGTCGCTGCGGCCGAGGCCAAGCTGCGCGGCGCTCCCGTCCCGCCAGCGACGATCGATGCGGCGGTAGCCGGGCTGCGTGAACAGCCGAAGGGAAGCGAAATCGACACGGTGGTGCTCGCCTGCACGCATTTCCCGTTGCTCGAGGACGAACTGGCGGAAGCCTTCGGGCCAGAGGTGCGTTTCGTCGACGGCGCCCAGGGCATTGCACGCCGCATAGCCAACCTGACGGAAGGCCAGGAATTTTCTCGCGAGCAGCCGGATTTTGCCGTCACTACCGGCCCGCTCGAAACCCTGGTCGAACTGGGCAACGCCTTTTCGGCCCTTGGCATCGACGGTTTGAAGCAATTCTGATGGCAGAGCGCTCCACCCTCGCCGAGCGCAGTTTCGAACGCCTGGCAGAGCAGCGCGGAGACATCACGCAAGACGTCCTCGAACGCTATTACCGCCGCTATCCGGATGGGCGCGCGTCTTTTGAGCACCACGGACTGGGCAATCGGGCCGAACTCGAAGGGCGCATGGTTTCGACCACCGCCTTCCTCCTGATGCAATGGGCGCAGGATCCGGGCGGCACGCGCATCGAGCAGGGAACGACCATCGTTCATCATCAGGACACGCTGGAAATCGGACCGCGCCTTTACCTCGGCCTGATCGACGCCGTGCTCGAAGTGCTGTTCGAGACGATCCCCGACGAGTCGGCAGAGGAACGCGCGTTCTGGCTGTCATTGCGCGGCGAGATCGCCGATTTCCTCGAGTCGGTGAGACCCGAGTTCTGGCGCAAGGACAAGGACGGCCCCCTACCCTCGCCCCCGTTCGCCGAAGGTATCACCGACCCTCCGCAGTGATCCCTATTTATCGCGAATCATTCGCAAAGATCGCGGTGGCAAAATGCAACCGAACACACTAAATCGCTCCCCACTTGGACGGCAGCACAGGCTGCAAGCAGCGAAGCGGAACGCCCGCGTGAATTACGGACAGATCTTCGACAAGGCGATCGACCGCCTCCACGAGGAAGGACGCTACCGCGTCTTCATCGACATCATGCGCAACAAGGGGGCCTTCCCCAATGCGCGCTGTTTCCACGGGCACAATGGCCCGAAGCCGATCACCGTGTGGTGTTCGAACGACTACCTCGCGATGGGCCAGCACCCCAAGGTGATCGAGGCGATGGAAACCGCCCTTCACGATGTCGGCGCGGGTTCGGGCGGCACCCGCAATATCGGCGGTAACACCCACCTTCACGTTGAGCTGGAGCATGAACTTGCCGACCTGCATGGCAAGGAAGGCGCGCTGCTGTTCACGAGCGGCTATGTCTCGAACGATGCGACGCTCTCGACGCTCGCCAAGCTGCTGCCGGGCTGCATCATTTTCTCTGACGAATTGAACCACGCCAGCATGATCGCAGGCATCCGCAATGCGGGCTGCGAGAAGCGGGTATTCCGCCACAACGACATGGCGCATCTCGAAAAACTGCTTGCTGCAGAGGATATCGAAACGCCCAAGGTCATCGCCTTCGAAAGCGTCTATTCGATGGATGGCGACGTCGCGCCGATCCACGAGATCTGCGACCTTGCCGAAAAATACAACGCGCTGACCTATATCGACGAGGTCCACGCGGTCGGCATGTATGGCAAGCGCGGCGGAGGCATCTCCGAGCGCGACGAAGCCGCGCACCGCATCGACATAATCGAAGGCACGCTGGGCAAGGCCTTCGGCGTTATGGGCGGCTATATTGCGGCCGACACCCGCGTGATCGACTGCATCCGCAGCTATGCGCCCGGGTTCATCTTCACGACTTCGCTTTCGCCGGTCCTCGCCGCAGGCGTGCTGGCAGCGGTGAAGCACCTCAAGGGATCGAGCGTGGAACGCGATGCGCAGCAGGCCAATGCCGCTGCGCTCAAGGCGAAGATGCGCGAAGCCGGCCTGCCCGTCATGGACAGCGTGACGCACATCGTACCACTGATGGTGGGCGATCCGGTGCGCGCCAAGAAGATCAGCGACATCCTGCTCGCCGAATACGGCATGTATGTTCAGCCGATCAATTTCCCGACCGTGCCGCGCGGGACGGAGCGCCTGCGCTTTACGCCCGGCCCTGCCCACACCGAAGCGATGATGGACGAGCTGACCAGCGCGCTGGTCGAAATCTGGGACCGCCTCGACCTGGAACTCGCCAAGGCTGCATAAAATGCCCAGCTTGATCGAACGGGGCTAATCGCGCATCTTCTCCCCGCAAGGGAGAGAGGCATGGCAACCGTAGCGGACAAGACTACACTCGATACCGGCACGCTCGACGTGCGGCCGATGACACCTGCTATCGGGGCGGAGATTCTCGGGATCGACCTCGGCGCGCCCGACATCGCCGACAGCATCCCCCAGATACGCGCCGCATTGCTGAAGCATGGCGTGATCTTCTTCCGCGATCAGGACCTGACGCAGGAACAGCACATTGCCTTCGCGCGCCATTTCGGCGAGCTCGAAATCCATCCGGCGACGCCGGAAGATCAGCCCAATCCCGAGGTTCTGCGGATCGCGCATGGCCCCAAGAGCCGTGGTTCCGAAAACTTCTGGCATTCCGACGTGACCTGGCGGGAGAAGCCTTCGCTCGGTTCGATCCTGCTGGCCCGGGAAGTACCCGATTGCGGTGGCGATACGCTGTTTGCCAACATGCACCTCGCTTACGAGCGGCTGAGCGAGCAAATGAAGCGCTTTTGCGAAGGGCTGACGGCGGTGCATGACATCGCCCGCGTCTTTGCGAAGCGGCTCGGCAAACAGCCCGAAGAACTGCACGACAAATACCCGCTGATGCGGCATCCCGTGATCCGGACCCATCCGGAAACGGGTGAGCGAGCGATCTACGTCAACACCGCCTTCACCTCGCATATCGAAGGGCTGTCCTCGACCGAGAGCCGCTGGCTGCTCGAGCACCTATATGCCAGGGCGAAGGACGCGGAGATTCAATGCCGCTTCCGCTGGCGTGCAGGCTCGATCGCTTTCTGGGACAATCGCGTCTGCCAGCACCTCGCCGCGTCGGATTATTTCCCCGCCCGCCGGGTGATGGAGCGAGTCACCATCGCCGGCGACAAGCCATACTTCACGGCCTGAACGCGCCTTTCCCTAGCGGATTTTACGCCCCGCTCGCGCTGCGCTAATCCCCTCTTCAGAAAGGGAGAAAAGACACATGGGCGGCAATCCGGATCAGAAGTATGACGAGGTCGTATTGGGCCGGCGGAGCATTCGCGGCTATCTCGACAAGCCAGTTCCGCGCGAGCTGATCGAGGAAATCATCGGCATGGCGATGCGCTCGCCCACTTCGATGAACACCCAGCCCTGGCACTTTCACGTCATCACCGGCGAACCGCTCGACCGCATCCGCAAGGGGAATACCGAAAACATCCTCGCCGGTGTGCCCGACAGCCGCGAGTTTCGCCGGGGCCAGCCGTTCGAAGGCAAGCACCGCGAACGCCAGGTCGGCTGCGCCATCCAGCTGTTCGAAGCGATGGGGATCGAGCGCGACGACAAGGAGAAGCGGCAGGACTGGGTGCTGCGCGGCTTCCGCCAGTTCGACGCGCCCGTCTGCGTCATCGTCACCTATGACAAGGAATTGTCCGGAAGCGACGACACGCCGTTCGATTGCGGCGCGGTCACCACCGCTCTCGTCAACGCGGCATGGTCGCGCGGGCTCGGCTGCGTGATCAACTCGCAAGGCATCATGCAAAGCCCCGTGGTGCGCGAGCATGCGGGTATCCCTGACGATCAGGTCATCATGAAGGCTGTGGCGATGGGCTGGCCCGATCCGGACTTCCCCGCCAATGCGGTCAAGATCACGCGCCGCAGCGTCGACGAAGCGGCAAACTTCGTCGGTTTCTAGACGCCGCATTAACGGTCATTTTCGCAGTTACAGGGGAGTGTCGCTTCATCCGAAGCCCGGCCCAGCCAGTCCCAATAACCTTGACCGTAAGGTCCAAATTAAGCGCAGTCCCTGAAGTCACCTCCTGCCATTTTGACGGCAGCGTGACACCCAAACGGAAAAAGGGACGCACAATGAAAAAGACAATGATGATCGGCTCTGCTGCCGCGCTCGCGCTAGCCGCGATCGGGGGATCGGCTTACGCCCAGGACGCGGGCGATACCGATACCGATACCGACGCTGGAACCGACGTAGAAACCGAAGCACCGGAATCGAACGGTGCGATCGTTACGCGTGAAGACATCGTGGAAGAGCGCGAAGTCGTCGATGAAAACGGTGATCCGGTGGTGGACGAAAACGGCGTGGCCGTGACTGAAACCGTCACCACTGGCTTTGTCCAGACCGTGGAAACCCCCTCGGGCAATATCCACACGATCACCAAGGAAGACGGCAGTCGCGCCATTGTCGAGCACCAGAGGACCGAGCGCCCCGACAAAGCTGAACGAGTCGCAAAGGCCGAACGTCCTGAGCGACCGGAACGCCCCGAGAAGCCTGAAAGGCCGGAACGTCCGGAAAAGCCCGAGAAGCCTGAAAAACCGGGCCGTCCGGGCTAAGACTAAGGCGTAACCTTAGGCAAACTCAGTGTCGCGCGGGCCGGAATATCCGCTCGCGCGGCACCGTCTCTAACGAGATGAACTCCAGGAACATTTAATGAAAACCGCAACCCGCATGCTGGCAGGGGCCGGCGCGTCCGCCCTTACCCTTATCGCCACACCAGCGCAGGCCGAGGAACCCCATATCCAGGTCAACCTTGGGGTCGATTATTCCTCTGGCGATTATGGCGATGTCGAGGACACGGACTTCCTCGCAATCCCGATAGGCGTGAAATATCAGGCCGATAATTTCTACCTCAAGGCATCGACCTCGTGGATCGAAGTCGAAGGGCCTTCGGGCGTCATCCCGGGTGACGGTGGCGTGACCCCCGGTGCACCGGGCGGAGAGGTCACCTCGCGCAGCGGAGTGGGCGATTTGTGGCTTACAGCCGGCTACTCACTGCCTGTCGGCAACGCGACGTGGTTCGATGCAGTCGGCAAGGTGAAGCTGCCCACCGCTTCCGAAGAGAAGTTTCTCGGCACCGGCAGCACGGATTTCACCGCACAGGGCGAAGTGCTGCACAGCCTCGGTAACGTCAGCCTCGCAGCCTATGGCGGCCGACGTTTCAACGGTTCGAGCGAGGTGTTCGACCTGCGCGACGTCTGGCTCGCCGGCGCTGGCGTTTACGTTAGCGCGGACCGGCTGATGGTCGGCCTCGACTATGACTGGCGGCAGGGATCAACGCCGACCGGCCCTGACATCAGCGAAGCAACCGCATCGCTCACCTACAAGCTGAGCGATGCTTTGCGGCTGCAGGGATATGGCTACACCGGTTTCGCCGACGGCAGCCCCGACCTGGGTGGCGGCATGCAGGTACTTTACCGCTTCGGGCAATAGGCCGCCTGCCCTAGCCTCCGCAATTTTCAACCCGCTGCCGCAAGAGCGGTAGCTGGTCATTGCCGAAGTACATGTGCTCGCCCCCCGCGCCGTCCTTGACGAAGATGGTGGGTGAGCCGAAGGCGCCGCGCTCGATCGCTTCCTCGGTGTTGGCGCGCAAGCGGTCCTTGTTGGGCTGCTCGACCGCGCGTTCCGCCAAAGCGGCGCCGTCGAGGCCGATCTGGTCCGCCACCGCGGCGCACACAGCCACGTCGTCGAGATTGCGCTGGTCGCCAAAATACGCCTCGAACGCCGCAGCTGCGAAGCGCTCGAGCGTCTCCTGATCGTCTTCGAGCGCGCAGCACATCCGCATCGGCGCGATCGATTTGAGGGGATGATACTCGGACGGGAAATTCATCCGCACATCGGCCAGTTCGGCCCATTCCTTGAGCCAGTCGAAGCTGCGCTTGAGCCGCGCGGCATTCTCCGGCTTGCGGCTCTCGTACACTGCCTGATTGACCGCGTTGAACACCCCGCCGACCAGAAATGGCCGCCAGGTGATCGCATAGTCCAGGCCGCTGAGCGCAGGCCGCACGTTCCTGTAGGCGAGCCGCGTCCACGGGCTCGACAGGTCGAAGAAGAAATCGATTTGTACGGTCATTCAGTGGCTCTCCCGGATTGTGCGGGAGAGCCTAGACCAATCAGCGCAGACTCACCACATTGTCGGCTTCCGGGCGCTGGCGGCTGCCGTCATAGAGGCTCGCCATCGGCTCGTCGGTTACGACATATTGTTCGGCATTGCCGAAGCCGTTGAAGCCGGTCTTCATCGCCGCGCCATATGCGCCGAGAATGCCGATCTCGATATAGTCGCCCGCCTTGATATCGCCCGGCAGAGCGAAGGGCCCTGCCATATAGTCGGCATCGTCGCAGGTCGGACCGTAGCAGGCGAAATCCTGCACGGGATCGCGCAGATCGTCCTCGAGCGCGCGCACCGGGAAACGCCATGCCACATGAGCGGCATCATACAGCGCACCGTAGGCGCCGTCGTTGATATAAAGCTCTTCACCGCGGCGCTTGTCCACGCGCACGATGAGCGAGGAATATTCCGCACAAAGCGCCCTGCCCGGCTCGCACCACAGCTCTGCGTTGTAGGCGATCGGCAGCGCGTAAAAGTGCTGATGGATGATCTGGAAGTAATCTTCGAGCGGGGGCGGTTCGAGCTCGGGATAGATGCTCGGGAAGCCGCCGCCGACGTCGATCATGTCGATCACCACCGAAGCTTCGGCGATTGCCGCGCGGGTGCGATCCAGCGCCTGGACGAAGGCAAACGGGCTCATCGCCTGGCTGCCGACGTGGAAGCAGATGCCCAACCAGTCGCAATGCTGACGGGTCAGCTGAAGCAGCGCGGGCGCTTCGGTCAGGTCGCAGCCGAACTTACTCGCGAGCGAGAGCTCTGAATATTCGCTGGAGACGCGCAGGCGCACGCACAGACGCAGGTCCGTGGCCGGCTCACCCGTCTCGGGATTGCGGCACGCCTCGACGATCTTCTCGAGTTCTTCTGCCGTATCGAGGCTGAAGGTCTTCACGCCGTGCTGGTGATAGGCCTCGGCAATCGCCTTGGGCGTCTTGATCGGGTGCATAAAGCACAGCACCGCGTCAGGCAGAAGCCCGCGCACAAGCCGCACCTCGGCGATCGAGGCGACGTCGTAATGCGTGATGCCCGCCTCCCACAGCGTCGTGATCAGATCAGGCGTGGGATTGGCTTTTACGGCATAGAGCGGCTTGCCCGGAAACTTCTCGATAAAGAAGCGGGCGGCGCGCGTGGCAGCGTGCGGACGATTCAGGATGACAGGCTCGTCCGGCGCGAGTTCGCGAACTACAGCCTTGGCGTCGGGAAAGGTGTGCAACTCAAGGGACCCCCGGAAGGTTTAGTTTCTGACATTAAACGTTCAGGGCTGCCTTGCGGTAATCGGTTCCCTTGGGGCAGCGGAGGCGCGCATATAGGGCCTCTGCGCGCAATCGCAAACCAAAAATGCGCCTGTCCGAACGGCAAAATGCCTATGCGTTCACTGCAATCAACGGCCTCAGGACAATCGGTTCCGAAAATCCTCGTATTCGAAGGACTTCACGCAATCGAGCGCGTCGGTTTCGCTGTCCCACAGCCAGAGGCTGGGGAGCTGGACGCCGTTGAATGTATTGGTCTTCACCATCGAATAATGCGCCTGATCGAGGAACGCGAAGCGCGCGCCCGGTTCGGCAGGCACCGGCAGGCGATAATCACCTATCACATCGCCCGCGAGGCACGACGGACCGCCGAGACGAATCGGTATCTGGCTCTCGTCGGTGAGCTCACCCAGCATAGCGGGTCGATAGGGCGCTTCGATCACATCGGGCATGTGGCAGGTCGCGGAGACGTCCGTGACGCCAATCGGCACTTCGTTGAAGCCTGTATCGAGCAGCGTCCCGACGAGGATGCCGGCATCCAGCGCGACAGCCTCCCCCGGTTCGAGATAAATCTCAGCCCCGGTATCTTCCTTCGCATCCTTGAGGAACTCGACCAGCTCGTCACGCTGGTAATCGGCGCGGGTGATGTGGTGACCGCCGCCCATGTTGATCCACTTGAGCTGGCCGAAATAGGGCTCGATCGCATCGAAAACCCGGTCCCATGTCTGGCGGAGCGGCCCAAGGTCCTGCTCGCACAGATTGTGGAAGTGGATCCCCTCCACACCTTCCATGTGTTCTTCGGTCAGCTGGTCCAGCGGGAAGCCGAGCCGCGAGCCGGGAGATGAGGGATCGTAGCGCGGCACCTCACCTGTCGGCACCTGCGGGTTGATGCGCAGGCCAACGTCGATGTCACCGCCGGTCACCCGCGCCTGATCTAGGATCAGCGCCGCACGCTGCAGCTGGCCGGGCGAATTGAAGATCACGTGGTCGGAGAGGCGACAGATTTCCTCGAGCTCGTCGGGCTTGAACGCGGCCGAATATGTCGCGATCTCGCCATCATAGAACTCGGAAGCGAGCCGCGCTTCCCACAGGCCGGAGGTGCACACGCCGTCGAGATACTCGCCGATAATCGGCGCGGTCGACCACATCGAAAAGGCCTTCAATGCCGCGAGCATCTTGATGTCCGCTTCGTCACGGATCGCCGCAAGCACCTGGCAATTGGCGCGCAGCTTCGCCGCATCCACCACGAAGGCGGGGCTGTCGACACGCGAGAGGTCGAAATGGGCGAAAGCGCCCGGATCACCGGCTCTGGTTTCCATCAGAAGTCGACTGGCCCGTCCATTTCCTTCACCTGCCAAGGCAGGCCGTGATCGTTTAGCATCTCCATGAAGGGATCGGGGTCCATTTCCTCCATGTTGAACACGCCGTCACCTTCCCACTTGCCGGTGACCATCATCGCCGAACCGATCATCGCAGGAACGCCGGTGGTGTAGGACACGGCCTGGTTGCCGGTTTCCTCGTATGCTGCCTCGTGGCTGCAGATATTGTTGATGTAGAAGGTCTTCTCGCCCGAACCGTCGAGCGCTTCGCCGGTCGCGATCACGCCGATATTGGTGTTGCCCTTGGTCGTCTCGCCCAGCGTTTCGGGCTTGGGCAGGACCGCGGCGAGGAACTGCAGCGGGATGATCTCCTGCCCCTTGTACTTGATCGGATCGATCCGCGTCATGCCGACATTCTGCAGCACGGTCAGGTGCTTGATGTATTCATCGCCGAAGGTCATCCAGAAGCGCGCACGCTCTAGCTCCGGATTGAACTTGGCGAGGCTTTCCAGCTCCTCGTGATACATCATGTACATGTTCTTGGTGCCGACGCTCTCGAAGTCGAATTCCACCTTCTTGCCCATTGCGGGGGTCTCGACGAACTCGCCGTTCTCCCAGTGACGCGCGGGCGCAGTCACTTCGCGGATGTTGATTTCGGGGTTGAAATTGGTCGCGAAGGCCTGGCCGTGATCGCCGCCATTGCAGTCGAGGATGTCGAGCTGGCGGATGGTCTTCAGCTTGTGCTTCTTCAGCCACATGGTGAAGACGGACGTGACGCCCGGATCAAAGCCCGAGCCGAGCAGCGCCATCAGGCCCGCTTCCTTGAACCGGTCGTGATAGGCCCACTGCCACTTGTATTCGAACTTCGCCTCGTCCTTCGGCTCGTAGTTGGCCGTGTCGAGATAATCGACACCCGCCTCCAGACAGGCATCCATGATGGGAAGATCCTGATACGGCAGCGCCAGATTGACGACCAGCTCCGGCCCGACCGTCTTGATCAGTTTGACCATCGCCGGGACTTCCTCGGCATCGACCTCATACGTCGCCACATCCACCCCGGCGCGCTCCTTGACGCTCGCGGCGATCGCGTCGCATTTCGATTTGGTGCGGCTGGCGAGGTGGATCTCCGAAAAGATGTCGGGGTTGAACGCCATTTTGTGGACGCAGACCGAGCTGACGCCGCCGGCTCCGATTACGAGGACTGTCGACATGTGGGGGTTCTCCGAATTTGATTCTTGTCGCTCCCCTAGCGAAATGCGCTAGAGCCGCCAAATGATCCGAGACGATATGCGCAAGCCGACGCGAGAAGGCGTGATCGAAGCCGCCGAAAAGGTCGCCGCAATCCTGCCGCCAACGCCGCTGCTGCCGATGGATATCAACGGCGTTTCCTGTTGGGTGAAGGCGGAGAACCTGC
The DNA here is from genome assembly GCF_900177715.1 of Altererythrobacter xiamenensis. GTDB lineage: Bacteria > Pseudomonadota > Alphaproteobacteria > Sphingomonadales > Sphingomonadaceae > Erythrobacter > Erythrobacter xiamenensis. The sequence goes on along the minus strand of NZ_FXWG01000003.1, from coordinate 309,862 downwards.
AGCCGATCGGCGCGTTCAAGATCCGCGGCGCGTGGCACCGGCTCTCTGCGCTTTCCGACGAGGAAAAAGTGCGCGGCGTGGTCGCCGTTTCCTCCGGCAATCACGCGCAGGGCGTCGCATGGGCGGCACGGCGGCTCGGCATTCCGGCGGTGATCGTGATGCCCGAGAATGCGCCGCAGGTGAAACTTGACGCCACCCGCGCGCTTGGCGCCGAGGTGGTGCTCTACAAACGTCCCGGCGAGGACCGGGACGAGGTCGCAGCGCGGATCATCGAAGAAAGAGGCGGCACGCTGGTCCATGCCTTTGGCGATCCCTGGGTGATCGAGGGTCAGGGGAGCGCCGGTATCGAGATCACCGGGCAGCTCGGTCGCCAGCCCTCGCGCATCGTAGCCTGCTGCGGCGGCGGAGGGCTTGCAGCGGGCCTCGCCCTCGCCTGCCCCGACAGCGCCGTGGTGCCGATCGAGCCGGTCGGATGGGACATGGTGGGGCAAGCGCTCGCGGCGGGGGAGATCGTCAGCGCCGGTCCTGATGCGCCCGAAACGATTTGCGATGCGCTGCAACCCACTGCGACCAAGCTGATCAACCTCGACGTACTGCAGGGTCGCGCCGATCCGGGCGTTGCCGTGACCGATGACGAGGTGCGCGCGGCGCAGCGCTTTGCCTTCTCGCAATTGCAGCTTGTCGTCGAACCCGGTGGTGCCGCGGCGCTGGCTGCAGCGCTCGCCGGCAAGGTCGCGCTCGATGAGCACACTGTCATCATGCTGACCGGCGGCAATGTCGACCCTGCACGTTTCGCCGAAACGATCTCCACAGGGTGCTAGGTTGCATTTGACAATCGAACCCGCTCCACGCAGTTTCGCGCCCAAACAGGGAGGGTAATCCATGCAGGCTCAAATGCTCGCACCGGCAGCGGTGCTCGTCGTGTGGTCGCTGATCATGCTGTTGTGGACCGCCGGCACGCGGTTTCCCGCGATGGCCAAGTCAGGAATGGACCTCAAAAACGCGGCCCCGGGCGGGCGCGGTCAGGACCTCGAGGGCGTGCTGCCCGACAAGGTAAACTGGAAGTCTCACAATTACGCGCACCTGATGGAGCAACCGACGATTTTCTACCCGACCGTGATCATCCTTGCGATCATGGGTGCGGGTGCGACGGACGTTCTGCTGGCCTGGATCTATGTGGGCCTTCGGATCATCCACTCGCTCTGGCAGGCACTGGTCAACATCGTCGGAATTCGTTTCCTTATCTTCGTGCTTTCGACCATCGCGCTGTTGATCCTGGCGGTGCGCGCTGTCATGGCCACCCTCTTTGCCGACCCCGGAGTAATCGCATGATCGGAATGGATATCCTGCAGCCTGTTATCGTCCTTGCCATCTGGACGATGGTGATGTGGGCCTGGATGTATGCCACGCGCATCCCCGCGATGAGCAAGTCACCGGAAATCGACGCGGCCAACCTCAAGGGCGGCACCGGCAAGGATCTGGACAATATCCTGCCCGACAGCGTTCAGTGGAAAGCGCATAATTACAATCACCTGCATGAACAACCTACGGTGTTCTATGCGGTCGCGATCGTTCTGGCGATTGTCGGCCAGGGTGATGGGATGAACGCGCTTCTGGCGTGGATGTACGCCGGTTTGCGCATCATCCACTCGCTGGTGCAGGTAACCGCCAACAGGGTGCTGGTGCGCTTCGTGCTGTTCGCCTTGTCGAGCCTTGTCCTTATCGCGCTGATCTTCCACGCGACAATATTCGTCTTCGACATACACTTCTAGGCAAAAAGAAAGGGCCTCCAGCGATTGCCGGAGGCCCTGACCTTTTCCCGTGGGGCAGCCTATTCCGCTGCTTCGGCTTCCGCATCCATGGTCGAGGCGAAATCCATCGTCGCAAGGAAGCGCTCCGCGTCGAGCGCCGCCATGCAGCCCATCCCGGCGGCGGTTACCGCCTGGCGATACGTGTGATCGGTGACGTCGCCTGCTGCGAAAACACCCGGCTTCTCCGTCTTGGGCGAGCCCGGCTCGGTCAGCAGATAGCCGCCACCGTCCATCGGCAGCTTGCCCTTGAACAGCTCGGTCGAAGGGGCGTGGCCAATGGCGACGAATGCGCCATCGACTTCCAGCGTCGATTCCTCGCCGGTCTGCGTGTCCTTCAGTACAAGATGCGACAGCGCGCCGTTCTCGCCCGCTTCGAAGCGGTCCACGGTCTTGTTCCAGAGCGTCGAAATCTTGTCCGATTTGAACAGGCGTTCCTGCAGGATCTTCTCGGCGCGCAGTTCGTCGCGGCGGTGGATCAGCGTCACATCGTCCGAATGGTTGGTAAGGTATAGCGCTTCCTCAACCGCGGTGTTGCCGCCGCCGATCACCGCGACCTTCTTGCCGCGATAGAAGAAACCGTCACAGGTCGCACATGCAGACACGCCCTTGCCGCCGAGCTCCTGTTCGCCGGGCACGCCGAGCCACTTGGCTTGTGCGCCGGTGCAGATCACCAGCGTATCGCCGATATATTCATCGCCGCTGTCGCCGATCGCGCGGTATGGAGGACCATTGTCGAGATCGACCTCGACGATCGTGTCCCACATCATCCGCGTGCCGACATGCTCTGCCTGCTTCTGCATTTGCTCCATCAGCCACGGGCCCTGAATCACATCCGCGAAGCCGGGATAATTCTCGACATCGGTCGTGATCGTCAGCTGGCCGCCGGGCTGGAGGCCCTGCACCACAATCGGTTCGAGCATGGCGCGCGCACCATAGATCGCGGCCGAATACCCGGCCGGGCCGGAGCCGATGATGAGCATCTTTGTGCGATGGGTAGCCATGTTTTTCGTCCGTCCAGAAATCGTTGTGCGCGTTATCGCGCGCTATATGGGAAGCCTTGGTGCTTGTGTCACGCCACGAACTTGTCGCGCAAGCGGGCGCGCATTGCGTCATCCACACCTAAGGCACCGGAAATGAACGTATCGAGCGATCCATGCTCGCTTTCGATCTCGCGGATATAGGTGTGGAGATAATCTTCGTGCACTTCGAGCAGCGCGCGAACGGCGTCCTCGTCCAGCTTGCGGCCCAGCCGTTCCTCTATACCCGGCACCGATTGCTGCCGAAGAACATCGAGCGTCGGCGCCTGATTGGTCAGGAGGAACTCGTGCATCTGATCATCGCGGTTTGCGCCGAGGACATGCAGCATCAACGTCGCGGCAACGCCGGTGCGGTCCTTGCCAGCGAAACAATGGACGAGGCTGGCACCTTCGCGCTCGTCGAGCACGCGGAAATAGCGTGCGAACATCTCGATCATCGCCGGATTGCGCGGCATGCGCTCGTAGACGGCCATCATCCGTTGGCGGGCATACTCGGCTGTCGTGGTACTTGCATCGACGTCCATATGAGGCGGGCTGGACGACGTCTCGCCATCGTAAAAGATGACTTCGCCGTTGAACCCTTCCACGCGGCGGCAGGGATTGCGTTCGCGTTCGCTGAGGCCGCGCAGGTCGATTACCGTGTGAATGTCGAGCTTTGCGATGGCCCGCAGATCTTCATCCGTTGCCTCGACATGCTGGCCGGATCGGAAAAGCAGGCCGCGCCGGACTGTACCGCCACCCTCCACCGCATATCCGCCGTAGTCGCGGAAATTGTGGATGCCCTGAGTGTCTAGAAATCTTTCGCGAATCATGCGGCCTTGCTCGCACCTCAATGTCGTTGCTGCAAGGTAGATAGGGTTTGAGCGGCCCAAGTGTTAGGCCGGGCATCCTGTTTCAGTCGGTCCGCGTGGTCAGATTGTCCCACAGGCCGGTGCCACCCCACTCCAGCGCCTGTTTCCCGATGCGCGTGCTCCAATAGGCGTCATTCCCGCCTTCGCTCCGCCACGCCATCATCCGCCGCGTCAGCTGCTGGAGCGGGTAGTCGCGCGTAAAGCCGATCGCCCCATGGACCTGATGCGCCAGCGCAGAACCGTGCTTCATCGCTTCATTCGCGCGCAGCTTGGCGCAGGCAATCTCGAAAGCCCCGTCACCGCGGTCTAGCGCGGCTGCCGCACCCTGCGCAGCGCAGTTGGCCGCGCCCGCCTCCATCGCGAGCAGAGCTATGCTTTGCTGGACGGCCTGGAATTTGGACAGCGGACGTCCGAACTGCTGCCGCTCGCTGCAGTGGTCGATAGCCAGCTTGAGCGATCCGTCGAGTGCGCCCGCCGCCTGGCAGACGCGCAGAAAAGCAGCCAGCGTAACGCTGTCGCACGGAATGTCGTTGTGATGCTCCCGCGCAGCCTCGACGATCTGCTCACCAAGGGGCGCGGCAAGCGCATGGAAACCAGCAAGCCGCAGAACCGCGGCAAGGTCACCCCAGTCTCCACCGAAACCGCCATTTTCTTCGGGCACAAGCAGAGTTACAAACCCCGCTTCGGCGAGCGGCGCTTCGCATTCACTGGCGCTCTTGCCGCGCAAGTCCGCGAACAATCCATCCGCCATTTCGACGAGGGCTTCCCTGTTCTCGCTCATCTGAGGCCAAGCCCCCTTGCAACGATACCGCGCAGTATCTCGCGCGTCCCGCCCCTCAGCGAGAAGCTGGGCGATACCTGCAGCAACATCGTGAGCATGCGCGCGAGCGTGCTGTCGTCGGTCAGTTGGAGGTCGACGACAGCCTGCACCATCTGCGGCAATTCCTGCTCGTAAGTGTTGCCCAAATCTTTGACGATCGAAGCCTCGACCGTCGGATCATGCCCGGCGGCGAGCTTGGCCGCGACCGACATCGACATCTGGCGCAGCGTCCACATATCGCTGACCAGGCGACCGATGGTCGCGATGATCGCGGGATCGGCGTCGTCGCCGCAAGCATCGATCAACTCGACCAGGAGCGCATGGCTCGACAGATAGCGTTCGGGGCCGGAGCGTTCGAGGGCGAGCTCGGCGGTCGCCTGTTTCCAGCCTTCGCCTTCGGTTCCGACCAGTGCGCCGTGCGGGATCAGGACGTCCTCGAAGAAGACTTCGTTGAAATCGGCCCCGCCGAACATGTCCTCGATCGGTCGCACGGTGACGCCGGGCGTATCGAGGTCGATCAGGAACTGGCTGAGACCCTGCTGACGTTCGCTGCCCTCCTCGCTGCGGATGAGCGCGAGCATGACATGACTGATGTGCGCGCCAGTGGTCCACACCTTCTGCCCGTTGATCAGCCAGCCCTCCTCCGTGCGCCTGGCAGAGGTCCGGACAGATGCGAGGTCCGACCCCGATCCCGGCTCGCTCAACCCGATGCAGGCGTAAAGCTCGCCGCGCGCCATCCCGGGGAGATATTTCCGACGCTGTTCTTCGGTCCCGTAGCGCAGGAGCAATGGCCCTGTCTGACGGTCCGCAATCCAGTGCGCGCCCACCGGAGCGCCCGCCGCGAGCAATTCCTCCAGCACGATATACCGCTCGAGCGGGTCGCGCTCATGCCCGCCATACTCTTTCGGCCAGAGCATCCCGATATAACCTGCTTGCCCGAGAGCGCGCGAAAATCCGGGATCGAAAGTCGTCCAGCAATTGGCGCGCCTCACAGGCTCGTCATTCGGCTGGTTTTCCGCCAGAAATGCGCGAAGATCATGCCTGATCGCTTGCGCGTTCTCAGGCGCTTCGAAGGGATGGAAAGCGAAAGTCTGCACGCCAGCCTGATGCAAGAAGCCGTCGCATGGTGCAAGCGCCTCGCGCCTCTCCAATGTGCGAGGTCCCGACGCGCGCACGCCAATTCAAGAAAAACCACGTAGGCGAAAACTACTTCAATCGTGACTTGGCCAACCGCGTCGCTTAGAGGCCCTAGCCCAACGATCAGCATAAAATCCCGTTACATCATGATCGAAAGCGGTCATGGCGGGAATAGAACCCGAACAAGGCACGGTATGACCTCTCCCCTGACACACCTTCAACGTCTCGAGGCAGAGGCGATCCACATCATGCGCGAGGTCGTTGCCCAAGCCGAGAATCCCGTCATGCTCTATTCGATCGGCAAGGACAGCGCCGTCATGCTGCATGTCGCGAAAAAGGCATTCTACCCCTCGCCGCCGCCCTTTCCGCTCCTCCATGTGGATACCACCTGGAAGTTCAAGGCGATGTACGAGCTGCGCGAAAAGAGCGCGCAGGACGCCGGAATGGACCTACTCGTCTATCAAAATCCCGAAGCGAAGGAGCGAGGGATCAATCCTTTCGATCACGGTCCGCTGCACACCGACATGTGGAAGACGGAAGGCCTCAAGAAAGCGCTCGACAAATATGGTTTCGACGCCGCATTCGGCGGTGCGCGGCGCGACGAGGAGAAGAGCCGGGCGAAAGAGCGCATCTTCTCGTTCCGTACTGCAAGCCACGGCTGGGACCCGAAGAACCAGCGGCCGGAACTCTGGAACCTCTACAACGCCAACAAGAAGAAGGGCGAAAGCATACGCGTCTTCCCGCTGTCCAACTGGACCGAACTCGACATCTGGCAATACATCATGGCAGAAAACATCGAGATCGTGCCGCTCTATTTCGCCGCCGAGCGTCCGACCTTCGTGCACGATGGCGGCCTGTTCATGGCCGACGATATCGAACGTCTCGAAAAGGTCATGGGCAAAAGACCTGAAATCACCATGCGCAACGTCCGCTTCCGCACGCTCGGTTGCTTCCCTCTGACCGGCGCTGTGGAAAGCGACGCATCCACGCTTTCCGAAGTGGTTCAGGAAATGCTGCTCACCACCACCAGCGAACGGCAGGGCCGCGTGATCGACAAGGATGGCGGTGACGCCTCGATGGAGAAGAAGAAGCAGGAGGGCTATTTCTGATGGCTGACGCTCCTACCACCGAGCCGGTTTACAAGACCGACGCGCTGATCGCCGAGGATATCGATTCCTACCTCGCGCAGCACCAGGACAAGACAATGCTGCGGTTCATCACCTGTGGCAGCGTCGATGATGGCAAGAGCACGCTCATCGGTCGGCTGCTGTACGATTCGAAGATGATCTTCGAAGACCAGCTTGCCGCGCTGGAAAACGACAGCAAACGGGTCGGCACGCAGGGACAGGAGATCGACTTCGCCCTGCTGGTCGATGGCCTGGCCGCAGAACGTGAGCAAGGCATCACGATCGATGTCGCCTATCGCTTCTTCGCGACCGAAAAACGCAAGTTCATCGTCGCCGACTGCCCCGGCCACGAGCAGTACACCCGCAATATGGTCACGGGCGCATCCACCGCGGACCTCGCCGTGATCCTGATCGACGCGCGCAAGGGCGTGCTCGTCCAGACGCGGCGCCATAGCTTCCTGTGCCATCAGCTCGGCATCCGCAATATCGTGCTTGCCGTGAACAAGATGGACCTCATCGACTATGACCAGTCGACCTACGACGCTATCGTCGCCGATTATCAGGCGTTCGCGGACGAGATCGGGATCGAGAGCTTCACCGCCATGCCGATTTCCGGGTTCAAGGGCGACAACATCACTGCGAACTCGGAAAATACGCCGTGGTACGAAGGGCCGCCGCTCGTGGCGCATCTCGAAACAGTCGAGCTGGCAAGCACGCAGAGCGCGGAGAAACCGTTCCGCATGCCGGTCCAATGGGTCAACCGGCCCAACCTCGATTTCCGGGGTTTCTCCGGCCTGATCGCGACGGGCACGATCCGACCCGGCGACCCGGTCCGCGTATTGCCGTCGGGAAAGACCAGCACCGTGAGCAAGCTGGTGCTCTACGATCAGGACATCGAAGAAGCGCAGGCCGGCCAGTCCATCACGATCTGCCTCGAGGACGAGATCGACTGCTCGCGCGGCAACGTGCTGGCGGCGGCCGACGACCCGCCCGAAGCATCGGACCAGTTCGAAGCCACCATCGTGTGGCTCGATGATGACGCCATGCTTCCGGGGCGAGGCTACTGGCTCAAGCTTGCCAGCCAGACGGTTTCCGCAACGGTGGCCGAGCCGAAGTACGAGATCAACGTCAACACGATGGACCATCTCGCAGCCAAGACGCTCGAGCTGAACTCTATCGGTGTCGCCGAAGTGACGACCGACAAGCCGATCGTTTTCGAAGCCTATGCCGAGAACAAGTCGCTTGGCGGGTTCATCCTCGTGGACAAGCTAACCAATCGCACCGTCGGCGCTGGGATGCTGCATTTCAGCCTGCGGCGCGCGCAGAACGTCCATTGGCAGCCGACCTCCATCGGCCGCGAAGATCACGCCAATCTCAAGAACCAGACCCCGCGAGTCCTGTGGTTCACCGGACTTTCGGGTTCAGGCAAATCGACAATTGCCAACGAGGTTGAAAAGGCGCTCAACCTGATGAACCGCCACACCTTCTTGCTCGACGGAGACAATATCCGCCACGGCCTGAACAAGGATCTTGGTTTTACCGACGCCGACCGGATCGAGAACATCCGCCGCATTGGCGAAGTCGCCAAACTGATGGCGGACGCCGGGCTGATCGTCCTGACCGCCTTCATCAGCCCCTTCCGGGCGGAGCGCCAGATGGTGCGCGACATGCTGCCCGAAGGCGAGTTCGTCGAGATCTTCGTCGACACGCCACTGGAAGTGGCCGAGGAACGCGACGTAAAGGGCCTCTACAAAAAGGCGCGCGAAGGCAAGCTGAAGAACTTCACGGGGATCGACAGCCCTTACGAAGCTCCGGAAAAGCCCGATATCACGGTCAATACGGTGGAAATGAGCCCGCAAGAAGCGGCGCAGCATATCGTCCGCTCATTGGGGGCGTTGAAATGAACGAGGAACGTCTCGATGACGCGGCGCTGGCTGCTGCCCTGGCCGAGGCGGCAGGCAAGATCCTGCTCGACGTGCGTTCATCCGGCCTGATCGAGGGCAAGGCGCTGGGGCGCGCGGGCGATGAAACGGCAAACCAGTTTCTCGTCCATGCCCTCCGCCAGCGACGACCGGATGACGGCCTTCTGTCGGAAGAAAGCAAGGATACCGAAGAACGGCTCGCGAAGGATCGCGTCTGGATCATCGATCCGGTCGACGGGACGCGCGAATATGGTGAAGCGCGCAGCGACTGGGCCGTACACGTGGCCCTCGCCATGGGGGGTAAACCGGCGATAGGGGCGGTTGCACTGCCCGGACTTGATTGCGTGCTGCGAACCGACACCCCTCAGGCTCTGCCGGAAATGGCCGAGAAACCGCGCCTGGTCGTCAGCCGAACGCGCCCTGCGAAAGAGGCTGTCGAAGTGTCCAAACGCCTTGGCGGCGAACTGGTCGAAATGGGCAGCGCCGGCGCCAAGGCGATGGCCGTGGTCCGCGGCGAGGCGGAAATCTACCTCCATTCCGGCGGCCAGTACGAATGGGACAGCTGTGCTCCCGCCGCCGTCGCGCTCGCCCACGGACTGCACGTAAGCCGGATCGATGGCAGCCCGCTGATCTACAACCAGCGCGATACCTACATGCCCGATCTGCTCATTTGCCGGAAGGAACTCGCTGACGAGGTTCTGTCCCTCGTAGCCGAGCTCGTCTGACCGCTAGCCCTCGACCTGGGCGAGCAGCTGCAGCGCCCGCGACAGGTGCGGACGGTCGAGCATCCCCCCCTCGTGACCGATCGTGCCGGCGCCCGGATTGGCTTCGAACAGAGCCACGATTTCCCGCGCCTTGGCGATTTCCTCGGCGCTCGGCGTGAAGGCCTCGTTAATCACGTCGACCTGCGCGGGATGGATCGCGAGCATTCCACGGTATCCCTGGCGGCGGACCATTTCAGCCCTGAGCTTCAGCTTCTCCAGATCGCGAAAATCGCTCTGGATCGTCTCGATTGCCGGCACACCTGCGGTTGATGCGCCCAACAGGCACAGGCTGCGCGCCATTTCGAAGGTGAAATCATATTCGCCATCGGACCTCGTATTACTGCTCGCTCCAAGCGCATCGGCAAGATCTTCTGCGCCCCAGGTCATGGCGACGAGACGCGGCGCGCCCTTGAAATTGCCCGCATGGAACATGCTTTCGGCTGTCTCGGTCAGCAGCATGATGACGGGCGTCGAGCCTTGCTCGATCCCGTTCGCGACTTCCAGCGCGGAGAGGTAATGATCGAGCGCTTCGATATCGGCACGGGTATAGGCCTTGGGCAGCATGATCCCGCCTGGCTTGGCAGGCATGACTGCAGCGAGGTCCTCCAGCGTATAGGGACCGTCGAGCGGATTGACCCGCACCCACAGGCGCGCGCGATCTCCGGAATATCTACCCAGGAAATCGTGGATCAGGCCGCGCGCTTCCGCCTTCTTCTCCGGCGCGACGGCATCCTCGAGATCGAAAATGACAATATCGGCGCACCCATCAGCAGCCTTCGCCATCTTCTTTTCGCTGTCGCCCGGGGCAAACAACCATGAGCGCATCTTGAGGTTCGGCTTGGCGGTCATGTGAGGTCTTTCCGGTAGTCCCTGTTCAATTCCAGCTCCCGCCCTAAGGGCAAATCCGCGCACCGTAGGGTGGTGGGGATCAGTGCGCGCAATTGACACTGCACGCAAGTATCGAGCGGGTCGGAATCACCACCTGAGCCATCCCGCCGCGCCCATGGCGGACCGGCTCTAGAAGCTCTTCGGCAGGTCCAGCGCGTGCGTTGCGACGTGGCTCAGGATCAGGTTCGTGCTGATCGGCGCCACCTGATAGAGCCGCGTTTCGCGGAACTTGCGCTCGACATCATATTCCTCTGCAAAGCCGAAGCCGCCATGCGTCTGGATACACATATCGGCCGCATACCAGCTAGCTTCCGATGCGAGCATCTTGGACATGTTCGCCTCGGTCCCGCCAAGGTGCCCCTCGTCGAACATGCGCGCAGCCTTGGTCACCATTTCTGCAGCCGCCGATAGCTGGACATAGGCCCGGGCGATCGGGAACTGCACGCCCTGGTTCGTCCCGATCGGCTTGCCGAATACGCTGCGTTCGCGCGCATAGGCAGACGCGCGGTCGATGAAGAAGCGTCCGTCTCCGATACACTCCGCAGCGATCAGGATACGCTCGGCGTTCATGCCCGAAAGGATATATTTGAAGCCCTGCCCCTCTTCCCCGATCAGGTTTTCTGCCGGTACGCGCAGATCATCGAAGAACAGCTCGGTCGTCGCGTGGTTGAGCATGGTGCGGACCGGCCGGATGGTGAGGCCGTTGCCGACCGCTTCGCGCATATCGACCAGCAGCACGCTCATGCCCGCAGATGGCTTGGCGGCATCCTCGCGCGCGGTGGTCCGGCACAGCAGCACCATCAGGTCGGAATGTTCGGCGCGGCTGATCCAGATCTTCTGACCGTTGACGACGTAATCGTCGCCATCACGCTTCGCGAAGGTCGAGATACGGGTCGTGTCAGTACCTGCGGTCGGCTCGGTCACGCCGAAGGCCTGCAGGCGCAGCTCGCCACTCGCGACCTTGGGCAGATACTCCTGCTTCTGCTTTTCGGAACCGTATTTGAGCACAGTACCCATCGTGTACATCTGCGCGTGACAGGCACCGCCGTTGCAGCCCGAACGGTGAATTTCTTCGAGCACGGCACAGGCCGCTTCAAGACCGAGGCCCGAACCGCCGTATTCCTCGGGGATCAGGACGGAGAGAAACCCTGCCTCGGTGAGGGCCGTCACGAACTCGTTCGGATAGGCACGTTCGCGGTCGAGTTTCTGCCAGTATTCTCCCGGAAAATCCGCGCAAAGGCGGCGCACCGCTTCGCGGATTTCAGGGAAGGTTTCTTCGGCAAGTTCTGACATGGCGATTCCTGGAAAGGTTCAACATGGAGTCCCCGGCACGGGTGCCGCCCCATCCCTGGAAATGGATGGATGTGAGGACGAATGGCGCGAGGCCGTTCGTCGCAGAATTCTCTTCATAGTCCAGCCTCAAAAATGCGGGCGTTTCTGCAGATCGGAGAATGCACCTTTCCGCCACGTCGATTTCGCAAGCCAAATGCGATTACTGCTCCTATAGGGGCGCCAACACGCCCAGCGGATTGCGTGCACGCTCCTCATGCAAGGAGCCATGAGCGCCCTTCACCATGACCTGGCGCACATTCCTCATATTAGGCCCTTTCAATGAATTTCCCTGCCATTCCCCCCAGCCTCGAGGCTGCCCTTGCCGAGCGCGGCTATGCCTCGGCTACTCCCGTTCAATCCGAAGTCATGAAGCCTGAAGCGGTCGGACGGGATCTTGTCGTCTCGGCGCAAACCGGGTCGGGAAAGACGATTGCATTCGGCATCGCCATGGCGGCGGACCTGCTAGGCGATAAGGACAGCCTCGCGTTCGTCGAAAGGCCTCTTGCGCTGGTGATCGCGCCGACCCGGGAACTTGCCCTTCAGGTCAGTCGTGAACTCGATTGGCTATACCGCAAGGCGGGAGGGCGCATCGCGACCTGCGTTGGCGGGATGAACCCCCAGCAGGAGCGCAAGACGCTGCGCTCGGGGCCGAGCATCGTGGTCGGCACGCCGGGCAGGCTTCGCGACCACCTGGAGCGGGGTGCGCTCGACTTGTCCGGATTGAAGGCCGTCGTGCTCGACGAGGCGGACGAAATGCTCGACATGGGCTTTCGCGAGGAGCTCGAGGAAATCCTCGATGCAACGCCCGAAACGCGCAGAACCCTGCTGTTTTCCGCCACCATGCCTCGCCCGATCGAGGCCTTGGCGCGTCGCTATCAGAACGACGCCTTGCGGATTGCGACCATCAGCGAAGGGCGCGGTCACGGAGATATCTCCTACCAAGCGGTGACGGTGTCCCCGCCGGAGATCGAAAACGCCGTCGTGAACCTGCTGCGTTATCACGAAGCGGAAACCGCGATCCTGTTCTGCGCGACCCGCGAAAAGGTGCGGCATTTGCACGCCACACTCCAGGAACGCGGCTTTGCCGTAGTCGCCTTGTCCGGCGAGCATTCGCAGTCGGAACGCAACCAGGCGCTGCAGGCCCTGCGTGACCGGAGAGCGCGCGTTTGTGTTGCCACCGATGTGGCCGCCCGCGGGATCGACCTTCCGACATTGAGCCTTGTCGTCCATGTCGAGATCCCGCGCGATGCCGAGACATTGCAGCATCGCTCCGGCCGCACCGGGCGCGCCGGCAAGAAAGGCACGGCTGTGCTGATCGTGCCGTTCTCCCGGCGAAGGCGGGTCGAATCCATGCTCCGGCACGCGAAGATCAACGCGGACTGGATCGATGCGCCCGATCGCGATGCCATCAAGTCGCGGGACCGCGAACGCTTGCTGGAAAAGCTGCTGCAACCCGTCGAGGTCGACGAAGGCGACACCGAACTGGCCGAACGGCTGCTCGCCGAACGCACTCCCGCACAGATCGCCGCCATGTTGGTGCAAGCGCATCGTGCGACCATGCCTGAGCCGGAAGACCTCATCGCAAATACTCCGGAAGCACAGCGGGCTGCGCAGAAGGAGCGCCATCGGCCCGGATTCGATGACACTGTCTGGTTCCGCATGGAGCTTGGCCGACGGCAGAACGCCGATCCTCGCTGGATCCTGCCCCTCATATGCCGTCGCGGTCACATCACCCGCAACGAAGTCGGCGCGATCCGCATCGGTCCGGAGGAAACCTACTTTCAGATCCCGCGACCCATGGCGGACAAGTTTGCCAAGGCAGCTGCCCGATCGGCTGTCGCAGACGGGGACGATGATCCTGTCGCGATCGAATTGTCCGAGACCGGCCCGCGCGACGCAGCAAAGGGCAATCGCAAGAGCCTTCGTCGGCACGGCAATGCTGACGGACCGCGCATAAAGGCGAAACCGTCATTCAAGAAATTCGACAAGTCCAAGGGTAAGAAAAGCGGCAAGCCGGACAATCCGCGCAAGGGGGCCAAGGGCGGGCGAAAACCGAAAGGCCGCAAGCCATCATAGCTTTGCGTCTTGCTAACGGAAGGGGGGGTGCCCCTCCGACCAGCGGATTGTGATCTAGGAAGCGGCGTCTGCCTGCCTGCCGTGCTCCAGCCATTGCCTGAAGTCCTGTGGCAGTTTCGCCATCGATTCCTCGTAGAGCGCAAGGTCTTCATCATCGAGCACGCCAACCCAGCGCCGGTTGGTGCCCTTGTGGATGAAGGTGTCCGCCCCGCCCTCGAACGCAAATGAGATGCCCTCGCCCACCACCTTGGTCGGGTTCTTCTTCACTTCGTCGAAGGTGCAGCGGCGCACCACGTCGGGCCACTTCTCTTCCGGTACGTCGATATCGAGATAGTCGGCGATGCGCCGCATTTCGCCCTCGAGATCGGCGCGCAGATCGTTGAAGTGAACCATGGCGATATTGTCCATATCGCGGTGGTTCCAGAAAGTGAGCGCGTAGCTGAGGTGAGACCAGTACGGGTAGCCGCCGATTTCCCAATCGAACCAGCTTCGACTTATCCAGTTTCTCCAGATCTCCTTGATATCTCCTGTGAAGCGCGGAAACTCGTCACCCACTCTTCCCGGGGTGCTGTTCGCGGCCATGTAGAAGCCGTCCGTATGATTGCCCCAGTGGTTGAGAAGCGACATGAAGACATCGCGCGGATCACGGCTGACGCAGATGTATCTGGCTTTCGGAAAGTAAGGCAGACCGTCGAGAGGTGTGTGCGTCTTGATGAAACGTCGGTGTTGCTGCGCTTCCAGCTGGCCGAGAACGAGTTCGAGGGGGAAGAGCCGAAAATCCAGCCAGGGCGACAGGTCGGACGCGGGGGCCGGCATATCGTCGTCAGGAAAAAGGAGATTAGCGACGATTGTCTGCATCAAGGTCGTCCCGGCCTTGTAGGACGTCGCTATGATGATGTCGTCTTCACGCGGTTCGAGCCAGTTCCATCTGGTCGAGTCCAGATGATGGTTCTGGTAGACGCGTGTTCTCGCCGGTTGATGTGCCATCAGAGCCTCCCACCAGCGACCCTGATGAATTGGCTACACCCGTTTCCCGGAGGTTGGCAACTTTATCCCTCTCCCCCGCGCTGGCTGGTTTCGTGGTCCAGCAAAAAAATCGCTATCCGCTTCTGCCGCAACGACGGTCTTCGCGCCTTCTAGATTCAAGGGCCAACCAGGCGAATGCAACGATCGGCCTAGCTGTGCGTTGAATGGGAAACGCTCGACCACGAGCATCCTTCCAATACAAGACACAGGCTACCCGGAATGAACATTCTTATCGCAGGCTCCACCGGCAACACGGGTCTTCGGTTGACCCAACAACTTTTCGACGCAGGTCATCAGCCGATCGCCATGCACCGGTCTTCTTCCGATACATCGAAATTGCCGGAAGGCGTCGTCAGGCGGGAGGCCGATCTGACGGAGTTGCCCGATGATATTTGCGCCGGGGCAGACGTAGTGGTGTTCGCTGCCGGATCAGGCGGGGATACGAGCGACGAAATGACCGATAAGATCGACCGGGACGGAGCGAAGAAGCTGATCGATATCGCGGCCAGGAATGGCGTAGATCACTTCGTGATGCTGAGTTCAGTCGGCGCAGGCGACCCTGACCCGAATTCCGATCTCGCGAATTACTTGCAGGCAAAGCATGAGGCTGACGAGCATCTCATTGCATCGGGATTGTCATACACCGTCGTCCGTCCGGTCGCGCTTACCAATGAAGACGGCAACCGCAATATGAAGCTTGGCGATGATGTCGACACAGGAGGCAAGGCGGCCCGCGGAGACGTCGCCGCCATACTCGCGCGCTCGGCAACCGACAGTACGCTCGCAGGGAAGGTATTCCTGATGGAAAGCCTTGGTTGACCCGTCAGGACCGGAGTTTGGTAGCGGAGGAGGACTCGCACCCCCGCGCTGCGCTCCGGGCCCCTATTGCTGATGGGCCTCCTGGTAATGGCGCTCGAGCCAGCCGGAGCCATAATCGTTCGATGGGTCGCGCATGATCGAGTGCACGTGATTGTACTCTCCGCCGGGAGAGGGCTCGCGAACGTAGTCGATAAGCACGGACGGTCCCTGAACGCGGAACATGTAACGACCTCGTGGCGCATCGGTCGCACCCCACCATGCAAATCTCAATTCGTCCGGGCCGTCTGCCTCGATAGCCGCGCGCTGCCGCCTGGCTGCCTCATCGGACGCGTCGCCGAGATATTCGTCGAGCAACCCGTCCAGTAATCGACGCTGGAATGCATTGAGTTCGGACGCCCTGATTCCGAAGGCTGTCTCGTGGCTCGACTGGTTTCCCGGACCGGCAAAGATATTGCTAGCGACTTCCGCCGAAACGACAGTCCTTGCGCGCTGAGGCTCGTCCAACGACGCCAGCAGGGCGAGCGCCTTGTCCGCTTCGTGCTGCAATAGCTGCCAGCCGGCGTAGCGCCCCTCCTGAACGACCTGTGGGTTGGCGCCCAGGAACATCGGTGTGAACGCGATTTTCCCGTCACTCACGGTAAAATTGGCGGCAAAGTGATGACCTGTGACGAGCCAACCCCAATCCGCACTTTCCGGATTGCCGAAGATGGTGACGAAAAACTTCTCGGTGTCGTAGTTGTCGGCGAAAGCGAGACCTTCAGCCTTGCGTGGATCGCTATCGGGAATCCCCGCGAGCATCGCGTCGAACATTTCGCGCAGCACATCCTCGTGCCACATAATCGTTGCGGATTTGAGGTAGCCCTGACTCGAAAGCGCCGAAGACATCATGGCGTGCAATGCGCGGCGCTGATCGGAAGACATGTCCGCCACGACAAGGCCCGATCTCGGCGCCATACTCACCGGCAGGTTCGACCAACCCGTTCTGATCTCGTTGTCGTCCAGCGCACCCACCGCGGTTGCGCGCTGTTCGTCTGTCAATGTCGCAAGGAGGGCCGAGGTCGCTTGCTGCATGCTCTCGACCCGCGCCGCCTCCAGCTCATGGTCGACGGAATCATGCGCCCAAACTCCGATCGCCGGATAGGTCATGGCGGCAAGGGCTGCCGCATGGACTAAGGATCGCGCGAAAGCATTCATCATCAATCTCCCCCGGACCCTCAGGAAGACTATGGCAGCAACACGCATAGCGCAAATTTCGGAATTGTTTGGTAGCGGAGGAGGGAAATATAGAGAGCATATAACGTGCTGATTTACCTAATAAACTTTTTGAGTCGTCTTGCAAATACCCCCATCAATACCCCCAAAATCGGACAGATGAGATAAAGCGCCTTTGGCAAACGACGACTTGTTATTCGTAGTGACTGGTAAAACGAGCGTCGGCCGTTTTTGGGCCGATCAGAAGGCGAAACGCCAGGTCACGATCCATGCGCCTGATCGGACATCGAGGGCATGTCATGGTCGGGCATGGATGGCATATAGTGGCCCGCATGAGGATCGGGTGTGTTGCTAGGCTGGGCATTCACCGGCGGGGGAGTGGCCGCAGGGGACGACGCTACTACCGGAGTGCTCGCCGGTCGGTCTGGTTGCCTACCGGCAGTCGCAGCTTCACCCGACCGGTTCGTGTTGGCCTCTCCAGCGGGAAAGGCTGCGTTGTCTCTTTCGCCTTCGCCAGCACCTGTGCTCTCGGTCGGCGGGGCCGTATACAGTGGCAAGGCTTCAGCTTCTGATGAAGTGTCCTGCGTCTGATCACAGGCAGCGAGCCCTAGCCCCAATGCCGCCGCAGCAAGGGGGGCAACAAACGCGTTCCGATTTGATCTGCGCATCATTCTATCCTTCAAAGCCAGGAGATACCAAGATGATTGGCACCGTGCGCAAGCTCGCCGCCCAGAAATCCCTGCACCAGCACTAGAGCGGCCATGGCAAAGATTGCGGCGCGAAACGCGGTCCGGCTCGCGGAAGCACGGCTCGCCAGATAGGCCATCGCCAGACCGAGAACCGCGATCAGCATTCCGTTCCAGCGATGAACCTGCATCGCAGTATCTCCGCCGAACCAGAGACCGGTATGGATCCAACCGAATATGGCCGCCACGACCGCCCCGGCGGCACCGCCATAAACAAGTACGCGCACTGCCGACTCTAGGCCTGTGCCCTTCCGTGCGATGACGAATAGCTCGGTGAGAGCGGCCATAAAGAACAAGGCGATCGGAAAGTGTACGGTGGCGGGATGCAGCGACTTGAGCACACCGACCACGCCCTTGTCGCCTTCGTCTGCATCTTGTCCCTTCGCCCCGTCATGATCAGCAGCCGTGTCGCCGTGCCCCTGCGCAGCCTGGATATCTTTTGACGCCGCATCGGAGACGACAGCACTGGCCGCTTCGCCATGTTCCTCGTCGCCATGGGCCTGGGCCGGACTTATCCAGAGCAGACTGGCGGCCACAATAGCCATGAATTGTATTCGTTTCATTCTCTACGGGCTCCGGTCTTGGCGATGGTCGTGCAACCTATTGTGTCTGTAATGCTCTGCGAACCTTCATCTCTTGCGGTGATAGAGCGCGGCGATCGTCGACGCGTGAGGGTTCAAATTTTACTCACGAGATGGTCGGACCTCCTGCCTTGCACCGCGCCCTGGTAAGAGTGTGGCCAGGCTCAGGCACAAAGCGAGAGCCCGGCCACCGCCTCCTAATCGTCTTGCGCCATGTTCTCGTGAGCCGCCATCTGCTCCATCATGTCATGCATCATCATCATGTGCTGGTGACAGGCCGCCATCATATCGGCGTTGTCCCCCTGCATCATGCCCGCCATGTGTTCCTGCATTTTTGCACGATGTTCGGCCATAAGCCTTTGGCGTTCGGCAGGATCGCTCGCCGCGTGGGCCTGCTGCATCAGCGCGCGCATTTCAGCCATCTTCTCGCGGTGGGCCGTCATGGCCGCCGAATCCTGCATCATATGGCCAGCGTGTGACTGCTGCTGCGCCGCCGCTTGATCCCCGTGGTCATGCTGTTGCCGGGCCATTGCCGGGGTGGTTGCCAGGCCGGTGGCGAGCGCGAAAGCTAGAACTGTCAGTTTCATGGTCGATTTCCTTTCGTCGGTCTTGCGGTGGATGCTGTGTGCAGTCATCCTCTTTACGCAGCCGCCATCTCTTCCCCTCAAACAATCCGCAGCAGCGGTGGGGCTGGTGGGCCGAAGCACGGCCGGTTGCAGCGGTGCTGTTTTTCGGCCACCTTTTTGAGAGAAGCCGATAACGACGAATGGGGAGTATCATGGTGCCAGCAGAGCCGTCGGAGAAGCAGTCGTGAGCACGGTCAATGAGAACGGCAGCTGGGATATCCCGGAGCCCGATCATGCCGATCTGGTGCAAATGCGCATTCGCCTCATTACTCTCGAGAACATAGTTCTTGGCCTTTTGTCCGGGGCGAGCGATGAACAGATCGAACAGATTAGGAAACGTGCGGACATGATCGAACCGCGCCCCGATGCGAGCCGGCACCCGCTTACCGAACTGGCAGCAGGTGACATGCGGAAATTTCTCAAACGCGCTGCTCGCATGGCCGAGTCGGAGGGCCGCGAAAATCATGACTGATCCGGGCTTTGGGGCAGCGAAGGCGCTATGCAGGAAGTGGAAATCCGGCCGCTTGCTATTTGCTGGCGCAGATTTTTCGGGCGTACCTGCAACATGACCAGAACCCATTGGCTGATCCTTATTTGCGGGAGCCTGATCGCGTTCGTCTGGGAGATTTTCCAGATGCCATTCTTCGAACCGGGTGATCTCGAACCCTTCGAGCGGACCATTCGCTGCGGCATTGCAAGCCTGGGCGATGGCGTGATCCTGCTGACAGCTTATAGCCTTGCAGGATTACGTGGCGGGCACGCGTGGCTCTGGCAAGCCGCCAAAATGCCCTATGCGATCTATTTCGGCTTCGGGCTTGTCGTCGCGATCGCCGTCAAAATGATCGCCACATCGCTTCCGGCAAACAGTTTCCTGAGCTGGCGCTACAGCGAGTTGATGCCGCAAGAGCCAGTGACGGGACTGGCGCTGATCCCGATCGCGATGTGGACGATCGTGCCCGCGCTAACGATCCTTCTGGTCCGCTTTGCCCGAGCCGAACCTGATTAAACTGGGAGCGGCTTCAGGGGGCATTCGGCACATGTTTCGCCCGCCGCCTGATCCTGGGAAACCGGTTGGCAAGCAGGACAAAGCCCGAAACCGCGATGATTGTCCCGCCGATCCCGAACAGTAGCAGCCACCAGCTGTTGATGCGGTCGCGCTGCGTCCAGTCCATGATATGCAGCCCCCAGATAAAATCGAACAGACGCCAGGTGTCGCTGCGGGCAGCGAGCACCGAGCCGCTCGATGCATCGATGTAGACGCGGGTATTGTCCTCATCGCCATAGGTAATCTGCCACGCGGGGAACGGACCCCGGAATTCGGTCCCGACAGCACCTTCGATGAGGCGCGTGGTCGCTATGGTGGTTGGTGGCCCCGTCCAAGCATGGCGAGCGATGGCCTGTGCGCTCGCGCTCGAAAGAGGCGAAAGGAGAGCGCCGCTGTTCGGGTCGCGGAGCGTGACGCTTCCATCGTCCCGACGGATCTCGGTTACTGTCCTGCCGCCGACCGCGCGCGTCGCAAGGGAAACCACCCCCTCCCTGCTATCGAGCCACTCGGGCATGGCAGCATTAGCGGGCAGAACCTCCGGTGCGCGCGAAACGACATGTTCGGACCGGACCTCTTCGATGTCGAGGAACGACATCAGCGCCCCGGTGGCCATCCATAGAAGCACCTGGACGCCGACAAAGACTGCCAGCCATTTGTGAAGCTTGCTGCCCAGCACATGCAGACGCAGCTTGAAAGAGCGTGTCGCCAATCGGTGTTCCCCCGATCAAATCAGTTGTTACGCGGCGCTCGTGACGACGAATGGTACTGAACGATCTTCCAGCCATCCGCATCATGGGCAAGCACCGAGGTCGCAACGCCTTCGCGGTCGATCACGCGGCCGTCGGCCAGTTCGATCCGATAGGTGTACGATTCGCGGCCATACGCCATATGTCCCATCCGGGTGACTGCGAGCGTCGGTTCGCCGAAGGTGAAGCTGGTTATTGCATCGAGTTCCGGTCCCAGGTGATGCTCCATGTAATACGTGAAGCTGCCTTCCGCCTTGCCGTTTTCGTAAACGAAGGATTCCTCGGCAAACAGCGCGGCCATGGCCTCTGCATCGCGCGACGTCAGGGCATCCCGATATGATGTCAGAACCGCCTCGGCTTCCGCAACGTCATCATTCATCGCATCCATATGCTCGGCGTGGTTCATGCCCTGCTCCGTATGGTCCATCTGCGTCGAAGCCGTAGGGTCCGAGTGCGCGGAATGATCCATGGATTGTGCCAGGGCGGGAGTGCCGCCTGCAGCCAAGGCCAGGGCAACCGCGCTTAGAGATAGTCTTATCCTCATTGTATATTTCCTTCTCTTAAAACCAGAATCGCATGCCCACGACGTAATTCGTCACGCTAGGGTCTTCCCCTGCGGCGCGTGCAAAATCGGCACTCTGACCGATCCGCCACTCCTGGGAGACGCCGACATAGGGCGCGAATTCGCGTGCGAACTCGTAGCGAAGACGCAGACCTGCCTCGATCCGGTCGAGGCCAGCGCCAATGCCGAGTTCGGGAATATCCTGAGCCGAAAGAGCGATTTCGGCTCGCGGCTGGAGGATCAGCCGCTGCGTGATGCGCTGATCAAGCTCGCCCTCGAAGCGCGCGGTTACATCACCCTTGTTCGATACGAACGCTGCAACGTCGACCTCGAACTGGTAGGGAGCAATGCCCTGTATGCCAATGACAGCATGGGTGCGCTCGGGTCCTGTTAAATCCTGGCGCACACCTGTCTGTAGGTCGAAAAAGGGAGCGATCGCCCGGCTCCAGAGTGCCTGGACTTCGGCTCCCTCGACAGGCTCACCGAAGCTGCCTTCGCCCTCGGATTTGAACCAGAACTTGTCGATATCACCACCATAATAGCCCTGGATGTCCCAAAGATATCCATCCACTCCCTCGCGGGCGCGGTATTCGAGCCGGTCGCCCTGAAACCAGAAGCGCATCCCGCCGTCGGTCTCGCGGACAAGTTCGCGCCGCGCTTCGTTCATGGCTTCCTCGCCCCAGATCGCGACCGCCGCGCGCGCGGGACCGCTCCCGGCTTCGGGAGGAGGCGGCAGCAGCGGGATATCGTCGTTCGAGCCCATCTGCATCGCCGAATGGTCCATGCCCTGCATATCCTGCGATCCCGTCTGCCCATGGTTCATCTGGCTGTGATCCATCTGCCCATGGTCCATCGACGAGTTGCTGGCTTCCGCCTGACCCATGTCGCCTTGGTTCATCTGCGAATGATCCATCGCGCCTTCGGCAGGCGTGCCATGCGGCATCGAGCCATGATCCATTCCTTCATGACTCCCGGGTGTAGTCTCCGGACGGGCAGCGTCCATCGGCATTGCCATGCCCGAATGACCATCCTGAGCGGTCGTCGAACCATGAGACATAGTCGAATGGTCCATCGTCGAATGATCCATGGCAACTTCAGGCTGGGCCACTGGTTCGCAAGCTCCTTCGGCTACCGGGTGCCCCATCGCGCGATGGCGCTGGGCTTCTTCTTCGCACTTTGTCTTGGCGTCAGCCTGCGCCTCGGCGCTCTGCTGCGGCTCCGCGGGCGAATGACCGGCATGCTGCGCCGCAGCGGGGGAGGCGAGAACTGAGCCGACTGCGATCGATGCGAGCAGGCTGGTAATACGAATCTTCATGCTTCGCTCCCATCGGGATTGGCGACAGTGACGATCTGAAACATCCCGGCATGCATGTGGTAGAGAAGGTGGCAGTGGAAGGCCCAGTCGCCCGGCTCGTCCGCCGTCAGGTCGAACTGCGCGCTGCCGCCCGGCTGCACGTTAACCGTGTGCTTGAGCGGCTGACGATCGGCAGGTGCGCCGTTAACCAGTTCGAAGAAGTGCCCATGCAAGTGGATCGGGTGCGCCATCATCGTGTTGTTTATCAATTTGACACGCACGCGTTCGTTATAGGCAAAGCGGATCGGCTCGTCGGAGACGGCGGAGAACTTCTTGCCGTCGAACGACCACATATAGCGTTCCATGTTCCCGGTGAGATGGATTTCCATCCGCCGCGAGGGAGTCCGCCCCTCCTGATGAGGTGTCAGCGAGCGGAGCTTGCGATAGTCGAGGGTGCGGTGGGGGACATCGGCAAGGCCGATGCCGGGGTCGCCCATACGGTCGACCGGGTTCATCGAGACCATGTCGAGACCGGGCCCGACCTTCACGTCGGGAGGCAGGAGCGATGTATCGCGCATCTGCATACCTCCCGCCATGCCAGCCATCTCCGCCGAACCGCCATCCATACCGGACATCCCATCCGCGCCAGCCGCTCCGCTCGATCCGTGGTCCATTCCGGCCATACCGCCGGCGCCATGATCCATGCCGGTCATACCGGCATCGTTGCTGCCAGCCCCGTGGTCCATACCGCTCATGCCCATATCAGCCATGGTCAGAAGCGGGGGATCGCGCAGCGGCGGAATGGCCGCGCGCGCGCCAGGCGCGCTCGCAAGCGTTGCGATCCCCATTCCGGACCTATCCACCGACTCGGCCACCAATGTGTACGCCTGCTGCTCACCCGGCGTCACGACGACGTCGTAGGTCTCCGCGACGCCGATCTGGAACTCGTCCACTTCGACCGGCTCGACGTTCTGCCCGTCGGCTTGAACGACGGTCATCGGCAGGCCTGGAATGCGGATATTGAAGAAGGTCATGGCCCCGGCATTGATGAAGCGCAGCCGCACGCGCTCGCCCGGACGGAAGAGATATTCCAGATTGTCGAGCGGGCCATGACCGTTCAGCAGGTAAGTGTAGGCTGGGGCCGACACATCGCTAAGGTCGGTCGGCATCATACGCATTCTCGCCCACATCCGGCGATCCTCGCCCGAAAGCGGATAGTCGTCGGTCCAGGTATTCATGTTGTAGTTGAAGTAGCCTTCGCCCTTCTTGAGCTTGTCGAAAATCGTGTGGGGCGACATTTCGCTGAATTCGCTGAGCACCACGATATATTCGCGGTCCGCCTGGACCGGATCGGGTCCAGCCGGATCCACCACAATGGCGCCGTAATGCCCGGCCTGTTCCTGCAGGCCGCTATGCGAGTGCCACCAGTAGGTGCCCGACTGGCGCACCGGGAATTCAGCGGTGAAGGTCTCTCCGGGCTTGACGCCGGGGAAGCTTACACCTGGCACCCCGTCGAGTTCGAATGGCACGAGCAGCCCGTGCCAGTGGATCGAGGTGTCTTCCTCGAGCTGGTTATGGACGTTCAATCGGACGGTCGTGCCTTCCTTCAAACGCAACAACGGGCCGGGGATCGTGCCGTTGACGGCGATGGCGCCGCCGCGTCTGTTGCCGGTTGCAAAGGCAGACCGCGCGACAGTGAGGTCGATATTCGGCCCGGATACTTCATCCAGCCCTTTGCGGGCGTTTCCTGCAAGGATGTCCGCGCCGCGCGCCCAGGCCGGCATGGCACCGGAGAGACCAAGCAGGCCCAGCCCGCTAGCACTTGTTCCAAGGAATCTTCGGCGATTGAGGGCAGGCATAGGGGGCTCCTGAAAATGCGTATACCGTCACATACGCGGTCAGCTGCCCTACCCCTCAAACTTTTCGAACCGCTCCTTCAGCCGGTTGCGCGCACGATAGATGCGCGTCTCGACGGCTTTCTCGGTGGTGCCGAGCAGCTCGGCAGCCTCGGCCTGGCTGTACCCCTCGACAGTGACCAGCACGAGCGCCTCTTGTAGGCGCACCGGCAAGCGCCCGATTTCGGCCTGGACCAGCCGCAGCTGTTCGCGGGCTCCGGCAACATTTTCGGGATTAGGGGCATCGTCGGCAACGGCGTCGGCTTCCCGCCCATCCGGCAAACCAAGGAAGCCAATAACTTTCCTGCGGCGGAGCTTGTCGCGGCACCGGTTGAGAACGATTGTCGTCAAATAGGGACCGATGGGCTTGCTCGGATCGAGGCGATGACGTGTCAGCCAGACCGACGCGAGACCGTCCTGAACGACATCTTCGGCCCGCGATGGTGAACCCAGCATGCGCGTGGCAAGCGCAATCAACCGGGCGATCTCGCTCTCGACGAGAGCTGTGAACGCCCGCTTGTCACCGGCTATCGCCCGCCCGATCAGAGCTTCATCCGAAGTGTCATCCACCGCTGCCAAGGCTGGTCAGTCACGCGGATCGCGCGTGAGGGCCGCGGACACTTTCCGGTCGAACTGGAGCTGCTGATCGGAATCGAGAATTTCCCGCATGTCGAAGACGTGGCGCACGGTCGCTTTTTGCAAATCGCCCATGCGCGCATGCACCTCGTCGATCGCGGCACTGACTTCGGGCCCGTATTCGTGCTCGGTTTCCATTGCCTGGGCGAGCTGGGCGTTGGCTGCGCGCGCAGAGGCTTCGAGCCTTGCCTGTTCTACCGCGAAACGCGCTTCGAGCGCATCGAGCCGCTGCTCCTGGTCAGCCGTGAGCGACAGCTCATCGTGCACGAACTGGTGCAGGCCGCCCTCGGCATCGTTGTTGGCCCAGCGATCGGCGGCAAGCGCTCCTAGGCATCCGGCGAGCGCCGCCAGCAGGACCGCAAGGACAAGGTGAAACTTCTTCAACGTCTATGACCCCACATGAAGCAATGCAGCGGGTGACAGGGATTCTCCGCCAACGAGGCTCTCGCCAACAATTTCTGTAGGAGCGCCGTTTTCGGACGGCCATCCGCTGGTCCCTGCGCCTGCCGTTAGGCCGACGACAAACAGACCGGCGAACAAGGCCATTCTGCGCCGCTGATCGGCAATTTCCCCCAGCTGCCCTGCGCGCTGCCAGACGCCGTTCATGAAGTCGGGCGGCACGTCGCCAGCCTTCTGCGAGGCCATGGTGCCGAGCATCGCATCGAGTGTCTGATTGTCACGCATCCCTTGCTCCTGTCGGTTGCACGGTTCCTATACGCGATGCTTCGCGCAAACCCTCAAGTTTCTTTTTTGAGGGGTGCGGGTCGGCGACGCGTAAGAGGAGTAAGTCAAGCAACAGCGGCAAGTACCAGCGTCGAATAGGAGCCATGGCATGAAAAGCGCGGCAGTTCCGCCAAAAGAGCGCGAGTTCACTCCGCCGCTGGGCAAAAGCTGGCTCACGCCGTTCTATGATCGCGCGATCGCAGTCTTTACGCGCGAGAGACGGTGGCGCCGCGCAATCGTCGAAAAGGCCGCATTGCTGCCCGGCGACAAGGTCATCGATGTCGGGTGCGGCACCGGGACCTTGCTCAGGGCGCTGATGGCCAACTGCCCCGAAGCCGGCTTCATCGGCGTTGAGCCCGACCCCGCAGCGCTGGCTATCGCGCAGCGCAAGTTCGGTGCCGGAGCCGATATGGTCCGGTGGCACAACGGCTTTCTCGATAGTCTCGAGCTTTCCGACGGCTGGCGGCCAAACAAGATCGTCAGCAGCCTCGTCCTTCACCAGGTCCCCGTATCGCAAAAGCGCGCGATCCTCGACCAGATCGAGAACCTGCTCGCCCCCGGGGGCATGGCGCTGATTGCCGACTATATGCGGCAGGATGCTCCACTCATGCGCGCGCTGTTCCGTTCGAGCGTTCAGCTTCTCGACGGCGTCAAGGACACCCAGCCGAGCGCCGACGGAGCCGTCGAGAAATTGCTCGCCGAGATTTTCGCGGACGCCGAATTGCTCGATCGTATCCATACCGCGACCGGAACCATTTCTCTCTGGCGCGGCATCAAGAAAGGCAATGCTCAATGAACCTCATGAAAGATTCGAGACCGCTACGCCGTTCGCTGGCGGCCTCGCTCCTCCTCGCCATTGCAGCCTGCTCGAATGCGGCCCAGGCCGCGACCTACACCATGTTCCGCGACGCAGGGTGCGGCTGCTGTCTCAATTGGGCCGGTCACGTAGAACACGGACTCGAAGCAGAGGTCGCCTCGGTCGACACCGACGACATGGCTGCGCTCAAGACAGCCAGGGGTGTGTCGCAGGATCTGTGGTCGTGCCACACGATGGAAGTCGATGGCTATATCATCGAAGGCCACGTGCCCGCCGATGCCATCGCGAAACTATTACGCGAAAGCCCCGAAGGCGTGGCAGGCCTGGCTGTGCCCGGAATGCCGCTTGGCTCGCCCGGAATGGAAGCCGGGGACCGGGTGCAGCCGTATGATGTCATCGCCTTCGGCTCAGGCGGGCAGCGCGTTTTCGCATCCTACCCGTGACCATGGACAAGCCATCTCAGCGCCAACTCTAACGGAGGACCATCATGTCAGACTATTCGGTCAAAACCTCAATACTGATATGGGGCTGGACACTCAGCCTCTTCCTGCTTTTCAGCTACCTGATCTGCATCGGTTTCGGCCTGCTCGCGCCCGAACAGGCGCACATGCACGAAGCGTGGGCGCCGCTGCTTCCCGGGTTCGAATGGCTGACCATCTCGGGCTTTCTGGCAGGCGCTCTCGGCAGCTTTTTGTACGGTTGGTACATCGCGATCATTGGGGTGCCAATGCTGCGATTTTTCCGGAACCGATTCAGGACGTAGCAGATCGGCGGCGATGGCCGCTTGCCTTGAAACTCGCGGAGCGTTTTTCGGTCGCGCAGGCAGTCCGCTTTAGGCCGCAATTTGCTCGAGCGCCCCGAGCAAAACGCAACTCTCCGGCTTTGTCCTGAAAGTTTTTTGAGGGACGCGGCAAGGGCGAACGTACTGGTCGACATAATCTTTCTTTCACGGGAGACCATCGACAGGGGAAAGTCTTGCAAGACCATGAGCACGAGAATCAAAGCGAAACGGCTGGCTCGATAACCCTGCTGGGCGGCGTTGCGATGGGTACCGGCGTCATGATCGGTGCCGGCATATTCGCGCTGACCGGGCAGATCGCCGAGCTCGCCGGTCCGCTCTTCCCCCTGTCTTTCATCGCCGGCGCGCTGGTAACTTCGCTGGCGGCCTACAGCTATATCAAGATGTCGAACAAATGGCCGTCTTCGGGCGGCATCGCGATGATCTTGCAGAAGGCCTACGGACCCGGCGTCATTGCCGCGTCGGCATCGCTCCTGATGGCTCTGTCGATGGTCATCAATGAAAGCCTCGTGGCCCGCACCTTTGCGACTTACGCGCTGCGCCCGTTTGGCCTCGAAAGCAGCGGGTGGCTCGTTTCGCTGGCAGCGCTTGCACTCATCATCTTCGCCTATCTCGTCAATGCAGCGGGCAACAAGTCGGTAAGCGGCTTCTCGCTCATCATGTCCGCCATCAAGATCGGCGGTATCGCGCTGTTCGCAGTCGCGGCGATCTGGGCCAGCGGATTTTCATCAGGCGCATTTTCGCAGTCCGTTTCGCTGACCAATGCAGAAGCCCTGCTCGCCTCGGTTGCTTTCTCGATCCTCGCCTTCAAAGGCTTCACCACGATTACCAATAGCGGCGGCGAAATCGTTGACCCGCACAAGAATGTCGGCCGAACCATCATGATCTCGATAGCCGTCTGCATCGTGATCTATCTGCTTGTCGCAGTGGCGGTGGGTTCGAGCCTGAGCATATCCGAGATCGTCGAGGCGCGCGATTATTCGCTCGCGGCTGCGGCGCGTCCGGCGCTGGGAGAACTGGGCTTCTATTTCACCGTGGCGATCGCGATCGCCGCCACCACTTCGGGCGTGATAGCGAGCGTATTTGCCGTGTCGCGCATGCTTGCGATGCTGACCGACATGAAGATGATCCCGCACAGCCATTTCGGCATGAGCGGCGGGATTCGCAGCCACATGCTGGTCTATACGGTGGTCATTGCCGGGACGCTTGCGGTCCTGTTCGATCTGTCAAGGATCGCCTCGCTGGGCGCCTTCTTCTACCTCGTCATGGATATGCTGGTTCACTGGGGCGTCCTGCGCCACCTGCGCAAGGAAGTCGGCGCGCGCGCAACAATACTTCTGACAGCGCTCGCGGCAGATGGCGTGGTCCTCGCAGCCTTTACCGCGGCCAAATTGCGCAGCGATCCTGCCGTTGTCGCCTACGCGGCGATCGGCATCGTCGCAGTCTTCGTGGGAGAATGGATCTACCTCTCGCGCAATTCCGAAGCGCCCGCATCTCCTGAAGATGATGGGTCAGGAGAGAAAAGGTGATGGCACCTTCTTCAACCAGCTTTGCCGCTTTTACGCCGGGCTCTTTCGAAACCGTTCACCGAAAACCGGCGTTGAGCACGAGAAACGTCAGGCAAAACAGATGGAGCGATTCATGACGACCCGAACAGCGGCGGTCTACCGTATGGTCATGGAGGACCATGTCTGTCCCTATGGCATCAAGACGGTCGATCTCCTCACACGGCAAGGCTTCGAGGTCGAGGATCATCACCTGACCAGCAGGGAGGAAACCGACGCATTCAAGGACAAGCACAACGTCGAGACCACCCCGCAGACCTTTATCGAAGACAAGCGCACTGGCGGCTATGACGATGTCCGCGAGTTCTTCGGCAAGAGCCGTTCGCAGCCAGAGGAAGGCGAGACCAGCTATCAGCCGGTCATTGCGATTTTCGCGGTCGCGCTGCTGCTCGCGCTAGGGCTGAGCTGGGCGTTTTTTGACGATCTGTTCACCGTCCGGGCCGCGGAATGGTTCGTCAGCCTGTCGATGACCCTGCTCGCCGTCCAGAAGCTTCAGGACGTGCGCAGTTTCTCGACAATGTTCCTCAACTACGATCTGCTCGCACGGCGCTGGGTGCCCTATGGCTTCGTCTACCCGTTCGGCGAAGCCGCTGCCGGCATTCTGATGACCGCAGGCGCGCTGACCTGGCTCTCGGCCCCGCTGGCATTGTTCATTGGCACCGTCGGCACTGTCAGCGTCTTCAAGGCTGTCTACATCGACAAGCGTGAGCTCAAATGCGCTTGCGTCGGTGGGGGCAGCAATGTGCCGCTCGGCTTCGTCTCGCTGACCGAAAATCTGTTCATGATCGGAATGGGTCTGTGGATGGGCGCGAAGCTTCTCGCATGATCACCGCGCTCCTTCTCGCCGTCTTTCTGTTCCTTGCAGCCGTCGCTTCCCACCTTGCCATTCTGGGTGTCGGCCACCGGCTTCTCGATCGCCGCCGCGATACGCTGGGAAAGCTTGCAGTCTCGCTACTCGTGCTCGCGTCGCATTTCCTGGTCGCGATCCTTTTTGCCGCAGGTTTCTGGCTGGGCGCGCAATGGGGCCTGGGAGGGTTCGACAAGGCGCCTTCCATGCACTGGATGGACTACTTCTATTTCTCGCTCATCAACGTGACCACACTGGGCCTGGGCGACATTTATCCGACCGAGCACCTGAGAGTTCTCGCCGGCGTCGAGGCCCTTACCGGCTTCGCTCTCATCAGCTGCTCGGCGCAGCTATTCTGGACCATGATGCAAAAAGGAGAAAAAGCATGACCGAAAAGACCTCCCACTCGGACAAGGGAGGGGGCGGCAGCTACTGGCGATTCATGGCCATGGTGTCGACCTCGACCGTGATCATGTTCTTCCTGATGTATGCCAACACCTTTACCGTCGATGATCTTTTCTGGAGCGAAACGCGCTTCTGGATGATGTTCGTCATGGGCGCGATGATGATGGTTGTCATGCTGCTCTTCATGTGGGGCATGTACAAGGACCGGACCAAGAACTTGATCATCCTGGGCGTCGGGGCCTTTGTGTTCGCGCTCGCACTATGGCTGGTGCGCAGCCAGACCACCGTTGACGATACCGAATATATGGCAGCAATGATCCCGCACCACTCAATCGCGATCATGACCAGCGAACGCGCGAGCCTGAAAGATCCTCGCGTGCGCGAACTCGCGCAGGCCATCATTGTCGCACAGCGCCGCGAAATCGCCGAGATGAAATACCTCATAGACGATATCGAGCAGAACGGTCCTCGAACCGAAGAACGCCTGCCCGAGGAGATGCAGCCATGAACAAGATAGCTTTCACGGCGCTCATCGCGCTGCCGCTTGCCGCCTGCAATTCGAACACCGCTCCGGGCAACGACCGCGAAGCCCAGCTCGACCCGCCTGCCACTGCCGCGCCGATCGAGGACGCGGCCAGTGCACTGGCAAATGTTGACCCGGGCCTCATGCTTCCCGGGACCATGAATGACGCGGACCTTGCTGCTCTGGGCGCAGGACAGGCCTGCCAGTTCCGCCTGACCGAAGTGGCCTTTCCCTCGTTTGTCTATGACGGTGACGGGGGCGGAG
Source organism: Altererythrobacter xiamenensis (assembly GCF_900177715.1). Lineage (GTDB taxonomy): Bacteria > Pseudomonadota > Alphaproteobacteria > Sphingomonadales > Sphingomonadaceae > Erythrobacter > Erythrobacter xiamenensis. The sequence continues at coordinate 278,966 of NZ_FXWG01000003.1, read as the reverse complement.
CGATCAAGATCAATGGCAAATTGATCCCCGTGACCGCCGATGGCCCTGGCAGCTATGCGAACGGCGAGCTTCGGATCAAAACCCGCATGCTGGATGATGAAGGCGATGCGGGCCTGCAAATGCAGGAGATGATCGTGGCAGCACCAAGAGCCAAGGATGAGTTCGGCTTTTGGGGTTATACCACCTGTCCGGCCGACGGAGCCTGATACTGGCAGGGCGCATGGGCGGGCCGTCGGCTAACCCATGCGCCCGCGCCTCCGCCCTTCGTCGCCCTCACCATTTTTACAGGAACAAGCAGATGACCGATACGAGGCCCATCGCTGTCTTCGGCGCAGGCGGGAAGACCGGCACCGAGCTCTTGAGGCGTGCCATTGCCCGAGACATACCGATCCGCGCCTTTGAACACACCGTGCCTGGGCCAGGCGAGCGGGTGGGCGACTTCGAATATATCGAATGCGATGTGCTGTCGGATAATTTCGCGGGCGATCTCGATGGCTGCCGCGCGGTTATCTCGACCCTCGGTGTCGCTTTCGGTCCGGGCAATGCGATCGATCCACCGCCGCTCTATACCGATGGCACGCGCAACCTGCTCGAGGCGATGGCACAAGCGAAGATCGACCGCATTGCCGTAATCTCCGCTGCCTTCGTCGAACATCAGTCGAGCGTCCCGGCCTGGTTTGAACTCACTGCCAAGCCTGCATTGTTCAATATACTCGAGCAGATGCGCTCCATGGAAGTGATGCTCAGCGACGCCCAAGGTATTAAATGGACGGCCGCACGGCCGGGCTGGCTGCTGGATGAGCCTTACACTGGCGACGCCGTGATTACGGACGAGCGGCTGGCGGAAGGCTGTTTCCGGTGCCGTCATGCTGATCTCGCGGCGAGCCTGCTTGAATTCGTGTGCGAAGACACCTGGATCAACGCAAAGCCTGCCATCGGCAGGCCCGAAGCCGAACGTTTCGAAAGTCCTGGTGCCATCAAGGCCGAACTCGGTATCGATTGAGCGTCGTATCATTTATCGTTCTGTAACAAGCCCGAACGCTACAAGTTTTGAGCAACAGACAAGGAAAATTGTATGTTTCTGGAGAAGATCAAAACCCCTGGCCTCTCGCACCTTTCCTACATCATCGGTTCGGGCGGACAGGCAGCGGTCATCGATCCGCGCCGGGACTTCGAGGTCTATGTCGAAAGGGCCCGGGCTGAAGGGCTGGAGATAACGCATATCTTCGAAACCCATCGCAATGAGGATCTGCTCAGCGGCTCGCCGATCCTTGCGGACTTGACTGGTGCGACGGTTCACCACGGTCCCAATCCGGCCGGAAACGTGGCCTTCGCCAACACTACGCGCGAAGGCGATTGTTTCGAGCTGGGTCAATTGAAGATCGAAGTGCTTGAAACACCTGGACACACCGACGATCATCTCGCTTTCGTCATCCATGACAGCGAATATTCCGAGGGACCGGTCGGCGTCTTTACCGGCGATGCCTTGTTCGTCGGCGATGTCGGACGCACCGATTTCTATCCCGAGCGCAAGGAAGAAGTCGCGGGCCTTCTTTTCGACTCCCTGCAGAAACTTTGCCGCCTCGGCGACCAGGCGATCATCTACCCGGCGCATGGTGCGGGCTCGGTCTGCGGGTCGGGAATGGCGGACCGGGAATTCTCGACAATCGGCCACGAGCGGCGCAACAACCCGCGCCTGCGCATCTCCGACCGCGATGAGTTCATCAAGGCGAAGGTAGCAGAACACCACTACCAACCTCCCTATTTCCGGCTGATGGAACGGCTTAACCTCGAAGGGGCCGATGCCGCGCCGCGGATTATGCGGCCAAGGCGTCTGGGGCTGGACGACCTTCGCGAGAGCGGCGCCGATCACCTGGTCGATGTGCGCGAGCCGCTCGCCTATGCCGCCGGTCATATGCCGGGTGCCATGTGCCTTCCGGTGGGAATGATACCGGCCTTTGCCGGATGGTTCCTCGGTGAAGGCGACAGGATTGCCCTCGTCGCTTCCGAGGAAGACCAGCTAGCCCACGCCATGGCCCATCTGGTGCGCATCGGTCTCGATAATGTTGTCGGCGGCTATGTCGGCGTGGTTCCAGCCGCTGCTCAGGGCAAAGCGATGCGCAGCATTCCCATGATTGGCACCGAGGAAGTCGCGCGCAGGCTCGATCAAGACAGCTGCGAATGGACTTTGCTCGACGTGCGCGACGCGGACGAACGACAAGATGCAAGCATCGACGGGTCAGAGCATATCTATGTTGGCGAGCTCAACAAGCGATGGAAAGAGCTCGACCGCGACCGCCACTACACGCTGATGTGCGCGAGCGGCATGCGGGCGAGCGTTGCGGCAGGCTGGCTCGCAAGCCAGGGCTTCAAGCGCCTCGACATCTATCTCGGTTCCATGGGCGCTTGGAAAAACGCGCATGGCTGAAGTTTGGCCTGTCAGACTTCGAGGCGCAGACCCCGCAGCCGCAGCGCATTGCCTATCACCGATACGGAAGAGAGGCTCATGGCTGCGGCCGCAATCATCGGGCTGAGCAGCACTCCGAAGAAGGGATACAGCACGCCTGCCGCGACCGGAATGCCGAGTGTGTTGTAAGCGAAGGCGAAAAACAGGTTCTGCCGGATGTTGCGCATCGTCCCACGCGACAGCACGATGGCCTGCACCACTCCTGTCAGGTCGCCGCGAACCAGCGTCACGCCTGCGCTTTCGATTGCGACATCGGTGCCGGTGCCCATCGCAATACCAACATCGGCGGCAGCCAGCGCAGGAGCATCGTTGATCCCGTCCCCGGCCATGCCGACCCGGCGACCTTGCGCTTTCAGCTCTTCGATCTTGCGGTGCTTGTCTTCGGGCGAGACATTCGCATGCACTTCGTCGATTCCCATTTCACGGGCGACCGCTTCGGCAGTGCCGCGGCTGTCGCCCGTGAGCATAACGACCCGGATATCGCGCTTGTGCAGTGCCGCAATGACCGCTGCACTGGTAGGCTTGATCGGATCGGCCACCGCGATGAGCCCTGCCGGACGGCCATCGAATGCCACGAACATCACTGTTTGACCCTGCCTGCGGCCACTTTCGGCCGTGCCGAGCCAGGCCTCGTCATCGATCCCGACGCGCCGCATCATCTTCTCATTGCCGATCGCAACCCGGCGGCCCTGGACATTGGCTTCAACACCTTCCCCGGTCGTCGAAGCGAGATCCGTGGCATTGGCGGGCGAGACCCCGCGCGTCCGCGCACCTTCGACGATGGCGTGGGCCAGCGGATGTTCGCTCCCCATTTCGACGCCTGCAACCGCAGCCAGGAAATCGGCTTCGTCGATTCCTTCTGCTGGCGTCACCGCCACCAGATCGGGCTTGCCCATCGTCAACGTGCCGGTCTTGTCGACCACTAGCGTATCGATCTTCTCGAGTGTCTCCAGCGCCTCGGCATTGCGGATCAGGATGCCATGCTGGGCACCCTTGCCCGTGCCGGTCATGATCGACATCGGCGTAGCGAGACCAAGCGCGCAGGGACAAGCGATGATCAGGACCGCAATGGCATTGACCAATGCGTAGGCAAGCGCAGGTGCGGGACCCCAGATTCCCCAGACCACGAAGGTGGCGATGGCTATCACCACCACCGCAGGCACAAACCAGCCCGCCACCTGATCCGCCAGTCGCTGGATCGGTGCGCGGCTGCGCTGCGCCTCGGCCACCATCTGGACGATCTTGGACAGCATCGTGTCCTTGCCCACGCCGGTTGCGCGCATAATGAACCCACCAGTCTGGTTGACTGTGCCGCCGATGACTGTGTCGCCAGCCTGTTTGGCGACCGGAAGCGGTTCGCCGCTGATCATGGATTCGTCGATGGCGCTCGATCCCTCCTCGATTTCTCCATCGACCGGAACCTTATCGCCGGGGCGGACGCGCAGACGATCGCCTGTGGCCAGCTGGTCGAGCGGCACCTCGCGCTCATCGCCGGAGCCGAAGATCTTGACCGCGCTGGGCGGTGCCAGCTCGAGCAATGCGCGCAAGGCGCTCGAGGTCGAGCCCCTGGCCTTGAGCTCGAGGACCTGTCCGAGCAGGACAAGCGTGGTTATGACCGCTGCCGCCTCGAAATAGACCCCGACCCGTCCCGAATGGTCGCGGAACGCTGCAGGGAACAGATCGGGCGCGACCGTCGCCACCACGCTGAACAGATAGGCGATGGCAACGCCAAACCCGATCAGCGTGAACATGTTGAGATTGCGCGTCTTGAGCGACTGGATGGCCCGAACGAAGAACGGCCAGGCTCCCCAAAGAACAACCGGTGTGGCAAGGGCAAACTGCGCCCATTGCGCCCAGGCAGGTTCGATCAGCCCGTCGAAACTGAGCCCCGGTGCCATGTCGCTCATCGCGTAGACGAACAGAGGCAGCGTAAGCAGTGCGCTCCACCAGAACCTACGCCGCATGTCGACCAGTTCGGGGTCGGGGCCATCGCCCAGCGAAACCGTTTCCGGTTCGAGCGCCATGCCGCAAATCGGGCATGAACCTGGCCCGGGCTGGCGGATTTCAGGGTGCATCGGGCAGGTGTAGATCGTGCCTTCGGGCACATCCTCGACCGCGTCGAGATGCGCGCCCGAGAGATAGAGCTCGGGATCGGTGACGAACTTGTCGTGACAGCGCGGCGAACAGAAATAGTGTTTCGCGCCATCATGCGTCGCGATATGCTGAGCCCCGTCGATTGCAACGCTCATGCCGCAAACCGGGTCGATCGCAGTACCCTCGATTACGCTCTCGTTCTTGCTCATCGCCTGTCCTTCCTAGCTCTTCACGACTACGAACTGCCCCATCATGCCTGCATCCTCGTGTTCGAGAATGTGGCAGTGATACATGTAGGGCAGGTCTGGGTCGGTGTGTTCTTCAAAACGCAGGAGAAGGCGTACCTGCTCGCGCGGGTTGACGATCACGGTATCCTTCAAACTGGTTTCCAATGGTGGGGGCGCTCGGCCATCGCGGTCGATCACACGAAACTGGACGTTATGGATATGAAACGGGTGGGCCATCATCGAAGCGTTGGCGATCTCCCAGATTTCCCATTGGCCGACCGGCACACGTTCGTTGATCACATTCATGTCCATCGCAGCACCGTTAATGGACATTCCGCCGCCCATCATGCCCATGTCGAGAACGAAACGCCGGGTTCGGACGGCTGACGACAGGTCGGGTGGAGCAAGCGATGCCAGTTGTGTCGGCACCCTGATGCGCTGGGCCGAACTTGCCGGCCTGATATCGAGGATTTGAAACACGTCTGCGGAAGCATCGCCGCTATCGCCGCGCCCCGTCATCCCGCCGCCCATCATTCCGCGTCCGCCCATCATGTCCATGGCGTTTTCGGGACTGCTGGCAAGAAGGCGAAGCGGGCGTCCTTCCGAGAGATCGATAATTACCTGCGCGCGCTCCCCCGGGGCGAGCCTGACCGAGCGGACGATGTGCGGACGATCGAGCAAGCCGCCATCGCTCGCGATCAGTTGCATCGAACGATCACCTTCGAGCGAAAGATCGTAAAGGCGGGCGTTCGATCCATTGAGGATGCGCAGCCGCAATTGGCCTGTCTGTGCGTCGAACACAGCGTTTTCAGTGCCGTTGACGAATATCCGGCTCCCGCGCACGCCCATCATCCGCGTGTGCACGCTCAGCGGGTACACCAAGCGGCCGGATCCATCGATGACGCGGTCCTGCACGATCAGCGGAATGTCGTCGACGCCATAGTCGCTCGGCAAGTCGAGGCGCTCTTCCTCGTCATCGCGAACAAAAATCGGCGCGGCAAGCCCGGCATAGACCTGCGGCCCGGCTTCGCGTTCCAAATGCGAATGACACCAGTAGAGCGAAGCCCGCTGGCGAACTTCGAAAGAGGGGCTCCAGCGTTCGCCGGGACGGATCAACTGATGCGGTCCGCCATCGGCTGCGGCAGGAAGTTCGAAACCATGCCAATGGACCGTAGCGCCTTCGGCCAGCTTGTTGTCGATATGAAACTGCACCCACTCGCCCCGGCGCATTTCAAGCGTCGGTCCCAGATAGGGTGCGTCGATGCCGATGGTGGGCGAAGCAACACCGGGGACGAATTCCTTCTGGCCCGGTGTCAAAGACAGGCGGAAAACCCGTGCGCCCTGCTCAATCTCGCCACGCTGCAAGGGCGGTATAGCGAGTGGATTGGACCCGTCAGTGCTGTCCAGCATCGATGCGTCTTGCGCCTTGCATCCCGCAAGCGGGAACGCGGCAAAGCCTGCAGCAGCAAAACCAGCGCTTTTGATCAGTGTGCGGCGGTCCACGGGGAATGCCTGGGTGATGCGCGGTATCCGGATCATGCTCCTCCTGTTTCGCGATGGGCGGCACCAGATTTGCCTGGCACCACCCAACCGATTTACTCCTTCGTGATCGACGTGATCACACTGCCTTCAGAACCAGTACGAAATTCAAAGGCAATTCCCTCACCGACGCTTACTTCGCTGCGCAGTTGCTCATCGGCTTCAAAAGCCATGGTCATCGCAGGCCATTCGATCGCTGGGACCGGACCGTGGTCGACGGTTATCGTGCCCGCTTCGGCATCGATTGCAGTGACCGTGCCTTCTGCGCTGACGGTTTGCATTTCGCTGCCAGGTTCCATCATTGGCATATCCTCGCCGTCCATCATCATTTCATTTTCTGCCATCGGCATGTCGTTCATGTCGGCAGTGTCCTGGCCAGAATCGCAGGCCGCCAGCGCCAGCGGAAAGGCCAGTAGGCTCATGAGGGTTGTGGTACGCATTCTTCTTCTCCTTGCGGTTGGGTTGGCCGTTCGGGCCGGGGGCGCCGCATCAACAAATATGCGGCGGGGATAACGAACATCGAAAGCAGCGGCGCGGTGATCATGCCGCCCAACATCGGCGCGGCGATGCGGCTCATGACCTCCGAACCTGCGCCGGTTCCAATGAGGATAGGGAAGAGACCGGCAAGAATGACGGCCACGGTCATCGCCTTGGGACGCACGCGCAGACGAGCACCCTCCCTGATGGCTTCGCCCACGCCGTCCGCATCGAGGGCACCGCTGCGCCGGGCCAGCGCAGACTTGAGGTAGATCAGCATGATGACGCCGAACTCGGCAGACACACCGGCAAGCGCAATAAAACCCACCGATGTCGCAACAGACTGGTTGTAGCCCATCAGATAGAGCAGCCAGAAGCCGCCGGTGAGGGCAAAGGGCAGCGTGCCCATAACAAGTAGCGCTTCGTCGAAGCGGCGGAAGATCAGGTACAGCAAAACGAAAATGATGCCGAGCGTCGCGGGAACGACGACCTGCAACCGCTCATTGGCGCGGGTGAGATATTCAAACTGGCCCGCGTAGGAAATGCTTACACCGGCAGGCAGATCGACGCCCTCTGAAACTGCCGCCTGAAGATCGCTTACGACCGAGGTCAAATCGCGCCCGCGCGTATCGACATAGACCACGCTGATGAGACGGCCTTGCTCATTCTTGAGCATCGGGGGGCCATCGCTGACGCTCACCTGCGCTACGGTGCCGAGCGTAATTTGCTGGCCAGAGGGGGTTAGCAAAGGCAGCGCGTGCAGTTCTGCGAGGCTGTCGCGGATCTCGCGCGGATAGCGCACATTGATGGGATATCGCGCCAATCCTTCGACCGTTCTGCCGATATTCGCGCCGCCGATCGCGCCTGACACAATCTGCTGAACATCGGCGATATTCAGCCCGAAACGCGCCGCAGCGACCTGGTCGATGTCCACATCGACATAGCGGCCTCCCGAAAGACGCTCTGCCAAAGCGGAGCTGACGCCGGGAACCTGTTTTGCGACATTCTCGACCTGCAACGCCACGCGCTCGATCTCGCCAAGGTTCTCGCCAGACACTTTCACGCCTATCGGGCTCTTGATACCGGTCGCGAGCATGTCGATGCGATTGCGGATCGGGGGCACCCAGACATTGGCGAGCCCCGGCACCTGCACCGCACGATCAAGCTCTTCGACGAGCTTCTCCGGCGTCATTCCGGGTCGCCACTCTTCTCGAGGTTTGAACCGGATGGTCGTCTCGAACATCGTGAGCGGCGCCGGGTCTGTTGCGGTATCCGCGCGTCCTGCCTTGCCGAACACGGTGTCGACTTCGGGTACGGATTTGATCAGTCGATCAGTCCGCTGAAGCAATGCCGACGCTTCACCAGGAGACAGACCAGGCAACGCGCTTGGCATATAAAGCAAGTCGCCTTCGTCGAGCGGCGGCAGGAATTCTCCTCCAAGGCGGGTGAACGGGACCAGCGCTGTAAGGAATACGAGGCCTGCCACAACCAATGTGGTTTTCGGTCGGCGCATTACCCAATCAAGACCGGGCCGGTAGGCGTTGGTCAGCAAGCGATTGAGGAGGTTGGTGTCCTCCTTGGGTATCTTGCCGCGGATCAGCCAGCCCATGAGTACGGGAACCAGTGTCACCGACAGAATGGCGGCCGCCGCCATGGCATAGGTCTTGGTAAAGGCCAGTGGGGAAAAAAGGCGGCCTTCCTGCGCCTGCAGAGTAAACACCGGCAGGAACGATAGGGTTATGATCAGGAGGCTGAAAAACAGCGCTGGCCCCACCTCTTTCGATGCGTCCGCAATCAGTTTCCAGCGTTCATCGTTGGACATCTGCTCGTCGGGATGGTCCTCTTCCCAATGCTCGATATGCTTGTGCGCGTTCTCGATCATGACGATGGCAGCGTCGACCATCGCGCCGATTGCGATGGCTATGCCGCCCAAGGACATGATGTTCGCATCGACCCCTTGAAAACGCATCACGATAAAGGCCGCCAGCACCCCCAATGGAAGCGTGACGATCGCCACCAATGCTGACCGCACATGCCATAAGAATAGCGCGCAAACGATCGCGACGATAATAAACTCGGCGATGAGCTTTCCGGTCAGGTTTTCGATCGAGGCATCGATCAGCTTCGAACGATCATAGGTCGTGACAATCTCGACCCCTTCGGGAAGACTGGCCTGGAGCACGTCGAGCTTCTCTTCGACAGCCGCGATGGTTGCCCGCGCATCCTCACCCTGTCTGAGCACGACAATACCGCCTGCGACCTCGCCTTCGCCATTGAGTTCGGCGATTCCTCGCCGCATTTCGGGGCCAAGCTGGATCGTGGCGACATCGGACAAGGTGACGGGGATACCGTTACCCACCGATTTCAGCGGAATCTGTCTGAAGTCGTTGAGAGATGTGAGATAGCCCGAAGCGCGGACCATGAATTCGGCCTCGCCCATTTCAACCACCGATCCGCCGGCCTCCTGATTTGAGGCCTGGATGGCACGCACGACATCGCTGTATGTGACGCCAAGCGAAGCCATCCGGTAGGGTTCCAGCACGACCTGGTACTGCTTGACCATGCCGCCAACGCTTGCAACCTCTGCAATGCCGGGGATGGTCTGGAGCTCATAGCGCAGGAACCAGTCCTGAAGACTTCTGAGCCCAGCAAGATCGCTGTTCCCCGTTCGGTCGACGAGAGCATATTCGTAAATCCAGCCCACCCCCGTCGCGTCCGGCCCCAGCGAGCTTGTCACACCTTCGGGCAATTCGTTTTGCACTTGGTTGAGATATTCCAGCACGCGCGAGCGCGCCCAGTAGAGGTCCGTACCGTCCTCGAAGATCACATAGACGAAGCTGTCGCCGAACATCGAATAGCCGCGCACCGTTTCCGCGCCCGGCACCGAGAGCATCGTCGTTGCGAGCGGGTATGTGACCTGATCCTCAACGATGCGCGGAGCTTGGCCCGGATAATTAGACCGCACCACGACCTGCACATCAGACAGATCGGGGATCGCATCGACAGGCGTTGCGCGCACCGCCCAGAAGCCAGCCAGCGTGACCGCGATAGCCGCCAGAACGATGAAAAACCGATTGGCGATCGATGCATCGATTATGCGCGCGATCATCGGTCGGTCGCCCGAATGGATTCGATACGCGGACCGGTGTCGTGCTGCGAGAACGTAAACTCGACCTTGTCGCCCGGTTCAATACCGTCAACTAGAGCGGCGTCTTCGAGTGCGAAGGGCATGACCATGCTCGGCCATTCGAGAGCGGGAACCGGCGCGTGATTGAGAGTGATCGAAGCACCAGCGATTTTCGTCACTCTTCCCGTAGCGGTGTACGTCCTCATGTTTGGCGAGCCTTCCGACGCCATGCTCATGGTCCCATCGATCGACCTGACGTCGATCCCGCTAAGACTTGCTTCGGAGTCGATCAGGAACTGACCTGAAGTGACGACCTGCTCGCCCTCCGTAAGGCCTGCGAGTATCTCTGTCCTGCCATTCGCTTCGCGCCCGATTTCGACCTCAGCAGGCAGGAACGCGCCTTCATCCTGCTTGAGCATCACGAGATTTCGGCGTCCGGTTCGAATGACCGCCTCCGACGGTACCAGCAAGGCTCGCCGTGTGTCGGGTGAAAGCGACACCTGCGCGAACATCCCCGGTTTCAACCTGCCGCGCGGATTGGGTAGCTCAGCCCGAACGGTGATGGTTCGGCTCGCGGCATCGGCGCTTGGAAGGATGGCAACAATCCGTCCCGCAAATCGCTGATCCGGATACGCTGCCAAGGTCGCACTGATGGGCTGGCCCTGCCGGACATTTGCGGCCTGGACTTCAGGAACCGAAGCTTCAAGCCATATCGGCGTAAAGCCCGTAATCTCGGCCAAAGTCTGACCTTCCATTACAGTCATGCCCGAGCGCACCCCAAGCATTGTTACGGCACCGCCCACGGGAGCCGTGACGGTGATCGTGTTTTGAGCTCTGCGTGTGCGTTCAACCGACGCGATCATTGCATCGGTCATGCCGAGCAAGCGCATGCGCTGCCGCATCGCGTCTGCAAGTGCCTGATCGCCGGTATCGAGCACAGCAATGTATTCACGCTGCGCGCCGCCCCAGTCAGGGACAAGAATGTCGACTATCGGAGCGCCGCGACGCACGACATCGTCCTGTGCAAGACCATAGGTGCGTTGGACATATCCGCCCGCTCTTGGCTGGACGATGGCAACATCCCGGCTGTTGTACGCGAGGACGCCCGTCACGGTGATTTCCGGCTCGAGAACTCCGAACTCGGCCGCTGCAGTGCGAATGCCGAAATTCTGGACAAGGCCCGGATCGATCCGGACGCCCGCTTCCGCAGCTTCTCCCGCGCACTTGGGAACCAGCATCATGTCCATGAAGGGCGACTTACCGGGCTCGTCAAAGCGTTGTCCGGGCACCATCGGATCGTACCAATAGAGCACGTCCTCACAGTCAGTATCCGTCGCCGACCCAGCCCCGCTGCTCTCGCCGCCGAGCATGTGAAGACCGTAGCCAGCAGCCAGGCTGACAAGGGCAATACCTAGCCCAGCCGCAAACAAGCGTTGGCGCTGCGTAAATCGTTCGAGCACGGAGTTCATGGCCTGCCCTCCCCGTATGTGAGTTGTAGTTTGACCGCCGCCTGCACCGCCGCCTGTTCGCGTTCGAGAATTTCCAGCTCGAGCAGGGCAAGTGCGGATTTCGCCGCAATCACATCGACGAGATCGGCACGCCCGGCCGCAAAGCTGGCTGTCTCGAGCTCAACGCGGTCACGCGCGAGCGGAAGAAGTTCATCACGCGCGCGGCGCCATTGGCGCGTAGTGCTGCGCCAAGTGGCGAGATGGGCTTCGAAATCCGCAACCAGCGCGCGCCTGCGATCCTCGCGGTCGGCCAAAGCGGCAGCGGCATCGGCTTCGGCGGCGGCGATGCGCGGATTCTGCCGCCGGTCGGTGAAGATCGGAAGAGTAATCGACCCCATGACCGACACCGCATCGCCAAACGCCTGGTCGCGACGACCATAGGTGACGCTCACCCCAAAATCCGGCCGCTTTTCAGCGCGAGCGAGCGCCACACCGGCTTCGGCCCGATCTTGTTCCGCATCGGCCAGAATGAGTTCGGGATTCTCTTCCAGTTCGAAGCGAAGCTGGTTTTCATCCAGAGCCGCCGTGGGAGCCTCACCCAAGGCAACCGGGTCAGGGAACGGTATGTATCGGGAAAGCTGCGCTTGCGCCGTCTCGCGCTCGGCCTCGATCGACGTCGCTGCATCCTCGATCCCAAGCAGTTCGCGCCGGATCGCCAGACTCTCTGCCGGGCGGGCCGACCCGGAGGCGACGGCGCTGTTCGCTGCGGGTACGAATGCCCTCAATTCGTCCAGCGCGGCGTGGGCAAGCTCAATCCGCGCCTGCGCATAATAGAGCCTCACCCAAGCCGTTCCCGCATCGGCGAGGAGATCACGGTCGGTCACACCCAGGCGCGCTTCGGCTAGCCTCACTTCCGAACTGGCAACGCCGAATTTCGCCCGTCGGCGGGCGAGGTTGGGTATCTCCTGCTCGATACCGATGGCGACTTGCGTAGGAAGTTGCCGGTCAAGCTCGAACGCCGCGGGACCGCTGACCGGAAGATTCATAACCCCTGCGCGTACACGCGGGTCAGGAAGCTCGTCTGCCGCTTCCGCAGCCTCGCGCCGTGATTGCACACGCAGCGCGCCAGCTTCTAGAGCGGGTTGCTCGACTCTTACCGATGCAAGGGCTTCTTCGTATCCGACAGACTGCGCTTGCGCAGCTTGTGCGCTGAGCAGGGCCGAAAACGGCAACAAGCCAATTCGCCAATCCATAATTCTCACTCTTTCAAAGCGAACTGGCCGGGAACGACTGCGGCGTACGCGTCAATCGACACGGCGCAAGTCAAGTAATCCGTCAAGCTCGCAAACGGCGCAGAGCACCGCCCGGGAAATGCTAGATGGTGAGTTCAGTTTGTGGAGGGGGAGATTCCGGCGGTCGAGGCTGGCCGTCGAGCCTGCTGGCGCTAGCGGCCAGATACGTAGGCGCAACACGAAACGGTCCTGCATGCGCCAGTCCCGGACCCGCAAGCGCTAGCGGCGGGAGGCAATTCATGGCTACGAGACAATCGAGGCTCATCTCGCAGCATGAGCCATGCTGTTCGGTGGAGTCCGTTTCGGAAACCATCTGTTCGGGCATCGCGTGTTCAGACATGCAGTGCTCGGCCATGCTTTGCGCCATTTCAGCACAATCAGCCGACCCAGCCATATCGCTCTGCGGAACGGCCGCTTGCGCAGCAACCTGCACAAACAGTCCGAAACTGAAGCAAATCAGGGTCAAGGCGCGAACAAACTTCACGAACCTGCGATAGTCTGAATACGGAGCCGAGGCAATCCAGCGACCAAAATGCGAATTTCGAGCATCATCTTCCGAATTCGTCGCCTTTGATATGTTCGGTGCCCGCTTCCTTATGCTTATCCCTGTGCGCATCGAGAAGGATATCGATCCCGCCATACAGGGCAATGCCAGCAACCGCGATCCCAACCACGAGATCCGGCCAATTTGCGCCTGTAAGCATAACGATGATCCCGGCGACGATGATGCCGCCGTTCGATATGAAATCGTTGAAGCTAAAGGTGGTCGCTGCGCGCAGATTAACATCCTTTTGCTGAAGCTTCTGGAGCATGCGCAGGCAGATGAGGTTCACCACCGCCGCGATGGCCGCCATGGCGATCATCATCAGGCCGCCCGGCTCCGAGCCTTCGATGAAACGCCTGACGGCATCGGCGATAACACCTCCGGCGAAGATCAGGAGCATGATGCCTGAGAAACGCGCGGCCCCTCGTTTCCAGGATTGCGAACGGGTGAGAGCCAGAAGACTGAGCGCGTAGACAAATGCATCGGAAGAATTGTCGAGCCCGTTGGCCAAGAGCGCGTTCGAGTCCGCAAAATAGGCAACGACAAAGAAACCAACCGCGATTGCGACGTTGAGCCACAATACGATCCACAATGTGCGTCGTTTGTCCGCCGAATCCAGATCGAAGTCATCGTTGCAGCTCATACTGGCTTCTCCGCTATGTCTTTTGTGCTGCCCTTCTCTTTATACGCCAGAAGGCGAAGCGCATTGGCGACCACGATCAGCGTTGATCCCTCGTGAACCGCGACAGCGGGGCCTATCCCGAGACCGAAAATGGTTGCCGGGATGAGCACGACAACAATTCCAAGACTGACGATCATATTCTGCCGGATGATCGACCGGGTCTGTCGGCTCAGATCGACGGCGAAAGGCAGTCGGGCGAGATCATCGGCCATCAGCGCGACATCGGCTGTCTCCAATGCAACGTCCGATCCGGCAGCCCCCATTGCTATCCCGACGGTGGCATTCGCCATGGCCGGAGCGTCATTGACCCCGTCTCCGACCATCGCAACCTTGTCCTGGCCGGCAAGCTTGCGGATGGCCTTGACCTTGTCATCGGGCATGAGATTGCCCCAGGCCTCGTCGAGGCCGACTTCCGTTCCAACCGCATCGGCCACTCTTTGGTCGTCGCCCGAGATCATGATCATTCGGGTGATCCCGAGGCCGCGCAACGCTTCGAGCGTCGCCTTTGCCGCCGCTCGCGGCGTGTCGAGCAAACCGATCGCTCCGAGATCGCGCGTTTCCGAGCGAACGCCCATTGTCGTTCGCCCGCGCTCGCGCATGCCCTCGATAGCATCCGACAGTTCGGCACTGAGCGGAGGGACCCCGTCTTGCCCGAACATTTCGAGCTTTCCGATCCACACCCGCTCACCGCCGACAAGCGCGGTGATGCCCTTGCCTGTGAAGCTTTCGAGATTGGTAGCTTCGGGCAGAGTCTCATCGCCAAGCCGCTGCTTGCCGTCCCTGACAATCGCCTGTGCCAGGGGATGATCGCTCAGATTTTCAGCCGCCGAAGCAATCGCAAGCAGTTCGTTTTCAGATACACCCTGCTCGGGTTCGACATCGGTAATGCGGGGTTCGCCTTCGGTAAGAGTACCGGTCTTGTCGAACGCGATGGCCTTGAGCGCACCGAGATCCTCGAGCGGCGCGCCGCCCTTCACCAGAATGCCGCTGCGTGCAGCTCTGGCCACTCCGGACAAGACCGCGCTCGGGGTCGCGATCGCCAAAGCGCACGGGCTAGCAGCCACAAGCACCGCCATCGCCCGGTAGAAACTGTCGCGGAACGGCTCGTCGATGACAACCCATGCGAAAAGGAGCAGGCCGGCCAGAGCGAGCACGGCAGGCACGAAAATTCGCTCGAAGCGCTGCGTGAAGCGCTGGGTAGGAGATTGCTGAGCCTCGGCTTCGCTCACCATTTGGACGACCTTGGCTAGGGTCGTATCGCTCGATCGCCGGGTCACTTCCACTTCGAGCGCGCCCGATCCGTTGATCGTCCCCGCGAAGACGCGATTGTCATCCGCAAGATTGTCAGGATTGGCGCGCGCAGAAGCGACATCCGAAACCGCGCTCTTGTCGACCGGCACGCTTTCGCCGGTCACCGGAGCCTGATTGATGGCACTGACGCCGTCCAAGATGAAGCCGTCAGCCGGAAGGCGTTCGTTCGGACGCACGATTACCACGTCGCCTAGCGCAAGCTCCTCGACCGGGATCTCAACTACGTCAGGTCCGCGCTTTACCCGTGCGGTGTCCGGGGCAAGCTCGGCGAGCGCTTCGATAGCTTTCTTCGCGCGCCCCATCGCGTAGTGTTCGAGCGCGTGGCCGAAACTGAACAGGAACAGCAGTAGCGCGCCTTCGGCCCATTCCCCGAGAAAGGCGGCGCCCGCAGCGGCGACAAGCATGAGGCTGTCGATTTCGAACCGGCGGAGGCGCAAATTGTCCCACGCCTCTCGGAGAGTGAAGAAGCCTCCGAAGAAATATGCCGCTATATAGCAAGCGAACGGCAGCCAGACCGGATGCCCGTCCCACAGTTTCTCGATCCCGAAGCCGATGGCGAGAAATGCGCCCGAAGCGAGCGAGAAAAAGAGTTCAGTATTAGCGCCGAAGATGCCGCCGTGACTGTGCCCGGAATGATCTTTATCGTCATGGCGGTGTTCTTCAGCATCCCTGGCATTTGCGGCGATTTTGTCGGCCTTGATTGAAACCCCCAGTTCTTGCAGCGCATTGGCAATCGCGGTCTCATCGGTACGCCGGCGGTCGAACTCGGCGACCAGCTTTCCGCTCGCATCGGCATTTGCTTCAAGTACGCCGGATTCGCGGGCTACCAGATCTGCGACCGTCTGCGCCCGGCGCACCGAATTAATGCCCTCGGTTTGCCACACAACATGCCCGTAGCGCCCGGAAATTTCCGCTCCTGCTACGTGCGCAAGTTCTCTGATCCGCGCGATCGTGAGACGATCGGGATCGTAAGATATTGCAAGCTGGGCAGGTGTACTGTTCGATCCTGCAAGGACCTCGACCGCATGCACCCCGGCCCGCGAACTGAGCAACGACTGCAGCCGAGCGATACATCTGTCGGTGTCGCTCGGAATGTCCGGGAGAAGCGACGATAGTTCGAGTTCGATATTCCGTGTCACTAGCTGTCGCTCCTCGCTGCTGCTGATGTCTCAACCTGGGTCGCGCGCGGTTTTCTCGCGAAGATCAGGCTTACAATGGCTGGCAATACGAACAGGGTGAGCGCGGTGGCGGTGATCAACCCGCCAATGACAACCGTAGCCAATGGACGTTGCACTTCGGCCCCGGTTCCCGTCGCAAGCGCCATCGGAACAAAGCCGAGCGATGCGACAAGCGCTGTCATCAACACTGGCCGCAGCCGTGCGATCGCGCCCTCGATGATCGCGTCGCCCAGTTCCAAGCCTTGTTCGAGACGCTGCTTGATCGCTGTGATCATGACGAGGCCGTTCAGCGTCGCAACTCCGGAGAGAGCAATGAACCCCACCGCTGCCGAGATGGAAAAAGGCATGCCGCGCATAGCCAGGAAAAAGACCCCGCCAGCCAGTGCCATGGGGATTGCGCTGAACACCGCCAGCGCAGGGACCCAACCGCCGACCGCCAAATACAGGAGCAACAAGATGACGCCGAAGGCGAGCGGAACCACGATCAGCAGACGCTGCTGAGCCTGTTGCAGGTTCTGGTACTGACCGCCCCATTCGATGAACGATGCGGAAGGCAAATCAACGCCTGCAGCGACCTCGGATTGCGCCTGTTCGACGAATGACCCAAGATCGCGCTCGCGCACGTTGGCGGATACGATCACCAGCCGGCGACCCTGCTCGCGCCGGACCTCGGCCAAGCCATCAATCACCTGAAACTTTGCCACTGCGCGCAACGGCACGGTTCCTCCATTGGGAAGCACGATCGGCAATGATCCGAGCTGGTCGAAGTCATTGCGATTTGCATCCGATAGCCTGACCACGACATCGAAACGTCGATCGCCTTCGAACACCAGCCCTGCGTTTCGACCTCCAAGCGCTATGGCAACGGACTGCGCCACGTCTTCGACCGTGAGGCCGTAGCGCGCAATCGTTGGCCTATCGAAGGCTATATCGAGCGTCGGAAAACCCGAAACCTGCTGGACCTTCACATCGGCCGCGCCCTCGACACCGCGGAGCACGACCGCGACCTGGTTTGCAGCCGCAGTCATAGCCGTAAGATCATCCCCGTAGAGTTTGACCGCGACATCGCCGCGAACGCCTGCGATGAGCTCGTTGAAGCGCAGCTCGATGGGCTGGCTGAATTCGTAGAGATTACCAACGAGATTACCGAGCGCCTCTTCCATCTCGCTTACAAGCTGATCCTTAGACAGCGAGGGGTCCGGCCATTCTTCGCGCGGTTTGAGGATAACATAGGCATCCGAGATGTTCGGCGGCATAGGGTCGGTCGCGACCTCTGCCGTGCCGGTGCGCGAGAATACCAGCTCAACCTGCGGGAATTGCTTCAATCGCGCTTCGACCTGGCGCTGCATTGTAAGCGACTGCTCCAGTGGGGTGGAAGGAATACGCAATGACTGGACAGCCAGATCACGCTCGTCGAGCTGCGGTGTAAATTCGCTGCCGATGAAGCTGAAGACAAGCGCCGCGAGCGCGAACACGCCGACTCCGGTACCGATGACAGGCCATGGACGGGCAAGCGCTCTGCGCAGCAGCGGACCATAGCGCTCTTTCGCCAATCGGATGGGCTTTGCTTCCTGCTCGTTGATTTTCTTGTTCAGCAAGAGAGCGATCATCGCTGGGACGAAAGTAAGCGAGAGTATGAATGCTGAGGCAAGTGCCAGCATCACCGTGATGGCCATGGGCGAAAATGTCTTGCCCTCAACCCCGGTGAAGGTGAGGAGCGGCGCAAAAACCAGAAAGATGATCGCCTGGCCATACACCGTTGGCTTGATCATCTCATGCGCCGCTGCCCGCGTCTCGGCAAGGCGTTCGCGCAGTGTGAGCAAACGTCCCTCGTGCTCCTGCCTTGCGGCGAGGCGCGCGATGCTGTTTTCGACGATGATGACAGCGCCATCGACAATCAGGCCGAAATCAAGCGCACCAAGACTCATCAGGTTGCCAGATACGCCAAGCCGGTTCATGCCAATAGCTGCCATCAGCATCGACAAAGGGATGACCAGAGCTGCAATGATGGCGGCGCGGATGTTTCCAAGCAGCAGGAACAAAACGACAATGACGAGCAGCGCGCCCTCGACAAGGTTGTTGCGTACCGTCACGATGGTCGCATCGACGAGTGTCGAACGGTTGTAGACGATCTCCGCCTCAACTCCTGCTGGAAGCGACGACCGTACCTCGTCGAGCCTGTCGGCAGCACCCGCAGCTACGGTGCGGCTGTTTTCGCCTGCGCGCATCAGCACAGTACCGACGACGGCTTCCTCGCCATTCAGCGAGGCTGCACCTGTGCGGAGATCGCCGCCAATTTCGACCGTTGCCACGTCGCCGACGCGGATCGGCACACCTTCGCGCGTTGCCACCACTGCCTGCGCAATGTCTTCTACGGAATTCAGCCGGGAATCGACCCGTGCAAGAAGAGCTTCGCCAGCCCGTTCGACAAAGTTGGCGCCTTCGGCCTGGTTCGCCGCTTCCAGCGCGGTAATCAGCTGGTCGAGCGAAACGCCGTAGCCGTTGAGGCGGTCGGGGTCTGGCTGCACCAAGTACTGCTTCTCAAAGCCACCGATCGAGTCTACGCCCGCCACGCCGTTGGCCGAACGCATCAGCGGCGCGACGACCCAATCCTGTACCGTACGCAGATAGGCGGCTCTCGCCACCGCCGTGTCCAATCGCTCGCCCCGGTCCGTGACAAAGCTGCCGTCATTCTGCCAGCCAACAGCACCACCCTTGGGCGCATCGGTTCCGCCCGGATGCTCAAACTCGATGGTATACATCAACACCTCGCCGAGACCGGTCGCAATCGGACCCATCGACGGCTCCGCGCCTGCAGGAAGCGAAGAGGCGAGCGTGGCGAGCCGTTCCTCCACCTGCGATCGCGCGAAATAGATATCCGTGCCTTCCTCGAAGATCGCCGTGACCTGGCTAAAGCCATTGCGCGAGATCGAGCGGGTCATCTCCAGTCCCTCGATTCCGGCCATGCCGGTTTCGACAGGGAAGGTTACCTGCGTTTCGATCTGCGAGGGCGAGAGCGCCGGTGCCTCGGTGTTGATCTGCACCTGAACATTGGTGATGTCCGGCACCGCATCGATGGGCAATCGGGCGAGATTGAAAGCCCCCCAAATCGCTACGCAGAGGGCCAGAACCACGACCGCCCAGCGGTTTCGAACAGACCAGTCTAGGACGCTGCCAATCACGCCATCATGGCTGCTGCGCTCCTCCTCGAAGCCGCTTTCAGACCGATCAATGTCCATGTTCGGCCTCCTCTTTTCCGAGTTCGGCTTTGAGCAGGAAGGCGTTTTCGGTCGCGATCCGCTGGCCATTCTGCAATCCGGACTCGATCACGATGCGCCCTCCCGAGCGCGATCCCGTCACGACAGGCATCGCCCGAAAGCCGGTACGCGTGCGAACGAACACCACTTCACGGCCTTCGACCATCTGAACTGCGGATTCAGGCACCGAGATCAAGGTCGCATCGGTTTCACCTGAGGGCTGGATGCGCGCCTGCAAGAATGCGCCTGGCTGCAATCCGGGGACCGCTCCAGCGAGCGAAATAACTGCGGTTGCGCTGCGGCTTTCCGGATCGAGCGCGGGGGTTATCGAGCGCACACGTCCGCCGATCTCCCGCTCCTCTCCGAATTCCAGCGTTGCCTCGTCGCCGGGCCTAATTCTCGCAGCATCACTGGCGGGCAGAGCAACCTGCACTTGCAAGCCGCTCGCGTTCACGATCTGGAACATCTCTTCACCGGCGGAGACGTAGGAGCCAAGCACGATCGGCGCGCTGGTGATCTGCCCTGAAATCGGACTCGTCACGGCCAGCGAACGTCCATCCCCGCTGACACCAGCAGCGGCGGATGCAGCTTGTGCGCGTGACAGCTCCGATCTTGCCACTTGCAGATTGGCCTGCGCCGCTTCGAGATCCTGCCGGGCCGTCACATTGGCCTCGAACAGCCGCTTTTCGCGGTCGTAGAGCGCAGACAGTTCATTGACCCGCGCACGCGCGGTAGCGACCTGCGCAGCCAGTCCGGCAGCATCAGCGCTCTCGATCCGCGCGATCGCCTCCCCCTGCCTGACATAATCGCCCAGCATCTTGTTCACGCTCCTCACCACACCGGATGCACGCGCATCGATCCGTGCGCTGGCATTCGGCGCCGCGGCGACGGTCGCTGGGAATACAAGCTCCGTTGCTGCGCCGAATTGGACAGCTTCGATTTCTATCGACGAAGCTGCGATCTGCTTCGCGTCGATCAGCAGAACGCCTTCGGGGACTTCGCTCTTTTCACCTTGTTCCGCTTGCTGGTCGGGCCCGTTTGAGTCAGCGGGCCAGAAGACCCAGGCCAAGGCGGCCAGCAAGATCAGGACACCGATTGCGGCGATCAAATGGCTACGTTTCATGGAAATGGGCCTCACTGTGTGGTGAGCCAGATGAGCCGCGCCGCGAGCAGGCCGCGGGTCTCTTCTGCCTGAATCAGATTTTCACGAATGGCGTCGCGCGCTTCGGCAGCCGCCAGAACTTCGATCAGCGGAAATCTGCCATTGCGGTAGCCGATTTCGACGAGCCTGAGCGCTTCCTCAGCCTGCGGCAGGGATGCGCTGGAGAGGGTCTCCACACGCGTTTCGGCGGCCAGATAAAGCGTTCGCGTCCGCTCGAACTCCACGCGGTAGTCCGCCTCGGCTATCGCCTCGCTCGCGCTTGCCGCGCGGTATTGCGCCTCGGCGGCTGCGATGTTGCCCTGGTTGCGGTTGCGAAAGGGAAGCGGAATGGAAATCCCGACGATGAACGCTTGATCGCTGCTTTCCTCAAAACGGCGCACACCTGCCGACAGCGTTGGGTCGGGAACGCCAAGCGAGCGCTCACGCGCAATTTCGGCTTCAGCAAAGGTGGTTCGAGCGCCCGCAATGCGCAGTTGCAACGGATCTTCGGAAACCGGCGGCGCAAGGGGCGGCGATAAGTCAGGAAAGACGTTCGATACTGCGGGATTGGGCTGTCCGGATACCCAGAGAGCCGCGAGCGCCTGACGTGCTGCTAAATCGTCTGCTTGTGCAGCCTGCAATTCGGCCTCCGCCTCGGCAAGCGTAGCTTGTGCACGCATAGCTCGAAGAGGCGGCTCCCGCCCGACCTCTACAAGCACGTTGGCGATCCGCGTCAGTTCACGGTTTCGCTCGACGATTTCCCGCGCGAGAACGAGGCGCTGGCCTGCGGCGACGGCCTGCACATAACGCTCGCGCACCCCCAAAGCGAGTTGCGACAAGGCAAATTCGCTCTGCAAGCCGGCGAAATCGGACGATGCGCGTGCGCTCGCGATGCGTGCGCTTCGCTTGCCGCCGAGTTCGAGCGGCTGACCGATCGCTAGGGTATATTCGGTCGATCGCAGCCCGGAGAAAGCGCCGGAGCCCGCGATGTTCTCGGCCTCAAGCGATAGCTCGGGATTGGGTCGGAGGCGTGCTTGGTCGATAGCCGCACGCGCGGCTTCGGCCTCCGCCTGAGGGCCGTAAACCCGTGGATTGCTGGAAGGGTCATCTTCCCCTTCAATGCCGACGCCCGCTCGAGCGAGCGCTTCCTCGAGTGTAACTGTTTCCTGTGCCAATACTGGCGAACCCGTGGACACGGCAATCAAGGCCGCGGCCAGTGCAAAGCACCGCATTATTGTATCTCCTGACTGAAACCAATCGAGCGCGCGCAGGCGCACTCGCACATGATTTGCTGTCAGGCTTTGGGAGGTTGGATCAGAACCGGCGGCGCGCGCGAGGTGAGCATCGAAGTCGCAAGCGGACCCTTCAGGCTATTCGTGCGCGCAAAGGGCGACCCCAGCAACACTCCACTATCGGCGAGACCGAAGCTGCAATTGTGATGATGCGTTGCCGAATGATCCTGACCATCATGGTCCGGCTCGGGATCATTCCTATCGAAGTGGTCAGCCCCATGCGCATAAACGTGATCGGCCGCATGAACGAAGCTTTCGCCTTCTGAAGCATGCGCGTCAGGTAACGATAGGACACTACCGAAAAGAATAGCGATGATCGCAAGGAAGGGCAACACAAAACGCGGCACGTTACTCAACCCTTTAGGAGCCTTGCAAAGCTCGCGCAACCACGGCTGTCTGAGCGCTTGTCTTTTCATGATCACGATTTGGCACCGACGAATTCATACGCACAACCGGCTAGAAACTCGCGGAAATGAACTTCACGCAGAAACTGGCGTGCTGGAAGCCAAGGGCGGAACTCTTCATATTCCCGCGCCACACCGAACGGTTTGGTCAGCAATATGCCGATTTCAATCAGCCATCGCGGCCAGCGCTCGGGGTGCTTCAGGCCAAGCAGGGCCATCCGGCCACCCGTCGGGAGAGCAGCCGAGGCGCGCTCGATGATCGCGGCGTAGTCAGGTGGCATTTCCAGTCCAAAGGTGCTGATGACTGCGCTAGTCTCGCTCGGAAAGCGGAAGGCGGCTACGTCTGACTGCACAAATTCGACATTACTTGCTCGCAGGCGCTTCGCTCGTCGACGGGCTTGGTCGAGCATGCCTTGCGAAAGGTCGACCAGCGTCACCTTGCCGCTTGGTCCTACTCTCTCAAGCAGAAACGCGAGGTTTGCGCCGGTGCCAGCACACAGATCCACCACATGGTCGCCGGCGTTGAGTTCAAGCCGGTTAACCAGATCGCGTCGCCAGCGACCAAGACCGGCCCACCGAAACCCCGAGACCAATCGGTCATAGATTCCCGCGTTCTTGTCGTAGAGGCGTTCAACCTGTTCGTTGGAGAGAATTGCCATGGCGCGAGCTAGCGAGCTTCGCCAGAAGAGATCGTAAGAACCTCTGAGAGGTCGTCCGGGTATGGCATTGGCGCGAACGCGCTCACGTTTGCGCGTCCGGTATTCCCCCAAGGAAGCCGTCCGGTGAGATTGCCAAGGGGAGCGAGCGAAAGACGTATGACCTGCCCCAGAACTTCCCGGCCATCGCGGGTTTCAACCGCATAGCCCAGCATCGTCATATGTGAACGAAGGTGCGGCCCGAAGAAGCCCTGGCCCAGAATATGTTCTCGCTCGAGCGCGGTCCAAGCCAAAGCCCGGTCACCAGACTGCCTGGCGGTACGGAAAACGCGCCGCTCAGCTTCGATAAGTTCAATAATGTCCTTCTTTGCCACAGGATTTTACCGTTCTGCTTGCATCCTCGAATTGTCTTATGCACCTTGTAGTGGCTACAAGGTCAAGCATTGCGAGAAACCCATGAAGATTGGTGCCCTGGCGCGGAAGACCGGCACGACCGCCGAAACCATCCGCTACTACGAACGGACCGGATTGCTGGAGGAACCACCACGCACCGCCGGCAACTACCGGGACTATGGCCCGACCGAATTGGCCAGATTGCGGTTTATCCGCCGCGCACGCGACCTCGGCTTCACCATGGCGGAGGTGCGCCAATTGCTTTCTTTGGCAGATGATCCATCGCAATCGTGCGAAGCCGTGGACTCTATTGCCAGCCTCCACCTGCGCGAGGTGGATCGGAAGCTTGGTGACTTGCGAAAACTGCGAACCGAACTGCGCCATATGGTCGACGACTGCCAGCACGGAGCGGTTGGCGAATGCCGGATAATCGAAGTGCTTTCCGGCTAGCCGGACAGAGGGCGTTTATGGGAGCAGTGACGGGACGCAAGACATGATCATCTCGAAATTCGGGGCGTGTTCTGACATATCTCGTCGGTGCGTTCGACAACAGAACCGATCCAGTCATCGATCTCGGATTCGACCCAAACCGTGCAACGGGGACCGAGCGAACGCGACTTTGGAAAACGGCCTTCGCGCATCCGCTGATAGATTGCCGTTCGGCGCAGGCCCACGCGCGCCATGACCTCGGGAAGACGAATGAGCCGGTCTGGCGTTGGCTCGACAGGAACGGCTTCCGCGTCCGTTTCGAGACCGGTCGTCATTTCAGAGAGCGAAGCTTTGTTCATCCTGCCGCTCCAGTTGCGCGAGGTGATCCGACAGGAGACCGGCGGTGCGGTGCGCGGTCCCCTTTGCCCAGCGCGGTCTCACATCGAGCAGCCTCTCGCCCAGCGCCTGATCCAAAGCAGACGGCAACTCGCTTATGAAGGTTTCAAGAAATTCCAGCACGCCGCTATTCTGCCAATCCTCGCTACGCTGCGAGTACCCCGCGAGTGCCAGCATCAGGGAGGTGCGCGGCGCGTGTCCGCTCGCGTCAAGGATGGCCAGCGCCTCTGGCAGTGTGGCTGACCGTGTCCCGGCGAGGATGCGTCGGAGCGCGTCCTTGTTGATATTCGTCTGTGCGGCAATCGTCCGCCGGGACTTGCCACTTTCGTCCACGGCATGGTCGAGGAAAGCTGCGACTCCTCGCGATAGTTCTTCCCATTTGTCGTGTGCGTTTCGCGCCATTGTTCCTGCTTCCGGTGATCTTTAGCGAATCACCAACAGGCTAGGCAACGCGTCAAACTGTAGGAAAGGAAAAAGAACAAATAAGGAACACGTAGGAAACCGGCTCATCGTCACACGATTTGATTCGCGCAGATTCCGGTCCCTCGATCTCAGATTTCGGTATGGGTGGCGCAATGATCGGTATTCTTGGCCGCAATGTCTGCACCGGTCGCGCAAAACCCGGTCAGATTGCCCAGAATCGACGATTTCTCTTGGTCGGAATACCGCGTGCTGCAGTTTCCGTTTTCCTACACCCTTATGTTCCATTTATGTTCTGCCACCTGTCCAGGCAAGACAAGAGAGAACGCAATGAGACGAAAATGGGTAACTGGCGTGTGTTGCGGGCTCGCAATTGCGATCCCCGCCATCGCTCAGGCGCAGGAGTTCCGGGTCTTTGATCATCGACTGAGCAGGGTCGAAAAGCCGGTAGACAATGAAGTTATGTACGATCCTTCTCTGGCGGTCATTGGGACCGAAGGAGGGTACCCATCGGCCGCCAACCGAAGTTTCAAGGAGACGCTCTACGAACCCCTCATCCGCCAAGCTGAAGCAAGGTATCGATTGCCGCCTCGCTTGCTCCAAGCATTGGTCTGGCAAGAATCTCGGTTTAATCCAATGGCGATCAGTCCGGCTGGTGCTGCCGGACTTGCGCAACTTATGCCTGCAACCGCACGAGAACTCGGCGTAACCAATCGGCACGACCCAGCTCAGAATATCGACGGTGGCGCGCGATATCTAAGGCAGATGCTGGACCGGTTTGGTGCGATCCATCTCGCATTGGCGGCCTACAATGCGGGACCCGGCGCGGTATCCCGTGCTGGTGGAATTCCAAGAAATCGGGAAACGCCGGGATATGTGAGGAGCGTTATCCAAAGATGGATGGCATACGGAGCACTATGAACACGAATCGGAAAAGGATCAGCGGACGGCTCGAGCATCTCCCGCGTGGGGCAGCTATCGTGACAGATGCAGGCGACCACTGGGTTCTGGAAGGCTACGAACCATCGAACGATGACTTCGGTTTCGAGGTCACCGCCGAGGGTGTCGTTGTGGGCTTTGACCGCCTTCGAGTTGAGTGGCTGGGCCAAGTCCCGGCATAGCACGCTAAATCACGCAGCTCTCAAGATCGCAACATTGCCTGTTTTTCCGCGCATCGCATCGAGGAAGTTCGCCCAATCTTGAAGCATCGCGCGACGGGGCGCCAGATACTCTGCGGCATTATAGGCCCCGCGAACTTCGTTCTCCTCGCTATGAGCCAGTTGAAGCTCGACCCAGTCTTCATGGTACTTTCGGATCCACATTGGCGGTTGGCCGACTTCGACAAGCTGTTCATTGGCCCATGTGCTCGCAAGACCTCTGAAGCCATGAACAGTCTGCCGACCGTGATAGCCCAGACGATACAAACCATAGATCATGGTGTTTTCGGATAGCGGCACTCCACGCTTCTGGCCGGGAAAGACATAGTCACTTTGAGAACATGCGATCATGTCCTTGGCGAGCGAAGCGGCTTGCATTGACAATGGTACGATATGCTCACGGTGCATCTTCATTCGATCAGGCCCGATGCGCCAAAGCGGAGAGTTTCCTTCTAGATCCTCGAACTCGTGCTTCTTGGCAAAACGAAGTTCCTTCGTTCTGACCCATGTCAGAAGCGCGAAGGTGAGCGCTGCGCGAGTAATCTCGGAGCGTCGCTCCCCTTCTTCATTGTATTGATCCAGCTTGTTTATGAGCTCTGGCAACAGAGCGAGCGGCAGTTTGGCCATATGCTTTACGCGAGGTCGCGGCTTCAGAGCGCCGCGAAGATGAGCCGTGGGGTCCGCATCGCAAAGCCCACTCGCGATGGCGAACTGGAAAACTTGGCCAATGCTCTGCTTCGCACGCCGACTGATATCCAGAGCCCCCCGTTCTTCAATATTGCGGATCACGCCTAAAACTTCAGGGGGGGTGATCTCGTGCATCATCCTTTCGCCCAATACCGGAAACACGTCCCGTTCCATCCGAGACCAGACACGCTTCGCATGAGCTGGATCAAGGCTGCTCTTTCGATTCTTGTGCCACATCTCAGCAACAGCCTTGAAGGTTTTCTCTGGCTCGAAATCTCGACCAGGCTTGTGGACCATCGGATCCTTGCCTTCGGCCAAGGCAGCCCTTGCAAGCGTCTTCAACTCACGCGCAGCCGCTATTCCGACGTCAGGATAAGCACCAAAGGAAAGCAGCTTCTCCTTTCCGCGATAGCAGTATTTCATGCGCCAGAGCTTCGAACCGTTCGCTTTTACGAGGAGGAATAGCCCTTCACCGTCGGCAAGCTTGTAGGGTCGTTCTGCCGCCTTCGCATTCTTGATCTGAATCTCACTCAAAGCCATTGGGGGTATCGCTCCTTTTCGGTACCCCCCGAAAGTACCCCC
This sequence comes from Altererythrobacter xiamenensis, assembly GCF_900177715.1. Taxonomy (GTDB): domain Bacteria; phylum Pseudomonadota; class Alphaproteobacteria; order Sphingomonadales; family Sphingomonadaceae; genus Erythrobacter; species Erythrobacter xiamenensis. Next base: position 251,766 of record NZ_FXWG01000003.1, on the reverse strand, counting down.
AAAATACCCCCACTCCAAATCCGGCTTCAAGCGCATGCAAGCGAACGCAAGCGGACGCGAATCAGCGACATGGTTTTGATTTCATTGTTTTTTTCGGATTTATACGGAAGAATGCGAACCCATGCGGATTCGAGAATGGTAGCGGAGGAGGGACTCGAACCCCCGACACGCGGATTATGATTCCGCTGCTCTAACCACCTGAGCTACTCCGCCGTACCAAGATCGCCATGGCAAGGCATCCCGAAATGGTCAATCGATCGGGATTCGCGAGGCCGTTTAGCCTCTAGCGAGCGGCGCATTTAGGGCGCGCTTTCGCCCCGGTCAACCTGCCTTTTGCACGCCCCTGAAGGCAAACTCGCGGGCAAGCTCCCACGGCCCTCCCCGATAGTGAAAAAGTGCCAGTCCGCGGAAGGCAAAATCGCGTGGCTCGATTGCGCCTTCTAGCTCGGCCTGAAGCGCCTTTGCCTCCGACGATGTGACCTTGTTCTGGATCGTCACATGCAGCCGCGGCCTATGCTGGTCCTGCGTCGTCAACATGCCATGAAACCGTTCGGCAATGCGTTCGCGAATGGCGAGAATGCCCGGGCTTTCGAGCTTGAGGGCTGTCCCCCTGCCCAATGACATGAGTCTGAGAAGTCGCGCCTCCACCGGCGCATAGTCGCGCGCCAGTTCCTTGCAGCAATCGATCACCTCTTCGCGGCACTGCGCGGGCAAGGCGTGAAACAGCGTGACATGCGCCTCGAGATAGTTGCGCTCTGGCGGAAAGTAGCTGGTCCTCAGGCTGGTGGCCCAGGCATGCATGTCGCGCGGCAATTGCGCGGTGAGGATAAGCGGATCGTGTTCGCTCACATCTCGCCGCGTTCGCGCCGCAACTGGTACCATTCGGCGACATTGGCGTTGTGCTCTTCCAGCGTGTCGGCAAAGGCGTGCCCGCCGCTCCCATCGGCGACCATGTAGAGCGCGCTGGTCTCTGCCGGGTTGAGCACGGCTGCAATGCTCTCTCGACCAGGATTGGTGATCGGACCTTCCGGCAAGCCGACCATCGTATAGGTGTTGTAGCCATTCACGGCAGCGATCTCGGATTGGCGGATGCGGCGACCGAGCGGTTTGCCCTTGGTGATCGGGTAGATGATCGTCGGATCGGCCTGCAGCAGCATGCCCGTCTTCACGCGGTTCGAATACAGTCCGGCGACCATGCGGCGCTCTTCCGGCACGCCGGTTTCCTTTTCGACGATCGAGGCGAGAATCACCGCATCGCGCATCGTATCGACCGCGATGTCAGGCTTACGCTTCGACCACGCTTCCGCGAGATATGTGTCCATCGCCGCCTGCATCCGCTCGATCACGGCCTGGCGCGGCTCTCCGCGTTCGAAATCGTATGTGTCGGGCAGGATCGAACCTTCGGGCGGAACCTCGACCTCGCCGGTGAGCAAGGGTTCTGCCATCAGCTTGTCGACGACCAGGATCGATGGCGTGCCTTCGGGAATGGTGATGAAGCGCCGGATGACATCGCCCGACTGGAAAGCCTCGAGCAGCGCGCCCTGGCTCATGCCGGGGCTAAGCGCGAACTCGCCTGCCTGGATCGGATCGTGTCCGCCGAAAAGCTTGGCGCGCAGCAGGAAGCCATCGGCGGAGGAGATATGTCCCTCCTCCTCCAGCTTTTGCGCGACCGCGGTCAGTGTCGAGCCCGAGGGTATGACGAAGGCGGTCTCTTCCTCGATCGTACTAGCGCCGAACGGGCGCACGAAAAGGAAGCCCACCAGCAGCAGGGCGGCGATGGCCGCAACGAGGCAGCCGAGCCGCTTCATTCCTAGTCCACCGCCTTCATGATCAGCGAAGCATTGGTGCCGCCGAAGCCGAAGCTGTTGTTGAGCACGGCCTTCACTTCGCGCTTCTTCGCCTCGAGCGGCACGAGATCGACACCCTCGGTGCCCTCATCCGGATTATGAAGGTTGAGCGTCGGCGGGACGATCTGGTCGCGCAGCGCCAGGATGCAGAAGATCGCCTCAACCGCGCCGGCACCGCCCAGCAGGTGGCCGATCGCCGACTTGGTCGAGCTCATAGACGCACCGCCAAGGTCGTCACCCAGCACGCGCTTGACCGCGCCGAGTTCGATCGTGTCGGCCATGGTCGAGGTGCCGTGGGCGTTGACATAATCGATGTCGCCAGCCTCGAGCCCGGCCTTCTTCAGAGCCATGCGCATCGCCAGTTCCGCGCCCTTGCCCTCAGGATGCGGCGCCGTGACGTGATAGGCATCGCCCGAAAGGCCATAGCCCACCACTTCAGCATAGATCTTCGCGCCGCGCGCCTTGGCGTGCTCATATTCCTCGAGAACGACGACGCCCGCGCCCTCGCCCATGACAAAACCGTCGCGGTCCTTGTCGTAGGGGCGGCTCGCCTCGGTCGGGCGGTCGTTCATGCTCATGTTGAGAGCGCGCGCCTGCGCGAAGCCTGCCACGCCAAGTGGATTGATGGTGGATTCCGCGCCGCCCGCAAGCATGATGTCGGCATCGCCGTCCTTGATCATGCGTGCGGCATCGCCAATCGAGTGCGCGCCGGTCGAGCACGCTGTCACGACCGCATGATTGGGGCCCATCAGACCGTATTTGATCGAGACCTGACCGCTGATAAGGTTGATCAGGCGTCCGTGGACGAAGTGCGGGCTGACGCGACCCGGGCCGCGTTCGTGAAGCACGATGGACTCACTCTCGATACCCGGCAGACCGCCGATACCCGAACCGATAGAACAGCCGGTGCGCAGCTTGAGATCGTCATCCATATCGACGAGGCCCGCGTCTTCGAGCGCCTGTCCGGCAGCATCGATGCCATAGACGATGAAGGGATCGACCTGGCGCTGGACCTTGTGATCGACACGCTTGTCCGGGTCGAAGCCGAACTCATGATCGGCGGGCTTAACTTCGCAGGCGATCTGGCACTTCTGGTTCGAGGCATCGAAGCGAGTTATAGGGCCCGCCCCGCTCTTGCCGGCAATCAGATTGCTCCAACTCGTCTCGACATCGCCGCCCAGTGGGGTGACGAGCCCTAGTCCGGTTACGACCACACGACGCATTTCAGTCTCCAAATACGAAACAGGCCCAGCCCTCGCCGGACTGAGCCTGTCGAAGCCCTGTCGTTTCTTGCGCCATCAGGCGCTGAAGACAATCGGCCCTTCGACAAACTCAGGGCGAACGGGCAGGTAAGCGGGCCTCAGCCCTTGTGCTCTTCGATGTACTTCGTGGCGTCGCCGACGGTGGTGATCTTCTCAGCCGCATCGTCGGGGATTTCCACGCCGAATTCTTCTTCGAAGGCCATCACCAGTTCGACGATGTCGAGGCTGTCTGCGCCAAGATCGTCGATGAAGCTGGCATCCTGCGTCACCTTGTCGGCTTCTACTCCGAGATGCTCGACGACAATCTTCTGCACGCGGTCGGCAGTATCGCTCATTATTGTTCCCTCTGTCTTGTGGGGGTTTGAAACTCGCCCATCGCCCTAATGAACGCACGGGAATAGCGCAAGAGGCAGCCGCCGAATTGCGCAAGCGACCCTGCGCAAAATCCAAGGCGAGCTGTCAGGCGCGCGCCCCGCCCTCGATCCACTACCGCAAATAGAGGGCGTATCATCGCAAAAGTCACTGATTTTCGGACCTTTTTACGCACACCGGCCGTTGCGAGAATATCAACACAAATCAGAGGATGCCCATTCAATGTCCAGTACAATTTTCAAATCGCTCACCGACACGACATTCGATTCCGTGGAAGGTTACCGCAAGGCAGCGGACAAAGCGGACAGTCCGCAGCTCAAGCAGGCACTGCAGCAGCGCTGTCAGCAGCGTCAGGAAACGCTCGGCAAGATGAATGCGGAGCTGCAGCGCCAGGGTGACGAGCTCGTCACCAAAGGCACCATGACCGGCGAAGCCCACCAGATGTGGGCCAGCATCACCAGCGCCTTCGAAAACAACGATGAAGCCGCTGCCGAACGCGTCGAGGAAGGCGAAGACTACATCAAGGGCAAGTTCGAAAGCGCGCTCGAAGACGACGACTTGCAGGCGGACGAACGCACCGTCGTCCAGCAGTGCTACGCCGAAATCAGCGAAGGCGAACGCTTCGGTGACCTGATAGAACGCCAGTACGACTAGGCTGATTTAGTCCGCTAGCGAAAGGGGCGCGGTTCTCTAGGGAGCCGCGCCCTTTTTCATGCACTCAATTCTCGGAGACGATCTTGGGCGTATCGTCTTTCTTGGGCGGCTCGACCACGCGCAGATGGAGTTCGCGCAACTGGCGCGGTTCGGGCCGGCTCGGCGCTCCCATCAGAAGGTCTTCCGCCTTCTGGTTCATCGGGAAGAGCGTGACTTCGCGAAGGTTCTGCGCGCCGCACAAAAGCATCACGATGCGGTCGACGCCTGCGGCCATCCCGCCATGCGGCGGTGCGCCGTACTGGAATGCGCGGTACATGCCGCCGAACTGCTCCTCGACGTCCTGCTTCGACAGGCCGACGATCTCGAACGCCTTCACCATCGTATCCGGCTTGTGGTTACGGATCGAGCCGGAGGCGATTTCAAAGCCATTGCAGACGAGATCGTACTGGTATGCGTTGATCGTCAGCGGATCCTGATTTTCGAGCGCTTCCATCCCGCCTTGCGGCATCGAGAACGGGTTGTGGCTGAAGTCGACCTTCTTCTCGTCCTCGTCATATTCGTAAAACGGGAAGTCGACGATCCAGGCCAGTTCGAAGCGGTCCTGATCGATCAGCTCAAGCTGATCGGCCACGCGGATGCGCGCTGCACCCGCCAGTTTGGCTGCATCGGCTTCCTTGCCGGCTGCGAAGAACAACCCATCGTTCTCGCCAAGGCCTAGCTCTGCATAGAGCTCTTCCATTCGCTCGGGCCCGTGGTTCTTTGCGATCGGGCCGCCGAACTCGCCGCCCTTGCGGGTGACGTAGCCGAGGCCGGCGAAGCCTTCCTTGCGCGCCCAGTCGTTCATGTCGTCGAAGAACTTGCGGCTCTTCTCATGCGTGCCCGGCGCCGGGATCACGCGGACGCGGCCACCACCGCCCACGATCTTTTCAAAAAGGCCGAAGCCCGACTGTTCGAAATGGCTGGTGACATCGGTGATGATCAGCGGGTTGCGCAGGTCGGGCTTGTCGGTACCGTATTTGAGCATCGATTCCGCATAGGGGATGCGCGGGAACTCGCCCGCAGCCGTCACGTGCTTGCCCTCTGCAAAGGCTTCGAAGGTTCCGGCGATTACCGGCTCCATCGTGTCCCAAACCTCTTCCTGCGTCACGAAGCTCATTTCGAGATCGAGCTGATAGAACTCGCCCGGAAGGCGGTCGGCACGCGGGTCTTCGTCGCGGAAGCACGGTGCGATCTGGAAGTAACGGTCGAAGCCCGCGACCATCAGCAGCTGCTTGTACTGCTGCGGTGCCTGCGGCAGCGCGTAAAACTCCCCTGCATGGAGGCGGCTCGGCACGAGGAAGTCGCGTGCACCTTCGGGCGAGGATGCCGTCAGGATCGGAGTCGAGAACTCGTTGAAGCCTGCGTTCTTCATCCGCTCGCGCATGTCGGCGACGACCGCGACGCGAGTCATGATATTCTTGTGCAGCGTTTCGCGGCGCAGGTCGAGGAAGCGGTATTTGAGGCGGATGTCCTCGGGATACTCCTGCTCACCGGCAACCGGCATCGGCAGCTCTTCGGCCGCGCTCTGCACGGTGACATCGCGCGCAAAGACCTCGATCTCGCCGGTCGGCAGATCCTTGTTCACCGTCTCGGCCGTGCGGGCTTTCACTTCGCCGTCGATCGTCACGACCGATTCGAGGCGCAGCTTCTCGAGCACCGACAATGCGGGCGAATCTTCGTCGGCAACGATCTGCGTCAGGCCGAAATGGTCGCGCAAATCGATGAACAGCACGCCGCCATGGTCGCGCTTGCGGTGAATCCAGCCGGACAGCCGGACGGTTTCGCCGACATTTTTCGCCGAAAGCTGTGCGCAGTTGTGGGTACGATAGGCGTGCATCTAAAATCTTGTCCTGTTCGGTAGTATGGCGCTAAGGGCGCGCCCAACAACAGGCGCGCGACCGATATGCGCGGTAACGCGCGCGCTAACAGGGGAAGAGGGTGACTTTGTCAAGGCACCTGACCTCCAAATGGGCTCCGCCGAAACGGCGCCCGAGGGCGGCACTCCGCCCGATAGAGATGAAAAGACGAATGAAAATACACGATCTTATTACCACGACAGACGCTCTTGCCGACCTTTGCGAGCGTCTCGCCAAATCCGAATTCGTGACGGTCGACACCGAATTCATGCGCGAAAACACCTATTGGCCCGAACTCTGCCTGGTGCAGATCGCCAATGAGGAAGAGGCCGCCGCGATCGATCCGCTGGCAGACGGCATCGACCTTTCGCCGCTCCTCGAGCTGATGTGCGACAATGAAGATGTGCTCAAGGTCTTCCACGCCGGCGGACAGGATGTCGAGATCATCGTCAACCTGACCGGCAAGACCCCGCACCCGATCTTCGACACCCAGATCGCAATGATGGCGATTAGCCAATCCGAACAGATCGGCTATGCCAATCTGGTAGAGAGTTGGCTCGGCATCACCGTCGACAAGGGCGCGCGCTTCACCGACTGGAGTCGCCGTCCACTGACCGACAGGCAGATCGAATATGCCATTGGCGATGTGACGCACCTGTCGGAAATCTTCCCGAAGATACTGAACAAGCTGATCAAGACAGGGCGCGGCGCGTGGCTCGATGCCGAAATGGACAAGCTGGCCGAGGTCTCGAACTATGTCACCGATCCCGACCAGGCCTGGCGCCGTATCCGCTCGCCCGGCCGGAACCCGGCGGTTCTGGGCCGCCTCAAGGGGCTTGCGGCGTGGCGCGAAGGCGAGGCGCAGCACAAGAACATCCCGCGTGGCCGCATAATGCGCGACGAGACGCTCGCCGACATTGCAAGCCACCCGCCCAAGCAGCAGCGCGATCTCGCCAAGGTGCGCGGACTGTCCTCCGCATGGAAAGATAATGACATCGGCAAGCGGCTGATGCGCGTGCTCGAGAACGCAACCCCGCTCGACAAGAGCGAGATGCCGGAGAAGATGAAGCGCGGCGCACCTCTCGGCAAGGAAGGCGCGCTCGTGGCGGACTTGCTCAAGCTGCTGCTCAAGATCCGTGCCCGCGAAATCGATGTCGCAGCCCGGCTGCTGACGCGGGCGGACGAGATGGAAGCGCTCGCCGCAGGCATTCGCGACCTGCCTATTTTGGAGGGTTGGCGTTATGACGTCTTCGGCCGCGATGCGCTTGAACTGGTCGAGGGAAAGCTCGCCTTCGCCGTAAAAGGCGGAAAGCTCGCCATGACCCATGTCGATGACATGCAGGCGTCGATGGAAGAGGCGCTGAACGACGCCGAAGCGGCCGAATAGCGACCCCAGCGTGAGCACATATCTTCCTACCATCAAGCAGCTGCAATATCTCGTTGCGCTGCACGAGCACGGTCATTTCGGCCGCGCGGCCGAGGCGAGCTTTGTCTCGCAATCGACGCTGTCGGCGGGCATCCGCGAGCTCGAGTCGCTACTGGGCGTGACGCTTGTCGAACGCAGCCGCCGCGTCGTGCGCTTCACTTCGCTGGGCGAGCAGGTGGTCGAGAAAGCGCACAGGCTGCTGCGCGAAGCGGAGGAACTGTCCGACCTGGTTCAGGCAGCGGGCAAGCCGCTTTCAGGCACCGTCCGGATGAGCGTGATCCCGACCATCGCGCCTTTCATGCTGCCGCGCATTCTCCCGCGCCTGCGCAAGGAGCGCCCCGAGCTCAAACTGCTGCTGCGCGAAGAGACCAGCCACGATGCGGTCGAATCGCTGCATCATGGACGCGTGGATTGCGTGCTGCTCGCCCTTCCCTTCGCCACCGGCGAGGTGGAGATGGCCCATATCGACGACGATCAGCTTTACGTGGCTTTTCCCAAGGACGACCCGCGCGACCCGCCCGAGACCATTCCTGCATCGATGATCGACGAGGGGCGGCTGCTGCTGCTCGAGGACGGGCATTGCCTGAAAGAACACGCCCTTGCCGCCTGCAACCGTCCCGAATTGCGAGCGTCTGCCACGATGATCGGCACCTCGCTGCACACGCTGGTGCAGATGGTCGACAACGACCTTGGCCTGACGATGTTGCCGCAAATGGCGATCGAGGCGGGCATCCTGAACGGGACCGAAGTGGTCGCGCGTCCGCTCAAGTCGAAGAATTCTAAGCGTGAGATCGCGCTGATCTGGCGCAAGAACTCGCCGCGTGCCGAAGAGTTCGAATTGTTGGCGGAAGAATTGCGCGCCGGTTAGGCATCACGAAAAATCGAGCAGCAAAACCATGGCCTATCTCGACGATCAGGACCGACCATCGGCACATCCCGGCTTTGCCATCGGCATGCTCGCACTGGCGCTGATCAGTTTCGGATCGCTGTTCTATGTCTGGGATTTCGAGGGTGCTTTCGCAGGTTATGCGGCGCTGTTCCTCATGCCCTTTTCACTGGGTGCGCTCGCCGCGCAAATCGGCTTTTTCCAGTTCCACAAAATGGGCTGCCTGATCGCACCGACTGCGCTTTTCGCGATCATTTTTCCCTTCGTCTATTTCGGCATGGCGGAAGGGCTGGTTTGCATCCTGATCGTGTTGCCGTTCTGGGTGGCGGCCGGACTCGGTGGAGCGCTGTCTGCCTACATCATGCGCAAACAGGCCGAGCGGGACGAGGTCGAGGCCAATCAGGAACGGTTCCGCAGCACTGGCTGGATTATCCTCCCGATCGCCCTCTTCATGATCGAGGAGAGCGCTCCTCCTGCCTGGACCGATCATACGGTCACGCGCGAAATCGAGATCGATGCGCCAGCCGAAACGATCTGGCCCCTGCTGGTCAGCATTCCGGACATCGGCAGCGAAGAGGGCCTCCCCAATTTCACCCATGACATTGCCGGCGTCGCCCGCCCGAGCGAGGCGAAGCTGGTGCGCCGCGACGGCGAACTGGTGCGGCTTGCCAGCTGGGGCGAGCATATCCGCTTCGAAGAACGGATCACGTCGATAGAGCCCGGTCGCACCATTGGCTGGGACTTCGCCTTTCCCGACGATTCGATCCAGAAATACACCGACCGGCATATCGCACCGCAGGGGACGATGCTGCATATCGAGAGCGGACGTTACGATCTGCGCAGCACCGGTGACAGGCGCTCGACCCTGACGCTCACGACACGCTATCGCATACGCAGCCGAATGGGATTCTATCTCGAATTGTGGGGCGAACGAATGCTCGGCGACGTACAGGAAAATGTCCTGGCGATCGTCAAGCAGCGGTCTGAAGCTCGGCCACCTGACGTCCGGGTCGCCGGTTAGGCGGTAGCGGGCTGACGCTCGGCCAGCTTGGCCTGCGCATACCGCTCCAGCTTTTTGGCGGCGATCATCGGAACGATGACCGAAAGCGCGATGCCCGCGAGCGAGCAGAAGCCGAGCCAGATGGCCATGGCCGATCCGCCTGCCTGATACATGCCATAGAGAACCGGCACTGCGAGGATTACGCCGCGCACCTCATTAAAGATGATGGCGAGCCAGCCAACCTTCAGAAGGCCTGCGAGAAAGGTGGAAAGCGTTACACTCATGAGCTGGGGGATACCCCCCAAATCTTGAGAAATGTTTTATCGTTGGATCTCGCTGTGTACGCAGCGAGCGCGAGTTCTCTGATATCGCGGCGATAAATAGCGCGAAGCATGGACGGGTCCTGTATCTCTACACGGCGCCAACCCCGTCCAACATGCGCCGATCATTTCAGTCTGCGGCAATGCTCGCCGCTGTTAACCAATCAATGGAGAAAGTGCTTGCTAGGTTCCCGGATTCTCGGGCTCAATCTGTCAAGATCGTTCAATCCATGTGTTTGAGACCGACCCTTAGATAATCCCAGCCGGTCATCAGCGTCAGTATCGCTGCACCCCATAGCGTTGTCAGGCCAACCGTGTGCGGGACATTCGCGTCGATCCCGAACACATATACATTCCAGTTCGGCAGGCCATGCCCGAGAATGAGCGAGCCGAGCGCGAGAATCTGGAAGGTCGTTTTCCACTTGGCAAGACGCGTTACCGGCACCGAGACCTGCAGCCCGCCGAGAAACTCGCGCAGACCGGACACCGCGATCTCACGCACGAGAATGATAAGCCCTGCAATGACATGCATGTCGCCAACATACGGCCCGCGCAGCACGCCTTGTGCCGTCAGCACAAGAATGACGGCGGCGACCATGATCTTGTCGGCAATGGGATCGAGGAAAATGCCGAGCTTCGAAACCGCGCCGCTAGAACGAGCGAGGTAACCGTCGAAATAATCGGTCACGCCCATCAGCGAATAGAGCACGAAGGCGATAAGGTAACCGAGCGCCCAATCGGGCCACCACAGGAAGAATGCGAGGAATGGCACCGCCAGGATGCGCGAAAGCGTGAGGATGTTCGGCAGCGTCAGCATCGTTTCGACGCTCTAGCGCCTTGTGCAGCCGGGCAAAAGACGGCGGAAGCCGCTTGTTCACTGCCACGCAAGCTTTATGGGTCAGCAATGGAAAGAGAGGGCGTCCCCGGAAAATGACAGTTTCGACGCATATTCTGGCGCGCCGACGTTTCCTCCCGCTATTCGTCACGCAGCTTTTCAACGCCTTCAACGACAATCTCTACAAGACGGCGATGGTCCTGTTCGTCGTCTATTCGGTCTATAACGACGAAAGCGCAGAGGGGCTTTTCAGCGCGGTCGCCTCCGCGCTCTTCATCCTGCCCTTCTTCCTGCTCTCGGCACTTGCCGGACAGCTTGCCGACATGCGCGACAAGGCGGCTATCATTCGGACGGTGAAGGCGTGCGAGATCGGACTGATGCTGATCGGCGCGCTCGGCCTCTACCTCGCCTGGCGCGGGATCATGATCGACACTGTAGCTATTCCCTTGATGCTGCTCGCGCTGTTTCTCACCGGCGTGCAATCGACATTTCTCGGACCGATCAAATACGCGATCCTGCCGCAGCACCTGCGCAAGGAAGAGGTACTTGCGGGCACCGGGCTGGTCGAGGCCGGGACCTATGTCGCGATTCTGGCAGGGACGATTCTTGCCGGCTGGATACCGGTCGAATGGGCCGCAGCGGGCATCATCGGCACCTCGATTGTCGGTTACCTCGTCAGCCGCCAGGTCCCAACCGCACCGCCGATGGGCGAGGTCAAGAAGCTTGACTGGCACATAATCCGCGCTTCGATCGCACTGGTGCGCAACACCATGCACGACCGGCAGATCTTTTACGCGATCCTCGCGATCAGCTTCTTCTGGACCATCGGTGCCGTGCTGTTCATCCAGTTCCCACCGCTCGCCAAGAACACGCTGATGGCGTCGAAAGAGGTCGCAAGCCTTTTCCTCGTGATCTTCTCGGTCGGGGTGGCGATCGGCTCGGTTTCGGTCAACGCGCTGCTCAAGGGGCAGGTTTCGGCGCGCTATTCACCCGCTTCGGTGATCGCCATGGGCGTCTTCGTCGTCGCCTTCTATGTGATCTGCCGATACTGGCAGTCCTACGACATCTCAGAGATCATGGACGTGGGCGAGTTTCTCGCCTGGCCCCTGGCAAGCGCAATCCTGCTATCGCTCCTTGGCATCGCCATTGCTGGCGGAATGTTCGTGGTGCCGCTCTACGCCTTTCTGACGACACGTTCGGCGCCCGATCAGGCGGCGCGCACCATTGCCGCAAACAATATCGTCAATTCCGGAGCGATGGTCGCAGGATCTTTGGTCGCGATGGCGATGAGTGCAATCGGGATCGACGTGGCCGAGCAGCTCTTGCTCAGCGCCGCCATGTGCCTGTTTTCCGCTTGGCTGGGGCAGCGGCTCTACCGGGCAGAGCTCGATGCCGGTCCGCTGACCGCCTGATTACCCGAATACCCTATTTCTCGAGGGGCTGATCCTCAGACGATGAACACCAGCACCGCTGCGAAGGCTGCAATATAGGTGCTGGCAAATCCGCGCACGTCTTGTTGGGTCAGGCGCCAGAGCGATTCTGCCGGGTTCTCGTATTCGCGGGTCCGGACATGTGCCGGCAGCGAAGCGAGAAACGGGTGCCTTGCGGCTTCGGTCTTGAGGACGAGTGATCTACGCATGGGTAAAGTCTTAACGGAAAAATAACCATCGCGCGCGGCGCAAATCCGGGCTGTCCACTGACGGGACGTTAAGCACAGATGTTCATGGTGAATATCCACTGCATTGCCAGCATAGGCCCCGCGGAGTAATCGCCGCGGCATGAGTAAATCCACCACTCCGGGCGCTGCGGCGCTGCTCGTCGACTGCCTGATCGAACAGGGCTGCGACCGTATTTTCACCGTCCCGGGCGAAAGCTTCCTCCCCGTTCTCGACGCGCTGCACGGGCGCGATGCGATCGATGTCGTGACCTGCCGCCAGGAAGGCGGCGTCGCCTACATGGCCTGCGCCGACGGAGCGATGACCGGCAGGCCCGGCGTTGCCTTCGTCACGCGCGGTCCCGGCGCCACCAATGCCTCCATCGGGGTCCACGCCGCGCATCAGGATTCGCAGCCGCTTATTCTCTTCGTGGGTGACGTCGCGCGCGATGCCCGCGACCGAGAAGGCTTCCAGGAGGTCGATTTTGCTGCCTTCTTCGCACCGATCTGCAAATGGTCGGCACGGATCGACGATCCTGCGCGCATCCCAGAGTATATCGCGCGCGCCTACAGCACCGCCATTTCCGGAAGGCCAGGCCCGGCTGTGCTCGCCCTGCCCGAAGACATGCTGCACGAGGATGTGAGCGGCACTCCCCGCCCCTTCGTGGTGCGCCCCGCCCAGGCCCCCTGCCCCGATGCCATGCAGGCGATGATGGCGATGATCGGCGATGCCGCGAGCCCGATTGCGATCATCGGCGGCGCGGGCTGGAATGCGAAGGCGCGCGAGTATTTTCAGCTATTTGCCGAGCGGATCGGCATTCCCGTCGCCACAGCTTTCCGCCGTCAGGACGCGATTTCGCCGAGTTCACCCGTCTATGCCGGCAACCTCGGTTACGGTCCCAATCCGAAGCTGGTCGAACGGGTCAAGCAGGCTGACCTTGTGCTCGCGGTCGGCGCGCGGCTGGGTGAAGCGACGACCGACGGTTATTCCTTCCCGGCGCTGGACCATCCCGAGGCGCAGCTCATCCACGTGCATCCGGATCCGGAGGAATTGGGCCGCGTTTATCGTGCCGACCTCGCCCTGTGCTGCGCGATGGACGATTTCGCGGAAAGCGCCGCCTTGTGGGAGGATCACAGTATCATTTCCTTCGATGCTGGTGCCCAAGCTCACGCCGAATGGGAAGAATGGGCAACCGCTTCGCCGCGCGACTTCGCGCTCGACATGGGGCGATGCGTCACCTTCATGCGCGACACATTTCCGGCCGATACGATAATCTGCAATGGTGCGGGCAACTTCTCGGGCTGGTGGCATCGCTTCTGGCAATATGAAGGCTTTCCGACCCAGCTGGCGCCTACCAACGGGTCGATGGGATATGGCGTGCCAGCCGCAGTCGCGGCGAGCCTGCGCTTTCCCGAACGGACGGTAGTCGCTGTCGCAGGCGATGGCGATTTTCTGATGAACGCTCAGGAGCTTGCCACGGCGGCTCAGCATGGCTGCAACATGCTCGTCATCATCGTCGACAATGGCTCTTACGGCACGATCCGCATGCACCAGGAGCGCGAGTTTCCCGAGCGGGTTTCCGCCACCCACCTCGCCAATCCCGACTTCGCGGCGCTCGGCGCGGCCTACGGCGCGTGGAGCCGGGCGGTCGACACGACCGAAGCATTCAAGGACGCGCTGACCGAAGCCAAGGGACACAGCGGACTGCGCCTGATCCATGCCAAGATCGACGTCGAGCAGCTCGCCGCAAGCGGAGCAACGGTCAGCGGATTGCGGGCTTCCACCTGACGGGCGCCCAGCAACTGTGCGAGAAAAGAAAAGGCCGCCCCGAACGGGACGGCCTTTTCATTTGGTCAATCCAGGCGTGATCAGATGTCGTCGCCGAGCTTGCCTTCGACTTCGCCCTTGAATTGCTGGGCTTCGCCCTTGCGCTCCTGCGCACGGCCTTCGGCGCGGGTTTCCGGATCGCTGGACTTCTGCTTCAGTTCGCCAGCGGCTTCGTTGGCGTTGCCTTTCACCTTTTCTGTAAGTTCACCCATTGCGGTTCTCCAATTGTTGGGGCGAAAGAAAATCTCTCGCCTTCTCAATGGGTTAAACGAAGGTGACCGGTGATAGTTCCCGTGCGCCCGATCGGCAGCGACGGGACGTTGTGCTGAAGCGGCAGTCTGCTGCGCGCGTAAAGCGACGCGCTCTAGAGTCCACCCATCTCGCAAATGATTTTCCATTCCTCCGGGGTGATCTCGGCGACCGAGAGGCGCGAAAGGCGCACCAGCTCGCAATCGGCCAGCCGCGGTTCGGCCTTGATCTGCTTGAGCGTGACCGGCGTTTTCAGCTTGCACTTGGGCTTGATCTTGACCGCCGCCCATTTCTGCTCCGGGTCGGTCGGGTCCATGATCCCATCGACGCTGACCGTGGCGATGCCGACGATCTCCAGCCCCTCGCGCGAGTGGTAGAAAAAGGCTTCGTCGCCCACCTTCATCGCGGCGAGATTGTTCTTCGCACGATGGTTACGCACCCCGTCCCACGTCCCTTCCCCTTCGGCGACGAGGTCGTCCCAGCTGTATTTGAAGGGTTCGGACTTCATCAGCCAGTATCGGGCCACGTTGCAATCTCCTTGGGGTGTTTTGTTGGCTGCGCACTAAACCGTAGCTTTCTCCGGTTCCACCCCAAGCCCCTCCCAAATCAGGAATTAACCCGATTTTTAAGCTGTGCTCGCATAGCGCTATTCGGGAATCCGCTGCGGTGCTGTCGTGCCGCGTCTGGGGGATCATTGAACGAAGTGTCGGAAAAGCAGACCAACGAAACTCTCGGGCGGGCTGAACGGGACCTTGTCGCGCTGGGGATCGCGATTGCCGCGATCATCCTGTTCGTGGCGACCGGCGGCAGTGTTCTGCCCGATGTCGTGCGCTCCATGCTCGGGAACGGCAAAGGGCCCGACCTCGTGCTGGTCAACGCCCTGCTGCTCAACATCGCGCTGATCATCTTCGGCTGGCGGCGCTATCGCGAGCTGACCAGCGAAATCGCCGAACGCAAGAAGGCGGAAGCGCTTGCTCGCCAGCTTGCCGAAACCGATCCGCTGACCGGCTGCCTCAATCGTCGCAGCATGACGCATGCTACCGAACAGCTTCGACTGCGCGCCAATGCCCGCGGCCAGGCGATCGCCTTCTTCATGGTCGATCTCGACAATTTCAAGCAGGTCAATGACATGAACGGCCATTCGGTCGGCGATGTCGTGCTCGTCGAAATGGCCAATCGCCTGCGTTCGCGCCTTCCCGATGACGCTCTTCTCGCCCGGATCGGGGGGGACGAGTTTGCATTCGTCCTGCCGTTCGACCGGATGCAGCCCGAACGGATCGACGACATCGCCATCCGACTGCTCGAAAGTTCGGCCATCCCGCTCGAGGTCGAGGGTGTCTATGTCGACACAAGCATGTCGATCGGCATTGCCAGCGACCACGAAGGAACATCGCTTTCCGACGAAGCAGCCGATGCCGCCACGCTGATGCACCGCGCTGACATCGCGATGTACCAGGCCAAGAAGCAGGGCAAATCACGCCATTTCTGGTTCGAAGCGACGATGGAAAACGAATTGCGTTTCCGCAACGAGCTCGAATCGGGCATCCGCCGCGGCGTAGAGAACCGCGAGTTCGTGCCCTATTACGAACAACAGATCGACCTCGAGACAGGCGAACTGATGGGCTTCGAAATGCTCGCGCGCTGGAATTCTTCGACCATGGGCGTGGTCAGTCCGGAAATCTTCATTCCGATCGCCGAGGACATCGGCGTCATCGCGGAACTGTCCGAACAACTCATGGCGCAGGCATTCGAAGACGCCCTGCTCTGGGATCCCTCGCTGACCCTGTCGGTCAATATTTCACCGATCCAGCTGCGCGACCCCTGGTTTTCCCAGAAGCTGCTCAAGCTGATGGTCAAACATAATTTCCCGCCGCACCGGCTCGAAATCGAGATAACCGAAAGCTGCCTGCACGAAAATATCGGCATGGTTCGCACGATGATCGCGAGTCTGCGCAACCAGGGCGTACAGGTCAGTCTCGACGATTTCGGCACCGGTTATTCGAGCCTCGAACAGCTCCGCTCATTGCCGTTCGACAGGCTCAAGATCGATCGCAGCTTCATCAGTGAGCTCGGCGCAGCCGAGGCAAGCTCGCAGATCGTCGACGCGATTGTCTCGCTCGGGCGCGGGCTCGACATGCCGATCACCGCCGAGGGCATCGAGGACGGCGAGATTCTCGAAGCGCTCAAGAAAATGGGCAAGCTCAAGGGCCAAGGATACCATTACGGGCGGCCCGAAACCCAGGAGCAGGTCATGGCGCGGCTCGAGAATGTCGGTCGCCTCGCCGGTGCAAAAGCTGCCACATCGGACTTGGCTGCAGGCGATCCGGCCACGGCCCTGCCCGAGACGAAGCAGGCCGCCGGGGGCTGATCCTAGCCCTTTCGTTTTTCGCGAAACACTGGACGATCCACCGCCGCGCGCATAGATGCGCGGGGCAATGCGCATTCCCTTCACCAAGATGCACGGTCTCGGCAATGATTTCGTTGTGCTCGACGGGCGCAACGGGAGCTTGCCCGCGATGTCGCCGCCGGTGGCCAAGGCGCTGGCCGACCGCAAGACCGGTATCGGCTGCGACCAGCTCATCATGCTGGAGCCGAGCGATGCGGCCGATTTCCGCATGCGCATCTTCAACGCAGATGGCGGCGAGGTAGAGGCCTGCGGTAACGCCTCGCGGGCGGTCGCGCTGCTCCATGGCCAGCCCGCCAGGGTCGAAACCAGCGGTGGCGTAATCGCGCTCGAACCGCTCGACGGCGGCGCGCGGGTCGACATGGGAACGCCGCGTTTCGGCTGGGAGGATATCCCGCTCGCCTATGCGATGGACACGGCCTCCATGCCGGTTTCGTGGGAGAGCCTCGAAAATCCCGCAGCTGTAAACGTCGGCAATCCGCATGTGATTTTCTTCGTCGAGGATCCGTACGCGGTTGAACTCGACCGGCTCGGCCCGCTGATCGAGACCGACCCGCTTTTCCCCGCACGGGTCAACGTCAATGTCGCGAGCATTGCCGATGGAGCGATTACCTTGCGTGTTTGGGAGCGCGGCGTAGGCCTGACCCGCGCCTGCGGCACCGGCGCCTGTGCCACAGCGGTTGCAGCTATCGCCCACAAGGGTGTGACTTCGCCGGTGACGGTCCACCTTCCCGGCGGAGACCTCGAAATCGCCTGGGAGCAAGGCGGCACGATCCTGATGACAGGCCCGGCCACGACAAGCTTTACCGGTAGCTTCGAATGGAGTGACTTCGCCGGAGACGCTACGTGAGCGGCGCGGAAATCGTCTCGCTCGGCTGCCGGCTCAACATCGCCGAGAGCGAGCGCAT
Organism: Altererythrobacter xiamenensis; assembly: GCF_900177715.1. Lineage (GTDB taxonomy): Bacteria > Pseudomonadota > Alphaproteobacteria > Sphingomonadales > Sphingomonadaceae > Erythrobacter > Erythrobacter xiamenensis. Next base: position 234,226 of record NZ_FXWG01000003.1, on the reverse strand, counting down.
GCGCGCCCTTCTGTCGGCTGAAAACAACCTCGTGGTCGTGAACAGCTGCGCGGTGACCTCCGAAGCCGTCCGTCAGACGCGGCAGGCCATCCGCAAGGCGCGGCGTGCGCGCCCCGATGCGCGGCTGCTCGTCACCGGTTGCGCGGCGGAGATCGAGCGCGAACAACTCGGCGCGATGCCCGAGGTCGACGGGCTGATCGCCAACACGTCCAAGCTTGATGCGCGCGCCTGGAACGTGCCCGCTGCCAGCGCGCCCATTCCGACGCAGCACACCCGCGCCTTCATCGCGGTGCAGAACGGCTGCGACCACGCCTGCACCTTCTGCGTCATCCCGCAAGGACGCGGCCAAAGCCGCTCGCTGACGGTCGCCGAAGTTCTGCGCGAGGTGGAAACGCATCTCGAGCAGGGCGCATCGGAAGTCATACTGACAGGCGTCGACGTCACCAGTTGGGGGCACGATCTGCCGGATAAGCCTCCACTCGGGCATCTGGTAGGCCAGATACTGCAGCGCTTTCCGCAATTGCCGCGCCTGCGCATGTCTTCGCTCGACGGGATCGAGGTCGATGACGAGCTGTTCGAGCTCTTCACGCATGAACCGCGCGTCATGCCGCATATCCACCTCTCACTGCAGCACGGCCATGACCTGATCCTCAAGCGCATGAAGCGCCGTCACAGCCGCGCCGAAGCGGACGGGTTGGTCGCGCGCCTCAAGGTTGCGCGCCCGGAAATCGCGGTGGGGGCCGACATCATCGCAGGTTTCCCGACCGAGAGCGAAGAACATCACCAGGCGAATATCGCGATGATCCGCGAGCTCGACATCGTCCACGCGCATATCTTCCCCTATTCGCCCCGCCCGGGCACGCCTGCTGCGCGGATGCCACAGGTCGACAGACCGGAAATCAAGCGCCGTGCGGCCGAATTGCGCGAAGCGGCAGCGCATATCCGCGCACCATGGCTCGAAGCGCAGCTGGGAAGATCGCACCGTGTCCTTGCCGAAAAGGATGGCACCGGCCATGCGGAAAACTTCGCGCGCGCCCTATTGCCCGAGGGCACAAACGCCGGGACGATCCTCACTATCCGGCCAGACAAAATAAAAGAAGGAATGCTCGTATGAGCGAGGCGGATACACCCAAACCATCATGGTCCGAGCGGCTATTCGGCGGCTTCAAGAAGACCTCGGACCGCCTGTCCGAGAACCTGACGGGTGTCGTCGGGACTGCAAAGCTCGATGACGCGACGCTCGACGATGTCGAGGATGCGCTCATCATGTCCGACCTCGGCCCGAGCGCCGCTGCGCGCATTCGGGCGAAGCTTTCCGACAAGCGGTTCGGGCTCGAAATCAGCGAGCGCGAACTCAAGGAAGCCGTGGCCGAGGAAATCGCGGAAATCTTGCGTCCGGTCGCCAAGCCGCTCGAGATCACGGCGTTCCCGCGTCCGCAGGTCATTCTGGTGATCGGGGTCAACGGCAGCGGCAAGACCACCACCATCGCCAAGCTCGCGCATCTCTTCCAGGAAGATGATTACGGCGTAATGCTGGCAGCGGGAGATACCTTCCGCGCTGCCGCCATCGGCCAGCTCCAGACCTGGGCAGACCGGATCGGCGCGCCGCTGATAAAGGGGCCGGAAGGCGGCGATCCGGCCAGCATCGTGTTCGACGCGGTCAAAGCGGCGACGAACCAGGGCATCGACGCTTTGATCGTTGACACCGCTGGCCGGCTTCAGAACAAGCGCGAGCTGATGGACGAGCTGGCGAAGATCCGCCGTGTCCTCGGTCGGCTCAACGAAGCTGCGCCGCATGACGTCGTGCTGGTGCTCGATGCGACCAACGGCCAGAATGCGCTCTCCCAGATCGACGTTTTCAAGGAAGTGGCGGGCGTTACCGGCCTCATCATGACCAAGCTGGATGGGACCGCGCGCGGCGGCGTGCTGGTCGCGGCGGCCGAGCAATACGGCCTGCCGATCCACGCTATCGGCGTCGGCGAGAAGATCGATGACTTGCGTCCCTTCGATCCCGATCTGGTGGCAAAAGTCATCGCGGGAGTGGCCTAATGGACCAGCAGAGCGAAACGAAACCCAAGCCGAAAAGCGGCTGGCTCAACATTCTTGTCGACTATGGCCCACTGCTGGTCTTCCTCGGCGTGTACAAGTTCTACCAGCCGCCCGAGACATCGACCTTCGGCGAAATCGCAGCGGTCATCTACGGCACCATCGCCTTCATGATCGCGGCGGTCATCGCGCTCGCCTTCAGCAAGCTGAAGTTCGGACATGTCTCGCCCATGCTGACACTTTCGACCGCACTCATCGTCGGTTTCGGAGGCCTGACGATCTGGCTTCAGGACGAACGCTTCATCCAGTTCAAGCCGACCGCGATCTACGCGCTGTTCGGCGTCCTGCTGATCGGGGGATGGCTGCGTGGGAAGGCGTTGCTGCAGATCCTGCTGGAAGCCGCTTTCGAAGGGGTCGACCGGGAAGGCTGGCTCAAGCTGTCGCGCAACTGGGGCTTCTTCTTCTTCGCGCTCGCTGGCCTCAATGAAGTGCTGGTGCGGATGATGGACTTCGAAGGCTGGCTCTGGGCCAAGCTGTGGGTCTTCATGCCACTCAGTTTCCTCTTCACCTTCAGCCAGATCCCGATGCTGCTGAAGCACGGGCTCTCGTTCGAAGATGCGGACGAAGTGCTGAAGGACGAGCCGCCTACGGGCAGCTGAGGCTGGTCTAGATCTCGACCTGACTGCCCAGTTCGACCACGCGGTTCGTGGGCAACTTGAAGAAATCCATCGCCGTTGCCGAGTTGCGCAGCATCCAGGCGAAGATCTTTTCGCGCCAGATCGGCATGCCCGGCTTGTCCGAAGCGAGCAGCGTCTGGCGTGACAGGAAGAAGCTCGTCTGCATCATGTCGAACTCACCGCCACACCGCTCCATCTGCTTGAGCCCCAAGGGAACGTCGGTCGATTCCATGAAGCCGTAATTGAGCACTGCGCGATAAAAGCCATCGCCAAGGTCATTGTATTCGCAGCGTTCGTTCGGATCGACATAAGGCGCATCGGTGATGTTGACCGTCAGGATGATGACCCGCTCGTGCAGCACCTTGTTGTGCTTGATATTGTGCAGCAGTGCGGAAGGCACGCCTGCCGTGCTCGATGCCATGAAGATAGCCGTGCCCGGAACGCGGGTGGCAGAGTTCTTCGCGGACTTGGCGAAGATTTCCATCGGCAGCGCGACTTCGCTCATCCGTTCGCGCATCAGCTTGCGACCGCGTGCCCAGGTGGTCAGCAAGGTGAAGGCGATGAGACCGACGATCAGCGGGAACCAGCCGCCATCGGGCACCTTGGAAAGGTTGGCTGCGAAGTAAGCGCCGTCGACGATCAGGAAGATCAGCACGACCGGCAGCGCGTACCACCACTTCCATTTCCACACGCCGACGAACAGCACCGCCATCAGCAGCGTGTCGATGGTGACGGCACCCGTCACCGCGATGCCGTAGGCACTCGCCAGGCTCGACGAGTTCTGGAAGGTCAGCACGAGGATGAGCACTGCGACCATCAGGGCCCAGTTCACCACCGGGATGTAGATCTGGCCGCCCTCGGTTTCGCTCGTGTGGCGGATCGAAAGGCGCGGGATATAGCCCATCTGGATCGCCTGGTGGGTGATCGAAAAGGCGCCCGAGATAACCGCCTGGCTCGCGATGAAGGTCGCAACCGTGGCGAGGAATACCAGCGGCAGGCGCCAGTCTTCGTTTGCAAGGAAGAAGAACGGGCTCTGGATCGCCTGCGCGGCCTCGTCAGCCGGCAAGCCGATGATCATCGCGCCCTGCCCGAAGTAGTTGAGCAGCAGGCAAGGCATGACGAAGCCGAACCACGAGAGGCGCATCGGTCCGCGGCCGAAATGGCCCATGTCGGAATAGAGCGCCTCTGACCCCGTCACCGCCAGAACGACCGAACCAAGCGCAAGGAAAGCGAGCGTGCCGTCGAGAATGAAGAAGTTGACCGCATGATAGGGGTTCAATGCCCACAGGACCTGCGGCGTTTGAAAGATTTGCCAGGCACCCATGCTCGCAATCACGGTGAAGTAGACGATCATCACCGGCGCGAAGAGCGCGCCGACCTTCGCCGTCCCGCGCTTCTGCAGCACGAAGAGGAATACCAGCAGGACAAGTGCGATGGGGATGACCAGCTGGTCGAGCCGGCTATCCACCACGGTCAGCCCTTCGACGGCGGATAACACCGAGATCGCAGGCGTAATCATGCTGTCGCCGTAGAATAGCGATGTCGCGAAAACCCCGAGCAGTACCGCAAGCCAGCCGTATCGCGACTTGCTGATATGGCGCGAAATCAGCGCGACGAGAGCGAGCGAACCGCCCTGCCCCTTGTTATCCGCGCGCATCAGGATCGTGACATACTGGATCGCGACGACCAAGGTCATCGACCAGAAAATCAGGCTGACGACGCCGAGAACATGTGCCGTATCGAGCGCGAGGGGATGGGGCCCGACGAATGTCTCGCGAAAGGCATAAAGCGGGCTGGTGCCGATATCGCCGAAAACGATACCGATCGCACCGACCGCCAGCGCAGCCTTGGACCCACTATGGGCATGGCCGCCCGATGGCGGCTGATGTGCTGGTGCTGGTGCTTCGCTCATTCCGAATGGATTTCCCGACCTAACCGGTACTGCCCTTAAGGACCCGTATCATTCCGCCGCAATCGCGCGGCAATATCCTTGCCCAGAGCAAGGCGGCGGCGCTTAGCACCGGCTATGTTGCCCTGCAACATGAGTTTATCGCCCCGGCTGGCGGGCGGATTGCTCCAGCATTTGCCCAAGTCCTTCTACCCGAGCTGCCAGATCGTCGCGCCAAGGGGCGCCTTCGGGCGTATTTTCGAGCAGTTCTGCCCAGACATCCCTCGCTTCGCCCAGCTGACCTGATCGCAGCAAGGCGATGCCGAGAAAATATGCAGGGCCCGGATTGCCGGGCAGAGTGTCTTCCGCGCGGTCATAGGCATAGCGGGCGGCTGGCGTCACCCTGCCATCAGCATGCTCCACCAGCGCATTGGCGAGCGCCAGCCAGCCCTCGCCGAACCCCGGATTTTCCGCGAGACCGTTGCGAAGCAATTGCGCCGCTTCCTCATACCGGCCACGCCTTGCAAATCCGTCGGAAACCGTGAGAAATCCGGGCGGTGGCTGACCGGAATCGAACAGGGCACGGCGCGCGGAAACGATCGCCTCGCCGGACTGCGCCGCATCCGCAACCCTACTCTGCTTTGGTGCCGATGCGAGATCGGGGCGACTTTGCAAGGCATATCCCGCCAGACCGAACAGCAAGACTGCGGCGAACAGCGTCCAGCCCTTCTTCGGCAAACGCAGCGCCAGAATCGCCACTACAAGTGCAAGCGCCGCCAGCAGGATGACCGCGATCCAGGTCAAGACGCATTCTCCGACCCACGCCGACGCATCCGGCTCAGCAAAACGAGCAGCGCAACGAGCGCCAGCAGCGCGGGCACGACGAACAGCGGCCACGTCGTGCTGCTCACCGTAGGCGCATAGCTGACGTAGTCGCCGTAGCGTTCGACCAGCCATGCGCGGATCGCTTCGGGTTCTTCGCCCGCGGCAATACGGCTGCGGACCTGGTGCCGCATGTCGCCCGCCATCGGCGCGTCGCTATCGGCGATCGACTGACTCTGACATTTGAGGCAGCGCAAGGTTTCCATCAACGCGACCGCCTCGGCCTCTTGCGCCGGGTCCTCCAGCTGGCGATAGGCGTAAGGCGCAGGCGGCACCGCTGACTGCGCGAGCAGGGGCACGGCGAGTATGGCGGCGAACAAGGCGAGCAGCGCCCTCACTCGCCTGCCTCACGCAATTTCTCGAGCAGCATCGGCACGTCATCCTCTCGCACATCGCCGATGTGCTGGTAACGAATGATGCCATTGCCATCGATCACGAAGGTTTCCGGTACGCCCGACGATCCGATCTCGAGCTGGAGCGCCGACAGATCATCTGCGCCGATGCGTGTGTAAGGATTGCCGTGGGTTTCGAGGAAGCGCGTTACATCCTCGGGCTTGTCCCGGATGGCCACACCGAAAATCTCCACGCCCGCTTCGTTCAGAGCTTCGAGATGCGGAGCTTCGGCGATGCAGGGCAGACACCAGCTCGCCCAGATGTTGAGCAGGCGAGGCGTCCCGTCCTTGAAGTCTTCGAGCGCAACTCCCGGTAGTTCCTCGGTGGCCGGTCGCAGGTCGAACTCCGGCAAGGGCTTTCCGATCATTGTGGACGGGACGAACTCGTCCTTGGGCTGAGACAGCTGATAGGCTGCCAGGCCCAGGAAAAAGGCGAACAGTGCCAACGGCACCCAAAGTGTCCAGCGCATTACCCTGCCCTCGCCAATTCTTTGTCTTCGCGCCGTTCGCTCACGCGTCGGCGAATTTCGCGGCGTTTGAGGTCTGCTAGCAGACGACCGATGATCGCAAGCACGCCGCCAAGTGCGATCAGCATGCCGCCATACCAGATCAGCGTGACGAAGGGTTTCCACCACAGCCGCAATTGCCAGCGCCCGTCATCTGCCTGCCCGCCCATCACTGCGTAGAGCTGCCCGTCCCAGCGGGTGGCGAGCGCGCTCTCGGTGGTCTGTTGCGCAGGCGCCCAGAAGTTGCGTGATTGCGGGTCGAGCCGGATTGGCTCGCCGTCACCGCGCTGCGCCATCAAATGCCCTTCCATCGCGGTCCAGTTAGGCCCGGCCACCGGGTCGACACTTCCGAGCGTGACCTGCCATCCTGCCACTTCGACGGTATCGCCGGGTGCCACTGCGGCGAGCCTCTCCTGCGTGAAGGCGCTCTCGCTTGCCATGCCGAACAGTGCCACGGCCATGCCGAAATGCGCGAGCACCATGCCCCAGGTCGCAATGGGCACACGGGTCAAGCGGCGGCCCTTGAGCGGCAGGAAACTTGCCACGGCGAGGCCCGCCGCAATCGCCAGCCCAAGCAGGGGGAGCACGCTGACATCGGCGAAGAGAGTCACTCCGACCGCAACGGTAACGATCAGGACCGTGACGATGGCGACCGACAGCTTCACCCTGTCCCAGCTATCGCCACGCCAGCGCAGCAGCGGACCCACCGCCATGACCAGCAGCATGGGAATGGCAAAGATCGCGCCGGCCGGGTTGAAGTACGGCGGCCCGACCGACACGCGCACGTCGAAGGCCTCGGTCAGCAACGGATAGAGCGTGCCGAGCAGAACAATCCCGAGGATTGCCGAGAGCATCACATTGTTGAACACCAGCGCGCCCTCGCGGCTCAAGGCCTTGAAGCGCTGGCCCTCGCTGACTGAACCTGCCCTCAGCGCGAAAACCAGCAAAGCCCCGCCGATATAAAGTCCAAGCAGCACGAGAATGAATGTCCCGCGCTCCGGATCGACGGCGAAGGCATGGACGCTGGTAAGTATCCCCGAGCGCACCAGGAAGGTGCCGAGCATGCTCATCGAAAATGCTACGACGCCGAGCATGATCGTCCAGGTGCGCAGCGCATCTCGCGCGGCCAGAACGCTTGCCGAATGGAGCAGCGCCGTTGCCGCCAGCCATGGCATGAGCGAGGCGTTCTCGACCGGGTCCCAGAACCACCAGCCGCCCCAGCCGAGCTCGTAGTAGGCCCAGTAGCTGCCCGCAGTGATGCCGAGCGTGAGGAAAACCCAGGCGCCGAGCACCCAGGGGCGCATGACACGGGCAAAATCGGGCGTGACCTGCCGCGTGAGCAGAGCTCCGACCGCGAAGCTGAACGCTACCGATAGCCCGACATAGCCGATGTAGAGCGTGGGCGGATGGAAGGCGAGACCGATGTCCTGCAGCAGCGGATTGAGGCCGAGGCCCTCGGCCGCCGGGACCGGAAGGCGCTCGAAAGGATTGGAGCTGAAAATCAGGAAAGCGTAGAAGCCGAGCGCGACGAAGCCTTGCGCAGCAAGCGTCGCATTCATCGTCTTCTCCGGCAGGCGCCGCTCCACCAGCGCGATCAGTCCACCAGCCAGCGCCATCACGGTGACCCACAGCAGCATCGAACCTTCGTGATTGCCCCAGGCTCCCGATAGCTTGAAGATCAGCGGCTTCATCGAGTGCGAATTGCTCGCCACAAGCTTCACCGAAAGGTCGGTTATGGCGAAGACCCACAGCAGCATCGCGAACGCGAAGGCGGCGAGAAGGCCCTGGACGATTGCAGCGGGGCGGACCAGCATGGCAAGCTCGCCCGTCGCTTCGCGCTGTGCCATTGCGCCTGCGAACAGCTGCAAGGCCGCGAGCGCGGCGGCCAGCCACAATGCGGCAAGGCCGAGCTCTGGAATCACTCGAGGCCCACCGTGGTCTCTTCAGCCATCTTGGCCGCCTGGTGTTCGCTCATTTCCTGCAGCTCGCGCGGGACGTAGTTCTCGTCATGCTTCGCAAGCAGATTGGTGGCGACGAATGTTCCGCTGGCATCGAGGCTCCCCTCGGCTACGACGCCCGAACCTTCGACAAACAGGTCGGGCACGATCCCGCGATAGCGCACCGGCACGCGCGCTTCCTCCTGATCGGTCACCTCGAACGCGATGGTAACGCCATCGGGCAGCGTCTGGAGCGAGCCTTCCGCCACCATCCCGCCGAGACGCACGGCTTGCCCCACCGACGGCGGCGCTTCAACCAACTGGTCGGGCAGGTAGAAATAGTTCGCCTGATTCCTCAGCGACCAAGCCGCGATGAGCCCGGCGCCGATGATTGCGACAAGGGCGAGGATGACCAGCACGAGGCGCTGGTGCTTGGGCTTGAGCGCGCTCATCCGCGTTTCACCCGGTCACGTCGATCTTCGGCGCGGCGCATGGAAAACCAGCTCCATGCGATCATGGCGAGCGTTCCGCCGACGCCGACGACATAGGCAGCCGCGACAAAGGTCGACTGATCGAGTGCTTCGTACGTCATGCGGCCTCCAAGGCCCTGCGGCGCATCCGCGCCTCTGCCTGGAATTCGGCGAGCAAGGCGCGCATCCGGGCGAGCACTACACCGCCGAAAATCAATGAGAACCCAAGCACCGCGACACCTAGCGGCCAGAGAAACGCCGGATCGATCGCGCTCTTTCCCATCGTGATCGACGGCGGCTGATGAAGCGAGTTCCACCACACGACCGAACGGTTGATTATGGGGATATTGATCGCACCGACGAGGCCGAAAATGGCGGGAATCCGCGCCGAGGCTCCATCGCGCGAGGCGGCCTGCGCCAGTGCGATATAGCCGGCATAGAGAAACAACAGCACCAGCATGCTCGTGAGCCGACCGTCCCACACCCACCAGGTGCCCCAGGTCGGCCTGCCCCAGATCGATCCGGTGGCGAGACATATGGCTGTAAACACCATGCCCGGGACAGCAGCTGCGCGCGCCGCGATGGCGGCGAGCGGGTGCTTCCACACCAGCAGTACGAGGCTGGAGATGGCGATTGCGGCCCAGCCGCCCATCCCCAGCCATGCACTCGGCACATGAATGAAGAGGATGCGGACCGTCTCGCCCATCAGCCGGTCGGGCGGCACGTAAAACAGCCCCCACAGCAAAGCGAGCGCCGTCAATACAACGCCGCTCCCCAGCAGCGCAGGGGTCAGCCATCGCGCGAGCGAGAGAAACCGTTTGGGATTGGCGAAACCATGCATGGATACGAAACCGTTGCCGCGCGTATTACAGCGCTACTCGCCACTCGCAAGCCGCAAAACACGCAAGCGGCGGTGCATCGGGCGCAGGTTACCGGCCGATGAGCTTTTGCGCCATGCGATCGGCGACGACATCGGAGGAGAGGCCACTGCTTTCCGCCTCTTCCCAGATCTGCTTGAGCCGCCCGGGAATCTGCGCGATCCGCTTGCGCACTTCATTGATGTCGCAAGGTTCGCCGTGCTGGCGGCAGAGATATTCCATCGTCACCGAGATGATCCCGCCGGCGTTGATGACATAATCGGGCGCGTAAAGGATCCCGCGCTCGGCCAGAGCCTTGCCGTGATGCGCGCGGGCGAACTGGTTGTTTGCGCCGCCTGCCACGATCGGCGCCTCCAGCCGCGCAATCCCCTCGTCATCGAGGATCGCGCCCAGCGCATTGGGACTGAATACATCACAGGCAACGCCCATGATCGCGTCTGCGGCCACCGTTTCGCCGCCCAGCTCCTTTGCCAGCGCCTCAGCCCGGTCGGCGTTCATATCGGCGAGCGTCAGCTTGGCGCCTTCCTTGGCCAGCAATCGCGCGACACCGCCGCCGACACTGCCGGTGCCCTGGATCGCAACATGCACACCTTCGACGCTGTCCTTGCCAAGCTTGTGCTCGACCGCAGCCTTGATGCCATGGAAGATACCGATCGCGGTGAAGGGGCCCGGATCGCCGCCAGCAGCGTCCTCGCCCTGCGCCGGAAGACCCGAAACGTGCTGCGTCCGCTGCGACACGGCAACCATGTCCGCTTCGGAAATGCCGACGTCTTCGGCCGTTACATAGTGGCCGCCGAACTTGTCCACCGCATCGCCGAAAGCGGCGAGCATTTCAGGCGTCTTCGTGCGGTTCTCGTCCGCGAGGATCACGGCCTTGCCTCCGCCCATCGGCAGTCCGGCCATCGCGTTCTTGTAGCTCATCCCGCGGCTGAGGCGCAGCGCGTCGCGCATTGCGCCCGAAGGATCGGGATAGTGCCAGAAACGCGTGCCACCGGCGCCCGGGCCGAGATGGCTGGAATGGATCGCGATAATGGCGGTCAGGCCGCTCTTTCGATCATGAACGAGCTCGACCCGCTCGTGTTCGTCGAAATCCGGTTCGGTCCAGAAAGCCGTCATTGCAAAGCCCTTTATCGCGTCATCGCGTGGTGCGCGGTCACATGGGCATGAGAGAGGGAAAATGGGGCGACCGAGGGGACTTGAACCCCCGACCTCCGGTACCACAAACCGGCGCTCTAACCAACTGAGCTACGATCGCCATATGCCCCGACCCGATGCCTTTGCGTGTCGCGCAGTCGGGGCTGATACGCGCCTTGGCAGTGCCGTCAAGGCTCGCCGCAGCGGGGGCGAGCCTGTTGCACAGGGCGGATGATTTGCAAAGCGAAAACTGCGTCTCGCACGCCAGAAAGCAAGATTATTTCGCGCTTGTCCGAACGAGCCGCTGGGCTATTCTTCCATCATGCTGGCCGCGGGCGAATCTTCTGCAGAGCGCTTGATGACTCGTAACGGCATGCGACGCGTCCCCAGCCCCAGGGTCGAACTGTTCCAATGTCGCGATTTCGTGCCTCCCGGGCTTTGTGCGAAATTGATCGATCTTATCGACGCCAACCGTCGTCCTTCGACGATAGCCGACGACAATGGCGACGCCTATTTTCGCACCAGCGAAACCTGCGATCTCGACGCCGACGAACCAGCCGTCTCGCGACTGGAGGAATTGCTCTTCGCGCTCAACGGGATCGATCCGGCACACGGCGAACCGGTGCAGGGTCAGCGCTATGATGTCGGGCAGGAGTTCAAGCCGCATACGGACTATTTCACGCCCGAGGGCGCGGATTATTCCAGGTTCTGCTCGGTCGCCGGGCAGCGCAGCTGGACTTTCATGATCTACCTCAATGAAGTCGAGGCTGGCGGTGCTACGCGTTTCAAGGCGGTGGGCAAGACATTCCAGCCGGAAACGGGCAAATTGCTCTGCTGGAACAACCGCCGCGCCGATGGCAGCGTCAATCCTGCGACGCTCCATCACGGAATGAAGGTCCGCAAGGGCGTCAAATATGTGATAACCAAATGGTATCGCGAAAAGGAGTGGGGATGACGATGAGCGAATATAGCGAGATTGAAGCCAAGCTGCGCACGCGGCTCGACGATCTGCTGACGCGGGCGGAAGTGATCGAGGACGACCTGCGTCACCCGCTCGACGATGACTGGGAAGAGCAGGCGGTCGACCTCGCAGATGACGAAGCGCTTGAAGGTGTCGACGATGTCCTTCGCGCCGAAATCCAGCAGATCCGCCTCGCGCTGCTCAGGATCAAGAACGGCACCTATGGCACCTGCGCGAAGTGCGGCAACGAAATCCGCAAGGAACGCCTCGAAGCACGCCCTATCGCCACCCGCTGCATCAATTGCGCTTCTGAAGCTGCTTAGGCCATCTGGGCCAGAAACGAAAAAGGCGGACCCGTCAGCCCGCCTTCCCCTTGCGATCCGAAGATCGCGAAGCTCGTAAGTCGCTTACTTCTTGAGCGAAAGCCCACCGAAGCGCTTGTTGAAGGCTGCAACGCGGCCACCTTCCTGAAGCTGCTGACGACCGCCGGTCCATGCCGGGTGGCTGGTCGGGTCGATGTCGAGCGTAAGCGTATCGCCCTCGCTGCCCCAGGTGGAGCGCGTCTGGAATTCGGTACCATCGGTCATCTTGACCGTGATCATGTGGTACTCGGGGTGCCCTTCGGCTTTCATAACTCTGTTCCTTCATAGCTTTCGCCGGTTCCGACCGGCGGTGCTGTCTTTTGGAGAAGCGGCGCGTTTAGTTTGGCCCGCAGGGAAAAGCAACCCAAACTATTGCCTTCTCTTCCGCACGCCAACTGGCGCGCAAATCAAGCCGGCGGGTCGGCGATCATTGCGGTGAACTCTACCTGGCAGGTTACCTTGCCTTCGACGCTCGCCTCGCCCTTGAACTTGTAGACGCGGCTACGCTTCTGGACGAACTCGACCTTCAGATCGAGCAGGCAGCCCGGAGTCACAGGACTGCGGAACTTGGCGTTCTCGATTCCCATGAAGAAGACCAGCTTGCCCGTTCCGGCCAGCTCCAGCGTCTCGATGCCGAGAATCGCGGCCGCCTGAGCCATCGCTTCGATCTGAAGCACGCCGGGCATGATGGGAGCGCCGGGGAAATGCCCCTGGAAGAACTCCTCGTTCATGGTCACGGCTTTTACCGCGTGAATCTTCTCACCCAGTTCGAGCGACTTTACCCGGTCGACCAGCAACAGCGGGTAGCGATGCGGCAGGGCCTTGAGGATTTTGTGGATGTCGTAGGAGAAATCCGCGTCACCCGAAGTATCTTCGCTCATTGCCCTGCCCCCATCTTCAACGGCTTGCCTGCCTTAACGGCCGGTCGGTGCCTGGTTGTTCGGCTGCTGTGCGCCCTGCTGGGCAGCCTGCGCCTGCTGGATTGCCTGCGCGGTCATCAGCGCCTGCTGGATCTGCTGGAACATGCCGACGGCATTGCGGGTCGGCTGCCAATCCTGCGGCGGAACGACCTGAACCGAAGCGACCTTTGCATTGAGCGCAGTCGCGACCTGCTGGGTGATGTTGGCCTGCTGCGGCGCATAGATCACCGCATCGGGCGAGACGACCATCTGGATCTGGCGCTGCGTTACCACTTCCTGAAGGGCAGGCGAATACTGGCGCAGGATTTGCTCGATCGCATAAATGCGCGCTCCGTCAACCTGGTTTGAAAGCTGCTGAAGTTCCTGGTCGATGGCACCGATACGGGTCGCCTGCTGGCTGTTCTGCGCGGCCTGCTGTTCGGCTTCGTCGAGCTGGTTGTCACCATTGGTATCGAGCTGCTGAAGGAGCGTCTGACGCTCCTGATTGCGCTGAACCATGGTGTCGAGCTGCGTCTTGTAGGTCGTGCCGATCTGCTGATAGGCGTTCTGGAAAGCGGTCGTGTTGATGATCACACCGGGCGTATTGACGGTCGCAATATTGCCCTGGACCTGTGCCGAGGCCGGCATGGAAGCCATAGCCGCAGTCGCAAGACCGACGGCAGCGAGCGTTTTGGTAATCAGTTTCATTAGAATTGAGTTCCTACGTTAAACGTGAATTTCTTGGTGTCGTCGCCCGGCTCTTTCTTGAGCACGTGGGCAAAATCGATCCTGAACGGACCGAAGGGCGAGTTCCAGTTCACCCCGATACCGACGGAGATACGCGGCGAAGCTGAATCGCCGAGGAATACCTCGCGAATGCGGCTGCCGTCGATGATCCGCGCCGTGTTGGCGACCCCGTCCGGATCGATGGGGTCCACCGTCTCGACGAAACCGGCGGGATTGCCAGCAGAGTCGAGAATGACGTCCCCGTTTTCGTCGCGGGCTCGCGTGAGGAAGACCAGGTTGCCGCTGGAATCACGCGCCTGCACGCCGTTGGGATTGTCCTGCAACAGGGGCCGGTCGACCCCGAACAGAGCGCCGACGTCCATGAAGATCGACGGACGCAGGCCGAGTTCGCTCGCACCCGAGCCGAGCGGAATCTCGAGCTCTGCACGGCCCAGGTAATAAGCGCGGCCACCGAGCGAATCGTCGATCGACTGTTCGCGGTCGGTAATTGCGATCGGATTGCCGTTTTCGTCGTCGACATAGCGTTGACGCAGGACGCGCGGACCGACACCCCTGATGTCGAAGCCGCGGATCTGCGGCTCGCCAAGGAAGAAGCGGTCGGTCAGGCGCACATCGTCGACGCCCGGGATGTCATTGCTCTCGAGCGCGTTGATCGCGCCGCCTTCTGCAGACAATGAGAAGATGAAACCGCTGCCGAGCGGGAAATACTGCGCCGCCTTGCCGCGTACCCGGATGTACTTTTCCGAACCGCCCAGGCCGGCAAGCTCGGTCGAGAAGGTGATGTTGCGACCGCGCGTCGGACGCAGACGGCTGTCCAGCGAGTTATAGGCCAGGCTCAGGCCGAGGATCGAGCTTGTGCGCTCGCCCAGAGTTTCGCACAGGTAACGACCTGAGCGGAAGAAGTTACACTCGGGAACCCCGTCGCCGTCGATATCGGAAAAGAATATGCTCCGATCGACCGAAACGTCATCGAAGTTTAGCGTGTAGCTGCCGATCAGCGATATGTACTCGGTGAGCGGAACGCCCGCACGCAGCGAGAAGCCGGTGGTCGATTGCTCGTAGAAGTTCTGCCTCTGCCGCTGGAAACGGTTGAAGCTGTTGAAGTCGCGGCGGTAGACATCGACCCCGGCAGAGATATTGCGATCGAACAGGTAAGGCTCGGTAAAGCTTGCCTGGGCCGAGCGCGAGTAACGCGAGTAATTGACGCTGAGGCCAACCGTCTGACCGCGTCCGCGGAAGTTGCGCTGGCGGATCGATGCAGCGAGGATGAAGCTCTCGATCGAGGAGAAGCCTGCCGACAACTGGAGTTCGCCGGTCGGCTGTTCCTCGACATTGGCTTCGAGGATAATCCGGTCAGGCTGTGAACCTTCCCTCTGCTCGACTTCGAAATTGTCCTGGAAGAATCCGAGCGAATTGATGCGAGCCGTGGTGCGCTTGACCTGAAGCGAATTGAACGCGTCGCCTTCGCCGATACGGAATTCGCGACGTACGACCTTGTCCTGGGTCAGCGTGTTGCCGTTGACGTCGACCCGTTCGACATAGACGCGCGGCGCCTGACGCATCACGAAGGTCACGTCCATCGTGAGGTCTTCTTTGTTGCGGGTGAAGTTCGGCTGCACGTCGGCAAAGGCGTAGCCGAAAGTTCCGGCAAGCTCGGAAATCTGCTCGACCGTATCTTCGACCTGCTTCGCATCGTACCAGTCGCCGCTCTGCATCGGCAGACGGCCGGTCATCACTTCGCTGTCGAAATCGCGCAGCTCGCTTTCGACCGCAACATCGCCGAACTTGTAGCGTTCGCCTTCCTCGACGACGTAGGTGATGATGAAGTCGCGCTTGTCAGGCGTCAGTTCGGCTACGGCCGAAACGACGCGGAAATCGGCATAACCTTCGGTCAGGTAGAACTGGCGCAGCTTCTGCTGGTCGAAGGCAAGGCGATCGGGGTCATAGCTGGTGTTCGAGCTGAAGAAGCTGGTCAGGCGCGCCTGCTTCGTCACCATCTCGCCGCGAAGATCGCCATCGGAAAACTCTTCGTTGCCGATGATGTTGATCTGGCGAACCTTGGACTTGGGCCCTTCGTTGATTTCGAACACCACATCGACGCGGTTCTGCGCCAGTTCGACCATCTTGGGCTCGACTGTCGCGGCAAAGCGGCCCTGCCGCTTGTAAAGCTCGATGATGCGCGCAACGTCGGCGCGCACCTTGGAACGCGTGAAGATCTGGCGCGGCGAGAGCTTGATCTCGGGCAGGATCTTGTCGTTCTTGATCCGCTTGTTGCCTTCGAGAACGATGCGGTTGATCACCGGGTTCTCGGTCACGTTGATAACGACATTCCCGCCGTCGTTGCGGATCGAGAAATTCGAGAACAATTCCGTCGCACCGAGGTCCTTCAGCGCCTGGTCGGCGGCGGCAGAGGTATATTCCTCGCCCACGCGCAGGCGGATGTAGCTGAGGATCGTCTGCGGTTCGAGACGCTGGGCGCCCTCGATCGAGATCGAGCGGATCGTGTTGCTGGCAGGAGCGACGACGGGCGCAGGCTCGGCCGCCTCTTCCTCGCCGGTCTCCTGCGCCAGGGCCGCCACGGGCAAGCCAGACAGCATGGTGCCGCAAAGCAGGGTCGCCGCCAGTCGCGCAGCGGGTTTCGCATGAAGCTGGCCCGCCATGTTCCGTCCACTCATCTTTGCAGTATTCCCGTCCAAACTCGTTCAAAATCTGCGCCGCAGCGATGGCCCGCAAAACGAGCTCCGGTTCGGGGCTGGACGCGTGTGCCGCCTCTGCCCGATGGCGCGAAGGCAATCAAGCGGTGTGAACCGCCAATCACCGTTCTGCAGGCTCCTGTCCCCGACTAACTCCCGAAAAGCGGGAGCGAGATGAGGTCATTCACCGTCACGACGACCATCAGCATGAGCACGAGAGCAACGCCGGTGCGATACGCCCATTCCATGCCGCGGGCACTGACCGGCTTACGGCGGATCGCCTCAGCCGCGTAAAACGCCAGGTGCCCACCGTCGAGCGCGGGAATTGGCAAGAGGTTGATGAATGCCAAGTTAATTGAGATCAGCGCAGCGAAGCTCACGAAGGCCTGCGGTCCAAGGCTCAATTGCTCACCCGAATATTTTGCAATTTTGATGGGCCCGCCAAGCTCCTGAAGCGAGCGGTCGCCAGTGAATATCTGGGCGATTCCCGTGACCATCATCTTCACCAGGCCCCAGCTTTGCTCGAACGCCAGTGTGACCGATTCGACCGGACCGACCGAGACGACTTGCGGCGCACCCGAATAAACGCCGAGCCTGCCGACGCGCGATTCGTTGCCAAACTGATCGGTCTCGATGCTTTCACCGATCGCGATGGGAAGCGATTGCTCCCGCCCGTCGCGCACGAAGGTGATCTCGATCTCCTTGCCGGGATACATGAGCACGCGCGGTCCGATGTCGGCGAAATCCTCGATCACATAGCCGTCGATCGATACGATGCGGTCGCCCACTTCCATACCGGCTTCCTGAGCGACGGATTCCTCGGCAAAACTGTCGATCGCATTGTTCGCCTCGTACTTGCCGTAGGCAAGATTGAACGAGGCAAAAATAGCCACGGTAATCAGAAGGTTGGTTGCCGGACCTGCGAAGACGATCAGGGCACGTTGCCACAGGCTCTTGCTCTGGAAAGTATCGCTCTCTGCCGGAGCATCGGGGTCGGGAATGCTGGCCGGGTTCATGTCGCCCTTGAACTGGACATAGCCGCCCAAGGGGATAGCCGCGAGCTTCCAGCGGGTGCCGCGCCGGTCGGTGCGGCCCCACAATTCCTTGCCGAAACCGATCGAAAAGGCTTCCGCCTTCACGCCAAACCAGCGCCCGACGAGATAATGCCCCAGCTCGTGAAGCGTCACCAGAGGCCCCAGCAGCAGCAGGAAGCCGACAATCCACATCCAGAAAGGTGGCGATTCAAACAACTTACGCGTTCTCCAGCAACTCGGCGGCATGCGCCCTTGCCTCGGAATCGACGCTCAATACGTCTTCGAGAGTTCGGGGCGCAGCTGCACTATAGCGGTTCAGGGTTTGCTCGACCATTACCGGGATGCGGGTGAATGCAATCTGACCGGCGAGGAAAGCCGCAACGGCAACCTCGTTCGCCGCGTTGAGGGTAGCAGGTGCGGCCCCGCCCGCCTCGATCGCCTCACGGGCGAGCCTCGTGGCGGGAAAGCGCGTCTCGTCGGGCGCGAAGAAGCTGAGTTCGCCGATTTCTGCGAGATCGAGCGTCTCCATCGGCGTGTCCATTCGCGCCGGCCAGGCGAGGCAGGACGCAATCGGAACGCGCATGTCGGAGGGGCCGAGCTGCGCCAGTGTAGAGCGGTCGCGATATTCGACCATCGAATGGATCACGCTCTGCGGGTGCACAACGATCTTGAGCCGCTCGAGACCGACGGGGAAGAGGTGGTGCGCCTCGATATATTCGAGGCCCTTGTTCATCATCGTCGCGGAATCGACGCTGATCTTGGCGCCCATGTCCCAATTGGGATGGGCCACCGCCTGTTCGGGCGTCGCGGCGTCCAGTTGCTCCTGCGTCCATTCGCGAAACGGCCCGCCACTCGCTGTCAGGGTGATGCGCGCAACATCGGAGAGCCTGTGCCCCTGCAGGCACTGGAAGATCGCATTGTGCTCGCTGTCGACCGGAAGCAGCGTCGCGCCATGTTTCGCAACGGCAGCGGTCATCACCTCGCCTGCGGAGACGAGCGCTTCCTTGTTGGCAAGCGCCACGGTGCCGCCGCGCTCGATCGCGGCCATGACCGGGCCCAGCCCTGCACAGCCGACGATTGCCGCTACCGTCATATCTACGGGGCGCGCTGCTGCCTCGCACAGCGCCGCCGGACCGCCAGCCGTCTCGATATCGGTCCCCGCGAGAGCTTCGCGCAGTTCGGGAAGGCAATTTTCGTCGCCGACCACCGCCAGCTTCGCGCCGAACTCGCGAGCCATCTGCGCCAGCTTTTGCGCCGAACAATTGGCCGTCAGCGCCTCGACCCGCCACTCTTCACGATTGCGACCGATGAGGTCGAGCGTCTGTTCGCCAACCGAACCGGTCGCACCGAGGATGGATATCGAGCGGGTCATGCCGGGTGGAGCCCCCACAGCAGGGTCGAAACAATCGCTACCGGCAGCAGCCCGTCAACCCGGTCCAGCACCCCGCCGTGCCCGGGGATCAGGTTCGAACTGTCTTTCTGGCCCGCCCGCCGTTTCAGCCAGCTTTCGAAGAAGTCCCCGCACTGGGCGACCACGGCCAGTATGGCGCCGATGGCAAAAGCGATTAACAGCATGGGGCGCAGCGTGAGCTCGCCCGTATTCCAGACGAAGAAGCTTGCCGAAACCAATCCTGCCGCCAGCATCCCGCCGAACAATCCGGCCCATGTCTTCGACGGACTGATCGCCGGAGCGATCTTCGGCCCGCCGATCGACCGTCCGCTGAAAAAGGCCCCCGTATCCGTGGCGATCACCACTGCCAGAATGCCGATCACGACCGCTTCGGGCAAAACCAGAAGAGCGAAAATGGCCAGAAGGACGTAGATCGATCCTGCGATGAGGCCCGCGGCACGCGGAAGCGGGCGGTGCACTGACCGCATCACCAGCCGCGCAAGCTCGCCGTAACAAAGCATCCCTACCAGCACGACGAAACCGTCGAACCACAAACCGCCCATGAAAAGCGCAAGCCCCGCGATCGCCAGCATGACGACTGCCGATGCTGCCCGCACGAACAGGTCCGACTTGCGCGGCTGCGCCTGATCACCGTCCGCCAAAACGACGCTCCCTCCTGGCAAAATCGTCGAGCGCCTGTTGTAGCATGGCGGGCGTAAAATCGGGCCAAAGGGTATCTACGAAGAGCATCTCGGCATAGGCCGCCTGCCACAGCAGGAAGTTCGACAGGCGCACTTCGCCGCTGGTGCGGATCAGAAGGTCGAGCGGTGGTAGCTCCACCGTGTCGAGATGCGCGGCGATGGTCTTCTCGGTCACTTCGCCGATTGCCGCGGCCTTTGCCGCAGCGCGCGCGATTTCCTGCTGCGAGCCGTAATTGAGCGCCACGGCGAGCGTATGCGTACCTTTGGACGTCTGCTCGAGCGCGTCTTCGAGCATGGCGACGATATCGGGGGCAAGCCCGCGCCAGTCGCCGATGATCTTGAGCCGGACATCGTTGGCGATGAACTCGGGCAGGTCCGATTTGATGAACCGCCGCATGAGGTTCATCAGGTCGTCGACTTCCTCATCGGGCCGCCGCCAGTTTTCCGACGAGAAAGCGTAAAGCGTCAGGCAATCGAGGCCCATGGACTCGACGCTGCGGACCAGCTCGCGCACCGCCTCCACGCCGCGCTTGTGCCCCATCGCGCGGGGCAGCCCGCGTTTCTTGGCCCAGCGGCCATTGCCATCCATGATGATGGCGACGTGACGCGCTCTGTTGGTGGCAGCCTCGGCCCCCATCAATCCTCTCCTGGAACCGCCCGCATCACTGAGAGAGGATTTCCTGGACCTTCTTCTCGACCGCCGCGTCGGTATCGGCGACATGCTTGTCGGTCATCTTCTGGACTTCGTCCTCCAGACGCTTGCGATCGTCCTCGGAGATTTCCTTCTTCTTCTCGTCAACCTTGAGCGATTCGTTGGCGTCGCGGCGCACGTTGCGGATCGCGATCTTCGCCTTCTCGCCATACTCGCCGGCAAGCTTGGCCAGCTCCTTGCGGCGCTCTTCGTTGAGATCGGGCATGGGAAGACGCACGTTCTGCCCGTCGGTCATCGGGTTGAGGCCCAGATTGGCCTTGCTGATACCCTTCTCGACCGCAGAGACGTTATTCTTGTCCCACACCTGCACGCTGAGCATGCGCGGCTCCGGCGCGGAAACCGTCGCGACCTGATTGAGTGGCATCATCGCGCCATAGACTTCGACGACCACGGGATCGAGCAGGCTGGTGTTTGCGCGCCCGGTGCGCAGGCCCGAAAGATCACTCTTGAGCGATTCCACGGCACCGCCCATGCGGCGCTCGATGTCGGCCTTGTCATATTCTGCCATGTGTCAGGCTTCCTCTTGTACGATTGTCTGCACGCCCTCGCCGTCGAGCACGCGGGCGACGTTTCCTCTTTCGCGGATGGAGAAGACTACTATCGGAATGTCGTTCTCGCGGCAAAGCGCGACGGCTGCGGCGTCCATGACCTTGAGATTGTCCGACAATACCTGGTTGTAAGTGATTGTCTCGAAACGGGTGGCGTCCGGATTGGTCTTGGGGTCCGCATCATAGACGCCGTCAACGCTGGTACCCTTCAGCAGCGCGTCGCAATTCATTTCGGCAGCACGCAGAGCGGCGCCGGTATCGGTGGTGAAGAAGGGATTGCCGGTACCGGCAGCGAAGATCACGATCCGGCCCTTCTGCAGGTGCCGCTCGGCGCGCCTGCGAATATAGGGCTCGCACACGCTGCTCATGGGAATGGCCGATTGCACGCGGGTCTGCACGCCCAGCTGTTCGAGCGCGTTCTGCATCGCCAGCGCGTTCATCACGGTGGCGAGCATGCCCATGTAATCGCCGGTGGTCCGGTCAAGGCCCCTGGCAGCGCCAGCGACGCCGCGAAAGATGTTACCCCCACCGATCACCAGGCAGATCTCGAGGCCCTTGTCCTTTGCGGCCTTCACCTCTTCGGCGAGGCGCGCGACATAGGCCGGGTCGATGCCATATTCCTGCTCTCCCATCAGCACCTCGCCCGAAAGTTTCAGGAGGATGCGTTTGACGTCGGGCATGGGCATGGTGGAATAGGCTTTCGAACGCGGTTTGGAGTGCGGCGCTGCTTAGCCGTGAAACCAGCGCGAAGCAAAGGCTAAGCGCCTGTCGCCGCGCCAACATCTGCACAGCCGCGGCGGGTGTCGCTTCTCCTGGTGGGCAGGAGACACTGCAATCCGTTCTAATTGCGACCCGAACGATCTGCAGTCTTCGCTCTTGCGAAAGCGACATCGGCACGGTTGGCCGCTCGCCGCGAACTGTTACAGATGATACTATCTGGGACGGTGCCCATGCGCCCTGCCCTCTCGCCGAGAGGGGCGCAACGAACAACCGCCCGCCCCTTATGGGGACGAGCGGCTGAACGTTGAATTGACGGTGTCGTCAGGCTTTGATCAGCCGGCGACTGCCGCAGCAACCTCTGCAGCGAAGTCACTCTCTTCCTTCTCGATGCCTTCACCGAGCTGGAAGCGGACATAGTCGACGAGCTTGATCGTGGCGCCTGCTTCCTTCGCGGTGCGGGCGACATGTTCTTCAACGGTTGCCTTGCCGTCCTTGACATAGACCTGGCTCAGCAGCGCGTTTTCCTTGGCGTATTTCTTGACCGCGCCTTCGACCATCTTTTCCTGCACGTTTTCAGGCTTGCCGCTTTCGGCAGCCTTTTCCTGTGCGATCGCGCGCTCACGCTCGATCACGGCCGGGTCGAGCCCGTCGGCGTCGAGCGCCTGCGGGAACATGGCGGCAGCGTGCTGTGCGATGTCGCGGCCGAGCGTTGCAAGCACGTCCTGGCTGGCATCGCCTTCGAGCGCGACCAGCACGCCGATCTTGCCGAGGTCCTGCGCTTCAGGCGAAACCGCGTTGTGCATGTAGGCGACGACTGCGCCCTGCGAGACAGAAACGGTCTTCATGCGGCGAACCTGCTGGTTCTCGCCGATGGTCGCGACGTTGTCGGTCAGCTTGTCGCCAACGGTGCCGCCATCGGGATAGCTGGCCGCCTTGAGCGCTTCGACATCGTCGCTGCCGAGCGAAAGCGCGACCTGCGTGGTCTTGCGCACGAAGTCCTGGAACTTGTCGTTCTTGGCAACGAAGTCGGTTTCCGAATTGACCTCGACGGCGACGCCCTTGGTGCCTTCGACAGCGATGCCGACAAGACCTTCGGCCGCGGTACGGCTCGACTTCTTCTGGGCGGTGGCAAGGCCCTTGGCGCGCAGCGCGTCGACGGCGGCTTCGATGTCGCCGCCCGCTTCGGAAAGCGCCTTCTTGGCGTCCATCATGCCTGCGCCGGTCATTTCGCGCAGCTTCTTCACATCGGCGACGGTGAAATCGGCCATGGTGATATCCTTTTCAAATGATCTGTGGGCGCCGGACCTGTCGGGGGGATGGTCCGGCGCGCCAAATGGTTTTCAACTCACGTCCCTTGCGGGAGGAATGCCTCAGGCGTCGGCTTCTGCCGGGGGCTGTTCCATCGCACCGACGTCAGCGCCGGAGTCCTGAACAGCGCCGCCACGGCCTGCAACGGCAGCTTCGCTCACTGCATCGCAGTAGAGACGAACCGCGCGGGCTGCGTCATCATTGCCCGGGACGGGAAATGCGATGCCGGTCGGATCGACATTGGTGTCGAGCACCGCGATCACCGGAATGCCGAGAACGGCCGCTTCCTTGATGGCGAGGTCTTCCTTGTTGGCGTCGATCACGAACATCACGTCCGGAATGCCGCCCATGTCGCGAATACCGCCGAGCGAAAGCTCGAGCTTGTCACGTTCACGCGTGAGCTGGAGAACTTCCTTCTTGGTGAAGCCGCTGGTGTCGCCCGAAAGCTGCTCTTCAAGCGTCTTGAGGCGCTTGATCGACTGCGAGATCGTCTTCCAGTTGGTGAGCATGCCGCCCAGCCAGCGGTGGTTGACGAAGTGCTGACCCGAAGCCTTGGCTGCCTGAGCGATCGGCTCCTGCGCCTGGCGCTTGGTGCCGACGAACAGCACCTTGCCGCCCGCGCGGACAGTCTGCTCGACGAAATCGAGAGCGCGCGCGAACAGCGGCACGGTCTGCGACAGGTCGATGATGTGAACACCGTTGCGGGCGCCGAAGATATACGGCTTCATCCGCGGGTTCCAGCGGTGGGTCTGGTGGCCGAAATGCGATCCGGCCTCGATCAATTGCTGCATGGTGACGGTAGGAGCCGCCATAATTCAATTCCTTTCCGGTTATGCCTCTGGAAGACTGGAACCGACTGCGGAGATCCCGCTGCGGCACCGGTATGTTGCGCCTTCCATGTGGATTTATCTGCGGGAAGCACCCTGCGAAGATCGCGAGATACGCCTGCGGACGGCGGCCCATTAGCTGGGCCTCGCGCGAAAATCCAGCCTTAATTACTCGGATGTCGTGCGAGTGCCAAAAGCCGCTTGACAGCTTGGAACAAATGGAGAACAAGGAGCCAGGCGGAACAAACCGCGCACATCGGGGTTTCTACCTATATCCGCGGACTGTCAAGCAGCCTCGCGAATCGAACGAAAGAGAAGAGAGATGATCGCTTATCTATTGCTCGCATTCTTTGGATTTTCAGCTCTGGTCACTCTGACGAGCCTCTTCGACAGCTTCGTTAGAGGGCGCAATGCGTTTCGCGCCATTCGCGCCGAAATGCGGTCCGCCCAGGATCTCGCCCTACCCAGCTTCTCTGCCGATGTAGTGAGGCTGAGGTCGCATGCGCGCCCAGACCGGGTCGCTACGCAGCGCCTGTCGTCGCAGCCTCAGCGCGCTGCCGCTTGATCTTGCCATATCGCGCCAACGCGATTGGCATCAGTGCCAGATAACCGACACAGATCACGATCAGCGTCCACCAGGTTTCGAGCAACAACCCTCCCCCAAACGCAATTCCCACCAGCGCGATGAATTCGAGGCGGATGTTCCGGCGCGGCCGAATTGCCCGCCAGCTGAGCGTTGCCATGTTGGAGATCATCAGGAACGCGATCAGGCCGACCCAGATCGTCAGATAAACCGGATTGCGGAACTCGGCGATATCGGTCGCCATCCATAGATAGAACGGCAGGAACGCCAAGCCTGCTCCAACAGGTGCAGGAACACCGGTAAGAAAGCCGGCCGATTTGTGCGGTTGTTCGTCGACATCAATCTGCGCATTGAAGCGCGCCAGCCGCAATGCGCAGCAGATCGCGAAGGCGAGCGCCGCAAACCAGCCGATGCGCGGCAGGTCCTGCAACGACCACATGTAGAGAATGAGCGCCGGTGCCATGCCGAAGCTGAGAGAATCGGCGAGGCTGTCCATCTCCGCACCGAAGCGCGATTGGGCATTCAAGAGCCGCGCGATACGTCCATCCACCCCGTCGAGCACGCCCGCGAGGATCACAGCAAGTACCGCGAAGTTCCAGTCACCGCTGATGGCGAAGCGAATTCCGGTGAGGCCAGCGCACAGCGCAGCCGCCGTAATCGCGTTAGGTATCATCGCTCGCAGCGAAAGGCCGCGAGCCACACTGCCCTCGGTCACCTCGTGCTCTTCTGCCTTGGGACCGATGCGTGTTTTCTCGTGCTGCGATGGCTCGTCGCTCATTGCGAAATCGCCTCGAGCAGCTTCTGCTCACCTACTTCGGCAAGGACTGTCTCGCCGGCGATGATCTTCTGGCCTACCGTGACCTTGGGGTCGGTACCGGCAGGAAGATAGACGTCGACCCTGCTGCCGAAGCGAATCAAGCCGACCCGCTGGCCGACCGCAACGAGATCGCCTTCTTTCACGAAGGGCACGATGCGTCGTGCCACAAGTCCTGCAATCTGCGTAAACCCGAGCTGCAGCCCGTCCTGACGCTCGATGAGGATATGCTGGCGCTCGTTTTCCTCGCTCGCCTTGTCGAGGTCGGCGTTCATGAACTTCCCCGGGATGTAAACGAGTCGCTTGATGGAACCTTCGATAGGAGCGCGATTGATGTGCACGTCGAACACGCTCATGAAGATGGAGATCCGCGTGACCTGCCCGGGAGGTAGCCCGCGTTGCCCGGTTCCGTCATCGACCTGCAGTTCCTGCGGCGGTTCGACCTGGGCAATCAGCGAGACGAGACCGTCGGCAGGCGCAACGATCGCCCTTGGGTCCTGGGGCACGACCCGTTCCGGATCGCGAAAGAATGCGAACACGCCCAATGACAGGAACGCCATCGGCCAAGCGAGTGTCTCCCACGCAAGAAATGCGAAGATGAGGGATATTCCCAGCGCTGCGACACCGAACTTGCGTCCTTCGGGGTGGATCGGGGGCCAGCTCCAGCTGGCGTCGCCACGACCCTGATTA
Organism: Altererythrobacter xiamenensis; assembly: GCF_900177715.1. Classification (GTDB taxonomy): domain Bacteria; phylum Pseudomonadota; class Alphaproteobacteria; order Sphingomonadales; family Sphingomonadaceae; genus Erythrobacter; species Erythrobacter xiamenensis. Next base: position 208,427 of record NZ_FXWG01000003.1, on the reverse strand, counting down.
TCGAGTATTTCTCCGGCCATCGCAGTCATCTAGGCGCTTGGCGGCCCTCCGACAAGCGTAGTAGACGATCGCGCGATGGTTAATGTTTTGGGAGCCGATCGCTGTTAAGAGGCCGGATATGGCGGGTAAGGGACCAGCGATGACCGGTGAAGGGGCAAAGACCGACACACGCGCGACCGCGCGTCTGTGGGGCGAAATGCCGATTTATCTTTTCGCGCTGATCGGCTTTGCAATCTGCATGGCGGTCTGGCGCGCCTATGGCGTCACCTTCCATCTCGACAGCATTTTACTCAACCTCAAACTGTTTGGCGGTTTCCTGATATTTCTGGGGGCTCCGCTTTTCATCGTGAGGCTGCTCAAGGCGAAGCCGGAAAGCCCTATTTCGTGGGCGGCAGAGCAGCTGCGCGCACCCGAAGTTCGCAGGACACTCCTGCTCAGCCTTCCGGTGCTGGCGATCTGCGTCGCGATCATCCCGGCCTTCTCGACCGTGAAGTCGATGATTCCGATGTTCACCGAATATGATTGGGACGCGACCTTCATAGAATGGGACCGCGCGTTGTTCTTTGGCTATGACGCGTGGGTCTTGCTCCAGCCGGTGCTCGGCTACCCGCTCGTTACGGCTGGCGTCGCGGTGATCTACCATCTGTGGATGCTGCTGCTTTATGCAGGCGTGCTTTTCATGGCGTGGTCACCGGCTGTCGAGCAAGATACCCGGCGCAAGTTCTTCCTGACCTATTGCATGGCATGGCCGATCGTCGGTGGGCTGATGGCGACCTATTTCGCGAGCGTCGGCCCCGTATTCGTCGAGCCGATCCTCGGAATCACCGATTTTCAGGGTCAGATGGCCTACCTTCGCGCTGCCAACGAGCAGGTCCCGATCATGGTGCTGGACGTACAGGACATGCTGATCGAGGGATACGACGCCAGCGATCGCGGCCTTGGCAAAGGCATTTCCGCTATGCCGAGCATGCACGTAGCGATCTGCGTTCTCTACTGGCTCGCCGCGCGCGAGATCTCGCCAGCGCACAGCCGCTTCTTCTTCTGGTTCATGGTCGCGATCTGGATCGGATCGGTCCACACGGCCTATCACTACGCGGTGGACGGCCTCGTTTCGCTGATCGCCGTCGCGGCCTTGTGGTGGCTGGCGAAGCTGATCTTCGCCGCCTGGGACAAAGTCCCCTCGCCCTTCGCTCAGCCGACCTTGCGTACGAACACCGTCCCGGCAGAATAACCGGCGCCGAAGCTGCAGATCAGGCCGACATCGCCATCGGCCAGGTCTTCGCTGTGCTTGTGGAAGGCAATGATCGAACCGGCTGACGAGGTATTGCCATAGGTGTCGAGGACCGTCGGGCTTTCGTCGGCATCGGCCTCATGCCCCAGCACCCTGTGCGCGATCAGGCGGTTCATCCCGGCATTGGCCTGATGCAGCCAAAGGCGGCGCAGCGCCGTGGGATCGAGATCGAGCCGTTCGGCCTCGTCAAGGATCATCTGCGCGACCATCGGTACGACTTCCTTGAAGACCTTGCGCCCCTCCTGCACGAACAGCTTGTCCGGAGCCCCCTCTGTTTCTGGATGCGCGCGGTTCAAGAAGCCGAAATTGTTGCGGATATTGTTCGAGAACACCGTCTTGAGCTTGGTGCCGAGGATATCCCAATGCTGTTCCGGTGCGACGGCCGCATCCTCGACCAGCACCGCCGTTGCGACATCTCCGAAAATGAAGTGGCTGTCGCGGTCGCGCCAGTTCAAGTGGCCCGAGGTAATCTCGGGGCTGACGACCAGGACGCTTTTCGCATTGCCGGCGCGGATGTAGTCCGCTGCCGTCTGAATGCCGAAAGTTGCCGAGGAGCAGGCAACATTCATGTCGAAGCCGAACCCATCGATGCCCAGAGCATCCTGTATCTCCACCGCCATCGCCGGATAGGGCCGCTGCATGTTGGACGCGGCGCACAACACTGCATCGACATCCTTGGGATCCCGCCCTGCCCGTTTCAGCGCCTCCTCAGCAGCCTTCACACCGATCTCGGCGAGGATCGAAATCTCGTCATCGGGCCGTTCTTCCCAGCGCGGCGCCATGATTTCCGGATCGAGCACAGGTTCCTTCGCCATCACGTGACGCGCCTTGATCCCGCTCGCCTTCTCGATGAACTCGACCGAGCTGTGCTGTAGCTGCTCGACCTCGCCAGCAGCGATCGCCTCGGCATTGCGCGCATTGTGGAGGTCCACGAAGGCGTTGAAGCTGGCAACGAGTTCTTCGTTGGTGATGACGTCTTGCGGCGTGAAGAGGCCGGTCGATGAGATGACGGGGTGCCCGGTCATTGGCTGTGGGGTGCTGTTCTGCATGGCGCCGGTGTCTATTCCCAGCGCGTTCGGCAGGCAAGAGCGAGGAAGTTACCAGCCTGCCCCGCCCAGGTTGCTGCGCGCCCATACGGCTGTTTCCACAGGGGAATTGCAAAAGCGCCGCGAAGCCTTAGTCTCGGGTGCGATAAGGTCGCACGTCTGCAATTCAGTCCGAAACTACCGGGGGGTCTGGTTATGACGAATGTGGCCGGCAAAGCCTATGCAATGAACGTCGCGACGCCGATTCCGCCGGGCATGTCCTGGCTGACGCGCTTCGTGTTCATGGTCACCCGCGCTTTCAAGGATTCGCTCGCGCCATTGCTGGGCCTCGGGCTGATTCATTTTGCACGCTGGGTAATCGTGCGCCGCGACCAGTGGCCGGAGCTTGGCCAGCCGAAATCCCACCTCACCCACGATTACATGCTGTTCGCCAGCAACTTCAACGGCACCTGGGACCAGTATGTCGACGCCTTTTCCGACACGCTGCCTGCGGGCCTCAACCTGATCTGGCAGACCAGCGTCCGCTTCCCGCAGTCGATCCCCGTGACGCCGTTCAAGAACTACATTCGCGCCAACCAGATCGATACGAATTACTATTACAACGCGACGCCCGGCAGCGGTCAGCGCGATATCAAATGCGCGCTGAGGCTCGCGTACGATCTCAGGCAGGCTGCCGCGCAGCTCGATACGCTCGACGACGAAGCGCTGGGCAAGCTCTACGCAAAGGTTCTCCGCGACAATCAGGGTGGGCTCGGCTCTGCCGGGTATGCGCCCGTCCCAAGTGTCGCGACGACGGAAGCTGACCGCAACCGCGCCAGGGCGGAAAGGGATCTGCGCAAGACCGGCGCCATGACTGCCGCGCGCCAATTGCAGCCCGTACCTGCAGCAACCGTCCACGCTTCTGCCGCCAATGCCGACGTCACGCAGCGCATCGAAGTGGGCGCGGCGGTCGACGAAGTCCTGGGCACGCAATCACGGGTCGACGAGGCTCCGCCGCTCGAACGGGAAAAAGCTGGCGTAGGAGGCGAGGATGCCTAACATCGACGTCGACACCTATTTCTTCACCGCCCTCGCCCCTGTCTGCAACGAGGGGATCGTCGAGCATGACGGCGTCCGGACCTCGCCGATCGAACTGGTGCGTGAGGTGCTCGAGACCATGCCCACCGCGCTCCAGACTCCCGCGACCGAAAGGCTGGGCATCAACAGCCCCTTCTCTCGCAATTCACGGACGCATTTCGCGCGCTTCGTCGTGATCGACCAACCCAATTTCAACGGGCGCCCCAACAGCAATGCGATCATCGATGCGATTGCCAATACCGATCTGGTCAAGCCGGGGCCGATCGACCAGCTATCCTGCCCTTACATCATGGTGATGATCGACTTCGACCTGCTCGAACCATCTGGCAAGGGGGATCCGCGAAGCTATTTCGAGGAACTGTGGCAACAGATGGAGCCGGAGCTGCGCTCTGTCTTCCAGTACTGCTACGGCTTCGACGAGGTCGAAAGCGCGGCCGATTTCGCCAGCTACATGATCCGCTGTCAGGTCGAGACGACCATGTCATTCCACGATTACTGGTGGGAGGCCGTCAAGGTCCCCACGGTTTCGACCGCACTGCTGATCGCCTTGCCCGCGCTCGCAATCGTATTGCCGGTCATCGCCGCGCTGCTCGGCTGGCTCGGCTGGCACTGGGCCGTCGCGCTTGCGGTACTCCTGCTGATTCTCGCGGTATTCATCGACTACAAGCTGATCATGCACCGCGGCGAACAGCCGATGCCAGCCGCACCGGGAACAAAGTTGCCCGATGTTCTGAAGGGCCTTTATCTGCAGCAGGCCTTCACCCGCTTTGCCGAGGAGCAGCAGCCGCGCGACCTTGCGCAGCGCGGGGCCGCCTTCCGCAGCTTCCTCCAATCGGTCGATCCCGCCAATCTCGAGGGTCCGACCCAGCCGCCCGGCGTCGTGCGAAGCAAGCTGGAAGGAGGGAACGCATGACCTCTCCATCGCCCACACCCCCTGCAACGCTGCTCGATCTCGCCGATATCCAGGGCGGGATCTTGCGCACCTATGGCAGCAGCTTCCCCAAGGGGCGCAACCTGTTCTTCAATGTGCGCGATGCGGAAAAAGGCCGAGCGTTCATCGAGCATCTCCGTCCGCTGATAACCACGGCGGCTCGCTGGAAGGATCCCAATCGCGAAGAGCCGCTGGTTCGCGGCGAGAATCCGCGTGCAAAGGATATCGCCCGCGCGCAGGGCGTACCCGACTATCCCGGCCGCGTGCAATTGATGAAGCCGAAGGTGACGATGAATATCGCTTTCACCCATCCCGGCCTCGCAGCGCTCGGCGTGCCCTCGCCCACGCTCCGCAACATGCCCGACGAGTTTATCGAGGGGATGGAGAAACGCGCACCGATCATCGGGGACGAACCCTTCCTCGACAAGCGCGATGCGATCTGGCGCAACTCGCGTGGCGATCGACGGGTGCATATCCTCGTCACCATTGCCGCGCAGATGATGAAGGATGGCACACCCTGCCCCGAACTCGACGAGCGGACGCAGTGGCTTGTCGATCTGTGCGATCGCTCGGATGGCGGTGTGGTCCTGCTCGACGGCAATGGTCCCGATGGCGCCCGCTGGCAGGAATTGTCGGCGGTAATGGAAATAAAGGACGGCTATCCCGAACCGACCAATCGCGAGCATTTCGACCTCGCCGACGGTTTTGGCGATCCGGTCTTTTCCGGGCAATTCTCGGGCGAGGCGGAGCGCGTGCGTGTCGCAGGCGGCGGCAAGCTGCTTGAGGACGACAGCTGGGCTCCGCTGGCGACCGGCGAGTTCCTGCTCGGCCATGCGGACGAGGCGCAGGAAATGCCCGGCGCGAGCATGCCGATCGAGTTCAGCAAGAACGGCACTTTCGTCGCCTATCGCAAGCTGCACGAAGATGTGGCCGCGTTCGAGCGTTACGTCGGGGAACAGGCGGATAGCTACGCCAAGGAGTTCGACGTGTCGCATGAAGAGGCAGTCGATACGATCAAGGCGAAGATGGTCGGGCGATGGAAGGATGGCATCCCGCTGATGGCCGCCCCGACCTATGCCGACTGGAAGGCCTTTCAGGCGGAAGAGGAGCGTGCCCGCGCCAATAAGGACAAGGCGAAACTGGCCAAGCTCGCGCTCGCCTATACCAATTTCACCTACGCCAGCGATCCGCCCGGCACCAAGTGCCCGGTGACGTCGCATTTGCGCCGCGCCAATCCGCGCGATGCGCTTGGCCCGACCTTCGACAAGACGGGTGCGGGCACGGCGGGATCGGCATTGGTCAATCGCCACCGGATCCTGCGGCGCGGCTTGCCCTATGGCCAGTATGATCGCTCGGCCCCGAGCGACCATGGCGATCACGGGATCATCTTCATGGCGGTCTGCGCCAGCATCTTCCGCCAGTTCGAGTTCGTGCAGCAGCAATGGATGCAATACGGGCTGGACTTCGATGCAGGCAGCGACACCTGCCCGGTCATCGGAAACCATGCGGAGCGCGACGATGCGAAATTCGTGATCGCGGTCGACGAGGAAACCGACGCGGCGCCGCATATCTGCAGCGGCCTGCCTCAGCTGGTTGAATCGCGCGGCGGCGATTACTTCTTCATGCCCAGCCTCACCGCACTGCGGATGATCGGGACAGGCATTATCGACCCGACCTGAGCGGGGACTCTAACGCTAGCTGACAGAAAAGAAGCGGTGGTGGCAGGGCTTGAATAGAACCTCGCGTCTAGTGCCTTGATAGATCTTGGTTATTTTTCAGCTGCGCAAAGCTCCCCCACATTTTCCCCCACGAGCTCCACGTGTCTGAGGTTTCTATTTGGCTCTACTTTAGCAAAGCCTCGCGCGCCCACGCGAAAAAGGGGTTTGCAAAATGACGGCTTAGCACGACCGGTCCTATCGATTACCGCCGCTAGGATTTTACCCGCCCTCCCTGTTGATTCGAGCGGGCATGAGTTATGCAACCGAGTAGGCATAGGACTGGGGAACCGATAATGTTGAAGGTATTGATCGCTAGCACCGCATTGCTCACCACGCTTCCTGCGACTGCTCAAGATCGTCTTTCCCTCATTTGCGAAGGCGCCTTCAGAGGCGAGTTCAAAGACCGTGGTGTAAGCGGAGCGGTGATTACACCTGAGGGAAAAGTTTATTCAGGCGGTTCTGCCAGTTCGGAATACGGAGATATTCCGACAATTGCCCTGTTCGAACTCAAGGAAGGCGAAGCACGATTGAATCTTCCTCAACCTCCCACGTGCTCAATTTGCGTGGGGGAAAAGGGCTGGCGGGATGTGAAAGACCTGAACATTAGCGAGGACGAGATTGAAGGCCGCATTCGCTATGGCCTCTTTTCTGGGACTAAATTCCTCATCGATCGCCGAACTGGGATCATGACGGGGGATAACGGGTTTACCGGAATGTGCAGAGCACAAGATCTTAGCGAACGGAAATTTTAGAGCCGGCGCGAAGACCCGTTAACTAGCTATAGCTTTAAGCTTCGCGCCCGCACGGAATCCGCGATAAATCGGACCGTATTCCTAGCTTAGCGTCCGCGCGTATTGCTCCGCAAAACCGCTTAGCGCCGCTATTAAGCGAGCCCCATCAAGTTCCTGCTCATGCCGCATCGCTTTCCGATGAACGGACCGACCTACTCGCGCTCAATTCCGATCTCTGCTGCCGTGTCTTGCTTCGCACCGTTCAAGACGTAATCAAAGACCCTTCCTAAGGTTTCGGCGTAGAGCCGTCCCTCCGGCTAGCCCTTTTGAACCTATGTTTCGGGCATAAATGTTGCTGAAGCAATGACAGTATATTCCAATTCGGAACGCTCATATTCTTCTTTCAGCGGTGGCTCCGATGAACACACACGGTAGGTCTCACCAGGAGCAATAATTCGGTCGGTAGATCGCACAGGGGCGTCCAGTATTTCTTGAAGGCGATGAACTAGTTCGTTCGAATGGTTTTTTAGCTTTACCGAAAAATCCCATTCCACCTCGCGGGTTGATTCACCCGTGTTATTCGTAAGGTCAATCGCCAATGGCCATTCAGTCCCAGAGCATTCGACACTGTCCCAGATCAATGAAGCAGTGATAGGTTCTTCTACCTGAGCAGAGCAAGCGCTCAACACACTGGAAATGACGGCTAGCATCGCGACTGCTGAATGTTTCATTCTCGACCTATTATCAGGGGGACGGTCGCAGTCAATCTTGACGAGTTTTACAGCGATTGAGACGCTAAGCTACGGTTTTTGCCCTGACAAATTTCGACTCGTTCCGCACCGCTTACCAATCACAGGCCCGCCATATTGGTGCGTAATCCCCAGCGATGCCGCCGCTTCCGGCTCCGCTGCTTTGAGGACATAACCAAGCACCTTGGACAGGTTCTCCAAATAGTGCGCGCTTGTCGGCTGGCTCGCACCGGCTATTTTCCTGCTAAGGATAGCACCCGCCCGATACCTGCGGATTGTGCATCGCTCCACCCAGAGCCGGGAAAGTGCTCCATTCATTTTTTTGGCGCCCGGTATGTGCGCGAGAATATGGACATGAGAGCCTTTCCCATCGCCGTTCTCTCGCGTCCAGAGGTAGGCTGTTTGGCCTCGCAACCATTCGCGCAAGTATTTCAGGAACCCTGTCGTGGCACTCATCGCCTCCCGATCGGTCAAGCCAGCGGTCTCCCAATGCACCGTTATGAATCGGTTGAACGGCCTTCCGATTGCCACGGCCTGGCGCGCCGCCGCACTCAGCCTTTGTGCCTGTTCGAATGACAATCCTTCGCTCACCCTGTCAGCGCGGTTTCGAGCGCCGCCATGAGGAAACAGGGGGGACACGGCAAGAGATGGCACACACCCTAGCGGTGTAGCTATATTCGCAAGCTTCGTGCCAGCGCCCAAGCGAGCCTCGCAAGCCGCTGGCAAGTCGCCCTTTTTTACGGCTTGGGAAAATTCAACGCACCGCCCGCCATCACGACAAGCCGCTTCGCGCAAAATACGCTTATTTACGGGAAATTGCCCGTCATCGTGGCGCGGCATCTGCAAACCCCGTCTTGTTTTTCAAGTGACCGCTGGCGAACGGGAAGCGGGGACGGCTCGCACTGTCCGCCCCCGCCCCGTCTCACCTGTTATCGCCTGTATTATCAGGCGGAGTCGGCGCGGTGGTTGATCGACCCCAGCGCCGCCTTCAGTTCGTCCAGCCGCTCAAGCGGAATGGCAAAGCCTCCGCCGAATCGCGCTGCACATGGGCGCAGATCGCCGCCGTCCTTGGGTTGATACCACGGCCACACTTGAAGCCGCGCCTCACCATTCCAGACAGTCGCCTCCAGCCGCCAGACGTGCCGCCCGTGCTGTTGCTCGAAGATTAGCATGGCTCACCCCTTTTCAGGACGGCCACAGGACCGCTTGCAAGGCTCTTGGGGGCGCGCGGGGCTATTCCCCCGCCATTGCCCCACCCGATCGCCACGGGATGGCCTCTGGCTATCCTGCGAGCGGCTGGAACGGCCTTTACGCAGCAGGGCGAGCGCCGCCTCGATGGGAAGCTTTTGCCAGCCGCCCGGGAACGACCCGGCATCACGTTTGGCGAGCCAATCAGGCGCTGTCTTGGACAAGGGCCGGACAGGCCACAAGGCGCAATCCGTCACGGTGCAACAGGACACATGCTCGCGCCAATTGGCTCCCGCGTCACAGGCTCCGCAATCCCGGCATTTGCTGTCGATCGCCGCGCGAAGGGAATTGCCGATCACAGCGTACCCCCTTGCCGTCCGGCTGGTTTCGAGGCGGGAATTGATTGCCCCGCCCTAGCGACAAGGTTAGGTGAAGGTGTCGAGCACCTAGCTTTGACACCAGTCGAGTCGGGAACGGTGCCCGCCGTCCCGGCTCGCATTGTTTTGGCCGCCCTCATATCAAGCGGCCTCATCTATGCGCGCCTTTTCTACCAGTCGCTGAATGCTTTCGACTGTCACTAGTCGCCGACTGCCAATGGTAACGGTGTCTAGCAGTTGATCGGAGATCAGCGCATAGGTTTTCGTTTTTCCAATGCCTAAGGCTCGCGCCGCATCGGCAACGCTGCAGAGGACAGGGGGGATGTGGGTCATAGAAGAGTGCCTTTCCTTATTTTGCGCCGCTCCCGGAATTGGGAGACCCGCCTGAGAACAAGCGAATCTTGAGGGACGCAGACGGAATGATATGCACTCTTCCGATTTTATGAGAGCAAATGCTGGTCTATCTTAAGACGGCTTTACTTAGACTCACGGTCCATGAGCAATTCGTCGCGATAAACTTTTATAGTGTCCACAAACTGCTGCCGTTTTCGACCTTCAGCTAGGGCCTTCATAGCAGTCGCGCGACTAATACCCAGCCGTTGCTGCACCTCTGCAATTACTGCCTCCTGTTTCATTCCGTTATCAACATTGACCTTGACGAAATCCGCGACCCAAAGGTCACGCAGAAAGGTGCTTTCTTTCGGCTTGCCACGCTTCGACCGCACCAGCTGAAGGCTCATAGGAGCATCCGGTTGATCAAGAGCGTCTGCCACAGCCAACAAAAGGTAGGGTTGATCCACCCATTGAGCCTCCCTTCGCAGCGCATCAGCCAGTTCGCTTTCTGTAAGCTTCTCGACAAGGTCGAATTCATCGCGCGCGATGGCGATACCAATTCGCAAATCCCTCGGCTCTTCTCTTGGCTCGTCAGTCATTCCGCAGCCTTCCTAGGAAAGCTGATAATCTTCCCCTCCGCGCCGCTGGCGCAATAAGAACCCCAGGCCTCCATGAGCTTCGCCCGCTTTTCCAGATGCGTCGTGCGCCGATAGGCCGCTTCCGTCGCGTCCGGTGTCTTGTGCGCCTTCGCCGCGTCCACCACGGCATTGGCAAAGGTCGTCTTGTCCGCCGCCCAATCCGTGAAGGTCGATCGAAAGCCATGCACGTGAAACGGCTCGCCCGCATCGCGGAGCACTTTCAGCAAGGTCATGTCGGACATTGGCTCGCCGCTCACGCCGGGAAAGATCAGGTTGGAGCCTGCCAGCTTGAGCGCCGCCGCCTTTCGGAGCACGGCCAACGCCGCCTCGCTTAGCGGGACGATATGCGCCCTACCGCGCTTCATGTGCTCACCCGGACAGGTCCAAAGCTTGGCCTCCAGGTCGATCTCGTCCCACGTGGCGAGCCGCGTCTCTTGGCTCCGCGCCGCCGTCAGCACGGTAAACTCCAGCGCCAACCGCCCGAAAGACGGTCTGCCCCGCAATTCCTCCAGGAACGCCGGGACGGTCTTGTAAGGCATTGCCTTGCGGTGCTGGCGCTCGCCTGTTTGCTTGGGAAGGCCGTTTCCTGCTTTCAGGGAACCGCTGCTCGAAGGCGCTTCATGCGTCCGCCAGCCGCGCGAATGGGCAAAATTGAGCACGGTGCAAATCCGGTGGCGGACTCTTCGCCCGGTTTCCGGCTTGGCCTGCCAGATAGGCAAGAGCGCGGCGATGATATCGCTCGCGGCAATGTCATTCGCTGGTCGATCGCCAAAGCGCGGGAAGGCATGGCGCTCTAGGCTGGCGAGCCATTGGTTCGCGTAGCCGTCGCTTTTCCAGCCGCCCTTGTTCTCGGCATGATACCGCTCCGCCGCCTGTCGGAACGTGACGGCATCCGCCTTCTCCTTGCGCCGCTCCGCGATAATGTCGCGGCCTTCGATCTTGATTGCCTTGCGGGCGAGCACGGCCATTCCCCTCGCCTCTGCCAGCGAAACAAGCTTGGCGCTTCCAAGCGCAATGTCCCGGCGCTTTTTCTGGTGCTGCACCCGGACATACCACGAGGCTCCGCCCCGCTTATCCACCTTTAAGAAGAGGCCGTCACCGTCCTGATAGGAACCGGGCGCTTTCAATGCGTCCTTCACCTGCTTGGCAGTCAGCTTCCCCAAGTGCGCGTCTCCAGCCGATCGCGGTGTGGGGGAAACGGACTGCAAATGGCCTGGGCGCTCGCCCTCCCCCACATTTTTCACCCACACTTTACCGCGAATTGGGGCGGCTGGCAATGATCGGGCGCGGAAAGGGACGCGCGCATTTTCCTTGGGAAACCGCGCTTTCCAGCGATACGGGGAGATCGTCAGGGAAAGGGAAGGTGGTGGACAGGGCTGGATTCGAACCAGCGTACGCTTGCGCGGGCAGATTTACAGTCTGCTGCCTTTAACCACTCGGCCACCTGTCCACTCATGCTTCCAGCGGGAAATCGGGCTGCGCGAGACGCGGCCCTGCTTGCCGAGAGGCGCCCCTTTGGCGAAGCGGCGCTTGCCTGTCAATGGGGTGGCTGGCAGAGGGGCCGGAGCAATCAACCTACAGGAAAGCAAAATGGCAAAGGGCGAGCGCAAACGCGCGCTGCGAGGACGGGCAGGACGGATGAAGGGTGGGCGCGGTTCGGGCCGTGCGACTTCCGGCCACGTGCGGCTATGGGGACGCCATGCCGTCGAAGCCGCGCTCAAGAATCCGCGGCGCAGCCATCGCAAGCTGTGGGCCACGCGCGATGGCATCGAATCGCTCGATGGTGAACTCCCGGCCGATTTTCCGGTCGAATATGCCGACGTGACCGATCTTGCGCGGCTCGTCGCCAAGGATGCGCCGCACCAGGGTCTGGTGCTGGAATGCGAGCCGCTGGACGACATCTTTCTCGATGACGTGCTGAAGGGCGATGACCCTGCCCGGCCATTGGTAATCCTCGACCAGGTCACCGACCCACACAATGTCGGCGCGATCCTGCGCTCGGCAGCGGCCTTTGGTGCTGCAGCCGTGGTGACGCAGGACCGGCACGCGCCGCCGGAATCCGGTGTCGTTGCCAAGTCGGCTTCCGGCGCGCTTGAGACCGTGCCCTGGGTGCGCGTCGTCAACCTCGCCCGGGCACTCGACGAAATGGCGGAAGCCGGATTCTGGCGGATCGGCCTCACCGGCGAAGGCGAGGCCACGCTCGCCGAGGCGATGCCTGCAGGCAAGGTGGCTCTGGTGCTGGGTGCGGAGGGCGAAGGCATGCGGCATAATATCGAAGCGCATTGCGATGCCCTCGCCCGCCTGCCGATCAGTTCGGCGATCGAGAGCCTCAATGTTAGTAATGCGGCAGCAATTGCGCTCTACGCGGTTGCGACACGCACATCCTGAGGGGGAACTTCCATGAAATCGCGTCTGCTCTTTGTTTTGCTCGCGCCGCTATTGCTGACCGGCTGCCTGCTTTCGCCCGGCAAGTTCAACTCCGAGCTTGCGCTGATGAAGAGCGGCGCGTTCAGCTATAGCTACAAGGGCGAAATCCAGATGCTCGGCCTTTCCAAGCTTGCCGAAATGGGCGCGGAGGAAGAGGAAGAGTTTGAAGCCGAGGATTGCTACAGCGACGACGGGATGGAAACCCGGCCATGCACCGCCAACGAGATCGCGGGGCAAAAGGCAGAGTGGGACGCCAATGCCGAGAACCGCCGGATGAAGCGCGAGCGCGAGGCCGAGCAGTTCAAGGCGATGATGGGCGGTGTCGACCCTTCGAACCCCGATGCCGCAAACGAACTGGCCGAACATCTGCAGCGCCAGAAAGGCTGGAGCAGCGTGGTGCACAAGGGCGACGGGCTGTTCGAAGTGGACTTCGCCATCGACGGTCAGCTGACCCACGACTTCGTCTTCCCGCTGATCGAGAAGATGCCGATCGGCTCGAGCTTCGTCACCGTGATCCTGCGCGAAGATGGCAAGGTTCGTGTCGACGCACCGGGCTTCGCCGCTCAGGGAGCAGGCAATCCCCTTCAGGGCATGATGAGCGGGATGATGGGTCTTGCGCAGATGGAGGAAGGATCGGACGGCGACACGAAGACCGAGTTAGCGATGACCGAGGGCACCTTCGCGATCCGCACAGATGGAGAAATCCTCGCGAACAACACCGATGAAGGCGCCGAGACTGTCGGCGATCTGCGGGTGCTCCGTTGGGAGATCACGCCGCGCACCGAGGCAGCACCGACCGCCCTCGTCGACCTGTCGAACTAGTCATTACGCTTGCACAGGTTGGCGCCAATCGCGCGGCCCTTCACGCGGAACACAGCGCGCAAAGAAGAACCCCGCCGACATCGTGTCGACGGGGTTTTCTCTTGCCTCGCGTTGAACGCGCAGCGGTAGTTTGCTTCGGCTTAGTTGACCGCGTCCTTGAGACCCTTGCCAGCCTTGAACTTGGGCTGGTTGGAAGCCTTGATCGTCATCGGCTCGCCGGTCCGCGGATTGCGACCGGTCGAAGCCTTGCGCTTTGCGACCGAAAAAGTGCCGAAACCGACCAGGCGCACTTCGTCGCCGCTCGACAGCGCCTTGGTGATGGCATCGAATACGCCTTCGACGGCGCCCGAGGCATCACTCTTTGACAGGCCGCTGGAATCAGCAACTGCACCGATCAGATCGTTCTTGTTCATTCTTGGAACCCCCATATTCGGATTTTTTGATGTCGGGCTGGGAATCGCCGCGACCAAGGTCGGAGAATTGAGCGTGTTTTGAGGGAGGTGTCAAAGACAAATCCGGCGAAAACGCGCCAATTACAGCCAATTTCATGACATTTGCGGCGAACCGTGAGTGATGCCGCTACAAAGATCCGGACAGGCCTCGATCGCCTGCCCGGATACTCTGCTTTTGCCGTTCCGATTCGCTGCGATGCAGCATATCAGTCTGCAATCAATGCGCCGTTGGCGCGCCTTCGCTACCTGCAACATGGGCGCTGGGTTGGCTCGCGAGATCGTCGGCCTCGGTCCATTCGATCGGCGCCGGCAATGCGGTGAGCGCATTCTCCAGAACCTGATCGACATGGCCGACCGGAATGATCTCGAGACCTTCCTTCACATTGTCGGGAATCTCGGCGAGGTCCTTCACGTTTTCCTCGGGAATGAGGACCGTCTTGATCCCGCCGCGCAGCGCCGCGAGCAGCTTCTCCTTGAGCCCTCCGATGGCGAGCACCCGGCCGCGAAGCGTCACCTCACCGGTCATCGCAACATCGGGCCGCACCGGAACGCCGGACAGGGTCGAGATGATCGACGTGACCATGCCCACACCAGCACTCGGCCCATCCTTCGGTACCGCCCCTTCGGGCAGGTGGATGTGGATGTTCTTGCGCTGGAAGATCGACGGCTTGATGCCATAGGCCGGCGCACGCGCCTTCACGAAGCTGAAGGCCGCCGCGATACTCTCGCTCATCACGTCGCCCAGCTTACCTGTCGACTTGATCTCGCCCTTGCCCGGCGTCGTGACGCTTTCGATCGTCAGCAATTCGCCGCCGACTTCGGTCCAGGCGAGCCCGGTAACGGCACCGACCTGCGCCTCCTGTTCCGAAACGCCGTGCTTGAACTTTCGCACACCTGCGAAGTCGGAAAGGTTTTCCGGCGTGATGGTTACACTCTCGGCCTTCTTCTCCAGGATCTTGCGCAGGCTCTTGCGCGCCAGCCGCGCAATTTCCCGTTCGAGCGTACGCACGCCGGCCTCGCGGGTGTAATAGCGGATCAGGTCGCGCAAGCCCTCTTCGGTCAGCTCGAATTCGCCTTGCTTCAGACCATGCGCCTCGACCTGCTTCTGGATCAGGTGGCGCTGCGCAATCTCGACCTTCTCGTCCTCGGTGTAACCTTCGAGCCGGATGATCTCCATGCGATCGAGCAGTGGCTGTGGCAGGTTGAGGCTGTTCGCCGTGGTGACGAACATGATGTCCGACAGGTCCATGTCGAGCTCCAGGTAGTGATCCTGGAACTTGCTGTTCTGTTCGGGGTCGAGCACTTCGAGCAGGGCCGAGGCTGGGTCGCCGCGGAAATCCTGACCAAGCTTGTCGATTTCGTCGAGCAGGAACAGCGGATTGCTGGCCCCGGCCTTCTTGAGGTTCGAGACGATCTTGCCCGGCAGCGATCCGATGTAAGTGCGACGGTGGCCGCGGATCTCGGCCTCGTCCCGCACGCCGCCCAGTGACTGGCGCACGAATTCACGGCCGGTCGCCTTGGCAATCGACTTGCCAAGGCTGGTCTTGCCGACGCCCGGAGGGCCGACGAGGCACAGGATCGGCCCCTTAAGCTTGTTGGTGCGGGCCTGGACAGCGAGGTACTCGATGATCCGGTCCTTGACCTTTTCCAGCGCGTAATGATCGGCGTCGAGCACTTCCTGCGCCTTGGCAATATCCTTCTTGAGCCGGCTCTTCTTGCCCCAGGGCAAGCCGAGCAGCACGTCGAGATAGTTGCGGATGACGGTCGCCTCGGCGCTCATCGGCTGCATGCTCTTGAGCTTCTTCAGCTCGCTCTCAGCCTTCGCCTTTGCCTCCTTCGACAGCTTGAGCGTGTCGATCTTGGCCTGGAGTTCGGCGATCTCGTCGCCGTCCTCGCCATCATCGCCGCCCAGTTCGTTCTGGATCGCCTTCAGCTGTTCGTTGAGATAATATTCGCGTTGGGTCTTCTCCATCTGGCGCTTCACGCGCCCGCGGATCTTGCGCTCGACCTGCAGTACCGACAGCTCGCCTTCCATGAAGGACATGACCATTTCGAGCCGCTTCAGCGGGCTCCTCTCGGTCAGGAGCGACTGCTTGTCAGAAACCTTGGCGCTTATCGCGCCAGCAATGGTGTCGGCCAGTTCGCCTGCGTCATCTATGTCGGCGACGTCCGCGCCAGCTTCTTCGCCAAGCTTCTTGTTGAGCTTGGCATATTCGCCGAACTGTTCGGTCACCTGGCGCATCAACGCGGTAACTTCGCTGCCCGAGACGGTGTCAGGCTCGTTCAGCTCGACTTCCGCGAGCACGTAATCGCCCTCGGCGCGCATGTCCTTGAGGTCCGCGCGCATGGTGCCTTCGACGAGGACGCGAACCGTCCCGTCGGGCAATTTGAGAAGTTGAAGCACCTGGGCGACCACGCCCACGTCATAGAGGTCGCTGCGTTCCGGATCGTCACAGCCCGGATCGAGCTGAGCGAGAAGGAAGATGTCCTTGCTCGCTTCCATCGCAGCTTCGAGAGCCGCTACCGACTTATCGCGTCCTACGAACAGCGGCACAACCATGCCGGGAAAGACGACGATGTCGCGCAAGGGAAGAAGGGGAAAGGCTTGAGTCATTCGATAATCCTGCGGCGGCCATTGGGGCTCGCCTTTGCAACGGAATATGGGAATGACTTGTTCCGCCCGCAATGCCGGGCACGATGCTAGCTGTGCAAAGACAAAACCGCGCGTGCGCTATTCGGCAGATTCCGCCGCATCGCGGCCCTTGTGACGCCGGAAAATCTCGCGGATCTTGTCGCGTTCGATATCGGTTTCGTGCGTGTCGACCGAGACGAAAATCTTGCCGCGGCGGATCAGAGCGTCATATTGCGCGGCCGATACGCCGTCGACATCGTGATCGGTCAGCATTTTCGCAATCGCGCCGCCCGTCGCGCCGATGATACCGCTGACGGACGCAACCGAGGTCAGCGCGGAACTTGCAATCGCACCTGCTGCGGCAACGGGGCCAACGCCGGGTACGAAGAGGATACCCACACCGAGCAGCGCACCGGCAAAGCCGCCGCCCGCTATCGCGCTGGCGACGCTCGCCGTACCGTGGCCCTCTGGCCAGGACTTTTCAGCTTCAAGGAACTGGTTCGACCGGCACAACATCGACATTGCATCCTCCGGCACGCCCGCAATGCTGAGATCGTTGATCGCCTCTTCGGCAGCTTCGCGCCCGTCGAACAGGGCGGTCAGAACATGATCCTTCGCGACCACCTCACGCTTGCGCGCCTCGGCAAAATCTGCGGCGAACTTGTCGCGTTCGCGCTCCGAGCGAAACTTTACCCGAAGACCGGCACTGTCGTGGAGCTTCTTGATGCTGGGCGTGGTGGTGGGCTGGTACAGCGTGCGAAGCAATTGGTCAGCAGTGGTCGGACGCAAGACCTGGTCGGTGCCGCGGTTAATCCACTCAACCTCACGCGGCTTGGGATGATCCGCGGGCAAATAATTGATCGAAACCAGTTCTTCCGCCTTGATCACATAGGCCGGTTCCAGAATTCTGTCGTGCTTCATGGCGCGCCCCCCGCGACATGCTTAGCGAGCGCCTCACGCCAAAACTTGTATGAGACCGACATAATTCGCCCCCGCATTGCTGCGTCGAATGGTCGGCAATCGCGCTCCCGTTATGGTTATATTGCCGCGTTTATCTGACTGTTACACGACCAACTTATATCGCGAGGCAGCAATTCAGGCAATATCGCGGCGCATCGGACCACACCGAGGTTAAAGGCCCAGCGCGATGCGCCAGCGAAAAGAGGTCGCGGTCAGTTGCGGAAGCTGGGGTCGATGCGGTCGAGTTTCCGCAGCAGCGCCGGCCAGGCGAGGCCGTTTGCGATCATGCCCATGCCTTCGGGCTTGGTCTGCTCCTTGACCTTCTCCGGCGTGCCCTGCGGAGGCGTGCTGAGGTTGTCATACCCCGCCGAGAGCATCTTGACCTGAGCATCGCAGGCCCGTTCTAGGAAATAGAGCCGCAGGAAACATTCGGCCACGGTATTGCCGATGGCGAGGGTACCGTGGTTGCGCAGGATCATGACGTGCCTGTCACCCATGTCCTCGACCAGCCGCTCACGTTCCTCGAGGTCGGTCGCGATACCTTCATACTCGTGATAGGCGATATCGGATCCGGCGATCATGCTGGTCTGCGTGTGCGGCAAGAGGCCGAACTCCATCGCGCTGACGGCCTGACCGGCAGGCGTGTGAAGGTGCATGACCGCGTTCGCATTGTCGCAGTTCATGTGCAGCGCAGAATGGATGGTGAAGCCGGCCGGATTGACCGGATGTGCGGTCGGAAGCACGGGCTGACCCTCGACGTCGATCTTGACCAGGCTCGAAGCGGTGATCTCGTCGAACATCATGTCGTACGGATTGATCAGGAAGTGGTGCTCCGGCCCCGGAATACGCGCCGAGAGATGAGTGAAGATCAGGTCGTCCCAGCCATAATGCGCGACCAGCCGATATGCGGCCGCGAGATCGACGCGAACCTGCCATTCCTCATCGCTTACCTGTCCGCGGACGTCGGCGTCCGAACCGGTTGCGTTATCGTTCATCAGCGTGGCCATGTGTCTCTCCTCAGTGTTCTTTGCCGTGCCAATAGCACGGTTTGAGCTCACCCCATACCTGGCAAATTGAACCCCGGCGGGAGGCCCATGCCGCCTTGGATCTTCTTCATTTCCTCAGCCGAAACACGATCCGCCTTGTCGCGCGCATCGTTGAACGCGGCAGCGACGAGGTCCTCGACCATCTGCTTTTCTTCGGGCTTCATCAGGCTTTCGTCGATCTCGACGCCGAGGATGCGGCCCTTGGCGCTTGCGCGGACCTTGACCAGACCGCCGCCCGACTGGCCCTCCACCTCGATTGCATCGAGCTTGGCCTGCATGTCGTTCATCTGGCTCTGGATCGTTTCGGCCGCCTTTTGCGCAGCCTGCATCATTTCTTCCATCGATTTCATCAGTCTTACCTATTCCATTTCGAGCCGCCCGCCCGGGCAACGTTTTCCTTGGGATCGAGCATCTCGGCGTCGGGGAAGGCTTCGAACGTCGCCTTCACCATCGGGTGCTCACGGATTTTCTCTTCGGCTGCAGCCTGATCGGCCGCCTCCTGCTCGCGCAGCGTCGGATTGCCCTGACCCTGTCCCCGTTCGATCTGCCAGCGTTCACCGGTCAGCTTGTACAGCGCATCGCGCAGTTCCGGACCGGGATCGTCCGAGATGCCGTCCGCTAGCGCATAGACGAGCCGTCCTTGCGACAGCTCGATAACACGAATCCAGTCGCGCATCATCTGGGCAACGCGCAGCTGGCCAGAGGCATCGATCTTCTCGACCAGCTTTTCCCAGTCGAGCGACGCGGCTGGCGCATTCGCAGGCGCAGCGACATTCCCGTCCGATTGCGCCGCCGGGGCCGGACCGCGCTCCGCCAGTTCCTCGATCCGGCGCGCCAGCTTGCCCGGATCGGGCAAGTCCGCCGCGTGCATCACGCGCAGCAGCGCCATCTGCGCCGAAACCAGCGGATCGGGTGCCTGGCGCACTTCCTCGTGCCCCTTGAGCAGAAGCTGCCAGAGACGGTGCAACTGTGCGGCGGTGAGGCGTTCGGCGAACTCGCCCAGCGCCGCGCGTTCTTCCGCCGTCGGCACATCGGGTTCCGCGCCCGAGACCTGCGCCAGCGTTACGCGGTGGGTGAGATCCATCAGCCCACGCATCAGGGCGAGCGGTTCGACACCCAGGGCATATTGCTCGTCGACCGCCGCCAGCAGCGCCGGGGCATCGCCTTCAAGCAAATTGCCGAGCAGCCTGCGTTGCGCGCTCTTGTCGGCGAGGCCGAGCATGTCGCGCACCCGCTGGGCGCTGACACGACCGCCCTCATCCATGTCCGCATGGGCGATCGCCTGATCGAGGATCGAAAGCCCGTCTCGCACCGAACCTTCGGCAGCATTGGCGATGATATGCAGCGCCTCGGCCTCGGCTTCGACGCCCTCCTTCGAGCAGACATCCGCGAAGTGGTTCTGCAGTAGCTCGGCCGGAATACGGCGCAGGTCGAAGCGCTGGGTTCGGCTTAGCACGGTGACCGGCAGCTTCTCGACTTCGGTGGTGGCGAAGAGGAACTTCACATGCGCTGGCGGTTCCTCAAGCGTCTTGAGCAGCGCGTTGAAGGCGTTGCGCGACAGCATGTGAACTTCGTCGATGATGTAGATCTTGTAGCGCGCCGAAACCGCCGAATAGCGCACCGCCTCGATAATCTCGCGCACGTCGTCGACGCCGGTATGACTGGCAGCGTCCATCTCGATCACGTCGATATGGCGGCCCTCGGCGATCGCGGTGCACGGCTCGCACTGGCCGCAGGGGTTGATCGTCGGACCGCCCTGCCCGTCGGGACCGATACAGTTGAGCGCCTTGGCGATGAGGCGCGCGGTCGAGGTCTTACCCACCCCGCGAACGCCGGTCATGAGGAAGGCATGCGCCAGCCGGTCACGCTCGATCGCATTGGCGAGCGTGCGGACCATCGCGTCCTGCCCGATCAGTTCGGCAAAGGTCTGCGGCCGGTATTTGCGCGCGAGGACACGGTAGGGCTGGTTCGTCTCCGGTGCGGGAGCCGCGACAGGTGGCGGCGCTTGCTCCGCGTCAGGATCAGCGGGCGGTTCTGGAGTGGGCGCTGGCTCGGGCGCAGGCTCTGTCGCTGGCTCGGGATCGCCGAACATCGAATTCTGCCCGGCTGCCTCCAGCTCGGCCGCGCTCGGCTGCGCCTCTTCCTGCTCCTCGCCTGTTTCTTCCCAGGGAGGCGAATCCGTATTTTCCGGTGAATCACCCATGCACGATTAGGTAGGCGCTCGCGCGCCGATTGTCATGACAGTGATGTGGGGAAAACGAAAAAGGAGCCGAGCGACCCGCCGCAATCCACCTGGGCTGCTTCCTTCCGGACCTGACCCGGTGAGCGAACGCAAACGTCCACCCGACTCCCGGGCGGCCATATGGCGGGGCATTCGGGGAATTTCAAGCCACTACTTAGACGCCAGGTCGCGGCAGCCAAAGGCCGACTGGCCGTCCGCAGGCGCCCCGAAGCGAAGCGACGGGAATTGCGCCGAGGATCGCGCGCCCGGATGGGCGTGCGGACAGCAAAATCCTACTTAAAATTATCGGCGTAAGCCTGAAGCTTCAGGCTTCTGGGCGGCGTAGCGTGAACGCGCGCGGAAATGCCGTATTTCTCGGCATAAGCCTTCGCTTCTTCCTTGCTCGGAAAGCTCAATTGAACCTGCGCCTGCGTATCGCCACTGCCGGTCCACCCCATCAGCGGGTCGGCGCGGCGCGCCTCGGACTGTTCGAATTCGAGCACCCATTGATCGGTGCGGGCCCTGCCCGATTGCATGGCAGATTTGGGGCGTTGGTAGATGCGTGCGCTCATAATCTTCCTTTTCTTCATGCTGCTGGAGAAATCAAGCGGGTTTCGGCGCGCAGCGTCGCAAGCCCGAACGGGCGCCCGCAGCGATGCGACCTTCAGGTCGTGTGAGCGAGGACAGCCAAGTGAGCGGATGCGAACGCCGGCGTTTGAGGCCTATTGCCTAAAAGCGTTCTTCGTCTTCAGGCTCGGCTTTTCGGCCCAGGGTTCGTCCGGCCAGCGATGCTTGGGGTAGCGGCCCTTCATGTCTTTCTTCACGTCGGCCCAGCTGCCGCGCCAGAAACCGGGCAAGTCGCGGGTCGACTGGATCGGGCGGCCGGCGGGACTGGTTAGCTTGAGCAGCAGCGGCGACGCTGCTTTCCCTTGGCCGATCATCGGGTGGCTATCGAGCCCGAACAACGCCTGCACCCGCACTTCGACGCTTGGCGCATCGTCACCGCCATAGTCGATCGCATGGCGCGTACCGGCGGGGGAGGTGAACTCGCGCGGCGCTTCCTTGTCGAGTTTCTCGCGGTCTCCCCACTCGAGTTGATTCAGGACTGCATCGACCAGCTTGCCTTTGGCGAGGTTCAGATCGCGCCTGCCTTCGAGCAGCGGCGCAAGCCAGACCTCCGCGGTGTCGCTCAAGTGATCGAGCGAAAGCGCCTCGACACTTGAGAACGTTCCCCGCGCCAAAAGGCCTTTCGGCAGGATATCCACCATGTTTTCCCGCGCTTTATCCTTGAGTTTATCCACAAGGGCCTGGCTGTCGGGATCGGGGTCGGGTCCGGAGGCCAGCGTGATCGCACCCAATCGACGTTCCAGCCGCGCCTCGACCCGGTTTTCGGAATTATTCCAGCGCACTATGGATCGCTTCTCGATCAGATAGTGAAGATGCTTCTCGATCTCTTGCGAGGTCAGTTCGGCGGCCGCGGTGATGCGCGCACCCTTCGCCTGCCCCTGCGCATCCCCGATCACGATCCACTCCGCCCGTGCCAGCGAGGATGCGGGATCGAGCTGGAAACCCCGCCCTCCCGCAGACAACCACTGTTCGCCGCTTGCATCGCGGCGCTTGGCTACAAAGTCCGGCCGCGCGAAGGCGAGAAAGACCGCGGGATTGATCGCATCTTCATTGGTGCCTGAAATCAGCCGGTCCGCCGCCTTGGCCCAGCGCGTCGCCAGCTTGCGTGAGGCCTCGGCCCGCGCGCTCCGATCGCCGTTCCAGCGATCGAGCCGCTGGAGCAAATCTTCCCCTCGCCCGCCGAGCCCCCGCTCCTGCGTCAGCAACACCAGCTTTGCCGCGTCGAGCGCCTGACCGGACTTCGCGCCGAACAGCACCGCCGCGCCCGACACCGGGTCCATCGGAAGCGAAGCGATCTTGCTACCCCAAGGCGTGATGCGCCCGTCCTCATCCAGTGCGCCCAATGATCGCAGCGCATGGCGCGCTGCTGCTACCGATGCCTGCGGCGGCGGATCGATCCACGGCAGTGAGGCGGGATCGTTCGTGCCCCATTTGGCGAGGCTGAGGACAAGCGGCGCGAGGTCCGCTGTTTCGATCTCGGGCGGCGTGAATGCGGGACGGCCGGCATGGCCATGCTCTTCCCACAGTCGATAGGCGACACCCGGACCCTGCCGCGCCGCGCGCCCCGCCCGCTGCGCCGAGGATGCCTGGCTAGCGCGGTGCGTGACGAGATGCGTAGTGCCCGCCGCGCGGTCGAACTCGGCCATGCGCGCGAGACCGCTATCGACCACGACGGAAACACCATCGAGCGTCAGCGAAGTTTCGGCAAGGGCGGTCGCGAGCACGATCCGCCGCCGCCCTTCGGGATCGCGCCTTATGGCAGCGCGCTGCCCGGCGGGTTGAACCTGTCCGTGCAGTGGCAGGACCGACACATCCGGCAGCCGCGCTTCCAGCCGTTCGCGCGTGCGCTCGATCTCGCCGACGCCGGGAAGGAAGGCGAGAATGTCTCCCTGCTCTTCCCGCCATGCCTGCATGACCGCGCTCGCCATCGCGTCCTCGATCCGCGCATCGGGCGACGCACCGAGCCAGCGGATGTCGAGCGGATAGGCGCGCCCCTCGCTCTCGATCACGGCCGCATCTTCGCCCAACAAGTTTGCAAAGCGCGCGCCATCGATCGTCGCGCTCATAACCAGCACGCGCAGGTCTTCGCGCAGGACCGCGCGGCTCTCGAGTGCCAGCGCCAGCCCCAGATCGCTGTCGAGATGCCGCTCATGCGCCTCGTCGAACAGCACTGCCGAGACGCCTTCAAGCTCGGGATCGTCGAGGATGCGATTGACGAAGATCGCCTCGGTCACGACCAGCACGCGGGTTTTTGCCGACTGCTTGCTGTCGAGCCTCGTGACGTAACCCACGGTCTCGCCCGGCTTTTCGCCGAGTATTTCCGCCATGCGCTCCGCCGCAGCACGCGCGGCGACACGGCGGGGAGAGGTCAGGATGATCTGGCCGCTGCACCAGTCGTCGTCGAGCAGCGCGGGCGCGACCGCGGTCGTCTTGCCCGCTCCGGGCGGCGCAATCAGCACGGCGGCACCCTTCGCGCTCAACGCTGCGCGAAGGTCCGGCAGAACGTCATGGATCGGCAGGTCGCTCACGCGGGTGCCATGAACGATCTCACCCCATCGGGTAAGGGATTTCTCGCGTCACCTTGTGGATCGCCTTCATCGTGTCGGCGTCCAGCTCGAGATCGGCCGCGGCGACGATCGGATCAAGCTGGTCGAAGCTCGACACGCCGACGATGGTCGAGGCGACGAAATCGTGCTGCTTCGACCAGGCGACCGCCATGGTGACGGGATCAATCCCGGCTTCCTTGGCGATGTCATGGAACCGGGCGGTGGACTCCAGCGAACGCTCATTGACGAAGCGCTTGCCCATCGCAGCCTGTCGCCCCTCCATCTCCAGATAGCGTGTGAAGCGCGCACCTTCGGGCCGGCCACCGTCATTGTACTTGCCGGACAGGACGCCGCCCGCAATCGGCGAATAGGGGATCAGGCTGACCCCTTCCTTGCGGCAGACCTGTGCCAGTTCGTCCTCGAACCGGCGGTTGTTCATGCTGAAATTGTTCTGGATGGTCTGGTAGCGCTGCACGCCCAGCTTTTCGGAAGCCGCGATCGATTTCATGAGCCCCCAACTGGTCTCATTGGAGCAGCCGGAGATGCGGATCTTGCCCTCTCGCGCCAGCTCGTCGAGCACTTCCATCGTCTCTTCGTAAGGCGTGTCGTGATCGGGCCAGTGCGTCTGGTAGAGATCGATGTAGTCGGTTTGCAGGCGCTTTAGGCTCTCTTCAACCGCGGTTCGGATGTTGCGCCGGTCGAGCGCAGTCATGCCGGAGCGTTTGGGGCTGCGAAACCAGACGTGGCTCGGCCCCGAAACCTTGGTCGCCAGAATGATCGCATCGCGCGGTTTGGTCTTCAGCCACTTGCCGACGATATCCTCTGTACGCCCGACGTATTTTGCATCGGGCGGGACAGGATAGCCTTCTGCCGTATCGTAGAAATCAATACCCGCATCGAAGCAGGCGTCGAGAACGCGGAAGGCCTCGGCCTCATCCGTCTGACTGCCGAAGGTCATCGTCCCCATGCAGATATCGGACACCACGATGGCGGATGTACCCAGACGGCGGCGTTGCATGCAAATCTCCCTGAAGGTTTTCGCCGGAGCGCTGCGCCCCCGCCCGGCAAGTTGCGGGAAAGGATATGGCGCAAACGCTTCGCCGTGCAAGCGTTTCATACCGGTTTTGAAACCAGGGTATGGTTGGGCGGTCTGGTCCGGACCTGCGCCAGCCAGCGAATCTGGGCGTAACTCCGGATTGCGAGCGCCGGGCATTGATGGCTGAAATGCCATTCATTCGCTTCATCGCCCATCAAAGGGCACTACCCCTTTTTGGCATGGGTGGGGGTATGGGCGACCGGCCAGGAATCCAATAGGTTGAAAAAACTTGCTTCTCTCTCGGGCGTGGGAGGTGGGAGGGTCCAAAGCGTCTCCGGTGACACAGCAGCACCGGGAGCACTTGGTTTATGCAAGGGAGGATTTCATGAAGACTATGATGACGGCATTTGCCGCACTGACGCTTGTCGTCGGCACCGCTGCATGCAGCGAAGGAGCCGATACGGAGGCTGCAGCAGCGAGCACTGGCACGATTTCCGGTACCTGGAAGGCCGATCCAAGTAGCGCGCAGGCAGAGAATGACGAAAGAGACTTCGTGCTCGCCAATGGTGAGTTCACCTGCAACAGCTGCCTGCCGCCCTATTCCTACACGGCCAATGGCGAATGGCAGAAGGTCGATCGCCCCGGGGCGGATGAAATCATGATGGAAGTCGTCGACGACAAGACCGTCAAGACCGCTTTCCGGTTCGAGGGACGCGACCTCGGCAACTCGACCTGGACGGTCAGCGAGGACGGCAACTCGATGGCCCAATCCTTCGTCAACCTCGACGGGGACGAAACGACCGAAGGCAATTTGACCCTCGTCCGGACCGCCGCAGGACCCGAAGGTTCGCACGCGATGTCAGGCAAGTGGACGCTTGGCGAGTATGGCGAACTAAGCGATGCAGGCCTGACATTTACCTATACGCTCGATGGGGACACGCTGTCCTCGACCTCGAACGACGGTGGCTGGTCGGCAGTGCTCGGCGGCGAACCTGTCGCGATCGAAGGAAGCGAATCGAACACGATGGTGCAGGTCGAAAGAACCGGCGACAACAGCTTCCGCGAAACCTACATTCGCGATGGCGAGACGATCGGCGTGACCGACGTAACCATCGACGGGAATACGGCCAACTTCGTCTCGGTCGATCCGCGCGACGATAGCAAGTTCACGTTCTCGGCGACGCGCCAGTAAGCTGAGCCGAATGTTTTGAAGAGCCCCGGCCTTTCCATCTGGCGAGGTCGGGGTTTTTCGCGCCTCGACTAGTAGCCACGTGCCACGGCGAAATGCGCGGCTTCGGTCATCGCCTGTCGCGCCTTGCTGCTAGGGAAGATCGAGATCGCATCGATCGCGCGCTGCGCGAAATGGCGTGCCCGCTCCCGCGTGTCGTCGACCGCATTGTGACGGCGCACGAGCTCGATCGCATGGCCGAGGTCTTCGTCCGAAGTCCTGTGCCCCTGGATCGCGGCCTTCCAGAATTTGCGCTCTTCCTCGCTTCCGCGCGCATAGGCGAGAATTACCGGGAGTGTCATTTTGCCTTCACGGAAATCGTCGCCCTGGTCCTTGCCCATCTCGGCTGCCTGGGAATCGTAGTCGATCGCATCGTCGACCAGCTGGAAGGCGACGCCGAGATTGCGCCCGTAATCCTCTAATGCGCGCTCCTGCTCCTCACCGCATTCGGCGACTACAGCGCTGATCTGGCTGGCGGCAGCGAATAGCGCAGCTGTCTTCGCGCCGATGATGTGAAGATAGCGTTCCTCGCTCGTTTCGAGTTGTCGCTGTGCGCCAAGCTGGGCAACCTCGCCCTCGGCGATGACCGCACTGGCGTGACTGAGGATCTTGAGAACTTTCAGACTTCCGTCCTCGGTCATCAGTTCGAATGCGCGGCTGAATAGGAAATCGCCGACGAGCACGGTCGCGGGATTCCCGAAGATGATGTTGGCAGCAGCCTTTCCACGGCGAAGTTCGCTGCCGTCGACGACATCGTCATGCAGCAGCGTCGCGGTGTGGATGAACTCGACAGCAGCGGCCAATTTGTGATGGCGCGTACCCTGGTAGCCGACCAGCTCGGCCCCTGCGAGGGTCAGCATGGGTCGCAAGCGTTTTCCGCCTCCCGAGATGAGATGCCCCGCCAGGCGTGGGATGAGCGGAATCTCGCTCTGCATCCTTTCGAGGATGACCGAGTTTACCGCGTTCATGCCCGAAGCGGTCAGGGCCAGCATCGGATCGAGAGTGGCCCGCTGATTGGGAAGGGGAATAACCTCAGCGCTCATGAACTGCGCATTTGGCGTTCGCATGTGCGCTTGGCAAGTTGTGATTTGCTGCTAGCCTTGCAAGTGATGTCAGACGAAACGCAACAGCCACCAGCCTCAGACCCAATTCTCGCGTCCTATCGCAAGAGCATCGACAATATCGATGCGGCGCTCATTCACATGCTGGCCGAGCGCTTCCGCATCACGCAGGCCGTGGGTCAATACAAGGCCAAGGTCACGCTCCCGCCTGCCGATCCCGATCGGGAAAAACGCCAGATCGAGCGGCTGCGCAAACTGTCTGCGGATGCGGATCTCGACCCCGAGTTCGGGGAAAAGTTCCTGCGCTTCATCATCGACGAGGTAATCCGTCATCACGAGAAGGCGCGTGGGGCGAGCGAGACGACCGATCAGGCTTAGGGTTTTCCCCTAAGGCCGCCCGACGAAATAATTCCGAAATTTCAGGCAAGGCATGGCCATGCCGCAAAACAGCTTTGCCTCCTGCGAAACGGTCAGTCTTGAAGTGCGCCGGTCGGATCGCTTGAACATGTATTGGTCCGGTGAATTGGTCTTGCGATCGGGCCGATACGATTGCCGCGTGATCGACATTTCGCACCATGGCGCGAAGCTGACGAGTGCGGCCCGTGTCAGGCCGGGCGACGATGGATTGTTCCACTGCGAAGGGCTGGACCTGCTGTTTCGCGTAGAACGGCACGAGCCCAATTTCCTCGCAATCTCCTTCATTGATGAATTGGATCAGGACATTGGCGAGGACGATGTCGAGACGGTTTCCCGTATTGCGCGAAACCAGCAGGCGTTCCGCTATCTGCTGGGTGGTCTCGTTCCGCCGCTCAGGCGGCGCGGGGAAGACTGAGCCGGACGAGCAATCCGCCCAGATCCTCGCTCTCGCCCAATTCGACGTCACCGCCATAGATGTTGGCAACGTCGCGGACGATGGCGAGGCCGAGGCCGGTTCCCGGCTTACCCGTATCGAGCCGCGCCCCGCGGGCGAAGATATCTTCCCGCTTGTTCGCCGGAATCCCCGCCCCGTCATCCTCGATCCAGATCACGCATTGTTCTGAATCCGGCTCGGCATCGATCGTGACGAACACGCTGCCCCCACCATATTTCGCAGCATTGTCGATCAGATTACCGAGGATCTCGTCGAGGTCCTGCCGCTCGATCGCGACTTGTGCATCGCGCTTTCCATCGAGATCGAACCGCGTGTTCTCGTAAATGCGTGTGACTGCGCGAAGGACCGATTCCGCACTCGGCCAGACGCTTGCCCGGGACAGCCCGGTCGCACGCCTGCCGACAGCCCTCGCACGCGCGAGGTGATGGTCGACATGGCGCTGCATGACCTTCGTCTCGCGGAACACGTGGCTGGCAAGCTTCGGGTCCTGAGCAGTCGCGGCATTGGTCAGCACGGTGAGCGGGGTCTTGAGCGCATGCGCGAGATTGCCCGCGTGGCGGCGCGCTTCTTCCGCCTGCTTTTCCGAATGTTCGAGCAGCATGTTCAATTCCTGCACGAGCGGCTGAACTTCGGTCGGTAGTGGCTCCGTGATGCGGTTATCGCCGGTGGTGCGAAGTTTCTGGATCGCTGCCCGCACACGGCGCAGCGGCGAGAGGCCATAGCGGATCTGCAGCAGCGCCATCAGGAACAGGCCCATCCCGAGCACTGCGAAACTCCAGACGAGGATCGAACGGATACGGCTAAGCTGTGCGTCGAGTTCTCCGGTTGCAGAGGCCACGGCGAAGGTCCAGCGCGTGTCGCTTCCGGGCAGGATCACGGTACGCTCGACGATCCGGAGCGGCTCGTTGCGGAACTGGTCGGAATCGTAGAAATGCGGCTCGCTGTCGAAATGATCGCCTTGCACCTCGAGCGAGCGATCCCACAGGCTGCGGCTCGGCAGGGGCTCTTCACCCGGGCCGCTGATCTGCCAATAAACGCCGCTGTTCGGTTCGAAG
Source organism: Altererythrobacter xiamenensis (assembly GCF_900177715.1). Lineage (GTDB taxonomy): Bacteria > Pseudomonadota > Alphaproteobacteria > Sphingomonadales > Sphingomonadaceae > Erythrobacter > Erythrobacter xiamenensis. The sequence goes on along the minus strand of NZ_FXWG01000003.1, from coordinate 179,364 downwards.
AAGCGCTGGTCGCCCAACTGGCTGTAGAGATAGACTTCGCCGCCCGCCTGGATTTCCGCCGAGGCGATGAGCGCGGTCTGCACATATTCGAGCTGATCGTCGAAATTGCCCTGAACGAGGTTGGTCAGCGTGCGATCGAGCGCAAGCCCGCCACCCAGCAGCAGCACCGCAATCCAGCCAGCCGCGATGAGCGCCATGCGGCGCGCAAGGCTGCCCTGCGTGCGGATCGCCTCGATACTCTCCTCGGCTTCGCTTGGCGATACGGGTTCAGACGCGGCGCTTTCACTTGAAGCAACGCCAGCGCTGGCGACATCGCCGTCGGCGCTATCCTCAGTTGGCGCGAGGGGCGTCTTCGGGGTCGTCGAGGCTGTATCCAAGTCCACGGATCGTCGTAATCACTTCGGCGCCGAGCTTCTTGCGGATGCGCGTGACGAAAACCTCGATCGTGTTCGAATCACGGTCGAAATCCTGGTCGTAGATATGCTCGATCAGTTCGGTACGGCTGACCACCTTGCCCTTGTGGTGCATGAGGTAGCTCAGCAGCTTGTATTCCTGCGCGGTCAGCTTGACCGGCTCGCCTTCCAGCGTGACGCGGCCCGAGCGCGTGTCGAGACGCACCCTGCCAGCCGTCAGTTCGGCCGAAGTATTGCCCGAAGCGCGGCGAATGAGCGCGCGCAGGCGGGCGATCAGCTCTTCGGTCTGGAAGGGCTTGGCAAGGTAGTCGTCGGCGCCTGCATCGAGGCCGGCAACCTTATCCGACCAGCTGTCGCGCGCGGTCAGGACGAGAACCGGAAAGTCTCGCCCTTCCTTGCGCCACATGCCAAGCACGGTGAGGCCGTCGATCTCCGGCAGACCGAGGTCGAGAATGACAGCGTCGTAATCCTCGGTGCTACCAAGGAAGTGACCGTCTTCACCATCGGTGGACAGGTCGACTGCATAGCCGTTTTGCTCAAGCGTCGTCTTGAGCTGTTGTCCCAGCGTCGGTTCGTCTTCGACGATCAGGATGCGCATATAGTCCCCGTTTCCTCGTATTGTCGGCGAAACTGGCCGCCTAGTTGGGCTTTTGCGGGAAATGCGTCAAGCAAGGCGCGGGTTCCATCACCATAGCATGCAGTAAACATCGCAAGGCGCCGTCAGCGCGAGCGGTTGATGATGCGGCCCGTCCTTGCGTCGACGTCGACATAGGTCACGCGGCCATCCCGAATGAACTTGAGCCGATAAGCGCGCGCGGTGGAGTCGTAGGCAGGGCCGAGATATTCGCTGCCGCGCATGCGGGGAAGGATCCGGCGTTCGATCTCGCGCAGGGAAAGCTGGTTGCCCGCCTTCATTTCCTTGCGCGCCTCTCCCTGTTCATCGCCGCGCCCCAGCGCATCGGCAGGGGTCGCGACAAGCCCGGTAAGGACCAGCGCGGCGGGCGCGAAAAGAGAGAAAATCCGGTTCATGATGATCTTGTGCCTAAGCGACGGGCATTGAACAAGGTGTGAATACGGCTCGTGCCCGGCGTTCAGACTGATTGACGAAATGTCATCAATCGCCAGCGGTCATCTCGTATTTCACCGTAAGGTTAACCCCCGAGGAGATCATTCCCGGCTGCACCGGAGCGGATTCCTGTGCCGCATCCATCGATACGGTTCGCATCACTGGCGGCACCGGTCCGCTTCCGGTGATGGATTCGCTCACTTCGAGGAGGCGGATCGCGCCGTAGCCTGCCATGCGCGCGTAGGAGAGCGCCTGCGCCCTGGCGCGCGCCATCGCCTTGGTGCGCGCTTCTTCCTTGGCTGCGGTGTCGTCATCGGCCGAGAAGCTCGGTCCGCCGAGGTCGGTCGCACCGGCCTCGACCAGGGCATCCAGCACCGCGCCGGTACGGTCGATGTCGCGCAGCTTCACGCTGACGCGGTTCGATACCTGGTAGCCGCGGAACACCTGCTGCTGGCTGTTGCGGTCATAGTCATAGCGCGCATTGAGATTGATGCCGGTCGTCTGAATGTCCTTTTCCGCCACGCCCAGCGATTTGATACGCTCGATCACACGCCGCATCTCTGTGGCGTTTTGACGCATGGCTTCCACCGCAGTCGGCGCTTCGCTCGTCACGCCTGCGCTGATCGTGGCGATGTCGGGCTCGATATCGATGCTTTCCTGCACATTGAGCTCGACCACCGGACCGCTGGAGGCAATCTGAACTTGCGCGGCAGCCAGGGGAGCGGATGCTGCTGCGGCGGCGCCTGCCATAGCGATCGCGGGTACAAACGAATGCTTCATCGATATTCTCCTTTGCCAGCCATGCTGCGCGGTGCGTCATTTAGCGCATGTGAATGCGCTAGTTTGCAACCTCATTCTAGCGCGCTAGAGCGGCTTCACTTGAGGGGATCAACATGCTCAGAATGCTTATTGCCGCCGCCCTGTTCCTCGGTGCGGCCCCAGCCCTTGCCCAGCAAGACGGCAGCCAGCCGCAAATGGAACGGGTGCCCGACCGGCCCGCCGGTGAAGGGCAAGGCCCTTTCGGCACCTTGCTGATCAAGAATGCCACGATGATCGATGGCACCGGCGCCCCGCCGGAGGGGCCGGTGAGCATTCTGATCGAGGGCAACCGGATCGCGCGCATCATCCGCGGTGGTGGTGAAGTCGCGGCGGACCGCGTGATCGATGCGAGCGGCATGCATGTGCTGCCCGGCTTCGTCGATGTGCACGGGCACAACGGCGATCCCTCTAAAGCTCCGCAGCCATCTTACGGCTTCAAGCTCTGGCTCGCGCATGGCGTGACCAGCGTACGGGGTGTCGGCTTCGGTGGCGGTGCCGATGATCCCTCGCTCGACCAGAGGGCGCGCAGCGCGGCCAATACGATCACCGCGCCGCGCCTGTTCGCCTATGCCGTGCCGGGCGACGTCTGGCCAAATGGTGCGGTGCGCACGCCTGAGCAGGGCCGCGCATGGGTCCGCTGGATCAAGCAGCGCGGCTATGACGGGATAAAGTTCTTCAACATGGAAGATCCCGCGACCTTCGCCGCGATCAATGACGAGGCGGAGAAACTGGGCCTCGGCACGGTGGCGCATCTCGGCCAGCGCGGCGTTGCGCAGGTGAATGGGCGCACAGCGGTCGAGCTGGGCCTCGACGGCGTGACGCACTTCTACGGCCATATGGAGAGCCTGCTCGCCGACGGTTCGACCCCGCATTATCCCGCCGACTACAACTATCTCGACGAGCAATCGCGCTTCGCCTGGGTCGCGCGGCTGGAAGATCAAGCAGTCGAGCCCGGCAGCGAGAAATGGGACGAGTATGTCGACTTTCTCGTCGATAGCGGGGTCACGCTCAGTCCGACATTCAACATCTATGCGGCCAGCCGCGATGTCAGCGCGGCGCGCAACCGCGAATGGCACGATGCCTATACCCTGCCCTCGCTGATGGATTTCTACGCACCCAGCCTGACCAATCACGGCAGCTATTATCATGACTGGACGAGCGAGGACGAAGCCGCGTGGAAGCGCTTCTATGCCAAGTGGTTCGCCCTCACCCGCGATTTTCAGGACAAGGGCGGCCGTGTCACGGCAGGCTCCGACCCCGGCTACATCTACCAGACCTGGGGCTTCGCCTATATCTCCGAGCTGGAAATGCTGCGCGAAGCGGGGCTTTCGCCGATGGAGGTAATTCAGGCAGCAACGATCAATGGCGCGCGCGAGATCTACGATCCCAAGGGTAGCGAACCGCCCTTCGGCTCGATCAAGGAAGGCAAGCTCGCCGACCTCGTGATTGTACCCGGCAATCCGCTGGCGAACCTCAAGGTGCTTTACGGCACCGGCCATGTACGCCTCAATCGCGAGAGCAATACGCTGGAGACGCAAGGCGGGGTGCGCTGGACGATCAAGGACGGCGTAGTTTACGATGCGCGCGCTCTGCTCGCCGATGTCGCTGAGATGGTCGAAGCGCAGAAAGCGGCGCGCTGATAGCGATCATGGCTTGCGACCAGGGGCACGTGCGCCTACCTGCGCCCGGCTATGGCGCAACCTCCGATCCTCTCCTGGGAAGGCCTTGGCCTGCAGCAAGGCGGGCGCTGGCTGCTGGGCGGCCCTGACCGCGAGAACATCGATCTGCATATCGGCCCGCGCGACCGGCTGGCGCTGATCGGGCGCAATGGCGCGGGCAAGACGACGCTGCTCAAGCTGATCGATAACCGGATCGAGGCCGATCAGGGCATTCGCAAGATCAAGCCGAACACGCGCATCGTATTCCTCGAGCAGGAGCCCGATTTCTCCGGCCATGCGACGCTGATGGATTTCGCGCTGGGAGGCGATCATGCCCCTGCCCCGCATGAAGTCGAAGCGATCGCAGGCCAGCTCGGCATCGACATGACGACCGATGCCTCGACCGCGAGCGGCGGCGAGAAACGCCGCGCTGCCATTGCCCGGGCACTGGCGCAGGAGCCCGACCTCTTGCTGCTCGATGAGCCGACCAACCATCTCGATCTCGGCGCGATCGACTGGCTGGAAGACTGGCTCAACCGCTACAAGGGCGCCTTCATCACCATCAGCCACGACCGGACTTTCCTGAAGCGACTGACCCGCGCGACGCTGTGGCTCGACCGCGGGATTATCCGCCGCAAGGAAGTCGGCTTCGGCGGATACGAGGCCTGGGAAGAACAGGTCTATGCCGAGGAAGCGCGCGCCGCCGAAAAGCTCGACGCGAAACTGAAGATCGAGGCCCACTGGCTGGAGCGCGGCGTCACCGCTCGGCGCAAGCGCAACCAGGGCAGGCTCGAGAAGCTGCACCAGATGCGCGCCGCCCGTGCTGCGATGATATCGACCGCCGGCAGCGCCAAGCTCAAGCTCGCCAATGACGAAGAGTTCAAGTCGAAGTCAGTAATTGTCGCGGAGAAAGTCGGCAAAAGTTATGATGACCGCGCGATCATCAAGGATTTCTCGCTCCGCATCCAGCGCGGCGACCGGATCGGCCTCGTCGGAGCCAATGGCGCGGGCAAAACCACGCTGCTCAAACTGCTGACCGGCGAGATCGAGCCCGACACTGGCACGGTGACGATCTCCCAAAAGCTATCGGGCATCATGATCGATCAGCAGCGCCAGATGCTGGGCGCGGACAAGACCGTGCGCGACGTGCTGGCCGAAGGCGGTGACTGGATCGATGTACAGGGTCAGCGCAAGCACGTGCAGGGCTACCTCAAGGAGTTCCTGTTCGATCCCAAGATCGTCGACACCAAGGTCGGCACGCTGTCAGGCGGCGAACGTTCGCGCCTGCTGCTGGCGCGTGAATTCGCGCGCACCGCAAACCTGCTGGTGTTGGACGAGCCGACCAACGATCTCGACCTCGAAACGCTCGACCTGCTGCAGGAAGTCATCGCCGATTTCGACGGCACGGTGCTGATCGTCAGCCACGACCGCGACTTCCTCGACCGGACAGTCACGATCACGCTCGGCCTCGATGGATCGGGCAAAGTCGACATCGTTGCTGGCGGTTACGAGGACTGGGAAGCGAAACGCCGCACGCCCGCGCCGAAGAAGGAAAAGGCGGACAAGTCTTCTGCCGAGCCTTCAGCGCCCCCACCCCCCGCTCCCAAGTCCGCCAAGCTGTCCTACAAGGATCAGCGCGATTACGAGCAACTGCCCGCTCGGATCGAGGAGCTCGAAGCCGCCATCGCGCGCGGCGAAAAACTGCTGGCGGACCCTGATCTCTACACCAGCGACCCGCAGAAGTTCGCCAATATCACCAAGGGGCTGGAAAACGCCCGCTCTGAAAAGGACGAGGCCGAGGAACGCTGGCTGATGCTTGCCGAACAGGTCGAGGGGTGAGCGAAGACCTTCTCCGACAGATCAGTGCCTGCAGGATTTGCGCAGACCACCTCCCCCACGGCCCGCGCCCGGTCGTAAGCTTTTCAGCCACCAGCCGCATCCTGATCATCGGGCAGGCGCCGGGATCGAAGGTCCATGCGAGCGGCATTCCGTGGGACGATGACAGCGGAGACCGGCTGCGCGACTGGACCGGTCTCAACAAGGAACAGATGTATGATCCTGCTCAGGTCGCCCTCGTCCCGATGGGCTTCTGCTATCCGGGCAAGGCGTCGGGCGGGGACATGCCACCGCGCAAGGAGTGTGCGCCAGCCTGGCATGACCGCGTCCTCGAAACCCTGCCCGCAGACCGGCTGACGCTGCTCGTCGGTGCCTATGCGCAGGCGCATTACCTGCCGGAGACGCGCAAGCTTTCCATGACCGAGCGCGTGCGCCGCTGGCACGAGTTCGCGCCCGTCATCCCCCTGCCCCACCCGGCATGGCGCAGTCGCATCTGGATGGGAAAGAACCCCTGGTTCGAGGCCGAGGTTCTGCCCGAACTACGCGCCGCTGTGGCTCAAGCGATCCGGTAGAAATCCGCCACCCGGTCGAGCGCCAACTTGAGCACCAGCTTGCCGCTCCTCGCCGGCCAGCCGAGCGATTTTTCCGCATCGGACAGGCTTTCGCAGGCGCAGACGACGCGCCACAGCACGTCCCTCAGCCCCTTGCCCGCCTGATCGAGCGCAGCGTGGAAGCGCTCCTTCGCGGCGATCTGCCGCTCGCTTGCGGAGAGTCCAAGGTCGCCGGTTGATTTCACCCGCACCGGATCCCAGCGCATCGTGACATTCGCCCCCAATTGCGCGCGCTCGTAATCCATCCGCAAACGCTCGCCTGCATCGAACAGCCGGTCATCGATATGGCCGCGCGCATGCAGCCAGCTGAGCGGCGATTCCGCGATATTGATCGTCACCGTGCGGCGCTTGCCCCGGGCGCTCGATCCGCGGCGCGGCCCCTCTTCGGTGAGTTCGCGTTCGACCAGTTTGCGCTGCATTGGCTGTCCTCCTGTGCATGAATCGTCCCAGCCACTTGCAAGCGCTGCATGGCTGTAGGAAAGAAAAATAACCAATTGGGTTAGAGGAGCTCGGCGATGATCAACCGCATCCGCGATATTCGCAAGGAAAAGGGCTGGACGCTGGCAGAGCTTGCCGACGCCTGCACTCCCCCGACCACCGCACAGACGATCGGCCGGCTCGAAACCGGCATGCGAAACCTCTCCATCAAGTGGATGGACCGCATCGCCGCTGCGCTCGAGGTCGATCCGGAAATGCTGGTTCGCTCCGAAAAAAGCGAAGCGCCCATGGTCGTCGCGCGGCTCCGCAATGCCGGCCCCGAAGCGCTCGACAGCCCCCGCGAGGCGATCATGCCCGCCGACATCGCCGGCGAAGGATCGCTTACCGTGCTGACGGTCGAGGAAAGCGTGGGCGAGTTCCGGCCCGGCGACATGCTCTACCTGCGCCAGATCGCGCCCGAGGACGCGCCCCATGCCATCAACCGCGATGTGCTGGTCCCGCGGGCTGGCGGGCGGTTCTATTTCGGGCGGCTGATCGACCGGCAGGGCGATTTCGTCGGCATCCTCCCGCCCGGCAGCGGTCAGAAACAGCAGGTGGTCGAAAGCCCCGCATGGATTGCAGTGGCGGAAATGCTGGTGCGACGGCTTTGAAGCACGTCCTTTCGCTTTCGACGCTTTATCCGAACGAGGCGAATCCGCGCTTCGGTACCTTCGTTGCGCGTTCACTGGAGGCGCTGGCGGTGCGAGGCGACTGGAAGGTGACGGTCGTCAATCCGATCGGTATCCCGCCGCTTGCGCTCGGCCGGTATCGCCCGCTTGCGAAACTGCCGCCGGTCGCCGAGGAACACGGCCTCACGGTCCATCGTCCTCGCTTCACCTTGGTGCCCAAGCTGGGCGCGCGCATGAACGCGGGCGCAATTGCGAAAGCCGCGCTGCCCCTCATCCGCGAGATTCACGAGCGTGAGCCGATCGACCTGCTCGACGCGCAGTTCTTCTACCCCGATGGCCCAGCTATCGCGGCCATTGCCGACGAGTTGGGCATCCCGTTCTCGATCAAGGCGCGCGGCGCGGACATCGTGTTCTGGGGCGCGAAGGACTTCGCCCGCGAACAGATGCTCGACGCAGCCCAGCGTGCAAGCGGGCTGCTTGCCGTTTCAGAGGACCTTGCCCGGCAGATGGGCAAGCTTGGCATCCCGCGCGAGAAAATCACGATCCACTATACAGGGCTCGACCGCGACCGTTTCCGCCCCCTCGATCACACCGGCCTCCGCAAACAGCTTGGCCGGGAATTGGGCTTCGTCATGCCGGACAGCGCCCCCCTCCTCGCCACGGTGGGCGCGCTGATCGAGCGCAAGGGTCAGGATCTGGCAATAGGCGCCCTCGCCAGCCTGCAGGAAGCCCGCCTGATCCTCGTCGGCAAAGGTCAGGACGAGGCGCATCTCAGGCGGCTGGCCGAGGATATCGGCGTCGCGGACCGCGTCTATTTCGCCGGCTCGATCGACCATGACTTGCTGCCGGTGATTCTCTCGGCAGCCGATGTCATGGTCCTGCCGACGCGCAGCGAAGGCCTGGCCAACGCATGGGTCGAAGCGCTCGCCTGCGGGACGCCGGTGGTGACTTGCGACGTCGGCGGCGCGCGCGAACTGATCCGTGACAAGAGCGCAGGGCGACTGGTGCCGAGGGACATTGATCCTGTCGTAAAGGCAGTCCGCGCAATACTCGCGGACAAGCCCTCGCCCGCCGAAGTCGCAGCCAATGTGGAGCGATTCAGCTGGGCGAACAACGCAGCCGAACTGGCCGAGCATTTCGAGAAGCTGGCGGGGCCGGACGCCTAGCCCGACCCCCATGCCATCAGGCTTCGCCGCGTGCGATTTTTTCCTGCTTCTCTGTTACCGATTCATCCGGAACGAAACTGTCGGACGTGACGCCCATCCAGACCAGCAGCGGGGCGGCCATGTAGACCGAGCTGTACGTACCGACGAAAATACCGAGCGTAATCGCCGCGGTAAGGCCGAACAGGCTGGCAGGGCCGAACAACAGCAGCGGGATAAGCGCAACCAGCAGCGTCAGTGAGGTCATCACCGTCCGCGCCAGCGTTTCGTTGACCGACAGATCGAGCAATTCGGGCAGCGGCATCTTGCGGAAACGCTTCAGGTTCTCGCGAATGCGGTCATAGACGACGATCGTATCGTTCAGCGAATAGCCGATGATAGCCAGAATAGCGGCGATGATCTGAAGACTGAACTCGAGCTGGAACAACGCGAACATGCCCAATGTCAGCGACACATCGTGGAATAGCGCGAATAGGCCACCGACGCCGAATTGCCATTCGAACCTGATCCAGATGTAGATAGCGACCGCGAACATCGCGGCGATCAGCGCCAGCACCGCATCATTGCGGAATTCCCCCGCTACCTTGCCCGAAACGGTATCGTTGCCGTCCCTGCGTACGCCGGGATATTCGCTCTCAATGGTCGAAATGACCCGGTTGCCGATCTCGGTCGCAGCGCCCGGAGTGGCTTCCGCCTCTTCAGGCAAGCGCACTCGGATCGAAACCTGGTTGGGTTCGCCGAATTCCTGCACGACCGGCGTGCCGTAGCCCAACCCGCTCACGATCTCGCGCAGTTGCGGGATCGGCGCTTCTTCGCGCTGTTCGAAGGTGAGCCGCACTTCCTGGCCACCCGCGAAGTCGACGCCGTAGTTGATGCCCTTGGTCATCACCAAAGCCCAGCTGCCAACGATCAGCAGAATACTGACGATGAAAAACGGCATGCGCCATTTGAGGAACTTGATGTTCGTATCGTCGGGGACGAGTTTCAGAAGTCGCATTGGTCTCGCCTCCTCTTACAGATTGATATCGTTGGGGCGCGTCTTGCGCAGCCATCCGGCGACCCACATGCGGGTCAGGACGACGGCGGTGAAGACGCTGGTGAACAGGCCGATCACGAGCACGACGGCAAAACCGCGCACCGGGCCAGAGCCGAAGATGAAAAGCAGCGCGCCGGCGATCAGATTGGTGATGTTCGCATCGTAGATCGCGCGGCTGGCTTCCTTGTAGCCATTCTCGACCGCAGCCACGACGCGTCGCCCGCGCTTTCGCTCCTCGCGTATTCGTTCGTTGATCAGCACGTTCGCGTCGACCGCCGCACCGATCGTCAACACGAAGCCGGCGATGCCGGGCAAAGTCAGCGTCGTATTGAGGCCAGCCATAATCCCCAGGATCATCAGCACGTTGATGACCAGCGCGATGGTCGCATAGATGCCGAAGCGGCCATAACTCGCGATCATCAGCACGATCACCGCGACCGAACCGATCAACATGGCGAGCATGCCGCGCTTGATCGAATCCGCGCCGAGGTCCGGCCCGACCGTGCGTTCCTCGATTACGGTGAGGTCGACCGGGAGCGCGCCCGACCGCAGCGAAATCGCGAGATTGTTGGCGGTTTCAGCCGTAAAGCCGCCCGAAATCTGGGCGCTTCCGCCAAGAATCGGCTCGCGGAAATACGGTGACGAAATCACCTTGCCATCGAGGATAATGGCAAAGCTCTTGCCCACATTTTCCGTGCTGAGCGTCGCGAACTTGGCTCCGCCCTGCTGGTCGAAGGTGATGTTGACCACCGACTCGTTGGTTTGCGGATCGATACCGGCCTGCGCATTGGTGAGGCTGTCGCCGCGTATGCCGCCGAGCCGTTCCACCGCCACGAACTGGCCGGGAAAGTCGGAGGTTTCGGAATAGGGGAAAATCTCGCTGCCAAGCGGCGCGCGTCCTTCGGCGACATCGCTCGGAAGCGCGTCTTCATCGACCAGCTTGAACTCGAGCTTGGCAGTCTGGCCGAGCAGTTCCTTGAGCTGGTCGGGGTCCTGAAGCCCGGGAACCTGCACCACGATACGCGTATCGCCCTGGCGGATGATCGTGGGCTCGCGCGTCCCGAGGCTGTCGATACGCTTGCGGACCACCTCGGTCGCGCTGTCCATCGCATCGCTGACCGCCTGTTCGAGACCGTCTTCGGTCGGGGTCAGAACGATGCGCTGATCGTCCACCAAAGCAAGGTCCCATTCGCGGGTCAGGCCGGTGCCATTGACGATCGGCAGCAGAATTTCGCGCGCGCGATCCACATCGGCGGGATCGTCGAGCATGAAGCTCATCCGCCCATCCGAAGTCGAAACATCGCCGATACGAATGCGAGGCTCTGCATTGCGCATGAGCGAGCGGACCGATTCTTCCATGTTCTCGAGCCGCTGCGCCGCGACCTGGCTGGCCTGTGCCTCGAGCAGGATGTGGCTGCCGCCGGCAAGGTCGAGGCCGAGGTTTACCTCGGGATCGGGGAGCGTATCGGGCCATGAGATATTGGCCGCAGAGAAAAGCGAAGGAATGGCTGCGAGCACGGCAAGCGCCGTCAGCCCCCAGAGCCAAATCTTCTTCCATGTCGGAAAATCGAGCATTTTTCGCGTCTAGTCCGTTCGTATCCGGCTGTCTGTCGAGCGCCTGAGTGGTTGGGTTCAGTCGTTCGCGGCGCTGCCACCGGGCGGGATGATATCGCCGATCGTGCTCTTGACCGCCTTCACCCGCACGCCCTGCGCGAGTTCGAGTTCGGCATAGCTGTCATCGACCTTGATGACCTTGCCGACCAGACCGCCGGCAGTGACCACCTGGTCGCCTTTCTTCAGCCCGCCGATCTTTTCCTGGTGTTCCTTCTGCCGCTTCATCTGCGGGCGAATGATCAGGAACCAGAAAATCACGATCATGCCGACGATCGGTGCCCACTGGATCCATGCGGGCGGCGCATCGGCGCTGGCTGCTGCGGCGAGAATATCGAACATTGAGATAAAGCCTGTCAGATTTGAATATGAACCCGTCCAGGGCCTGGATCGGACACACCTGTTGGCACGCCGCACCGTTCCCCGGTCGCTAATTGGGCGCGCCTAGCAGCATTGCAAGTCCACCACAATCGCGCTCGGCCTGAGAAGTTGCGATAGCGCAACAGGCGCGTTTCGCCGCTTGCAACGTCCCGGTGCCCATCCTATAGGGCCGCCCTCCACTGGATCGGGATGTAGCGCAGTCTGGTAGCGCACCATACTGGGGGTGTGGGGGTCGCTGGTTCGAATCCAGTCATCCCGACCAGTGGTTTCAAGCACTTACTACGGTTTGACCTTGCCGCTTTCTGAGCGAGTGATCACCTGGCAAGCGCGCGGGTCAATCTCACCTGCATCAATCCGCCACGATTGTCTCTTCGAGAATTGCGGATTTGCATAAGCTCATTCACGATTCTTTTGCAGGAAATGGGCCGGTTGCGAACAGTCCCCTACCGGAAGTCTCATTTCAGAACGCCCTGAGCGCGCGCTGTGGTCCTGTCAGCCAGAGGTGACTGCGCTAACGTTTCCAGAGCGCGGCTTTGGCGGCTTTTCCAGGCACAAGGGCAATGCGGGAATTTACGTAGGTTCGTCGCATTTAGGCCTGCTATGACCGGAAAATGCAGACTGCGGAGGACTTGGGGGACAATCACCGCGCCTTTTCGGGCCGGGACCTACGTAAAACCTATGTCACAGGCGCGACCGAAGTTCATGCGCTGCGCGGAGTCGATTTCGACATCCGCAAGGGCGAGATACTCGTACTCCTTGGCCCCTCGGGCAGTGGCAAGTCGACCTGGCTCAATATCGTTGGCGGGTTGGACCGACCGACGGCTGGTACGCTGCATTATGCCGACACCGAGCTGACCGCGCTGAACGAACGCGAGCTCACGCGTTTCCGCCGGGCCCAGATCGGTTTCATCTTTCAGTTCTACAATCTCATTCCCAGCCTCACGGCGGAAGAGAACGTGCGGCTCGTCACCGATATCGCCGAAAATCCGATGGAGCCTGAAGAGGCGCTGGCGCGGGTCGGGCTAGCGGAGCGCCGCCACCATTTCCCGGCGCAGCTTTCGGGCGGCGAGCAGCAGCGGGTGGCCGTCGCGCGCGCCATAGCCAAGCAGCCCGGCGTGCTGCTCTGCGATGAGCCCACCGGCGCGCTCGACAGCCAGACCGGGGTGCGCGTGCTCGAAACCCTGGAAGCGGCCAATCGAGAGCTCGAAACGACCCTGCTCATCATCACCCACAATGCCGGGATCGCAGCGATGGCGGACCGGGTTTTCCATTTCCTCGACGGGCAGATCGCGCGGATAGAGAGCAACAGCAGCAAGATCAAACCGGCGGAGATCAGCTGGTGAAGGCGCTCGACCTCAAGCTGGTGCGCGATCTTTGGCATATGCGCGGGCAAGCCTTTGCGATTGCGATCGTGCTGGCGGCTGCCTCTGCCACCTTCATCCTATCGGCTGGCGTCCACCGCTCGCTGTCGGAAACGCGCGATGCCTATTACGCCCAGTACAGTTTCGGCGACGTCTTCGCGAACATGACGCGGGCACCCCGCAGTATCGTGGAGCGAGTGAAGCAGATCGACGGGGTTCAGCAGGCGCAAGGTTCGATCCTGCAGTATGCGATACTGGATATTCCCGATCGGGTCGAAGCGGTTCGCGCGCTTCTGCAATCGGTCGACGAATACGGGCGCGACCGTCTCAACCGAGTGGTGCTGAAATCGGGTCGAATGCCATCGCCCGGGCAACCGGGTGAAGTGGTCGTCGATGAAGCTTTCGCGATCGCCAATTCGGTCGGCCCTGGGGATCAGATCGACGCAATCGTCTATGGCAGCAAACTTCGCCTCAAGATTGTCGGCATCGGCCTCGCACCCAATTACGTCAATGCGCTTGCTCCCGGAGACATCATTCCGGACGATACGCGCTTCGGCGTTTTCTGGATGGGCGAGGAAGCTCTTGAGGCGGCGACCGACCGGACAGAGGCGATCAACGCGCTTTCGGTCAAGCTGCGGCGGGGCGCTTCGGAAGCAGACGTAATTCGGGCGGTGGATGCGATCCTCGCGCCCTTCGGCGGAACGGGGGCCTATGGCCGCGAAGATCATCCGAGCAACATGTTTCTTCAGAACGAGCTCGACCAGTTGGACGCCATGGTGAAAGTCATCCCGCCAGTTTTCCTGCTGGTCTCGACTTTCCTGGTTTATGTCGTGCTGGGCCGGATGATCCGCACCCAGCGCGCGCAAATCGGCTTGCTCAAGGCTTTCGGTTACACAGATTGGGCGATCGCCTGGCATTTCCTCAAGTTCGCGCTCGCGATTGCGATCGTCGCAACGATCATCGGTGCCGTGGCCGGCATCTGGATGGGTCGGGCGATGACCGAGCTTTACGGCCAGTATTACCACTTTCCCTTCCTGCGCTTCGATTTCTCCCCGGTGGTGTTCGCTGGCGCCTTTGCTCTGGCGATGGGATCAGCGGCTCTGGGTTCGCTCAGCGGCGTCTTGAATGCCGCCCGACTGACCCCGGCGGTTGCCATGTCACCGCCTCCGCCACCGGTTTATCGCGCCGGGGTAGCAGAGCGGCTGGGAGCGCGCGCCGGGTTCACTGCGATCGGTCACATGATCGTGCGGCATATCGCGCGCTGGCCTGGCCGCTCCGCGATCACGGTAAGCGGCGTCGCGCTTTCGATGGGACTGCTGTTCGCGACCCTGCAGTTCATCGATGCGAGCCGCTTCATGCTCGAATCCTACTTCTTCCGTGCGCAGCGTTATGACCTGTCGGTGACCTTCACCGAGGCGCGCAATGAAGACGTCCTTTATGCCTTGGCGCAACTGCCCGGCGTCCTGCGGGTCGAACCGCAAAGGGCGCTCAGCGTCGAGATGAGCTACGGCAACCGCCACGAACGTACCGCATTGCAATCTAGCGCGCCGGATGCGCAGCTCACCGCGCGCATCGACGAGGCCGGAAACCTCGTTGAAATGCCACCAGGCGGTCTCTAGCTCAGTCGACAGCTGGCCGACCAGCTGGAGGTCGAAAGCGGCGATTCCGTTCGGGTCCAGATGCTGGGTGGCCGCCGGACCGAAGAGATGTTGCCGGTCGGCGCGATTGTCGACGAGTTCATCGGGGCGAGTGCTTATGCGCCGACACGAACGATCGAAAGTCTCGCCAGGGATGGCGCACCCGTAAGTGCGGCCCTTCTTGCTATCGATCCCGCGGAACGTGAACATCTTCTCAGGGCGCTCAAGTCGATGCCTGCCGTACTCAGTATCGGTGATCGCAATCTCGAGATGGAGCGCTTCACCGAGATGATCGACGAAAACATCAACACCATGATCGTGTTCTACATCGGCTTCGCCTCCGCAATTACAGTGGGCGTCGTATACAACAGCGCGCGGATCCTGTTTTCCGAACGCGCGCACGAATTGGCGACATTGCGCGTTCTGGGCTATCATCGGATCGAGGTCGCGGTTGTGCTGATCGGCGAGATCGCCTTGCTGGTGGCGATTGCTGTGCCTTTCGGACTGGTTGCGGGTTACTGGCTTGCACAGATCATGATCACGATGTTCAGTTCTGATCTCTTCCGTCTTCCGTTTGCTCCTTCGAACGCGACCTATGCCTATTCGGTAATCGTGGTCCTTGCCGCGGCGATCGCCACCGCCCTTGTTGTGTCGCGCCGTGTAGTGAAGCTCGACATGGTGCGGGTGCTGAAGTCGCGCGACTGATGGGCAGGATCCTCAAGAACTGGCGCTGGGCCCTCCTCATTGCAGCGCTGCTCGTGGCAGGGCTCGCCTATGCCCTTTGGCCGGAAGCGAAGATTGTCGACACGGGCGAAGTGACCCGGGGCGAGATGATAGTGGCGGTGACCGATGACGGTGTGACCCGCGCCGACGAATTCTACGTCGTCTCTGCGCCCGTTACAGGCTACCTTACCCGTGTGGAGCTCGAACCGGGGGACAAGGTCAGCCGCGGGGCGCTCATCACCCGGATGACGGGTCGACCGTCGAGCCCGCTCGACAAACGCACGGGTGACGAGCTGCGCGCCGCGCTTGCTGCGGCCAGAGCCGCCGAGGCGGGCGCAAGCGCCTCTCTTGACCAGTCGCAGCGCGATCTCGCTCGGGCAGAAGAACTGTCAGAGCGCGGCTTTCTTCCCCGGGCTCAGCTCGAAGCAGCGCGAACACGTGTCGCCACCGACCGTTCGGCCCGTGCTCAGGCGCGCGCCGAGATTGCCCGCCTGCAATCGCAACTGGCCAGTCCGGATGGTTCTGCGAGCGGCGCACCGGTGCCCGTACGAGCGCCTGCCAGTGGAGAGGTTTTCACGGTCATCAGCGAAAGTGAGGGAGTATTCGCAGAAGGCACACCATTGGTGACGCTGGGAAATCCGGATACGATCGAAGTGGTGGTCGATCTGCTTTCGCGCGAGGCGGTAAGGGTCAAGCCGGGCGACAGGGTTACGATAACCCAGTGGGGCGGCCCCGATCCGCTGGTGGGGAAAGTCGAGCGCATCGAACCATTTGGCAGGCTGAAGATTTCTGCCCTGGGAATTGAGGAACAGCGGGTCAACGTAATCATCGGTTTCAGTGGCAAATCCGCCCGCGACGCCGCGCGGCTCGGCCATGGCTACCAGGTCGATGCGACCATCGAATTATGGCGAGCTGACGATGCTTTGCGCGTGCCCATCGGCGCTTTGTTCCGCGGGCCGGATGGCGAATGGCAGCTATTTGCCATCGAGGCAGGTCGCGCACGCCTAACGACTGTCGGACTGGATCACGTCAATGACAAATATGCAGAAGTAACCTCGGGCCTCGATGAAGGCGCGCAGGTCATCGTCAATCCCGATACGTCGCTGGAAGACGGGATGCGAGTCACGCCTCGCGACTAGGCGAACCAGCGAACTCAATAGCCCGGCAATCGCCCAAGATATGATGGATCTGACGGCGCGCGGATGACTGTCTTCGCCAAATGAAAGGAGCTATCCCGGTCCGCGGACGGTGTGCGGACCGGGATAGCGTCTCGGATAGCCGGGTCGCGGGCTATCCGGCTCTCGACCGGCTCAAATCGGGGACAGCCGGTGGGAGAGCCAAGGGGCGGATCAGGACTGCTTGATCTCGATAGTGCGTTTTTCCGGCTGAGCCTTCCCGTCGCGTGGGATCACGATCTTGATCACGCCCTTATCGCTCGTCGCGCTGATCTTGCTCGTCACGGCGTCGGAAGGAAGCGAAATGCGCCGCTCGAACGCGCCATAGCTCCTTTCGGAAACGCTGTAGTTGCGCTCCTTCTCTTCGCGTTCTTCCTTCTTTTCACCCTTGAGGACGAGCATGTCCTTCTCGACCGACAGATCGATATCGCTTGCCGCTACACCGGGGGCTTCGACGGATATGCGATACTCCTTCTCCGTTTCGGTCATTTCGAGCGCGGGCATCGGAAGCGAGGCGAGATAACGCGTTCCGAATTGCGCGACGGGGAAGCGGGGAGGAAACTCGTCGAACATCCGGTCCATCTCGCCGCGCAGCCTGCTGAAGGGTTCGCGCAGGTAATCGGAGAGCCCGGTCTGCTGGCGTGGGCGTGCGGCAAGGAGGGTTTCATCGGCCATTTGCTTGACTCCATTCGGGGTGGCGTTTGAGGTAGCAATGTTAGCCGCCCAGCCTACCGATCTGGATACGCAAACCTCCGTAAGCCAGCCCCCTGAAACGCGCGGTCAGATCTCGCAATAATCCTGCGCGCCCATGCTGGCGCCGGGAACGGTCGCTGCAGACAGGAACAGCGGATCATCCCCGCCTGACGTCGCATCGGTGGCGGTGCGATCGAGCTTTACCGGGTCGCGTCCGTAGAGATCCTCCAGGAAACAGATATTCCCCGATGGTGCGGGCTCGACCGTGAAATAGGTGACATAGAGCGGGATATGGTCCGACAGATCTATGGTGCGGGTCTTGCCGCTCGCCACCACGTCATCGACCTGCGCCATGTCCCAGCCATCGCGGGCCAGCAAGGTTGCGGCGAACGACAGTGCGCGATCAACGCGGATGCAGCCATGGCTGAATGCGCGCCGTTCCTCACCGAACAACTCGCGGTTTGAGGTATCGTGGAGGAACACGCTGTAGGGATTGGGCATGACCAGCTTCATCCTTCCCAGTGCATTATTGTCGCCTGGCATCTGTCGGTACCGTCCGTTCTGATAGACATAGCCGCGAGCGCGAGCAGCCGCGGGATTGCGCCGTACGAAGCTGGCGATCCCCTCTGCCGCAATGCTGGAGGGGATTTCCCACCAGGGATTGATCACCACCCCTGTCACGTGCGTGGTGAATACCGGCGTCTTCGTTGCAGGCTTCCCGATGATGACGCGCCAACGCCCGGTAACCCTACCGCTATCCCACAGCGTAAGGTTCTGGGAGGCGATATTGACGAGCAGATAGCGCTGGCCCAGTTCGCTCGGCATCCAGCGCCAACGGGCGAGGTTTGCGGCGATAATCGCGCGCCGGTCCGTCCTTGTTTCCTGCCCGTACTGTTGAACCAGTGCGTCATAATGCGAGTGCCTTGGTCTGGCTGAAAGCAGATATGCCCCAAGGGTGTCGTTTCGCACAGCCGCTTCGAGTCCGGCGCGCAGTTCATCATCGTCAGCGCCCCTGTCGATGTGCCACCATTGAGGTTGGTTCATTCCACAGCAGCGACCATGCCAGGCCTGCAACAGCTTGAGCGCGGCCGTTTGTGCCGCTTCATCGAGCTTTTCCGGATCGTCTCCACGAATGGCGCTGCGAAACCGCGCGATGGTCTCCTCGGGCAAGTCGATCCCTTCTTCCGGGGCACGTTCGAGCCAATTGAAAAGCTGTCCCGCCTGATCGCGCGTCCAAGTGGGTGCCGCCTGAGCCGGGCCGGCAATGCCGATCGCGATTGCGAGCAAAAAGGCGCCAACACGTTTGATCATCGAACTGTCCCCCTTCGGGCATGCTGTCCAATCTGACAAATGCATCAAATGCGTAAACCAACGTATAGATGTGCTACGTCGGCGTACAGAAGCACGACTCATCGGCAAGCGGGATGGACGGCAGGGCGAAAGAACAAGTGAGAACCAAGCCTTTTCTTTCCGGGAGGAAAGAGGAGGAGCTTCATGCACTTATCGATACTGTGCCCGACGCGATGGTACTTATCGATCAAGCTGGTGCCATCCGCTCTTTCAGTCGAGGTGCCGAAGCGATGTTCGGCTTCGACGAAGCAGAAGTGCTCGGCGAAAATGTCAGCATGCTGATGCCATCGCCCGACCGCGAAAATCATGACGGCTACATCCGCCACTATCTCGCAACTGCGGAAAAGCGCATAATCGGCATCGGTCGTATCACGACGGCCAGGCACCGCAATGGCAACACCTTCCCGATCAACCTCTCGATCGGAGAGGTGAAGATCGACGGGACGCAGGGTTTCATCGGCTTCATCCGCGACCTGACGGAAAAACAGCAGACCGAGCGGGAATTGCACGGACTCCAGGCCGACCTTGCCCATGTTTCGCGCATCTCCTCGATGGGAAGTCTCGCCACTTCGCTCGCGCACGAACTCAACCAGCCTCTCACCGCGGTCGCGAATTACGCGAATGCCGCGCGCGACCTGCTCGACGAGCCGAAGGCGGAGGATCTCGCGCTCGCCCGCGAGGCCATGGAGCACTGCGCAGAGCAGGCCATTCGCGCCGGAAAGATCGTGCACCGCTTGCGTGATTTCATCTCTCGCGGAGATACCGAAAGGCAGATCGCCAGCTTGCGCCGACTAACGCAGGAGGCTTCTGCGCTTGCACTGATGAATGGCGATGGTCGGGGCGTGGATTTCGAGACCGCGCTCGATGACTCGGTGGACGCAGTGCTGGTCGATCCAATCCAGGTGCAGCAGGTGATACTCAACCTGCTCCGCAATGCACTCGAAGCGATGCGCGAAGTCGATCACAAACAGCTCAGCGTCTCAAGCTCTCGGTATGACGAAAGCTTCGTTCACGTCAGCGTTTCTGACAGCGGTCCGGGACTCGAGCCGCAGGTCGCCGATCGCCTTTTCCACCCTTTCAACAGCACCAAGCCCGGCGGCATGGGTATCGGGTTATCGATCTGTCACGACATCATCACCGCCCATGACGGCAAGATATGGGTCGAACCCTCGGACTTTGGCGGAACAGCTTTCCATTTCACCCTGCCGCTTGCTCAAATCGGAGAAGAGAGTGACTGAATATCCCGTCTATCTCGTCGATGATGACGACGACGTCCGGCGATCGGTCGGCTTTATGCTCAAGACCTCGGGTTATACGGTCGAGTCGTTCGAGAATGGCACCGATTTCCTGAAGGAATCACGGATGCTCGACCCGGGCTGCGTCCTGCTCGACATCCAGATGCCGGAGATGACCGGGCTGGAGGTGCAGGAAGAAATGCGCCAGCTCGGTCTCCCCTTTCCGGTCGTGGTGATGACGGGCCATGGCGATATCGACGTAGCGGTGAAGGCGATGAAGGCCGGAGCGATCGACTTCATCGAGAAACCGTTCGCCAAGGAAGAGATGCTCGGCGCGATCAGCGAAGCCTTCGATCGGCTCGACCACAATGATGCGAGGAGGCAGCACCGCGCAGATGCACAGGTGCTGATCAACGCGCTGACGCCGCGTGAGTACGAAGTGCTGGAAGGATTGGTCAAAGGGCATCCAAACAAGACCATCGGATACGACCTCGGCATCAGCCCTCGTACGGTCGAGATACACCGCGCCAATGTCATGAAAAAGCTCGATGTCTCCAACCTCTCGGACCTGCTCCGCATTGCCTTCGCAGCAGATGTGGGTGAGGTCAGGCCAATCGAGCAGCAGCCGGGTGGTTCGGAGCCAGGCCGGACCTAGAGTTGCTGACCGCGCCTGATTGTCTTGACCAGAAAAGGCGTTGCCGAACGGGCGATACCGTGGATCTTTAGCATTGCGTTCTCGGCGAATATAGCATTGTCGAACCAGCAGTCTGCCGAAGTCGCTGCGGAGGGGTTTCTCCACTTCATCTGCCACCCATCTCGCTTGCGGACCACATAGCCGGTCAGGTCGGGCCGATTGGGCCAGAAGCATCTTGCTGTCGCGTGCAACGGAGCGTTCGCATGGAGATCCGCTTCGATGCGTCCATCGATGTCGATCGGTATGCGAAGGCAGAACGCACGGGCAGCCGAACCCTGCGGAAACTCTTCCGTCGGTCCCAACTCCAGTCTGACCAGTGTCCAGGGCATGGCCGTAGCTTTTTCTTCCGGCCCGATCCGGGGCCTATCAATTTACGTTATGCGCTCACACGCTTTTCCGAGATTGGTTATGGACCTCCCGCGATCTGCGCCAGGCGCGACGGGTCCTTGACCTGAAGCCTATCGAGCCGCGGCATCGCGATGATTTGCATTTCGCGAAGCTGGCGCAGGGTCCGGCAGATCGTTTCCGGCGAGGTCGCGAGATAAGATGCGATGTCCCCGCGCGGGATAGGAAACTCCAGCGTTTCGTCTGTCATTGGCAAATGTTTCGCCACGTAATTCACGAAGGCCGCGACCCGCGCGAGATAGCCGACGCGCCCGATAATGAGACCACGGGTCATGAAGGATTTTTCCTCCTGCCAGATCGCCCGCGATACGGTGGTATCGCGGGTTGCGGGAAAAGAATTGCCGGGCTGGCAGTCCCGCGACGGCAATCTGGTGAAGATCATGTCGCTTGCCGCTTCGGCAGAATATCGATGCCGACGTGTCAGCGGGAGGCCGAGGACATCACCGGGGAAGAAGAATGCCATCACCTGCCGGTCACCCTCGGCCGAATAATGCACCGCGCGCGCAACCCCGCGCCTCACTTCAAAAAGGCAGGAGCTCGGTTCGCCCTTGATGAATAGTGTTTCATGCGCCCGTGCCGGTATCCCGATCGCGCGCCGCTCCGCCAGAATGTCAGGGGTCTGGTACATCGCTGCCTTGCCAAAGTCGTCAAAGGGAGTCGACGATGACTCAAACTTCCTTGCCGCGGCATCGGTGAATGTACTTAGATCGACATTTCGGTGTCCGCCCTTGATGATCGTCAAGATGCATCAGGCGTTTCGTGGCAAAAGACATTTGCTGGTTGGCGAGTAACCGCAAGGAAACGACGACCCATCCAGATAGGTCCGCGGTAACCGGAATATGAAACTGGTCGACAGACAGGAGTAGTAGTTCAGGTTGTCGCGGACCGACTGATTCCAGCAAAAGAAATCAAGACGATTTCGCCGAGGTTCTCCCGCCTCCGATGGACGACGTCGCGACACGTCCGTTACAAGAAAGAGGCGGCAGTTTCCTGCCGCCTCAAGCGTTAAGCCAATCTCTTGGCCTTCGGGTCGCAGCGCCCTTCTTGCAAGCGCGAGCGTTTCACAAAATGAGGGATTATACGTATCCGGTCGAACGGGGATGCCACTCTCGCCAGCAGTTGCCTTGAAAGTCGAACATTCGCGCGCCCTCACCTCGGCGTTGACGTCGATCAATTCACCGCCGCCTGGAAATCCCGATACTGCTCGAAATCTCGGCGCCGATGCGCCTGCAGGCAGCATTGGCTTTGGGCGAGGCCGACAGTCCGTTGGGAGGGGAGGCAGACGTGACCGCACATCACCCCATTCGAAAAATCAGGGCAGACCTGCCTGCCGCGCTTCGCGCTGGCTCGGTGACCATCCCCTCACCGGACCATCCCGATTTTGGCCGGGAGTTCGACCGATATGGCGATGCACGCATCGTCTTGCTTGGCGAGGCGACACACGGAACGCATGAGTTCTACGCCGCAAGAGCGCAAATCACCCGACGCCTGATCGAAAAGCACGGGTTCAACATCGTTGCTGTCGAAGGCGATTGGCCGGATATCGCGCGTATCGATGAATATGTCCGGCACGGAGCGGCGCGTCCCCGGAGCGGTGAGCCATTCGCCCGTTTCCCGACATGGATGTGGCGCAATGAAGAAGTGCTGGCCTTTGCCGACTGGCTGCGTCGCCACAATGAAGACCGACCTCAGGACCAGCGCGTCTCCATGCGCGGGCTCGATGTCTATAGCCTCAGACAATCAATACATTCGGTCATCTCCTATCTCGATGAGCACTCCCCCGCCGAAGCTCATGAGGCGCGCAGGCGCTACAGTTGCCTGACGCCGTGGCAGGATGAACCCCAGAACTATGGGCGCGCTGTAAAATATGAGGGGGTGTCAAAGTGCGAGGACGCCATCGTTTCGCAGCTCGACGAATTGCTCAAACGACGGATGGAATGGATCGCGCAGGATGGCGATAGCTATTTCGACGCCGAACAGAATGCCCGCATCGTGCGCGCTGCGGAGCGATACTATCGCGCGATGTACTGGGGGGCGGCCGAAAGCTGGAACCTGCGCGACAGGCACATGTTCGAAACGCTCCAGCAGCTCATAGCGCATCATAAGGACGCGCGCGCAGTCGTCTGGGCGCATAACTCGCATATCGGCAATGCATCCGCGACTGCGATGGGCTGGCAGGGAGAGTTCAATATCGGTGAACTTGTTCGCAAGTCCTACGGTGACCAGGCGG
The DNA here is from genome assembly GCF_900177715.1 of Altererythrobacter xiamenensis. Classification (GTDB taxonomy): domain Bacteria; phylum Pseudomonadota; class Alphaproteobacteria; order Sphingomonadales; family Sphingomonadaceae; genus Erythrobacter; species Erythrobacter xiamenensis. Next base: position 156,161 of record NZ_FXWG01000003.1, on the reverse strand, counting down.
TCCTGATCGGCTTCGGCACCGACCGCGGGACTGTTGCCGCCGCTTCTGACTGGGGCGCGGAAATGGAGATCATGGCGGTCCGCTCCGCACGCGATGACAGTTGGGAGGGGGCTTTCCGACTGACCGGTCTCAGCCGATCGCTCACGGACTGGCGCGCCCGCAAGGATAGCGAACTTGTTGCCGCTCTTTCCGCTGTCTTGCTCGAGCGGGCGATCGGCGTCGTCTACCGGCCGCAGTCGGAACTCACGAGCCACTATTTTGAAGCCGTACTAGCCGACCAGTTCGATGCCTATGTCTGGTTCGAGGAAAGCCGAGCCGTTACGCCGCTCGGGCGGGAGCGGCCGCATGGCGCGCCGGAAACATGGCCCTTCGGGCTATGAACGCGGTCACGCCGCCACCCGGATGCAGCGAGGTCACGCTCGGCGGCGCGCTCGACCTGCGTGCGTTTCTCGGCATACCCCATGCGGCGAAGGGGATCGTGATCTTTGCGCATGGCAGTGGCAGCGGCAGATTGAGCCCACGCAACAATTACGTGGCGCAACGGCTGCGCGAAGCCGGGCTTGCAACGCTGCTTCTCGACCTTCTCAACCCAGTCGAAGAACGGGACCGCCGCAACGTTTTCGACATCGCCCTTCTCGCCTCTAGGCTTCGTATGGCGGTCGATTGGACCGCCACGTCCGAGGCGACCGCAGCCTTGCGCCCTGCATATTTCGGGGCAAGCACCGGCGGCGGCGCCGCAATCAGGGCCGCGGCAGGGGACGACAGGATCGCCGCCATCGTCTCACGCGGGGGAAGGCCCGACCTCGCCGGTGCTGCTGCGCTGGCAACAGTCGAGGCGCCAACTCTGCTGATCGTCGGCAGCCTCGACGGGTTGGTCATCGATCTCAATCGCGATGCTGCCGAGGCCATGCACTGCGAAAAGCGCATGGCCATCGTTCCGGGGGCGGGCCATCTGTTCGAAGAGCCGGGAACGCTGGACGAGGTGGTAAGGCTGGCGATTGGCTGGTTCCTCGACCACCTGGAAGGAGAGCAGGCGTGAACAGGCAATTTGCCAATAGGCGAGAAGCGGGCCGCGAACTGGCCAGGGCGGTCGCATCACTCGGCATCGAAGACCCGATTATCTTTGCCCTGCCGCGCGGCGGGGTTCCCCTGGGATACGAAGTCGCTCGCGCGCTCGATGCGCCTCTCGACATTCTATTGGTGCGCAAGATCGGCGCGCCCGGTCACGAGGAATACGGGATCGGTGCCCTGGTGGATGGCGCATCGCCGCAAGTCGTGATCAACGAAAATATCGCGCGGATGGTCGGTGCCACTTCTCAATACATCGAAGGCGAAGTGCAGCGCCAATTGGCCGAAGTCGAACGCAGGCGTGCGGCCTATGGATCGGGCCTTTCGCATTCGCCGAGGGGCCGGAATGTCATTCTGGTCGACGATGGCATTGCCACAGGCGGCACGGTGCGGGCGGCGCTCAAGGCCCTGCGCAAGTCGGAGGCGTCACGGATCGTCCTAGCCGTGCCGGTTGCGCCGAAATCCGCACTTCAGGAGCTCGAGAAGCTGAGCGACGATATCGTTTGCCTGAGCACGCCCGACCCGTTTTATGCCGTCGGTGCGCATTACAGCGATTTCGATCAGACCAGCGACGCCGAAGTCGTTTCTCTTCTGGCGGATGCCAGGACCTGGTCGGAAGCAAACGAGCGCTAAACGCTATTCTCCGGACTTTCCGTTCCTTGATGCCATGTGCGCGTTATAGGTTTCCAGCACATGCCGCATCTTCGTGAGCGCTTCTTCCCGCTGGCGATCGCTCCGCAGCTTCGCCAGTTCCGCCTTCAGCGATGTCGCGAAATCGGCATAGGTGTTCTGCCAATCGCGGCCGAGCGCTTCGGCCAGATCGGTTCTGCCCGTCTCAAGGCGCGCAGCCTGCTCCTTCGGCGCAAGAGCATAAAGCTCTCCAATCTGTGGCAGACGTACGTTGAGACCGGGATTGCGACGCTGCAGCTCCCGGCGCATGGCTTCAAGTGCCGAAGGCTCACCGTGATCGAGAAACAGGCTCCCCGAAATCGGAGAGCGTTCGTCAATCCAGTCGAGCAGCTCGGTCTGATCGGCATGGGCGGAATAGCTGTCGATGCGCCTGATCTGTGCCCGGACGCGCACGTCATTGCCGCTGATCCTGACCCTTTCGGCACCTTCCATGATAACGCGCCCCAAGGTCCCTTGAGCCTGGAAGCCGACGAACAGTACGGTCGAATCCCTGCGATGAAGATTGTGGATCAGGTGGTGCCTGATGCGGCCTCCCTCGCACATGCCCGATGCGGCGAGAATGACCGCTCCTGATACGGAATTGAGACTTATCGATTGCGAGACATCGGTGACGAAATGAAAGGAAGGGTGATCGAAAATGTTCACCTTGCCAGTGTCTTCCAGTTCGGATGCGTGCCGCTCGAAGACCTCCGTCACGCGATTGGCCAGCGGCGAATCTATGAAGACCGAAACATCGGGTATCGCGCCGGAACACATCAGGTGATGCAGGTCGAGCAGCAATTCCTGCGTCCGTTCGAGGGCAAAGGCCGGAATGACCAGATTGCCGCCGCGCGTAATTGCCGCCTCCACTTCGGACTGCAGCAGTTTTCGCCGCTCGGCGATGGTCACGCGTTCGCGCTGGCGATCACCATAGGTGGCCTCGCAGACGACAAAGTCGAAACCGGATGGTCCCTCGGGATCCAGATGGAAGGCCTTGTTTTCGGGGCCGAGATCGCCTGAGCAAATGACGCGGACGCCGCCCGCATTAAGTTCGACCGACGCAGATCCCAGAATATGTCCGGCGTTCCATAGGCGGGCGTGGAACCCTGGGGCGGGCTCAAAAGCTTCCTCGAGTTGGATCGGGCGGCATTGCTGCCATGCCTCCATCGCATCGCTGCTGGTGTAGACCGGGACGAACGGCTCTTCGCCCGCCCGGTCGCGCCGACGGTTGCGCCGTTCGGCCTCATATTCCTGGATCCTGCCGGAATCCGCCAGCATGTGCTCGAGGAGATCACTGGTCGGCAGCGTGCACCAGATCGGCCCGGTAAAGCCCCCTTTTACCAACTTGGGAAGCATCCCGCTGTGATCGATATGCGCATGCGTCAGAATGACGGCATCGATCTGGCTAGGATCGAATGCGAAGTCATCGATGTTCAGATGCTCGAGCGAACGGCTCCCCTGAAACATCCCGCAATCGACCAGAACCCGGCTTTGTCCGAGCGAAAACTCCATGCAGGAACCTGTTACCGTCCCGGCGGCACCATGAAATCGCAGATTCAGCTGCTTTTCACTCATGCATGTTCCTCAGCAAATCGGCTCGAAAATCACATTACCAGCAATCGCGTCAGCGGAATACAATCTGTTGCGCGCTGGCCGATCCCGTCGAAGCGACTTGGCGAAGTTTGGAACCTAAGATCGTCGATCGCGCAGGACTCCGTAGCTTTACCGATAAAGCCGCCTAGCCTGCCAGGATATGCTGGTGCTCAAATCCGGAAAGGAGGAGGCACGCAGCATGACCGGAATACAGAGCAAGGATTTGCGCGTTATTTTGACCGGCGGCGCGCGCGGTATCGGTGCGGCGGCTGCTCAAACCTTGGCCAAGGCTGGCGCGAGGGTGATGATCACCGACATCCTCGACGAGGAGGGACGCGCGCTGGCCGACGAACTTGGAGCAAACGTTCTCTACCGCAGGCTCGACGTCACCAACGCGAGTGAGTGGCAGGCTGCAGTTGACGAAGCCGAGAAGGCATTTGGCCAGCTCAACGCACTGTTCAACAACGCAGGTATCCTCTCCCTGGGCAGTGTCGCAGATTGCACGCCGGAAGGATTTCGCCGCGTGATCGACGTAAATCTTACGGGAATCTTTCTCGGAATGAGGGCGGCCGTCCCGGCTCTCAGGCGTGCGGGAGGAGGCGTAATCGTCAATACCTCTTCGACCGCAGGATTGCAGGGCTACGGCGGGCTCGCCGCCTATGTCGCAAGCAAATGGGGCGTTCGCGGACTGACGAAGGCGGCCGCGCTCGATCTCGCGCCCGATGCGATTCGCGTCATCTCGCTTCACCCCGGTCCTATTCGCACCCCGATGACCGAAGGTATGTCTGATGAGGTGGTTGCCAGCCAGCCGATACCGCGCTTCGGCGAGCCAGAAGAAGTCGCGCGCATGGTAGTTTTCCTGCTGACCGATGCGAGCTTTTCGACAGGCAGCGAGTTCGTGATCGATGGCGGGGCGGTGACCGGACAGGTATTGCCGCTCGAACCGAAAGACTAGATCAGATCTCTGGCATGCTGCGGGAGCCATTGCACGACCGTGGGTGGCCCAATCCCAAGAATGGCTGGGCTTTCGACCCGCAATCGGTCATCGGGACGGATCATCGGATCCGGGTTTCTTCAATCGCAGTCCGATTGTCCTCTGCCAAAACTTGGGATGATCCACGATGTATTCACTCAGGAATGCAAACGGCAAGGCGACGACAATTACGATGCCGAGAACCGACCAGGTTATCGGCTCACCCGTGCTAAGCCAGACTGCGAGCAAATCTTCCGTGACGCCCATGACCAGCCCGATTACCAGAAACTCCATGGTTCGCTGAGCGCGCTCGCTAATCCTCATCATGTCCGCTCCCCGGATGGCATGGTCGAAGCTGATATAATCTAAATCGGCATGACCAAGTTGCAACGTCCGCTTGAGTAGTCAGCTTGCGATTTGCATCAGAGCGCACGCTGGGGGTCGCTGGTTCGAATCCAGCCATCCCGACCAGTGGACGACATCATCCGACACAAAATTTTCCTACTTGAACCTATTTGGTTATCTGATTGCGCGACTCATCCAGCAGGAGCGCATTCATGGCTGTACTCGAAAGCCTCATCGGCCCCATCGCCTCGATCATCGACAAGATCATTCCGGACAAGGAAGCCCGCGCCAAGGCGAAGCTCGAGCTGATCCGAATGGAGGGCTCGCACGAATTGAAGCAGATCGAGGCGCGGCTGCAGGCGATCGTGGCAGAGGCAGAGTCGAAGGATCCGTGGACGAGCCGTGCTCGCCCATCTTTCCTTTATGTCATGTATGCGCTGATCCTGTTCAGCGTGCCGATGGGCGTGATTGCCGCGTTCGATCCCGCGTCCGCGCTCGCCATCGGCAAAGGGATGACAAGCTACCTCTCCGCCCTGCCCGAGCCGCTCTATGCGCTCTTCGGCACCGGCTACCTCGGCTACACGGCCGCGCGCCAGTGGGGTAAGGTCAAGGGCGTGGATCGGTAGCGCGCTTAATCAGGAAGTGTGTGAGATGCGGATATTGCCGGTGGGATAACGAGGGCATCACCTTCGCCAAACGCGATCTTCGTCACTCGTCCCTGCTCAACCCAGAATGAAGCGTGACGTTCTTCCCACTTCGGCTTGCCTTCTATCTCGATATACCGCCCGCAATCCCACTGGACGCTCAATGGTGAGCTGCGATCAGTAGAAGCAATGGCGGAAATCTCCTCGATCGAACACTCTCGCACATAGTCCATAAGGCTCACCCATGTGTTCCGTGCAGGGTCGGATCGATTAACGAGCTCAACCTCGGTGAGATCGAGTTCGCCGCTCTCTGCTTCAGCCAAGAAATTCGCTACGGCGGCGACTTCCTCGATGTGATCATAACCTGGCTCGCCGGACAAAACTTTCGCGCTCTGAGCCAATAAATAAAGAAACATGCGACCGAACTCCTTGAATTAGAAGATTTTCACTATTAGATTCAGGCACGACCGCAATCGGGTCGTTGGCTTGCACTCCGGACTAAGCCAACAACCTTGCGCTTTCTAATCCCCGCTGCAGCAGCTAATCAGCGCGCATGAGCGTCCCCATCACCAATACCGTCTACGTCCTCAACGGGCCGAACCTGAACCTGCTCGGCACGCGCGAGCCGGATATCTACGGCTCGGAAACACTCGACGACATCGCCGGCATGCTCGAGGATTTCGCGCGCGAGCACGATCTCGCAATCGACATGCGCCAGACAAATCACGAAGGCATGCTGGTCGACTGGCTGCACGAGGCGCAGGCCGAGGGTGCGCGCGCCGTGTTGCTCAACGCGGCGGCCTACACCCACACCTCCATCGCGCTGCTCGACGCGATCAAGGCGATCCGCACGCCGGTGATCGAAGTGCACCTGTCCGATCCCAAGACGCGCGAAGAGTTTCGACACCGATCTTACGTCGGCATGGCGGCTGCGAAGACTGTGGAAGGACACGGCGCAAAGAGCTATCTCATCGCGCTGGAAGCGGTGGCGAGCGGCGAAATCTGACCCGCTGCCCCTTGCCAGCCACAATTCGCGGGGATAGTCGCACCCGCAACCAACAACGCTAAGGGGCATCCATGGCCGAACGCAAGGGCGCTGCCGGAGGAAAATCCGGCATGAATGTCGATACCAAGCTCGTCCGCGAGCTGGCAGAACTGCTCGGGGAAACCGGGCTTACCGAAATCGAAGTCGAAGACGGCGAGCGCAAGATCAAGGTCTCGCGCGGCGGCGGCGTTGCCATGGCAGCGCCGGCAGCAATGCCTGCAGCCGCTCCTGTTGCCCAGGCGCCTGCCAGCGCAGCTCCTGTCGCTGCGGCTGAGGAATCGCCTGCCGAAGACCATGCCAATGCGGTCAAGTCGCCGATGGTCGGAACCGCCTATCTCGCGGCGGAACCGGGTGCGGACAACTTCGTGAAGGTCGGCGACAGTGTCGAAAAAGGCGATACGCTGCTGATCGTCGAAGCGATGAAGGTCATGAACCCGATCACCGCGGACAAGGCAGGCACGATCAAGGCGATCCTCGTCGACAATGCCCAGCCGGTCGAGTTCGATCAGCCGCTCGTCGTCATCGGCTAAGGCGAACGCATGACTATCAAGCGTATCCTGATTGCCAATCGCGGCGAAATCGCCCTGCGTATTCACCGCGCGGCGCATGAAATGGGGATCGAGACGGTCGCGGTGCACTCCACCGCCGATGCCGATGCCATGCATGTGCGGCTGGCCGACCATGCCGTCTGCATCGGTCCGCCGCCTGCGACCGATAGCTATCTCAACGTAGCCAACATCATCTCGGCCGCCGAATGTGCGCATTGCGACGCGATCCACCCGGGCTACGGCTTCCTCTCGGAAAATGCCAAGTTCGCCGAGATCGTCGAAGCGCACGACATCAAGTGGATCGGTCCCAAGCCCGAACACATCCGCACGATGGGTGACAAGGTCGCCGCCAAGCAGACAGCGGGCGAATTGGGCCTGCCGCTGGTGCCGGGCAGTGCAGGCGCCGTGTCCGACTATGACGAGGCGAAAAAGATCTGCGCCGAGATCGGCTATCCGGTCATCATCAAGGCGGCCTCGGGCGGCGGCGGTCGCGGGATGAAAGTGTGCGAGAGCGAAGACAAGCTCGAAACGCTGATGAAGCAGGCCGGCAGCGAGGCCAAGGCGGCCTTCGGTGACGACACCGTTTATATCGAGAAATACCTCGGCAACCCGCGCCACATCGAATTCCAGGTCTTCGGCGATGGCGAAGGCAATGCGATCCATCTGGGCGAACGCGATTGCTCGCTCCAGCGCCGCCACCAGAAGGTGCTCGAGGAGGCCCCTTCCCCCGTCATTTCCGACGAGGAGCGCGAGCGCATGGGCGAAGTCTGCTCGAAAGCGATGCGCGACATGGGCTATCGCGGTGCCGGCACGATCGAGTTCCTGTGGGAAAACGGCGAGTTCTACTTCATCGAGATGAACACCCGCCTGCAGGTCGAACATCCCGTGACCGAGGCGATTACCGGGGTCGACCTGGTGCGCGAGCAGATCCGCATCGCAGCAGGCAAGCCGCTCTCCGTAACACAAGACGAGCTCGAGTTCCGCGGCCATGCGATCGAGTGCCGCATCAATGCGGAAGACCCCTTCACCTTCGCGCCGAGCCCGGGCGAAGTGACCTATTACCATGCCGCTGGCGGGCTTCATGTGCGTGTCGATTCGGGGCTTTATGCAGGGTACCGCATCCCGCCATTCTACGACTCCATGATCGCCAAACTGATCGTTTACGGCCGCACGCGCGAAGGCTGCATCATGCGCCTGCGCCGCGCGCTGGAAGAAATGGTCGTTGAAGGGGTCAAGACCAACATCCCGTTGCACCAGGAATTGCTGCGGCAGGAAGACGTGCTGTCGGGCGACTATTCGATCAAGTGGCTCGAAGAGTGGCTGGAGACCCGCGAGGACTGACATGGAGAAGCCGGCCATCATCAGTGTAGATGAAGGCTCGGCTTCCCGCGTCCTCGACATCATAACGCTGGCGTTCGGCCGCGATCCGGTTGCGCGGTTCTTTTTCTCCACTCCGGAAGCTTATTTGCACTGGTGGCCCCGCTGGGTCATGGCGATCGGGAAGAACGGCTTTGCTGCTGGCGGGGTCGAGGCGACCGCGGATTTTCGCGCCGGAGCGATCTGGCTGCCTCCAGGCGTCGAAACCGACCCTGCCGATATCGCAGCGCTCGACATGCCTGCCGGAGACCCGGAAGAGGACGCGCTGAGCGAGGCCTTGCAGGCTGCGATGGCCGAATATCATCCGTCGGAGCCGCACTGGTATCTCTGGACGCTCGGTGCGGACCCGTCAGTGCAAGGGCAAGGCTACGGCGCACTCCTGCTCGAACACCGACTGGCACAGATCGATGAGCGCAGCGAGCCCGCCTATCTCGAGGCTTCCAGCCCCGGTCTCGTGCCATTCTACAAGCGCTTCGGATTCGAACAGATCGGCCTGATCGATGTCGATCCAGTCCCGCCGCTGGTGCCGATGTTTCGCCCGCCACGCTGACCCTCACTGACCCGCGAAGTTCAGCTTTCGACCACAGAAACCTTCGTCACCAGGAATATCTCGCAGGCACCCGGTCCGCTGTCGCTGCGCTTGCGCGAGGTCTTCCACACGAAATTGCGCGGCCCCTGGATGTCGACGAGGAAGCCTTCCATCTGCACGACGTCGCCTTCCATCACCTCGAAGAAATCGTCCATCACCGCGTCGGTTTCCGGCACGATGTGCCAGTTCCCGGCATTGCGCCCGAAACGGCGCACCCGCGGATCCTGCCAGGCCTCGTTCGATGCCTTCCAGTAGAAGAAGCGGTTCGATTGGCTGATGCTGAGCGCGCCATAAACGTCGGCCAGTGCGCCCTCGCCCCACGCCACCGCCAGATCGAACGGCGAGTACTCGGCCATCTCGTCGCCGAAGATGCCGGTGTAGCTCTTGCGCGAAAGCACCAGGACGGTCGCATCGAAACGCGCGACACGCTTCATGCCGTCGGCCTGGAAGGATCCCATGATATTGGTCTGCTGCGGTTCGGGCAGCACCGCGTCATGCGGTTCGCCCGTGCAGGCGTTCAGCAGCAGAGCGGCGACGGCGCCGGAAATTGCCCCCCAGCGCCTCACCGCCTCAGAGCGGCACGCCCGGTTCGTATTTCGCGGTGCGAATCGTCAGCGAGGTCTTGACGCTCTCGACATTGGGCGCTGGCGTCAGCTTGCTGGTGAGAAACTCCTGGAAGCTCTGCAAATCCTGGCTCACCACCTTGAGGATGAAGTCGATTTCGCCGTTGAGCATATGCACTTCGCGCACTTCGGGAAGCTCGCGCATGGCTTCCTCGAACTCGCGCAGGGCACTTTCGGCCTGGCTCTTCAGGCTGACCATCGCGAAGACGGTGATCGCAAAGCCCAGCCGAGATGGGTCCAAATCGGCGTGATATCCGCGAATCACACCCGCTTCTTCCAGACCGCGAACGCGCCTCAGGCAGGGCGGCGCCGTTAGGCCGACCCTCTGGGCGAGTTCCACATTGGTCACGCGCCCTTCGGATTGCAGTTCTGCAAGCAATTTTCGGTCGATTTCGTCCAGATTGGCCATTCGTCAGCCCCGCAAGCGTGATAGCAGTCCCTAGGCTTCGTGGAAAAACGCGCTGCCGCCGTGAAACGATATGCGCCCCATGAGGTGTCGAGACTAATTTTATTGTTCCTGCCAGCAATTGTCCCGCTTTGCAACGCACCGAGAAAGCCGCTCCCGTGCAGCTTGGATATACTGGTAGGAACTATCGTGCCCGCAATGCGTGTGGGTGAGTGTTTTCCCAGTCGGAGTGCCGATGTTTTTTGACGACCGCCTTGCCACTGTGCTGCGCCACCGCGCTGCCAGCGAGAATGCGGCGCGCACGCAGTTCCGGCAGCTGCTCGACCTGCTGGGGAATCGCAAATACGGTCGCGATGAAAGCCTGATTGCGGCCGCATGGCTGCGGCTTGGTGCTCTGGGCGAGCAGATCCCCGCAGCCGACCGCGCACGCATGGTCGCGGAACCCGGCTGGCGATTCCGCAGCCCCGAACTTGCCGCGCATCTGGCGGAAGACGAACCCGAAGTCGCCTCGGCCGCGCTTTCCCGCGCGGACCTCACCGAAGATGACTGGGAAGCGCTGATCCCGCGACTGCCGATCCGAGCCCGCGGTTTCCTCCGCCTGCGCCGCGATCTGCCCGAAGGTGCGGTGGTGATTCTCGAACGGCTGGGGATCCGCGATAGAGGGCTGCCGCAGCCGACCGCCAGTGCGGACGAAACTGAGGCACAGTCAAGCGGCGCGACCGAACGAGCCGAAGTGAGCGATTTCCCAGCGGCCGAGGTGGACCTCCGCGAAGCCGAAACTCCCGCGCCGCCCGAAACCGCACCTGTAGACGAGTCGATCGAGCAGCCCATCGAGCAGCTCGGTCAAGGTCCATCGGCTTTCCCCGATCTGGCGAAAGAGGCCGACAAATCGGTAGATCCGGACAGCGATCTTATGCCGATGTCGCCCCACCCGGTCGAAACGCCGCCGCCATCGCAGCCCCGCTCGGCAGTCGAGGGCGAAAAGAGCGAGATCACCGCGCTGGTCGAACGGATCGCGCAGTTCCGCCGCGACCGCGAGGCGGGCGTGCCGCCGGTCGATAATTCGCCGCAATTGCCGCTTGGCGAAATGCCCGAGAAGAACAAGCGCGGCATTACCGGCTTCGGCTTCGCCACCGATGCTGCTGGACGCATCGAATGGGCCGACCCCGCAGTGGCCCCGATGGTCATCGGCAAACGCCTCGTCCCCGCAAGGCGGCTGGGCGATGACGCGCCGGTCGACGCCATGGCGCGCGCCTTCTCTCGCCAGCAACCGATCGAAAATGCCCCACGTACGCTGGATGGCGCGCCGCAGATTACCGGCCAATGGGTAATCGACGCGCAGCCGCGCTTTGCCCGTTCGGGCGGCCGCTTCCACGGCTATGTCGGTCGTTTTCGCCGTCCTGCGCCCGAAGGGATGGTGGACCCGCGCGCAGCAGCAGAGGCCGACCGCATCCGCCAATTGCTCCACGAATTGCGCACGCCCGTAAATGCTCTGCAGGGCTTTGCCGAGGTCATTCAGCAGCAGCTGTTCGGCCCCGCCCCGCATGAATACCGCGCCATGGCCGCCGCCATCGCGGGCGATGCCGCGCGCATCCTCGCAGGTTTCGACGAGCTCGAGCGGCTGGCCCGGCTCGAAAGCGGAAACGCCAGACCTGCCGAGGGGTCTTGTGATTTCGCCGCCATAATCGGCCCGATGACGGAGCAGATCCAGCAGGTCCTCGCGCCGCGCATGGCGGGCCTCGACCTAACCCGCGAAACCTCGGGTCCGATGATTCTGAACATCGAGGAAGGCGATGCCGAAACCCTCGCGTGGCGAGTGCTCGCGACCCTTGCTGGAGCATGCGCGGCTGGCGAAACCATCGCGCTCACGCTGTCGCATGGTGAAGGTCAGGCCATCCTGACCTGTCAGCTTCCCGCCGACCTGATCTCCCAGGACGATATTTTCGCAGCCCAGACACGCCAGACAAACGCTGCCGGTCTCAGCGCCGGTCTGTTCGGTGCCGGCTTCAGCCTCCGCCTCGCCCGCGCAGAAGTGCGCGCAGCAGGGGGAGTTCTCGAGGTGAAGGACGACCGGTTGACGGTGCGGCTACCGCTCTTGACCGAGGTCGCGGGGGCCAATAGCGAAACCTCGACGATCAAACGGAGCGAGGCTGGCATCAAGCAGGGCTGAGCGCGCTCTGCCGCGGGGGAAGAAGTGCAGTGCCCGGTTCCATGCTCGACCCGCCTTCAGCATCATCGCGCGCGCAATTCGCCGCAGGGTTCGGACAGCGCACGCTGCTGACGGTCGACACCGAGGAAGACTTCGACTGGAACGCGCCCTTCAGCGCCACCGGATATGGCCTCGACCATGTCATGCGCCTGCGCAAGTTTCAGGAGTTTTGCGAAGGCATCGGGGTCAGCCCAGTCTACCTCGTCGACTGGCCCATCGTGATGTCCGAGATTGCGGTCGAAATGCTCGGCGATGCGGTCAAACGCGGCAAGGCGGAAGTCGGCATCCAGCTCCATCCCTGGGTAAACCCGCCGAAGACCGAGGAAGTGAACGCTTTCAACTCCTACGCCGGCAATCTTCCACACGAACTCGAACGCGATAAGTTCATGCGGCTTCGGGCCGAGATCGAGAAACGCTTCACGACCACTCCTATGGTTTATCGTGCCGGGCGCTACGGGCTTGGCCCCAAGTCCGCCGGCATGCTCAAGGATGCAGGCGTTGCGATCGACACTTCGGTGCGTAGCCTGTTCGACTATAGCGCGGGCCACGGTCCCGATTATTCAGGGCATCCCCTTTGGCCCTATTGGGTCGATCAGGAGCGCGCCCTGCTCGAGCTTCCAGTGACCAGCGTGTATTGGGGCATGCTGCGGAAACAGGGTGCGGCAATCCAGCGGCTCTCCCGAAAGATTCCCCAGCTCGGGGGGCTGATGTCCCGCCTCTCGCTGCTCGAACGCATCGCCTTGACGCCGGAAGGTGTGACCGCGGAAGAGGCGCTGCGCGGCATCGACATCGCGGTGGATGACGGATTGCCCGTATTGGTCCTGTCATTCCACAGCCCTTCGCTCGAACCGGGGCACACGCCCTATGTCCGCAGCGAGGACGATCTCGACGCGCTCTACGAGTGGTTCCGCCGAGTCTATGCCTATTGCGACACGCTGAAAGTCAGACCCACGACCATTGCCGAAATCATGGAGTCGGTCGTTGCCGACTGAATCGCTTGCCCGTAGGTGATATTGACCAACAGATTGTCTTGTCACCTGCGCGCACCCATTGTAGGGCGCACGCCGCATTGCTGCGTACCGGCGGAGGGCCTGTAGCTCAGTTGGTTAGAGCTGGCCGCTCATAACGGCTAGGTCGCGGGTTCGAGTCCTGCCGGGCCCACCACTGGTGGCAGGCGATGCGATGAAATCGGTCGGGGAGTGGCGCAGCTTGGTAGCGCACCTGTTTTGGGTACAGGGGGTCGCTGGTTCGAATCCAGTCTCCCCGACCAGTTTCGATGAGAGAAAATGATCCGGTGATCATTTTCCATCGAAACTCCCAACCGCAAGGGCGGGAGGACATAGGGAGCATACCTTATCTCCACCGCGACACCCACCTCCTCCACCTCCAGCCTCGAGACGCGTGCGATCTGGGCAATTGCCCTGCCCGCCATGGTGACCAATGTCGCGACCGCGCTGATCGGCGTCGGCGACATGTGGATCGTTGGGCAATTGAACGATGCCCCGACACAGGGCGCTGTCGATGTCGGCGCGCGGCTGTTCGCTGTGCTGTTCACCGTCATGAACTTCCTCAAGTCCGGGACGACCGGACTGGTCGCTCAAGAAGGCACGCGCGCGGGCGAAGAGCCTCAGGTCGCGGTCCTCGTACGAGGATTGTTCGTCGGCGCGGTGATTGCCGCGCTGCTTATCCTCGCCAAGCCCTGGCTGATGCCCTTCGCACTTGGGGCGCTCGGAGCCGAGAACGAGGTCTTGGCAGCCGCGACAATCTACGCGGATATCCGTTACTGGACTGCACCGGGCGTCATGCTCAACCTCGCGCTGATGGGCTTCCTGGTCGGCCGGCGCCAGATGATCGCGCTCTTATGGATCGAGGTCGGCTACAACGCGCTCAATGTCGGGCTCGGCCTGCTGCTGGCACTGCGCCTCGACTGGGGCATTGCCGGGATCGGCTGGTCGAGCTTCATCGCCGAATACGCCAAGCTGGCGGCCTTGGCGCTGTTCGTGATGTGCGGCGCGACGGGGCGTCATCTAAGGAGCGCATTGAACGGCGGCGCCTCGCTCGGCTGGGATAAGCTGCGGCCTTTCCTGAGCGTCAATCGCGACCTTTTCCTGCGCACGCTAGTGCTCTCGGTCGCGCTTGCATCGCTGACGCGGCTGAGCGCCGAACGCGGTCCCGAAGTGCTCGCCGCCAATGGCATCATCTACCAGCTTTTCATCCTCACCGCGCTGCTGCTGGACGGGTTTGAAAACGCAGCTCAAGTCTTGAACGGCGAACGGCTGGGTGCGAAGGATCGCGAGGGCTTCAGCGGCTATGTGCGCGCGATATTGTGGCGCGGGCTTTCCGCCGCAGCCTTGCTTGCCCTCGCCTTCGCATTGCTGGCCGACCCGATCCTCGCGAGCTTTGCCGCCACGCCCGAAGTCGCACGCGAAGCGCAGCGCCAGGCGATCTGGCTGGTGGTCATCCCGTTTGCTGGCGTCACCAGTTTCATCTTCGATGGGGTATTCGTCGGCGCCAGCTGGACGCGCGCGCTGCTGCTTTCAATGCTGGGGGCGAGCGTGGTTTTCGCCGCCTCGCTCTGGCTGACATGGCCGCTCGGCAATCAGGGGCTTTGGGGCAGCTTCGTGCTGTTCCTCGCTGTCCGCGCGCTGTTCCAGGCGGCGCTGCTGCCGCGCCGGATGCGCAAGACCTTCGCCGGTTAGGTATTGCGAATGCCCTGAAGCAGCTTTTCGTCGAAGCGCTCGCCATGCAGGACCGACACATCTCCCGTCGTTTCGAGCACAACCGCGCGCACCTGATCGAGTTCGAGCGCATTGGCCTCGCGCAGTTTGGCGATGACATCGCTTTCGCTCATGCGCGCTTGCTTCAGTGCATCGCGCAGAATCTTGCCGTCGCGCATGATCAGCAGCGGCTCGTTCTGGATCGTCTGCTCGATCAGTTCGGAAGATGATCGCAACCGCGCCGCAATGAACTGCACCAGCACGAGGCCGCCCATTCCGACGATCGCCTGGGCAAAGATTTCCCAGTTATCTGCCTGCACTGCCCCCGCCACCACGCTGCCCATCGCGACCGTCATGACGAAGTCGAAGTTCGTCATCTTGGAGAGCGTCCGCAGCCCATTGACGCGGATCAGGATTGTTACCCATATGAGTGCAAGGGCGGCGAGCACGAAGCCGCGAATGACGATGTCGGGACCGGTCTCTGAAACAAACATGCCTCTTCAACGCCTCGGTGCGCGAAGAGGTCCGCTTCTATTGTTCCATGATTGCCGGAGCGCTCGGCTCGGTCGCGGGCGGCTGGATCGGATCGGCTTCGTTGGCAAGGATCCCGACCACTTGCGTCCACACCGCGACATTCTGGCGCAGCTGGGCCTTGTCGATCTTGTCGAGCGTATCGTCGGGCGTGTGGTGCAGGTCGAAATAGCGCGTGCCGTCCTGCTGCAGGTCGATGATCGCGGTTTTCTGGTCGCGGGCGATGTTGATGTCCGCTCCGCCCGTCGCCACCGCGGTTCCATTCGACACGCCGAAGCGCGCGACTGCCGAGGCGAGCTTGGCGTGAAGATCGGAGTTGCTGGAGCGGAAATTGCTTTCGAAGCGCCAGATGCGATCCGCGCCGAAATCGCTTTCGAGACCCACCGCAATCGGCTCGTCTATATGTGCGGCGCTATAGGCTTTCGACCCCCACAGCCCGGTTTCCTCCGCGCCTGCCATCAGCACGCGAATGGTGCGCAGCGGCTGTCCGGCATCACGCACATTCAGCGCCGCCGCAGCCACGATGCCGCAGCCCGCGCCATCGTCAAACGCGCCGGTGCCGTTCCACCAGCTGTCGATGTGGCAGGCGACAAGGACCGGCGGAAGCGACGGATCGCGCCCGACGATCTCTCCCACAACATTGCCGCTGGTCGTCGTGCCGAGGTTCTTCGGCGTCAGCGTCAGCTTCAGCATGATCGGCTGGCCACCCGCACGCTCGAACATCCGTTCCAGATTGGCCGCATCGGGCAGCGAAAATGCGCCCGCCGGGATTGGCTCTACGCCTTCGGGGAAGCTCGTGCCGCCCGTATGGGGATTGCGGTGCCAGTCGGTGCCGACCGACTTGATCACGGTCGCGACCGCGCCCTTGCTCGCAGCGATACCCGCCCCGGTCCAGCGCGCGGGGCCGGCAAAGCCATATTGCGAGCCGTCCTGCGTCGGCGTCATCGAATGGCTGATATAGGCGATCTTGCCCGCCAGGCTGCCCGCAGGAGCTGCGACCAGATCGGCATGTGTGTCGAACTTGACGACTTCCGCCGTAATCCCGTTGGGACCGGTCGAAGCACTCTTGCCGAGCGGCTGGACCACGAGCGGCTGCGGGAAAGGAGAGATCACCTGCGCCTTGTGCAGATCGCCCGGGACCCAGGTATCCATCTCGAACGGTTCGTCCGCGACATTCTCGAAGCCATGTTTCTCCAGCCACGCCACCGCCCAGTCGCGGCCGCGCTTTTCCGCCTCGGTCCCCGCCTGGCGCGGGCCGACTTCGGTGGTGATGCCTTCAACGAAGTCCCAGGCGCGTTCATCCTGCTCGAGCGCCTGATCGGCGACCGCCTCGAGAGGTACCTGTGATGTTGCCTGCGCGACCGAGACGAGCGAAACCGAAGCGGCGAGCGAAAGCGCAGCGAGCGCGACCATGTTTTTTCTCATGGCCGCGCTGCTATCGCCCCTGTGTGTGCGTGTCCAGCAAGAGCTGGACGCGCGACGAAATCAGAACGTGATGCCGACCTCGACACCCCAGATGCGCGGTTCGTTGACCATCGCGGTGAGGTTGTTGAAGTCGATGCCCGACACCGCCGACACGTCATTGGTGATGTTGCGGACAAAGCCGGCCACGTCATAGCGGTCGGTTCGGTAACCGATGCGCAGCCCGCCCTCGAGCATGGAATCGTCGCTGAACTCGACCGACTCGTAGAGGAAGAACTGCACCTTCGAACGATACGCCCAGTCGGTGTAGGCGTAGATTTCACCGCTGGTGCCGGGGATCGGTTCGCTCAGGCCGAGCGACCAGTTGGCGGTCCACTTCGGCGCCTGCGGCAGTGAGTTGCCGTCGATCGAGTATATCCCGCTACCGGGGGTACGCTCCGGATCGAGCACGGTGCAAGGCGCGCCGCAACCCGCAACGAAAGCGGCCGGATCGTTGATCTGCGTGTCGTTGTAGGAAAGACCCGCGGAAAGCTCGATGCCTTCCATCGGGCGCGCCTGCAGCTCGGCTTCGAAGCCGTAACCTTCGACCTCATCCGCATTGAGCAGCGTGGTGAAGTTGTTGGCGCCGCCGACCGCGGTCAGCTGCAGGTCGTTGGTGTTGTAGTAGAACCCGCCAAGGTTGAAGCGCACCGCACCGCCAGCGAGTATCGTCTTCACACCTGCTTCGTAACTCATCGTGGTTTCGCTGTCGGCGATCGAGAGGTCGCGGCCGAACACGAGACGACCCTGGATCGACGGAGCGCGATATCCGCGCGCCACGCGGGCATAGAAGTTCACATCCTCGCCTGCCGGCACGGTCGCTGCGAGATCCCAGGTCAGCACATCGTCATCGACCGAAGCGGAAACCGGTGCCACCGGACCGCCGAAGCCGAGGAAGCCCGGACGGGTGTCGACCGGGCGCGATGCGGTCAGCGTACGCTCGTCATTGTTGTAGCGCAGGCCAGCCTGCAGGCGCAGCCCGTTGTCGAACTCGTAGAAGATCGAGCCGAACACGCCCCATGCTTCGCTGTCCTGGCGCTGTACGGCCACTGCAGCTGGGGTGGTGTCGGTCGGCGTGCCGAAGTCGAAGCTTTCGATGTCGAGCGCTTCGTCGAAATAGAACACGCCAGCCTGCCAGCCGAGCGGGCTGCCGCCGTTGGAAGCGATGCGCAGTTCCTGCGTGAACTGGTCGAGGCTAGGCACATTGTCCTGCGACTGGGCGCTGAACGGGATGAAGCCCGGTCCCATTTCGGGTGCGAAGGCATTGCCGAAGCCGCCGTCGATATCGCCGCGTGAATAGAGATTGGCATTCCAGTAGCTCGTCACCGAGGTGATCGTCACTGCGCCTGCATCATATTCAATGGTCGCGCCGATATTGGTGTTCTCGAGCGTCTGGAAGTTGAGGCCATCGGCGCGTACCTTGTCACGCTCGAACTCGGTGCCCGGTCCGCCAAGGCCAACCAGATCGTTCGAACCGGTGGCAAAGGCGTTCGCGCGGAAGACGCGCGCGGTACCGTCGAGATCGCGGTACTGGCCGACGACGCGAATGCTTAGAGCATCGGTCGGCACAAACTCGATCTGGCCGCGCACGGCGAACTCGTCGAACCCTTCGAGATCGTCACCCGGGCCATTATCGATATTGTCGACCCAGTCGCTGCGCCCCTGGTAAAGGCCGGACACGCGCACGGCGACCAGATCGCTGAGCTGCCCGCCGATGCCTGCTTCGAGATTGATCGTGTCGTAAGTGCCGTAGCTGCCGCGGACGTAATTCTCACCGCGACCCGGCTTGACCGTGTCGAACTTGACGATACCGGCGGGCGTATTGCGACCGAACAGTGTGCCCTGCGGGCCGCGCAGCACTTCCACGCGGTCGAGGTCGAACACGGGGAAGCCCTTGAGCACCGGGTTTTCCAGCACGACGTCGTCATAGACGAGACTGACCGGCTGTGACGCGTTGAGGTCGAAGTCGGTATTGCCAAGCCCGCGGATGTAAAAGCGCGGGAAGGTCCGGCCGAAGGAGCTTTCGATATTGAGGCTGGGTACGCGGCCCGAAAGCGCACGGATGTCCGCGCCTGCGCCGGTCGCGACCTGAAGCGCCTCTGCATCGAGCGTGCCCACCGAAACCGGCACTTCCTGCAGGTTTTCCTCGCGACGCTGCGCCGTGACGATGATGGTGCCGACGCCGGTCTCGTCCTCGGCAGTCGTGTCGGCATCCTGTGCATAGGCGGGAGCTGCGATGCCGGCGACGGAGATGGCGATGAGGGCGGCGGAAGCAAAAAGACGCGAAGGTGACTGCATGATCATGATCCCTGTTGACGCTGGTCGGCCGTGAAAACGCACTCTCGCGTTCCGGCAGGACTAGCGACCCGATTGCAATTGAAACCGCTGCGCAAAATCGCCGCAATTCAGCGTTCGGTCAATTTGCTGTTGCCAGAACGTCGCACAATTCAGGAGGGCGTTGCAGTTGCGCCACGGCGATGAATCCGATCACGCAGCGGCGGCAGCGCGCTCTGCTTCGGCATCGAGCTTCGACGCGGTCCGATCACCCGTTTTGCGGTCGGCGGGTTTGCCCGCGGAAACCACCTTGTTGCGGCCGTTTTCCTTGGCATCGTAGAGGTAGCTGTCAGCCCTTGCGAAGAGCTTGCGATAAGGTTCGCCGCTGCGCCACTCGGTCACACCGAAGCTGGCGGTAAGGTGGATGTTTTCGCTGATACCATCATGCGCCATCTGCGCGAAAGCGTGGCGGATACGCTCCGCCAGCTTGTGGGCCGAATTCTCGGGACAGTTCCAGATCAGAATGCAGAACTCTTCGCCCCCGATCCGGCCCACGATGTCGACATCGCGCACCATGGTCTGGATCAGTTTGCCGAAATTGGCGATGGCCTGATCGCCTGCCTGGTGGCCCCACAGATCGTTCACCTGCTTGAAGTGATCGATATCGGCGACGACCAGGCTCGCTGGCACATCGTCGTGACGGGCACGGTCTAGCAAGTCGTCGATGTCTGCCTCAAACGCGCGACGATTGCGCAAACCTGTCAGCAGGTCGCGATCCGACTTGTCGCGGATCGAGCTGACGAGGTCGGAGACGCAGGCGCCGACCAGAGTCATGGCGGTCATGAGCGACATGATCGCAAGAGCGAGGTTGAGCACCGAGTAGTAGACGGATTCGCGATAATCCGACGCCTGGATGCTCTGCTCGACCAGCAGCGTCAGGACCGGACGAATGAAGAAATTGATCGCACTCGCCACGAACAGCCCGATCACGAGAATATCGAACAGCTCGCGCCTCCGCGAATGCAAGAGGGTGAGCGCACCAAATGCGAACATCACGCCGTAGCTGGTATTGACGATATAGAGACGGGGCGCGACATCGTCGGTCACGGCCACAGCTATAGCCAGGACAATTGCGGCAACGACGTAGGTCACGACGATCGGGCCGACCATCAGCGGCTGGTTAATGCGGCGCGTTGCCCCCCACAGTAGCGAAACGGTCCCCGCAGTGTAGAGCGCCTGCGTGGCGTGGAAGAGGTAAGCGGAAGTGGGATCGAGCAGATGTGTCGCGGCAAAGCCAAGCGCAAAGAACAGATAGCTCGCGGCGAAACCCAGCACATATGCGTCCATCTTGCCGCGCCACCACAAAAGGAGGAACGTGGCAAAGAAGACCAGCGCCATGAGCGGCGTCGTCAAGCCTATGATTTGCGTGTTCATTCACCCCTTCCATCCGGCTCCTTCCGGTTTAGAAGATATTGGTTAACCAACTCTTGTGGGGATCCGCGATACTTGTGATTTCGTTAATTTAATCAGCGGTCTTGCAGCCAGTTTCGCCTTAAAGATTGGTGCTGGGTCCGCGACAGAAGCGAAGCGTCTATCAGCCGACTGCGCGCATGGACAACTGGCCTGTATCGGCGGCTTCGTCAGCGTTCCGGCGGCCTGCTCCTCGTCTGGCACCCTCGGTCTTCACGCAGTTGCGCCCGGCATCCTTGGCTTCGTACAGTGCAGCGTCGGCCCTTGCGAAGAGCTTGCCGTAGCCCTCGCCCTCGCGCCAGCAGGCCACACCGAAGCTCGCCGTGATACTGACATTCTCGCTGATCCCGTCATGCCGCATCGCGGCAAAGGCGCGCCGCACACGGTCGGCCATGTTGCTCGCATCGTCGAGGTTGCAGTTCCACACCATGATGCAGAACTCCTCCCCGCCGATCCTCCCGCAAATATCCTCGGAGCGGACGATGGAGCCGATCAGGCTGCCGAAGGCGGCGATCGCATTGTCGCCCGCCTGGTGTCCCCACAGGTCGTTGACCTGCTTGAAGTGATCGATGTCGCCGACGATCATGGCTACATCGCGCCCTTCCTTGCTGCTCCGCTCGAGCATGTCCATCGCGCCCTCCTCGAACGGGCGGCGCAGGCGCAGTCCGGTCAGGGCGTCGATCTGCGAGCTCGACTTGAGGCTGGCGATCTGGTCGGAGATGACAGCGGCCAGGATCACTCCTGCCAGCATCAAGGTGAAGAGCGCGGCGGTCACGATGAGTATCGCGTGCCCCGCTGAATCCCGATAGCTTGCCGCGGTCAGGTTCTCGACCATCATCATCACCGCAACGGGCCGCAGGAAGAATTGAAGGGCGGTGATACCGAAAGCCCAGATCATCGCCCGGTCGACCACATCCTTCGAACCCGAAGCCGCCATCAGTTGCGCCGCCATCGTCATGACGATCCCGCAATAGGCGTTGAGGAGGTAGAGATTGACCGTGAAATTGCCCTGTTGCAGCGACAGCGCGTTGATTGCCAGCATCAGGGCTAGACCCGCTCCCCAGAGCGCAAGTGGTGCTTTCTTGCCGACCCGCGCACAGGCAGCCCAGGCGAGCGCGACGGTGCCGCCGCCCGAACAGAGCTGGGCGATCGCGTGCATGGAGACGCTGCCCCAGCCCAGCACGTAGTGATTGAGCGTCAGGCTGACGCCGATCGCGATCGGCGCGACCACGAAACCGAGCAGGTAATGCGATCGCTTGTCGCGCAACCAGACGAGCAAGGCTGCGGCTGCAAAGATCAGAGACATGCCCGGAATTATGATCCCGAGTACCTGGTCAGACACGTGCGCCCCCTGCGAAAACTCACCTGGCTGCCTAGTTGGTCAAGGTTAATTCCAAGCTAAATCCCGCGCCGCCATTCGCGCCTTGCCCTCAGCGCCGCCGCCCACTATCTGCGCGTGTAAATCCCGCTCATTCGCAAGATACTCGAAGGACCCGCCAGATGGCCGCGCAATACGCCTATGTCATGAAGAACATGACCAAGAGCTTCCCCGGTGCTCAGAAGCCCGTGCTCTCCAACATCAACCTGCAGTTCTACCAGGGCGCGAAGATCGGCATCGTCGGGCCCAACGGCGCGGGCAAGTCCACGCTGATGAAGATCATGGCCGGGATCGACACCGATTTCAGTGGCGAGGCATGGCCCGGTGAGAACATCACCGTCGGCTATCTGCCGCAGGAGCCCGAGCTCGATCCGACCAAGACCGTGCTCGAAAACGTCAAGGACGGCGCGCGCGACATCGCCGACAAGGTCGATGAGTACAATGCGATCGCCGCCGAAATGGCCGAGCCCGATGCCGACTTCGAAGCGCTCGGCGAAAAGATGGCCGAATTGCAGACCGAGATCGACGCGGTCGACGGCTGGACGCTCGACAACCAGCTCGAAATCGCGATGGAGGCTCTGCGTTGCCCGCCGTCCGATGCCTCGGTCGAAAACCTTTCAGGCGGTGAGAAGCGCCGCGTCGCCCTCACCCGCCTGCTGATCCAGAAACCGTCGATCCTGCTGCTGGACGAGCCGACCAACCACCTCGATGCGGAAAGCGTCGAATGGCTCGAGAACCACCTCAAGGAATATGCCGGCGCCGTGCTGATGATCACCCACGATCGCTACTTCCTCGACAATGTGGTCGGCTGGATCCTCGAACTCGACCGCGGAACCTACTATCCGTACGAAGGCAACTATTCGACCTATCTCGAGAAGAAGGCGAAGCGTCTCGAACAGGAATCGCGCGAAGAATCGGGTCGCCAGAAATCGCTGTCGCGCGAGCTCGAATGGATCCGGCAGTCGCCCAGCGCGCGCCAGACCAAGTCGAAGGCGCGTATCCGCAAGTTCGAACAACTGCAGGACGCCCAGCAGGATCGCAAGCCGGGCAAGGCGCAGATCGTCATTCAGGTGCCCGAGCGTCTGGGCGGCAAGGTGATCGAGGCGAAGAACATCTCCAAGGCCTATGGCGACAAGCTGCTGTTCGAAAACCTCTCCTTCATGCTGCCTCCGGGCGGCATCGTCGGCGTGATCGGCCCCAACGGCGCCGGCAAGTCCACGCTGTTCAAGATGATCACCGGGCAGGAAACGCCGGACAGCGGCACGATCGAAATCGGCGAGACCGTGCACCTCGGCTATGTCGACCAGAGCCGCGACGACCTCACCGCGTCGAACAACGTTTGGGAGGAGATTTCGGACGGGCTCGATTATATGAAGGTCAACGGCCACGACATGTCGACGCGAGCCTATGTCGGCGCGTTCAACTTCAAGGGCGCGGACCAGCAGAAGAACGTCGGCAAGCTGTCCGGCGGTGAGCGCAACCGCGTGCACATGGCCAAGATGCTCAAGCAGGGCGGCAACGTGCTGCTGCTGGACGAGCCGACCAACGACCTCGACGTCGAGACGCTGGGTGCGCTCGAGGAAGCGATCGAGAACTTCGCCGGCTGCGCCGTGGTCATCTCGCACGACCGCTTCTTCCTCGATCGCCTCGCGACGCACATCCTCGCCTTCGAAGGCAACAGCCATGTCGAATGGTTCGAAGGCAACTTCGAGGCATACGAGGAAGACAAGCGCCGCCGGCTGGGTGATGCTGCTGATCGTCCGACGCGCCTCGCTTACAAGAAGCTGACGAGGTGACCCCAAGCCGAATTGCGACCCACGCTCGCGGACGTCTCCTCACCGCCTGACTTCCGCCTCTGTCGTTTTCAGACAATATTCGCGCGCAAACCGCGGATAGCGTGGGGCATCGCAATGGGGGGCTGTTGACGTGAAGACACTGGTCGAGAAGGCTTATTTTCCGGTTGTGGGCGTATTTCTGCTCGCTTTGTCCCTGGTAGCTTTTTCAGACAATCTCTTCACCGACATCGGGCAACCTTCGAACAGAGAACCCCGGTTCATCATCCATGGCCTCTTCGCGCTGGTCTGGTTTACTCTCCTGGCTGTGCAGCCAAACCTGATCGCTACAGGCAATGTGAAATTGCACCGTAAGCTGGGAGGTCTTGGTGCGATTGCCGCAGCCGGTCTCGTCCTTACGACAGGCTATTTGCAGACACTGCACTATGTTCGGAACGACGGGCTCTCCGGCCTTGCCCTGATCAACTCGATCATGGCCGCAGCTTTCGCTGTGTGCGTGTCCTTCGCCATTGCCAATCGCAGCCGTCCCGAATTGCACAAGCGGCTCATGATGATCGGCACGTTCCTGATCCTCGAACCGCTGGCTTCGCGCGCTGCGGGTCATTTGGGTCTCTCGCCGATGAGCACGGTTCCGCTCGTCTGGCTGGTGCTTTTTCTCAGCCTGATCGTGCGCGACCGGATCGTGCTCGGTCGGTTTACGAAACTGCCCTTCGCAGGTCTCGCTTTCCTGATCGCGGTCTTGATCTTGATCCCTATCGGACCATCTTAGAAGAAGTCTGCGAGCAACTGGGCCTGCCATTTGACACGCCGCGCCCGACTTGCGAGACTCCAGAACAGGCATTCAACCCATGAATGCCGCGAGATCGAGCGTCCGCACGCGGCCATGCCGCACTATTCAGCCGGGCGCATTCCTGAAGGCGCAAATGAGCGCCACAAACACGAAATCCCAAAAGGATATTCATGACCACTCCCAACAACGGTGACACCGTCACCATCGATTATGTTCTCAAGCGCACCGACGGCGAAGTCGTCGGCAACACGCAAGAGGTCGGCCCGCAGCAGGTCCAGCTCGGCAGCGGCCAGATCTTCCCCGCGATCGAAGAAGCGCTCACGAGCATGGAGGTTGGCGACCAGCAATCCGTTGCGATCGCTTCGGACAATGCGTTCGGCCCGCGTCAGGAAGCGCTTGTGATCGACATTCCGCGCGGCAACCTGCCGCCCGAACCGGCCCCGGAGCCCGGCATGGCGCTGCAGGCGCAGTCGCCCGACGGCCAGCCAATGACGCTCTACATCCTCGAAGTGGGGGACGAGACGGTGAAGGCTGACGGCAATCACCCGCTCGCCGGCGAAGACCTGACCTTCGACGTGACCCTGCGCGATATCAAGCAGGCTGCATAACCAGAGTTTCGGCAGGCGGTTGGCGATCCGGGCGCGTTGCCCCTGCCACCGCCTGCCGATCTCTCACTTCAATACGGCAGCTCCTGTCACCAGGCCTTCTGCCATCCGATCATCAGCGACCAGTCGCTCGCCAGCTGCGGGCCGTTGAGATCCTGATAGACCGGCTTTCCCAGTTCTATCCCGAGCCGGTGTCCCGCCAGCGCGCCATGCGTGCCGACGAAGTTCACCCCGGCCAGCAGATCGACCCGTTCCCCGCCATATAGATCGGGATTGGCGCCCTGCGTCGGTCCCATGATGGCCGGGTCCATCCCGTCGATGCTGCCCATCGTGCGCGCCTTGGCCCGCGCCGACAGGCTGACCCATTGCGCCGGTCGATAGCTGACCCAAGCGGTGCTCTCGTAGATATCGCCGAAGCTGTAACCCTGGGTGTTATCGCCCAGCTTGAGCGAGGCGCTGCCCTGCACGCCGTAGCCTATCTTGCCGCGCCGCGCCTTGTAGGTCAGCGCCGGTTCGAAATCCCAGGTACCGGTGCCCAGCTGCATGCCGTAAGCCATGCGCATGGTCATGGTAGTGCCCATCGGCGTCAGAACCTCGTCCGTTTTGGTGCGTGAACCTGTCGGCACGTTGAAACCTGCCTTGAGGTAGAGCTCGTCGCGGCGGTCGGCGGTCTTGTCGGGTAGCGGCAGCAACGGGATGATCGCCATCGCCTTCATGTCGCCGAACCCCTCGACGCTCGACTGGAAGCGGCCAAGCTCGGCCGTGCCCATGCCGCCCTGAAATGTGAGCGCGTCCGTCTCCTTGGTCACATAGGTCGCGCCGATTGCCAGCGTGAAGGCATCAACCGGCGCATACATTGCCCCGATCATCACCATCTCGGCCCGCATGGCTTCGGGCACGACGCGCAGGGTCGGCGGCTGCATCGGCATACCGGCAAAGCGATTGGGCACGGTGGTGGTGATTGTTTCGGGCGTGACGTCATCCGTGCCGATCTGGTTGCCCGCCATTCCCATGTGCATATAGCGGGCGGACAGCATGATCTCGCCCTTCTTGTGTGCATGATCGCCCATCACGCCGATCGGCGCGTGGTCGTCTGCATTGATGCTGTGCGCATGGGCGGCAAACGGGACAAGCGAAGCGGTGAGCGCGAGTGCGCCCACCAGTAAATTACTGGATTTCATGATTTTTCATTCCTGATTTTGGTGTTGGAGCGCCACAAGGCGCAATCCGGTAGGCTCAGGAAAGAACGGGCGGACCTGTCGCCGGAGGAAGCCCTTGCGGGAATATGCCGGTCAGCGCGAGTGGCAGCTGGCCGGTCGGCTCGATACAGCCGATGCAGGCCGCAACAAGGGCTGGCGAAGGCGGGATATCGATCGCACCCGCGCCGCCTGCAAACTCGCACTCCTTGTTGATCTTGGTCTCGTCATGAAACCGGTCACCCGATGGGCTACCGGATTCGTCGCTGCCTGCCTCGGCAGCGAGCACTTCGTGCAGCGGATCGTCCGAAGAGACCGTGCGAGTGACGGGTCCGCTTCCGGTACAGATCGTGATGACAAAGGTCCCGTCCTGCGCCTGAGCCGGCATGAAACCGGCAGGCGAGAATTGCGCGCCGATCAGGGCCAGCATCGCCAGAAGGAAACCGCGCAGGGTCATGTGCGTCCGATTACAGCGCGCCGCTCGTTTCTCAAGCAATTTGCGAAGGATCGGTGTTGGCCTTTTCCTACTCGCGCTGCGCCCGCTAGCGAGAGAGGCATGAGCACTTTCCCTATCTCCCATCGCTTGCGCAATTCTGTAGGCAAAGTGTCAAGCGAGCATTCAGGCCATTTTCCCAATAAGATCAGTGACTTGATACGGAAACAGGCACCTGACAGGGTGTCAATTGTGTCAAGTTTGTTGGAAAACTCAGGGCGCGACCCAGCGCCCTTCCCACTCGCCGCGGGCTTTTCGCGAAAACTGCGCGCGAACATGGCCGGTATGCGCAAGGTAGAACCAGTCGAGCGAATGCAGTTCGACGATGAGGCAGGCGAAGTTCTCGCGCGCCGGGACGACTTCGTGGGTTTCGGGTTCGACACCCTCGAACTCTGCAGGAAGGCCGGATGTCGGCGTATCGGAAACGGCGCCCGGCCCTTCGCCCAGATAGCAGCGCCGCGCGAAATTGGTGCTTTCCTCCCAGGCCGCATCGACCAGCGGCGTGTCGGTCTCTATCCGCCCCTGCCCGCGCACGCGAAGCTGCAGCTTTGCCTCGCGGTCGTAGAATAGTACGCCGACCGGTGCGCCGGCCCCGATTGTCTGCACCTTGGGCGCGCGTGCATCGGTGTTGAAACGCAGCGTCCAAAGGTCGCGGTCGAACGCGCGCAGCACCATCACCCGCGCATCGGCATCGGCTGTCGCAACCACGGGTGTGTGCATCGCGCTCTTGCGGTCGCTCGCCCCCTCGGCGAGGCGCTGCACAATATCGGCGCGAACGTGATCGAATGTGTCGAACATGCAAGGGTCGCCATCTGCGCAACGGGCTACCGTGTCAACGATTGGGAGATTCAGGAAAATAAGCACGAACCTGAACAGAAGCCCAAACAACTGGTTCACTTTGGGGTCAGGGCGTGCCGCGTAGAAGGCGGGCATCACATTGGGCCGCAAGTGGTGGGGCGGCTTGAACAGGAGCCCAACATGACAGTTACCCAGTTACTCAAAGGGAGCGCGCTTTCCGCCCTCGCCGCTACGATGGCGCTGACCGCGTTTCCGACAAAGGCAGAAGCGGCGGGCAACGCCGCTGAACAACGCGACCGCGAACGTTCGCAGCAGCGCAACAAGTCAGAACGCGGTGACCGGCGGCAGATGCGCGAAGTTCGCCGCGAAATCCGTCAGCAGTCGCGTCAGGACAATCGCCAGCAGCGTCGGGCCGAGGTGCGCCAGGAACGCCGTGCGCAGGAAGTCAGGCAGCGCGAGCAGCGTCGCAATGTCGAACGCTCGGGCCGGGATTGGAATCGCGGCGATCGCCGCGCGGACGTTGCCCAGCAGCGTAACTCGCGCGATTGGAACCGTGGCGACCGGAGCGCGGACGTTGCCCGGCAGCGTAACTCGCGCGATTGGAACCGTGGCGACCGGCAACCAGCTCGGCCCAATATAGAGCGCCGGGTGGAACGCCGGGTAGAATCGCGCAATGGCTCCTACGCAGATCGCGATCGTAATCGTAGCTATCGCGACGGACGCCGCGACGGTCGCAGGGCCGAGCGCTACCGTGATCGGTATGAGGATCGTCAAATCCGCCGCGATTCCTATCGTGACGGACGTCGTGACGGCTATCGCGACGGACGGCGCGACTACCGCCACGGCGATTATCGCCGGTGGGATCGCAAGCGGTGGCGGAACAACAACCGCTACAACTGGCACAACTATCGCCGCCACAATCGCAGTATCTATCGGCTTGGGCGCTACTACTCGCCCTACCGCAACCACTACTACAGCCGGATCAGCATCGGGTTCTATCTCGACAGCCTGTTCTACGGCAATCGGTACTGGATCAGCGATCCGTGGCACTATCGCCTGCCGGAGGTTTATGGTCCCTACCGCTGGGTGCGCTATTACGACGACGTGATGCTGGTGAATATCTATACCGGCGAAGTGGTCGACGTGATCTACGATTTCTTCTGGTAGGCTTCGGCCACCTGAAGAAAGCTGGGCGCCGTTCCCTGGAACACGGCGCTAGCTGCCAAGAAACCCCCGCCGGCGGTGCCGACGGGGGTTTTTGAATGTTGGGTTGCGCGGTGTGGGCGTCAGGTGCGGCCGAAAGGCAGCATCCGCCCGATACCGTTCACCTTGTCGATGAAAGTATGCTTCAGCGCACCGAGGATGTGCAGCGCGATGAGGTAGATCATGATCGAGCCGCCAAGCGCATGCTGCTCGATGATTGTCCCTGCCATGTCGTAATTCTGCTCGACCGGCGCCATCGGCAGTTCGAACAATCCAAAGTAGTTGACCGGACTCTGCGCATAAGACCCGGCGAGCCAGCCGCCGATCGGAAGCCCGATTAGCAGGACGTAGAAAATGATATGCGTGGTCTTGCCCAGCACGCGCTGCCATTTCGGAATGAGATCGGACATCGGCGGCGGCTTGTGCCCCAACCGCCAGAGCAGACGCAGAACCGTAAGCACAAGAATGGTTATCCCGATTGCCTTGTGCGGGGCGATGGCTGCGGCTTTCTCGGCCCCCTCGAGATGCTCGGCACCTTCGGCGATGCGCCAGTTCACGATCACCAAAATCGCGATCACCCAGTGAAACAGCATGGCGACAGTCGAATAACGTGACTGCGAAGCATCGGTCATATCGTTTCCTCCCCAGACGGATTGTGAGACATGTGTAGCATTGCTGGGCCTAGCGGCAAGCGCGTGGCTTGCGGGGCGAGACTCAATTGCTAGGACGAGGCGCTATGACGAAGACTGCAGTGATTCCCGACAAGGATGCGTTGAAACGCGTCGGTGCCAGCGTGCGCAAGCGGCTTGAAGCCGATCCGGAGGCGTACAAGGTAGAGACCGACAAGGCCGAAATCTTCGCGATCGGCGATTTCCTGAGCCCCGCTGAGTGTCAGCGGCTGTGCATGATGATCGACGTCACCGCGAAACCCTCTACGCTGCACGAGCAAGACTATGCGAGCGGATTTCGCACCTCCTATTCGGGCGATCTCGATCCGCGTGACCCATTCGTCATCGGGATTTCGCGCCGGATCGATGATCGGCTCGGCATGAACCCGATTTGCGGCGAGGCCATCCAGGGTCAGCGCTATTTGCCGGGCCAGCAGTTCAAACCGCACAACGACTGGTTCTACACCAGCGAGAAGTACTGGGAGCTGGAGCGCAAGCGAGGTGGACAGCGATCATGGACGGCGATGGCTTTCCTCAACGAAGTCGAAGAAGGCGGCGAGACTCACTTCACCGAGGTCGGCGTAAAGATCGAGCCGAAGCCCGGCGTCCTTCTGGTCTGGAACAATGCTCTGCCCGACGGCACCCCGAACGAAGACACGATGCACGCCGGAACGCCGGTCGTGAAGGGCGCCAAATATGTTTTCACCAAGTGGTACCGGACCCGGAAGTGGAAATAAGCAGGCAAGCCTGAAAGATCAGGCCTTTGCCAGTGCCTCCGCGATCAGGCGGCGCGAGTTTTCAACCCCGTAGAGCGCGATGAAGCTGCCCATGCGCGGCCCCTGTTCGCTGCCCAGCAAGGTCTCGTAGAGCGCCTTGAACCAGTCACGCAGGGATTCGAAATCGAACTCCTCGCGCTTGCCGATCTCGTAAACCTCGGTCTGGATATCCTCTGCCGGAGTTTCCGGATCGAGCCCCGCCAGAACTTCGTCGAGCGCTCGCAGAGCGGCGGCCTCGTTCTCGCTCGGCGCACGCTTTTTGAGCGTGGGGGCGATGAAGTCACGGTTGTAGGCAAGCGCGCAATCGACCAGCCCGTTCAGTTGGGGGTGATGCTCCGGATCGGCATCGTGGATATAGTTTCCGAGATAGGACCAGACCTGCTCGTGGCTCGCCTCGGCTCCCAGCACCCCGACGAGGTTTAGCAGCAGTCCATAGGTCACTGGCAAGGTGTCGCCAGCACCGGGCGCCTCGCTGCCCTCGAACCCGCCATTGGCGCGTTGAAGGTGCCACACGGGATTGCCAAGCTGCTTGTCGAGCGGCTGCTCGGCGAGCCTTTCACGGAACTGCCAGTAATCGTCGACCGCGCGCGGGATAACCCCGACGTGGAGCTGCTTCGCGCTCTTGGGATTGGGGAACACGTAAAAGCCGAGGCTTTCCTCGCTACCATAGGTCAGCCACTCCTCGATCGAGAGGCCATTGCCCTTCGACTTGGAAATCTTCTCGCCGTTCTGGTCGAGGAACATCTCGTAGATCAGTCCGTCGGGCTTGCGGCCGCCCAACACCTTGACGATCTTGCCCGACTGCACGCCGCTGTCGGTCAGATCCTTGCCGTACATTTCGTAATCGACGCCGAGCGCATACCAGCGCATCGCCCAGTCGACCTTCCACTGCAGCTTGGACATGCCGCCCAATGCGCTCTGCTCGACCGTGGTTCCATCTTCGTCCGTGAAACGGATAGTGCCCGCTTCCGCATCGACCACCTCGACCGGCACCTGCAGCACATGGCCGGTCGACGGGCTGATCGGCAGGACCGGCGAGTAAGTCTGCCGCCGCTCTTCGCGCAGGGTCGGCAGCATGATGTCGAGAATATCCTGGTTCTTGCGCAGGACCTGACGGAGCGCATCGTCGAAGCGCCCGGAATTGTACATGTCGTTGGCCGCAACGAACTCATATTCGAAACCGAAGCGGTCGAGGAATTCGCGCAGCTTCGCATTGTTGTGCGCGGCAAAGCTCTCATGCCCTTTTTCGAAAGGGTCCGGCACCCGGCTAAGCGGCTTGTGCAGATTCGCTTCTAGCAGCGCCTGGTTCGGCACGTTGTCAGGCACCTTGCGCAGGCCGTCCATATCGTCGGAGAAGGCGACGAGGCGCGTCTTGCCGTCTTCGGGCTTCGCACCGATCAGCGCTTCGAAGGCGCGGCGCACCAGCGTGGTACGCAGCACCTCCTGAAATGTACCGATATGCGGCAGGCCCGAGGGGCCGTAGCCCGTCTCGAACAGGACCGGCGAGCCATCGGGCTTGGTGCCGTCGGGATAGCGTTTGAGCAGGCGCTGCGCCTCCTGGAAAGGCCAGGCCTTGTTGACACGTGCAGCGGCGATCAGTTCTTCCATGCTCATGGCAATCGCCTCTTGCGCAAGGCAGCGCATGTTGCAAGCGCGAAGAGTCGATCCGCCAAGACCCGATTGCGACCGCCAACTGCCGTCGCCCGGTAAGAGCGCGACCCGAACGAGGGAAATCTGGCTTTGCGAGCGTTTACTTTTCGTTCTCGCTCTTGCAACGCTTGAACCGTGTCCGCCCCGCTTCCCCTCCCCGCACTCCACGCGAGCCACTCCGGTACCTGGCTGAAGGGTCCCAATGCCGCGACCGGCGCCGTGTCGAAGGGCGACGCGATCATGGCGGCGGCCGACACGCCGGTGCTACTGCTTAATGCGCCTTTGGTGGCGAGCCGCTTGGGCTATCCCGACCTGTCAGGCCTCGACCTGCTCGAGCTCTACGCCTTCGTCCATCCGGCGCGGTTTTGCGTGCCCACACCGCGGGGATTGGCGCAGGCGCTCGACCTGGAAGAGCCGGAGGGCGACGAGCACGTGCCTGCCTTCCTGCAGGAGGCGGCGGGCGCGCTGATCGCCATGTGCGAGAGCGAGAACTGGCCCGAGCGCGAAGGCGCCTGGTCCACGCTGCAATCGCTGGTGCGGCTGCGGTGGCCTTGGGCGCAGGTGCTAAGCCCCCATGTCGCCAAGCCACAAAAGGCGGAGAAATGGCTGTTTTCCAAGCTGCCCGAATGGGAGGAAGCGCCCGAGCGCCCCGCCCCTTCGCAAGTGCAGCTCGCGCCCGAAGACGTGCAGGCGCAGCTCGATCACCTCACTGGCGAAGGGTCGGAGAAACGTGAGGGACAGCAGGCCTATGCGCGCGACGTGGCGCAGGTTTTCGCCCCGCGCGACAGGCGTGAAGTGCCGCACCTGTTGCTGGCGCAGGCGGGCACCGGGATCGGCAAGACGCTGGGCTATCTCGCACCAGCATCGCTGTGGTCGAACGCCTCGCAGGGGACAGCCTGGGTTTCGACCTATACCAAGAACCTGCAGCGGCAGCTGAGGCAGGAGAGCCGCCGCGCCTGGCCTGCCGAGCGCGCCGACGGATCGAAGCCGGTTGTGGTTCGCAAGGGGCGCGAGAACTATCTCTGCCTGCTCAATCTGGAGGACGCGCTGCAGGGCGGCTTTGCCGGGCGGCCTGCGATCCTGGCGCAACTGGTCGCGCGCTGGGCCGCTTTCAGCCAGGACGGTGACATGATCGGCGGAGACCTTCCGGGCTGGCTCGGCACGCTGTTCCGCAAGCGCGGCATCGCGGCGCTGACCGACCAGCGCGGCGAATGCGTCTATGCCGGCTGCCCACATTACCGCAAATGCTTCATCGAGCGCGCCGCGCGAGCGTCCGCCCAGGCCGATCTCGTCATCGCCAACCATGCGCTGGTGATGGTCAACGCCGCGCGCGGCCGCGACCATGCGCAGCGCCCCACGCGCATCATCTTCGACGAAGGACATCACGTTTTCGAGGCTGCGGATTCGACATTCGCCGCAGTGCTTTCCGGTCAGGAAGCGATCGAGCTGCGCCGCTGGATCATCGGGCCGGAGCGCAATTCGCGCGGGCGGCGGCGCGGCCTTGCCGCGCGACTCGCCGATGTCGCGAGCTATGACGAACAAGGCGGCGATGCGATCGAGGCGGCATTGGAAGCCGCGCTCGCCCTCCCCTCCGACGGCTGGCTCGGCCGCCTCAATGAAGGCGAACCCTATGGCCCGCTCGAAGCGCTTCTCGCCCAGGTCCGCACAGCCACCTATGCCCGCGATGAATCGGGCGGCATCGATGCAGGCTATGGCATCGAGACCGAGGCTTCGGGCCTGCCGGGCGAATTGATCGAGGCTGCGGGCGCGGCGGCCGAAGCGCTCGCGGCCATCCGCACCCCGATGATAAAGCTCGGCACACGGCTCGAGGCGGTCATGGCAGACGCGCCCGACTGGCTCGACGCGCAGGGCCGTGCGCGAATCGAAGGTGCGCGCTTCTCGCTGCAATGGCGGATCGACCTGATCGCGGCATGGGAGGCGCTGCTCGACCGGCTTGGCGGCCCGGCCGACCCGGAGTTCGTCGACTGGCTTTCGGTCGAACGATCGGACGCGCGTGAGTTCGATGTCGGCATCCATCGCCGCTGGCTCGATCCGATGAAGCCCTTCGCCAAGGTCGTGCTCGAACCTGCACATGGCGTGATGCTGACTAGTGCCACGCTGACCGACCGTAGCCCAGAAGCCGATCCGTGGGAGTCCGCCATTGCCCGCTCCGGCGCTGAGCATGTCGAGAGCCAGCCCCATCTGACATCTGCCGAAAGCCCGTTCGACTACGCCGCGCGCGCCGAAGTGCTGATCGTCACGGACATCAAGAAGGGTGACCTGCCCGCGCTCTCCGGCGCTTATGCGCGGCTGATCGAGGCATCGGACGGCGGCGTGCTCGGCCTGTTTACCGCGATCCGAAGGATGCGCGCGGTTCATGGTCGCATCGCCGACCGGCTCGCCCGCGCCGGACTGCCCCTTTATGCGCAGCACGTCGATCCGATCGATACCGGAACGCTGGTCGATATCTTCCGCGACGATCCGCGTGCCTCGCTGCTCGGCACCGATGCCCTGCGCGACGGGGTCGACGTTCCCGGCCACTCGCTGCGCTGCGTCGTCATGGAGCAAGTCCCTTGGCCGCGCCCCGATATCCTGCATAAGGCACGGCGCGCGGCCAATGGCGGCAGCGCCTATGACGACCGCATAATCCGCGCCCGGCTCGCCCAGGCTTTCGGCCGGTTGATCCGCACCAAGGAGGACGCCGGACACTTCATCGTGCTCTCCCCCGCCTTCCCCAGCCGCCTGCTGAGCGCCTTCCCCGAAGGCACCCCTGTCATCAGATTGACGCTGGAGGAGGCTTTACAACGCGTTGCTGCTGGTGTTTCGAGTGATAACGAGATCGCGGCAGACGCGCACGAACAGTCGGACAGCTGAATTGAAAATCCTCGCCCTTTTGCGCCACGCCAAGTCCGACTGGGACGATATTTCGAAGCGCGATTTCGACCGCGGACTAAATGAGCGCGGACGGAAGGGTGCCGCGCTCATCGGTCAGCACATGCGCGATCACGGCATCAAGTGGGACGTCGTCGTTGCCAGCCCTGCCGAGCGCGTGAAGCGGACGGTGCTGGCAGGCCTGCCCGAACTTGAAGTGGAATGGGACGAGCGGCTCTATCTCGCCAGCGCCGACACGATTTTCGAAGTCATCATCGACCATGCAGGCGATGCCGACACCGTGCTCGTCGTCGGTCACAATCCGGGCCTGCAGGAAGTGCTGTTCGAACTGGTCGACCCGAAGAACGAGAACGCCCTCTTCGACGAAGCAGCGACCAAATTGCCGACCGCCTCCTTCTGTGTGTTCGAGTGCGATATCGAAGAGTGGTCTCAGCTGAAGAAGGGCTGCGGCAAGCTGGTCCATCTCGCGCGCCCGCGCGATCTCGACCCCGAGCTCGGGCCGGAGGCCTAACGCAGGACCTGGCGCGGGCCCGGCCCTTCTGCGGCCAGACGATCATCCGGGTTGTAGAGCGCGCACTTCTTCAGGCTTAGGCAACCGCAGCCGATACACCCGTCGAGCCGGTCGCGCGTCCGTTCGAGCTCCGCGATGCGGCGATCGAGCTCACCACGGATCGATGCGCTGATCCGGCGCCAGTCACCCGCATTGGGCGTCCGGCCATGGGGCAGCTTCTTCAGCTGCTCCTCGATTTCAGCGAGCGGTAATCCAAGCTGCTGCGCGATCAGGATAAAGCTCAACCGCCGGATGTCGCTGCGCAGAAAGCGCCGCTGGTTGCCCGAGGTTCTGATCGGTTCGACCAGCCCCTTGTCTTCGTAGAAGCGAATGGCGGAAACGGAGAGACCGGTTCGGCCCGCCACTTCCCCGATGGTCAGAAGGTCGTTCGGTTTCATCGATCACAGACATAGAGCAATTAACCCTTGACCTCAACTTAGCTTAAGGTTGCATCAATGTGTGCGTCGCAGTTCGCTGCACCCCGTGGCGAGACAGAACAGGAGATGCACAATGGCTCAAGGACGCCTCGAACACGCCAATATTTCGGTAACCGATCCCGAACGCAGCGCCGCCCTGCTGGTCGATTTGCTCGGCTGGGCAGAGCGCTGGCGCGGCCCCTCCATGCTCGGTGGCAAGACAATCCATGTCGGTACCGATCATTATTACCTTGCGCTCTACACGGGCGATCATGTGAGGGGCGAGTACAGCAAGGGCAATCCACTCAACCACCTCGCCTTCACGGTCGACGATCTCGACGGCGCGGAGGAAGTGGTAAAGCGCCATGGGCTCGCCCCCTTCGGCCATGACGACTATGAACCCGGCCGGCGTTTCTATTTCTTCGATTGGGACGGGATCGAGTTCGAGGTCGTGAGCTACGCATCATCGGGAGAAGCCTCATGAACGAGCCGATCCTGCGCGAACCGATGTTCAAGCCGCTTGCAAAGCATGGCGAAGTTGCCAGACATGAGCGGAACTCGAAACAGGGAGAAACTCGCCCATGCGCTTCGCCGCCATCGCTTCAACCCTCGCCTTCTCGCTGACTGGTCTCGCCGCGGCACCTGCCTCGGCCGAAACCATCTATGTCAGCGCCGACCGGATGCTCGATGTCGAAAGCGGGCGCTATGTGACCGCTCCGCTTATCACGGTGACGGATGGCAAGGTCGTCTCGGTCGAAGCTAACGGCTCTGCGCCTGCCGATGCGGAAGTGATCGATCTTTCGGGGCATACCTTGCTACCCGGCCTCATCGACATGCACGTCCATCTCGACGGGAGGCCCGAGTACGGCGGCTACTCCGGCCTGCAGTTCACCGACCGCTTCTGGACGGTGATCGGTGCGGTGAACGCGCAGAAGATGCTCGGCGCGGGCTTCACGACCGTGCGCAATCTCGGCGCTGACGATTACAACGTTGTCGGCCTCGATCAGGTCATCGAAGAGGGTTGGATGCAGGGCCCGCGCATAGTCGCCGCAGCACACGCGCTGGGCGCAACCGGTGGGCATTGCGACAACACGTTTCTCCCACCGAGCATGAACACGCCCAGCCCCGCGATCGGCGACAGCCCCGACGAATTGCGCAAGCGCGTACGCGAACAGCGCAAGTTCGGTGCCGAAGTGATCAAGGCTTGCGCCACAGGCGGCGTTTTCAGCCGCAACACGGCACCAGGCATCCAGCAGCTCACGCTGGAAGAGCTCACCGCGATTGCGGACGAGGCGCATTTTTGGGGCCTGAAGGCGGCGGCGCATGCTCATGGCGCAGAGGGAATCAAGGCGGCAATCCGCGCCGGTTTCGACACGATCGAGCACGCCAGCTACGCCGATGACGAGGCCGTGAAGCTGGCGAAGGAACGCGGCACGTTCTTTTCGATGGATATCTTCAACACCGAATACACGCTGAGCCAGGGCGCGGCTAACGGCGTGCTTGAAGAGAACATCGCCAAGGAACGCGCGCTAAGTCAGGCCCAGCGTGACAATTTCCGCCGCGCGCACGAGGGCGGCGTCCGCATGGTGTTCGCCAGCGATGCAGGCGTGATGCCTCACGAAGATGTCGGCGGCCAATTCCGCGTGATGGTCGAGTACGGAATGACTCCGCTTGAAGCAATCCAGGCGGCTACGATCAACGCAGCCGAGGCGCTGGGGCAGAAAGGTCAGGTCGGCGTGATCAAGCCGGGTGCATGGGCCGACATGATCGCTGTCGATGGCGATCCTCTGGCCGATGTAGGGGAACTCGCCGATGTCGATGCGGTGATCAAGGGCGGAGAGCTTTTCCAGCAGCGCTAGAGCAGGTTCTTCTGAGAGGCGCCACTGCTCGCACTTCCCCTTGCCCAAGGCTGGTCTGTGCGGTCGAGCAGAATGTCGCCCTGCCATGGCTGGCAAAGCGCGCGCGCCGCATCCGGTTCGCCCGAAACCCATGTGCCGTGGTCCTCGCGCCCAAGGATCACCGGCATGCGCGTGTGCACTTCCGCCGCCGCTCCACCCGCGTCGGTCATGACCATCGAATAGCAATCGCCCCATTCGTCGCTCGTGCGCCAGACTCCTGCACAGGCGAACAGTTCGCTATCCGGCAATGAGAGCCAGGTGCGGGTCTTCGAGCCCTTCGGCCCCTCGGCCTCGGCCCAGGCGGTCACCGGTATGAGGCAGCGGCGCTCCTCGAAACTGTAGCGCCAGAAGAAACTGTCGAGCTTGTCGGTACGGGTGTTGTTGACCGGCTTGGGCTTGAGCGGCTGGCCCTGCTTGCCCTTCATCACCAGCGGGAAGCCCCAGTTCATCTGCCGTAGCCGCCCTTCGGCGACGACCGCTCCGGGATATCCGGGATAGACTTCCTCGCCGAAGTTCGCGCCGCCCATTTCCTCGATCGCCTCGAACCATTTGGCGACCTCGTCCTTGCCCTTGGTCATGCGGTAGAGATTGCACATCAGGCGGGCTCCTCAGGCGTTGCCGACGATGAAACAGGCCGCCGCCATCAACGCGCCCGCCCAGCGGTTCGAACGGAAGCGTTCAAGCGGATTGGACGGGTCTTCGGGGTCAAGCGTTGCCACCTGCCAGACAAAGTGCAGCGCCACAGGGATCAGCGCGAGCAGAGCGACCCAATCCTCGCGATAGAGCCAGAAGGCGAGCGCCCACAAGGCTATCGCGGCAGTGAAGAAACCAGCCACCCCGCCGCGCACCCGCTCTCCCAAGCGCAGGGCGGAGGAGCGGATCCCGACCAGTGCATCATCCTCGCGGTCCTGCAAGGCGTAGATCGTGTCATAGGCGATCACCCAGCACGCCGCGCCCGCATAGGCCGCCGCCAGCACGTCGAGATTGTCGCTCCGCATGGCCACCCATCCCACCGGCAGGCCCCAGGTAAAGACCAGCCCGAGCCACGCCTGCGGCCACCATGTGATCCGCTTCATGAAAGG
Organism: Altererythrobacter xiamenensis; assembly: GCF_900177715.1. GTDB lineage: Bacteria > Pseudomonadota > Alphaproteobacteria > Sphingomonadales > Sphingomonadaceae > Erythrobacter > Erythrobacter xiamenensis. The sequence continues at coordinate 117,431 of NZ_FXWG01000003.1, read as the reverse complement.
ATAGGCTGCAACCAGCGCCAGGCTGGCGAGCGCCACCAGTTGCGCTTCCCAACGCAATTGCAGCAGCACGACGAGGCCAATGGCGCAGAGCGCCAGCAGCCAGCCCCAGGCAAGTTTCCTGGAGACCCGTCCGCTTGCAACAGGACGCACGGCAGTGCGGGCGACCTTCCGGTCGAGCTCAGCGTCGACGATATCGTTATAAACGCAGCCAGCACCGCGCATGGCAATGCTTCCGAGCAGCATCCAGCCGATCAGCGCCCATTGTGCGCCCTCTCCCGCCAGCCACACGCCCCAGGCGCAGGGCCAGAACAGCAACCACCAGCCGATCGGACGGTCGAACCGTGCGAGTTGTGCAAGATCGCGCGGCAATTGCGGCAGCCGTGCGACGAGACCGCGATGTTCGCTATCGGGGACGACGGTATCGTTCATCCCTTGCCCCCTAACGCGCCCCGTGCCACCTGCCTAGTCATGCCTGCCACTCCTGCCTGGCCGCCCAAGAGCGCACCGCGCCTGTTCGTCGAACAGGAACTCTCGGCGAATGCCCACATCACGATCGAGGGCAATCAGGCGCACTACCTTTCGCGAGTCATGCGCGTCTCCCCGGGCGATACGGTGATGCTCTGCGACAACGTCACCGGCGAATGGGCTGCCAATGTGGTCGATGCTGCCAAACGCAGTGTCGCTCTCGAAGCGGTTGAACATTTGCGGCCACGAGAAGATGTGCCCGATTTCTGGCTTTGCGCCGCCTTGCTGAAGAAGGACCGCTTCGATCTCGTGCTCGAAAAGGCGACCGAGCTGGGCGTCGCGCGAATCCAGCCGGTGATCACCCGGCGCTGTGTCGCGGACAAGCTCAACATGGACCGCGCGCGCCATATCGTGACCGAAGCCGCCGAACAATGCGCGCGGACCGCGCTGCCCGAGGTTGCAGAGCCGGTAAAGCTCGACGCCCTGCTCAAATCCTGGCCGAAGGGGCGCGTGCTGTTCTTCGCTGACGAAGAGGGCGGAGAAGCCGCCGCCGAACAATTCCGCGAGCATGCTTCGCCGGCGGCCTTGCTGGTCGGACCGGAAGGCGGCTTCGACGACGCGGAGCGTGCGGACATTCGCGCCCTGTCGGAAGCGCGGGCAATCACCCTCGGCCCGCGTATCCTTCGCGGCGAGACTGCGACGATTGCCGCGACAGCCCTCTGGATGGGAACAACTGGAGACTGGTAGCGCAGGGACGCATAATTAGCGCTTCCCTCACGCCAATCGGTTGCCTATCGCAACGCGCATGAGCACGCGGGAGACCTCGGGGGCAGAAGACCCCGTCATCGAATCGCGCGACCAGCTGGTCGCGCCGATGCAGGCAGGCGAAAAGCCGAAGAGCGCCTGGCGCATCGGCACCGAGCATGAAAAGCTCGTCTACAAGCGCGATGATTTCCGCGCGCCTTCCTATGAGGAAGATGGAGGTATCCGCGATATCCTCCTGAGTTTGCGCAAGTTCGGGTGGGAGCCGGTCGAGGAAAACGGCAAGGTAATTGCCATGCGCGGCGAGGACGGGACGGTCAGCCTCGAGCCTGCCGGACAACTCGAACTCTCGGGCGCCCCGCTCGAAAACCTGCACCAGACCTGCGCCGAGACCGGTCGCCACCTGCAACAGGTGAAGGAAGTGGGCGAGGCTTGCGGCGTCGGTTTCCTCGGCCTCGGCATGTGGCCGGACAAGACCCGCGAAGAGCTGCCCATCATGCCCAAGGGGCGCTACGAGATCATGATGCGGCACATGCCGCGCGTCGGCAGCCTCGGCCTCGACATGATGCTGCGGACCTGCACGATCCAGGTCAATCTCGACTATGCGAGCGAGGCTTGCATGGCGAAGAAGTTCCGCACCTCATTGGCGTTGCAGCCACTTGCGACCGCGCTTTTCGCCAACTCTCCCTTCACCGAGGGAAAGCCCAACGGCTTCCTCTCCTACCGCAGCCATATCTGGTCGGACACCGATCCGCATCGTACCGGCATGCTGCCCTTCGTTTTCGAGGATGGCTTCGGCTACGAACGCTACGTCGACTACATGCTCGATGTACCGATGTACTTCGTCTATCGCGACGGCAAATATCTCGATGCCGCCGGCCTGAGCTTCCGAGATTTTCTGGAGGGGAAGCTCGAAATCCTCCCCGGCGAAAAACCGACGGAAAGCGACTGGTGGGACCACCTCTCGACCGCTTTCCCCGAAGTGCGCCTCAAGAGCTTTCTCGAAATGCGCGGGGCCGATGGTGGGCCATGGAGCCGCATCTGCGCTCTTCCCGCCTTCTGGGTCGGCATTCTCTATGACGACACCGCGCTCGATGCAGCATGGGATCTGGTGAAAGACTGGACGATGGAAGAACGCGAGAAGCTGCGCAACGACGTGCCCAGGCTGGCGCTCGATGCCGAGATACCGGGCGGGCGCACCCTGCACGATCTCGCAAAGGAAGTGCTCGCCATCAGCCGCGCTGGCCTGGCCGCACGCGCCCGGCTCAACACCAGCGGCGATAACGAAACGGGCTTTCTCGAAACGCTCGACGAAATCGTTGTCAGCGGCAAGGTCCCGGCCCAGCGCCTGCTCGACATGTATGAGAACGAATGGGGCCGCGATATCAAGCGCGTCTACAAATACAGTTTCTGATTGGGAGAGAGCAGCAATGATTCTGGTGGTTGGAACGGTTCGCATCGCGGACGGCGGCTTTGAAAAGGCAGCCGAAGCAATGGAGAAAAATATCAAGGCCACGCGCGCCGAGGATGGCTGCATCCGCTACGCCTATGCGCGCGACGTGCTCGACCCGCAGGTTATGCATGTATCAGAAGCATGGCGCGACATGGATGCGCTGAAGGCTCACGGAAAATCGGCTCACATGGCGGAATGGGGCAAGGCTATCGCCTCGATCGGTGCGAGCGAACGTGACCTTCGCATCTACGACACGGATGAAGGCACGCCGATTTGATAGCGCGGATTATTCCGCCGGTTCGGCGAGCGCGGCCGGTCCGCGTTTTGCTCCTATCGCGCGCGCAATCCGGGTGAAGCGCGAGGTTATGAGGCCGTTTTCCCCCATCCAAGCGTGATATTCGCGGTATTTCGGGTCTTCTGCGAGGAGATGCGCCTCTTCCGTTTTCGCGCGCCAGAAATAGATCGCGTTGACGCATAGCAGGAAAAAGGTGTTGCGGATTGCATCCACCGGCGAACCGCTCGTAACCAGAAACGGCATGACCGAGCACCACCAGAACAAGTTCTTCGAAAGATAGGCTGGATGCCGGGTGTAGCGGTACGGCCCGTTGGTCAGCACGCCGCGATAGGTCAGGTTCGAGAAGCGGATGCCGAAAGCGACGGTTGCCCAGGCATAGACCGCGGTCAGGAAAACCAGCCAGCCTGCCCAGATCCAAAGCAGCGCCGTGTTGCCATCGAACCAATGGCCCCAGTTGGCGACATTCTGCTCATAGCTCAGGACGTCGCCATTTCCGATCACCCCCCAGACGAAGGGCGGGTAGCAGATCAGCGCTGCCAGCCACCCACCAAGCAAGGGATTGCCGCTGCGAATATGCGCATCGAGCGGGCGCATGGTGACCAGATAGCCAACCGTCCCGATCTGCACGTCGATGACGAACAGCAGAGTGATAAGGAGCATTCCCAGCTCGATCGGATTGGCAATGATCGCAGGCAGGTCGGCCTGCACCACCGTCTGGAAACCGGGCGGGAGAATCGAGATCATGAACGCGCCGAAGAACGCCTTGATGATCCATGCGCGCCAGTGCTTCTTGACCTCGTGGGCCTCCCACGCCTCTCGCCCGATCAGCATGGCGCCGAAATGCCAGGCGTGGTCTCGCGGATCGACCATGTAGCGGTCGAGCCAGATGACGTAGGGAACAGACAGCACGAAAAGCGGGATGGCCGCGGTTTTCAGCACCTCCATCGAGAAGAGATACTGCCCATTCCAGTACCAGCGGCATAGCATGTAGAGCGCGGCAATACCCGCCCATGTAGCCCACAGGCCGGCGATCTTGACCACCGATGTTTCGATCACCGATGAGACCGGACGCTTCAGGCTCCAGTCGATGCCGGTCGACGGGCGGCGGTGCACGCGATCGACCAAGAGCGACCAGATCGCCATCGGACCAGCGGTGAAAAGCATGGCAGCAAGCGCGGCGTAGGGCCCCGAAAGCCGCTCACGCGGCAAATCCAGCGCAAACCAGTCTGCAATCAGCGGAAAGTTGCGGCAGAACAGGATCCACCCGAACAACCCGAGCAGCCCGGCCAGACCGACGCCAGCCGAAACGTCGCTTTTCGGCAAACGGCCGGGAGTATGCGCGCGGTTTTCCATCCCGCGCGCCTTAGCGCGAAAGGGTTAACGCGCCGGTAAACCGACCACGCCCTCCCGCTTAGCGAAAGGCAGTGATCCGGCCGCTATCGTCGAGGATATACATCATGTTGTCGGCGACGATCGGCGGCAGGCTGACCGGCTGGTCAAGATCGACATATTGCTGTGCCGATCCCTCTTCCACGCTGACGCGGTACACGAGCCCGCGCGAGCTTGCGACCCACAGCTGATTGCCGGCGAGGACCGGGCCGGTCCAGAAGATCGGCCCTTCCTTGTCCTCCTCGTCGCGATAACGCTGCAGCTGGGTGATCCAGCGCACACGCCCGCTCGAGCGGGCGATGGCCAGCAGACGCGCGTCGTCGGTCAAGGTGAAGATCCACTCACCGGCGATCGCAGGCGTCGAAATCCCGGCAAGGTTCAATTCCCAGATACGCTGGCCCGTCACGAGTTCGTAAGCGGCCATGCGTCCGCCCTGACCGAGTGCATAGACCCGGCCTGAATCGATGATCGGATCGGCATCGATGTCGGTAAGCGAGCCCACTTCGGTCGAGATCGATGTCCGTGCCAGAGCGTCCGCCCACAGCACGCGGCCGTTTTCGTAGCGATAAGCGGACAGTTCGCCCGAGGAATAGCCGGCGATGACGGTGCCCTGCCCTGCAGCAGGCGCTGCCACGCCAAAGACGCCGGCCTGCGTGGCCGAACCCGATTCCTGCCAGACCTGCGAACCGTCCGTGGCATCGAGCGCGAAGATCTGGTTGTCCTGCGTCATCACGTAGACCTGCCCGAACGCGATGGTCGGCGAGCCGCGAAGCGGCCCTGCGGGCTGGACTTTCCACACCACACTGCCGTTGCTGGCATCCAGCGCCAGAACCTCGCCGACGCCATTGGTGGCATACACACGGTCGCCCGAAATGCTCGCACCGCCGCCGAATGCCGAGTTCTCGAGATTGTCCGCGAGCTCCATCCGATGGGTCCACAGGCGAGCACCCGTTTTCGCGTCGAGCGCGTGGACAACGCCATCCGAATCGACCGCGACAAGCTTGCCACCACCGACCACAGGCGCCGCTGCCAGACGTCGACGATTGGTCGAGCCGCTGATGGACGCAGTCCAGGCGCGTGTCGGGTTTTCGGCGAGCGCCAGATGGCCCGAGGCCTTGCTGGCCGAGCCACCCACCTGCGCCCATTCGGAATTGACCTGAGCGGGCGGCAATACGACCGAAACACCGGCAAGTGCGGGATCGACCTTGGCCCCCGTTTCAATGCGCGAGAGGACCGGAATACGCTCCCCCACCGTCGGGGTGGTCTTCTTGTCGCCGCCGCCGAAAAGGCCGCCGCTGCAACCGCTCAGAACCATGGCCGCGAGTGTCGCGGCAAATATCGAACGGGTACGGATTGCTTTGTTCATGTGCATCGTCATCCAGTGATTATTCGGTCGGTGCGGCTTCGGCGCCGGAGGCTGCGTCGTCAGGGGCGACGCCCTGCTCTTCCAGCAATTCGTCGACATCTTCGATAGCATCGACGCCGAGCAGGCCAGCCATCTGGCGCGCGCGCGAGCGCAGGGTTTCGGGCACGTCCTCATTCTTGGCGATCTCGCCAAACAGGGTGCCTGCCTTCTGTCGTTCGCCTTGCTCCATGTAAGCCATTGCGACCATTTCGCCTGCGCTGCCGAAGAACGGATTACCGGGAACGGCAAGCGGCCCCAGTCGTGCGATTACTTCTTCGGGCTCGCGGCGATCGTAGGTGGCGGCTATCTGACGGATCAGCGCAAGATCGCGCAGCGCCGGAGGAGCCGTGTCGCTGGTGGCAACCTGGCCGAACAATTGCTCGGCCTCCTGCGGCTTCTCGTTCTGAAGGGCGATCCCGGCCTGCAGCATCAGCGCTGCGGCGGCAGCCCCGCCCTCGCCTTCAGCGGCCAGTGCCGCAGCCTGTTCGGCTGCGCTGTCGAGATTGCCAGCACCATATTGGTCGAGCGCCGCGACGAGATTTTCGGAGGACTTTTCCATCTCCGCTTCCTGCCGCGCATCCCAGAAAAGGTAGCCGCCGAACGCGACCAGCGCGACGACCAGCAGACCAAGGATCGGCTTTCCCCAGGTCTTGGCCAGGCGAGCGAATTCGTCCTGGCGCACGGCATCGTCGATCTCGCGCATCAGGACATCGTCCTGCGCGGCCAGCTTGTCTGCCTTCTGCTCTTCGGGTGTTTTCTTGTTGGAGGGTTTCAACGCCACTTGGGCTCTTTCCTTAAGGCTTGTCCGGTGTCGGGCGCCGCTTTTAGGGACGGCGGCCGATATCCGCAATGGCGCAGGCACCCTGTCCCCCGTCAGTTGAACCGCAAGTGAAGCGAACGGGCCATTCCATCCTCTTAGATTTCGCGCCCCAGCGCACTTGAATAGAGCCGCCGATAGGCATCGATCATCCGCTTCTGGTCATACTCCGCCTTCGCCTTCTCGCGATTTGCCGCGCCGACCGCTTCGCGCGATTCCGGATCCAGCGCGCAGTCCCTAAGCGCATCGGCAAAAGCAGCTTCGTCGCCCGCTGGTGTGATGTAGATCGCATTATCCGGTGCGACCATTTGCGTGATGTCACCCACGGCCGGTGCGACCACCGGCAGTCCGGCAGCCATCGCTTCGACGACCGAAATCGGGAATTGCTCGCTTGCGGAGCTGAGCGCAAACACATCGAACAGGCCGACGATCTTTGACGGTTCATCGACATGTCCGGGCAAGTGCACGCGGTGATCGATTTCGAGCCGCTCTGCTTCTGCACGAATGGCATCCTTTTCCGACCCTTCGCCCGCGATGACGAGATGCCATTGCGGCGGGAGATCGGCGATTGCGCGAACCATTGCGGGCAGCCGCTTGACCGGCCTGAGCCCTGCCATTGTCCCGACCCAGCACTCGCCATCGCGCTTGATCAGGTTGCGCAGGCTGTCGGGCTTCGGCTTCTTCGCGAAGGCTGCGGTGTCGATCCCGTTCGGGATATGCTTGATCCTGCCGATGGGCTGTTCCCATTCGGTGAGCGCAATGCCTTCGAGCACCTCCGAAGGCACCACCAGCCCCGCTGCTTTGCCGAGTGCGATGCGCCGGTACCAGTTGCGCGTCCATTTCCGTTTCGACGTCTCATCCTCGTTGAAACCATCTTCGTGATGGATCAGCGGCGGAAGGCCAAGCGCATCCTTGAACAGCGTGTGCGCCATGACGACGTCGATCGCGCCCCAATTGTACGTGAGGACAAGGTCATAGGGCTTCAGAGCCTGCGCGATTGCCTTGAGACGACCCGGGGTCGGTCTGCCCTGCAGCGCGGGAAAATCCGCCGGAAAATCGACCAGCATTCCCGGCTTGATCGCTTTTGCGGCCCCGGTGGCATTCGCCATCCCCGACACGATCGAGTGGCGGAGGCCGCGCCCGAACGCATTGATCAGCTGGACGCAGCGCAGCTCCTTCCCACCGGGATTGAAACTGGAATGGCAATGCAGAACGCGGGGCGTTTCAGCGGCGGCCCCGCTCATTCAACGCGCTCCAGCAAGGCATCAATGGCTTCGCGCGCCTCGGGTTCGTCGAGTGTCGGTGCATGACCGACACGCGGCACCGTGACGGTCTTCATATCACCATGCAGCTGCTCCATCCGCGCCACAGTCGCAGGCGTGATGAGATCGGAGAGTCCGCCGCGCAGCAAGAGCAAGGGAATGCCTTTGAGAGCCTCGAACGCAGGCCAAAGGTTCGCTGGTGCGGCATTGTCGCCGCCCTCCTTGAAGGGGTCGGCAATCGCCATGTCATAATCGAAAGCGATACGCCCGTTCTGGCCGACCACCATGGTGCGCTTTGCCATGGCGAGCCAGTCTTCGAGCGCGAAATCGGGAAAGGCCTCGCCGTGGGCATCGGCAAGGTGCCGTGCGGCATGCATCCAGGTGGGGAAACTCCCGCCTTGTCCGACATATCCCGAAATGCGCTCGATCCCTGCCGCCTCGACCTCCGGGCCAATATCGTTGAGGACGGCGGCTGCGATCCGGCCGGGCTTCGCCAGCGCGAGCATCATCGTCATCAAGCCGCCTAACGAGGTGCCGATTGATACGAACCGCTCGATCTCCTGATCTGTCAGCAGGGCTTCGATATCGGCAACATAGGTCAGCGGATTGTAGCTCGCGCTATCCTTGGCATAGTCGCTGTCGCCGCGTCCGCGCATGTCGGGAACGATCACGCGCCAGCCGGCGCTTGCGAGATGTTCGGCCAGGTCGGCGAAGTCCCGTGTGTTGCGGGTGAGGCCGTGCATGCAGAATACAGGCGGCCGATCAGCGGAGGCGCCCTCCGCTGCCGGATATTCGCGGTAATGAAGTTTGAGACCGTCCGGAGAAGTCCAGAAACGGTCGCTATATGGCAATTCCATGCTTGTTGGGGGCCTTCCCGGATTGCGTTCATGTGCGACTGGGGGCTTGCCCGCTTGCGCTTGCCCCCTGCAGTCCCCACTATCGCGACATGCGCGCCGAACCGCAAGCCGCCGATTACCGGCCCGACACTGCCTTGCTGGAGCTTTCCGACTGGATTGCAGATCCCGTGACCGCAGCCGATTTTCCCGAAACACAGCTGCGCTTTCGCAATGATCGCTGGGCCGCCGCTGTCGGGCTGAGTGATTTGTCCGACGACCAATGGCGGCAGCACTTCGGTCGCTTCGAACCGCTCGAAGCGAACCTGCCGCAGCCGCTCGCTCTCAAATACCACGGGCATCAGTTCCGCGTGTACAATCCAGATATCGGCGACGGGCGAGGATTTCTGTTCGCCCAGATGCGCGATGGAGCGGATCGCCTGCTGGATCTCGGGACCAAGGGTTCGGGTCGCACGCCCTATAGCCGGACGGCGGACGGTCGCCTGACGCTCAAGGGCGCCGTGCGCGAAATCCTGGCAACCGAAATGCTCGAAGCGCAAGGGGTCTACACCTCCAAGACTTTCTCCGTCGTCGAGACGGGCGAAGAGCTGGAACGCGGGGACGAGCCCTCACCCGCGCGATCGGCCGTCATGGTTCGCCTCAGCCACGGTCACATCCGCATAGGTACCTTTCAGCGCCTCCTTGCGCTGCAGGAACAGGAGCATATGGCGGCGCTGGTCGATTACTGCCTCACCCAGTTTCCCGGTCCTCCGCCACCAGAGGACGCGCCGGGCCGTGACGAGCCAGCTGTCATCCTGATGCACCAGGTGGTCGAGAGGATGGCGGACCTCGCTGCCAGCTACATGGTCGCAGGTTTCGTTCACGGTGTGCTCAACACCGACAACATGAACATCTCGGGCGAAAGCTTCGACTATGGCCCATGGCGTTGGTTGCCGGAGTGGGACCCGGGCTTCACTGCCGCCTATTTCGATCAGAGCGGTCTCTATTCCTTCGGCCGTCAGCCCGAGGCACTGCACTGGAATTGCGGTCAGTTCGCTGTTGCCCTTCGCCTGCTAACCGAAGCCGATCCGCTGCTTGCGGCGATGAACCGGTTCGGCCCCCTCTACATGGAGGCGATCGCCCGGCGCTGGTGCTGGCGGATGGGCATCGAGCCGCGCGGAGCCGAGGATGATGCAAAGCTCGTCTCCCTGTGCGAACAGGCGATGCGCGAGAGCAAGGTCCAGCCCGATACATTCTTTTACGAGCACCGCGGCGGCCGGCGTGCCACAGGTGAGTTGGGTGAGGCGCTGGCTAACTACCGCGCCGTAGAAGACGTGCACGAATACTGGGAGGAAGGCGCGCCGCAATCGATGCTGATCGACGAGATGGAAACAATCTGGTCGGCGATCGCAGAGCGGGACGACTGGTCCGCACTGGAGGAAAAGATCGCGCTGGTGCGCCGAATGGGTGCAGCGCATGGCGAGCCGCCCGAACCGGCAGGTCATTTGCCCTGACATATGAGGGACATGGAGCTTTTCAAATCGGGTCGAGGCGACTAACGCAACAAACAACAGGGACGGGAAGCCCGGAGTGGAAATAAAAGAGTTCATTTCTACCGAGCCCGCGACAGGGCAGGCATTCTGGCAGGGCGATGTCAGTGACATCGGGTTGTGCGTCCAGAACGCGCGAAGGGCGTTTCCCGAATGGGCTTCTCAACCGCTTGCCAACCGTATCGAGATCGTCCGTCGCTTCGCCAATGAAGTGCGCGCCGCAGCCGACGAGTTTGCCAATCTGATCGCGCGCGAAACGGGCAAACCGCTCTGGGAAGCCCGTACCGAGGTGGACTCGGTGATTGGAAAGGTCGAAATCTCGGTCGGTGCCTATGCAGAACGCACGGGCAAGAAGCGGCTCGACAGCGCACTTCAAGGCACAGCCGCCGTCAGACACAAACCGCATGGCGTGATGGTCGTGCTGGGCCCCTACAACTTCCCGGCGCACCTTCCCAACGGCCACATCGTACCCGCGCTGATCGCCGGCAATACGGTGCTGTTCAAGCCGAGCGAGAAGACACTCGCGACCGGCGAGTTTCTGGTGAAGCTGTTCCACAAGGCCGGAGTGCCCGAAGATGTCATCCAGATGGTGGTCGGCGGTGTCGAGGAAGGCAAACGCCTGATCTCCAACGCGAATATCGACGGTGTCCTGTTCACAGGATCGCTCCAGGGCGGCATCGCGATCAACAAGACGCTATCGGGCAACCCGGCCAAGATCGTCGCGCTGGAAATGGGTGGCAACAACCCGATCGTCGTGATCGACACGCCGAAACTGCACGAGGCAGCAGTGCTGATCGTGCAATCGGCCTTCACCTCTGCCGGTCAGCGCTGCACCGCTGCGCGCCGTCTGGTGGTGCTGGAGCATCTCTACGCCCCGCTGATGGACGAACTGCTCAAACTGACGGACAAGCTGATCGTCGGCGCGCCGTTCGACGAGCCGCAGCCATTCATGGGCCCGGTGATCGACAATGAAATTGCGACACGCCTTCAGGAGAGCTTCGTCCACCTGCTGACGCATGGCGGCAAGGTGCTCAAGCATATGCGGCGCGAGAATAACCACCGCCCCTTCCTCACGCCCGGCATCATCGACGTCACGAACATGCAGGATCGGCCCGACGTCGAGCTGTTCGGACCGATCCTCCAGGTCATTCGGGTGAGCGATTTCGACGCGGCAATCCGCGAGGCGAACAATACGCGCTTCGGTCTCTCCGCCTCGCTGATCGGCGGCAGCCCGCAGGACTACAACCGGTTCTGGGCCAATGTTCGCGCCGGGATCATCAACTGGAACCGCCCGACCAACGGCGCCTCTTCAAAGGCACCGTTCGGCGGCGTGGGCCTGTCGGGCAACCATCGCCCGGCGGCCTATTATGCGGCGGACTATTGCGCCTATCCGGTCGCCAGCACCGAAATGGACCAGCCCCGCGCCACAATCGGCGTCGGCCTCGCAGAAGACTAACCGCCGGCGCAGACCCCCTGCGAAAAGAGATCATTCGATCACCAGCCCGCTGGCAGACGCAAAAAGGGGCCGGCTTTCACCGACCCCTTCCTGTTTTCGATGATCCGTGAGGATCAGAACTTGAAGCGTACGACACCGCCATAGGTGCGCGGCTGGCTGGGATAGCCGAGAACCGTACCTGCCTGGGCAACGCCGTCGAAGACCGTCAGAATGTACTGATCGTTGAACAGGTTACGCACGTAACCGCCCACTTCGAGGCCGTTGTTCAGGGCCAGCGTCATCGACCCGTTCACCAGGTTGACTTCACGGCGGAAGATCTCGGTGTTGCCGAGCTGAGCGTTATAGGTTGGCAGGCCGTTGTTGATGTCCGTGTTCGACTCATGGTTGTAGTCGACGCGGGTGATCAAACGGGTGCCGCTGTCCCACTCGTGGGTGTAGGTCGCGCTGGTGGCGATAGCCCACGACGGAATGCCACCCGGACGCTGACCGGTCAGGTCGCCGAGCACGCTGCCCGGGAAGTCGTCATACAGCGGATCGAGGTGCGTCAACGCGAAGGTCAGCACGAGACCATCGGTCGGCGTTGCCGTCGCGTCAAACTCGAAGCCCTTGACCGACTGCTTACCCGCGTTGCGCAGGGCAAAGCCCGTTCCGGTGAAGGCAAAGCTCTGGAAGCCTTCGATCGTCTGGTCGAACAGGGCGAGGTTGAAACCGAAGCCCGGCCATTGTGCCTTGAGGCCGACTTCGTAGACCTCGGTTTCCTCCGGTCCGGCAAAGCGTGAACCGGTCGACAGGTTAGGAACTGCCAAACCTGCGTCGCGGATCGGCGAGGACGGCGCAAGGATCGTCGAACCGCGCGGCCCGGCGATGTAGTCGGTGTTCAGCGGACGGCTGTCACGCGACAGGTTGATCGAGCTCGCCTTGAAGCCGGTTGCGTAGCTTGCGTACACATTGACCTCGTTCGAGATCTGATAGGCAGCACGCAGCAGGTAGGTGAACTTGTCGTCACGGGTCTTCCCGTCTTCCACGGCGTTCGGCACGTCGAGGAAGGGCGGGATGAACTGGAACGGCTGGAGCGCCAGCAGCTGGTTCTGCGCCGGATCAACCGCCGCGGCCGCGATTCCTGCAAAGAACGGTGCAGTTGCCGGATTGGTCGCAAATCCGTTGATGACATCCGGCGTCACCTGGCTCGGCGGGATGGCGAGCGCCTGGGCGATACCCCCGACGATGAAGGCATCGACCAGATTGATATTCGCAAGCGGATCGAAGCTCGTCTGGCTGAGTTCGAAGTCCTTCTTGTCGTCGGTATAGTTGCCGCCGACTGTGAAAACGAGACCGTCGAACGGTTCGAAATCGATCGTGCCGAAGACCGACCATGCGGTGTTGTCGAAGCCAAAGCGCTCATCGCTGAGCAGCGCGGTGCCGAAGATGCTTTCCTGCGGCAGGCCGAGACCTGCTTCAACCGCGTTGAAGAGGCTTGGCTGACCCGTCAGGACCGCCACCGGATCGGCTCCGGCAAGGAGTTCGAAGAAGTCGCGGATCTGCGTTCCGTTACGAAGGCCGCTTTCCTGCGAGATCGTCTCGTCGAAATAGAAGCCGCCGAGCAGGAAGTTCAGCGGACCGTCGAAGTCCGACGTCAGGCGGAATTCCTGGGTGAAGGTCTCGACCTTCTGGTCGCGGAACTCGGTCGAGTTGTCCACGCTGGCGAAATCGATATCGGATTCGAAGAAGTTTTCGAGTTCGCGATAGGCCGTGATCGAGGTCAGCGTGAACGCGCCGATATTCCAGTCCGCCTGGATCGAAGCGCCGTAATTGTCGACTTCGTTGGTCGGTACCTGGTTGAGATAGCTTTCGTACTCGAAGAAGTCGCTCGGCGGGCTGAACTGACCGCCCAACGCGGTGATCGCACCTGCCGCGGGCCCGGCGATCAGCGTGCCGACCTGGCAGCACACTTCGTCAATGCGCGAATAGTCGGCGATCGCGCGGATCTTGAGGTCGGGGCTCGGTTCGAACAGCAGCTGGGCGCGCGTGGACCAGCGATTGCGATCGTTGATGTCCTCGTCGAGGTTCACGATCTTGGCGTAGCCGTCACGGCGCTGATAGCTGCCGTCGAGCGAGAAGGCGACCGTGTCGGTAATCGGGCCGGTTACGTCACCCTTGAGCACGAAGGTGTTGTAGTTGCCGTAAACCGCTTCGACGCTTCCGCCGAAAGTGAACTGCGGTTCGCGCGTCACGACCGAGATAACGCCAGCCGAAGCGTTCTTGCCGAACAGCGTCGATTGCGGACCGTTGAGAACTTCGATGCGCTGGACGTTGGGAAGGTCGGACAGGGCCGCGGCCGAACGCGAGCGGAATACGCCGTCGATGAAGACACCGACCGACGGTTCGATGCCGAAGTTGTTATCGCCATTGCCGAAGCCGCGAATGATGAAAGTCGAGGCCGACGAGGTCTGCAGCTGGCTGACGCGCAGCGACGGGGTAACGGTCTGCAGGTCGAGCACGTCGCGGATCTGCGCCTGCTGCAGCGTTTCGCCGCTGGTGACGCTGACCGAAATCGGGGTTTCCTGAAGCGTCTGCTCACGTTTGGTCGCGGTGACGACGATGACGTTGCCGAGGTCCTGCTCTTCGGTTTCGAGCGGCATCTCGTCGGCATCGGGCTCAGCCAGTTCCTGATCCTGGGCAAAGGCAGCGCCAGGAAGGGACAGGGCTACAGCAGCAGCGCCTGCAAGCAGGGCATAGCGGTTGGAACCGGCAGAACCGGAAATAAACGAACGCATGAAAACTCCTCTCTCACTCGGGGGGTCAGGGGCCGACGCACATCCCCAAGTGCGCGTTGATCGGTCTGAACTGCGCCCGATTAGAGGGACAGCGGGAGCTAAACAAGTTGGAAAGCCAATGACTTCGGGGGTTACCTGATGTCATGTTGCAAGCGGGACACAGTGTGACGGCCCGAAGAAGAAGGTCTCTTTATCTCAGCCCACTTGCCGTAAGTGTCTGCTTCCGCTAACGGCGCCCGTAATTGTGCGGCGCAACAAGGCGCCCTACCCCTCTACCCAAGGCCAATCATGACCACCTCCCTTCGCAACGTGGCGATTATCGCCCACGTCGACCACGGCAAGACCACGCTTGTTGACCAGCTGTTCCGCCAATCGGGCACCTTCCGTGACAACCAGCGCGTGGAAGAGCGCGCGATGGATTCGAACGACCTCGAAAAGGAACGCGGGATCACCATTCTCGCCAAGTGTACTTCGGTCGAGTGGAACGACACGCGGATCAACATCGTCGATACGCCGGGCCACGCCGACTTCGGTGCCGAAGTCGAACGTATCCTGAGCATGGTCGACGGGGTGATCCTGCTTGTGGACAGCGCCGAGGGTGCGATGCCGCAGACCAAATTCGTGACCGGCAAGGCACTGGCGCTCGGTCTCAAGCCGATCGTCGTCGTCAACAAGATCGATCGTCCCGACGGACGCCCGCAGGAAGTACTCGACGAAGTCTTCGATCTCTTCGCATCGCTCGACGCGACCGACGAACAGCTCGACTTCCCCTCGCTCTTCGCCAGCGGGCGTGACGGCTACGCCAGCGCCGACGAGAACGCGCGCGACGGCACGCTGGAGCCGCTGTTCAAACTGATCACCGAGCATGTGCCCGAACCGGGCCTCGACGAAAGTGGCCCGTTCACCTTCCTCGCGACGCTGCTCGATCGTGACAATTTCATGGGCCGCGTGCTGACCGGCCGTGTCCAGTCCGGCACGATCAAGCTCAACGATCCGATCCACGCGCTCGACATGGACGGGAAGGTCGTCGAGACCGGCCGTGCCACCAAGCTGATGAGCTTCGATGGTCTGGAGCGTGTGCCGGTCGAAAGCGCCAAGGCTGGCGACATCATCGCGCTCGCCGGCCTCGAGAAAGCAACCGTCGCCAACACGATCGCAGACCCCTCCGTCAGCGAACCGATCGCGGCTCAACCGATCGATCCGCCGACGCTTGCCATGCGTTTTGCCGTCAATGACAGCCCGCTCGCAGGCCGCGAGGGTGACAAGGTAACCAGTCGCCTCATCCGCGACCGCCTTTTCCGCGAAGCCGAAACCAACGTCGCCATTCGCATTACGGAAAGCGACGACAAGGACAGTTTCGAGGTTGCAGGACGCGGCGAATTGCAGCTTGGCGTGCTGATCGAAACGATGCGCCGCGAAGGTTTCGAACTTGGCATCAGCCGCCCCAAAGTTCTCTTCCGCGAGGAAGACGGGCAGCGCATGGAGCCTTATGAAACCGTGGTGATCGACGTCGATGACGATCACTCGGGAACGGTCGTCGAGAAGATGCAGCGCCGCAAGGCGGAGCTGGTCGAGATGCGCCCGTCGGGCCAGGGCAAGACCCGCATCACCTTCTCCGCCCCCTCGCGCGGCCTGATCGGCTATCACGGGGAGTTCCTCTCCGACACGCGCGGGACCGGCATCATGAACCGGCTGTTCGAGAAGTATGGTCCTTACAAGGGTCCGATCGAAGGCCGTATCAACGGCGTGCTGATCTCCAATGGCGATGGCGAGGCTGTCGCCTATGCGCTCAACATGCTGGAGGAGCGCGGCGAGCTGTTCATCGGCCCGCAGGCGAAGGTCTACGAGGGCATGGTGATCGGCGAGAACGCCAAGCCCGACGATCTCGAAGTCAATCCGATGAAGGCCAAGCAGCTCTCCAACGTCCGTTCTTCAGGCAAGGATGATGCGATCCGCCTCACCCCGCCGCGCCGGATGAGCCTGGAGCAGTCGATCGCCTACATCGACGATGACGAAATGGTCGAAGTGACGCCGCAGTCGATCCGCCTGCGCAAGGCGCTGCTTTGCCCGCACGAGCGCAAGAAGGCTAAGCGTAAAGGCGGCGAGGCGTAGGGGCGGCGACGCGTAAGATCGCCGCCTAGCCGGCGTTTTCCAGGTCGGTCACGAAGTTCTGCGTCCACTTCGCGATGTCATCGTCGCGCACGCTGGCATGCAGTTTTTCCCAGCGCCGCTTGCGCTCGTCCAAAGGCATATCGAGTGCCTTGCGGATAGCCCGTGCGATATCGTCCGGGCTGTGTGGATTGACCATCACCGCTTCGTCGAGCTGCTGGGCCGCCCCGGCGAACTGTGACAAGATCAAAACGCCCGGATCCTCCGGGTCCTGCGCTGCGACATACTCTTTCGCGACGAGGTTCATCCCGTCTCTCAGCGGAGTGACGAAGCCGATCTTGGACGCCCGGTAGATACCGTAGAGCTCCGCCATCGAATGCCCCTCGTTCACGTAGCGGATGGGCACGAGATCGATGCGCGAATGCGCGCCGTTGATCTGGCCGGTTTTCTGTTCGAGCTCTTCCCTGATCTGCTGATAGGATTCGAGACCTTCGCGGCTCGGCGGGGCGATCTGGATGAACACGATGTCCTGGTTGCGCCCGGGATTACGCTCGAGAAAACGGGCGAAGCCGTCCATCTTCTCCGGCAGCCCTTTGGAATAATCGAGCCGGTCGACCCCGATCATCGCAATGCGTCGCCGCGTACTCGATATGACGCGCTGCTCGGCCTGGCGCGCTTCGCCGCTGTCACCCGAGCCGGTGAAATGGGCATAGTCGATACCGATCGGATAGGACCGGGCGAGCACCTTGCGATCATCGAGCCGTATCTCGCCCGTATCCTCGTTTACATCCGCGCCCAGTTCCTTGCGGCAATAATGCAGGAAGCTTTCGAGCCATTCGTCGCACTGGAAACCGACCACGTCATATTCGAGCAGGGAGCGCACCAGGCGCTCGTGATAGGGCAGCGACACCAGCAGGCGTGTCGGCGGCCAGGGCGTATGCAGGAAGAAGCCGAGACGGTTCTTGATGCCCTGCCGGCGGAGGCGCTCGCCCAGCGGGACGAAGTGATAATCATGCACCCAGACGAGGTCATCGGGCTCGATCAGCGGGGCGGCGGTATTTGCGAAAAGATCGTTGACCCGCTCGTAACCGATCCCGGTTTCGCGTTCATACTCCGTCAGGTCGATGCGATAGTGGAAAAGCGGCCAAAGCGTGGAGTTGGCGTAACCGCTATAATATTCCTCGATATCCTGATGCTTGAGGTCGATCGTTGCGGTGGTGACGCCGTCGGATGTCTGGACGTCAGGCTCTGCGGAAGGGTTTTCGACCTCCTTGCCCGACCAACCGAACCACAAACCCTTGTTTCGCTTCAATGCCGCCTGAAGCGCGCCCGCCAGGCCGCCTTGTGCACCCGCCGCACCGCGCGCCTTTGGCACTGCGACACGGTTCGAAATGACGATTAATCTGCTCATCTCATAGTCTGCTCATCTCACTGTGTTCCAACTCTTGGACAACAGTCCTGCGCAATTGATGATCCCGACGAGCGAGTAGGTCTGCGGGAAATTGCCCCAGAGTTCGCCCGTCTCGAAATCGAGATCTTCGCTCAGGAGGCCCGACTTGGTGCGATGCGAAAGCATCGCCTCGAAAAGCTTTCGCGCCTCGTCCTTGCGTCCGACGAGAGCCAGCGCCTCTATCAACCAGAACGTACAGATGTTGAATGCGGTTTCCGGCAGCCCGAAATCATCTTCGGCAGCATAACGCAGCATGTGTTCGCCGCGGCGCAACGCCTTTTCGAGTTGATCGAAGGTCGAAAGAAACTTTTCATCCGACGGATCGACGAACCGTAGTTCGACCAGTTGCAGCAGGCTCGCGTCGAGGTAGTCGCTCTCGAACGATGCGGTGAAGTGGCCCTCCCCGCCATTTTCCTTCCATGCTTCCGTTAGCACGCGCTCGCGGATGGCGTCGGCCCTTTCGCGCCACAGCGCCGCGCGATCCGCCTTGCCCAGATACTCGGCGACATTCGCCAGCCTGTCACATGCGGCCCAGCTCATCACCGCCGAGTAGGTGTGGACCTCCTGCCGCGTCCGGAATTCCCAAAGTCCCGCATCTGGCTGGTCGTGCATCCGCCAGGCCATCTCGCCGACCTCTTCGAGACTGGCGAAGTCTGCCTCGTCCGCTCTTCGCAGGAGGCGGAAATCGAAGAATCCCTGAACCGTCGGAAGCACGATCTGGCCGTAACAATCGTGCTGGACCTGTGTGTAGGCGGCATTGCCCACGCGCACCGGTCCCATGCCGCGATAGCCGGCGAGGTCTTCGGCGACCCTTTCGTCGAGCTCGCTTTCGCCCATCACCGAATAGAGCGGCTGGATCTGTCCGCCCTGGCAGGAATCGATGATGTTACGCAGGTAGGCGAGATATTTCTCGAGCACGTCCAGCGCGCCCAGCCGGTTCAATGCCTGCACGGTGTAATAGGAATCGCGGATCCAGCAGAACCGGTAGTCCCAATTGCGTTCGCTACCGGGCGCTTCGGGAATGGAGGTGGTCAGCGCGGCGACAATAGCACCCGTCTCTTCATGCTGGCACAGTTTGAGCGTGATCGCGCAGCGAATGACCTCGTCCTGCCATTCGAAGGGTGTCGCCAGCCCGCGCACCCAGTGCTGCCAATACTTGCGAGTGAGCTGCTCCATGTGGCGCACTTCCTCGCGCAGGTTACCCGAAAAGGGTTCGTCAGGGCCGAGGAAGAAATGCGTGTCGTCTTCGACGCGAAAGGCGCGCTCTTCCAGCACATAGCCGACAGAAGCATCGGTCGAGAGACGCAGGGCCTGCGAACCGACCAGATAGCGGATATGATTGGTGCCGTTGGTCGTCTTCGCCAGTTCGGCGCCATAGTTCGTCATCGGCCGCAAGCGCACCTTGATGCGCGGATTTCCGGCGATGGGCCGGACAATACGCACCACCGCAACCGGGCGGTACATTCGCCCCGACCGTTCGAACCGCGGGCAGAAATCGAGGATCTCGACCGCGCTGCCGTCCTCGGCCTCGAGGGTCGTGACGAGGTTCGGCGTATTGCGAATATACTCCTGCCGCGCCGAAACCTGTCCGACCAGTTCGAACCGCCAGACCCCGTCGTCCTTGCGGTCGCCATTGAGAAGCGAGCAAAACACGGGATCGCCGTCGACACGGGGAATGCAGCCCCAGGTGATGGCGCCGCGCTCGTCGACCATGGCGCTCATCTGACAATTGCCGATGGGCCATAGCTCCAGGCTTGCCGGTGGATTGGACTGGTTCATAGCTGCATCCATGATCGAACCGCATCGGTTGACGCAAGGTGGTAACGGGCAAGCTTCGGCTCACGCTCTCCGACCGCGATGCCGAAGCCGTCGAATTCCCCGCTGGCAGCGAAGCCGTCCTCGTCGGTTATGTCGTCGCCGACGAATACCGGCATCGCGCCCGCAAATTGCTCTATTTCCATGAAACTGCGCACTGCCCTGCCCTTATCCGTTTTGGCCGTCATCAATTCCACCACGCATTTTCCCTGCTTGATCGTCATGCCATAGCTACTCGCTAGGATACGCCCCTGTTCGACAATCGTGCCTTCGAGATCGGGCGCAGCACGATAGTGCATACCGATACCGAAGCTCTTGTGCTCGATCTCCAGGCCCGAGTGCATTTCTTCCAGCTTGGCCAGTTCGGCCTTGAGCGCCTGGGGCACTGGCGCAGGGGGCTCTCCGATCATCCGTCCGTCGCCGAGGACACATTCGGCGCCGTGAGAGCCTGCGCGCGCTATCGGCACCGGTCCAAGGTGCCGTTCGAGGTCGGCAAGCGAGCGACCCGACACCAAGGCCAATCGACCTTCGAGCGCTGCATCCAATTGCAACAAATGGTCTCGCAGGCCCTCCGGCACCATGATCGCATCCGGCCCTTGCGCAATGTCGACCAAAGTCCCGTCGAAATCGAGAAACAGCGCTACGCTGCGCTCCCGCAAAAGGGTCGAGAGCATTGGCGGCGGCGCAAGTTGAGAGCCTGAAAGCAAGTTTCGCTGCATTGCAACAACGCATAGCGATGCATATCGCGAGGTCAAATGCCGAGAATGATGCAGTGTAGACACACTGTGGCCAATTCCCCTCGGTCCTGTTACGCGGCCATACATGCAGACCGGCACACTCATCACACTCGCACTCTATTTCATCCTCATGATCGGGATCGGCTTGTTCGCATGGAAACGATCCACCGATACCAGTGAGGGCTATTTGCTGGCGGGACGCAACCTGCCCCCATCGGTCGCCGCACTGAGCGCCGGTGCATCCGACATGTCAGGCTGGCTGCTGCTCGGCCTGCCCGGCGCGCTCTACGCTGGCGGACTGGTCGAAGCATGGATCGGTATCGGCCTCTTCCTGGGCGCCGTGGTCAACTGGGTCGTCGTCGCGCCGCGACTGCGCGCCCAGACCGAAAGCTACGGCAATGCGCTCACCATCCCGGAGTTTCTCGCAAATCGTTTCCCCGAACGCGCCGTTTCTCTGCGGGTTGTTTCGGCCATCGTGGTGGTTGCCTTCTTCACTGTCTACACCGCGGCCGGCCTCGTCGGCGGCGGCAAGCTGTTCGAAACCGCCTTTGCGGGAATCCTCCCCAATACCGGCATGAGCGATTACATGCTCGGCATCTGGATCACCGCGCTAGTGGTCCTCGCCTACACTATGGTCGGCGGCTTTCTCGCCGTCAGCCTGACCGACTTCGTGCAGGGCTGCATCATGGTTGTGGCTCTCGTCGTCATGCCGCTTGTGGTCATGTTCGGCCCCGGAGGAAGCGGCGGCGATTCCATTGGAGCCATTCCGCAGGAGGGCTTCCTCAGCCTGTCGTACGGATTGACTGCCATCGGCTTTATCAGCGCGGTGACCTGGGGGCTGGGCTATTTCGGCCAGCCGCATATCATCGTGCGCTTCATGGCTGTGCGCAGCGTCAAGGAAGTCGCGACTGCACGCAATATCGGCCTCGGCTGGATGGGTGTGGCGCTGATCGGTGCCATCGGTGTCGGGGCCGCCGGACGCGCCTATGCAGAGCGCAACGGCATCGTGGTCGAGGACCCGGAGACGATCTTCATCGTGCTATCCGACCTGCTCTTCCACCCGCTGGTCACAGGCTTCCTGTTCGCGGCATTGCTCGCCGCGATCATGAGCACGATCAGTTCGCAGCTGCTGGTATCCTCCAGCTCGCTGACCGAGGATTTCTATCGTCTGTTCCTGCGCAAGAATGCCAGCGAGCGTGAAGCGGTCAACGTAGGCCGCATCTGCGTCGCTCTGGTGGCGCTGGCCGCTATCGGAATCGCAGCCGATCCCGAGAGCGAGGTGCTGGGCCTAGTCTCCAATGCATGGGCCGGTTTCGGCGCGGCATTCGGGCCGCTCATCATCCTGTCGCTGACCTGGGATCGCATGACCGGCGCGGGCGCGCTGGCCGGCCTCGTCACCGGCGCCGCTACGGTCGCGATCTGGATCGCGCTCGGCTGGAACTCGGACTTCATCGGCGGACAGGGACTCTATGAAATCGTGCCCGGCTTCATCCTCGCATGGCTCGCGATTGTCGTTGTCAGCCGGATGACCTACGCTGGCGGGGAACCAGCACACGCCTGAGGAGAGCAATGATGGCAAAGGTTACGGGGCTTGGGGGAGTTTTCTATGTCGTCAAGGACCCCGAAGCGACCCGCGCCTGGTATCGCGACGTGCTCGGCATCGATGGCGAATATGGGCCGCAGCTTGCGTGGTCCGAAGAGACCAAGTCCAATCCCTATTCGCTGATCAGCCACTTCAAGGATGAAACCTACATCAAGCCGGGCAAAGGCGCCTTCATGATCAACCTGAGGGTCGATGACCTCGATGGCTTCATAGCCCAGCTCAACAAGAAGGACGTCCACGTCATCGACAGTGTGGACGAGGGGTATGGCAAGTTCGCCTGGCTGCTTGATCCCGATGGCGTGAAGATCGAACTGTGGGAGCAGGTGGCAGAAGAGCTGCCGTCCTGAGCGTATACAGCGGCGCGATCGCTGGCCGGACGACTGGCGTGTTCCGTCAGCTTCTCTGCTCCGGGCGCGCATGGCCATCGTACCGTGGCGGGCTCAGCACCACCTGCCGCGTGATTAGGGTTTCGTTAACCATGTTCGCCGATCATGGTCTGCATGTTTCCTCTTCGCGCCATCCCAGCGCTTGGTTGCGCCATTGCTCTCGCCGCTTGCGGGGCCGTGCCTGAACGCTCCAGTCAATCGCAGGCGCCCGTATCCGCGCCCCGGCCAGTTGCGAGTACACCAGACGCGCAGATGTGTCTTGCGGGCCTGGGTCAGACCGGCTCGCGCTTCTCCCCCCTTCCCGACCGTTATTACGGGGGCGGCTGTTCGGCGGTGAATGCGGTGCAGCTTTCGGCAGTTCAGGGCGATCGCGCACATTTCGGTGTCAGCAACATTGGCCCGGTCACTTGCCCCACAGCACAGACCTTTGCCGCCTGGGCCCGTTTCGGTGTCGACCGCGCGGCCCGTCAGATTCTTGGCAGCCCGGTCGAGCGTATCGAGACGATGGGCAGCTATGCCTGCCGCAATGTAGCCGGGACCAATCGGCGCTCCGCCCACTCGCAAGCCGCCGCGATCGATGTCTCTGCTTTCGTTCTGGCCGATGGTCGTCGGATAAGCGTGCTCAATGACTGGTCGCAGGGCAGCGCGGCCGAACAGGAGTTCTTGCGCGTCGTGCACAAGAGCGCCTGCAAGAGGTTCGGCACCGTGCTCGGGCCGGCATACAATGCCGCTCACCGCGATCATTTCCATCTCGAGCAAGGAGACGGGCGGTTCTGCCGCTAAACCCGAAGGGCTGCTAGCGACCGCGGTCAGACCGCCCGGTTCTCCAGCTGCGCCTCTATCTTGAGGCGGACAGCTTCTGCCGCATGGCGCGCACCAAGCTTCGACATCATGTTTGCTCTGTGGATCTCGACAGTGCGAGGGCTGATGTCGAGTTCGCGCGCGATGGCCTTGTTGCTGCTCCCTTCCGATAGCCATTCGAGGACTTCGCGCTCGCGCCGCGAAAGGTTGGCGATGCGATTGCGCGCGTCGATCATGCGCTTGCGCGATTCCCCGACGACTTCCGCCTCGCCCTGAATGCGCGCGAGGCAGCGTTCGAACTTCACCGAGTCTAGTGGGAGCGAGAGATAATCGAGCGCGCCAGCCTTGATGGCCTCGACAATCCGGCCCGGTCGCGGTTGATCTGCGAAGGCGATCAATGGAAGCCAGATACCGAGCCGGCCGAGGCGTTCGAGCGTTACTGCAACGCCTCCTTCCTCGACGCTATCGCGAGCGACGACGATCCCGCTCCTGGGCGGATGGATCGAAAGTTCGCTGATGTCGCCATAGACCTCGGCATGATGGCCAAGTGAAAAGGCAGCCCTGGCAAGCTCTGCACGGGTCCGGCTCGAGCTGTCGATGAAATGGAGTGTCGCTTTGTTCGTCATGACCGCGAAACTGACGCGACATTAACCACGAATCACGCGAGACTAATTCCAGATTGGATGTAACTTTACGCAATTTGCTCCAATCATCAGCATTTCTGCCGCCAAACATCATCCATTTCGGAGCAAAATTACGTTAAACCTACTCGGGGTTTCTACTTCAGGCAGCGGCGTTAACCATTCACTCGGTGTAGAAACTATAATCCGGCAGTGAATGAAAGGCGCTTTTGAGCGCGTCGCCCCAGCTTGACGAGATCGCCTGGAAATAGGGATCTTCCAGAGTGACGCGATGCTGGTGGGTCGGTTCGAAGGCGTCACGGGCAATGACCATCACGTCCAGCGGTAGGCCTACCGAGAGGTTCGCCTTGAGGGTGGAATCGAACGACACCATCAGAAGCTTGACCGCGTCTTCGAAACTCATTTCCCGGTCATAGCCGCGCAGGATGATCGGGCGGCCATACTTCGTCTCACCGATCTGGAAGAAAGGCGTGTCGGTGCTTGCTTCGATGAAGTTACCTTCGGGATAGACCATGAACAAGCGGGGCTCCATCCCCTTGATCTGCCCGGCTACGATGATCGAGGCCGTGAAGCGGCTTTTTCCGCCTGCGGCGTTGGCCTCCTGGCTTTCGGCAATAGTCGTGCGTAAGAGCGCCCCGATTTCGCTGACGACCTGGAACATGGTGGGCGCACTCAACACCGAGCTGGCGCGCTCTTCAGGCGTCTTGCTCCGCTCCTGCAGCTGGCTCACGACCGTTTGGGTCGTCGCCAGGTTTCCGGCGGTCATCACCGTGATGATCCGCTCCCCCGGAACGTTCCAGTGAAACATCTTCTTGAAGACCGAGATGTTGTCGACACCCGAATTGGTGCGCGTGTCGCTCATCAGGACCAGCCCGCGGTCAACCATCATTCCAACGCAATATGTCATTGTTATTGTTCTACTTGTTGCTGCTCGACTGCAACGTCGACATTGAGCACCTGCTCGCCCGAGCCGAAGCTTATGCCCGTCACCGGAGCAGCGTCGCGATAATCCCGCCCCGTTGCGACACGCACATAGCGCGGGTCGGGGCTAATGCCATTCGAAATATCGAAGCCGACCCAGCCGAGCCCGTCGATATGCGCTTCCGCCCAAGCGTGCGTCGCTTCCTGCTCGATCCGGTCGTTCATCATCAGATAGCCGCTGACGTATCTCGCCGGGATATCGGCGGCACGCGCGGCCCCTATGAAGATATGGGCGTGGTCCTGACAGACTCCATGGCCGGCCGCAGCCGATTCCTCGCCTGTCGTACGAGGGCCGGTCTTGCCGACCTCGTAATCCACCTTGTCGCGGATGACCGCCGAAAGTTCATGGAGAAAATCCAGCTTGCCGTCGCCCGGCGGAGGCAAACGCTTGATCACATCGCGGATCGCGGGACCCGGCCTGGTGAGCTCGGTCTGTCCAAGGAAACTCCACAAGGGCAAATGTCCCGAGTGATTGCCGATGACTCCTGCATTGTCTTCCGTATCGACTATCCCGCGACAGGTTATCCCGACCTCGCAGGCACCCGGCTCGACCGCAACGAGCGTCACCGTATTATAGTGCTGGTCTTCATATTCGAGCTCCACCGCGGCGTTTTCGTACTCCATCTCCCAGCCGATGATCTTCTGGCCCTGCGTTTCCTTGGGCTTGAGCCGCAATCGTTGCAGCGCATGGACGACCGGATCGCCGAAGGAATAGCGGGTCGAGTGGCGGATCGATAACCTCATGCGTGAAACCTGTAATCTTCGGCAATGGCATGCGCGATCCCGGCATTGCGCTCCATGAACCGTGTAAGGAACTCGTGCAGTCCCACGTCGAAAATTGCGTCGGTATCCATGTCGGCCAGTGCGAGATCAGCCCGGCGCATGAGTTCGTTGCACGTCCCCTCCCCGCCGTGAATCCTTGCCAGAGCCGCCAGTTGTTCTCGGAGCGCGCCGTGGCAGAACGCCAGAGACCGGGGAAAGCGATCGTCGAGAACGAGAAATTCTACGATGGCGCGCGAATCGATTTGCCCGGCATTGAGCCAGGTGAAGGAACGGTCGCCCGCTACCGACCTGAGCACCTGATCCCATTGTCCGGTATCGAGGCTCGTGCCGACGTAAGACAATGAGGGAAGCAGCAGGTAGTACTTGATGTCGAGAATACGCGCCGTGCTGTCACCGCGTTCGATGAACGTGCCTGCACGCGCGAAGCGATAGCCTTCGTTGCGCAGCATCGATCCAGCCATCGCGCCATGGACGAGCGTTCCGGCGAGACGGACCATGCGAACGACTTCACCGACGCTGCCTTGGCCGACCGGCCGCGAGAGCAGCTTCTCGAGCCGCATCCAGCTTTCGTTGACCGCTTCCCATAATTCGCCGCTGATGGCGTTGCGGGCTAGCCGGGCATTGGTCCTGACCGAACCGAACATTTCGCGAATGCTGGCCGGGTTGTCCTTGTCGCGCAGAATGAAATTCCACACTTGGCTGCCGATGTAATCGTCGTATTTGGCTTCGTATCCCGTCTTCTGGCCGGACGTCGCCACGACCGAACGCCATTCTTCTTCGGCCGTATCCACATCGCGGGTGAGCGCCATGCGCAAGCCGGCATCCAGCAGACGGGCAGTATTCTCCGCCCGCTCGAGATAGCGGAACATCCAGAACAGTCCGTTGGCTGTTTTACCGAGCATCAGTCTTTCAGCACCCAGGTGTCTTTGGTGCCGCCTCCCTGGCTCGAATTGACGACAAGCGACCCTTTCTTGAGCGCTACGCGGGTAAGGCCTCCGGGAGTGATATCGACGCCATTGGGCGAGACCAGAACGAAGGGCCGCAGGTCCACGTGTCGCGGCGCCAACCCCTTCTTGGTGAAGATCGGGCAGGTCGAGAGCGAAAGCGTCGGCTGGGCGATGTAGTTTTCGGGTTTGGCCTCGAGCTTCTCCCGGAACTCCTTGAGCTCCTTGCTCGAAGCCGTCGGACCGATCAGCATCCCATAGCCGCCCGACCCGTGGACCTCCTTGATGACGAGGTCTGCCAGGTTGTCGAGCACATAGCCGAGGCTGTCGTCATCTGCGCAGCGCCAGGTTTCGACGTTGGGCAGAAGCGGCTTCTCCCCCGTGTAGAACTCGACGATTTCCGGCATGAAACTGTAGATAGCCTTGTCGTCGGCAACTCCCGTGCCGGGTGCATTGGCAATGGTGATCCCGCCCGCGCGATAGACGTCCATTATCCCCGGAATGCCGAGCATGCTGTCGGGATTGAACGTCAGCGGATCGAGATACTCATCGTCGACGCGGCGATAGAGTACGTCGACAGGCTTGAACCCGGAAGTGGTCCGCATCTGCACCTTGCCGCCAAGGACTCGCAAGTCGCCGGCCTCGACAAGCTCCGCGCCCATCTGGTCGGCGAGAAACGCATGCTCGAAATAGGCCGAGTTGTAGATGCCCGGCGTCAGCACGGCGACCGTGGGCTTGCCCTCGGTACTGTCTGGCGCGCAAGCAGCGAGGCTGCGAGCAAGCCGGCGCGGATAGTTCGAAACCGTTTCGACGGCAACGCGCGAGAAGAGTTCGGGGAACATCCCCATCATCGTCTCGCGGTTTTCCAGCATGTATGAGACGCCGGAGGGCGTGCGGGCATTGTCTTCGAGCACGAAGAAATCGTCAGGGCCTGTCCGGACCAGGTCGATCCCCACAATGTGGGTGTAGATGCCGCCCGGCGGCGTGAAGCCGACCATTTCGGGCAGCCAGGCCTCGTTGTTCTGGAACAAGCGCTGCGGGACGCGGCCAGCGCGAATGATCTCCTGACGGTGATAGAGATCGAACAGGAAGGAATTGAGCGCGCTTACCCGCTGCTCGATCCCGCGCGTCAGCTTGCGCCATTCGGGTG
This sequence comes from Altererythrobacter xiamenensis, assembly GCF_900177715.1. Lineage (GTDB taxonomy): Bacteria > Pseudomonadota > Alphaproteobacteria > Sphingomonadales > Sphingomonadaceae > Erythrobacter > Erythrobacter xiamenensis. The sequence goes on along the minus strand of NZ_FXWG01000003.1, from coordinate 89,570 downwards.
CGGTGATGATGCGTGGCACCATGTCGAAGGGAATGAGCCGTTCTTCGGCCTCTCCTTCGCCATAGACGTTGAATGTAATACCGGTGCGGCGGAAGCTCTCGTCAGCTTCCTTGTCCTTGCGCTTCAGGAACTTCGGGTCCTGTTCGTCGAACCACTCGCAATAGCCTTCATAGCCAGCACGCACAGAGCCATCAGGCTTGCGCATTTCATCGAAATGGTCCTGCTGACCGCTCATTGATCCCCGAAAAACGACATGATTTCCTGCGTCAGGATAGACGCACCTTTACATAATGAAAGGGTTAGTCGTCATTCAGTTCCCGCAGGACGGCCTCGACCACCTCGGGATCATAGGAAAAGCCCATGTGGGTGCAGCGCAAGGCGACCGCGCGATCACGCTCTCCGGGCCTGCCGCATGCGCTGCGCGGGTCGACTATACCGTCGCGCGGGCTCCAGAAAGCGACCGTTTCAACCGGCGGCTTTTCTGCCAGAACCGCCTCGATGGGAGGGGCATCGACACGGTGGCCTGTGACGAACTGGTAGATCCGCCACACATTATTGGCCCGAGGGCTACCGGAGAAAGGCGAGCCCATGGTTATGACCTTGCCAACCACGTCGGGCTGACGCTTGGCCAGCTCGCGCGCAAAGATACCCCCGAGGCTCCATCCGAGCAGGACCACCGGTTTGCCGCTGCGCCGCCGCAGTTCGAGCAGTCGGGATTCCAGCCGGTCCAGCGTGTCTTCCTGCGGACCGAGATTCATACCCAGCCCCCAGCGTTTGGCTCGGTGACCGGCGCGTTCCAACTGACGCGCGAGATAGCGCATCCGGACGGGATGCGTCGCGAAGCCGGGAAGCACCATCACCGTCTGCGGATTGGCGCATTTCGCCACCGGTATCCGGCGGAATGGACGGCGAAAGGGCTCGGCAACCCAGTCGAGTTCACCTGCGAGGCGCTTCATCCGTGGTCGCCGGGCATCCTCCTCGACCACCTCGCGTGCCAGAGCCACCCGGCGCGCAAGCTCGCTATCCGCCCAGCGGGACGGTGCGAGAGACGAAAGAGGTGCGCGCGTTGCCATGGAAACGTAACATTGCCTTCGAGCGCTGAACGCCCCGTGAAGCAATCGGTTTCGCGCTTTGTCTTATGGCGGTCAGACCAGCCCGGACACCTAGCCGCAATCGCCGATGCGTTCGTGCGTTGCCTTCATGCGGATGGTTGAATCGCCCATGCCTGCCATATTGCCCTGCATCGTCATGTTGACTTCGGAGCGGGTGGGCGTGCCGGTGCCGGTCATCGTCATCGTCATCTTGCCCTGCCCGGGCACATTGCAGGTCATCTTGCCGTCGAAATCGCCGCCGTCGATGTCCCACCGATCGAAGGTGCAGTCGCCGTCCTGCGATTGCTTCGCCATGTTTTCGAAGCCCTCGTCGACTTCGTCCTGTGTCAGGCAATATTGGTGAGTTTGACCGCCCATCATGCCGCGCATCATGTCTGCAGCGCCTTGCGGTGCCCCGGGGATGCTGACTTCGAGGACTTCCATATTCACGCGGTACTGGCCAGGCTCGGGCTTGATCGCGCTGTCCCGCGTGCGCTCGGCAAATTCTTCTGCGCTGAGGTTCTCACTGGGGCCGGAATCCGGGGTGCCGTCGTCACCTCCACATGACGCGAGTGCGAGCGATGAAGATGCCAATGCAAGAGCGATGGTACGCATGAGATGTCCTCCTGAAACTGTCCGGCACAAGCCTACATCAGGAGCCGGGCGCTGCCAAACACCCGGAATAGTCAGCACTCGCCCAACCGCGTTCCTGTCTGGACGGCCGTTACTTCGAGATAGCGATCACCGTTCCCGCTGGGCAGCGTGGCCGTGCCCGCCATCGTGATGAAGAGCCGGTAGCGCTCGGGATTCTGGGACACGTCCACCGAGAGTTTCGGACTGAAGTTCGCTGCGGGGATCGCATCGGGGCACACGCCGCGCGCCGTGACTTTCTGAGGGGTCACGTCATAGCGGTCGAACTCGCACTCAACCGAAGCATTGCGGAAGATGTCGAACTCCTGCCATTTCGGTTCGAGGAAATAGGGTTCGCCGCAAATTGTCTCGGTCTTGCCCAAATCGTGAAACTGGCGGGGCCAGTTGCTCTCCGGCAAGGACATGCCATCGACGGAGAACTCGTCTACCTTGGTCACGAGCTGCCACTCGCCATAGAGCGGGACATTCTCGGGATTGTCGCCCGCGCAGCTTGCAAGGACAAATGCCACGGCGCAGGTTCCGATATGTCGCAATGCCATCACCATCCCCTTCCTGGCGCAGATCAATAACGGAAAAGTGTAAGCCGATGGTGCCCGTTGCGAAGCGACAATGTGTGCCCCATATGTTCGCGCATGTCTGAATTGGTAATTCGCAGAGGGCTGGACGAACCCGACACCAGCGGGGAGTTCACGCCTCACAAACCCGCCCGCCCTGAAAAGAGCGACGGCGGCAAGGCATTCAAGCTCGTCTCCGACTACGAACCGGCTGGCGACCAGCCGACTGCGATCGCCGAACTGGTCGCAGGCGCGCGGGATAACGAGCAGACCCAGACGCTTCTCGGTGTCACCGGCTCCGGCAAGACCTTCACCATGGCGAAGGTGATCGAGACTTTGCAGCGCCCAGCACTCGTCCTCGCTCCCAACAAGATCCTCGCCGCGCAGCTCTATGGCGAGTTCAAGAGCTTCTTCCCCGAAAACGCGGTCGAGTATTTCGTCAGCTATTACGACTACTACCAGCCCGAAGCCTACGTCCCGCGCTCCGACACCTATATCGAGAAGGAATCGAGCGTTAACGAGGCGATCGACCGCATGCGCCACTCGGCCACGCGGGCGCTGCTCGAACGCGATGACGTGATCATCGTCGCCTCTGTCTCATGCCTCTACGGTATCGGCTCGGTCGAGACCTATTCGGCAATGGTCTTCGACATCAAGAAGGACGAGACCGTCGATCAGCGCGAGCTGATCCGCAAGCTGGTCGCGCTCCAGTACAAGCGCAACGACACCGCCTTTGCACGCGGCAGTTTCCGCGTGCGTGGCGACAATCTCGAGCTGTTCCCCTCGCACTACGAGGACATGGCCTGGCGCATCAGCTTCTTCGGCGACGAGATCGAGGAGATCAGCGAGTTTGACCCGCTGACCGGCAAGAAAGGCGCCAGCCTCGACAAGGTACGGGTCTATGCAAACTCGCACTACGTCACGCCCGGCCCGACGATGAAACAGGCGACCGAAGCGATCAAGTTCGAGTTGCAGGAGCGGTTGAAGGAACTGCACGAGGAAGGTCGCCTGCTCGAAGCGCAGCGTCTCGAACAGCGCACCAATTTCGATCTCGAGATGATCGCAGCGACAGGCTCTTGTGCCGGAATTGAGAACTACAGCCGCTTCCTGACGGGCCGCCTGCCCGGCGAACCGCCGCCGACGCTGTTCGAATACCTGCCCGAAAACGCCCTGCTGTTCGTGGACGAAAGCCACCAGACTGTGCCGCAAATCGGTGCGATGGCGCGAGGTGACCACCGCCGCAAGCTGACACTCGCCGAATATGGCTTCCGCCTGCCGAGCTGTATCGACAACCGGCCGCTGCGTTTCAACGAATGGGACGCGATGCGCCCGCAGACCTTCTGCGTTTCCGCGACACCCGGCGGCTGGGAACTGGAGCAAACCGGCGGCGTGTTCGCCGAACAGGTCATTCGCCCCACCGGCCTGATCGATCCGCCAGTCGATATCCGTCCGGTCGAGGATCAGGTCCAAGACTGCATCGAGGAGTGCAAGAAGACAGCCGCGAAGGGCTATCGCACCCTCGTGACCACGCTGACTAAGCGCATGGCCGAAGACCTGACCGAGTTCATGCACGAGGCGGGAGTAAAGGTGCGCTACATGCACTCCGACGTCGAGACGCTGGAGCGTATCGAGTTGATCCGCGACCTGCGCCTCGGCGTCTATGACGTGCTGGTCGGCATCAATCTGCTGCGCGAAGGACTCGACATCCCCGAATGCGGACTCGTCTGCATCCTCGATGCCGACAAGGAAGGCTTCCTGCGTTCGGAGACCTCGCTGATCCAGACGATCGGCCGCGCCGCGCGTAACGTCGATGGCCGCGTGATCCTCTATGCCGATCGCATCACCGGCAGCATGGAACGCGCCATGGCGGAAACCGAGCGCCGCCGCGAGAAACAGCGCGAATACAACGAAGAACACGGCATCACGCCGCAGACCATCAAGCGCGAAATCGCCGATATCGTCGCCCACGCGGCATCGAAGGACGGCGTCACCGTCGATACGGGTGACGAGGAGGTCAACAACCTCGTCGGGCACAATCTGCGCGCTTATATCGAGGATCTCGAAAAGCGGATGCGCAATGCCGCCGCCGATCTCGAGTTCGAGGAAGCAGGTCGCCTGCGCGATGAAATCCGCAGGCTGGAGAATGACGAGCTAGGCCTCAACGAAGGCGTCAAACTCGCCCCGATCAAGGGCAAGTCGACCGAAGGCCGCCCCGGCACGCGCAAGCTGCGCTACGGCAAGACGCAGAGGAAGATGCGCTGATTGCGCGGGCGCGCGCGCGCTGGCATAGGCATGCAACATGAAAGCTCTTCTCAGCGCCGTAGCGCTCGCCGCCCTCACCGCCGCATTGCCCGCCCATGCCGACGACCATTCGGACAAGCTGTCTGCCTCTGCCCAGACTATCGAACCGCAGGTCCGCACCCGCGATCTTTCAGGCACTTTCGGTGGGCAGCGCGTCAATTATCGCGCAACGATTGGCGAGACGATCCTCACCGCGAATGACGGCAAGCAGGAAGCGGTCGTCGTCACCACCAGCTATGTGAAAACGCCGCGCGATGCCTCGCGCCCCGTTTTCTTCATTTACAACGGCGGACCCGGTTCAGGCTCGGTCTGGCTGCAAATGGGAGCCTTCGGGCCGAAGCGGGTCGCGATTCCCTCCGACGCACGTGACGATGGCGCGCCGCCCTATCCGATCGTCGACAATCCCGACAGCCTGCTCGACGTTGCCGACCTGGTATTCATCGATCCGCCCGGGACAGGCTTCAGCTATCTCACCGAAGGCACGGACAAGACAAAGTATTTCGGGCTCGAGGAAGATGGAAAGGCCGTCGCCGAAGTCATCCGACGCTGGATCAACGACAACGGTCGCTGGAACAGCCCGAAATATCTCGGCGGGGAAAGCTACGGCACAACCCGCACCGCGATGGTGGTGCGCGAGCTGGAAGGCGGCACCTATAACGACGTCGGCCTCAACGGCCTGATCCTGATTTCGACCATCCTCGATTTCGCCATGCGCGAGCCCACACCGGGTAACGAGATGGCCTATGTCGCGACGCTGCCGAACATGGCAGCCGCCGCCTATTATCATGGCAAGGTGCAAGCTCCGTCCGTCGAAGCGATTGCCGAGGAAGCCCGCCAGTTCGCTATCGGTCCCTATGCGAGCGCGCTGCTCAAAGGACAGGATCTGCCAGCCGCCGAACGCGCAGCGGTTCGCGCGGAGCTGTCACGCCTGACCGGCCTGTCCGAAACCTATCTCGACAATGCCGAGCTGCGCGTGACCAGCCAGCGTTTCTACAAGGAATTGTTGCGCGACCGCGGGCTGACCATCGGGCGGCTCGATGCGCGTTATACCGGCAAGGATTATGACAGCGCGGGCGAAACGCCTGACGCCGACCCGAGCTTCTACGGTATCGATGCGGGCTATACGGCCGCGATCAATTCATGGGCGCGCGACACCCTGGGCTTCGAGACAGACCGCGAATACCAGTCGATCGGCAGCGTCGGCCAGCACTGGAACTGGAAAATCGGCAGTGGCTGGGGCCGCAATGCCTATCTCAACGTCGCGCCGTATATCGGGCAGGCGATGCGCCAGAACTCGCAGCTTCGGCTGTTCAACGCGCAAGGCTGGTACGATTTTGCAACGCCGTTCTTCGGCGCGGAATATTCATTGAACCGCATCGGTATCCCGCAGGACCGCGTGACGCTGGAATATTACGATGCCGGTCACATGATGTATATCCGTGACGAGGATCGGCAGAAGCTTTCGGGCGACATCCGCCGCTTCATTCGCGCGCGCTAATCATGCGGAGCGCTCTTCTATTGGCGGTCGCAGGAGCAGCGGTGCTCGCGTCCTGCAAGCCACCTCCGACCGATGAGGCCGGCGCGCGCGGCGCTCTGGCCGAAGCGCCCGATGCGCCTTCCGAACCGATCGATTCCCCGGACACGACCGCCGCCTTCTGGGCGCCGAGTTCGACCCCCGGACGCCTGCTTTACGGGAACCCCGGCGAGCGGCCCTTGCTGGCATTGGGGTGCCTCGAAGGGGGCGCCAACACCCCCGGCTCGATCCGCTTCACGCGCATGGCACAAGCTGACGAAGGTGCGGGCGCCTTCATGGCGATCGTGGGTAATTTTCACATCATCCGCATGCCGGTCGACGCGGTGGAGGTGGGGCAGTCCTTCGTCTGGCAAGGCGAAATTGCCGCCGATGATCCCGATCTCGAGGCGCTGACGGGCCGCCGCCCGTTCACTCTGACGATCCCGGGTGCCGGCATGCTGACCATCGAACCGGACGATCAGTCGCGCAGCCTGATCGCGCAGTGTCGCGGTCAGTTCGATGAAGATGGCGTTGCGGCTGACAATGGCGCCGAAGAGCTTAGCGGCGCGCCCGATCTTCCAGCATCTGCGGAGTGAGAACCTGCGGCAATTGCTCCGGTGCCTCGCCGGGTTCGTACCACAGATAGAGCGGCACGCCCGCTGCGCCCTGCGCATTGAGGAAGGTGGTGATCTCCGGATCGGGCCGCGTCCAGTCGCCGACCATGGCAATCACACCTGCCTCCTCGAACGCAGCTTTCGTTGTCTCGCGTTCGATCGCGACACTCTCGTTGACCTTGCAGGTGACGCACCAGTCGGCGGTGAACCACAGGAAAACCGGCTGGCCGCTCGCTCGCGCATCCGCCAGCGCGGCTTCGCTGAAGGGACGCGGATCGAGGATCGATTGCGCGGCTTCGGTTGCGCGCTCGGCATAGGCTGAAGGAAGCGCGAAGGCGCCGAACAGCGCAAAAGGCGCGAGGACCAGGGCGAAGGCGGGCCACGCCATCTTGCCCGCGCGCTGCAGGCGGCCTGTGACAGCGAATGCGAGCACCAGACCGATGATCACGACCATCGCCATCAGCGCAAAGCCCTGCCCGCCGAGCCGCGCGACAAGCCAGACGAGCGCGAGCGCGGTCAGCCCCATCGGGATCGCCATGATGCGGCGGAATCTTTCCATCCACGCGCCGGGCCTGGGCAGCATGGCGCGCAGGCGCGGTATGAAACCGATCAAGAGGAACGGCAGAGCAAGTCCGAGACCGAGCGCCGCGAACAACAGCAGCGCGGGCGCCGGGGGAAGAAGCAGCGCAGCGCCCAGGGCCGCCGCCATGAAGGGACCCGTGCAGGGCGTTGCGGCAAAGGCAGCGAGCAAACCGGTCGCAAAAGCGCTCGCGGGTTCTCCGCTCCGGGTGATCGAGATCGAAGGGAGCTCGAAAAGCCCTGCGAAATTGGCGGTAATGGCGACCGCTAGGAACAGCAGGACCACGACGACGGCGGGGTTCTGTAACTGGAAGGCCCAACCGACCTGCTCGCCCGCTGCCCTCAGCGCCAGCATAACGGCGCCGAGCGCCACACAGGCCAGCACGACGCCTGCCGTATAGGCGATGCCTTCGCGCCGCGCCTGCGCCTCACTTTCGCCTGCGCGCGCCAGGCTGATCGCTTTGAGGCTGAGAATGGGAAAAACGCAGGGCATGATGTTGAGGATTAGCCCGCCTGCAAGCGCGCCCAGCAGAAGTGTCCAGATCGGCGGGGTTCCCGCAGGAGCTTCCGCGCCCGCGATCAGCGTGCCACCTGTGGGCACATCGCCCCGCTCCGCTTCGAAGCGCACTCCGTTGTCGCCGCCAAGAGCAAGAATCCCGGTCATTTCTTCGGGGTTAGCATCCCCTTTTCGCGGGATATCGACGGTCAGCAGGTCACCATTCCGGCGGAACACCTGCGGTTCGGCATAGGCAACAAGGCCGGTGTTCTCGATGAAGACATGGGGCGTGTCGAGGGACATCGAAGCCGGGATCGGGATCGCCAGCCGCAGCGCCTTCTCGGTCAGTTCGAAAGTCGCGGGGCTATCCAGCTCCGGCGGTATCGATGCGCGCCACCCGGCAAAGCGTGGGTCGCTCGTCTGCGGTTGCTCCGACACGCGGACCTCGCCGCGTAGCGTCCCCCATTGCGGGACGCAAAGTGTGTCCGAGCAGGTCAGCCACTCGCCGCGCACCGCGATCGGATAGCTGCGCCCGGCCACGGCGTCTTCCGGTACATCAATCGGCACCAGCACCGCGTGCTCACCTTCGAACACATGATTCATCAATCCGGAAATCAGGAGCGTGTGCGGCACCGGAAATTGCGGCTCGCCCGCGGACCAGCCTTGGGGCAATTGCCAATCCAGCCTGATGCCCTGCCCGGCATCGCCCGGGTTCGACCAATAACCGTGCCAGCCTTCGACCGGCTCGAAGTCGAGCGCGACCATGACGGTGCCGCCCGGCACGGCGCTGCCCTCTACTGCCAGCTGCGCCGTGCCGCGATCCATCTTGCTCTCGGGCAGACCGGACGGTTGCGTATGCGCCGGAACGCTCAGCGTCATGCTGAAAAGAAGCAGGAACGAAGCGAGGGTGCGTATGATGCTTGCGCGCATGGTGGCGCACGCTCTAGGGCTGTTGGCGATGAGCGACAAGCAAGACCTACTGATCATTGGCGGCGGCCTCGTCGGAATGGCGCTGGCACTCGCCGCTGCGCGCAAGGGCTTTTCCAGCCATGTCGTCGACCGGGCCGACCCCGCCGATCTCACAGCCGATGGCTTCGACGGGCGAGCCTCGGCGATCTCGACGGCGAGCTGGAACCTCTTCAAGAATATCGGCATCGCCGAAGGGCTTGAGCCCTACGCCTGCCCGATCGCCTCGATCGCCGTGCTCGACCAGATGAAGCCCGGCCGGCTCGACTTCACGCCCGAGCCGCATGAGGGCTCGCTCGGCCGCATGTTCGCCAACCGCCAGCTACGCACCGCTCTCTTCGAAGCGGCGAAGAACGAACCGCTGATCAACTGGCACGCACCGGTCGATGTCGCCTCTCGCCATCGCGGCGAGTTCAGCGTTTCGGCGACCCTCGGTGACGGCACGGTGCTCGAAGCCTCCCTGATGGTCGGCGCGGAAGGTCGCGGGTCTCCGACGCGCGAGGAAGAGGGCCTCAAGATGGCGCAGTGGGACTATCACCACCGCGCGCTGATCGTCGGCATCGATCACACCAAACCGCATGAGAATGTCGCCTGGGAGATCTTCTATCCCGACGGGCCTTTTGCGCTCCTTCCGATGCTCGATGGCCCCGAAGGGCAGCATCGCAGCGCGCTGGTCTGGACGGTCAGCGAGAAAGACGCGCCCGGCGTTCTCAAACTGTCGGATCGCGCGTTCCTCGCGGAAATCGAAAAGCGGATGGGCGATCTGCTCGGCAAGCTGAGCCTCAACAGCACGCGCTCGTCTTATCCGCTCAGCTTCCAGCATACGGCGAAGATCATCGGCGATCGGCTCGTGCTGGTTGGCGATTCCGCCCACGGCATGCACCCCATCGCGGGCCAGGGCCTCAACCTCGGTCTGCGCGATGTCGGTGCACTGGTGGAAGTGCTCGAAGAAGGCCGCAGGCTCGGCCTCGATCTTGGCGATGCCGAGGTGCTCAAGCGCTATGAAAAGTGGCGCGCGCTCGATTCGCTGATGGTCATGGCCGCGACGGACGGGCTCACACGGCTGTTCGGCGTACCGGGCAAGGCAGCATCGGCGATCAGGCGGCTTGGCATGTCCGGCGTCCAGCGCACTCCAATCCTCAAGCAGTTCTTCATGAACGAGGCGCGCGGCGTCTCGGGTGACATGCCCGAACTGCTCAAGGCCTGATCCGCACTTTCGCTATTCGCTGCCGCCGTCTGCCGGGCTGAGCTGATCGATCGAATTGCCCGCTCCGTCGCGCAGCAGGCGCGGTTCAAGCACCGCCGCGGTTTCGATCCGCTCGAGCGCATCCATCGCATCGCGGTAACGGCGCGCATCGGCAAGCCAGCTTTGTGCGCTCTCGGCACCCGGCATGTTCTCGATCTCGGCAATTGCAGCATCGGTGCGGCCGCTTTCGAGGAATTGGCGCGCCCGTTCGAGCCGGCGCTCGGGGGCGGGCGACGGCGTGCTTTCACGGCGGAAGGTGAAAAGCTCGCTCAGCTCGCGTCGAAGCTCCTCCCAGCTTGCCTGGCGCTGGCCTTCCGTCAAGGTAGGGCCAAGTCCCTCCAGCCGCGCGAGCAGCTGGTCCTGGGTCAAAGGATCACGCGAAAAGCTGATGATGGTGCGCACCGCATTGGGCAGCGCATCGCCGAACCGCAGGCGCAACTGATCGGCGAGATAGCCTAGTTCAGCGCCGCGCTCGATCGCCCGGCGCGAGGCAAAGGCGATCAGCAGGCCTTCGGCGCGCGCGGCATTGCCCGCCGCAGCCTGCGCTTGCAGGTCGAGCCGCGCGAGGCGCTGTTCGGCCGCCGCCAGTCGCTGATCGATCCCGCCCTGCTGCTCTGCAACCCGCTCGACCGCCTCGACCGCGCCCGCAGCAGCGTCACTCGCCTCGCTCGCTTCTGCCGAAGGGCTCGGCGAAGGCGTGGCCGTTGCCGTCGTATCTTCATTGGTCGAAGACAGTTGCGGCGCCGCGACAGAGACTTCTTCCGTCGCATCATTGTCCGAACGCCATACGAAATAGCCCACGAGGCTCGCGCCCAGAAGGAACGATGCGACCGCCGCCCCGATAATGGGCGTCATCGAGGCGCTCTTGCGCCTGCTACCGAATCTCGATTCCATTCTCATCCGTTCTGCGACCCCGCACGCCGCTCCCCCGACGTGCTGATGTAGCAACTTAATGCCACATGTAACGCGCCAAAGCCAATAGGCTGGGATCGTTAGGGTCGTCAGCTGACCGGGCATCCCTCCAGCCCGGTCCTGCCGCCGCGAGAACGCGAGGGCCGATGGCCGCCAGAGCGATCCCGGCGCGATCGATCCCCAGCCGGTTGCATTCGCTGGCAAAATGCTCGGCAGATTTCGCCGAATGCAGCAAAACCAGTGGGTTGCCGGATAATTGTGAGGCCAGTTGCGAACTGATCGGCAGGTGCACCACGCGATACACGGTCCGCGACGCGATGGTCACGCCCTCTGGCGGGGTCAGCACAATTCGGTCCTCGCCAGCAAGGCGCAGAAGCTTCAGCGACTTACTCTCGAGCCCGTCGAGCAGCGATTGCAAGCCGCCCTCCCCGGTTTTCTCGACCGTGAATCCCGCCGCTTGCGCGGCGTCGGCTGTCGTCTTGCCCACGGCGAACACCGGCAGGGCCTTCAACGCGGCCAAACCTTCGCCTGCATGACGGACGGCATTTGCGCTGCCGATCAGCAGCCCGTCGAAGGCGTCGCCCGGCGGTACGTCCCAAGCGAGCGGTTCGACGCGGGAAAGCGGATGTGGCGCAATATCGAGGCCAAGCTCGCGTCCTGCCGCGACCGTGTTCGAAAGGCCCGGCTCCGGTCGGATCGCGATGATTTTACCCGTCGCCGAAGTCACGCGCGCTCCAGGCCGAAATAGGGTGTCATTCCGGGTTTGAGATTGGCGAAAAGCTCGCGCGCCAAGTCTTCGATCCAACCGTGATCGTCCGCAGTGCCGTGCCCGGATCGTTCGATACGCTGGGTTCCATCGGGACTGTAGAGCGCGCAGCGAATAGTGAGCCTGTCACCGTCGCGCGACGTCAGCATCGCGATCGGACTGTGGCAATCGCCCGAAAGCCTTGCCAGAAGCGCGCGCTCGGCCAGCACCGCCTCATGGCTCTCACGATGGTCGATCGCGGCGAGCAATTCGCGCGTTTCTTCGTCATCGACGCGGCACTCGATACCGATCGCCGCCTGCGCTGGCGCGGGAAGCCACTCTTCGGGATCGAGCGGTGTGCCGACGCTCGTCTCGCCCAGCCGTTCCAGTCCGGCGCGTGCGAGGAAGGTCGCGTCGGCCTCCCCCGCCTGAAGTTTGGCGAGCCGGGTCGCGACATTGCCGCGGATCGGCACCGCCTTGCAATCGGGCCGCGCGTTGAGAAGCTGAGCCGCCCGCCGCGGCGCGCTCGTACCCACTACCGCGCCTTGCGGGAGCGATCGAATGCTCGAGGCACCGACCAGCACATCGGCAATGTCTGCGCGCGGCAGGATAGCTGCAATGCACAGTTCGGCGGGGCGAAATGTCTCGACATCCTTCATCGAATGCACTGCGGCATCGATGCGCCCTTCGGCGAGCCAGGCGTCGAGTTCCTTGGTCCACAAGGCCTTGCCGCCGATGTCGGCCAGCGGGCGATCCTTGATCTTGTCGCCGCTCGCCAGCACCGGGACCAATTCGACGGCACTCACTTCCCAGCCATGTGCAGAGCAAAGCCGCGCGCGGGTCTCCTCCGCCTGAGCCATCGCAAGCGGAGAGCGGCGGGTGCCGAGACGCAGGATCGGTGTGTCGGGATTACGGTCTGTCATCGCAGCGCTTGCCCTAGCCCCGCAAAGGCTTAAGGGGAAGCGCCATGGGCCTCGTTTTGGGCATAGAATCCAGTTGCGACGAAACCGCCGTTGCGCTCGTCGATACGGACAGGGTTATCCATGCGCAGCGCATCGCCTCGCAGGATGACAAACACGCTCCCTATGGAGGCGTCGTTCCGGAGATCGCAGCACGCGCCCATGCCGAGCGTCTCGCCCCGATGATCGAGGCGGTGCTTGCAGAGAACGGCACCAAGCTTGCCGATTGCGACGCGATAGCGGCGACTGCCGGACCGGGACTGATCGGCGGGGTCATGGTCGGTCTCGTAAGCGCAAAGGCGCTGGCGATGGCCTCCGACGTGCCCTTGCTGGCGATCAACCACCTTGAAGGGCACGCATTGAGCCCGCGCCTCGCCGATCCGGAACTCGACTTTCCCTATATGTTGCTGCTGGTTTCGGGCGGGCATTGCCAGATCCTCAGCGTCGAAGGCGTTGGCGAATACCGCCGTCTCGCGACCACGATCGACGATGCGCTGGGAGAAGCCTTCGACAAATCGGCCAAGATCCTCGGCCTGGGCTATCCTGGAGGTCCGGCGGTCGAGCGCCTTGCCAAAGAGGGCGATCCGCAAGCCGTCCCCCTGCCCCGCCCGCTGATGGGTTCGAAGGAACCGCATTTCTCCTTCGCCGGACTGAAGAGCGCGGTGCTTCGCGCGCATGAAAGCGGCGAGCACAATGATGCGGACATTGCGGCGAGTTTTCAGCAGGCTGCGATAGATTGCCTGATCGATCGGCTCGAACACGCGATGAAGCGCGCTCCCGACAAGCCTGCGCTGGTCGTGGCTGGCGGTGTTGCCGCCAACCAGCAGGTTCGCGCCGCACTCGAAAATCTCGCCGGATCGCGCGGCATGCGTTTTGTCGCACCGCCCTTGGCGCTGTGCACCGACAACGCCGCGATGATCGCTTGGGCCGGCTGCGAACGGCTCGCCCTCGGGCAATTCGATCCGCTCGATATCGCCGCGCGGCCGCGCTGGCCGCTCGACCCGGATGCAGAGCCGGTGCGCGGCGCAGGAGTAAAGGCATGAGCGATAAACGAGCGACCGTCGGCGTGCTTGGCGCGGGAGCATGGGGCACGGCGCTGGCACAGATGCTGGCGAGCGACGGGCGCGACGTACTGCTCTGGGCGCTCGAACCCGAACTGGTCGAAGAGATCAACGCCAGGCATAGCAACAGCGTCTATCTGCCCTCGGCAACACTCGCTGAAACGATCCGCGCCACAAGCCGGATGGCTGATCTGGCCGATTGCGAGACCATCCTCGCGGTTACGCCCGCACAGCATCTCGGTAGCGTTCTGGGCCAGCTTGAGAAGGCACCGCGCGACCTCGTGCTGTGCAGCAAGGGGATCGAGGCGAGCAGCGGGCGGATGATGCACGAAGTCGCCGCTGCCGCGTCTCCCGACAGCGATATCGCAGTCCTGTCAGGCCCCACCTTCGCGCATGAAGTCGCGGCAGGCCTGCCCACCGCTGTCACGCTCGCCTGCGGCGGCGGCGAGGCACAGTGGGAGAGGCTCAAACCCGCCATCGCTCGCCCGGCATTCCGACCCTATTATTCCGACGATGTCGCAGGCGCTGAAGTCGGCGGCTCGATCAAGAACGTGCTCGCGATCGCCTGCGGCGTAGTCGAGGGCTTGGCGCTCGGGCAAAACGCCCGCGCGGCGCTGATCGCGCGCGGTTATGCAGAAATGCTGCGCTTCGGCGAAGCTCTCGGCGCGCAGGCAGAAACGCTGGCGGGGCTATGCGGTCTCGGTGACCTGGTCCTCACCTGCACTTCGACCTCGAGCCGCAACTTCTCGCTCGGCAAGGCGCTGGGCGAAGGCGGTTCGGCCGAGGCGCTGATGGCGGATCGGCGGACCGTGGCAGAGGGCGCGCACACCGCGCCCGTACTGCAGGAACTCGCCCGCAAGCATGATATCGCGATGCCCATCACCGATGCGGTCAACGCCATCCTGGGTGGCACCGATGCCGCCAAGGTCGTGGCCGACTTGCTCGCTCGTCCGCTGCGCGCAGAACTCGGCGAGCGCGGGTGAGCACCACTCCGCCCGTCACCCCTCCTGCCCCTAGCGAGCAGGACGATATCTCCGCGCTCGCCAAGGGCGGCCAGACCAATTTCCTCGGCTTCCTTCTGAGGCTCGCCGCGCGCCTGCCGTTCCTGTTCATCGCCGCGCGTCTCTATGGCGCAGAAGCGATGGGCCGATTTGCCTCGGCACTGGTCGTGATCGAGCTTGTCGCGCTGGTATGCTCGATGGGCGAAAAGCGCGGGCTGGCACAGCGTTTGACCGAGGGCGATGACGAACAGGTCAATCTCGTATTGGACGGGCTGCTGCTCGCGCTGATCCTGTCGTGCATCGCGGCGGCTTTCCTCTGGGCTGTCCCGGCACCGATGTTCCCCAACGGGATGAACGGGCCGCTCGACATGTGGCTTGTGATCGCGATCCCGGGCTATGCGCTGACCGAGATCCTGCTCGCCGCGCAGGCTTATCGCTATGACATCGCGACGACAGTCCGCGCCCGCGCCATCGTCGAGCCCTGGACGATCTCGATCATGGCCGGCGTGTTCTTTTACACCGGATTTCGCGATTCCGGCCTAGCGCTCGCCTATATCGTCTCGATCTTCGCGGGCCTGCTAGCGGCTGCCTGGCCTTTCATGCGCAGCTACGGCCTTCCCAAGGGCTGGCGTCCACACCCTGTAAAGATGTGGCGGATGAGCACGCGCGCCTTTCCGTTGGCTGTGGCGGACGCGGTCGAATGGGGCACGCGCCGTTTCGACATCTTCATTCTCGGCTTCTTCGTCGCGAGCCCGGCGATCGTCGGGATCTACTATTTTGCCCAGCAGATCGCGAGCCTGCCGCAGAAGCTCAAGACGAGTTTCGAGCCGATCCTGGGTCCGGTAATCACGCGCAACCTCAAGGAAAAAAACTACGGCGCGATTGCCAAGCAGGTGCGCCAGGTCGGCTTCTGGATCATAGCCGCACAGGCGGGCATCGCGCTAGCGCTGGGCGTGCCGGGCGAAGCGATGATGGGCCTTGGCGGGCCCAATTATGTCGGCGGCACCGGCGCGCTCGCCTTCTTGCTGTTGGCCGAAGTGGTCGCCGCGACCGCCGTCGTTTCGGAGGCGGCGCTGGTCTATGTCGCGCGCAAGCGGAATCTGATGATCTCGCTTGGCACCATAGCGCTGCAGGCATTGCTGACGGTCGGCGCGATGCTGCTTGTCCAGCATTTCAATCTGGCCGAGCCGTTCAAGGCGGCGGGTGCGGCGATCGCGCTGATGCTCTCGCTGGGCGCAGCCAGCCTCGTCAAGGCCTGGCTGCTTTCGCGCATCCTCAAGGCATCGGTAAACAACTGGCGCTGGGCGCTGGTCTGGGCGACCGCGCCTGCCGTCGTAGTCGGGTTCGCCGCCACCCTTCTCCCGGAATGGGCCGAGCTCATTTTCGGGATTCCCGCAATCCTCCTGACCTATGGCTGGGTCATCTGGCACAAGGGCTTCGGCCCGGAAGATCGCGTCCTCTTCCGCCGCAACATGGGCGGCAAGCAGGTCGGCTCCGAAGCAGACTGATCCAATTACGCCTTTAATCCTGCGGACGTGCTGGCTAAGGGCATGGTCATGTCAGTTCGTCCGCAGTTACCGATCATTGCAGGAGCGCTCGTTGCCGGAGCGACCGGCCTTTTCGGCGGGGCCGCAAGCGACGAGGAGTTTGTTGCCAGGTTATCGGATGCCACCGAAGCAGCGATAGCGGAGGCTGACGGAGCTCCGGTCACGGCGCGGTTCAGTACCGGGCTCGGCTGGCCTACGCGTCACCCCACGCTCTCTGGTGGCGAAAATCTCGATGAGACCAGGCGTGATCGCGTGGCGAAAGCGGTGGCCGCCCTCCCCGGCGTTGGCGGCGTCGACTGGTCTGACGGGACCATACAGGCGCAAGGCGGGCTGGTGCCCGTGTCCCCGATGCATTGCCAGGACGATGTGAACGCCCTGCTCGAAGCCCGAACGATCCGGTTCGAAGAAAGTTCGAGCGTGGTCGATGCGGCCAGCCAGCCGCTGCTCGACGAGGTTGCCGCCGCGCTCAATCCGTGCCTCGGCGCGAAGATCGCGATCACCGGTCATACCGATGCCTCGGGCTCGGAAGAAGCCAATCTGGACCTTTCTCGAGCGCGCGCCACGGCGATCCGTCGCGCCCTGGTCCAGCGTGGCATCCCGGCGGAGGGCTTGCGCGCGGAAGGCGTCGGGTCTTCCACACCGATCGACGGCCTCTCTCCGCAGGATCCGGCGAACCGCAGGATCGAGTTCTCCGTGATCGCGACGCAACCTTTGCAGCCCACGCCCGTTGACACCCCGGGACCGAGGTAATCATGCCAATCTGGTCGGAAGTCCTCGCTCTCTCGCTCGTGGCCTATGCAATGGGCCTCGCGCTTGGCTTGTTAATCTGGGGCCGCGGAGGCCCGCCCAAGGAGTAGAATCGCCCATGCCCGAACTGATCGAGGCTTACTGGCCTTATATCCTCATCGCTTTCGTCATCGGCCTCGCGGTCGCCTGGTTCGTTCTTGTTGCCAATCGCAAGACGTCGGTCGTCAGTGAACGCAAGGACGTGCTTGACGAGGGCGCAGAGAAGGCCAAGCGCAACCAAGCCCTGATCGATCCGCCACCAGGTGCAGACGAACTCTCGAATGTGGCGAACACGCAGGAGGTTGCCCACGCAGGAGCGACGGCGGATGCCGAGGCGGGTCCCGCGATCACGCCCTCCAAGCCCAATGTGGCGGAGGCAAGCGCGTCTTCTTCAACCGATGTCGGCGACGCAGACGACCTGACCCGGATCAAGGGGCTTGGACCGAAACTGGCCGCCATGCTCGGCACTATAGGCATCACCCGATTTGACCAGATCGCGGCATGGGACGACACCGAAATCGACCGAGTGGATTCGAAGCTTGGCCGCTTCCAGGGACGCATTCGGCGCGACGACTGGGTGACCCAGGCCAAGCTGCTGGCGGCGGGTGACGAGAACGCTTTCGCCGAACGCTACGGCCAAAACGGATAGAGTTGGGAACATTTCCGCAGCATTCTGTGTTATTTTCGGTGTCGCGAAGCCGATTCCGGGAGACCCAGCATGACGCAAGCACGAGTATTGGTAGCCGAAGACGAGTTCATCATCGCCTTCGATCTTTGCGACACGGTCGAGGAAGCCGGCTACACAGTCGAAGGTCCGCACGCGGACAATTCCTCCGCAATGCTTGCCTTCCAGAAAGACAAGCCTGACATTGCGATCCTCGATATCGAGCTCGATGACGGAATTGTCTTTCCGCTCGCGCAAAGGCTAGCCGACGAGGACATTCCGATCATTTTTCACTCCGGTCGGTATTCGAGCGAAGAGGTGAGCGCACGTTTTCCCGGTGCGAAGACGCTCACCAAGCCATGTCCGCCGGCGCGGATGATCGAAACCGTCAATTCGGTGCTCGCTGCCGCCTGACAGAAGCTGCGGGCTTAAATCGCGCTTCTCGTAGACGGTGGCGGATTTAACCACCCCTTACCGCTTCACTCCACCGCTTCCATCGCCTATCGCTTCTCTCAACGAGAGGAGAGAGTTGAATGAGCGACGCGCTTTTTCCGGTCCCGGAAGACTGGGCCGGATCCGCCAAGATCGACCGCGAAACCTACGAGCAGAAATATCGCCGCTCCATCGAGGACCCCGAGGGATTCTGGCGCGAAGAAGCGCAGCGCATCGACTGGATCGCGCCTTTCGACACCGTGAAGGACACGTCCTTCGACAGGGACGATTTTCACATCAGCTGGTTTACCGGCGGCAAGTTGAACATCTGCGCCAATGCGCTCGACCGTCATCTCGACACGCGCGGCGATCAGGTCGCGATCCTGTGGGAGCCTGACGACCCGTCTTCCCCCGACCGGAAGCTGACCTACCGCGAACTTCACGCCGAGGTCTGCCGCTTCGCCAATGCGCTCAAGGCGAACGGGGTAAGCAAGGGCGATCGCGTCACGATTTACCTGCCGATGGTGCCCGAAGCGGCGATTGCGATGCTCGCCTGTGCGCGTATCGGCGCCGTGCACTCGGTGGTCTTTGCAGGCTTCTCCCCCGACGCGCTCGCCGGGCGGATAGAGGATTGCCAATCGACCATCGTCGTTACCGCCGACGAAGGTCTGCGCGGCGGCAAGACCATCCCCCTGAAAGCAAATGTCGATGCGGCCTGCGAGAAAGCGCATGTCGATACCGTCATCGTGCTCGAGCACACCGGCGCTAACGTTCCCATGGTCGATGGCCGCGATGTCAGCTGGGCCGATACCGTTGCCGGTCAGAGCGCCGACTGCGAGCCCGAGGTCATGGACGCGGAAGACCCGCTGTTCATCCTCTACACCTCCGGCTCTACCGGCAAGCCCAAGGGCGTGCTCCACACCACTGGCGGCTATGCCGTGTGGACGAGCATGACGCACGAATACGTCTTCGATTACCGGCCCGGCCAGGTCTACTGGTGCGCCGCCGACGTTGGCTGGGTCACCGGACACTCTTACGTCGTCTACGCGCCCTTCATGAACGGCGCGACGCAAGTCATGTTCGAGGGCGTTCCTAACTTTCCCGACCATTCGCGCTTCTGGCAGGTGGTCGACAAGTATGCCGTCGAGATTTTCTACGCCGCGCCGACAGCCCTGCGCGCCCTGATGCGCGAAGGCGATGAATACGTCACACAAACCTCACGCAAGTCCTTGCGATTGCTCGGTTCGGTCGGAGAGCCGATCAACCCGGAGGCATGGGACTGGTATCACCGCGTCGTGGGAGAGCGGCGCTGCCCGATTGTCGACACCTGGTGGCAAACCGAAACTGGCGGCGCGATGATCACCCCGCTGCCTGGCGCGACCGACCTCAAACCCGGCAGCGCTTCCAAGCCGATGTTCGGCGTCAAGCCTGCCGTGCTCGATCCGGAGAAAGGCACGGTGCTGGAAGGTGCGACCTCGGGCGCACTCGTCATCACCGATAGCTGGCCCGGCCAGATGCGCACCGTCTATGGCGATCACCAGCGCTTCTTCGACACCTATTTCAGCCAGTACCCCGGCTACTACTTCACCGGCGACGGATGCCGCCGCGACGAGGACGGATACTACTGGATCACCGGCCGGATCGACGATGTGATCAACGTTTCCGGCCACCGCATGGGCACCGCCGAGGTCGAAAGCGCGCTGGTGGAGCATCACCTCGTCGCAGAAGCCGCGGTGGTCGGCATGCCGCACGACATCAAGGGACAGGGCATCTATGCCTATGTCACCACCAACGCCGGCACCGAGGACAGCGAGGAACTGCGCATGGAGCTGGTCCAGTGGGTCCGTAAGGAAATCGGCCCCATCGCCACGCCCGATGTGCTCCAATTCGCTCCAGGCCTGCCCAAGACGCGCAGCGGCAAGATCATGCGCCGCATCCTCCGGAAGATCGCCGAAAACGACATGTCGAACCTCGGCGATACATCGACCCTTGCCGACCCGGGGGTGGTCGATGATCTCGTCGCAAACCGCCCGCAGACGTGAAAGGCCTTGTTATGAAATCGACCTTGTCCGACGCGGCCCGCCTTGCGCTCGTTACGGGGGCGCTGACGATGTCCACCGCAACGCTCGCGCAATCGGTTTTCGACCGCGCCAAGCCTCGCGATCCTGAACCAATGATCGGGGAAATCCGCGAATTTCCCTATAATTTCTGCCCGCGCGGATGGACGCATGCCGATGGACGCTTGATGGAAATATCGAAGAACACGGCGCTGTTTTCGCTGCTGGGAACGCAATACGGGGGCGACGGTCGCACGACCTTTGCGCTGCCCGATACGCGCGGCCGCAACATCAGGCATTGCATAGCGATCGAAGGCCGCTTTCCGATGCGCAGTTGAGCGGTTGAAAACCGGCCATTCTCCTGCGAGAGACGGCTCGCATACAGCATAACAGGAGTAGCAACGTGGCCGGAATGGTGCCGTTCAATTGGGAAGACCCCTTCGATCTCGAAAGCCAGCTGACCGAGGACGAGCGGATGATCCGCGACGCCGCGCACGGCTTTGCCCAGAGCGAACTGCAGCCGCGCGTGATTGACGCTTTCCGCGAGGAGGTCGACGCGCCCGAACTCTTCCCCCTGTTCGGGCAAGCGGGCCTGCTCGGCGCGACCGTTCCCGAAGAATATGGCGGCGCCGGCGCAAGCTATGTCGCCTATGGCCTGATCGCGCGCGAGATCGAGCGGGTCGACAGCGGCTATCGTTCGATGGCCTCGGTCCAGTCCAGCCTCGTGATGTATCCGATCCACGCTTATGGCTCGGAAGAACAGCGCAAAAAGTATCTTCCCGGACTCGCCTCGGGCGAACTGATCGGCTGTTTCGGCCTGACCGAGCCCGATGCCGGATCCGATCCGGGCGGCATGAAGACCCATGCCAAGAAGGATGGCGACGGATACATCCTCAACGGGTCCAAGACCTGGATTTCCAACGCGCCCTTCGCCGATGTCTTCGTGGTCTGGGCGAAGAGCGAAGAGCATGGCGGCGGCATTCGCGGCTTCGTTCTCGAAAAGGGGATGAAGGGGCTTTCCGCGCCCAAGATCGAAGGCAAGATCTCGCTGCGCGCCAGCACCACCGGCATGATCGTGATGGACGATGTGAAGGTCCCCGCCGACGCGCTGCTGCCCGGCGTCCAAGGGCTCAAGGGTCCGTTCGGTTGTCTCAACCGTGCCCGCTACGGCATCAGCTGGGGCGCGATGGGCGCAGCCGAGTACTGCATGCATGCCGCGCGCCAGTACGGCCTCGACCGCAAGCAGTTCGGTCGCCCGCTCGCCGGAACGCAGCTTTACCAGAAGAAGCTCGCCGACATGCTGACCGATATCGCGCTCGGCCTGCAGGCATCGCTGCGCGTCGGCCGCCTGATGGATGAAGGCCGCTTCGCTCCCGACATGATCAGCGTGGTCAAGCGCAACAATGTCGGCAAGGCGCTCGATATCGCGCGTCAGGCCCGCGACATGCATGGCGGCAACGGCATTTCCGAGGAATACCAGGTGATCCGCCACATGGTGAACCTCGAGACGGTCAACACCTACGAGGGCACGCATGATGTCCATGCGCTGATCCTGGGTCGTGGCATCACCGGCCTCGCGGCGTTTTAGTCCTGATGGCCAAACCTCCCGCGCCCTCCACCCTCCCGCCCGGATTGTGTCCCGGCAGGCCCCGGGTGGAAGGGTGGAGGGCGCGGGTGGCGCGGTCCAAGAGAAAAGGCAAACCATGAAGCTCTACGGCTACTATCGCAGTTCGACGTCCTATCGCCTGCGGATCGCGCTCGAGCTGAAGGGACTCGCCTACGAATACGTGCCGGTGAACCTGCTCGAATCCGAGCAGAAGCTCGAGGCTTTCACCAGCCGCAACCCTTTCGGCAGCGTGCCCTTGCTCGAAGCCGATGGCCGCGACCGCGTGCAGTCGATGGCGCAGCTGGAATGGCTGGACGAGGCCTATCCCGACAATCCCCTGCTGCCCGCCGGTGTCGAAGATCGCTACACCGCTCGCGAGCTGGCTTATGCGATCGCAACCGAACTGCACGCGCCGCTCAACCTTCCGGTGCTGAAATATCTCTCCAATGAATACGGCAAGTCGGAGGACGAGATTGGCACCTGGTATCGTCACTGGCTCGCCCGCACCCTCGAACCGCTGGAGGCACGGCTCGCCCAGCTTGGCACCGGCGACTTCCTGTTCGATGCGCCCGGTTTCTTCGAAGTCTGCCTGCTGCCGCAGGTCTACAACGCGCGGCGCTTCGCATTCGATTTCAGCGACAAACCCCATATCGAACGGATCGAAGCTGCCTGCCTTGCGTTGGACAGATTCCAGCGCGCTCACCCCGATAACCAACCAGACAACCCCGAGAGGTCCACATGAAACTCGCAACGCTTAACGACGGAACCCGCGACGGGAAGCTCGTCGTCGTCTCCAAGGACCTGACCCGCTATTGCGCCGCCGACAATATCGCACCGACGTTGCAGGCCGCGCTCGACAACTGGGCGGAGGTCGCGCCGAAACTCGAAGTGCTCGCCACCGATGTCGAACACGAGGCGGTGCCATGCGAGCGATTCCACGAGCGGGAAGCGCACTCGCCCCTCCCCCGCGCCTATCAGTGGGCTGACGGCAGCGCCTACATCAACCACGTCGAACTGGTGCGGAAGGCGCGCGATGCCGAAGTGCCCGACAGTTTCTATCACGATCCGCTGATGTATCAGGGCGGCAGCGACAACTTCCTCGCCCCGCGTGACGACATCCCGCTGGGCGACACGGCCTGGGGCTGCGACATGGAAGGCGAAGTCGCGGTCATCACCGACGACGTGCCGATGGGTGCGTCGGTCGAGGACGCCGCCGGTCACATCAAGCTGATCATGCTGGTCAACGACGTCTCGCTGCGCGGCCTGATTCCGGGCGAACTGGCCAAGGGTTTCGGCTTCTTCCAGTCCAAGCCTTCGAGCGCGTTTTCTCCCGTCTGCGTCACGCCCGACGAGCTGGGCGATGCGTGGAATGACAGCCTCATCCACCTGCCGCTGATGGTCGACTACAATGGCGAGCCTTTCGGCCGTGCAGAGGTCGGCGTCGATGCGACCTTCAACATGGCGCAGCTCGTCGCCCACGCCGCCAAGACGCGCCCGCTGGGTGCCGGCACGATCATCGGCTCGGGCACGATCTCGAACAAGGGCGAGGACGGCGGCCCGGGCAAGCCGGTGTCGGAAGGTGGCCGCGGCTATTCCTGCATTGCGGAAATCCGCATGATCGAGACGATCTACGACGGTGAAGCCAAGACGCGCTTCATGGCACCGGGCGACACCGTGCGGGTCGAAATGCGGGACAAGGACAACCACTCGATCTTCGGCGCGATCGAGCAGACGGTGGTGCAGGCTTAGGCTTTCAGCCGCTCGGCATGCCAGCCGACATGCTCGGCCATGAAGGTCGAGATGAAGTAGTAGGAGTGGTCATATCCCTCCTGCATGCGGATCGTCGCATCGATGCCGGCTGCGTTGCAGGCCTCGGCCAAGCGATGCGTCTGGAGCTGTTCCTCGAGGAAGTTGTCGGCGGTTCCCTGATCGACAAGGATGTTCGGATGGCGCGCGCTGTCCTCGATCAGGGCGCAGGCGTCATATTCGCGCCAGGCTGAACGATCGTCTCCAAGATAGCGGCCGAGCGCTTTCTCGCCCCAGGGCACCTGGCTCGGCGCGACGATGGGCGAGAACGCGCTGATCGATGTGAAGCGGTCTGCATTGCGTAGCCCGATGGTCAGCGCGCCGTGCCCGCCCATCGAATGGCCGGTGATACCCTGCCGCTCCATATCGACCGGGAAATTGGAAGCGATGAGATCGGACAGCTCGCTCTCGATATAGCTGCGCATCCTGTAATGCTTCGACCACGGCTGCTGCGTCGCATCGACATAAAATCCCGCGCCCTTGCCGAAATCATACTCGTCGGCGGCATCGGGCACATCGTCACCACGCGGAGACGTATCGGGCGCGACGAAGATCACGCCATGCTCTGCGCAGGCCGCGCGATACTCGCCCTTCTCGGTCACGTTCGCATGGGTGCACGTGAGGCCGGAGAGATACCACAGCACCGGCAGCTTCGCGCCTTCGGCATGGTCGGGCACGAACACGGAGAAGGTCATCTCGGTGCCCGTCTGACCCGATGAGTGGCTATAGACGCCCTGTGTGCCGCCATGGCTACGGTTTTCGGAAACGGTCTCCATCTCGATCCTATATCTCCACCGGTTTGAATGCGGTGGCTTCGTCGCCCGTGTTTGGAGTCCCATCGGCGTCCATCACGAGCAGCTTTACTTCTCCCGATCGGGCACATGGGCGATGCTCGACTCCGCGCGGCACGACGATGAGATCGCCCGTCGCAAGATGCTCTGTTCGATCGCGGAACTCCATATCGAGTTCGCCCTCGATGACGAGGAACAGCTCATCGGTCTCGCCATGATGGTGCCAATGATATTCGCCCGCGACCTTCGCGAGACGGACCTCATTGCCATTATAACGGGCTGCGAGCCGCGGCGCCCAATAGTCTGAAAAAAGGGCAAATTTCTCCGCGAGACTGATCTTCTTTGGCGCCTCGCCAGCCATCAATAGACCACCACTGCGCGGATGCTTTCTCCGGCGTGCATCAGGTCGAAGCCCTTGTTGATTTCCTCGAGGCTGAGGCGGTGCGTGATCATCGGGTCGATCGCGATCTTGCCGTTCATATACCAGTCGACGATCTTCGGAACGTCGGTCCGGCCCTTGGCGCCGCCAAATGCGGTGCCGCGCCAGTTGCGCCCTGTGACCAGCTGGAACGGACGCGTGCTGATTTCCTTGCCCGCTTCGGCCACGCCGATGATGATCGAGGTACCCCACCCCTTGTGGCAGCATTCGAGTGCGTCGCGCATCACATCGGTATTGCCGGTGCAATCGAAGCTGTAGTCCGCCCCGCCATCGAGCATCTCGACAAGCGTCTCGACGACATTGCCGACTTCCTTCGGGTTGACGAAATC
Organism: Altererythrobacter xiamenensis; assembly: GCF_900177715.1. Classification (GTDB taxonomy): domain Bacteria; phylum Pseudomonadota; class Alphaproteobacteria; order Sphingomonadales; family Sphingomonadaceae; genus Erythrobacter; species Erythrobacter xiamenensis. The sequence goes on along the minus strand of NZ_FXWG01000003.1, from coordinate 64,424 downwards.
GGTCATGCCGAACTTCTCGCCCCATTCCTTCTTGGAATTGTTGATGTCGACGCCCACGATGCGGTCTGCCCCTGCGAGCTTCGCGCCCTGGATCACGTTGAGACCGATCCCGCCGAGACCGAAGACGACGACATTGTCGCCCGGCTGAACCTTGGCCGTATTGGTCACCGCGCCGACGCCCGTCGTCACGCCGCAACCGATGTAGCAGGTGGTGTCGAACGGCGCGTCTTCGCGGATCTTGGCGAGGGCGATTTCGGGCAGCACGGTGAAGTTCGAGAATGTCGAACAGCCCATGTAGTGGTAGATCGTTTCGCCCTTGTAGCTGAAGCGGCTCGTGCCATCGGGCATCAGGCCCTGGCCCTGCGTCGCGCGGATCGCGCTGCACAGATTGGTCTTGCCCGACAGGCACATTTTGCACTGGCGACATTCCGGCGTGTAGAGCGGAATGACATGATCGCCCGGCACGACAGAGGTCACGCCTGCACCCACTTCGCGGACCACGCCGCAGCCTTCATGCCCCAGGACCGAGGGGAAGATACCCTCGCTGTCGAGACCGTCGAGCGTATAGGCATCGGTGTGACAGATGCCGGTCGCCATGATCTCGACCAGCACCTCGCCCGCTTTCGGCCCCTCCAGATCGAGTTCGACAATCTCGAGCGGCTGTTTGGCTTCGAATGCTACGGCGGCACGTGTTTTCATTGGGCAATTCTCCTTGCCCAACCCGATAGCTATCGCCCCTGCCCTAGTCGAGGGGCGAATCCGGTCAGAATCAGAAACCCAGGCTCTCCGCGACCGCCGCATTGACGATCTTGCCTTGATGGACATTGAGACCCGGCAGCAGATGCGGGTCTTCCTCGCAGGCCGCAATCCCCCGCTCGGCCAGTGCGAGGCCATAGGGCAGTGTCGCATTGTTGAGCGCATAGCTGGAGGTGAGCGGGACCGCTCCGGGCATATTGGCGACGCAATAGTGGATGATGCCATCGACCTCGTAAGTCGGGTCCTCATGCGTGGTCGGCTTGGACGTTTCGAAACAGCCCCCCTGGTCGATCGCGACATCGACGAGCACCGCGCGGTTCTTCATCAACTTGAGATCTTCGCGCGGGACGAGGTGCGGCGCACTCGCGCCCGGGATCAGCACGGCGCCAATTACGACATCGGCTCCGGACAGTGCCTGCTCGATCGTGCCAGCGGTCGAGTAGCGTGTGACAGCGCGGCCCTGGAACATCTCGTCGAGCTGACGCAGGCGCGGCAGCGACTTGTCGAAGATCTCGACGCTGGCGCCCAGCCCCACGGCCATGCGCGCGGCCTGCGTTCCGACCACGCCGCCGCCGAGCACCACGACCTTCGCGGGGAGCACGCCGGGAACGCCGCCCATCAAGGTGCCGCGCCCGCCGTTGTGGGCGCGCAGGGCCATCGCGCCTGCCTCGATCGAAAGACGTCCTGCGACTTCGCTCATCGGAGCGAGCAAGGGCAATCCGCCGCCCGGCCCCGTGACCGTTTCATAAGCAACCGCAGAAACGCCTGCGTCCATCAGACCCTTCGCCTGGTCGGGATCGGGCGCAAGGTGGAGATAGGTAAAAAGAATCTGGCCTTCGCGCAGTTGCACCCACTCGTTCGGCTGCGGTTCCTTGACCTTCACGATCATGTCGGCGCGAGCGAAAACTTCCTCGGCGCTGTCAACGATCGTGGCGCCGCCAGCGCGGTAGTCATCGTCAGTCTTGCTGATCCCCTGGCCAGCATTTGTCTCGACAATGACCTGGTGTCCGGCAGCACAATATTCGCGAACCGCCTCAGGCGTCAGGCCGACCCGGTATTCGTGGTTCTTGATCTCTTTCGGAACGCCGACAAGCATGTGTATTCTCCTGGGGGATATCGCCGCGCCCCTAAGTCATCGGGCAACAAGTTACAACGGTAACTATTCACTTGCATCGTATCAGCCGGTTCGGCACTGCGACGTCTCTATAGTTCTAACCCCAATCGCACCGGAAAGTGCCACGGAGAACCACATGGCAAGCTACCCCCAGCTCAAGATGCTCATCAATGGCGAATGGATCGCCGATGGCGCGGAGGGCTCCATGCCGGTGATCAACCCCGCCAATGAAGAGATTCTGGGCCAGATGCCCAAGGCTTCGACCGAGCAGCTCGATGCGGCCCTCGCCGCAGCCGACGCAGGTTTTGCCAAGTGGAGCGCCACACCCGCCATTGAGCGCTACAAGGTATTGCGCCGTGCGACCGATCTCATCCGCGAACGCGCTGAAACCATCGCTCGCGTCGTGACGGCCGAAATGGGCAAGCCGATGAGCCAGTCGAAGCCCGAGGTTATGGGCGCGGCCGACGTGATCGACTTCCAGGCCGAGGAAGCCAAGCGCGCCGGGGGACGGCTCGTGCCCTCGCGCAGCGCCAATATTCTCTCGCAGCAGGTACGCCATGTGCCCGTGGGGCCCTCGATCCTGTTGACCCCCTGGAACTTCCCGGTGAACCTACCGTGCCGCAAGCTGGGCGGCGCGCTGGCAGCCGGTTGCTCTGTCATCCTCAAGCCTGCCGAGGATACGCCAGCATCCGCGCAGTTGCTGGTCGAAGCCTTCGTCGATGCAGGCGTCCCCGATGGGGTGATCAACCTCGTCTATGGTGACCCCGGCCCCGTGTCCGAGCACCTGATCGCTTCAGACGTAACCCGCAAGGTATCCTTCACCGGCTCTACCGCGGTCGGCAAACATCTCGGCGCCTTGGCTGCGCAGGGCATGAAGCGCTTCACTCCTGAGCTCGGCGGTCATGCGCCGGTCATCGTGTCTGAGAATGCCAACTTTGAGAGCGCGGTCGCGGCCTGTGCAACCGTCAAGTTCCGCAATGCCGGGCAGGTTTGCGTGTCTCCGACGCGCTTTCTCGTGGCGCGCAGCATCTACGACAAGTTCGTCGCCGAGTTTGCCGACCGCGCCAGCAAGGTGAAGGTCGGCGATGCGGGTGCGGACGAGACCGTCGAGATGGGCCCCCTCGCCCACGGTCGCCGCATCCCGGCAATGGAATACATGGTCGAGGACCTCGGCGGCAATCGCGGCGAGGTTCTGACCGGCGGCAAGGCGATTGGCGGTAGAGGTTTCTTCTTTGAACCGACCGTGGTGGCTGCGCCCGCAGCGGACTCTCGCCTGATGAACGAGGAGCCGTTCGGTCCCATCGCAGGGATCGTGCCCTTCGACGAGCTGGAGGAAGCTGTCGCTACGGCCAATTCGCTGCGCTACGGCCTGGCCGCCTATGCTTTCACCGGCAGCCAGGATGAAAGCTACTACCTCGGGTCAGCGCTGCGCGCCGGGATGGTGGCGATCAACCACCTGCTCGTCGCTTCGCCGGAAACCCCCTTCGGCGGGATTGGCGATAGCGGCTTCGGCTCCGAGGGCGGCGTCGAGGGCTATCTCGGCTATACGGACACCAAATTCGTCACCGTGGCGGCATCGGGTTGACGGTGATCGGGCTCGCGAGAGTATCGGTAACACGGCAAACCTGCGGTTTGTAGTTTCGCCGTTGTGGAAAGCGTCTTCAGACGAGTCGTCAAGCGATTGAAAACCTGAAACCTTGCATCGCGACTCGGGCTGCCGATGGATTGGGAAAAGCCCGAATTGTCCGGCGGATGCCTCATTGTCAGGCTCGCAGAGCAGTTTATTTAGGGGTAGCGGAAGACGAGATCGCCGTAGGCCCGCGTACATGCGCACTGTCGCTGTCCCGCCTTAACGAAATGAATCCATGAGATAAACGGGACTGCGTCCATGCTTGCCGTTTAGTCGACAGATCTGACGGTTTTTCTCTGTTTTTGAGCCACTTGGTAAAGCGATTTTCGTTCTTTCGCCTTTTGCATGTGTTACAAATTGATCAAACTTTTCAGTCCATTGCCCCACTATTGACTCGCCTCGGCTTGGTCGTACCAATCCCCCGCACATCAAAACCGCTTATCTGCCGTGTCGCGTGGCGACTGCGTCAATCAGCGGTGCTGCTCGGTCGGGCCGCACGATCGAATAACCGGACCTAAGCGGATTACCGCAGTCCAGGCAGAGCCATGCAGATCTCAATGCGATCGCATGGCCCATTCGGTCGAACTCACACAATAACGGAGCGACCAAAGCTCCGGATGGGTCAGCAATACGATCTGGGAAGGCAGCTATCGCTGCTGCCAAGTGTGTTGGAGACTGCAATGGTAGACCTTACGGACCAGTCGTCGTTTTTCGCGGACGATGATGAAGACGGTGCACAGGACGCCGACGAAACCGTCTATTACGATCTCACAAACAACAAGGACGATGATCCCACGACGGGCAGCGAGGCCCAGATCAACGGCGCGCTGTTTTTTACAGACCAACCCGATTCCTCTTCTGGCACGGGTGTAATTCAGGCCTTCGTCCGGTTGCAGGACGGCGGCAACGACGACACTCCCGGATTCGAAAATGGCTACAATACCGATGCCCGGCCGGTGTACCACGAAGAGAACACAAGCCCCAGTTTCACCACCAATCTGTTTTTGAGTGCGGTGCCGATCGTCGAGATCGACGGTGTACAATATTACGAATTTCGCCTCGACATTAACCAGCTCAATTCCAGCCCTCTGCTTTCGCTCGACGCGTTGCAGCTTTACACCAGTGATGTTGCGGATGGGGACGTTCTGGGGCCTGTTCCGGGCGTTTCCTGGAATGGAGGGGCACCGGTCGACGAGACCGGTACTTCATTCGATGACAACACAACGCTGGTCTACGATCTGGATGGTGCCGGCGATGCCAGCATTCTGCTTAATTATTCGCTCCAGGCCGGCAGCGGCAAGTCGGATATGTTTTTCTACGTACCGGTTTCAAATTTCGGAGGAGCCAATCCCGAGACGACGCTTGTAACGCTCTATTCCGAGTTCGGTGCGACCAATACGCTCGATGCAAGCGACAATTTGGTCGCAATCGACGATCCAACCGCAGCAGACGACGGTGTTACGGAAGACGCCACGTCGATCTACGGTGTTTACACGACCAATGACGGGTTCGAGGAATGGTCGGTTTCCAAGGTCCTCGATGACAATTTCCTGTGGGGTTACAAGTGGAACGACCTCGACGGGGATGGCGTCTGGGATGTAGGTGAAGCTGGCGAAGGCGGTTTCGTCATCGACTACGAGATCACCTACAAGGACGGCAACGGGGCCAAGGCTCCGATCGTAACCGTCGCAGGATCGACCACGACTTCCGATGGCACTATTGACGTCGACGGCGATGGCGAGGTCGACCCCGCAGGTTATTACATCATCCCGGTGCCGCTCGGCGCAGCCAACAACACTACCTACACCATCACCCTGACCGAACGTGCGCGCGAAGACTGGGTGAACACCTATGATGGTGACGCGACAGCCGATCGCACCACCACTTTCCAGTTCAGCGAGAACACTCTCGAAGATAATCCGGAAGCAATCTCCGGAGTTTTCGGCGAGGCGGTTCAGTTCAATTTTGGCAACTTCGAGCTGTTCGACATATCGGGCACCAAGTACATCGACAGCAATGGCGACGGGACGATCTCGGGCACCGAGACCACGACGCTGGCAGGCGTCACCATCTTCATCGACGACGATGACAGCGGCAATCTGTCCGAAGGCGACCGGACCACCGTCACCGACGAGAACGGCAACTGGTCGTTCACCGGGCTTGGTCCCGACGACATCGGCAAGTCGGTCTACGAGGATCTTACCCAGGGCGGCCTCGATGCGACCTACTACCAGACCGTCGGCAATGGCGGGCTGGTGATCTCCACCACCTCGGGCGAGGATGTCACGGGGCTCGACTTCGGCAATGTCGAGTACGGCTCGATCGCAGGCACCAAGTTCGAGGATGCCGACGGCGACGGCGATCCTGCCGATGGCGACAGCGGTATCCCGGAGTGGACCATCTCCCTCTACGACGGCGATCCCGACAATGGCGGCACGCTGATCGACCAGACCACCACGGACGAGAACGGCGACTACAGCTTCGACGGGCTTGCGCTCGGCACCTACTGGCTGGTCGAGGAGACCCGCGAAGGATGGGTCAACACCACCCCTGTCCAGATCGCAGTCACCGGTACCGGCACCTCCGGCTTCGATATCACCGGACAGGACTTCTACAACTTCGAGCTGTTCGACATATCGGGCACCAAGTACATCGACAGCAATGGCGACGGGACGATCTCGGGCACCGAGACCACGACGCTCGCAGGCGTCACCATCTTCATCGACGACGATGACAGCGGCGATCTGTCCGAAGGCGACCGGACCACCGTCACCGACGAGAACGGCAACTGGTCGTTCACCGGGCTTGGTCCCGACGACATCGGCAAGTCGGTCTACGAGGATCTTACCCAGGGCGGCCTCGATGCGACCTACTACCAGACCGTCGGCAATGGCGGGCTGGTGATCTCCACCACCTCGGGCGAGGATGTCACGGGGCTCGACTTCGGCAATGTCGAGTACGGCTCGATCGCAGGCACCAAGTTCGAGGATGCCGACGGCGACGGCGATCCTGCCGATGGCGACAGCGGTATCCCGGAGTGGACCATCTCCCTCTACGACGGCGATCCCGACAATGGCGGCACGCTGATCGACCAGACCACCACGGACGAGAACGGCGACTACAGCTTCGACGGGCTTGCGCTCGGCACCTACTGGCTGGTCGAGGAGACCCGCGAGGGATGGGTCAACACCACCCCTGTCCAGATCGCAGTCACCGGTACCGGCACCTCCGGCTTCGATATCACCGGACAGGACTTCTACAACTTCGAGCTGTTCGAAATCTCGGGGTACAAATGGGCGGATCTCGATGCCGACGGTACATGGGACGAACCTGTTACGGCAGGCCTGGAAGGATGGACCATCGTCCTCGACGATGACGCCAATCCGGACAACGGCTTCATCGCATCGACGACAACCGCTGCCGACGGATCATATTCTTTCGAAAATCTGGGCCCAGACAGTTATGGTGGCGCGCTCGTCGGCATAACGATCCACGTCTACGAACTGCAACAGGACGGTTTCACGCAGACCTATGACGGTGGCTATACCTTCACCCTAACGAGTGGAGCTGATTACGCCGCACCGATCGGTGAAGCTGTCGACGGCAACTTCGGCAATCACATGATGGCAGGGGCAAACCGCACGCCGGGCTTCTGGCAATCGCAACTGGGCAGTTCATTCTACGACGGAATCCTCGACAACCAGGGCGATTCCAACGGCGATGGTAGCCCTAATGGCGACAAGGACTATGAGGAAGAAGGCTGGAGCGAAACGGACCTTCTCGAGCTCTATGGCGTCGATCTCGAATCTAACGACGGCAACGCCGACAATGTCAGCGACAATGATCACTTTGCGATCTGGGATCCCAATGAGAGCGGCACTCCGGACGAAGAGGGAGACATTTTCCTCACCCCGGAAGAATTGCACGAATGGGTGAGCGGCGGCGAGAAAGGCGGCGGGCGCGACTTTGTCGAAATACTCGAGCGCGATCTCGGTGCAGCCTTCCTCAATTCGATCAATAATGATGCGATCGGCGATGATCCGGGCGGAGATTATGCGATCGATCCGGATATCGCGGATTCCTACATGGCCGCGATACAGTTCGTCACAACAGTAAGCGGCAGCAAGAAGGACCAGAAGGACGCCTGGAACGACTACGGCTCAGACGCCCACAACGAGCTCAGCGCATTCAATGAAAGCGGTGAGGCCATGGTCGAGGGAGAAATGGTCCAGATCCTGATGGATGGCGACGATTACTCGAGTTCTTTCGTGCAGAACTATCTGAAGGTGGAAGAGAACATCGCCGCCGAAGAGAGCGCGCTGATCCAGCCAAGCATCGCCGATTCAGTGATCTATGACGACATGATGCTGGCACAGATCAACGCCGCGGTCTGACCCGGTGACGATAGGAGGACATGAGAAAGCTGTCTGAAAAGAAAACGATTTTTGCAAAGAACGGGGCGGCCTTTCGAGGCGGCCCCGTCCGCGTGAACAGAATAGAGATGCAATGCAGGTTCCCTGCAGAAGTCCTGAGAAAATAAGCAAACAGGCGAAATTCCGAGGGGGTTGGAAATAGTGCCGGCAGGAACGAAGATCGAGGAACAGAAAGGGTGGCTCGCCGACTGGTTGGCAACACCTTTGCGAAGGAACCGTCCGCTCTATCTCAAGGTCGGGCTGGCTGCGGCGCTGATCAATATCTTCGCTCTGGTCACGGCGCTCTTCACCATGACCGTCTATGACCGGGTCGTGCCCAGCAATGCGACGGATTCGCTGATCGCGCTGACCATTGGCCTGGTTCTCGTCCTGATCTTCGACTTCGGGCTGAAGTTGTTGCGTGCCTATTTCGTCGATGTGGCCGGAGCGCGGATCGACCGCGATATCGGGCGGTCGATCTTCGATCATATCCTGACGATGCGGCTCGATCAGGGCAGACATTCGACAGGTGGTCTTTCGGGCCTGGTGCGAGAGATCGACACGCTGCGCGACTTCTTCGCCTCGGCCACGATTACCGCGCTGGTAGACCTGCCGTTCACTCTCATCACGCTCGCTGTCATCGCCCTGATCGGCGGATGGCTGGTTTTCGTCCCGATGGCGATGATCCCGCTCGTGATACTCGTGGCGCTGGCGACCCAGCCCCTGATGCGCAAGCTGTCGAGCGAGACACTGGGCGGCGCGCTGGGCAAGCAATCGGTGCTGGTCGAGACGATCGGCAGCCTCGAGACGGTGAAATCCGCCAATGCCGGTTCGGTCCTGAGCTCGCGCTGGGACAGTGCCGTAACCGGTCATGCCGGCGCTTCGCTGCGCCAGCGTATCGTTTCCAACGTATCGATTACCATTGCGGGAACAGCGCAGACGATGGCCTACACCGGCGTGGTCATTTTCGGGGTCTTCGCGATCGCCAACCAGTCGCTGACGCTCGGCGGACTAATCGCCTGCTCCATCCTGGCCGGGCGCGTCGTTGCCCCGCTTGGTACGATCGCACATCTGCTGACGCGCCTTAACGCAGCGCGCACCGCCTATCGTCAGATCAACAGCTTCATGGAGCAGCCTGTCGAGGGCCCGAGCGGCACCGGCATGGGCGTCAGGCAGCTCGACGGAGCCATCGAGTTTCGCAATGTCGACTTCCGCTATCCCGGCGCGCCGGAACTTGCTCTCAGCAATGTCAATTTCCGCATCGAGAAGGGCGAGCATGTCGCGCTGATCGGTCCGATCGGTTCGGGCAAGTCGACCATCGCTCGGCTCATGATCGGGCTTTATCCGCCCAGCAGCGGTCTCGTCCTCGTCGACGGAACCGACGTCCGCCAGCTTTCGCCGACCGAACTGCGCTCGAAAATGGGCGCGCTCTTGCAGGACAATGTCCTGCTGACCGGCTCGATCCGCGAGAATATCCTGCTTGGCCGCAAGGAGGTCGAGGAAGAGGAGATGGTGCGCGCCTGCAAGGTCAGCCTGGCGCATGACTTCATCTCGCGTTTTCCAAGTGGCTACGATCTCGAACTCGCCGATCGCGGCGAGAGCCTTTCCGGCGGGCAGCGGCAATCGATCGCCATGGCGCGCTCGCTGGTCGGACGCCCCCCGATCATCATCATGGATGAGCCGACCTCCTCGGTCGATGCCGATACCGAGCGGCGCCTGATGAATAACCTTCGCGAAGAGTTCGAGGGCCGCACCCTCGTGATCGTCACGCACCGCCCTTCCCTCCTGCGTCTCGCCGACAGGATCATCATGATGGCCAACGGCAGGGTCGTGATGGACGGATCGCCCGAGACGATCCGCAACCAGGTGGCAGATATCAGAAGCGCAATGAGAGGTAGAGATGGGCAGGCTGCTTGACCTCCTGAAGGGCGACGACGCGTCGATAGAAGAACAGGAACTCACCGCCAGCAAATCGGCAAACCTGATCCTGTGGGCGATCATCGCGTTTGTCATCGCGATATTCGCCTGGGCTGCGCTTACGGAGATCGACCGTAGCGTTCGCGGGCTCGGCAATGTCGTGCCGAGTTCCAAGCTGCAGGTTGTCTCCAATCTCGAAGGCGGCGTGGTCGAGGAAATCCTGGTCAAGGCCGGGCAGCCGGTTCGCAAGGGTGACGTGATCGTGCGGCTCTCACCCACCATGACCAGCGCAGCCTATGGCAGCTCGACCGCCGAAGTCAGCGCTCTCCAGGCCAAGATCGCCCGCCTCGACGCCGAAGTGCGCGGCGTGGCGCCTGCCTATGGCGAAGTCTCGCCCGGACAGGTCGCGATCGAACGCTCGCTTCACTCCGCGCGAATGGCGGAGCTTCAGAGCGCGAATGCGGCAGGAGCGGCCCGCGTCAGCCAGGCGCAGCGCGCCGTAACCGAGGCACAATCGCTGCTCGACGCTCGGCGCTCGACGCTGGCGGCATTGAAGGAAGAGCTCGAAATGATCCGACCATTGGTGGCGACCAAGGTCATTCCGCGGGTCGATCTCATCAAGACCGAGAACGACGTCATGGTGGCACAGAAGGAAGTCGATTCCGCTGTTGCGGCGGTGGCCCGTGCCCGCTCGGGCGTAGCCGAAGCGCAGGCGCAGGCTGCGCAGAGCCGCAGCGACTGGCTGACGCAGACGGCGAGCGAACTGTCGATGGCGCAGGCGCAGCTGAGCGCCAAGCAGCTTGAACTCCCCGCCCTGTCGGATCGGGTCGATCGCACAGTCATCCGCAGCCCGGTGACGGGCTTGGTAAACCGGGTTCTCGTTACGACAGTAGGCGGTTCGGTGTCGGCCGGTAGTCCCGTTGCCGAGATCGTCCCCTCGAAGGACGCGCTCTATGTCGAGGCAATGATCCGTCCGCAGGATATCGCCAATGTCGGGCTCGGCCAGCGGGCCAATGTCGAGATTACGGCCTACAACCGGGCGATTTACGGAACGCTGGACGGCATCGTGACCTCCATCTCTCCCGACGCAATGCAGAACGAGCAGACGGGCGAGAGCTTCTACACGGTCGAGATCCAGACGAATGACCAACTGTTCGGCAAGGACGGCACCCCGCTCAAGATCGGTCCGGGGATGATCGCCAACGTCAACCTGCTGGGCGAGAAGCGCTCGATCCTGTCCTACATCTTCACGCCGATCACGCGGCTAAGCGAAACCGCCTTCCGCGACTGATCAAACCTGAAAGACTACACCGGCACCGACATTTTCTTGGTGCCGAAGATCGATTGCCAGCTTTCGATTTCCTCGATCACGACATCGTTCATGGCGTGCGCGAGCGCGACGAAGTCGGCATAGCTGACTTCTTCCTCGCTGCCTTCGAGAAGCACCTCGGCCCTGTGGATGAGCCGGTCGAGCCGTTCCGCACTTACGTCGGAAATTGCTGCGAACCTTTCGAAATCACCGAAATAGCGGATGCCGGCGATCGCTGCGCCCAGCGTCGGGAAAGCCACGCCGAGGAAGGTCATCGTCTTGCTCAGCGTCTTGGGCACGGAATAATCGACCATTCCGAGCGCCGCCCCGCCCACGAGCGCGAGATAGCTGCCGACCGAGATGATCGCGAGGATGAACAGTGTTTCCGACATCGTGTCGAGGTTGTGATGCACCCGCTCGAGCCGATGCGACTTCGCCCGATGATAGTCGCGCTGGGACACCAGATAGGGCTTCATCAGCCGGGTCAGATGCTGCTTGAGATAGTCCTGCGTCACCTGGACGTGCGGCAGGCCGGTCGACAGGATCGTCTGCCGAGCGAACAGTTCGGGCCAGCCCTCGTCGCGCGAAGCGGGCCAATGCCCCTTCGCCCGCCCACTGCCGATTGCGGTCGTTATCGGCGCGGCGCGCAGGTATTCTGCGACACGGCGCATGCGAAACCAACGCGTGTGCCACTTGCCGCGCGAACCGGCGACGGTGATCGCGACGATTATGAGCAGCAGGATGAGCTCCAGCAGGGCGAAGGGCCATTTGTAGTCTGCAGGGACCAGCGGCAGGTAAGCAACGCCCCCGATGATCGCCGCTGCCGACAGCACGAAACTTGCGACCATGCCGCCGCGGTAGGCATCCGAGAGATAGGTCGAGATACCATCGGCGAATGCGAACCGCGGGAGCAGCGTCTCGCGCAGCTTTTCGGGAAAGCGCCTGTCGCTGCGCGGCAAGGCCTCGATCTCGGTGAGCATTTCGCGCGCACTGCCTACGCCGATTGCATCGGGGGACTCATAAGTTTGCTTGATCGAACGAAATGGCTTCCCCTCGCCAGAGAACATCGTTTCGGTGCGCCGGTACGCATGGAACCGCCGCCGTGAGGTGGGCCGCCACTGGCTACGGCGGAACTCGTCGCTCGCATTGGCCAGCGCCGTCCAGTCGGTGTCGGCGCACTGCTCCACCCGCTCGAGCACCGTGTCGAACCCTGCCACCCTTTCGCGCTCGCCCGCCACGGCCAGATCGCCCAGATCATCCAGCCAATGGAGGCGCGTGGGATCGCGCGCATCGAGCCACACAACGGGTATGTCGGCGGCGAGCGCAGCCGCCATGGTGTCGCGCGTGCCGCCCCGCGCGCTTGTCGCCACGCCGTCCCAGATCGCGATCAACAGGTCCGATTGCTCGACCGTGATCTGGCTGGCGGCCTTGGAACGCTTGGCAACCAGATTGTCGAAATCCTGCTGGAATCCGCGGTTGGAAGGATTGGCGACGAGGCGTTCAAGCCGTTCGCGCAGCCGCTTGTCCTGATCGGCCAGCTCGAAACATTGCGCGCGGTCGAGCACGTCGCAGTGGCGGGCGAAATGGGCATTCTGCCGCTCGCCTTCCGGCAGCGCACCTCCTGCCATCCGGGCGGCCTCATCCAGTTCGACATCGGGCGTGTTGAGAGCCAGATTTACGCTCTTTCCGAAAGGAAGCGGCGCCAGCACGCCAATTCCCCGGTCCAGCGCGACCTCTGCTGCCATGAGATCGGATCCGTGGGCGAGATTGGTGACCAGCCTCAGGTCAGGCGGCACCTTGCCTTCGAGCTTCGCCAAGCGCTGCGATATGGCATCGAGCAGTTCTTCGAATGCCTGCCTGATCGCGCCTTCATTGGCATCGTAGCTGGCATTACCCTCCCGATGCCCGGTCACGCCTATACTGAAGAGGCGCAACGCATCGGTCGATGCAAAGCCCGAGGAGTTGTCGAAGGCCATTGCACTGCTGTAGCATGCTGTCGCAGACGGGCAATTGGCTGATGCTCTTGCTCTGCGTCAAATGGGGGATGTCGGATGGAATTCGTCTTGTCTGCCGCGCTGGTCGTAGGAACGTTCTTCCTCCACTTCGCGCTGCTGAGATCCTTCGCCTATCGCTTCAACCAGGAGGTCCGGTTCTTCAAGCGGCCACTACTGGTCGTGATCTTCGCGCTCTTCGCCATCCACATCGTCGAAGTCATGCTTTACGCCGTTGGCTTCTACCTGCTGGAAGTTCTCGGTGCCGGCAGTCTCGATGCGCTCGACACAGCGCAGGACATTCCTTTCAGCGACTACTTCTATTTCTCGATCGCCTGCTACACCACGCTCGGCATCGGGGACATTGTGCCCCACGGCGGCTCCCGCTTCATGGCCGGGATCGAAGGTCTGAACGGCCTCGTCCTGATCACCTGGAGCGCGTCCTACACCTACCTGATGATGGAGCGGCTCTGGTCGGACCAGTTCGCCGCGTCAGGCGACTGAAACCGGTGTGGCGAATGCGCTTGCCGGAGCCATTCGAGCGGCTCCGGCATAGGGTGTGATCGGCTAGGCCGGACGCCGCGCGAAGATCCCGTAGCAGGCGATCACCGCGTAGCAGACGATCGGGATGACCATCGCCAGGGCGAGGTCGCCACCGGTCGCATCTGCAACAACGCCGTAGAGCAGCGGCACCACCGCGCCGCCGAAGATGGCGACGTTGATGATCCCCGAACCGTCTGCCGCGCGCGGGCCCAGCTTTTCGCATGCCAGCGAGAAGATCGTCGGGAACATGATCGAGTTCATGAGGCCGACGGCCAGCAGCGAGAAGCCTGCCAGTTCGCCCGTGCTGTTGGTCGACAGCAGGATCAGCAGGATCGCCATGGTCGCGTTGAACGCGAGGATCTTGCCCGGCGAGAAGATGCGCAGGAAGTAGGAGCCGATGAAACGGCCAACCATCGCGCCGCCCCAATAAAGGCCGATCATCCATTCGACTTCGTTGGATTCGAATCCGAAGAGGCGGTTGAGGAACGACGTCACTGGACCACCATTCGCCATCACGCTTTCCTGCGTGAGATAGTTGATGATGACCGAACCGATCGCGACTTCACCGCCCACGTACAGGAAGATGCACAGCGCCCCGAAACCGAAGCGCGTACGCTTGATCAGGTCGTTGTCGTAGAGCCAGACAGCAGGTGCGAGACAGATCAGTGCGAGACCGATCAGCGGGCTGAACTGGAGCGCCGTCACGCCGCCGATTGCGGCAACCGCGAGGCCCATTCCATAGCGCTTGTTGGTCACGAATGCGGAATCGCCCATGATCTTGGGGTCGTGGGGCAGGCGGTTGCGGAACGACCAGACGGCCAGCGCCACGATGCCGATCAGTCCGGCAACGCCGAGATAGCCCTTCCAGATCGCCTCGCTTTCGGCCTGGCGGTACTCGACCAGCGCCTGTCCGGACAGCTGGTCTGCCGTCACGGTCGCAAGGCTGCCGAGGATTACGATCGTGCCCACGATCGGGAAGATCGTGGTGCCGAGCGAGTTGAAAGCCTGCGCAAAGGTCAGGCGGCTATGTGCCGTCGACGGTGCGCCGAGTAGGCTGATGAGCGGATTGGCAACGACCTGCACGATCACGACACCGCTGGCGAGCACGAAGAGCGCCAGCAGGAAGATGCCGTAAGTCGCCGTCTGGCTGGCTGGAATGAACAGCAGGCAGCCGAGCATCATGGTCACGAGTCCGGCCACGGCGCCGCGCATGTAGCCGAGCTTCTTGACCAGTTTTGCGCCGGGGATGCCGACGATGAAATAGGCCATGAAGAAGCAGAACTGGATGAGCATTGCCTCGGTCCAGCTCAGCGTGAAGAGCTCCTTCAGCTTCGGAATGATCACGTCGTTGAGCGAGGTGATGCCGCCGAAGATGAAGAAGAGGCCGAAGACGAAATATTGCAGACCCGGCGCGTCTACCGGCGGGCTGTCATCGTCGACTTCTATCGGATTCGGATCGGTGCTCGACGCAACGTCGGGTGCCAGTGCCATTTCAATTGTCCTCCCAAGATGCCGCTGCTGCGGCAATTGGATGGACTAACGCATCAACGCGCGGCGTCCATCCGAATACGTCTGCATGTCAGAAAGAGCAGCTCGTGCCTTCGGGCAGCTCCTGCCTCACGATCGAGGATACGCGCAAAATCAATGCGCCTTCCGAGCGGATCGCAAGACTGTCGCCGAGACCAGAGGCGCAGTCTTGCGAGATCACCATTTCGCGCCAGCCTTTCTCGTCTGCGTGGATCAGCTGCTGCGTGATATCGATCTCGGCATCCCCTGACATCAGTTTAACCGGACCGGTGGGGCGACTGGCAAGAGCATAGATGATGCGGTAACCGCCCGAGCCTTCACCCTCCTGTGAAAGCGTCAGGGTCGAACCGGGCGAGAAGGCGATCTCGCGCGCATCTTCCTGCCGATCCTTGTCGATACCGCGAGCGATAATGCCGCCCGCCTGTCCGCGCAGATTAGGCAGATCCACGCCGCCTGCGCTAGCCAAGATTCCGCTCGCAAGGCGACCATTGGTGTACCATTCCGCCGCGGCTGCACCATCGAATTGCGCGCAAGACTCGTCAAGTTGACCGAGGGGAGAAACATCGTCGAAATTCCGGCCATAGCTCAGCGGGAAGAGCGCGCCGTCGGGACCATTGAGCGGCTCGCCAGCGCAGCTGGCTGGCCAGCTGAAGGAGAGCCTGCCAGTCGCTTCGCGCTTACCGAAGAGGATATCGGCAACGCCCGCGCCTTCACTGCCGGGCAGCCAGGACGCTACGAACGCGTCAGATGCGTTGAGCTCGCGATTGACCCACATGGGCCGACCCGAGAGAAAAACCGAAACGGTCGGAATGCCCTGCTCATCGAACTGGCGCAGTAGGGCGAGGCCCTCTTCATCAGCGAACGCCAGGTTCTTCCGGTCGCCGGCAAACTCGGCATAAGGCTGTTCGCCGAACACGACAATCGCGACATCGGGCCGTTCGGCAAAATCACCATCGACCGAGAGCGTGGCGTCGCCGCCTGTCTCACGCGCGGCCCGTTCGATACCCGACCAGATCGACGTCGCACCGGGGAAATAGTCGTTCGTAAGCTCGCGCCCGCCCTGCCAGGTCAGTGTCCATCCGCCCGAGGCTTGCGCGATGCTGTCGGCAGCCTCGCCCGCAACGAGAATCGAGGCGCCCTGTTTCAGGGGAAGCACGCCATTGTTCTTGAGAATGACCTGCGACTTGGCGACCGCCTCTCGCGCAACCGCCCGATGCGGAGCGAAGCCCATCTTCTCGTACTCGCCGGCGTTGGGCCGCGCAGAAGGTTTGAGCGCACCTTCACCGAGCAGTCCCGCCCGCAGCTTGACCTTGAGCACGCGACCGACCGCCTCGTCGAGCCGGGCCATGGGGATCGTTCCATCCTGCACTTGCGCTACCAGGTTTTCGAGCAGGGGCTTCCATTCGTCCGGCACCATATAGATATCGAGCCCGGCGAGCAGCGCCTGCGGGCAATCGGTGACGGTGCAACCGGCCACCTGGCCGTGGCCATTCCAGTCGCCGACGACCAGGCCGTCAAAGCCCATTTCGCCGCGCAATACGCCAGTCAGCATGGCCTTGCTGCCGTGCATTTTCTTGCCGTTGATCGAGTTAAAACTCGCCATCACCGCTTCGACGCCAGCATCGATCGCAGCCGGATAGGGAACTGCATGGATAGCCTTCAGCTCCTCGATGTCGCCATTGACGTCACCCTGGTCGACGCCCTGTTCAGTTCCGCCGTCACCAAAGAAGTGCTTGGCAGTGGCGATTACGCGCCCTTTGCCCAGAAAATCGTCTGCACCCTTGCGCCCCTGGAGACCTTCGACCAGCGCGGCCCCCATGGCTGCTACGATCTCGGGATCTTCGGAATAGCTTTCGTAAGTTCGGCCCCAACGGTCATCACGCGCCACTGCGACGGTCGGCGAGAAGTTCCAGTCGATGCCCGTCACTTCGATCTCGGTCGCTGTTGCCGCACCGATCTGGCGCACCAGATCCGGATCTCCGGTCGCGCCGAGTCCGATGTTGTGCGGAAAAATGGTCGCGCGCACGACATTGGTGTGACCGTGGACCGCATCGGTTCCCCACATGGTCGGAATGACAGGCTCATCACCGGGCAGCGGCGCAGTCGAAGCGTCCCACATCTCGTCTGCCAATCGGAGCCACTCGGACGCAGGAGCGAACTCGTCACCGTAAGGCCCACCGTTGCCGCCATTGAGATAGCTGCCGAAGCGATAGCGACGCATGTCTTCTGCGGTAAAGGAATTGATCTGCGGCTGGATGAGCTGCGCGACCTTGCGCTCCAGACTCATGCGCGCGACGAGATCGGCGATAACGGCATCTTCCGACGTCGCGCTGGTTTGCGTCGAGGCCTCTCCTGCCATGCCTGCATCTTGCGGCACAGTTGCACACCCGGCCAGGCCAAGCACCATTGCCGCCAGGGGCAAACGCATAAACTTCACGATTAATTCCCTCCCCGGAAGTATCTCAAACCGTTCTTTGAGAACGTTCCCAATTTCACGAATATGCACGCGCCAACTGAAAAAGCAAGCGTCTAAATCGGCTTGGAGAATACGGCGATAAGCACGCTTGCAAGAACGGCCAGAGCGGCAAGGACCATGAAGAGCACGCTGAAGCCGAGGCCTGGAACCAGCGAGATGACGAGGCCGGGTATGATGAGCGAAGGCAATGTATTCGTAAGATTAAATAAGCCTAGATCGCGCCCTCGATGCTGCGGTTTGGGAAGCACGCGCAGGGTCTGGCTGGAGTGAAGCGAAAGGAATGTCATCGATGCCACTCCGAAGAGAACGTAGCCTGCGAGCGCGAGCGAAATCGACTGGGAGAATGCCATCGCAAGCAGCCCGGTCGCCGAGATCGCCGCTGCAACTGATAAGGGGAGCAAAGGCCGGCTCGCCTTGTCGGACCATTTCCCGGTGATCAGAGCAACGGGTACCGCGATACAAACCGCCAGACTGAACAGATTGGCGGCCTTGTTTTCGCTGAAATCGGGCGAGAGAGAGCGCAGCCAGAAGAGCAGAAAGGCGAACAGCGCTGCCTCCGCGATCTGCACGAGCAGGCGAGCGACCCACATGTTCACGACGACGGAACGTTTTCTCAAACTATCCGGCTTGTCAGCTTCATCTGCCATGCGTGGACGAACCAGGTGGGGCATTGCCCGCCCTTTTCCCATGACCAGGGCCGGGACGACGAGCGCGGCGACGATGAGAGCAATGAGCCAGAGCCGCCCTTGCGTGTCGGCAATGCCTGGAATTGTAATTAAAGCCCCGGAAAGTGCACCAAGTGCTGGCGCGAAAGCGAAAAATCCGCCCAGCAATCCCTTCTGCCTGTCGGGAACGCAGTCCCCTGCCCAAGCGGACAAGGGACCGAGCATCATGTTAAGTCCGAGTTGCCATACCATCAGAAACGCGATCAACTCTCCGAGCGTTTCGGCCCTGGTCATAGAAACCAGCATCGCGCCCGAGATCACGAGGCCGGCCAGAATCCAGCCTCTTCGACTGCCGGAAAGATCGCTCAACCAACCGAACAGGATGTTGGCCAGGCTCGCTACAATCGCGCCCGCGAATGTCGCATAGGACAAGGCAGCAACATCGTCCGTTCCCGTCAGCGCATTTATACGCACCGGCAAAAGCACGGTGAGAAAGGGCATATAGGAGACCGCGCCACCCGCGACCGCAAGGGCGAGCAAGAAGAGAAACCAAAGCGGTTGTTGCCGGGCGCTGGCTTCGTCAGCCGTCATTGGCTCCTGGCGCAGGCCCAATCGATCCCCTCTCCACCAGGCAACCCTGGACATTGATCGTCTCTTCAGGCTGGGGATCCTTATTGGGATTGATCAGCAATTCAACCGCGCGCGCGATTGTTTCCGCGATAGGTTGATCCACTGCTGCGAGCGGAGGGCGCGTAAAGCGCACGATCGGCGTATTGTCGAAGCTGATAACCGAAAGGTCTCGCGGTATCTCGATCGCCAGGTTCGCCGCCGTCTCGAGTGTTGCCAGCGCCATCTGGTCGCTGCTCGCGATTATCGCCGTCGGACGTGGGTTCAGTTGCAGCAATTGTCGTGCAGCCGCGAGGCCACTCTCAAAGCCGAAGTCGCCGCGCGCGCACAGTCCGTCGACCGGCAAACCTGCGCTCTTCATTGCAGCCTTCCAGCCATCGATACGCCAACCGCTGAGGCTGTACTCCTCGGAACCCGCGATCAAGCCGATCCGCCGATGCCCGAGGCCGATCAGGCGCTCGGTCGCAAGCTGAGCGGAATGCTCGTCGTCCATTGTCATCCGAATGCCCGGACCAGGATCGCGCGAGCCAATCCGGGCGAACGGTATTTTCTGGCGCGCCAGGAGCCCCGTGATCAACTCGTTTTCGGAGTGCGGAGGGGTCAGAATCACGCCATCAGGCTGAAGTGCGGCTATCGCTGCGCTCAATTCGCGCTCGACATGGTCGCTGTGCGTGTCGACCAACTCGACCATCATGCGATATCCATGCCTGGCGCAGGTTTCCATTCCGCCCAGAAGCATCTGGTCGACCCAGTCGGTCCCGATCCGTTCGCGCCAATCGGCGAGAGTGCGCTCCCGGTCATTCAACGCAAGAATGAGGTAGGAACGGGACCCACTCATCCGCTGGGCCGCGATCGAGGGCACATAGCCCAGCTTGTCGATCGAAGCCTGCACCCGCTCCTGCATTTCGGGGCGGACATTCGGCTCCTTGTTGATGACACGACTTACGGTCTGCAGGGAAACGCCTGCATCTTCGGCGACATGCCTGATGGTTACCGCTTGGCGGCGCCTGGCCATCTTCTCTTACCCCTGTCCGCTCACTGCATGCACGCGCGGCCAGTTTCGCGGTCGCCTTCGCACTGATAAACCCTGACCCAGTCGATGATGAATTCGCTCGGAAATGCGGAGGCGTCAACACCACCCTCATTATCTCTTTCCGGCCATGCACCGCCAACTGCAAGGTTCGCCATAAGATAAAATGGCTGGTCGAAAGGCGCGTTGGGGTTGCCCTGCGCTTTTTCCGATGCAGTCCACCACTCTTCCGGCGTAACTTCGAAGTGAAGCCGTCCATCGAGGAAGAAGCGGATAAGCCCTTCGCCCCATTCGACGCTCCAGACATGAAAATCGTCTGAAGGCAAAGCCTTGGAGGGCAAAGTGGTACGGTGGTCGACATAGGTGTTCCTCGGGGAAACGTCCCCGAAATGGAGCGCACTCGTGGTACGATTTTCGCCGACATCGCCATCGCACTCAGGGCATTCGGCACCTAGATTGACCGCTTCGAGAATGTCGATTTCCCCGGATAGCGGCCAACGCCCGTAGTGGTCGTCCGCAGGCATCATCCATACCGCCGGCCATGCACCCTGCCCGCCCGGAGGTTTGGCGCGAACATCGACCCGCGCATATTTCCAGCTGTGAAGGCCCCGCGTGCGCACCTTGCCCGAGGTGTAGGGCTTGGTCCGCTCGCCATTGTCGTCACCGGCAATTTCAGGCGGGCGATTGGGTCCGGTGAAGTTTTCCGGCCGCGCCTTCAAATGCAGGAATCCGTCCGACACTTCGATATTCTCCGGTCGATCGGTGTAGCATTGCCGCTCCTCGTTTCCGCCGCCCCAGCAGGACACCTCTGGTGCCCATTTGGTCCGGTCTAGCGTTTCGCCCTCGAAATCGTCAGACCAGACTAGCTCCCAACCATCTGCTTGAGGGGTATCACCTTGAGACAACTCGGTCGCTTGCGGCGGGGTCGCGCTGCAGGCGCCAAGCACGGCGGCAAGCCCGACTAGAGCCGAGCAGGAATATCGTTTCATCGAGATCTCTCCATTCACCAAAGAATATGGGCCCTTGCCGAGAAGCAAAGGCCCATTTCCCCTCATATCTGAGGCCAGCGGCCCGGCTTAGAAGTCGAAGCGCGCCAGGAAAGTGAAGCGGCGATCGTTGCGGAAAGCCGAACGTGTCAGACGCGTTCCGTCGAAGTCGATAACCTGCGTGGTCCGCGTAACCTCGTCGAGGAGGTTCACGCCCTGTACGCCAAGCTTGATGTTGTCGGTCACCGCGTAGAAGATCGACGCGTCGAGCTGCCCTGTGGATTCCTGCCAGATCGGCGAGAACGGGAAGATGTCGTCACGCGGTGTGATCAGGAAGTCGTCGCGCCAGTTGTAGGCTGCACGCATCGCGAGCGGTCCCTTTTCGTAGAATACCGTAGCGTTAACAGTATGCTTCGAAACGCCCTGGAGCGGCTGACGCGAGGCGAAGGTGCCACGGTTGCCGACGAGGTCGGCATTGGTGAAATCACCAGCGTCGACATAGGTGTAGGTCAACTGCGTTCCTAGCCCGCTCAGCGGTCCGGGAAGGAAGTCATAGACCTGCTGATAGGCGATTTCGACGCCCTTCAGCGTGCCACCCAGCTCGTTGCTCGGTCCGTTGATCTCAACCGGGACTTCCCCGTCACCGCCCGGGAAATTGACGATATTGACGCCGCTGCTGACGATCCCGCTGATATCCTTGAGGAAGGCCGAGACGGTCAGCGAGCCGACATCGTCGAAGTACCATTCCGCCGAGACATCGTAGTTCCAGGACTCGGTCGCCTGAACATTGCGATTGCCGGTCGAGAGCTGGAACAGCGGTCCGGTTTCGAGTGTACCTTCGGAAAGCAAGTCGCCGGTATTATCCGCAACCGTACCGCCGGAACGGAACAGCGCAAGGTCGGGGCGCGAAATGCCCTTCGAAACCGCGAAACGGAACAGCAATCCGCCGCCTACATCGAGCTTCGCGTTGAAGCTGGGCAGGAAGTGATCGAACGTAATATCTCGATCATCGACGATAACCTGTCCGGTATATGCCGCTGCGAACTCTGCCAGCCGCGCATCGGAAAGCGCACAATAGCCGATCTGCGCCGTCGGGTTGGGATTGTTGTTGCACAGGTACTGCAGTTCTGAGACCTGGACTACGCCATCGCCATTTGCGCCCGCGTTGTTGGTCGGGTCATCGAAAAACGCAGGATCCGGCAGTTGGATGACACCGCGGCTCTTCACCGTGGTGTGGACATAGCGCAGGCCGAAGTTGCCCTCGAACGTCCAACCATTGTCGAAATCGAGGCCGTAGTCGATCCGGCCGTAGCCCGCCTTCGTCTGCTCGATGACATCGGAGACCTGGTCGTCGGTGAAGCCATCCGCAAGCGGCGTCCACTGCTCCGGAAGGAAGTTGGGGAAGCTGAACGCGGTGATCGCAAGGCCCTGCTGAGTGGTCGTTCCATCGAGATACTCGCCGATGAAATCGTCTCCGCCGAAGAAGTATCCGCCTCCGCTCGGGTTCGGGATCGGGGCGTTGCCGCGCTGGAAATTGTCCGCGAACGGAGTGCGAAATGCCGAAGCCTCCGGGAAATCGGCAGGATAGGCACCACCGCAACCATAGGCCTGAGGGTCCGCACAGTTCCAGTTGCCCTGGCGACCCGTCCAGGGCGCGCCGAGCGTGCCCCAGTTCTGGAAGTTGGTGTCGCGGGTGACACGGCCCCGCTCCGCCCAGCGCGTGCCGAAACTTGCACGCTTGAAGAAGCCTTCGTCGCTGATGTCGTATTCGGCGTCGAAGCGCACGCTGTCGAGCTCGCCTTCGTTGCGCGCCTTGCTGTCGAGCAGGAACCAGTAATAGGTGTAAGCCGCATCATCGAAGATGTTGTTGGGCGAACCCTGCGGTTCGAGGAACTCGACCTGCGGGGTGTTGCCGGTGTTGTCGATACGCAGGTCCGAGAAGGTATTCATCACACCGATGATCGAATCCTGGCGAAGCTTGGACCCTATGTGCTGCAGTTCGAAATTGAAGCGCAGGCGGTCGGTCGCCTCGAACTGGGCGTCGAAGGAGAAGTCTTCGGTCGTCGCATCGGTCGCACGCTGGAAGCGCAGCAACTCGGTCGGCAATCCGCCCCAGGGCGAAAGACCGGAATCGCCACCGAACTGCGTCAAGACGCCGGTCTGGAAAACGCCGTTCTCGTCGAAGGTCCAGGTGCTGCCAGGCGCTTCGACCGGGAAGCCCGCGTCGTTGTTCACCAATGCCAGCATGGCATACTCGTCGGTGAAGAAGCTTGTTTCAGCGCGCAGGAACTCGGCAGTCGCGGTCAGGCGACCGTCACCGCTTTCGAACTGGGCGACGGCGGAGAACGCCTCGCGATCACGCTCGAGCGTGGTCGTGCGAACGCCCGCGCCCTTGGGCGCAATAACCGTGCCAGCCGGAGGGAAGTTGGTTTCATCGAAGCCGGTCGGATCGCCGACACCGTTGGAGGACACATTCGTGGTGCGGATACAGGTCGTGGTGAGACCTGCATCGCGATAGCAGGGATCGGTCAGCTGCGAGGCATCGGTACGGCTGATCAGCTCGGAATTGGCATAGCCCAACTGCAGGCCGAAACGGCTGCCACCAGGAGTATCCCAGGTGTTCGAGATGATGCCGGAAAAGCCGGGCGACCATTCTTCAGCGAGATCGCCCCAGTTCGCCTCGATCGTACCGGCGAAATTGAAGCCCGGATTGTCGAGAGGCTTGCGCGTGACAAGATTGACGGTGCCAGCGATACCGCCGTCGACCATGTCAGCCGTGACGTTCTTGTAAACCTCGACGCGGCCAAGCAGTTCGGGCGACACGTCATTGAAGCTCAGGACCCGGCCGCCCGTGGCGGAAAAGATGTCGCGGCCGTTCAGTTCCGAACGAACATAGGGAAGCCCGCGAATGATGACGCCGGTGCCCTCGACCGAGAAACGGTCCGGGTCGGACGTTTTTTCGAAGCGGCCGATATTCACACCGGGAACGCGCTGGAGCGATTCGGCCACTGAACGGTCAGGCAGCGCACCGATATCTTCGGCAGTAATCGCGTCGACGAACGTGTCCGCGTCGCGCTTGATGTTCTGCGCATTCTCGAGCGATGCGCGGAAGCCGCTGACGATGATTACATTCTCTTCGGCGGGAGCTTCCGCCTCTTCGGAATCGGCGTCCTGCGCGTAGGCCGGAGCCGCCATGACAGCGCTGAGTGCGAGACCCGAAGCGGTGCTCAAAGCGAGAAAGCGCCGCGAAGGCGCTGATAGCGTCGAAAAACGTGACAAAGTTTACCTCCCCAAAACGAAAGCGACATTCAAGGCCGCCCTTGTCTGACTATGACATACGCAAAATTGTGAGCGTTCACAAGAGTAAAAATGAACGTTCACATTATCGAGCTCAGCGCTGGCAAAACGGCTCCGAAAATGCGAGTAGGAAAGTCATGGCAATAGACAAGATCGTTATCGTGGGCGGCGGTACCGCCGGATGGATGGCCGCTGCTGTCCTTTCCCGATTGAAAAAGGGGCGCGAACTCGACGTTACGCTGATCGAGTCCGAAGCCATTGGGACGGTAGGGGTTGGCGAAGCGACCATCCCGCCCTTCGTGGAGTTCAATCAGTTGCTCGAAATCGACGAGCGTGAAATGCTGAGCTCCGTCCAAGGTACATTCAAGCTCGGCATCCAGTTCTCGAATTGGGGCGATGTGGGAGAAAGCTACATCCACCCCTTCGGCGCCTACGGCTATAACATGGGGGGAATTTCGTTTCACCACGTGTGGCACCAGATGCGCGAGATGGGCGACAAGCGGCCGATCCAGGCGTTCAACGTGGAAACCATGGCCGCCTATTTCGGCAGGTTTGCGCGAACCGAGGACTTCAATCGCGACGATCTTCCGCCGGTCAATTACGCCTATCACCTCGATGCGAGCGCTTATGCGCGTTTCCTGCGCAAATATGCGGAAACGCGCGGCGTAGTGCGTCAGGAAGGCCGTATCGAGGACGTCCAACTGGATGCAGAAAGCGGTTTCGTCAACGCGGTCACGCTGGAAAGCGGAGAGCGTTTCGAAGGCGACCTGTTCATCGACTGCTCGGGCTTTCGCGGCTTGCTGATCGAACAGGCGCTGGAGACCGGCTACGAGGACTGGACCCACTGGCTGCCTTGCAACCGCGCTGTCGCCCTGCCCTGCAATCGCGACGACGGCAGCCCACCCCCGCCTTTCACGCGCGCCACCGCCCACGCCGCTGGATGGCAGTGGCAAGTTCCGCTGCAGCATCGCAACGGCAATGGTCACGTCTATTGCGACGCCTACATGTCGGCCGACGAAGCGCACGATATCCTCGTCGCCAACATTGCCGGCAAGCCAACGGCAGAGCCCAATCACCTGCGGTTCGTTACCGGACGGCGCAAGAAGTTCTGGAACAAGAACGTCGTCGCGCTGGGCCTATCGGCAGGGTTCATGGAACCGCTCGAATCCACGTCGATCCATCTCATCAACACCGGTCTAAACAAGCTGGTCGCGGTACTTTCTCTGGATGGGATTACGCAAACGCAGGAAGACGCATTCAATCGGCTCACCGGCAAGGAGTATGCCCGGATCCGCGACTTTCTGATCCTGCACTACAATGCGACCAGGCGCGACGATTCCGAGTTCTGGAACTATTGCCGGACAATGAGTGTGCCCGACACGCTCACCGAGAAGGTAGAGCTGTTCAAGCGCAATGGACAGATATTCCGCGAGGAAGACGAGCTGTTCACGGAAACCAGCTGGGCGGCTGTTATGATGGGCCAGGGCATCCAGATGGAAGGGCATAATCCTGTTGCCGAAACGCTCGACCGTGAAACAACGCTCAAGGAGCTGCACGAGATGGAGCAATCGATCCGTTTTGCAGTCAACCAAATGCCTGGACACGGCGAATATCTGACAAAGTACTGCCCCGCGCCGGCTTGATCTCAGTCGAATTCATCCGTCGAGGCGGCCACCTTCCCTCACGGCGTCGATCATTAAAACCCGCTAACTCAGCGCCTGCGCTCTTGTGACAGGCTTGCCGACAGGTGATCTTCACCCGGAAACGTCGTTGCAAGCGGGGATATGCTCCAGCGTGTGCGCTACACTCTTACGCGCCGATATCTGAATATCACCCATTCGCGCCGTCTTTTTGAGAGGCTGAGACTGTCGCTTCAGCCGCCCTTGAAGCTGAGGAGATCAAGCATTGGCTCGCCAACCGAAAGCCACGGTTCATAGATGGTTGGTTGCCTCGACCGCACTTGTTATCGCCGGGCTTCCCCTAACACCGAACGATGCGTTCGCCAGCGAATGCCTCCTCGATACGAATGGCAATGGCCGAGCCGACGCCTTGATTGACAGCACCGAATTATCGGATGGAACTGGCGGGCAGGATCTGGCCTGCGGCCCCAACGCTTCGGCATCCGGAAACGTGTTCACAGGCGACGGTGCGAACGCGATCGGCAACAATGCCACGGCAGAAGGATCGGGTGCGCTAGCGATAGGCAATGACGTTTCGGCGATTGGTGAAGGCGCGATCGCTATCGGAGGTGATGGCGACGGAATCGCGACCGGAGGCGCGATCACCCAAGCGAGCGCAAATGGGGCCTCCGCAGTGGGAGTAGGCGCTCGGGCGATAGCCGCTAATTCAACGGTCATGGGTTTCGGCTCCTCTGCAGCCCACGCAAACTCGGTTGCGATCGGTGCGGGATCGCAAACGAGCGCCGAAAATACCGTAGCGATTGGTAGCCTTGGCAACGAGCGGCGGATAACCAACCTCGCCAATGGCATCGCGGCCAGCGACGCAGCCACGGTAGGTCAGCTCACAGACGCAATCGCATCGGTCGGCGCGATCACCGTGGACCAGACCGCGCGCGACGCGGCCTCCGCCGCACAGGCGCGCGCCGATAGCAATACATCGGCGATCAGCTCGCTCGGCGCGGCGATTGTTGCCAATTCTGCAGATATCGGCGCGAACGCCAGCGGCATCGCGGCAAACATGGAGGATATCAACAACAACACTTCAGCCATCGCTGTGAACGCGAGCGCGAGTTCGACGAACGCAGCTGCCATTGCGAGCAATTCCTCAGCGATCGAAACCCTGCAAGGCAGCTCCGCATCGACCGCCGCCAAGCTCGCCTACTTTGCCACCGGTGCGTCTGCCGGTAGCGCATCGGCAAGCGGCGCGAATAGCATCGCCATCGGCAGCGCTGGCACCGACGCCGACAATGCCATCGCCATCGGTTTTGATGCCTTTGCCGGGAATGTGAACAGCGCCGCGGTTGGCGCCGATGCGAACGCGGAGGGCGATTGTGCCGCGGCGTTCGGTAATCTTGCCAACGCTTCCGCCGCTGATTCCACTGCGATTGGCGCGAGTGCAATAGCAAGCGCAATCAATGCGACGGCGCTTGGTGCGGGATCGCAGGCGCTGGGTGCAGACACACTGGCTTTGGGCGCTGTGTCGAGCTCCAACCTCGGTGGTACTGCGATCGGTTTCAGCACCGATGCCGCCACTGGCACACGCGGTACGGCGATCGGTTATGATGCGGCATCCTCGGGCGATAGGACCGTGGCGATCGGTGATCGCGCCGGTGCGACCGGTGCCGATGCCGTCGCTATCGGCTCGCAAGCCTCTGCTGCCAACCAGGCGCTTGCCCTGGGTCAGACGGCGGTTTCGGCGTCGGGCGGCGTCTCGATCGGCTACCGCACCGATGCCGGTTCGCGCGGCACGGCGGTCGGCTTCGATGCCTCCGCTGCAGGCAGCAATTCGGTTGCAATCGGCGAGACAACCCGCGCGACCGCGACAAACAGCACCGCTGTCGGCGCCGATGCGATCGCGGCCAACACCGGCGCAACCGCCATCGGTGCCAATGCCACAACCACCGCCAACAATCAGGTCATGCTGGGCGGCGTGGGTTCGAGCGTGGCGATCGGTGACATCGCCGCCTCCACCGCGGCGCAGGAAGGTCCGGTCGATGTCGTGACGATCGATGCCAATGGCACGCTCGGTCGCCAGCAAGGGGCAAGCGCCGCCTCGGTCGCCAACGTCCGCATCGCGATGGACCACATCGCCGCAGTCTCCGACGCGCAGTTCTCCGCCCTGTCGAACCGTGTCGGAACGCTCGAAGCGGGTCTTGCAGATCTCAACTTCCAGCTCGACAATCTGGACCGGGACTATCGGCGCGGGGTCGCCGCAGCCATGGCGCAGGCTGACGCGCCCTTCCCCTCTGTTCCGGGCAAGACCAGTTATATTGGCAAGGGATCCACGTTCAGGGGCGAATACGCCTTCAGCCTCGGCCTCGCGCACCGGTTCAAGAGCGATACTCCGTTCATGCTCACTGCGAGCATAAGCCACGGTGGGGGCAAGAATACAGGAGCAACCGTCGGGCTCGCGGGAGAATTCTGAACGCACGCGAGGTTGTTCTCGCGTCTGCTCGGCAACACTATTTCAGAGGCGGGACGAACGCCGAAATTTCCCGATGAATTCGGGCTGCTTGCCGCATTCCCCGTTTAGGCGTATCCTTCCATTCATCAAAAGGGGGAAGTCAAAATGACCGACAAGAACACGAACCCCGAAAGGGAAGAAGAACGCAAGATGCGCGGAAATGACGGTGACCGGCAAATGCGCGGCAATGACGGCGACCGGCAAATGCGTGGCAACGACGGCGATCGCAAGATGCGCGGAAATGACGGCGATCGCCGAATGCGTGGGAACGACGGCGATCGCCGAATGCGTGGGAACGACGGCGACCGGTAACCTCAGACGCCTGCCTTCCAGTCGGAGACCGACGGGTGAGCAAGAATCGCTGGCAGATTGCATTCGCACCTGAGGGTGATGGCCTCTACGAGGTCACCGTCAGACGGACAGGATCGGTATACCGCTTCACAACACGGTTGCCGCCAGACATATCGGACTTGTGGGCAGAGGTTGACCAGTCCGAAAGCGCGCCCAACCGCAGTTTTCGCCGCGCCGCAGATGACCTCACGCCCGAGGCAAGGTTTTTCCAGGCTGCCAATCTGCCCACTCTCAAAGAGATCGGGAGCCGCCTGCTCGCCAGCGTCATCAATCTCGATGCTGGGAACGAAGGCACAGAGACGGTCGGCGCGCTCAAGGAGCGCATGAACAGCAACGACGGGGTCGATATCGAATTCGACCTGTCACAAGCCGCAGAACTGTCCGCGATTCCCTGGGAGTCGCTCTATCTCGGAGGCGAGAAAGACCAGTTTCTCGCAATTTTCTCGCGGACGAACATCGTGCGCCGGCTGGATGCACAGAGCGAGCTGCCGCCCCCGATCGAGCGTCCGATCCGTATTCTTGTCGCCGCCGCCAATCCGAGGGAAGACCTCGATACTCACGTCGAACTTGGCAACATCCAGCGGCGTATCGACGAACTCGTCAAATCGGGATCGAGCGATTTCGCAGTTGAATCGCTGCCCGCCGTGACCCGCGATCAGTTCCGCCGCAAGGTCATGGAGTGGAAGCCTCATGTCATCCATTACATCGGTCATAGCGCGTTCCATGATGACAGCGGCTATCTCTATTTCGAGACGGATCAAAAGGGCATCTCCGACAAGGTAAGCGCCGAAACGCTGCGCAATCTGCTGCTCAACAGGCGGCCCTGGCTCGTCATTCTCAATTCCTGCCAGAGCGGGCAAACCTCGCGTGAATTGCCAATGGCGGGCGTTGCGCAGAACCTGCTCCAGCGGCTCAATATTCCCTTCGTTGTCGCCATGCAGCAGCCGGTTTCGGACGATGCCGCGATCAATTTCTCGCAGGATTTCTACAGCGCGCTGACCGATGGCGAAACCATTGCAAGCGCCGTCACGATGGGCCGGTGCGCGATCGCCAACAACGCCGACGAGCGCACGCAGGTCGAGCTTATCACGCCCGCGCTTTATACCTCGGGCGATACGGACAGGATCCATTTTGTCGACGACGCAATGACAGGTGCAGCCGCGAAACCAACCGCTGTCACTGCAGAGGCGCCGACTGCGACAGGCGGATTCCTGGCATCGCGCAACGCGAAAATCGCCACCATGGCAGGACTGGCGGGGATCGTAGGTATCGGGGCATTCTTCGCGTGGCCTGAAAGGGGAACTCCAGGTGACGCTGATGTGTCCGGCTCTCTTGCGGCGGCATCGCCCGAGACAGCCTCCCCGCCTTTTCTCACACCGGGCCCAATCGCGCAAAACACGTCCGGCAACCAGGAAACCGCTTCGCTCAATGCGACCGCTCAAGCTGCATCAACCACAAACCCGGCTGTCCTGATATCCGGTCAAAGGAATGGCCGTTCGGAAGCCGGAGCGAATGGTTCGATTCCGCCCAATTCGTTCGGTCAGTTGGGCGGCGAACGACAACCTTTGCCGACACGCGATGAAGAGGGACGCCGGATTGTAGCCGCCCGTCAGATCGTGGACGCGAATTCAGGAAAAACTTTCTATCTCCTCGAACTGAAGAGCGGCGACGAAGTTGTGAGCAACTGGCCTCAAATGCCTGGAGAAATTCTTGGGGCCGGGGACAATAGAACAAGCTCATACAGGCTCCGAGAGCTTCCTGACTGGCCCGAAGCTCCTGCTCAAGGCTACGGTTCAGCGCGCTATGTGCCTGAAACGGCCGAAACATTGGAATACCCTGCGATCATCGGGCAGAGTTTCCAGACGGTTTCGGCATCGGTCCCGCCCGCCACCGGTGAAGCGCAAGGGGAATGGCCGTCAGCCTATCGCAGCGAAACCTTGCAGGCCGCTGGGCTCCCCCCGAGAGCCAATGCCGATGAATTGAACTTTTTCAGACCGCCCGGCTTTTGCGACGGGCTGCTTACGACTGTTCACTTCGACCTTGCGAGCGGTCAGCTCGACGAGGAGAACCGGCGGCGGCTCAACCAGCAAGCCTACTCGCTCGATTGCCCAGAAAGCCGCCTCGTCATCGCGGGGTTTACCGACAGTTCCGGTCCGCTCGATCTCAACATCGACCTGTCACTCGAACGCGCCCGAGCGGCCGCCGAAGCGCTTCGAACAAGGCGTGAAGGGCGTTCCAAAACCACAACCCTCCTCGCATTCGCGGAAGAACTGCCCATCGTCCAAACGAACGATGGCGAGGTCGAGCCAAGCAACCGGCGGGCCGAGATCTATGTCGATTTCGACTGCAACTCGCTCGACGAAGCCGAAGTCACGCTGGCGTCAGACGAGAACTTCGACATGTCGCCGCCGCCGACCCCATATCCGCAAGGCGTCTACGCCTTCAAACCGCTTCGGATAGTCTATCAGGCGCGTGGCTTTACAAGCGAAGACCCGGAGATTCTCGGTAGCGCCCATATGCTTGCCGATGCACGGCTGGCAGAATTGTCCCGCGAGGTAAGCAGGGCTTGGAATGTGCCGCCCGGAATGATTTCTTCAATCAAGATCGGCGGCAAATGCCTTGCGCCTGGCGAGGACGAGCGCGTCGATATCGATTTCTGAGCAAGCAGCACGCGCCATGCCTAGTCGGGCGCGGAGAAGCCCATCCGCTGAAGCAATGCGGTAAATCGCGCATCCTCCTTGATCGGCGCAAACATCGGATCGTTGCGCATCAGGACCAGGCCGGAATCGTTCGCTGCGAATGCGCCTTCAAGTTCGGACAATGCTTCTGCGGAGTTTCCAGACTGCGCAGCGACCTGCGCCTGTTGGTAGAGACTGTTCGAACCATATTCACGGCGTAGTTCGGCCAGTGCTTCGACCGCTCTAGCGCGATTGCCTTGCTTCGCCGCGACCAGGGCGATCCCCGGCAGGCGGCTCAAGCCACTGGGCTCCGCTTCATAGGCTTTGAGAGCAGCATTATAATCGCCTTCGAGATAGGCGACGTCCCCGATAATCCGATGGGCAACGCTCATCTCCGGGTTGATTTCCAGCGCTGCGCGCGCCGCTTCCACCGCGGCACCATAATCGCCAGCGGCATAATGGATCAGGGCCTCGCTCCGCCGGACCACGGCATTGAGCGGATCGAGCTTTCGCGCCCGCTCGATCGCCTCACGCGCTTCGTCGAAATCGCCGATGCGCGCGGCGAAGGTCGCATAGGATAGCAGGATATCGGCATCGCCACTGCCCAGCCGGTAGGCTTCGCGAAAATGGCCTTCGGCGGCGGCTGCATCCAGCCGTCCGTTGAGCAGCACGAAGCCGAGCGCCGCATGCGACCGGGCCAGCCTGGGTGCAACCTCGACTGCCTTGTTGGCCGAAACGATCGCCTCCCCATAGGCCTCCGAAAGGGGGCGATCGGTCGGATAGCTGTTTGCAATCAGGGTCTGCACGCGGGCCAGAGAGGCCCAGGCCGCGCCATAGTCCGGGTCGGCCTCGATCGCGAGCTCGAACTGGCGCATGGCCGCCCGGTCTGTGTCTTCGTCGAGGGCGAGGTCATAGAGCGACTGGCCCTTCAGGAACGCGTCGTAGGCGGCGGGGTTGTCCGTCCCGCCGATCCGTCCCGCCTCGCCTTCGCCGCTCGCCATTTGCAGCTGCAGCGCGTCGGCGATGCGGCTTGCAATATCCGACTGGACGCCAAAGATATCGTCGAGCGATCGCTCATAGGTTTCCGACCAGACGTCGAAGCCGGTTGTCCCGTCGATCAGTTGCACGGTCACTCGGACGGTTTCTCCGTCGCGCCGCACGCTTCCGTCGAGCAGGTAATGCACGCCCAAAGCCTGCGCCATCGCCTCTGCCCCCAGGCCGGCGCCCGCAGCCTCGATCGAAGATGTCTGCGCCGCAACCTGCAGCGCGCCATTCTGGCTGAGCACCTGGCGCATTTCTTCGGCCAGGCCGCTCGAAAAGTAATCCTGGTCAGGATCTTCGCTAAGGTTGTCGAAGGGCAGGATGGCGATGCTGCTCGCCTCTTCCCCATCGCCCGGCGCAAGCCACGCCCACCCGAGCACTCCGACTACCAATGCGACCGCGATGGCCAGCGCGCCCCAGACGATCCTTCCGCTCTGGCGCGTCGATGGTGCTGCATCGAGCAAGGGCATCGGAGCCATATCGAGCGGCTCGACGGGCTGAACTGGTCGTTCGATCCGCCGCGCGATGGAATCGCGCACATTGCGTATCTGTGGGGCCTGTGGATCACCATCCCAGTCGGACAGGTCAACCGACTGGAACTGACGGAAGCCCAGCGGAGGCTGGGTCCCATCGATCGACACCGGAACAAGCCTGTCGGTCTCACGGCCAGATTGCGCTTCGTCGCGAACCCAATTGGAATCGGCAGATCTGGCGCTCCAGAGCACCAGTACGGCGCTCGCTTGCTCAAGTGCCTGCTCGGTCGTGCGGATATAGACTTCGCCGGCACCGAGCATGCCGTCCCACCACACGCGAAGGCCTTCGTTTTCGAGAAAGGTGATGATCCGGCGGGCAGCGGCTTCGTCGGTCCGCGAATAACTCACGAACACATCGGGTGGTTGCGTGTCTGTTTCAGAGCCCCCGTCCATGCCGTGTAGATACGCAGGTTTCGCTGGGCACGGCAAGACGGCGCTATTCAACTCGCAGAGTGCCCCAGGCCTACGGCGCCAGCCAGAGGCGGATGATCCACGCGACCGCGCCCAGGACTGCTACGCTGGCGAGCCAGATGCCGGCCATCCAGGCCAGCCGCTTCCACAATGGGGACGGCGGATCGGGTGGCGCGGGCATCAGTGGTATCCTTCGTCAGATACCTTGCCGCGAAACACCCAATAGGCCCAGGCGGTATAGCCGATGATCAGCGGCATGGTGATCGCCACGCCGATCAGCATGAATATCTGGCTGCGCTCCGGCGCGGCGGCATCCCAGATCGTGAGGCCCGGCGGCACGACATAGGGCCACATGGTGACGCCCAGTCCCGCCATACCGAAGAAGAACAGCGCCAGCGCGAGCCAGAAAGGCTTGCTGTTGCGTTCCCGCGAGATCGCCCGGATCATCGAAATTGCGATGATTGCGGTGACGATCGGCACGGGCGCTGCGAAATAGATCTCTGGCGCAGTCAGCCAGCGCGCGGCATATTCGGCATTTAGGAAGACGTTGTAGAGGCTCACCGCTCCCATCAGCACGATAGTGGCGATTGCGGCGCGCGAGGCGAGTTTGCGCGCGTGCGCCTGCTCGTTCCCCTCCAGCTTCCAGATGAGCCAGGTGCTGCCGAGCAGCGCGTAGCCCGCGACGACCCCGAGCCCGCATAGCAAGGTGTAGGGTGTCAGCCAGTCGAACCAGCTCCCAGCATAGTTGCGATCCACGACCTCGATGCCCTGCAGCAGAGCGCCGAGCGTCATTCCCTGAGCCATCGCTGCAACGAGCGAGCCGCCGGTAAAGGCCGCATCCCAGAAACCCTGATGGCCCGGGTCACGCCAGCGATATTCGAACGCGACGCCGCGAAAGACGAGTCCGAGCAGCATGGCGATGATCAGCGGGTAAGTAGCCGGGAGAATGACCGCATAGGCCAGCGGGAAAGCCGCAAATAACCCGCCTCCACCCAGCACAAGCCAGGTCTCGTTGCCATCCCAGACCGGCGCGATGGAGTTCATCGCCTTGTCCCGCTCCCGCCCGACCGCGAATGTCGGGAAAAGAATGCCGATCCCGAGGTCGAAGCCGTCCATCACGACATAGGCGAAGACGGCGAATGCGATGATGAAGGCCCAGATGACTGTGAGGTCCATCACACGTCCTCCTTTTCACTGGGGAGGGTGTCGTCGTGACCCGGGTTCTGGGTCGGTCCGGGGGTAATCCCCGCAGTTCGGATCGGGCCGGTATCGCCGCGCTTGGCGCCGATTTCGCCGACATGCGGGGCCTTGCTCATCAGGCGCAGGATGTACCAGACACCCACCCCGAACACGGCGAAGTAGACCACGATGAAGGCCAGCAGCGAAGCCGCCACGGCGGGCGCATCGAGCGGGCTTGCCGCATCGGCGGTGCGCAGCAGTCCATAGATGACATAGGGCTGGCGGCCCACCTCGGTCGTGATCCATCCGGCGAGCACTGCAGCAAATCCCGAGGGTGCCATCACAACAGCCGCGCGATGCAGCCATTTCGCATCGTAGAGCCGTTTGCGGAAGCGGGCATACAGGCTCCATGCGCCGATGCCGAGCATGGCAAAGCCGATCCCGACCATGATGCGGAACGACCAGAACACCATCCCGACTGGCGGCTCTTCGTCGTCGGGAATGGTATCGAGCCCGGCCAGCGGTGCGTCCGGATCGTGCTTGAGGATCAGCGAGGAAGCCTTGGGAATCTCGATCGCATATTTGACCGTCTTTTCCTCGCTGTCAGGAATGCCGAACAGGATCAGAGGCGCGCCATCGGGATGGCTTTGAAAATGCCCTTCCATCGCCATGACCTTGGCGGGTTGATGCTCGAGCGTGTTGAGGCCGTGCATGTCGCCAGCAAAAATCTGCAGCGGAGTGACGAGCGCCGCCATCCACATCGCCATCGAGAACATCTTGCGCGCGTGGACGTTCGTCTTGTCCTTGAGCAGGTGCCATGCCCCTACCCCGCCCACGACGAAGGCAGTGGTGAGATAGGCCGCCATCACGGTATGAACGAGGCGGTACGGGAAGCTGGGATTGAAGATGATGTCCCACCAGCTTTCACCGGGCAGGAACTGGCCGTTTGCGCCCATTTCGAAGCCGGTCGGTGTCTGCATCCAGCTGTTGACCGAGAGGATCCAGAAGGCGGATACAAAGGTACCGAGCGCCACCATACAGGTGGCGGCGAAGTGCAGACGCTTGCCCACCTTGTTCATGCCGAAAAGCATGACGCCAAGAAAGCCGGCTTCGAGGAAGAAAGCCGTCAAAACCTCATATGCCATGAGCGGGCCGATCACCGGGCCGGCGACATCGGAAAAGACTGACCAATTGGTGCCGAACTGGTAGCTCATCACGATGCCCGACACGACGCCCATCGCGAAAGCGATGGCGAATATCTTGATCCAGTATTTGAACAGGTCGAGATAGAGCGGCTTGCCGGTTTTCAGCCACAGGCCCTCCAGCACCATAAGGTAGCTGGCCAAGCCGATCGAGAACGCCGGAAAGAAGAAGTGGAAGCTGACCGTGAAGGCGAACTGGATTCGTGCCAGCAACAGGGCGTCGAAATATTCGAACATGAAGTTCCTTTAGACGTTCAGACCGGATTTCTTTCACGAGAAGCGCGCCACACAGGTTGCGCGATATGCAAGCGCCCCATCAGATCATCCCGCGTGCAAGATAGTGATCGACCGGAGGCGGAGGCGTGCCGTCGTCCTTCGAAACTTCGGCAAAGGCGCGGTCTTGCGAGAGGAAGACCTTGCCGTTCAGCTCTTCGAGGAAATGCGTGCGCTTGAGCCTGTCCATCACCGGCCCTTTCACTTCGGACAGATGCAAGCCGACCCCGCTGTCGCCCAGCCGGTGATTGATCGCCTCGAGGCTTTCCAGCCCCGACGCATCGATCTCGTTCACCGCGCTGCACATCAGGATGACGTGGCGCAGTTCGGGACGTTCGGCGACCCGCTCCAGCACATATTCCTCCAGCCAGCGCGCATTGAGATAGGTCAGCGCCTCGTCGATGCGGATCGAGAGAACATGCGGCACGGTGAATACCTTGTGGCGCTCGACATTGCGGAAATGCTCGGTTTCCGGAACGCGTCCGACGATCGCCGCATGCGGGCGGCTGGCACGCCACAGATAGAGCAGCAGGCCGACACCGACACCGGCAATGACGCCGAGTTCGACACCTGCGACCAGCGTGATGCCGATGGTCGCGATATGCGCTGCGAAATCGGCCTTGGAATAGCGCCACAATTGGCCCGGGGTCCTGAGATCGACCAGGCTCAGCACCGCGACGATGATGGTCGCGGCGAGCGTTGCGATCGGCAGGCTGAACAGCAGCGGGGTGAGGAACAGGCTGGCGAGCGCGATCCCGACGGCGGTGAACGCGCCAGCCGCAGGAGTCTCCGCCCCGGCATCGAAGTTCACGACCGAACGGGCAAACCCGCCGGTGACGGGGTAGCCACCCGAAAACGCGCTGGCGATATTGGAAGCGCCGAGGCCGATCAGTTCCTGGTCGGGCGCGATGCGCTGGCGCCGCTTGGCAGCGAGCGTCTGCGCGACCGAGACGCTCTCGACAAAACCGATGATCGATATGAGGAGCGCGGGCACCCACAACTGTTCGATCAGCGAAAGGTCGGTCGAGGGCATGGCAAACGGCGGCAGCCCTTGCGGAATGGCTCCCACGAGGTTCACACCCTTCTCGCCTAGATCGAAGGCGATTACCGCGATGATCGTCAGCACCACGGCGACGACCGGCCCTGCCTTGGCGGTCATGTCGGCGGCGCGCGGCGGCAGGCCC
Source organism: Altererythrobacter xiamenensis (assembly GCF_900177715.1). GTDB lineage: Bacteria > Pseudomonadota > Alphaproteobacteria > Sphingomonadales > Sphingomonadaceae > Erythrobacter > Erythrobacter xiamenensis. The sequence goes on along the minus strand of NZ_FXWG01000003.1, from coordinate 27,149 downwards.
ATTTTCTGCAGCGCGGGCTTCGCGCCCTTGCGCACCCAGAACAGGAACAGCGTCGCCGGGATACCGATGGCCAGCGTCCAGACGTTCGTCTCTCCGATCGCAGCCGCGAGCGAACCCAGCATGTCGGGCCAATTGTCGCCCCCTGCCCTGATGCCGAGGATGTGCTTCAGCTGGCTCGTCGCGATCAGGATGCCGCTCGCGGTGATGAAACCGCTGATCACCGGGTGCGACAGAAGATTGGCGAGGAAGCCTGCACGCAGCAGCCCGAGTATGGCCAGCATCACGCCTGACAGCATCGCAAGCGTGATTGCCGCTTCGAGATATTCCGCCGTACCTTGTGCTGCGACCGCACCTGCTGCACTGGCGGTCATCAAGGAAACCACCGCGACCGGCCCCACTGCCAGCGTGCGGCTCGTCCCGAAAATCGCATAGAGCACGAGCGGCATGATCGAGGCATAGAGACCCACGACCGGCGGCAATCCGGCGAGCAGCGCATAGGCAAGGCTCTGCGGGATCAGCATGATGGTGACGATCACCGCCGCCATCAGGTCGCTGGTCAGGACCGAACGATTATAGGTTCGACCCCATTCGAGGATCGGGAAGTATCGTGCGAGCATTGCCGCCGCCCTGCCTTTACTGCGCGATCATGTTGCCGGGGCCAGCGAGCCATTCGCGCCCCTTCAGCATGCCGTTCCAGTAGATCCAGGGCAGGATGTCGGCCTTTAGCATCCACGAAAGCCGCGTTGGCTTCGTGCCGTCGATCAGCCATGTCGGGAAGCTCGGGGTGAGCTTTCCGCCATAGCCGAACTCGGCCAGCACGATCTTGCCGCGTTCCACCGTGAGCGGGCACGAACCGTAGCCGTCATAGCCTGCGGTCGGCCCCTTGCCATCGAGCGCCCGCAGCGCATTGACCGCCACAACAGGTGCCTGCTTCCGCGCCGCAGCGGCGGTCTTGGCGTTGGGCATCGATCCTGCATCGCCGAGGCCGAAGACGTTGGGGTAGCGGACATGCTGGAGCGTGTGCTGGTCGACATCGGTAAACCCGCTTGTCGCCGCGAGCGGACTGTCGGCGAGGAACTGCGGCGCGACCTGCGGCGGCACGACATGAAGCATGTCGAACTCGTGGTTCACCTCGCCGTCTTCGCTCGCAAATGTCGCCACGCCTGCAGGTCCGTCGACCGCCACCAGATTGCTGCCGAGCTGCAGACCGATGTGGTATTTCTCGACATATTCCATCAGCGCCGGGACATAGTCCTGCACGCCGAACAGCACGCCGCCGGCATTGCGAAACTCGACCTCGATATCGTCAAGCACGCCTGAGCGGAGCCAGTGGTCGCAGGACAGGTACATCGATTTCTGCGGCGCTCCCGCGCATTTGATCGGCATCGGCGGCTGGGTGAATATAGCACGCCCGGACTTGAGGTTCTGCACGAGCTCCCAAGTATAAGGGGCGAGATCATATCGATAATTCGAGGTAACGCCGTTCTTGCCGAGCGTCTTCTCGAGGCCCTCGATCTTCTCCCATGCGAGCCGGATACCAGGCGCAACGATCAATAAGTCATAGCGCAGGCGCGATCCGTCCTCGAGCGTGACCTGATTGTCTTCCGGCTGGAAGCTGGCTGCTGCGGCCTTGATCCAGTTCACGCCCTTCGGCATCACGCTCGCCATCGGGCGCTGCGTAACCTCGGGCTCGAAAACGCCGGCACCGACCATAGTCCAGCCGGGCTGGTATGAATGCGTGTCCGACGGCTCGACAATTGCAATGTCGAGACCCGGACGACGCTTGAGCATGGATGCTGCGGTCGCAATCCCCGCGGCGCCGCCGCCGATGATGACCACTGTGTGCGAAGTGTTGCTGGCCACGGCCCGCTCTCCAGTCTGGTTACAGTTTCGACGCGAGGCCGGACAGGTCGTAGCCCGCCGCCTCCGCGTCGCCGAGCCGCTCTTCCGCCGAACGCCCCTGCGGATTGGCGAGCGTTTCCAGCGTGATCGAGCGCGTTCCCGTTCGGCAATAGGCGAGGACCGGCCCCTCTGTGCTGCGCCTGACCGAGCGAAAGGCTTCGATGGCGCCGTCAGGAAACGCGCCACCGCTCACCGGTATGTGGTGGAATGCCACGCCCGCATCCTGTGCGGCTGCCCGGATCGCTTCGACCGGCGGCTGGCCTGCCTCTTCGCCATCGGGGCGGTTGCAGATGACTGCCTTGTATCCCCTGGACGCGAGTTCGGGCAGATCGCCCGGCTGGATCTGCGGAGCGACGGCAAATCCGGGTGTGACTTCACGAATATCCATCACGCATTTCCTTCGGTGAGCCGGACGATGCCCATGCCGGCAAGCATGGCTATGACGAAGATCGCAGCCGATGCCGGTTCGATCACCAGCGCCGCGACGCCGGGGCCGGGGCAAAGCCCTGCTATACCCCAGCCAATGCCGAACAGGGCCGAGCCGCCGATCAACTTTCCGGTCAGATCGGTACGGTCAGGGAGCGAGAACTTCTCGGCAAAAAGTGGATGAGCCATGCGCTCGCGAAAGCGCCAGGCAACAGCCATCACGATGACGGCACCGCCCATGACAAACGCGAGCGTCGGGTCCCAATTTCCGAAGATATCGAGAAAGCCGCGCACGCGCGCCGGATTGGTCATTCCGCCGAGCGCAAGGCCAGCGCCGAACAAGACGCCCGAAGCCAGTGGAGGCAGTATCCTCTTGATCATGGAAGCACCTCCAGCCCGAGCGGATTCAGGCCGAGCGCGTTCATCAAGGCAACGGTGGCAATACCTGCGGCCATGAAAGTCAGCGTTGCGACGATCGAGCGCTGCGACAGGCGGCTGACCCCGCAGACGCCGTGTCCGCTGGTGCACCCGCTGCCCAGACGCGTGCCGATCCCGACCAGGAGCCCCGCTCCCACGAGGTAGGGCCATTCGGCGAAACGCGCCTCCAGCCCGCGGGAAAACAGCACCACCAGCGCGGCACCGACCGGCAAGCCGATCAGGAACATCCACGCACTGGAAACGGACATGCCGCTATTGCTGATGCCCGTGGCCCGGGCGGTAATGCCGGAGACACCGGCAATGCGCCCTGCCCCAAGGAGCATGAGCGCGGCGGCAAGGCCGATGAGCACCCCGCCCGCCAGGCCGGCAAGCGGAGCAGCCTCCGGGAAACCGGGCAGCATCATACCGCGTTCACCGGAATCTTGATGTAGCTCACGCCGTTATCCTCCGGCTCGGGCAAGCGCCCGCCGCGGATATTAACCTGCACGCTGGGCATGATGAGATTGGGCATGGCGAGCGTCTTGTCGCGCTCGGTCCGCATTTTCACGAAGTCCTCTTCGCTTACCCCGTCCTTGACGTGGATGTTCTCGCGCCGCTGCTGGCCGACCGTCGTCTCCCAGGCGTATTCGTCACGGCCCGGCGCCTTGTAGTCATGGCAGAGGAACAGACGCGTCTCATCGGGAAGCGACAGCAGGCGGCGGATCGAATGGAACAGCTCGCGCGCATCGCCGCCCGGAAAGTCGGCCCTCGCGGTGCCGAAATCGGGCATGAAGATCGTATCGCCGACAAAAGCAGCGTCACCGATAATGAAGGCCATGTCTGCCGGCGTGTGGCCGGGTACATGAAGCGCGATGCCTTCGATTGAACCGAGTGCAAAAGTCTCGCCGTCCTTGAACAGGTGGTCGAACTGCGAGCCATCGCGCTCGAAATCGGTCCCTGCGTTGAACAGTTTGCCGAATACGTCCTGGACCCGGATGATCTCGGCCCCGATCGCCAGCTTGCCGCCCAGCTTCTCCTGAAGATAGGGCGCAGCGGAAATGTGATCGGCATGGGCATGCGTCTCGATCAGCCATGTCACTTTCAGATTATTCGTATTCACGTATTCGATAATGCGGTCCGCCGACCCGTGGGACGTCCGACCCGACGCCGCCTCGTAATCGAGGACCGAGTCGATGATCGCCGCCTCGCATGATTTGGGATCATGCACGACATAGCTCACCGTGTTGGTGGCCTCGTCGAAAAAGCCGGCAATCGAGGGACGGAGCTGCTTTTCCGCAGCGGCACGCCTGACCTGTTGGGACGCCGCATCAAGCGGGCTATCGACCTCAGTCATCTCAAAACTCCTTTGTTTACATAAATTGTGTATATGTATTGCATTCTCGGAGTCAAGTGGTATGTCTGCGCCCAATGATAAGTCAGGACACTCCAGCCACGCACCCCGGAAGCCTCCGTATTGGTGACGCGGCACCCGATTTCGAAGCGCGGAGCACCATCGGTCCCGTCAGGCTTTCCGCCTTTCGCGACAGATGGCTGATTCTCTTCTCTCACCCGGCCGATTTCACGCCCGTTTGTACGACCGAGTTCGTCGAGCTGGCCCGCCAGGCGGATGAGTTCGACCGGAGGGATTGCGCCCTGATGGCGCTTTCCGTCGACAGCCTGTTCTCCCACTTCGCCTGGCTGCGCCTGATCCGGGACCGGTTCGATGTCGAAGTGCGCTTCCCCATCATCGAGGATCCCACTCTCGTCATCGGACGCGCCTTCGGCATGGTGGGCGCGCAGGACAGCGACAGTGCGACTGTGCGAACGACATTCTTCATCGATCCGGCCGGCGTGATCCGGGCGATGAATTGCTACCCCGCCAATATGGGGCGCTCGATCCCCGAAATGCTGCGCATGCTCGATGCGCTGCAGGCGATCGACGCCGAAGGCGCTCTCGCCCCTGCCAATTGGCAACCCGGCGATGCGCTACTCAAGGTGCCCACCCACAGCCTGGACGAGGTTTACGCGGCGAAGGACGGAACCTCGTGGTTCTTGAACGTAGCGGGAAAGGGTAAGCGCAAATGAGCAAGAATGCGCCGATCGAGGAGCTCAAGGCCATCGCGCATCCGCTGCGCTTCCAGGTACTCGAAGTCCTGCGCCAGGGTGAGCTGAACGTCGGAGAAATCGAAACTGCTTCGGGCATCGGACAGCCCACGCTTTCCCAGCAGCTGGGCGTGTTGCGCAAGGCCGGGCTGGTCGACACCCGCAAGGAAGCCAAGCTCGTGTACTACAGCCGCAACGAGGATCGTCTGGCGAAGGTCGCGGCGGCTATCGGGTCCACTCCCGGCCAGCCCCCAGCCATCGCCACCAGGCGCCGCACGCCCAGCCCCGGCGCCGCCAACTTTGCGCGCCTTTCCTGACTGGGCTACAGCCCCGCCATATGGCTATACAAAACGAGCGAACGCTGGCGGGAAGGTCCGTCGACCCGATCGGCCTCGGCTGCATGAATCTCAGCTGGGCATATGGCGATCCGCCCCCGCATGAGGACAAGGTCCGGCTGCTCAACGAAGCGCTGGACCTTGGCTACAACCATCTCGACACGGCCAACATCTATGGGCTTGGCAAGAATGAGGAGCTGCTGGCGGACGCGGTGATGCACCGCCGCGATGAGTTCCTCCTCGCCAGCAAGACCGGGATCGTCGTCGACGGGAAGCGTCGCGGGATCGACTGTTCGCCCGAAGCCATCGCCGAAAGTCTCGACGCCAGCCTTGCGCGGCTCAAGACCGACCATATCGACCTGTTCTACATGCACCGGCTGGACCGCAATACGCCGATTGCGGACAGCGTCGGCGCGATGGCCCGCGCGATCGAAGCGGGAAAGATCGGCGCTTACGGCGTGTCCGAGTGGTCGTCCGCCCATATCCGCGAGGCGCATGACGTCCACCCGATGGCGGCCGTCCAGACCGAGATGTCGCTGTGGACCCGCAATGTCGAACTGGGCGTGCTCGAGACGACGCGCGAGCTCGGGATTGCGCTCGTCCCGTTTTCGCCGGTCGCGCGCGGCGCGCTGGGCGGCGAGCTCAAGGACCCGCAATCACTGGCCGAGAAGGATTTGCGCCGGAGCATGCCCCGCTTCGACGGCATAAACTGGCCGGAAAACCTCGCTATGATCGAACGCTTCGATGACCTGGCCGCCGAAGCCGGTGTCGAACCCGCTCAACTGGCGCTGGCCTGGGTGCTGGCGCAGGGCGACCACGTCCATGCCATTCCCGGCACCACGAGCATCGAGCACATGCGGGAGAACTTCGCCGCTTCCAGCCTCGAAATCGCCACGGATGTTCTCACGCGGGCAGGCGCGATCATCAACGAGCAGACGGTGAAAGGTCACCGGTACTCCGAAGCCATGCGGCAAAGCATCGATACGGAAGACTATCCCGCCTGACGCATCGAATCCGCCGCGCGTGCCGAATGGAGCCGTGGCTCAGCTCCTGAACACCACCGTCTTGTCGCCGTTGAGCAGGACGCGGTCTTCGAGATGCATCCGTACTGCTTCGGCCAGCACGCGGCGCTCGATATCCCGTCCCTTGCGCACCATGTCTTCGGGGCTGTCGGCATGGGTCACCGGCTCGACGTCCTGGTGAATGATCGGCCCCTCGTCGAGGTCGGCTGTCACGTAGTGGGCGGTCGCCCCGATCATCTTCACGCCGCGCGCATGCGCCTGATGATAGGGCTTGGCACCCTTGAAGCCCGGCAGGAAGGAGTGGTGGATGTTGATGCAGCGCCCCTTGAGCGCGCTCACCATATCATCGCTGAGGATCTGCATATAGCGCGCCAGCACGACGAGCTCCGCACCCGTTTCCTCGATGATCCGCTTAACCTGCGCTTCCTGCTCCTGCTTGGTGTCCTTCGTAACCGGCAGATGGTGATAGGGTACGTCGTAGGCTGGCGAGATCGAAAGCGCCTCGCGCGGGTGGTTGGAGACGATGGCCACCGGCTCGAAATTGAGCTCGCCGATGCGATGCCGATAGAGAAGGTCGCCGAGGCAGTGGTCGAACTTGCTGACCATCAGGGCAACCTTGCGTGGACTGTGCGGATCGCGCACCGCCCAGGTCATTCCAAACTCATTGGCTATCGGCTCGAAGGCTGCCCGGAATGCGTCTTGCGAGGTTCCATCGGCGTCGAACGCCACCCGCATGAAGAAACGGTCGCTCGACTGATCGTTGAACTGCTGCGCTTCGAGGATATTCCCGCGCTGCTCCGTGATCAGGCCGGTCACCCGCGCCGTGATGCCGGGCCTGTCTTCGCATGACAGCTTGAGAACCAATTCGTTGGGCATCGGCAGACTCCCCAAGTTTTGCAGATATACCTAGGCGAGGTCGCCCAGGGCTTCCTTTAGCGGATCGAGCCATTGCTCATAGGGCTTCCATGCGCCCTGCCCCTTGCGGTTGATCGGTTCGCGCACCTGTTCGCTTGAAGCGGTACGCACCGCGCGTTCGGTTTCGTGGAAGGCGAGGCATTGTTCCTCGAACGGCAAGCCAAGGTAATCGAGCATGCGGCGGGTCTGCCCCTCGATGTCGTCGAGCACGTCCTCATGCTGAACGCGCAGCACCTTACCCGGAAGCACCGCGTCCCAATGGTCCATCAGATCAACATAATCGGCGTAATAGCGCCCGATTTCGTGCAAGCCGTAAGTGAACTCCTGCCCCTCGGCGAACAGCTGCTTGAAGCCCGAAAAGCAGCAATCCATTGGCGCGCGGCGTGCATCGATGATCTTCGCATTGGGCAGGATCAGGTGGATGAGGCCGATGTGGCGGAAATTGTTCGGCATCTTGTCGATGAATAACGGCGCGCCCTGTCGGTGGACGCGGGTGTTGGCGATAAACTCCTCGCCAAAGCGCGTGAGCTGCTCGGGCGAGAGTTCCTCCAGCACTTGCGGATAGTTCGACTGACCCGCCTTGCGGCCCCGCAGCCTGTGCGCCAGCGCGAGAATATCCGGCAGTTCGAGCGTTCCGTCGATCTGCGAATGGCTGGCGAGGATCTGTTCGAGCAGGGTCGAACCGGCGCGCGGCAGGCCGAGGATGAAAATCGGGTCGGGCGCATCGTGCCCTGCACCTGACTTCGCCTCGAACAAATCCTGCGTGCAGACCGCCTTCTGCTTTGCCAGTTCGGCGCTCATCGTATCCGCGCTGTAGCGGGTTTGCGCCCGTTTCAGCGCGTTGCCTGCATCGTAATTCGCGAAGCTGCCCTCGTAATCGCGGCGATCCTCCAGCGCCTTGCCCAGCGCAAAGGACAGGTGCACCCGGTCCATGAAGGCGAGATCGGGCCGCGACACCTGCTGTTGCATCGCCTCTACTTCGGCGTCGGAGAAGTCGTAATTCTTGAGATTCGCGAGGGCATAATAGGCGTCGCCATGGTCGGGTTTCGCCGCGATTGCCGCTTGATAGCTCGCCACCGCATCCTCGCGCTGGCCGGTCGTCTTGAGGGCGTGGCCCATGCTGGTCAGCGTCGCGGGATCATCGGGGAGCTTCGCCAGAACCCTCCGGAACAGCGCGAAGGCCTGATCGTAATCGCCGGTCTGCATGCTTTCGATGGCAAGGCGTGACTGGAACAGCGGATTGTCCGGGTCGGTTTCGTGAAGCTTCGCCGCCTCTTCATGCGCGCGTTCGAACTTCTGCCGTCGGCGCAGGACATCGACATAGTCGAGCTTGAGCTGGAGGTTGTCGGGTTCGAAGGAAACCGCGCTCTCCAGCAGGAACTCGGCATCGTCGAGCACGCCCAGTTCCAGACCGATCTTGGCGAGCAGCCGCATCCCTTCGACATCGCGCGGGTTCTGGCGAAGATAGTGGCGGCAGATTTCCTCGGCGCGCAGCAATCGGCCTTCTGCCAGATGATTGGTGACGGCGAGCAGCTCGCGCGGCATCGCGGCGAGCCGCTGGCGCTGGGCCAGCGCGGCCTGCGCTTCACTGCCGCGCCCCGTTTCCTGCAACAAACGCGCCTGTTCGCGCCAGCTGACCTCCAGCGCGGGATTGAAACGCGTCGCCCGCATGAACGCGCCGAGCGCCGCATCGCTATTGCCGGTGGCGAGGGCGAGGTGCCCTTCTTCCTGCCAGGCCCGACCATATTCGGGCATCGCCGCATGCAGACGCTGCAAATATTCCGCCGCACCCTCGAAATCTCGCAGGTAGCGCGAGGCCACGGCCGCCATGTAGAGCGCCTCGCCGTCGTGCTCGTCCCCTTCGAGGATATCTTCCGCCAGCCTGCGGCCAGCCGCGAAATCGCCCGCCTTGAGAGCGGATTGAGCGGATTTCAGCTTGTCCTCGCGCGCGTCCATGACGGCTCCCTACAAAGCAAAACGGTGGAGGTGAACCCGCGTTCGCAGGCCCGCCTCCACCGTTTGGTAAGTTATCCGTCGCGGATCAGTAGTCGTAGGAGACCCTGAAGCCGACTGTCAGCGGACGGTTCGTCGCGATGCGCGGACGATCGTTGACGTAGTTGCCCGAAATCTGGGCGCGTTCGTCGAACAGATTGTCGCCGAAGACTTCGAACTTCCAGCGATCGGTCGTGACACCGGCTGCAAGGTCGACGACGGTGTAGCTGTCGAGCTCGAGCTTGTTGATCTCGATGATATCCGTGAACTTCGAAGCCGAGTAGGTCACCTGCGGCTGGATATAGGCACCCAGCGTGTCCGACAGGTCGAACTCGTAGCGTACGCGCAGATTGCCCTGGAAGGACGGCGCGAAAGCGAGGTCGCCGCCTTCGACGACATCGTCGGTCGGCGTCAGCACCTCGGTGATCTCGGTATCGAGGATCGAGAATGCACCGGCCACCGTCAGACCTTCGACGGCATAGGGCGCGTAGGTGAAGTCTGCTTCCACACCCATGATCTCTGCATTGGCCGCATTGTCCGAGAAGAACAAATTGGTGATGCTGGGATCGAAGATCGTGGTCTGCAGACGGCTGATGTCGACGTAGAACGCGCTACCGTTGAAACGGAACTCGCCGCCGAAGTCGAGCTTCCAGCCGAGTTCGTAGTTCTTCACTTCGTCCGTATCGAGCTCGAACGGCACGGTGAAGCCCGCACCATTGGTCGCGCCACCGGGACGGTTGAGCAGACCCGGACGGAAGCCTTCCGAATAGGTCGCGTAGAACAGCATGTCATCGTTCGGGGTCAGCGTGACCGTGCCCTTGTAGATGAAGCCGTCGGTCGTCGCCTTGTCCGGTGCACGGACTGCGTTGAACACCTGCTGCGCCTGCGTCGCGCTCAGGCCGGCGGCCTGAATGTCGGCCAGCGTATCGTCGAGCGTGAAGGTCTGGCGCAGGGCCGGATCGCACGAACCGATGAAGGTGTATTCGCCGTCACCATCGTACAGATCGTTGAGATCGGTACCGAAGGCGTTCTGGTCTTCAGCGCTGAAGCTGTTGCAGAACGAGCCGTTGGCGCTTCCTTCGAAATCGACCTCGATGTCGTAATAACGCGCGCCCAGGGCGACCGTCAGAAGATCCGGGATCACGTCGAAGCTTGCTTCACCGAAGATGCCGAACTGTTCGTCCGTACGGCGGATATCGTTGCGGAAGATCGTGTCGGCCGGGAACGGACCCGGATCGGTGAAGAATCCATCCTGCGGGAAGTTCGGCTTGAACGGACCGAAAGGCTGCGCTTCGACATTGCCCGGATAGTTGAAGTCGTTGCGCTCTTCGAGTTCGAGGTCGGAATAGAAGCCGCCCGCTGTGACGCGCCAGCGGTTTTCCGCGGGCGTGCTGAAGCGCAGCTCCTGCGTGAACACCTTCGTGTTGCTTTCCGAAGTCACGTAGAGGTTCGGTTCCTGACAGGTGCCGGCAGGGCCGCCTGCACCCGGGTAGGTCACACCGCCATCGCAGATGTAGTAGGGCAGATACTGACCGACGAAGAGGTAGTCGGTGTAGTCGACCCGCTGGCTGGTGTTACGATCGGTATACGCACCGGTGTAGACGACATCGAGCATCGCGAGGCGACCTTCGACCGTCCAGCTGGTGTTCGAGAAATCATCGTCCAGGCGATCTTCCTCGAAACGCTGGATCTCGAGGTCGTCGAGGCCGTCGAGCTCGGGATCGGCGAAGAATACGCCGTCGCTTTCGACCCACTGCCGCGAATGCGCAACGGTGAGCGTCCAGTCGGGGGTGATTTCCCACAGTGCGGTGGTCCGGAAACCGAGATACTGGGTATCGTTGAAGTCTTCCTCCACGAGAGCCGCATTGTCGGCCTCGAGGAATGTCACGTTGGGATTATTCACCGGGTTCTCGTTGAACGCCGTTGCCGGATCGTCGGCAGACTGGAAGCCGGCACGAAGCGCGCTGACCGGAACGCCGTTGGAGCGAACCGTGCCTTCGGGACGGAAGCGAGCGCTTTCGGTGAGGTCGCGGGTTCCGGGGACGTTGTCGATGTAGCCGCCCTGATCGTCGAGATAACCCACGGCGCGCAGCGCGAAGGTATTGCTGACCGGCAGGTTGACCATGACTTCGCCCTTGTAGCTCATTTCACCGCCCTTGGTGAAAGAGACACCGGCCGACGCACCAGCATCGAAGCCTGCGAGGCTCGGCTTGTTGGTGATCAGGCGAACCACGCCCGCCTGCGAGCTTGCGCCGAAGAGCGTGCCCTGCGGACCCGAGAGCACCTCGATCCGCTCCATGTCGGCGGCGTATACGTCGAGGTTGCGGCCCGGCTGTGCGAGTGGCTGTTCGTCGAGATACAGCGCGACGTTCGGCGCGAGGCCGGCAACGCCTGCCGTGGTGAGGTTGGGCGTGGTCGACGCCAGGCCGCGGATGTAGATCGTGCTCTGACCCGGGCCGCTACCGCCTGCCGTCACGGTCGGCAGCTGGTCGAGATAGTCTTCGAAGGTATCGATATTGAGTTCTTCGAGACCTTCTTCGCCGATGGCAGAGACCGATACCGGCACATCCTGCAGGTCTTCGCTACGCTTCTGCGCGGTGACGACGATGGTCGGCACGCCGCGCGGAGCCTGAGCCTGGGTCTGCGCAGGCGCTTGCTGAGCAATGGCAGGAGACGCGACAGCAATAGCCAGCGCGCTAGCGGACGCACCGCTTGCGAATTTCAACATTATGTTTGCCCCTTTGACAATTCGATGAACCGCGGGACGAGAAATCCCACGTAAAATGAATAATCGGGCGCTTTCCGCTACGAGAAATCGCCTTGGGGCGCGGGTATCAAGCCAAATGCGCCTCGGCCACAGCCGGAGCCAAAGTTTCACAGATGAACGAATCCCCTGTTGCATAATAACAACAGAGTCGGTTTCGGTTGAAATTAAACAACGTCAAATGATAAAGACTGGAAGTATGGTATATTTTATTCTTACCAATACTTATTTTTCGTTTTGCTGAAGTTTCCGTAATCGCAAGAAGTGTCAAGAAAGCAGAAATCTATTCTGCGATCGACGTCAGAAAACGACCAGGCTATTCTGCTGGCGTTACTTTCCCGTCCCACGCCTCGCATGCCTCCGCAGTGGTCGGCACACCATGCTTCTTCCGGATCAGATCGAAAACCACCGCCTTGATGATCGAAATCGCCATGAGCGCGACCACGAAGGAAAACGGAAGTGCCCCGATAATCATGGTGATGCGGATCGCATCGATCCCGCCAAGGATCAGCATGGACCCCACCATGAAGGCGAGTGCCGCTCCCCAGAACAGGATGTGATAGCGGCGGGTTCCCTCATCCTCCCCCGCGCCGTTGATCGTGTTGATGATCAGTATGGCGCTGTCGGCAGACGTGATGAGGTAGGTCATCAGCAGGATGACAACGAGTCCGGATACGAGCATCGCGACTTCGGGCGACAGGAGGACGGCCAGCGTCGCGAAAAGCTGGTCGGACATGTTTGCATCGACGATCGATCCATTCGCGACGCCGCTCAGTTCGAGATCGATAGCCGTACCGCCCACTATCGTCATCCAGACAAAGCACATCAGCGAAGGGACGAGCACCACGCCGAAAATATACTCTCTAACGGTCCGGCCGCGCGAAATGCGCGCAATGAACATGCCTACGAAGGGCGCGAAGGCGATCCACCACGCCCAGTAGAACACGGACCAGTCGAGTTGCCATTGAACGAGCGCAGCGCTCATGGCGGTGCCCGTATCTTCGAAAAGTGTCAGCGAATGTGCAGGGAGCGTCACGAGATAGTCCCAGACGCCTGTCACGAGCAGCGTCAGGCCGAAGATGCCTGAACCAGCCACAAGGAAAAGGACCAGCAACGCGAACGACAGCCCCATGTTGAGGTTGGACAGCCACTTGATCCCACGACCTACGCCCGAAAGCGCGCTGATAGTCGAGGCTCCGACCAGCACGACGAGGGAGATGATAATCGCGGCGCTGCTCGCCGTGCCTTCATCGCTGATAAGCCAGTCGCCCATCCCCACACGGTTCAACCCCGCCACGAACTGTTCGACGCCCAGCCCCATGGTAACCGCGACGCCGAGGATCGTTGCGACTACCGCGACGATATCGACGAGATGGCCGGCGATGCCCGACATTGTCGTGCCGAAAAGTGGCGCGAGGCTCGATCTGATCGTCAGCGGCAGGTTGCGGCGATAGGCGACATAACCGATCGCCAGCCCCACCAGCGCATAGGTGCACCATGCGGCAAAGCCCCAGTGCAGGAAGGTGTACATGTAGGCGGGCTCGACCGCCTCTGCCGAGCGGGCTTCAAGAGTGCCGCGGATTATGTCCGGATTGTTGGAGAAATGCGCCAGCGGTTCGCCCGTCGAATAGGTCAGCATGCCGATGCCGATGCCTGCGCCGAACAGCATCGCGAACCAGGAAAAGCGCGAAAACTCGGCCTTTTCGTCGGGCGGCCCGATGCGCAGTTCGCCGGCTTTCGGGAAGAGTGCGAGCCCGAAACATGTCAGCATCAGCGCAGCGACAAGATAGACATACCAGCCGCTGAAGGTCGAAATGATCGTCGAGTTGGCGACCGAGAGTGTCTCGTTCGCGCTGACCGGGAAGAAGATCGCCCACAGGATTATCAGCGAGACGATTATTTTCGAAGGGATGGTAACCTCGCGGCTGAAACCGTCGTAGAATCCGCGGTCATGGGTATCGATCGGAAGGTCGACGAGAGGCGGATCCGGCGGGAAAAAGTCCGCGCCAACCTGCTCCTGTACCTCTTCCGCCATGCCTTAAAACCTTGATTAGAAGCCTATTCCGTAGTCACGAACATCCCTTCCCCGGATCGAGGACATTGCACCAACAGGGGCGGGGATTGGCCGCAAACCTACATGGCAGGGCTTCGAATACAAGCCTCGCCTGCTTCGAAACAGGGCCTCAGCCCCCGCGTGGGCGGTCCGGATCACGGCGTTTCGACACCGCATCCGGACGCTATTTTCATAGCCGAAGCAAGCTCGGGATCACGCGGCCCCGACGAAGATCGACTTCGCATTGGCGAACTCTTTGATGCCGAAGCCGCCATGCTCACGGCCATAGCCGGAGTTCTTCACACCGCCGAAGGGCATGGAGGGATCGGCCACGCCATAGGTGTTGATATAGACCATGCCGGTGTCGAAGTGCTTGCTCGCCAGTTCGATCGCGCGGTCGGTATCACCGCACAGGATCCCGCCGCCCAGGCCATAACGGCTATCGTTGGCGAGGCGCATCGCGTCACCGTCATCCTTGGCGCGGATCACGCTGGCGACCGGCCCGAACAGCTCGTCGTCATAGGCGGGCTGGCCGGGAGCGACATCGGTGAGGACCGTGGCGGGGTAATAAGCGCCCGGACCATCGGGAATGCTACCGCCGCACGCGATTTTCGCGCCATTGCTGACCGATTTGTCGACCTGTTCCTGAAGGTCGCCGCGCAGATCGGCCGAGGACATCGGTCCCATGTCGCTGTCTTCGTCGGCCGGATCGCCCAGCTTCACACCTTCGAAACGCGCGACGAACTTTTCGAGAAACGCGTCGTAAACCTTGTCGGTCACGATGAACCGCTTCCCGTTGATGCAGGTCTGACCGTTGTTGTAGAGCCGCGCCTGCGCGCAGACCTGCGCCGCCTTGTCCAGATCGGCATCCTCCAGAACCATGTAGGCATCGTTGGAGCCCAGCTCGAGCACGGTCGGCTTGATTACCTTGGCCGCCTTTTCCGCGACGTGGCGTCCGGCGCCGTCCGATCCTGTCAGCGTGACACCGGGCACCTTGTCATGCGCGATGATCTCGTCCGACACATCATGGTCGATCACTAGGACGGTGAAGAGATTTGCCGGCAGGCCGCCTTCCCTGAAAATCTTTTCGATCATCAGTCCGCTGCCGGTGCAGAGCGACGAATGCTTCAGCAGCACGCCATTGCCCGCCATCAGGCTCGCGATGGCATAGCGGATGACCTGGTAGGCCGGGAAGTTCCACGGCTGGATGCCATAGACCACGCCGATCGGCGAATAGGTGACGATGCCGCGCGCCGCATTGCTCGGATCGCGCTGTTCGTCGGCCAGTTCCTTGGGACCGGTCGCAGCGGTGTAATCGCAGATACCCGCGCACAGTTCGATCTCGTCGCGGCTGTCGCCGATCAACTTGCCGACCTCGCGGGTCATAAGTTGCGCAAGCTCTTCCTTGTTGTCCCGCAGCGACTGGCCGATCCCCTTGATGACCTTGGCCCGGTCATCGAGGCTCTTGAGCTTCCACTCGGTAAAAGCCTTGTGGCAGGCATCGACCTTGGCGAAGGCGTCCTCCTTCGACAGTTGCTCATAGGTCTCGATGTTCTCGCCTGTGGCGGGATTGACGGTGGTAATAGTCGACATGGGGGGCCTCGTTCCAATTTGTGTTCACTTGCAGAAGAGGCGAGCGAGGCCTTTTGTTCCGTCCGGCAGGCGGGAAACGAATTTCGTCGCGAAACGCTGAGTCACTGATGAAAGCATAGGTGGAACATGGCAGCGCGCGCATATTGGCAGGGTCAGATCAGGCTGGCCCTCGTTTCGATCCCGGTTGAAATCTACACCGCGACCAAGTCCGGAGCGAAGATCAGTTTCAACCAGATCCACGAGCCGAGCGGCAAGCGGATTTCCTATGAGAAAACCGTCCCCGGCATCGGTCCTGTCGACCGCGACGATATAATCCGCGGCTACGAGATATCGAAGGGCGAATATGTCCTGCTGGAGGATGAGGAGATCGAAGCGGTCAAGCTGGAAAGCAAACGCACGCTCGAACTCGTCCAGTTCGTCGATTTCTGCGAGATCGACCCGCTGTACTTCGAGAAGCCGTACTACGTCGCTCCGAAAGACGAGCTGGCGGAGGAAGCCTTCATCGTGCTCCGCGAAGCATTGCGCAAGTCGAAGAAGGTCGCGCTCGGCCAGTTGGCGATGCGCGGCAAGGAAAAGCTGGTCGCACTGAAACCCTGCGGCAAGGGACTGCTGCTGGAGACGCTTCGCTATGCCGACGAAGTGCGCAAGGGCCAGTCGTTCTTTTCGGACATCGAGGACACGAAGCCCAAGAAGGAACTGCTCGACCTGGCAACGACGCTGATCGACCAGAAGAGCGCCCCATTCGACGCCAGCGAGTTCGAGGATCGCTACGCCGATGCGCTCAAGAAGCTGATCGACAAGAAAGCGAAATCGAAGAGCAAGAAGGCGATTATCGAGGACGTGGACGAACCCGGCGATGCCAGCGGCTCCAACGTCATCGACCTGATGGCTGCGCTCAAGAAATCGGTCGACGACAAGCCTGCCAAGAAGAGCAGCAAGCGCAAGAAGAGCGCCTGAGATGGCACGCGCGAAGAAAGCCGACGATCCCCTAGCCGTATACAACGCGAAGCGCGATTTCGAACACACGCCCGAACCTTCGGGCAAAGCGCGATCGAGCGACACAGGCGACCTGTTCATCGTGCAAAAGCATGATGCGACAAGGCTGCATTGGGACTTGCGGCTGGAAATCGATGGGGTGCTGAAAAGCTGGGCCGTTACCAAGGGTCCCTCCCCCGATCCCGACATCAAGCGCCTTGCGGTCCGCACCGAGGACCACCCCATGTCTTATGCGACATTCGAGGGAACGATTCCCAAGGGCGAATATGGCGGCGGCACGGTAATGCTGTGGGACAGGGGACGCTGGTCCCCGGTCGAGGGCAAGAGCGCCAGGGATCTCGACAAGGGACATCTGCACTTCACGCTCGATGGCGAACGCATGAAGGGCGAGTGGCTGCTGATCCGGCTCAAACCGCGCGACGGCGAGAAGCGCGAGAACTGGCTGCTGCGCAAGCTGCAGGACGAGCACGCGGAAGAAGGCGATGCCCTGGTCGAGCGCGAACTGACCAGTGTGAGCACGGGCCGGTCGATGGCTGAGATCGCTGCCGGGAAAAAGAAGACCAGATCACGCAAGAACGCGCCCCTCCCCAAGTTCCGCAAACCGCAGCTCGCGACGCTGGTCGACGATGTCCCGACCGGCAACGGCTGGATGCACGAAATCAAGTTCGACGGCTACCGCGCGATGGTGGCGGCGAAGGGTAAGGACGTTCGGATCTACACCCGCAATGGCAAGGACTGGACCGACAAGTTCGGCCCCCTGGCGAGAGCCATCGCCGCGCTCGACCTCCCATCCTGCCTGATCGATGGCGAGATCGTCGCCACCAATGCCGCGGGCAATCCTGATTTCTCGACCCTGCAGAAGGTCCTGAAACGCGGTCACTCCTCGCAAGGGGAGGACGACGCGCTGCAGTTCCATGCCTTCGATCTGGTCGAACTCGCCGGCGAGGACCTCAAGGACCTGCCGAATATCGAACGCAAGGAGCGCCTCGAAGCACTTCTCTCGCCAACGGAAGCCCCGATTTTCCTCGCCGACCACGTAATCGGTGCGGGCGAGAAACTCTACGACACCATGTGCAATGCCGGGCAGGAAGGCATCATCTCGAAGAAGATGAGCGCGTCCTACCGCCACACTCGGACGAAGAACTGGGTCAAGGTCAAATGCACACGGCGTCAGGAGTTCGTGATCGTGGGTTGGAAAAAGTCCAGCGCGCGCGGTCGCCCATTCGCCTCGCTGCTGATGGCCCAGCACGAGGGCGATGATCTCGTATACAAGGGTAACGTCGGTACGGGATTCTCGGCTGACGATTTCGAGGAACTTAGCTCAAAGCTCTCGCGACTGGAGCGCAAGACGCCGCCCGTCGAGGTCGATAGCAGCAAGGCCCGCGGCGTGACCTGGGTGACGCCGAAACTGGTTGCCGAAGTGGCCTTTGCAGAGTTCACCGCCGACGGGAACATCCGGCACGGCAGCTATCTCGGCCTGCGGGGCGACAAGTCTGCAGATGATGTGAAGCCGGAAAAATCAGCCGGCAAGCCAAAACCGGTGGGCGGGGTCAAGATCTCCAGCCGCGACCGCGTCATCTTTCCCGACAGCGGGCAGACCAAGGGCGATCTCGCCGATTATTACGAGAAGGTCGCGGACATCATGCTGCCGTTTGCCGGTCATCGCCCGCTCAGTCTCGTCCGCTGTCCGCAAGGCAGAGCCAAGAAATGCTTTTTCCAGAAACATGACTCGGGCGCTTTCGGCGATGCGGTCAAACCCGTTCCGATCAAGGAGAAGGACGGAGGAACCGAAGATTATCTCTTCATCGAAAACGCACGGGGCATTCTCCAGTGTGTTCAGATGGGAACGATCGAGTTTCACGGCTGGGGATCGCGCAGTGACGCAATCGAGGAACCCGACCGAATGATCTTCGACCTCGACCCGGACGAGGGCCTCGATTTCGAGGACGTAAAGAGCGCCGCGAAGGATATCCGCGCCCGTCTCGCCGATCTCGGACTGACGAGCTTCGCGATGCTATCGGGCGGGAAAGGCGTTCATGTGGTGGTGCCGCTTACGCCCGGTCACGGTTGGGACGCACACAAGGATTTTGCGCGCAGGTTCGCAGAGGCGCTCTCCCTCGCCGAACCCGATCGCTTCACCGCCACGATGAGCAAGGCCAAACGCAAGGGCAAGATCTTCATCGACTGGCTGCGCAACCAGCGCGGCAGCACCGCCATCCTGCCCTATTCGGCGAGAGCGCGAAGCGGCGCGCCCGTCGCGGTTCCCATCGCCTGGAACGAGCTTACAAAAATGACTGATGCAAGGCCGTTCAGCATCGACGATGCGAAGACCCTGCTCGACCGCGCGCAATCCAAGGCGCTCGCCGGCTGGGGCTTCGCCACGCAGGATCTGCCCGACCTCTAGGCACATGCCCGGCAAAAACTTCGATCAGTCTTCAAACAGTCATGAGACTGTGATTCCGGTGTAACATTCATCTGTCATGGATCGCTCCGAAAGCATTCTTGCCGAGGAGGATCACGACGTGACCGACGCCCTCAATCAAACGACTTCCGAAAATGTCGCCGACATTTCCCAGCTCCTGCGAATTGCGCCTGCAGAACCGCATCGCCCGGAAAGGATAGTCGGGGAGAGGCGTAAATACCGCACCATCTGGATCAGCGACGTTCACCTCGGGACCAAGGGCTGCAATGCCGAACTGCTGATCGACTTTCTCGACCACACCGACAGCGAGACGCTCTATCTGGTGGGCGACATCATCGATGGCTGGCGGCTCAAGAAGCGCTTCTTCTGGCCGCCGGAGCATAACGACATAGTGTGGCGCGTCCTGAAGCGCGCCAAGCGCGGCACCCGTATCGTCTATATTCCCGGAAACCATGACGAGATGGTCCGGCCGTTCTCTGGCATGAACTTCGGCGGGGTGGAAATCCAGCGCGCCGCTTTTCACGACACCGCCGACGGTCGCCGCCTCATGGTGCTGCACGGGGACGAGTTCGACACCGTCATGCTGGCGCACCGCTGGCTCGCCTTCATCGGAGACGCGGCGTACCATCTGATGATGAAGGTCAACGGCTGGGTCAGCGCGGTGCGCACCATGTTCGGCCTGCCCTACTGGTCGATCTCCAAGGCGGCCAAGCACAAGGTCAAGAACGCGGTCGAGTTCATCTCGAAATATGAAGAGGTGGTCGCGCGTGCAGCGGCCGAACGCGGCGTCGACGGGGTCGTGTGCGGCCATATCCACACAGCCGAGTTCCGGCGTTTCACCCATGCCGGGCGCGAAGTCGAATACTGGAACGACGGCGACTGGGTCGAAGGCTGCAACGCGCTGGTCGAACACCAGGACGGCACGATGGAGATACTCCACTGGCCCGATGAAATCGCCAGGCGCACGCTCGAAAATGCAGCAGAACCTCTTCGGACGGAGGCGGCATGATGGAAATGCGCTCGATCAACAACGGCAGCGAAATCCCGGTCGCCAACTTTCGCAAGCCGCTCACCATCGGGATCGTGACCGACGCATGGCACCCGCAGACCAATGGCGTCGTCCGAACCTTGGAGACGACCGTCGCGGTGCTGCGGCGATGGGGACACGAGGTGGAGGTCATCGCACCCGATACCTACCTCTCGGTGCCCTGCCCGACCTATCCCGAGATCAGGCTGGCGATCAGCGCACCCGGAGCGGTCGGACGCCGGCTCGCCGCAATCGCGCCCGATGCAGTTCATATCTCGACTGAAGGGCCGCTCGGCCTTGCTGCGCGGCGATACTGCCTCAGGCACGATGTCGCGTTCACGACCGCCTATCACACGCAGTTTCCGGACTATCTCGCCCGGCGCACGGGCATCTCGGCCCAGCGGTTCTGGCGCTATATCCGCTGGTTCCATGCCCCGGCAGAGCGGATAATGGTCGCAACCGACAGCATAAGCGAGCAATTGGAACAGCAGGGCCTCAACCACCTGCATCGCTGGGGGCGCGGCGTCGATCTCGATTGCTTCACGCCCGATGCACCGCAGCCGTCCGAATATGCGGAACTGGAAGGACCGATCCTGCTCTATGTCGGACGCGTTGCGGTCGAGAAGAACCTCGAAGCGTTCCTCGCCTGCGAGTATCCCGGCACGAAAGTGGTGGTAGGCGACGGGCCGCAGCGGCGCGAGATGGAACAACGGTTTCCCGAGGCCCATTTCCTCGGCAAGCGCAGCGGGAGAGAACTGGCCGGTTGCTACGCCGGAGCCGACGTTTTCGTTTTTCCGAGCAGGACCGACACCTTCGGCCTGGTCATGATCGAAGCGCTTGCTTGCGGTACACCGGTGGCGGCCTTCCCCGTCCCCGGGCCGCTGGACATCGTGACCGACAAGGTCGGCGCATTGTCAGATGAGTTATGTCGCGCAATCGACGCGTCGCGCTATTGCGACCGAAGCGACTGTGCAGCCTACGGAGCCACTTTCAGTTGGGAAGCCGCGACGCAGCAATTCGTTTCAGGCCTCGACCCCAATGCCAACGCCTTCGGGCTCGATCTCGTCGAGGGGCGCTGAACACTCAGCCTGCTGCACGAAAAAGGGCGCCTGCAAAAGCAAGCGCCCACTTCAACTCGTTCTTATGGCGATCCCGACGGGCCGTTTAGCGAGACGCCATACGTTCGCTCGCAAAATCACCTCGTTCCAGCATCTTCAGCGCCAGTCGCGCAAGGTGTTTCGAGTCTTTCCAGTCACCGTCAGCCGTTTCGAGCGCAAGCCGATCGCTACTGTTCATGGCTGTCTCGAAAAGGGTTCGCGCCTCTGCTGTGCGCCCCTGGTTGGCATAGGCAATCCCGAGGTTGATCAGCCGGGCGGGATCGTTGGCGTCAAGCGTCTCGTTCGCTTCGATCTCGTCGATCGCAGCTGCTACCTTCCCTTCGATCAAGGGCTCGTAGCCGACGGCCGTCTCCTCGCTCGCCAAGGCTGGAGCAGGAGCCATGAGGGCAATTGCAGCAAATCCGGTCAGAAGCATTGGCACTCTCCCATTGTTGGTTGGAGAATGAAGGTCGGCCGAGAGAACTGCAATAAAAATGTAACAATGTCATCGAACTGTAACAATTGACGAGCGAGCGCCTGATTTCACTCGGGAAGTTTTATTACAGGCCCGCTTATCGAGGCGCAAAATACGTGACTGGATTGTCGTCTGAATGTCATGTTTCAACATAATGCACCCAGCTGAAATCAATCGGAAAAACTGACAAAAAAGAGTCACGAAACGCACCTAGCGGGTGGTGAGCGCGAATTGCTGCGCTCGCACATTCTTCTTCGGTTTTTTGAGGGACCGCTCGCTGTGAAAAACATTCAAAGAACGCTTATCCTGGGTTGCGGCCTGGTCATCCTGACCGGCTGCGGCGCCGACGAGATCTCTTCGCCCGGCACCGGTGGCAACATCACCATCAACAACCCTGCACCGCCGCCGCCTCCGCCGCCCCCGCCCCCGCCTGCAGCGACCGCAACGGCAGCAACCGACTGTCCGTTCATTGCCGATCCGCAGGGCCTGACCGACCGCGGCGTCATCAGTGGCCCCACCGGCACTTATCGCCTGTGCCAGCTGCCGGCGCGGTTCAACCGTTCGTCACAGCTGCAATTCACCACTGCCGATTCCGCTGTCATCTACCTGATCGATGGCCAGGTCGACGTGGGTTCGGACGGCGGCCCGGCGGCTGACGCTTCGGACGGTTTGAGCGACACGGACGTGGTACTCACGATCGATCCGGGCGTTACTCTGGCCGGGCTCGACGGTTCGTATCTGAACGTCAACCGCGGCAACCAGATCCAGGCGAACGGCACCACCGCGCGTCCGATCATCTTCACCAGCCAGCAGAACATTCGCGGTGAGAACACCGACGATTCCTCGGGCGACTGGGGTGGCCTGATCATCAACGGGCGCGCGCCCATCACCGACTGCCTTTCGAACACCGCAACGCCGGGCTCGGTGAATTGCGAACGCGAAGTCGAGGGCACGACCACCCCGCCCCGCTATGGCGGCAACGATGCTTCCGACAATTCGGGCAGCGTCCGCAATGTCCAGCTGCGTTACTCCGGCACCGTCTTGTCGAACGGCGACGAGCTTCAGGCTCTTACCACGGGCGGCGTCGGTTCGGGCACCACCTTCGAAAACATCATGTCCTTCAACAGCGCGGATGACGGCGTCGAGTTCTTCGGCGGCGTGGTCAACATGAAGGGCCTTGTGGTCGTCGGCGCAGAAGACGATTCGATCGACACCGACACCGGCGTGAAGGCGACACTGCAATATGTCGTCGCGGTCCAGCGCTCCAACGTGGGCGACACGATCATCGAAGCGGACTCCTCGAATACGCTGGAGGAGAACACCCCGCGTCAGAACACGTTGATCTCCAACGCGACCTTCATTCAGCGCAAGAACGACGACCAGGCCGTGCGCATCCGCGGCCGCGCCGACTACTCGCTGTTCAACACGATCATCGTGGATGCCTCGTCGAACGGCACGCCCTGTCTGCGCGTCGACACGATCGAGACGCTGACCCGAGCGGCCAATGCCGGCCTCGACGAAGCAGGTCCGGTTCGCTTCGAATCGGTCGCACTCGATTGCGGTACTCCGTTCCGTGACGGCAGCGGCACCACCGTTGCCCAGCTGCAGAACCGGTTTGACGCCGGTTCCAACACCACGACCGCGCTTACCAACACGCTGTCGATGACCTACAAGAACGGCACCAACGAAGATGCGCTCGTCGCCTTCGACCCGACCGGCGTTTCGAGCTTCTTCGACAACGCAGGCTTCGTCGGCGCGGCCCAGGCGGCCGACACGCGCTTCGAAGGTTGGACCTGCGATTCGGCAACGATCAGCTTCGGCAACAACAGCGGGGCCTGCACCTCGCTGCCGATCTACACCTCCTGATCGACGCAAGATGGGGGAGCCGGCGCGCATTGCTGCGGTCCGGCTCCCCTCTTCGCATTCGGGCCCGAATACCGGCCCACCGATTTTCTCGGACCTAGATGAAGGGGTCTATTGCAATGAACACTGGCAAGCAGTTGGCGGGACTGCTCCTGCTCTCCACGGCTCTCACCTTTCCCGGTGTGGCCAGCGCACAAGAAACACCCGAGCCCGAGCCGGAGCAGGTCGACGAACAGGATCTCGACCCGGCGGATGAGCAACTGGACGATACCTACGAAGAGCCCGAGATCTCGATCCCGGGCGGCGGCATCGTCGTCACCGGTCGCCGCAATCGCGATGTCACGCGTAGCTCGGCACAGGTCGTCTCGGTTCTTTCGGCAGAGGAAATCGGGCGCACGGGTGAAGGCGATATCGCCGGCGCGCTCGGCCGCACCACCGGCCTTTCGGTCGTGGGCAACGGCAACGTCTTCGTGCGCGGCCTCGGCGACCGCTACTCGCTTGCGCTGCTGAACGGTCTCCCCCTTCCCTCGCCGCAGCCGCTGAGCCGCGTCGTGCCGCTCGACATCTTCCCGACGAACATCGTCGCATCCTCGCTGGTGCAGAAGAGCTATTCGGCAAACTTCCCCGGCGAGTTCGGTGGCGGCGTGATCAACCTCACGACCCGCGCCGTTCCAGATGAAAGCTTCATCAAGGTCAGCATGGGCGTGAGCGGTGATACCGAGACGACCTTCTCGAACGGCCTCGACTATTACGGCTCCGATTATGACTGGTCGGGCTTCGACGACGGAACGCGCGATGTCCCGCCTGCCCTGCAGAACTTCTTCGATAGCGGTCTGCGTATCGGAGACCTTTCGGTCGCCGATCAGGGTGCCATCGTCAAACAGCTCGGCAATCCGAACCTGGTACTCGTTCAGACAGTGGGCGAAACCCGCCCGAACTTCTCCGGCGGCATCACGGCCGGGACCGCCTTCGACCTCGGCGAAGGCCGCATGGGCATCATTGCCACGGCGTCCCTCAGCAACAAGCTGAGGACCAAGGTCGTCACCTCGCAGAACCCCTTCACCACCGACCTTCAACTCGACCGGGATTCGCGCAATTTCGTTACCGATAACCGGATCCTGGCGAATGCCATGTTCGGCATCGGCCTCGAGTTCGACGAGGCCAAGTTCCGCTTCACCAACCTCTTCATCCGCGACACGCTGAAGCAGTCGGGGCTCGGCTTTGGCGAGCTTCCGCTCGATGGCGACAGCCTGATTACGCAGAATACCGGCTGGTACGAACGCCAGCTGTTCGACACGCAGCTGGTCGGCGAGCTCAATCTGGAAGACCTTTCGATCGATCTGCGTGCCGGCTATGCCCAGACGCAACGTGAAGCGCCTTACGAATACGAGTTCGTCTATGTCCGCACCAACCAGGCGAACCAGGACACCGGCGATATCTTCATCAACGTGCTCGATCGCCAGCGCGGCAGCGGCTCGGTCGCATTCTCGCAGTTGAAGGAAGACCTCTACTACATGGGCATCGACGTCAGCTATCCCTTCGCGGACTGGCTGTCCGGCACGGTCGGCTACGCTTTCACGGATACCGAGCGATATTCCGAACGCCGCCAGTTCCTGATCGACGGAGGTTCGATTCCGCCGGGCGTCGGCGCTTTGCGCCCCGACCTGCTGCTCGGCGATGCCGTGATCGACCTTTATGGACTTGGTCTGTCCGAACCGACCCAGACCGATCCCGCCTTCCAGGCCGACCTCGAAATCCAGGCAGGTTATGCCAAGGCCAATATCACGCCTGCTTTCGGACTGAGCCTCGACGTTGGCGTACGATACGAGAGCGCGACGCAGTCGGTCGCGACGGTCGCGCGGTTCGACAATCCCTTCGTATCGCTGGCGAACACCTCGCTCGAGAACGACTACTGGCTTCCGGGCGCGACGATCACCTGGGAAGCGAGCGATCAGCTCCAGTTCCGGGCGAGCGCGTCCAAGACCATCGCCCGCCCGCAATTCCGTGAGCTGATCTTCCAGCCCTACACCGATCCCGAGAACCAGCGACAGTACATCGGTAATCCAGCCTTGCAGGATTCCGAACTGTTCAATGCCGAAGCCCGGGCCGAGTACTACTTCGGTCGCGGCAATCGCGTGTCGCTCGCGGGTTTCTACAAGGAGATCGACAACCCGATCGAACCCTATGTCTCGATCGGCGCCGATACGAGTTTCACCACCCGGTTCGCGAACGCGCCCAAAGCAGAGCTGTTCGGCGGCGAGTTCGAATTCCAGGTCACCAAGCCCCTGTTCGACTGGGGTGCCACCGGATGGCTGGAAACAAAGCAGCTGATCCTCGTGACCAACTACACCTATACCCAGTCGGAGCTGAAAGTGGCGGCCGGTGACACCACCCGCATCTTCACCGCCGGCGTCGGCCCGATCGAGAATGACGCAGCGCTGTTCTTCAACAGCGGCGACCCGCTGACCGGCCAGTCCGATCACCTGCTCAACATGCAATTCGGCTTCGAGGACCAGGACAAGCTGCAGCAGTTCACCTTCCTGTTGAACTACGCCAGCGAGCGCGTGACGCGGCGCGGAACCGCCGGCCTGCCCGACATCGTCGAGGATCCCGGTTTCACTTTCGATTTCGTGGCCCGGCAGGAGCTTGCTCTCTTCAAGCTACCGCTCGAACTCAAGTTCGAAGCGCGCAACATCTTCGGCCGTGGAAACTTCGAGTATCAGCAGGTTGGCGACAACCGGATCGAGATTAACACCTACGACGTGGGGACCTCGTTCTCGTTGAGTGTCTCTGCAGAGTTCTGACCGGCATCCTCCCTGAAAGGTTAGACAAGGCCACCTGGCGCAAGCCGGGTGGCCTTTTGCTTGAGGCCGATACTTGATGAAATGCCCGGGAGGGTTTTTCAGTTGAGGTCGAAGACGTAACCGACCGAGCGGATGGTCCGCAGCGGATTGCCACCGCCAGCGGCCTTGATCGCCCGGCGCAGACGGCCGACCCAGACATCGACGGTGCGTTCGTCGATCGGGCTCTCGTTCTTGCCCAGCCCGCCGATCAGCGCCTCGCGGCTGAGGACCTCATTGGGGTTCTCGGCAAGAAAGCGCAGCAACCTGAACTCATTGGGGCGCAATTCGATCGGCTGGCCCGCCCAGTATGCCCTGAACGCGAGGAAATCGATCGTCAGCTCGCCTTGCTGGAAGCGGGTGGCGACATGGCGTTCGACACTGCTCGATTGCAGGGCGAGAACGCGGTCGAGCGCATCGGACCGATTGATTGGCCCGCGCATGTAATCGTCAGCTCCGGCCTCGAGCGCACGCTTGCGGAAATCGTTGTTATCGTCCTCGAAAACCATGGTGATGTGGGCATTGGCCGTGCGCGGATCGACCCGCAGGCGGCGGCACATCTCCAGCCCTGCCATTTCGTCCATCACCCAGTCGACAAAGGCCCAGACCGGCCCTTCGAGCAGGGTCTTTGGCCCCTGGTGTCCGAGCGTCGCGAAGATGAACCGTGTACCGTCGTGCTCGAACGGTTCGAAGCTGTCCGCTTCCGGGTTTGTCAGGAAGATATTGACCACTGACATCGATCGCCTTGCCCCTTGATTTGACCAAGGCTTGCCCTGCTTATGTGACGGGTTTGTGACCCGATCCCGCAGTCTCTCAACAAAAACGCCGCCCCGTCTGTGTGACGGAGCGGCGCTTCTCGCTGATGCAGCGATGGCTGTATCGGGTCGGGGGTTTACTTGAGGTCGTC
>NZ_FXWG01000004.1 GCF_900177715.1 Altererythrobacter xiamenensis | reverse complement strand
GCCGCCACCGCCCGCATCACCGCCACAGGCAGTAAGGGCAAGAGCCGAAATGGCCGCAAAACAGGCCGTCTGAATAGGTTTCATGAGTGTGTTCCCCAATTGGATATCTTGCTGAATTAGAAGTCGATCTGCGCGCGGACGCCGAAGACGTCGACGCTGTAATCGGTGTCGCCGGTCGCGGTCGGAAGCACGGCGTCGGAATAATCAAGCTTGCCGTAATTCGCGAGCAGCATGGTGTAATCGGTCGGTTTCCATACCAGCGACAGGTAATAACCGTCCTGCGTGCCGCCGATGATCGGGCCGTCGTTGAGGTCGAGCCGGTCGTAACGCAGATTGACCTGGACCGAACCCATGCCGCCTTCGCCGACCGGATTGGCGGGCTTGGTGCGGTCGAACTTGCCGCCCTTGTAGCCGCGCGTGTCACCCCCGGTGAGGAAGTATCCCACTTCGGCATAGCCCCCGAAGAAGCCCGGATCGGACAGGCCTGCTGGCCGATTGACCTTCTGCCAATAGCCTTCCGCCGCAGCGTGGAAGGGTCCTGCGATCACCGCGCCCTCCGCTCCGAAGCCGAGCTCGCTGGTCGCGGCAAGACCGCCGGTGTTGACGAAGCGCGAACCGGTGAAGTGGACCAGCGGGCGCTGGCGATAACGCAGCGAGCTTCCGTCTTCGAGACTGGTATAATGCACCGACCCGCCGAGGTGGAGCTGGGCGTCGCCCATTTTCGGCATGAACACCACGCGCCCATCCGCGCTCCAGTTCTTGTTCGACAGGTCTTCCATATTGTCGGTGAACAGGCCGGTCTGGACCAGCACGTCGCCGCTGGAGAAGACCGCAGCCGCGCCGACGCGGCGCTCGAAGCCGAACGCATCGGTGAAGGCCGCGCGCTCGATGAAGCTGGTGTGGAGCGAGCTGGTCAGTTCCTCGAGCGATTGGAAATTGTTGAACTGGCCAGCGCTCATTTCGACATTGCCCGTCTCGTAGGAAATGATCGCATCGGTGACGGCGACATCGTTGCCAGCGAAATCGACTTCGAACTTGTAGCCGAAACCGCCCGGCATGTCGCCAGAGACGCCGAGGCGCGCGCGGCGCGCTTCGCTGCCGAAACCATCGTCGGCACCGGCAGAATCCGGCGCACTCACGAAGCCCGCGTCATATTGCAGGCGGCCACGCGGCTTGAAGCTCCAGCCGCCCTCGCCCTTGATCTCGGGTGCGCCCTTGAACGCGATCGCGGGGGTCTCGTCGGCTTTCGCCTTGGCCTCGCTAGCCGTCGTCGAAGCGGCAAGAGCAGTCTCGTTTGCCGCGGCCGCTGCAGCGCTGGCGGCCTCAGCCTCGGCTTCCGCCTCGGCGAGTTCGCTTTCGAGCGCATCGATCCGCGCAGCCATTGCGGCCATCTGCGCGCGCATTTCGGCAATAGCTTCGCGGGTTGCCGCATCATCCTGCGCATAGGCAGGCTGTGCGAACGTCATGGCGGTCGCGAGAGCGAGTGCCGATACCTTGAGTCTCACAGATTTCGATCCCTTGTCTGACCAATCTGCTGCGCCAGTATGACCGGCAAATTACAGTTTCGTGACAGGTTCTGCGAGGTCGGTGGAAGGCTTGTGGATAACGGCAAGGACAGCGCGAGATCGTCCAAGACCTTTAGCTTTCTTCCGCCTGGAACGGCGCGATCACATCGGGGCGAACGCGCACCAGCCGTTGGCTCTCCTTGTCGAGCATTGCCCAGGTGGTGCGGGCAGAGACGATCACTTTGCCCGCCGCATTGGTGAAGTCGACGCGGCGATCCGACTTCGCGCCCTGCGGCGCATCGGGGATCCAGGTCTCGCCTGTCACGCTTTCGCCTTCACCGATATTGCCGCGGTAATCGATCTCGTGCCGGATCACGACCCAGAAGAAGCGCGCGTGATCTTCGGGCCGCGCCGCCGCATCCCAATGCGCGGTGGCGATGTCCTGCACCCAGCCGACCCAGACGGTGTTGTTGACATGGCCGAGCTCGTCGATGTGCTCGGGCAAGGCCGTGAAGGTGCGGGAGAAGCGGTTGGTCACTCGCCCGCCATGCCCATCTGCCAGAGGATGAAGGAATACTCCTCGGCGACTTCATAGACCGAGTTCCAGCGGCCCGACTTGCCGCCGTGGCCTGCACCCATATTGGTCTTCAAAAGCAGTTCGTTGTCGTCGGTCTTCACCTCGCGCAGCTTGGCGACCCACTTTGCGGGCTCCCAATAGGTGACGCGCGGATCGTTGAGGCCGGCAGTCACCAGCATCGGCGGATAGTCCTGCGCCACGACCTGATCGTAGGGCGAATAGCTCAGGATATAGGCGAAGGCCTGCTTCGATTCGATCGGGTTGCCCCATTCCTGCCATTCGCCGGGCGTCAGCGGCAGGTCCTTGTCGAGCATGGTGTTGAGCACGTCGACGAAGGGCACATGGGCGACGATGGCGCCATATTGCGACGGGTCCTGATTGATGATCGCGCCCATCAGCTCGCCGCCGGCCGATCCGCCGCTCGCGGTCACCTTGCCTTCCGAGGTGAAGCCCTGCGCAATCAGCCCGCGCCCAGCATCGACGAAATCGTTGAAGGTGTTGGTGCGCTCGTTTAGCTTGCCCTGCAGATACCAGCGCCGTCCAAGGTCGTCGCCGCCGCGAATATGCGCGATGGCGAAGGCGAAGCCGCGATCGACCAGACTGAGGCGCGTGGTCGAAAAGCCCGGCGGGACGGCATAACCGTATGCACCATAAGCATAGAGGTGGAGCGGGCCGCCGGGGCCGCCGTTCATTTCGTCGCGATCCTTGCGCATGACCACGCTGACAGGAACCTTGGTCCCGTCGCGCGCTTCGATGGTGACGCGCTCGGTCGTGTAGAGCGATGCATCGTATCCGCTCGGGATTTCCTGCTGCTTGAGCAGTTCGAGTTCGCCCGAGGTGACGTGATAGTCATAGACCGAATCCGGCGTCACCATGCTCTCGTAGGAGAGGCGCAGCGCGCTCATGTCGTATTCGGGATTGTTGGTGAGGCCGGTGCTGTAGCTCGCTTCGGCAAAGCCGATCGGCCGCGCGCTGGTCGGTGTGTCGTAGGTGCGGATCTGGATCTGATCGAGCCCGTCGAGGCGCCCTTCGGTGACGAAGAAATCCTTGAACAGGTCGAAACTGGTCAGATAGAATTCGTCCGATCCCTCCAGCACCGTTTCCCAAGCCGACGAATTATCGAGCGGCGCCTTGGCAAGGCGGAAATTGATGTGCTCGTCATTGGTCCAGATCCAGAGTTCTGTCCCGGTATCCGTGGTGCGAACGTCGACCGAATACTCGACGCCCTTCTTGCGCGGCTTGACGAGGATCTGCTCGCCGGTCGGATTGTCGGCGCGAACCAGCCGCACTTCGCTGGTTTCGTTGTCGCCGGTGGAAATGACCAGCCAGTCTTCCTGCGCACTGAGGCCGGAGCCGACGCGGAAGGTGATATCGTCCTCCTTGAAGATCTCGATATCGTCCGAAGCGGGTTTGCCGACCGTGTGGAGGCGGACATTGTTGACGCGCCAGTTTTCGTCGACCCTTCCGTATGCGATCATGGTGTCGTCCGCGAGCCACACGAGGCCGGACAGCGTTTCGGGAATCTCGTCGTCGAGCAGTTCGCCGGTCTCGAGATCCTTGATCCGTGCGGTATAGCGCTCGCCCCCGCTGGTGTCGGTCGAATAGGCGAGATAACGCCCGCTGTCGCTGATCGAGAACGCGCCGAGGCGGAAGTATTCGTGCCCCTCGGCCAGTTCGTTCTCGTCGAGGATGAGGACCGGATCGCCGCCCGCCACCGGCTTGCGGTAGTGCTTGCGGTATTGCGCGCCTTCCTCGAACTCCGACCAGTAGAGCCACTCGCCATCCTTTTGCGGGACGGTCGAATCGTCCTCCTTGATGCGCGCCTTCATCTCTTCGAACAGCGTATCGGTCAGTGCCTTCTGCGGCGCCATGCGCGCTTCGAACCAGGCGTTCTCGGCCTTCACGTAGTCGAGAATGTCCGCGTCATCGACCGTGGGATAGGACGGGTCCTTGAGCCAGTAATAGGGGTCCGAAATCGTGATCCCGTGATGCGTAAAGCTATGCTCGCGCTTTTCTGCGACGGGCGGGGAGGTCGGGCTCACGGTGTCTTTCGATGTGGTCACCTCGGCGTGGTCCTCTGTGGTTTGGGCTGCAATCTGAGACGGAACGAGCGATAGCGCGAAAATGAGCGCGCTGGACGCGACAAATGACGATTTCATGGGGTCTGCGATGCCCTCTTTGTATGGTTCGCATGGGTGGAAAGCGCCATGCGTTGCGACTATGTGGGTCATGTAGAGAACTGTGCCCGTGCGGCAAGTCCCGCCTCGAATGACCAGGAATTGATTATGCTGATGCAAACCCATGAAGCCCGTCTCGACGCACTGCGCCGCGAATTGAAATCGCGCGAGCTCGATGGCTTCGTCGTGCCGATCTCCGATGAACACATGAGCGAGTATGTCGGCGCCTATGCGCAGCGACTTGCCTGGCTGACCGGCTTCGGCGGCAGTGCGGGCAGCGCGGTGGTGCTGGCCGATGGCTATGAAGGTCTGGGCGCAGCGATGTTCATCGACGGGCGCTACACCGTGCAGGTGCGCGATCAGGTCGATGCGAAGCTCTACGAATATCGCTCCGTGCCCAAGGAGCCGATGGGCAAGTGGCTTGCCGACAACGCCAGCGCAGGCGCGCGCATCGGCTACGACCCGTGGCTGCACACGCAGAAATGGGTCGACCAGATGGAAAAGGCGCTGATCCGCAAGGGCATCACCCTCGTGCCCGTAGAGAGCAATCCGATCGACGCGGTTTGGCAGGACCGGCCTTCGCCTTCGAATGCGCCCGCGATGGTCCATCCGCAGGAGCTCGCCGGAAAATCCTCGGCCGAAAAGCGTAGCGAGATCGCCGAATGGCTCAAGGAAGAGGGTTACGACGCAGCCGTCGTTTCGGCGCTCGATTCGATTGCATGGCTGCTCAACATCCGCGGGACGGACGTCGACCGCACGCCGGTCGCGCTGAGCTATCTCGTGGCGAAGGCCGACGGCACGGCAGAGCTGTTCATCGCGCCCGACAAGGTCACGCCGGAACTGACCCAGCACCTCGGCAATGCGGTGACCATCCGCGACCGGATGGATTTCGCGCCCGCGCTGGCCGAGATGAAGGGCAAGAGCGTCACCGTCGATCCCGATTATGGCGCGGCGGCAATTGCGCAGCTGCTCGAAGAGGGCGGCGCGAGCGTCGCCTTCAACCGCGACCCGGCGATCCTGCCCAAGGCGATCAAGAACCCGGTCGAACAGCAGGGCCACCGCGATTCGCAGGCGCGTGACGGCGCGGCGGTTGCCCGCTTCCTCCACTGGCTCGAACGCGAAGCCCCCTCGGGCGAGATCGACGAACTGACCGCTGCGGCCAAGCTGCGCGAGTTTCGCGAAGCGCATGGCGATCTGCGCGACCTATCGTTCGACACGATTTCCGCCGCCGGTCCGCATGCCGCGCTGCCGCACTACCGGGTCGATGAAGACAGCAACATGAAAATCCCGCCGTCCTCGATCTACCTCGTGGATTCGGGCGGCCAGTATCCTGCCGGGACGACCGACATCACCCGCACCGTCTGGGTCGGGCCGGGCGAGCCGAGCCAGGAAATGCGCGACCGCTATACCCGCGTGCTCAAGGGCCATATTGCAATCGACCGCGCGGTCTTCCCGCAAGGGACCGCCGGCAGCCAGCTCGACGCATTCGCGCGCCAGTTCCTCTGGGCGGCAGGCGTCGACTATGCCCACGGCACCGGCCACGGCGTCGGCAGCTTCCTTTCGGTCCACGAGGGGCCGCAGCGCATCGCCAAGTCGGGCGGCGGGCAGGCCGGAACCGATCAGGAATTGATGCCGGGAATGATCCTCTCCAACGAGCCGGGATATTACAAGGCGGGCGGCTTCGGCATCCGCATCGAAAACCTCGTGCTGGTCGAGCCGCGCGAGATCGAAGGTGCAGAAGGCGAGTATTACGGCTTCGACTGCCTCACCTTCGTGCCGATCGACCGGAAACTCGTCGATCGCGACATGCTGACGATGGAAGAGGTCGAATGGTGGAACGCCTACCACGAGAAGGTGCTCGAGATTCTCGCGCCGCAATTGTCGGGCGACGATCTTGCCTGGGTCGAGCGCGAGTGCGCCCCGCTGTGATCCATCTTGTAGGATCACGTTTGTTCGCGTAATGTTCTCCTCATCGAGTCGCGCACTCGATGAGGAGATACGCAATGATCGGATATGTAACTGTCGGCACCAATGATCTGAAGCGCGCGGCAAGCTTCTATGACGCTATTGCTAGGCATTTCGGCGTGGGCCGGATGATGGATTTCGAGGACGCCTTCATCGCCTGGGGCGAGATGAACGGTGCTCCGGGCATCGCTGCGACCAAGCCGTTCGATGGCAAGGAAGCGACCGTCGGCAATGGCGTGATGGTTGCGCTGCAATGCGATGGGCCGGAGATGGTGCAGGCGGTCTATGACACGGCCATGGCCCATGGCGGCAGCGACGAGGGTGCACCCGGTCCGCGCGGCGAGGATGGCTTCTACGCGGGCTATTTTCGCGATCCCGACGGCAACAAGCTCAACGCTTTCTGCATGGTCGAGAAAGAATGAGCGCGCCGCGATTGGCTGAACGCTTCGTGCATCTGGGGCTTGGCGCGACTGCCGAGCCCCAGCCACCCTTTACCGGGCTCGAATGGTATGAAGGCTATGGCGCCCGGACGGCGAGCGACGGGTCGGAAGGCCGGCTCGTCTCGATGCATACTTTCACCGAAGGCTGGCCGAGCTGGGAGATGCACCCCAAGGGGCATGAAGTCGTCATCTGTACCGCAGGCGAGATGCTGCTGACGCAGGAATATCCGGACGGGCGGCGCGAGCAGACCACCTTGCGCACCGGCGAATACGCCATCAACGATCCGGGCGTCTGGCATATCGCCGATGTTGCCGAGAGCGCGACGGCGGTCTTCATCACGGCCGGCGAGGGCACGCAGCACCGCCCGCGCTAGGCTTGCAGCCGGGTGAACGGGGCAGGCGAAGCGATACAAACCGCGACAATTCGGCCCGAAACGGACAAATTGCTGCGACAGACCTGCTCTAGAAGAGATAGCACGAGTTGCGGCGGTGGGCCGGGCGATCCAATCCCCTCCCCCTAACGCCCGGTCCGCCCCGCGGCTCAACCCTGTTAGACCCTACGGAGCCGAACCCATGAAGAAGCTTACTCTTTCCCTGTCCGCTGCCGCGCTTGCCATTACGGGCGCAGGCGTCGCCTATGCCGACCATCATGGCGGCAAGCAAAACCCCGACAGCGATGGCGATGGTGTCATCAGTGCTGCCGAACACAGCGCACATGCCGATGCGATGTTTGCCCGGCTTGATGCAAACAGCGACGGCGTGATCGACGCTGAAGACCGCGCCGCGCACATGGCGGCCCGCGCCGAAAAGCGCGAGGAACGCCGCGCAAACTTCTTCGCCGAGGCAGATGCCAACGGTGACGGCGAACTGACCGCCGAGGAAATGCAGGCCGCACACGAGGCGCGCCGTGCCGAACGCATGGAAAAGCGCGGTGAACGCCGGGGTGAACGCCGGGGTGACCGCATGGCGGCGATGTTCGAACGCGCCGATACCGACAACAGTGGCGGATTGTCCGAAGCGGAACTCGAAGCTGCGCGTGAAGCCAGGATGGAGCGCCGCGAGGCGCGCCGCGGAGAGATGTGGGGTGGCGAAGGCCGCCATCACGGCAAGATGCACCGACGCGGAGGCGGTATGCGGATGATGCACGCCATGTTGCAGCGCGCCGATACGGATGGCGATCAGGCTGTCAGCCGCGCCGAGTTCGATGCAGCGGTCGATGCCCGCTTCGCCCGGATGGATACCGATAATTCGGGCACGGTCACGGCAGAGGAGCGCCAGGCCGCTCGCGAAGCCATGAAGGCTGCGCGCCAGCAGCGCCGCAACCAGAACTGAGGCAAAGCTTGCTCAATGAACCGCGGCAGGGCCTTTGGACTTGCGCCGGGCCCTGCCTGCGGCGAGTAACCGGATGATGAGCGCACCTGCTCCCACCTCGATCCTGCTCGTTGATGACGAGCCTACCCTTCGCGAACCCCTGGCCGAGTATCTCACCGGTCAGGGGTTTGCCGTGCGTGAAGCCGAAAGCGCGGCTGCTGCACGGAGTGTCCTGCTGGAAGAGCGCCCGGATCTCGTCCTGCTCGACATCATGATGCCGGGCGAGGACGGTCTCTCGCTCACCCGCCATCTGGTCGAAACGCAGGACATCCCGGTGATCCTGCTTACCGCCAAGGGCGAGGCGACTGACCGCATCGTGGGCCTCGAAATGGGCGCCGACGACTATGTCGTGAAGCCGTTCGAGCCGCGCGAACTCATCGCTCGCATCCGTTCGGTCCTGCGCCGTGCGACGCGCGAAAACCACGGCACGCAGCCGGAGGGTGAGCTCCACTATATGTTCGACGGCTGGCGGCTCGACCCGTTGAAGCGCAAGCTGACCGATCCCGAGGGCGTTCACGTGCCGATCTCGACCGCCGAGTTTCGCATGTTGCGCGCCTTCCTCGATCGCCCGCGCGAAGTGCTCGACCGCGACCACCTGCTCGACTTGGTGCAGGGCCGCGAAGCGCAACTGTTCGACCGCGCGGTCGACAACCAGGTCAGCCGCTTGCGCCGCAAGATCGAGGCGGACAGTCGCAACCCCGAACTGATCCTGACCGTGCGCGGTGGAGGCTATCGCCTCGCGGCGGACGTGCGGCGGGTGCGGGCGGAGGCCTAGCGGTGAGGCGCCTGATGCCCAGGAGCCTGCTCGGTCAGGTCATGCTGGTATTGGCACTGGGCCTCCTCGCCGCGCAGGCGATCTCCGGCGTGCTGCTTTACCGCGCGGCCGAGGAAAGGCGTGATGCCGCGCTGGTGAGCACGCTGGCATTCCGTCTTGCCATGGCAGGGGAGCGGCCCGATCGCGCAGAGCGCCGTGCCTTGCGCGAGCGAATTTTCGAGGAAGGCAGACGATCGCGGTTCGGCGACGATTCCGAAATTGTGCCGCGGCGCAGTCTGAGGATCGGGACGGAACGCAGCGCCGATTTTCCCCTGAACGAGGGCGAACAGCGGCTCGGTCAATATGAAGAAGCGTTGCAGGAGACGCTCGCGCGGCAGGGAATTGCGACGGGCGAGATAATCGTCGCCCGGCGCCTCGCGGGCGAAGACGGCTTTCTCGCCTCGCGCCCGCGCATGCATGACCGGTTCGCCGGGCAGGACTGGGCCAAAAGGCCTGTGCTGGTGGCTGGCGCGCAGCAGGCCGATGGCAGCTGGACGGTCGTGCGGATTGCCGAACCGCGCGCGCCGCGCAGCATCGCCGGCACGATCCTGCTGCAGACGCTGGTCATCTTCCTCGTGCTGTTCGGCCTCCTCTATTTTGTCCTGCGCCGACTGACCCGACCGCTCGCGCGGCTGACCGAAAGGGTCGGAGACTTCGCCAGCAATCCCGACCGCGCGGTGGAGATCGAGGAGAGCGGGCCTGAAGACATGCGCCGCCTGATCGCAGCGCACAACGCGATGGAGGCGCGCGTCGCCGCCATGCTCGATGAGAAGGACGTGATGCTCGGCGCAATCGGGCACGACCTCAAGACCCCGCTCGCAGCCTTGCGGGTCCGCATCGAAAGCGTCCCGGACGAAGCGCAGCGCGCGCGGATGGCGAGCAGTATCGAGGACATTACCCGCACGCTCGACGATATTCTCAATCTCGCGCGTGTAGGCCGGGCGAGTGATCCGAAGGAGCCCACCGATCTCGCGGCACTGGTCGCTTCGCTGGTCGAGGAATATGAGGACATGGGGGAACCGGTCGAACTGCGCGCGCATCGCAAGCTGGTCGCGCCGCTGCGAGCGACCTGGCTCAAGCGCGCGGTCCGCAATCTCATCGGCAATGCGCTGCGTTACGGTGGTACCGCGAGAGTGGACGTCGAGCGCGACGGCAACATGGCCGTCATAAGTATCGTGGACGATGGGCCGGGCATACCCGCAAGCCAGATTGCCGATATGATGGAGCCATTTCGCCGGGGCGAGGCGAGCCGCAACCGCGCGACCGGCGGGTCAGGTCTCGGCCTCACGCTCGCCCGCGCGATTGCCGAGCAGCACGGTGGAAGCCTGTCGCTCGCGAACCGTCCCGAAGGCGGCCTCCGCGCGGAGATCAGAATTCCGGTCTAAATCCGACCGACTTGCCAGGTTTTGGCGGAAGGCGTCAGCGAAAATAGCTCCGGATGAGAACCGGCGCGCATCGTGCAGATTGCACGTGAGCACCGGAAGCGCAGACCGGAGCTATTTGCAGCAAGCCAGCCGCCAATAACTTACCGCATTAAACCGCCGAGGACATTGCGCACGAATGCCGTCGCGCCTGTCCGGATCGGATCGGCGGATGATTTCTTGCCCAGCACGGTCGCGACGGCAATCGACGCAAGCGAGCCGGAGGCGGCGCGTACCGCGCTCTTGCCGGCCCGTTCCCACAATGATGTACTCTTGCGACTGCGCTTGCCGACTTCCTCACGGCCCTTGTCCTCAACCTCTTCGGCGGTCTCGGCTGCATCCAGGGCCTTCTGCGCAAGCACTTCCTCGGCGCTTTCGCGGTCGACTGCCTCGTCATATTTCCCTTCGACCGGGCTGATCGACTGGATGATCGCGCGCTCCTTGGCATTGACCGGGCCGAGGCGCGAGCGGGGCGGCTTGATCAGCGTGCGCTGGACGATCGATGGCGCGCCGTCTTCATCGAGCGTCGAGACCAGTGCCTCACCGACCTTGAGTTCGGTGATCGCTTCCTCGACGTCGAGATCGGGATTGATGCGGAAGGTTTCGGCCGCCGCCTTGATCGCGCGCTGGTCGCGCGGGGTGAAGGCACGCAGCGCGTGCTGGACGCGGTTGCCGAGCTGGCCTGCCACTTCCTCGGGAATGTCGATCGGGTTCTGCGTCACGAAGAACACGCCGACGCCCTTCGATCGGATCAGGCGTACGACCTGTTCGATCTTGTCCTCGAGCGCCTTGGGCGCATCGTCGAACAGCAAGTGCGCCTCGTCGAAGAAGAACACCAGCTTCGGCTTTTCCGGGTCGCCCACTTCGGGCAGGCTCTCGAACAGTTCGGCGAGCAGCCACAAGAGGAAAGTCGCATAGAGCTTCGGGCTGCGCATCAGCTTGTCGGCGGCAAGCACATTGATGATTCCGCGCCCCTGATCGTCGACCTGGAGAAAATCGTCGATTTCGAGCGCGGGCT
This sequence comes from Altererythrobacter xiamenensis, assembly GCF_900177715.1. Classification (GTDB taxonomy): domain Bacteria; phylum Pseudomonadota; class Alphaproteobacteria; order Sphingomonadales; family Sphingomonadaceae; genus Erythrobacter; species Erythrobacter xiamenensis. The sequence goes on along the minus strand of NZ_FXWG01000004.1, from coordinate 75,493 downwards.
CGCCGAAGAAATGATCGGCCCCCTGCGCTTCGAAACTCAGTAACTGACGCTGGATCGCGCCAACCGATTGCTTCGACACATTGCCATATTTGCCCGAAAGCTCCTTGGCGTTCTCGCTCGCCCAGGCCAGCACCGACTGCAGATCGCCGAAGTCCAGAAGCAGCAGGCCGTTCTCGTCGGCATGGCGGAAGACGATCTGCAGCACGCCTTCCTGCGTTTCGTTCAAATCGAGCAGGCGACTGAGGAGCAGCGGACCCATTTCGCTCACCGTGGTGCGGATAGGGTGGCCCTGCTCGCCATAGAGATCCCAGAAAACCACCGGATTGTCCGAATAGGCATAGTCGTCCATGCCCAGTTCCTTCGCCCGTCCCTCCAGCTTGTCGGCATGCTTGAAGGTCGGCGAACCCGGCATGGAGACGCCCGACAGATCGCCCTTCACGTCGGCGACGAACACCGGCACGCCATTGGCGGAGAAGCTTTCCGCCAGCCCCTGCAGCGTCACCGTCTTGCCGGTGCCGGTCGCACCCGCGATCAGCCCGTGGCGGTTAGCCCGCGACAGGTCGAGATACTGCTTCTCGCCATTAGCGGCGAGGCCGAGAAAAATCTGGCTCATTCTAGGATTGGTCTCCGGTCCCGAAAGTCTCGCCGAATGTCTGGCAAAGGGCGGGCCATGCGGTCAAGTTTCAGTATGTAAAGGCGGGGCCTGATCGAGGGCGAAGAGCGGTGCGGTTCGGCGCAGCGGAGCAAAGCTGTGCTTCCATTCGGCGGCACAGTCACTATTGCATGGGGGCGATGGGTCAGAACACTCCCTTCATCCTGCTCGACGATGCGCGAAGCGAAAATCCGGCGCCGGCGCATCTCTACGAGAATCCGCATGAGATCTTCGTCGCGCGCCGCGGCGAAGAGGTGGCGGCCGTGCTTGAAGCGGCGGACGCGGCCCGGCGCGAGAAGGGCGGGCATCTGGCCGGATTTTTCGCCTATGAGGCCGGTCTGGCCCTGGAACCCAAATTGCTGCCCCTGGCCGATGCCCGCAGCGGCGCAGTGGGGCCGCTGGTCTGGCTCGGCCTGTTCGATGAAGCTCGGGAAATACCGGCTGATAAGGTCGACCAATGGCTGGCCGATCGGTCGGAAGGCACCGCCGCGCTCGGCCCCCTGACCCCGCAGCTTTCGACCGGAGGTTACCTCGAGGCTTTCTCCCAATTGCAGGAGGCGATCCGCGCGGGCGACATCTATCAGGCGAACCTCACCTATTCGCTCGCCGGGTCGTTTCGCGGCGATCCGGTGGCGCTTTACGCGGCGCTGCGCCCGGCGGCGAAGGCGGGCTATGGCGGGCTGCTGTTCGACGGCTCGCACTGGCTGCTGAGCCTGTCGCCCGAGCTGTTCTTCTCGGTCAGGGGTGACACCGCCAGGGTCAAGCCGATGAAGGGCACGCGCCCTCGCCTTGCCGACCCGGCGGCGGACCAGGCGATGGCGGAAGAACTGGCCGGATCGGTCAAGGACAAGGCCGAGAACCTGATGATCGTCGACCTCATGCGCAACGATCTCTCCCGCGTGGCAGAGCCGGGCAGCGTCGATGTCAGCGGGCTGTTCGATGTCGAAAGCTACCCGACGGTGCATCAGATGGTTTCGACCGTTAATGCGCGGCTGCAGGATGGCAGGGGCGCGACCGATCTCGTCCGCGCGATCTTCCCCTGCGGTTCGATCACCGGGGCGCCCAAGATCCGCGCCATGGAGTTGATCAATGAGGTCGAGCGCGATGCGCGCGGGCCCTATTGCGGCGCGATCGGCAGGATCGATCCCGATGGCGATGCGGCCTTCAACGTCGCCATCCGCACATTGCGGCTGACCCAGATCGAGAACGGCCAGGGCACTGCGGTTCTCGGCGTCGGCTCGGCCATCGTTGCCGATAGCGACGCGATGGAGGAGCGGCGCGAATGCGAGGTGAAGGCGGGCTTTGCCCGGGCGAGCGCGATGGACCTTGTCGCGCCGGCTTTCGATCTCATCGAGACCATGCGGTTCGAGCCGGAGAGCGGCATCGACCTGCTCGAACTGCATCTCGAACGGATCAAGGCTTCGGCTGCGGAACTGGGCTTCGCCTTCGACCGTCATGTGGCGCGCAATCAGATCCAGGCGCTGTGTTTCGAGCTGGAAAAGCGCAGCAAGGTGCGGCTGCTCGCCTCGCGCGGCGGGGCTCTCGCGCTGGAGGCACAGGATCTTGGCGAGCGCGCGCAGGAGCCGATGGGCTGCATCGCGCTGCCGCTTCCTGTCGACCCGGGCGACTGGCGGCTGCGGCACAAGACCAGCGATCGCGCGTTTTACGAGGAAGCGCTGGCCGTCGCCCATGACAAGGGCGCGGGCGAAGCGATCCTCGTTCGCGAAGACGGGCTCGTTACCGAAGGCAGCTACACCAATGTCTTCGTGCGCGGCGATGACGGCGTGTTGCTGACGTCGCCAGCGCATCTTGGCCTGTTGCCCGGTGTTTTGCGCCGCTCCTTGATAGAGGCGGGCGAGGCGCGCGAAGCCGAGCTGACGCTGGACGATCTGGCCGATGGTTTCCTGCTCGGCAATGCGGTGCGCGGATTGTTCGAGGCGCAATTGAATTGACCGACGGCCTTGCCACCCGCGCGGGTGGTAAAGCCCCGCCGAAAAAGAGACACGATGACCGATATTCCCATTCTCTACGAAGACGGCGAAGCGCTGGTGGTGGACAAGCCAGCAGGCCTGCCGATCGACCGGCCGCGCAAGGGCGGGCCAGCGCTCGACGATCACCTCGAGGCGCTCAAGCTCGGCTTCCAGCGCGCGCCCACACCGGTTCACCGGCTCGACCAGGACACGAGCGGATGCCTGCTGCTGGCGCGCAATCCCAAGGCGCTCAAACGCTTCAACAAGGCGTTCGAGGATCGGCTGGTCGAGAAGGAATATGTCGGCCTTGTCGCGGGCACTCTCGGCGAGGACGAAGGCACGATCGAGCTTTCGCTCTCCAAGATCAGCTCCGCGGAAAAGGGCTGGCGCATGATCGCGGCGAAAAAGGGCAAGCCCGCCATAACGCATTGGCGCAAGCTGGGCGAAAAGGACGGCGTGACGCTGGTCGAGTTCCGTCCGGTCACGGGCCGAACGCACCAGATCCGAATCCACGCGCTGGCTGGTCTCGGCCACGCGCTGGTCGGCGACCCGGTCTATGGCAAGCCCGACCCGCGTGCCAAACGCACCATGCTCCACGCGACGAAGCTGGTGATGCACCGCGAAAACAAGACGCCGATCGAGGCGGTTAGCCCGCTCCCTGCAGATTTCGGGGGCTTCGGCTTCGCCTGATGGATAGCGACCTGATCTCCCGCGCCCATGCCCTGGCGGAGGAAAGCTTCCTCGCCGGGTCGGGTCCGGGCGGTCAGAACGCCAACAAGGTCGCGACCGAAGTCCAGTTGCGGGTCAATATCTACAAGCTGCGCCTGCCGCCGCCGGTCTTCGCGCGGCTCCGCGCGATCGCCGGAAGCAAGCTGACCGCTGCGGGCGATCTGCTCATCACCGCGCGCGAACACCGCACGCAGGATGCGAATCGCCAGGCCGCCCGCGAGAAGCTGGAAGAGATGCTCGAAGAAGCGCATCGCCAGCCCAAGAAACGCGCCAAGAGCCGGGTCAACCGCGTCGGCAAGACCAAACGCCTGAAGGCCAAGAAGGCACGCGGCACGGTAAAGGCCAATCGCGGCAAGGTTTCGCGCGGCGACTGGTAGGAGCGGCGCAACGGCCGCACGTGCTCTCCGTGCTTGACTTTTCCCCGTGAATCGGCAAATGCGCGCCCCGATGGGGCGGCGCCGTGCGCGTCGCCTGTTGTTTTTCGGCCTGCTCCCGCAAGGAACGGGGCGGCCCCAACCGATCTTTAGGAACACGCCATGGCGAAGCCCGCAACCGTCAAGATCAAGCTCGTCTCGACCGCCGATACGGGCTTCTACTATGTGACGAAGAAGAACCCGCGCAACATCACGGAAAAGATGACCTTCCGCAAGTATGACCCGGTCGTGCGCAAGCACGTCGAGTTCAAGGAAGCCAAGATCAAGTGATTATTCCTGAACCGCGGGAACGCCGCAGGTTCAGTGACAGTTCAAGCCTCCGTGACTAGAAGACGAGGCATGAACATGCTGCAAATCATTTCGAAAAAGCCCCTGCGCGCCGCATTTGCCGGCGCGCTTGCGCTTGGACTGCCCGCCGCGGCGTTGACCCTGCCTGCTACGCCTGTCGAGGCCGCCCAGGGCGATCTCGATCGTGCGGTGACCGCCTTGCGCGGCATCAGCACCATGCGGGCCGATTTCACCCAGACCGACCGCCAAGGGCAGGTTGCGCGCGGCGTGATGACATTGAAGCGTCCGGGCAGAATCCGCTTCGAATACGAGAAGAGCATTCCGATGCTCGTCGTCTCGAACGGCAAGTCGCTCTACATGATCGATTACGAGGTCGATCAGGTCCAGCGCTGGCCGATCAAGAACTCGCCGCTCGGCGCATTGCTCGATCCCAGTCGCGACGTTGCCAAGTTCGGCAAGCTGATTCCGACCGGCAACCCGGATGTCGTCAGCATCGAAGTGCGCGATCCGGGCCGGCCGGAGTTCGGCGCGATCACGATGATCTTCGTGCGCAACGCCAATGCACCGGGCGGATTGCAGCTCACCAACTGGGTTGCGCTCGATTCGCAGAACCATCGGACCACCGTTCGCCTGCGGAATCACCGCTATGGCGTCTCGGTTGCTGACAGTACTTTCACGTTCAAGGATCCGCGCCGTTCATCTCGTCGCCCGCGCTGAACGCCTTAGCGGTGCGCAGTTGTAGGAATGCGACAAAATGCTGCGCTCCGTTCATTTACACGTAAGGCACAAGCGCGTAATTTGAATACTCAAGGCGATCGGAACCGGGTTTCCCCCTGTTGCCCGTGATTTCCAGCAATGGTCGTCTTGTGCAAGCGTGACGAACGCTCAAAAGGAACCCTCGTGCCAATGCCCCCGGCACGGGGGTTTTCCTTTTCTGAAGCTGCAGACGCCGGTTCTCGAGCCGCAGCCATTCCGGACTATTGCTGGCGCAATTTGCGACCGCTCGCAATTCAGAGATCGCACTTAGCCGCCCAACAAAAAAGGGGCGACCCGCAGGCCGCCCCTCTGATGTAAGCCAAGGCTCCGGGCCTCAGAACTCGAAGGTTGCTTCCATGCCGACCTGGCGGCCCTTCTGGAGCGGCGAGAACGTGCCCGCTGCCGGGAAAGGGTCGAACGGGCGGTTGACGCCGTTCGAGAGCGGTCCGCCGAACGGCAGCTGGGTGTCGCCACCTGCTTGCACTTCGTCGAACAGGTTCTTGCCGTAGATCGACAGGCTCAGCCCATCCATCGGCGTGTTCCAGGTGATATTCGCGTCGAGGTTGAGCGCGTCCTGGATGTAGCCGAAGTTGTTGTCGGTATACGCGAACTCGTCACGATACTGCAGGTTGATCCGGGTCAGGATATCGCTCGAACCGAGGTCCAGTTCATGGATCATGCCGACACCCCAGGTGAACTCGGGCACACGCGGCAGACGCAGCTCGAGATCGTTGTCGTCGATCACACCGTCGCCGGAAATGTCGAACAGGATCTCGTCATAGCTGTCGTCGATCACGCCGAGGTTGGCGGTGAACAGCAGGTCGTTCGACACCTGCATGCGCGCTTCGGCTTCGAAACCGAGGATCGAGGCATCGGCCGTGTTGAAGATCGACTGCGCCACGCCCGAAGTCGGCGATGACTGGTTCACCTCGCGCTGCATGTTCGCGATCTCGGTGTAATAGGCCGCGACGTTCAGCGTGAAGCTTCCGTCGATGGTCTGGAATTTCCCGCCGATCTCGTAGTTGTCGACCTTTTCCTCGTCGAAGGCGAAGGCGCCGTTGGCCGCTGCGACCGCTTCGAAGGCATTCGCATTGGTGATGCGGAAGTTGTAACCGCCGCTGCGATAGCCACGCGTCCAGTGCGTATAGATCTGGCCGTCAGCGAATTCGTACTGCAGGCCGAGCTTGGGCGACCAGTTCGACCAGCTTTCCTTGTCGGTGAAGCCGTTGTTCTCGGTCGGGATGAAGGGGTTGGTGCCCGCCGTCGGACAGGTGCCGTCGACGACCGAACATTCGGGGCGCGGACGGATGTAGGTCACGGCCGCGTCCTTGGTTTCCTCGCTCCAGCGCAGGCCGGCGATGACCGACAGCGCGTCGGTGAGCGCGAACTGGCCAGCCGCGAAGACGCCGAACACTTCATGATCCTGCGCGCCGCCGCCATAGAAGGTGAGCGGTGTGGAAGGCGGCAGATCGCGAACTTCGGTGTAGGCGATCGACTGGTCGAAGTAGAAACCGCCAACCGTCAGGTCGAAACTGTCGGTCGAGACCGCATAGCGAATCTCGTTCGAAATCTGGTCCTGGTCGGTTTCCGTGTCGGAGTGGAACAGGAAGGCCGGGAGTGCATCGATATCGCCGCCGGTCCTCGCTTCGTAGCTGCGATAACCGAAGATGTTGGTCAGCGTGCCGGGGCCGAGGTCCTATTCCGCATTCAGCGAGCCGGTCCAGATTTCGTTGGCGTAGAAGCCCGGGAAGTCGATTGCGAAATCGAAGCTGTCACGGTCGAACCTGCCGCGGTTCTGGCCGCTCGGCCCGTCGCCATCGCTTTCGAAATAGTCGAGCTTGCCGGTCACGGTCAGGTCGCCGAAGCGGCCTTCCAGCGCACCGCGTACGATCTTGGTTTCGGCTTCACCGTGGTTCGAATTGTCGAACAGGTTGGTGAAGTAACCTTCGTCCTTGTTGTAATAGCCGCCCAGCTTGAACAGCAGCGTGTCTTCGACGATCGGGCCCGAAACGACGCCCGAGACCGAGTAGTTGGCACCTCCGCGACCACCGTCGAGGAACGGGCCGTCGACCGAAGCGCTGACCTTGCCGGTGAAATAGTCGGTCGGGTTGCCGGTGTTGATCAGGACCGCACCGCCGGTGACGTTGCGACCGAACAGGACGCCCTGCGGGCCGCGCAGGATTTCGACGCTCTCGAGGTCGAACAGGTCGAACACGACGCCGCCGTTGATGCCGAGATAGACGCCGTCGACGAACACGCCGACGGTCGGATCGATCGAGGGGATCGAGCTGTTGATGCCGAGGCCGCGGATCGAGAAGTTCGCGGTGCCGCGGCTGGTGCCGACATCGTCGAGCGAGACGTTGGGGGCGGAATAGGTCAGCGACTGGACGTCGCGCACTTTGAGCGCATCGAGGGTCTCTGCATTGAAGGCCGTAACCGCCACGGGCACGTCCTGCACGTTCTCGGCATTCTGCGTCTTGGTACCGGTGACGACGATGGTGTTGAGCGAGCCGATCGCGCCCGTGCTCTGGGGTTCAGCTTCGTCCGTCTGTGTCTCGTCTTCGACGTTCTGCGCGTGCACTGCCATCGGCGCAATTGCGCAACTGGCGAGCAAAATCGCGGCCGCAGAGCGACGCCTAAAAAGCGTAAAATTCATGAAAATATACTCCTCACCTTGGGGGTGAGTGCGCCCATAGCGAAGAGTATCGATATTGCAACCTGTCGTCCGACGAGCGTCGGTCAGGCCTCTTCGAGTTCCTTTTGCCGCGTGTCGCTGGCGGCCTCGAGAAGACGCCTCTCGATCTCGTCGAGGCGCGGTTTGGAGGTGATCTTGGAACCCGTCAGGTCCGTAACGTAAAAGGTATCGGCGGCGCGCTCGCCATAGGCGGTGACGTGGGCGGAGTTCACCACCAGGTTGCTTTCGAACAGGACACGGGCGAGCCGGTTGAGGAGCGCCGAACGATCGCGCGCGTTGACCTCGATGACCGTGAAGCGGTTCGATGCCGAATTGTCGAAATTGACCCGCGGCGCGACGTCGAAAGCACCCGCACGGCTGCGTGGAAGCGGTCGTTGGGCGAGCTTGGGCACGAGTTCGATACGGTTGGCGAGCGCATCGCCGATCGAAGTCTTGAGCCGTTTCAGCTGGCTCTCTTCGTAGAAAGGCTTGCCGAGCGGGTCCTGCACCAGGAAATTGTCGATCGCAAAGCCGCTGCGCGAGGTATGGATGCGGGCGTCGATGATATTCGCTCCAGCCAGCGCAATACCGCCCGCGATCCGGTAGAACAGGCCGGGATGGTCGGCCGCGATCACGGTGACGAGTGTTGCTCCGCGTGCCTCGTAATATTCGCAATGGATCGAAAGCTGGTCCTTTACCGCGCGTGCCGCGTGATAGTGGACGAGATTGAGCGCGATCACGTCCTCCGGCTCTGCGATCCAGTAGGCATCGTCGAACAGTTCGCCGACATCGCCGACCAAATTGCTGCGATCTGCAAGCAATTCCGCAACTGCCTCCTGCTTGGCGGCGACGCGTTGCTCGCGCCCGTGCCCCATATGACCCAGGCGCAGCCGTTCCTGCGCTGCATCGTAGAGCTCGCCGATCAGCTGCGCCTTCCAGCTGTTCCATGTGCCCGGGCCGACCGCCTTGATATCGACGACGGTCAGGATGACGAGATTGCGCAGGCGCTCGAGGCTTTGAACCTCGCCGACGAAATCCTCGATCGTCTTGGGATCGGTCAGATCGCGTTTCTGCGCGGTCGAGCTCATCAGCAGATGTTGCAGGACCAGCCAGGCGACGAGGTCGGTCTCCTGCTCGCTCAAGCCGAACCGCGGGCACAGCTCGTGCGCTACTTCGGCACCCAGCACCGAATGATCGCCGCCGCGGCCCTTGGCGATATCGTGCAGCAGGACCGCGACATATAGCGCGCGGCGCGAATCGATGCGGTGGATCAGCTTGGTGCAGCGCGGATGCTGGGACTTGAGTTCGCCCTTCTCGATCTGGCTCAACAGGCCGATCGCGCGAATGGTGTGCTCGTCGACCGTATAGTGGTGATACATGTCGAACTGCATCTGCGCGTTGACCTTGCCGAAGTCGGGCACGAAGCGGCCAAACACGCCCGCCTCGTTCATCCAGCGCAGCACCATCTCGGGATTGTTGCGGCCGCTCAGAAGTTCGACGAACAGCGCATTGGCGCGCGGGTCCTCGCGCACCTCGTCCTTGATCTGCGGAGCATCGCGATTGGCCTGGCGCATGGTCTCGGGATGGATTTCGAGCTCGTTCGCTTCGGCCAGCTGGAAGATCTCGATCAGCCGCACCGGATCCTTGCGGAACCACTCGTCGCCCGGCGCCGCGATCCGTCCGCCGAACACGCGGTAACCCTTGAGATCGCGCGCCTTCTGTTTCCATCCGGCAAAGAACCCTCGCGCGGCGCGCTTGTTCTCGAACTCCTCATCGATATGGGCGAGAAACACGCCGGTCAGGCTGCCGACCCGCTTCGCCTGAAGGAAATAGAACTGCATGAAGCGTTCGACCGCGCTCTTGCCCGGGCGGTCGGCGAAGTTCATCCGCGCGGCGACTTCGCGCTGGAGGTCGAAGGTGAGCCGGTCCTCGGCCCTGCCGGTAATGGCATGGAGGTGGCACCTGACTGCCAGCAGGAAACCCTCGGCGCGGCGGAAGCTGCGATATTCGGCCTTGGTCAGAAGGCCCACATCGACCAGTTCGGCGCCCTTCTGCACCTGGTGGATATATTTGCCGATCCAGTAGAGCGTCTGGAGGTCGCGCAAGCCGCCCTTGCCATCCTTCACATTGGGCTCGACCACATAGCGGCTGTCGCCCATGCGCTTGTGCCGCGCATCGCGTTCCTCGAGCTTTTCGGCGAGGAACTGGCGTTCGCTGCCCTTGACCACCTCGGTCCAGAACCGCGCGCGCGCTTCTTCGTAGAGCGGCCGGTCGCCCCATACGAAACGGCTTTCGAGCAGCGCGGTGCGGATGGTAAGGTCTTCCTTCGCCATGCGCAGCGTATCATCGACCGAGCGGCTCGAATGGCCGACCTTGAGGCCGAGATCCCAGAGGAAATAGAGCATCGCCTCGATTACCTGCTCGCACCACGAGGCTTTGCGGGTGGGGGTGATGAAGGCGATATCGACGTCCGAATGCGGCGCCATTTCCGCGCGGCCGTAGCCGCCCACGGCAAGGATCGCGAGGCGCTCTGCCGAAGAGCGGTTCGCGACCGGATAGACATGCGTAATCACGTAATCATGGATCACGCGCAGCAGCTGGTCGATCAGGAAGGCCTGTCCGCCGGTACACAGGTGCCCGGCAGAAGGTTGTTCCGACAGGCGCCGGTCAATCTCTTTGCGTCCGTCCTCCAGCGCCTGCTTGAGAACCGAGACGATATCCTGCCGCGCCTTTTCCCCTTTCTCACGCGCCAGCGCCTCGACCTTTTCGGCGAGTTCGCGCCGGTCGATGATGGCGCGCTGATTGGGGATGTCGATTTCGTTCATACGCTAATCCGGATCACGGACGGACCGGTGCCCGAGCCGTCACGCGATCCAGGGTTCAGGCCGCAGCCGGTTCTCCGGCATGCATCGTGCGCACCGTGCGCTTGTCGATCTTTTGCGTGCCGAGGCGTGGCAGCGGCTTGTCTGACTGCCAGATATGTTCCTCGAGCGGGACTTTGAAGGGCGCGATACTGGCGAGCAGGAACTCGCGCAGGTCTGCCGGCGTCAGCGAATGGCCTGATTTCAGGTAGTACACCGCCGCCGGAACTTCCCCCATGCGCTCGTCCGGAATGCCGAAGACCGAACATTCCGCGATCGCGTCATGCGCGTAGATCGCCTCTTCCACCTCTATACAGGTGATGTTTTCGCCGCCGCGGATGATGATGTCCTTCTTGCGGTCGACGATGTAGAGATAGCCGTCTTCGTCGAGCTTGCCGAGGTCGCCGGTGCGGAAATACATGTCCTTGGTGAAGGCCGCCTTGGTCGCCTCCTCGTTGTTCCAGTAGCCGCTGAAATTGCAGACCGAGCGGATCGAGATTTCGCCGACATTGCCTTGCGGCACCTTGTTGCCGTCATCGTCGAGGATCGCGAGATCGACCAGCGGCCGGCTCGGCTTGCCGGTCGAGGAAGGCTTGGCGAGATAGTTCTCGTTGAAGTTGCCGCAGCCCACGCCATTGGTCTCGGTCAAGCCATAGCCCAGCAGCGGGAAGCCGTTGGGGAAAGCGTCGCGGATCTTGGTGACGTGCTCGACCGGGCGCGGTGCTCCGCCCGCGGCAAAGCCGCTGCAGGAGGAGATATCGTATTTCGCGCGATCGGGATGGGTCGCGATCTCGTAGCTCATCAGCGGAACGCCGGCGAAATAGCTGACCTTCTCCTTGTCCATCAGGCGCAGCGCCTCTCCCGCATCCCAGCGCGGCATCAGCACCAGCTTGCGGCCAAGCGCAAAGCTCTGGAGGAAGACCGGAACTTCGCCCGTCACATGGAACAGCGGCACGGCGACCAGCGCGCACGCCTGAGAGGTCGGAGCACCGCCCGAAGAATCGAGATAGGTGAAGGCCATCAGGCTCTGCAGAGCGTAGCTCATTGCGCCGTGGACGACGCCGCGATGGTCGGACCACGCGCCCTTGGACTTGCCGGTCGAACCCGAGGTGTAGAGGATCGTGGCGTAGTCGTCGGGACCGACGTCGAGGAACGTGCGCTCGCCCGGATCGCCCCAGATCTGGGCCAGACCATCGGATGGCTTGCCGCCGTGCTCGAACAGCACGATCTTGGCGCCGTGCTCGTGACCATCGAGCCGCTTGGCGCGCTGGGCATCGGCAAGCAGCAGCTTGCATCCGACGAGCTCGAGCTGATCGGCAAGTTCTTCGCCGCTCGAAAAACCGTTGAGCAGGGTCGCGCAGCCACCGGCGAGCAGGATGCCCATGTAGGCCACGATCCAGTTGGCCGAATTGCGCGCCGCGATACCGACGCGGTCGCCCTTGGCGACGCCATGCGTGTCCACCAGGCCTGCCGCAACATGGCGCGCGGCCTGCCACGTTTCGCCGAATGTCAGGCGGGTATCGCCATCGATGAGAAAGTCTGCATCCTTATGTTCGTTGCAGTAATGCGCGAAATAATGGTTGAGGGCAGGCGGAGCGAGCTTGAGCGAGGGCATGTCCACGCCGCCGCGCGTGAAGGGGACTGTTTCGGCGGGCATTCCTTCAGCCGTCAGCTTGTCCATGATTGCATCGAGTGTCTTGTCGAGCTCTGTGGGCATTCACGCCTCTCCTCTATTAACCGTTCTAATTCGGTCCGCTCCATCGCTGGAACGGTCGTTTGCCTTCATCGCAGGCTTTCCCCAAAACCCCTGCTGTGCCACAAGCCGCGCAACCGGCGTGCCGGCGCGGCGCGCGACAACCATTAAGGGGTTCGCTTCTTGCTGTCACTACTCGTCGCATCGGCTGCAGCAGAGCCGATCTACTGGGAAAATCTGGGCCTTACCCCGGGGATCGATCTCGGCTTCTTTACCCTGCGCTATTACTCGCTCGCCTATCTCGGCGGCGTCCTGTTTGCCTATTGGCACCTGTCCAAGATGATCAAGCAGCCCGGCGCGCCGATGGCGCAGCGCCATGCCGACGATCTGTTCTTCTACTGCACGCTCGGCGTCATTCTGGGCGGACGGCTGGGCTATGCCGCCTTCTATGCACCCGAACTGTTCACGACCTTCGATGACGAGGGATTCGTCAGCTGGCGGCTGCTGCGTATGTGGGACGGGGGGATGAGCTTCCACGGCGGGCTGCTCGGCGTGCTTGCTGCCATCGCCTGGGTTTCGCTACGCGGCAAGCTCAGCTTCCTGCGCGTGTGCGACTATGTCGCGGTCAATGTGCCTTTCGGTTACATGCTCGGCCGACTTGCGAACTTCACCAATGGTGAATTGTGGGGCCGTGTTACTACCGTGGCCGATACGCCCTGGGCCATGGTCTTCCCCGGCGCGGGCGATGATCCACGCCATCCGAGCCAGCTCTACCAGGCCGGGTTCGAAGGTCTCGTGATGTTCATCATCATGATGCTGCTGTTCTGGAAAACCCGCGCGCGCTACCGCCCGGGCATGCTCGTCGGCATCTTTACCGTGGGCATGAGCGTGGGCCGGTTCGTTAACGAATTCTTCCGCGAACCCGATGCACAGTTGGCCCACAGAGTGGTCGAAACCGGTTTAAGTCAGGGTCAATGGCTCACAATTCCGCTGATAATTCTTGGGTTGATTGTCACGATCTACGCAGCGACTCGCAAGCCGCTGGGATCGGGCACGGGAGTTCCGTCAGCGGGATGAATGACAATGCCGGGCCGACGGACCTCAGCGAGAGATTCCGCAGGCTAATTCGTGAGACAGGACCGATTTCGCTCGCCCAGTACATGGGGGAGAGCAACGCGCATTATTATACGCGCGGCACCCCGCTCGGGCAGGAAGGCGACTTCTTAACTGCGCCGGAAATCAGCCAGATGTTCGGCGAACTGATCGGCTTGTGGCTGGCGGACATGTGGGTGCGCGCAGGCCGCCCTGAGAACGTCCACTATGTCGAGCTGGGCCCGGGGCGCGGGACGCTGGCGCAGGATGCGCTGCGCACCGCCGCACGCTATGACCTGACCCCCCAGGTCCATTTCGTGGAGGGTTCGGAGAAACTGCGCCAGGTGCAGCGCGGTGCGATCCCCGATGTGACGCATCACGATGACATCACCACCCTGCCCGAGGATGGCCCGCTGCTGGTGGTCGCGAACGAGTTCTTCGACGCCCTGCCGGTCCATCAGCTGATCCGTTCGGCGAGCGGTTGGCACGAGCGAATGGTCGGGCTCGATGGCGACAGGTTCGTCTTCGTCGGCGGTGACAAGCCGATGGATTCGATCGTACCCGAAAGCTGGCGCACCGCGCGGCAGGGCACGATGATCGAGACGAGCCCGGCGTCCGCTGCGATCATGTCCGAACTGGCAGACCGGCTGGTGGCGCAAGGTGGCGCGGCGCTCATCATCGACTACGGTGCGCGCGAATTGCGCTCCGGCTCGACCTTTCAGGCGATCCGCGCACACCGCAAGGTCGACGTGTTCGACGCGCCCGGCACGGCGGACCTCACCGCGCATGTCGATTTCGAGATGCTGGGCAAGGTCGCCCAGCGGCAGGGCGCGCAGGTGCTCGGCTGCGAAATGCAGGGCGACTGGCTCACCGCGCTCGGCATCGATACCCGGACCGAGGCACTGCAGCGCAAGTCTCCGCAGACGAAAGACGTGATCGCTCGCCAGCGCGCGCGGCTGGTCGAGGAAAGCGGGATGGGCCTGCTGTTCAAGGTGCTGGGCGTGACCGCGCCGAACTGGCCCGGAGACGCGCCGGGATTTTAGGATCCCAATCCAATCTCTTTTGCCAATATGCGCGCGGCTTCAGCCGGACGCAGCTTGTTCTCATCGCGATCGACCGAGAGGTTCGCGGCGCGCATTGCCTCCACATCGATAGCGCCAATCAGCGGGCGCAGCGCCTCGAGCAAGCGCTCTTCGTCGCGCCGTTCGGGGCTGACCAGCAGGATAGCATCGTAATTGGGGAAAGCGCCGCGAGGATCCTCCAGCACGACGAGGTTGTCCGCCGCGATCCGCCCGTCCGAAGTATAGGCACCGATTACCTGCGCTTCTCCCGAACGCAGCGCGTTATACATGAAGGTCGGAGAGAAATTGCGCGTTTCGGCAAAGCGCAGGCCATAGGCATCGCGCACCGCGATCCATTCGGGGCGCTCGAAGAACTCGGGGTCACCGCCGACGGTGTATTGCGGCGCTACGCGAGCGAGGTCATCGATCGACGTAAGGTTCCTGTCGCTGGCAAGCTCGGCTCGCACCGCCAGCCCGTAGGCGTTTTCGAAGCCCATCCGGCCGAGGACCAGCGTCCCGCTTGTCTCGTCCTCCCACTGCGTGATCGCCGCGATCATTTCGTCGCGCGGCGGGTTATCCTCGCGTTCCATGGAATTGGTCCATATCGTGCCGGTGTAATCGACCAGCAGGTCGATCTCCCCGCTCGCAACCGCGCTGTGTGCGACTGCCGAACCCAGCCCGTCGCGATAGTCGACGGTATAGCCCGCGCGCTCTAGCCGCTGCCCGATCAGCCGCGCGAGGATATATTGCTCGGAAAAGCCCTTGGCCCCGATAACCACGCGATCCTCTTGGCGGGCACCCCCTAATTGCGGGGCGAATTGCGCGATCAGCGCCGCAGCCACACCCACCGCGACGGCTAGAAGCCCGGCGATCCAGAAACCCTTGCGCCGCTCGCGCAGCCCGCGCTCGATCAGGCCGAGCAGGCCGTCGGCGACCAGCGCCAGCCCGGCTGAGGCGAAACAGCCCGCCAGCACTAGCGCCCAGTTCTGCGTTTGCAGACCGGCAAAGATCGGATCGCCCAGGCTCTTCTGGCCGATCGTCGTGGCGAGCGTCGCCGCGCCGATGGTCCAGACCGATGCCGTACGGATGCCCGCCATGATGAAGGGGGCGGAGAGCGGCGCTTCGACGAGCCGCAGCTTCTGCCCCGCGGTCATGCCCACGCCGTCCGCCGCCTCGAGCACGCCGGGGTCGAGATTGGCCTGCGCGGTCACCGCATTCCTGAGGATCGGCAGCAGCGCATAGAGGCCGAGTGCGAGGAGCGCGGGCAGGAAGCCGAGCGTCGGCAACCCTTCTCCGAACACGGCGCGCAGGCTGAGCAGGATCGGGAAGAACAGCGCGAGCAGCGCCAGCGCGGGAATCGTCTGCACCAGGCTGGCAAAGCCCAAAGTCACGCGCGCGACCGCCTCCGAACGGCTGGCCCAGACCGCCAGCGGCAGCGCGACCAGAATGCCGAGCGCGATTGCCGAGGCGGATAAGAGCACATGCGCGGCAAGCTGGTCGCCCAGCCCCATCAGGCTTGCCCAGAAGTCGCTCATCGCTCCATCGCCGCGAGCTTTTCCGCCTGCGCGCGCGGCACCGCAACGAGCCCCTGCGCGATCTCGCCGCCCTTGCCCGCCAGCAAGCCGCCCGGCGTTTCGTCGGCGACGATGCAGCCTGCATCCATCACCAGCACGCGGTCGGCCAGCAGCAACGCCTCGGCCATGTCATGCGTTACCATCACGGTGGTCAGGCCCAGCCTTTCGTGCAGTGCCCGCACACGCTCACCCAACGCATCGCGGGTGATCGGATCGAGCGCGCCGAAGGGCTCGTCCATCAGCAGCAGGTGCGGATCATTGGCGAGCGCACGTGCGACGCCGACCCTCTGGCGCTGGCCTCCCGAAAGCTCGTCGGGCATACGGGCGGCGAGGTCAGCCTCTAGCTCGACCAGTTCGAGCAGTTCGGCGATCCGCGCCCTGGTCAGGCTTTCGCCGCCCAGGCGTGGGCCGATTGCGATATTCTCTGCCACCGACATATGCGGGAACAGACCGATACCCTGGAAGACATAGCCGATGCGGCGGCGGAGCGTCGGCGGGTCGAGCGCGGTCACATCCTCGCCTTCGAACATCACGCGCCCCTCGCTCGGCGCTTCGAGCGCATTGACCATCTTGAGGAGCGTGGACTTGCCCGAGCCCGATGCGCCGACCAGCGCGACGAAACTACCCGCGGCGATCGAACGGCTCACCGCGTCGACTGCCACGACGGGACCGTAAACCTTCGAAACCGTCTCGAACGCGATCAGCGGCGCGTCGGAGGACGCGTCAGGCGGCATGGGTGCGGGAGTGCCCTCCGCGATGCCTATTCCCCGCTCCCCTGATCGTCCTCGCCGTCCCCTTCATCATCCCCCTCTCCGGGGCCGACATAGCTGATCTTGCGCAGTTCGACCGCGCGGTCCTCGCTATCGGTGGCGCGCAGGGTGTTGTCCCGCTCGAGCGTTCCCAGGGTCCAGCAGTCGCCCGCCTTGCCATTGTCGGAAGGGACGAAGCACACTTCATCCGCCTGGCGTTTTTCCCACTCGCCGCTTTGCAGCGCTTCGCCATTGCGGAAATCGCGATAGGTGCCGTCCGGGTCGAGCATGGTTGTGTAGACTGCACCGTCCTCGCCCACGACCAGCCAGCCGCTTTCGGCCAGGGTCAGATCGCTTTGGGGCGCTTCCGGCTGAGCCTCCTCGCTCGGCTCGCTGGTTGTGGCTGCCTCGCTACCAGTTTCGCTCTCCGGCGTGCATGCGGAAACTGCAAAGGCCGCAGGAGTTGCAAGGGCTAGCAGGGCTGGGGAGAGGCGCATGGATATATCCTGCTGTCAGTTGGCAATGCACTGCAGGCTAGGCTGCAAAGTAGCCCGCGCCAAGCCTCAGGCTCCGATCCGTTCGAGCGGGAGTGTGATACTCACCGCCAGCCCATCCGCATCCCATTGCTTGTCGAGGCTTCCGCCCAGCTGGTTGCGCGTCGCCATGTCGATGAGGCGAGAGCCGAACCCTAGCGAACTCGGCTCGTGCACCGGGGGACCGCCATGCTCCTGCCAGGCGATGGTCACGCAATCATCGGTTCGCTCTATCGCGATCGTCACGCGGCCGTCGGCTTCGGAAAGCGCGCCATACTTGGCTGCGTTGGTGGCCAATTCGTGAAAGATCAGCGCGAGGGGCGTTGCGGCGCGCGGTCCCACTTCGACCCGGTCGCCGGCGAGTGCCACCCGTTTGCCGGCACCGTCCTGATACGGCGCCATGAGGATATCGAGCAGCGCGACGAGTTCGTCGCTTTTCTCGCTGTCGAGCGGGCGCACGAAATCCTGCGCGCGGCCGAGCGAGCGGATGGCGGCGGTGAGTTCCTGGCCGAAGGTCTCGAGCTTCTCATCGCCGCGCGACCGCAGCGAGATCAGGCCCGAGATGACCGAGAAGATATTCTTGATGCGGTGCGCCAGCTCACCGGCGAGCAGCTCGCGCTCTTCCTTCTGGCGGTGAGCATCGTCGATATCTGTAAGCGTGCCGAACCAGCCGGTAATCTCGCCATTCGCATCGTGCAGCGGAAGGGCGCGCGACAACATCCACACGTATCTGCCGTCGTTCCGGCGGAACTTGTATTCGGCTTCGTAGGGCTCGCCCGCCTCGAACGTCTTTTGCCAGTCTTCGAGCCAATGATCGCGCTCTTCGGGCAACCAGTAATTCTGGAACATGTCGGCGGAGAGATCGCCCGGCTTGTGGCCGGTGAACTCGAAGAAGCGGCGATTGCAGAACACCGGCTCCCCGTGGATGTCGGTCGACCAGGCGATGTCGGGGATCGAATCTGCAACCAGCCGAAACTTTTTCTCGCTTTCCGCGATCACCGCAAGCTGTTCGAGATTTTCGCGGCGATGGCGCAAGCGACGCATCACGCTGGCGGCGAGCACCTGCAGCCCTTCCATCTGCAGCGGCGTCAGCCCTTCTTCACGGGGCTCGGTATCGATGACGCAGAGCGAACCAAGCGGCGCGCCCTCATGGCTTATGAGCGGCGAACCGGCATAGAACCGTATGTAAGGATGGCCGGTGACGAGCGGATTCGTCGAAAAGCGGTCATCGTCCTTGGCGTCCTTGATGACCATCGGCTCGGGTTCGAGCATGGCATGCGCGCAAAAGGACGTGGGGCGCGGCGTCTCGCTTTCTTCGAGCCCTGCCCTCGCAAGGAAACGCTGCCGTTCCCTTTCCACCAGAGATACCAGCGCGATCGGCGCATTGCACAGGTTCGCGGCGAATGTGGTGATTTCCGAAAGTTCGGGATCGTCCTCGAGCGCGTCCAGCCCGTAGGTTGCAAGAATCGAGGCGCGCGCGTCCTCCCCGCAATATGCAGGAGACGGCGGCTGCCCGGGGGGCCACGGATGAAGCTGTACAGTTTTCATGCGACTCGTCCGATCGGGTTCCATACAGAATTGAGGCGAAAGGACAAATCGCAATTGAAGGGCCGAATTCGCCGTCGAAAGGACACCAAAGTGCCTGACCGCGTTTAACCGAGGCGGCTGCACCATTTGCGCCGCGTCCCAGCGCTGGTATGGGCGGCGCGTAACAAAATTTCCGAATAGAGGCTGATTATGCGTGCCACCCCCGATTTCGACTTCCAGCTCGGCGAAAGCGCTCAGATGATCCGCGAGAGCGTCGGCCGCTTTGCCGACGAGCAGATTGCCCCGCTGGCGGAGAAGATCGACCGCGAAGACTATTTCCCGCAGGACGAGCTGTGGAAGCAGATGGGCGAGCTTGGCCTGCACGGCATTACCGTGGACGAGGAAGATGGCGGCCTCGGCCTCGGCTACATCGAACATGTGATCGCGGTGGAGGAAGTCAGCCGCGCCTCTGCCTCGCTCGGCCTATCCTATGGTGCGCATTCGAACCTGTGCATCAACCAGATCCGCCGCTGGGGGAATGACGAGCAGAAGGCGAAATATCTCCCCGGGCTGATCTCGGGCGAGCATGTCGGCAGCCTCGCCATGTCCGAAGCCAGCGCCGGTTCGGACGTCGTCTCGATGAAGCTGAAGGCCGAAGCCGTCTCGGACGAGCGCGGCGAGGGCTATGTCCTCAACGGCACCAAGTTCTGGATCACCAATGCGACCTATGCCGATACGCTGGTGGTCTATGCCAAGACCGACGGGAATGCCGGTTCGCGCGGCATCACCGCCTTCCTGATCGAGAAGGGAGATAAGGGCTTTTCGATCGGCCAGAAGATCGAGAAGGTCGGCATGCGCGGCTCGCCCACGGCAGAGCTGGTGTTCGACGATTGCTTCGTGCCCGAAAACCGCGTGATGGGGCCGGTCAACGGCGGCGTCGGCGTGCTCATGAGCGGGCTCGATTACGAGCGCGTCGTGCTCGCCGGGCTTCAGCTTGGCATCATGCAGGCCTGCCTCGACACGGTCATCCCCTATCTGCGCGAACGCAAGCAGTTCGGAAAGCCGATCGGCAGTTTCCAGCTGATGCAGGCAAAGGTCGCTGACATGTATGTCGCGCTGCAATCGGCGCGCGCCTACACCTACGCGGTGGCGAAGGCCTGCGACAACGACCAGACGACGCGCTTCGACGCGGCGGGCGCGATCCTGCTGGCTTCGGAGAATGCCTTCAGGGTCGCTGCCGAAAGCGTGCAGGCATTGGGCGGCGCAGGCTACACGCTCGACTGGCCGGTCGAGCGTTACATGCGCGATGCCAAGCTGCTCGACATCGGCGCGGGCACCAACGAGATCCGGCGAATGCTGATCGGCCGTGAGTTGATCGGGGCGGCGGGGTGAGCGAAACCACCCTCACCATCCTGCAATGGTATGGCGCAGGAGCCGGGCTGATCGCGGCACTGATCGTGTCGCTCAACCTCGGCACGCGGCCGACCGGCTGGGGCTTCGTCATTTTCGTGACGAGCTCGATCGCGCTGATCGCCTGGGGCTTCCTCAATGACGAAGGACAGGGCATCGGCTGGCAGAATATCGGCCTGCTCGTTATCAACCTGATCGGCGTCTACCGCTATCTGTTCGCCGCGAACGGCGACACGAAGCAAACGAAAGAAACATCGTGACCGCATCCGTTCTCACCTCCACGCTCGACCGCGACGCGCCTGATGCGAAGGCGCGTTTCGAGCATAACAAGGGCCTTGCCGAAGACTTGCGCAGTGCTGTCGCCGAGGCGGCACTCGGCGGCTCGGAAGGCAGCCGCGAGCGCCATGTGTCGCGCGGCAAACTGCTTCCGCGCGAGCGGGTCGAGCGCCTGCTCGATCCGGGTTCGCCCTTCCTGGAGATCGGCCAACTCGCCGCCAACGGCATGTATGGCAAGGACGCGATCAACGGCGCGGGGCTGATCGCGGGGATCGGCCGCGTTTCGGGCCGACAGGTCATGATCGTATGCAACGATGCCACGGTGAAGGGCGGCACCTATTATCCGATGACGGTGAAGAAGCACCTCCGCGCGCAGGAAATCGCGATGGAGAACCGCCTGCCGTGCATCTATCTCGTCGACAGTGGCGGGGCGAACCTGCCGCACCAGGCGGAGGTCTTTCCGGACCGCGACCATTTCGGCCGCATCTTCTTCAACCAGGCCAATATGAGCAGCCAGGGGATCCCGCAGATCGCCTGCGTCATGGGCAGCTGCACCGCGGGCGGGGCGTATGTCCCCGCCATGAGCGACGAGACGGTGATCGTGCGCAATCAGGGCACGATCTTCCTTGCCGGGCCACCGCTGGTGAAGGCGGCAACGGGCGAGGAAATATCAGCTGAGGATCTGGGCGGCGGCGACCTCCATGCCAAGAAGTCGGGCGTGGTCGATCATCTTGCCGAGAATGACGAGCACGCGCTCACCATCGTTCGCGATATCGTCAGCCATCTGGGCGACAATTTTGCCGAGGCCAGGAATGTCGAGCTGAAGGAACCGCGCCCGCCCAAGTTCGACGCGGACGATCTCTATGCGCTGGTGCCCGAGGATGTGCGCGCGCCCTATGACGTGCACGAAGTGATCGCGCGGCTGGTCGACGGTAGCGAGTTCCACGAGTTCAAGCAGCATTTCGGCAGCACGCTGGTCTGCGGCTTTGCGCATATCTGGGGCATGCCGGTGGCGATCCTCGCCAACAATGGCGTGCTGTTCTCCGAAAGCGCACAAAAGGGCGCGCATTTCATCGAACTCGCCTGCCAGCGCCGTATCCCGCTGCTGTTCCTCCAGAACATCTCCGGCTTCATGGTCGGCGGTAAATATGAGGCGGAAGGCATCGCCAAGCATGGCGCGAAGCTGGTGACAGCCGTCGCCACCGCCACCGTGCCCAAGATCACCGTAGTGATCGGCGGCAGCTTCGGCGCGGGCAATTACGGCATGTGCGGTAGAGCCTATCAACCGCGCTTCCTCTTCACCTGGCCCAATGCGCGCATCTCCGTGATGGGCGGCGAGCAGGCGGCCTCCGTCCTCGCCACGGTTCACCGCGATGCGGACAAATGGTCCGAGGAAGAGGCGGAAGCGTTCAAGGCGCCGATCCGCCAGAAATACGAGGATGAGGGCAATCCCTATTACGCCACCGCGCGGCTGTGGGATGACGGGGTGATCGACCCGGTCCAGACCCGCGATGTGCTCGGCCTAGCCTTTGCCGCAACCCTCGAAGCGCCGATCGCCGAACGTCCGCAATTCGGCGTGTTCAGGATGTGACGATTGAAACCTTCTCGCTTTCCGCTGCGTAGCTGCTACGCCGTAGCGTCAAGGGAGAGGGCATGTCCGATAAATCGTCTGGTGCGCATCGCAAGCGCTCCATCCTGTCGCGGATCGTGCGGCGGATCATCATCGCGATCTATCACGGCAAGGGCTGGAAGCTCGACGGGCACCTGCCGCGCGACCTGACCAAATATGTCATCGCGGGCGCGCCGCACACCTCCAATTGGGACTTCGTGTTCTTTACCGGCGCAACCCACGAACAGGGCGTGCAGCCCAACTTCATGGGCAAGCACACGCTGTTCCAGGGCTTCATGCGCAATTTCATGTTCGACATGGGCGGGATCTCGGTCGACCGGACCAAGCCGACCGATGTCGTCGACCAGGTGGCGGCAGAGTTCGCACGGCGAGATGAGCTGGCGCTGGTCATCGCGGTCGAGGGAACCCGCGGCAGCGACGGCACGTGGAAATCGGGCTTCTACCGCATTGCGATGGCCGCAGGCGTGCCGATCGTGCCCGCCTATGCCGACAATGACCGCAATGTCGTGGGCTTCGGACCGCCATTATGGCCGACTGGCAATTATGGCGAGGATTTGCTCAAACTGGCAGGCTGGTTCCGTTCGAAATTGCCGGATTACGAACGTTTCAAGGTGCTCGAAGCACAGGCGCGGGGGCTGATCGCGCAACAGGGGGAGATACGCGATGATAATTGAGGCCCTCGCAACCAATGCCGTCATCCTGCTGGGGGTCGTGCTGATCCTCTGGGTGATTTCGGTGCGGATCGACGACGTGAGTTTCATCGATGCGTTCTGGGGCGCGGGCATGGCGCTGATGGCCTTCGTCAGCTGGCTGCAACTGGCCGAGCGCGGACCGCTCGCGACGCTGTTGATGGGGATGACGGTCGCCTGGGGCCTGAGGCTCGGCATCTACCTGCTGCGGCGCTGGCGGCACGAGGGCGAGGACAAGCGTTACAAGCTGATCCTCAAGAAGGACCGCGAGAAGGGCAATTTCGCCTTCGCAGCGCTGGTCAAGGTCTGGTTGATGCAGGCCGTGCTGCTGTTCATGGTTTCGAGCCCGGCGCAATATGGCATCCTGGAGGCAGGCGGCACGGAGCCAATCAGCGGCCTCGCGCTGGTCGGGCTTGGCGTCTATCTGATCGGCATATTCTTCGAATGGGTCGGCGACTGGCAGCTTTCGCGGTTCAAGGCCGATCCGGCGAACGAGGGCAAGGTGCTCGACACCGGCCTGTGGCGATACACGCGGCACCCCAATTATTTCGGCGACTTCATGGCCTGGTGGGGCATCTGGATCGCGGCGGCCTCTGCCGGTTGGTGGGTTGCGGCAGCAACGGTGATCGGTCCGCTGTTCCTCAGCTTCACGCTCACCAAATGGTCGGGCGTAGCGCTGCTGGAGAAGGGCATGGATAAGTCGAAAGGCGACAAATACGCGGACTACAAGCGGCGTACCTCGGCCTTCATTCCCATGCCGCCGAAGGGCTGAACGACACGAGGACGCGGCCGCTTTCGTCGATAAACGTCTTCAGGTGAACAATCCCGGGCTTTAACCCAGTGCCGTGCGTCCCTAGATTGCGGGACAGGGCAGGAATCGCTGCGGTTCGATCTTGAGGGAGGTTTGCGTGACTGCGGAAGAAGCCAGAGCAAAGCGCGCCGAACTGGTGCAGCTGGCGATGGAACTGATCGAGAAGCGCGGTTCAGGCGTTACGCGCAGCGATCTCGCGGCCGAAAGCCGCATCTCGCGCTCGCGGATCGAAACCATTTTTCCCGAAGAAACCGATCTGTTCGAAGCGATCGTAGAGGAATGGTACGCGCACGACATCAGGGTCATGGAAGAGGTCGTCGCTTCCGATCTGCCGATCCAGCGCAAGTTCTACGAATTCTTCGCCCGCCGCTATGTGCGTGAGCGCGAACGCTTCGAAGAAGATCCCGCGCTGTTTGCGCTCTACTGCGAACTGGGGAGCGACAATTTCGAACAGGTCAGGGGGTTCATCGATCTTGCCGACCACTATCTCACCGAACTGATCGCTCAGGCGCAGGCCGAGGGATATTTCGAAGGGCTCGCGATCGACCGTGCGCTGACGCTGATCAACCAGATGATGATCGCCTACACCTCGCCGAACGTGCTCATGATGATCGCCCACCGTCTGACGGAAGAGAAACTGGCCGCGATCCTCGATGTCCTGTTCGCTGGACTCAGTGGGAAGAATGTCGAAGCCGGACAGTCCAACGGCCTGCGCGTAATCCGGTAATCGCCTATTCCGGCGTTGCGTCGGTCACGCGGCCTTCGGGCGGCAGGGTGCGCACTTCTTCCTGCGCCAGCCACAATTCCAGCGCATCGAGATCGAGCCCGCCCACGGTCGTATCGGTGCCGTCTTCGAAGACGGTGAAGCTGTCACCGCCTGCCGCAAGGAAGCTGTTCATCGTCACGCGATAGGTCGCTTGCCGATCGATCGGTTCGCCGTTGAGCGTCGCGCTGACCAGGCGGTCACCAGCCGGCCTTCTCATGTCGTATGTCATGGCAAAGCCTTCCGACACGCTGAAGGTCTGGACGAAGCCTTCATCGTCGAACTGCTGTTCGAGCAGTGCGATCAGCTGCTCGCCGGTGTAGCTACGCGTCACCAGCGTGTTGCCGAAGGGCTGGACCGCGTAGATCTGGCCAAAGGTGATCGTGCCATCGTCTGCCGGGGCCAGCGCGGTGCGAACGCCCGAATTGTTCATGAAAGCGATCTGTGCGCCTGCCTCCTGCGTGGCGAGGAGTTGCGCATCGGCGATGGCATTGCCGAGCGGGGTTTCCTCGGTTGCGGGGCCGGGATCGCGCGGGTCGCCGGTGACGCGTCCGACCGGGCGATCGGCGGCGGCGCGCGAGGCATCGGCATAGCGCGCGACATAGGCGGCGACGTCCGGATCGGCAGCATATTGGCGAAAACCCGGATCGGGCGAAGCGGTTTCGCCATCGCGCGTCGTGCCGACGCTCTGCACCACCTTGTTGTCGGCGCTCAGCACGCGCGCATCACCGGTCGCGGGATCGAGCTCGAGCGCGATATCGGTGAACAGCGAGCTGCCATAGCCGGCGCTCGTCACCCAGAAACGACGATCGGTATCGATGTCGGTGAAGTCGCAGACATAGGAGCGATGGGTGTGCCCCGAAATGACGAGATCGACGCGCGGGTCGACGCCTTTCAGAATGTCGATCAGCGGGCCGGATACGCCGCCGCAGCTTTTGTCGTTATAGCCGACCTCTGTGTAGAGTCCCTGGTGGATCGAGACGACGATCGCCTCGATGCCTTGCGCGGCCAGTGCCTCGACCGAGGCATTGATCGCCTGTGCTTCGGGGGTGAAGTCGAGCCCCTCGACGCCGCTCGGGGTGACGAGCGTGGGGGTCTCTTTCAGCGTCAGCCCGATCACCCCTACCTTGACCCCGTCATACTCGCGGATGCCGTAAGCCGGGAACAGCGTCGTGCCGTCGGGCATGATGACGTTGGCGGCGAGGAACTGGAAATCGGCACCACCATATTCCGGCTCGACCGCGCAGGGCTTGCGTAGCGTGAACTGCTCGCAGCCGCCCTCCTGGATGCGCTTCAATTCCTGCCATCCGCGGTCGAATTCATGGTTGCCCACCGCGTTGAAATCGAGCCCGATGCGATTCATCGCGCCAATCGCGGGCTCGTCGAGAAAGTAGGAAGAGATCAGCGGGCTACCGCCGATAAGATCGCCTGCCGCGATGACCAGCGAATGCTCGTCCTGCGCGCGCGTTTCCGCGACGGCGGTGGCGAGATGCGCGGCCCCGGCAGCGTAGAGCTCGGTCCGTTCGCCGTCATTGCCCATCACCGTGATCGGGCGGCGGATCGGTTCGAGATTGCCGTGGAAGTCATTGAGGCCGATCACGCGCAAGGTCACTGGCGCTTGAGTATCGGGAACTGACGATACAACCGGCAGGTTTTGGGGAACGCTGACACAGGCGGAGAGGGAGAGCGCGGCAAGCGCTGGGAGAAGCTTCTTCATGGCTCCGCAGATGGCGCGCATTTATGGCAAGCGCAAGTCAGCGCCGGTCAACGCACTATCGACGCAGGCGAGAGGCGCGCCCCGCTGGCTGGGCGAGCGCGTACTTCAGGCTCAGCCCGATGATCGCGGCCGAGGCGGCGATGATCAGCACCGCCCAGACCCAATAGGGCAGTGCCAGCGCTTCCTCCATGGCGCAGGTATCGGACAGCATGAACTGGCCGCCGATCACAGCACGGCAGGAAAAGAGGTAATCCCAGTCGCGCAGCATGCTCATCGCGGCAAGCACGCCGAGGAACTGGAGCGAGAAGCGGTCGAGCCAGGGCGGGCCCTTGATGGCGATCCAGCCGAGAGCCGCCGCGACGAGCGGCAGAACGGTAAGCCCGACTGCGCTGCGAACCCAGATGAGGGCCGAGAGCACGAGGATGCCGGCGAGCGCGAACAGCGCGGGCTTCCACCATTTCTCCCGGCTGGAGGCGAGAATCAGCGCAGCGCCGATCACCACCGGGCCGAGCGGGCCGCCGGCTGCGACCAGCGCGCGGGTCAGCCCGCCGGGCTCGCCGCCGGGATAGAGCGTTTCGGCATAGCCTGAGCCGGAGGGGAAGATAACCAGCCGGTGAAAGTCATTGCCGAGCAGCATGGCGGTAAGTCCATGACCCATCTCGTGGAACCAGGTGGTGAGGATGGTGAAGGGATAGACCAGAAAATTGCCGAGCGGCAGCTGCGGCAGGAACACCACCAGCACGCCTGCCAGGAACAGCCGACCGAGCTGTTCGGCGGGAGAACCGGGGGCGACCGGCTGGATCATTCGGGTGCTGCCTGGAGAATAGCTTCTGCGTCCTTCACCTCGTCAGGAGTCTCTACGGGGACTGGCTCGCGGAAATCCTGGATGATCGACCATCCGGCGAGGAACAGGCCCGCGACCAGCGGACCGAGCACGACGCCCGAAAGGCCCAGTGTCGCAATCCCGCCGAGCGTGGTGATCAGGATTATCCAGTCGGGAATACCGGTGTCGCGTCCAACCAGTATCGGGCGCAGGATATTGTCGGCCATGCCAATGATGACCACGCCGGAGAAAACCACAAACAGCCCCTCCCAGATCGATCCGGTCGCGAGCAGGTAAATGGCGGCTGGAACCCACACGAGGCCCGAGCCGACTGCGGGTAGCAGCGAGGCAATCGCCATGACCATGCCGAACAGTACGACGGATGGCATGCCCACGATCCAGAACGTGATCGCGCCCAGAGTGCCCTGTACGATGCCGACCACCACCGATCCCTTTATCGTCGCGCGCACAATGCCGATGAAGCGATCGGCGAGCTCTCTCACGATGGTGTTTTCGAGCGGAAGGTCATGCATGATGCGTGCGGAAATGGCCTTGCCGTCGCGCAGCAGGAAGTAGGTGACATAGAGCCCGGTGGCGAAGCTCAGCACGAAGCCGAATACGCCGCCGCCGATCGAGATCGCCTGTTGCGCGATCAGCCCTGCACTCTCGCCGATGAACTGCTGCGCGCTTGCCTGCATTTCGCTCATGTCGCCCCAGCCCGAATCGTCGAGCCACTGCTGGATATTGCTGGGCAGCGCGTTGATCACATCGTCCACCAAAGCGGCGATGTCGATGCGCCCTTCCTGGAAGGCAATGACGACATTGGCCGCCTCGTCCACGATCAGCCCGCCAATGATGAAGCTCGGAATGAGCACCGCGAAGGTGATGATCAGGAGAGCGGCGACGGCGGACCGGTTGGGGCTGTCGTTGCTGCGCGCATAGATCCACTGATAGAGCGGCTGGAACATGATCGCTGCCAGCGCGGCCCAAAGCAGCGGCGCGGCAAACGGCCACACGACATAAGCCATTGCAAGGGTGATCGCGGCGAGGAACAGGTAGAACCCGCCACGGTTGATTGCGCTGCCTTCGTCACCGGGATTGTCCATCAACGCTCCTTGCCCGTCACGTAACTGGTCTCAAAGACTGGCATAGGCGAACCAGCCGGCGAAAAACAGCGTCGGCAGTGCCAGCAGGCGATATGCGATCGGCGGAATGCGCTCCGCCCACCATTGCGCATAGTTGTGATGCCAGCGGCGCGGTGCCAGCATGATGAGGATCGAGCTGGCGATAATAAACCAGCCGCCCCATTCGAAGAACAGCGGCGCCTTGGAGTAATCGGCACGGATGACCATGGCGACCCCGACCAGAGCCCGGACGATATGTTCGCCGAAGTGGATCGTGGGAGTGCTGGCCATGGCTGCCAGCGCGCGCTGCGCCCGTGCGGGAGCGAATGCCATTACGCCCGCAGCGAAAGCGAGCCAGCCGGCGGCAATCAGGATGCAGCCGGTGGCAAGCGCCTGGATCACACGTCTAGGTTCGCGACGTTGAGAGCATTGTCCTGGATGAACTCGCGGCGCGGTTCGACCACGTCGCCCATCAGGCGGGTGAAGATCTCGTCGGTGACGTCTGCATCCTCGACCTTCACCTGCAGCAAGACGCGAGCTTCGGGATCGAGCGTGGTCTCCCACAGCTGTTCCGCGTTCATTTCGCCCAGTCCCTTGTAGCGCGAGACGGACATGCCCTTGCGGCCTGCCGCGAGAACCGCCTCGAGCAGTTCGGTCGGGCGCGTGATCGCATCTCCACCCTGTGCAACCGGGGTATCGTCGAGTTCGACGTCGTCTTCGGGTACCGCCTCGGCGTCCTCGACTGTTCCCTTCACCAGATGGGCGGGCTGGACATAGGCTTCGGCCTGCTGGCCTGCGAGGCCGTGCAGCTTGTGCGCTTCGGTGCTGGTGAGGAAACGCGCCTCGATCTCGTGGGCGTCGGTTACGCCGCGCCATATGCGCTTGAACAGGACGGTTCCGTCGTCGCGGATCGACGCGCTCCATTCCGCTTCGGTGTCGCCCATGGCCATGCGCTGTGCCGCCAGTTCGAGCGCCTGCAGGCGCGTCGAATCGTCGAGCGAAGGGTCGAGCGCGCCCGACAGCGCCATCTGTTCGATAATCGCGGAATTGTAGCGGCGCGGCACGAAGGCCAGCAGATTGCGGAAGCGCAGGGAGTGATCGACCAGCGCGCGCAGGTCGGCACCCGTGCGCGGGCCGTCGGCGGTTTCGAGGATACGACCCTGCAAACCGCCATCGACAAGATAGCGGTCGAGCGCCGCATCGTCCTTCAGGTACACCTCGCTGCGGCCCTTGGTCACCTTGTAAAGCGGCGGCTGCGCGATGAAGAGGTGCCCGGCCTTGACGATCTCGGGCATCTGGCGGTGGAAGAAGGTGAGCAGAAGCGTGCGGATATGCGCGCCGTCGACGTCGGCGTCGGTCATGATCACGATCTTGTGATAGCGCAGCTTTTCGAGATCGAATTCGTCGCGAATACCGGTGCCCATCGCCTGGATCAGCGTACCGACTTCCTTCGAGCCGATGATCCGGTCGAAACGCGCACGCTCGACATTGAGGATCTTGCCCTTGAGCGGCAGGATCGCCTGCGTCTTGCGGTCGCGGCCCTGTTTGGCAGAGCCGCCTGCCGAATCGCCCTCGACCAGGAACAGTTCGGCCTTGGTCGCGTCGCGTTCCTGGCAATCGGCGAGCTTGCCCGGCAGCGAGGCGACGCTCATCGCGCCCTTGCGGCTCATCTCACGGGCGCGGCGAGCGGCTTCACGCGCAGCGGCGGCGTCGATGATCTTCTGGATGATGGCCTTCGCATCGGCCGGATTTTCTTCCAGCCATTCGGTCATCTTCTCGCCCATGAGCGATTCCAGCGGCTGGCGAACCTCGGAGGAGACCAGCTTGTCCTTGGTCTGGCTGGAGAACTTGGGATCGGGCAGCTTGACCGAAACGATGGCGGTCAGGCCCTCGCGCATGTCCTCGCCCGACAGGCTCACCTTCTCCTTCTTCAGCATGCCCGACGCGCTCGCATAATTGTTGAGCGTGCGGGTCAGCGCGGTGCGGAATGCGGCAAGGTGGGTGCCGCCGTCGCGCTGCGGGATGTTGTTGGTGAAGGTGAGGACGTTTTCGTAATAGCTGTCGTTCCACTGCAGCGCGACGTCGATGCCGATGCCGTCCTTCTCCGCCGAAACCGCGATGGGTTCGCTGATCAGCGCCTGCTTGTTGCGGTCGAGCCATTTGACGAAGGCCGCGATGCCGCCCTCGTAGAACAGGTCGTGCTCGAGCACTTCCTCGTGGCGCTTGTCACGCAGCAGGATGCGCACGCCCGAATTGAGGAAAGCCAGCTCGCGGTAGCGATGTTCGAGCTTGTCGAAATCGAACTCGGTGACGTTCTTGAAGGTGTCCGTCGAGGCCTTGAAGGTGACGCGGGTGCCCTTCTTCAGGCCGTTCTCGTCGCCATTGCTGTCGACCGGCGGTGCGTCGCCGCGCTCTTCGAGGCTGTTCACGGCATCGCCGTGCTCGAAGCGCATCCAGTGCTCCTTGCCATTGCGCCAGATGACCAGTTCGAGCCATTCGCTGAGCGCGTTCACGACCGAGACGCCCACGCCGTGGAGGCCGCCCGACACCTTGTAGGCGTTGTCGTCCGACGTGTTCTCGAACTTACCGCCGGCGTGCAGCTGGGTCATGATGACCTCTGCCGCCGACACGCCTTCTTCCTTGTGCATGTCGACCGGGATGCCGCGGCCATTGTCCTCGACCGAGACGCTGCCGTCCGGGTTCAGCTCGATCAGAACGAGGTCGCAATGGCCCGCCAGCGCTTCGTCGATGGCATTGTCCGAAACCTCGAACACCATGTGGTGGAGGCCCGATCCGTCATCGGTGTCGCCGATATACATGCCCGGGCGTTTGCGCACCGCATCGAGGCCCTTGAGCACCTTGATGGAATCGGCACCGTACTCGCCATTTCGCTTGCTGGAATTCGCGCCGTTTTCGGGCGTTTCTGGAGTGTTCTCGTTCATGCCGATTATATAGGCACGGGGGGCCGAAATCGAAAGGTGCAAGGGCGTCTTTCATCCACAGGCAAATGCGCTAGGATGCAGCGTCGGGCAGTGGGGGGAAGAGCATGAAATACCGCGTCTTGGCGACATTGGGAGCCAGCCTGCTGGCAGGTTCCGCCAGTGCCGCGCAGGAAGCTGCGCTGACGGCGGACCAGTCAGAGTTCCGCGACCTGTTCGAAGAGCTGGTCGAAACCGACACGACGCTGAGCAACGGAAGCTGCACTCTCGCCGCCGAACGCATGGTCGACCGCCTGCGCGCCGCCGGATTGCCGGAGGAAAACCTGACCCTTTTTGCGACCGAGGATGCTCCGCGCGAGGGTGGGATGGTCGCAGTTTATCCCGGCACTTCCGAGACATTGAAACCCTTGCTCGCCATCGCGCATATCGACGTGGTCGAGGCCAAGCGCGAAGATTGGGAGCGCGATCCCTTCACGCTCTACGAGGAAGAGGGCTATCTCTATGGCCGCGGCGTCGCCGACGACAAGGCGATGGCGGCAGTGCTGGTCGACACGCTCATCCGCTTCCAGAAAACCGGCTATCGCCCGCAGCGCACGGTCAAGATCGCGCTCACCTGCGGCGAGGAAACCAATGGCGCCTTCAACGGGGTCGAATGGCTGGTCGATAACCGCCGCGAACTGATCGATGCCGAGTTCGCGATCAACGAGGGCGGCGGCGGTACCGCAGACGAGGACGGCAAGGTCGTCGAACAGGCGATCCAGGTCGGCGAGAAGATCTTCGCCAATTACGTGCTCGAGTTCACCAACCCCGGCGGACACAGCTCGGTGCCCCGGCCCGACAATGCGATCACCCAGCTGGCCCAGGCGCTCGTGAAGATCGGCGAACATCGCTTCCCGCTCGAGTTCAACGATACGACGCGGACTTATTTCCGGGTCGCGGGCGAGGGGCGCGGCGACGCGATCGGCGACGCGATGGTCGCGCTTGCCAACGACCCGACGAATGCGGAAGCCGAAGCCGTGGTCAATACCGACCCGTTCCTCCACTCGAACCTGCGAACGACCTGCGTCGCGACCATGCTGGAGGCAGGACACGCCCGCAATGCTCTGGCCCAGCGGGCGCAGGCGAATGTGAATTGCCGCATCTTCCCCGGCAACACGATCGAAGAGGTCGGCGAGGAACTGGCGCGGATCGTCGATGATGAGGCGCTTTCGATCACCATCCTCGAGCCGCGTCGTCCGGCACCGCCGCCCCCGCCGATGGACGAGCGTGTACTCGGGCCCGCGCGCGAACTGGTCGAGCGTTACTTCCCGGGCGTTCCGCTCGTGCCGGTCATGTCGAACGGTTATACCGATTCGACCTTCCTCACCGCGACGGGCATTCCGGCCTATGGCGTCCCGGGTGCTTGGGGCGATCCCGATGGCAATGGCGTTCATGGTCTCAACGAGCGCATCAGCGCCCGCTCGCTCTATGTCGGGCGCGACTTCCTGTTCGACCTGATCAAGGCTTACGCCAGCCCGGAGTGAGGGCGGCGGGTGCCGGCCCCATCGAATATCGCCGCTATTGATTTGATACTTGTCGGGCGATGCGCGGCGGCTAGTGTGCCGCCCATGACAAACACCGACATGCTCCAGACATTGCAGGCCGACTTCGGCAATTTTTCACAAGTGTTGGCCGGTTGGGCCGAATGCCAGCCGGACAAGCCTGCCTTGCGGGACGAGAATGGCGAGATCACCTGGGGCGAGCTGGGCGACCGCGTCGAGCGGATTGCGGCGCGGCTGCTCGAAACCGGGCTTGAGCGCGGGCAATCTGTCGCGATCCTCGGCACCAGCTGCATCAATTACGCGCTGGTCTTCCTCGCCGCGGTTCGGGCGGGCGGCGTGGCTGCGCCGCTCACAACCAGCGCTTCGAAGGATCAGCTGATAGGGATGGCGGGAGACTCGGGCGCGCGGCACCTGTTCATCGACGCCGGCAAGAGCGCCGAGCTGGGCGAGGACTTCATGCCCGATCTCGACCATATCGCGCTGGAGGATCTCGACGGCTGGATGGCGCCGGAAGGCACCAATGCACCTGCGATCGAGCCGGGCGAGAAAGACCCGTTCAACATCATCTATTCATCCGGCACCACCGGCATCCCCAAGGGCATCGTCCATTCGCACCTGATGCGCTGGCGGCAGTTCGGCTCGACCGCAACGAGTTATCTCGCAAGCGGCCTCGAAGTCCGCTCGCTCGCCTCTACGCCGCTCTATTCGAACACTACCATGGTCGCTTTCCTTCCCCCGCTGCTGGCGGGCGGCACGGTCAACGTGATGGGCAAGTTCGATTGTGCACGCTGGCTGCAGACTGCGCAGGACCATAAGGTCACCGTCACCATGCTGGTGCCGGTGCAATACCAGCGCTTGATGGATTTCGAAGGGTTCGACGATTACGACCTGTCGTCGCTGACGCTCAAATACTGCACCTCCGCGCCGTTTTCCGCCGAGCTCAAGGCAGAAGTGCTGCGCCGCATGCCGGGCGGGCTGATCGAGATCTATTCGATGACAGAGGGCGGGGTCGTTTGCCTCCTCGCCTGCCACGAGTTTCCCGACAAGCTGCACACGGTCGGCCGCCCTGCTCCGGGGAGCGAGCTCAAGGTGCTCGACGACGAGGACAAGCCTGTCGCTCCGGGCGAGGCGGGTAATCTGATCGGGCTCTCGCAGACCATGATGAGCGGATACAAGAACCAGCCGGGCAAGACCCGCGAGGGTTACTGGACCGACCCCGAAACTGGCCTCGTGTGGCAGCGCATGGGCGATATCGGGCGGGTCGATGCGGACGGTTTCGTCGAACTGGTCGGACGCTCGAAAGACATGATCATTTCGGGCGGCTTCAACATCTATCCGGTCGATCTGGAAAACGAGCTGCTCAAGGAAGAAGGCGTGCTTGAAGCGGCGGTAATCGGAATGCCGTCAAAGCGGTGGGGTGAAACGCCGGTCGGCTTCGTCACCTTCGCGAAGGGGTCGGATGGCGATGCCGAGGCAGTGATGGCCAGCGTGAATGCGCGTCTCGGCAAGACCCAGCGGCTCGCCGCGCTTTATACCATCGACGAAATGCCGCGCAGCCATATCGGCAAACTGCTCAAGACCGAGTTGCGGGAAAGGCTGACGGCGAGCGCCGAATCGTTCTGACCTGCTCGATCAAGGGCGCATTAGGCGCGACCACCTTTTTCCGTTGGAGAGAGGACTGCAGGTCGCCGCGCCTGTTCGGCCTGAAGCTAAGGGGAACTCCGGGCAATTTGCGACCGATGGGCACTGCCGCTCGACAAAGCGGCTGGGACCAGCAACTGCAATATCGCCCAGGGGTGCGAACTTTCGCCTTTCGCGGCGATAGGGATTGATCCGTAATACGCCGCTTCGGCGGACTGCGCGATTCTGAAAGTGCGGGGATTCACGCGATCTGCGATGTTTGCGATCGAGACGCAGCCGCCATGGGGGGGAGGACTGATTTTTGGCGGCCGCGTCTCTTTCGCTGCCTATGCGCCTTGTCGCTTCGCCTCAGGCGAGGGTGTGCCCGAGAGTCAGACCGCTCATCGCGGTCGCGGCAAGGAAGGCCAGAGCGTGAACTGCAAAGCGCATCTCACTTCTCCTGCAAGCCCGGCGAGGTGGGAGAGGAAACCTCGTCTTCAGGCTGTGAGGGCGAACTAAGGTTCGATTGCACGAAACTCAAATGAGATAATGCGTAAAGTTGTTGCGTATTTTGCAAGTAACCTTGGGGCGAATTGTCGAACGCCGGGCGATGCCCGGGAAAACCGCAGCGGGCCCGCCTTGCAAGGCACCCACCACCCCACTAATCGGCGCAAATGGACGACGCACATCTCCCCGATTCCATCCTTATCGTCGATTTCGGCAGCCAGGTGACCCAGCTGATCGCGCGCCGCGTGCGCGAAGCGGGCGTCTATTCCGAAATCGCGCCTTTCACCCAGGCGGAAGAGGCGTTTCATCGCCTCAAGCCCAAGGGCATCATCCTGTCGGGATCGCCCGCCGGCGTGCCCGAAGAGGGAAGCCCGCGCGCCCCGGAAATGCTGTTCGAAGCAGGCGTGCCGATCCTCGGCATCTGTTACGGCCAGCAGGTCATGAGCCACCAGCTTGGCGGCGAAGTCCGGCCGGGGCACGAAGTGGGCGATGGCGGAGAATTCGGCCGCGCCTACCTCACCGTGACCAAGTCCTGCGCGCTGTTCGAGGGCCTGTGGAACGAAGGCGAACGCCACCAGGTGTGGATGAGCCACGGGGACACGGTCACGCGCTTTGCCCCCGGCTTCGAGATCGTCGCAATTTCGGACGGTGCACCTTTTGCCGTCATCGCCGATGAAGAGCGCAAGTTCTACGGCACACAGTTTCACCCGGAAGTCGTCCACACGCCCGATGGCGGCAAGCTGCTCGCCAATTTCGTGCACAACGTCTGCGGGCTGGCGGGCGACTGGACCATGGCTGCCTATCGCGACACGAAAGTGCGCGAGATCCGCGAGCAGGTTGGCGAAGGCCGCGTGATCTGCGGGCTGTCGGGCGGAGTCGATAGCTCGGTCGCGGCGATCCTCATCCACGAGGCGATCGGCGACCAGCTGACCTGCGTCTTCGTCGATCACGGCTTGCTGCGCCTCAACGAACGCGAACAGGTCGAGACGCTGTTCCGCGATCACTACAACATCCCGCTGGTGGTGGTGGACGCAGAAGACCGCTTCATGGCGGGCCTCGATGGCGTCGCGGACCCAGAGAAGAAGCGCAAGTTCATCGGGGCCGAGTTCATCGCGGTGTTCGAGGAAGAGGCGAACAAACTGGGCGGCGCGGATTTCCTCGCGCAGGGTACGCTCTATCCCGATGTGATCGAATCTGTTTCCTTCACCGGGGGGCCAAGCGTCACGATCAAGAGCCACCACAATGTCGGCGGCCTGCCTGAACGCATGAACATGAAGCTTGTCGAACCGCTGCGCGAGCTGTTCAAGGACGAGGTGCGCGAGCTCGGCCGCGAGCTCGGCCTCAACGACCAGTTCGTCGGTCGCCACCCCTTCCCGGGGCCGGGCCTCGCCATCCGCATTCCGGGCGAGGTTACCAAGGAACGCTGCGATATCCTGCGCAAGGCGGACGCGATCTATCTCGACGAGATCCGCAAGGCGGGGCTCTACGATGCGATCTGGCAGGCGTTCGCCGTGTTGCTACCGGTGAAGACGGTTGGCGTCATGGGCGACCATCGCACCTATGACAGCGTTTGCGGCCTTCGCGCTGTCACCAGCACCGACGGGATGACGGCAGACGTCTATCCCTTCGACGCGGGCTTTCTGACGCAGTGCGCCACGCGCATCGTCAACGAGGTGCAGGGGATAAACCGCGTGGTCTATGACTATACGTCTAAGCCACCCGGTACGATCGAATGGGAGTAAAACCCGGCACCCTCAATAGGTCGAAAGCTCGACCTGCATCGACTTGTAGCCGTGGACGAAACAGGCCGGGACCCGCTCGGGCTCGCTCAGCACGTTCACCCGCAAGCGGCGCTTCGCCATTTCCTCGAACAGCGTGATCAGCTGCAGTTCGGCGACGCGCGCGCCGACGCAGCGGTGGATGCCGTAGCCGAAGGATAGGTGGCGGCGGGCGTTCTCTCGGTCGACGCGGATCGCGTCCGGATCGTCGAACACCTCCTCGTCACGATTGGCCGAGATATACCAGAGCGCAACGCGGTCACCCTTCTTCATGTCATGACCGAACATGTCGGTGTCCTCGGTCAAGACGCGGCGCATGTGAGCGAGCGGCGTCTGCCAGCGGATGATCTCCTGCACGGCATTGGGGATGAGGTCCGGGTCCTGCTCCAGCTTCTCGCGCTCTTCGGGAAACTGGTTGAGGCCATAGGCATAGCCCGACATCGAATTGCGCGTCGTGTCATTGCCGCCCACGATCAGCAGGATGAGATTGCCGATGAACTCTTCCTCGCTCATGTGGTTCATCGCGTCGGACTGGATCATGACCGAGATCAGGTCCTTGCCTCCGGCAGCACCTTGATTGGCCATCCGTTCCTGCCAGAGCGCGGCGAAGGCCATGCCCATCTCCTGCATCTTGGCATTGCGCGCGGCCAGCGCATCGGCATCGCGGAACATGGTGATGTCGCCGCCATAGTCGGACCATTCCGTCAGCTTGTGGCGCTCCTCCCAGGGGAAGCCGAACAGCTTGGCGAGCTGGCCGGTGGTCAGTTCGATCGAGACGCGCTGCACCCAGTCGAAAGCCTTGCCGATCGGAAGCGCGTCGAGGACTTCGGCGGTCCGCTCGCGGCATTCCTCCTTCATTGCGGCGACTTCGCCAGGTCCGAAGCTCGGCGCCACGGTGCGGCGCTGTGCGGTGTGTTCGGGCGGGTCCATCGCGATGAACATCGGCTGGCGGATCTCGTTGGGGAGCAGCGTGTCGCTTTCCGCAGCGAGGGTGATTCCGCCATAGCGCCAGTCGGAGGAGAACAGCTTGGGCAGCGCCTCGATATGCTGGATCGGCTTGTGCGAAGAAACCGACCAATACGCGCCGTACTTGCTTTCCGGCACCCACTGGATCGGCGCGTGCCGGCGTAGCTGACGGAAGGGTTCCTGCCACCTGTCCTCGGTATAGAGCTCTGCGCGGGTCACGTCGATCGGGTCGATCTCGGCGGGTTTGACCGTGAGGTCGGCGGCTGTAGCCATGGCGATTCTCTCCTCTCCCGACCGAAAAGCTACTCCAAGCGCGCCTGATCGCCAAATCGGAATGCGGGGGATCGAACGCCGCGCAGAGCGATTGCATGACCGCTCCCCGAAGTGCATGACACGGGACAATCATGCCAAGTGAGGGAGCAGGATGAGCTGGGAAGACCAATTCGCCGAGGATGCCGAGCAGCGCGAAGCCTCCGCCCGCGGAAAATCGCGCAGCGTCACCGTGGGTTGGACGGTACGTTTTCCGCAAGGGGGCGACGCGATCTGGGCGGCGCCCAAGCCGTTCACGCGTAACGATCCCAAGCCAGCCTCGGCCAAATCGGTCCAGGTATGCCCGGCGGCGATCGACTTCGATCGGCGACATTTTGTCATTCCCTCCCCGATCGACATCAATCTCGGCTTCAATCGACAGCCCAACGGGCAGCTCCAGCTGATCGACATGGACGGCGAGAAGTCGGGCATGCGCCCACAGGGCCGCGCCAACATGATGATGCTGCACCCGCCGAGCGAGTGGCGTCACCCCGAACGCCCGATCGTGCAGATTACCGCGCCCTATGTCTTCGTGGCGGACGAGCCCTGCTACATCGTGCAAACACCGCCCTATCTCGACTGGTTTCCGACCCCGCGCCCGGGGCTACAGATGGGCGGCCGGTTTCCGGTCCATATCTGGCCGCGTCCGCTGTCATGGGGCTTCGAATGGCAAGATGTAACCAAGCCGCTGCAGCTGAAACGCGGCGAACCGTGGTTCTACGTTCGCTTCGAAACCGAAAATCCCGGTGCGCATGTTCGTCTGGTCGAACAGGAAATGACCGACGACCTGCAGAAGTATCTCGACAGCATCGTCGATGTTTCGAACTATGTGAACAAAACCTACTCGCTGTTCGGCGAAGCGCGGCGGATGCGGCCGGACAAGCTGCTCAAGCCGAAAGGATGAGGCACCAGGCCGCGATCCCGACCAAATTTCATGCAGCTTGATCTCGGCCCCGATGACCGCACCGACATCCTGCGCCGGGTGCAGGCCGCATTGGTCCAAACCTTCGGCCGGATCGAGCGCGCGGCGGCGGAATGGCGGCAGCCCGAATGGGTGCTGGTGCAGGGCGTGATCGGCGCGCGCACAAAGTCAGAGGTGTCCAACACCGCGACAGACCGGCTGCTGAAACGCTACGGCTCGTGGGAGGGTGTCGCCGAGGCACCGCTGGACGACTTGCAGAGCGAACTCGCGACGCAGACCTACCCCAATATGGCGGCGGAGCGATTGAAGGCGTGCCTCCTCGCGCTGATCGAGAAACGCGGCGCGGTCGACCTCTCGCATCTGGCCGAGATGGAAACCGAGGCGGCGATGCGCTGGCTCGAACAGCTCCCGGGCATCGGGCGCAAGATCGCAGCCGGGGTGATGAACGCATCGAGCCTCGATCGTCGCGCTATCGTGCTCGACGGGCATCACACGCGCATCCTCCAGCGCATGGGGCTGGTCCCGGCGAAGGCCAATACCGACCGTGCCTTTACCGCGATCATGCCCGCCATGCCGCCTGAATGGGACGCGGCGGATTATGACGAGCATCATCTGCTGATGAAGAAGCTGGGCCAGAACTACTGCCGCCCGAAAGCGCCCGATTGCGCGGCCTGTCCGGTGCGGGCAGATTGCGCGACCGGGAAGGCGCGCGTGATGGGGGCGAAACGATGAGACGGCTGGGCAAGGCGATATTGTGGTCGGCCATCGCGGCGGCCTTCATCGGGCCGGGCACGGTGACGACGGCGGCCAGCGCGGGGGCGAGCTTCGGCGTGGCGCTGCTGTGGGCGGTGCTTTTCTCCGTGCTGGCGACCTACGTACTGCAGGAGGCGGCGGCGCGGCTGACCATTGCGACCGGCAACGATCTCGGCGCGGTCCTGCGCACCCGCTATCCCAATGGCGCGATGCGCGTGCTGACGCTGCTGCTGGTTGGCGGGGCGATCCTCATCGGCAGCGCGGCGTATGAGGCGGGCAATATCCTCGGTGGGCTTGCCGGGGCGATGATGGCGATTGAATTGCCGCGCGAAGCACTGACGCTGGCGGTGGGCGCGCTGGCGGCGATAATGCTGGCGTTCGGTTCGCCCCAGCGCATTGCGAGCGCGCTGGCGGTGCTCGTTGCGCTGATGGGAGCGGGGTTCCTGTTTGCCGCGGTAATGCTCTTGCCGGAGGCAGGGGCGTTGCTTGGCGGTCTGGTAATCCCGGGCGTTCCGGAAGGAGGGGCGCTGATGACCGTTGCCCTGATCGGTACGACCGTGGTGCCCTACAACCTCTTTCTCGGGTCGAGTCTCGCGCGCGGAGAAACGCTGGGCGACACGCGGCTGGGCCTGGCGCTGGCGATCGGTATCGGCGGGCTCATCACCATGGGGATCGTGGTCGTCGGCGCGGCGCTGTCGGGCGAGTTTACCTTCGAGGCAATGGCTGCGCTGCTTTCCGAAAGGCTGGGCAGCTGGGCGACGGTGCTCTTCGCGCTCGGCCTGCTGGCAGCGGGCCTCTCGTCGGCAGTGACAGCGCCGCTCGCTGCTGCGCTCACCGCGCGCGGACTGTTCGACGGCGGTGAGGGCTGGGATGCGAATGGCTGGCGGTTCCGCAGCGTGTGGATCGCGGTGCTCGCCATCGGGATCGGCTTCGGGCTCGCGGACATCAGGCCGGTCCCCGCTATCGTTCTCGCCCAGGCCCTCAACGGCATGCTGCTGCCGGTCATCGCGCTGTTCCTGTTCGTGGCGATCCGGGATCGCGAACTGCTCGGGGAGCATGCCAACGGGCCCTTCGGCAGTTTGGCGATGGGCGCGGTCACGCTGATCGCAACGGGGCTTGGCCTCGTGGCGCTGTGGAAGGTGGCGGGCACGCTCTTTGGCTAGGCTTTCTCAAGACCAGGTCGAGGACGTGTTCCGCCGCTTGTCCGAAGCGATGCCGGGGCGAACCAGGACCGCCAAGGGGCCGAAGGGGCAGCCCGATGCGTTCCGCTCGTGCATCTCCTGCATGCTCTCGGCGCAGTCGCTGGACCGCAACACCGCCGCCGCGACGCGCGCGCTGTTTGCGCTCGCCACCACGCCCGACGAGATGCTCGCGCTCGATGACGAAACCATCGCGCAGGCGATCAAGCCCTGCGGGCTCTACAACAACAAGACGCGCAATATCCGCAAGTTCTGCGAAGCGTTGATCGGGGAGCATGGCGGCGTGGTGCCAGAGACGCGCGAAGGCTTGCTCTCGCTGCCCGGAATCGGGCGCAAATGCGCCGATATCGTGCTCAGTTTCACCTTCGATCGGGACGTGATTGCGGTCGATACGCATGTCCACCGCGTGTGCAACCGGATCGGCCTGACCGAGGCCAAGACCGCTGACGCTACGGCATCGCAGCTGGAGGAGCGGGCGCCGCAATGGGCCTTGCGAGACGGCCATTTCTGGCTCATCCAGTTCGGGAAACGGGTGTGCACGGCGCGCGCCCCCAAATGCATCAGTTGCCCGGTTTCGGACCTCTGCCAATGGTACGCCGAACATCGCAAAGGGCGAGACACACAGGGAGAGAAGCCATGAAAACCGCCATCACCGAAATGTTCGGCATCGAGCACCCCATCATCCAGGGCGGCATGCACTATGTCGGTTTTGCCGAAATGGCCGCAGCGGTTTCCAATGCCGGCGGATTGGGCATCATCACCGGGCTGACGCTGGGCACGCCCGAAAAGCTGGCCGATGAAATCGCCAAGTGCCGCGACATGACCGACAAGCCGTTCGGCGTGAACCTGACCTTCCTGCCGACCGTCAACGCGCCGGATTATCCGGGGCTGGTCAAGGCGATCATCGACGGCGGGGTGAAGGCGGTAGAGACGGCGGGCAACAATCCGCAGCAAGTGCTGCCGTATTTCAAGGACGCGGGCGTCAAGGTGATTCACAAATGCACCAGCGTGCGCCATGCACTGAAAGCGCAATCGATCGGCTGCGACGCGGTCTCGGTCGATGGCTTCGAATGCGGCGGCCACCCGGGCGAAGACGATGTGCCGAACTTCATCCTGCTGCCGCGCGCGGCGGACGAGCTGGAAATCCCCTTCGTCTCGAGCGGCGGCATGGCCGACGGACGCTCGCTCGTGGCGAGCCTCGCCATGGGTGCAGACGGCATGAACATGGGCACGCGCTTCATCGCAACCAAGGAAGCGCCGGTCCATGAGAACGTGAAGAAGGCGATCGTTGCCGCAAGCGAGCTCGACACCCGCCTCGTCATGCGGCCGCTTCGCAATACCGAGCGCGTGATGACCAATGACGCGGTCGAACGCCTGCTCGAAAAGGAAAAGCGCCTCGGCGATGACCTCAAGTTCGAGGACATCATCGAAGAGGTCGCGGGCGTCTATCCCAAGATCATGATGGAAGGCGATATGGATGCAGGCGCGTGGTCCTGCGGCATGGTTGCCGGCCTCATCCATGATATCCCGACCTGCAAGGAGCTGATCGACGGCATCATGAAGCAGGCCGAGGACATCCTTGCCCGCATGAACGCGATGCAGGCAGGCTGATTCCCAGTCGGATAGTCGGGGTCGCGGTGCAGGCGCGCCGCGATCCTACCAGCTGAACCCTTCGTCGATCGCAGCCTGCTCTTGCGGGGTCGTTTCGCGGCCCAGCACCTCATTGCGATGCGGAAAGCGGCCGAAGCGCGCGATCATTGCGTGGTGGCTCTTGGCGAAGGACAGATTGCCAGGCAGGTGCTGCGCGAAATAGGTGAGGCTCGCTTCCTGATCGGCGATATCTTCGCTGTGCATCAGCGGCATGGCAACGAACTGGCGCTGCGCATCGGGCAGCCCTTCGTCCCAACCTTCGGCTATGCAGTGTCTGGCTAGAGCCAGCGCTAGCGGGTCGTAAGCGAACGCGCGCGACGTATCGCGATAGATGTTGCGCGGCACCTGGTCGAACAGCAGGATCGCTGCTTGCGACGTATCCTGGCTTGAGAGGAAAGTTTCGAATGGCTTGTCCGCCTGTTCGAGAAGGACCGGCTCGAAACGCTCCTCGAGCGCTGCATCCACTTCCGGACTGCCTCCGAACCAATCGCCGGGTCCGAGCGTCTCGAACCAGAAATGCAGCAGATCACCGACCCATTCAGACGGATCGGAGGTCACTTTGCGCGCGCTCCGGCCCGCCTGATCACGCGCCCGATCAACCGTCCTGGTCGACGCGGGTATAGGGAACGAATTCCTCGAAAATGTGGAAGCCGCTGAAAAAGCCGCTGTAGCGATCGACGGTCGTTACGTTGTCGAGCCGGCACAGCTGCGATCCGCCGAAGCGGCGCACGACCAGCACGTCGCTATCGTCGATCTGTTCGGGGTCGCTCGTGCGCTGGACGTAAATCGTGTCGCCGCGGCCATAAACGATGGCGGTCTTGTCGATCACGCGCATGCGGTCGCTGCCGCGTTGCGGGATACAGGTCCGGGGCTCGCCAGCCTCACGGCCTTCGAGCAGCTTGGCGAGCTTTTCCTCGCCCTCCTCCTTGGTGCCGGCGTGGGCTGCGGGCATGGCGGTCAGGGCGAAAGCGGTTGCTGCGAGTCCGGCGAATTTTGCGATCATGCGCATGACGAGGTCTCCTTTGCGTTGGCGGAGACTAACAGACACACCTGAACCGGCAATGAGCACGCTTCAGCGCTTACGCAGAAATCAACGATGTCCCGGGTCCGCGCCTTCGGAAATGTCCTGCAGGGTTGACTGGTCGACCCCGTCGGCCGGTCCGCCCTTCAATACGAAGCGCCGGTCGCAATAGCCGCAATCGACATAGCCGTGCTCGTCGATTTCGAGATAGATGCGCGGATGGCCGAGCGCCGATGGGCGGAAGCTCTCGCCCCCGCGAATGTTGCTGGCGCCGTCACAGCTGACGCGGCGCGTATCGACCAGGATCGTTTCGGGCGGCGGGATGTTCATGGGAAGTGCCGATAGCCGCGCTTCGCGGGATTCGCAACGCTTCCTGATGGCGCTGAGAGCGCGAACTGAGCAAGTGAGCGCTTTACCTGCGGGGGTGATGCGCTCTAGAGGCTTGGCCCATGACGAACCAGCCCGCCATCTCCATCCGTGACCTGGTAAAGCGCTATGCGCCACCCAAGGGGGAGAGCGAGGGCAAGCTCGCCTTGAACGGTGTGAGTTTCGACGTACCGCAGGGCCAGATCTTCGGCCTGCTCGGCCCGAATGGCGCGGGCAAGTCGACGCTGATCAATATTCTCGCAGGGCTGGTCACCAAGACCAGCGGCAGCGCGGAAATCTGGGGCTTCGACATCGATCGCCAGCGCCGCAATGCCAGTAGAGCGATCGGCATCGTGCCGCAGGAAATCGTCTTCGATCCGTTCTTCACGCCGTTCGAAGTTCTCGAGAACCAGGGCGGTTTCTACGGCATCGCCAAGCATTTGCGGCGCAGCGAGGAATTGCTCGCCGCGGTCCATCTTGCGGACAAGCGCGATGCCTATGCCCGCACGCTGTCGGGCGGGATGAAGCGCCGGCTGCTGGTGGCCAAGGCGATGGTCCACTCGCCGCCAATCCTGGTGCTCGATGAGCCCACCGCGGGCGTCGATGTCGAATTGCGCCGGCAGCTGTGGGAACTGGTCACCGATCTCAACAAGGAGGGTGTCACGATCGTCCTCACCACGCATTACCTCGAGGAAGCCGAGGAATTGTGCGACCGTATCGCCATCATCAACCACGGCGAGTGCATTGCCGACAAGCCGACGCGCGAGCTGGTCGGGATGGCGCGCGAGAAGATCGTGCGGGTTTCGGTCGACAAGGATCTCGCCGGGCCGGTCATGGAAGAGACCTTCACCAAGTCCGAAGTGACCGAGCCGCGCGTGCTCGAGATCACCTATGACCGCGACAAGGCGAGCGCGGGGCAGGTGCTTTCGATCGTCCAGCAGCACGGCTACAAGATCGAGGACGTTACGACGCGCGAGCCCGATCTCGAGGATGTCTTCGTCCAGCTGACCGGCTCCGGCTGAGCGTGCCGTGTCGGCGCTATACGACACGATCGGCCTCGATTACGCCAATCTGCGACGACCGGACGCGCGCATTGCGGCGCGGATCGAAGCGGCGCTGGGCGATGCCAAAAGCGTGCTGAACGTGGGCGCGGGCACCGGCTCCTACGAACCGGCGGACAGAAATGTGACCGCGCTCGAACCCTCTGCCGAAATGATTGCGCAGCGCGCGCCCGACGCCTCGCCAGCCGTGCAGGGCA
Source organism: Altererythrobacter xiamenensis (assembly GCF_900177715.1). GTDB lineage: Bacteria > Pseudomonadota > Alphaproteobacteria > Sphingomonadales > Sphingomonadaceae > Erythrobacter > Erythrobacter xiamenensis. The sequence goes on along the minus strand of NZ_FXWG01000004.1, from coordinate 30,828 downwards.
CGGCCGATGCTCTGCCCTTCGGCGACGGCAGTTTCGATGCGGCGATGGCGGTGCTGACGGTGCACCACTGGCCCGATCCGGGTGCAGGGCTTGCGGAGATGCGCCGCGTCGCGCGCGACCGGATAGTCATCCTCACCTTCGATCCGGCCTGCCGCAATGCGTGGTTGCTCGATTATCTCCCCGCGCTGGCCGAACTCGATGAGGCGCAAATGCCGCCGATGGAGGCTTATGCAAAGCATCTCGGCGATGTCGACGTCGAACCCATTCCCGTCCCGCATGATTGCAGCGACGGGTTTCTCTATGCCTATTGGCGCCGCCCGCAGGCCTATCTCGACCCGCGCATCCGCAAGGGTAGCTCGTCCTTCTGGAAACTCGACGGTCTCGAGGATGGCCTTGCGCGGCTTGAAGCCGATCTGACAGGCGGAGAGTGGGAGGCGCGCTATGGCGAGGTGCTATCCCTCACGCAATACGATGCCGGCTACCGGCTCGTGACAGCGCGCCTCTGATTGCTTTTGTCGTAGCAGCGCGGCCTAGATGACCCCGCGTCGCTCCAGCCCGGCACCCCGCACGCGAAGCACACCCCAGCGATGGGGTTCGACTTCTTCCATAGGCGTATGGCAGCAGCGGCAGCGCCCGACGTGCATGCCGCCCGTCTTGCGAAGATTGGTCTTGTCGACCGAGTGTCGCCCGAACGCGCAGGCGAGAACACGGAATTTCATGAAATGCGTACCCTTGCGCCCCCGATTTTTTTGACCCGAATCCCCTGTGGCTTCGCGTGTAGCGCGCCCGGGGCCCGTACCCACGGTCATTTCGTTGAGGCGTTCCCTGCTTGCCACATAGCGTTAACCATGTCGGGAAAGTGAGCGGTCAGCTCACGGGATGCGCGGCAGGCCTGCGTGTGTTCGGGCGCAAGCCTTCAGGATACCGCCCTCGGGAAGAGGGGCGGATCTACAACCTCGCATCCCGCTCGCATTGTGCGACCCGAGACGGGTTCTCCTGGAGGCGCCACTGGCCCCGTGCCTCGCGGCGGATCGGACGACCGCAGCGGTTGCACGTCCCGCAATAATGCTCGCCATTCCAGCTCACCCGGTAATGCTCCGGGCTGTGACTGTTGAACGTGCATCGGAGCAAGCCGATCATGTGATGTGCCCCCTTTGAGGACTGCGAGGCTGGACCGACGCACAAGGACTGTCACATTAAAACCCGGTCATTGCAGCGGTTTGGGCCGGATTGCGGGGCAGGAGGGGCCGGGATCGGGCGGCCGACCAAAGGCCCCAATTCGCTTGCCCGATAGGCTGGCACACGCCATGAGGCGAGCATGAGCGGCGAAACATATGACGTGCTGGTGATCGGCTCTGGCGCTGCGGGCCTGACCGCTGCGCTCGCGCTGGCCCAAAGCAAGAAGGTGCTGGTCCTGGCCAAGGGATCGCTCACCGGCGGCTCGACCGCCTGGGCGCAGGGCGGGATTGCCGCCGTGCTTGATACAGGCGACACTTTCGAAAACCACATCCGCGATACGATGATCGCTGGCGCCGGTCTCAACGATCGCAAGACGGTCGAATTCGTGATCGAGAATGCGCCGGCTTCGATCGACAGGCTGTGCGAGTTGGGGGTGCCGTTCAACCGCGAGGGCGGCGACCTTCACCTCACGCGAGAAGGCGGCCACAGCCACCGGCGGATCGTGCATGTCAACGATGCGACCGGCTGGGCAGTGCAGGAGGCATTGCTCAAGGCGGCAGACGCCAACCCCAACATTACCATGTTGCCGGGCCGCACCTGCATAGACTTCATCACCGGCCGTCATGGCGAACAATATTCGGGCGAGGGCCGCGTGTGGGGCGCCTATGCGCTCGACGAAGCGACCGGGCGCGTCGAACGGCATGTCGCTCGCGCCACCGTGCTCGCGGCGGGCGGTGCCGGGCGCTGCTATCTCTTTTCTACTGCACCGCGCGGCGCGACGGGGGACGGGATCGCCATGGCCTGGCGCGCGGGCTGCCGTGTCTCCAACATGGAAATGATGCAGTTCCACCCGACCTGCCTCTACAATCTCGACGTCAAGAACTTCCTCATTACAGAGGCGGTGCGCGGCGAGGGCGGGCGGCTGTTCAACCCGCAGACGGGTGAGCGCTACATGGAGAAATACGATCCGGAGCGGATGGAGCTGGCCCCGCGCGATATCGTTGCGCGCGCCAATGACGACCAGATCAAGCGCTACGGGCTCGATTACGTCCATCTCGATATCAGCCACCAGCCTCCCGAGTTCGTGAAGGAGCACTTCCCCACGATCCATGAAAAGCTGATGGGGCTCGGCATCGATATGACCAAGGGACCGATCCCGGTGGTCCCGGCGCAGCACTATACCTGCGGCGGGGTCATGATCGGGCTCGACGCGCGCACCGACCTGCCCGGATTGTGGGCCGCGGGCGAATGCACCGAGAGCGGGCTGCACGGCGCCAACCGCCTCGCGTCCAACTCGCTGCTCGAATGTTTCGTGTTCGGTGAAGCAGCGGCGAAGGATGTGCTGGCCTGCTGGGACCAGCTCGACGAACCGCCACCGATCAAGGAATGGGACGAAAGCCGCGTTTCGGATTCGGACGAGCAGGTCGTCATCAAGCAGAACTGGACCGAGATCCGCCGCTTCATGTGGAACTATGTCGGCATCGTGCGCACCACGAAGCGGCTGGAGCGCGCCGCCAACCGGATCCGGCTGCTGCAGGAAGAGGTCGAGGATTATTACGGCAGCTTCGTCGTCACGACCGATCTCATCGAGCTCAGGAACCTGCTGCAGGCGGCAGAGCTGATCGTGAAATCGGCACTGCGCAGGAAGGAAAGCCGCGGGCTGCATTACACGCTCGACTATCCCGAGACGTTGCCGGTGGCCGAAGACACGGTACTGGTGCCCTAGCCGGACCGCGCGCCGCTCCCACTTATCGGAGCCAGTCACCCGTTCGTCGGCTCCCCATGCCGCATGCCGAGTGGAAGCGCCGTTCGCAGAGGTTTCGTTGAGATCGCGGGCACCTTCCGCGAAAACAGCATCAGGAGGCGGGCCCATCCCCCAATGCGACCCCATTGTTCCAGGGTCCGCCTCTCGATCGACCACGACAGCCGCCGCACGAGTATTTGGGACTGGTGCTCGGCAACGCTGGTCGCACTGGCCGGTCATCCCACCCCCCCCCCCAATGGAGGATGATCACATGAATACTCTTACCAAGACTGCATTCGCTTCGGCCCTTGCGCTGGGCGCCTTCACCGCAACCACTCCTGCCATCGCCGGCGACGAGGGCATCGTCGTCCAGTCGCAGGCCGCGATGGAAGAATGGTCGCAGGACGTGACGCGTTCGCTCAATCGCGGGCTGATCCAGTCCGAGCGTTTCTCCAACACGCGGCCGAAAAGCGGCATCGTCCAGGTCCGCTTCACCGTGGGTGCCGATGGCAAGGCCGAAAACGTTTCGCTCTATCGCAGCTCGGGCCATGCGCCGACCGACCGGGTCGCGACCCGCGCCGTGCGCTGGATCGCAAGGCTCGACGATGCGCCGGTCCAGAACCTCAGGGACCAGACCTTCCAGGCGAACATCATCTTCGCGCCCGACGCGCCCGAACATGAAGCGCTCGCCAGGAAGCTCGAGCAGATGGAAAGCGCCCGCATGGCCAGCAGCGGAGCGGAAGAGAGCGTCGTGACGCTGGGCGGCTAGCGCGGCGTCCTTTCTGGGGGCGTGACTTGCCGTGTCCCCCGTTTCCCGGATTGCTCTCTTGCCCTATAGCGATAGGCGGGGTCCGGTCGATCGACCTGACCCGGGAGGCAACACGAGAAACGAAAGGGCGCGGCAAGCATGCCCCAGATCCAGGCGAACGGACTCACATTCGAATATGACGAACACGGGCATCGGGATGATCCCCCGATGCTTCTCATCATGGGGCTCGGCGCGCAGATGACGCTCTGGCCGATGGAACTGGTCGAGGCACTGGCCGGGCGCGGTTTTCGCGTCATCCGCTACGACAATCGCGACATCGGCCTCAGCCAGAAATTCGATGGCGAGCGGGTGCCCCATGTCGCCTGGCACGTGATCCGCAAGCGTCTCGGCTTCCCGCCGCGCGTTCCCTACACGCTTTCGGATATGGCGGCAGACGGGGCGGGCGTGCTCGATGCGCTCGATATCGACAGTGCGCATATCGTCGGCGGTTCGATGGGCGGCATGATTGCGCAGCTGGTCGCGGTGAACCACCCCGAAAAGGTCCGCACGCTGACCTCGATCTTCTCGACCACCGGTAACCCCAAGCTGCCGCAGGCCGACAAGCACGCGATGAAGGCGCTGACGACGCGCCCGGCCTCGATGGAAGAGGACGTGCTGGTCGAACACGGCATCATGGTCCAGCAGGCGATCGGCAGCCCCGGTTACAGGGCCGATCCCGAGCGCCAGCGCGAACGGGTACGCGAAACCGTCCGCCGCTCGGTCTATCCCGAAGGGCTGGTGCGTCAGATGGCGGCGATCATCGACGATGGCGACCGCACGGCGCGCCTGCGCAATGTGAAGGCGCCGACTCTGGTCCTGCACGGCGAAGACGACCCGCTGGTCAAGGTGGAAGGCGGACGCGCCACCGCCGAAGCGATACCGGGCGCCAGGATCACGACCTTCAAGGGCTGGGGTCATGACTTGCCGATGGAGCTGGTCGATCCTATTGCCGATGCGATTGCGGCTCATGCCGGCAGTGCCGGGGAAACAGATGCTTCCTGAGAATTTCGGAACAATTCGGGCCGAGCTTCGCTGATTTCCCTGAGAATGAGAATCGCGACCAGCTTTGGTCTCGCGAAATACGACATCAGGAGGATATTGATGAAGTTTACTGCAATGATTTCCCTGCCCGCCCTCGCACTGCTTGCAGCTTGCGGCCCCGATAGTGCCGTTGAAGAGCGCGGAGACGCTCTTGAAGAGCAAGCCGATGCGATCGAGGACGTAGGCAACGAGCGCGCCGAAGCTCTCGAAGAAGCAGCCGATGAAGCTGCGACCGATGCTCGCGAGGATGCGCTCAACGCCCAGGCCGAGCAGGTCGATGACATTGGCGATGACGCCGCTGACGCGATCAACGAGCGCGCCGACGAAATGGAATAATCCGTTTCGGACAGCCGATTTCAACGAAGCGGTTTTCGCCCTTCGTTCGAAGAGGGCCTCGCCTGAGGGCGGGGCCCTTTTTGCGTGACCGAGCCTTTCGGGGCGCTCGAACGTGCACGGCTACTATGGTTCAAAGGGCGCACAAGGAGGCAAGTCGCAAGGCCCATCAAGAACGCACTCGGCTGGCGTGAATCCGTCGCTTTGATATGGATTCATACTCAATCGGGCAAATAAGCTTCCTATTAATGCGCAATCTGCATAGAATGGGCAGGTATGGACATGCTGGCCGCCTATCGCGCTTTCGTTCTCGTGGCCGATCACGGCGGCTTTTCAGCGGCTGCGCGGGCGAGCGGGCAGAGCCAGTCGGCGGTCAGCCGACAGGTCGCCGATCTCGAAACGCATCTCGGCGCGAGCATGTTCAGGCGCACGACACGCCGGGTCGCGCTGACGCCGGATGGCGAGCGCCTGATCCGCAGGGCACGCGAAGTCATCGGGCTCGTCGCCGAAGCCGAACGCAGCGTTGGCACCCGCGCGCAGGCATTGGGCGGGCACATCCGGCTCGCCGCACCTGCAGCGCTGGGTCATGTGCTCGTGGCACCGGCGCTCTGCGCTTTCCTCGCGCGGCATCCCGACCTCGATGGCGAGATTCGGACGCTGCGCGATCGCGACGCAGCACTTCCCCAATCCGACGAGGTCGACCTCGCGATCGAGATTGGACCACTGCCAGCCCGACTGGGGGAACGGCGCAAGCTCGGTGATGTCCCGCTTGTGCTGTGTGCGGGCCCCATGCTCGTGCGCGATCATGGCGCACCCAGGACGGTCGACGATCTCGCGCGCCTGCCGACAATCGAATCCGCACCGGCCGGATCGCGGATCGCGCCGTGGCGACTCGAACGCGGCGCCGAACATCGCGAGGTCTCACCCACGACACGGCTGCGCTGCGACAATCTCGACGCGCTGCGCAGCGCAGTGCTCGAGAATGCCGGGATCGCGCTGGCACCTCTCTGGCTGGTCCATCAAGAGATCGCTTCGGGCCGGCTGTGGCGGCTGTTGCCGCAATGGCATGGCGGGCTGCAGCCGATTTATGCCGGACCCATCGGCGACGCGCCGCTTGGTCCCGAAGCGAATGGCTTTGTCGATTTCCTGGCCGATTCGATGGGCCGTCAGCGGCTCTTCGTCTGACCGCCTCGGGCAGCCGCGATTCGGTCGCCCTGAAGACTTAAGGAGCCGCTGCCAGCGCGCTCCCTCGGGCACATCCGGATTCGAAAATTGCGCAAGCGGATTCGAATGATTCTCAAGCCCGCCAAAACGCTTTTGCCCGTATAAATTTTTTCACGGATTCATTTTGGGGCTTGCGTGTTTCGCGAGCCTAGCAAATCCGCCGCTTCGCTGCACTGCAGCATAATTGGCGAACTGCGATTTGCGCCGTTCCCGATGGTTTATTTCATTTAACCCTCTTGCGCGAGAGTCCTCAGTGATTCACTATCTAGTGGTTCCAGACGCGGGGGCACCCACAAGACCTAGTTTTTTGCTGCAGAAACACCATATCTGCAGACGGGGAACGAGTCGGTCTTTCGGGTCGCAAATAGTCTGAGGGCTGTGGGCAAAAACGGGAAAACTAATTCGCCGTTGGCGCCCGAAAATTGCTAGGTGGGGGCATCCTCGCCGAGTCGAACACATGTGGAACATCCGGGTCCGCAGACGGACCGGACCACGGGGAAGAAAGAGCGGGGCGACAAATGGAATTCAGGACTGGAGACGAAGCGGCGATGGGGCTCGATCAGGAGACGGAAAACACCGTACCGGCCGACACGAAAACGGCCACCAAGTCGAAGCCTGCTTCGAAGAAGGCCCCGGGTAACGGCCCGGAAAACGCTAAGGCGGTTGCAATGGACAAGGCAGACAAGGGCTCGGAAGAGCTGATCTCGGAAAAAGCCGGCGAAGCGCTCGCAGGTGCGGTGGCGCATGCAGCCAAGGCTGCTGCGGACGTGGATTCGAAGAAGATCAACGATCGTCGTTTCACGATCCAGACCGATCCCTCGCGCGATGACAATCTGACCGAGTTCGGCAAGGAAACGCTGACCGATCGCTACCTGCTGCCGGGCGAGCAGTATCAGGACCTCTTTGCGCGCGTCGCGGATGCCTATGCCGACGATCAGGATCACGCGCAGCGGCTCTATGATTACATTTCGAATCTGTGGTTCATGCCTGCGACGCCCGTTCTCTCGAACGGCGGCACGTCGCGCGGCCTGCCGATCAGCTGCTATCTCAACTCGGTCGAGGACAGCCTCGACGGGATCGTCGGCACCTGGAACGAGAACGTGTGGCTCGCCTCCAAGGGCGGCGGTATCGGCACCTATTGGGGTAATGTCCGCGGCATCGGGGAGCCGGTCGGCCTCAACGGCAAGACCAGCGGCATCATTCCTTTCGTGCGGGTGATGGACTCGCTGACGCTGGCGATTTCGCAGGGCTCGCTGCGGCGCGGTTCGGCCGCGTGCTACATCGACATCTCGCATCCGGAGATCGAGGAGTTCCTCGAAATCCGCAAGCCGTCGGGTGACTTCAACCGCAAGGCACTGAACCTCCACCACGGCGTGCTGGTGACCGACGACTTCATGGAAGCGGTGCGCGCGGGTGAGGACTTCGAGCTCAAATCGCCCAAGACCGGCGAAGTGCGTAGCACGGTCAATGCGCGTTCGCTGTTCCAGAAGCTGGTCGAAACGCGCCTCGCGACGGGTGAGCCCTACATCGTCTTCTCCGACACGGTGAACCGGATGATGCCGAAGCATCACCGCGATCTCGGCCTCAAGGTCTCGACCTCGAACCTGTGCGCCGAAATCACCCTGCCGACGGGGCGCGACCACCTCGGCAACGATCGCACCGCGGTCTGCTGCCTCTCTTCGCTCAACCTCGAAAAGTGGGACGAGTGGAACGAGGACAAGACCTTCATCGAGGACGTCATGCGTTTCCTCGACAACGTCCTGCAGGACTATATCGACCGTGCGCCCGACGAAATGGCGCGCGCCAAATATTCGGCCGAGCGCGAACGTTCGGTCGGCCTCGGCGTGATGGGCTTCCACTCCTTCCTCCAGCAAAAGCGGATCGGCTTCGAAAGCCCGATGGCGAAGGTCTGGAACCTCAAGATGTTCAAGCATATCCAGGGCAAGGCATCGGAGGCGTCCATGCTGCTCGCCCAGGAACGCGGCGCATGCCCCGATGCCGAGGAAATGGGCGCGATGGAGCGCTTCAGCTGCAAGATGGCGATCGCGCCGACCGCGTCGATCTCGATCATCTGCGGCGGTGCCAGCGCGTGTATCGAGCCGATCCCGGCGAACATCTACACGCACAAGACTCTGTCGGGCAGCTTCATCGTGAAGAACCCCTATCTCGAGAAGATCCTGCGCGAGAAGTCGAAGGATTCGAACAACGTCTGGAACTCGATCCTCGAACGCGGCGGTTCGGTCCAGCACCTCGACTTCCTGACGCCGGAAGAGAAAGCGACTTTCAAGACCAGCTTCGAAATCGACCAGCGCTGGCTGCTCGAATTCGCCGCCGACCGTGCGCCCTATATCGATCAGGCGCAGTCGCTGAACCTCTTCATCCCGGCCGACGTCGACAAGTGGGACCTCATGATGCTGCACTTCCAGGCATGGGAGAAAGGCATCAAGTCGCTCTATTATCTCCGCTCGAAGTCGGTGCAGCGCGCCGGTTTCGCCGGCGGCGTGGAGGCCGACAACACGTCGGACGCGCTCAAGATCGAGCTTTCGGCAGGTGCGGGCGAGCAGACCGACTACGAGGAATGCCTCGCCTGTCAGTAAGGGCTCCGCACTAGGTTTCCGAAAGCATGGACCTGGTGCCTGCGATAATTCTGGCCGCTGTCGTCTCCATCGGCAGCGGCCTTTCTCTGCGCAAGTTGCACGAGCGGCGTGTCGAACGGCATTGTGCGCGTCTCGAAGATCGCCTCAAGGCCGGCCAGGATCGCTATTTCGAGGAATTGCGCGAGCTTCAGGCCTATGATCCGCGCACCAATCCGCCATGGAAGAACATTGCCCTGGAACTCCTGGCGCTGGCATCGATCTTCGCCGGATTTCTCACGCTCTTGCTGAACCTCGATTTTTAGGAGCAATCCATGACCCTCGGCCTGTTTCTCGTCATCGCCACGGCCTTCACTGCGCTTGTCGAGATCGCGATCTTCACACGGATGCGGAACAACGGCAGGCTTAGCGAGGCGATCTATCCGGTGGTGATCATGGCATCGCTCAGCCTCCCCGTTATCGTCTACGTGATCATGTTTCACGTCATGCCAGACACCGGCGCGAGCGTGCTGTTCTGACAGCTGCCAATCCGTTGATTTTACAAACAGGTTTAACGCCGGTTTAACAGTTCTCGGGCATGGATATTGCGCCGAATGACGGCCTCAACCGATAGCCAGCGAAGACCATGAGAACGCGCCAGAAAGACCGCAGGAAAGTCGAGATTGCCGGGCAGTGCTGCACTGCTGACGGGCGGCTGTTCGATATCGCGGTGCGCGATCTGACCGATGGCGGCTGCCGCTTCGGCGATCTCCAACCGCCGCTCAAGGTCGGCGAGCTCGTCAATCTGATGATCGGCGGATCCGGCCCGCACCGCGCGCATGTGCGCTGGTCGAACGAAGGCGCCGTGGGTGTGTCTTTCGCCCGGCCATTCACGCAGGATCAGGTCGAGCAGCTGATCGCTGGCGATTTCAAGCCTGCCGCCAAAACGCTCTCGCCATCGGTTCCGGTCAACGACCGGAGCGATAACGCGCTGCCGCTGCGCAGCGTCTGCTGAGCAGGCGAACCACCGCCAACTTCCCGACCACAACATTTCGCGCTAGGCTGCGCGGCATGAGATATCTCGCCGCCATCCTGCTCGCCCTCGTCCTGTCCGCCTGCGCTTCGCAGGTCGATACCGGGGTAAGCGAAGCCGCCGGTACGCCCGGCTTCTGGTGGGGGCTGTGGCACGGCTTCGTCTTCCCCTTCGCCTGGATCGGATCGCTGTTCGATCCGGACATCGCGGTCTATGCGGTGCCCAATTCGGGCGGCTGGTATGATTTCGGATTCTTCCTCGGCATAACCGTGCTGGGCGGCGGCAGCTGGTTCAGCTCGAAGAGCCGCAGCAAGTAAGGCCGCGCGTCCTGCCCGAAGCTTTCTATCTCTTCTTCGCCGCAATCTGTGCGTTGCTGGGGTTCGTGCTCGGCGGCAAGGGCGCGAGCCGCAAGCGGCCGGTCGTCGCGCGCGTCTTTTCGCTCATCGGCTATGGGGTTGCGGCGCTGTTCGGCTGGTGGGGCATCATGGCACTTGTGCAATAGATCGAAGGGTGAGCAGAAACAGTCTGCCGCCACGATGGAACGGGACTGACAGGGGGAGGGGCTTTCATGATCGGACTGGTGGGATTGCTTGCGGGGCTTGCCCTGCTGATCTGGCTGGCGCTGCGCAACGTCAACATCATCTTCGCCTCGGTCATTTGCGCGCTGATTGTGATCGTCACCAACGCGCTGCCGATCGGCGACAGCCTGACGCAGGCCTATGCCTTCGGCGATCTGGGCGCCTTCACCTTTGCCGGGCGCTTCTTCCTGCTGTTCGCGGCAGGCGCCGTGTTCGGCAAGGTCATGGGCGAAAGCCACGCGGCGACTGCCATCGCGATGGCGCTGGTGCGGCGGCTGGGCGCGCATCGCGCGCTGTGGATCACGGTGCTCGCCTGCGGCATGCTGACCTATGGCGGTGTGGTCGTGTTCGTGGTGATCTTCGCGATGTATCCGCTGGGTCTGAGGCTGCTCAAGGAAGCCGACATTCCCAAGCGATTGTTCTGCGGCGCGCTGGCGCTTGGCGCGGGCACCTTCACGCTGACCGCACTTCCCGGAACGCCCTCGATCCACAATGTCATCCCCACGCTGACGCTCGGCACCGACCTCTTTGCAGCCCCGCTGCTCGGCCTCTTCGGCGGGGCGGTGATGTTCGCGCTCGGCATGGCCTATCTCGAGCGTGAACGGGTCAAGGCTCAGGCGGCTGGCGAGGGTTTCGAGCCTGGCCCCTTTGACAGCATTCCCGATCTCGATGCGATCGGCCGCGACCTGCCGCATTGGGCGCTGGCGCTGATCCCGCTGGTGCTGGTAATCGGCACCATCCTCGCGCCGCGCCTGCTGGACGCTGCCGGCATGGGCGGGGACAATGCCCTGCTCGCCTTCGCCAACGCGCAACCGATCCTGTGGCCGAGCTTCGCCCTGTTGCTCGCCAGTGTCGTGGCGCTGGTGCTGTTTCCCGCCGCACGGCGTGCGCCGCTCAGGTTGCTGGGCGAGGGGACGCAGGATTCGATCATGCCGCTGATGGCGACGAGCGCGGTGATCGGTTTCGGCGGAGTGGTGGTGCAGACGGCGGGTTTCGCTTCCTTCACGCAGGCGGTGGTCGGCGCGGACGTGCCGCCGATGTTCTCGATGTTCGCCGCCGTCAGCACGGTCTCGGGCATCACCGGCTCGGCCTCGGGCGGCTTGCAGATCTTCATGGCGACGCTGGCGCAGGATTACCTCGCGCTCGGCATCCCGCCAGACCAGCTGCACCGTATCGTGGCGATGGCGAGCGGCGGGTTCGACTCCCTCCCGCATTGCGGTGCGGTGATCGCCATGCTCACCGTGACCCAGCTGACGCATAAACAGGCCTACAAGGATGTCGGCATGGTGACTGTTGTCGTGCCGGTGATCGCAACGCTGCTGACGATCGGCCTGGCGATGCTGATGTAAGCGGGGCTGATGTAAGCGGGGCTGATGTAAGCGGAGATGTTATCGGCGCGGCATTCAGCCAGTCGCCAGCTTGTCGACCCTCAGCTCGATCCGTTCCGATACCACCACGCGGTCGCGGCCGTTCTTCTTGGCATGGTAGAGCGCGCGGTCGGCGCGCGCGGTGAGGTTGGCGAGATCGACCTCTGCATCGAACCCCACCGAGGCGAGGCCGATGCTGGCGGTAATCGTCTGCGGTTCCTGTCGCCTGACTGTTATGGGCAATTCGCGCAATTGTTCGCAGATCGACCAGGCCAGCTTCTCCGCTTCGGCGGCGGAATGGCAGCGCAAGGCGCCAACGAACTCTTCACCGCCATAACGGGCGACATGACCGCCGTGATCGTGAAAGGCGTGTTGCAGCGTTCGCGCCACGGTCCGCAAGGCGCGGTCGCCCGCCGGATGGCCGAAGTTGTCGTTGAACTCCTTGAAGAGATCGAGGTCGATCATCATCAGCGACACGCCGTTTGTCTCGCCCGGCAGAGAGCGCTCGTATGCCTCGCTGAAGATCCGGCGGAACGCGCGGCGATTGGGCAGACCGGTCAGCGAATCGCGCTCCGACAATTCGCGAAGGATCGCGATGTTGTGCTCCAGCTCCAGTCGTGACGCCTCTTCGCGCAGGTCGAGCAGGAAGCCGCGTGTGGAGACCTGCCAGTGGCGCTGCGCCATCGCCCAGCATGGGAGGACGGCGAGCAGTGTGAAGCTCATGTGCAGCGCAAGCTCGTGCGCCGGTAGCGGGTTGGGCCACATTCCGACGAGCGATGTCGCAAGTCCGTAACCCAGCGCGAAGCGGGCCAGTTCGCGCGGTTTCAATGGCAGTGCCAAGCATGAAATGGCGAGCAGGAAAGCCGTGCCCATCGTGTATCGCGCCATGATCTCCGGCTCGGCATGGCTCGCCAGATGCACTTCGAGCATGCCGAAACACGTCATCGACACGGCCACCGCCAGCTTTATCAAGCCGAGTTGATGATCGCGCAGGGCGAGCAAAGCGACAAGCGTCAGCGGCAGGGTGGTGAGCATGCGCCAGCCCAGCGAGAGGTCGAAATGTCCCGGCATGACCAGCGCATCGAACAGCAGCGCGCAAACGCTGACCAGCAATCCCATGACGAGCTGGAAGCGCAGGCTGCGGAAAGTCTCTGCCCGGACGCTGTCCTCGTGGGCGGCCTGCAAGGCCTCCGGCCACTCGTAATACCTCGCCCGCGCGCGCAAGGCGGCGTCGACATCGGCACGCAGGCTTGCGGCAATAACGGTAGGGGGGCCGGTTTCCACCCGCGTGTATTAGCGCGGAAGGGTTTATCTCTGCGTGCCACCAAGGGTTAAAATGGAGTTGCAGACCCGCCTTTCCGGTCCGCCCTGAACTGCGCAATCAACCTGCCCGGCAACCGCTCGCACACGCAAAAATCCCCGGCTCAGCACAGTCCTGCAATAGCAGGCAGCGAACCGGGGAAAGGGTTTGCCAGCCGGGCCCCCCGGACGGGCTGGCAAGAAACGTTTTTTGAGGGGGGGGGGGGGGGGATGGCGCGCCGGGGGCCGCGCTAAACTGGTTACGAGTTCTGAAGGACGGCCTTGTTGCCCAGACCTTCGGGAATTCGCGCGTCTTCCTTGAGATACACGCGGTTGTCATCGATCTTCTCGACGTCGTTCATCGACAGGAAGTGGTGCATGTCGTCCGAACTGTCCGACTTGGTCAGCTTGATCGCGTCGTCTTCGACCGAGTCCACGGTACCGACATGTTCACCCTTGTAGTTGGCGACTTCCATGTGTTCGTTGATGCGTAGCTTCTCAAACATAAATCATATTCTTTCTGGCCGCTTTTGCGTGCCTTTTGAATGGGTTATGCTATAGTAACGGGTGGAAAGGGCCATTCGTTCCTCGGCTCGTCGATGCTGAGGCACGGTTCGCGCGCCGCCCCATCGAACCGCCCCCGATCGTTCAGTGCTGAACCGAAGCGGCCCTGTCGCCGCCCGTCATGAGCGCCATGAACTCGGCCTCTTCTTCGCTCTCGAACCGGTCGCCGGATGCGATCTCGAGAGCGGGTGTGGCGGGCTTCAGGCCATTGCCCCTGCCGGGGCGGCGCGTGGTGGATTGGCGGATCGTACCCATTGTCTCTCTCCGAAAGGGCCGCTGCACTCTTGGCGGCCTTACCCCTTGAAAACGCTCCCGCAATCGGCTGCGTTCCCTCCGCCGGTCGACAATTTGCGGCGTCATGGCGCGGGCACATGCGAACTCACACGCAACACTCGCGCCCACTGTTGAGAAAAAGTGGACATTGTGCCGGTCTTATCCCCGCCGAATCATTTCCTCTTGCTATCGAATCACAGCCGTGATTCCCTATATCGGTTGTTCACGCCAATCCTCAGGGGACCACAAGATGTCGTTGCTCGAAGCCAGAAAGACCTACAAGCCCTTCGAATACCCGTGGGCGTATGAATTCTGGAAACGCCAGCAGCAGATCCACTGGATGCCCGAGGAAGTGCCTCTGGGCGAGGATTGCCGCGACTGGGCGCAGAAGATCACCGAGCACGAGCGCAACCTGCTCACCCAGATCTTCCGATTCTTCACCCAGGCCGATGTCGAGGTGCAGGATTGCTACCACGACAAGTATGGCCGCGTGTTCAAGCCGACCGAGGTCAAGATGATGCTCACCGCCTTTTCCAATATGGAGACGGTGCACATCGCGGCCTACAGCCATTTGCTCGACACGATCGGCATGCCCGAAAGCGAATATTCCGCCTTCCTCGAATATGAGGAAATGAAGGACAAGCACGATTACCTGCAGGTTTTCGGCGTCGACACGGACGAGGATATCGCCCGCACGCTGGCGGCATTCGGCGGCTTCACCGAAGGGATGCAGCTGTTCGCCAGCTTCGCCATGCTGATGAACTTCCCGCGCTTCAACAAGATGAAGGGCATGGGCCAGATCGTCAGCTGGTCGGTGCGCGACGAAAGCCTCCACTGCGAAGGCATCGTGCGCCTGTTCCACGAGTTCGTGCGCGAGCGTGACTGCTACACCAAGGCGGTGAAGGAAGACATCATCGACATCTGCCAGAAGTCGGTGCGTCTGGAAGACAACTTCATCGATCTCGCCTTCGAAATGGGCCCCGTCAGCGGGATGACGCCCAAGGAGATCAAGAAGTACATCCGCTACATCGCCGACTGGCGCCTTGGCCAGCTTGGCCTGCAGCCGATCTACATGATCGACGATCACCCGCTGCCCTGGCTCGCCCCGCTGCTCAACGGCGTGGAGCACGCCAACTTCTTCGAACAGCGCGCGACCGAATATTCGAAGGGCGCGACCAAGGGCGACTGGAACACCGTCTGGTCGAGCTTCGACAAGCGCCAGAAGGCCAAGGCCGCGAACGAGGAAGAGGCGGTCGACGACGGTCCGGACATGTTCGGCGAAGCTTCGGGTGATGGAGCGCAGGCTGCGGAGTAGACTTCGTGCCCCAGACCCAATTTAAGGCGGATTGTCCACATTGCCTAACTCGATCTGCTGGTTTCGCAATCGTTCACCAATGGCCGCATCGAAACGCGGGCAACCATGCTTATATCATTGGGCAATGCGGCCTTTGCAATAATGGGGTAATCGTCCACGCAATAGCGCACAACAACTCAAGCTTTCCAGATTTGACGCGAAATTCCGTGGATTTCATACGGCCAAAATATGAGATGAGAAATTTTTGGCCTAGTAGATCGATTGATGTGCCGGAAAACTTGCCAAAAAATGTCGAGAACTTTTATTTGCAGGGGCTTGAGAGCCTAAGGGCTGAGCGCTGGGATGCTGCTGGTGCGATGTTTCGCAAATCTCTAGATGTTGGCACCAAGCTCATATCACCAGAATTGAAGTCTGAGAGCCTCTTCTCGCGCATCAATACCCTAGTCGAGCGTCATCTCTTGACCGAGGCAATGGGGCAGTGGTCTCATGAAATTCGCATAGATGGCAACGGTGCTGTTCACGACGAGTTGCCAGAAACTGAAAGCGATGCAAATGCTATCCAAAAATTTACTGAGGCATTCTTGAGGTATGCATTCACGCTACCGAGCATGGTTGCCCAGAACCGCTCCAAGCGTGATGAAAAAAGTCCCGCGAATGAGAGCGAGAAGTCGGCTGGATAGGTTTGCGTTTAGTTTATTTCGACGAATGTAAATATAACCTGCCGGCCCAGCCATTTTATTGGCTGGGTGCTCTTTCCATTTGCGCTGACGCTGCGCCAGAAATCGAAGAGAGTGTAAACAGACTTTCTGACGAGTACTTCGGGACAAGGGTGCTAAGTCGGGAAACTGAGTTCCATGCGAAGGATATTTTTCATAGAAAGAATCACTTTAGAGATTGGGAAATCGATCGCAGACTAGATTGCTTGCTAAAACTGGCCGAGATCGTAGGCAATAACAAAAGCATTCGCAAAATCGAAGTGCGCATCGATCCGTCAAAAATGGTCGCGAACTCGGGGTGGGAAGACAAGGCCTTCATGTTCCTTACTGAGAAGGTACAAATTGATACAAAATCTTTGAGCGAGACTTGTATCATGATTGGTGATTTTGATGGCGAATTTGCGGATGGTAATGTTGCCAACCTTTCGCGCTTTAGGGCTGACGGAACTGATTATGAGTTCGGCAAGAAGATCGATCGGATCATCGATTCGGTGTACTTCATCCACTCACATCATAGTAGGCTTTTACAACTTGCAGACGTCTATACCTACTGCCTTCAGTTGGACGCCTCCCCGCTTCCAGAAAATTACCCTCGAGAAAAGCTGAAGCAGCTAATACGGGCCGACACGAAGCTTCATTCCCCCCAACGCTACAAAAACTGGCCTACGGAACAAAGTTGGGCTAAGATAAAGTAATTACCCATTCTTGTTGCGTATTGCGCTCGATCTAGCTGTGTATAAGGCGCAGGCTTCAATTAAGGTCAGACTTCACCTAATAATCTTTTGGGAAAGGCTTTCCGCGATTAGCCTTCGGAGTGCCCCATGCCGCCCGCCACCTGTTCCGCCACAAGACGCGCAAGCAGCCTTTCAGCAATACCCTTCATTTCATCGCGGGACTTCAGGCCGTGGTCCTGATCCTCGGTTTCACGCTCGGCTGGGACACCCTCGCGCACTTCATCCAAAGCCTGTTCAGCGACCTCTGACTAGCGGCGCGGCTACTCGTCGCGAGGTCGCGCGAGCACAGGCATCAGGCCGAAGGCGATCTGGCCGAGGAAGCCATAGAGGCCGGGCGGCGCGAGCAGGCCCGAAATCCATAGCGAAACGCTCAGCCCCAGCGCGGCCGACAGCGCAACCTCCGCCGCCATCAGCAATGCGAAAGCGAGCGCGCCCATGCCGAGCGCCGCGCCCGTGCTCGCAATGTCGAAACGCCGGGTCAACCAATGCGCCGCGGCAAAGCTCGCGAGCAGCATCACCGGCACTTCGATCAGGATGAAGCGCGCCTCCCCCAGCGCCTCCGCACCCCACAGCGTCCGCACGGTGCCGAGCGCGAAGCCGAGCGCGAAGATCGCCGCCCAATAGGCAAGACCGGCTTTGGCGATGCGGCTCATCGGCGTGTCCCCTTGCGGCGGGCGGGCAGTACCCCTCCGGGCTGCACGCCCGGCTGCCATACCAGCGATTAATCGAACCTTCGAGCCGGTCATGCCCGCGCTATCGCCATTTTCCTACTCGCATGATGGCTTGCTAGGGCAGAGCCATGGCCATCCTCCACCCCCCTTTTCGCCAGGCGAAAAATGTAGGCATAGTGTCAAGCTGGCATCCGGCGCAATTCCCACGCAAAATCAGTGGGATGTGCCCGATTCGCCCGCTTGACCGGGTGTCAATTGTGTCAAGTTTGTTGGAATGGCCCAAAGTGCTTCGGCGCGTGCTTCAGAGCGTGCTTCCCCGCGCGCATTCGACCGTTTGCGAATTTGATCCAGGACAAGGAAGCGCCTGCGGGCCGGCGCTAGGTTCCATTCACAAATCGAGAGAAGGAAAACCCGGCAATGTCCCAGCATACCCCGAACGAACTCACCGAGATCTTCAGGCGCGACCGCGCGCTGATCACGCGCCTCAAGCAGGAGGATGCGCATTTCGCGCGGATCGCCGAGGAGTATCACGAGCTCAACCGCGAGGTGCATCGCCACGAGAGCGAGGCCGAGCCGCTGAGCGACGAACACGCCGAAGAGCTCAAGAAGAAGCGGCTGGCGATGCTCGACGAGATCGCCGCGATCGTGGCGAAAGCGCGCGCCGAAGCCTGACGCGCCGGAACCCGAGCACCCGCTTCGCCCTATTCCCAGCCCCAGGCGGACGGGGGCGGCTCGACCGGCTGGCTCGCGTCGAAGCTGACGCGGAACAGGCGCGTTTCGTCATTGCGGCGGGTCAGCTGGTAGGTGAAGCGCGGGTTCTCGCTGCCTGCCGGGTCGACCTCGAGCCGCCAGACATTGGTGAGCGATGCGTCGAGGCCTTCGCGGGTGAAGAGCGTGATGCTCTCCTCGTCGACCGGGAAGTCCTGCGCGCCCTGCTCACCGGCACTTTGAGTCGTGCCGCCGTAGAAGGTGACCGCGTCCGCTTCGCCGTCGTCATGGCGGTGATCGTGCTTCAGGGTGATGCGCATGTCTTCGCCCTCTCCCGACCGGGTGACGAGCCATGTGCGAGAGCGGTCCCAGCCGTCTTCACGCTCCGGGTCTTCGGTGTGGAAGGCGATGGCGATGCGATCGTCCGAACACTCGGCCCAGTGCGCGATCATGGCGCGGCCCCGCCAGTCGGCATCGCGCTCGTCCTCGCTCACCAGTTCGCCCGCATAGGCGCGCCCGTCGCCGTCTGTGCCGCAATGGCTCGAAAGCGCGGTCCAGAACGCCTCCTGCGGCGAAGGAGGTGGCGCAGGTTCTGCGGCTGGCGCGCATGCGGCAAGCGCGCCGGCAATCGGGGCGGCCATCGCAATTTCAGGGGCGAGAATGGGAGGAAATCCGGTCATGCTCTCGCTCTAGCCCAGCCTTGTGGCAAAGCCCAGCGTGGCGGCTTTTCGGAACGGTGGGCGGGCCGACCCGTTGGTTCGGCATACGCTAAAGCAGGAGTTCTTTCATGAGTGACGCCGTTCCCGATTCCAATCCCCCCACGCGCTGGCTCTGGGTCGCGCTGCTCGTCGCGCTCGGCGTTGCAGTGGTGATCATCTTCTTCAACCCCGAAGGCGATGCCGATGACAACGTGACCGATGTGACCGCGTCGGAGCAGGCCGAGGAGCGTCTCGATACGGATCTGAATGTGAATGACCCCACTCTGCCGGAAGTGCAGGGCGTTGAAGCGCCCGAGGAGACCCCGGATGTGGAGATCGAACCGGTCGAATAAGCGCCACCTGCGCTCGACCTCGAAATAGGACTAGTCGCGCTCGCGGCGGTCGGTGCCTGAACGCCGGTCGCCCGAGCGCTTTTCGATGCCGGAGTGGTCCCGGTCGTTTTCGCGCCGCTCGCCCTTGAGGCGATCCGCGTAATCGCGCCGATCGTTGCGTCTGTCATCGTCCATAATGCATCCTCCGGTGGCTGCGCTGTGATGCTACATGGTGCGATGCCCTTGCCGCAAGGTGAGGGGGTTGGCACAAGGTATTCAACGCTTTTCCGGGAGACACCGCCTATGCGCCGTTCACTTGCCCTTGCTACCGCCATCGCACCGCTGGCGATGCTCGCCGCGCCCGCACTTGCCGATCACCATGAAAGTGCAGAGGTGGAGATCACCTCGGACATGGAGTTCCCGGCCGATGGGGAATGGAAACACAGCTTCGATGCCTATGAAAGCGCCGCGGGCAAGCCCAATGGCGCCTTCGCACGCGCACTCGCCTTCCAGCGCGCAATGGAGGCCGAAGGCGTTGCACCCGAGGCGGTGAAGACTGCGATCGTGGTTCACGGCCCGGCGGTGTTCGACGTGGTGAACGACGCGCGATATGGCGCAAAGTATCAGGACGAGGACGGCACACCCTTGCGCAATCAGGCGTATAACGACGTGGCCGAACTCATCGCGCGCGGGGCAGAGATCTGGGTCTGCGGTGTCGCTGCGAAATACCACAAGGTCGGCAATACGGACCTGCTCGAAGGTGTGAAGGTCGCGCCCAGCGGGACGGTTGCTCACGCCGAACTGCAGCGACGCGGATTTGGCCTGAACGCCTATTGAGCGGCGGAAACGCACTGTCCCAAGAGCGAAATTGATCGAGAACAAGGACTGCGCGTTTTATCGCCTTTAGAATCAATTCCAGGTTTCAAAGCTGGAAGCAGCGAAGAGAAGGAGAAGAGACGATGCGCAAGACAACCATGAGTGCGCTGCTGGCGCTTGGCAGTGCGGCCTTGCTAGCGGCCTGCGCCGAGCAGGAAGAGAAATCCTACGAAGTCGACGCGACCGATGAAAGCGGCGGCGAACTGATCGTCAGCGATGTCGATCCCGAAGCAGTTCCGGTCGATACTCCCGACACCGAAATGAGAAACGTCACGCCTGACGAAGAGACTGCCGAGGGCGAGGCCGAAACCTCCGAATGATCGCTAGATAGTGTCGGGTGAGCGGTGGCTCACCCGCACCAGTCTCGCGCGAAAAGGCCCCAGTCGTCGGTGTTTGCCAGGCTTGCATCTACCATGGTGTCGGCCAGCTTCTCGACGCGCCCATCCGGGTGAACCCGGCGGACACTCCGCAGCTCGCGCCCATAGCGATCATAGGGAGGCTGGCTGCCTCCGTCCCATTCGAAGGGACCAGCGTTTAGCCAGCTTTGCAGCGCGAGCCGCGCTTCCTGAGCGCGGGACGCTTCAGCCGGGCAAGCGCCGTCGAGTTCCGGCGTGTCGAAACCTGTCAGGCGGATGCGGCGCGCGGTCTGGCCATAACCCAGCGTCACCGTGTCGCCATCTGTGACGCAGGCGAAGGGGCGGCCACGTTCACCGCACAGGCCGAAGTTCGAATGGGAGCTGGGCGTCCATTCGGGTTTGGCGGCTGGCGCGGCGAACAGCCAGACTGCGACCAATGCCCCCATCAGCAGAACCGGACCGAACCATGCGCGCAATCTTGCCCGCCAGATGCGCTTCCTCCGCCCCGTGCGAAATCGCGGCGGCTTGACCTTGCGGCGTTTGCGAAAGGGGGAGATCCTGCCCATTGCACTAGCGGGTAGCACGGCATGCGGGCTTTCCTAGCCCCCGCCAAGCGGCTAAGCGCGCGGGCGATACAGGTGGAGAAGCAATTCGATGAGCGCGCAGAGCGACAAGACCATGCTCGAAAAGGCCGAAGTGCTGATCGAGGCGCTGCCCTATTTCCAGCGCTATGCCGGACGTACTTTCGTGGTGAAGTACGGCGGCCATGCCATGGGCAACCCCAAGGCGGCGCGCGAGTTTGCCGAGGATATCGTGCTGCTGAAGGCGGTCGGCATCAACCCGGTAGTCGTACATGGCGGGGGCCCGCAGATCGGCGCGATGCTCAAGAAGCTCGGCGTCGAAAGCACCTTCGTCGACGGGCTGCGCGTCACCGACAAGGCGACAGCGGAAGTTGCCGAAATGGTCTTGTCGGGCGCGATCAACAAGCAGCTGGTCGGCTGGATCGCGAGCGCCGGCGGCAAGGCGATCGGCATTTCGGGCAAGGATGGCGGTCTTGTCACCGCGACCAAGGTCGAGCGAACGACCAAGGATCCGGAAAGCAACATAGAGCGAGCGGTCGACCTCGGTTTCGTGGGCGAGCCGGCGAATGTCGACACGACGATCATCGACACGGCTGTCGCATCGGGCATGATCCCGATCATCGCGCCGATCGGTGCGGGCATGGATGGCGAGACCTACAACATCAACGCCGATACGATGGCGGGTGCCATCGCGGCGGCGCTGGGTGCGGCGCGGCTGTTCCTGCTTACCGATGTCGCAGGTGTGCTTGGCAAGGACGGCAAGTTGATCACCGATCTCGACCCGTCAAAGATCGAGGCGCTCAGGAAAGACGGCACGATTTCCGGCGGGATGATCCCCAAGCTCGAGACGTGCGTGGATGCGGTCGAGGCCGGGTGCGAGGCGGCAGTCGTGCTCGACGGGCGCGAGCCGCATGCGATGCTGCTCGAGTTCTTCACCGCGCGCGGTGCGGGTACATTGGTGCGCGCCTGAAACATCACGGGTGCGCGCCGGGGGTGGCCTTAGGCGTGTTAGCAAGCTAATACGCAATCAACGGGACGTTTTAACGAGGAATATCGAAAGCCATGCAAGGCCTTTACGCGCTTTACGAGATCATCTCGCTGCTGACGAATGTGCTGGTGATGCTGATCATCATTCAGTTCATCATCGGGCTGCTTTTCGCTTTCAACGTGGTCAACCAGAGCAATGATTTCCTGATGGCGTTCTACAATGCCATCAACCGCCTGCTCGACCCGATTTTGCGACCGATCCGCAACATGATGCCTCAGACCGGTGCAATCGACTTTTCGCCGCTGGTGCTGATCATCCTCCTGCAAATCATCCTGATCGTGCTCGCGAGTGTAATTCGCAGCGTCTGAAGAGGCTTTGGGCCTAGGCGACATCGCCTTTGCCCTTGATCGCCGGCGCGCACGCAATAAAGGAGCGCGCATGACAGCTACACGCATTGACGGAAAAGCCTTCGCCGCGCGCCTGCGCGAGCGGGTTGGCGACATGGCAAAGGCATTCGAGAACAAGGCTGGCCGAAAACCGGGCCTTGCCGTCGTGTTGGTGGGTGAGGATCCGGCGAGCCAGGTCTATGTCGGCTCGAAGGGCAAGGCGACGCTTGCCGCCAACATGAACAGCTTCGAACATCGCCTGCCTGCCAATACCAGCGAGGAGGACTTGCTGGCGCTGGTCGATCGGCTCAACAACGATCCTGCTGTCGACGGCATCCTGGTGCAGCTGCCGCTTCCCGATCACCTCGACGAGCAGGCGATCATCTCGGAGATTTCGCCCGACAAGGACGTCGACGGCTTTCACGTCATCAACGCCGGTCGCCTCTCGGTCGGCCAGTCGGGCTTCGTGCCTTGCACGCCACTCGGCTGCATGATGCTGCTGGCGGACCGGCTGGGCGACCTCTCGGGCCTGGAGGCGGTGGTAATCGGCCGCTCGAACATCGTCGGCAAGCCGATGGCGCAGCTCCTGCTCGATGCCAATGCCACGGTCACCATTGCGCATAGCCGGACCAGGGATTTGCCCGGCGTTGTGAAACGCGCCGATATCGTCGTGGCGGCGGTGGGCAGACCTGAGATGGTCAAGGCCGAGTGGCTCAAGGAAGGCGCAACGGTGATCGACGTCGGTATCAACCGGCTCGCGCCCGAACCGGGCAAGGAGAAGGGCAAGCTCGTGGGCGACGTCGCCTATGACGAAGCGGCCGAAGTCGCAGCAGCAATCACCCCCGTGCCGGGCGGGGTCGGCCCGATGACTATCGCGGTCCTGCTGAGGAACACGCTCGTCGCCGCCTATCGCAACGAGGGCATGGACGCGCCCGAGGGTCTCTGAACCCTTCGACAATCGGATCGTCAGCGGCTAGGGGCGATTCATGATCAGAGCCTCGATAATCCTTGCCACGACATTTGCGCTCGCCGCCTGCAGTGGCGGCCAGCGTCCGCGCTTCTCCGACCAGGTTATCGAGCGTTCGATCTCGGGGGCACCCGGGGAGGCCCAGCCGAGCAGGATCGTCGCCACCGAAAGCGCATTCGCCCGCATGGCGCGCGAAGAAGGTCAGTGGACCGCCTTCCGCGCCTTCGCTGCACCAGGCGCGATAATTCACGGCGTCAATGGCGCTATTCCGGCAGAACCCTGGCTTGCTGCGCAGGACGATCCTCCGGCAGCTGTCCAGTGGGGGCCGCGCGAGATCTGGATGAGCTGCGACGCGAAGCTTGCCGTGAGTACCGGGCGTTTTCGCGATCCCGATGGCATCGTCGGCAATTTCATCACCGTATGGCAGCGCCAGCCTGAGGGCGAGTATCGCTGGGTTTACGATTCGGGCACGCCCGATGATCCGCAGCCGCCGCCACGCGCCGTGCCCGAGGAAGGCGACATCGTGGTCACGGCAATGGATTCGGTCCGCGGCCATGTCGCCGACTGCCACAAGGGCGAAGAACCACGACCTGCGCTACCGCTCGAAAGCGCGTCGGGCGTTTCGCCTGACGGCACGCTCGCCTATCGCTGGGAACATGTCGGCGAGGGAGAGCGCAAGTTCACTGCCTATTGGCTGGCTGACGGCAATTGGGAAGTGGCGATGGACGAGCTTTGGCCAGCTGGCGGGGTCAACTGACCCATGACGCAGCTGTTCATCTCTGCCTTCATCACGCTGTTCGTGGTTATCGACCCGCCCGGGTGTGCGCCGATCTATGCTGGCATGACCAAGGGGGCGAGTTCCGCGCAGCGAACCGCGATGGCCTTGCGCGCCAGCGCCATTGCAGCGGTGATCCTGCTCGTTTTCGCACTATTCGGCGAAGACCTTCTCGGCGCACTTCATATCGAACTCGACAGCTTCCGCATCGCCGGCGGGTTCATGCTGTTCTGGATCGCCTGGGAAATGGTGTTCGAGAAACGTACGCAGCGCCGCGAGGAACGCGCGGAGAAAGTCGCAGCGAGCGAGCAGGTGGAAGATGTTTCTGTTTTCCCCATGGCCATGCCGATGCTGGCGGGGCCGGGCGCGATCGCGGCGATCATGCTGCTGATGAACGAGGCAGCCGGCTTCGAACAATCGCTGGTCGTGCTTGGCGCGCTGGCCAGCGTGCTCGTCATCACCGCGCTAGCGCTGGTCGCGGCAGGTCCGTTGATCCGGTTGCTTGGCGACCGCGTGGAAGCGGTGATCACGCGGCTGCTGGGTGTGCTGCTGGCCGCGCTCGCCGCGCAATATGTGATCGACGGATTGCGGGGCGCGTTCGGGATCTGATTCTTGCGCACGCCTATCCGGGCGCGTTCCGTTCGCGAGCCGAAGGCGAGTGCTAGCGCGACCGCGCGTCCGCAGGTGCACCGGAGCGAAGCGAAGGGCATGGTGCCGAGGATGCGGACCCGGATGGGGCCGCTCAAGCCCTATTGCAAGGTGACGATTTCGCCGTCGCCGCCATCGCGCAACCCGTAGAATTGCATCAGCTGGATCAGCAATTCGCAGCGGTCCGCGATCGTATCGCATTCGAGCAGCGCCTGTTTGCTGGCCGGGTCGAACGGAGCGATCTGGGAGACGCCATTGATCAGCGACTGGTCATCGAGCCGCGACACCGAATCCCAATCGACGCTGTAGCCCTGGACATCGGCAAAGCGCCTTGCTTCCTGCTCGAAGCCCGCGCGCTCGACGCTCGAAAGCGCCTCGTACTCGTCGTCCTCGATCAGTTCCGCCTCGACCTGGCGGAAGGCGGTCGTGACGTCGAGCTCGCGCACGATCTGGAAACGCGCTTCCCCTTCGAGGACGAGGTTGAACCGCCCGTCCTCCATCGCCTCGATCTCGCCGATCCGCCCGACGCAGCCGACCGCGTAGAGCGGCGCGCCATCGACCGGCTTCTGCGGCTGCACCATCGCAATCTTCCGGTCGCGGGCTAGCGCATCGGAAACCAGCGCCTTGTAGCGCGGCTCGAAAATATGGAGCGGCAGCTGCAGCCCGGGAAACAGGATCGCACCGGGCAGGGGAAAGATCGAGAGGCGCTTGCTCATCCGATTATCCGAACAGAATCTTGGACAGGCGACGACGCGTTGCCACGACCCATTCGTCTTCGAGGC
Organism: Altererythrobacter xiamenensis; assembly: GCF_900177715.1. Lineage (GTDB taxonomy): Bacteria > Pseudomonadota > Alphaproteobacteria > Sphingomonadales > Sphingomonadaceae > Erythrobacter > Erythrobacter xiamenensis. Next base: position 5,279 of record NZ_FXWG01000004.1, on the reverse strand, counting down.
CGACCGCTTCGAAAATCTGCAGAAGCTTGGTCCGCGCAGCGCCTTCGTTCCATTCGCGGTCCTTCTCGACCATGGCGAGCAGCGTGTCGGCGGCTTCGTCGCGTTTGCCGGCGGCAAAGGCCGCTTCGGCATAGGCGAGTTGCTTGTCCATGTCGTCAGGCGCAGCCTGCGCGTCGTTGCGAAGAGCTTCAAGCTCGCCTTCGTCGACCTGGTTTCCGGCGAGATCGAGCGCGCTCCTTGCGGCGTCCAGTGAAGGATCGCCAGCGATCTTGGGATTGCTCTCGGCCGACTGCAGCACGGCCCTGGCCTCCTCGACCTGCTCGAGCTGGACAAGCGCGCGGATAAGACCGGCATGGGCTGGCGCACTGTCCGGCGCCATCTCCACGACCTGCCCGAAGATACCGGCGGCGCGCTGCGCATCGCCATCCGACAGCGCTTGTTCGCCCAGTCCGATGAACTGTTCGAGATCTTCCTTGGAGGGCGCACCCGGCTGTGCGGTGTCATCGCCCGCGCCAGCCTCGATCGGAAGCTGGGCGAGGAGCTGGTCGAGCACCTGCTTCAACTGCGATTCGCTGCGCGCATTGGTGAGGTCTGCGACCGGCTGGCCCTGGAACATGGCATAGACGGTCGGGATCGATTGCACCTGGAACTGCGAGGCGATGAACTTTTCCTCGTCGACATCGACCTTGGCCAGGACCACACCCTTGTCGGCATATTCGCCGGCGACCTTCTCCAGCATCGGCGCCAGCGCCTTGCACGGCCCGCACCATTCGGCCCAGAAGTCGAGGATCACCAGCTTCTTCATCGATGGCTCGACGACCTTCGTACGGAAGCGATCGACAGCCTTCTGTTCGTCGATGTTCAGACCCATGCTGGCCAAGTTCTGTCCCCTTGCTTACTGTATGCGTTGTATCGTTCGTGCCCAATGTGGGCCTTTTAGGCCCAATGTGAAGGGTAAACCGGGCCGCGTCCAATTGCCTGCGATTTTCCGCTTGCCGTGCTATAAAAGCGTTGCTAGTTGCGCGCCTCCCCACCGGGACACATTGATTCCCGGGTGAGCGCCAGTGAGCGGGCGTAGCTCAGGGGTAGAGCACAACCTTGCCAAGGTTGGGGTCGGGCGTTCGAATCGCCTCGCCCGCTCCATTACTCTCGAAATCGTGAAAAATGGCCGATCTGGCCACCAACCATCGGACGCATTGCGCCGTTCGTCGATGCTGCACGTGCGAGGGTTGCATAATCGAGAACAGATGCTAGGTGGATGATACGTTGTCACATAAACTTTAATTCTCGGAATGCTCTCTCTCATGACCAGAACTTCGGTTTTCGCTGTTGCCAGCACGCTTGCGATCGCCCTCTCTCATACTCCTGCCTACGCTCAGGACGCAGAATCCGAACAGCAAACTCCAGCCCAGGATCATGCGGAGGAAAGGGCCCGCGAAGGGCGAGCCGCCGATCGGGTCGACGACGACTTCCATAACCGGACGCTCGATTACCAGAACAATATCATCGTGTCGGCAGCTGGCCTTGCACAGCTCGATATCCTCGCCGGAACTTCGGTGTTCGAGGCGGATGACATTCAGGAAAACCTCGCGGGCCAGCTTGGCGAAGTGCTGGTGAAGTTGCCCGGAGTTTCGGCCACCAGTTTCTCGCCCGGCTCATCGAGGCCGGTCCTGCGCGGCTTCCAGGGTGAACGCGTGCGGGTTCTGATCGACGGGCTCGGCTCGATCGACGTTTCGAACACGTCGGTCGACCATGCAACCACGATCGATCCGCTCACGGCCGAGCGTATCGAGGTGCTGCGCGGCCCTGCTGTCATGCTCTATGGCAGCCAGGCGATCGGAGGCGCGGTCAATGTCATCGACAAGCGTATTCCGCGCCGGACGCCGGACGAACCGATCCATTTTGACGGTCTTCTCGCGGTTGATGACGCATACGACAAGATCGAAGGCGGTGCCTCGATCGACCTCCCGGTTTCTTCGCATCTCGTCGTCCATTTCGACGGCAGCTACCGCGAGACCGACGATATGAGTGTCGCCGGTTTCACCGTCTCGGACAGTTTGCGGGCAGAGCTTCTCGAAGAGGCAGCCGAGGAAGAAGCCGAGGGCGAGTTCGAAGAAGCCGATGAGCTGCGCGAAGCGGCGGACCAGCGCGGTGTCCTGCCCAACAGCGCGACCCGCACCTACACCGGCAACGCGGGATTCTCGATCTTCGCGGGCGAGAGCAACTTCGGCGCCTCGGTCGGGTTTTACGATACGCGCTACGGCGTCCCCGGCCGCCCCGGCGCTGGGCATCATCATGGCGAGGAAGGTGAAGAGGGCGAAGAAGAAGGCGGCGAGGAAGAAGGCGAAGAGCGTGTCTCGATCGACCTCGAGCAGGTCCGGGCCGATTTTCGTGGCGACATCGCGCTTGGCGATGGTTTCTTCGAACGCCTGATCATGCGCGCTGGCTATTCGGACTATACCCATACCGAGTTCGAAGGTGACGAAGTCGGCACCACTTTTGACGTGCAAGGCATCGAAGCGCGTGTAGAGCTGGCGCAGAAGGATCGCGGTTGGTGGCGCGGTTCGATCGGCAGCCAGTATTACTATCGAGATTTCTTTGCCGAAGGTGCGGAAGCTTATGTCTCACCCAACGTCACCGACCAGTATTCGCTGTTCACCCTGCAGGAGTTCGGCAACGGTCCCGTCCAGATAGAAGCAGCCGCACGTTTCGAAGCCACCGATGTCGAAGCGCAAACCCTGGGGCTTGCACGCGATTTCAGCACCTTCTCCGGCGCTGTAGGGGTCATATACGAGACTGACGATGCGCTACGGTTCGGCGTCAACGCCTCACGTGCCGAACGCGCGCCGAGCGCGGAGGAGCTTTATTCCGAGGGACCGCACATCGCGACACAGGCGTTCGAGATTGGCGATCCATTTCTTGATACGGAGACCGCGCTGGGGCTCGAGGCCTTCGTGCGTGGCCGCATCGGTGGAGTACAACTGAGCGCCGCCGTCTATCAAAGCTGGTTCGACAATTACATCTACCTCGTCGATACCGGACTGGAGGAGGATGACCTTCCGGTTTTCCAGTATTTGCAGGATGACGCGAAGTATTTCGGGGTCGAGGCGGAGGTCAGCCTTCCGCTCTATGATACCGGCGACTTCGCCCTGCTGGCTGATGTACGCGGGGATTACATCAAGGCCGAACTCGATGATGGCACGCCGCTCCCGCGCATCCCGCCATTGAGCCTGCTGGGTGCGCTCGAGGCACAGACCGAGAGCTTCGACGCGCGAGCCGAGGTCCAGTGGTTCGCCGAGCAGGACCGGGTTGCCGATTTCGAAACGCCGACGAGCGACTTTGCGCTGGTAAACCTGTCGCTCAGCTGGCGCCCGCTGGCCGAGGAATCGGTTACCGTTCTCGTTGGTGTCGACAATGTCTTCGACGTAACCGGTCGCCGCCACGCCAGCTTCACCAAGGATTTCGTCCCGCTCGCCGGACGCAACGCCAAGGCCAGCGTGCGGTTCAGTTTCTGACAACCATCGAGGCTGATCAGAAGACCGCGCCATACGTGACGGCCCAGAATAGGAGCGCACCGATCCAGCTCAGGTTGAACAGGATGAGCATCCCGACAACCGTTTTGCGGCTTGCCTGCTTTCGCCCCGGACCCGGCTCGATCTGCGGCACGGTTCTGAAAACGCGGGCGACGTCTCGCGCGTGAGCGAACAGCCAGATGCCGCTGATCAAGGCGGCTGCGCCGAGCGCGAATATGATGATCTGTTGAGCCAGAAGTGACATTGCTCTTCTCCTCGTGAGCGGAACGGGTTCATCCGTTCAACGGGGAAAGAGGGATGCCAGTTCCGGATCGGCGATCGCGCGATCGGCCCTCCTATTCCGCGGCGAAGCTGATTTCCGCGTGTTCTTCGAGCCGTTTCACGAGGTCTTCGCCGAGGAAATAGCCGGGTGTGCCGACGCCGCCCGGCTTGTCGCATGACAGCAGCGCTATGCCCGTTTCGGCGAGCATGCGGCTGGTCGAGCCATAGCCCGGATCGTATTTCCCCTTCACCCCGTACCGGATGCTTTCACCATCGGGCATGTCGCCGATGAATAGCACGTCGTAAAAGCCGTTCTCGCGCTCTTCCTTGCTTGGCCCCTCGCCCGGCTTGGGCGGCTTCGCACCGAACGGGTTTTTCATCATGTCGACCGCTGCATCGGCCATTTTCTTGCCCGCTTCACCCGGGCTGGTCAGCACCATTTCGTCATAGCGGAAGTCCTCGCCATAGGGGTGCCCGGCCAGGAAGTTGGTGCGGTGGACGTTCTTGGTGTTGATCGGCGCCATCACGAAGGGCGCGGCCCATTTGTCGAGATCCTTCTCGTAGCGCGGGACCATGCCCGAGGGCTGGTCCGGCCCCTCGAAGCCCGGCGTCAGGCCGAACGAGCTGCCGAGGATCTTGATGATCTTCGGGTTCTTGGCCGCCGCCTTCATCGTCGCGGTCAGGCTGGCTGCGGTCCCGCCCGAGAAGGTGCCCTGCATCGCTCGCACGCGGCCGCGCACACGCGGTGCAGGCTTGCCGAAGCGCTTCTCCGCTTCCTTCTGGAGCATCAGCACGCCGAGGTCGAAGGGGATCGAATCGAAGCCGGACGAGAAGCAGATATGCGCGCCGGTTTTCTTCGCGTCTTCGTGATGCTGATCGATCTTCTCGCGCATCCAGGCCGGCTCGCCGCACAGGTCGGCATAATCGGTGCCGGTCTTGACGCAGGCAGCGACCAGCGCATCGCCATAGAGCTGGTAGGGGCCGACGGTCGAGATGATGACGCGGGCGCGGCGGCACATCGCTTCGAGGCTCGCCGGATCGTCCGCGTCGGCGACCACCAGCGGCGTATCGGCAGGCGCGCCGATCTCGTCGCGGACATTCTCGAGCTTCGCCTGGCTTCGCCCGGCCATGGCCCAATTGGGTCCGTCATCCCGGCCCGCATAGTGCTTGTCGAGATATTCGGCGACGAGCCGGCCGGTGTAGCCGGTGGCGCCATAGACGATGATGTCGAACTCGCGGGTGTCGGTGTCAGCCATTGTCACTCTCCTTTGCCGCATGAATGGGCGCGCGGTGGCCGTGTGTCAAAGCCGTTACGGCAGCAAAAGGGTATCGGACCCGCGCAATCAGCTTGGCCATGGGCCGTGCGCCCTTCGAGCGCTGAGGCGTTCGAATCATACCAGGCCGGCGGTGACCGCAGTGTAGCCTGCATAGCCTGTCACAAGGAGCGAACCCTCCAGCCGGGACAGCCTTCCGCCGGTGAAGGCG
>NZ_FXWG01000005.1 GCF_900177715.1 Altererythrobacter xiamenensis | reverse complement strand
CTCAACAAAAACGCCGCCCCGTCTGTGTGACGGAGCGGCGCTTCTCGCTGATGCAGCGATGGCTGTATCGGGTCGGGGGTTTACTTGAGGTCGTCGGCGCTGATCGTGGTCAGCTCGGTCACGGCCTTCTCGTTGGCGGCCATCACGTCGTCGGGCGATGCAACCAGGCCGATCTGCGCAAGCGGACCGTCCTTCTTCCACATCTTGACCCACTCCTGAAGGAAGCCTTCAAGCCCCGGGATCGCCGCGACATGCGCCTTCTTGACGTAAACGTAGAGCGGACGCGCGCCGGGATATTCGAAGCTCGAGATGTTCTCGTAGGTCGGCTCGACCCCGTTCATCGGCAGGCCCTGCACCTTGTCGGCATTCTCTTCGAGATAGCTGTAACCGAACACGCCTACGGCCTTGTCGTTATTGCCGATCTTCTGGACGATCAGGTTGTCCTGCTCGCCCTGGTCGACATAGGCGCCGTCCGCGCGCACTTCGGTGCACAACTGGGCATGGCGATCCTCGTCGGTCTCCTTCAGCGCCTTCATCTCGGCATTGGTGTCGCAGCCGACTTCGAGGACGAGTTCCTTGAGCGCATCGCGCGTGCCCGAGGTCGACGGCGGGCCGTAGACGAGGATCGGCTCGTCGGGCAGCGAGGGATCGACATCGGCCCAGGTCTCGTTGGTCTGCTCACCGCCATAGGGCGATGCGGCGAGTGCCTCGTAAACGATCTTGGGCGTGAGGTTCATCATGATGCCGCCCTGCGCCGAGGCAAAGGCGATCCCGTCGAGGCCGACCTGCAGCTCGATCACGTCGGTGACGCCGTTTTCCTGGCAGTCCTCGAACTCGCCGAGCTTCATGCGGCGCGAGGCGTTGGCCATGTCGGGCGTGTCGGCGCCGACGCCCGAACAGAACAGCTTGATGCCGCCGCCCGAACCGGTCGATTCGATCAGCGGTGATTTCATGTCGGGGTTCGAGCGGGCGAAGCTCTCGGCAACCATTTTGGCAAAGGGAAATACGGTCGAGGAGCCGACCGCGCGGATCGAATCGCGGCTGCCGCCGCCACCGCCCGCATCACCGCCACAGGCAGTAAGGGCAAGAGCCGAAATGGCCGCAAAACAGGCCGTCTGAATAGGTTTCATGAGTGTGTTCC